>OZ252011.1:0-3622536 GCA_965247355.1 Balneolaceae bacterium | reverse complement strand
CGCAGTGGGAGTTACTTCAGACACAAAATTAGATCTCCGGACCCACTGGTTGCCTCCTGCGACCCGCCCATTAGCTACAGATCTGAAAGGCCTTCGCACTTTTTGTGCCCCAAAAAAAGAAGTCTCAAGGCTGTTCCTCTAGATCGAAATGATTGGAAAACTCTAAGTAACCACCATCATGTTATCTTCATGAGTTTTATATTCCTAAGACAGTAACTCTCTCTCCGATCCATTGGTTGCCTCATGCGGCCCACCCATTTGCTTTCCGATACAGTGGTCGCTTCATGCCAATCGGTCATACAGGAGATGCTAGAGCCAAACCAAAAGAAATACACAAAGGCAACTGCAAAGCATTCGTGCAAACCTGAAGTACTCAAACAGTTCTATAGCAAACCTGAAGTGCAGAGAAGCAAAAAAACTGTCACTGGAGCCACAACATTCGCGAGAATGAATGTTTCGTACGAGACATTCGCAAAAACTGACAAAGAGACCTTCCAAAATGAGCGTTTCGTACGAGACATTCGCAAAAACTGACAAAGAGACCTTCCAAAATGGGCGTTTCGTACGAGACATTCGCAAAAACTGACAAAGAGACCTTCCAAAATGAGCGTTTCGTACGAGACATTCGCAAAAACTACAAGTACTACAAGTACTACAAGTACTGCAAGTATTCCAAGTACTACAAGTACTACAAGTACTACAAGTACTACCAGTACTACCAGTACTACAAGTACTACAAGTACTACAAGTACTACAATTACTACAAGTACTACAAGTACTACCAGTACTACAGGTACTACAAGCACGACAAGTACTACAAGTACTACAAATACTACAAGTACTACAATTACTACAAGTACTACAAGTACTACAAGTACTACAAGTACCACAAGTACTACAAGTACTACAAGTACTACAAGTACTACAAGTACTACAAGTACTACAAGTACTACAAGTACTACAAGTACTACAAGTACTGCAAGTACTGCAAGTACTACAAGTACTACAAGTACTACAAGTACTACAAGTATTACAAGTACTACAAGTACTACAAGTACTACAAGTACTACAAGTACTACAAGTACTACAAGTACTGCAAGTACTACAAGTACTAGAAGTACTACAAGTACAACAAATATAACAAATACAAGAACTACAAGTACTACAAGTACTACAAGTACTACAATTACTACAAGTACTACCAGTACTACCAGTACTACAAGTACTGCAAGTACTACAAGTACCACAAGTACCACAAGTACTACAAGTACTACAAGTACTGCAAGTACTACAAGTATTCCAAGTACTACAAGTACTACAAGTACTACAAGTACTACAAGTACTGCAAGTATTGCAAATACTACAAGTACTACAAGTACTGCAAGTACTGCAAGTACTACAGGTACTACAAGTACTACAAGGACTACAAGTACTACAAGTATTCCAAGTACTACAAGGACTACAAGTACTACAAGTATTCCAAGTACTACAAGTACTACAAGTACTACAAGTACTGCAAGTACTACAAGTACTTCAAGTACTACAAGTACTGCAAGTACTACAAGTACTACAAGTACTACAAGTGCTACAAGTACTACAAGTACTACAAGTATTCCAAGTACTACAAGTACTACAAGTACTACAAGTACTACAAGTACTACAAGTACTACAAATACTACAAGTACTACCAGTACTACAAGTACTACAAACCGACAAAGAGACCTTCCAAAATGAGCATTTCGTGTGATATTGAAGCTTTGAAAGTTCTTTATATAATTCTTTACTAGAAAGCTTCATTTTGATCATGTTTTGGCCAACTAAAGGGTCCCCCCCTTTGAAGGCGTCAAGAAAATCTTCCAAAATGAGCGTTTCGTACGAGACATTCGCAAAAATTGACAAAGAGACCTTCCAAAATGAGCGTTTCGTACGAGACATTCGCAAAAACTGAGAAAGAGATCTTCCAAAATGAGCGTTTTGTACGAGACATTCGCAAAAAAAGACAAAGAAATCTTCCAAAATGAGCGTTTCGTACAAGACATTCGCAAAAACTGACAAAGAGACCTTGCAAAATGAGCGTTTCGTACGAGACATTCGCAAAAACTGACAAAGAGACCTTCCAAAATGAGCGTTTCGTACGAGACATTCGCAAAAACTGAGAAAGAGATCTTCCAAAATGAGCGTTTCGTACGAGACATTCGCAAAAACTGACAAAGAGAGCTTCCAAAATGAGCGTTTTGTACGAGACATTCGCAAAAACTGACAAAAAGACCTTCCAAAATGAGCGTTTCGTACGAGGCATTCGCAAAAATTGACAAAGAGACCTTCCAAAATGAGCGTTTCGTACGAGACATTCGCAAAAACTGACAAAGAGAGCTTCCAAAATGAGCGTTTTGTACGAGACATTCGCAAAAACTGACAAAGAGACCTTCCAAAATGAGCGTTTCGTGCGAGACATTCGCAAAAACTGACAAAGAGAGCTTCCAAAATGAGCATTTTGTACGAGACATTCGCAAAAACTGACAAAGAGACCTTCCAAAAGGAGCGTTTCGTGCGAGACATTCGCAAAAACTGACAAAGAGACCTTCCAAAAGGAGCGTTTCGTACGAGACATTCATTCGCAAAAACTGACAAAGAGACCTTTCAAAATAAGCGTTTCGTACGAAACATTCGCAAAAACTGACAAAGAGACCTTCCAAAAGGAGCGTTTCGTACGAGACATTCGCAAAAACGGACACCGCAATCTTCCAAAAGGAGCATTTCATGCGAGACATTCGCAAAAACTGACAAAGAGACCTTGCAAAATGAGCGTTTCGTGCGAGACATTCGCAAAAACTGACAAAGAGACCTTCCAAAATGAGCGTTTCGTACGAGACATTCGCAAAAACGGACACCGAAATCTTCCAAAAGGAGCGTTTCGTGCGAGACATTCGCAAAAACTGACAAAGAGACCTTCCAAAAGGAGCGTTTCGTACGAGACATTCATTCGCAAAAACTGACAAAGAGACCTTTCAAAATAAGCGTTTCGTACGAGACATTCGCAAAAACTGACAAAGAGACCTTCCAAAAGGAGCGTTTCGTACGAGACATTCGCAAAAACGGACACCGCAATCTTCCAAAAGGAGCATTTCATGCGAGACATTCGCAAAAACTGACAAAGAGACCTTGCAAAATGAGCGTTTCGTGCGAGACATTCGCAAAAACTGACAAAGAGACCTTCCAAAATGAGCGTTTCGTACGAGACATTCGCAAAAACGGACACCGAAATCTTCCAAAAGGAGCGTTTCGTGCGAGACATTCGCAAAAACTGACAAAGAGACCTTCCAAAATGAGCGTTTCCTACGAGACATTCGCAAAAACGGACACCGCAATCTTCCAAAAGGAGCGTTTCGTGCGAGACATTCAGAAAAACAGACACCGAAATCTTCCAAAAGGAGCGTTTCGTGCGAGACATTCGCAAAAATTGCCAAAGAGACCTTCCAAAATGAGCGTTTCGTACGAGACATTCACAAAAACGGACACCGAAATCTTCCAAAAGGAGCGTTTCGTGCGAGACATTTGCAAAAACTGCCAAAGAGACCTTCCAAAATGAGCGTTTCGTACGAGACATTCGCAAAAACGAAGATTAGTGCATTCCAATGCCCCAATGGCACAGCGCAAAAACGAAGATTAGTGCATTCGAATGCCCCAATGGCACAGCGTGTATTTCACACATTCGACACGCACGATCTCCGCAGAGGGTTGCGCACGCAAACCGAGTAACGCAATTTCGCCTAGGTTTCGCGCATCCGACACGCACGATCTCCGCAGAGGGTTGCGCACGCCCCAGCACAAATGCAGTTTCGCCTAGGTTTCGCGCATCCGACACGCACGATCTCCGCAGAGGGTAGACGTTCGTGATGGTCCGCCGGGCCTGCCCCCCGCCTTAAGTAGAAAGAATAAAGAAGAGAGATGTGAAGATGTGAGAAGATGTGAGATGTGAGATGTAAGAAGACATGAGTTGTAAGAAGATGTGAGAAGATGTGAGATGTGAGAAGATGTCAGATGCGAGAAGATGTCAGATGTGAGAAGATGTCAGATGTGAAGATGTCAGATGTGAGAAGATGTGAGATGTGAGAAGATGTCAGTAGATCTATTTACACCTCCTTCTTTTTGAAGAACCCTTCGCTCATACGCTCTCGGGAAAAAGTAGGATTTCAATAGAAAAGTAAAGAGAAAGAAGAGATTTCAATAGAAAAGTAAAGAGAAAGCAGGGAGTTCAATAGAAAAGCAAAGAGAAAGTAGAGAGTTCAATGGAAAAGTATAGAGAAAGTAGAGATAAATAAAGGAAAAGTAGAGAGAAAAAAGTAGCGATTTCAATGGACAAGTGGAGCGAAAAGAAGAGGCCTCAATAGAAAAGTAGAGAGAAAGTACGGATTTCAAAAGACAAGTCAAATGAAAGGACGTGTTACTGAGTGTTGCACAGTCACTTCCTATAGGTTTTTTTTTGTGGAAGCTTCCACCATTGGCTTTGCTAAGATTACTTGTGAAATTGTGCGAGCGTTGACCCCAAACAGTTTGTTTGCGGATCAATTTTTTTTATGATATTTGGGGTCTGAGCCAGCAAAGGTTGAAGGCGGTGGTTGTTTGAAGGTGGTTGGTGGTGGCGGTGGTACCCATGGCGCTGGGAGAAGGGCAAGAAATGGAGACAGGTAAAAACGACCGTAAAATCATGGGATGTGGACCATCCAGGGCGTATTGGGAGACAAGCGTAATCACGCGGACCCGAAGGGTGTACTGGGAGACAAGTGGGAGACAAGCGGGCAATCACTCGGACTAAAACATTTAGAATATCCGGAACACACTGGAAATTATATAGGATACATATTAGGAAAATAGATATTATATAGGACCTAGGCTGCATTAAATTAAAAAAAAATATATAAAATTAGGTTTTCATAACATAAATACATCTTACAATTTTGGTCAACGGAAGTTTGGAAAATACTTCTGAATTATGAAGAATAAAGAAGAGGTATGATTTGCATTCAGCACCGAAAAAGCTTCCTAGAAGTCGGGCCGCGAAACGGGGAAACAGCATGGCTTGGCGAGCCCAAGGAAACCGTTTTCGGACTTGCGTTGGGGTGGTCTTCAGTGTCAAACGTTGTGTCTAAAACCTATAAAAAAGAGGGTTTTACAGCTGAGGTCTTCAATTTGCACCTCGCAGTGGCTTTAGTTTGCACCTCGCATTGGCTTCGAGATGCACCTTGAGTGGCGTTTGGGCACGTTTGAGCGTCACACCCGGCAAAATCAGGACTCAGCACCGAAAAAGCTTCCCAGAAGCCGGGCCGCGAATCGGGGAAATAGCATGGCCTGGCAAGCCCAAGGGCCCCTGTGGCACTGTGGTACTTGTAGAATATGGTGGCAAACAAGCAAGTCGGCAGCAGAACATGTTTCAAATACACACCAAACACCCCCCCCCTCAAAGTCTCGTGGCCGGCAACCCTGCTTGTTCCCAAGTGAGTTATGCAAATGACGGTCCTTTCTATTCCCAAGTGAGTCGCTGTTGTTCAAAAGAGATTGCATGACATCCATGGATTGTCATACACTTCAGAGAGGTTACTTGCTTTTCTTGTTGGGATGCCTAAACTACGAATAGGTTGTTGTCCATTCTGCCGATAAAATATCACAGTTCTTCAGCGGGAGAAATGCTTTGAGCATGAAACATTCATTTGCGTCACATTGGCATTGCGACATCCACAAGTACACGCAGCCAAGTATGGGCGGAGCATAGTAGCATGGAGCCGCCCTTTTTGGCTACCTTCCCTGAAGCCAAGTCTTGGCATATACCAGTGGTCACAAAATATAAAGGGGAGCACTGAATCATAAGACAGCTTCCTCTGTAGAAGAGGTGCAGACACAGCTACCCAATTTCTTCGCTGGCCCAGACCAAGCAACGTGTCTCTTTTTAGACCTGGACTCTTCAAGGGCTTTGCAAACAGGGCAGCTGCCGCAACGCCGCAATAGAATGCACAAAATTTCGAAAGGTCCAGTCTTCATTCTGAAACAAATCCCGGTGCCTCTGTGCAACAAGGCATGATGGAGTCACAGGGCCGCTGGTAGCAGCCTGTCTCACAGGCCATGTCTTCTTCGTTTGGTGCTGCAGCCCTTGCAAGTGCTGTGGCGCAGCCACCCCTTGCTGAACTTAGTCCCGGGAGCGGCCAAGAAGCCTGAGGCGGCCAAGGCATTGCCGGCAATGACAGTTGAAGACATGCAAAGATTAGTGGATGCAGCTTGCAACGATTAGCGGAAAGAGAACCAAACCAAAGTTTGCATTTAGTGCAATGAAACACTGCAGGCAATTTGCAGAAGCGTTTGGTGGCTTCCAAGCTCTGTATTTTATGTGAAAACAATGTGCCACAAGACACCTTCAGTACCGGGCAGTGGCCGAAGGAGGCAGCTCTGAATGCCAAACCTGCGTGGCAAAGCAAGAAGTTGAGAGCAAAAAAGAATGTCGAACTTGCCACGTCTCCAAGAGCAAAGCGGGGTTTGACGAGATGCAATGGGGTATGCCCAAGAAGAAGCGCCGTCAGTGCAGAGATTCTAGACAGAAGGCCCAAAAAAATTTTCTGTTGCACCTACAAACAAGACAAAGCCAGAGGCCATTGAGGTGCAACGCGCAAAGCTACAGAAAACGAAGGAAAATGGCACACCACCTTCTTCATTGCCAAATGATTTCGCTTTCAAGTGAAAATGTGAAAACAATGCGTGCATGCGAGCAATAGACGGAGGAAAACAACAGAGGAATATAGCAGGTGGTAAGATAAAAAACCTTTGGGCATTGCACACCACTTTGCAGCACTGGGGGGGCGAAAAGGGCTTCATAAACCTTTGAAGAAGAAGGTAGGAAGTGCCCCGAAATGGTGGAAGACTGCCGCTGTGTTGACTGTCCACACATGGCTGTGCAGAACATTCTACACGTCACGTGCGAAAACCACTTTGCAAAGTATTCATTGTTTTTTGGATTTAGTTTTTGTTTGAGAGGGCACTGGCAAGTTTTTGGCTGCATATGGAGACTGATACTTCCATTTCGAAGAATTCCGAGCGCATCATTTGCAAAACTGCTGCTGCGAGAACGAAAAGAACATGTATTCTATATTCTGAAGGAGAAATGTACGACATGGACGTGCAGACGGAAAGAGCTGGTTCATGGGAACCACACTTGCTTCTTGCATGTTTCTGGTGTGGTATTGGGCTTTTCTGTTCAAACACTTGGCGGTTCGGAAGCCTCCAAACAGCTCCCCGCGTACCCCGGGACTATCTCCTCCCCAGCTCGATTCATAAAAAAGGCTATCGATCGTAACGCCATCTGCATTTTTAATGATTACCTCATCACCACTGTCATTCAGAGAAGGAAAATCAGACAAATAAATAGCATTGCTCAAACCGTTAGCAAATTCTTCCCGATCAGTCAATACAATATATTCTCCGGCCGGGAGGAAGATTCCTTCCGGTATTTTTGCATCATTATTACCGGCATCAATCAACTCCCAGCCTGATAAATCAAAATTTTTATTTGTGGGATTGAATAGCTCCACGAACTCCGGAGAAAGCTCATCTTTCCTGCGATAAAGAATTTCATTTATGACTACTTCATTTTTTATAGCAGGAGTAATTTCGAAATAGGTGAGTGTGATAGTTGTATCTGGCATCTGATTTCCGAAAATATCCTGTTGATTTGAAACGGCAAGCTCTATTCGCTCACCATCTTCAAGAGCAGGTTCAACCAATATCAAAACAGTATCACTATTCATTGAAAAAGAAATACTTGCAATTCTGCTACCTTCTGAAACCGAATAGTTAGCTACATCGCTTACAAAAGGTTCAACAAGACCTTCATTAAAGTAAAGCCGAAGAATATTATCAGAACTCAGAGCAGAACTAATAATAAATGGCGCTTCTCTATCCGGTTGAATAGCATTTTGCCGACCCGGAGTACCAAATTCCGGCGAGGGGCTGTCTCCCCAGTTAGCCTGATAAATTCCTGAAATATCAGCTGTTCTACGTTCAAGAGAAACCTCATTTCCACCCCAGAAGTTTGAGTATGTTAATGAATCGATCAGTAGACCTTCAGCATTTCTAAGTACCAGATCATCTGACCCGTTATTTAATGCAGGGAAACCTGAAACTCTTAACAGCGAGGTACCGGAAAAACTCTCTATGATGGTACTATCAGGGGCGATTAGTACATATTTTCCCGGACTAAGGAAATAAGAATTTGAAGTAATGGTTCTTCGATTTCCGGAATTGTCATTAAATGTCCAGTTACGTAAGTCAAAAGTTTTATTAGTGTGATTATAGAGCTCAACAAATTCAGAGTATCCATCCGCAGGATCATACATAAATTCATTGATTGCTACTTCTCCCTCTACAGCAATATCAAACACCCGAAATTCAAAGCTAAAGGTGAGACTTTGAGCTGTATTTCCAAATATATCTTCTTGATTATCGATTCTAAAACTGTAGCCCTCTCCGTCTGAGTCTCCTTTAAAAGGTGTTTCAAAATAAATAATTACGGTATCTACAGGTAGATATTCAATGAAGGAAATCGATGGTTCTGTAAAATCGTTAGTTAATATCGCACCCGGTTTGAAGTTTCCAGTGTTGGTTGCCGGAGTTTCTTTTACGGCTTCCGTAAACACCACTTGAAGTGTACTGTCATTCAAAAACTCATGGGATTCGATATCCGGAGGAGTTGTATCGGGTTCGATATCATTAGTTCGACCCGGGGTTCCGATTTCTTCAGGAGAATCTCCCCAGTTAGCCTGAAAGGTAGAGGCCAGATCTGCACTTTTACGCTCCATTGCCACATCTACTCCACCCCACTCCGTAGTGTATTCCAAAGAATCAATCAGCACACCAGCCCCATCAAATAGCCTGATCTGATCAGTGGTGTTATTCAGCGCAGGCAGTGATACCTCTGCATATTGACCAGCACCAAAGGTTGTAGTGATCGCATCAGGTTCTGAGGTTACTACCAAAAAGCTATCCGGCAGAATCACCAAATCTTCTTCCGAAATAGTTGTAAGCGAATTTTTATCCCCGATTTCCCAATCCTTTAGGTTCAGGTATTTAGAACTGGTATTCCTTAACTCCACATACTCAGGTAAATCTGACCCCGTTGGTGGGTCTTTCAGAAACTCATTAATGATGATGTCCCCGGCTTCAAATTCATCAAACACAAAAAAGGTGATGGTTGTATCGGTAAGTACCGTGTCGTTAACGGAAGATTCAATCCCCGAAATACTGAATTGATTTTCTCCTCCGGGAATAGCATTTGCAAAAGTTACTCGAAGCGCACTGCTTCCCTGGTTAGAAAATGATTGTGGATTCGTAGTTCCGTTCAATAAAAAATCATTCGTTGATACCGAACTGAAATCAATATCTCTGGAAAAACTCAGGTCAATTTCTGTCTGACTAAATCGCGTAAATGAGTCTATGTACAGCGGATCAATTATTACCGGAGGTGGATCGATCTTGAAATCGAAATAATAATCATCCACCCGGGTACTTGAATAGGTTACCAATACTCCAAAAAATGACGAGCTGGTATAAGTATTGTCATTTGCGGTATTTCCTGAGTTTTTCAACTCTCCATTGTATCCTTCACCAACTTCAATTCCCCAGTTCCCGGATGCATCTCGTGTAACTTTAATCCGATAGGACCCGCCTGCCTGAAATATGGTCGTATCTTCTAAAACTGTATTTTGTGTACCGGCATCTAACCGAACAATTTTGAATACATCATCACCAGTCTGACCAATCCGAACTGCATATCCATTAACAGCTCCGGATAAATCTGCGATATCGCTCATTAGGAAGACCTCCGCTCTATTGTTATTTGACGGAGCACTACCATCAATGCGTACAAAAAACTCCCATTCTCCTACGGTGTTGGTTGATGGAGTTGATAAGTAAGAGCTTGCTGCTTCATTATCATTTATACGAAGCACATTATTCCTATCCAGATCAACAATCACAAAATTACTATCGGTTCCACTCCAGGATGGATTGTTGGTAAAATCTCCATCTGAGAAACCATCCTCAAAATTCTGAGCCGAAAGAGAAACAGGTATCAAAAGAAAGGATATAGTAAACAGGAACTTCATTTAAATAGAATAGTTTACTCAAATGAAATTATCAACTTAAGAACAAACTATTAATACTGAATTAACCCTAAAAAAATAGGGTAAAAGGTTATCCACCTTTTACCCCTGGAAGGACATTGAGAGTTTAACTCTCAAGGCAATGATTGTCGTCTCTATGCTTATTAAGTCAGACCGATTAGACAGGAACTCCTTACAGATTTTTTGTACTTTTTTTATGAAATTTTTATTCCAACTTAACTCACTAATAAACAGGACTTAACATGCGAAGCTTACCCTTTTACATGGATGATTTGAACGGCGGCTTTATGAAATTGGAAGGAATTCTGCGCGTGGAGAAGGGAAAATTGTACCTCGAATTTCAAAAAACGGATGCCATTTTGGAAACTTATAAGTCTGATGTAAAGGAACTGGAAATAGATATTTCCGAAATTTCCATGATGGAATACAAAAAAGGACTATTCTCAAGTAAACTCACTATTCATGCAAAAAGAGCCGTCACCTTTCAGGATTTACCCGGAAGTGGATTGACAGAACGGGTATTGAAAGTGAAGAAAAAACACCGGGAAATTGCGGCCTCCATTTCTTCGAATATCAATCTGGAGTTATCAGAAAGAAGATTGAACGAGCTAAAGGGAGATGGCGAATGAGCTTTGCGTTCAATTATTCTCTGCTAAATACAAATGAGACTCCTCCCCTCAAGTATGTAAAGGGTGTACTGAGTATTGAAGGTGAAGAGCTTCTTTTTGAATACAAACTATATGACCCTCAGGGAAATGTACTCAGCACTCTAAATAAGTTCTCCATCAATGTTCAGTATTTAAAAAGTATCGAATTGATGAAGGGATTATTTAAAGCCAAGCTCATCATTCGTACTACCCAAATGGTTTTTCTGGATCCGCTACCCGGAAGTAAACAGGGCTCTATCACGCTGGAAATAAAACGAGAAGATCGAACTCAGGCACAAGATTTTACCTCAAAACTAAAAATTGCTCTTTCGGAAAGAAAACTAAGAGATTTTGAGTGAGTTGGTTATTTGTAAAGATAGAAACTAGTCCTCCCTTGAGGGAGGTGTCTTGCAAAAGCAACGCGTTGCAGGACGGAGGGTGTTGTGAAGTGAAGTTTAGTTATGCATAAACCTTACAACACCCCTCAGAATAAATCGGAAACTACCGATTATTCATCTCCCCTCGAGGGGAGACTTTTCTCTAGCTCCAATGCTCTGCGTTGGAGCTCAAATTGTTCCGACGGAGACCGTCGGAACCAGTCACAATTAACGACTCTTCAAAAATCCTTTCTTAACCAACAATTCCGCATTCAATATAGCACCACCTGCAGCACCGCGAATGGTGTTATGTGCCATACATACAAAACTGACATCAAAGATTTCGGCTTCGCGAAGTCGCCCCATATGAAGTTGCATTCCTCCTTCCTGATCAGCGTGGAGTCTTGGTTGGGGATAATTCACGCGGTCATGCAGCTTTATAACTTCTTTTGGAGCAGAAGGCAAACCCAGATCAGCAATTGGATTAATGAAATTCAGTATTGCCTTCTTTACCTCATCAAAACTGGCTGGTTTTTTAGCAAGCTTCACATTCACGGCAGCCATATGTCCATTTAGGGTAGGAACGCGGGTGCAAGTTGCATCTACAGGATAGGAAGATCGCTCAATCACACCATCCTTGAGTGCACCTAATAATTTCTGAGTTTCAGGAGCTATTTTCGGTTCTTCTCCACCGATAAAAGGAACTACATTTCCAAGTATATCCAGACTGGCAACACCGGGATATCCAGCACCTGAAATTGCCTGCATGGTGGTTACTTGCAGCGCTTCAATTCCAAAAGCATCATAAATTGGCTTCAGAGCCAGAGAAAGAGGTACCGCCACACAATTAGGATTTGTTACAATCCAGCCGGAACCATCTTCAGTAAAGGTCTGTGTTTTGATAAGTTCGATATGATCAGGATTCACTTCCGGTACTAATAACGGCACGCTTGGATCCTGGCGGTAATTCTTAGCATTAGATATCACAGGAATACCAGCCTTCGCCAAATCACCTTCAATTTCCGTGGCTACAGAAGAATCTAGTCCTGAGAATACAAAATCAACGTCCGTAAAAGAATCAGGAGTACAGGTTGAAACGGTCATATCAGCGATATAATCTGGTAGATTTACATCCTCAATCCAGTTCGCTGCGTCTTTGTATTTCTTTCCGACAGATCTTTCTGAAGCTCCCAGAGCTGCAATTTCAAACCAGGAATGTCCCTGAAGTAAACGAATAAATTTTTGTCCAACTGCGCCTGTAGCGCCTAATATTCCGACTTTCATATGTTTTAATTACGAATATTTGAATGAGTGAATTAGGAATAGCGAATTTACATATTCCTAATTCCTAATTCTCGTTTATTCTTTAAAAAGAAAACCTTTCAATCTGCATCAAAACAGTATCAGTAAATTCTTATCTTCACCGCTCATTTAGAACTCACTAACCGAAGACCTGATTTTCATGTCGAATCTAGACAGCCTGGACAAAATTGTTTCTCTTGCCAAAGCACGTGGCTTTATCTTTCAATCCTCAGAAATTTATGGCGGATTAAGTGCCGTATATGATTACGGTCCCTTAGGTGTGGAATTGAAGCGAAATATTCGCAATGCCTGGTGGAAAGAAATGACCCAGCGCCACGATAATATCGTTGGAGTTGACGCCGCCATTTTCATGCACCCAAAAGTGTGGGAAGCATCAGGTCACGTTGCCGGTTTTAATGACCCGATGATTGACGATAAGCAGTCGAAGAAACGTTATCGTGCAGATATGATTATCGAACAGCACATTCTGAAGCTCGAAAAAGATGGCAAGACTGATAAGGCCGCTGAACTTCAGGAATTATTGGATACTTCAGGAACTCGGAAAAGCCTGACCGAAGACCTGTATGACATCATCATAGAAAATGAGATTCGCGCGCCGGAATCCGGAGCTTTTGACTGGACCGAAGTTCGTCAGTTTAATCTGATGTTTAAAACTGCATTCGGTGCAACCGCTACCGAAGACGATGCTGTATATCTGCGACCTGAAACTGCTCAGGGTATTTTTGTGAACTATAAGAATGTGATGGATACGAGCCGTGTGTCCGTTCCTTTTGGTATCGCTCAAACAGGGAAGGCATTTAGAAATGAGGTCGTAGCCAGACAGTTTGTATTCCGTATGCGCGAGTTCGAACAAATGGAAATGCAATATTTTGTTGAGCCGGGCACCGATGGTGATGCCTATAAAGAATGGAAAGAAAAGCGTGTTGAATGGCACAAAAGCATTGGAATCCGCGAAGAGAATTTGAGATTTCTTCCACACCCGGAAGATAAGCTTGCTCATTATGCACTTGCAGCTGATGATATTCAGTATCAATTCCCGATTGGCTGGCAGGAAGTGGAAGGGATACACAACCGCTCTGATTTTGACCTGACTCAACACCAGGAATTCTCAGGCAAAAAATTAGACTATTTCGACCAAAAGAATAACAAACGTTATACTCCATATGTGATCGAGACTTCCATCGGATTAGACCGCTGCACGCTCATGGTTCTTTGTGATGCTTATCGTGAAGAAGAAGTGGATGGTGATAAACGAGTTGTATTAAAAATGCATCCCAAACTAGCGCCGATTCAGGTTGGTGTGTTTCCGCTCATCAAAAAACCAGAACTACAGGAAATTGCTCATAAAATAGCCGGGGATCTTAGAGAAGATTACTCTGTTCAATATGACGAGGCTGGTTCAATTGGTAAGCGTTATCGCCGACTGGATGAAGCCGGAACTCCATTCTGTATCACTGTAGACTTTGACACCATCGAGAAAGATAATCAGGTGACTATCCGATACCGCGATGATATGAGTCAGGTTCGTATTCCAATTGAAAAAGTTGGAGATGCAATCAGAGATGGGATTCAAGACTGGAAAGCGGAGTAATTAAAACTGTCTCCCTTTGGAGGGAGACAGAAATCTCGCTTGCGGGATTTCAGAGGGAGGACGATGAGCGTTTATAAAGAATGAGCCACTTTTTTCCTCTCCCTGAGCCAAAACAAGTTTTGACTCTGTCCCTCCCCAAGGAGGGACAGTTTCCCTACTTCATCAATAGCATCTTCTGGGTTGCCACATTATTACCTGAGGTTAAGCGGTAAAAATACACGCCACTGGTTAATCCTGATGCATCAAATGTTACTGAATGAAGACCTGCGTTTAGATTTCCATTTATAAGGCTATGAACTTTTTGCCCCAATACATTGAATACAGACAATTCCACTTTCCCGGCTTGTGGAATCGAGAATGAGATATTTGTGCTTGGATTGAATGGGTTTGGATAGTTTTGAGATAAAGAGAAGTTAGTCGGACTATCTTTCAAATCTTCAATAGAATCTACAATACGTTGATTAACTCCACCCGGGGTTCCTCCTTTTGAAAAAGAAGCAGCCCAGTTTTCTCCAATGCTGTTATCTGTAGAAGCATCCACTAGCTCTAGAGTAAAACCTTCCCCATCCGCTTCAATCGGCCAGGGAGCTTCGTCATCATAGCGAACTTCATCAACCAGCAAACTATCAGAGTTGTAAAGCCTGATCCAGTCAGAGTTGCCACTCAAACCAAAATCAAATTCTCCCTTCACATTGGTAACATTGCTATATAGCCCAGTAAACTGAGCAGTATTATTCACCACAACGAGATAGCCTCCCGCTTCAATAACATCACCGTCTGAAAACCCAAAAAGGTGGTCATCATCTTCATCTTTGAAGTACCAACCAGCGAGATCGATTGTAGCTCCTCCGGGATTATAGAACTCTACCCAGTCTCCCCCATCAAAATCATCAGAAGCATTATAACTGATTTCATTGATTACCAATACTTCACCAACCATATCATAACGCGCTTCAATGGTTAAAGGAGTATCTGATAACTCTATGGAATGAGTACCGGAAGTATTTATCTGAATATCATTCACATACCAACCTTCCAGTACATATCCGGCATCCGGTTTTGCAGTCAATTCAAACGTGGTTCCCTGAAAATAAACTCCTTTCCAATCACCATCCGGAGCGTCCAGAATTTCTGAGTTGAGCTGAGCCCTACCATTTACGGTTTGTTTTAACGTGATGCCAACGGTATCGACCCCTAAAGAATCGAGAATTTCCTTATAGAGAAATTTAGGATAATCCACGGCGTAGTCTTCCGTAATATCCCGGATGTACTCCATGTTATAGTTTGATTCGCCGCTGATAGTCATCCAACCGTCCGTCCATCGTGCTATATCGCGACCTATTTCAGGCTCTATAGCAGTATCGATGGAATCAATCATCGCCAATACATTTTCAGGCCGGAATGCGGTGTTCATCATATCCGCTAATCTTTTCAGGAAGTATTCCTGATAGGTTGGGTTTTCCATCATCTTACCCAGAATCCAGAAATCGTAGGTACCTGTTTCCAGATAGAATGAAAATTTTGCGAGATATTCCGAAGGATCCCGTCCAAGATTCTGCCACCAATCAAAATCATGAGAAATAAAGTGCCATTTACCTTCTACATTTCTTGGTTTCCAGTAACGGAGGTTATTCGGATCTCCATGGGAAGTATAGACCTGATAAATCCAATGATCTGTAAAGCTTTCCAGATTGATATTTGAATCTATATACTCGTAAAACTCATTGGTGGAAGCGTCCAGTTCCACAATTGTATCAACCATATCGTAATAAGCTACGAAGTCGCCATCTTTAGCTTCATCATAATCGCTGATCATATCAATATCTTCGAAGCCATATCGGGATTCTACAAAATCATCATTTTTACGTTCCTGAATATTGTATATCCCCCAGTATTCACCGTTCAGATATAAAATAACCGGACGATTGGCTTGCATATCATTCTTGTGATTCCATTTCTGGTTTACCGCATACATTAACTCATTCAGTAATCTCGAACGTTCTTCAGCTCCGGCTCTTAATCCAAAGCCATCGTATTCTTCATAGTCATTTTCTTCAAAAAGCTCATACTCAAGTCGGTCGATTCCGTACTTTTCATTGTTGTTAAGGATAAAGGATTTCTTATTGAAAGCCTGACTGAAATTCCCCCCGATCTCTGCTCCCGCATCCATTTCAAATTCTATACTTCCATCTGTATCCATGTACTCAATATGCGCCGGGTACTGGAATTCTTCCCAAAAATTAGCTCCGAAGTAGGGCCATTCGTCTTCATAGTCAGCAGGATCGCCAAATGTATACATCCCAACTTCCTCATCCCAAAGACTATCAGGTTCCATCACAAAAGAAACCACCGGTAGTGAGTGTGCTTCTTCAAATAAATAAGTATTTGTTGAAACCGGGCTTGGAGCAAAATCATCTCCAACTGCAATCGCCCTGATAACCACAGAAGTATCAACAGAAATTGGTCCTGAGTATAGATTCGAATTCTCTGTTGGGACGGAAGAATCTACGGTATATCTGATTTCAGTATTCTCAGAAACAGTCTCAATTCCAATAACCTGAGTTCCGCTGTAGAATCCAGTCTCCAGTGTGAAAGTAGGTGCTTCTGCAGGAACCTTAACTACTTCCCCGGAATTGGAAGCACCCGGAGTTGGACTTTGAAATGAGAATGTATCTCCACCATCTTCTGTTGCCGCCCAGGATATATCGGTTTCCTGTTCTCCGAATTCAACACTGTGTACAATTGTAGTTCCGTCATTTTCGGTAAGGATAGCAAACTCTCCACTCGCACTTAGTTTAGGCTCAACATGCAAAGCTCCATCATCCGTATCATCATCAAACCATATTAACAAAAACTGTCCCGGTGCTATCGTTGTAGCTGTACTTTGATTATCTGGAATCTGCCATTTGGTAAGGTTTTCAGGATCATCAGAAACGTAATAACCTCCAAAATTCACAGATACCTCTCCAAGGTTTATGATCTCAATCCAGTCATCAAAATCTCCTTGCTCATCTTGAACAGTGGATGAGTTCGAAGCCATTATTTCGTTGATTCTTATTTGTGCAGATATGCCAGTAGTAAATAACAGGACTAATAGTACACTTAGGATAGTTCGAATATTCATAAACCCTTGAGATTGATTAAGTCAAAATATAATCAATTAGTGCTCAATTGGAATAATTTGAATTTCCTAAGAAACCTATAGTTTAGCTTTTTGTGTTTTCAGAGCGAATTTCTATTCGTTTGAAAATGAAATAGGAATAAACAGAAGGTACCCCTGCCAGTATGAGGACTAATCCTATTGTAAAACCGGAGAGCAAGTCATTTGAAATGACAAATGGAACCCCCATCATAAGCAACCCTCCAACAACCCATAGTTTACTTCCCAAACGGTGTGTTTTTTTCCAAACCTCAGGATTTTCTAGCGTCCAGGGAGTTCTGATCCCAATAAAGTAGTTTGGTTTAACAGAATTTATATAATTGCCTGTAATTAAAAACAATGCTCCCACCCCTAAATATATGTATTGGGCTATGTTCACTTCGAAATCCAGCGATACAGTCATAACCAAAGCATAAATCACTACAAAGAATATGGATGTGAAGATCCGAATAGCAGCGATTGGTTTTTGAGCATTGGAGATTTTTTTCTTAGGATCGATAAGAGGCAAAACTAACAACAATAAATAGATCCCAACTCCTATTCCTGGTAACATGAATGCATTTATCCATCTTGGACCCCAATCATCAGCCTCCCCTTTAATATTAAAATGAGTTGGCACTTCTTCAGGTAACTTATCCCATAAAAAGTATGACACTATAAAAGGTGCTATTAAAATGGGCCAAACAAACCATTCTTTTTTAAGATTTTCTGTAATACTCATGATTTTATTTAGAATTTAATAGGTTAAATAACCATTGAGTTGCTTCTTCGAGCACTGTTGTTTCCAGGGAATAGGTTATAAACTGACCATTGCGTTCTGTTGATACCAGACCTGCCTGTTTTAACAAATCCAAATGATGTGAAATACTTGGGCGAGTAATATCAAAGGCCTCCGCAATCTCTCCGGCAGTGAGGTCTTTTTCTTTTAAAAGATCAAGAATCTCCCTTCTGGTTGGATCATTAAGTGCTTTAAATAAACTATTCATTTAGATATTTAGATAATCATCTAAATATAGACTACTATTTTTAAAATCGAAAGTTTAAAATTATTCTAAATCTCTCAGTTGAATATTAAGAGCATCCACACTGATTTGTATTTCGATGATAGAAAGTCCTAATGAGATAAGGAGCATAATTAAACTAATACCGAAAAGAATTTTCCCAAGCACTATTAAACCGGCAAACAACGCTACCATACAAAAGACAGAAACAAAGAGAGAGCCTATCCCAAGCAACTGCATATTTTTGATGAGTGAAACTCTACGCTCCAAATTTTGAATTTGGTCTTTCTTCTTCTTGTCTCCTGATTCTTCATATTGATCGTGGAGGGTTCTGATTAAATTAGCCAACGTTAGAAACCGATTAGTGTAGGCTAAAAGAAGTAAAGAAATGGCTGAAAAGAGAAGTCCGGGGGTAGTAAGTGTGATTTCCATGACCAAAGATACGGCTTCACAGAATTAATTCCTGTATAGCTTCCATACTGTTGCCGTTTGAAGTGGAGCTTCAAATTTAGACCTCAGAAAATTATGCATACCTTCTTCTGTGTATTGAAAAGGTGAGTATGAAAATACGGGCACAAAAGTAATTCCTTTCCATTCAAAAGGTTGTTGATGCTGAATCTCTGGCCAGAGGGATTGAGTATAGTCAAACGGAGCTTTATAAGATGTTATATAGTTTATTTCCTTCGACACAATTGCATCTGCGATATAGTCTTCTTCGATTTCTGTTTGTTTGATCTCTTTTGGAATAAGTTTATCAGATGAGATATAAAAATTTGGATCCCGTTCACTTTCAACAATGGAAACAGCAAGGTCGCTCCAGATTAAATCATCACCTTGTACATTCTCTTTAATCCACTCCCCTACTTCTTTTCTGGGTTGTAGTGAATACTGTCTGTAGTATGGAACCACTAACTGAATCAGGCTAATCACCAGAAAAATGAAAATCATTTTTCTACTTACGAAGTCTTTGAAGTAGCCCCGCTTAATCAAATTAAAAAACCAAATTATTGCAAATGGGACTGTAAGAATAAACATCCTGGGATCCGGATAGGCAATAATTTTAAACTGAGCCACGAAAATAAATATCCAATGTACCAGTACCAGAAAACCAGTTAGGAACATCCATTGGTTACTTTCAGAATCTGATTTTGAATCCGGCCTCTTAATCCACAAAAATAAAAGTAGTAATGGGAAAACCTGAACCAAAGAGCTCAGAGGAGTTAGTAAATACTCTACCCAAAAATTACCGGTTTCTGCATAAAATGCGGTACTCGAAGTTGTACTTTCGAACCTGTTCAGGAGCCAGCTTAGTGGATTTCCAAAATTCAGATAAGCCCACAATGACCAAATTCCTAAACCGAGAACTATCCCGCCTATTGAGTAGCCAACCGCTTTATAATTTTTGAAATAGAACAAAGGTAGAACTGAAACTCCTATCAGAAATGTGATTTCTTCTCGGGTCAAAGCTCCAAGTGCAGAACAAATTACAATCAGCCAGATATTACTTTTGTACAACCCATAAAACCATCCCAAGAGTAATAAAGCACCTAACATTTCAGGCATGCTTGTATAGCTGAATACCATCATATAAGGAATGATAGCCGCTGTGATTCCAATAAGTAATCCGGTTTTAGGATTAATTAATTGTGCTCCAATCCAGGAGGTTAATGAAACAACTAATGCCCCGATTAAGGTGTTCACAATATTGATCACTGTTAATGAATAGGAGCCTGTTACTAATAGTACCAAACTCCCCCAATAGCGATAAAAAGGCAACCAGGCTACGGCTCTGTCTTTGAAATCAGTATAGACAAACCCGTTCTCTAATGTGAGTTTACTCATGATCAGGTTGTGATGAGCATCTCCCCAGTAATCCACAAAACCTAAGGCGATTAGGAACAATCTTGAGACTAGCGCAATTATAAAAATTGCTACATATGGATTGCGCTCAAATGGAACTAAAAGAAAATGGTAGCTGAGTCTGGACTTCAATCGTTAATCGCTATTTTTTAAACGAAGGTAAACCGATTGAAGCTTAATCCACAAAAGAAATTATTTTACTGCTGGGCTACCCCAATTACTCCACAGGCAATTCTTGATCCTGCTGCCCCTGATGGCTGAGAAGTAAGGTCGTCTTCTCCGGCATGAACTATGATTCCGCGACCAATAATCTGATCAATGGTGATGGTCCCATCCGTATAATTCAGCGAAGCTTCGCCGTTCGAGTCAGCAGTGATATTTCCCATATCACCCATGTGTCGGTTGGATGCATCAGGACCGCTGTGCTCGTTCCCAGCTGGATTAAAGTGTCCTCCAGCAGATGTTCCATCGGAAGCGGTACAGTCACCATATTGATGAATATGAAATCCGTGATTTCCCTCCTCTAAACCTGAGAGTTGGGCATTCACAGTAACACCACTCGTTGTGGCTTCAAATTCAACGGTACCGGAAACTCCACTATCTCCAACTGGATGAACAACAGAAACTGCTGTGGTTAAAGTTGGGGCATTCATAGATTCAGAATGTTGGGTCTCTGATTCGCAGGCAATTAGAAATAGTAGTACTAGTATCGAAAGAAATGAAAACTTCATTAAACTTTATTTTTTGGCTTGATTATTCAGGTTATTAAAGTATTTCTGACCTGAATTCGTTCAGAACATTAATCTTATCTATGAATTCCTTGTACTCTTTAGGGTGGGCTTCCGCGAATTCTTTCAATCGTCTTTTTTCTTTGGCTTCACGCACTATTAAGTTCGCATTCTTAAACATAACTGAACTGGCGATACTCAATCCAAGATAACTAAGTACTAATTCAACAGGTACTCCCGTGCCCCATAGAATTACTGTTACTAAAGCCCAGAAAACTGGAAATAAAATCAAACCAAGCAGAAATTTTATAGAAGCATCAAACGCATGATCTTTAATCACTTTTCCAATGATTCTTCTAACTGCCTGATAAGGAATTATATTATTAAGCCAACTAAACAGATATAATGGAAATAATAATAAAAGAGCTATTATTGGCTTCTCTCTGCCATGAATGGTCTTAACTCTAAAATCATGCTTATTAGCTAAATCAAATACTTTTTTTGCTGTATCATAGAGTTCTGGAGTAGCTTTTTCTTCGATTTTCTTCACGTTTGCATTTACCGTATCAGGATCAATTAATCTCAGTGAATTATTCTCTAAGTCATCCAGAACAATTTTACTCAGGGGATAGTGATCCAGATTAGGGACATGCATCACTATTTTCTTCATACCATCGCTTACCTGCTTCTTCAACTCATTAGTAGCAGCTCGTTCATCTTCCTCATATTTTTCCTTGAACTGTTTCATGAGAATAGGCTTACCGAAAACTACTTTCACACTGTTTCTTGATCTGCGATGTTCGGTGTAGTTCAAACCAACCGGAATAATGTGTAAATCCATATTCCAGTTTTCACGAACTTCAGCATCAAAGGCTATGCGAGTGAAGCCCTTACTTAGTGGGCGGATTCTTCGTTTTAAATCGTGATTTGCTTCTGGAAAGATTAGAATGGCATCATTGCGTTTCAGATATCGGATACACTCGTCAAAAATGGCGTTATTTTTTGTAACTGAACTTAATCCATCCCGCACACGGTAAACAGGAAGCATATTCAGACTACGCAAAAACTTTCCCATTAATGGTGGGTTAAATGCTTTCGCCCGGGTTAAGAAATATATAAAGGGCTTTGTATGAGTTACTACCAGCAATGCATCCATAAAGGAATTCTGGTGATTCGGAACAAAAAGAACGGGTTTATTCTTCGGCAGATGTTCTTTCCCTTCAATAATGATCCTCTTATAAAAAAGATGTAAACCTGTCTTTACTAATGGATATCTAAAGAACTGATACCATAACCAATTTTTACGCATTACTAAATACCCTCTGCATACTTGCTTTTCCTACCGACCAATACCAACCGATTGTAAATCCCATAATTATGTGCCAAATACCCCACCAGGCAGCGATTAACGCCATACCTCCTAAACCATCAAAAAAGTTAAAAATCAGCAGAAGCCCAAGTCCTGAATTCTGAATTCCTGTTTCAATAGCAATGGATTTTCGATCTTCGAATGAAAGTTTTAATAATGCTGCAATACTGTATCCACCAAATAGAGCAAATGCATTGTGTATAAATACGAAGCCAATTACATATTGAACATAGTTCAGGAAATTATCGAAATTGAGTGCAAAGGTTATGAGCACAAAGGCCCCAAAAAATACAATCCCAAAGATTTTAATGCCTTTAGTTAATTTCGCAGCATAGTTAGGTTTATAGTGTCGAACTATCATGCCTAAAATTAGTGGCACCCCAAGAATCAGCACTACAATTTTGAATACTTCATAGATATCAAGACTTACTTCCTGAAGGATAGCATTGGTGGGCCCATACATGCTTGCCCAAAAGGTGAAGTTTAGAGGTGTTGCCACTACAGCCAATGAAGTTGCAATTGCCGTCATACTCACTGAAAGTGCCGTATTTCCTTTTGCCAATTGGGAAAAGAAGTTGGAGATATTTCCTCCGGGACAAGCTGCAACCATCATCATTCCCAAGGCTAAACTAGGGGCCGGTTCTAACAGAACAACCAATAGATATGTAACAGCAGGAAGAAATATAAACTGCGAAAATACCCCACCAATTGTTGATTTGGGATTCTTCGCCAAATCCTTGAAATCCTGAATAGTAAGTTCCAGCGCAACTCCAAACATGATGAAACACAATGATATGTTCATCACCATTAGTCCTCCACCCCCTAAATTTAGCTGCAAAGCATCAATCGATTCCGCCATGAGGACAATGTAGTAATTTTGGATTATGAATTTTTGAATTGTTTCAGATCAATTCAAAATTCAACATTCATAACTTAAAATTATAAGGAAGCAAAAGGCTTCATCGCCAAATCATCAAATTGACCCAGTTCTGCTTTCATTTTTCCGGTGATAGCGATCATAGCTGCGTTATCTGTACAATAACTCAATTTCGGAATGTGAAGAGAAAGTCCCATTTCTCCGGCTAATGCATCTGCCTTCTCGCGAAGCATTGAATTCGCAGAAACCCCACCAGCCAGTGCAATCGTTTTAACTCCTGTTTGCTTTACAGCTCGCTTCAACTTTTTGATGAGCACTTCAGTTATCGCTTCTGAAACACTGGCACATAAATCATTCAGATTTTCTTTAATCCATTCTTCTTCTTTATCCTGAACGAAGTACAGTGCACTTGTTTTGAGTCCCGAAAAACTAAAATCCAATCCTTCATTTACCAGTGCTTGCGGGAACTTGTGGAACTTCACATCACCTTCTTTTGCTAGTTTGTCCATCACTGGTCCTGCAGGATATGGAAGCCCAAAAATCTTTCCAATTTTATCAAAAGCTTCACCGGCTGCATCATCACGGGTTTTTCCCAGAATTTCATGCTCAAAAGGAGATTTTATATGAACAAGCTGAGTATGGCCTCCTGAAACGGTTAAACACACGAATGGAAACTCTGGCTGTGAGTCTATAAAGTTAGCGTAAATATGTGCATCCATATGATTCACTCCAACAATTGGAATGCTTTTTGACAAAGCCAGTCCTTTCGCAAAACACAATCCTACCAGCAAAGATCCCATCAAACCAGGACCCTGAGTAACTGCGATTGCATCAATCTCATCAAGAGAAACTTTTGCCTCAGTCAGCGCCTGCTCTACCGTTTGTGTGATGGTGGTTTGATGAGCTCGTGAAGCCAGTTCCGGGACAACCCCTCCAAATTTCACATGAATTGATTGGGAAGCAATTACATTAGACTGTATTCCATCGCCGGTTAATACCGATGCCGAGGTATCATCACAAGAGGATTCAATTCCTAGAATTTTCATCTTTCAAAAATACAGAAATTATATACATTATGGGTCGGGTCATTAGTATTAAAATTCACGTTGCTTGCAGGCTAATTCAAAAGAATTATTCATTATGAGAATTATATCAACATTACTCTGCATTGCATACCTGTTTACGGGGTGCCAACAAACATCTACCAACGATACTTCAAATCCAGTTTCAGTTTTTCCTGATACGGAGATTCACCCTGGTTTTGAGGATTACAAGCTGGGATTGGCTTACCTGGATGATGCAAATTATGACTCCGCACGATTTCATGGGTTCCGCGCGATGGTTTCGGCTGAAAATGGTCCCGATCAAATAATGAAGGGCAAAATCCAGATGCTCCTTGCTGATGCCCATTATTTTCAGAGTGATTACGAAGAAGCCCGAACCTTTGCTGATGAAGCATTAGAAATTGCAACTGAACTTCAATCGGATTCTTTACAAGCCGATGCCCTTCACCGGATTGGTAATATTTATCGCAGGCAGGGGTATTATCAGCAAGCAACTCAGTATATGTTTGAAGCTATCAAACTGGCTGAAACTCTTGAAAACCCTCTTTTACTTGCAATGGCGTATGAAGACCTTGCTAATGTATATGATCATGATGCAGAATATGATTTTGCTCAAGAATACTATTTGAAAGCTAAAGCAATTTATGAAGACTTAAATGATGTAGGAAATATCGCAGGTGTCATTGGCAATCTTGGATCAATGACCTACGAAACCGGTGATTATGAAGGTGCGCTAGCTATGCATAAGGAATCATTACGAATGCTTCTCGAAGCCAATCATAAGCGTTATATAGCCAATACCTACAACAATATTGCTGTCACTTATCGGGAAATGGGTAAGTACGACTCAACCTTACATTATATCCAGAAGACACTGGAAATGGATATTGAATCAGGTTTTAAACGTGGGATAGCTATGGACTATGAGATGATGGGTACCGTTAATCTTCTCACGGGCAATTATTCTCAGGCAAAAGAAGATTTACTTAAAGGAGTAAAGCTTGCGGAACAAATAGGGGTGATAAGTCGACAGAGAAGCATGTATTATCGCTTATTCAGAGCAGATAGTAGTCTTGGTAATTACCAACAGGCCCTTAACTGGCTGAGCAAGTCTTATGTGCTTAGAGATTCGATTTATTCTGAAGAGAAAGGTCGGGCGATGAATGAAATGAGAGAGCAATACGAAACTGAAAAGAAAGAGCAGGAAATTGATTTTCTCACACAAAAAAGTGAACTCGAAAAAACCCGGAATGCTGCAATCGGATTTTCATTACTCTCTATCATTGGACTAATTTCGTTGATATGGGCAAGGCAAAGAACAGCTCAAAAAAAGGAGTTCGAGATTCTGGAAAAAGATAAAATTATTGCTGAACAAGAGCTTGATGCTTCAAAAACAGAAACGGAATATCTGAAAAAAGAGCTCACAAATTATGCCCTTCACATCGCACAGAAAAATGAATTTCTAAATCAGATTAAAAAAGAAATGGCTGAAGTCCGTTCAAAAGTAGCAAATCAGGAGGCTCTAAAGCATATCAATCAAATGGGATCTAAAATTTACCAGAATACTTCTGTGAATAAAGAGATGGAAGAATTTGAAGCTCATGTGGAGCAGGTTTGTGAAGGCTTCTTCAAACGATTGGATGATAAATTCCCCGAATTGACTGATCAGGAAAAAAGACTTGCCGCGTTAGTACGTTTAAATCTTTCCTCAAAAGATATAGCCAGTATTTTCAGTATTTCTCCAAAAAGCGTAGATCAGGGAAGATATCGATTGAGAAAAAAACTAAACCTGGAAGGGAGTTCTAATCTTACTCAGTATTTGAACGTTGTTTAGAATTCTAAACCAATTTCCCTCCTCATTCTGAGGCTACTGCCAATGATTATAAATGGATATTCAGCAAGATCCTTCGGAGGTGTCCTCAGGATGACTATATAACTTTTTTAAACTTTGAAATAAAAAAGCCCCGCACATAATTTATGTGCGGGGCTTTAAGTGGGTTAGACTGCTAAACTACTGATCTAGTTTAGGTTGAAATCTTTTTTTACCGTTTCTACAGCTTCTTTGTGAAATTTGCGGTAGTCGTTTTGATCAACATATCCGGTGTTCACTAATTCTTCTACAATTTTTTCAAGAATCAGAATTTTTTCTCTGTTTTTTGCAACGTTACCCATTACGAGTTTAGCTTCTGAAGTTGTCATACTTCCGCCTCCAATTAAAATTTTAGGTATAAATATCTTTCACAAAAACTATAGCTTCACATCGCTATAAACAACGATAACACTATATTTTCATGCACTTAGCAAAGAGAAGCTGAACCCTTTATCCTGACTTAAATTATTTAATAAAAAAGCTTGTAAATTTTATTTTATTAGGCGCGATGTTTTTTTGAAGAAATAAATATTTCGACCGAAATATTAGAAAAGCGCTTTTTTATAGCTTATTAGACAATTCCTGAGAGTAAAACAGGGGAAATTGATTACACCTAATTGGGTGATGTCGAACTAGTTTTAGAATCTTATGGATAGCCTCTGATTAGTATTCCTTGCCAATTCAAAAAAGAAAAGCTGGACGAAGATCCTGAAACAATACTGAATCAAGTTCAGCACATGGTTCAGAATGACGAAAGATTATTAAATAAAAAAAGCCCCGCACATAATGTATATGCGGGGCTTTAAATTCTCGAAGTAATTTAATATTACTTCTTATCGTCTTCGTCGTCTACCACTTCGAAGTCGGCATCCACAGCTTCGTCACTTTCAGAAGATGTATCTTCAGCAGAAGCTTCGCCATTTGTCTCAGCTCCGCCTCCGGCTGCTGCCTCTTCCTGAGTAGCTGCATATATTTCCTGAGAAGCCGCTGACCATGCTGCATTTACTGCTTCAATGGCTGTGTCGATTTCCTCAAGGTTTTCTGCTTTATGCGCTTCTTCAAGTTTGGCAATTGCTTCTTCGATCGCTGTTTTATTTCCTTCAGAGATTTTATCTCCGTACTCATCAAGCTGCTTTTTGGTTGAGAAGATCAGACCATCAGCCTGATTCATTTTCTCAACTTTCTCACGAAGCTTCTTGTCTTCTTCTTCGTGATCTTTGGCAGCCTGCTTCATTTTTTCGATTTCCTCATCAGATAAACCTGAAGAAGATTCGATACGAATAGTCTGTTCTTTACCGGTTCCTTTATCCTGAGCTTTGATGTTAATCACACCGTTTGCATCCAGATCGAAAGTCACTTCAATTTGTGGCATACCTCGTGGTGCCGGTGGAATTCCGTCTAAGTGGAAACGTCCAAGCGTTCTGTTAGAAGCTGCCTGAGCACGCTCACCTTGTAATACGTGAATCTCAACACTGCTTTGGTTATCCGCTGCGGTTGAGAAAACCTGTGACTTACTGGTTGGAATGGTGCTGTTCGCTTCGATAAGTGGAGTCATAACACCACCTAGTGTTTCAATACCTAATGTAAGTGGAGTTACATCCAGAAGAACTACATCTTCTACATCACCTGAAAGAACACCACCCTGAATGGCTGCACCAACTGCGACCACTTCATCAGGGTTTACGCCTTTGCTTGGCTCTTTACCAAAGAATTCTTTTACCGCTTCCTGGATTCTTGGAATACGAGTTGACCCACCTACCAAAATTACCTGATCGATATCACTTTTGCTTAATCCGGCATCTTTCAATGCTTTTTCACATGGAGTGATCGATCTTTTAACAAGAGCATCAGAAAGCTGCTCAAACTTTGAGCGGCTAATATCAACATTCAAATGCTTTGGACCATCCTGAGTTGCTGTAATGAATGGTAGATTCACATTAGTTTTCTGTGAACTTGAAAGCTCAATTTTTGCTTTCTCAGCAGCATCTTTTAATCGCTGCATTGCCATAGCGTCATTTCTTAAATCAACGCCTTCAGATTTTTTGAATTCATCTGCAAGGAAATTAATGAGCAACTGGTCAAAGTCATCTCCACCAAGGTGAGTATCACCATTCGTAGATTTCACTTCGAACACACCGTCACCTAATTCCAGGATAGAAACATCAAATGTACCACCACCAAGATCATATACCGCAATGGTTTGGTCTACATCTTTCTTATCCAATCCATAAGCCAGTGCTGCTGCAGTCGGCTCGTTGATGATTCTCTTTACTTCAAGTCCGGCAATTTTTCCGGCTTCCTGAGTAGCTTTACGCTGAGCATCATTGAAGTATGCAGGAACAGTAATTACTGCTTCTGTTACTTTTTCACCAAGATACTCTTCAGCAGTTTGCTTCATTTTCTGAAGTACCATCGCTGAAATTTCCTGTGGAGCGTATTTGCGGTCTTCAATCTCTACTCGAGCAGTACCGTCGTCGCCTTTAACCACTTTGTAAGCAACCTGCTTGGTTTCTTCTTTCACTTCGTTATACATACGTCCCATAAAACGCTTTACTGAAGCGATGGTTTTGTCTGGGTTAGTGATCGCCTGACGTTTTGCAGGTGCACCAACTAAGCGCTCTCCATCTTTACTGAATGCTACAACCGATGGAGTTGTACGTCCACCTTCTGCATTCTGAACCACTACAGGTTCGTTACCTTCCATTACGGCAACGCATGAATTTGTAGTTCCTAAGTCAATTCCTATGATTTTTCCCATTGGTCTAAATCTATTTATGTCTGTTTACTGTTTTCTTGTTTGATATTCTTTTTGTTCCGACGCAGGGCGTGCGGAACAAGATTAAATAATCACTATGTCAATTCTTGATCCAATGCTCTGTGTTGGATCAATTTAATTACTCTAATTCACCGGAATAGAAGTGGTGTCTTTCAGCTTGTCTGATTTTGGCATAGACACTGTTAATACTCCATTCCTGAAACTTGCGCTAATCTCAGCAGAGTTCACATTCTCGGGTAATGCAAAAGAACGGGCAAATGCTCCACGCTTTCTCTCCTGACGTTTGAACTCTTCACCTTCACTGGCTGTAATTTCACGCTCGCCTTTTACGGTAAGCACGTTGTTCTTCAGAGCAATTCCGATTTCTTTTTTTGCAAGTCCGGGGAGATCCAGAAGAATCTTATATTCGTCATCACTTTCCACAATGTCGCAGTCGGGGGCAAAGTCTTTGTCCTCATTTGTAAGAGGCACAACTTTCTCCATGAACTGCTGCACATCCTTTCCAATCTTAGAAAGATGTTTTTCAATTTCGATTCCAAATTCTGTGAAGTCTGACATAGCGCTCACCATTAATTAAGTTCATAGTGAGCAATGCAAGCACAATGCCAAGATTAGTTGAGTTTTTAGAAACTGACGTATTGACACCCACGCCCCTGACGTGGGATTATAAATGATGGATAATGAATTTTGAATGGGTTTATCTATAGCTGTCATCCCGAACTTGATCCGGGATCTGTGAGATTCGATACGTTGGTTTGAAAAGATATAGAACAAAGCCGTGCTCCCTACAGATGCTGAATCAAGTTCAGCATGACAACAAATCTAATCTTTACTTAGACAGTAGATATCCATATCCAAAACAAGACCTGAATCAGTTATAGCCCTTAGTATTTCTAACTTAAAATCAAATCCAGGGTTCCATTCTCCATAGTAGTATGGAACAAGTGCCAACTCGCCTTCCCCTTGAGATGTAATCTCTTTAAAAGTTTCAACTCTTGGAATTATTATTCTTTTTGTGAAATCATCTACATAATTCTGTTGCCATTTGGTCTTTGTAATATCAGTTTCTTTGTATTCCCACCAATTAGAATCATACTCTCTTTCTAGTTTATTCTTCTTACTACCAATGAAAAACTTTTCGCCAGCAACTCCAGACTTTGTTGGCTCTAATTTAAGCATCTCAGTTACTTGATCAGGATGAATCTCAAACTCATAAAACTTTAAATAGATATGTATACAATTCTCTTCCAATTAACTAATCTCTATTAACCATTAACTAAACTATCCAAATCTTCCCAGAAACCTTTGTAGGAAACTGCGGCACATTCGGCATCTTCGATGTGGGATTCGTCTTCTCCTTTAAGAGACAGAACTGCTGAAGCCATTGCTATTCGATGATCGTGGAAACTTCTGAAGCGACCGGATTTGAATTTGAAATCGGGATTACCACGGATTACTAATCCATCTTCCATTTCTTCGTAGTTAGCTCCCACGGCTTTCAGCATTTTCGCAATTGCCATAATTCGATCGGTTTCTTTATGGCGCAATTCTCCTGCTCCCGAAATTACTGAAGTGCCATAGGCGAAGGTCATGGCTACCGCAATAATGGGGAGTTCATCAATACAATTCGGAATGAGCTCTTCTTCAATTTGAATGGATCGCAATTCCGCAGATTTAACAATAATATCACCAACCGGCTCTGCTCCTTCCATCCGTTCATTTTCAATAGTGATGTCTGCCCCCATTTTCTTGAGGATACCGAGTAGTGCATTCCGGGTTGGATTTAAACCAACTGCTTCCAGTTTAATTTCTGAATCTTCCACAATAGATCCGGCTACCAACCAAAATGCGGCAGCTGAAAAATCAGCAGGAACCGTATAACTCTGGTTTGGAATCTCATCTTTTGTTGATGCCGATATTATTTTCTTTCCATTTTTTTCTTCGACATTTAGATTGAGCAGTCGCTCAGTGTGGTCACGGCTTGGCAAAGATTCAATAACCCGGGTTGGAGTTTCACCAAACAAACCTGCCAGCAATATGCAGGATTTTAACTGAGCACTAGCTATTGGCAGTTCATAATCCATTGGGATCAACGGGTCTTCTCTGGTAACAAATAAAGGAGCATACGCACTATTCCTTGCAAGAATATGGGCTCCCATCTCTTCAAGCGGATCAATTATCCTTTTCATAGTTCGTGCAGAAAGTGATGGGTCACCTATTAATTTCACTCCCGTTCCTGCGCCAACCAAAACCCCTGCCAGTAAACGCATCGCCGTTCCCGAATTCCCACAATCCAGTTCATCCGATGTCGGACGAATTCCATATCTCCCGGTTCCTTCAATGGAAACGACATCATCAAGCTGAGAAACTTCTGCACCCAATTGTTCTACACATGCCAAAGCACTCTGCGGGTCCTGAGCCGGAGAGTAATTCCTTATCACAGAAACGCCATCATGTAATAAAGAAAAGATAGCCGCACGTTGAGAAATAGACTTATCCGGCGGTGGAGTAATAGTTCCTCTTAAAGAATCGGCTGGGGCAACGCTTTTAATCATTGATGAATGTGATAGTATTTCTCGTTTACTAGGCGGGTGAATTTAGCGAATTCAGAAAAGGAATGTTTCACTTTATAAAAGCTTCTTTACTAAATCTTTGCCGTCATCAAGGATTTAATCCGGAATCTTAGTGGTGGTAGAAAAAAAATTCTTACAAGTACAGACATTGAATCCATAGCATAAAATCCTAAAATGAGTTCAGGACGACCTGTAAAGAGAGTTATGAAATAGAGATCTAAGAATCCGTCTGCTCGATGAGGGTTTGAGCTTTTTGGGCTGCTTCTGTGCCCGGATAGGTTTCAATGATCTCGTTGAGGATAGCCAAGGCATCTCCACGGTTTCCAAGTAAAATATTGCATTCCGCTGAGTTGTACATTCCAAGAGATACCCAACTATCAAAAGCTTCGAAAAGCACTTTTACTTTGGCATATTCTGCAATAGCAGCCTCGAAATTGTTCTGATCCTGTTGAAGTCTGCCAAGATAGAACTGAGCCTCAGCTCCAATATCTGTAGTGTTTCGTTCTGCGATTGGAGCTAAAATATTCTGAGCTTCCTCATAATTGGCTTCAGCTCTGGCAACTTTTCCTAATCCAACACTCGCGGCTTCATTACCCGGGTTTACTTCAAGGGCGCTTTCGTATTCTTCACGAGCCATTTCCAGTTCTCCCTGAGCCAAACTGGCATTACCCATTCCGATATAAGCTTCCTGAGCGAACCGACTGGCGGTTCTCAATAATTGATCAAAGTATCCGTGAGAGGTTTCATATTCTCCCTGCTCATAATACAGTAGCCCAAGAGAAGTCAAAGCAGACGGAACCTGTCCATCACCTGGGTAGTCATCAACAATCGTTTGATAAGAGCTGATGGCACGGTCAATCTGGCCGAGTTGCCGATAGGATTCTCCGAGATTTGAATAGGCTTCAGGAGCCAACGCATCGGAATTGGTAACTCTTAAATACTGCCTGAATTCACGAACAGCTCCCTCATAATCTCCGGTTTGAAACACAGTTTCAGCCTGTCTGTATCGAAGGCGATCGGCGGTGGAGCTTTGTGGATTGTCTCCCAGAAAATCTTCCAGAATTACCGAGCTGGAATCTTGTCCACCTGAGGAAAGCTGCGCATACTGAATTCCGTTGATAGCCTCTATGATGTACCGACTTCGTGGATAGTTATCCAGTACTTTTTTGTAAGCATCAATTGCACTATTGTACTCGCCCGCGTTGTAATAGGCATCCCCAATATTATACTGCGAACGCGCAGCCCAATCCGTTCCGGGGTAGCGATTGATTACCGTTTGAAATTCCTCAATTGCCTGAGAGTAATTGGAGGTATTCAGGTAGATGTAGGCGATATTATACTGAGCTTGCTCACGAAGGCGACTAAAAGGATAAATCCTAAGCATTCTTCGGAAGTTACTTACTGCTTCAAAGGTACGGTTCGAGCGATAATAACTATTTGCCACCTGGAACATCGCGTAGTCACCACCTGGTTCTGCGCCAATAGCCTGATTATAAAATCGAATGGCATTCCGATATTCACCTAGCGCATAGTATGCATCCCCAATCCTTAGCTGGGTATCAATATCATAAGGAAATAGTGCAATCGGAGGTGCATCATAATTATTTAAAAAATCTTCCAGCGGTCCAACAGCTAAATCGTATTGACCGGTTTTAAAGTAGCTCCATCCTAAGGAATATTTGGCAGCTCCAACCATCTCATTATCGGGGTAATTTTTAATAAACATATCAAAACGTCGAGCTGCATTTGAAAACTGATTGAGCTTATAGTAGCTATCTGCACTCCAGAACAATGCTTCCTCTCCAAGTTCGGTACCGGGTGCCTCAGCGTATACAGATTCAAAAATAGGCTTCGCCTGCTCATAAGCCTGATTACGGAATAAAATCCATGCCTTTTGGAATCTGGCCTGCCGTTTAAGCGCCGGATCAATATCCCCTGCTTTTTCAGCTTCCTCGAAAGCCTGAGTCGCTCGTGTGAATTCGTTGTTGGCGAAGTAAGCTTCTCCAAGCATCGTGTAAATCTTACCAGGATCCTTTAGTGTTTCCTGATTTCGAACCAGTGTCAATAAAGTCTCAATCGATTCTCCATAATTCCCGCCTTCAAAAGCAGAAACAGCCCACTCATAGTAGGCTTCTTCCACCCAAAGTCCGGATTTATAATTATCACCAAACTCCTGAAAGGTGTTCATCGAACGTTGAAAATTTCCGGCCAGTTTGTGATTAACTGCTTCATAGTAAGTCGCCTTTCTGGAGAGTTCGTTATCACCAGCAATAGCTTTTTCGAATGATTGAGCTGCCCAATGATATACCCCTTGCCGGTGGTACAACCAACCCAAACCATAATGTGCTGCGGCTTCCAGCTCAGTACCTTTTGTCAGATTAATGTATTGCAGATAATCTTTGGTCGCTTCATCATAATTACCCAAATAATTATGTGCTTCAGCCATCAGGAACAACGCCTTAATTTTAGAATCATCATCCAGATATGGCATTTGAGCATTCAAAGCTTCGATGGCTTCCGGAAATCTGCCCTGTTGGTAATAAGACTCTCCTAAAGCTGTACCCACTCTTCGTGTAACCGGGTTGTTCGGATATCTTGATTTGAGCAGTTCGAAAGCTATAGCAGAAGAATCATATTCATTTTCAGTTAAATATAATCGGCCCCGTGCATACAAAGCTTTTGGTGCCCAGTGTGATTGTGGATACTCATCAGCAAGTTTTAAAAAATAGCCTCTTGACTGCCTGTAGTCCTGTTTTTCGGCTGCAGCTTCAGCTACCCAGTACATGGTTTCTGCCGCTTTCGTTTTTCCCATCCAGGAATCTACAGCCTGGTTATAATAATCAATGGCTTCATCATAGTTGCCGTTATCGGTAAATCTATGTCCCAGATCTTTTAGTAAGATTACTGAAAGATCACTTCCAGGGTATTCCAGAATAAATTCCTGATAATAAGCTTCGATGTTTATGGAATCTGCACCGGTTTTGGCGCGTGCAATGTAATAGTCGGATGAGATTCCCAATTCATGTTTTGGGTGCTGACTATTGAATTCAGCAAGTTGTAGAACTGCTTCTTCAAAGAAACCTTCATTATAGAGAGAAATCCCCCTTTCGTAATGAGAGGTAGAAGCTTTTTGGAGATCCTGAGCGTAGATAGGATTTCCAATCAAAAAAAAGAAAAAAAGTAAGAAGCTGCTTTTGACAACGAAGCGCATTTAGTTCGCGAAATATGGGTTAGTTTTACTCCTTATATGTCAAGATAGCGAATAAGTTCGTCAGCTCTGTCAGAAAAATCTTTTTCCATCGTTCCGCTGCTGATTTGAGAGGTTACCACATAGCCGTATCGTTGCAAAGCAGAACTTACAGCAGAAGAATCTTCGATACTCAATTTCACAGAAACGCGATAAAAATCATTCGTCTCGCCAGGTTTTTGAACTGCTACTCCAAGAATCTTAGCATTTTCAGATTCTATTATCCTGATCATTTCAGAAAGTGTAAAATCATAAGGCATCATTTCTATAGTAAGCACTGATCCGAATGACTGCAGATTGAATAAACTTCCCAGTGCTTCTAACACTTCCCTTTTCTTAATCATACCGAGAAAATTCTTATCCCTGTCAATTACGGGAAGAATGTATAATTCGTGGGACAACATTTTACGGGTAGCCTCAAAGAGGTGCTGATCCTGAGGCAGAGAAATATTATCATCCAAAGGAACGTGCTTAATGAGGACATCTTCATTCTCAACTTCAATTAAAGTCTCAAGCGAAACCATCCCGACTAATTTACCTTCATCTACTACCGGAAACTTGGTAGTATGGAGCAGATCCAATTTAGTCAATGCCAAAGCTACAGTATCTGTAGTCTTAAGCGGGGCGATGTCTGTATTTAGAATTTCTCGAACTTGCATGCCTAGATAACTTCTTTCTCCTCCCCAATAGTATTTAACAAATGGGATAATTGCTTAAAATCTTTTTTAGCAATGCTGAAGGTTACTTTCACATCGCTCCCAACATATTCTTCATGTTCAACCGTTGCATTCTCATGTATGAAAGCAACTGCTTTATATTTTGAAACAGGAATCTGAAGGGTCTCTGTTATATAGTTATTCTCAATTTGCTCTTCGATTTTATCCTCAAGTTCCGATAAACCGATTCCTCGTTCAGCTGATACAAAACAAGCATCCGGATATTCATCACACATGTAAGCAATTTGCTCTGCATCCATTTTATCAACTTTGTTGAGCACTAATATGGTGCGAGTATTGGTAGCATTAAGTTCTTCCAGAGTAGTATCAACTACATCAATATATTCGTGTGCCATATTGGATGAACCGTCCACCACATGCAGGAGAATATCTGCCTCCCGAACTTCATCCAGTGTAGACTTAAAACTCTCAATCAAATTGTGTGGGAGCTTCCTGATAAAACCAACTGTATCTGAAAGCAGCACTTCATGGTTCTCAAGTTGATGACGACGTACTGTAGAATCAAGCGTGGCAAATAATCTGTTTTCAGCCAGCACATTGGTTTCTGTGAACGCATTCATCAACGTAGACTTTCCTGCGTTTGTATAACCGACCAATGAAATTCTCGTCATCCCTTCCCTACTCTTGCGCTGAGTAGTCCGCTGGCGATCTAATTTTTCCAGCTTGCTCTTTAATACTCCAATACGTTGACCAATTATTCTTCTATCCGTCTCGATCTGAGTTTCACCGGGACCTTTTGTACCAATTCCACCACTTTGTCGGGAAAGGTGAGTCCAGTAGCGGGTCAATCTTGGAAGTAAATACTGAAGCTGCGCCAATTCAACCTGAGTTTTTGCTGCTGATGTTTTTGCACGTGATGCAAAAATATCCAGTATTAGTGCGCTTCGATCGAGTACTTTGGCATCCGTACCAGCTTCTACATTTCTGATTTGGGTTGGAGAGAGGTCATCATCGAAAATAATAGTTCCGATATTCAGCCCTTTCATTTGGCCTTTGAGTTCCTGCAGTTTCCCTTTTCCAACGTAGGTAGAAACATCGGGGCGTGTTCGATTTTGAAGTACTTTTTCTACCGTAACTCCGCCTGCAGTATCGGTGAGCATTTCCAGCTCTTCTAAATATTCTTCGGCTTGTCGTCGGGTGGTATCAGGACCATATAGCCCAACCAGCATTACTCGTTCTTTCTCTATATCTGAATTTTTAACGTCGTCTAGCAATCAGTGTCCTTTATTCTTCTTGAATTCTCCTGAGGTCAATCTTGGGAAGTGATTCTTCCTCAAAACGTGATTTCAGTTTCAAAGATACCACTTTTTTGAATGCTTTGCGTTTTGTGACCGGCACAAAAAGCCGAAGCTGTTTATAGCCTTGAGTAAGTGATTTATCCATCTCGGAATACGTGAAAGTAAATTCTGATCCCTGCAGGCTTTCCCGCTCCACAAAATCCATCACCTGAAACCATGGAATTGTCTGGGACGGTTCATTCAGGTTTTTAACAATCCCGTGATCAGTTATATAATGCTTGGAAGCAAGATAACTGGAAACAAACCACATGCACCCAATCCAAACATAAGCAGCAAAAATGGTGTAGTTCTCTGTATCCCCAATAAAATAAACTATTGAACCGAGTGCTCCTATCAACCCCAAAAATACAGTCGCAAACAAGGGGTATCCTCTCATTTTTCCTGCACGCCAGTTCAGACGCACATTTCTCAAACGGAATTTATTCTGAAGGGAATAACCCGCAAGAAGAGTAGATGCTATGGTAAATAATACCACTGTTCCGTAAAAAAATATGAGAAGTATATCTTTCATCAGGTTATTTTTTCTGCTTTATAAAGTACAGAAAGCAATGATTCCATCACTAAAAAAAGTAATCCTGCCAACATAAACCAGCTCCAAATTTCTCGTCCGAATCCGGATGCTTTAATTTCAGCTTCCAAAGAATCTTCTTCTAAATCTGACGCATCAACGTATGCAACATCTTCGAATATAGATTCTGTATTTTGATTACCAAAGTCGGATTCATTCCGTTCCAGATTCACTGCTACAGAGTATTCACGATTTTCATCCTTAATAGTTACCCAGCCAGGATTCCATGCTTCGCCCGGATAGTTCAACTGAACACCGGTTGCTACAATTTTTACCTCCGGGATTACGGTTTCCTGGTTTACTAAAATCGAAACATTTTCAGCATCTAAATCACCCGACCAGGTAAATATTTCACCCAACTGGTGGGCTGAGAATCCACCTTCGTCTGATGATGCAGCATATAATAACGCTCGGTAGTACAATGGAGCATATAAAGGTTTAACCGCAAAATTTGACCACCCGGGTGAGTTCCCTATACTGGAAATAATCAGTTTTCCTTCCCCAAAACGTTTTTCCCTGATTAATGGGTCGTCAGTATTAAGAGTCAAAATATTAAACCCACCAGGAGATGAAGAAGGTTTTAACTTGTAATAATAATAGATCTCCGGATCTGCAATTCTTAGCTCCTCATTTTCCTCACGTTCAAATAGTCCCGCAAAAATCGGATGATCCTCCTGAACTTCACTACCTTTTGCAACAGCATTAAAAGAGGCATATTCTCCTGTTATCCCTTCAAAATCACCCACATTAAATTGGCGTAGAAAGTCATTGTAATTACGAATATCACCGTTTTCGGATGGGAAAAAAACAAGACCTCTTCCTCCCTGTACAAACTCCTGCAGATTCGTAAATGCAAATTCAGGAATAGTGTTAACTCCATCCAGAATGATTGCATCAAATCCCGAAATTTCATTTGTACCCAATACCTCAACTCCTGCTTCTTGATAGCTAAGTTGGGCGTCGTTGCTACCTGAAGCCTCCAAAACTACTCCGGTATATGATTCAAGTGAAGCTGTTGCTGGCTTTTCTTCTTTTACCCACAAAATCCGTCGTGTTTCAGGAACCTGAATAGTAAAAAAGTACTCGTTGTCCTGGGTAAACTCATCTCCTTCGATGATTACTTTTCCATTGGTTGAACCCATTCTTTGTGGTACAACTTCAAAACTAAATGTTCTGCTTGAATTGGCTTCCATAGAAAGTGAGTACTGTCCAACTAAGCTCCCCGAAAATTCTAAAGACACAAATTGATTAGCAATCGGGACTTCCCCTTTATTCTCAACAGTTACTGTAAGATTAACCGGTAATCGAGCTCCAATCATATTTGTTGAAGATTCAAGTTTCGTGACTACAGTATTCTGAACATTAACCTCACCCAGATTAATGTAGCTTGTTGTTATCGAGCGATCTTCTGTATCAGGCAATTCTCTTTTAAACTGACTTGATTGCCCATCCCCGATAATAAATAATCGTTTATTTTGATAAGGGGCATCATTCAGTACTACATATAAATTTTCGATTCGTTCATTAGTGTAATTACCCGCTGCAATTACATCAATTTCCTCTATTCTTCGTAGTAGTTGATTGTGCCCCACAATCGTTGAATACTGTGCATCACCATTAGTTACCTGCAAAATAAATCGATCATCATCTTTTGATGAAGCTTCAATCGATTTTACAATACTTTTAGCTTGTTCAATCAAGGGACCTTTATCTCCAATTCTACTCATACTTATACTGTTATCAATCAATATGGCATTTAATGCCGGAGCCTGACTATTTGCTGAACCATTAAGTCCGGGTGGTAAAAAGGGGCGAGCCAAAACTACTGCCAGGCACGCTATAGCCAGCAATCTTAAAAGCAACAACAGGTATTTTTTTATCCTGATTTTGCGAATTGTTGTCTTTTGAAGTTCCTTAAAAAATGCCAGCGTAGAGAATTGAACCCTCTGAGGCCTTTTCAAATTCAATAGGTGAATTATCAGCGGAAGCCCGATGGCTGAAACTGCAATCAAAAAAAGCGGGCTTAAAAAACTCATTTAGCTCAGAAAAAATGTTATTTTGTGGAAATATTAACGAAGGAACTTTTTGAGTTTCCATGCATTAACGATGTATTGTAATATTCAAAAAACGACGGTCTAATTCCATTCATGCGACGTACTCATTGCTCAATCATTACCTTTTTTTGCATTGTCATTTTATGGGGATGTAACTCCATACCTGAACGAAGCTGGGTCAAGTTAATTCCTGAGGAATCTACTTTTTTAATCATACCTAAAGCAGGGGTTGAACTTAGTGATATTTCTCAGACCGAATACGCTCCTATTTTGGATGATTTAACTCCATCCGCACTTCAACAGGTTTTGGAAATTGATTCCATAGTAACACAGAACCTGGATTTAAAAGCTTTAGTATTATATCCGGCTGCTTCAACTGAATCCCAATTTCTTTGGGTAAGCGAAACTGATCAGGAGATTGAAAATTGGGTTTCCGCTTTTTATGAGCCTTTTGAGCAAAATAATTATTCCTTTACCGGCATCAATATTCATAAAGTCCACATTCGAGAGTATCAGCTTTTTGTAGCACAAGTTCATGATTGGCTGGTTGCTTCCCCATCGAGCCGTGCTGTTGAAAATTCGCTAAGAGCGTATTCCGGATTTAGTAAGAGTATGGAAATAGATTCTGAACCTGCACCGGGTCAGCTTATTATAAATTCAGAGCATCTGGATCACTGGGTTCAGCAATTTACTCAGGTCACCTTTCGTCCATCAGTAATGGGTTCTTTTACTGGAGTACAGCCCACTTCCCTTAGCTTCACTCCTTCCGAAACTACTACTCCTGCTTTTGATTTTAGTGGAACATTGGATTTAAAGGATACTACAAGATCAGAATTAATTCAGGCACTCACTTCTGAGAACAGGGATATCTCACTAGACCGGTTTATTGCAAGTAATGCTGCGGCTTTTGGTATTTTCAGACTACAGCCTAAACTTATTCCCGCAAACCCATCCAAAGATTTTTCAAGAATTGATTCTCTGTTGATTTCTGATTCTGATGCCTACAGGGATCTGGCACTTTCTACCGACAATGAGTTTGCAGTGGTAACTTTTCCGGAATCAGGACTACTTGCGGATGGAGAGTATTTGTTTCTCAGAAAACTACAAAGCGTAAACGCATTTCGAAATACTATTGAAGGTTTTGCTGAGCAAGGTCTTCTTGAAAAAACGGGAAACTCTTATTACATACAAAGTGAAATATTGGCACAACTTATTGGTTCAGATCTGGTTCCTTTCAATGATTTTTACCTTTCATTTGCCAGAGATGTAGCCGTTATCTCCAAACGAAAAGGACTTTCGGAAAGTGTTGAGTCAGATAGAAACAGACGACGAGTTATTTATTACAATGAAACTTATTCAACCACTCGAAGAAATACTCCTTCAGAAATCAGCGGTTTTGTTTGGTCTTACACGGATGATTTCCTGAAATTTATTGAGCCTTATCTGATGCCCAGAAACACCCTTACGGGGTTAATTGGCCAATATGATATTACGATGATGTTATTTTCACAGGTTCCCAATTCGAACTCAGTTAGTTTCAATTTTAAATCCATTACAGAAGAAGGCTCTACTCAACCTTATGATGAATTATGGGTTCTGCCCATTAATGGCGAAGAACTATCCGGCACACCTGTTTTAGCAAATATTGTTGGAAGCTCAACAGAAGAAATTATTTTCTCAACCACAACTGGAAATGTAAAAGCACTTGCATTTGATGGTACTGTAGTTATGAATGCGAGTACCAATGGCGATGTACCAGTTGGAAGTCCTGTTCTCTACGATTGGTACGGAAATGGGCAACCTATCATTCTTCTAGCAGCCGGCACTAAAATTTATGCGTGGAACGAAAGTGGGAATCTTCTCCCCCAATTTCCGATTGAAATTGGGGAACGAGTTAGTGCACCCATTGTAGTTACGGATGTACTCAGAAATGGAATCCCTGAGATTATTGTAGCGACTGAAAACCGCAGGGTCCATGTAATTGACGGGCGTGGACAAAATGTACGTGGCTGGCCTCAATTCACCAATACAATCGTAAACAGGCAACCTGTGTTTACTCAGGTTGATGGAACATGGTCAATCTGGGCCTACTCTGAAAATATTCTTCACAGTTGGTTAAGAAGTGGTGGAATTCGTCCAGGATATCCAACATTTACTAATGCCAGCTTCACAAGCTCTCCCTATATTTTTGAAAATCAGGTGTTGGGATCAGCTACTGATGGATACGTATACTCCATTGGAAAACAACCAAGTTTTAAAGATTCTCTGGCAATAAGTATCCAGATGGATTCTATTTCAATCAAATCGGTGTATGCGACCAACAACCAGCTAACCAGTTTTTCGGTTAAGCCAAATATCCTTTTAAGAGATAGCGTGCGTTTTTATCGTTCTGATTTATACGTAACCCAGAGTGCTAATGGCTCCATTTTCATGTTCAATCCTATAGGAGAATTGAAGGTTACTCATAGCCTGGGTCAACCAGCATCAGCAACAATGTCTCCACAAATTATCGATATAAATGGAGATGGTGATATGGAGCTGGTCGCTTTGGCGGACTTTGGAAGGCTATTCGCCTGGGAGATTCTTACCGGCCGCAGGATTTTCAATATTCCAACTTCCGGAATGAAGTATCCCATCATAGCCGACTTAAATGGTGACGGGCAAAAAGAATTGATTGCCCAAACTCGAGAAGGTCTCCGCTGCTGGACGATTAATAAGGTTGAATAATAGGTTCATATCTATTTCTAATTTCATAAAGACTGTTTTTGTACATGACCTATCTTTCCACTGAAAATCTAAGCAAAAAATACGGGCTGAAGCTTCTTTTCGAGGGTCTCACATTCGGTATATCCAAAGGCGATAAAACAGCTCTGATTGCTCAGAATGGAACGGGTAAATCAACACTTCTGAAAATTCTTGCAGGTAAGGAACAACCGGATTCCGGCGAAGTAATGATCCGTAATGGAATTCGAGTAAGCCTTCTAGAGCAAGAGCCAGAATTGGACGATGCTATGACCATCAATGAGTTCATTACTCATGGTGATAACGAAATGGTTAAAGTGGTTCGGCGCTATGAAAAAGCTGTGGAAGCACAGTCTGAAAACTATACTGAGGAAACCCAGAAAGCTTTTGATAAAGCCCTTGCACAGATGGATGCTGCAAATGCCTGGGATTATGAACAACGGCTCCAGCAAATTCTTGGTCACTTAAATATTCATGATTTAGATCAATCGATCTCTTCTCTTTCCGGAGGCCAAAGAAAACGGGTAGCACTTGCTTTTGCTTTGTTAGATGAACCGGATCTCTTAGTTCTGGATGAACCTACAAACCACCTTGATGTAGAGATGATTGAATGGCTGGAAGCCTACCTCACAAAAAGTACGATGACCTTGCTGATGGTAACTCACGATCGTTACTTCCTGGACCGTGTATGCAATCATATACTGGAGATTGAAGATGGTCAACTGTATCACCACAAAGGAAATTATGCATACTTCCTTCAAAAGAAAGCTGAGCGTGAAGAAGTCTATGCCACTGAAGTAGCCAAAGCTGGCAAGTTAGCAAAGAAAGAACTGGAATGGATGCGCCGGCAACCCAAAGCACGTACTACTAAATCAAAATCCAGAATTGATGCTTTTTATGAAACAGAAAAGAAAGCTAAATCCGGGAAAGTAAAACAGGAGATTCAGCTTGATGTTAGTGTTTCAAGAATTGGTGGGCAGGTTCTAGAACTCAAGAAAGTGAATAAGAGTTACGATGACCTGGTCATTTTGGATGATTTCGAATACTCTTTTAACAAAGGAGAAAAAATAGGGATCATCGGAAAGAATGGAGTTGGAAAAAGTACGTTTCTGAAAATAATTACCGGAGAAGAAAAACCGGATTCAGGAGAAGTTCTGACAGGCCAAACCATTATTTATGGTCACTACAAGCAACAAGGCATTTCGTTTAAGGAGAGTGAACGGGTTATTGATGTCATTAAAGAAGTGGCAGAAGTGATTGAACTTTCAAATGGAGATACTATTTCAGCTTCTCAGTTTTTGGAGCATTTCATGTTCGATTCCAAGATGCAATATACTCCGGTTTCAAAGCTAAGCGGGGGTGAAAAACGTCGACTTGGGTTGATGATGGTTCTAATTAAAAATCCGAATTTCTTAATTCTGGATGAGCCTACCAACGACCTTGATCTGATTACCCTCGAAAAACTGGAATCTTTTTTAGCTGATTTTGGTGGCTGCCTGATCATCGTTTCCCATGATCGGTATTTTATGGATAACCTGGTTGATCATTACTTTGTATTCGAGGGAAATGGAATAATCAAAGATTTCAACGGCACCTATCAGGAATATAAAGATGAAGCTGATGCCGCTTTAAACGAAGAGAAAAAAAGTCAGACAAAAAAAGAACTTCCAAAAACAACGGATTCATCGCCCAAAGAATCAAAGAAATTAAGCTTCAATGAGAAGAAAGAGTTTCAGAAATTAGAAAAAGAGATCGAACAACTCGAAGTCGAAAAATCTGAAATCGAATCTCAAATGAACACCGAACAGGATTATGAGAAGCTTCAGAAACTATCTCAATCCTACGCGAATACAAAAGAATTAATTGAAGAAAAAGAACTTCGCTGGCTGGAATTAGCTGAGAAGGTTTAAAAACGCTACCTTGAAACAGAGTAGCGTTTAAACGAATGGTTAGTCAAGATCTATGATTCGTCCCGGAGTCCAGGGAGCTCCAAGTCGGTTTAGTTCAGCGTCGATTTCAGGCACTGTTGTAGTTAACATCACTTTCAGTGAATCGATAACCGGTTTTAGCTGGGTTTCAGCAATTTCTTTCACCATCATAGACGTTTGAGTCGGATCCGATTGAGAAGACATTCCTGAACTAATGGCTACATTAACTCTGGAGTTTAAGGAAGGAGCCTGATCGATCTCAAGTCTGGATTTGTTTTGATCTCCAAACATTACCAATCTTACCTGATCAAGGTTTTTTTCCATGTCTGAAATCATTGACTCTAATTCATCACTTGTTGTAATTCTTGATGCAGCTTTATAATAGCCTAGTCGGTCATTTAACTCATTATAAGCATTCCGGGCACTATTAACGGTTTTAGAAAGGCTTGTTAATTGTTTATGATAGGCCAGCATTTCTTCCGGATTTGTAGCAGGTAGTGTTCGGTTATTGAGTGATTTCACTTCAAATTCAACTGGTTCAGATAGAACGGTTACCTCTCCATTAATACTTTTCGATATTTGAACAGTATAGGTACCCGGTAATACCATGATACCGGAACTAAGGTTGGTTTTTGGATTCGCAGTATTGGTTCTAACCTGATCAACATCAGGATACGTTAAGTCCCAATATGCTCTGTTGATTCCTTTACTTGCTGAAGCTCTTATATCATTGATAACTTCATCATTGGCATCACGAATAGTAAAAATCAAAAATGGCTCTTCTTCCTTTCCTTCTGCTACCAGTTGTTCGTATGAAGGATAATACACGGTCTCACCTTCTTTACGTCGTTTATTTTCATCTTCTTCACGGGCTTGTTCCTGTGTTTTATATCCATCTTTTACATAGAAAGTAAAGGCCGCTCCGAATTTAGGGTTTTCACCCAAATAGTAATCTTCTCCCTGAAAACCTTTTGGTCCAAGCCAGGACACTACATCACTGGCCGCTATAGCGCTATACTCCATATACTGAAACGGGTCACGAACAGAGAATAAATGAGCTTCTTTCTCCTGTACATCAGAAGTAAATTCACGTAGCGCTGAGTAATCGTCCATGATGTAAAAACCTCTTCCGAAAGTAGCTAATACCAGGTCATTTTCTCTCTGTTGAATATTAATATCCCGAACTGCAATCGTTGGAAGACCGCTATTTAATTCTTTCCAGTAATTCCCTCCATCTAGTGTCGCAAATAAACTGAACTCCGTACCTACAAATAATAGCTCTGGTTTAATATGATCTTCTTCAATAGCATAAATGGAACCTCTTTCCGGAAGATTGTTAGAGATTGATTTCCACGATCGACCAAGATTGGTACTTTTCAGAATATAAGGTTTGAAATCCCCTCTTTTGTGATTATTGAACGCCGCATATACTGTATTTACATCATGAGCTGAAGCCACAATTTCATTCACATACGTCATATCCGGAACACCGGGAAACCTATCTAATTTTCTCCAGTTTTCACCACCATCTTCACTGATATGGATCAGTCCGTCATCTGTTCCCGCAAATAAAATATCTTCATTTATGGGGGATTCAGCCAAAGCGACAATATTACCGTATGGTGTGGTTGATGCATTTTTTGCAACCGCATCCATAGGCCAGACTTTTCCCATAACTTCCAGAGTATTCCGATCAATTTGTCGGGTTAAATCACTGCTTATTTCCTCCCAGCTTTGCCCCATATCGTCACTTCTCAAAACCCGGTCTGACGCATAATACAATCGCTTATTATCATGTACACTCACAAAGAATGGGGAATCCCAATTCCAATTGTAAGAGTAATCTCCGGATGGTGGCTGAGGAATTATATTTTGTGCTTCCCCACTTTGTTTATCAAATCGGTACAGTACTCCATATTGTGCCTGACTGTATACAATATTTGGATTTTCAGGATCCACATGAGGTTCAAATCCATCGCCCAGGAGTGTAATTTTCCAGTCATTAAATGTGAGTCCGGTAGGCTCAATCGATCTTGAAGGGCCACCAAAAGTAAAGTTATCCTGAGTTCCTCCATATACATTATAAAATGGATAATCATTGTCTACGGCTACTTTATAAAATTGGGTTACCGGAAGGTTGGTATAAAACCGCCATGTTTTGCCGCGGTCATAGGATTCATACACTCCACCATCGTTACCATTAAGAAGGTAATCTGGATTATCAGGATCAATCCAAAGCGCATGATTATCGATGTGTTTATTTAACTCTCCCACATTTTCGAAGGTACTACCTCCGTCTTCTGATACTCCTGCAAAGGTATTCATTACATATACTAAATCCGGATCTACCGGATCAGCAACAACCTCCTGATAATAGTTTCCACTGGAAGAATAATCGCTTCTTCGTTCCCAGGATTCACCTAAGTCAGTAGACCGGTAAAATCCGCCTTTACTTCCCTGCGCTTCAACAACTGCATACACGATATTCGGATCGGCATCAGAAATATCCATTCCTATTCTACCGATATCACCACTTGGCATTCCCTCCATAATTTTTTTGAAGTTCTCTCCTCCATCAGTCGATTTATAAACCGCTGATTCTGGTCCTCCACTGATATAGGTAAATACATGTCTTCTTCGTTGATGAGCAGTTGCATAAATAACATCCGGATTTCGGGGATCTAAATGCACTTCATTAACCCCTGTATGCTCACTTATTTCCAGGATATTTTCCCAGGTTTCACCGCCATCGGTTGTTTTAAAAAGACCACGATCTCCACCTTCACTCCAAAGTGGTCCTACCGCGGCCACATAAACCACATCCGAATCTCTGGGATCGATTTCAATCATTCCGATATGCTCAGAATTTTTCAATCCCATATGCTTCCAGCTTTTGCCACCATCCAAAGATTTATATACCCCATCACCATAAGCCACACTCCGCTGGTTGTTATTTTCTCCTGTTCCAACCCAAACAACGTTTGGATTATTAGGATCCAAGGCAACAAAACCGATCGAGTAGGAACCCTGACTATCAAAAACGGGTGTAAAGGTTATTCCCCGATTTGTTGTTTTCCATACACCACCCGATGCTACAGCTACATAAAATTCACTTGTATTTTCGGGATTCACAGCAAAATCCGCGATTCTCCCTGATGTAAATGCCGGTCCGATACTTCTGAATTTCAGACTATTCCAGTCAGTTTCATATCTCGGATCTTCAGGTTTATCCTGAGCGTTTACATCCGTCGAAAGAAAAATTAACGATGAGATTGTTAATAGAGAGACAAGTATTCGATTCCCCATAGTAGTAATATTTATTATTGATAATCGATGATATGAGTCGCTAACAATAACCAAAACTAAGTGGAGAATCTGTAAAAAAAATGCTTAGAGTTCTCTGATATAAATATCTTTGTAGTAAACCGTGCTTTTTGGGTCATGACCCTGAAGTGCGATTGTACCGCTTGAAAGTCTGCGAAAACCTTCCACATCATCCCCTTCTGTAAACTCTGAAATAATATCTCCATTAATCTTAATCACAATGTGTTTTCCTTCTACTTTAATGTAGTAGTCCATCCATTCTTCATCCGGAAATGTAATTTCCTCATTATCATCTACACCATACAGACTACCTGATCGACGAGGATCGACATTGTAAGAATTATTTACCTGAGCTTCATATCCATGTATTGGCCAGCCTGATTCCTGAAATTTAGTATGAAAGTAAATCCCTGAGTTCGAATTATTTTCAGTCATTACTTTTGCTTTGAATTCGAAATCTGTGAAATTCGCATTTCCAACCGAGCCATTATAGAACAAGTGTGAACGGTCTCCTTGTACTTTTATGATCCCATTTTCAATAGTAAAAGTACCTTCGTTTTCGCTAGCTACCCAACCATCCAAACTCACGCCATCAAATAACGAAGTCCATTCACCTTCTAAGTATTCAGAAGGAACCGGATATCCCTCGTTTTCAGAAGACCAGAAAATAGATACCACCCACCATCGATTTCCGTCATTAAAAAGTTGGATACTGTTAATGCCACGTGCAAAAACTTCCCCGTCTTTGGTTCGCTTTGATTGATACGTACTGAATACCTGTGTGATATATCTGTAAGTATCTACTTCTCTGTGAATTTCGTCCTCATGAAAACCATCTCTTTCCAAACTTGCACCAGCACGTTCTATATACTCATCCGGACTCCACTGTATAAACCCTACCTGACCTTGTTGATTCTGAAAAGTGGGTGTCAATTTTGCTCCTTCGATAAACAGATTTCTAAATCGATCCCAATCGCGTTCTTCCCCTGCATCGCCGGAAATAGATGCATATAAGGCTTCGAGTATTGAGTCTATTGATTCTGTGTCAGATTCATACTGTGCATAAGCAAGAGGGCTTGCTAAAATTGCTAGTAAAACGAGTGTGATTATTTTTTTCATGGTCATGAATTATAAGTTTAAAATCTCTTCAATGTTTGCCTGTTCTCCTTCAGTCAAAGTAAGATTGTTCAAAGCAGCGAGATTATCCTCCAGTTGTTTCACATTGCTTATTCCAATTAAAGCTGTAGTAACTGCTTTTTGTCTAAGAATCCAAACCAGCGCGAGTTGTGCAAGACTTTGTCCTCTTGCTTCTGCTATTTGATTTAGCTTTTTAATTTGTTCTAGTTTTTTCTCAGTCAAATCCTCTGGTTGAAGAAATCCATCCGGGTCAGCTAGTCTGGAACCATCCGGAACGCCATGAATATATTTATTGGTCAATAATCCTTGCGCAAGTGGCGAGAAAGGAATACTTCCAATTCCTTCTTCCTCAAGCACATCAAACAGCCCTTCTTCAGGATCCCGGACAAACATATTATATTTTGGTTGATGGATAACAATAGGTACTCCCCATGATTTAAGCATCTGAATTGCTTCTCTGGCAAGCTCTGCTGGGTAATTTGAAATCCCGGCATACAATGCTTTTCCTGACCTAATGATTTGTTCTAATGCTCGCATGCTTTCTTCAAGTGGGGTATCCGGATCAGGTCGGTGGTGATAAAAAATATCTACATACTCCAATCCCATTCTTTTTAAACTCTGATTACAGCTGGCGATCAGGAATTTTCGTGAACCTCCATCTCCATAAGGTCCGGGCCACATACCATACCCTGCTTTGCTTGAAATAATAAGCTCGTCTCTTCTCCCATTAAATATAGTTTTCAGCGCTCTGCCGAATTGTTCTTCTGCGCTACCCGGAGGGGGGCCATAATTATTCGCCAAATCAAAATGAGTGATGCCACTTTCAAAAGCTTTGGTTAACATCTCATCTACTTTCTCAGGAGTTTGAAGCCCTCCGAAGTTGTGCCAGAGCCCTAAAGAAAGTATTGGCAGATAAAGTCCACTGTTTCCGCATTTCCGGTAAGGGATTTGCTCGTATTGAGGAGTTGTGATCATGGGATAAGATTGATATTCAGGTTTTTTACTAATATATCATCTTTATGATGTACTCATAGTATCCTGAGGAATGAGTACTTCGCCAAATGAAATTTCCTGTCCTGCTAGCACAAAAACGGTAGTTGGCATCTCTTCGGTAAGATGAAGCATATTTTCGTAATACCCGGTAAAATCATCCCCGGGAGTAGCCATTCCTAATAAAATGAGATCTGCATCTTTAGAAGTTTCCTTAAAAATATCAGCAAAAGGCTTTGATTCAGATACAATCACATCAATTTCGGCATCAAAACGAATTTGGTTTACTATCTCTCTCATATTTGCCCTAATCTCATCTACTGCGTCTTCCAGTTCAACAATAATCTTAAGGTGAACTTCAGCTCCTTTCCATGAAATACTGTTCTGGAGCATATAAACGAGAATCATCATTAATCCTCCATTCCCCTTAAAACCACCCCACCATAAATCAATTCTTTTTTTCTTTCTTGAAGGCTTATTGTCTTCTGTGTCACCTCCATGTATCAGAATCACATTGCGCTGCATTTCGTAGAAGCTTCGAATCATGCCACAATATCTTTCTCGAATTTCCGGAGTTTCACTTCCACCCAGAATGATTGTGTTCGGCACCAGTTTTCCAATTCCATATGCTTCAACTAATTTCACCGAACCTGTAAAAGGATCATTGGAAGCCACTACCCGCACTAATGCCTCTACGGCTCTCTTTTTTAAGAAGTTTCCTATTTCATCTTCCATCCGTTCAAGTCGTTGACGTGCGATACTTTCATCAGGAAAAACAGTTGCAACTGTTAATATCCCCCGGTTATGAGTAAGCGAATTTGCGAAGTCTATTAAATGCCATCTTCTCCTTGGGGAACCTGATAGAACCAACGGACGTGGACGCCAGTTTTTGGGTTCGTAGTCATCATTCATTTTCAGCAGTGCTTCACGGATAACCGCCATCAACAAACCATTCTTTACATTTCCCCAAACGGAAGTGAGTTCTCTCCTTTCCAGCCAGAAGAAGATGATTCCAACAAATACTAAAGCTATAAGAGTTGCTGTAAGGTTGATCAAAAACATCACCGAAAAACAACCAAATGCTCCAAGCAGTGAAATACTCCAGTGTACTTTAAATGTTGGACGGTAGGATGGACTATCTAATAATTTTTCAATTCCTGCGGCAAGATTAATCACTCCATATGTAGTCAAAAAGAACATCGAAAGTATGGGCGCGATCAGGTTCAAATCACCAAACCAAACCGCAACCAAGGCAATCACCATGGTAAATATGGTTCCGTAACGAGGTTCTTCATCTTCTCCGCTACCCGTTCCCAGCCAGGAAAGCCAGCTTGGTAAAATCTTATCTTTGGCAAGAGCCTGTAGCACTCTTGGACCACCAAGAATACTCCCAACCGCACTGGAAAGAGTTGCCCCCCAAACCCCCAGAAGAATCGCATCTCCCCAAAAAGCCATCTTACGCATAATAAGCGGATCTTCTATTAGCTGAGTCGGAGTTGCCCTGAATGCCAGAATGACTACTAATCCGATATAAATAATGTATCCGGTACCAATAGCAGCGAACGTGCCTCTGGGAATTGACTTGGTAGGATTTTTAAGATCACCCGACATATTTACTCCAGCCATAATCCCAGTTACAGCAGGGAAGAAAACAGCAAATACCACCCAAAAAGGTTCTCGTGAAGTTGAGACTGTTTCGTTTACAGCAGAAGCCTCCAATGGAGTTCCAAAAATGAGCGAAAGTAACGAAAGTCCTATGGCAAGCATTATGATGTACTGTGCCCGGATAGCGGCTTTGGCAGAAACTAAAGCCAGTCCAGTTACTGCCAGCGTAGTAATCAATCCCACCCATTGAATACTGAATTCGGGAAAGACTCCCACCACACTTTCAGCAAAACCAACCACATACAGAGCTACAGATAGTGCAAGAGCAATGTAAAGTGGAATACCTATAGCTCCACCTGATTCAATCCCAAGTGAGCGACTAATCATGTAATACGCTCCACCAATTCGTACTTGTTGATCGGTTGCAATAGCTGCTACTGAGAGACTCGTCAGAAAAGTAATAGTAGTAGCAAGGGTAACAATTAATAAGCTACCCCACAGCCCTACATTTCCCACTACCCAGCCAAAGCGCAAATACATTATTACGCCAAGTATGGTTAGAATAGAGGGGGTATAAACTCCACCGAACGTACCTAGTCCGCCTTCCTTGGCATCTATCGTTTTTTCGACTTTAAGAGATGAGTTTTTACTCAAAAAAGATTCCTTTCATTAAAAGAGTGGCAATGATACTAAGGGTACTGCTAAGCAACAAGGTTAGAATTTTTATCTCTTTTAAAACTAATATAAAACCATTATCTATAAGCGTAGAAAAGCCCTTTTAACAATCACATACAGATGTTCAAAAAAATCACCTCACTCCTCGTACTTTCCCTTATTACCGTTTTCAGCTTTGCTGCTGAATTTCATGAGTTCAAAGTTTTGGTATTCTCAAAAACGACAGGCTTCCGGCACGATTCTATTGAATCGGGCATTAGCGCTATTCAACAACTAGGTACCGATAATGGCTTTATTGTGGACGCAACCGAAGATGCTACAGCCTTTACGTTGGAAAATCTGGCGCAATATGATGCCGTAATTTTCCTGAGCACTACCGGCGATGTGCTTAACGCAGCTCAACAGACAGCTTTCGAACAATACATTCAATCCGGTGGTGGTTTTGTCGGAATTCACTCAGCTTCAGACACCGAATACAGCTGGCCTTGGTATGGCGGTTTGGTTGGAGCATATTTTGATAGTCACCCGCCCGGAACCCCAACTGCGACTATTGAAGTAGCCGATAAGGTCCATCCTTCCACCAATTTTTTGCCCGATCGGTGGGAACGTACGGATGAGTGGTACAATTTCGGTACTAATCCACGCGGCGATGTTCATGTGTTGATGACCATGGATGAAAGCACCTATGACGGCGGAAATATGGGCTATGATCACCCTATTGCATGGTTGCACAGTTATGATGGTGGAAGAGCGTGGTACACCGGATTAGGACATACAACCGCAAGTTATTCAGAGCCGGAATTTTTAGAGCATATTCTTGGCGGAATTTTCTACGCAAGCGGAGATGTAACCGGAGTGTATGAGGGCACTGTTGACGACAAGTATGTTGTAACTGTTGTAGACAATAACCCTCAAAACCCGATGCAGCTTGCTGTACTCCCTAACTATGATGTACTCTATATTGAACGGGGTGGAAACCTTAAATTAAAAAGTGAATCTACCGGATTGGTTCAAACCGTGGCAACACTGGATGTAAATAGTGGTCGCGAAGACGGACTTCTTGGGATTGTTCTGGATCCTGATTTCGAAACTAATTCATGGATCTATCTTTTCTACTCTCCTTCTTCAGAATCTGTTCAAAGAGTTTCGAGATTTGAGTTCACGGATAATCAACTCGATTTTGATTCAGAAAAAATCTTGCTAAGCATCCCAGTTCAAAGAGATGAATGCTGTCACTCGGGTGGTGATCTCGAGTTTGATGGTAGTGGGAACCTTTTCATTACCCTAGGCGATAATACCAATCCTTTCGAATCTGATGGGTTTAATCCTATTGATGAGCGTAATGGTCGCACCCCATTTGACGCACAAGCCACATCTGCGAACACTCAGGATTTACGTGGAAAAATCCTTCGAATTCATCCAGAAGATGATGGGACGTATACGATCCCGGACGGAAACTTATTTACAGACTCTAATGACGGTATGAGAGAGATTTTTGTGATGGGAACAAGAAACCCGTTTCGAATGGCTGTGAATAAAGTTAATAATGAATTGGTTTGGGGTGATGTTGGACCCGATGCCCGAACCGCTACTGCAGCACGGGGCCCTGTTGGTCATGATGAGTTTAACAAGACTACTACCGCAGGTAATTTCGGTTGGCCTTATTGCATAGCTGACAACCTTCCCTATACAGACTATGACTACCAAACTCAGACTTCCGGTTCAGCTTTTGACTGCGATAATCTGGTGAATGATTCTCCGAATAATACCGGACCTGATAATATCCCTCCCGCGGTTCCTGCCTGGTTGTATTATCCTTATGGTGATTCTGATGAATTCCCTGAATTTGGAGATGAAGGCACCCGAACTGCCATTGGTGGAGATTACTTCCATTTTAATTCGGAACTAAATGAAACAGGAAGTTTTCCGGAATACTTTGATGGCACTTTGTTTATTGCAGAATGGACCCGAAACTGGATTAAAGAAGTCCGTTTTGACACCTCCGGGAACCTCCTTCAAATTAATTCCTTTCTGGATGACCTGACGCTAAGCCGTCCCATCGATCTTCATTTTGGTCCGGATGGAGCTTTATATGTAGTAGAATGGGGAACCGGATTCAGTGGAAATAACGAAGACGCCAGGATCATCAAAATTGAATATGTCGAAAACCTTGCCAACAGGGCGCCAACTGCAATCGCAACGGCATCAGTAAAAAGTGGCCCGGTTCCTTTGCAGGTAGACTTTTTTGGAGACTTATCTTCCGACCCTGATAATAACGACCTCACATATTCCTGGGATTTTGACGGAGATGACGCGGAAGATGCTTCCACCGCAAATGCTTCTTTTACCTACAATACAGCGGGATCGTATGTTGCAAAACTTACAGTAACTGATACCGAAGGAGAGACAGGAGTTGCCCAGGTAGAAATTGTAGCTGGAAATACCGCCCCTACCGTTACTATTGATTACCCTCTTAATGGTGGATTTTATGAAGACGGTGATATTATCGAATATAAAATTTCGGTTACAGATCCGGACGAAGGAAGTATTGGAGATGGCATTGAATGCTCAGATATAGAATCTGAACCTTCTATCGGTCACGATGATCATGCACATGGTACAGGCAGCTCTATGGGCTGTGAAGGTGAGTTCGAAACCGAACCTCACGGTGATGGCCCCGATAATGTATTCTATGTATTTAATGCTGAGTATACCGACGATGGCGGTGGAATTGGAGCACCCTTAACCGGAACCGCAGTGAGCATCCTCAATCAAAAGTTAAAACAGGCTGAACATGCTATCGAGTATATTGATGTGCAGGCTGAAGAAACCGGAGACTTCCTTGGTGGTGGACAGAATATCGGATATGTAAATCACAATTCTGCACTTAAATTCGGCCCAATGAATTTTGAAGGAATCGATTTCTTCACGGTGCGGTATGCCTCACAGCAAAATCCTGCAACTATTGAAGTACGTACAGGCAGCCAGACCGGTCCAATCATAGCAAGCCTTCAAACTGAAGCTACAGGAGCATGGCAGACCTATGACTATTATACTACATCACTTGAAAACCCCGGCGGGACACATGATGTATATATCGTTTTCAAAAACAACGGTCTTACAGGAATCGGAAATGTTAATTGGTTTGAATTTCATGGGAAAGGAATCGCTCAGACAAATCCCGATTCATTAAAAGGAATAGCTGCTCAGTATTTCCCAAACAATAATTTTTCGGGAACTCCGGTGGCAAGAAAAGATCCGATGATAGCCTGGAACTGGGCGAATCAAAGTCCTGCTGAAGGAATTCCTGCAGATGGATTTAGTGTACGCTGGGAAGGAGAAATTGTAGTGCCAACCAATTCCAGATATACCCTTTTCTCTGAACCTAAAAACGGTAGCGCAAAAGTATGGCTGAATGATGAGCTGATCCTTGAGAATACAGATACTGCATTATTGACTTCATTACGGGCAGACGAACCAAACATCTTGAAAGTGGAATATGTACACACTTCCGGACAGGCTGGCATGTATTTGCGCTGGTCTAACCCTAGTGGTGAACACGCTATTCATATGGATTATCTGAAACCCGATCCTGATGCCCTTATTATTTCCAATGAACGGGATGAAGATACCCCCGTAGAATTCCAGCTTGAACAGAATTATCCAAACCCATTCAACCCAAGTACGGAAATTGCATTTAGTTTACCTAAATCAGGAAAAGTCTCCCTGAAGGTATTCAACCTACTCGGGCAAACGGTAAACACCCTTGTTGAAGGAAATCTTAACCAGGGAACACACAATATCACCTTTGATGCATCCGGACTTTCAAGTGGAGTGTACTTCTACCAACTCGAATTTGACGGAGCCGTACTTTCCAGAAAGATGTTGCTGATGAAATAGAACTAAAACTAGTTATAAAAAAAGCCTTCCCAGAAGTTCTGGGGAGGCTTTTTTTAATATTGTGGGCCCAGAGGGACTTGAACCTTATTTTGAAAGCTTCATAATATTATACTTGTTAGATATAAATAAATAGCTTTTATTCGTTTCAAGTAGTTACTATGAAACTTAAAATCGAACACATATCAAAATCATTCGGGGATAATCAGGTACTTAAAGATGTTTCTTTTGAATTAGAGGAAGGAAAAATTTATGTACTTATGGGAGCTAATGGATCTGGAAAAACCACTTTGTATAATATTATTTGTGGTTTACTTGAGGCAGATTCCGGTAATATAATTTTAGACTCAAACCAGTTGAAGAATCTATCCCTACATGAAATAAACAAACTTGGAATTGTTCGAAGCTTCCAAGACTTGAGGTTAATTGAAGAATTGACAGTTTTTGAAAATGTACTTTTAGCATTTGATGAGCAAGAAGGCGAGAAATGGTGGAAAATACTCTTCCCTAATAAAACAGTACTAAACGAACAAGCCTCAAATAAATCTAAAGCCTATAGAATCCTTGAAGAATGTTTTATTTTTGATGTGGCCAAGTCAAAAGCAGGTGAAATTTCATATGGTCAACAAAAGCTGCTAACCTTAGCTTGTAGTATTGCAAACAGTGGTGATTTATTACTACTTGATGAACCTGTCGCAGGTGTAAATCCAGCTTTTCAATTAAAGATTTCTGATTTGATAAAAAAAATTCAGAAATCGAATAAAACTATTCTAATCATTGAGCATAATATTGAATTCGTAGCTTCAATTTCTGATGAAATTTTCTTTTTGAACAAAGGAAAAATTAGCCGATATAAAGATTATAAAGACCTCCAAAAAGACGATAATGTAAGAGAGGCCTATGTATGAGTATTTTGACTGTCAGGAATCTGAACACAGGATATGGTAAGAAACAGGTATTATTTGATGTTTCTTTTGATGTGGAGAAAGGAGAAAACGTCTTACTTGTTGGAGCTAACGGGTCCGGAAAAAGCACTTTATTCAAGACTTTGTTTCAGATACTCCCGCTTTGGAGAAGCAGAAAAAAAACAACAATTGAATTTGATAATAATGACTTAACAAATTTACCAACTCATAAACTTGTTGGAACAGGACTATTTTATATTCCTCAAAAAAACCAATTTTTTGAAAAAATGAATGTTTTTCAAAACCTTGAGATAAGCATACTACACCTTAACAATAAGAAAGAGGGGCAGAATCGTCTCGATGAAGTCTTTTCATTTCTTCCAGTACTTGCTGATCTAAGCAAACAACAGGTAAATAATTTAAGTGGCGGTCAAAGAAAGTTGCTCTCTCTAGGTATGGCTATTGCAAATAAGCCAAAAATAATTTTTTTTGACGAAATACTAGCTGGTATAGATTCTCACAATGAACAGATTACTATTGATATAATACGTTCCTTTCCTTCACTTGGTATTACATCCCTGTTAATTGAGCATAGAATTCGAAATATTTTCACAATTTCTGATAAGGTTTTAGGGTTAAAACTAGGTCATTTACATAACAAACCATTTACTTCAATCGCAGAAATCAAACATTTCCTATTATGAAAAAGATTATTCTTCTACTTACTCCACTTTTAATTTTTCTTGCCTGCTCTCCATCAACAGAAAAGTTTAAGATAGGTATCATTGCACCACTTACCGGCGAGGGAGCCACATATGGTGAGGCCATGAAAAGAGGATTCGATTTAGCCTTTCAAGGAGATTCCTTATTTTCACTTGTTTACGAAGATACAAAGCTTCAGGCAAATGAAGGAGTTAATGCCGCACAAAAACTTATCTCCAGCGATAGAGTTAGTGTTATATATGGAGCAGCTGCTTCAAGTGTAACATTAGCTGTTGCTCCTGTTGCTGAAAGAAATGGAGTGATTCTTTTCTCTTCTATTTCCACAGCCGATGATATTAAGAGCAGTGGAGACTTTATCTTTAGAAATGTACCTGCAAATGGTGTTCAGGGTAAAACAGCTGCTGAATTCCTTTTGAATTCATTGAGTATTGACCAGGTCGGTATATTATCTGAAAATGATGATTATGGCGAAAGTTTAGCCAGTAGTTTCAAAGCTGAAGTGCTAAAAAACTCAGGCACCATACTTGTTGAAGAAACCTATTTATCAACTGATACAGATTTCCGTACCCAGTTAACCAAAGCAAAAAACTCAGGCGCAGAAGCACTGTTTATTCCCGGAAATTATGAAGAATCTGCGCTTATTATAAAACAGGCACGTGAACTTGGAATTAATATACCGATTATTGGAGGAGACGGTTCTTACAGCCCGGACTTAATTAATCTTGCAGGGATTGCAGCTGAAGGTTTTTATTGCACTATTATGGCTGTTGATGAGGAATCTGACCTTTACAAAAAATTCTCAGAGAATTTCCAAAAAAAATACAACTCTGAACCAAATGTATATGAAGCCTACGCATATGAAGCAGGTATAATTTTAAAGGAAGCCATTATAAATTCGGGTTACTCTTCAGAAAATATTAAGAATTACCTGTATAGTACCAGCTTCAACTCTTTAACAGGTGACTTGACTTTCGACAATGATGGAGAAGTAGACCGGCTTTTCGGAGTCGTAAAAGTTGATCAAGAGATGTTCACAAAAGTACAGTTTTAATTTGATGAACAATAATATACCTGACATTCCGCAAGTCTTCGAGAGATTTCCTTCTAACTATATCAACGATATCAATGGATGGGCCTTTGACCAGAAAACGATCGAAGAAAACAAAGGAAAACTGTTAACCCTAGATATCGATTTCGGTTCATATTGCAGCTTAAATTGTCCCTTTTGTTTCAGAATGAAGAATAGCGTGGATGATATTGAACAAGAATTAAAATTCGATGATCTGAAGGAAATAATTCTTGAAGCGAAAACCCTTGGGCTGAAAAGTGTCAAATTTCTGGGTAAAGGAGATCCATTTGAAAACAAAGGGTTTTTAGACTTTCTAAGGCTTCTTCATTCTGTGGATGTGATTCCATTAATTTTTACGAAAGGCCATGTAATTGGTGATGATAAAATGGTTGAATTGTATTTCGGTGAATACGGAATAACGACTGGAAAAGAGCTTGCTCAAGAGTTAAACCGGTTAAACGTAAGTATTATGCTTGGGTTTAACTCCTTTGATCCAAAAACACAGGCTAAAATGGTAGGAAAAGATGAAGCATATACAAAAGTCCGTAATAGGGCGCTACAATTATTGGTAGATGAAGGATTAAACCAAGGCAATCCTACACGTCTGGCCCTTGCTATTAACCCTATTACAATCTGGAATATTGACGAAGCCTTTGATATCTACAAATGGGGGCGGCTTAGAAATCTTTATTGTATCGTTACTCCTTCTATGATCAGTGGAAGAGCAAAAGATAAAACCTGGGTTTCAATCACTCCACAAGAAGAGAAAATAATTGGATTATATAGGCAAATTTATGATTTTAATGTAGAAACGGGTCTTCAATCTATAGAACAGCTTCTTAGAGAAGGCGTTTCATCATACGCGGGTGGTCATCCCTGTAACCAGGTGGCAACTGGTATGTATGTAACATTAAACGGTGTGGTACTAAGCTGTCCAGGGAGCGAAGAACATATAGAGGGAAATATTTGGGAACAGAGTTTAACTGAAATATGGAATCAATCATCAAACAAAAAAGAAAGAGCGGGTACTTTCAATTGCGGGTGTATAGCTAAAGATGGTAAGTCTATTCCAATGACTTTATATGATACTGTTTTGGATGATCTAAAAATATTACAAAAATGAAGTGGCTTAATATTATTGGAACAATTGTTGCGGTATTAATTACAGTTTACATTCTTTTTTATAATGTAATTAATGATGATTCATTATATCTAAATGTAATTTTAGCATTAATAGTGCCTATATATATATATGTCATTTTTAATTGGCATGCTTTCCTTTTAGACTTTTATAGAAATTCTGAAGATTTAAGCGGTATAAAAAAAGAATGGATTGAATTAAAAACTTCAATCCAAACAAATTCAAAGAATATTGAACGCTATTTCAAATATGCAGAAAATTTCAAAATTGGAAATGATGTTTTAGAAAATGTATTTAAAACATCCCTAGAGGAGCTTGAAATATATAAAGCAACAAATGGCAAAGCTAATCCATTTTTAATTACTGAGATTAAATACAAAAGCTATTTGAATAACGACAATATTAAAGTCTCTTCTAGCAACCAATCTATTTCAAAGGTTCCTAAGAACCTTTTTGAAAATCATATTTGGAAGAACTTAGTATCAAATTCGGTTAATTATTGTAGCATACAAATGCTTTATTCACACCATAAAAAAGAGTACTTATCGAATAAAAATAGATTTGATAATGAAAGTAATTTTATTTGTCATTCGATTAAACTTGAAACGAATTCTAAATTAAAATATTTCTCCAAATTATTCATCGTAGATAATGAGGATATATTCTTCAAGCAAAAGAATAAGAAAATTTATATTTACAACTACGATTTATATTTGTACTTAAATAATTGGATATCTAAACTAGACGGCATATCAAATACTAATATTAAAGTCCTTAAACATCAAGATGCTATAGGATCTATAGAACTTAAAGATTCAGGGCTTTTTGATCATATTCTTGGTTTTCAGCAATTGAACTTCGATCGATCTCATTTAGATTCGGAGCCTATAATCTTTGAATTTTACTTTAATCAGTTAACTGTTCAAAAGCACTATGAAGGTTTTAAAAATAAATTCGAAGATTCGATTTGCTTGAATTCTAACAAGCTAGTTTATTTTGATCCTAGTGAACCAAATATTAATGAGTAGATTTAGTGCAATTATTAATTAATATATTTATATCAAGTTCATTTTATTTACTAATTGCTTATTCATTCCAAATAATATTTAGAAGCACCAAATTTTTTTTTATTGCCCATGCAATCTCACTAACTCTTGGGGGGTATCTTCTCTTTTTCTTTCTTGTTCAGGTAGGTATTCATTTTATTCTCGCAGTCATATTAGCACTAATAGTATCGACACTGATATGCTCAGGCATAGGTTCAATGAATAACTATTCCAAAATCAAAAAATTTGATAGTTCGTGGATGCTGTTAGTCGTTTCCCTGGGTTTATATATTATCTCAGTAAGCTGTATATCTATTATCTGGGGTAATAATCCTTTACGGCTTTCCTTTTTAACTGAAAATAATTCGATAATAATTTTTGGAGCTTATATCACTACAGTACAACTTTTTTCTGTTCTTCTAATTGTTACCCTAACTCTTTTTACTTACCTGTTCCTCTCAAGAACGAAATTAGGAAAACGTTTAGAAGCTGTGTCTACTAACCATGAAATGAGCGAAATATTAGGCATACCTAAGTCTCTTTATTTAAATATAAGCTTATTAGTTGGGTCTTTCCTGGGTTCTTCTGCTGGCGTTTTGCTATCACTGGATAATTTTTTAACACCAATACTTGGATTTAAATGGTTATTGTATGGTGTTATTACGATGATCATTGGAGGTTTAGGAAAAATCAGGAACTTGATACTTGGGGCCTTGCTTTTAGCTTCCGTTCAGCACCTTGCATCATATTATATTGCTAGTAAATGGATGGACGCTTCAGCATTTATTATTCTTACTATCCTACTATTATGGAAACCATATGGTTTTAGTGGCCAAAAATTACATAAAGCTGAAATCTAATGGAGTACGCTCTACACCTCGGTATTCTGATTTGTATTTATACCATTCTTGGGCAGTCTTTGAGTCTGGTAGCCGGGTATAGTGGACAGATATCCCTTGCGCATGCTGGCTTTTATGGGATTGGGGCTTATACAACCGCTTTATTGTCTGTTAATTATGGGTTTTCTGCTTTTCTTAATCTCCCAATTGCACTATTATTATCCGGAGTAATTGGCTATATAGTTTCTAAAGTTGCTGTAAGAACTATAGATGATTACTACATTATTATAACTCTGGGAATACAAGTTGTCATCTTCTCTGTAATGAATAACTGGCAGGTAGTAACCCGTGGTCCATTAGGTATACCGGGAATTCCTGCCATTTCAGCTTTTGGTTACTCGTTTGACTCTAAGATTTCATACTTTATTTTAGCTATGATTTTTACAGGGTTGGTTTGGTATGTATTGCATAATATATCTACCTCACCATTTGGCAGAATACTCAGGGCTTTAAGCGAAGATGAAATATTTACTAAGAGCCTTGGGAAAGACGTATATCAGGCCAAAATTGTCTCTTTTACCATCAGTGGAATGCTGGCCTCTGTTGCAGGAGTTGTATACGCTCACTACATAAGTTATATTGACCCCACTAGCTTTACGATCGAAGAATCTATTTTCATTCTCAGCATAACAATAATAGGGGGAATGAGAAATCTGACAGGGATCTTTTTTGCGTCTGCATTTTTAGTTCTACTCCCTGAAATTTTACGGTTTATAGGAATGCCTTCTAATATTGCTGCGAATATGAGACAGATTTTTTATGGAGTAGCGTTAGTAATTGTAATCTATCGACAGGCATTGAAGAGAAGGAGAACAGATTCTCCACAAGATACCATCTCTGGTTAATATTATTTAAAAAAAACCTTGCAAATCAATGACTTACAAGGGTTTTTGTGGGCCCAGAGGGACTTGAACCCCCGACCAATCGATTATGAGTCGACTGCTCTAACCAACTGAGCTATGGGCCCCGGTTTTGCCACGCCAGCCGCGTAACAAAGGCTGCAAAGTTAAGACCTTTGACATCTATTTGAAAGCTTTTTTCACCGGAAATTTCCAGATGCTTACTGATCCAGAAGTTCTTTCTTATTTGCTGCTGGATTACCCGCTATTTCTGTAGTTCTGCCAACTACATATATATTCCCCTCTTCATCTTTAAAACCTACATCTCCTGAGTTATAGATTTCCTGAGTGTATGCAGTACCTGAAGTAATCAAGATAGGCTCGGGTTTCTCGTGAGTTCCGATACAGGTGATTTCGACTCCTTCAATGGCCATGCCATTACAGAGGTTTTCCACTCCTGATGGCAAAAGAGTACTTCTTCTTTTATAGACAGAAATTAATCCACCAGCTTCTGTTTGTCCATATCCCTGATACATAGTACTACAATGTGGGGAAAGCTTTTTGTACTCTTCGAGATTGATGGGATAGCCCCCATAAGCAACATTGGGCACAAACCAGTCTTCATCATATAACGCACGAAGTACTGCCGGAACGGTTAATAAATAATCTGGCTGAATATCCTGAACTGTTTTAATCCATAAGTCATGCTCCCCCTTTTTGGTAGTCACGAAGAAATAATCACAATCCAGTTGCTCGGCCATCAGCATCCACGAGAAACCGGCAACATGCCAGGGTAATGCCATCATCAACAGTACATGCCCTGGTTCAATTTCGAATGCTTGTGCTGATCGTTGAGCATTCAATTCCAGTCGATCAAAACGATTCCAAATACAGGTAGGGAAATCCTTAGTACCGCTGGAAAAGAGTCCAATGTACTTCCCATCTTCCGGGGGTTCCGGGATAGACAGGTTCAGCTCTTTAAGTTTAGGCGGGATGAGTACCTGAGAAGCAGATGCAGCAATCACCCTTCGGATAATATCCTTCCCGGAACCTTCCAGCGATGTGATTTCATACCTCATAGCAATTATCAAATTACAATCCTTTCTTCAAAACAAAGTAAAAGAAGTGTTAACTTTGTGTCGCTAAAACTGAATTCAACCTCTTTCATTTCTAACTATGCTCACAAAAAGAATCATTCCCTGCCTTGATATTAAAGATGGGCGGACTGTAAAAGGAGTCAATTTTTTGGAGCTTCGAGATGCGGGTGACCCCGTGGAACTTGCACAACGTTATTCTGAGGAAGGTGCCGACGAATTGGTTTTTTTGGATATCACTGCCACTCTCGAGAAAAGAAAAACGCTCGTAGAGCTGGTCACACGAATAGCTAAGCATATTAATATTCCATTCACAGTTGGTGGTGGCATTAAAACAGTGGATGAAATTGAGGAGCTTCTTAAAGCTGGTGCCGACAAAGTATCTTTGAATAGTAGCATTGTACGGGAGCCGGACTTAATCAACCGCGCTTCTGATGCGTTTGGTGCTCAGGCCATTGTTGCTGCTGTTGACGCCAAAAAAATGAATGGCTCCTGGAATGTATTTGTAAAAGGTGGAACTGAAGATACCGGATTGGATGCCCTGGAGTGGATGAAAGAAGTGGAAATCCGTGGGGCGGGCGAAATTCTTCTTACCAGTATGGATCGGGATGGCACAAAAAGTGGCTTTGACCTGGATCTCCTCCAAAAAGTAAACGACTTAGTCAACATTCCTGTTATCGCCAGCGGAGGAGCTGGAACTATTCAGCATTGTATTGATGCCGTCCAAATCGCTAATTCTGATGCCGTTTTAGCAGCGAGCATCTTTCATTTTAAGGAAATCGAAATTTCTGATTTGAAGTCTGAAATGGCTGATAATGAGATTCCGGTGCGTATTTAGTCCCTTTTTCATCAGTAAAACCCTGTTTACTAAATTATTTTAAATTTTATTTATTTAGGCATTTTTGAATTAAATCCTAAATAAATAATGCAACCTGCTTTCAATAGAAAGCGCTTTTCCAAAAACGGTTTTGTATTTCTATCCTGATATCAGTGCTTATTTTTCGTTAAAAGCTATTCAAAATCCTTATTTATTTAGTTTAAGAGATGATTTTTGAATTAACCGAAAGTTTGACAAACCCAAATTTTTTATGCTATTTACTGTTTATCACTCGCGTTAAGTAATAAGTCTCAGGATGGACAGTCAAAAAAAATTTAGGTATACAGGACCGGAAAGTTCTGCATGTGGCGTAGGATTTGTTGTTAGCAGACATCAGGAATACACTAACAAAAATTTATTGGATGGACTTCATGCATTACGATGTGTGGAGCACCGCGGTGCTTGTGCCGCAGATGGATTAACCGGTGATGGCGCAGGTATAATGACAGACATTCCGTTTGATATGCTTGGATATGAGCAGGACACAGTTGCAGTAGCAACTCTTTTTCTTTCCCGTGATAAATCCAGACAACTTAAAGCGCTTAAAATATTTGAAAGTACCTTCGCTTTATTCGGATTAGATATTTTAGAGTATCGGGATGTTCCGGTTAATAAAGATGTACTTGGAGAAAGTGCTGCAGAAAGTGTCCCTGTAATTGTACAGGCTGTTATTAAGCGTCCTCCCCGGGCAAAAACAATGCTTTCGTTTGATAAGCGACTTTACACAGCTAAACAACTCACTAAATCAAAGCTGTTTAATAGCAAACTCGAAGACAGTCTGTTCTTTACTTCGCTGTCGGCTAAGACTATTGTATATAAGGCGCTCACTCAATCGTATGCACTGGAAGAATTTTATCTGGATTTAAAGAATCCTGAATACAACACCCGCTTTTGTTTATTTCATCGCAGATTCAGTACAAATACAACCACTTCCTGGGATAAAGCTCAGCCTTTTAGGTTGATTGGTCATAATGGCGAAATTAATACCATCGCCGGAAATCGCTCATGGGCAAAATCCCGTGAAAAAATGATCGGGGCGGAAAAGAACGAGATTCTAACCCGTGAGAAAATCAGTGATTCCGGTAGTTTGAATGAGATGGTGGAAGCTCTCCGCTATCGCAGTAGTATTCCAAATGTTGAAGATATTCTGGCTATTTGTATGCCTCCTGCTTCTCAAGGAAATAAATTCTACAAGTTCTGGAGTCGTGCGATGGAGCCCTGGGACGGTCCTGCACTCATCACCTATGCAAATGGCTATACCATAGGAGCGCGGTTAGATAGAAACGGGTTTCGTCCGTGTCGTTGGGCACGTACGGAAGATCATTTCTACCTTTCTTCAGAAGCCGGAACATTCAGCCTTGATGAAAGCACCATTGAAGCAAAGGGAACTCTATATGCAGGCCGAGGTGTAACCGTAGATCTTGCCAGTGGTGATGTACTTTTCAGAGATCCGAGTCATTCCCGTGAAAATTATGACGCACCTTTTGATGCCCGTGTAGAATTGATCAATGAAAAAGTAGAGGATATTGGAGAGCGCTTTGAAGACAAAAAACCTTTCTTCTCTTACACCGATGAGGACCTTTCAAAAATCATCTATCCGATGGCTGAGACTGGAAAAGAGCCTATTGGTTCTATGGGAGACACGGCCCGACTTGCGGTACTTTCGAATGAACCCCGGCCTTTTTTCGATTTCTTTTTTCAGAACTTTTCGCAGGTAACCAACCCTCCTCTCGATTACATCAGGGAAAAAGTGGTTACCGATCTAACCGTTTATTTAGGTAAGAAACCAAATATTTTTGAGCCTAAGGAACTGATCCCCCCTGCACCTGCCTATGAAATCAAAAGCCCGTTTCTGAGTCTCGCTCAGATGGACTTTGTGTATTCATGCATTGAGAATCGTACGGAGTTGGACCGTGTGATTCCTTATGTAATTGATACTACCTTCAAAAGAACACATGGAGTAGTTGGTTTCAAAGCACGATTAGAACAAATTGGTGAAGAAGCTATTAAAGCAGTGAAAGATGGTCACACTATTCTGATTCTTTCGGACCGCACAGCCAATCTCGATCAAATCCCTTTACCGAGTTTACTTACTCTTCGCAGGGTTGTGAATTCACTAAATGATGAAGGCCTTAAATTAAACGCTGCCGTAGTGGTAGATACCGGAGAAGTTAAGAGCACGCATCAGGCTTCTGCCTTGATCGGTTTTGGTGCACAAGCTGTATGTCCGTATCTGGCATTGGATATTGCACGAAACGATGACAATCGTGCCCTTAAAGGACTTGATGCCAATACCAAAGAGCGCAACTTCCTTAAGGCTATGGAAAGTGGCTTATTGAAAATAATGGCGAAGTCAGGAATTTCGGTAGTTCGAAGTTATCAAAGTGCAAAACTCTATTCTGCACTTGGGCTGGGACAAGGAGTAATTGATGAATACTTCCCGGGAATTCAAAGCCCGATAGGCGGTCTGGAAATTGAACAGATTGCTGAAATGGTACTGAAGCGAACTGCACATCTGAATAAATCAGAACTGGATGAATTCAAACCCATCAAGAGTTTCCAGTATAAAGAACACGCCCGTGGTAAAATGGGTGAAAAGCATTCGATGACGAGTTCGCGTACTAAAGTGATCCATGATCTGGTTCAGGAGAAAGGGCTTGACCTTACTGACATGGAGTTATTCGATGAATATCTGAAACTTGGACTGGAAGATGAACCTGTGGTATTGCGCCATCTTTTCAATGTGAAAAAGTCGGATTCTCCTGTTGAATTGAAGGACGTAAAACCTGTCGATCATATTCTTAAAACTTTTGGCTCCGGAGCGATGTCGTTTGGAGCAATCAGTGCCGAATCTCAACGGGATATTTTTCTCGCAATGAGAGAAATTGGCGGACGTTGTAACAGCGGTGAAGGTGGCGAAAACCCGTACTATTTTAAAGAAGGAATCGGAGCAACCATCAAACAAATTGCTTCAGGAAGATTTGGAGTAACCGCTGAGTATCTCGTTTCGGGTGAAGAAATTCAGATTAAAGTCTGTCAGGGTGCAAAGCCCGGTGAAGGTGGCCAGTTGATGGGACTTAAAGTAGATGCCGATATAGCCAAAGCACGATATGCAAATCCCGGCTTCGATCTCATCTCTCCTCCTCCTTTACATGATATTTACAGCATCGAGGATCTAAAGCAGCTGATTAACGACTTGAAACAAATCCATCCAAATGGAAGAGTAAGTGTTAAGTTGGTAGCTGGTGTTAACATCGGAACCATTGCAGTAGGTGTGGCCAAAGCTGGAGCTGATTCAATTCAGGTTTCCGGTGGCGAAGGTGGTACCGGAGCAGCATCACTCAGCTCCATGAAACATGCCGGGCTTCCGTGGGAAATTGGCTTGCTCGAAGTTCATCAGGCGCTGGTTGAGAACAACTTACGTGATCATGTAATCCTCAGAACTGACGGCGGATTATCAACCGGAAAAGATATTGTACTTGCTTCCATTCTGGGAGCCGAGGAATTCGACTTTGGTAAGTTCCTGCTTATCGCTGAAGGCTGCATCATGGCACGAATTTGTGAGAAAAATACCTGCCCGAGAGGAATTGCAACTCATGATCCGAAATTTAAAGCTAAATATGTAGGTCACAAAGATCATATCGTAAAAGGGCTGACTTACATCGCTGAAGATGTACGCAGAATTCTTGCTGGTCTGGGTGAAACATCACTTCAGGATATTTGTGGAAATACCGATCTGCTTGCTATCAACGGAACGCATCTGGAGCTGATTAACGAGCTGAATCTTGACCTGGGATTTTTCCTTAACGCCCCGGCTTATACTAAAGAGATCACTCTGGAAAGTTTAGCTGAACCTATTAGTTCTCTGAATTCAGAATTGGTTCATGACTTAAAGGAAAGCATCGAAAAAGATGAGGATGCGAAACGTGAGTATAAAATTATCAATACCGATCGCTCAGCATTGGCTACTCTATTTGGATACCTGGCATCACGACAAAGTGAAGCACGACTGGCCGGAATCCGCGGAGAGGAAACGAAAGTTAAGCCTTATACCGGTAAAATCGACCTCACATTCAGAGGAAGCGCCGGACAAAGTTTTGGTGTATTTCAAACTAAGGATGCAGACATCCGCCTGATTGGCGAAGCCAACGACTCCGTATGTAAATCTATGAGCGGCGGGAAAACGGTTATTGTACCACCTGAGAATGCTTCCTATAAACCTGAAGATAATGCGATTATAGGAAACTGTGCTCTTTATGGTGCTACAGGCGGAACGCTGTATGTTCATGGACAAGCCGGTGATCGTTTTGCAGTTCGTAACAGTGGTGCTACTGCCGTTGTTGAAGGAACAGGCCTCCACGCTTGTGAATACATGACCAACGGAACGGTTGTTATACTTGGAGCTACTTCAGATAATATCGGAGCCGGAATGACCGGAGGAGTACTTTATATGTACGAAAATCCCGGTACTAAAATTAATAAAGATTATATCGCAGAGGACTCCATCTCTGAAGCTGATCTTTTCAGAATAAAATCTATTCTGGAAGACTACGCCAAAGAAACCGGTTCAACTAAAGCAGAATACATGCTTTCAGACTGGGAAAATGCCGCTTCTGAGATCAAGAAGTTTGTTCCGCTCTCGATGATCGGAGAAACCGAATCAGTAACTGATGCTGCAGAAGGCAATCCTATTTAAGACACTCCGTAGATGACCAGGCCCATGGTAGAGTTACTCCCTATCTGGCGATGACTTTACGTGGGCTCTTATATTACCTGCAATAAATTTATTAGGAAAACCTGTTACCAACAGCTCAAAGTTTCCAATATTAAATTTTGCCGATTTTTTGATTCGTACCCTTAAATTGGTGAACTTTGCACCGCATAAAAATCACAGCCAATAAAGCTTTCATGGGCGTAAAAAAACAACTCACAGAAAAAGACATCGCATTCATCAAAGAGCTCGAAGATCTTCTTTATGATCGCAAAGATGAGATGCCAAAGGGGTCTTATACTACTTCGATGTTCAAAAAGGGAGTAGATAAGATCGCGCAGAAAGTAGGTGAAGAAGCTGTTGAAACAGTGATTGCCTCCAAAAACAAAGGTAAAAAAGAGACCATTGAAGAAGCTGCAGACCTGCTATTCCATTTGATGCTTCTTCTCGCTGAAAAAGAAATCCCTATGCACAAAGTGGTTAAAACCCTCCGAAAACGCCACGACAAAGGAAATCATAAGCACATTGGTGAGTAATTTTTGAATTATTAGATTCTGAATTTTGAATTGGATTCGGCCAATTCAGAATCCTTAATTCATAATTAAATTCAAGCTTTAGTAAAGCATCCGAACAACAAATCTATTTCTAAAAGTATCTGTGGCTAAGAGTTTAATTTTCGATATGGACGGCACGATGATTGATAACATGATGGTTCATCATCGTGCGTGGCAGCAAAAGTTAGCCGAACTGGGACTTGAGATGAGTTTAGAGGAAGTTCATCAGGAAGTGCACGGAGTAAATACTGAGATCCTGGAGCGCCTTTTTGGAGATCGCTTTACCCCGGAAGAACGGCAACAGATCTCGGATGAAAAAGAAGCAGAATACCGAAATATCTTCGAACCTGAATTAGCTTTAGTCAATGGATTATCAGAACTGCTGCATGAGCTGAAAGGACAAAATGTCCCAATGGGAGTTGGATCTGCAGCCCCGCCTGTAAATGTGGACTTTGTTATGAACGGTCTGGATCTCTGGCATTACTTCGATTCGGTAAAACACTCCGATGATGTCGTTAATGGAAAACCCCATCCTGAGGTCTACCTTAAGTTGATGGATGAAATGGGGGTTTCTCCAAATGAAGCACTTGTATTTGAAGACACACCCACCGGTGCTGAAGCAGCACGCCGGGCAGGTTGTAAAATCATAGTGATAACCACGACGCACCAACCCGATGAATTCTCTGGTAATGATAAGGTTGTCAAATTTATCCCCGACTTCACCGGAATTTCTGTCCAGGAGATTTTGAGTCTATAAATCGTTTATAGAATCAGCTCAACGTGCTGAATTAAAATACCCCCGGATTTATCTTTATTATTCTTCCCACTCCAATCAAATTTAATCTCATATAACTCTGTCAAACAAACAGAGCTAAAAATTCCTACTTTCAGCGGTTACCAAATAAAAAAGGGATTTAATGTTGCAGTCTGTTACCAAAGAAGTTTATGGTGTGATGCCGAACGGGACCGAAATCAATCAGTTCACACTCACCAATTATAACGGCATGATGATGAAAGTGATTGAATATGGCGGAATCATCACACACCTCACCGCACCGGATAAAAATGGGAATTTTGAAGATGTAGTTCTGGGACATGATTCACTGGAAGAATATCTGAACTCAGACTATTACCTCGGAGCTTTAATCGGACGTTACGGAAACAGAATTGCCAACGCTTCGTTTTCTTTGCACGGCGTTGAATACGAACTGGAGAAGAATAATGGACCTAATAATTTACATGGTGGTAACGGATATCACTCTGTGGGCTGGAAAGCTGAAGAACACCAAACAGAACAGGGTGCGGCTATAAAGTTAAGTTATACCAGCGAAGACGGTGAAGAAGGATTCCCCGGTACTCTCGAAATCGAAGTTACGTATACCCTCTCCAACCAGAACGAACTCATTGTTGAGTACAAAGCTACTACAGATCAATCCACCGTAGTAAATCTGACCCAGCACAGCTATTTCAATCTTTCGGCGATGAAAGAAGATATCCTGAATCACGAGTTGTACATCAATGCTGACACTTACCTTGCAGTTAATGAACATGCTATTCCCTCCGGCGGATTAAGTCCGGTACAGGGAACTCCCTTTGATTTTACCTCCATCAAAAAAATCGGAAAGGATATCGAAGCCGATCACGATCAGATAAAAATAGGATCTGGCTTCGACCATAACTGGGTGATTAACCGCGAGAATGATGAACTGGAAACGGCGGCGGTGTTAATCCATTGGGATTCCGGCCGTAAAATGGAAGTACTAACGACCGAGCCGGGAGTTCAGTTTTATTCAGGGAACCACCTGAAGAACGAACCCAAAGGTAAAGGAGACGCTCGCAACGACCGGAGATTTGGACTTTGCCTGGAAACCCAGCATTTCCCCGACTCCCCCAACCGTCCCGATTTTCCATCCACCGTATTAGAACCGGATGAAGAGTACCAAACCACCACCGTATATCGGTTTTCAATTGCTTAATTAAAAATTATAGATTCTGGATTATGAATTATGAATTGATTCAATCCAATTCATAATCCAGAATTCAAAATTCCTAATTCTGCGAAGCCTTTGGCGAAGCAGCGACACGGTATAGCCACATCATAAAGGCAATCGCCGCACCGACGCCCAGGATGCTCGCTACCCAGCCTAACTCTGCAGGGAGGATACGAAGTGCCTCTGTACTTTCAAGGATCGCAAAAGGGACAGCAAGCACGATTCCAACCAATGCTTCTCCGGTGATCAGTCCTGAAGAGAATAAAAGTCCTCGCTGACCCGCGGCTTCTACCGCTTCCTCAGTATCTTCGCCTTTAGCTTCTGCTACTTTTTTGACTGCTTTGGCAGAAAGTAACGCAATCATCCCCCCTAAAAAGATTGGAACTGAAAGTTCAATCGGAAGATAAATTCCGACCGCCACCGCAAGAACCGGAGCCCGGAACGAGCTTCCTTTTGATTTCAGTACCTGGTCGATGATGATATTCGCAACGGCCACCAGTCCGCCAATGATAATCATGGTCCATTCGAGGTTTCGGGAGAATACGCCTTCCGCTACTGATTGCATCAGCGTTGCCTGTGGAGCTGTGAGCATTTCTTCGGGATTCATCCCTTCTCTCGGGAATATCCCTCCCAATCCATAGGCGTTAAATAATAAACTCAGAATCGGAGCGATCACTAATGCCGCTGCAACTACTCCAACGATCTGCATGATTTGTTGTTTGTAGGGAGTTGCTCCAACAATTTGTCCGGCTTTTAAATCCTGTAAGTTATCTCCGGCAAGCGCCGCCGCACAAGCCACCATCGCACCCACAATAATGGCCGCTGCTGCTGCCGTTCGGGCTTTCTCTAAATCGGCACCGAAATCTACCTGAGAGCCTAAAATTGCAAGTAAACACAGTGAGGTTGCCAACACGGTTGCAATCGTAACTCCCGAAATCGGGTTATTTGATGATCCCACCAACCCGGCCATATATCCGGCCACGGATGCAAATAAAAAGCCCGCAAATAACGAAAAGACTACTCCAAAAGTAATCGCGGTCCAGTACGTCCCGCTAGTCACCGAAAGATGCTCGACATCTATCACATAAGTGAATACAAAGAAAATGGGAATGGCGAGTAATAAAATACTCCACAACACCAGATTGATCGGCGTGTCCTGCTCAGTTCTAGGTACCTTGGCATTTCCTCCGGCTTTCAGTGCCTTTATAGCTTCCAGGCTGGACTTGATTCCATCCACAAGTGGTTTTGCCAGAGAGATAAGCGCCCAGACACCGCCCACTACCATCGCCCCAACGCCGAGATAGCGAATCTTTGCACTCCAGATATTAAGTGCGGCATCGTACCCTTCCGCACTGCCAACTACTCTGGCAACTTCCGCCGGGTGGGCCAGCGCCATATAAATCGGAATTCCGAACACCCACGAAATTGCACCACCCACAAAAATTAGTACGGCAATGTTTAACCCAACGATATATCCCACAGCTAATAAGGCAACTGACAAATCCGCGCCCATTCCGAAAATAGATTTTCCGGTTTGAACCGATCCGCCTACCGAACTCCCAAACAGCTTTAATCCTGTCTGACCAAATTTAAACAATGCTGCCGCAAGTCCTGCCTGAGCAATCATTTTGATGCTGTCTCCGCCTTTGGTTCCGGCTTTGAGCACTTCACCCGTGGCCACGCCTTCAGGAAATTGAAGATCACTTTCCACAATTAACGCTCTCCGGAGCGGAATAGTAAATAACACCCCAAGCACCCCACCGAACATACAAATGGCTGCAGTTTGCAGGAATGGAAAATCCAACCAGTATTTGAGCAAAATGAGCGCCGGAAGCGTGAAAATAGCTCCTGCCGCTAAGCTCTCGCCTGCCGACGCAGCTGTCTGCACAATGTTATTCTCCAGAATATTGGAATTCTTGAACAGCTTAAGCACCGCCATGGAAATTACTGCTGCGGGAATAGAAGCTGATACGGTCATCCCGACTTTAAGTCCCAGATAGGCATTGGCGCCCGCAAGAATTGCGGAAAGTACAAACCCAAGTATGACCGCTTTGACGGTAATTTGAGGTAAATCGTCATCCGGTGAAACGAATGGAGTAAAATGTTTAGACATTGCCCGAAGATTGGTTAGTTACAAAGATTCAGGCAGGAAGATGGGGGTTGGTGGGATTGTTTGCAAGTAGAGAGCAATTACCCGATTTCATTGTCCCTACTCCTCCCCTCCATTTGTCATACTACTGAACCGTAACTAAACTAAGGATCGTATGACAAAACTAATTATTGCACTCTACCTGTTGGTGGGTGTTTCTTTTTCCCCTTTTTCAGAAACAGAAACAAATGAAACTAAGCGTTTCAATATCGAGGACTACCAGTGGTTGGTAGGCTCATGGATTGGGGATGGATTTGGCGGGGTTTCTGAAGAAAGTTGGTCTGCTCCGGTGGATGGAACCATGATGGGAATGTACCGGCATTACAAAGACGGAAAGATTGTGTTTTATGAATTCCTGCTGCTGGACGAAACCGGCATGCGCCTCAAACATTTCCACCCCGACTTAACCGCCTGGGAAGACAAAGAGGAAATGACCCGCTTCGAGATGATCAGCTTCTCCGAAACCAAACTGGAAATGAAAGGTCTGGTGTTCGAACTGAAATCCAAGGATGAAATGGAAATCCGTCTGCAACTGACTCAGAATGGGAAAGTCCGCACAGAGGTTTTTAGTATGAAGCGGGTTTAATGAGCCACTAGCAGTGCGAACTGATCGCCTGTATTGGGGCTTTGTGACGGAGACTGCTTCGCTTCGCTCGCAGATGTGGAGTTGCTACCTTACCGCGCTCTTTCAAACCTCGCCTCTTTCCCCTCCTTATCCAAGGAGGGGAGGCGCTACCTCGTTCTTTCGGAATTGTCCGGTTTCAGGGGAGGTCAAAAACTTTAGAGCCATTACTTAAGATCCTGAAACAAGCCTGTGCTGAACTCGATTCAGTATTCAGGATGACGGTTTTAGTTATGTATAAAAATCGATACCCGCTTAGATCCTTCGGAAGTATCCTCAGGATGACCTAAATAAAAAATCCGCATTAGAAATTAGAATGGGAGAAGTGATCTCCTTGTTTGAGGCGTTATTCATGAGACTGCTTCGCTCGCAGGTGGTTACTGCCCCGGAAATATCGGAATCCTCTTAAATGATTTATCCCGTTTTCTCCTGCATACCTTTGATCATTTTGAGACCTAATTTTTTAGGCATGAAGGGCATCAGATATTTAAGCTGAAAGCCAAGAAATGGTTCGTTAACCACATCCAATTTGCCGTCCATCATAGCTTTATAACCGAACTCGGCAACTGAACGGGAGCTTTTAGCACTTTTAAACATACTGGTGTCTTCCAGGTTAGCTTGTTCCGCAAATTCAGTGGCAACAGCACCCGGACAAAGGGCTGTACTCGTTACATTGGTATCCAGTAATTCTCCGGCTATGCCCTGACTCAAAGAACGCACATAAGCTTTAGTAGCAAAGTATACGGCTTGTAAAGGTCCCGGAAGGTAACCTGCAGTACTAGCTACATTTAGAATACGGCCGCTGTCACGAGCTACCATTTGTGGTAAAAACAACCGTGTGATTTCGGTAAGTGAACTTATGTTCAGGGTAATCATTCGTTGCTGATAGTCTGACTCCTGTTCATGGAAATATCCATGCCCTCCAAAACCAGCATTATTAATCAGATATTCGATTTCAATGCCTTCTTTGTCCAGCTCGTCATATATTTCCTGCGCAGCATTTGGTGCGATTAAATCTTTGGCTATTACTTTTACTTTAACATCATGTTTGTGCTCAAGATCGGCTTTCAAAGCTTTAAGCTCTTCCTTTCTTCGGGCTACGATTACTAAATCTTTACCCTTTTCAGCATGAATATGAGCTAAATCTTTTCCAATCCCACTGGAAGCTCCGGTTATCAATGCAACTTGTTTCATGGCGGTGTTTTTAATGTTGAGTGACTATTATACTGGATGTAACTGCTAACTCAAAAGTAATCCTGATGAACGGTTAATAGTTCCGGATGAGCGGTTTTAGATCATTGATCTGATAATTCTCTGGTTTATTAAGGAGATTGCTTCGTCGTCCCGGATTTCCGCACTCCTAGCAAGGACATCCCACATCTCGCTATCATGTCGAAATCCCTGTCTCCCCTCGGGGAGAGACCGATTTCACGCTTGCGGGAAATCAGAGGGAGGATCGGATATGGCAAAACACGAGCCATTACTTCCTCCCCCGCACCTTCGGTGCACCCCCCCCAAAGGGGGACAGGGACAGTTTTAAATCAAATCCGCATTAGAAATTAGAATGGGAGAAGTGAGTAGAAGAATCAGCGTCCCTCAGGGGGAATAAATCCACACCGGGAGAAAGAAATACGCTATCAACAAAAGATCATGGACCTTTGGATTTATTCAGCTGATACTTCATGAACGCCATTATAATTTCGTAGCGGAGAGTTTTTGCTTCTTTTGTCGGAACAAAAGAAGAAGGGAGGCAAATCAACGTATGGAAATTAACTCGTAAGATCCTGATCCGTCAGCTGACGGACAGTGTAACCTGTTTTCATTCACGAGCGAAGTAAAGTGATATCAGGGTTTTAGGTCGGAATCATGAGATTGCTTCGTCGTATCCACTCCTCGCAATGACCGATTTATTTGTGTTGTCAACCTCAGCTCCCTCATTTGTTTAAAGGGAATATACTCTCAGCAAAGGATATCAAATAATAGATCTGCCCCTTCCTTTAGTCCGTTTGATACCCTTCGTGATTACTTCATAACCTTTTCTTTGAAACGGGACACTCAGGGTGACAGCTTTCATAATATCCGAAAATCGATACCCGATTAGATCCTTCGGAGGTATCCTCAGGATGACTAGTTAATGATCGGCCTTAGAATTGTTGATGAAGAAGTAAACAGTTCTCAGTAAAAAATGTTCAAACCTCCTCTCTTTCCCCTCCTTTTTTTAAGAGGGTAGGCGCTATATTAAGACTCAGAATCTGACTCAAAAATCAGGGAAGGTCAAAGAATTCATCCAAAATTCATTCTAAAAACTGTATTTTCAACCAAACCCAAACAGAGAAAATTATGAAAGTAGATATAAACTGGCTTGGCAAAGACTTCCATATGGAAGCGGGTAATGAAGAAGGCGGAAAAATCAGAATGGATGGGAAAACTAATATCGGGGGGCTTGATGGCGGTATGAGTCCAATGCAGTTGCTTCTTGCGGGAATAGGTGGATGCAGTGCTATCGATGTAATTTCTATCCTGGAAAAACAGAAGCAAGATTTAAAATCCCTTAAAGTTGAGGTAGACGGAGATAAACAGAAAAATGATGTGGGTTATTCTGAATACAAATCCATCCACATGCATTTTATTCTTTCCGGAGATCTGGATGAAAAGAAAGTGAAACGGGCACTTGACCTTTCTATCACAAAATATTGTTCCGTCTCCAAAGCTCTGGAGAAAGGCTCTGATATTAGCTACGATTACTCAATTGAGAGTTAACTCATAAAAAAGAAAGTCGTTCTGAGGATACTTCCGAAGAATCTGGTCGGGTATCCAACGAGATCCTTCGCTGTCGCTCAGGATGACGAATCTTTTTCGTAAGAAACTCTCAGCTTTTTTGACCTCAGCCCTTATGTTTTGTATGTTGTAGCTGTTTAAGATTCATAAAAATAATGATTTATATATGGCTAAGTGCGAATTATACAAGGATGTTAAGGAAGAATGGAGATGGAGAAGAGTAAATAAGAATGGTGACATCGAAGCGCACTCTACCCAGGGATTTGAAACAGAAGAAGAAGCGCGCAAAGACGGTAAAGACTGCAAAGAGTGTACGAGCTACCTAAGAAAATTTTATTAAAGCTTATCTCAAAATATTAATTATCGAGTACCAGTTTCTCTGATAGATATTCAATTGTTCTCTCTCTGGCAAGAGTGTTTGAAGTAGCATCTTGTCCCGAGCGGGCATTATCAAAACCATGGCCCGCACCTTCATATCTGTACACCGTGGCAAATCCACCTTTCCCTTCAATTGTATCCAGCATACATTCAGAGTTTGGAGTTAAAGGATCTTCAGAAGGCAAGTGTACAGAAAGTCTGTATACGTTTTGTAAATGCTTGTTCCGTTACAGGGATTACCATAATACCCATTATGGAAAGATCCGGGATAATACATTACTGCGGTTTTGAATCCTCCTTCACTTGATGGTAATACAGGCTCAATCATTTCCTCAGTATATTCGACACCATCATAAGATTGAGACCATTCCCAACCTTCCGGAGTTGACAAAGCATCATAAATGCTGCTTTGCACAGCAGTTCCTCCGTGGGAAAATCCAAGTAAACCGATATTATTCCCATTGAGAATATTCGATCCATTTTCCCAGCGTAAGTTTCTCAACACAAATAATGTAATGTATGCATCGTAATTCCGAATAAAGGTGGCACTGATTTTGAATTGCAAAGGCGGGTTTTTCCATTCCCCTTCATTTTCTACGGTACCCCTTCTGTAGTAACTTCCCGGAAATGCTGTAACTACTTTTAGTGTATCAAATTTGTTTTTCCAGAAAGTATTCTGGCTGGATAATTCCCATTCTTCAACCACATCTGCAATACCATCATTATCAGTATCTGAATCCCTCCAGTTACCACCAGAGCCATGCATTACTACCACTCCCGGATAATTAAAAAAATCTGAAGAGGGAAATGAAATAAAAATGGGTATTTCAATTCCATCAATACTCTCAACAAACAGTACAGTATCTTTCGTACCAAATGGCATCACTAAATCTCCGGTCAATTTACGCTCAACCGAGTTTACTCCCAAAGAGCAATTAGTTAAATAAAGGGCTGAAAAAATTAAAACAGTGAAAAATTGTCTATTCAATATTAATCCTAATTAGTATCTCGTGGAGTTATCATAATATGTGCACGATGTGTCCCGGGATTCATTAACCAGGGATGTCCGGGACCATTTGGTCGGATTGGTATCCCTGTGGTTTCCTCAGTAGCAAAAGGTATATACACTACATAACGATATTTAGCGCCTTCCATAGCATTGGTTTCTGCATTGTAACTTACATCATCGCCGTAATAAACATGAAGAGCTGCAGGTTTTTCAGGCATTTGTAAACTCCCATTTTTTGCCTCCTCTTCCCGAATATCAAAAATTTCCTGTGGATTTTTCCCTTCCTTTCTTAGTTCTCTACCTCTGTTCATAAAAGGCTCAAGGCTTTCATGATAACAGGAAACCTGGAATCGGGTATTCGGGTTGTCAGCTACGCACACAAACTGATTGGTTCCTTCTCTTAATACGATCGGCTCTCCTGCTTCATTTAATCCATATACCGTCGCTCCTTCTCTGTATTCTTCAGGTGCCGCAAGAATAGCAATTTTGATTTGTTGATCGGTATTAGTCTGGGCAAACACACCCGGTCCATATAGAAATAAGGATATAAGAAATAAATTTTTCATAGGGTCACAAATTATTATCTAAGGTAAGAACAGCATTTAAAATAACCTGAACTGATTGCTTATAGAATTCCTGAGGAATCGTTTCAAACGTATCCGTTGGTCGATGGTAATGGGCATGATCTTCCACACCGAAATAAACAAATGGAATGCCAAGCCTATGAAAAGGACCATGATCAGAGGAATATGTCCAATCCTGGTTCCCATCTTCAGGGCGGTCATGACCAAACAGCAAACTTAATTCTCCCGAATCTACTGTTTCTAGCACAGGTTTCAATTCAGGATAATGATATGTACCTACCGCATAGAGTTCATTCTTATCGTTCTGAGAAATCATATCCATATTGATATTAAGTACCACCTTTTCCATCAGAACAGAATCACTTACAAAAGCACGGGCACCATTTAAGCCCCCTTCTTCTGCATCCAATGCCGCAAATACTAACGTGTGTTTTGGTTTAATTTTGGTGAAGTAATCAGCAATAGCTAATAATCCGGAAGTCCCTGACGCATTGTCGTCGGCTCCATTAAAGATTAAGCTATCACGCACTCCCAGATGATCGAAATGGGCAGTAATCACAATCATAGAATCAGATTCCCCCTCTACTACCCCAATGAGGTTGGTTCCTTCTACTAAATCTCCATTACCTCGCTCAATCGAAAAATCATGCTCATAACTTCCTTGAAATACAGGAAGTCCTATTCCTTCAAATCGGTTGATAATATATTCTCTTGCCATTGCATTACCCTCAGTACCAACGAGTCGCCCCTGCATCTCATCGGCCGAAAGAATTCGAATGTCTTCAATGAGTTGATCAGTATCCAGAGTTGGAGTTGAAGTTTGGGGTGCACAATAAATCAGCACACCAGCGATAAGCATTAACTTGAACAGGTTTTTCATATCAAAATTTCAATTAAGTTTCAGGAAGGTACCTCTGATTCAATCTGCGCTCAAACATATTTATTTTTTTTACAATTGTGCAGCTTTTCTATTTTAAATTCATTAACGAAACTAAAATTATGCCTCGCTCTATTACTTTCTCTATATGCATGGCTTTGATAGCGTTAGTAGCCTGTACATCAAATATTATGGATTACACCATTGAACCGGTTAAACAAACCATGCGTTTATGGTATGATGAACCTGCTGCAGAATGGGTTGAGGCATTACCGGTAGGAAATGGCCGACTTGGAGCTATGGTTTTTGGTGGTCCTGCAAGAGAAGAGATTCAACTAAATGAGGAAACGGTCTGGGCAGGTGAACCAGGCAATAATATCAATCCGGCAACAGGGGATGCTATTCCAACCATTCGGAAACTGCTAAGTGAAGGTAAATTTGCAGAAGCACAGCAATACGCAGACCGCACTATTTCATCACCCAATCATGGTATGCCTTATCAACCTGTAGGGGGATTATTCATTAATTTTCCGGGGCATGATAGCTTCACCGATTATAAGCGTGAATTAGACATTGAAAAAGCTGTTACCAAAACTTCCTACACGGTAAATGGGATCCAGTTTACCCGCGAAGTTTTTTCTTCTTTTGTGGATGATGTAATTGTGATAAAAATCTCCTCCGATTCTCCGCAAAGAATTACCGGTTCTTTTTCATTCAACAGTCCTCAGAAACATGAGACTTATTTTGAAGGGAATCGGATTAAGGTACAGGGAATCTCCGGAGATCATGAAGGAAAGGAAGGGAAAGTAGAATTTACCAGTGTCATTGAAATCATAGCTGATGGTGGTACACTCTCTCCTAACGACACTTCAATCTTTGTATCTGAAGCTAATCAAATTACGGCACTGGTTTCTATTGGAACCAATTTTGTGAATTACAGTGATTTAAGCGCCGATCACGAATCTAAAGCGAACTCAATCCTTTCTAACGCTCTCGGCAAACACTATGATGAGATGAAGTCCGCTCATACAGAGTTCTACCAAAACTATTTTAATCGGGTTGATTTGTTTCTTGGTGATACTAAAAACAGTGCCAAAACCACCGATCAACGTGTGATTGACTTTGCATCCACTTCCGATCCACAGCTTGCGTCTTTATACTTTCAGTTCGGGCGTTACTTGTTGATTTCTTCTTCACAACCGGGTGGCCAGCCGCCAAATCTTCAGGGAATCTGGAATCATCACATGACTCCGCCATGGGATAGCAAATACACGATCAATATAAACGCGGAAATGAATTATTGGCCCTCAGAAATTACCAATTTGAGTGAACTTCATGAGCCATTATTCGATATGGTGAGAGGAATTGCCGTTACAGGACGTGAAAGTGCTAAGCAATCTTACAACAATGCTCCGGGATGGATAACGCACCACAATACAGATCTCTGGCGTATAACTGATCCCGTTGATGGAATGGGTTCCTGGGGATTGTGGCCACTGGGTGGTGTGTGGTTGAGCCAGCAGATGTACGAACATTACCTTTTTACCGGTAATGAAGAATTCATCAAAAATGAATATCCGATTTTTAAATCTGCTTCAGAATATTTTCTTGATCAGCTACAACCGTTCCCCGAAAATGACTGGATGGTGGTATCCCCTTCTGTTTCTCCGGAAAACCGATACCGTGTTAGTGGTGGAGGAACTGTTGCTGTTACAGCAGGCGCTACTATGGATAATCAATTGGTATTTGATTTATTTACACGAACTGCTGAAATAGCCCGTATGGTTGGAGGTGAGGAATCTTTTATTGCTGAACTTGATGCTATGCTTGAAAAAATCCCTCCTATGCAGATAGGTCAGTATGGACAACTACAGGAATGGATTTACGATTGGGATAATCCTGAAGACCAACACCGTCATATTTCACATTTATACGGATTGCACCCTTCGAACCAGATATCACCATACCGAACACCCGAATTGTTTGCTGCATCAAAGCAAACCTTACTGCATAGAGGCGATCCTTCCACAGGTTGGTCGATGGGTTGGAAAGTTAATTTCTGGGCACGTATGCTCGATGGCGATCATGCCTATAAGTTAATTACTGATCAGTTAAGTCCATCGAAACAACCACAAGGCTGGGAAAGAGGAGGAAGCTATCCTAATTTATTTGACGCTCACCCTCCTTTTCAAATCGACGGAAATTTTGGTTGTACCGCTGGTATTGCTGAGATGTTGCTTCAAAGCCATGATGGTGCCATTCATGTATTACCTGCGCTCCCTTCTGCATGGCCAGATGGATATATAACAGGATTACGTGCCCGCGGAGGTTTTGAAATAGACATTGAATGGAAAGAAGGAACTGCACAAAAGGTAGTTCTTGAATCTGAATTGGGAGGAGTCGCACGAATACGATCTTACGTACCACTTGAAGGAAGAGGATTAAAAGAAGCTGTTGGAGAAAACCCAAATACTTTTTTCAAAACTCCTGCTATCAAAAATCCGGTTATTAGCCCGGATGCTGAATTACTTGATGTAAACCTGAAAGACGTTTATGTCTATGATTTAGAAACTGAAGCCGGAAAGAAATACGTTCTCAGTTCGGTTAAATAAAAAAAGCCTCTTCGCAATCAAAGAGGCTTTCAAAGTTAAACTGAATGATGATTACACAATCTTAGTAACCAAATCAGCGGTACGGTTAGCATAACCGGCTTCGTTATCATACCAACCAATTATTTTCACCAATTTGCCATCTGCCTTTGTGCTTTGGGCATCAAAAATATTTGAATGTGAATTACCAATAATATCAGTTGATACTAATGGCTCTTCCGAATACTCAAGAATACCTTTCATTGCACCTGATGCAGCTGCTTTAAATTCAGCATTGATTTCTTCAACAGTTGCGTCATTTTCTAACTCAGCAACAAAATCAGTTAATGAACCTGTAGGGGTTGGAACACGAACAGCTCCACCATCTAGCTTTCCATTCAAATGCGGAAGTACTAATCCAACTGCTTTAGCAGCACCGGTTGAAGTAGGAATGATGTTAATTGCAGCAGAACGAGCTCTTCTCAGATCTCTGTGTGGAGCATCCAATATACGTTGATCACCAGTATATGAGTGAATCGTAGTCATAAACCCTTTTACGATTCCCCATTTATCGTCTAATACTTTAGCCATAGGCGCAAGGCAGTTTGTTGTGCAACTAGCATTTGAGTAAATCTCAATACTTGGGTCAATTTTATCATCATTAACACCTAATACGATGGTCTGAATGTCTCCTTTAGCTGGAGCAGAGATAATTACTTTCTTGGCTCCGGCAGTAAGATGTTTGCTTGCACTTTCTTTGTCTACAAAAAATCCTGTTGACTCGATTACAACATCAACACCAAGATCTCCCCAGTTTAGATTAGCAGGGTCGCGTTCTGCGGTAACCTTAAAGCTCATGTGATCGATCTTGATGGTATCTCCATCAACTGAAACATCTCCAGCGTAAGCACCCTGAGATGAGTCATATTTGAAAAGGTGAGCTAACGTTTTTGTATCAGTTAAATCATTTACACCAACGATATCAATTTGATCAGCATATTTTGCTAGAATAGCACGTGTTACCATTCTACCAATACGACCAAATCCGTTTATTCCGACTTTAATTTTTGACATTTCGAATCCTTTGTTTGTATATGAATAATTATGATTGTATTCGCATTCAGGAACCTATCATAATTAAATAAAGTTCTTATAAAGAGCTTAAAACTACCATTACTAAGTCCCATTTTCAATGGCTTTACCTTAACTTAAACTTAGTTTACAAGCCCTTTGAAATGGGAGCGCTTTTCTGGCTATATTTAAGCCTTAATTAATTAGGCAAAGCGAAAATAATTTTAACCACCGAAACCCAAAAACATACAATGTCTGACATTACACTGGAAAAATTTAAAAACGAAGAATATCTCGACTTCTCAGATCCCACCATCGACTCCGCTCAAAAGAAGGCTTTGAATGAAGCCCGCGCTAACTTTGGAAATGAATACGATTTATATATTAATGGCGAATGGGTAAAAGGTGATTCCGGCACTTTTGAAAGTCGTAATCCGTCAAACACAGATGAAGTGATTGGAACCTTTCAGATGGCAAGCACGGAACAAACGCTGGTTGCTTTAGATTCAGCCTGGGAAGCCTTTGAAACCTGGCAGTATACTCCGGCTAAAGAACGAGCAGAATATTTACTTAAAGCTGCAGATGTTGTTAAGCGTCGGAGAATGGAAATTAATGCATGGATGATCAGCGAAGCCGGTAAAAACTACCTTGAAGCTGATGCAGATACCGCAGAAGGTATCGACTTCCTGATTTATTACGCTTACGAAGCAATGCGCCTTGATAAAGGAATGCCTGTGAAGGATTCCTGGGGTGATGCAAACAAAACGATTTATATGCCAATTGGAGCCGGAGTTTCTATTTCTCCGTGGAATTTCCCTTTTGCTATCTATCTGGGTATGGCTGCTGCCCCTATTGCAGCTGGAAATACCGTAGTAGCTAAACCGGCACCCGATACACCAAAAATGGGTCATCTTGTAGCCGAAATTTTTGAAGAAGTTGGGCTTCCGAAAGGAGTCTTTAATTTCGTTACCGGTGACAATATGGAAGTGGGCGAAGCTCTCACTACCAGCCCGAAAACCCGTTTCATTAGTTTTACTGGATCTAAAGCAGTTGGTCTGCATATGGCTGAAATTGCAGGTAAAGTAGTTGAAGGCCAAAATTTTCTAAAAAGACTCGTTTGTGAACTTGGTGGCAAGAATGCTACGGTTGTAGACGAAGATGCTGATTTGGATTATGCAGCAGATCAAATCGTACGAGGAGCTTTTGGTTTCCAGGGACAAAAATGTTCTGCCGGATCCAGAACTATTGTAGTTGAATCTGTATATGATGAAGTACTTGAAAAAGTAGTTGAGAAAACGAAAGCATTAAAAGTTGGGGATGCAAAAGAGAACTATCCAGCGGGTCCGGTTGTAAACCAGAAAGCCGTGGATAAAATCATGAGCTACATTGAGATTGGAAAATCTGAAGCCAGGTTAATGGCAGGTGGGAAACTCGCTGACACCCAAAACCCCGGATATTATATTGAGCCAACTGTATTCGCAGATGTGGATGAAAACGCACGTATTGCTCAGGAAGAAATTTTCGGACCGGTAACTGCTTTTATTAAAGCAAAAGACACTGATGATGCAATACGAATTGCCAATAGTACCGATTATGGCTTAACTGGCGCCTATTTTTCTCAGGACCCAAAGAAAATTGAAAAAGCACTTCGCACATTCAAAGTGGGTAACCTGTATATCAATAGAAAATGTACCGGAGCTTTAGTTGGCGCTCAGCCTTTCGGAGGATTTAAAATGAGTGGTACCGATGCAAAAGCAGGAGGACGTGATTACCTCAAGTACTTCCTTGAGCCTAAATCTATGACTGTTCGCCCAAGTGAGGGTGTGGAAATGGATGTACATGAATTTGAATATGCTTCCAAAAAGTAGCTTTCAAATTCTGAATGTTTATTTTAAAGCTCCGGTTGAATAATCGGAGCTTTTTTATTTGATGAGCATCATCTTAATGGTCTGAGACTCGCTCCCTGAAGTTAGTCTTATCAAATACATTCCGCTGGCATATTCTGAAAGGTTAACAGTTTCTGAATGAAGTCCTGAGCCCAGTCTTCCCAGACTTTTCGTAAAAACCAGTTGCCCATACGTATTATATATATTTAAGCTAACCAATTCGGATTGACTCAATTCAAATGAAAAGGTTGTTGATGGGTTAAACGGATTGGGATAATTTTGATGGAGAGTAAAAGATTTAGGCCTTAGTGTAGTCTCAAATTCATTTGAAATGATAATAGGGGGTTCAAGCGGTATAGTGTTTACAAATAGCCCCGTAATTGATGTTCCTAGGTATAATTTATCGCGCTCTCCTATAGTTGAGCTCTCAATTAAAAGAGGAAACATTTCTTTATTCACTCCCCAACTAACACCTTCATTCTTACTTACGAATACAGCTCCTTTTGTTGTTATAGCATAAAGCTTGTTTCCTTCCTCTTCAAAAAGAAGAAATTTTACACCACCTAAACCTTGATTTAAGATATCCGAACTTTGTAAAACAGTGGTCCAGGTATCCCCAAAATCAGAACTTTTATGAATTCCATTACTGCTGGAATAAACAATTCCTTTTTCAGTAATTACATGTACAGTTTTACTGAGTATATCATAGGTATTATTGGTAAGATCATACCTTATCCTGTCACTGTTAATAAACAAAAGTGAATCCAGATAAGGAACCAAGCTGAAATTTTTACTTTCTGGACTTGTATAAATTATTTCCCAGTTTTCTCCATTGTTAGTGGATATGAAAACTTGCTCACGAGATGCAATAAAAAGATTTCCAGCAGTATTTTGTTTTAAATCAAATATTGGAATACCAGGATCTACCGCAATGCTATCACAAATAGAACTTTGAAATGAACAACTAAAAAAACTTAAATCGTTTACCGTAAAAAATGAATCCTCTGCAAAAGGTATGATATTTTTAGCCCCATCTATTGGAAATGTTACGGTATCCCACTTTTCTTCACTCAAAAAATAACGATGTATACTATTTGTAGTTCCTGCCCACAAAGTATCTTGATTTTGAAAATTAATAGTTCTAACCCAGGAATTTTGTACACCTGTTAAATCACAGTTATTAATTAGGACAGTACACTCATAAACACCATTATCTGTTCCAATGAATATTAAGCTATCAACACTGTTAATCGAGTTAATATTTTTTAAAGCAAATTCTTGGAATTTAGGTTGAATATTAAGTGTCGCAAGATTAATAAAAGACACACCAGAATCAGTACCGACAATCACAAACCCTTTATATAAATGAAGTGCTTTAATAGGAGTTTCCCCGATATCCTGAATTTTTTTATAATATCCATCTACTGCTTGAGCCTTATAAAGCCCTTTATCTGTACCTGCGAATAATTCTCCGTCTACATACTCGATAGATAACACTTCCAGTGAGTCAAAAGATGATGATATCCAATTTTCTCCTTTATCTGATGAATACTCAATTCCAGTTATTCTCCCAGCAACCAGAGTATCGCCATATTCATAAAAGGTAAATACTTTATTTGAAGCTAGACCTGCATTACCAGAACTTTTTATAAATCGTTTTTCCTCCTCATGATATATGAAAATTTGATTGGCAAAACCTATTATTAGCTGTCCATTACTTGAAATAAATATATCGTTACCCTCAATAACAGGACCTTCAAAATAATTGATACCCTCCCGAATTGCTTCCCATGATTTGCCAAAATCGTTAGATACAAAAAAATGGTTGAAATATTCACCATCTACATTAATACCAGAGCCAGCTGCATAATAAGTTCCATTTGGGCTTATTTCTATTGAGTTTAAACCAGCTATTTCAACTCTATCTTTACTTACTTTATTAATAATAGCAACATCCACGAAAGTCCATTTTTCCGAATTGATATGCTTTTTATAGAGACCTCCTAGATCAACAGAAACGATATATACTGTATCACTCTCAATAATTATATCTCTTACATCAGACTCTAAAGGACCATTAAGGGATTTCCATGTTTGGGCATTTAGAGAATAACTAAAATTAAATGTAATTAACAAAAAAAATAATACTTTATGCGAAATATTAATTTGCATTTAAACCTTAATTACTGTTAAATAGAATTATGCTTAAAACATTAATAAATAAAGAGAGGATAAACAAATGAAAAGCATTATAGTGGCACTTGCGATTACCATTTTAACGACGACTAGTATTACAGCGCAAGAGCGCCTTAAAAAAATTGAGGGGAGCGGAATACACACGCATGGCGAAATGTATGTGAATGAAGAAGGGGATATATTTTCTAAAGTATTTTATGTTGCTTTTGAAAAACACATCACAGATGACATTTCTCAAGCCAAAAATATTTCTAGCCAAAATATTAAGTCTAAATTTATGTCTTTTAAAAATGTTTTTTCTGAATTTGAAGCCAATCGTAGTCTTAAATCAATGGAACGACTTCACCCTCAAGCGATTCCAAATGACACTGTGAGGTACAACAAAAAAGGAGAACTAGTCACTGTTAATGATTATTCTAAAATCTATAAGTTAATTTTTAATGATTTTACTTCATTACAATTAGTTCAAAAATATTTTGATGTACCTAATGTTAAATATATCGAGCAACCTCCTATTTATTATACTACAAGTACTTCTCCAAATGATCCATACTTTGATAATCAATGGACTCATAAAATAATTGAATCTGAAAAAGTATTTGACATTACAGAAGGGGATCCCAATTTAGTAATTGGGATTTCTGATAGTTGGTCAACAAGTAGTACTGGTGGTGTTCACGAAGATCTTATTGGAAGAGTCTTAGCTTATGAGCACGGTAAATGGGTTAATACTACTTATTCTCATGGCCCAAGAATTGCTTTAATTGCTGCAGCAACTAACAATAATAATACAGGAATTTCAAGTTTGGCAGGCAACATGGGAATAGTAATATCAGGGTATGGATATAATACTAATAACTTAAATCCAGGGCTTCCTTACCTAAGAGATATTTGTAATGATCCTCAAGACCCAACCGGATGTGCCGAATTTCCAGACATAATAAATATGAGCTGGATTGGAGGAAATAGTCCAACAACGAAGGCTTATCTCCAGGATCTACTTAATTTGGGAGTCATACTAGTAGCTGGTGCAGGAAACTATGGAGACCCACCCACAAGAACTTACCCGTCAGCTTATGAATTTAATAATGGAGAGCAAGTTATTTCAGTTACTGCAACTCAACTGACTGATAATGTTTGGAATTTTGATCCATTAGAACCCCCGATTGATCCTTTTCAATATGAAGAGCGTTTCAGATGGGAAGATGGGAGTTTTATTTTTAACTATGGATTAGATAATGATCCTATAAATAATCCAGATTCTGCTTTTATTGATGTAGCAGCGCCAGCAGGTTGGATATTTACAGCAAGAGGTGAATTCTCAACCGAAACTGGATCTCAAAATGAATATCGTGCTGGTGGAGGAGCAACATCAGAGGCTACACCAATAGTCACTTCAATTATAGCAATGATGCTATCTGTAAATCCAAACCTTTCATCAAACGATGTTTATGATATTCTTACCTCTACAACTGATTATAATAATATAGTAGTACCTTCAGGTTCTGTGACTAATAATTTACCTGATGGCCGTAAATATAATAAATATGTAGGTTTTGGAAGGGTAAATGCCTATCGGGCTGTAAAAGAAGCCTTACCAAATCAATTTACAAATCATACATTTACAGGCAGTTTAACACTTGGTTCATCCCATATTGATAATGCAATCATTTATTCAGGGGTCACATTAACGGTACCCGCTGGTGAAGTCGTAGTATTAGAGGATCATATTAATAGCTCTGGGACCGATGTTTTTATGAATGTTGAGGGCCGTGTTGTAATAAACGAAGGAGCACGGGTGGAGCGAGTACACTTTAAGGTCGAAGATGGAGGTGAGTTAATCATTCAGCCTGGTGCAGAATTAGAATTTTCAACTGGACAATGGCATAATATTCGTGTAAATGCCGGTGGTAAAATTACTGCTCATGGTACGGAAGACGATCCTATCTATTTCAAACGAAAAAGTTCAGGTACGGCTTGGGGGCAAATTGGCTTATTAAGTAGTGAAGGCAACAGCTTCAAATGGGCTGTATTTGACGGCGGAAACAAAACTGTTGAAGTACGAAGTAACAATAATACCTTTGAGCACTGCACTTTTAAGAATGGTGTACGAGGAATTAGTGGCTGGACTAACTTAGATGGCACTGGCAACTCTGACTTTACATGTACTTACTGTTTAGTCGAAAATAACACAACCGTTGGGATAGTAAACGAATATACAGACGCTGACATAAGCTATTCAACCATCCGTAATAATACTCAGGCAGGAGTCTATGTAAGTGCTTCAGAAGTGTCTCCCTTCCATCATAACGTAGTTACAGAAAATGGGAATTCATGGAGAGATGGAATCGAAGTGACTTCAAGTGGCACATTTTACGCACATAGTGGTAACCTAATGAAAGGATATAACGAAATTTATAATAATTTGGATGATCAGATATCCGGATCAGGGGATTTATTCTTAGGCCAACTTTATCCTGGTGCAGGTGGGTATAATCATATCAGCGGAAACTATTCAGGAAGTAAATATCTTATTGATAATAACTCCGGGGTATCTGTACAAATTAATTATAATTACTTTGGTGGAGCCTCTCCTAGTACTTCCACAATTGATGGTTCGTATAATTATTTTTATCTAAGTAGTTCCAATCCTACAACCGGGCAGTCTCCGGGGGCAGGAACTCAAGTACCTTCCAAAATCATAGGAGGTCAAACAAATGAATTTGTTTCCTCAATTGATGCGTACAATGAAGCATTCGATGCGCTACCAAGTGCTTCAAGCGGACAAGAAGTGCGGGATCTTTTATATAAACTGTATCAAATTGCCGAGACATCTAAAGATGCTTCATTAAAAAAGCGATTTAAAGATTTTTCAAATGAAGCTGGAAATGGCGCTATGATTAGTTATAGTTCGAATAACAGAAATAAAGAGCTCAGAAATTTTGCTAAAGTACTACATGTAAAATCTTTGCTTCGCTCAGGAAATTACAGTGAAGCTAGAACCTATATTGGAAGTATAAATAGCTCTTCTTTAGATGGATATAATAAAAGAGACTGGTTGCATTTTAAGGTGGTTACCGAAACTTATCACGAAAATTATGAAGCAGCCTGGAATGCATTACAAAAATACTATGCTTTTCAAGAGTCTCAGGGGGAAGATATGGAAGAAGTTAGGGCAATTAACTCAACCATAGAAGAAAGCCTACTTGACTTTTTAGATGGAAAAAATGATAGCCCTGTAAAAAAAGCAGTACTTGAGGATAAAGGCATCTCACTTTCCGCTTACCCCAACCCCTTCAACCCATCTACTACGATAAGTTTTGAGTTAACAGAAGCCACAGATGTTACTTTGAAAGTATATGATCTGCTTGGGAGGGAAGTTTCTACCTTGGTAAACGGTTGGCTCTCGGCACAAACACATTCTTACTTGTTTGATGCCTCTAACTTATCAAGTGGTATATATATATATATATCAACTACAAACCGGGAATACTATCACTACTCAACGCATGACGTTGATTAAATAACCAGACTCCTCAAAATAAAAAGCCTCGCACATTTGGAATGTGCGAGGCTTTTTTTATGATTGTATATTCTCTTAAATAAAGACCATCAACCATGCCAGATAAAGTTTTTTCAGAGGACGAAATTCAACTCATTATTAAAAGAGCTGCTGAACTGCAAAAGGCAGAGAAGGAAAATTCATCTAAAAATGAAACCGGACTTACGATGGATGAACTTCTGCAAATTGGCGATGAAGCCGGATTGGATACAGATTATATAAAAACAGCTGCTCTGGAATACCGTGAAAAGAATATTACCCGACGTTCCGGTTTTACTGATACTCATATTTTTGAAGAAAGAGAAGTAAATACACAAGCTTTTATTGATGATATCTGGAATGAAGTAACCACCGATTTGAAACATCATGTTGGAGGAGAAACATTCGGAAAAACCAAGGAAGATTATTCCAAGAAAGAATGGGTTAACACTTCGGTATCCGGAATTGAGACTGTGGCCAGCCTCTCAAAACGGGAAAATGGGGTTCGGGTTAGAGTTTCTCAACGGGTTGGTCTGGCAAGTTCCCTCACAGAAGGTGTATTCTATGGCACTATTCTGGCGCTGGTGCTTTTTGGCATAGGCTATGCTGCCCTTAAGCCCTCCTTTTTTGAAGGTGCGGGATTATTTGCGTCACTCATGACAGTAAGTTCGATTCTGGTATACACCTTAGATGTGGCCTGGCGAAAGAAAAAACTCCGAAAGCTTAAAGAATTGGTAGATAAAATTGTAGATCAGATTCCGACTAAAGCTTCAGTTACGAAAGTCCAGAAGGATTCCAGTGAAATAGAAATTGAGTCAGAAGATATTTACGTCAATGATGAAGAGAAAAATTCCGGTTTAAAGAATGATTTGAGAGAGTAATTAATCAATCTTGGAAACTAGAAATTGGCTATAAACTATAACTGTTTTAGATGAAAGAAAAACTATTCAACAGAAGTGAAATTCAACAGATAATAAGACAAGCATCTTTTTTACAGAACGAAGAGCAAAATGAATTTGAAGCTGAACCAGATGGCCTGACAAAAAAAGAACTTATAGAACTATGTAAAGAGGCTGGTATAAATGCGAGTAATATAGCTTTTGCAATTCATGAAATTCTAAGAGAAAATTTTACAAAAAAGTCAGGTTATACAAATACTACTGTTTACGATTTTGTGATTGTTAAAACTTCAATATCCGAAGAAGAATGCTGGGAAATAGTATCTCACGAACTATCATATCACGTACCCAACACAGCTGAGTATAAAGTTTATACTTCTAAAGAAACTGGAAAATGGTCTTATAAAGATAATTTAAATAAACAAATAGGAGCACGTATAGAACCTTTTGATGAAGGTTACATAATTAAATTGACTGACAAGGTTAGTGACTCTGATCCCCGAACTAAATCAATTAATATATCAAGCTTTATTTCAGCTGCATTAGCAGGATTTACTTATTTGAATATCACCAAGTCTATTCCTGCTGTTGTGTTTATGCTTCTAGCCTCTTTTGGACTATCCTATCTTTTAAGTAATGAATTTGAAATGCACAGAAGGAAGAAAAGACTCACAAAACTATCGGAGATTGGAACTATAATTGGAGAGGCAATACCTGAATCATAGATTAGTCATCCAAATCAATTTCATCCGGGGCATCATCATCCGATACCAGGTCATCCACATCGGGAGTATCATCCATTGGATCATCATCGTCGTCCTCATCATCAACAGGGACAGTTGGTTTCTCTTTTTTAGGTTTTGTTTCTGCAATTGCTCCTGCTCTTTTAAGAAGTAAAACTACATCGTCCTGTTCATTCTCATCAGCAATCATCATGGCAGTATCACCATTCCGGTCCCTGAGATATACATTTGCTCCCTGAGTAAGTAGATATCTTACTACATCAGCATGTCCGCTTTTCGCTGCTACCATTAATGCAGTATGTCCCCATCTTTGCTGAAAGTCAACATCAGCACCTTTCTCGACTAATAACGTTGCGATATCAAGATGCCCGTTTCTCGCTGCTACTATCAACGCAAGAGATCCAATTTTTGCGCCTTTATCGAGAAGAAAGTTAATCATTTCAACATTTCCATTCTCTGCAGCGCGATTTAGTGCTGTCCCCCCCATTTTGGTTTCAGTATTCAAATCTGCACCTGCATCAGCCAGATACTTCACAATCTCAAAATGATTTTTCTCTGCAGCGACAATTAATGCCGTAGCTCCACTACTGTTAGCCTCATTTAAATCTGCCTTAGCTTTATGAAGCTTCTTTACCTGTTCTAAATCGCCACTTTTTGCAGCTGAAATAAGTTCTATAGGATTCATAGCATAATAATTATCTTTCTATTTGGCGGGATGATAAAAAACGGATTCCCTATCTCAAACTAAATTATTATTAATTTATTTGAGCGTTCCTTCAAGACTGTTTCCTTTTAAAAAAGTTTCCGCCTTCATTCTTCTTTTTCCAGGTAGTTGAATCTCAAGTAATTCAACAGTTCCATCAGCGCAGCCCACCAAAAGTCGACCTTCTTTAACCAGCAATTCACCAGGATCGATATTTGCATAAGGGCCTAATCTGGATCGATACATATTAAATTTTTCTCCATCCAAAGTAGCCCAAGCTGTTGGGAAAGGACTCAAACCTCTGATATTATCATGAACTTTTTTAGCAGGTTGATTGAAATCAATATGACAATCTTCCCGAAATAATTTTGGAGCTGGAGAAGCTGCTGAATCTTCTTGTTCTAAAGTAGAATAGGTATTCTCGCTAATATGATTTACAGCTTCTAGTAGTACTTTACTCCCTTGTTCCATTAATCTGGTATAAACTTCTCCTGTTGTTTCATTATCAGAAATTGCCGTTTCCTTTTGAAGAATAATTTTCCCGGTATCCACTTGCTCATCCAAAAAGAAAATAGTGCAGCCGGTTTTTTCTTCCCCATTCATAACCGCCCAATGAATAGGTGCAGCTCCACGATACTTTGGGAGTAATGAAGCGTGCAGATTAACCGAACCAATTTTAGGAATCTCTAAAATATGTTTTGGCAAAATTCTGAAAGCAACCACAACAAATAAATCTGCTTCAAGAACCTCAAGTTGTTTTGCAAATTCCGGTGATTTTAAATCCTCTACCTCGATTACCGGTAAACCTAATTCCAGAGCTTTTGCTTTTACGGGTGTGGGTGCTTTTTCTGAACCCCGTCCCCTTCTTTTATCAACATTGCTAACAACTGCTTTTATGGTATGCGAAGAATTGTGGATAGCCTCCAGACTGGGAATTGCGAAGTCCGGAGATCCCATAAATACAATATTCATTGCGATTTGATTAAAGGTTTGGGATCAGTCTTTTGGCTTAACAGGATATCTGGTTTCCCTTTCCCCGTTTTCAATTTCCATGAGATCAGACTTATGCATTCGTTTTCGGAATACACTCAGGTAATCAATAAATAAAATTCCATCCAGGTGATCGTATTCGTGTTGAATAACCCTTGCTAACCATCCAGAGGCCTCTATTATCTGTTCTTCAAAATTCTCATCTTTGTACTTAACTACTACCGTTTCCGGACGGATTACCTTATCAGTAACTTCAGGAATGCTAAGACATCCCTCATCCATTGGAATTTTGACTCCCTTCTTTTCGATGATTTCAGGATTGATGAAAGCCATTGGCCCTGGTTTTTCATCTTCTTCATCCATCATATTATCGGCATCCAAAACAAATATTCTAAGCGAAACTCCCACCTGAGGTGCAGCTAGCCCGACACCTTCTGAATTGTACATAGTCTCAAACATATCCTCTACAAATTCACTGATTTCGTCTGTAAACTCCTCAACAGGTTTCCCTTTTTCTCTGAGGACAGGATCGTTATAAGTAACAATTGGAAGTATAGCCATGTGCTCTAAAAATTTTCGTCTAAGTAATTCTGTAAGATAACAGCTGCAGCAATTCTATCCACGCGTTCTTTTTCCCGTCTTTTCTTTTTTGAAATGCCAGCATCTATCATCAACTGTTTCGCCTTTGTAGAGGTATTTCGTTCATCGACTTTAACAACGGGAATTTCCGGAAATTCGTTGGTGAGCTTAGTGATGAATTTTTTCACCATTTCGATGGCATCGCCTTCGGAACCATCAGGCATAAGAGGCCACCCTACGATAAATTTGTCTACCGCAGATTCTTTAGTGATTGTTTTAAGATGGGCAAAAACTTCTTCTGGGGAATAGGTCCCAACAGGAGAAGCTATTGTTTTAAGGAGATCCGTCTGAGCGATACCTGTTCTTTTTTTACCAACATCAATACCGATCAGACGTGAATACTCCTGCACAGTAACGTTTTTACTTTTTAACGTCCTCCAAAGGTTGACGTAAAAATGATTTTAACAGTTTACTTGGCTTGAAATGAGTTTTTCTGTGTGCTGGCACGTAAATCACTTCATTTGTTTTTGGGTTACGAGCCTTTGGCTTAGCCTTAGTCTCTTTAACTTCAAACACACCAAAATCGCGTATTTCGATACGGCACTCGGTATCTGCAGACATCATAATCTCGCGCATGGCTACAATTACTGAATCTACCCAAGGTTCTACTTTGATCATTGGCTCGTCGTTTGCCTCAGCTACACGACGAACTATATCACGTTTAGTGTAAGTCATCATAACTTCTAGTCTTTAAATATTAAAAGCACTTTTTGTGCTTATTGGTTGTCCTTCCTTCGATTCGCTGCTTTTATTTTTAGCTTTTTTAACCTAAAGCGAATATGATGTAGAGTTTAAAGATACTTTCGGCTAAAGTCTACTTAAAAGTTGTTAAGTCCCTTATTCGTAACGAAGTACGTTTTTAACCCCTTCTACTTTTTCAAGCCTTTTCATAATTTTATTAAGATGTGAAATACCATCTACATAAATAGTGATTATTCCCTCAAACATGCCTTCATCACTGGAAACATTAATACTCTTCATATTAGTGGAAAGTGATTTAGATAGAACATCGGTTAAGTCATTTATCATACCTACTCTGTCCTCGCCAATTACCCTAACTGCAACTAAAAATTTGTTATCAATATTTCGTGCCCATTGAACATCTACAATCCGATCGCTTTCGGTTTTCATCAAATGCTGAGCATTATTGCACATGGCGCGGTGGATTTTAACATCCCCATTCCTGCTAATAAAACCGATTACATTATCTCCTGGAATGGGGCTACAACAATTAGCATAGCTATACTTAACATCACTTATTTCTCCGTTCAGAATCAGAGATTTTGCATCACCTAAAGCCCTGGCTGCAGAAATATAAGTCTCCTGAATCTCTTCCTCAGTTTTTGTAGATGTTTCCTCAGATTCGGCTTCAATTCTACCAGTACTCTTGAATTTCTTGACCTCCCGAAATACAACGTTTACATCTAACGAACCAAGACCTAAATCATAAAACATTCCCTGCGTCGACTCATATTTGAACTGCTTGGCTATCTTGGTTAATTCCTGATCAGTAATTTCTACTTTTCCGCGGGTTGCTCTTTTCTCCCAAATCTCTCGCCCATCTTCTGCAACTTTTCTCCTTTTTTGTTTGATAAACTGACGGATTCTGGATTTTGCTTTGTGGGTTACCACATCATCCATCCAATCAGGATTCAGATTAATTTTATTTCCGGTTATGATGTCAACCTGATCACCATTTCTTAGCTTTTGGCGTAGTGGGGCCATCTTTCCGTTCACTTTAGCGGCCATTGCTCTTTCACCAATTTCACTGTGGATTTCGAATGCGAAATCAATTGGAGTTGCACCCTTTGGCAGTGTCCTAAGTTCCCCTTTAGGCGTGAATACGTAAATTTCATCCTGATATAAATTCAACTGAAAATCTTTAACGAAATCTGTAGTTGAATCCGGTCGTGGATTATCAAGAACATCACGAACCCAGTTCACAAATTTATCTAGAGTTTCGCTTCCTTCTTCCTCCCCTTCTTTATACTTCCAGTGTGCCGCTAATCCTTTTTCTGCAATATCATCCATTCTTCTTGTTCGGATCTGTACCTCAACCTTCTTACCTCTTTTAGTAATAACTGTTGTATGTAGTGATTGATAACCATTCGCCTTAGGTACAGAAATGAAATCTCGAAATCTTTCCGGAATTGGAGTATACCAGTCAGTAATAATTGAATATACGCTCCAGCAATCCTGCTTCGTATGTGGATTCTCAAGAATAATCCGAATTGCAAACAGGTCATAAATTTCTTCAAACGGTTTTTGCTGCCGCTGCATCTTCTTATAGATAGAATAGATATGCTTTGGACGACCTTTGATTTCAAATTTGAAATTTTGTTCCAACAACTGACGCCCAACAGGCATCATAAACTCATCAATAAATTGCTCACGGGCTTCTTTTTTCTCCCGGAGTTTTCTGGCTACAAATTTAAACGAAGTGGGATCAATCGCTTTAAAGCAAAGATCTTCGAGTTCATTTTTAATATTGAACAACCCAAAACGGTGAGCTAATGGAGCATAAAGGTCCATTGTTTCGGAAGCGATTTTGATTTGCTTCTCCCTTCTTAAATGCTGAATTGTTCGCATATTATGCAGGCGATCTGCAAATTTGATGAGTATCACCCGAATATCTTCCGCCATAGAAAGAAGTAGCTTCATGAAAGCTTCTGCTTGTTTACTATCACGGCTTTTGAACACCCCGGCAATTTTTGTCACGCCATCAATGATTACTGCAACATCGTCTCCGAACCAGAATTTAATATCTTCCAGCTCTACTTCAGTATCTTCAACTGTATCGTGAAGAAGTGCCGCTACTACTGAAACATCATCAATATTAATTTCCTGAGCTACAATCTTGGCTACTTCTACCGGGTGATAATAGTAAGGCTCGCCGGAAGCTCTTTTTCCATCCTGATGTGACATGTAGCAAAGCTTAAACGCTCGAGTAACCATCTGCTCATCAACAGCATCCATGTGTGTTTTACAGACTTGAAGAAGTTGATCCAGATCTTGCTGCTGAGCCTTTTCCAGGATGTATTCATCCAGATTATACTTTTCTATGGCGGTTACTTTATCCATCTATTGCCTTAACGGAGAAACGTGTTACAATACACTTAATGTACTTAAAACGTACTAAATAAGCTTTTCAACACGGATTTTTTAAAAACTCAAAGAAACTCCGAAAATAATCCTCCCTGTTATTACTTCAGCAACTTCTGGCTCACTTAGTGAAGTATCAGAATATCTGTATTCTACAAAAGGTTTAACCAATGGAATAATACTAACCTTTGCTCCAAGAAGGCCATTCCAGTAAATATTAGACTCATTTTGATTTTCTTCAGGAGCAAGACCCGGAAGCGTACTCGAAAAATCGTTTTTGACCTCCAATGTTGTTGAACCTAAACCAAGACCTACATATGGCTCGATCAAACCTACAGAAACGCCCCCAATAATCGCTACTCCAAAATCATAGTTTGTTAGTTCCTGAGAGTACATCAGGCCTCCTTCATCGACATTATTTTCATTACTAAAGAAACTGAAATGTGCTCTCATGCCAAACTTTGCAAAAGGTATTTGCTCCAGGAAACTTTTTTCAACTCTCACCCCGAATCCACTTTTAGGATCTTCATCTCTAAGCTCATAAGAAGCTCCAATCTCTAGCTGTGCATACGTTGACACTGAAAATAGTGCACTTAAAATGATTATAAGGTTAATTATTCGCTTCATTAATCCCGACTTTTTGTTTTAATGGAATGTACAAAACCATTGATGTAATCTATAACTTTTTAGAAGAAACTGATTGAAGTAGTCATAGATTAAGCCTTATATTTACTTTTCTAAAGGCCAATGTAAAGGAAGCCGCAGTGGTGGAATTGGTAGACACGTTGGACTTAAAATCCAATGGGTATTTAAATGCCCGTGCCGGTTCGAGTCCGGCCTGCGGTACAAAGAGTCTCAAGTATATTTTTGCTTGGGGCTCTTTTTCTAAAGCAGCAATCGTCTATGTATTTTATCCTTCTTAGTCATTTTCTTTTTTCTTATAATTTCGTTTTGTCAATATTCATGGTATTATTATTCAGGGGTTAAAATTCATAAGGAATGACAAAGCTTAAAATGGAAAAATCTCAGAATAAAACAGTCATGATCGTCGAAGACGATTTGATTCTTAATCTACTCTATGAGAGCTACCTTGAAAAACTAGGCTTTGATGCAGAAGGTGAGCTTGTTTATGGCAAAACTGCAATAGAAGTCGCGAAAAGAATAAATCCGGATCTGATTCTTATGGATATTTCTTTGGAAGGGGAAATGGATGGTATTGATGCCATGACTGAAATTCGAAAATTTTCTGATGTACCCGTTATTTATATCACAGGTAATTCCGATCCTTATCATGTGCAAAGAGCCAAAGAGACAAGTTATGTTGACTATCTTGTAAAGCCCATCGAGTTTAATGACCTAAAAGAATCACTCGAAAGAAATTTTGGCAGTTAGTCTTTTTTAGACTCTGATTATCTAAACAATAATTCACGAAGTTTTACCATTTTCAGATTGATGTAATCTCATCTTCTACTATTTTACATCTGACTAAATTTCAGACGAAAAAAATTTCATGTTTAGAAGTAAAGCATTCAGATGGGCTCTCTTAGGCATTGGGTTGGTTGCAATCATTGCGCTAACAGGAATGAATGTGTATTCATTATATGATATACGAGACCGTATGGTTGATGGTGAAGAAGAACGTCAAATTGCATTGTTAGAAGATCTTGTTGGTGAAATTCGTTATGAAATTTATGAGCCTTTCAATGGTTTGGGGAGTTTGGAGCTTGAACCTACAGAAAATACGATTTCGTCATATGGCAAATTTCCTCCTCAGGTACAGGAAAAAATTGTTAATGCCGCTAAAAGTCCACTTTTCGATGGTATTTATTACACACCAGCAGAAACTGATCCCTGCGCAGTAGACTCCAAAGTATACTCCTATAATTATAGTACTCAGTATATGGACTATACAGATTCTTATCCTTCAAAATTGTGTGATGGAGTAGGACTGGCAAGAACTAAAGCACAAATTGAGTTAAACAGCTTTGAGTATCGGTGGAACACAAATACTGAGTTTGATGCACACAGAACAATGAACATCAGTTTTGTTAATCTGAACGAAAACAGAGTTATTGGATATCTCACTGCTTCCCTCAACAGAGATTATATTATCAATGATTTGATTGCCCCCAAGCTTGTAGAATATTTTGATCCCAAAGTAAATCCAGGAACCGTTCTATGGTTACATGACTGGGCAAACAATCAGGTACTGGCAACAAATAATCCCGCAATTAATTATGACAGGGAAATTGTAGATGCCAGACGTGGTTTTATTTGGGGAAATATGTTTGAGAACTGGAATATCAAAATTGCCTACTTAGACAATCCGGTTGGAGCTCTTTATGACGATACCCTTTTCAAAAATCTTTTTGTTTTGGGTGTTGCAGTACTTTTTGTGATTGGTGCTTTGCTATTTATGTTCTTTACTGCACAAAAGGAACGAAATTTATCTCAGCGACAAGCTGGTTTTCTTGCAAATGTAACACACGAGCTTAAAACTCCATTAGCAGTAATGCAGGCTGCCGGAGAAAATATTTCGGATGGACGAGTAACTGAATCTGCTCGGCTAAAAGAGTATGGAACTCATATATATAACGAGTCAATCCGCCTTCGTGGAATGATTGAAAAGTTGTTGGACGTAGCAAAAACAGATTCTGGGCAAACACTGATCAAAGCGGCTCCAATTAATCTGAATAACTGGATTAGAGAGTATGTGAAAGAGAACAGATCATATGTGGAAGAGAAAGGCTTTAATTTATCTTTCAAATACAGTATGGATCAGGCGCTGGTAATGATCGATCCCTCACATCTTGAAACAGTTTTGAGTAATCTCACTGAAAATGCTATAAAGTATTCCCGTAAACAAAAGAAGGCTATAAAATTTCAGATAGAGTCTGAACCAAAGAATATGATTCTCCACGTATCAGATACTGGAATTGGGATCCCAAAAAAGCATCAAAAAAATATTTTCAAAAAGTTTTACCGTGTCGAAGATTCCCTAAATGCTAAAACAAAAGGGCATGGATTAGGTCTTAGTATTGTCAAAAATCTGGTAGAATTAAATGGAGGAACTATTGAAGTTTCAAGTGAAGTTGGAAAAGGCACTACTTTCACCATAAGATTTCCTATTTTTGTACGCGAAGACAAAAAACTGAAATCCCGAAAGGACAACAGCTCAACTAAAACCGTGATCAATACTTCTGAGTATGCCTAATAAGACTATTAAGATTCTTGTTGTAGAAGACGAGCCCAGTTTAATTTTTACACTCCGTGATACCTTAGAAAGTGAAGGCTATCAGGTAATTGTAAGTGAAGATGGTGAACATGCTGTAGAATTAGTACAGGAACATTCTCCGGATTTAATGATCCTGGATATTATGCTGCCCGGAAAAAGTGGTTATGATATTTGTAAGGAAGTGCGCGAACTTAAGTACACTTTTCCTATAATTATGCTTACTGCAAAAGATCAGGAAATAGACAAAGTAAAAGGATTAAATTTAGGAGCTGACGACTACCTTACTAAACCATTTGGCGTAAAAGAATTACTGGCTCGAATTCAAGCAAGATTAAGAAGAGCCGGCACATACTCTTCTTCCAGTGAAGTAGAAATCCTTAAACTCGGAGAAGTTAAAGTTGATTTACTTGAATCTGAGGTTACATTCCCCGATGGGAAAGTAAATGAACTGACAGCACGTGAAGTAGAATTAATCCGCTATCTCCTAGGAGCTGGGGGTGAGCCTGTATCACGTGATGAACTTCTGGAAAAAGTTTGGAGGTATGAATATAGCACTAACACACGTACCGTAGATGTTCATATTTCGAAACTACGTGCTAAGATTGAGATTCACCCTGATGACCCCCGTTATCTTATCACGCTACACGGTGTTGGTTATCTATTGAAAACTAGTTGATTAAAGCTTCAACAAACTTCACAAATCCGTCTGTCTGAGACTGAAGTAGTTTTTGTTGAAATTCGTCTTTGATTCCTTTCTCTGGATCGAACATGCTACTTACCCTGCTTATAAAAACCCGCTCAGGGTATTGATGGGCATTTAAATAATTAGCCACCATCTGAAATTGCTCTACAGATCGCAATCCTCCAAAAGCCCCACCTGCAATTCCAACATAAGCAATTGGTTTTTCAACAAGTGCACTTGGATATGGAAGATAATCGATGAAAAGTTTAAGGATTCCCGGAAAACTTCCATTGTATTCGGGTATTACGAATAAAAGAGCATCTGCTTCGATTACCGGTTCCCTGAATTTTTTTACTGATGGTATTTCCTCCATATACTTTCCACCTACAACATCAGAAAGAGGAAAATCTGCTAGGTCAATTACATCAGCTTTTACTCCTGACTTTTGGTAAAGCCCCTTAATATAATTAGCCACTTCCAAAGACTTGGAGTTAGGCATGTCTGTCCCACTGATAATTTTTAAATTCATCTGAATCACTGATTTATTCTGAATGGATGACTTTTATTCGCGAAAAATCATTCCTGAAAATATAAATATTTTCGCTTCTTAATTTTGTAAGCGCTTTTCCTTTAAGTATTCAATTTTATTAACACAAAAAGATATTTTAACCTAAATTTGTTTTGCTTTAATCAAATTAGTCCGTATCATTTTATGTGTTATTAATAAATACATTAAACTATTTGTTCATGTTTTATTCCGCCTAATACATTGCCGGGGGGATCAGGTTGGTTAGGCTGCGATTCACCTTCCGGTAGTATTAGTGACTCCAACAACAACAGGCGAAGTGCTGATCCTCTTCGCCTGTTTTTTTATCCAGCTTTTTTTATTCTCTCTGGATGAGATTCTTTTTTTCAATTGCCATTCTTTCATTTATAGCACTCTCGTGTACCCCCTTGCCAAAAGAGCGTTATTCTCAATTCACTTTTGATAAAAAATACTACCAAAAAGGAGACTCTGTAGTCATCGAACTTGTAAATCCTGTTGCAGCTCCGGTAAGAATAAACCTTCGATTTGATAACTATGATTCGTCATTAACAAAATTGGTACTTCCTGGATATGGTGACACAACGCTAAGGTATGACAGTCAACAACTTGACAGTATTACAGCAAAAAACCTTGATTACTTTATCACTTTTGGTGATCCGTTAACAAGTCTTCCTGATTCTACTTTCCGGTATGCTTTTCCTTTCCCCAAAGGCAACGGCTATAAAATAATGCAAGGATACAATGGAAAGTTCTCTCATACGTCAGAATATTCACGGTATTCAATCGATTTTGATATGAATGAAGAAGATATTGTTACTGCAGCACTGGATGGAGTCGTAATTGGAGTCATTGAAGATTATGACATTGGAGGATCTTCCAGAAAATATCGCCCTTTCGCTAATTATATTACTCTTTTTCATAGCGATGGCACTATGACACAATATACCCACCTAAGTTATAAAGGGAGTTTTGTAAGTGTTGGTGATACAGTCAAGAAGTATCAACCTATTGGGTTATCAGGGAACACAGGGTTTTCAAGTGGTCCGCATTTACATTTTAATGTGCTGACCCCAATAAAAGATGGGGTCAAAAGCTTTCCAATTAAATTCGAACATGTAGACGGGTATGAATTAAAGAAAGGTGATATGGCCTCTCACTAATCCCATATTCTCTTGTTTATTATTCTTCCGGCCGATCCTTTCCTTTGATTGCATCAAGACGTTTCTTAAGCAAACCTTCCCTTCCCTCAACACCTGCTTCATAAAACGAGGTATTCTTTAATGGATCAGGTAAGTATTGCTGATCTACCCAATTCCCCGGGTGACTATGAGGATATTTATAATCTTTAGAAGCATTTTCGATATCCTGATACCGAGCTGATAATTTGTTAGCTGTTTTATCTTTCAGATAAGGCGGAACATTCCCCACTCCTTTTTCCTTGATTTCACTACTCGCCTTGAAAATCCCCAATGTACTGTTACTCTTTGGGCACATAGCCAGATAAAGAGCTGCATGAGAAAGAAAAAACATCCCTTCGGGCATTCCACATTTCATAAATGCATCGTGACAGGAATTAACAATTGTAATCGCATTAGGTTCAGCCAACCCAATATCTTCACTTGCCAGTATAAACATACGCCGGAAAATGAAATTTGGGTCATCTCCTCCTTCCAGCATAGCATTCATCCAGTAAAGTGCCCCATCCGGATCGGAGCCTCTGACGGACTTTATAAAAGCAGAGATGTAATGATAATGCTCATCTCCGGTTCTGTCGTACCGAACCGTTCTGCGCTGGATGCTTTCTTTGGCGACATCAAGATGAATATGAATAACTCCAATCTCATCAGGCTTACTCGAAAGTACAGCTACTTCTAAGGCATTAAGTGCATTACGGACATCTCCCCCTGCATAATCAGCAAAATGATCAACCGCATCCTGATCCACTATAATTTCTTTGCTCCCCAGCCCTTTCTCTTCGTCCTTCAATGCCCGGTGAATCATATGTTCAACATCTTCTTTCAGAAGGGGTTTCAGCTCAAATAACTGACACCGGGAGAGAAGTGGATTAACCAGAGAATAAAATGGGTTTTCGGTTGTTGCCCCAACTAATGTGATAATTCCGCTTTCAAGATGGGGAAGTAATGCATCTTGTTGGGCTTTATTCCACCGATGAATTTCATCCACAAAAAGAATGGTTTTTCGACCATTGAGCTTTCTAAGTTTTTCAGCCTTTTCTACAACCGTCCGAAGCTCTTTGATTCCATCGAGCACTGCGTTGATCACTTCGAAAGCTGCTTTGATCTCTTTTGAAATAACGTGGGCGAGAGTCGTTTTCCCTGAACTAGGCGGACCATAAAAAATGAGAGATCCAATCACACCACTTTCAATCATTCGGCGGAGCATTTTACCTTCTCCAACCAGATGCTCCTGACCTACAAACTCTTCCAACGAATTGGGGCGCATCCGAGTGGCAAGGGGCTGATGATAATCAAAGGTATCGGGTTCGTTTACCCCAAATCCTTGCTGACTTTTTTCCTGAAACAGATCCATTTAGATGGATTAATTAAAATATGTGCAATATATGTCATTGCATCCCAAAAATCATAATAGACTTTTCTGGCTTCCGTACTTATTCAGATACTGATTAAGCCTCACTTTTTTGCGGGTACTGTCACTGGTCATATACCGTAGCTTACCAAACACGTCCCGCTCTTGCCAAGCGCGATCAAAGCGACCCAGTACCCAGAATATGCCTGAGTAACTATTCGGATCTCTACCATCAATTGCATATTTGTTGTTGAGTTCGATCAGATAATCAAGCGCAGTTCGGTAATCGGGTGTCCACTCAATTACTTTCTTCCCCCAAAGCATGCGCAAGTAATTATGAATAATACCTTCTTCTCTGAGCTGAGTTTGAGCGGCATTCCAAAGTTCATCATGCGTTCTGGATTGTTCAAATTCTTCTAACGAATACAGGTATTCCCGTTCATCGTCTCTATGCTCATCCATTGTTTTCTGAACCCAATCCGGCAGACTTTCAAATTGATCATAATCCGGTCGGTGATGGGCATAGTGGAACCCTACTTCTCTCCAGGTAATCACTTCATCCAGAAAGCTTTCAATATTAGGATCACCGTTAAAGAAGCCTGAGTTCTTACCTCCATTAAGAGTAATGCTCTCCAAATCCCAATCATCCGGTTGGTGATCCAATACAGTTTTTACGATTTCATATTCACTGATTTTACCAAAGTGCAGCCATGGACTTAATCCACTGGTTTTCTTCTCATCCGGGTGATTTCGTTTCTCATCATAGTCCATTAACCCATGAGCGATAAAGTGACCCAATTTTCCCAATGCGGCCTGCCTACTTCCATCCATCTCAATTACACCAACTGAATGATCAATATCTAATTCTGAAACAGTCTTATCTATATTTTGAAGAGCTTCTTCTCCACTTGGATATTTTTCCAAAAAACCATCTGCCAGTACTATTTCATTTCTATTCTCCAGATCGTCCAGTGGATTTTGCTTTGTGGGATTGGTGAACGCTTCAATAAAATACTTCTGCATTATCTTCCTGAAGAGATAGGCTGAATATGGATCTTTATCTGTTACTCCTAGAGGAATGAGTCCGTTTGAGTCAATCGTTATATATGGGATTTCAAGTTTTTTACCAACTGACTCATTATGTTTTCTAATAATGAATACCGGAAACTCATCAGAAATTACTACGCAGGCTTTTTCAGCTAATTCATATAGTAACCCTTTTCCTGCACCAGATTCAGGTTCAATGTAGCTGAAGAAGTTTAAGTTTTTAGACTTGGCAGTTTCAAGATTTTCTTTCATCCCTTGCATAATGAAGGTATGTAAACGATCACTTGCCCATGGATAATCAATATTCAGGCCTTCATAGATGAGAAGTGGCTTATCTAGTTTATTAGCCCAGGCTACTGCGTATTCCAGTGCATAATTATATTGAAAGCGCCGGTTCGTTTGCATCCAATACAGAACATATTCTCCGTCTGTATTGGCTTCTTTATCATTACGATTAAACCTTCGGTAGCTGTTGATGTTTTTTATATCGGTCTGCATAGCAAGAATGCAAACCGATATTCGATGAACTACATTCCAGTTTTAGAAATTGAATACAAATCCCACATTAAATGTTGAAAGATCTGTTCTTGATCTTGAAAGGTTATAATCTAGTCCCCTACGGGTTCTGATCAAATCTCCCTCTTTCAGATAGTCTGCTTCTCCGCCCAGCATATATTTCGCTTTTACAATTAGTGAGAAGCCGATGTAGTCTCCATCGTCATCATACCCTTCGTACAGTCTAAATTTCATACCTCCACCTACTCCATAACTGGCTGTGTAATAGTCATGATTTACCGTACTTGCCAATTCGTCATCGTCCCAACCATCAATAACACTACTTTCGGTATATAGGTAATTGAATCCAACCAAGCCTTCAACAAAAGGTTTAATAATTCCATACTCAGGCTCAAAGCGCATGATTAAATGAGGAGTGAACATATTATTGGTAGTTCTCACCTTTACCCTTACTTCCTGAATATCCGGACTAAAGAATTCTGAGCGTTCATCCCATCCAAAGTTCTGGTATACACCCCCGATTCCAAAATGAATTGGAGATCTTGGTATTTGGTAGGTCGCTGACATATCCAGACCGTATGCATTTCTATCTAATGATTGCTGAAAGCTTCCCTGAGGAGTACCCAATGCAAACCCAATGTCAAAATTAAATCCCTGTGCTGCTAACAATCCAGGGATGAGTGAAATTGCGAACACAAAATATGTTACTTTTTTCATAACCCGCTCCGATAACTTTAATGGTTAGTTCGAATCTAACCTGTTACCCTGCAGATGGATACTGCATAAAAATGTGAGGCGAACAGGTGGTTAACTTCTCCTTTCCAGGCCTTCTATAAATTTATTACTACTAGTTTTAATTGCCTCTTTCTCCTCGTCTGATTTCTTGTCAAACATATTCACCATAAAATTTGACCGACCATTTTCCATGAACGTTTCTCTCTGTTCATCCACAAAGTTCCAATACAAATAATTAAATGGACAAGCATCCTCTCCTGTTTTTTTACTGATTTTATAGGAACAACTCTTACAATAGTTACTCATCTTGTTAATATAATTCCCACCCGCTGCATAAGGCTTTGATGCCAGAACGCCGCCATCGGCAAAAGTTGACATACCCAATACATTTGGCAGCACTACCCACTCATAGGCATCAGTGTAAGCAAACCAAAACCATTCATTCAATTGCTGTGGACTAGTTTCCGTAAGATTACTGAAGTTACTCAATACCATGAGTCTAGGTATGTGATGTGAATATCCGGATTTAATAACTGGCTTCAGGCATTCACTCATACAATACATTTCTGTTTCACCAGTCCAATACATCTCAGGTAAATCTCTCTTAAACTCAAAATGATTAGCCTCTCCGACATCCGGCATCATTGCCTCATAGTACACTCGAATAAACTCTCTCCAGCCTATGATCTGTCTTATGAAACCTTCTACAGAATTGAGTCTTGCCTCTCCTGCATCATAAGCTTCCTGAGCTTTATCACAGACTTCTTTTGGAAGTAAAAGTCCATTATTCAAATACATCGAAAGATGAGAATGAAAAACCACATATTCCCCGGTAGCCATAGCGTCTTCATACGGTCCAAACTGGTCCAACCCATGCTCAATAAAATCATTTAGTCGATATAAAGCCTGTCTTTGGGTTACAGCATACTCAAACCCATCCAGCTCCCCGAAATGATCAGCAAATGAATGCTCTACTAAATCAATTACTTCCTGAGTTACCGCATCAACTTCGGTGGATGCCCATTCCGGAGTTGTAATATTCTTAGGTAGTTTCTTTCGATTCTCTTCATCATAATTCCATTCTCCCCCTTCCGGTTTTTCGCCATTCATCAAATAACCCGTCTTTCGACGCATATCCCGGTAGAAATATTCCATTCGGTAACCGGGAGCAATCTTTTCTTTGTATTCTTCTGCATCGGCTAAGAAAAAAGCATTGGGAATTTCATAAACCTGATCTTCAAATTTCTTTTTTATTGATCGGAGTCGCTCACGGGAATCCAACTCGGAGGGTGTCATGAATGTGAGCTTCAATTCCTCCGAATCTCCGAGTATTTCTTTAAGTCCATCATCATAATGGCTTTTTGTTGAATGATAAAGCACCGGGAATCCGACTTCAGAACATTCCAACGCAAAGTGGCGCATAGAGCTCAACAGGTAAATCAATTTCTTTTTATGATATGGAAGTGATTTCCCCTTCTCTTTTGACTCGATGAAGATAAGCAGTGGTTTTTCTTCTTTTACCCAGGTCGGCCAAACATCCAGGTTTAACTGATCATGGAGTATAAATACCGCCTTAGAATAATCTTTTGGATTAGGTCTGGAAATACGTTCGTCAATCTCTGATAAATAAGGTCTGTAACTCATACTTTAGAAATTGAAACTGAACTAAAATTAGTTCCCTGTTTGAAATCTAATTTTGCATTTATTCATAATACTATTATAATAGTATTAACTAAATCGTTACCTATGAAAAAATCCCTCACACCTCTTGGCGAAACTGAAATGGAAATACTGCATCATGTATGGGAATTGGGCGAAGCCACCGTTGCTGATGTTCAGGAACGGATTCTTTCCGAACGTAAAGTAGCCTATACAACTGTAATGACAATCATGAAAAACCTGAACGATAAAGGTTTTCTGAAGTATCGAAAAGATGGGGTTACTTATGTGTATAGTGCCGCGCAAGAACCTGAAAACGTACAGTTCAATCTTATTGGAAAACTAATTGATAAAGTATTTAAAGGCTCTCCTACAGCACTTGTTCAAACATTGGTAAAAAATGAAAAGTTAAGTGATGAAGAACGGGCTCAGATCAAAAAGTTAATCGATAGAATGGAGGACTGAAATGCAATCTGTGTATGAGTCTCTGCAACTATTTGGTACAGTAAGTGTCGACCTGTTTTGGTTTCCATTGCTGATTTGGTCTTTAGTTGCCTTAATCGCATTTTCTATACTTAAGAGTACAAAAGCCTTAAACCCACTCTATCAGTATCATCTGCGGCTGGCAACATTAGCAGCAATGCCTTTCGGTTTTTTAGCAAGCTATACCATCCATCAAATAAGGCAAAGCACTATTAGTTCTGGAAGTTTTGAGGGTGCTATTTTTGTAGTTCAAAGCCCTATTGAACTCACGGTAGGTACAGAATCCTACACATCGTTTTTTCAACCTGATTTTCTCAATCCTAATTTTCTGATTGGAGCTGTCACTTCTCTTGTACTTATTATAAGCTTCTTTTTTTTGATCCGGTTACTGACCTCTTATTTAAGCTTGAAACAACTGCACAGAAGTTTAGAAACCTCCCCTCTGTTGGGTTTTGAAACTCCGAAAAAAAATGTCAAACTCGCATTTCACGATCACCCTTTAGTCCCTTTCACTTTTGGGTGGATAAATCCTGTCATTGTTCTTCCAAAAAAGATTCAGGATCAACCCGAGAAAGTACAAATGGCGATTCAACATGAACTGGTTCACATAGAACGTGGTGACTATCTGCTACAGCTTTTTCTTTCTGTGATTGAGTCTACTCTTTGGTTTCATCCTTTAATTAGATTTGGTGCTAAAGAAATTGAGACTTATCGAGAAATATCATGCGATCAACAAGTACTAAGCACAACTCCAGTTTCCGCAAAAAAATATGCCTCTATGCTATATGAACTTCTACCTCTTGAGCGAGGACTTAGTGGATTTTCGGTAAGCATGGCGGTCAAGCAATCCACTTTAAAGCAACGCATTGAAACAATGAAACATCATAAGCTTTATAAAACATCACTTAAGAGAAGCATTATATTCTTTTTTGCAATGACACTAATAATCACGCTTCCAATTGCTTGTTCTGACCTTCAGGGGCAACAGACTTTAAATGAGGAGCAACTTCAGGATGAGCGAATAACTGTCATGTCTCATTCTATTACAGTGAATGGAAATCTAGTACTGGAAAAAAGTTCAGGAGGTGGAAGTGGCCCCGGAATTGGTTCAGCATTTTTTGGAACCAGAGATTATGGAATATTTGTCGTTTCGCTTCATGAAATTGAGGGAGCTAAAAAAAACGGATCTATTTCCAATGATAAAGTTTCATTCTCAATCAACGGACTTAATGTTGAAATAACTTCGAACGGACCAATTCTTCAAAACAGTAAACAAGCTGACATTTGGGTTAAGCAATTTCCTGAATATAGCTTGCACGGTGCGTCTGGATTTTTTACTCAACCAAACACCAATTTTGAAAAAGAGTTTGAAGATTTTAAAACCTTTAATAGTGATGTAGGAGAGTATTATAAAGTACCTGACCAAATGCCGGAATTAATTGGAGGGCTTACTGAACTTCAAAAGAAAATCAGCTATCCCGAAGAAGCCCGAAAAAATGGTATTGAAGGTAGGGTTATGCTTCAGTTTATCGTGGATGAACAAGGCGATGTTCTGGACCCAAAAGTAATGCATGGTATTGGCGCCGGTTGTGATGAAGCAGCTTTGGAAGCTCTGTCTCAGGTTAAATTCAAACCCGGAATTAAAAACGGAGAAGCTGTTAAAACACAATACAGCTTACCTGTTATTTTCAGATTAAGTAGCGTAAAAGACAATACTGAACCACATAATACTTTTTCTTCTGAACATTCAGATGGAAGAAAAATGCAGGTATACTTTTTTGAAGATTCGAATGGAAAACTGGAACTACGTGTAACCGATAAGAATAAAAATCCACTTGAGGGAGCAATTTTAAAATTTGAAGGTGATAATCAGGGGATTATTTCAGGTAAAGATGGACTAATCACTGCGAGGGGATTAGAAACTGGAAAACTAAACTTCATCATTTCTCATCCGGATTACTGGGAAATGAAAATGAGTGTCTACATGGAATAAGGTTCGGGTATAAAGAATTTATTCCAGGCTTCAAACTTTTTTGTAACATCTTGTTTGATGATTCGTAACCACGCCGAGATCTAAACCAAACATGTTTGTTATGCCTGCTAAATTAAGAAAATCCAAGAAGGACAAAATGATTGCCGGGGTATGCGCTGGATTAGCAGAATACCTTGGCTGGGATCCAACCATCATTCGAATTCTATTCATCATCTTTGCCTTTATGTATGGCTTCACCATACTTGCTTATTTCATCCTAGCTATTGTAATGCCAGATTAAGCTATCTTTAATCATTTACATTTGTTGGAAATTTGAAGCGTCCTGTGCATTTTAAGTAAAATTAAACGGTTTACTTATGAAAGTAGGAATTGTTGGGGACGCTACCCGAGGAGTCGCCTGGGAAGGACATCTCCGACCACATAGTATTGTTCGCCAGGTTGATCTCACTCCATCCTTAAATGATCTGGATTCTGTTGATGCATGTCTGATTCTGGATGAATCGGAGCATAATCTTGATATCCTTCTGGAAGGAATCCATAAAGGATTTAATTGTTTCTTTATTGCCAAGCCCCCTACCAACATCCAGAAATTAGAAAAAATACACCGAGCTGCTAAAGAAGCGGGGGTTATTGTTCAATTTGCACACTGGCCAACATTAGCTCCTGCAACTCAATGGATGATGGATAAAATGGCACGACCCAACTTCATCCACATTGAAAAAGAAGTGAATAAAAATCAGTTGATTGATGTGGAAAATGAATTCCGGCATTTATGGATTGATGAATTTGGACTTTGCCTGAAGTGGATCGATAGTGGAATTCACCATATCGAAGCAAAACAGATCGCACTTAGTGAAAACCACCCTATTGTAATTCATCTCTTTTTGAGGTTTGACAGTGGCGCTTCTGCATCTGTATGTGTTTATACCGGTGCATCAGAGAATAAACACAAGCGAATCATTTCGAATAAGAATGAAATATTGGAATGTAACGTACCCAACCAGATAATTAAGCTGGGACGAGTCAATGAAAGTAACCGACTCTATTTCGAAAAGCAGGTATTTGACCCTGCAACTTCAGCCGAAAAGGCTGCCCTTCTATTTCTTAAGTCAATTCAACTTAACCGGGAATCTGCATATTCGAGCTATGATGCTCTGAGACTGGCAACCCATATCGATAAGGTGGAACAACGACTTAAGCAATTCTCTTAATATTTAAGAAACCTTACGTTAATATTAGCTTTACTTTGTGTTAACAATTTGGTAACATTGAAATGGCATCAAATTTAGAGAGGTATTGCCATGAAAAAAATTACATTTACGTTCATTTTTTTAATAGTCATTGCATTGACTACTACTAATGCGCAGCAAATAACAACTCCAACTGAGAATAAAACCGTTACTCATGTAGTTGGTAATCACTATGATGTGATTTACACAGATGTGAATGGGAACATGTTTCAGGAAGGACAGTATTATAAAATTGGTGAGCGCTATAAACCACATGGAATTTGGAAATTGTATGACCGAAATTCATTCGAACTAGTCACTACTGCCAAGTATGATAAGGGCGAGCAAATTTGGGTAGAAACAATTGTTGATGGAGAAGTTCTTCATGTTGATAAATACGATCTAAAAGTAAAAAGACTCGAAGAACGTATTGCAGCTTTAGAACAAAAAGTTAATGAACTGCAATAAACCCAACTCCAGAAGATAAATCAGGAGGGTCTTATTATGAAGACCAGTTTATATAATCATTATTATAAGCTAGGCTTAGAGCATTTTATCAATAAAAAGCTTTTAAGATTACATAAGCCTACTATGTACACCAATATCTTCTATTTTGGACTGATTCTGGTAATAATTACTCTGGCTCAGGTATTCTAGCATTACTTAGGCTTCATTGCTTTAAAAGCAGCCTTTAGTTTTTTACGAGACATCAGGTCGTTGATGAAATTAAATTGTCCGGCCTGAAGTCGTTCCCCCCCATCTATTACCACAGATTCACCTGTTATATACGGAACCAGATCTGACATAAGGAAAGTAGCAAGGTTAGCAAGTTCTTCATGCTTTCCATATCTCTTCATCGGTATTTTTTTGACAAAGAGTTTTTCAATCATTTTATCAGGAACCAACCTGGACCATGCGCCTTTTGTAGGAAAAGGGCCAGGTGCAATTGCATTCACACGGATTCCATATTCTGCCCATTCAAAAGCCAGAGAACGAGTCATAGCAAGAACACCCGCTTTACTACATGCAGAGGGAAGTACAAAAGCACAACCTGTACTCTCTGCATAAGTGGTTACAATGTTTAGAATGGAACCTTCTCTTTTGTTGTCTATTAAATAATTCCCAAAGGCATGAGTAGAATTAAAACTTCCATGCAGTACAATATCTACAATCGCTTTAAATCCTCCCGGAGTAAGATCTTCTGATGCAGATAAAAAATTACCTGCCGCATTGTTTACCAAACCTTCCATGGATCCAAAGTCTGAAACAATAGTGGATATCATTTCTTTTACAGCCTCATGATCTCGTACATCATTCACATAGTAACGAACTTCAGATCCATCTTTTTCCTCTTTGATTTCATTAACAGCCTTTTGGAGTTTTTCTTCGGTTCTTCCACAGATTGCTACATTAGCACCTGATCTTGCAAATCCTTTCGCCATTGCTAATCCAAGCCCGCTTCCTCCACCAGTAATCAAAATCGTTTTACCTGCAAGTGTATCTTCTGTAAACATTACTATACCTTAGTTTAAGTTCTCAAAAATTCCAGCTGCACCCATTCCGCCACCGATACACATGGTTACTAATCCATATTTCGAATTTCTACGTTGCATCTCGTGGAGAATCTGAGTGGTTAACTTCGCCCCCGTACAACCAAGTGGGTGCCCCATCGCTATTGCTCCACCATTTACATTGGTTATTTCCTGATCAAATCCGAGTTCCCGAATAACCGCCAGTCCCTGCGCTGCAAATGCCTCATTCAATTCTATTAAGCTGATTTCATTAAGACTTATTCCCGTTCTCTTCAATACTTTAGGAACTGCTTCAACAGGTCCGATTCCCATATATTCCGGGGCTACTCCAGCCACCTCAAAACCTACATAACGAGCTATTGGCATGAGCCCAAGTTCTTTTACTTTTTCTTCGCTCATCACTAGAACACATGAAGCGGCATCATTCATTTGGGATGAGTTCCCTGCCGTAACACTTCCTCCAGCTTTAAATACAGGTCTGAGCTTATTTAATACTTCGGTAGAAGTATCTCCTCTTGGTCCTTCATCTTTGCTGAATGTGAACCTTTCTTTAATAATTTCACCATCTGCACTAATTTTCTTTTCAACTACTTCGATGGGAGTGATTTGCCCATCGAATTTTCCTTCTTCCCATGCTGCTATAGCTCTCTGGTGACTTTGATAAGCAAAAGCATCCTGATCATCCCGGCTTATTTCATACTTTTCAGCAACATTTTCTGCAGTAAGTCCCATACTGATATACACCTCAGGGCGATTATCTACTAAGTCTGGATTTGGCTGAAAAGATATTCCACCCATCGGAACCATACTCATAGATTCAACGCCTCCAGCAATAATCACATCTGCTCCTCCTGCCATGATGCGTTCTGCTGCCATCGCAATGGTTTGCAAACCGGAAGAACAAAAGCGATTGACAGTTACTCCAGGAACAGAATCCGGTAGTCCGGCAAGTAGAGCGACCTGACGTGCAATATTTAGTCCCTGAGAGGCCTCGGGAAATGCACATCCAATCATAACGTCATCCACTTCAGCCGGATCCAGATCGGGAACCTGCTTCATTAAATCCTTGATTACCTCTCCACCTAAAGTATCCGGATAAGTAAACCTTAGTGAACCCTTATTTGCCTTTCCACAGGCAGTTCGCTTTGCTAAAACTATATAGGCTGTTTTCATAATTGATAAATCTAAATTCTTAACGCTCTTTCTTAATTTCGAAGGGGCTTCCCTGTTTTAAGCATGTGTTCGATTCGGGCGTGTGTACCTTCATCTTTAAAGCATTCCAGAATTGCTTCACGCTCTAACTTCAACAGATAATCTTCCGGCACTTCCTGAGGCTCGCTTAAATCACCACCAGAAAGCACATGAGCTACTCTTCCGCTCACAACCTTATCATAATCAGTGGCGTACCTTGCTTCATTCATCACATAAAGCATGGTTTTCATTACACCAAGAGCCTTAAGACCTTGAACTTTAACCGGTTCTTTTGCAGGAGGCTGATAACCCACCTCTAACATCGAAAGTGCCTCTTCTTTTGCTATAGCAAGTTGAAGATTGCGATTCGTTATAATTACATCTTCATCACGTAAAAAACCAAGCTCCCTTGCTTTATGAGCACTATCTGATACTTTTGCTAACCCAATTGTTTTAAAGGCTTCTTTGATAAACGGAAGTGGATCTGCTTCGGGTTCGAGCTTATTCATTGCTCGTTTTAATAGCTCTGTTGTTCCTCCTCCTGCAGGAATCAAACCTACTCCAACTTCAACTAGACCCATATATAGTTCATAATGAGCTACAACACGGTCGGAGTACAATACAAATTCTGTACCTCCACCTAACGTTCTACCAAAAGGAGCCGCAATTACAGGGAATGAAGCATATCTCAGCTTAACTGCGGTTCTCTGGAAGTTAGTAACCGCAGCTACAACATCTTCAAACTTGCCGGATTGAACTGCCTGTACGGCTTCCATCAGGTTAGCACCATAGGCAAAGTTATCTCCATCATGACTTATTACCAACGCTTTGAAGTGCTTTTCTACTGAATCAAGGCAACTCTCTAACGACTTAACAAGCTCAAAACCAAGTGTGGCATTTTTTGTTTTGAATTCGAACAAAGCAATACCATCACCCATATCCAATAAAGCGGCAGAATCATTCTCAAAAAACGGAGTTTTTGTATTCCTAATCTGCGAAACGGTAAGCTCACCTACTGCACTAGGTGTTTGATCTACCATAGTTTTTGAAACAGGATCAAATACTTTCCCATCTTTATAGAACGAACTAAACCCAGCTTGTTTCAAATCAGAAATCACTTCAGGAATATCTTTTTCTTCAGTATTTAATTTCTCAATGACTGAATCAACACCAAGTGCATCCCACCTTTCAAAAGGTCCGATTTCCCAATTAAATCCCCATTTCATCGCACGATCTACTGACTCAATCGAGTTTGAAATTTCCGGAACCCGGTTCGCTGCATACAGCAGCAAATCCCGTTGTGTTTCCCATACAAATTCACCTATTCGGGAATCGTGAAAGCTCAGAAACTTAAGGCGCTCTCTTACATTTCTGAACTTTTTAGCCTCGGTCACAACTTCATTACTTATATCTTTTTGAGACTCATACTCTAACGTTTCAGGATTTATAACATGGAATTCCTGTCCTTTTTCAGTTTGAACTTTCTTATAGAATCCTTCCCCACTTTTGTTACCAAGCTTTCCTTTTTCAATCATTTTCCCAAATCGCTCAGGAAGCCTGAACGTATCCTTCATCTCATCGTCCGGGATCATTGGATGAATATTGTTAGATACATGAGCCATAACGTCTAAGCCAACAATATCTCCTGTTCTGAATGTTGCCGACTTGGAATAACCTGTAAGTGTTCCTGTGAGAGCGTCAATTTCTTCCACACGGAACTTTCCATCAAAGAAATAAGGCATGATGGCTGCCATCGAAAAAACTCCAATACGATTAGCAATAAAGTTCGGGGTATCCTTACAAAGCACTACTCCTTTTCCAAGTACCCTTTCACAAAAAGAACTCATATGAGAAATCACCTTTTCAGAGGTAAACTCTGTAGGTATGATTTCGAGTAGTTTCATATAGCGTGGCGGATTAAAAAAGTGAGTTCCCAAAAAATGCTGTTTAAAATCTTCGGAACAATCTGAACTAATCTCAAAAATAGGAAGTCCGGAAGTATTTGAGCTAACGATAGTTTCTTCACTCCTCACTTTATCCAACCGGGCCATCATTTGTTTTTTGATGTCCATTCGCTCGATAATTACTTCACAAATCCAGTCCGCATCTTTTAGTTGTTCAAAATCATCTTCGAAATTTCCCACTTTAATTCGTGTTGCAAATTCAGGAAGACCAAATGGTGCCGGCTTCAAACTCAATATCTTTTTAATACTCTCTTCTGCAATTTTATTCGGACGCTTTGGATCATCACTTTTCAGATCCAGTAAAAGCACTTCAAGTCCTGCATTAATACAATGTGCAGCAATCTGACTACCCATTACGCCAGATCCTAATACTGCTACTTTCCTGATTTTTTTCATATCTCTGGTCTTCTATTCTTCATAAATTGATTTAATTTCATCTGCGTAGTTCTTTTTAACCACACTTCTCTTTACACTCATTTTTGGTGTGAGCTCTCCTCTGTCTATACTAAATGGTCTTTCCAGGAGAACAAATCTCTTAATCTGCTCCCAATGAGGTAACGTACGGTTTACCTTATCTACTTCCAGTTGAACCTTGCTAAGAATTTGTTCGTTGGTAGTAAGGTTTTCATCAGGAAATGGTACTCCTTTTTGCTTAAATCTCTTTTCCATATTTGACCAATCGACTCCTATTAATGCCGCGCAGAATTTCTCTTCACTACCAACCACCATCGCCTGATCAATAAACCCACTGTTTATTAATGCATTTTCTATTGGTTGAGGAGCTACATATTTCCCTGTCGAAAGTTTAAACATTGATTTTTTTCGATCAGTAATAAACAACCAACCTTCATCATCAATATGACCAATGTCACCGGTACAAAACCAGCCATCCTCCGTCATCACTTCCGCAGTTTTATCGGGCATTTTGTAATAGCCCTTCATCAGATTTGGTCCTCTGGTTTCTATTTCGCCATCTTCTGCTATTCTGATTTCAACATCCTCAAGCGCTTTTCCGGCAGAACCGATTCTGATTACATCTGGCAAACTGGACGTCATTACAGGTGAGGTTTCTGTCAACCCATACCCCATGCCACATTTCAAGCCGATACCATTGAAAAAACGCATTACCGGTGGGGACAAAGCAGCCCCACCAACAGTGGTACCAACCAAATTTCCACCCATGCCTTCTCGAATCTTCGAGTACACCAGCTTGTCTGCAATTTTCCATTGTATTGCATCTAATCCCTGTGGTGGATGCTCTGGGTCGTACTCTTCTGCAAATTTAACCGCCCAGTAGTACAACCGTTTTTTAACGCCGGAAAGCTCCTGACCCTTCACTTTTATTCCAGTCATAATCTTCTCAAGAAGTCTTGGAACAGTAGCAAAATAGATTGGTTTTACAGTTATAAGATCCGTTCTGAAGTCCTGAACATCTTCTATATAATAAATTGAAGCTCCGGAACAGATGTATAAATATGAAGCAATTCTTTCCAGCATATGCGCCAACGGCAGATAAGAAAGAATCTTAGGAGACTCAAAGTCATCAGCCTTAAATGGCATTCTTTCCAATGAAGCAAGTGCATTCGATGCAAGATTCATATGAGTGAGCATTACTCCTTTAGGAACACCTGTAGTTCCTGAAGTATAATTGATGTTTGCCAGATCCTCCGGTTCTATGGCGTTTCTTAATTCTTCAAAGAGATTAGGTTGCTCGTCATTCAGTTTTTCACCCATCTCCATGACCTCTTCAAAACCTTTGAGTTTTTTATGTGAAGAAGGTTGAATACAAATAATCGCTTCAATTGAGGTAATCGCTTTAACGAGAGGTTTGGTTTCATCGAATAGCTCATCATTTGATACGATATGAACTTTTGCCTCCGAATTTTCCAGGATATATTTAATCTGATCGGCTGGCTGAGTGGTATAGATGGCCACATTCACAGCACCAAGAGATAGTACTGCCTGATCACAAATAAGCCATTCTGTGCTGTTTTCTGAGTGAATGGAAACCCGGTCTCCTTTACGAACTCCCAGATGATACAATCCCAATGCAAGGTGTTTTACCTTCCTTCTGAAATCATCCACAGAGGTTTCAATCCATTGCCCTTTACGTTTTACAGCAGAGAGAATCCCTAGTTTATTTTTTTTCATTCCCTCTTCAAGTAAAAGAGGTACTACTGCTGGTTCATATTTCATACATTCTTGATAAGTTACGTTGTAACTATAGATACACTTTCAGACAAAAACATGAAAGCGTTTCCACTAAATAAATACTCAACTTAACACTGTTAAGCAAGTTTTATGATTATAGAAGATTCTATTAAAGAAAAAGCCCAATGGTTCCTTAAAAGAAATGAAGCGAATATGGGCACCACTCTTGGAATTAAATTCCTAAAAATCAGTAAGGAAGAGATGATTGGTGAAATGCCTGTGGATGAGCGAACTGTTCAACCTTTCCGTGTTTTACATGGGGGAGCATCGGTCTCTCTGGCTGAAACTCTATGCTCAGTTGGTGCCTGGACTCATCTTCCAAAAAATAAAACTGCTGTTGGTGTGGAGATTAATGCGAATCATCACCGACCTGTTAAAGAAGGCGGAAAAGTAACAGGAACAGCAACTCCCATTCAAATCGGACGAACCATTCACGTATGGGAAACTAAAATTTTGGATGAACGAGGAAAGCTGGTGTGTACTTCCCGGTGTACACTGGCAATCGTAGATTTATAGTAGAAAATTTCTTCTGTTTCCTTCACTTTTTTGGAACGGGATAGGGCATATTCTGATTAAGAATAGATACTTCTAAAGATATTATTATGAAAGGTTTTACATACTTCTCTCTTATCAGTTTGATATTATTTTTATCCTGCAACAAATCTGACTCTGTCGATGATGAACTTTACCCTGAGGACCAATACTTTCAGAAAGGAGAGGTAGAAAAGGTTCATTTTGACCCGGAAAATAAAATGAATATTATATTTCTGGGAGAGAATTACACAACTTCTGACTTGCATAAGGAGGTTGGTTTATATCGAAAAAACGCCACAGAAGATTTTGAAAATATATTAAGTGCACCTCCTTTTAATACCTTTAGAAATGAGTTTAATTTATTTATTGTATATGCAGCGAATACTGGAAAAGAAACTACATTTAACTATCAGGGAAGACCATCCAGTGACACTGATTACGAGAAGATCGAGGAGTATGTAAACAAAGCAACCGGAATTGAGACATTTGATCCCAGGAATTTGATACTTTTTTCATATAAGAGTTTGAATGGTGTTGCAAGAGGTGGAAATAAAATAGCGTACTACAGAAGTTATTCTAGGCCTCAAACTAAATTGCATGAAGTAGGACATGCTTTCGCTTTACTAGGCGATGAATATGAGTCTGGAGTGAAAAGTGATCTTGAAATTCTCGCAACAGGTGATGCTTTTAATAACCTTGATATAACCGACGACTCCACAAAAATTAAATGGAAACATTTCTTCGGGCTTCCCGGCTATGAGGATGTGGGTATTTTTGAGGGGGGCTTTTACCGCGATTCTCTGGTATACCGACCTACTCTAAACTCTATTATGAGAAGTACAAGGGAACCTGATTTAGGTTTTAATGCCCCAAGTCGTGAAATACTTGTTAAAGAGATTTTTAAATTAACAGGGCGTACTTACACCTTTGATCAGTTCCTTGAAATTGATCGCCCAAATGTTGAATAACTGTTCAGCAATTTATAATGGTAAATTATCATGCTTTTTCTTCGGTACTGAGTCTACTTTATGTTGAGTGACTTCCAGCATCTTGATCAACTTTTCACGTGTTTCTGAAGGAAGAATTACATCATCAATAAAACCACGGGCTGCTGCTTTATATGGATGAGCAAATTCTTGAGCGTACTGTGCTTCTAATTCTTTTTGTTTGGCGTCAGGATCATCTGCTTTCCCAATTTCTCTTCGGAAGATAATCTCCACCGCACCTTTGGTACCCATTACCGCAATTTCAGCTGTTGGCCATGCTACATTATAATCTGCACGGATATGCTTGGAATTCATCACATCATATGCTCCACCATAGGCCTTACGGGTAATAACGGTCATTTTGGGGACTGTAGCTTCACAGAATGCATAAAGTAACTTTGCTCCATGCTTGATAATCCCACCCCATTCCTGATCTGTTCCTGGAAGAAATCCGGGGACATCTTCAAGAACCACAAGTGGAATATTAAAGGCATCACAGAAACGAACAAACCGAGCTCCTTTTAGCGATGATCTGATTCCCAAAACCCCGGCAAGAGAAAGTGGTTGATTGGCAACTATTCCAACACTTCGTCCACCAAGTCGGGCAAATCCTACAATAATACTTTCCGCATAGTCCTTCTGAACCTCAAAAAATGAATCCTTATCCACAATCCCCTGGATAACATCGTGCATATCATAGGGTTTGTTCGGGTTTAAAGGAACGATAGATTCCAATGCTTTAGCTTTCGCTGAATCCGGATCTTTAGAAGGAATGTTAGGTACTTTTTCCTCACAATTTTGTGGGATATAGCTCATCAGTTTTCGAATTTCCTGAAGACAAACCGCATCATTAGCTGTTGCAAAATGGGCTACTCCTGATTTAGAATTATGAGTTGCTGCACCGCCTAATTCCTCAGAAGTCACTTCTTCATGTGTTACCGTTTTAACTACATTAGGCCCGGTCACAAACATGTAGCTGGTATTTTCGACCATAAAAATGAAATCCGTAAGCGCCGGACTATAAACCGCTCCACCGGCACAAGGTCCCATTACAGCAGAAATCTGAGGTACTACTCCTGATGCCATGGTATTTCTCCAGAATACTTCTGCATAACCACCAAGGGAGGTCACTCCTTCCTGAATACGAGCTCCTCCGGAGTCATTCAATCCAATTACAGGAATACCATTTTTGATTGCCAGATCCATAATCTTGCAAATCTTTTCGGCATGAGTTTCGGATAAAGAACCACCAAATACAGTGAAGTCCTGACTGAAGATGTACACAGGTTTCCCATGTATTTTACCAAATCCAGTAATAACTCCATCGCCCAAAAACTTCTGCTTTTCCAGCCCAAAGGCCGTGCTTCGATGCGTTACAAAGGCATCAATTTCTTCAAAACTCCCTTTATCAACAAGTAAATCTACCCTTTCACGAGCTGTAAGTTTCCCTTTTTCGTGTTGTTTTGCGATGCGAACTTCTCCACCACCTTTCAACGCTTCTTTTCTGAGCTGTAGCAGGCGCTCTACTTTTTCATTGTTTTCCATATCACTCCTCAACTGTTCTGTTCTTCATTAAAATATTGATGCAAGCGATCAGTAAAATCGACCGTAGCACCCGAGAACAAATCAACTTCATTCTTTTTAAAGACATCTTTATATATATAACCCGACGTTTCTTTCCAGCTTTCAAAGGTTTTAATCTTCTCTATGGCTTTATCAAATTCTTTCTCTGAACCGGAGAAAATCACTTCAATGAATTCTGCTTTTCGGTCGGCCAATAAATCTGTCAATACTGTCTTTGTCACTGCTTCCGAAATTAATTCTGACTCAGCTTCTATTACAGGTTCTTCTGTATAATCGTCATCTACTTCTATTTCTTCTTCGTCCATTTTCGAAGTTTCTCTACTGTTACGCTCGCCACCCATCAACACATCCATTTGATCTTCATTAAGGAATTTTGCCCACATGGGTTTCTCTTCTTCACCAGACTCATTTTCTCTTTCTAAAAAAACATCTGATGTCGATTCAGTTTCGCTGACTTCTTCTTCATCATTAACAAATACATCTGCAAGATCTTCCTCCACCTCAATTTCATCATGTTCTTCACCGCTTTCGATAGTTTCAAATGAGTTTTTTGCCTGATCGAGAATGGATATCAGGTTCTCCCTAAATTCGGCTATTTCTTCTGTGTCATCTTCTTTTTGCTGCTTTATTTTGGCAGCTATTTCTTCTGAAGTCTCAGAAGCATGATCATCTTCATTACCCTCATTACTTAGAGAAAAAAGCTTATTTAGGGAATCAACCTGTTCAAAATCATCTACTTCAACTACTCCGTCACTGGCAATATCTGAGAGAAGCTCAGACATTTCTTCGTCAGAAAGAGTCATCTCTAAAAATTGATTGGCGAGTGTAGCTTTTTCCTCAGTTTTGTTTACAGAAGTTTCTTCGTAACTACTTAATAAGCTTTCAGCATTGGATGGATCAGAATCGGTATCTTTTTTATCCGTTGCCTTTTCTGATTCATCAGAGCTAGATGTACCGATCTCTGAAACTAAATCTATGAGGTCTTCGTCAGAAATTATTTTTATAAAGTCTGTTTTACTTAGTGAAACTTTCATTCCTTCAAACTTACCCGCCATCCCATATAAGCCTTTGTCTTCGAAAAAAGTATTCAGCAACATAGGATGAACTTTTCCACCAAAAAGAATAAATAACTGCTCAAGCTTTTGAGCCCAATCCTGAGCGTTATAGGAAGCAACCAACTTAGCATCGAGCTTTTGTATCAGTAGCTTACAGCGCTCTTTAGTAATTGAATCAAGATCTCTCTTACGCATATATAAGGGAATTGCAGTCCCAAAGTGTTTATATATGGTTAAACGTGAGCACCGCTCCTGAATCTCTTCAAATGGTAATTCTTCATCATCTCTGAAGAGGTACTCGGCCATATTTTTCCTTGGCTCAATGAAAACAAAAATGATATCCTTTACTACGCCATGGATTACTCCATACAATTCCTCTTTAGGTATTCTGGAAGTACTTATTGCTGATTGCATATAATCATTAAAGGCATCGGATACCAGACGCGCCTCTATATCAAACCACTTTGAAATCGGTGCTCCTATTTCTTCTCTCACTTTATCTTCAAGAAATAAACGGATGCGTTCTACCACAAATGACGGAATACCAGATTTCAACAACTCTTTGGGGTTATACTCTGCCCGGTCACTTGTTACAAGGCTCACCAAATGATCTGTTATTTGATCGATTACTTTTTGCATAGGGTTTTGATATGCGCAGAAAATAGGAGGTCTTCTCTCGCTTTACAACCTAATAACTGTAATAATTATTCAGGTTTTATGAAGAAATTTGTCTTCTGTTCTTTTCTTTGATCTTCATACCTTCAGGAATGATTTCATTACGGGTAGATCAGCTTACCAAAACATACAACCGAAGAATAGTTCTTAATGAGCTTTCCATTGCTCACAAGCAAGGAATTCTTGGAATTTCAGGATCTAATGGAAGTGGGAAATCTACCTTATTGAAATGTATGTCTGGACTTTTAGGTCCTAAATCGGGTGTAATTACCTGGAAACAAGGCTCAGAAATCCTTTCTAAGGAACAAGTAAAATCGCTGATTGGATATTCTGCTCCATACATTAATTTGTACGATGAACTCACTGCTTTTGAGAATCTGGAATTTATTCTTGAGGTAAGAGGAAAAACTAAAAGTGATGCTGAGATCAATTCCACCCTGGAATATGTTCAAATGGATGACTACAAGGACCAGCTTTTTAAAAAACTGTCAACCGGACAACAGCAGCGTATTAAACTAGCCTCTGCTTTGATAACAAATCCACAGATTTTGTTTCTTGATGAACCGGGTTCCAACTTAGACGAGAAAGGTCACAACCTGGTTAAGAGTATTGTTTCTGATCAAAAGGAAAAAGGAACTTTGGTAATCCTTGCTTCTAATGATGCAAAAGAAATTGAGCTTTGTGATAATGTGGTGAATTTGATTAATAGTTAATGGCTATTCGTAATTTGTTTAAATGCTTCTTTTCTTACATTTAAAATTCAAACATTCATCATTTAACATTTCATAAAGTGATTTCACAACACGACCAGGATCTTGCGACACTAATTCTTGAACATTCCACACAGCTTCAAAAGGGCGAAAATGCAATGGTTCAGCTTATTGGACTTAATGGCATCAATCTTTTAAGATCGCTGGTACAGCAAATTAGAGATAAAGACGCACATCCATTTGTACAGATTGAAGATGCCGAAACACAACGCATACTAATCGAGAATGGAAACGAAGAGTTTTGGAAAAATCAGGCAACTGTAGATCAACTTCCTCTGATGGAGAAGATGGATGTTTTTATCGGAATTCGCGCTTCTGAAAATATCTATGAAAATTCTAAGGCTGATAAAGACGCAAATAAAGCTTATTCAGAACACTTCCTGCATCCTGTTCATTTTGAGGAAAGAGTGAATAATACGAAGTGGTGCATCATGCGCTACCCTTCTCCAGCTTTTGCTATGAATGCAAAACTCCCGACCAGTGAGTTCACCAAGTTCTATTATAACGCATGCCTGGTTGATTACGCGAAACTCAAAAAAGCAATGGAACCTCTTGAAGCACGACTTCGCAAAACAGATTTGATTCAACTTAAAGGAGATGGAACTGATATCAGCTTTTCAGTAAAAGGACAAAATTGGGTTCCCTGTTTTGGTTCACATAATATTCCTGATGGCGAGCTCTTTACCTCTCCGGTACGTGATTCTGTAAATGGACACATTACCTACGCCCCTTCGGTATATCAGGGCAAGCCTTTTGAGTTTGTGAAACTGGTTGTTGAAAATGGAGTTGTGGTAGATTTCGATTCTTCTAACAATGACGCGCTCAAGGATATTCTGGATACCGACGAAGGTGCTCGTCGATTTGGGGAATTCAGCTTTGGGACCAATCCGGTTATTGAAAAACCGATGTATGATATCCTCTTTGATGAGAAGATTTACGGTTCTAATCACCTCACGCTAGGTAAAGATTACGAAATCGCCCCTAACGGAAACTCTAGTAATATTCACTGGGATTTGGTTTGTATTGGCGCTGATGTATATCTGGATGGCGAGCTCATTCGAAAAGGTCGCACGTTTGTAGTGGATGATTTGAAAGTGCTTAATCCGGAAAATCTACTTAGCTGAACAGGAATGAATTAAGGATTACAGTTGAAGGTTTTGAACTTCTTCATTTTTAAATCTTCATTCGCTATTCTTAATTCATGAAGAAAACCATCCTCATATATGGATTAGCTCTGGCAGTACTCGTTTTTCTGCTCGAGTATTTTGAGTATCGGTATTTTGTGCGGGACCTTTCAATGGAAGCTTTCATTTTCATCATCGCACTTATGTTTGCGGGCTTAGGACTTTGGGTTGGACAGAAACTTACTTCACCAAAAAAGACTACACCAGAATTCGAAAAGAACGAGAAAGCTCTGGACTATCTAGGGATAAGTGAACGGGAGCTTGAAGTACTGGAATTAGTTGCCGAAGGATTTTCCAATAAAGAAATAGCCGGTAAGCTTTTTGTCTCCATCAATACAGTAAAGACCCACCTTTCCCGCCTGTATGAAAAACTTGAAGTGAATCGCAGAACCCAAGCCGTTGAAAAGGCAAAGTCATTGAGGTTGATTAAGTGAGAGTTGGGAGTTGATGGAGCTCACTTCTCACTTCTCAAAAAACTCATCTTTTGGGATGATTTTAGTAAAATCATACTTTCGGGTGACGGAATTAGTCAGTGTATTCCTTTTCTTTGCTGGCAAATAATCATTAAATATAGATTGATATGAGTTCAATGAATAAAATCATTTTGGTATATGGCTCTATTACAGGAGCAGTTATTATAGGGAGCATGATGCTCGGAATTTGGGCTGCCAGTTCCGGAGCCGATTCTTTCTTTGCTTCCGAGACCATTGGTTATTCCATTATGCTCATTGGATTTTCAATGATCTTTGTAGCTACCAAAAAATATCGTGATCAGGAATTGGGTGGGATTATCAATTTTAAAACGGCTCTGAAAGTCGGACTGGGAATTTCATTAATTGCCGGGATCGTATATGTCCTGGCCTGGGAAGTAAATCTTTACATCAACGACTATGCCTTCATTGATGACTATACCAATTCTATCATCAACAATACTAGAGAATCAGGGGCTAGTGAGCAGGAATTAAATGAAACCATACAGAAAATGGAAGAGATGAAAGAACAGTATAGAAATCCTTTGTATCGCTTACCCATCACCTTTACAGAGATTTTTCCGGTCGGATTACTTCTTTCCCTTATAAGCGCCGGATTGTTCCGAAACCCGAATTTCTGGAAATCCGAAGATCTAGCCAGTCAACCTGAATAATTATGCAGATCAAAGCCAACACCCCTAAAGAGTATTTAGAAAAAATTCCTGAAGAACGGAAAGAGCCCATGGAAAAGCTGCGAAAGGTGATTCTTGAAAACCTACCCGATGGCTTTAAAGAAACGATCAATTACGGAATGATTGGATATGTGGTTCCTCATAGTATCTATCCTGATGGATATCATTGTTCACCGGAGCTTCCTCTTCCCTTTTTGAGTATAGCTTCACAAAAAAACTTCATTGGCTTGTACCATATGGGAATATATGCGAATGAAGAATTGCTTGAATGGTTTGTCGATGAATATGCCAAGTATGTACCCACTAAACTAGACATGGGAAAAAGCTGTATCAGGTTCAAAAAAATGGATCAAATTCCATATGAACTGATTGCAGAACTCGCCTCTAAAATGACCGCTCAGGAATGGATCAATATCTATGAAAAAGCTGTAAAGAGGTAACCTGTGTTATACGATCGCATTGAACCAGATTATTCACTTTCTAATATCATCGATTGCTATTGGGTAATTGAGAGCAACGATCGTACTACTCACCAACAACAAATTATCCCTGATGGTTTTCCTGAAATTATCTTTCACTATGGTGATCCATACAAGATTAACCTTTCAGGAGAATGGGAAGTCCAGACTAAAAAATTGCTTTCCGGGCAAATCCGGAATCACTTTATACTTGAGAATACAGGAAAGTCCGGAATGATTGGTCTGAAATTTAAGCCCGCAGGTATTACTCAACTTTTCGGAATTGATATGCAGGAGTTCACTGATAGGGTAGTTGATCTGGATTCCGTAATAGAAACAGAGTTCAAAATCATATCAGAAAAACTCCTGTCCCCAATACCCTATTTGGAAAAAGTGGATATACTGAATCAATTCTTTTCGAAGAAAGCTGTGGATGATTCTGAGAATTCCCGATTAATTGAGCAGGCTCTTGAATTAATTACTGAAGAGAACGGTATGATTTCAGTTTCTAAACTCACTTCTTCTTTAGAAGTTGGAGAGAGAAAGCTGGAGCGGCTTTTTAACAAATATGTAGGGCTTTCACCTAAGTTCTATTCCAGAATTATCCGCTTCAATCACATCTTTCAAATTATTCAGAAGAAGAAATTATCCTGGAGCGAAGTAGCTCAGTTGAGTGGCTATTATGATCAGTCTCATTTCATCAGCAATTTTCAGGAATTTAGTGGCAAAGATCCTTCAACCTATTTCTTTGAGGATAAAAACATGGCCAATTTCTTTTTAAAACGTCCGGTTGAAAACTGAGAATGTCGGTTTTTTCCAATACATATCGCTTTCCCCATTTTAGTTTTGAGGCTCAATCTCAACTCAAAAATCTACCTATGAAAGCAATTATTCTTACATCACTTTTTTTCATTTCAACTTCACTATCCGCTCAAACTCTCGAAGATTTAAGCTGGATGAATGGCTATTGGGTTAATCAGGAGAATGGAAGTTCCTCGGAAGAACTCTGGAGCACTTCTAATGGAGGAATGATGATCGGACTCAATCGCAGTGTATATGCCAATGGCAGAAGCTCTTTCGAGTTCCTTCGTATTGTTGAATCAGAAGATAAGATCGTTTATCTGGCAAGTCCGGGTGGACAATCTCCTACTCCTTTCACATTATCAGAAGTAGCTGATAAAAAAGCAGTATTTGAAAATATGGAAAACGATTTCCCGCAACGCATCATCTACTCCAGAGAAGGTGATACAATGACCGCCCGAATCGAAGATGCTTCAGGTGAAAAAGGCATGCAATGGACATGGACTAAAACCAACTTTGACTAATTATGAACAAACTCGCTCCCATTTTAATAATCTTTTTTTTCAGTACGGCAACCTATGCTCAGCTACCAGAAGCATTTCTTGGAAAATGGGTAGGTTCAGGAACATTGTATAACTCAGAAGCAACCTTCACTATGGAATGGGAGCGAGTGCTGAACGAACAATTTTATCGACTGAATTTCACAAACGCTCTTAGCAACGGAGCTTTCAGTATGAGCGCCCATGGCTATTATAAAAGCGAGGGCGATTCTGTATCCGGACATTGGCTTGATTCACGAGGAGTTTCATTTCCGCTTACAGGGGTTATGGAAGAGCATACATTGATCATCCACTGGGGTACAGAAGATTTTGAACAGGGCAGAACTGAATATACCTTGCTTGCCTCAGGGGAGGTAGAAGTCATTGATTTTGTATTACGAAACGGCGAATACGCCCAATTTGGAAACGCAATCTATCAACGAAAACAGGAGTAATATGAGCGATAAATTTGGAATCCATTCATTATCACTGGCAGTAAAAGATATCAAAGCTTCAAAAACGTTTTATGAAAAGCTGGGATTTGAGGCTTTGACTCAATTCGGATCAATCGAAGAAAAATGGCTGATTATGAAACGTGGAGATTATAAAATCGGACTTTTTCAGGATATGTTTGAAGAGAATATTATCACTTTTAATCCTGATGATGCCCGTTCTATCCATGCTGATTTGAAAGAAAAAGGGATTGAATTCCTTATGGAATCTCCATCCATACAAGAAGAAAAGGGGCCCTGCCATTTTTGTATTGCTGATCCGGATGGAAACCAGATTTTGTTTGATCAGCATAATGATTAAATAAAATTCAACTCAAATACTTTTTCAACAACTCGAAAGTTAGTAGATGTGGTCTTTAATTAATCTTACCTAAATGAAAAAAATAACCATCTCTCTTTTTATTTACGCACTTGTATTTACCGGCTGCAATGTAGTTGGCAATAACGATACGGAGGTTGAAATCCGTGTTAAGAATAATAGTTCATACACCATTGAAGGTTTCAGAATAAGTACAGGTGGTGGAGATTTCACCTACGAAACTCTCGCGCCCGGAGAGGTTTCTGATTATAAACTATACGACTACTCCTACAGCTACTTCTTTGTGTCTTTCTCAATTGATACTAATGACTTCGTCAAACAACCCATTGACTATGTGGGCGAATCAAAAATTAAAAATGGAAAATATACCTATAATATAGCCATAGAGACCTTTGAAGACCGTCCTGACTACTTTACCGGAGATTTAAAAAAAGATTAGCAGACAACAAAATGGAAGTATCCATAGACCTGATAGTTTTCGAAAAACTTTCTAAGTACTCTGCTTCTGAAATTTTAAATGATGTTTTTGAAGATGATGATCTTTCAGATTCTTTATTTATCACATCAGGATACGAGCTGGAAGGTGGGTGGTCAGATAGCTATCAGGTTTACGGTTCTTTTACAGACGCCTGCTCCAGTCTTGCCCAAGTAACAGATGTTGATAAATCACTCAAAAAAAGTTACTTCCGTATTTTCCTTGCAAATTCCATGTATGATGATCTATCTCTCAGAGATTTTCCCGAAGAAGGCTATATCTCTTCTATTTCAAGCAATCATTGTAAAAAAATAAATGCTGCTTTAAATAAAACGAGAGGCGATGCTCTGATTAAAAAAGCCAGAGGATTTTTTAATAATCCTGAAGAAGTAGATTTGGAAGCATATTTAAATCAATGGAATAATGCATTTTCAAAAGCAGCAGAAAACAATCTTGGAATCTTAATCCACATGGGTTAGAAAAAACTATACGATCAACAACTGGAGTACAATTATGAAAAGAAGAGTAACCGGAATCGGAGGAGTTTTCCTCAAAGCTGACGATCCTAAATCAACTAATGAATGGTATGCAAAACATTTAGGGATAAAATCAGGGCAATGGGGAGGAACCTTTCAATGGAATAAAGCTGAGAACCCTGAAAAAAGAGGATACACTGCCTGGAGTATTTTCAAAAGTGATACCACTTATACCGATCCGAGTACTAAAGATGCCATGATTAATTACCGGGTTGAAAATCTTGAAGAACTACTCAAAACATTAAAGGAAGAAGGCGTAGAAATAATCGGTGAAATTGAAAGTTTTGAGTACGGTAAATTTGGCTGGATCATGGATCCTAATGGATATAAAATAGAGCTTTGGGAACCTAATGATGAGGAATACGAAAAAATCAGTACCGATGACGCACTTAATTTAATGGGATAGCTGCAAAACATCCTATTATTGAAGTCATTTATCCAGTTCCTTTCTTACTGATTTTGGAGAAAAGATGTTAAGAAGATGTAAAATCTCTCAAAAAACCGCTTTTTCTTAAAATTCTTTGTCACTTTTTCTTTCCGAGCCTCGTCATACAGGTGGTCATCAAGAAAAATTTAATTCTAGGTATTACATCATGGAAATTGCAAAGTACATTTTTATCATCGTAGCAAGCATCACTCTTTTTGGAATTTTAGGCGGATTATCCCCTGATATCACTATGGCAGAAATGGCAGTAAAAGCTGTTTTCGTAGGGCTGATTTTCGCAACGGGCTTAGTGTTACGGGAAGCTAAAACAATGCTTCTCAAAAAGATTAGTTAATTAGTTAGTTACATTCCCTATCCTGGGATTTGGTTTCGCTCTTGACTGGGCGAAACCTTTTTTATTTCTGTTCGTGACTAAATAGTGCACTCAACTAAATTTAAGATCATGAAAAACTCAAACCCCTTCTTCTTAACCGGAGCTTCTCTTCTTTTTCTGTGGATTATCGGAGGCTTCAATCCATACCTAAGCTGGGAACAACGTTTATTCAAAATTGCCATCGTTGGAATATTTGCCTTTATCGCATGGACGTTCAAAAACTCTGAGAAACAAACCCGAAGAAAAACGGGACTAATTGTAGTTCTTATTCTTGCAGCGGGAGTTGCTTATGCTGAGCCTTATGCCAGTGATTTAATTTTCGGACATCACCACCATCACTTTTTCTGTTTGAAATAAAAAAGCCGCTCATTTGAACGGCTTTTGAAATGATTAATTCTTATCCCAATAATCGGTTGGGATTGAATCTGATTTCAAGGCGTCTTCATCTACCCAGTAATAAGGTCCGAATTCCTTTTGTTCCGGCCAGACTTCATTGAGAGTTGCAGCTTCATACAGTTTTCCATCTTTCATTACATACATCATGTCCAGTGTGTTTTCGATATCTTCCAGGGGATTGGAATTAATGACCAGGAGATCTGCAATTTTTCCCACTTCTAATGAACCCAGATCATCCTGCATTCCTAGGAAATAAGCTCCGTGATAGGTAGCTACTTTGATTGCCTTAAGATTACTCATCCCCGCGGCAGTCATCCAAAGTTCCCAATGACTGGAAATACCATGAATCTGACCGTGAGAACCAATAGCTCCATATCCTCCTGCTTCAATTACATCTTTAAGTGCTTCTGCAATCAAAGGAAATCCATAGTCTGAGACCGGCCGAAGCATTCTTCTTCTTGTATGCGGCAGTAGTTGTCGCCAAGGCAGGAAGCGCTGCATTTTTTCGTTCTCCCAAACATTTTCCCGCTGATAATAATATTCCTCGTTCCATGGACCAGTTCCTCCAACCATATAAGTCGGAGAATACACCATTTTTGCTTTGCCAAAGAATGTAGAAGCATCTTTATAAATGATCCCATAACTCATCGGATGTTCAAATGCAGTATGACCATCCATTGTCATTCCCAAATTGTACATTAAATCTCCACCTTCGGTAGTAACCATCAATCCTTCTTTGCGAGCAATATCAGTTACCCATTGCCGCTGATCTCTTCGTGGCTGCAAATACTGTTTTAATGAAACAGCACCGAAAGATTTTAGTCGGTGAATATTTTCTTCAGCAACTTCGTAACTGGTTAAATCATTTTGGTTTCTTCCGTCCCCCCGATAAAGAGGATCACCAGTACTGAATGTTCTGGGACCCAGAATCTCACCTGCATCAATCAATTCAGCAGTAGGAAATACATTTTGTGACCACATAGAATTATCGAGATTGGTAGTTACTCCAAAAGCGAGATAAATTGCCGTTTCAAAACTCTTTTTAGGCATCACTCCTCGATATTCCCTGTAATGATGGGCATGCATATCAATAAGTCCCGGCATAATAGTTTTACCAGAGGCATCAATTATTTCATCTACTTCTGAAACATCACAATCTCCTACACAGCTAATCCGCCCATCAATAGATACAATACTTCCAGACTCAATTACTTCATCATTTTCGTTTACTGTTATGATGCGCGCGTTAGTTAAAGCTATCGACCCTGAGGCTTTGTCTTTCTTTACTGAAAGATTGATTTGAATACTATCGGTTTCCTCAGAACTCAAATCATACTTATAAAGCATATTAGCACTTCCAAAAGTGAGGGTATTGTCATCAACCCAGGTTGGGAACATTCCCCCGGTTTTAGAAAGCTGTTTTACAGGAAACTTTCCATTCTTTTTATTGATGTCGACAGGCTCACTGTTAGTTCTCATGAATGGTATTGGCATCAGGTACACGTTCATTCCTTCAGTGATCGCTACATTCTTCCCATCAGTAGAAAGCATAATTTCATCTCCATCCTCAATAGAAACATGAGAAACTTCATCAGATCCATCAGTTCGAATAGATTTTAAGGCCAGACCTCCTTCATGAGATTCCTGAAAGAAAATTCTTCCTTCTGGGCCGTAAAAAGGTCTGGGCAACTGAGCTCTCGAATTATTTAGGTGATCAATTCGTTTCACCTGTCTGACTTCCCCGCCTTGTGAACTTACTTCAACTACATCATACCAGGGATTCCAAGCTAATGTTCGACCCCGATATGTGGTTCCTGATCCTTTAATTGCTATGACTTTTGATCCGTCTTCGCTCCAACTGGGATGCAGATACTCTCCATACTCTTTAGTTAATTCCGTAGTCCTTCCATTGCGGGCTTCGGTTTTCCAGAGTTTACCTCCATTCATATCTTCCCAACTTGCAAATGCAATTGAACGGCTGTCCGGTGACCAACTTGGTGAAAATTCGAAAGGCTCAAAATTGTCTCTCGTTAAACGACGCGGTGTTCCGTTTGGAACATCCATCACCCAGATTCTGCCAATTGCCTGAAATGCAGCTTTACTTCCATCAGGAGAAAGTGCATACCAACGCAAAAACTTTGCTTGAAACTCATCGAAGGGAACTTCAAACTTATGATAAGCCTGTTCTGAAATTATCCGATGGATGACAGCCTCAAAAGGGATAGTTGTTACTTCTCCGGTTTCAACTTCCAATTTTCTGATTTTTCCACCCTGCGATATATAAATATGCTCTCCGTCTTTACTCCAGCTATATCCGGGTAAATCCCTGAGCACCTTGATGGTTTCGGTCATATCCCTATCAATTGGATCCATTATCAATCGTTCAGATCCAGTTTTAAGATCACGCAGCCAAAGAGCCGTTCTGGGACCAAATTCATGCCCCCTATAATTAATTGTTCCACTTGGAATCTGACGGGCAAAGGCCAGGTATCTGCCATCAGGAGAAACCTCGCCAGCATAACCTCCACCACTTGAACTCCTGATCTGCTGCGCCGCTACTCCATTTGTAATTTCAATTATATCTCCTGTTTCTAAGTCTTTCCTGAAAAGCTGATTATAGCCCTTTAAAGCATCATTCAAACCAATTCCTGGGCGAGAGCCTACTGCATCATAGTAGTAAAGGTAAGAGTCCACATCCGACACCGAAGGCCAAACTCCATCTGATACTTCAATACCTTCACCTCCATCTTTGTGGTACATCCATATTCCGGAGCCCCCACCTGAAAGACTTTGTCTACGAATAAATATGTAGTTTCCGTCATTACTCCACTCAGGAGTTACCGCCCGGACCATTCCTTCTTTAAATACTTGCCTTGGATCTGAGCCATCGGAGTTCATTACCCATAAATTACTTTGACCGGTACGATCTGAAATAAAAGCAATTTGTGAGCCATCAGGAGAAACTGAAGGATGAAAATTCAGTACGATTCCTGTACTGTCTGTTAAGTTTTCTGCTTTACCTCCTTCTGATGGAAGTCTGTAAATATGCCCCATCAAGTCAAAATAAATCCAGTCTTCATCCGGAGAAATATCCAGCGACATCCAGGTTCCCTCATCTGTGGAAAAAGAAATTTCTCTGGTTTCTCCTCTGGGCTCAGTTACTTCCCATTTTTCATCCTCCTTATCCTGAGCAAATCCTATAACGGGCATTAATAACAAAGTAACCAATATGAACATTAACCCTTTAAAGCATACTTTTTTCATTTTCCCACCTTCCCTTTTTTTAGATTAGTTAGCGTTCCTATTTACAAAATCTGAATACAAATGCAAAGACCCGTACATTTTCGAAAAGCTACTATCGATGACCTTGATCTGCTAAAGCGTTGGGATGAACAACCCCATGTAATTATCTCCGGCGGTGAGGATGATGACTATGATTGGGAAGAAGAGTTAATAAAAGAGTCTCCGTATTCTGAGTTTCTGATCGCAATGATTAATAATCAGCCTGTTGGAGTGGTTCAGATTATTGATCCAAAAAACGAAGAAACTCATTATTGGGGAGAAGTTGAGGAAAACCTCAGAGCTATCGATATATGGATTGGAGAGCCGGATATGCTGAACAAAGGATATGGCACTCAAATGATGAAGCTGGCTTTTGAACGATGCTTTTCTAATCCCGATGTAAAAGCCATTATCATTGATCCACTGGTTTCCAATAAAGATGCCATTCGTTTTTACAAAAGACTTGGGTTTGAGTTTATAGAATATCGGATTTTTGGAAAAGATGAATGTATGGTGATGAGGTTGGAGAGGAAAATTTACTTTGAACGAACTTCTTCATAAGTGTATTTATAAAAGCTAATACTGGCAAATTAACTCTTTATGAACCCCGAATTCTGGCTTGAAAAATGGGCGCAGCGGCAGATTGGTTTCAATCAGTCTAGCCCCAATCTATTACTGGTTAAACACTTTCACTCCCTCAATTTAGAATCTGGTTCCAGAATATTCGTCCCACTCACCGGCAAAACAATTGATGTAGCCTGGCTGCTTTCCCAAGGCTTTGAAGTTATGGGAGTTGAACTGAGTGAAACCGCTGTTAAGGAATTATTCGAAGAGCTTTCTGTTGAACCTTAGGTTTCCGAAAGAGAAGACTTTAAAATTTATGGTGCTGAAGGCATCGACATATTTGTTGGAGACTTCTTCAAGCTTAGCTCAGAATTAATCGGCAAAGTGGATAGCATCTATGATAGGGCGGCTCTAGTAGCTTTACCAGAAGAAATGAGAAAAGAATATACCACACATTTGATGAAAATCACGAAGAATGCTCCACAGTTGCTTATCGTGTTTGAGTATGATCAGGATGCAGTTGCCGGACCTCCCTTTTCAATTACTGAAGAGGAGATTCATCAACATTATGCTGATGATTATTCTATTGAAATGCTGGAAAGTATTGACATGCCCGGTGGATTGAAGGGGCAGGTTAGAGCGATGGAGAATGTTTGGTCACTAGTTTCAAAGTGAATCAGCATTCAAATCTTATAAATCATGCTCCATAAATACCCAATTAGATCCTTCGGAAGTATCCTCAGGATGACGGCTTAATTAGGAATCTGAATAAAAAATCATTCTTTAGTCTCTTCTTCTGCCCATTCTTCAGGATCACTCACCACTTCTGCGAAATCAATGCCATCTTTATTTTTATTGATGGTGGCTTCGTATTCAACAGGACCTTCAGTATCCCTCATCAATAATTGAGTAGCCAGCGTATTCGTAATACTTTGTTGAATTACTCGCTTAAGTGGTCGTGCACCATACACCGGATCGTATCCTCGTGCTGCCAACCAGTCTTTCACATTATCAGGTATATTGAGCTTCACCTGATTCTTAGCTAATAACTGATGGACTCGCTTGAGCTGTATATCAACAATCTGGCGAATGTGTTCTCTTCCAAGCGGATGGAATACAATGATATCATCTACTCGGTTCAGGAATTCAGGGCGAATTGTCATTTTCAACTGATCAATGAGTTGCTGCTGAAGTGTGTCGTACTGATCTTCGCTTAATTCCCCTCCGGATTTCTCCATCTCATTTACAATCAAATGCGAACCAATATTGCTGGTCATAATGATGATCGTATTTTTGAAATCAACCGTTGTTCCTTTGTTATCTGTAAGTCGACCTTCATCTAATACCTGAAGTAAAATGTTAAATACATCAGGATGTGCTTTTTCGATTTCGTCCAGGAGAATTACAGAATATGGATGTCGGCGAGCGGCTTCTGTCAGCTGACCTCCTTCATCATAACCTACATATCCCGGAGGCGCTCCAACCAAGCGACTTACGCTGTGCTTTTCCATATACTCACTCATATCGATGCGGATCATCGCATTGGAGTCATTGAATAGAAATTCTGCCAAAGATCGTGCAAGCTCGGTTTTACCCACACCTGTTGATCCCAGAAAGAAAAAGGAGCCGATTGGACGATCTTCATCCTGAAGTCCTGCACGTGAACGCCGAACGGCATTAGACACGGCTTCAATTCCTTTGTCCTGACCAATGACTCTCTTATGAAGCTCTTCTTCCAGCAAGAGCAGTTTTTGTCGTTCACTTTGAAGCATTCGTTTTACAGGGATTCCGGTCCAACGAGCTACAATATCCGCGATGTCTTCTGCATCCACTTCCTCTTTCAGCAAGGCCTTCCGCTCCTGCATTTCATCCAATTGTTTCTTAGCTGATTCCAGATCTTTTTCCAGCTGAGTGATTGTTCCATAACGAAGTTCCGCAACTTTCTCGTAGTTACCTGATCGCTCAGCTTTATCAGCTTCATTTCGTGTGGTTTCTATGGCTTGCTTTAACTCGCGTGCTTTCTGTATCAGATCACGTTCCTGCTCCCATTGAACACGCATTGAATTCCGCTGTTCTTCCAGGTTGGCGAGATCTTTCTCTATCCCTTTGATTTTGGATTGATCTTTCTCGCGTTTCAACGCTTCCCGCTCAATTTCCAACTGACGGATTTGTCGTTCAATAGCATCCAGTTCTTCCGGTAGTGAATCAATCTGAAGTCTTAATCTGGAAGCCGACTCGTCAATTAAGTCAATGGCTTTATCCGGAAGAAATCGATCCGAAATGTATCTATGTGAAAGCTCGGCAGCCGCAATAATCGCAGCATCGGTAATTCGAACCCCGTGATGCACTTCATATCGCTCCTGTAATCCTCGTAATATGGAAACAGTGTCCTCCACGGAAGGTTCTCCAACCAGAACGGTTTGGAGTCTTCGTTCAAGGGCTTTGTCTTTCTCGATGTATTTTCGGTATTCATCCAAGGTAGTTGCCCCGATAGCATGCATTTCTCCACGGGCGAGTGCCGGCTTTAAAATATTGGCAGCATCCATGGACCCTTCAGCAGAACCAGCTCCAACTAAGGTGTGAATTTCATCAATAAACAGGATGATTTCGCCATCTGATTCTGTGACTTCCTTAACAACCGCTTTTAGTCGCTCCTCAAACTCACCACGGAATTTAGTTCCTGCAACCAACGCTCCCATATCTAAGGCTACAATTCGCTTTGATTTTAGTCCTTCCGGGACATCGCCTCGCACAATTCGAAGTGCCATCCCTTCTGCGATTGCTGTCTTACCAACGCCCGGCTCACCAATCAGAACCGGGTTATTTTTAGTACGGCGGGTAAGAATTTGCATCACCCGCCGGATTTCCTGATCACGCCCAATAACAGGGTCGAGTTTATTCTTCTCAGCTAGTTCGTTCAGGTCGCGGGCGTATCGCTTTAAGGCTCCATACCGACTTTCGGCATTTGGATCATCCACTGTTTGACCTCCCCTGACATCATTCAATACTTTTAAGATATTGTCTTTTGTTACTCCCTGATCATTGAGTACATCGGCAATCTCTCCTTTGGTTTGAACGATCCCAAGTAAGACATGCTCCGAGCTTATGTATTCATCTCCAAGAGCGGTTGATTCTTTCTGTGCAATATCAAAAGCTTCTTTTGTAGTGGCTGATAAATACTGACCTGAGACAGACGCGCCTTGTACTTTGGGGAGCTTATTCAGCGAGCCATCGGTACTCACTTCCACCACTTTCATGCTTGCGCCGAGCTTATTCAACAAGGTGATTACAATATTGTCTCCATCTATCAAAAAAGCTTTAAGAACATGTGCCGGTTCCAGTGCCTGGTTATTTCCAGATTGTGCCAACTCCAACGCCTTTTGGATGGTTTCCTGTGCTTTAAGTGTAAATTTGTTCAGATTCATAATTCATTTCCTCCCTAAATATTTGTCATCATAATGACCAAAATCATGCCCGGATTATTGTACTGACGGAATTGCAGGTATTTTCACAAATTTACTAACATCAACATGTTATACTTAGTACATTTGAAATATACAATACTTGTCAAGATGAAATTAAACCCCTCTATTTATGAAAACTATTTTCTCCCTTCTGTTTCTTCTAACCAGTTCTTCCCTTCTGGCACAGGAAAGTATCGGATTCACCGACAGCACAGATTTTAAATACCTGATTGATTACCGATTGCCGGATTGGGGGTATTCAAGTTTTTCGATTAATACACTTTCAGGAAATATTGATGGATCGAATTGGGATAATGACTATCAATTGAGAAATGAAACTACTTTACTGGATCAGCGATCTTCTTCAAGAGAAAACTTTAGTAGTAGTTTTGGATTGGTTCCGAGGTATGAGTTTTTTCAACAAAGTGAGGAACGAACTCTAAATCTTCAAACTCAATTCATAATCGGTGGATCATTTGATAAAAATGAGCAAGAAGAAACAGACTTATCTGGCACTTCAACTCAGGAATCCAGTGCAAGTCAACGACGATTTGACCATGAGTTTTCAGGAAACGGTCTTTGGTATTTAAATGGAGACTTTTTTGTTCAGTCCGGTTTAGCCTACTCTGCAAGTTATAGAAACAATTATAATAAGTCTGATGTAGATCAGGGACAAACGCAAAACTATAAAAGTTTTTCAAGAAATCTCAGACTTATCCCTTCAGTTGGTATTGGGTTTGGTAGGCTTCGGAATGTAACTCCCGTATTAAGAGCTTTAAGAATGAACGAGCGATACAAAGCACTTGGGAATTCCTCTCTGAACAATGATGAGATTATATATGCAGCCAAACAATTCACCCAATACTCTTCATATAACAGAATCTATGATCGTCCTTTAAAATATTTCTGGGAGGATATGAATACCGGAGTTAATCAAAAGCTTGATGGAATAGGAATATTTGATACTTTTTATCTAAATGATGTATTTGATGAAAACCTTGGTTCGAGATTTGAAGGTTACTCAGTTTCAGTTGATATAACCTATATTTTACAAAGCCGTCTTGATCGAAATGAAAACAGAATTTCAGATTCTTTTGATAGAGATTTAGATATCCGAAGACAAGCTGTTGTTGAATTATCAGGACTTTGGTATAAAAATCTGAATTTGGATCATCAACTGAGTTTTACTTCCAACTGGGATTTAGCACTTCCGATTAATAAAGAAAATCCTGATAAATGGGAGCTTTATAATTTTAACGACTTTAGTTGGCTTTGGGTTATGGCAGATCGTTTTTTACTTGAGAATAGCCTTATTGTTAGATATCTAAATTCAGATAGAAAAGATGTTGAAGATTTTGATAGTCCAGTTCTTATTACTGATTTAAGATCTAATCTTACATACTTCATAGAAAACCAACTTGCGATATCCGGTGCTGTTTTTTTTGGAAGAGATTACAGACTTACTAAAATACAAGATATGGTATTTCCACAAAGCCAACGTTCTGAGGTTACTAACTGGAACTGGGGTATAACTGTAAGCCTACGCTATTACTTCAACCGAAACCTGTTTTAGATAATTATCTTTTCGGGGATTTTGGTATCCTTGGTTTATGAATCCAGCACTTTCCGAAATCCCCGATTTATTTCATTCTTCTGAAACAGGAACTCCAATCGAAAAATGGCTGGTTTGTGAGAAACATCTTCTTGACCAGCAGGAGTATATTATAGAAAAAGCATTTACCAATTACCCGGGAGTGAAAACCAGGGATTTGGTTTGGGAATTTGCAATCTGCACGGACTGCATGAAAACCCAAATGAATGAATACTCAGAGGAATCTGAACGAAAAATGACGGAATATTTCCAGCAAAATATGGATTTCACCCATCAGAATGAGCTCCGTACTAATCATCGATTTGATGCCAATAAATGGATCTCCAAATGCATTATAAAGGGAACACCCATTGAGGATTGTGCTCAGTTTCAAATTAGTGCCCAGTGTGTTGGAAACTTGATGCTGTTCGATCGGACACCCTTTATGATTTCAGGCGAAGCGATGGACGAAATCATTCAATTAATGAGTAATGAAACGCTTGGTTTTTTTAACGATTTTCGTGGCAAGTATTTCCCTCCTCCTGAAGACCTAAGTCCATTTTTTAAAGAAAAGGATTTTGTACTGATTTAAATAAAAAAAGCATGGACCGTATCAGGGTCCATGCTTTGGCTTTTTCGGGGTACAATAAATTGGTCAACAGTTACTTAAAGTCTGAAAGCGATAAATTGTTTCAAATTATTTCGCTCTACGGTCAATAAAATTGCTTGATCGCCTTTTTCAGTACTACGCTCAACTTCATCATAAAATTGTTCAACGGTAGAAACTTTTTTTCTCTTAACTGCTGTGATTACATCTCCACGTTGAAGTCCTCGTTCGAACGCATTACTTGACTGACTTATTTCTTTAACAACAACTCCCTCAACATCATTCATTATGTTAAGTTGTCTTTTTACATCAGAAGTTAGATCAGTTACCTCAAATCCAAGCTTCTCTGCAATGTCTACCTTCTCTGACTCATTAGAAGCGATTTCGGTACCAGGACGACTTCCCAAAGTTACAGAAATTTCCCGATCTTCTCCATCTCTAATTACATCCAGATCTACTTTTTTACCAGGTTTTAAGTTTGCAATCTTTAGCCTGAATGCATCCCAGTCTTTGATTTTTTCTCCATTCACAGAAACGATGATGTCATCTTCTTTTAACCCAGCTTTATCCGCCGGACCATCTTCTTCGATCTGACCTACAATAATCCCACCTACGTTATCCAATCCCAATGCAGATGCCATGGTTTGGTCCACTTCGCCAGCATAATACATTCCTAGATATCCGCGCGATACAGTACCATCTTCGATTAAATCATCCATGATCCTTTTCGCCAGTTTGATAGGAATCGCAAATCCAATTCCATCATTTCCACCGGAACGGGAAGCAATCGCTGAGTTAATCCCTACAAGCTCACCATTCATATCGATAAGTGCCCCACCCGAATTACCTGGATTAATGGCTGCATCAGTTTGAATGTAATCTCCATAAGCAGTGAGATTATTGAGTGTTCTTCCACGAGCGCTCACAATTCCAAAGGATACGGTATGTGCAAGATCTGCACTTAGCGGACTTCCAATCGCTAATACAAAAGACCCAACTTTGGCATCATCACTATTGCCTAAAGTTACAGCAGGAAGATTGTCAGCATTCACCCTAAGAACAGCAATATCAGTTTCAGGATCTGTTCCTATAAGTTCAGCATCGATTTCATCTCCATTAAACATGCGTACTTTAATTTCATCGGTATTATCAATCACATGATTATTGGTAAGGATAAATCCATCATCAGAAACAATTACACCTGAACCCAATCCTCGCTGTACATATTCCTGAGTTTGACCATCCCGATTATTAGGGTTTCCAAAGAACATGGAAAAAGGATCCATTCTTCGTACTTGCTGGGTCTTTTCTGTCGTAATCGTAACAACGGAAGGGTTTGTTTTTTCGGCGATATCAACAATCGCATCATTTAAATCTTTGAGAGAGGCAACAGAGCGATTTTCAGAAGTGGTAACTTCAGTATCATAATCGGGGAGACTTATCGGGCTGTTATTTCCCGTGTAAGCATTTAATCCCAGTAACACAATTATCGCAGCTGCAACTCCGAAGAAATTTTTAACAGCAGTATTCATAGTCCTTAAGTTTTAATGATAATTTTTCATTTTGTGATGCTACAACGTTATCTCAATTAAAAATTGTACAACTTTACATCTTGTAACTTAAAATAGTCGGAGCCTCATCAAAGGCTCCGACTTCTCCTAACCATTCAGTCGAAATTATTATGCGATTTCGATCTGCTTCTTAACTTTCTCTTCACTCTTATTAATAGTGATGTTCAGAATCCCATCTTCATATTTTGCAGCAATGCTCTCTTCGTCGATAGAATCCGGTAAATAGAATGAGCGGCTGAATTTTCCATATTGAGTTTCCACTCTGTGGAAGTTCTTACCTTCTTCTTCATTCTTGAATTTACGCTCACCACTAATTGTCAGTCTTCCTTTCTCAAGATCAACATTGATATCATCTTTCTTCAATCCCGGTAATTCAACCGATACTTCGAACTGAGCATTAGTTTCTGAAACATCTACGCTAGGCATAAAGTTATCTTTTCGATAGTTTGATGTTGCATTGTTGAAGAATTCATCAACAATGTCGTTGAAGTTTCTTGAGAAAACGTCGGTATTTGGTCGATTATATTTTATAAGTGCCATAATTGAATCCTCTTTATTTCATTAGTTATTTATTCAAAAATTCACATGTATTTATGCAACGGATATGCCAACTAAATCCTGATTTTTATAACTGACAGCTCGACAAACTTAGAATGAAGAAATTTCAGACCCGCTTCTGTCAGCTGGAAAGGATGACAGACAGAGTTTGCCGCAAAGACATACGTGTGTCAAAAATGACAGACTTCGCAATTAAAAATTTACCCTATTGTTAGGAGTAGCTCTGCTTCCACTCTTTGGCGACCAGAAAGGCCATTTCGAGGGATTGCTCATAATTGAGGCGGGGATCACAGAAAGTTTCGTAATTATAATCCAGACCTTCTTCATTTAACCCTTTTGCTCCACCAACACATTCAGTGACGTTGTCTCCTGTAAGTTCGAGATGAACACTGCCGAGATAACTACCTTCAGCCCGGTGAATTGCAAAAGCAGATTTAATCTCCTGCAAGATATGATCAAAGTTACGAGTCTTGTAATTATTAGAAGATGAAAATGTATTTCCATGCATTGGATCTGAACTCCAAACAACAGGAAACCCTTCTCTTCGAACAGCACGAATCAAGCCGGGAAGTTCATCTTCGATAACCGATTTCCCAAAACGTGTTATCAATACAATTTTACCTGCTTCGTGAGTTGGATTCAGTTCCTCAATAAGTTTGAGGGTATCATCAATGGTGTATGGAGGGCCTACTTTTATACCAATTGGATTTGCAATCCCTTTTAAATACTCAACATGTGCACCATCAAGTTCACGGGTTCGGTTACCCAACCACACCATATGTGAACTCAGATTATAGAAATCTGTTTTACGTGGTACTCTGCGAGTTTGAGCAGAATCATAGTACAAATTCAATGCTTCGTGGGAAGTATAGATATCTACCTTCTGGAAACTTGAAAAGCGATCGGGCGAAATGGCATCCACAAATTTTACGGCTTTCGTTATAGATTCCACCATAGCCTCATATTCTTTGTAGTACTCATTATTCTTCATGAAATCCAGTTCCCACTGTTCTGGATGATGGAGATCAGCAAAGCCTTCATCAGCAAGTGCACGAACAAAATTCAAAGTTAATGCTGCTTTATGATACCCTTCAATCAATCTTTGTGGATCAGGCATCCGAGCTTCTTTATTTTGCTCGAATCCATTAATAAGATCACCACGGTAATTGTGGATCATCTCGCCATTCACCTCTTCAAAATCTTTGGAGCGTGGTTTTGCATATTGCCCTGCAATTCTTCCAAGGCGTACCACAGGAACTCCCAGCTCATGAATCAAAATAAAGCTAGTCTGCAACAACACTTTTACGGTATTAACAATCTTCGGGGAATTCGTAAGGCTGAAACTTTCCGCACAATCTCCAGCCTGTAGCAAAAAAGATTTCCCTGCCGAAACCTGAGCTAGTTTATTTTTAAGTGCCTCAATCTCCCAGGAAGTAACCAGTGGGGGTAATTTTTTTAGTGTTTCAAAACTATCCTCTAGTTCCTGCTGATCAGGGTATTTAGGCAACTGCTTTACTGGTTTTTCAAGCCAACTGGTAGGACTCCAGTTTTTCTTTAATGTGTCTTCCATGATAATGAGTGAATTTAAGCCCCAAACTTAAGGCTTTTTTAGCTAATGCTTTAAAAAAATCTAAATACTAATGTTGCCTGGTTTGCTCTATATTCTCACACTCTTAATTTTCGAACTATGATTGAAACCAAACCCCGTATTCTGGTTGTAGATGATTACCCCGCTCTTGTAACTATAATCAGGCATAAATTATTACAACAAGGGTATGAAGTACTTACTGCTCAAAATGGACAGGATGCTTTAGACTTGGTTGAAACTGAATTTCCTGACCTGGTAATCTCAGATGTTGAAATGCCTTTGGTTGATGGGTATGAGTTATGTCGCCGCATAAAAGAGACTCCAAAACTGCGTTCCATACCAGTAATTTTGGTCACTTCTCGAATTGAAGCTGGTAGCTTAATGAAAGGGATAGAGGCCGGTGCTGATAATTATCTTACCAAACCCTACGATGACGCAACTTTGTTTTCTAAAGTAAGCGAGTTACTAAGCAATCCTATTGCTGTCTCAGATGTAGACGAAACCGTTTCAGTTACCGTTGAGGGTGAACAATATAATGTGAAAGCAGATTATGGACATTTAGTAAGTCTTCTGATCTCAACTTATAAAAACGCACTTGGCCAAAATTCCAGACTTGAAAAAATGCAGACTGGACTAAATGCTGCCAATAAAGAACTCGAGCTCACGAAAAATGAGCATGAAGAGCTTCTCCAAAATATATTCCCGAAAAAAATTGCTGATAGTTTACTCGCTTATGGCACTGTTACTCCGGAACGATACGAAGATGCCACTTTTTTATTCACCGATTTTGATGGATTCAGTAAGGTAGTACCTGATTTATCCCCGGAAGCTCTTATCAATAGCCTGAGTTTTTACTTTGATAAATTTGACGAGTTCATGTCTCAGCATAATCTCATCAAAATTAAGACGATTGGTGATAGTTATATGGCGGCGGGAGGAATTCCTGAGCGTAACAAAACACATCCTGTGGATGTTGCTCTTGCAGCTTTAAAAATGAAATTCTTTGTTACAAATCTTCAGGATTCAACACCAGACTCTATCCCTTTTTTTCCAATACGGATTGGAATAAATACCGGTCATTCGGTAGTAGGAGTGATCGGAAAACAGAGATTTGCCTATGATGTTTGGGGAGAATCTGTGAATCTTGCTTCAAGAATGGAGCACTACTCAGATTCAAATTCTATCAACATCTCACAGAATACCTACGAACGCATAAAAAACCTCTTCGATTGTGAAGCCCGTGGCGAAATTGAGGCTAAAAATATCGGAAAAGTCCCAATGTATTTTTTAAACCGGATTAAACCTGATTACTCAGACGATGAATTCGGAATTATTCCAAACAGGTTATTTATCAGAGAATATAATTTTCTTGCTAAAGCAAAGGGACAAGGATAATCCATTTTCAGAAAAAGGAATGAAGGATTTGTGAGCTCTGTTTGGTACCTTCCAAGTTGATCTGAATTCCAAACTAGAGACTATTGCAGCAGAACATCGTCATTAAAGGCGCTCGCGAACACAATCTTAAAAATTTCGATATCGACATTCCACGAGACCAACTTGTTGTTATAACAGGTTTGTCGGGTTCAGGAAAGTCATCCCTGGCTTTTGATACCATCTATGCCGAAGGACAGCGCCGGTTTCTGGAATCACTTTCTGCTTATGCCCGCCAGTTTTTAGGAATGATGGAACGCCCTGCCGTTGATTTCATTGATGGCTTGTCTCCGGTTATTTCGATAGATCAAAAAACAACCAATAGAAATCCAAGGTCTACCGTAGGAACCGTAACTGAGATTTACGATTTCCTTCGATTACTTTATGCAAGGATCGGAGTCCCCTATTCCTATGTGAGCGGAAACAAAATGGAAAAGCAAACCGCTGATCAGGTTGTGGCTGCGGTAATGCATATGCCAAAAGGTACTAAAGCATACTGCCTTGCGCCGGTTGTACGCGGACGAAAAGGTCATTATCGTGAACTTTTTGAACAAACTATCAAACAAGGCTTTGTAAGTGCCCGTATTGATGGCGAGTTGACAGAACTTACCGATGGCATGATGGTTGACCGCTATAAAACTCACAATATTGAAGTTGTGGTAGATCGGTTTGTAATCAGCCCAAAAAGCGAAAAACGTATTGCTGATAGTATCAGGATGGCACTTGAAATGGCTGATGGAAATGTAGTGCTATCGGTTCAACAAGAAGATGGTTCTTTCAACGACAGGTTATTCTCCCAGAAGCTTTTTGATCTTGAAAGTGGTATCGCTTATGAAGATCCCGCGCCAAATTTGTTTTCCTTCAATTCCCCTTACGGTGCCTGTCCCGAATGTGACGGCCTTGGTTATACCTATGATGTAAGCTGGGATTTGCTCGTTCCTAATGAATCTCAAAGCGTGAATGACGGCGGAATCAGATATCTGGGACCTCCCCGCGATATCTTTGCATTCAAACAACTAAAAGCAGTTCTGGAAAGCTTTGATTTAGATTTTGATACTCCCTTCAAGAAGTACTCTGAAGAAGTTCGTAAGGTATTGATGCATGGTTCAGGTGAAAAGAAGTTTGCTGTTAGTTATGATTTCAAAGATAACTCAGTCACCTATCAGCACAAATTTGAAGGGTTGAGAAGAACGATTATTGAACAGTACGAAAGCAGTAAATCTCCAAAACAGCGTGATAAAGCTAAAGCGTACATGAGCAAAGTAGTTTGTCCCGAATGTGACGGAGGTCGACTTAATAAAGAAGCATTGTCTTATAAGATTGATGGGTACAACATCCATGATCTGGTTAAGTTCGATATTCAGGGATTACGGGATGCCTTGTATTCAATCAAACTAACAGAACGACAAAAGTTGATTGGGAATCAGGTTCTAAAAGAAATTCGTGACCGACTGGATTTTCTACTTAATGTAGGATTGAATTATTTGAACCTGGATCGTGAAGCTCAAACTTTAAGTGGTGGCGAAGCTCAGAGAATACGACTCGCTACTCAAATTGGAACCCAGCTGGTTGGGGTGCTTTACATTCTGGATGAACCAAGCATTGGGCTTCATCAAAGAGACAACATCAAACTTATTAACTCACTTGAAACCTTACGAGATTTAGGGAATAGCGTAATCGTGGTAGAACATGATCGTGAAACCATCGAGCACGCCGATTTCGTTGTTGATTTAGGGCCAGAAGCTGGAGTTAATGGTGGATATATTGTTTCTGCGGGCAAGCCGGACGAGCTTGAAAAAAATTCAATGACGGCAAAATTCCTACGAGATGAAGAAGTGATAGAATTGCCTGATGAGTATCGAAAGGGAAATAAGAAAAAAATTAAGATCAAGAACGCAAGAGGACATAATCTTAAAAATGTTGACTTAGAAGTACCTCTTGGAAAGTTTATTTCCGTAACCGGAGTAAGTGGGAGTGGCAAGAGCTCATTGATTAATCAGACGCTTGTCCCGATTCTTTCGAATCACTTTTACAAATCAAAAAGTGTACCTCTTCCCTACGACACCGTAGATGGTCTCGACAACATCGATAAGATTATTTCTATTGATCAAAGTCCGATTGGCAGAACACCTCGTTCTAATCCTGGCACCTATACCAAAGTATTTGATCATGTCCGAAGATTATTCTCTGAACTTCCGGAAGCTAAAATCCGGGGTTACGATCAGGGACGGTTTTCTTTTAATGTAAAAGGCGGGCGATGTGAAACCTGTCAGGGTGATGGAGTTCGAAAAATTGAAATGAACTTTCTTCCCGATGTGTATGTAACCTGCGAAACATGCAACGGAAAACGCTACAATCGGGAAACTCTGGAAATCTACTATAAGAAGAAAAATATCTCGGATGTTCTGAAAATGCCTATCAGCGAAGCCGCAGAGTTTTTTGATGCCCAACCTACTATCTCCAGAATTCTGAGTACCCTTACTTCAGTTGGGTTAGGATATCTTACACTAGGACAATCAAGTACTACCCTCTCTGGTGGAGAAGCTCAGAGAATCAAGTTAGCCCGTGAACTTTCTAAAATTGGAACCGGCGATACCTTGTACGTGATGGATGAACCAACTACCGGACTCCATTTTCAGGATGTGCGTATGCTCATCAACGTAATCCAGAAGTTAGTTGATAAAGGTAATACCGTGATGGTAATCGAACATAATCTGGACCTCATTAAAGCCGCCGATTGGGTTATCGATCTTGGTCCCGAAGGTGGTCGCGGGGGTGGTGAAATCATCGCTCAGGGTACTCCTCAGGAACTTGCTAAACACAAAAACTCCGAAACAGGAAAATTCCTCAAGCAAGAGTTTGATCGATTGGAGAAGGTTTCGGTTTAAATAAGTAGCCAAAATCATTTGAATCCTTTCATTGATAATTGGGTAGAGACTTAAGTATCTTTACTGCCCTGATGAAAATGTTCAGATCACATATCGCCCGCATTTCAGGTTTTCTGATGTTGATGATTGGGATGGTTCTTCACTATGCCAAACCAGCTGAAAGCAAAACCGATTACAGTGCATTTACATCTTGGTTAGAATCTCATCTAAAGACTCAGGACCACGATATTCTGGATGAACTTGAGGCTCTTTCCAGTGATGATGGCGAATTAGAAGCGGTAATTCGCAAAGCTTCGGAATTAGTTTATACCCATTCTGATGACTTCAAATTACCCACACCTGAAACTGATGATGAAGGAACTTCGGAAGAAAATGTCTACCAGCTATTACTTACTCAATGGAATCACTATCAGAATTCCGGTAGTGGCATGGGTAAAGCGGTGTTCATTCAGAACATCAAGCCTCAGACGATACTTCCTTCAGATGGACATTATTTTTCATCTACCCTAACCAAACGAACATTGTATTATGATTTGGATGAAGCTTCTGATCTTGACGATCTTGAGCTTACTCCAGGCAATGCTTCTATCCTTTCTCCACACAAAAGCGGCACAGCTATAGGTGCTCCTTAGAATTAGGAATATTGGAATAGCTGAATAAGGAATACTGAATACCCATATTCTGTCATCTATCCCAATTATGCTTACCAACTTTTTTAATAAAGGAATACGGAACTAACTACCTATTCCTGATTCATAATTTTTAATTCATAATTCAAATAAAATGCAAGGAAACGGATTTAAAATCGGTGTTATCGTTGCCTTTTTGGCACTCACCTTATATTACTTGTATCCAACGGTCATCTGGAGCCTGGAACAACGACAAATGAGCGAGCTTAATGAAGCTGATCGCGCTCAATACGAACAAACAAATGCGGAAAAACTTTCGAATCTCCGCGAAAACATTCTTTCTCTGGGTCTTGACCTTCAGGGAGGAATGCACGTAACTCTGGAAGTTGGCACACCTCAACTTATTCTTGAACTTTCTGGCGAAGATCGTGACGCCCTTCTTGATCAAGTGGTTGCTGAAGCACGGCAGACTGCAAGAGAAAATGACTCGGACTTCATAGATGAAATGGCTGCAGCTTTTATCGCTCGTGATGAAAATGCCCGTCTGAGTAGATATTACAGAAGTGATGCGGATAATATTACACGTCGATCTTCCAATGAAGAGGTTATCGCTTATCTTAAAAACCAGAGAGACTCAGCCCTTGATCGAGCTATCGAGATTATTCGTACTCGTGTGGACAGATATGGTGTAACTGAACCATCTATCATTAAGCAGGGAAGCAGCCGAATTATTGTGGAGCTTCCTGGTGTGGATGATGAAGATCGTGTTCGTGGACTACTCCGCGGTACTGCTCGTCTGGAGTTCAGAACCGGAGCAGATGCTCAGGACTTCTCTAATTTCAGAAGTCGTGCCATCGAATATTATGAAGTTACCCCCGATACTTCATCAGATAGTTTATCAGCTCCCGTTGCAACAAACGAACTTGTAGATTTGCTTGGCTTTGTTCAGCAACAGAGTCCATATATCTTCGGATATGCTTCTACACAGGATACAGCTGCGGTAATGGATTTATTGAAAGCTCCAGAAGTCCAGCGTATGATGCCACGTAATACCACTGTTCTATGGGGATCCAATCCGGTTGACTTTGGAGACGGAGGCGAACAGTTTGCTCTTTTTGGTGTAAGTACTGATGTAGAACTTACCGGAGACGTAATTGAAGAAGCCAGCATACAGTTCGATCCAACAACCAATGCCCCTGAAGTTGCGATGGGGATGAATGCTGAAGGTGCTCGTACCTGGGGACGAATTACAGGTGCCAATATTGGGAAGCCAGTCGCAATCGTTCTCGACGGATTCGTTGTTTCTTATCCAAATGTAATCAGCAAAATTAACGGTGGCCGTTCTTCCATTACCGGACTTGAAAATACTGCCGAAGCCGAAGATTTGGTAAACATCCTGCTTTCAGGTGCGCTTCCTGCTCCACTTGAAATCATCGGTAGCCGTACTGTTGGTGCTACTTTGGGTGAAGCTTCTATTAAAGCTGGTCTCAACTCTGTGCTGGTTGGTCTTGGAATTGTGGCAATCTTTATGATTGTGTATTACCGTACCGGTGGTGGAGTAGCTGATCTTGCTCTGATTCTGAACATTATTTTCATTTTAGGAATTCTGGCTGGATTTAATGCCACATTAACACTTCCCGGTATCGCTGGTATTGTACTAACCATTGGTATGGCGGTAGATGCGAACGTACTTATTTTCGATCGTATTCGTGAGGAACAGCGTTCAGGCAAAACAATAAAAGCAGCCATCTCTGCTGGTTATGCTAACGCGATGAGTGCCATTATTGATGCAAACGTGACCACAGGTTTTGTAGCCATTATTCTGATGAGTTTTGGAGTTGGCCCGATTAAAGGTTTTGCGGTAACACTACTTGCCGGTATTGCATGCTCGTTATTCAGCGCAATTGTGATCACCCGTGTAGTTATTGAATACCTGACCCGAAACAATGCCGATGCAGTGAGCTTCGGATAATCTCAAAAGAAATTAAAAACGATTTAAAAGGAATACATTATGAGATGGTTTGAAACTCCAAACATTGATTTTGTCAATAAGCGGAAAGGCGCTTATATATTTTCAGGAATTCTATTCCTGGCATCATTGACAATTATTATTACTCAGGGATTGCAATACGGTATTGACTTTAAAGGAGGAAGTGAGTTTGTCTACAAATTCTCTGAGCCCGTAAATACTGTAGAACTAAGAGGAACCTTAACGGATCCACTTGGCACTGCCCCCGAAGTAAAACTTTTCGGTTCTGATGTGGAAGTACTTATCCGTACCGATAATCCGGCTCCAAAAGAAGAAATCGAGGTTATTATCGAAAACACATTCGATAGCGAAATGCCAAATATTACCTACGAATCCGAGACCAGTAACTATATTAGTCCCCGTTTTGGTGACGAACTCAAATCAAGTGCACTGCAAGCCGTAATCTATGCAATTGCGATTATCTTCCTGTACATTTTGATTCGATTCCGGAACTGGACATTCTCGCTCGGAGCCGTTGCTGCATTAGTACATGATGTGGTTATCACGCTCGGAATCTTCACTTTGCTAAATGATTTAGTTTCATTCAGCCTGTTGATTGATCAGAATATTATCGCGGCATTCCTTACTATTGTGGGGTATTCGCTGAACGATACCGTGGTTGTATTCGACCGTATACGTGAAAACAGCATTGTACACAAAGGAATGGAATACCTTCCAATGATTAACAAAAGTCTTAACGACACGCTCAGCCGTACTGTTATTACTTCTGTTACCACCTTGTTTGTGGTGCTTGTGCTGTTTATTTTCGGCGGTGAGGTGTTGAAAGGATTATCTTTTGCCCTTATTATCGGTGTAGTTCTTGGTACGTACAGCTCTTTATTTGTAGCGAGTCCGTTGGTACTGGAACTGGATAAACGTACCCGAAAAACTAAATAGAAAATTTTTAAGAGGAACTTATGAGCTTTAATACTTCAGAACGCTACGGCAGTGTTGTTATCGAATTCAAAGGTAACGTAATGGGTGGACCCGATGCGGTTAGCCTTAACGAAAAACTTCATGAGCTAATCGATGCCGAGAAAACCAACATTGTGGTTAATCTGAGCAAGGTGAAGTTCATGAATTCTTCTGGATTAGGTATGCTTATTGGTGCGCTCACCACTATGCGCAAAGCAGGTGGAGATTTACGCATCGCTAACGCTACTGATAAAATCCAAAGTCTGTTAGTTGTAACTAAACTAATAACGGTATTCAAGCACTTCAATTCAGTTGAAGAAGCCGTTGAGTCTTTTAATGAAGACTAACAGTACCCATAAATAGAACTTTAAAGGGGTGTAGATTGCTACACCCCTTTTTTATTGTAAATCGTTAGCTATGTCTGTTCGAGTCATAATTGGTGCCCAGTGGGGCGATGAAGGAAAAGGAAAAATTGTTGATCTGTTAAGTGATAAAGTTGAATACGTTGCCCGTTTTCAAGGCGGCGCTAATGCAGGTCACACGCTCAAATTTGATGATAAAGAAGTAGTTCTTCACCTGGTACCGTCCGGTATTTTCAATGGTGATGCAAAATGTATCATCGGAAATGGGGTGGTTATTGATCCCATCGCTTTGGTAGAAGAAATCGAGAACGTAAAGAAAATGGGATTCTCCCTTCAGCATCGATTCTTTGTGAGTCAGACTGCCCACGTAATTCTTCCCTACCACAAAATCCTTGATAAGCTCAAAGAAAAACGACGAGCCAAAGATGCTATCGGTACCACCGGACGTGGAATCGGCCCAGCTTATGTAAGCAAAGTTGCCCGAATCGGAATTCGTATGGTGGATTTACTTGATCGTGCTGTTCTCCGAAAAAAAATTGAACAGAATATTCAGGATATCAATTACGCACTGGAAAATCTGTATGAAGAACCTACGCTGAATGCCGATGATTTGATGGCAGAGATTGAAGACTCCATAAAAGTACTCGAGCCTTACATCTGCAATACCTCGAATATTTTGCATGAAGCCATTGAGGCAGGTGAAAATATTTTACTGGAAGGCGCTCAGGGTTGTCTGCTGGATGTGGATCACGGAACCTATCCGTATGTAACTTCCTCCTCTCCTACTTCGGGCGGAGCCTGTACCGGAACCGGTGTTCCTCCTACTGCAATTACCCATGTGATGGGAATCACTAAGGCGTATTGTACGCGTGTAGGTAACGGCCCTTTCCCAACAGAACTACTCGATGAAACCGGAGAAGATCTTCGCAAAAAAGGACATGAATTCGGCGCTACTACCGGTCGGCCACGACGCTGTGGCTGGCTTGATCTGGTCGCTCTGAAATATGCTGTTCGCATTAACGGAATGAACGAACTTACCCTCACCAAGATGGATGTAATGGACGGCTTTGAAGAAATCAAAGTGTGTACCAGCTACAAAATCAATGGTGAAGAAACCAAGGTGTTCCCACTCTGTCTGGACGAAGTTGAAAATGTAGAACCGGTGTATACCAGCTTACCCGGCTGGGATAAAGACATCTCCGGCATGACAAGCTGGGACGAGCTTCCTTCTGCTGCCAAAAGCTACATCGAATTTGTGGAAGACTACCTCGGCGTAAAATTCACGATTATTTCTACAGGTCCTAAGAGATCAGAGACGATTGTCCGGTAAAAGTCCAAACTAGTTCTTTGGACTTTTCGAGGGGTGTCCCCTTACATAGTACTGCAACATCCCCCGGAAAATTTCTGAACGAAATTTTCATCCCCCTTCGAAGGGGGACTTTTTATCCTCTCATGGTTGTACCGTTGTGGCGAAGGATTAAAACCATTCGCTTGTTTACTTAAAACATATCTCCTTTTAAACTCGCTCCGATGCTCTGCGTTGGAGCGAGTTTTGTTTGTAGCCTTCACTTAATTAATTGAATCAATCTCAAACAAAGCGTCATCATGTCCGTCAGCTGACGGATCAGGATCTGTAGAGACTGGATACTTCGATCCAGCATATCACCCAATAACGCCCACAATCCTGTCCCTCCTCGGGGAGGGACAGATCAGTACACTTGTGTGCTGATCAGGGAGAGGACGGTGCCGGCTCGTTCTTCTTTCCCAGCACGGTCCTCCCTCTGAAATCCCGCACGCGTGATTTCAGCATCATCCATTTACAGACAGAAAGGTTCCTTTTTAATAAAAAATATTAGCAAAGTTATAAATTATTCATTATATGTATAATATATGTGTAACTAATCCTTTAAACTATGACACTTACTGAATATCTACTAGTCCTATCACCTTCTGAACAAGTTTCAGAATATGTATTAAACGAAAAGAGAAATTTTAAAATTGAATTTGGTACGTTTGTTTCTGAGAAATCAATACCACATATAACTCTTTCAAATGTGCTTATAAATCAAGAGCGGTCCTATGATTTTCTAAGCCAGCTTTCGAAGAGATTAGAGAATCTGCCGAATTTTAAAATCAATATTTCTGGATTTGGAAGTTTTTATGGAAGTAATACAATTCATTTAAATGTGAATGTTGATGAAGCTTACCAACATCTAATTATGAGTCTACTAATCCATAAATCAGCTTTCTTTTTAAGAAAGAGTTGTAATATTACTGATAAACCTCACATAACTATTGCAAGGCGCCTGAAAGATTCCGTCTTTGAAAAGGCTCAACAAAGGTATATTTCAAAAGAATACAACAATACCTTTATCGCAAATGGATTAACTGTATTACAAAGACCATATTCTAAAAATCCAATCAAATGGAAAAAGAAATCCTTTATTCCATTTAAAGCAGCTTAGAATAAAACCCCTCACACTCTTCCAGTAACGCTTCCAGCTTCTCTGGGAAAGGCTCTGTTTTAGGTGTATAAGGTTGGAAGCCGGTGGAGCTGTGGACGTTGTGGTACCAGTGCTTCGCCCAGACACCGTCTTCGGGGCGGGCACCGGCTTTCCATTCCAGCATGGTTTCATCAAAGGGAATTCCGGCAAACTCACACAGTTCAGTTAGCTTTTGTTTCGGGTTTATGAGGATCTCTTTGGAATCTACAATCAACACAGGAAGCTTATGGTATTCCAAATATTCTTTCAGCTGAAGCTGTTGTTTGTAGCCGGTGTCTTCGAGGGTTGGATTTTCAATCTGGTTCACAAAGGACGAAAGCATGTCTCGTGGATCACGGGTAAGAATGATGTTGATGGTATCTTGCATAAATTCCAAATCAAGCTCTACCAAATGATGAGTCATGTGCTTAAAAAAGACAACCGGAGTATCGTATTCCCGAAATATGATGTGATTAACCACTTTCTGTCCATCGCAGTTTTGATCTGCAATAACCTCATACGCACCGGGGTGATAATACCGTGCATCCGTATTCACCAGATAATGAGCATAGAGCGGTTCATCTACCACCGTAGTGTCTTTCCGCTGAGCAAAGGAATACATCAACGCCGTTGAGATATTCCGTGGCCCGCTCCAAAGGCATATTCGTTTTTTGTCCACTTCGTGGGATTATGAATTAAAGATTTTGAATTATGAATTGTTTTGAGCCCAACCCAATTCATAATTCAAAATTCAAAATCCTTCTTTTCTAATTCTCTGAATAAGACTCAATTTTACCCTGATATAATGTTTGTAATAAACCCGTTATCGTGCCGGGCACCGATTCCGAAATCACTCTTCCGTCAATTTTGGTAACGGGCGTTAATCCTCCGAAACTTCCGGTTACAAACGCTTCATCGGCTCCATAGACATCAAATAACGAGAAATTCTTCTGGTGGCACGGGATGTTATTTTCTTCACACATTTCAATCACTTTGCCACGGGTAATTCCATTCATACAATACTGTCCGGTAGAAGTCCACACTTCCCCGTTTTTCACCATAAAAAAGTTGGTGGCGTTACAGGTACTTACAAATCCATTTAGATCCAGCATGAGTGCTTCATCTGCCCCCGCTTCCAATGCCTGAATGAGTGCCTGCACCTCGTGCAGCTTGCTGTGGCAGTTCAGTCTGGGATCCAGATAATCTGGCGAACCGCGACGAATGGTACTGGTAAACAGCGTAATTCCTTTGTTCTGGGTTTCCGGATCGGCTTTCTTATGCTCCGCGATAATCACAACATTTGGACCTGAGATTGTTAGTCTTGGATCCTGACTTGGAGTTTTCTTGATGCCACGGGTTATCATCACACGAACATGAACACCGTCTTCCATTTCATTGGCATCAATCACTTTCTGAATCTGCTTTCTGAGTTCATTCCGGGTCATCCCCAAATCCATTCCAATAGCTTTTGCACTCTGCCAGAGCCGGTCCATATGATCATCCCAGAAAACAAGAACTCCATGATGAAGCCGAAGTCCTTCCCAAACTCCATCCCCAACTAAATAACCGCTGTCAAAAACTGAAATCTTCGCCTCTTTCCGTGGAAATAGTTCTCCGTTTATGGAGATAAGTACTTCTTCGTTTCTGGAGTCTTCGAGGGCGTTATGGGTTCCGTTTGGCATAATTGGTAAAAATAATAGGTCTTTCTGAGCGAAAGCGAAGAATCTTGCCGAATATCCAGCCAGATCCTTCGGCAGTAGCCTCAGGATGACATTAAAAATCTAAGAATCAAGATACAAGCGAATCGAATCACGCAAGGTTGTAAAGGTCTTCTTCAGCAACTCCTCATCCTCTTCCAGCAATGTGACTCTGAATCCAAATAGATCTGAACAGAAGGATGAAATCGGAACGACACAAATTCCGGTTGCTCCGAGCAGATAGTACACAAAACGGGTATCCAGCGAGACTCCATCCACCCATTGCTCAACCCACTCTTTTGCCGCAGGATTTGAGATTTCCAATTCCTGATCTGCCGTCAGAGTCCCTTTTTTGAATACAATGGTATTGTAAAAAGCTCCGTATGTTGGATTGAAGGTAAGCTCAGGAATTTCCTGTAACGTTTCCGAAATGAATCGGCTTCGCCATCCAATTTTCTCATTGAGGTCTGATCGATATTGTTCATAGCGAGGATCTCCCAGAATCTTTGGAATAGCCAACTGAGGCAGTGTCGTAGAACAAACCTCAATCATTTTGGCATCATCAAGCGTTCTACACAGGCGATCAAATTCTTCATCCTTTCCCCGATTGTAACACTCAATCCAGCCACATCGCGCACCGGGCCATGGCAGTTCTTTTGAGATTCCTTTCATTGCGATTCCGGGCACATCATCAATTACCTCGGAAAGCGCATATGCTCTGGCTCCGTTATAGGTAATCTGATTATAAATCTCATCGCAAATCAAAAACAGATTGTATTCTCTGGCAAGCTCTACAATTTCATCCAGAATATCCTTGGGATACACCATCCCTGTTGGGTTATCGGGGTTAATCAACAAAATGGCGACAATGTTCGGATTGTACTTTACCTTATTTCGCAGATCATCCATATCCGGATACCAGTGATTGTCCGGGTCGAGCTTGTATGTTAAAGGATGATGATTTGCATGTGCTGCCTCTGCTGATGAATGTGTCGAATAGGCAGGTGAAGGCCCGATCACACGGGTTGTAGGTGCCAAATAGTGATATAGTGTAGCAATGGCGTCCCCAAGGCCGTTAAAAAATAAAATATCCTGTGCAGTTACCTGAGCACCCCCCAGCTTGTTGGTTCTGGCAGCAAGAAACTCTCTGGTTTCAATTTCTCCTTTTGAGTCGCAATACCCATAGGTTTTATCATCCTGGGCAAGTCCAGTAACAATCTTTTTAATCCATGCAGGAATGCGGGCATTCTTCTGGATTGGATCCCCAATGTTTTCCCATGAAATTTCCACCCCTTCTTTCTGAAGAAGCTTCGCCTTTTTTACAATTTCGCGTATTTCGTAGCTGAGTTCTTTCGCTCCTTCGCTGAGCAGTTTCTGTCTCATAGATGCCTGTGGCTGATATTAAGCCTTCGATATTTATTGATATTCAGGATGAGCCGAAATAAAAGCATTTAATGAATTACCTGCTTGCTCTCTTACCTTATTTTTTATGATGGGTGTCCACCCTAGCAGAGTCCCGGGAAGGCCTAATGCCTGTCTCGACCACTTCCAAAAATTGAAGCTGTCAATATGCTCAATAATCTTCCCATCTTTGAATGTAAACCGGGCATCTATCTTATTATGCACTTTTCGCTTTGTAGCTGAAAATGTGTACTTCGCTTCCCAGTGTGCGGTTACTTTGTCTTCGCCTGTTTCTTTGATGTCGGAAAACTCAATTTCTAAATCTTTCCCTCTGGCACACAGCATATGCCACATTGCTGCCGGTTCTTTTCCGTTTAATTCGAACACCTCATCTTTGAAATAAGCGTCCGGGTGATAGAGTTCTCCCATTTTTTTGAAGTCTTTTTGGGAGAAAGCAGTATAGAAATCAGTAATGATTTGTTGGTTGGTTTTCATTACTAAATGAACAAAAATGTGCTCTTAAAATCTATCCCTCTTTTTTAAACAGGCCTGATTTACTTGAAATCAATCCTACAGAAATAACCACGATACTTCCCACCATGGTATATAATGGCCAGGCGATTACAAGTCCCTCACCAGGAAGAATATTCTGAACAGGTCCGTTTACCATAAATAGTAAAGCGATCAACCCAGTAAAGAACCCCAGCATCGCATCCTTTTTATTGGGCTTTTCAGAAAAAATTCCCAGTAAAAAGCTTCCCAATAATCCACCATAAGTATAGGAAGCAATTCCTAACCCCAACTCAACAACAGTAGGTCGTTCTCCTGCCTGCAACTGAAGCAAAGCAAACAGAAATGCAGAGCCAGTTAAAATCAATCCCCAAACCAAGGTGATTATTTTAGAGGTTTTTAAGTCTTTCTCTGGATTATCTTCTTTTCCAAAATAAGGTTTATAGAAATCATAGGTCGTTGCAGAGGCAAGCGAATTTAATGAGGAGCTCAGGCTACTCATAGCAGCAGCGAATAGTGCAGCCACTATCAGTCCGGAAATACCTGCCGGAAGTTGTTCAACTATAAATTTGGCAAAGACTTCGTCAGTGGTTGCTAATCCTAAACCATCCGGGTTTACCCCTTCATAAAATGCGAATAACATTAGTCCGATTATCAGGAATAAAGCGAACTGAAACATCACTACTATCCCACTCCATGCTAAAGCTTTTTGACCAGATTTAAGATTCCCGGTGGCAAGAAGCCTTTGTACCAATAATTGATCTGTTCCGTGCGAAGCAAGTGAAAAGACAGCTCCACCAATCAGAGCTGTAAAAAAGGTATAGGGCTGTGCAATGAATTCTTTAAAAGGCAGATCAAACCCTAATCTGAAAATCTGAAACTTGTTATCCGGTTCCGCAAACTGTGCTACGCCCTGCCACCCATCCGGAATTTTGTTCAGGAGAATGAACAATGCTAAAACCGCACCTCCAATATACACTCCCAACTGGATCACATCCATCCATACCACTGCTTTGATTCCTCCAAAAAACGTATAGATCAATGTAATCACGGAAATAACAGAAATGGAAAGCAGATATAATTCCAGATCACCCCAGCCTGTAAAAGCTCCACCTAGCCTTAGAATTATGGCAAGAGGAATAGCCGTTGCAAAAAGTCGAACTCCATCAGCCAAAAGACGGGTAACCATAAATGTGGAACTGGCTGCATTTCTCATTGAGGGCCCAAATCGCTTTTCCAAAAACTGATAGGCTGTGTACATTTCGCCATCGTAATATTTTGGAAGAAAATAGATAGCAACAAAAAATCTACCCACAATATAACCGAGCGTTATTTGCAGAAAGGTAAGATTTCCTCCATAGGCTACTGCAGGAATACTTATAAATGTGAGGGTACTGGTTTCTGTAGCAACGACTGAAAATAAAACTGCCCACCAGGGAATTCCTTCTCCACCCAGAAAATAATCTTTGGTGGATTGCTGTTTACCGGAAGCTTTCAAACCAAATATGGCTACCCCGAAGAGGTATAGAATAAGAACGATATAGTCGAGGGTTCCGAAAAGCATTTGTTTAGCCTTTTAAAAATGAAATGAATTTTTGGATGGCCCGTCCACGGTGACTAATTTCATTTTTCACTTTCGAATCCAGTTCTGCAAATGTTTGATCAAATCCCTCTGGCAGAAAAACCGGATCGTAGCCAAAACCTTTTTCTCCTCGTTGATGATCAATAATTTCCCCTTTACATACTCCTTCAAAAGTATGTTCACTATCTGCTGTTACTAAAGCTACTACGGTTCTGAATTGTGCCGCTCGGTCTTCTTCTCCATCCATCTCTTTGAGAAGCTTAACCACATTATCCTGATAACTTACATTTTCCCCGGCATAGCGTGCAGAATAAACTCCCGGAGCTCCGCTCAGGGCTTTTACTTCCAGTCCGGTGTCATCTGATAAAGCAGGTAATCCTGTTTGCTGATGTACGTACCGTGCTTTTTTAAGGGCATTACCTTCTAATGTAGGTTGGTCTTCATCAACTTCTTCCAGATCGGAAAAATCTAAAGCAGAATACACTTCTATTCCAAGATCGGCTACAAGCGCCTTCATCTCTTCAATCTTATTCTTATTTCTTGAAGCAAGTACGAGTTTATCCATCTTGTTTTCTTGGAAAGAGTTTGTAGAAAAGGTTGATCCCACTGCCAATCGTCAACAATCCATTTAATGCAATGAATACATGATCATTTTCCAGGATGGAGTAAATGGTAAGTAGTAAGCTGGAAAACACATACATCAGGATGAAAGCAATATTTATGTCCGTCTTGCCTGCCTTGATTGTATCCAGAGTTTGTGGAATCCATGCCATGATAAGAATAGCAAAACCTGTCCAGCCAAGAATTTCAATCCAATCCATTACTTCAAATGATTTAAGATTTCCTGCACTTCATGCCACTTCATACGCGGACCATATTGTGCTACCACTTTAGAAGAAGCCAGGCTCGCAAGTTTCCCGGAACCTGCGTAGCCCATTCCGTGGGTAAGTCCGTAGAGAAAAGCACCCGCGAACATATCACCTGCACCATTGGCGTCGACTGCTTTCACCTGATAAGGTTCGATATCTATAAAGGTATCACCATCAAAAATCATCGCTCCGTTTTTACCCTGGGTGATTACAAAGCGTTTTGCATCTTTCTTTAACTCCTCACGGGCTTCAAGAATATCTTCTTTACCCGTGTAGGCTTTAGCTTCCTCTTCATTACAGAAGAGGAGATCAACAGATGCCCCTATTACTTCCTGAAACTGGGATTTAAAAATCTCTACAATGGATGGGTCAGACAAGGTAATTGACGTTTTCACTCCATTGTCTTCGGCAATCTTTTTTGAAAGCTTCATCGCCTCTAACGCTGTTGGTGATGCAACAAGGTATCCCTCAATATAAAGGTACTCAGAATCCTTAATCGCAGCTTCGTCCACTTCATCAACCGAAAGGTCTGTCGTGATTCCCAGAAACGTATTCATGGTTCGGTCGGCGTCTTCGGTAATCATCACCAAACATTTTCCGGTGATGCCTTCTTCTCTTTCTCTTCCATCCAGATTGGTATCCACTCCTGCTTCTTTCATATCATGCAGGTAGAAATCGCCAAATTCATCGGAAGCTACTTTACATGAATAATAAGCCTTCCCTCCAAACTGGCTCAGTGCAATCACGGTATTTGCAGCCGAACCACCTGATTTCTTTTTGGTATTATTGTGATCAATTGCCTCAATCAAACGGGTTTGTTTTTCTTCGTCCACTAAGGTCATCACCCCTTTGTGCACCTCATGTTCTTCCAAAAACGAATCTGATACTTTAAAGTCGAGATCTACCAAGGCATTCCCAATGCCATATACATTATATTTTTTCATTCAGGAGAGTTTCTAACTGATTTTTCTTTTTGATTATTCCTTCAATAAAGTACGGACACTCCCACTTCTTTAAAAACCATCAGTGGTCTCTTTTACATTATTCGCAGTTGATCTATATTGTTGCCCATGACGGCATTTCAGGCATTTTTAGAACAACGGTTAGCACATTCTTTACCGGGAGAAGAGGCTCAGAATAAAATGCGCCCCCACCCAGCTGTTCACAAAAACCCGGTATTCAAATCCAATCTTCCTGAACATAATGAATACCGTAACAGTAGTGTTTTAGTGCCCATTATTACATGGGAAGATGAACTTGAGATCATTCTTACGCTTAGAACTTCGGGAATTAAACATGGTGGGCAGCTTAGTTTTCCCGGAGGTGGAAAGGAGGGTGATGAAACTTATGAGGAAACTGCACTAAGAGAAGCACGGGAAGAAATCGGGTTGGTTGAAGAAAAGGTATCCATTGCCGGATTAATGACCCCACTTTATGTTAATCATTCAAATAATATGGTAACACCCGTTGTGGGATTTATTTCCGAGAGCCAGACTTTTACGCCCAATCCGAATGAGGTGGATGAAATATTCACGGTTCCTTTTTCTGAACTCATCGCTTCTAAAAATAAAATCAGAGAGGAATGGGATTTAAGAGACACAAAATACACGGTTCCTTTTTGGGATATTCATAAGGTACCACTCTGGGGAGCTACCGCCATGATGATGAGTGAATTGATGGAACTGTATAGGGAGTTTGAATCTCAGAGTATTAATGACCAATAAATTTCAAGTTTCTGATTCTAAAAGAACTATCTGTCATTGCGAGGAGTATCTTACCTATAGTGATCAAATTAAGTCATCGACGCAACAATCTCCCGAAAATAAGATCGCTTAGTCGAATAAAGTTTTCCTTTAGTTCCAAATCTATACTCCTCGCGATGACCTTGTGAATTTAGAATTTGGCAGGTCATCTGAAATTTAGAACATACATTTTAAACAGCGTTAGCAGCCTTCTTCCCTAGTTGCATCCCTAATGCTACTCCCATTCCACTCAATCCTGCTGCAACCAGAAAGTTCTTATCTATCATTTCAAAAACAGGTGACTTTGATTCTGTAAAACCCATAATCCCTGACCATTCCTGCTCAATTTCCCAATAATGTGGAAGCTCCAAAATTTCATTCGCAAAATGAATCAAGTACTCTTTAATGGAAGTATTTATACCAAATTCAGAAGTTTCTTCAGATTCTGAATCTACATTTCTTCCGCCACCCAATAATATTCGCTGTTCTCCAAGATTCCGAAAATAAACATAGCCCTTATTGTAGTGGAACGTACCTTTCCATTCCATCAAATCAATTTCATTTGTAATAAAGACATAGCCTCTGCCTGGTTTTATTATTTGGTCAGGAAGTAATTGATTTGTGAATGCATTGGTTGCTACAACCATACGATCTCCTCTAAAAGAAACCTCATCGTTAACTATAGCTGAACAACTTTCGGGTTCAAGTTTGCTGATGGGGGTATTCCAACGAAACTCAACACCAAGATCCCGGTTCATTTTGTATAACTTCTTAATCATTTTCCCAGGATGAAGCATCCCTTCACAACGGTTATATATAGAAGGAATTCCTAAATAAGTCCCTAATTCATACAGCTCTTTTTCGCCAATCAGCTCTTCCATCCACGAATTGAACTTGGGAATCTGATCTTTGATCTTCAGAAGCTCGTTGCTATCAGGAAAAATTTCCCATCCACCGGTATCTTCGTATTCAATGGCTTTATCACCAAGTGTTTCCCTTAATAACAACAATCCCTCATACCTGTTTTTAATCCGTTCTTTCAGCTGTGCTTCAGAATCAATTTCAAGGTCCGCTATAAGTTCACCTACCGTTCCAATGCATGCAAACCCTGCATTACGGGTACTTGCGCCAATTGGGAAATATCCCTGATCCAACACAAGCACTTCTGCATCAGGATATTCTTTTTTAAAAAAGTATGCCGTTGACTGGCCCGTTAATCCCGCACCTATTACGATCAAATCATAGGTTTGATTATATAGCTCGGCTTCCCAAAAAGACTGACGATACTTCATTTAGAATTTAGTGCAAGTGAAGCCATCAAAGGAGCAGCGGTTTGAAAGAAACGATCATCTACATTGTATTTGGGATGATGCCAAACATGGGTTGATTCTGAATCCTCGCTACCACTTCCAACAAAGAAAAAAGCTCCCGGAAAGTGTTCCTGATAGAATGAAAAATCTTCTCCGGCCATAATTGGTCGCTCCATCAAAATTGCTGATTCTTCTCCAAATAACTCCTGCATGGTAGAAACTACGTTCTCTGTTTCATCCGGGGTATTTGTTACGGCGGGATATCCTTTATTAAAATCAAAAGTGTAAGAACCGCCTGCTCCATCGGTAATTCCTTTTAAAATTGATTCCAGTCTTTCTGCGATCAAATCCGCTGTTTCAGAATTCAACGTGCGAACAGTGCCCCAAAGTCGTACGCTTTCAGGAATTACATTGTGCGCGGTTCCACCTTCAATTCTTCCTATGGAAACCACAGCGGGCTCAGTTGGGTCAACACTTCGGCTAACTACAGTTTGAGCAGCATTAACAAATTGAGAGGTCAGCACAATAGGATCAATAGCTTCATGAGGCCGTGCAGCATGACCTCCTTTTCCAAATATTTCAATTTCAAACTCATCCGGACTACCCATCAAAGGGCCTTCTTTAGTAGCTATGGTTCCGGGCTTATGACTTGGAGAGGTATGTAGTCCGTAGATAGCTTGTACATTTCGTGATTGTAGAAAACCTGTATCGCATAATAACTTTCCTCCTCCCGGTAATTTTTCTTCCCCAGGTTGAAAAACCAATAACACAGTGCCTTCTAACTCTTCTCTTAAATCGGTTAGAATCTTAGCAACGCCAAGTAAATTGGAAGTGTGAGCATCATGTCCACAGCAATGGGCTGCTCCCGGATTTATTGAGAAGAACTCTTTTTTTGCTTCCCCTTCTTCTTCCATCGCCAAAGCATCAATATCGGCTCGAAGTGCAATTACTCGATCAGACTCCTTTCCTCCCTTAAGGATACCAACACATCCAGTCTCCAGAGGACTTTCATAAGGTATATCCAATTCATCCAGTTTCGACTTGATAAACTTTGTAGTCTCATATTCCTTATAGCTTACTTCCGGATGTTGATGGAGATATCTCCTGGTGGCTACCATTTCTGCCTGATACTGATCGGCCAATTCAATAATTTTTGAACGTAATGACATATTTTCTTCGTTTAGATCTGTGAAATCTGATAATACGGCTTAATTTTCTATTGTGTAACTTAGCATTCAGATATGCGTAGTTTCCGCAGTTGTCGTTAATATTGAAAAAGTACTATGAAAAGAATTTCCTGGGAAATAATTTTAGCAGGCCTGTTTTTTGTTGCCATCGCTCTTTACTTGATTGGAAAGCCATCTAGTGGAGATAATTCAGGACCAGCGACAGCTGAGAATACCCCTAAGGAACCTACTCCGCCATCTCCGAGTCAGGTTCATGTTATCGATTTAGAAAATCTTGAGGAATTAGCATCTTTGAAAGAGTTAAAAGAACTGGAAAGCATGGGTGAACTTGAGAATTTGGAGAATCTTGAGAAACTTAAATCGCTTGCTCATCTTATTCCTGCAGAAGCCCGGGATGAAATACTAACCGAGATCGACGTTGTACTTCGTGAGCTATCTGACGAAAATATCCATTTAAATTTCGAGATGGATGATAAACTGCTCGTAATTAATCGTGAGTACGAGAATGCTGTACAAGGTGAGTGGGAGAATACTTCACCCGGTGTTTATACTTTCCTAAATGAGTTTGATGCTTCTTCTATATCTAAGACTTCTGTAAAGATACCGAATGGGTCAATCACTATAGTTGGTACCAATGACAAAACAGCAAAATTTACGGTTCAGGCATCTGGACAAATTTCCTCTGAGGATGACCTCAGATCAAAACTGAATACCATTTCGATTTTCCAGGATGATGAGGCTAATTTTGTCTTGGAGAATGTGAATGAGAAGGGATGGAATAATATTCATTTACAGGCCACTCTTTACATCCCGGAAGATATGGAGCTAGTTACCAATACCGGGGGTGGACATATTGAAGCTACTAATATTAATGGCGATCAGATTTATGAAACCGGGGGCGGACATATCACAATTAACAAAGTGATCGGTGATGTTCTTGCAGTTTCAGGTGGTGGACATGTAAAAGTAGAAGATGCCGATGGAGACGTAACTTTAAAATCTCAGGGTGGTCATCTTATTGTTAAGAACTGCACTGGTGATGTTTCTCTAGATACTAAAGGAGGAAACATTGATCTAAAAAATATCGAGGGAGAAGTTATAGCTTCCACACTTGGTGGAAACATCATGCTTGTTTACAATGCACCTATTACTGATGACGCTACTCTGGAAACTTCCGCTGGAAATATTCAGATCTGGATGCCAACAACATCTAATGCAGATATTGAATTACAGGCAAGTAGTGCAGTAGAAATTCAAGGCTTTTCCGTTGATGGTCCCAGAAGTAAAACCAAGGTAAACGGAAAAATAAATCAGGGTGGTCCAGAGATTATTGGCTTTTCTAAGTACGGAAAAGTTACCTTAGCAGGTAATGACAACTGATTCAGCAAAACATCATTTTTCTAAAGATGGCTCCTCTACCCTTTACTCTAAAGAATTCGGGCAGTTTTATCACAACCCGAATGGTGCGTTTTCAGAAAGTGAACATGTATTTTTTGAAATCCCCGGAGTTGATCAAGCACTAAAGAATGAACCAGAATCATTAACGATTCTGGAAGTGGGATTCGGGACCGGCTTGAATTTTCTTTTACTGCTGGATCATTACTTATCAGATAACCTTACATTTCCAGTTCACTTCTATTCAGTTGAAGCATTTCCTGTTAGCAAGAAAATAGCTGATACCTTCAACTTTGGTGAGTTTCTTACTCATAAGAAGCTTGGGGATATTCTTCCGGAAATATTTAATCAGCTTCAGCCTGGTCTAAATACCATTCAACCTTTTCCAGACCATGAAGTTTTTCTTCATCTCTACTATGGTTTTTTTGATACCCTTGATCACATTGAACATCCAGCTGATTTCATTTTCCAGGATGCTTTTTCACCGGAAGTTAATCAGGAACTCTGGACAGTAAGTACTTTTCGGAAGCTTGCTTCTTTTAGCAATAATAGCGCCGTTCTAAGCACCTATTGTGCTGCATCTAAAGCCAGAGCTTCCATGGCAAAAGCGGGTTGGAAACTTGCGAAGGCTCCCGGGGCATTAGGGAAAAGAGAAATGACCGTCGCTTCACTGGATGAAAATAAACTTACTGGCTTTAAGCGGGTAAACGAGTCCCGACTCATAGAGCGGTTTGATGCCGGGGATTTTGAGTAAAGAAAAAACCAACGACAAATGTCTCATAAGTCTTTCGTCATTGGTTCTTCTACTAATCAGCTTAATGAGATGTATCGAATATTCTTAATGCCATCCAGTTTCTGAATTACCGAACGGTCCACTTCGTCAAGGTGCTTGTCTACTGAAATAGCGGTTATTGCAAACGAGCCTTTACCGGATCTACCAAGACTTAAGGCCCCGATGTTTATTCCGTTTTGGGCCAATGCACCACTTACCGAAGCAAGCATACCGGGTTTATCTTCATTTTGATAAAGGACGATATCTCCTTCAAGTCTAAGCTCGATACCATATGCATCTATAGCTACGATTCGGTAATCACCTTCACCAAAAACAACTGCTGAAATACTGGCATACTCAGATCCCTTTGGAAGGCGGATGGTAACCAGATCACTATAAGTTTTGGTTTTACTAGAAGTTACTTCTTTAATTGTGAAGCCACGCTCATCGGCATAAATCCTGGCATTTATCAAATTAATTGCTTCATCCACATACTCAGATAGCATTCCTTTTAAAATTCCATCAGTGAGTACATCGGAATATTTAGCCGAATCACCTGCATATTCAAACTCAAATTCGTTAGCGTGATCCGGAGATAACTGAACTACCATTCTTCCAAGTTTCTCTGCTAATTGCAGATAAGGTTGAACTTCTTTGTTTGTGAGCAAAGAAATCGATTTTCCATTCAGGCTGCCTTTGTAGTTTTTATTCTCAAGCGCATCCGCCATCTGGGCTGCAATTTGCTCAGCTACTTTTTCCTGTGCTTCCTCAGTTGAAGCCCCAAGGTGTGGAGTACAAATGATATTAGGATGAGCCAGTATTTTATAAAGATCTTCTGTTGGAGGCTCTGTTGTATAAACATCAAGCGCAACAGACCCTACTATACCATCATCAATAAGCTGTGGTAAATCTGCTTCTTCGTAAATGCCACCACGTGCTACATTCACCAAACGAATGCCTTTTTTAAGTTTGTCGGCATTTTTCAGTGAAACTAATCCTTTAGTTTTTTCTGTCAATGGAGTATGAACGGACAGATAATCTGAAGTACCTAATAGCTCATCCAGTTCAACTAACTTAACACCAATTGATTGGGCATGTTCCTGAGTTGAAAAAGGATCATATGCCTGAACATCCATTCCAAAAGAAAGCATTCTCTTTGCTACTTCGGAACCAATTTTACCTAAACCAACAATCCCAAGAGTTTTGCCATGAACCTCAGTTCCCATATACGCTTTTCTATCCCATCCTCCACCTTTTACCGTGGCTACAGCAGTTGGAATATTCCTTGAAAGAGCGATTAACATTCCGCAGGTATGCTCAGCAGTTGAAATGGTATTTCCATCTGGAGTATTCATTACCAACACCCCTTTCGCGGTAGATGCAGGAATATCGATATTGTCGACACCTACTCCGGCACGACCAATAACTTTCATATTGGTAGCTTTTTCGAGAAGCTCGGGGGTTACGGTAGTTGCACTACGAACCACCATTCCATCGTATTCTCCAATTCTTGAGAAGAGTTCTTCTTCGGTTAGCTTGCCGGGTTGGTCGGCTTGAATTCCACGTTGTTTGAAGATTTCCCCGCAAATGGGATCAACGCTATCGAGTAGTAAAACTTTAAATGACATGAGTATGAGTGAGTTTAGTCGTTAATTTTCTACAAATTCTTTTAAGAGGTCCTGTACTTCTTCAACCCCTTGTTTATTATCTGATGAATACGCCAAAATAGGAACCACTATATTCATTTCGGCCAATATTTTCTTTACATCGGCTTTAGCTTTCGACACTTTGTTCTTTGAAAGCTTATCAGCTTTAGAAAGTAATACACAGAATGGCATCTGGTTTGAAGCCATCCAATAAAAAAAGTCTTCATCCTGGTTAGTGGGCTTGTGTCTGCAATCAACCACATGTGCGACCAGGTTTAGTGTTTTTCGATTCAGTAAATATTCTCTGATGTTTCTGCCCCAGCGTTGACGTTCCTTGACCGGAACTTTTGCATATCCATATCCCGGTAAATCCACAAAATAACACTCCTCAGAAATGTTATAATAATTCATCTGCTGAGTTTTACCGGGCACATTAGAAGTTCTTGCCAATTTCTTCCGGTTCACCAAACTGTTGATGAGCGACGATTTACCGACATTCGACCTACCGGCAAAACAAATCTCAGGTAATGATTCAGGAGGGCAATCTTCTAATCGGGGTGCGCTGGTTACGAAAGTGGCAGGACCGTTATACATCAAACAAGTTCGTTTTCTTCTTTCTCTACACCAAAATTAACCGGTACAGGATACTTAGCTGTGAAACAAGCAGTGCAATATTCATGTTCGGATGGATTCGCTTCTTTTACCGCATTAACAAGTCCATCAGGCGAAAGATATCTTAAGCTATCCACTCCGATTTCTTTTGCCATCCTGTCAATATCTTTATCAAATCTGTTGGCAATCAACTCTTCCGGAGTTGGAAAATCCATTCCGTAATAGCATGGACTGATGATAGGTGGTGAACTAACAATAAAGTGAATTTCGGAAGGATTGCATGCCCGGATCATATCCACCAATAATTGAGAAGTAGTTCCGCGAACAATAGAATCATCCACTATAATTACACTTCTGCCTTCAATTACTCCCCGAACAGGGTTAAACTTAGTTCGTACTTTTTGCTCACGTGACTTTTGACCGGGAGATATAAATGTACGTCCTACATAATGATTTCTAATTAACCCAATATCGTATTTACAATCATGTCCCAATTTCTGGTTTTCGCTGGCATATCCCAGAGCAGCGGTATTACTGGAATCAGGTACCGAAATTACGACCGGCTTTCTTCCTGAAGGATTGTTTTTTACAACCTCATTAATAGGATGTTCCTTAGCCAGAGCTTTTCCAAGGTTTCGTCTAATTTTGTCTACCATCTCTCCGAAAATCATACTATCAGGGCGAGAGAAATACACGTATTCGAAAATACACTGACTGGTACTGGTACCAATTTCCGGCTCAATGAAATAGGATTTAGGTTCCCCATTTTCAGTCGCCTCTTTATCAATTACAATAACTTCACCCGGTTGAACATCACGAATATATTCTGCATTGTTGATATCAAAAGCACAGGTTTCACTAGCCACACAAAACTTCCCATCAATTTTACCCAGGGCAAGAGGTCTAAACCCGTTAGGATCACGAACGGCAATAAGCTTATCGTCTGTAAGCATCACTAAGCAATAAGCTCCTTCGATTTGCTTAAGTGCGTCCATAATCTGATCCATTTGATCATCATACTGACTTTGGGCAATCAGATGAAGAATAAGTTCAGTATCAGAAGTACTCTGGAAGATAACCCCCTCATCCCTGAACCTTGAACGGATTTGCTTTGCATTAGACAAGTTCCCGTTATGTCCAATCGCAATATTTCCACTTCTGTAATGAACTCTGAATGGCTGGATATTAGCCGGGTTCTTTGACGAACCAGAGGTAGAATACCGGTTATGCCCAATCGCAGATCTTCCTTTTAAAATTTTCTTAAAAATCTTAGGCTTGTTAAATACATTTAAGACCAACCCAAAATCTTTGAACATCGGCATAACGGGCCGATTTTTTTCTTCATCAAAATGTGAGGTAACAATACCGGCCGATTCTTGCCCACGGTGCTGGAGTGAGTGCAGTCCGTAATAGGTTAACAGGGCTGCATCGGGATGATCAAAAACACCAAAAATGCCACAATATTCGCGTGGTTTATCGCTCATTAAATCTGCTCCAAAAGTGAGGTTTTCCAGAGAAAGACAAAGATACTAAATGATAAGCGGAAGTGGGAATTAGAAGTGGATTATATTCTTTTAAATTTGATTTTTGTGAAATCTGAAATTTCTCTTTGCCTCGCTTCTTAATTGTTATAATTTTAACATTTCTTATTCATCAGAATAAATTCTATAAATGGCTACACTCGCACCCTCTGCAAATAATTGGTACACATCGAATTGGATTATTGATAAACGCACAGATTTAATCTGGTTTATCGGTGGCGCATTAGGTGGTTACCTGCTCATGTTTATGTATGCCGGGCTCGGCTGGGACATGGTAACCATCTGGTTCTTTTGGGTGGCTTTCATTGATACCCCACATTTTTTCGGAACATACAGTCGCACTTATCTTGATAAACAAGAGTTTAAACAGCGTAAGAAGCTTTTGCTTTGGAGTCTGTTGTGGTTTTTAGCCGGACCGGCGGTTATCACTCTTTCGTACCTTATGTACCAATTTGGTTCTACCGGTTATGATATCCCCTGGATTATCTTTACTTCATTTTTCGGGTTGTGGGCCTACTGGCATGTAGTACGTCAACATTATGGCTTCTTAGCATTGTACAAGAAAAAGAACAAAGAGCAGGTGAAATGGGACTATTATCTGGATTCCAGTTTATTGTATGGTGGCTTAATGCTTCCATTTGTGGTGTTTATTGTTCGCTTTCCTGAAACAAATACTCTGCTTGCTCCTGTTTTATCAAGTGTAGAATCTTTAGTTGGAATTTCAGCGGTAAGCCTTGTTTCCTGGTTTACTCTAGGAGTAATTGGGTTGCTTTGTGTTGCATACATTACCCGACAGATTTACCTAGTTCGTCGGGGAGAGGGTGTAAATATTCCTAAAGCACTCTTTCTGTTTGCAGTTATCCCTCTTCATATTTATATCTGTTTTTCTGATGCCGTTCTATCAGCCGGATTACTTGGATTTGGTGCCTTTGTAACTATTTTTCATGATCTACAATACCATGCTATTGTATGGTTCCATCACAAGAACCGATACCGAAAAGCTAAAGATAAAACCCAATTTGGCTTATCTGCTAAGCTTACAAAGTCTCTACCTCGTTATATTCTTACAGCAGTAATGATGGGAGTAATTTTCCGATTGCTCGGATGTACATTTGAAGTACATCCGGGATGCATTCCTTTTATGGTTACAAGCGAAAAAATGCTCTTTGCAGATTTTGGAACTGATAAACTTCTACAGGGTACACTGCTTGGATTAGCTTTACATCATTACTTCCTCGATCAGTTCATTTGGAAAACCAGTAAAGACAAAGAACTTGCTAAAGATCTGAAGTTGGATGAAGCAAAATAAAAAAGCCATGCTTTTAAACATGGCTTTTGAAATTTATTGTGGTTCGAATCAGGCTAATGAAGCATCTAATTCAATTTCTGCATTTAGTACACGTGATACCGGACATGCAGCTTTAGTTGCTTCGGCAATTTTTTGAAACTCATCGTCGTCAAGTCCCGGAACATCTGCTACAGCTACTAATTTTACAGTTGTAATCGTTGGAGCACCATCTACCATTTCAAGCGTAACGGTGGCTTTTGTATCCACGCTGTTAGATTCATGTCCTGCTTTGTGTAGCTCGTTAGAAAGTGCCATAGAATAACATCCTGCATGAGCTGCACCAATCAACTCTTCCGGATTACTTTTTCCTTCATCTTCAAATCTGGAAGCAAAGGTATAAGCTGCATCACTTAACACCCCGCTATCTGAACTCATAGTTCCACTTCCACCTTTTAAATCTCCGCTCCAAACGGCTGATGCTTTTTTATCTGGCATAATATTTTCTTTTTTTGATTATCGGTTACCTGATTAACAGAGCTGAAACATAATGCATTCCGAAATCATAGAATAGTCCCAGCCAAGAATTGTTTTACTCCTTAGGTAAGTCAATACAGAATTTGGTTCCTTTGCCTTCTTCACTTTCTATAGTGATAGAGCCTCCTAGTTTATCAACAAACTCTTTAATAAGACTTAGACCAAATCCGGTTCCTTTCTCTCCTTTAGTGCCTTCCAGAGAAAAAGAAATGCTACGATTAGAAAATACTCTCTCCTGTAAATCCTCAGACATTCCGATACCGGTGTCAATTACACAAAGCTGAATTTCATCCTCTTTGTCTGAACTTGAAAAGTTAATACTACCTCCATGATCCGTAAACTTTATACTGTTCGATAAAAGGTTTCTCAGGATCAACTTCAGTGCATTTTCATCCGTTTGGATACTCAGGCTTTTGTTCACTTTATTTGTAACGGAAATATTTTTGCCTTTATACCTGCTTTCCTGTTTGCCAATTACTTCATTAACCAACTCATGAATATTCAGCTCTTCTTTTACAAAAGTGATACCTGTCATTTGTCGTTTAGCCCAGGAAAGAAGATCCTCCATTACGTCGATATTCTTTTGTACGTTTCCTTCAATTTCATCCGTATAAGCAACGATCTCATCTTTCGACAAATCTCCATTTTTCAGTAAAAATAAAATACCGTGCATAGAAGCTAAGGGGGCTCGTAAATCATGAGCAATAATGGCAAACAGCTTGTTCATCTCCTGATTTAACTTTTCAAGCTCCTCTCGTTGTTCGGCTAATTGATTATATGCTTTAGTTTTTTCTTTACTTGCCTGATTGATTGTATACAGGATGTATAGAATCAAAATGATGACGAAAGCCGCCGTAATTATCAACCACAACTGAAACTGAAGTTTTTTCTCCTGCTGCAATTGCTTTTCTTCCAGCAATGCATTGATTTCTGTTTGCCTGTTTAGTTCTAAACGATTCTCTAATTCAGCAAAACTCCGCTCCTGTTCCAGATCGAGCATACTATCTGATATTGCTTCATATTCCTCAAACTGAATTAAAGCCGACTCAAAATTACCTACCTCTTTATTCAGCTCATATAGCTTTAGTCTTGTTTCCTGGATAAATGGAAGTGACCCCATTTGCATGGCAACTTCCAGTGCCTGCTTATGTCTTCTAATGGCTTCTGTTAATTGCCCCTTTTGATTTGCTGCGTCGCCAAGGCCGCCATAATTATAGTAAATTCCCGGAGGTATATTTAATTGTATACAATAATCGAGAGATTCTTCTAAATACAAAATGGCTTCATCCGGAGATTCCATTTTAAGATAAAGATTTCCAAGATTGTACAGGATTCTGAACGGGGGTGTATTGGGACGTACTTCTTTGCTCAAGTCCAACGCTTGTTGATATAACTGAAGTGCATCATCAAATTCTTCGAGATTTCCCTTCAAATTGGCTAGGTTTATGGTCACTCTGAGAAGATCTGACCTGAGATTATTAATTACAGCCAACTCATAGGATTTCTGAAGATAAAACTCGGCCTGCTCATAATCTCCAAAATTATTATATGTATCCCCCAGATTGTTATAAGCAACCGCTAAAAAGGCAGTATCTTTTTCCTGTTCTGCATATTCTATCGAAAAAAGAAAGCTATTAAGACCTTCAGCTTTCTTTCCCATATTTATATATGCTACCCCCATATTTTGATGAATCGCAGCGATCATCCTGTACCGACCATTTTCCTCAGCTAATTCCAATACCATCTGATAGGTTTCGATGGCTTTGTCCAGCTCATTCATGTATCTGTAAGCGGTAGCAAGTAAATTATAAAGTTGGATTTTGTAGTCTGATTCCGGAAAGTCTTCGAGTGCATTTTCCAATACAACACGGGCCGAATCAAAAAATTGAACACTCAGATATACCTCTGCCATTCGCAAGGCAGTAAGCTGTTTCCCTTTTGAAAAATCGAGCTCTTCAGCCCATTCACCGGCTTGATCTATCTTTTTACGTGCTTCTGCATACTGGCTGTTTTTAATAAAAATATCAGCTTCATCAAGTAGCTGAACCACCTTTAATGTATCAACCTCTTGTTGAATAAAAAAAGACTCAATTGGATATGCTTTTTCAGCTCCAATCCCGAATGCTAAAACAAAAGCAAATAATTTAACCAACATAAAAGACTCTGCACACCTTAATAATATGAGTAGAGTATACAAAAAAAAGATATCACTGAAAGCGTATTAGAAAGATATAAGGAAGGTTAAACTATATTTATCTAAAGACTACCTATTTAATCAGAAGCATCTTCCTAACCTGACTGAAATCTCCAGCTTTTAAGGTGTAGAAATAAACCCCGCTTGCTAGTTTCGAAGCATCAAAATTAACTGAGTATCGTCCGGCAGGTTTTTGTTCATTCACGAGTGTAGCCACCTTTTGTCCCAACATGTTTACAACCTCCAGGGTAACTAACGATGCTTCGGGCATTGTAAAGTTAATTTGTGTACTTGGATTAAATGGATTCGGGTAATTTTGAGATAAACTAAATTCTTCAGGCTTGAACCTCTCATCTTTTTTTGAAACTGAACTTGTTTTTTCAACATCAATATTATTAAAACTCATTAGCCAATTCTTTTTTTCTGAGCCTGCATCCGTATCAAATTCAAACCGCATGATATGGGTTCCTTCTTCGAGAAATACAGCATCTACTTCGAATGGTTGAAAATTGATAAAACTACCCGTTCCTGTTACAGGAATCTTCCCGCTTATGTTCACATTATCAACATAGAGTGTGAAATTACCAAAGCCGGGTACCGTAGCGAAATTTGGTTTAATGATATAATTCCCTTCTTCCTGTACTTCAAAGGTGTATTCAATCCATTCTCCTGCTACAATCCAATACACATGAATTGAACCGCCATCAGCACTTATATCAACACCTTCATTAGCTCTGAAAGCTTCAGGTCCGCCAACATTATCTGCTTCGGTATCGTGATATGCAATTCCTTCTCCGCCTAAATCATAGTTTTCAGCTTCGATTCTTCCTGGTACTGTTGCCGGCGTTCCTCCAAAAGCTGTTCCATTTGGAAGGACTTCAATCTGAACACTATCTTCAGAAACTAGTCCATCTGTATTTTCTACTGTTAACTTAACGGTATATTCACCTACTTCAGTAAAAGTCACACTCGTATCAGTTGCAGTACTTGTCCCCTGCACACCAAAATCCCAATAGAAGGATAGTGCTTTATCATTTCGATCGAAACTATTAGTAGCATCAAACTGGATAGTAAGCGGTGATTTACCACTCGTTTTGTTTGCAGTTAAAAGAATAACGGGTGCATTTGGATTTGACTGATCAGTAGTTTCCGTTAGCATTTCGCCTGAAGGAACAGTCATAGAATATCCATCAGAGAATGAAACCAATCGCTCAGCAGAGCCTGCATTGTATGCGATATAGGTATTGGCGTCCCCTTTTTTGAAAACAGCATACGTCGCAATATCGGCTGTGACTGTGGTATCAACCTGACCCATTCGCTTCAAATTGTACAACCAATGCATAGTATGTGCCTTCGATTCTCCATCAAAAGCTTCGTAATCCGGATCAGCAAGGTAATAGGTTAAGGCCTGATCGGCATCTGCTAGTGCTAAATATTGCCAGAATATATCTTTCCATGTCTGTGGCTGCCCACTTCTTTCTTCAACAACCTCATTATAATTTATAACAACATGATCCGGGTGCCTGCCTAAATACAGTGACCCGCTTGTAATTGGAAGAAGGTTTATACCATGTACAAACTCCGGATCTCCACCAAACCAGGTTGCATGCACACCTTTTGATCCCCAGACAATCGCAATTGCCTCATGAGGATAATCTTCAGGAAAAACCTCTTCATCCACATCAAACCAATATTGTTCTACTGCTGTTGTTTCCGTTGCATATAAAAAGATTCCCATGTCCCGAATTTCAGTTTGACCGGTAACCTCTCCCCAAAGCACTACTGAAGAAGCAAAATTCATAGATTCGGAACTGGATTCCTGATTATTACCTTCAGCAAAATCTCCATGACCAGCGGCCCATGAATGACCTGCATAAACGTCATACGATCTTAAAAATGGAAAGAGTTCATCGTTTCTGTTCCAGTTATTGGCATCGCGGATAAGCATATTTACCATACCTCCCCATTTTTCCTGAGCTGCCCACGCTGAATCGTATTGAGCAATGGTAGCTGCACTGACAATAGCATAGCTCATATGAAAATGGTGATCGTTGATTTGATTATCAGCTCCGAACCCGGAAGGATAACCGGTTAGCACATCCCAATCAGAGTTGTAAGAATATTCCTGATCTCCTCCCACCGTTAACCAATCTTCTAAGCGTGTTTTAATAGCTGAAAGAAAATAATCTCTTTCTGTAGTCATCCCGAGTTGATCGGCGATATGAACAAGATTAGCAAATCGTGCCATCGCTTTCCCGTTTTCATAAGAAGGACCGGATTCAAGTGATTCATTAGCTACTTCTGAAACCAATTCCATTAATACATCAGGATTATAATCTCCCTGATTTGGTAATGCAGGAAGTACTCCCTGAAATTTGAGCGTAGTAGAAAACGTATTACCCATCAGCACCTTCATTTCTCCTCTTGGAGATACATACGTGTAATCAGTAAGAGGCTCATTTACATACAGCCATTGGTGTCGGTATAATGCTGAAATGGTTTCATTGATGTTACCTTCAGCTGAATCTTTTAAAGTGGTTTCATAGCTATAGGTTGATGTAACAGTAGAGGTTGATTCATCATAATCCCATTCCACAACACTATTTGTAACAAATGCATATGCCCTGGATTTGAATTCATTTAAGGTTGATGGGGAATTATCCGGAAGTAAAGCTACCGATAAATAGTCTTTCCCGTTTAGACTGGATGTATAGGTAGAACCTGAATTCCAGGTTGATCCGGTTGGAGCGAAAATTCCATAATGTCTTCCATCGATGGTTACTCCTAATACACCATTGTCATTAGCCCAAACGGATGGAGTTCCGTTAAAATTAATGGCTGCATCGCCCCCTGAAATTTCGAAATACACAAACGGCAGACCGTGACCCAAAGTAGCAAGCATAGATTTATCTCCATCCAACCATTCTGCTGTGACCGTCCAGTCGTCGTATTTATAAGTCGTGGTTTCACTGGCATTCAGTCCCGCTACACCTACTGTAAGTTGTCCATTCGGATAGTAAGGGAACAAAAAATCGGTACCTGGTGCTGCATTAGCGAAAGTATGCTGAGAGGTATAATTAAGTTGTAATCCTTCCGCTACAGCCTGCATAGAAAGCGGATGAGCTATAAGTTTCCCTGAGTGTGGATTCCCATAAAACGGGAAAATCAAACTACTCCAAAAATCATTAGTTTGCACTCTTTGTGTAAATGAATCTGATACTTTTGGCAGTATATTTTGACCCGTAAAGTTTTGTGGGCCTATTTCTCCGGATGGCAAGGTAGTGCTGTAGCTTCCGTTACCAATACTAACCTGAGCTTCAAGCTTAAGTGAACAAAAAGCAATAAGAATGATAAAGGGGATCAGGTTTTTAAAAGATACAAACCGATAAAGAGATGATAATAAATACATTAGGAAGTACTGACATGAAATAACTATGTACAATAATAGCTAATTATTGTATTCCAAAACGTGATAAGAATTCTCTTGATAGTTGATTTCAATGAAAATTAAATCAAACTTCTTTGATGATTCGATTATCAGTCACATTCTTTGCTATTGTTAGCATGACACTCTTATCAATAGAATCAATTGCTCAGGTTGATACAGATTCTATTAAATCTGTATCCAAGAATGAATACGTGATTAGTTACAAAGAGAGAATATCAATTCGAGCAAATCTCAATAATGACATTGAAAGCTTCCGATTGATTACCGATGAACTGGATTTACAACTGGATCCAAATACATCCATCTCAAATAGTTATAAGTTTGGATATCAATTCATTCTTTTTTCTGTTTCTTTTACTCCATCTTTTCTTAATCAGAATACTGATCAGTTATTAAAAGGAAATTCAAAAATCATTCGCTTTGGCACTGACATTGGAATTGGTGACCATATTAATCAGCATCTTTCATTTCAAAAAATCAGAGGGTTTTATCTGGAGAACACTGTAGACTTCAATTCAAACTGGATGAATGGCGATCCTTTTATTCAGTTTCCCGAACTCAATTATTTATCATGGAAAGGAGCTACTACCTATATCTTTAACCCAAACTTTTCTCTTTTTGCAATTGATGCTATTAATCAGAGACAGATAAAAACGAATGGAAGTTTTTTAGCAGATCTTTCTTACCGGTATTATATCATTGATAACAGAATTGAACTAAATGAGAATAATAGTTCTCAGAAAACTAACTCTTTGGAACTTATCCCTTCCTTAGGATACGCCATTACTCTTGTACAGAAGGAAAACTTCTATTTTTCTATTGGCGGAAAAGCAGGTATTGGATATCTCCACAGAAAATTAACAACCAGATTCTCTGATGAATCTTTTACCAATTCTGAACAATCACTTGTTCGTAGTTTTACAGCAAGTACTACTATAGGTTACGATAATGGCAGATTCTTTTCCGGAGCTATGTTTGATCTAAGCAATACTGTTCATGATCAAAATGGAGGTGCTGTCTTTGATACTCGTGGGAGATTTCAGATTAATTTGGGCTATCGTTTTAATGCTCCTAAAACTTTAAACAAAAGGTTTGGGTCATTTATGAAGAGAATTAAAAAATAAATCTATTCGAAATAATTGTAATATTACCTTAACTAAAATAGAGCAAGATTGATTGTTCTAAGCCTAGCTAACAGTTTTAACATAGAATAGTCTTTATCAGACTAGCACTTGCCAGTGTGAAATACAATAAAAACGAAAAAATAAGCCCTGTACTCCAAAGCATATTAAGCCCTTCAGAAACTTAAACCTGATTTACCTTAGAAAGAAACTCGGCACCCAGCAAAATACCAAAGATCAGTATGCAAAAGAATATCAGTGTCTTTAAACTCATTCGAATTCCGTAACTCTTTCTTCTGAATACATCTGCATCCACTAGGTTTTCCAGAAGGAAGTATAATAATCCTGTTAATACTGCTAGCTCAATGGAAATCAACCTAATATACTGCCAATCTATTAACAAGATTTTTTAAATATAAACTTTTGATTATAAATAATTTAACAGTCTCTTAGAATTTAATCTGAAAGGCTGTTAAATGAGCCAAAAACAAGACTTCCCGCATCTGCTGGACGATCCAAACCTTAGTCCTCACAAGAATTCGGGGGAATGCTCTACAAACTAAGCTCATTTTCATCGGATGAAATTAGGCGCTTTATAAATGCTCGGCTTTTTTCTTTTTCATAAACTTCTCCCACTTTAACGCTTGGAATTTAGAATCAAATGACCGTACCTATTTCAGCTCCCATGGGATTCCTGACCTTGTTGATTTTGTCCAGTCTTCGTTATGCCTTTTCAATCTTAACTCTACACCAAGTGAAGTGGAGTCAGTGTAATATTTATTATTTGATAGGCTGTAAAGAATATAGAGCCGATGCATAACACAAAATAAAAAGCCCATCAGAAAATCTGACGGGCTTTTAAAGAGCGAGAAACCGGACTCGAACCGGCGACCCCAACCTTGGCAAGGTTGTGCTCTACCAACTGAGCTATTCTCGCAAGGGCGATTTTAGCAGGTTTTTGAGACTTCTCAGTATAATCTCAGTAATTGCGCCATAATCTAAGGTAATTAGATATGGCAAGCCTCATAAAGTCTGGCAATAAATACTACATCCAATTCTACGACAAAACCAAACAGCCTAAGCAGAAACAGATTCCCACAGGCTGTACCTCCAAAACAGCAGCTCGAAAAGTCCTACATAAATTAGAAGCCGAATATGTGACCGGTGAATTCGATCCTTGGGGAAGGGAAGAACAAGCAGAACCTGAATACAACCTTTTGTCAGAAATTATCGAACTCTACATCCAAGAGAAGTCAAATACAACTTGGAGTAAAACAACCATTCATAGCAATGGCAAACTCTTTAAGAAAATCTCTAGAGAAATTGGACATTGGAATCTTACTGAGCTTACTGTTGAACCATTTAACTGGTTCATCAACAATGGAAAAAAAGCATACGCAACCAGAGTAGGATATAGGGCGAAGATATCAGCCTTTTTAAACTGGGCAATCTCGAATGACTACGTTCAAATAAAGACATCTATCGATCTTAAGATTAACACCACATCTTCAACTCAAGAACAAACCATCAATTATTTCACTAAGCAGGATATTCAAACTCTCACTACTTACATCAGTGACGTAGTGACCAAAGATTTAGAATCTGGTTATCAAACAAAAAAATTCAACTCGATGTGGTTAGTGGATTTTATTCACTGGCAACGTTTATCTGGAATGCGTCTGTCAGAAACCCTGAATCTCAGGGCTGGCGATATAAATACTCAAACCTGGGAAATAATGATAGGAAATGACCACTTCGTCACTAAAAGTAAGAAGCAGCAGATACTACCCATTGAAAGTGTTGAGCCTTTGACAGAGATTGCCAAAAAGAAACTCGCTGAATGTACCTCTGATGATGACAGGCTTTTCGGTCATTCTTGCAGAAGGCATACTAACAGACTATTCAATAAGTACTTGAAGAAGGCTTTGCCCAAGAAAACCTACCTGAACATTCACAGCCTCAGGCATACATGTTGTATTGAATTATTGCGAGCTGGAGTGCCTATTTACACTGTACAACGCTGGCTGCGTCATGCTGATGTAAAAACTACTCAGCGCTATGCAGATTTGCTGAATATGGATATTAGTGAACAGGTTGGCCGAGCATTGAGCAATTAGATCATTACTTAAGTGCTTTATTGACCTGAGAAAATAGAGCTTTGAAACTGTTTAATTCATCTTCTGTAAAAGAACTGACATCCTGAAGCCTTGCCCATCTGAGAAAAGTTTTTGCAAGCTTATATTTTGAGAAGTCTTTTATTTCAGAAGTAAAAATATCTACAATCGCACGTTTAGGTTGAGAGTTTGCAATAGACTCAACATCCCAAGAGAGTTCTGATTTAGCAACTTTAAGAAGTGTTGATCTCAATAAGTCCTCAATCTCAGTCTTTTTTACATCGCCTGTATAGAAATCTTTTGTTCTAAGAATTCTATTATTACCTAAAGTGTGAACTAAGGTATCCTGGCTTGCGGCTGCCTCACCTGCACTATCAGAATCCAATAATGCTGCTACTTTCATTTTCTGCGCATGTAGTAAAGTGGCAAAATAAATCACCTTACTAGCAGAACTAGCTGGAACAAGTGCAACATTGTTCTTAATCCCATCACTGCTGCTTGAATTAAGTAATTCTGACATTACTTCCAGATACCAGTAATCTGTTAATCCTTCTAATACCAAGTTTCTGCTTTGCCCAAATAAACTTTGGGCAAGATCATAACCAAGTGCTTCTTGAAGAGGTAATAATCCAGCGGGATCTGTGGCTGTAATTGTTGTATGGATATTGGTCCCTACATTTCTATCTGTCATCTGAACGACCCGCACAAAATCTAATTCATTAGGACCAACAAGAAAAGGTGAGTGTGTTGTATATAATGTTTGGTTCGCTGATGCTAGTTCAGAAATCGTTTTTCGAAATTCACGTTGTTTTAGTCCATGTAAACTTAGACCTGGTTCGTCCAATAATAATATTGCATTTTCATGTTTATCTGCTGCCTCTGCAAAGAAAACTACAAAAAAAGACACCAACCATTGAAACCCTTCAGACCTCTGATCCAGCTCAATTTCAACTCCTAAATCATCTTCAACTACAACTTTTAAATATTGTCCATCTGCTGTAACTCTAATTCTATCAGCTTCATCTCTATTACTGTCAGGTGCCCAAACCCTCTGAATCTCACGAGTAAGTTTCACGCTCGCAGCATTTAACTGATAGTGCCTTTTATCAAGTTGATCACGATACTCCTTTAACCCTGTAATATCGTTTTCAGATGGCTCGCTTGCATTACCCAAATCAGATAATTCTCTAGCACTAAATCCAAGGAGTTGAAGCAAGCACTTATTCCCGTAATCATAAAAGTCATCATCTAATAGGTTGTTTTCAATTCTTTCAGCAAGATGGTTCAGATGAATTAATGGCTTTACTCTAAAATAGTTGCTAAACAATACGAATACGGGTAGTCTATCACATAAAGTAGATATTACTTCACCTCGTATTTTTACCTTTTCTAAAATCCCATCTAGCTTTTCATATCGATTGATTTCAGTACTATTATCTTCATCAATATATTCCAGATTTTTTTTCAACCAGGTAGATAGCTTGTCTATATCTAACAATGTTAGAGTTCTCGTACCTAGCCAATTTTCAATTATAGAATTGAGTTCATTACTAATCGTTGATTTCTCTGGGTCTACTTGCTTATCAACATGTGAAGCTAAACGAATTAGGTCATTTTTGATTTCAGAAAACTGAATGCGTTTTGGACCATTTTCTAGGTAATGAGTAGTTTCGTTATTTAATTTTCTAGTAAATACATAAATGCATTTATGATATTCTTCGGGAATTAGCTTTTTGTCCTCATCCTCAAGCTCAAAGCTGCCCGTAACAACCTCTACATTATCTGGGTCAATAGCTCCCGTGGTAATATCATTATATTCTGACCTTGGATAATCTCTTAATTCATCAAAACCCTCAAAACCTTCTGGTGGGTTAAGATGCTGTAATGCTTGCAGAATTGCTGTTTTACCAGATTCATTTGGGCCTACCAATATTGTCTTATCTAATTCTACATCAAACCAACCGGTATCTTTTATGCTTCTATATTTTTGGATTCTAGCTTGCTTTAGTCTCATCTATTGACTCCGAAAATTACTTGTTAATTACATTTTGATTTACTGAAAAAACTATCCCTTTGGAGGAAATGGATCACTACTTCTCGGATAAGTGCGTTCTTCTTGGATTCTTCCGTTTTGACCATGAATAACAACTGAAGAATTCCCTCCTCGTTTTGCCATATTAATAGTCTTTTGTTGGACTTCGGCTTTAGTTGAGCCAGTTACAGATGCTCTTTTTGAATTTTCGAGTGCGCCTTTCCAGCCATCATCTGTTTTCGTTATGTGATATGTTTTTCGATTGCTCATTCTTGTACCTAATTAGTTCATATTGAAAATAACTCAGTAAAGTGACAGATCATGTCACACTAAAGAGAATTATTTATTCAGTTTTACCCACTATCCCACTGGGCATTTATAACCTGATTAAATGCTGAATTTAGCCTTACAACAACCGTGCCAATTACATGTTTTGTACATATTAAAGTGTACAGTTGCCAGATATGCAGAGTTGGCAGACACTTGAGAGTTATAGTCATGACGACTTTATTCGTCATAGTGGTTAAGTGGTCTAGAATTAGAAAACTATTCTAGGTTGTGTGACAAGCATTACAACAGTAGTAGCACCCATTAATTCTATGATTCGGCCATCTACGTTTTGCTTCGGCTACAGCTCCATGACAGTCGTTATGGTAACCTAGATCGATTTGATTCTCAGGATTTGGCATATAGTTACAACCAGTAGTCTTATTGTGAACTTCATGGTCTCCATTAGCCTGTGCATTTTGATTAACTATAAATTGTGGCATAGTTGACTCCTTTTATTGGATAGTATTCAAAGGTAAGACCGGTTCGGAAGCAACTCCTTACAAAAAAGTTTTACACTTTCTCGCCACTTAACCACTAAAAAGGCCACCCCTTTCGAGGTGACCTAAATACTAGTGGCGGACGGTACCATTACTAATGGCATTTCCAAGCCTGTTATAGACAGCCCTATAGACTTCGAATAAATCAGGATGGGAATTCATTATGTCATCATAAAATAATTTTATGAGAGAGGACAGACCTTCAAGAGTTTCTAAGTACCTCTCATTCTCCTCATCAGACTCGAAAGTCAGTCGTTTTAAAGAGTCCAGTAGAATATCTACAGCTGTTAGGATTCTTATAATTCTGTATTGGTCATCAAAAAATGGCACCGGGCCAGTTAGGTTTTTAAAAGGCATTGCTTTCCTTATTAAATTAAAGTTTAATGGGAAGCTCTGTTCGAAACTTTCCCTTCGAACTGCCCTTTATGATTTAATTTATTGCAATAACTATACCATTGTTAAGCAATGTATATTCATTCTCTGCTACCCTGACTTTTCTTCAGGTAGATATGAAAAAGTGTTTGGGAATCACCACCACTTCGCCACTGACAGTGGCGAAGTGGGCAGATATCAATATTTATTTATTCAGAAAAGATAAGATCCAGCACCGAATTATATACTTCCATGATGTTTGCGCTATCAGGTAGCTCCATAGAGTTTAAGTAGTCCTCAGAATTTGCATACCACAATTCTTCAAACAAGCTCAGTCTATTCCAGGGCTTGCCTTCATTAAGGACAAAGTCTACTATATCTTGCTCGCTGAGATCCTTACTAACACTTAAACCATCACTCAGATATAAGATATTGTATAGGATGTTAGCTTGATCTGATACATGAAGTCGTTTAAAGTCAGTTAGATTAAAGTATTCCGAGGTCCATGCTTTAATATGTATTAGCGTAGTGAGGTTATTAATGGGAGAACTGTATAAAATGCTTTCTCTTTTGTGGATTTCTTCAATTTTCAAAGTCTCTTCCAAATAGACCGTTCTAAACATTAACTCATTAAACTGATTAACCTCTTCCGTTACGTATTCCCTAAACTTGGCTTCTCCATACGTATACTCATATGGGATAATTCTACTGGCAAATTTTACAGCATCATTAAACTTATTTTCAGGTGCTTCCCTTAAACGCACCGGTGTATATGAGAAGTAAATTGAAGGAACTGCCCGATCTAAGAATCCATCATAGTTTTCAGATTGTATCCATTTTAAAGGGTAGTCATTGGGACCACCATGGCGATCTAGTATAAAGTTGATTCGTTCAAGCTCTTCTGCGTGAACTATATAATTGTTTGCTATTAATATTGAGTCAATAGTATCCAACTGAACATCGTCACTCGCTTCATAGAAAGACTTATAATCAGTGAACTTTACTTGTTCTGATGAACAGGCTAATTGGCTGGTTACCAGAATGGCAACAAAGAGTATTTTTTTCATGGTATTAAAGGTTTTGGCTTGGATTAATATCCATACGATAGTATGGATAGTCAAGATGATTTTTCCTGCATGTTCCTTTATGCACACAAAGGAAGAAATACAGGAAGCTTTATCAGTAGTAATAAAGCGTGAACGAGATCAGAAAGGGTTGTCTCAGTTCGATTTGGCAGTAGGGAGTGATTTGCACAGAACAATGATCGAATTCATCGAACGCAGAAAAAGAATGCCAACTATTCATTCATTTTTGAAGATTGCTGAAGCATTGGAGGTTTCTCCAAGTTACTTAATGCAAGAACTTGAAAAAGAGTTAAGTAAGAAATAAAAGGAGACCCGAAGGCCTCCCGTCAACTAGTAAAGCTTTAAGCTTCAGTGTTCTTATACCAAATTCTGTAGGTTAGATGGGTGCGCTTTTCTGGTTGTAGTTTATTAAAACTTTAACTGCTATTTGAATATGAACTCTTTCAATTCAGATTCATATTTTGTTGTTTTAGCATAATTCATATGCTCTGAAGTGATTTCATGTTTTAGAACACGTTCAACCAGTGATCCATAGTTTGTTATATTCATAAAGTCTCTACAAAGAGTAGATAGATAAGATACCCGTCTCGCATTAAATTTATTAATTGCAATTTTGAGAGGTAAACCTGATGCCATTTTTAAAATATCACCCGTTTCAGACGTTGAAACACCATCAAGCAACTTAGAAATGTCAACTAGATCTCTCCATTCATTTACTTTTGTTACAAGGTTGGGGGACTTTTTAGGCAGTGCCGCATTAATTGACCGTTCTAGTTCATCAAAAGCAGATATTGACTCACCTATCGAAAGAGAATCATCACGTATCTTTTTTTCATATTCTCGAAAGGTACTCCGAATTTCTGAAAACTCGGCTCGAAGTTCTACTGCACGTTTGCATATATCTTCAGGTTTTTTTGCTCGATCTAAAATAATTGCTGGAATAGGAGGAATAAAAATGTTACGATCACTTCCTGCATCTACAAGTCTTTTAATATCCGCTTTAAAGCTATCAGACAAATCATAATATGTATTTGAAAGTAATGATAATTGCCTCTCTCTTTTTTCTTTCAGCAGAGACAAAGCGGTTTTACAATCATTAGAATAGTCTGGGACAAATGGAATACCCCTTTTAAATGCAAATTCCATCTCGACTAAACTTTGACCAATAAAGTAAAAGTCAAGCATCCAATCAGTTCTCCCCCCATCAATATAGTCATAATATTCAGGCCTATAACTGTCAATTGTTTTCGAAAATGCACCTATATCAAGCCCAATCGGTTCTTCAAAGAATTTAATAAGTCCAGTTTCTGCAAAAGGCGCAAATATCCTACTTGATTTAAGTTTATCGACAGTAAAAATTTCACGAATTTCATCTAACTCATTATTAAATTCATATTCATACTCGGTAACAAATGCTACTTGATCGTGGAGTACAAAATTTTCTAAAAAAATTGCGAGATATAGGGTATTAAATATATAGGAAGGATTTTTCCAACTTTCTTCTAAATCAATAGATAAAGAACGAAAGAGAATTCTGCTTGAAAGTATAACAGGATCTATAGACTTAACTTTTGACATTTTAATTTATAATTAAATAAACTTATGGTGAAAATTGAGGTTCTTATTAGAGTAAATTTTCTAAATACTCAATAATTGAGTAAGGATTCCTTAACGTAATCATCTCCACTAGTTTTATTACTTGCCAAAATTCCAAGATTACTTAACTGAATACAAGTTGTATCGAGGAATTTTAACTTCATTCATTATTGCTATCAAATTCTTTTTATTGAAATATTCACAGAATTAGCAGAATTAATCACTTATAGTCAATAGTGGTGAAGTGGTCAAATATTGGAAAACATATTCCGTCTGATACTCAGAATAATTGATCAAAGGAATTTTCCCTTATTAGTTATTTTCCTTTAATGTGTTATTTCTCAATAGAATCATATAAACCTTCCCATAAATACTTTGCATCCTCAGAAATTTGTTTCGTTTCAATGGATTTGATTTCGATCTCTTCATTGATACATTTTAAAAGAGCGATTTTTGATTGCTCGGTATCGCCCAGATAGTAATAAATCTCTCCTAATAATAAATGAGGGGCTAAATGAGTAGGGAACATAGATAATGCAGTAAAGGCACTTTGTTTGGCTTGCTCATATTTTTTGAGTTTAAGCAAAGCGTAAGATTCACTTAAATAGATATTCCGGTCGCTAAAGTGTTTTTTCGATTTATTGATAAAATATATTCCTCTTGTGTATTGCTCGTCAAACACATGGGCTGACCCCATTTGATACAGTAGTTCTCCTTTCTCTGGTAAGCGTTCTAAAGCATTTTCAAAATCATTAATAACTAACTTCCATTGTTGTCTCCGGATATGCTCTACTCCCTCTTTCCAAAAGTGATGACCAGAATACGCTTTGATTTTCGTTACCGATACGAGGATAAGATAAGCACTTACAAAAAAAGCCAGCCCATGTTTATACTTACCTGATAAAACAAAAAACCTTTTATCTACCGATCCAATCACCGCATAACCAACAATCGCAACGGGGAGAACATGAAGTGGCGAGTCGAGCAGGGAATGAAAAACTATAGCCGAAATCATCCCTAATTTAGCTAATTCAATCCCAGACAAGTCTCCCTCGTTATTCCTGAACATCAGGAAAAAAGGGAGTATCCAAATTATGAGAAGTAAGATTCCTGAAACTATTCCTCCTTCAGCAAAGGATTGAAGGAACTCATTATGCGCTTGTTTGATATTAGCTGCTTTGATCTCGTTTTCAATATGGTTTACATCTTCGAAATAGCGAGCCTGATAATTCAAATACTCCTTGGAATAATTGCCGTGACCAACTCCAAAAACCGGACTATCCAGAATCATTAACGTGGTAACCTCCCATATCATCCATCTTCCTGATGAAGACTCTATATCGGCTCGATACAAAAATAATCCTGCAAATATAGTAGTCAGTACGACTACTCCCATTAGCACTTTTTTAAGAAATACTCTTTGAGTTTTTTGATAAAACAGAATACCCAGTACGGCAGAACAAGCAACGAAAAGCGCAAGAAGGCTTCCTCTACTTTCCGTAAATATTAATCCCAGAAGAGTCGTGAATGTTAGCACATAAAGAAATGGACTACGGTGCTTATAGCTTAGCGTTAATCCTGAAATAACACTAAGTACTAAAAATATCCCGAGTCCATTGGACGTGCCAAACGTTCCTATGAAAGGTGTTTTAATCGGAGTGGCAGGATTTGGAACAAAGGTAATCATCTGAAATAAACCTACACCTGTTTGAATAACTCCGGAAATGACAAGCATCCACAAGAGAGCATTTTGAAATTTATCCTGATAGATATTTTTCGAAATAATCAGCACACAAAGAAGAGAAACCGCTATATAAAACCCGTCATTACTAGGATGAAGTAACCAGTCCGGATTTGTTGATGCAAGCCAAACAATGCGTATGACAAATAAGATCGTAACCCATCCCAGCTTTATCTGCTTTGATGTAATCACCATCCAGAGTAAGAATGCCGATATCCCAACAGTAAAGACCAGATTCTTTAGCGCGGTAAAAGAATGGTATGCAAATGGGTCTACCAATAGAACCACTAGCCCAAGAAATACAGTAAAGGCTACAGGAAAACTTAGAAGGGGACTCCTATTCCATTCAAGAGACATTAATACAATTCAAGTAATGCTCCATTATGAGTCACGGTATCTTCAAAAATCGGCGATAGTGATAGGTATTGATTCTTTATGACCTCCCATCTCACAGTTCCGATATTCATTGGAATGGCTACAGAGGTCTCATAGTCTAAGTTTTTTGTTTTTATTAATTCACCAGACAAATAGGTAGTTTCACCAACATGAAAACGGATTTGAAACAGATCGTTGGCTTTAATAGGATCTGAGGAAGCGTTTTCCATCCAACTTTCAGAAATCAGAAATCGGGCTATACGCTGTTGGTCATTGAAATAGGTACGTGGAATGTCATCTCCGATCAATATACGATCATCCAATTGCTCCCAGCCACCATTAGGAATATATCCATTGAAGTAAGAGGATTTAACAATCCGATATTTATACTGGTGTGGTTTGGTTGAACTCATTTGAACGGGCATTGTGATTTCATATACCCCATCCTTATCATCATCCCAAAGCTGAACACCCCCCGGGTCCCAATCCAGAAAGGTTCCCGAAACTACTACATTATCCTTTTCAGGATCAAAAAAGTCCAAAATTTCCTGGTTATTCATGGACACAGAAAATGCTACGTCTTCGTATACATCAGGGCTCCATGGCAGATTAAATTCAAAGACTGGTTGTTGTTCCAAGAGAACAGAACGAGAAACCATTCTATTGGGGATCAGTTCCCACCCGGAATTTGGAAGATCTTTATTTGTCTCCGAGCTAATGATAAATTTAAACTCTAAAGTATCTGCCGGTTCTTCTACTTGAAATTCATATATCCAATCCCCATCAATATCTTTGAGAACATCGGAGCTTGGATTCCAATCATTAAAGAAACCAGCGATAGCTACCTTATCTCCGTTTTCTGGGTTGAAGTATCCTTCATCATGTTGGGAGGACATATCAACTTTAATAACTGTATCCGATTGTTTTAGGCATGCAAATAAAAGTAGCGGAAGTAATAGAAGTAATCTCATAGATGAAAAAGCTCTCACCCTTGAATGGGTAAGAGCTTAGCTAGTCAACAATTGTTATTTAATAAGAGTTATTTTTTGTGATTGCAGGGTACCAGCAATATTGGCTCGGACTAAGTATACACCACTGGCAATACTTGAAGCGTCAAATTGTAGCGAATGGACCCCAGCCTGGTAACGCTGATTGGTAAGTACAGATACCAAACGACCATTTATGTCATACACCTCTACTTTTACCATACCTGATTCAGGCATCTCAAAAGAAAATACCGTAGATGGATTGAATGGGTTGGGGTAGGCGGCATTGAGCTTAAACTCTGTTGGAAGAACTTCTTCTGTAAAATCAGAGTTAGGTTTCACTTTCGTTTCCGTATACTCTGAGCTCTCTGTAGATTCTTCCATCAATTCTTCTAGGGCCTGGATCTCATCTGTAAAATCAGTACTGGTATTCCGTGGATCAGTACCACGTTTACTAAGCTTGCCTAATCTCTCATATACTTTGACAGCCTTCTTGTATTCTCCTAACTGTGTCAACGCTTCCGCTTCCACAAAACCAGCCTCTCGTTCCACATCAATATTGGAAAATTTACCTTTTACACTCTCGATCTTAGAAAGAGCCTGATCTGGAAACCCGTCAACTAATAGTTGATAGGCCTCAAGCATGAGTGCGGTCTCCGAAGAGAGTCGCTCATTTTGATTCATGGATCCCCCATTGATATGAGCATCACTTATAAATCCTTTAATCATTGATTTCACATGAGCAAACTCTGATTTACTGACCTCTGGAAGAGCGTTATAGTATCCAATGAGGCCATTTAGTTTTTTCGGAACATCTTTCGCTACCGGATTGCCTTGAATTTGTTCAATAAGGGTAAGTATTTCTTTTCGAACGGATAGGTAGTCATCTTTTTGCTCCGCGCTTTCCATTCCTTCAAGACTCACCTCTAATTGATTCGCGGAAATTACATTTTGTTCTACCCCAATGGTTGGTTGGTTCGTTATTAATGTAGATGGCACGGAACCTCTTGGGCCGGCGCTCCCAAACATTTGGTTCGTTTGGTAGGGAGTATAATCCACACTACCATAAAATTTACCTGATGAAGGGGTGGAATAATCCCACGCATTATTTTCCATTCCAACAGTCCAGGATATCGTAGATTCTCCTGAAGTAGTCTGCGCAAGATTATATACATATTTGGTAGAAGTAGAAGAGGTATTTTCCAGCACCGCCGTATAACTTCCTCCATTTGCATCCCACCATCTGGCGCTGGTACTGCTTAAGTATACCTCATGGCTATTATTGCGATCCAGATTGTTATTGCCATCCACACTTGTAGAATAACCATCATATACATCTCCGTTATAGGCTACCTGTACAGCATTAGAACTGTTATTGTAAATGTCATTGCCACGGAAATAGCCTCCACCATTGTATGGGTAACCGATATAGGCGTTATATACGTATATTCCGTCGCCCCCATTATTCTTAATGTCGTTATATTCAATCCCCAGGTATGAGTTTCTGGCATAAATACCATGGCTTCCATTATTCTCGATCTTAGAATCTGATATTTTTACAGAACCCCATCCTCCAGAATAGTCCGAATAGGTTCGGATTCCATACCCATCATTTTCTCTAATATTTGAATATTCAACGGTATTATTATCACTACGAAAGTATAACGCCTGACCAACGGTACCTTCTACAATGGCATATTCGAAGATGTTTCCATCACCTCGCAACTCAATTCCAGACCAGGCATTAGCATCATCCCAAGTTGGTTCATTATAAGTAAATTTCACTGCATCGTTTAACGTACCAATTGCCCTGATTTTTGCACTACTATATGTAAGAATTTTGCTGGCATATCCAACCTGTACTTCGGTATCGTCATTGATATCCATTACATAACCGGAGCTATTACCGGAACCTTTTAAAGTAGCACCCCCATTAAAAATGTACGTCCCCCCTCCGGTTGAATGAGATTGGATGAAAGCGCCATTATCAAGGGTAAGTGATCCATTAAATTCCATAATACCACCTGGTAGAGTCATTAAACAAATACTACTGCTATAGGAAGTGTTGCCCGTAAAAGTAACTAGTCCTCCATCTCCAGCGTTAAACTCTCCAATTACCGTAGTATTAATGGTAGCGCCGCTACTTACATTTACTTCACCACCATCTTCAGCAATTATTAATGCATGATCCCCCAGGTCAACTGTTGAACCAGAGTTGATATTTAGAACTCCTTTGACAATCAATGTAGTTTTATTCGAAGCAAGTCCACTTGTACCACTTTCTAATTCCAGGTTAGCTCCACTATTAATATTTACTGTGACTCCATCTTCTATAGTTACAGTGGTTTTATCTCCTTTATTGTCAATCAGCAATGTTGATGTATTATCAAAATCTAAACTTTGAGAGGTAGCAGCATATATACTAGTACCATCTAACACATTGATAGTAGTATTATTTGAAACAGTAGAATTTTGATTGAAGAAGATTTGTCTATCCCAAGTTTCGCTTACCGTAAGGCTAGATGGATCAAAGTTAGTAAATACATCAAATTTTATTGAGTTACCCATTTGAGATTTTACTGAAAGCTTAAAATCCGAAATATTACCAGACCAATCTTTAGGGGCTGGATTAGTAAGTCCACTTATCAAAGAGTGTTTGTTTGAGTTATAAGTAGAAATAAATTCCTTCCCTTGAAAAAAAGACCCAGTTTGATTGATACCATCCTCTTTTAAAGCAAAAATCCAAGAATAAGCACTTTGATTTGGCGGTCTTATTGGAGCATATTGTTTCCGCATAACATTGCTACCCGATTGATTGGGTTCTTGTTTTTCAAATAAACGGATAACTCCAGCACCCCAGGGATTAGAAATTGTATCTGGACTCACCTGTGCCCAGTTATAATCTCCATCTGAAACCAAATACCTATTCGAACTTGAATTATCTGTAGAATTTCTATCATGCAAAATAAACAAACCCGTATCATTAGATTCTCTTGTCGCATCATCATAAATACTTATTTTTTGATGATTTGTTATATAGTAAAATTCATCATTATCTGAGTCAGATGGGTTAGGGTCATATTTATAAGCTTCACCGGTAGTAGCAAAATCATCAAGCTCTAAATCTGTAGAATTAGAAGTTATTTCTGGTACTGTGATCCAACCCAATCGTTCCATTTCTGGTGGAGAAGCTAGTAACCCTTCTGGTTGACCTGCCTGCATGATACTTGATATGCGGTTAGGCGTAGCACCTCCATAAGGATGTCCTCCTCCTAATAACCAATGTCCTAACTCATGTTTTGTAGTATTTAATAATCTCTGTGTATTATGATTATCATATATGCGAACGCCCGATCCATTATCACTCCAATATCTCAAACCTATAGTCCTATTTCCATTATCAACTTGAACTGTGTCATAGCTTTGAGCAATACTTGCTTCACCAGTTTCACCACCAAACCATCGGTCTTTCCATATCATAAAAATCATATCTACTGTCCCGTCAGAACTATTTGTATGATTAAAGTCTCCATTGTATGTCCAATTATCATATTTTGAAAAGTCAACGCTAGAATCTACTGTACGTAAAACATCTTTCGAGGCATTAACTACATTTAACCTTCTATTACCATTTGATAATGTATCATTAGTACCACCAGCATAATAATTATTGGTTGGATTAGGTGCTATAACCTTAACTACATCTCCTATAACATTATAATTTCCAAATGACATTTGCTTGAAGTAATTGGTTACATTTTCATAGTTAGTTGAGTTTTGACTAACTGTTGAATCTATAAATACGTCAGTGACAGATGGAAAACCTGACGTCCCCCAATGCCAATGAGCTTTGTTATCATCAGGAAAACGAATAAATAATACTAATACCCGTAATGTCCCATTCGCTGCTATTCCTTCTCCATATGTATCATCAGCAGATAGTGATTTCTGAGCCGAGATTTTAGAGCTTGGTGGCAGATCAGTGGCGCAAAATAAGCTATCGTGTTCTATCTCTACTTGCGCAAAAACATTCATAGAGATAAACACCCCTAGTATTGTTCCAATTATTTTTGTTTTCATTGTTTTAATTGTTTGGTTTGTCGAGTTCATTTTATAAGTGTCATTTTTTTTGTAATGACAGACTCTTCAGTTTTTAGCTCATATATATATAATCCAGAGGGTAGCCCTTTGACTGCATTATTAATATTGAAGATAACGGAGTGGCTACCAATAGAATACTGTATTCCATCAATTACTTTAGAAACTAAAACCCCTTTTATATCATAGATTAATAGAGTGACATTCGATGCGTTATGTAGCTCAAAACTTATGGTAGTGCTTGGATTAAACGGATTGGGATAGTTTTGATTCAATACTACTTTTTCCGGAATAGTATGGTCTACTTCATTACCGGTTATTAGCTCAGTAAACCCGTATTTATTTCCGTCAATAATAGCACCCTTCAACTCAAAACGTTCTCCGCCTTCTTCGTTAGCACTAAAAACAATGCCAAAACTAGGACTCCATTCCGTATACTCAAAAGGTAAAACATCGTACGGATCAAAAGATAATATACTACCATATTGGATTGCAGTAATGGTATCAGCTACTCCGAAATTGACTCTGGGTAAAATGTCTAACACCTGAGCAGCACTTTTAGAGTCCACTGATGAATTTAATATCCAGGTTGAATCAATTCCTATATTTGGCCTGTAAATATTTGAGTAACCTTCAATGTTACTTGTAGTCCAACCCCGTGCAAAGATATACCCCAGGGTATCCTCATACATTAACATCGGCGTTAGAAACAGAAAGCTTCTAAAGGTAAAATGTTTATTTCCAAAGACATCAATGGAATCAAACTTGATTGTAGCTTTTCGATCATCAATAAAGGAGCCATCAACATCAAACCTGTTATAAAATAACTCATCCCCTTCCTTGAATCCCATAATGGTAACAGAATCGGGGCTCTGTGCTTTGACATTGTCTTTAATGACTAATACGAATAGTAGCATTACAACCCAAAAAAACTTGCATGTCTTTGTATTCATATAGCGTAAGTCTTCAAGTTTTACGGATAGCATGATTTATTCACTGATTATTTCTTTTTCGACAGACCTAAAATAAGACCAATGGGATGAATGAGGCTCTAATATGCTCTTTGACTTTATCCTGTTAGTTCGAAATTTTTTCGACCAATCTTCAACATATGAATAAGGTACATCTATATCAGCGCTGCCATGCCAGAATACAAATTCAATTTTAGGGTTTTCGCTACGTATCAAATTAGCTGTTCTAAATGCTTCCTGTTCAGAAACCATTAGCCAAGAACTAACAAGATGAGCCTCATCAAATAAGTAACTTTGTGATGAAAACTCATTTAGCAAAATAGGCACACCTTTGCTCCATGAGATGGCTTTAATTTTTTTATGCTTTTCTAGATCAATACTTGATAAGTAATTATTTCCAAAACCAGAAATCCCTAAGTCCAAGTCAGATGGCTTAATGAATGGCATTATCAACGTATTTCCGAATGCCTGTACATAACCATTCCATTCTACCATTTTCGCATGGCTCTTTCCTGCATAGGTTTTGAAATATTGATTAACCGAATCCTCTAATTCAACATGAAAACCAATAATCAAATCTTTAGGCTTTGAATTTATATACGGGGTATACGCTCTAAAGAGCTTACCGTTAAATAACTCTATTCTGGGACCTCCATTAAATGATAACCCTTCATTTTCAAGAAGCATAAGATCAAGCAAAAACTCCGCCTTATGGCGGGTAGAATATTCTAGTTCATTTTCTCTTCCAAAAAGGTCCGGGTATTGAAGTGCTAGGTTTTCTAAATAGGCTTCCTTGTCTAAATCTCCTTCCAGAATGGATTTAAAACCCATTGCCTTCTTGACCATCATTGTGTTTGAAAAAATTGGAACACTTTCTTTGTATAAAATCTCTCCTTCCTTATTAATGAGCTCATAATCAAAAACCTTAAACCCATCAAAATTTTCTGGAAGCTCAATACTAGTTGGAAAGGTATTAGCTGTATAGTTAGTCCAATCAGAATTGGAATTACTAATTATGTCCTGCCATCTAAATCTCAGGGTATTAAATTGATCATGCTTAATCCTTGAATCCATTTTCAGAGTTAGAAAGTTACTTGAATCTGGAAGTATACACGCCTCAGGAAGATCGGAGTAGATTTCAGGAATATATTTCAGTATCAGTTTATTTAGCTTTTCTTCCTCAAGCGGTTCAATGTTGTAATGTAACCCCCAGCTACCGTTATATTGATCCACTTGAAATATTAATTCATTCACGCCGGATATTAATTTAGCTACAATCCAATCGGTATCTGGATGTAACCCTCTTTTGTTTAAGTTCTGCCCATCAAGCTTGTTATTTATAAATAAGCGGAACCCGTCGTCAGAACCTATACGGAATAAATAAGTTCCGGATTTAGCTTCGTAATTATCTTTGAATAAGATGGTTGAATTTTCCTGGTATCCAACATAATCCCCGAATTGGATAACAGTGTCTGTTGGAAGCACTTCTGTTACAAAAAGCTTAGATAAAGTGTTAGAACTAAGAAGGGAATCAACTACCGAAGAACAGTCAACAGAACAGGAGAGGCTTGAGGTTAATGCTCTGGCATATCTTTCATTTTCAGTGCATGCACTTAACAGAATTGTTAATAAAATGATATGTGTTGCTTTCAATAGTCAACTATTCATTAAGCAACGATCAATTCAAAAGCAGACTAAAATATATCTCTCAAAATAACTGTTGTTTACAAGGAATATATAACCGCAAAAAAAGTTGGTCGTTATCTGTAAGAGGAGTTTCAAACCAATTCCTTACAAAAAAACTTTTTGTTAACAATTATTTAACATTAAATAAGCAATCAATCAAGTTAACAGGCCAGATAAATATTGCATATATAAACTAAGTTATAACTCTTTTTAAAATGGTGGGGAGAGGGGAATCGAACCCCTATTTACAGCTAAAAACTCACAAGAATACAATGATTGAGCTATAGATATGTTTGGTATGAGAAACAGCGTAACTGTAAGTATATTTTTTATAATAGCATCTAGTTACATGGAAGATTACTTTAAAAGCCTTTATTCGTATAGAATAAAGACAAATTTTTTATATTTGTGAAATATATTTAGTTTTATTTTATTGTGATTTATTAACATAGGAAAATACTCATTTGATGAAATATCTCGGAACTGCTATTTCATTTCTAATTCTAATTGGGCATCCAGTTTTTGCGCAGGATGATAAAGGTACAGGCTTAACTTTCCTGAATGAAGATGAGTATAGAAGTATACCTCTTGCACATACTCCATACTCTGGTGATGAACTACCTTCATCGGTCGATCTCTCAAGAAACTTTCCAACACCTGGTAACCAAGGTTCTCAAAATAGTTGTGTGGGTTGGGCAGTTTCATATGCTTTAAAAACATTTCAAGAAAGTATAGAACACGGTTGGTCAATAAATAGTGATAGTCGAATTTTCAGTCCCTCTTTTATTTATAATCAAATCAATAATGGAACAAATAGTGGTACATATATCCCAGACGCTTTAAATCTATTGGCTGAACAGGGTACGGCTACTCTTCGGGATTTTCCATATAATGAATATGATTATAGAACCAAGCCATCAGGTCAAATAAAAGATAAGGCTAAGCCTTATAGAACTGATTATTGGCGTGTAGTTAATCACATGTCTGAAAGAGAGGTGAAAGCTCAATTACATGCTAATTTACCTATTGTAATTGGTACCTTAGTTGATGAAAGATTTAAACAACTCAACAGACAAAATAATATCTGGAGACAAAGACCATCAAATAACTCAACTGGGCATGCCATGGTAGTTGTTGGATATGATGATAGTAAGAATGCTTTTAAGGTAATCAATTCGTGGGGGTCAAATTGGGGTGACGGAGGATTTGGTTGGATTGATTATGACATATTCCAAAGAGCTGTAAGAGAAGCATATATTGTGAAAGATGCGATAACAGAGAATAGTCTAGATAATCAAAGATTAATTGAAGATGAAAATGTAAGACCAGTAACAATTGAACCAAATGATGAAGATTCTAGAGTTGATTTTAGCATTTATTCTCCTTCACATAATCAACCTGTTCAGACTCGATTTGGATTCTTTCCGGGTATGGTTATTTCAGGCTCAGTAAACATTCCCGAATCTCTTGGTAAGCAAGTTCAAGTTGTAGTAAAGATTTTTTATTCAAATCCCCAAGGGCAAAAATTAGGTCCAGTGAATGCCGTTCCAAATAATATTTTTTTCCGAGATGCAAATAACCAAGTTGCTACTGGTACAAATTCTGTTCCAATTGGATATTTAACTCCTCCTCACAATCAATGGCAAGTAAGATTTCCTTATGCAGTTTTTGGACTACCAAATCAAGGTGGCTTTAATTCAGCCAATTTTGTAGCAGTACCGTATTTATTTGTTGATGGATTTGGTGTTAAAGAAGGGAGTCCTATTCCTTTTTTTGTTAGATACTAGCCCTTTAAACTAATCTAAAAAGAGAAAGCAAAGCCTTCTCTTCGGAGACTAAGCTCCATTTAAAGCAAACTCCTCAGGAGTCTTATAGTTTTCTCTTTCTACTACACGCTGATAATTTCCAGAAGACTTTATAGCATTCTTCGCCACTTGGCCACTGGAAGTCTTGTAAGGCAGAATTGACTCAATATTCGCGTAAGTACGAGAGTTCTCCTGAGAATCATTATGAACCACAAGAACTTGACAGCTCATCCCTATTAGTACTTCTTCTAAGTCTATTCCAGCCAGTAGCTCTTCCGGAGTGAACTTCTTACCAAGTAGTCGTTCAAGATCTTTTCGCAAGCTGGATTTCTCATGAAGGCTCCAAGTATATCTTTTAGTTAAGATATAATGGTTTCCTTCTTCGTCCTGAAGTTCAGTCTCAAAGACCAAAGACAGTTTATGTTTAGCTCCCCATGGACTTTCCTGCTGGCCGAGATCTACAGCGTCAACTATTACTGCTGAGTGCAAACCATCTGGGCATAGGGGATATTCGCTAGGATCTTCTTTTACTATTAGTGGCATAAGAACCTCCTTGTTTTAGTTGTTTTAGAAAACTGTTTATAGAAAATGGGGTGCTCACGCCGAAAACCAGAGACATCAAACCGATTGGTAGATTGACTCTTCCAAGAGACCAATGTCTTTCCTGCTAATACAAGACGTTCCGCTTTTCCAAGCTTGTCTTTCAACTTGGTCTTAAGGTATTCTTCCTGTTTAATTAGATCGTCTTTCTTAGCTCTGACTTCTTGCAGCTCTGTATAGAGTGCATACGCAGTGGGTGTGATTTCTACGACTTCTTCCGGCTGTGAATCCGGGTACAATATAAAAGCATCTTCACCATTGATAGGCTCGGGCCTACGGCCCTCGCCCTCCTCATTATCAAGCATATATGCTTGCCACCAGTCCACAAGCTTCTGAGTCATTTCTTCAATGAGCTTGTGATTGGGGTCAATGATTTGTGGTTCGTGGAATAGGCAGGTGTCTCTTTCATAGATCTGAAGGAAAGCCCTACTGTACCCAGTGATACCAAGATAGTGCTGGATTTGTAGATACCATTCTCTTGGAATCTCTCCATCATTTGCTTTCATACGATGGCTCGTGGTCGTCTTTAGCTCCAAAACTGCTGTGGAATCCAAGCCTTTTCCGGCTAATACCTGGCGGTCTATATTTGCTTTCAAGAATGGGTATTCTGGGTGACTAAACGGCTCATTTACCCTCCGGGTTTTAAAACCCGTTTCTTGTTCGAAATAAGCAGCCAGTTGAGGTTCAAAGTAATGCCCGAAATCCATGATTGGATTTGCCTCAATTGAAGGAAGTAATCCTTTCTTTCGTAAGAAAACTTGTAAAGGAGTGCTGTATTCAGACTCTTGTAAAATCGATGCACAGTCGCTTCCTCCAATATAATTTCTTCTCTGTACAGAGAAGTCGGAGGGTGGTTTAAGTTCGTGTAAATTCATTTTTCAGTGGTTAAATGGTGTAAGTTTCGAGAAATAAAAAGAGCCCACAGATTACTCAGTAGGCTCTTCAGATTGTTGGTTAGTATCATCAGGTGGATCTTGCTCATCACCGATTAGGAGTAGCTTTAATCCATGCTTTATGGACTCAGTCAGGGAGTCGATGAGGTCTGTTTTTGTGCTCATACTTTACCCCGACAGATGTTGATTATAATTTTCACAATTACTGTTCCCATGGTTTCCTCCTTAGTTTAGATATAACCCTTTGGTAAGCTTGTGTAATTCACTGTGGCGCTGGATGATCTTATCAACCGGCGAGCTCTTTAAGGCTTCTGTTGCACAGTTATATCCTGCCCATAGCGTATCCATTTCGAACTCAGGGTGCGAAGGTTTCCAAAGCTCTTTAAAGGCAGTTGTGGACTGGGTAGCTGAAAGAATGCCTTCCCCAGTGAGTAGTCCGATAAACTCGTACTTCTCCTGCTGGTTCATAGGCCGTTCTTTCATGGCTTGCACATCCTGGCTGATCTGATGAAAGTTGTGCTGGCTTTTGTAGATCGCTGTCACAATCTGATCATGCAGATCTTCATGCATGTCTTCGCCTTGATGCTTTCGCATAACTTTTACATCCCCTGAAAAGACGAGATTATCACATACTAAAACTGTGCTCCCCAAAACCAGCCCGGCGGACATGCTTTTATTATATGAATTACGCAATCCTATGGCGACTTTCAGTTCTTCATCAGGACGTGGATTGATCTTCCGGAAAGTGATTACTCCGAACATCTTTTGCCCATCAGAAGAAAGAGCATAGCTGTCTCCATCGAATCGATAGCCTTTGAGAAGGTCAGAGGCAATGGTCAGAATGTTTACTGCAAAATCATAATGATTAAGTGGGGTGTAAGATTTTGTTTTCTTGGGTTCAGGGATTGTGAGAAGCTGCTCAAGCGATACTCGGGATGAACCACAGTGGGTTAAGAGTTGATTTGTCATTTGAGTTGGAATAAGAGTTCAATGGCATTATTACCATTGTTCTTATACCAAAAAACGGTTCAAGCTGAGTAAAAATAGGGTATAAGAATGGTGAGGCTTGTTAGCCTTGTAACCATAATTAATCGAACCCATTATGCACCAAGTAGCCGAAGTATCACTTCGATATAAAACCCAAACTTCTTATGACGAACGGCCTAAAATAAGTACACCGGTTGAGGCAGAAACTTACCTGAGGACAATTTTTGATGAAGAGGTTTTAGAATTACACGAAGTCTTTATCATCGTACTCCTAAATGCAGCTCGAAGAGTCTTAGGATGGTCTCAAATCTCACAAGGAACCAGAAATGCTACTTTAGTAGATACCGCTTCAGTCGCGCAAGTCGTGTTGCTGGGAAACGCCACGAGTGTAGTTCTAGCACATAATCACCCATCTGGAAAACTCCAAGAATTAGCAAATGACATCAATCTCACTGTTCGACTCATGAAGGGCCTGAAGCTATTTCAAATCTCTGTCGATGACCACATTATTCTAACTCGGGATAGCTACCTGTCATTCAGGGAAGAAGGACTAATGAAAGAAGGTTAACACCTTCTTTTAACTCAAATCTTAGATAGAAAAAGAAAAAATACACCCAAAAAATTTTCAGAATCCGAATCTGAGGCGAAGCCTGGGTGAATATTAGGTGGGGGGCTTTCTGGTCAAAATGCCGGGGGTGGGTTATGGAACCTAGATCCTTAAGATCGAAATTAACCCCCATTAAAAAACCAGCCCTCCCGGAGGAAGGCTGGAAATGAAAAACATCAAACATTAATCACATATTCGAAAAGAGCGAGAATATACTCTCCGTAATCATTGTCTTGCTCAACTTTACGGAGAACCTTCAGAAGCTCAGCGTCTTTAAGGTTCTTTTTATTTGAGTTTATCTCATATCTGATCCGATTATGAAATTGTACCACATTCGCCCACTGATACACAGTACTTAAACAACTGAAATGGGTATCAAGTCTCACTTCATTAAGAAGTACAAGTTCGAGATATGAACCGCTCTTCAATGTTAATACTGCTTCAGGTAAATTGGGTTTTGGGTAATAGTTGTTTTTGTTTTGTTTCATGGAATTGAATTTTAGTTTTCTTTTAATTCGAAAACAGTGCTGAGTGCAAAAGTTTTCGTTTGCTTCAGCGAGTTCAAACCATGATGAGTTAATTAATCAATAACAGTGCCAACAAAGAATCGTTTATGGAAAAGAACGAAATCTCCAAAAACCTGCCTATTTGTTTGAGACCTTGACTTTATCAGTTTATCCGGCCGGTATCTGAGTTTTAACCTCATTATACAGTTGTCACTTTGTTTTTCGATCTCTTGGTTTTACCCAGAATAAATTTTGAAGAATCCAGCCACTTGCTCACTGGCTTTTGGCCAGTGGCAAAGTGACAGGAAACTAGGATTATTTCTTCGTGAACTGAATGATCTTATACCCGTTTCTAGGCCGTTCATTAAATTCCCAGCCTTTAAAGGCGGCGTACTGACGCAGCCAGTCAATAAAGGTTCGGAATTCTCCATTCATCAAGTCATTGGAGACATTTGCAAAGCATGGAAAGCTATTTCCATTGCTATCAACCGGATCTTCCTTGGGAGGATTTTGGCTGTCAGCTATTTTGTTCTTCCCATTGAAAAGAACATTCGCTTTATACTCCAATCCGGATTCCAAATAGGCTTCCGCCCAGTCATAGAAGTCAGAGGAAGTATTAGTCGTGAAGGTTCTAACCAAGAAGTGATCGGTCGGAAACTTTACCAATCCATCTGAAAGATAGAGCTGAAGGCAACGGATCATAAAATGATCATAGCGTGCCCACTCCTCCTCATCCCAATCATCAAACAGTTTTCTGCCAAACTCGGCCTCTGGGACTGGGTTTTGCAGATAGTGATCGCTAAATGGAAGTGTAAACTGACGGCGTTTAAAGCTGTTTCCAAATCCTTGAACCACACTATTAGTGGCAAGAATAATTTTTGGCGAAAGTTCAAACGGAATGGTGAAACGGTTTTTATACTTGGCTTCTACCTGCATGTCATCGGTGATCACGTTAAATAAAGCTTCGAAATCGAAATCATGACGAACATCATCAAAAAACATCGATTGATCACCCATTTCTGCGTCCATGAAGAAGAATCGAGAACTTGGATCAACGTTTTTCCCAGCCAGATACCTCTGCTTACGGATATGTTTGATGCTTTGGGCAAACAGGCTTTTACCCGTTCCACCTTGAGCCACTCCAGGGCTACTCTTTTCATCTACTAGGATGATCGCCGGAGAATTGGCTTTGTCTTTATAGGTGTAGAGCAGGTAGCCAAGTGCACTCATAAAGGATCGCTTCTTAGCCGGATCACCGCTGGCTATATTCTCCACGAATCGTTCAAGGTCTCCCCTGCCAGATGGAGCCGTTTCTCTGAAGCCACGATTCATGATCTGAGACTTCCAGATCTTACCGGGAATGCTTTCATAAGGAAGCATTTCAACCGAATCCTCGGACACTTTCACTGTTCCGTTTTCGAAGAATAAATACCCCGCTGAATGCTCATCTGTCATGATAGAAATCGTCTTCTGGCGAAAGATAGCCTTAATGTTATTACTGAGTACCTTATCCCGGTATTTGAAGAATACCCTTTGAAGCTTACTCAACGAAATGAGTGTTTCGCTGTCACCCAGCAGTGCGGTATCCACGTACTTGCTGAATTTCTGAAGAATCTCATCCAGCACAAAATCACTCAACTTATGGGAAGAAACGCTGTGTAAGACGTTGTCTACATCCTGAACCAAGGTAGGTTCATCAGCGTCACCGAAATAACTCTTCTTGAAGCCAAAATTACCAAGCACGTTGGCAAACTTAACTTCATTAATTTCGACTGTACCTTTCTCATTCACATCCCAGAAGCGATACTTATGTGTCCAGGTATTCCAGATATATTCGGAGAACTCAAAGGAGTTATCGCTAAATAGCTCGTTTACACCTGACTCATGAGACGACTTTAAAAGATCGGTAAGATCCTTACACTCATTGCCAGTCAGCTTGCCAATATTACACAGTCGGATATCTCTCTTAAAGGTGCCCACAGTATCACATACTTTACGGGCAAACCCAAAGGCAATCTCTTCCGCCGGAACAGTATCCCGATCAAAGCAGACAAAAACTTTTGTCCAGTAATGAGCTTTAGCCTCTAATAAAGCGCTCTGTTCCCCTGATAGCTTATCCGTCTCCCCTGAGCAAATTCCAAGCACATCAAGGTGATCTCCAAGCACTTGGTAAGCAATCATTGCCTCCCTAGGTGACTTGCAGATAATCAGCGATTTCTTGTCCCGAAGTTGTTCAGCACCAAAAAAGCTTTCCGCTGGTTTCGATCCTGTGAACATCTGGATCTGTTTTCCATCTTTATTGCGGGCGTATACCTGAGCTCCCGTAGGGTAAGGAATCAGCAGCGCTTCTTTCTGTCCATCAGGAAATTCCCAGTCAACTAGTCCGCACCCAAAATACTGAAGTGTTTCCTTGTTAATACCGTCATAGCTTTCAAGGTCATCTAGCACTTTGCTGTTATCAGCCTTCTCAAGACGATCTTGAGATTTAGTAAGTGTAGCCTTTCGGCTTTGAGTCCAGAAAGAACCATTGAGGCCTTCATAGTATTCTTGCTTTCTAGTTGGAAGCTGTTTAGCAACTCCTTTTCCATCCACGAATTCTTTGGCTTTAGAAAAGCTCATCCCCGGATGAACTAGTTGTACCAATGAGTATAAATCACCCGCTTCTCCAGTCGCATTATCCTTCCAGCCACCGTGCTGGATGTTGATTGCAAATGATGGTTTCGTGTCGTTTCTGTGTGGAGATTTTATAGTAAGCCATCCATCTTGATTGGCCTTGGATTTGTCTACAGCTAGACCGAGCTGTTTTAGGGTAATGATTGTCTTTAAAGACATAACTTCACCTTTATTTTTGGTTAAGTTGTCTGTGGGGACTTTCCCCGTTTTCTTGTTCATTAAGTCAAAGAACATTTGCCCGTACCCAGTTCTTAATATCTCGGGCAGGGGCTTGTTTCAATTATCGAAACAGTTACCCCAATATAAGAGGGGTTTGAGGCAAGGCGCTCTTATGTGCACACTCAGCTACTCATTTGTTTTAAAAGAAATCTAAAATCGCCGATTCCAGATCACTTTATCTGGGGATTCAAAAAAAATGGCGCTTATACGTCATTTTGATCGCAGATAGTCTGCCACTGATTTATACTTGAAAGGTTCCTCTGTATGCATGTTCTTATAGTTTAGTGAGACTTCAAAAGCTATTTGAGAATCTGTGTACTTATCAGAATTTTGATTTACCCGATGGAAATGATTTAAAGCATCTGAAATATTTGCCACAGGTATTTTAGCATGAAACGAAGTCGTGGTTCTCAGTTCACCTTTTATTTCATCCAGGATTTGTTTTACGAGGATGGCAAATGCAGGACCCAATAATTTATTAAAGTACTCCTCCATTTCTATTGCAGCGAAGTCCATCTTTGAGATCTTTAGAAAGGTTTTTTCGTCCTTAAAAAAATGCTCTTCATCTGCTATTTTGCTAAATAAGTCGGCAGAGGCTGGGAAAGCTTTTTTCTTTGGGTTTAAAGTAATTTCAACCTCTTCGGACTCTATGTCAAAATTTCCATTAGCATCTTTAATTGGTGGCAAAGGCTTTGGGTAAGGCATCCCTTCAAGTATTTTAAACCCTTCGTCTATTACTCGCTGGGCAGTTAAATAATTAGCGGAGAACATTTCATCAGTTACTATATCCGAATGCTGCTTATCAAACGCTTGTCGGATTTCAGAACGCAACTCCTGATAGAAAAAGATCAGATTGCCAATTTGAAATAAAAACTTCTCTCTGTTTAAGAACTCAGAGTTTTCGTTTAAAAAGTAAAGCTTGTAGATTGCCTTTTTAAGATGAGCTATTCTATTTAAGGGCATTCTTCTATAATAATCAGCCCTGTTAGTAAAGCCTCCAAATGTGATTTGATTGTAGTAGTCGGAAATAGCCATTCCTAAAAGCTACTAAAAAAAAGTTTAAGCAATCTTGATCACTTTACCACTGGACTTTGTGCTGAAATCTCAGCACTATTTAGATATTGAAATACTAACTCGGCAATCAACTACTATACTATTGCTATACAGTTTTTGGAAAGAGACTACGAATCGCCATTTAATATACTCTCGAGGCGTGGCGTAGTCCGGTAGCGCACTCGGCTGGGGGCCGAGGGGTCGCAGGTTCAAATCCTGTCGCCTCGACTTAAAAAGGCGCTGATTTTTTAATCAGTGCCTTTTCTGCTTTATCTGATCAGTATCAACTTTATGGTATCAATAAAGATATCCATCTCTCCTTTCCCTTGTACTAAAAAGCTGAGCTTTTAAATAAACATTACTGAGAATCCCTCTAATTTTTTAATAAAAGAAATTAAACATTCCGTTTTAAACTCATCTCATTTAAAAACAGCAACAAGAGCTTTTTCAACATAATTTATTATAGAAAATTAATATTAAAATTTTCTAATGTTATAATTATTTAATATAGTAATGGAGGTTACAAAAGCAGCATGAAAAACCTTCTATACATATTAACTCTCGTCCTTCTACTTAGCTCAAATGCTGCTGCTCAAAAAACAGCTACGGCTACAATGAAAATTTCTGCAACAATTGTAAGTGGTGTTACTCTTAATCCTGTAAAAGCAATGAATGTTGATCTTAAAACTGAGAATCAAACTCAAAATGCTTTCGAGTTTATAACTCCCGAACACCTAGATACTGAAGTCGAAGTAACGGGGACAGTAACTTTGGAAAATGAGTTTGGAGAAACACTTGTACTAATTTCTGAAAGCGATCATCGCAATGATAACGGGAAGCACAAGATTATTTTATCATCAACTTTTGATTCAGAAATTAAACATAATGCATCGGGTCAATATCATGGGAATTTGACTACGACCATTAATTATTTATAAAACATTTTTATTCTGTACCCCAAGCCTCAATTGGTTGAAACCTTTGAGGCTTTTTTTATGCCTATAATATCTACATTCCAATAATCAGAAATTTATCAACACATATGCTAAAAGGTTTAAGAACTGTTATATATCCTGCTCCTGATATTGAGAAAGCAAAACAATGGTATACTCAGGTTACCGGTGAGGACCCCTATTTTGACGAGTCTTATTATGTAGGGTTTGATATCGGGGGTTATGAATTAGGGCTTCAACCAGATAGAAAACCTAGGAGTCAGGGTAGTATTGTGTATTGGGGTGTTGGGGACATAAAAAAAGCCTGGGATAAGCTAATAGATCTGGGAGCTCAGGCTGATGAAGAAATCATGCATGTTGGAGGAGAAGTGTATGTAGCCACGGTTATTGATCCATTTGGAAATCTTTTGGGCATAATCCAAAATCCAAATTTTGAGGCACAATCATAAATAAAAAAAGCCACACTGTTAAGCGTGGCTTTAATTTCTAAGCGAATTGCTTATTGAAGTCTGTAAACATCAACAGCACTTAAGCCTTTTGGAGTTTCAGAAATAGTGAATTCTACTTCCTCACCGTCCTGAAGACTTTCTTCAAAGCCTAAGTTTTCGATGTTATTTCGGTGAACAAATACATCTTTGCCACCATTGTCAGGCTTGATAAATCCAAATCCTTTTTCAGTATCAAACCATTTTACTTTACCGTATTCCATTATATAAAAATATGTGTATTGGGCCCTGCAGGTACAGTTTTAAAGCACAAAATAAGCTGCGCTTTGTAATCAATTCGGCTGTAGGGTTAAAAATTTAGTTAAACAAACTAGAGAAGGGAAAACAAATACTGTACTATAGTTACCGATTCCTGACCTTTAACTTGCGTCTTAAGTTCTACTTTATTCGGACCAATACCAAATTTTGGACATTAGACTTATTTTAACCTAAAATCATAATTAACAACAATCCTTATCACATGGAAGAAGTCACACAAAGTTTTGAAGAATTCTTTATCACCATAAAAGAGTCTGCTCCGGAAATTTTACTGGGACTTATTATTTTGGTTTTCTTCGTTTTCTTGGGACTTACTGCTGGCAGAGGAGCTAAAAAAATTCTTGAACGTACAAGCACTTCTCCTAAAAGAATTACCCTCATCAGAAGATTCACAAGGTGGTTTTTCTATCTCATTGGGATAATAATATCTCTGCATATCATGGGTTTAACTAAGGCGGCTTCCGGATTATTAGCTGCAGGTGGTATACTTACTGTTGTCCTAGGTTTTGCTTTTCGTGAAATCGGAGAGAACTTATTAGCCGGGCTTTTCATGTCTTTTAGCCGGGCCTTTGATGTAGGTGATTTAATTGAAAGTAATGGAATTACAGGCATTGTTAAATCTATCAACATAAGAGATATACATGTGCGTGCCGGCGATGGAATTGATATTTTTATACCCAGTGCAATCATTTTCAAAAACCCTCTCTATAACTACACAAAAGATGGACTTCGAAGAGGGAAGTTTACCATTGGTATCGATTTTAGAAATGATTCAATCGATGCCCGAAAGCTTATCCTCGAAACCATAAGGAAAATAGATGGTGTATTGAGCGAGCCCGCTCCTAATGTTCAAATTGCTAATTTCACAGCTAACTATATTGAACTGGAAATCTTTTTTTGGATAAATACATTCTCGGAATTTTCAAGCTTAGGGGATGTCAAAACACAGGTTATGGAAAACACAAAAGAACAACTTCTGAAACATGGATTTACCGTAAGTTCTGAAGTAAGTACCTCAATTGAAATTTTAAAGAACTAAGCATCAGGGTACATGTATAAAACTATTGGACTAGCCAAAGAAATTGAATCCCCGGAAAACCCAGGTGCACTGGAAAACCGGGTAGCTCTCATACCTAAAGAAGTTAAAAAACTCGTCGAATACGGCTGCGAAGTATTTGTTGAATACGGAGCCGGAGAAGGTGTTGGTTTTTCAGATGACGAATATGTGAAAGCCGGAGCCTCCCTTCAATCCAACAAAGAATTATATCAGAATAAAGACCTGGTAATTAAGTTCAAAGGTCCTGCTATGGAGAGTATTCCTTTGATGAGGTCGGGATGCACACTTTTTTGCATGGCTCATTTCAGTTCTTTCCCGGAACGGGCAAAATTACTTGAGAAGCATAGGATTAATGTAGTGGCAATGGAGTATGTGGTTCATTCACCCGAAAAACTCCCTAAAGAATTAGTTCTTGGTTTGATGGCTGCTGACAACTGTGTTGAAATCGATCTTCGCAGGGCCGGAGTTGATATGGATGAGTTTCATGTGATTGGCTACAACGAGCGCATGAGTGGAGTTATTCGCCGACTTATGAACCATGCCCCGGCAAGCTTAACCCTTCATCCATTAAAAGTGTCTGTTGAAGAACTTGGGGAGTTGACACACAATTCAGTAATTGTATATGATTCCAGTTTCTTCCAGGATGATAGGAATCTTGTTAATGAGCTTGAAGAAAAAGGAGCCCGGTTATATGATGTTCATCCATTTGTGGAAGACCATGGTCGGGAAGCATTGAAATATTATCGCCACGTAAATCCAGCTCCGAAATTTGGAAAACGTAAAATTGAAGCACTCCACGAAACCGGCCGGGCCGGGGCACGATATGGATTGAAACTACTGAACGAAATCAGCCCAAAAAAGAAACCTGCATCTGATGTAACTGCAACAGTTCTTGGTTACGGAAATGTTGGAATGGGCGCTATCCATGAATGTTATGATGCCGGGGTAAAATCGATTCATGTGCTTGGAAAGGTTCAAACTAAAAAAGGCATAATTGAAGAGTATCTGAAAACAGCTGATCTGATTGTAAATGGAGCCGAACAACCTCCACATCTTCGGGGAGTGAATTATCTGGTTACCCGAGAACATACTAAAAGCTTGCTTGAAGAAGGAACGGTAGTCATTGATTTGGTTGGAGGAAGCGCCACCAATAGAAGCGCGGTGGAAAATGTCATAGAATGCACCTACCTCACAGATCCATATTTTGAAGAAGACGGAATTTTATTTTCTGCGCTTTGGGGATGGCCAATGATGGGTTTTATGAGAGAAACAGCGATCAAATACAGTGGGCAAATTGCAGAAATTCTTCTTGGCGAAGACCAACTAATTCAGGGAATCGATAAGCTGGCACCCGGGGTAGAAAAAGCATTAGTATGTGGGAAATTTGACTGATTCTATGTTCAAAAAAGCAATCCCACTTCTTGCCTTATTGATTACCTCCACAGCTTATGCCCAGGTTGAGGAGTCTTTTTTTAAGAATGTGCAAACAGGCTTTACCTACTCAGGGGATTTGTATGCAAACCTCACCGGCGGACTCGAAACTGGTGCCCGATACATGGATAACATAGATATTGAAGCTGGTTTTGATATTAAAGGTGCAAGCTTCTTTTTCTATGGATTGGGAAATCAAGGCAAAAGTATTTCTGAGATTGTGGGTGATGTGCAAACAGTTTCTAATATCGATTCAGAGAACTCATGGAGACTTTATGAAGCGTGGATCAATAAGCCAATGCCTTCAATAAAAAGCTCTCTACTGTTCGGACTTTATGATTTGAATTCAGAGTTTGATGTCGTTAATGCGGGTGGATTGTTCATTAACAGTTCGCATGGAATCGGACCGGATTTTTCGTCTTCGGGAATTACTGGCCCTTCGATCTTCCCTTTAACCTCCCTGGCAGCCAGACTCAAAATAAATCCATTCAGCGGAGTTATGTTAAAGTTCGCAGTACTTGATGCTGTACCTTCTGATCCCATGAATACTACCGGCACTTCGGTTTATTTAAGAGAAAGCGAAGGAGCTTTACTGGTTTCAGAAATCTCAATATCACCATCAAATAACAAGCAAGACGCACTTTTAGACAGAGGCGTGAATGAGGACACTCCTTTTCGCCTGGTTTTGGGTGGCTGGAAGTACACGAAAGAACGAACCGGTTGGCTTGATGAGCCAGAGTCAGATCATGGTTTGTATGCAATCGGAGAAATAACTCTGACAAACGGACTCTCTTTTTTTGGGAGAGCCGGGGCTACTAACCGCGATATAAATCGCTTCAATTATTATTTGGCAGCAGGACTAAACTATTCAGACTTATTTAAAAACAGACCGGAAGATATTCTCGGTCTTGCTGTGGCGTTACCCATCAATAGTGATGATTTTATTTTAGTGGAAGAGCGTAGAGGAAATGATTATTCCCAAAATGAACTGAATATTGAACTCACCTATTTATTAACTATCTCTGAGCATATAAGTTTTCAGCTTGATACCCAATATATCCAACACCCTAATCAGGCACCCGATATTGAAGATGCTTTTGTAGTTGGATTACGTAGTGTGTTTGGGTTTTGATGGAGATTTCTATTTCTCTGACCTTTCATTTCGAACGAATGTGAGAAATGACAAATACTGCTTATTTCATAATTCTGACTTTTTCCCTGTAATAATCCGTGCGATTTTGTTACTAATACATTATCGTTGAATGCAGTGTTATCCAGATAAAAAACTAACTACTTATGAAGCTTTCATTATCCAATATTTCCAAGACCTATAAAAACGGGGTAAAAGCCCTTGATAATGTCTCCATCGAAATTGAAGCCGGTATGTTTGGCTTGCTTGGCCCTAATGGTGCAGGTAAATCAACATTGATGAGAACGATTGCCACCCTGCAAGCTCCCGATAGTGGAACAGCTTTTCTGGATGATATGGATATTCTAAGTGATCAGATTTCACTTAGAAAAGTGTTGGGTTATTTACCTCAGTCGTTTGGGGTTTACCCAAAAATGAGTGCCGAAGATTTACTGAATTACTTCGCAAAATTGAAAGGAATTTCTGATAAAACAGACCGAAAAAAGATTGTGACCGCTGCACTGGAAGTCACGAACTTATATGAAGTCCGCAGAAAACATGTGGCAGGATATTCCGGTGGTATGAAACAACGTTTTGGTATAGCACAGCTCCTGCTTAACGATCCAAAACTTATTATCGTAGATGAACCTACTGCAGGACTTGATCCGGCAGAACGCCAACGCTTTCTGAATGTGCTTAGGGAGATCGGCACCAATAACATTGTGATTTTCTCCACTCACATTGTGGATGATGTGAAAGAATTATGTACCGATATGGCTATTTTAAATGGCGGAAAAATCCTCACTCATCAAACCCCAAGAGAAGCCACTCAAAGTTTATCCGGACAAATCTGGACGAAAGATATCCCACGGGAAGAACTTGAAAGCCATGAAGCGAACTTCAATGTAATTTCTTCCAACTTTAATGAAGATAACAGCCTGAATATCCGGGTTCACAGCCTCGAGCGCCCTGATGAAAGCTTCAATCCTAAAATCCCGGAATTGGAAGATGTATACTTTGTGACACTGCACGAGGGTGAAAACGTCTTAACGGCTGAGGTATAAGATGTTTCTGAATATTTTTGTTTATGAAATAAGAGCCTGGTTCAAAAGGCCACTTTTTTATGTGTATGGTGGAATCATTTTTATGCTTGCCACTTTCAGCATGGCTGCAGCAGCAGGTCTTTTTGAGAGTATTACCGTAGCTATTAATTCGGTTACCATTGTAAACTCGGCATCTGCTATCAATGCGTTGCTGAATGAAATGACATTATTCATCTACTTTCTGCTTCCTTCTATTATTGGGGGGACAATTTATAAGGATTTTAAGTATGAAATGTATTCCATCACTTTTTCCTACCCCTTCAGGAAATGGGAATATATGCTCGCTAAGTTTTCCAGCGGATTGGTAATCGCCCTTTTGATTGTAGTTTTCGCAGCATTTGGGATCATGCTGGGAAGTATCATGCCCGGTACTAATCCCGATTTACTCGGCCCTTTTAAATTGATGAATTACATACAATCGTTCATCATCTACATCATCCCAAACCTGTTTTTTTACGGAGCCATCGTATTTGGTGTGGTTACTTTTTCCAGAAGTGTGAGCGTTGGTTTTATCAGCGTTTTGATTCTTTTTCTGCTTCAGATTATCGCTGAGTCTCTAACCGCAGATCTCGACAATAAAGTTTTATCTGCTATGCTGGACCCTTTTGGGTCCTACGCGAATCAATATTACACAGAGTACTGGTCGGTTTATGAGCAAAATGAAAATCCACTACCTCTTGGACCAATCGTTATCTATAATCGCCTACTCTGGACGGGCATCGGATTATTTGTTTTCGGATTCGTGTATCGCACCTTCAGTTTTAGTCAGCAGGCATTTTCCTTTAGTTTTTTCCGAAAAAAAGGAGAAGCCGTTCTAAAGAAAAATTTTGGAAGCATCATGGCTGTTCAGCTTCCAAAGGTGAAATTCGATCACTCTTTCCTTCAGCACCTGAAAACATCGTGGAGTATTTCAAACACCGACTTACTTTATATTATTAAAGGTTGGCCATTCATTATCATTTCGATTATCGGAGTTTTGATTTCATTACTTACCATAACGGTCAGCGGCGAAATTTTTGGAACTAATACACTCCCTGTAACCTGGCAAATGCTGGCACTTCCCGGGACCTTTTTCGGATTTTTCATCAATCTCCTTACGTTCCTTTATACCGGGATTCTTCTGAATCGAAGCAGAACGTACAATGTGGATCAATTACTACATGTAACTCCCGTACCAAACTGGGCGTTGTTGCTTTCCACTCTTTTTTCTGTTGTGAAAATGCAGGCAATGCTTCTCAGTACTATTATCATTGTTGGAATCGGGGTTCAGATCTATAACGGATATTTTAACTTTGAGCTGGGGCTTTACCTTTTTGATCTCTATGGGATTCAGCTCATTCATGTAGTGATTTGGGCCTTACTTGGGATTTTTGTTCATACCTGGTTCAAAAATTATTACATCGGTTTTTTCCTGCTTCTATTGATTTCAATTGGAATCACCTTCCTTGATGGAATCGGGATCGAGCAGGACATCTATAAATACAACCAGGCTCCAGGAACTCCTTACTCAGATATGAATGGATATGGAAGTTCTTTAGCTCCATACTTTGTATACAAAATCTACTGGCTGATGCTGGGAATTTCCATGTATGTGATCTCGATTTTGTTTTTTAGAAGGGAAATTACTGATCGATTTAAACAACGATGGCAAAACGCTAAACAGGCATTTTCTCCATTACTTTCATCAATCTTCATGTTTTCATTAGGCTCTTTTTTGTTCATTGGAGGTTACATTTACTATTTAGATAATATTGAGAATGAATATCTCTCTTCAAAAGAATGGGAAGCTCGTCAGGCCCAGTGGGAAATTAATTATGGGAAGTATGAGCACGTACCACAACCCAGAATAACAAGTGCTACTATTGATCTGGATATTTACCCTGAGACGCGAGATTTAAAAGCAAAAGGAACCTATATACTGAAAAATAAAACTCCCTTTGTAATCGACTCAATTCACATTGATCATGGAGGATTGGAAACGATGTTTGAGTTCGAGGCTGATTACGAACTGGTATTAGAAGACGACTCAATGAACTACGATATTTATCAACTGGTCGAACCTATGCAACCGGGTGATTCCGTCGTCTTTAACTTTGAAGTATGGAATGAACCAAATAGTGTGCTTCGTAATAATTCCCCAATTCTGGAAAACGGGACATTTATTAATAATGGTTTATTTCCACGAATAGGATATAACTCGCAAAGTGAGCTAGTTGGAGAATCATCCCGCGAAAAATTCGGTCTTCCTCCCAAAGATCGTATGCCTGCCCAGACCGACAGTGCTTCGCTACAGAATAATTATATTTCCTATGATGCCGATTGGATTGATTTTGAAACCACTATCAGCACTGCTCCCGATCAGATTGCGGTAGCACCGGGATATCTTCAGAAGGAATGGGAAGAAGATGGTCGCAGGTATTTCCATTACAAAATGGATTCCAAGATGCTGAACTTCTATTCCTTCATCTCCGCCCGGTTCGAAGTAGCCAGAGATGAGTGGAATGGGCTTCCTATTGAAGTGTACTATCACGAGGACCACGATTACAATATCGACCGAATGATCAAAGGGGTTAAGCGTGGGCTGGATTATTATACCAAAGAATTCAGTCCATACCAGCATAAGCAGGTTCGAATTCTGGAATTCCCACGAACAAGTGGTGGCTTTGCTCAGTCTTTTGCAAATACAATCCCTTACTCTGAGGCTATTGGATTTATCGCTCAGGTTGATGACGAAGACGACTCCGGAGTTGATTACCCTTTCAATATAACCGCGCATGAAGTGGCTCATCAATGGTGGGCGCATCAGGTGATTGGAGCCAATGTACAGGGTGCTACGGTTATGTCCGAGAGCATGTCTGAGTACAGTGCTTTAAAGGTTCTGGAAAAGGAAAACGGAGAAGAACAAATGCGCACCTTCCTGAAAGATGCACTGGACAGCTATCTGTTGGGACGTGCTTCCGAAGGGATTAAAGAAAAACCGTTACTGTACAACGAAAATCAACCTTATATCCATTACAACAAGGGATCTTTGGTATTGTATGCATTGAGTGATTACATCGGTGAGGAAAACATGAATGCCGCGTTGAGCAGATATATTGATGCAGTTGCTTTTCAGAATGCGCCTTACACAACTTCCACAGAATTTCTCAGCTATCTGGATGAAGCTACCCCCGACTCTCTGAAGTACCTGCTTCATGATATGTTCGAAACCATCACGTTGTATGATAATCAGGTAAAAGAATCAACCTTTACGGAAACGGAGGATGGGAAGTATGAAGTCAGCCTTACGGTCCAGACCTCGAAATATGCCAACAGCCCACAAGGGCGACGTATTTATAAAGATGCGAATGGAGACAGCCTAGCTCTGGAGGTAGAGGGTTTATCCCGACCCATTCAATCGCTCCCGTTGCAAGACTGGATTGATGTAGGTGTGTTTGGTGTGGATGATGAAGGAAACGAAACGGTGCTATATCTCCAAAAACATAAATTCGATGCCATTGAAACTACCTTAACAATAATGGTCGATGAAGAACCAACTTCTGCAGGAATCGATCCTTATAATAAGCTTATTGATACGGTTTCGGGAGATAATAGGAGGCCATTGAAGGAGGTGGAATAGCTGTAATTTTTTTAGAAATCAGTGTTAAAAAAACTGTCCCTCTTTAGTGAGGGACAGATCATACACTTAGTAATGAGAATAAAACACAGTTTCTCATTTCCCCGAATGGTAAGATTTCTAAGAGCAAGCTACATTATTTCCACTTTCATCCCAGCAAAGCTGTACTTGCTCAGCATTCTGATAATAACCCGTTCCTGTATCTGAGTTCCAATAGATTACACTACTCTCTGAATTATCACTGGTAATTGTAAGTGTATTATCAGGGAGATCTTTCACATAATCGAGACCGGAAAAAGAACTCTCGCCGAATGTAATCGAGAAAGTAGCGTCTGTATCGCTTTCAATATCCCAGGTATAACTCATAACCGCAGAACCTGACTGAGCTTCAAAATCATAAAAATTCCATTGCCCGCCATTCGAAGTATTCTTAACAAATCCGTCGATAAATTTATAGTCATCAAAAGACAACTCACTGCTAGTTGCTGACAGATACATGGCCCAATCGGTTTGTTCTGCTTTTACTTCGGCAGTAAGACGAATGGTTACAGAGGCGCCTGCTCCGGAACTGGTATAATTCCATGTCCAGACTCCATTCTCAAGAGTTGCATCCACTCCCTCGGCAGAAGCTGTAAAACCTGATGGTAATGAGCTGAAACCCGTCATAATAGCTTCTATTGAACTAGTAAGTGTAGCTGCAATGATAAAATTTTCCCCATTCAGAGTTTCGGCCTTGTTCTTAACTTTTGATTTGAAGTATTCAAATTCAGGAAGGCCTTCTTCCAGATTCGGTATTTCAGGAGCAAGTTCGCCTTCAACACCAGTACCAGAATCACTGCAAGCTGTTAAAACGAATAATGCCGTGAGTGATAAAAATGCGTAGTTCTTTAGTTTAAGATATCTCATGGTTTTTATGATTATATGAATAGTTAGTTCTCTTCTATCTCTTGATGCGCACAATTTTACTAAAAAAGGTCAACAAATTTTAGAAAAAATCATGTTTTTCGCCACTAACATATTAATGAGCAAAACGTGGTGATTTCATATTTGAATCTTGTTCCTTTACAGATCCAGAATCGAGTTCGGGATGACAAGTTTTTAATTGACCATTCTTAATTGGTCATTGAAGATTGAACTAGTCAATCCCCAAAATCTTCTTATTGGTTGCTTCATCCACATCTCCACCTGCAAAATCATCAAAGGCTTTTTCGGTTACGTTAATGATGTGAGCATCAATAAACGGCGCACCTTCTTCAGCTCCTTGTTGCGGTGATTTAATGCAACATTCCCATTCCATTACTGCCCATCCATCGAAACCATACTGACTTAGTTTGGAAAAAATACCGGCGAAATCTACCTGTCCATCTCCCAATGAACGAAAACGTCCGGGACGATCTGCCCAGCCTTGATATCCACCATAGACTCCGGATTTCCCGGTTGGATTGAATTCTGCATCCTTTACATGGAACATGCGGATATACTCGTGATAGAAGTCAATATGTTGTAGATAATCCAACTGTTGAAGTACATAATGACTTGGATCATACAGCATCTTTACTGCATCGTGATTGCCGGTTGCTTCCAGAAAGCGCTCGAAAGTAACGCCATCGTGTAAGTCTTCTCCCGGATGTATTTCATAGCACACATCCACTCCTTCATTTTTACAATGATCGAGTACCGGCATCCAGCGTTTGGCTAATTCTTCAAAAGCATTTTCAACCAGACCAGCTGGACGTTGAGGCCATGGATACACAAAGGGCCAGGCTAACGCGCCGGAAAAACTTGCCATTACATCAATACCAAAATGCTTACTAGCTGTTGCTGCCCACTTTACCTGCTGTTTAGCCCACTCCGTTCTTTCTTTTGGTTTTCCATGAAGATGTTCGGGAGCGAACCCATCAAACATGGTATCAAAAGCTGGATGAACAGCCACTAACTGTCCCTGCAGGTGAGTGGAAAGCTCAGAAATTTCTACACCGGCTTCGTTAGCAATACCTTTAATTTCGTCACAATAGTCTTTGCTGGTTCCCGCTTTTTCCAGATCGATAACACGAGCATCCCAACTCGGGATTTGAACGGCTTTGTATCCCAGTCCTGCTGCCCATTCGCAAATACTTTTAAGATTATTAAACGGCTCAGTATCATCCATAAACTGTGCCAAAAATATTGCAGGTCCTTTAATCGTCTTCATATTTCTCCAATTATTAATGCTAAATGTTAAGTGTTAAATGAAAACACACCAACATTTAGCATTTAGAATTTAACATTTAAAATTTTACTTCAACCCAAACATTTCCTTTCTCGGTGGATTCTACTATTGCGTCTACCATGCTCATTCCATGTACCCCATCCTCTATTTCGGGATAATCATAAATTTCCATGTCATGCTCTTCTCCAGCTGAATTAGCTCTGAGATGCATCACAAAATTCCGGTAGATATTTGCAAACGCCTCGAGATATCCTTCCGGATGTCCGGCAGGAGTTCTTGAATTCGACTGAGCTGCTTCCGATACATAACCGGTACCTGTTCGATACGTTTCATGAGGTTTATCTCCCCAGGTTACAATCAAGCTATTCGGATCACGCTGAGTCCATATCACTCCACCCTTTTCTCCATACACTCTTACCTTGATCGCATTTTCTTCACCTGCAGATATCTGTGAAACGGAAAGTACACCCGGTACCCCGCCTTCAAATTCGAGCAGTGCAGAAGCATCATCATCAAGTAATCTTCCCGGTACAACTTTGGTTAGTTGGGAAAGAACTTTGGTGATATTTAATCCTGATACATACTCAGCCATATTTGCTGCATGTGTTCCTATATCTCCATAGGCTCCACTTTTTCCTGAGCGTTTAGGATCTGTTCTCCATGCCGCCTGTTTTTGATCACTATCTTCCAGTTTATCAGCAAGCCAACCCTGGGGGTACTCGACCATAATCTTCCTAACCTTCCCAAACTTTCCGGACTTAATTTGTTGCCGGGCTTCTTTCACCATTGGGTATCCGGTGTAGGTATGAGTTAATGCAAACGGTAATCCGGTTTCCTCCACTTTCTTTTTGATGGCAAAAGCTTCTTGCATATTAAAGCAAAGCGGTTTATCAATAATTACGGGAAATCCATGATCGAGTGCCATAATTGCCGGCTCTGCATGCAAATGGTTTGGAGTAACAATCGATACAAAATCCATTCTGACATCTTCGGGTAATCCGGCTTCCGTTTCGATCATTTCTTTGAAGCTGCCATATACTCTTGATGGATCGAGATATAATTCTTCTCCGGTTTGCTTAGATTTTTCGGGACTGCTACTGAACGCTCCACATACCAACTCAATTTGCCCATCCAGATTTGCAGCCAATCGGTGAATCGCACCAATAAATGCACCTACACCTCCGCCTACCATTCCCATTCTTAATTTTCTATTCTTCATTTCTCCAATGTAATTAGTGATCCGTGTTTTAACTGGTTTTAAATATGCTATTCCGCAAATACCCGATCAATAAATGAAGAAAGATTTTAAATTGAAAGAAGATGTTGAATGCAAGCTTTGGATTATTCACCTTCTAGAGTACTAAAATGATTTTATATTTTTGCAATGAAGAATTCTCTACGCAAAAAACTTCAAATTAAAGAAGAGTTTTCTGTTATGTTGATGAACTCAAACCCATCGGTTCATCCACTGTTTGAAGGAGCTCGTATTGAGCTAAATGCAGCTTCAGATCAGGATTATGATTCTATGATTTTATTCACACGGAATGAAGATAAGCTCAAAAGATGGACTAATAATGCTAAAAAAGAAGAAACCCGTAATCTTCGGATCAGGAAAACGATAAAACTTTTGAATTAGGGAAGAAAACAAAATGAGGAAGTTACAACAATCCACTTATGCTTTTCTGGAAGAGCTTAAAGCCAATAATAATCGCGACTGGTTTACAGAGAACAAACCAAGGTATGTAATGGCACATCAGAACATAGCTGATTTCATGGACAGCCTGATAACTGAGATGAAGAAAGTGGATCAAATCGAGAATGAGTCGGGTAAGAAATCCATGTTTCGCATTTATAACGATGTTCGGTTTTCCAAGGGGAAACCACCTTATAAAGTGAATTTCGGAGCAAGCTTAACCAGAGCCACACGCTGGTTACGAGGCGGATATTACATTCATTTTGAACCGGGAAATACATTTATCGGGGCAGGGTTCTGGCAACCCAATTCTGAAGACATTAAACTTATCCGCGACGAACTTTCTCATGACTCCAGCAACTTTAGAGAAATTATTAATAATAAAAATTTCAAAAGTATTTGGGGAGAACTTCAGGGTGAAACCGTTAAAACATCACCAAGGGGATATTCCAAAGATGATCCTAACATCGATCTGATTCGATATAAAGGATTTACCTTTTCAAAAGCGTTTACTTCAGAGGATGTCTTTTCTGAAGATTTTGTATTTGAAGTGACAAAAGCATTTCTGGCAGTCCGCCCTTTCTTTGACTACATGAGCGAAGTACTTACCCGGCATTTTGAAGATTAGCTTAGTTAGTCATTAGAGCTTCCTCTGCAAGTTCGATTGCTTTTTCTAAGGCTTCTTCACTGGAAGTCAAAATATGAGGTACTACACCAACACCTTCCCAGTTGGTATTTGTAATTGGATTGATTGCTCTACCCCTTGGAATATTGACAATAAACCCACCTTCAAATACGGTAGGACCTCCGGGGTGAGCTCCTCCGCCTGTCACTTCTCCCACAATGGTTGCTCGCTTCATATGCTTTAAATTGTAGGTGAATTCCTCAGCAGCTGAAAAGGTATAGTCGCTGGTAAGTACGAATACCGGGATATTAGGCTTTCTTACAGGAGCGAATTCCGGGTTGGTCCAGGTTTCGGAATAGCTATCACTTGGTCTCCAATAGAATGTATTGAGATGAACGGGATCATCCCCAAAAATATAACTCGAGATAAATCGAATCATGGATGGTGACCCACCACCATTTTGTCGGAGATCAAAAATAATAGCATCGGCCTGTATCAGTTTATCCATTGCAGATATTGCATCATCCTCTGCAAAACGAATGTCTACAAAACCTCTTAAATCCAGGTATCCGATATTATTTTCGAGGATTTCTACTTTTTCGAAACCACTATTTACAAGGGGCTCTCTTCCACCATTAGGATCTCTGTTTTGGATTTGCTTTGCTCGTTCAGGATCAAAACTAACGCGGATGTGTTTGTCAAAGATGATCGATTTAAGATCTGCATCCAGTACACTAGCCAGTTCTTTTTGAGATTTATATTGGTCGTATTCGCCATTATTCAGCTTAGTCAACAACATATCATGCATAGATTTACCGTGTTCCGGATACACATAGTTTTGATTCATCAGATCAGCGAGTTCGGTAACCACAGATTTGACTTCAAATTCCTGGGCTGGAATAGTTGTGGTGAGAGTAATTAGAGAAAGGGTAAGAAGTATCTTTTTCATAGCTCGAGTTTCCAACCCTCAACGCAATGCTGAATATATAGATACAGCTACCAACAATTTTTTACAGTTTATGAGGCATCTACTTAATCAACGTTAGCTTTTTAGTGAACACCTCTCCGGCTACTTCCAGCCTGTACATGTATACTCCTGAAGATAGATTACCGGCATCAAACTGAACCGAATGCGTGCCGGCAGGATAAGACTTATTTGTAATCAACGACTGAACCTGTCTTCCGGTGATATCAAATACAGTTAGCGTTACCGGAGCTGACTTTGATAGACTGAACTCAATATTGGTAGTCGGGTTGAACGGGTTGGGATAATTTTGGGAAAGTGAAAACTTCTCTGGCGTTTCAATAACTTCTTCATTTGAAATAGGAATTGTATAAAACGGACTTTGACCGTAATCAATTTCGTGAATCAGTCGTGCATATCGAACGTTTTTTAGCAATTCTTCCCGATCTTCTCCAAAAATCAGAGCGATGGTAAAATAGGCAGAGGTATTTTGTTTTAAGGAATAAGGTCCAATACCACCAAGCATAAACGGTTCTTCGTTATTAATAGATATTGGTTCTGGTTCAGACTCAAACTGATGGTCTTTAATTTGTCCAAACAACCAGGTATCATCTCTTAGATTGCTCCCGGATGCGTACGTACTTCTTATTCCTAAATCAACAAAGCTAAACTGCGGTATATTTTCAGCCTCGAGCATATCCAATTCTCCGAAATTGGGTTCTCCATGAGTTGGAATACCGTCCCCTTCGCCTTCATCTGGTCCCGGATAGTTTTCATGGTGAGGTGCTAATCCATCACGACCTACATCGTCTATAAGCTGCTCATCTTCATTCTGTATTCCATCTCCATCTAAATCCTCAAATGCCACCCAATCCATGTCCTCATCGCCCGTCCACCAGTACTCTGCCTGGTAAGCGGGGAAATTTTCGAGATCAACATAGACCTGCCGGAACCTCTCCATATTGTAGTTTGCTTCCAGGTAGGTATCAATAGCAGCTTTTCCTTCAATTAATTCACCGGGACCATTGAATTTTGATTCATCAATAATACCATCATTGTCATCATCCAGCGCATTTGTTTCTATGGTCGAATATTCAAGAATTAAAAGACCAACATAGCCAAGTTCATAAGGTCCTCCTCCTGCAAATGTAGGTTCCCCAACTCCATCGCTATCCCAAAAAATAACCAGATTCTCCTCCGGAAGAAATTCAGCGTTATCATCAATTTCTTCAAAGCCTAAACCAGACTCAAGAGCCATACCAGTCCATACTTCTTCCAAATCCTTCTCGCTTACATTGGTAATACGATATTGGGTAAACAGCATATCACTGGAAAACACATCATTAAATTGAAAATGTCTAACTTCAACCTGGGTCCCTAATCCGCCAATGGTAGAATCAGAAGGGCTTGGAATATACACTCCCCATTCGCTATGGGGACCATCTGTTTCCAGACCAATCGCATATTCCAAATCAGAAAAATCATCCATCATATAGAAAGTCTCCAAGTCACCATTTACTAAACCTCTTCCCCTAAACCCATTCCACGAATCTTTCCAACCTTCATCAGTTTCCTCAAGTCGATCAGGCCAAAACTCCGGCCAACTCCTTTTGTCATCAGAAATGGCAGGAACCAATTCTTTTTGCCCTAAATCATTTGTTCGGTTTTCATTATTAAATCCATTGAGAGGTAACCAACCATAAGCATCTCCAGTTCTGGGGCTTTGTCTAAATCCTGCTTGTTTATAATTAATAATCACCGGATTAAGAGTAGTATCTCTGGCCCCTTCTCCATAATACTGAGACCATTTTGCTTTTTCACCGACTACCTGAGCAGCCATAAAAAATCCAAAACCATCAATATGTCGCCCTCCTTTGTCTACCGGCCAGATACCCCAAGGGGTATCACCCCACTTTGAATGCTCGCCATGATTCCGGAAGTTCGTTTGAATAGCATTACCATTTAAAACCCCTCTGGCAATCGCTTCTTCAGTTCCCCGGTATTCTTTAGGAATATCTGATTGCGCGAACACACTAACCGACGAAGTAATAATCAGAATAAAAGCAAAGCATAGTTTATTGAATCCGTTTTTCTTAATCATATTGGCTCTCTTTTTGTGATTATTTAATCAACGTTAGCTTTTTGGTAAACACCTCTCCGGCTACTTCCAATCTGTAAATGTATACACCACTTGAAAGATTATCTGCATCGAATTGTACAGTATGAGTACCCGCATTAAAGGACTTATTCAAAAACAGAGATTGTACTTTTCTGCCGGTGATATCAAATACGGTTAGCGTTACCGGAGCTGACTTTGAAAGACTGAACTCAATATTTGTAGTCGGGTTGAACGGGTTCGGATAATTTTGGGAAAGTGAAAACTGGTCAGGAATTGAACCACTAGGTTCCGGCTCATTTGAGGTCAATAACTGACTTTGTCCATAATCACTTTCGTAGATTGTGCGTGCCACTTCGGCGTTTTTCAACAAGTCTTCTTCATCTTCACCAAAAATTAGAGCAGTAGTAAAATAAGAAGACGTATTCTTTTTTAAGGAGTGAGGACCAACTCCCATTAAAAGAAACGGTTCATCACCTGTGGAAAATGACAAAAATAGAAAACGGGGATTGTCAAACTGATTAAATACAACCTGATCAAAAAGCCAATCACCTCTTAAGTTATCTCCTGACTCATAATAAGGTCTTGGTTTGACATCAATAAAACTAACCAGATTACCTAGTTCCGCTTCCAGCATATCCTGCTCTCCAAAATTCGGTTCACCTTGAGTAGGAATTCCATCACCTTCCCCCTCATCGGGTCCGGGGTAGTTATTCGCATCTGGACCAAGACCATCTTTACCTACGTCATCTATTAATGATTCGGCTTCATCTTTAGACCCGTTTCCATTTATATCATCAAAGCCTACCCAATCTAAATCCTCATCACCCGTCCACCATCGTTGCACCTTATAAGCCGGGAATTCTTCCAGATCAATATGTTTCTGATTAAATAATTCCATGTTGTAATTAGCTTCCAGGTAGGTATCAATAGCAGCTTTTCCTTCGATTAATTCTCCTGGGCCATTGAATTTAGATTCATCGATGATTCCATCCTCATCTTCATCAATTCCATTATCCTCTAAAGAAGAATATTCTAGTATCAGTAGCCCTGTATATCTAAGAAGTGATGAAGGTTGACCTGCAAAAGAAGGATTGCCACCAGTGCCATCACTATCCCAAAAATAGATCAGATTTTGGTCGTGCTTATATTCAACCTGGTCAAAACCCGGAGCAAAATGTGTTATCGTTCCTGTCCATACATCTTCTAAATCTTTCTCACTTACGTTTGTTGTACGGTACTGGGTAAATAAAATATCCTCTGAAACAATGTCCTCAAATTGAAATGTACGCACTTCGACTTGTGTCCCTAACCCTCCTATTGTTGAATCAGATGGAACAGGAATATAAACACCTTGGTCGCTATGTGGCCCTTCTACTTCTATGCCAAAAGAATACTCTAAGTCTGAAAAATCATCCATTACATAGAATGTCTCCTGATCGCCATTTGCCAAACCACGCCCTCTGAATCCATTCCATGAATCCGGCCAACCCGGGTCTGTTTCATCCATACGATCCGGCCAAAATTCAGGCCAGGAAGTTTTATCATTAGATGAAGCAGGAACTGATTCTGCCTGTAAGAGTTCATTTAATCTATCAGGGTTATTAAATCCTGGTAATGGAAGCCAGCCCCATATATCTCCGGTATAAGGACTGAGCCTAAGGCCTGCATCACGATAATTTATAATTAATGATTTTAACATAGTATCAGTGGCGTCTTCTCCATAGTATCCCGCCCATTTTTCTCTTTCTCCGGGAACCCTGGCAGCTATTAAAAAACCAAATCCAAATAGATGAGGGCTTCCAAAGTCCCTTGGGTAAATTCCAAATGGAAAATCTGACCAACGGGAATGCTCACCATGGTTTCGAAAATTAGTTTGGAAAAGGTTTCCTTCTAATATTCCTCTGGCTATCGCTTCATCTGTCCCCCGGTATTCAGGTGGAATACTGCTCTGAGCTAATGTTGTTACTGGTATTAACAGAATGAAGGTAATCCATTTTAAAGATTTTATGATACTCATACGGGGTAGGCTGGGTTGGTATAGGGCTCACTAATTGTATATAATTTATAGATATACAACAAGTGAATTTTCAAAGTTAAATTAGATATCGAAACAAATCAGACTCTCTTCCACTTCCATTATATAAACACTAACTAATTACACACATTATGAAAAAGACAGTAGGAAGCATTTTAGCTGGAGGTGGATTATTAGGGGTTCTGTATTTCGGATACCAATATTTCCAGGATTCCGAATCTTTTGAAGCATTTGGAGCTGATATTGCAGTCAGTACCGGAGATTATTTACCCGTTTTAGTATCTGCTGTAGTGATACTGGCAGGAATAGTAATAACAAGAGCTAAGTAAAGGTGATACTATGTTACGATGGAGTATTACTCTTTTTGTTGTTGCGTTAATCGCAGCAATACTTGGTTTCGGTGGAATTGCCGGAGCAGCAGTAGGAATCGCAAAAATTTTCTTTTATGTATTTGTTGTTCTTTTCGTGGTTTCGCTTATTATGGGCAGGAATCCCAAAACCTAGCAACTCAATAATTGGATAACCAACAAGTTTTAGAACAAACGATCGGAATTCCTTTCTCTGAAGGGAATTCCGTTTCTGTTTTAAAGAATGGTGATCAGATTTTCCCTGCCATGTTGGATGCTATCAAACAAGCATCCAAAACCATCGATTTCCTAACGTTTGTTTATTGGAAAGGATCTGTAGCAACAAGATTTGCTGAGGCTTTATCCCAAAGAGCAAAAGAGGGAGTTACTGTACGTGTCCTTTTGGATGCATATGGCGCATTACCCATGGAACAAAAGCTCGTTGAGATGATGAGCAATTCCGGAGTTGATGTTATCTGGTTCCGACCATTAATCAGGTGGAAAATCTGGAAAACAGATAACAGAACACATCGTAAAATTTTGGTTTGCGATGATGAAATTGCTTTCACGGGCGGAGTTGGTATTGCTGAGGAATGGGAAGGAGATGCCCGAAATCCATCAGAATGGAGAGACACCCATTTTAAAATTACCGGTCCGGCCGTTTCGGGTATAAAATCTGCTTTTGTTGAGAATTGGATTGAGGCTAATGATAATCTCAGTCTGGATGTAGTAGGAGAAGATAACTACCAAAAAACCGGGGATACGCTGATACAAACTGTACGCACTTCCGCTTCGGTACGATGGAGTGATATTGTATTGCTGTATCAATCACTTATCAAACTTGCAAAAAACCGAATCTGGATTTGTACTGCCTATTTTAATCCCGATGACACCATGGTAAACTTGTTAACAGCAGCAGCTAAGTCAGGGATCGATGTTCGGATTATGATCCCAGGAAATCATACCGATCAACCGGTAACCAAAGTTATTGCAGAAGATTGCTTCGAGGATTTATTGAATGCTGATGTAAAGTTATTCTATTACTCTAAAACCATGCTGCATGCTAAAGTTATTTTGGTAGATAATGAACTAAGTTGTATAGGCTCCGGGAATTTCAATCAGCGCTCCATGCTAAAAGATGATGAAATCAATCTGGTTCTGATTGATAAAGAAATCAACAAAGAGCTTTCCGGGCATTATGAGGAAGACCTTTCTGATGCCGAAGAAGTAGTGCCCGGCAGATGGAAAAAACGCAGCATGTTCAGGAGAGCCGGAGAATCATTTATGCGGATTTTTAAGCAGGAGCTTTAATCCAAATCACATAGTTCTTCACTGATTTCCCAGAGCTTTTCCGCTGCTTCTTTATCTAAAGCATGATCGGATGGCGTTTTCACCTTACTATTTTTAAAATAGGCTCCGTTTACTTCTTCAACTTCATCTGAGGTTGCTAAGTAAATCGTGGTCTGAGCGCCTTCCTTATTTGATTTCATAAAGGGTCCCGCAATTTTCCAGAATACTTTAATGAGGAATGTACTATTGCTTCCAAAATTTGATTTAATTACTCCCGGATGTAAACAATTAGCAGTAACTCCGGTTCCTTTTAACCGATCCGCAAGTTCTATAGTAAACAGGATATTGAACAACTTTGAATTTCCATATGCTTCCCAATAATTGAAATTACCTTTCAGTTGAAGATTATCAGGATTGAACTTACCTCCCTTATGTGCATCAGACGCCACATTTATAATACGGGCATTCCCGGTAGCTTTAATTGAATCGAGTAATAAATTTGTAAACAGAAAATACCCGATGTGATTTACTGCAAAGGTTTCTTCTAATCCATCTACCGTTTCGTTGTAAGACCCTGCTATAAAGCCATGATTATTAATCAGAACGTCAATTTTCTCGTAGGACGACTTAATTGTTTTTGCTGCTTTTCTGACTTCATCCTGAATGGAGAAATCACAGATCACAATATCAATCCCACTACTTGGATATTCCTGTTGTATATCCCGTTTCGCTGCTTCAGCTTTATCCTCATTCCGGCAAACCATCACGATAAATGCACCTTGCCCTGCCAGCTCTCTTGCCGTTTCAAATCCAATTCCTGAGTTCGCTCCTGTTATTACACAGAGTTTGTTATTCATGTTCATAGTTAGAATGATTATTTGCGTTAAAGCGTTAACACGCAGTCGAACACAAAAGGTTCGTTATTTGTATCTTCAATAAAAAAATAATTCGATGATTCAGGAATATCTTAATTCTATCGACAAATTTGTGGTAGTAGGTGACCGGGTGTTGATTAAACCCCGCGATATGGAAACTCACACCCGAAGCGGCTTAGTGCTGCCGGCTTCAGTAAAAGAGAAAGAAGAGATTCAAAGCGGATATATTTTAAAAACCGGTCCCGGTTATCCGATTCCGAATCCTGAAGTTGATGAAGCATGGAAAGCTACAGAAGACACAAAATATATAGGTATGCAGGCACATGAAGGTGATCTTGCCATCTTCCTTAAAAGCCGGTCTTTTGAGATCGAGTTTGAGAATGAAAAGTACCTGATTGTTCCACACTCTTCGATTTTGCTTCTTATCAGGGATGAGGATTAGTTGTAGGTAATTTTCTTTTCAAGAGATATATATAGCCCTTCCCTTCGACATCGATCCATGTTTTTACTTAACCAGATTCTCGGGATGTTTGTAGTTCATTTAATAACCCCGGAATAAATCCCGGGGCTAACTAACAAACGATCTTGCTTTTCTTCTGGTTGTTTGGTTGATTCTTTTAACTTATCAGTAACATCACGCTTATGGATCGCCGCAAATTTCTTTTTAATACTGCACTTGTTGGTGCAGGAACAATGCTTCCTTTCAATGCTTTTTCCAGTATACTCTTTCGGAGGGATTTTTCATTAATCCGAAGAAATGTTGGTGTATATACCGAAAGAGGCGGAACTATCGGCTGGCTGATTAACGATAATGCTTTAGTCGCAGTAGATGCACAATTTCCAGACTCTGCAGCTAATTGCATCACCGGATTAAAAGAAAGAACAAACCGTAAGATGGATTATCTGATCAATACCCATCACCATGGAGATCATACTGCCGGAAATATCGCATTTAAAGACTACACCGAACATATAGTTGCTCATGAAAATGTTCCCGGCTATCAAATGAAAGCAGCGGAGAACCAGGGACAGGAAGCGGTAGATGCTCAGGTAACAGCAGATATGACTTTTTCAGAGAAATGGAGTCAGGATGTTGGGGATGAAATCATTCATGCAACACACTATGGTCCGGCACATACAGGTGGTGATTCTGTGATCTATTTTGAAAAAGCTAATATCGCACATATGGGAGATTTGGTTTTCAATAGATGTTATCCATATATCGATCCGGGTGCTGGTGCCGATATCCAAAACTGGATAAAAGTACTAAGAATGACTACTGATGACCTTCCATCTGATGCCATTTATATTTGTGGTCACGGTAATTCGAATTTTGGAATTCAGGCTTCCAAAGGCGATGTACTTCGTAAAAGTGATTTCCTTGAAGAACTTATGGCATTTACTCAGCGAGGAATAGATGCAGGACAATCAAAAGAAGAAATTGCAAGCATTCCGGTACTAAAAGGCTTTGAAGATTTCCAGGCTCCGGGATGGGGTTTGACCTTAGAATTTAATATCAATACGGCTTATGACGAACTCACCAAAAGCTGATTCTAAAGAAGCAACGAAACAAGCTCAGCAACCCAGAAGATGTGTGTACTGCGGGCAACATGCCGAATTGGTTTGGGTACATGGTCATGGACAGTGCTCAGCGTGCGGCATCAATACCGAAGAGTGTTGCCGGGGCGAGAGCTGTGCGTTTGAGCAGAATCAGTAATCCTTTGGTTCAGGTAATTTTTCTCCAAGGTACTGCGCATTAAAATAAAGGAGCGCGTAGCCCTCACTGGTCAGGCTGGTCTCTTTTTCTGCTTCCACCAAATCAATAACCCGTTTTAAGGCGTTAGCAGCGGACAAGGAGTCTCCGGCTTGCAAATTAGCTTTTACTTCTGAAAGACCATCTTCCAACTCAATGCACACACCGGCATCGGTGACCCATTCTAACTCCTCACACGAGCGGTGGCGGAAGGTTTCTAAGGTGTCTGTAAAACTTATTAAGCTTATGGATGGATCTGGAATCCATGGACTAATTGTTAGGCCATTTACACTATTCTCAAAAATATCAGATCCTGTAGTCATAGATAATGGAGGAGCCTGACCATAAGCAACAGGTTCTATTTCTACAAAACCTCGTATAAAATAGTCGAAAATACCAGGTAAACCTTCGGAAATAAATGAAAACCCGGAAAGTAACTCAGATGGTTTCAAATCTGCTAGTGTATCTCTTGAGCCCCAGGAAACAACTTTCTTTCTAACATTTGATATGTTACCACCCCATAAGTTTGGTGATTTTAACGAATGTACATTTGGACTTATCTCTAATAAAAAAGAGTATATATTCTGTTCACTTAATACAGAATTTTCAAGTAAATAATTGTATTCGAATTTTTCTTCATTTTTGTTTATTTCAGCGTTAATAATCACTTCTATTTTATCTGAATTAGGATAAGCAATAAGACTATCAGTATTCTGACCATATGCTATCCCACCAAAAAGGAGAACTATTATCGATTTTAGTAGAAAGGATTTTAAAAATTGTATCATAACTAACTTATTCCTGATTAACATAAATGTGGTAGTGATTTCCCTCTACATATGGGCGAGTTTGAGTTTTTCCTCGTTCCGAAGCTCCTGCTTCCATTAATCTGCGAACTACTCCCTACTTAACCAGCAGCATTTTTTCTGAGCGGAGAAGGTGTTACCGGAGGTTCTTCGACCCGGTTCAATTCATTAATTCGCATCATCCAACCTCCTCCTCAAATACTCCGCGTTAAAATAAAGCAACGCGTAGCCCTCACTGGTCAAGCTGGTCTCTTTTTCTGCTTCCACCAAATCAATAAACCGTTTTAAGGCGTTAGCAGCGGTCAGAGAATCCTCACTTCCCAGTGCTGTTTTTACTTCTGAAAGATCATCTTCCAATCGAGTGCACACCGAGGTATCATTCGCCCATTCCAGTTCTTCGCAGGAGCGAAAGCGGAAGGTTTCGAGGGTGTCTGTTAGTGATTCCAAACTTAAAGAGGAGTCAGGAAACCAAGGAGCAAGTGTTAATTTTTCCACCCCTTCTGAGCTTAAAGAATCTATAATTTGATTAAGTTGCCCAAAAGGCCCCTCATCCTCTTTTGGAAAAGAAACCCAAAATGTATTTTCTGAGACACTAGTTGTAATTGAAGGCGGGTAATTTGATTCAAAAGAAAAATTTGATACTGTATTTCCAGGAGTAATGCCTGGAATCCCATTTACTTTCGACCAAAATATATATTTCCTATTTGAAGAATATAAACTCAGCCATTCTGAATTGGGTTTACTAATATTTGATACAGGAAGTCTTGAATTAATATAGAAACGACGAAGTAATTGAAGTGATTTCACATCATTTGTTAATTCATATACATACTTAAAATTTACTGCTGTTTCTGGTTTAATTACTGATGCATTAATAACTGGTACTACATTATTCCTTGGCATTATTGTTCCAGAATAAACACTATCAGAGTCAGGATATTTATATGTCACCATATAATAGCCTTCGATTGAATTAAACCTGATTTCTTCAATGATTTGCTGTGAATAAACTATTCCACTAAGCATTGTTAATAAAAAAAAAGCAAGTATAAGTTTTTTCATAGCCTTAAATGTAGTTTACTTAACCAGCAGCATTTTTTCTGAGCGGAGAAGGTGTTACCGGAGGTTCTTCGACCTGGTTCAATTCATTCATTTGCATCATCCAACCTCCTCCTCAAATACTCCGCATTAAAATAAAGCAGCGCGTAGCCCTCACTGGTCAGGCTGGTCTCTTTCTCTACCTCCACCAAATCAATAAACTCCGTAAGGGCGTTAGCTGCGGACAGGGAGTCTCCGGCTTGCAAATTAGCTTTCACTTCTGAAAGACCATCTTCCAACTCAATGCACACACCGGCATCGGTGACCCATTCTAACTCCTCACACGAGCGGTGGCGGAAGGTTTCGAGGGTGTCTGTTAGTGATATAGTAGTGGATGGGTCCCAAATTCCAAGAGTTTTAAATTCAGCTCCATTTGATAGAGAATAAACAGAGTCAATTAATACATCCAGAACTCCAAAAGGACCTTCAGGCTCATTTGGAAAAGAATACCATTGATAATTTCTGGAATAGCTCGTGGTAATAGATGGTAAAAAACTTGAGGAAAATTTAAATTCTCCTAATGAATCACCTGGGAGAATTCCTGTAATATTGCCAGCTATTTTAGCCCAGTTTACTTCTTGTTGCTTAGGCAAATAGAATCCGTCCCATTGATTAGTTGGGTTTATGATATCCTGAATAGGAATTCTACTTTTTATTGCAAACTCATATAGAGGGTCTATTGCCTCGGTATTATTTTTAACTATATATGTATACTCCAATCCTGAGTCTTCCTTTTTAACTACACATGCGTTGATCTCTGGGTATACATTATCATTTGATTTAATAGTTCCAATTCTGGTAGAATCTATATTACCAGAGGTATAACTCACTATGTAGTATCCTTTTTCAGAATCAAAAAAGATTCCCTGTATTTTTTGCTGTGAGTAAACCATCCCACTAAGCATTGTAAATAAAGAAAAAGCAAGTATAAGTTTTTTCATAGCCTTAAATGTAGTTTACTTAACCAGCAGCATTTTTTCTGAGCGGAGAAGGTGTTACCGGAGGTTCTTCGACCTGGTTCAATTCATTCATTCGCATCATCCAACCTCCTCCTCAAATACTCCGCGTTAAAATAAAGCAGTGCGTACCCCTCACTGGTCAGGCTCGTTTCTTTTTCTGCTTCTACCAAATCAATAAACCGTTTTAAGGCGTTAGCAGCGGTCAGAGAATCCTCACTTTCCAGAGCCGCCTTTACTTCTGAAAGGTCATCCTCCAACTGCGAGCACACCGAGGTATCATTCGCCCATCCCAGTTCTTCGCAGGATCGGAAACGGAAGGTTTCGAGGGTGTCTGTCATATTTATCAAGCCCTCAACAGTTTTCTCTCTTGGAAATACCGTATATCCTTTTTTAGCTGTATCAAAAAAAGATGAGTTTTCTACGGAGTCTGGTTCCTGTCCGGATTCTAAAATTATCTACTCCCAGCCTTCCATATAGTAGTTTTGAATAGTAGGTAAAGCTTTTGAATATATTCGAAACCCTTTTTTTGAAGATGAGGGAATTATTTCAGCGGTATTATTCCGAGCGCCCCAACTCATTCTTGAAGGATTTTTTGCTCTATTTATAAAACGCCATTCTGGAGGAGATTGAGCACTATCTATTTCTGCTTTGCTAAAAATCATCCAAAACCAAATGTTCTGCTGACTAGTTGGTTCTGAATAGATTTCGAAATCAAATTTAAACGAAGAATCATTTTTAGAAACTCCAGCAAAAACAGTTTCGTTAAAATTGTCCCGCATTGGCTGAGTAAAAATTAGAATTGTATCTCCGTTGACCACCTCATTTCTAAGTTGGCATAATCCAGAATCTTGTATGATTACACTAATTAGGAGAAAAATGAATGCTGATTTTTTGTGAATCACACCTTTACTATTTAACCAACAACATCTTATTCTGAGCCATAAATTGTTCCCCATCTGTTCCTCTTCCAATAATCCGGTAGATATACATTCCGCTGGCCATTTGGGAAGCATCCCACCGAAGCTGATGACGACCGGGTTTCTGATGCTCATTCATCGGTTCAGCTACTAACTGTCCCAACACATTAAAGATTTGCACATTTATGGTCATGGCTTCCGGGAGTTGGTAAGCAATAGTAGTACTTGGATTAAATGGATTAGGATAGTTATTAAACAATTCAAAGGTAGAAGGAGCGCTGCTTTTGATAAGAATTTCTTTGGTCTCGATAACCACTCCATTTTCTATAATAGAAAACAGTATGGTTCCCGTTTCACCAACCGGGGCTTCTTCCAATGCGTCGAACGTAAAGCCTGAAGTCCCTTGCTTTGAACCCGGGATTCCAACCAGAATCTCTTCCAGTTTATTCATTACGATCCAGGAAGGGTGCGAAGATACTTTAACGGTAATATCACTACTTTCAACTTCCGATGTATTTACTACCGCTAATTCAAGTGTGTTTCCCTTTGAAGCGAAGGGTATATCATACACCTGTGCAATCAATGCCTTACTGCTATATATACCAATAAGCAACATACATATTCCGAGGTTCTTCAGCTTGCTTCTATTCATAGTATTCGGATTATTGATTGGTATTAAAGCCGTTTGGGTTACAGTCTGAAACAGAAATAGTACGTCCTGAACCATCTACAACATTAAATAATCCGGTTAAAGAGCCGAGGTTTGGAATAACCAAATATAAAGGCTCAGACCCTGTGTTAATAACTGCACTTCCATTCGTGTTGAAGTTTCCGGAACTGGTAATCAGGTTAGCGTCCCCGGTAGTATTAATAGTACCATTCAGGTTAATCTGACCGGCCGAAAGCATGCTCTCCGTTCCATCCAATGCAAGTATCCCATTTGAGTTGATAGTCAGTAGTCCGGTTACACTAGTAAATGCTCCTGATGATTGCGTATACAATCCATTCAGCATCAGTTGACCGCCCGACTCTACCTGGCAGCTGTTTACAAGTTCCGCATTGCTGTTCAGGGTAAAACCATCTCCGGAAATAAGACTTCCTTCATTCACATTTCCAGGTTGATTCAGTGTGATGGAATTAGACACTTCAATTGTTCCTGCATTTACTAATGGACCGTTATTTTGATTGAGCCCACCATTTACATTTATAATTCCGTAGTTAATGAGTGACCCGTTGTTAATGGTAGTCCAATTCGAGAAGGTCACTGAACCCCAGTTGGTAAAAGCATCATTCTGATAATTATTGTTCCAGTTGCCAACGGTAACATCACCGGTTTCACTCACCGTAATCTTACCAGGTTGATTCCCATACACATTCTGAAACTCCGCCGAACCACATACATTTAATGCTCCTCCGGTTTCGAAAAATACAGATCCTGTAAAACTACCCGATAAGCATTTGGTTTCGCCGTTATTCAATGTAATGGTTCCGGAGGTCTGGGTGACCGGATTATCGCACCCACAGGTAATCCCTGATCCGGTTTCGGGTTCAGGTAAACGTTCTGCCAAATACTCTGCATTAAAAAAGAGCAACGCATATCCCTCACTGGTCAGGCTGGCGTCTTTTTCTGCCTCCACCAGCGCGATAAACTCTGCCAGGGCATTGGCGGCGGACAAGGAATCCTCCATTTCCAGAGCTGTTTTTACTTCTGAAAGGTCATCTTCTAACTCTTCGCAGACCTTGGTGTCATTCGCCCAGCCGAGTTCTTCGCAGGAGCGGTGACGGAAGGTTTCGAGTGTGTCGGTGAATGCTCTATTTGTTATTATCTGATTAAGATCAATTTCATATGATGAATAGTTTTCTCCTCCTACAAAATAAAATGTGTATTCTGGATCACTATCATACAACAAAATCTCTCCACCTTTAGGTAATTTAAGGTAATTTTTTAGTAACCCTGTCTCATAATCAAAAATGTAAATATCACCAGTATGTAATTCAGGCTCTTCTCCAAGCGGAAGATCATAAATCCAATCTACTCGTTCGATTATTACTTCCTCAGATAAAGATGATAAATATGCTTTAGAACGCCATGGAAAACGAATGGTAGCGCCTTCATAATTATTATCTAAATCACACCAAGTATAGTGCTGAAACAAAGAACCTGATGCAGAATCCCAACCAAATAAAGCTTTTCCATCTTTTCCGTATTCTAATGTTGGACCATATGGAAAAGGTCCAGAATATCCACATTTAAAATTATCATCAACTATTGATCCAGAAAAACTATCGTATACATTAAAGTAGAATCCAGTTGAATCATTTTTATGATCATAGATAACTTGTTGATTTGCTGAAAAAAAATATTTATCAAAATTTCTCGGGCCTAAATAGTAATCATGAAATGAGTTTAGAGTATCAAGTACCGAGAAATTAGTACGCTTAAGTATTACAATTTTGTCAGGAAACCCAGGATCACCTGTCACCAGATATATTCTATTTAAGAGTACTGCATCCATAATAAAGCTTACCCAATCGGATGAAAAAAAGGTAACTCCGGTATTGTCTTGCTTATCCGATGTAAATATTTCCAGCTCATTTCTACGTTGTACAAATAGTAAGTCCTGAAGAGAATTTGAAAGTACTTGGTTGATTCTACCATGTTCTTCGAAGTATACTTCTTCATTATTGGTAGATAAATCAATACGATTTATTCCAGCATTAGCATATGGAGACCCTAAATAAGAAGTATCCTCCAAACTAGGTAATACCCAATAATACAAATAGGGCTGAGCTTGCAGTGAATTATAAAAACCTAGTGCTATACTAAAGCATAACAAAATCCTTCCCGCTTGTTTCTTCATATTAATTCCATCCCTGAGGTAAATTTTCATTTAATACATTCTGATACAAGTTCCATAAGATAGTTCCATATGGTTGATTACGACCTGCAGCATTAGGAGCAACAATTATCCAGGTTCCGCCTAGAGTTGGGTCCCTTCTGTTTACTGGCTCCCAGTCCCAATATCGAAATCCATTATACCGCTGTAACTGTTCTCTTAATAATAATTCTTCTGAATTGGTCTCTTCTTCAAAATTCGGAGCCGGTGAATTTTGCCTATTTGCTAACCTAAGTAAGTAAGCTCTCGCTTGTCTTTCCTTTTCATCAAAAAGATTAACTCCTCCTTGACGGTTAGCTATCCAGTTCCATAACTGTTGAGGGATTGCAGGTGGATTATCAAGTTGTGCTAAGCCATATCCATTTGGATACCCATAGATTGGATTACCAATTATATTAAAATTGTTACGGGTCCTTGTATTAAAATGTGCCCATCTTGGAAATGATTCGTGATATAATACCACCTGATAAGGTACTTCTATCCCATTTCGTATTTCAGCTGGAGTTGGATTTTGTCCAATTATACTATAAATGCTATCTACAAGAGCAAACAATGTGTCTTCTTCGGAAATGGGAACCTTAACCGTTGCAGATACAACTCCTCCGATAAATATATCTTCTTGCCCAGCTTGCCAGTTAGTTGTTTGATCTTGTGTAACACATTGAGAGTTTACATCTGGTATTATCGGTCTATTATTCCTTGCAATACAGGTTGCAAATTCTTGACCAAAGTTGACTAACCAATTCGTTGAATCTGAACCGGATGATGAGCTTGTTCCTGAAAAAGTACACTCACCTACCCTTGGACAGTAGTTAAATCTATTTCCTCCATTGATTCCAAAACGTTCTAAAGTATATTGAACTTTATATTCCCATAAGAAACTATTTTGACGGTTCTCATCTATATTTAAGACTTGCGCATTCATATTCACAATTGGCATATGAGGGGTATCGGCAATTTGTTGATTAGCCCATCCATTTTGTGGCTGCAAAATTACTAGCTCTGGTAATAATGAAACTTTGATAGAAACCTCTTTAAAGAGTTCATTCTCTTCATAAATTGTAGCTATGTTTATTTTTATTACTGTATCCTGTTCAATATTATAATCTGCAAAAAAAGCGAAATCTGGTCCTATGTTTGTTCCTGCATCCAGAGTATCTCCATTAGCAAATAAGATCGTTCCTAACGGGGCAGATGCTTCATCAAGTACAATTTCAAATTGTTGGTCTTGTGGGAAATCCAGTGTATCTCCCTCGGCGGTAAGCAACCGTGCTTTAAGTACACTTGCCTGTCCGGGATAAACTGTGTCTGGTTCCGCTTCTACTAATAATTGGTTTTGAGAACCAATAGTAAACTCAAAGCAGCCAATAAACAGATCTTCGACCTGCTCAAAAACGACTCCACAATTAGGATCATCTTCAATATTTGTAACAACAACTCCTTCGGGCACATTAGATAAGGCCTCCATAATCTGCCGTTCAGGATTCTTTACAGCAACTTTACCGGCTATCAAATCCTTAATCATCCATCCCACAATTCGGGCCCTGAAACTCTTTCCGGAATTCTCTGGTAAATTTAATGCCCATAGCTCCAGCCCTGGTCTGTTTCTGCTAAGAAAAGCTACTGTTGAAAATTCAAATTCCTCAGGATCAAAAAAAGTGGCCATTAATGATGGATTTCCATCAGGGTCCTGAACCGTAGGTATATCGTATAATTCCATCACGTAATTAGTGAAAATTTCCGATGGCCGGACTTGTCCGTTATCATATAATAATCTTGGCTCAAAATACTCCCTGAACAAGGATTGTCCCCCGGTGGAATCAATAGGGATGGTTGTTTCCACTTCAGTTACAAACTCGAAATACCGATCTTCATTTGCACCCGAGATATAAGGAAGTGCTACCACTCTGTTACTGAGACAACTATTGCTCTGAAAAAAAACTAACTGTTCTTCCGCTTCTTCTCCATTTGGAATGGGATCGTAATTTCCCGCAAATCCTTTTGGCAAATTTGAAAAATTGATCGTTAAAATATCCCCGGCCTGCACCTCTCCAATTCTCAGAATATTATCTTCTGTTTCATTTGGTAACGTCAAATTTATCTCAAGGGTAGGTATAGTCCCTGTAAAGCTTCCTTCTCTACTCGCAAAATCATGCCTGCCTTCTGAAGCAATCTCAATTCCATAGTCGGGCTGTAAACCACGAATCCAGCTATCAACTATGGGAGTAATACCTCTTCGATACACATAGGTTGTATTGTCAATCAAACTTTCCTCAGTTACTGATATAATCTGATCAGTATTTCTGGGAGGACGGTTATTATAATTTATCGAAGAATCATCCCAGGGACCTCCGGCGTAGTACACATAAAAAGGTTCCGTTACCGTAGTATTATTTTCAGCAGATTGAAGAACCAGATTTGAACTTGTTACCAGCGCATTTGTAGATAGCGAATCAATGCCAAAATCTATAAAGGCAGATGCAAAGGCAGAATCAGGGAAGGCAGGATTTTCCAACTGCCAGGCAACCAATGATGAACTATTGCTCAGATCATCCGTTGGTCTGGACTTTTGTATAAAGGAATCCTTAATGGAACCAACATTATAAGTTAATGAGCTTTGGTAGTACGCTTTTTCTTCTTTGCAAACTGAAGCACGATCCTCAACAGTAATTGGACCAACCATAAACTCACCCAGATTTACTGAGCTGCTGAGGTTTGTTGAAGGGCCGGATACTGAATATGTTACCGCTCTGTTTTCAACAGGTATGTTGTATAATTGAACCTCTTTGAAATACATATTCAGGGTTCCGCTTTTAAGAACAATGTATTGCCCAAATCCAATTGGACGAAGCACCGGGTAATAATAATCCCCCGGTTGTGCAATTCCTTCGGTGGTTGGTTCAAGATCAGGTACATCTATATTTTTAACATTATTTGTAGTCTCAATATTCACACTTTCTTTTATAACTACCTGTGAAAAGCCATTAGTTATGCTGCAAAGCATAAACATGCATAACACTAAAACCTGTTTATGTACTGTAACCTTTTTCATTCTGTAAGACTAACGTATTATGATTTCCCCAAACAAATGAGGTAAGTGTTACAGCATTGTTACATATTTTTTTATCGCTAAACTATAATTAAGATTTATATATATAAATAAGCTTGAGACAGTAGCTTATAATCAATAATCGTATTGATACCTGAAATCAATTCCCCGCCGGTTATCATCTCCTTGAGTCATAATCAGATCCCAGTTTTCAGAGAGTATATATTCCAGGACAAATAGCGTTTTAGGTGTTGAACCGGAGATCTCATTGATAATTGCAAAGAACGTACGCTGATTCAGATACCATCCTGTTTTAATCGCGGTTCCACCCGAGGCGCCGGAGTTGTCTATCTGAACTACATCCACGCCTAGTTCACGTGTTGCTAATGCCTCAACCTCATCAAGTAGAACATCGGTAAGTAAATCGGTTGCTGATGGTCCGCCACCACTGGCGAATACACTTTGCCATGACTCCAATGAATAACAAGGCTTCCCAAAAAGCGTATAGCAAACAATATCGGACTGCTCCATAGGTGGATCACTATCAAAGCTAAATTCCGGGTTTTGAGCAGTTCCTTCAATGATATAATACAATTCAACCGGTTCTCCTTTTTGGCGGGTTGGCGGGGTGTATCGGCTTCTGATACTTAAATCAGGATCTTCTACCGGACCGCTAAATGTGAAGTTGGATTCCTCCATTACAAAGAGCTTGCCTAAAGGTCTTACGTATCCACTAACCCCGTTTAAACTGCCAAATAGTGAAAGATCTCCCCCGGTATCTTTTTGGGCATCCAGTTCTCCTGTTAATTCGATTTCCATATCCAGATATGTACTGTTTCGTACATAGAAGTCTCTTTGAATTACAACCTCCATATCCATTGCTAAGGAATCGTACGGACTAAAGGACGGCAGTTCTTCTCCATCCAGATTTACTTCCTCGATGGTATTCTCTCCAAAATTCTGAAGGAATACGAATCCATTTTTAACAGTTATGCTACCTGTTGCTTTTGGCGTAGTCGCTTTTCCTGATAACCGGCTATCCAAATCTATTACTATGTTATAGTCTTCTGTATTAGCTAACTGGAATCGATTTGCTCTGGCATTCAGGTCCAGAGTTTTCGGAACAATACCTTCTAAACTAACTGTCCCATTTGCATTAAAAGAACCTCGTCCACTCCTGGCTACCAACTCTTTTACGCTTAGTCCTACTTCTGTAAATTCTACATTTGATTTTATTCCTTCCAAAGTGATCCCTGCTTTGGGAACTGAAACCCTTGCGTCCGCTAATCTTAAATAACCAGAGGGAACCATTTGTTCGCTCGTCCCATCCAGCTCCAGGTCTGCGTTTAAGGTTCCTCTTAATCCTCTGGTGTATTCTTTATCCAGAAAATCATTGAATACTGCAATGTTAAAATTTTCGGTTTTCGCTCTTATGCGGATAACTTCATCTTCCTCAGGCAAAATTACTTCAAATTTTCTAAAATCATATTCAACGGGATAGCTGATAGAAACCTCTGCAGCTTTTTGTTTGGCAGCGATTACCTCGCTTTCAATTTTTAGGCCACTTTGGTTGTTATCGTAGTTGAAACTGGCTTTTACGGTATCCAATCTGATTCCTGAAAGCACCGGCTTGTCCAAAATAAACCTTCCCTCAAAATCAGGCTTTCCTGCTGTTCCAGACATGCTCCCATTAAAACTTAGAATTCCATTAGTATTATTAACACCAAATTCGTTAAGCAAAGCCTGGAACCGTGAGAGCTCTGACGGATGTATTACTAAACTTCCTTCCACGGGTTGTGAATAAAAATCTTCACCGAGTTCGGATTGCTCTTTAAGTACAAATGGAACATCCAGATTTCCTAACACCCGCTCCTGATCGTCCCAACTCAGCAATACATCCGTCTGCAGGCGCTCATTATTTATTTCAAACCTGAGATCCAGAGAATCAGCTTCAATATCACCATATTTTAAGCGGGTTAAATTGAATGCTCCATTTCCAGCGGTTTCCTCCTCAGATCGGTTGAAAAATAACTCACCGTAAAGCACTCCATCTAAAAAGCGTTCACCAAAAATTACTTCCTGAATAATACCAAAATCAAAATTCTGACCATTCAACCATGCATTTTGTTCAACACTATCTGCATATGGGACTGTAAACTTCAGAAACGCGCCAGTAGTAGAGCTTAGGTCCAGCGTATCGGTTCCAATCGATTGTCCTTTTAACCTGATGTTGAATGGCTGATTCATTGTTAGCTCCGATTCTGAAGTAATGAAATCAAACCGATCGAAGTGAATATCAGTTAACTCTTCAGAAATATCTACTACAAGGAATCCATCCTGAATCAGTTGCCCACGATCACTTCCTACTATATCCAGATTAAAGTCAGCGTCGAGAGTATCCTGGTTGGCTATACCATTCGAAACGAGTTGAATATCCTGAAATGTTAATCCTGAAATAACCGGTGATTCAATTTCAAGATTTAACTCAAAGTTTCTGAGCTCTTCCATCGAAACATCTGTATTTCCTGAAATTCGGGAAGCAGTAAACAATGTGTCCACGATTATACTTTGAAAATCGATACTCATATTTCCCTTCAGTACCCCGGTTGTATCCTGCGTAATTCTTCCGGAAATATCTCCCGTTGCATTGAGCTGTTCCACATTAGCTAAAGGAGCAAGAGGCTGAATATCTTTTATCTTCATATCCAGACTTAGCCAGTTTTCCGGATCGGTTTCGTCCATTACATTTTTTCGACCGGTGAATTCTCCTTCAATAATATCGCTGTTTAGCAAGCCTTCCGTTATGGAGAGTACGCCATCGCTAAATGTAGCCGAGGCGTCTAGTTTTTGGAAACGCGCTCCATTTACAATACTTGAATCTATCGAAATGGCAGCTTTTGCAAACATTTCTTCGGGATTCTTTCCTTTTCCTTCTCCTTGCAACTGCATAGAAATATACGTTGGAAAATCCGGCAACTGATTAATTTCCTGAGCATTAAAGCCTTTAGTTGAAATCAGGAAATCATACTGCGGGATTTCCTCTAAATAGTCAAGCACATCAAATTCGAGGTCTACTCTGCTTTCATCAATGGTAATATCCCCCTTACCACTTATGATACTTTTACTGACTTCTCCTTCAACCTTATACTCTTCGAATTTTTGTTCGTTTATGGTATTGGTAGAAAATCGGTTAAACGAGATTCTGTTTCTTTCTTTTAGATCCAACGAATTAACAAGCATCTCATAACTGCTTGTAATTGAGTATTTCCATTTATTATCAGATAGTTCAAAGCCTTTCCCTTCAAGGTTAATCCCAAAGCTAAGGTTCGTCTTCAAGTCTGATTCTGTCCAATACGATATATCCAGATTTTTTACAGCCGCATTAAATTTCCATTCCGGTAACTCAGAAGAAAGATTATATATGCTTGGGTAGGTATTAAGTTGCTCTTCAAACTGGGGGTGAATTGCTATATGCCCGAGCAGATTATCATCGTTTAAGGTTCCGCTTCCTATAATCCTGTTCAGATAATAGTTTTGAAATCTCAATTCCATAAATGTGAACCCCCAAACTACATCAGCTTTTTCGATTTCAGAGGTCATGAGACCATTAGCCGTAACTCTGAATTCTCCCAGTTCTGCATCTAATGAGTCATCTGTGAATGCAGCTACGTTAATTCCATCTCCGAAAGCCCCAAACTGATAGAGAGTCGGTTGACCTGTAAACCCAACTCCGGCTACCAATTCCAAATTGGGGGCATACTCATGATCCATCAATAGCCGGATTCTCAAACTATCCGCTGAACCGGAAAACGAAAGCTGTAAGTCGAACTCCTCTTCAGGAAGATCTGCATCCAGATACGGTTGAATATCAGCCAGTGAAAACGTATTGGTTGAAGCTTCGGCATCAAGCGTTGAGTCAGCAATATTTGCAGAGGCAGAAGCTTTAAGCATCGACCGACTTGATTCAATTACTAATTCCTGCAAGGTGATTTGGTTACCAAGTAAATCAGCAGAAGTTTTCACTTTAATAGGTTCCGGAAGCCTTCCTTCTTCCAATAAAAAGCTTAGGGATAAAAGTGAAAATTCAAGAGTATCAGTTTTACTGAAAGAAGCATTGGCGTTCAGGTTCTGGATACTCAATACAGAATCAGGCAAATAGGAAGGTGAGTAAAGCCGGGCATTAATATTATACAGATTTATAGAGCTGATGACCAGTTCAAGCGGCTTTGATGCTTTTTCCTCCACCGAATCAGGACTTTCCTTAGCTAACTGCTGAACATTGAATACCGTGTCTTGTTGTTCTTTGATCAGAGACTGTACTCCGGTTAAATCAACAGTATTCACCATATAGGGGCCTCGTATAAAGCTCCAGATATCATAATTGGCATACAGCGTATCTATTGAAACAATGGTGTCTCTATCTACAACAGCCAGATTTGTTAATCGAATTTCTGTCCATAAATCTCCGTCTAAATCACCAATAGAAAGTGTTCCATTCAACTGTTCGTTAGCAATCGAAACTGCTTTATTCTTTACAAATTGATGCACTAAGTTGGTTGTAAGCAGAAATCTCCCCATTAGCTGTAGCCCAACAAACACAGCAAGTACGATCAAAAAAATTCGGAGCGCTTTATGGTTACTATGTTGGTTATTTTCACTCATCAAAAAGCCTGCCCTATAGTGAAGTGAAAATTCCAGCGCTCAAGGTTTGAACCATTATCAATTCCTCCGGGAAACTGTTTCAGATCCTCGGTAGTAGGATTTACTTTATATCCAACATCTATCCGGATTGGTCCTATAGGAGACTCATATCGTATTCCTCCACCTATACCGAATTGAAGGTTATCAAGACTTACATCACTTGTCCTCCTCCATACCTGCCCTCCATCAAAAAAAGCAGCAACACCGAAACCTTTTAAAATTCCGTCCAGTTGCTGCCTGAGTTCGACGTTAAAATTAAGAAGTGCCCGACCACCTACCGGTACATAAACTAAGGTAGTATCTGTTGTTTCAGCTCCATTAACAGTCCTTGAGTTTACCCTCTCTACGATTCGTTTAGGGCCTACAAACTGAGTGGTCCAACCCCGAACCGAGTTTGTGCCTCCAACAAAATATTTCACATCAGAAGGTAACGAATCCTGACCAGCGGTATAAATTGCTCCTCCCTTTATCCGGGTTGCCATCACCAGGTTACGGTTCAACTCAGTGTATTTTCTTATATCCAGCGAGGCCTTGTTAAAACTAAATGTAGATTCTCCAAACAAACCAGAAAATTCCATATAAGGCTGTACAATAAAGCCTCTCCGACCTCTTCTAAGGTTTTTAGTGTAATACAGGTTCAATGCAAATGAGGAAATGTTATAGGATAGAAATTCATCCGGTAAAATTTGCTCCACAGTCATTTGTCTGTTGTTACTTACCACATTCGACTCATTATTAATAGCAAACTCATAAGAAAAAGTACCTGTCAGATTTCGGTTGTACTCATATCCAAATGTGCTGATAATTCCTCCTGTTAGAATATCATAGCTACGTTCATCCCTGTACTGATAAAACGGATTGATATTAATACTACTCTTTGTATTGTACACATAGGGAAACAGGTACTCTGCACTCAATTTTCGATCATAAAAAGAGTATTTGCCTGAGGCACTAAACTGTTCTCCTTTGCCCCTAACATTTCGGTATACCCAGGTAGCCTGAGTCCTTAACAAATGCCAGGAATTACTAAGAGATATTCTACCCTCATCCTCTATCACCCTATCGAAATCACCTGCTCCAAACTGTAATTGTACCGACCGTAGTGAAAGCTCTTTAACTCTCAATAATACATTAAGCGTGGTGTCTTTTGGTTGATCAGGAATAGAAACTAATGCCAACCTGAATAAGTGATGCTTAAATACTTCCCGCTGAGCTTCCCGCATGTCGCTTTCGCTGTAATACTCACCTTTTTTTAATCCGGTCTCTCGTATAATGTATTTATCAGCAAGTGTGGTTTCTCCTTCCACAGAAATACTATCAAAACGTGCCCTGGGACCCGCTTCCGTTCTAATAACCAAATCTGTTCTTTTGGCAACTGAATCGGTGTAGGCCTTCACCTCGGTATTCGAGTAAGGGTATCCCATTTGGCGTAAGGTTTGCTCAAACCGTGCAATTACTTCAGTTTCCTCTATTGGCTCATAAATTCTTCCTTTCCGATAAGGAGAACGCCTTAGTGTCCGGTCAAAATTCACCTGATCTCGTATAAAAAGACTGTCTTTTTTTGTAGCGGATAACTGTATATCCACAGAGTCAATTCGGATAGGGAGGTTTTCGGTGACCAAAAAAGTAACGTGCTTTTTCCAGTCTTTTCGCTTTGGCTTAACCTGGTATGAAACCTCTACATTATTAAAGCCTCGCCTTTGATAAAACCGTTCTATTCGGATTACGTCTTTCCTGATTTCAGTTTCTGAGAATTGAAATCCGCTTCTGTTCCAAAATGTAAGCTTCTTCCATATAGAAGGTTGCTCTGTAGCAATGTATTTTTTGATTACTATCCCTTCAAAACGCTCATTTCCTTTAATACTTACTTTCCATACTCGATCTACTGCACCTTCCTCATTCTCCTGGGCAGAAATACTCCCGGAAATGATTAGCAGTGCTGAAATAGTTAGTAGTAACCGAACGATATTTTTAGTCAGATAAGTGATTAAACCTCACAACATTTAAAGAATAAAGTATAAGCCGAAGTTTTATTATTTAAAATGAAGTGAAAAAGTTTATGACTATTCATTACTATTAGAAGATTAAAGGGCATATATATGTTAAAGGTAAAATATTTACTGTTTGTTCCAATATTTATGATGGCTTGTAAGTCGTCGTCAAATTTTACCGGGTTTTCTTACGATCCTCCCGGGGTAACAAATACTGTTGGTAAAACTACAGAACCACAAAACCGAAGAGTCATCGGGGCTGGAACCCCTAAGGTATGGATAAGTAACGAGTTTGAAGGAGCTCGTGCGAGTGACTTCTATCAAATTAACGCTAATACGTTCGAGGTACTAATCCGTCCGGAGAATGCTCCCATTAATAATAGCCCATGGTTTGCTTTTAAAATCTGGAGCGACTCTTCGTATAACATCAATCTTCGTCTTAGCTATAAATCCGGAAAACATCGCTATCTGCCAAAGATTACAGGCACCCAGGGTTCCGTGATGTATACCCATGTTATTCAGGATGCTGAATATGATACCTCCAATGGAAGCACTACTTTTTCGCTGAATGTTGATACACAGCCTAAAATGGTATCTGCTCATTTTCTTGACGGAATTCGATACTCTGACCTGATTTCTAAATCCAAACGAACGCAAAAGCCGTTTGTAGAAATAGATACTGTTGGATATAGCCATGAAAACCGACCTATATATGAATTTACTGCTGATGAAACTGATGTTAAGGAAGCGGGCGTACTGATTTTGTTGAGTCGGCAGCATCCACCAGAAGTCCCGGGATATAGAACTTACCAGGCTTTTTGGAATGAACTGATTTCTGATTCAGAGTTAGCGCGTAATTTCCGTACACATTTTATTACTAAGGCTTATCCAATAATTAATCCGGATGGAGTAGTAAACGGGCACTGGAGGCATAATTTTCAGGGTATCGATTTGAACCGAGACTGGGAAAATTTTAATCAACCTGAAACACAAGCCATCCGGAACGCTCTTATACCTTTGAAAGCAGATGAAACCAAAAAAGTATTTTATGGAATCGACTTTCACTCAACCAATGAAAACATTTTGTATCCGATTAACGAAGAGGTAAAAACAAGTCCTGATAATCTGACCCAACGATGGTCTGTACTTATCAAAGAAGATAACCCTGAGCTTAATTTTAGAAATGAAGAATTTGATACCAGCTCTCCGATTTCAAAAAACTGGATTTACAATACCTTTGGGTCTGATGCTGTTACCTTTGAAGTAGATGATAAACTTGATGAATTTGAAACCCGTGAACTTGGTGCAAATGCTGCCCGCTCACTTATGAGATTATTGCTGGAAGAATGGCAACTAGCAGAAAATCAGAAATAATACGCCTGAAATGAATGTGCTAACTGAAGGACTTACGAACTGGAAGCTACGGCTTATACTCAGTGCTTTGCTGTGTATGATGGGCTTAGCAACTATGATAAGTATGATTCTCGGGCTCTTCATTGAATTAAGCGTGTATGATAAAACCATAGTAGCCGTAGCTGTTTTTATGGTAGGAGTACCTACCTATTTAATTATAAGTAAGCTCGCTAGTATTGACGAGTATACGATTGCTGTTTTTTTAAACGAACAGGTTGATGAGCTTTCGGTTAATCCTGAGATTCTTGTAAAGAACGAACAAGAATTAAGCGACGAAGAACTTGGTATGCGGGATAAACTTTTAACTGTTTTTTCAGAAAAACCTGTATACCAATTCTTGCCTGACAAACCTGTCAAGCAAGCCTATTTTCTAATGCTGGCTTCTTTTGTGGTTAGTTTGTTGATTTGGTTTTTAGGTTGATACACGACCTAATCAACCTTAATTTCTAACAATGGCACACGACCACAAACATCACCACCATCATCATAATATTGATGATACTTCGATTTGGAAGCTCTGGATCTCCATTGCCCTAAACCTGATTATAACACTGGCTGAGTTTGTGGGTGGAATTTTATCGAATAGCCTTGCGCTCCTTTCTGATGCCGTACACAATCTCAACGACACACTTTCGCTAATTATCAGTCTTGTAGCCCGAAAAATTTCCAAAAAGGGAGTTAATCAGGATAAAACTTTTGGCTATAAACGAGCTGAAATTATCGGGGCTTTTATTAATCTGATTACACTGGTAATAGTTGCATTATTTCTGATTAAAGAAGGAGCTGAACGATTTTTTGATCCACAGCCCATTGATGGGTTTACCATGTTCTGGGTTGCCATTGTTGGATTATTCGGGAATTTCATTACTGCTGCCTTGCTCTTCAAAGAATCGAAAGAGAACCTGAATATGCGCAGTGCCTACATTCACATTTTGTCAGACGGGCTTTCTTCTGTAGGGGTGATTCTAGGTGGGTGGCTTATTTACAAATACGAATGGTTTATTGTTGATACCATCCTCACCGTTGGAATCGGAGCTTATATCCTGTATCACTCTTACCATATGCTTCGCGAAACCATCGATATTCTGATGCAATCTAAACCTTCAAAGATTGATCTCACTGAATTACAAACGGCAATGCAAATCATTGAAGAAGTGTGTGGGATTCATCACCTGCATGTATGGCAACTGGATGAAACACAGATAATGCTGGAATGTCATGTGGTAATTAAAGAAGAAGATCTTCACAAAATGGAAGAAGTTAAATCGAGACTCAAACAACTTCTTCATGATGACTTTAATATTTACCATTCAACGCTGGAATTTGAGTTTGAGCCTTGTGGCGCAACTCATCATGAACTTGAGCACGGGCATCATCACCATTAAATCCTGTAAATCTACCTATTGTATACCTAAAGAGCCGTGCATTTAGGTGTTTATCGCTTTAACTTTGGGATGTGAAAAAAACAGGATCAATATTACTCCTTTCTTTGTATTTGTTCTCCATGATTCAGACGCTGGTTCCCGTAATCAGTTTTAAGATGAATCATGAATATATCAAAGCACATTTATGCCGGTCGCTAACCGAACCGGACATGAGTGATTGTGATGGATTTTGTTATCTCAAAAAGCAAATCGATGATCATCAGGATCATGACATGGATAGCCATGGAACCACTACATACGTTCCAAAAGTACCCTTTGTCTATCTTCCTGAAATACGTTCTAAAAGCCTGACATCTCCAAAAAACTCAGAGCAAAACCGTCGGTTTTTAAATAATGAATCTTTTCCTGAGGATGTCTTTTTAGATATCTCATCCCCACCTCCCCAGAGTTAGATGATTACCTCCATTTATTTCAATCCGATAAAATATTAGGCGTCATCCTGAGGATACCTCCGAAGGATCTTCATAAATAACGTATAAAATTACACGTTGTGCAGAATTTCGCTTTCGCTCAGAGTGACTTCTTTAAAACTTTCTCGGGTTAGATCATCAAACAAATTTCTATCTCAATTCAATCAACTAAGAAAATGAAAAAACTATTTCTTTGTGCAAGTATATTGCTTACAACAACAACCTTAACTTTTGCTCAATGGAGCTCTGGCAGACCTGATGGCCACGCCCCAATTCAAGTGATGGGAGATCACACACACTCTAAAGGCGAAATCATGCTTTCCTATAGATTCATGCTTATGAATATGGACGGGAATGGTGATGGAACTGATGAAATCTCAACAGCCAGTTTACTTCGCCCCAATGGTGGCGCTTATATGGTCGCTCCCGAAACCATGCCCATGCAAATGCATATGCTGGGTGCTATGTATGCAGTTTCGGACGACCTGACCCTGATGCTTATGCTTCCTTATCAATCATCCGAAATGGACCATGTAACTGCAATGGGTGGAACTTTCACTACTGAATCATCCGGCCTGGGTGACATTAAACTTTCAGGGATGTACAATGTTTATGCTGGTGGAAGATCCAAATCACACATCCAGCTAGGAGTGAGTATACCCACGGGTTCTATTGAACAGAAAGATGTGAATCCCATGAGCAATGGAAATGATGTGACACTTCCATATCCTATGCAAATTGGTTCCGGGACCTTTGATTTACTTCCTGGCATAACCTATCTCGCTCAAAGCGATGACTTCTCATTTGGCTCTCAATTGAACGGTGTAATTCGTTTAGGTGAGAATGATCAGGAATACTCCTTTGGAAACCGTTTGGGTTTCACAAACTGGCTTGGATATAAATTATCCGATGTTTTTAGTCCACAATTAAGTCTTAGCTTTGTAAGCTGGGGTGATATCAGTGGAGAAAGTCCAGATCTGGCGATGGCAAATATGAATGATGTAGTACATACGGTAGATCCGGACCTTAAAGCAGGCTCTAGGATTGATCTTGGTTTAGGACTTAATATCCAGGGACCAGACGGACCGCTTCATGATTTGCGCTTCGGAGTCAACTTCGATTTACCGGTTTACCAAAATCTGGATGGACCCCAAATGTGGAACAAAGGAATCCTTACCTTTGGACTGCAATACACCATACACTAGTGTTTAAATTTCAATATCCAAATTCCAATAGCTCTTAACATTGGAATTTGGTATTTGGAATTTTACCCATGCAAATATTTAAATCGCTATGAAGTTGAAATCTATATTTTTTTTACTATTTGTTTTCATTGGTTGCCAATCAGGTCCGGAAGTTATTGACGATCTGAGCGATACTTCCTTTCAGCTTCTTAATCAGGATAGTGTGACAGTTACTTTTCCTGATGATTATCAGGGCAAATATGTAGTAATGGGGTTTATTTATACCAACTGCCCGGATATCTGCCCCCTCATTACTCAAAACCTGATTAAGATACAGCGGGAACTTGGTTACCCTGAAAATGTCCAGTTTCTGGGTGTCACTTTCGATCCCGAAAGAGATACTCCTTCTGTACTTTCCGATTACAAACAGGTATTTAAACTGGATGACAACTTTGATTTCTTAACCGGAGATGCTACAACCATCAGTGCGTTTATGGATAGCGTTCGGGTTCGGAGCCAGGTTTCCCTTTCAACCACAACCAGCGATGGCAAAGAAATCTACTTTATGAATCATTCAGATAAAATTATGGTGCTCGATCCTAAATCGAGAGTAATTATCGAATATGGCGGCAGCATGCCTCAGGTTCCAAATCTAATTATAGAAGATTTCCAGTCACTCTAATGAAAATAACCACTCTTTTAACACTATCTATTTTTCTTCTTTTTGGATGTACATCACCTGAAAAAAATAGTTCCTCCGGTATTATTGAAATAACAGATGGATGGGTTCGCCCCGGTAAGGAAGGAATGATGAGCGCTGCTTATTTCAATATTAAGAATGCTACTGCCGAATCTGATAGTTTGCTCCGCATCTCCTCGGATGTTACTTCCACGACTCAGATACATGAGTCATACCAAACAGAAGATGGCTTGATGGGTATGCGGGAACAGGAATTTGTAGCACTACCGAAAAACCAAATCGTACCTTTTAAACAAGGAGGGCTACATGTCATGATCATTCAGCCTGAGAAAGATCTTATAGAAGGTGATAGTGTAACTTTCGTGCTGCAGTTTTCATTATCAAATGATGTGGAAATATCTCTTCCGGTAAAAACTCCCGGAAATTAAAAAAGCCCGAACAGCTTAGGTCCGGGCTTAAATTTCATGCAGGCTTTTCGAAAACTAGTATGAGGCGAATACTGACGTAGATCCGTCTTTAGCAATCAAAAGAACATCATAATTATCAGGCTCACGTCCGGGAACTTCCATTCCGGGAGATCCTATCGGCATTCCGGGAACCGTTAATCCAATTGCATCTGGTCGTTCTTCAAGTAAACGTTCTACGTCTTTGATTGGGACATGACCTTCAACTACATATCCATCTACCAAAGCAGTATGACAGGAAGCTAGCTGACGACTGATTCCATTTTCTTCTTTAATTTCGCTAAGATTTGGAACCGGCTTTTCAATAACTGCGAATTCTGCTTCATTCATTTGATCAGCCCATTTTGTACAACATTGGCAGCCTTCGTTTTTATACATCACTACTTCGAGCTTTCCTTCTTCTACGGTTGATGTCTGTTGTTCCGGATTATCTCCTCCAGAAAGGAATAGCGCAGCTGCAAAACCAACAGTAAAAAGGAGGCCAAATACTAAAATCTTATTATTTGTCATGGTATATCATTTTTTTGATCAGGATTTTATAAAAGATAACAATCATTTATGGAGGAAACTTATTTTGTATGGAAAAAGAAAAAGTCTTTACAATTTATACCAAGAACTGTTATTTACTTGTAAACAAAAATATTTGGTCATTTTAATAAATAAAGAATGAGTTCTCCTTCCAAAATTGTTGGAATTGCAGGTATTCTAATGGCACTCTCTGTTGCTTTGGGTGCTTTTGGAGCCCATGCTCTTGAAGATATTCTGAGTGCCGAACGACTACAAACCTGGGATACCGCCGTTCAATATCAAGCATGGAATGCTTTGGGAATTATATTAATAGTTCTGACCGGAAAATCCTTCATGGTAGATGTTAAGGTCTCTACCCTTCTTTTACTTGCAGGGATTGTAATATTTTCCGGAAGTTTGTACACACTTTGTCTAACTGATATTGGGTGGTTCGGAGCGATAACACCGATTGGAGGAATACTATTTATCGTTGGATGGAGTTTATTTAGTTGGAAACTGATAACTCTAAAAAAGTGAAGTGATATGAAACCTATCATTTTTTTCTCGATCTTTCTTTTTACAGCTTGCTCAGTATTTGATAACGAGCAGAGTATCTCTAAGTCGGATGTAGTAGCTACAGCAAATGACCCTGTGTTTTCGGTATTGAATAAATCTGACAAGCCAATTGTCTATTTTGTTATTGAAACAAACACCGCTGCTGTCATCGATCTGGCAGATCCTTGCAAAGAGTTTACTCCAAATCTGACTCCAAGAAGTAGCTCAATAATTAATTATTCTGATATTTTTGGCTGGGAAGAAGGGGCTGAGTCCGTATGGTTCTATTGGACAGACTGCAATGGCAACAACGACTCAAAAACGATTCAACTGTAATTCAACTAACTATTATTTATGAAAGCAATCTGGAATGGGAAAGTACTTGCCGAAAGTAATACCACTGAAGTCGTTGAGAACAATCATTATTTCCCGGCTGATTCAATCAATAAAGAATTCTTTGTGGAATCAGACCATCAAACTACCTGTCCATGGAAAGGACTAGCCAGTTATTACTCCATCGAAGTAGACGGTAAAACTAATACAAATGCTGCATGGTATTATCCTGAACCAAAAGATGCTGCCAAGCAAATCAAAGACCATGTTGCCTTTTGGAAGGGTGTTGAAGTAACCGAGTAACTAACTTCTTCACAATCTATTCATAAATCTTTTTTACTGTTAAAAGGATCAGTCTGCACTTCTTCACATAATCTTCATAAAACTCTCGTTTATTTGGACCGAATCTAAACAATGTGAGTTTTTACTACGTGAATTTTATAAAACACTTCCTTATGGGAAGTATTTTTTTTGTTTGTACAATTCCTGTTTTTGCTCTTCAAAGCTCTATTGAAGGAACTGTTTATTCAGAGAACAGAAAGCCTGTAAGTGGAGCCCATGTTTATATTGAAGAAAATAAATGGGCGATAAGTAATGAAAATGGGAATTTTACTATTACCTCTCTCACCCCCGGAACGTATGAAATCAAAATCAGTAGTATTGGGTTCCAGGATGAATTTCAATCTTTGACTGTTGAAGAAAATTCCAGTCATACACTTGAAGTGTATTTAAAGGAAAAAATTTACAGAGACAATCCTGTAGTAGTTACTGCATCTAGAACAAGTCAGGATTTAGAAGACGTAAGTGTTCCGGTAACTGTAATTGATAGCGAAGAAATTACCAGATCAGGAAATTTAAGATTAAGCGAAGTACTGGATGAGCAAATTGGATTAAACATAGTATCCAATCACGGTACCGGAATTCAGGTTCAGGGCTTCGATCCTGAATACACTCTTATTCTAATTGACAACCAACCTATTATTGGGAGAACTGCTGGTACTTTAGATCTCGACAGATTAGCCGTTGGAAACATTGAACAAATTGAGGTTGTTAAGGGGCCATCTTCTGCATTGTGGGGAAGTGAAGCACTTGCTGGTGTAATTAATATTATTACCAATAAGGGAAGCTCCCCATTCAGTTGGGATGTAAATGGTCGTTATGGTACTCATACGACTTTTGATGGCTCTTCCAATCTCACATTCAAAAAAGATAGATTTACTGGTAGATTCTTTACCAATATCAATGGTTCCGATGGCTACGACTTAAATTCTGAAACTATAGCTCAAACTGTTGCACAGTATCAAAATTACACTTTCTCTGGCGGTACAAGTTATCGGATTTCAAAAAACTTGAATCTAAAACTGAGTGGACGATATTATCGTGAAAATCTCAGTTATGATTCTGAAAGTACCATCAATCAGGTTGATCAAATCATTTATGGAGAACAGTTACTGGAAGACTACAGCATCACTCCAGAGCTGTCTATTAGCATTGGAAGCAGACAACTTTTTGAACTAACTCATTTTATTAACAACTACAATAACAGTACCGACGAAGTAGTACAATCTTCTGATGATGTTTTTTTCCAAAGTAATTTTGATCAGCACTTACAACGTTCAGAGATTAAAAGTTCGACCTTCTGGAATGACGATCATACAACTATCTTTGGAGTCGGCTATAACAATGAAGCATTAGTTGCTGACATCTATTCGGATGTACCCGATTTTTCCAGTTATTTCGGTTTTGGTCAGCACGAATGGCAAACAAGAGAAAACCTATCATTCACTTTGGGTTTTCGATTTGATGCTCATAGCGAATATAATTCGCAATTCAGTCCCAAATTCTCAGGCTTATTTAAACCGAATGATATCGTTCATATCAGAGCTTCTTTTGGCGGAGGCTTTAAAGCACCAACATTCAACCAGCTATTTTTAAACTTCACAAACTCTACCGTCGGTTATAGTGTATTCGGAACATCTACCGTAATCGAGGGAATGGATAATTTGCAGGATCGAAATCAAATAGCAGACATATTCATTCAAGCTTCGGATGTAACAAATATTGAGGCAGAAAGCTCTGTCTCATTCAATCTGGGTTTTGATATATATCCAACTGAAAACATGTCATTTAAAATGAATGCATTTAGAAATGACGTTGAAGATATGATAGAAACACTGCCAATTGCCCGACTCCTTAACAACCAATCCGTTTTTTCTTACTTTAACCTAGACCAAGTACACACTCAAGGCTTCGACTCCGAACTAAAGCTAACTCCAACATTTATTGAAAACCTGAGTTATTCCATTGGTTATCAGTTGCTGGATGCCAGAATCCAGTATGAGGATGTGTTCGATGTCGTTGAAAACGGCGTTATCGTTTCTACATCAGAAACCCGTTATGGTTTGCTTCCGGGAAGATCAAAACATACCGGAAATATAAAAGTATTCTATTCTCTTGATCGTTTGGGGTTATTTGCTACGCTGCGAGCCATTCACAGGAGCAAATTTGGTATCGACTTTAATGGTAACAAACGAGTTGATGAAGGAGAATATGTAAATGAAGCGAATACCTTTGGAGAAGCCCTTGAAAAAACCATTGTAAATTTTTCTATATCGAAAACATTTTCAAATCGATACACTTTACAACTAGGTGTGAATAATCTTACCAATTTTACAGACCCGATGTACCAACCTCATTATCCGGGTCGTACTTTTTATACTCAGTTAAATATCAAACTTTACTAATACTATTCCTTTTAGAAATGAAAAAATTACTCCAACAACCAATATACATCCTGCTAGCAATCACGTTGATCTTCACCGCATGTGATTCTTCAAGTTCAAATGGTACCGGGGCCGTTGAAGCTCAAATAGCTACTGATATTGCCGGAAGTATCAATACCATTTTCACCCCTGGTTCAGAAGTTTCTGATGTACCTGGTGACATTGATAGTACGGGTGGTTATACTTTTTATGATTTAGATGCCGGCACCGTTATAACGGATTCCAGTTCCACCGAATGGGATATCGCCTTTAGCCAAACTACTATTATCGCTAACTCTGGAAATGGCGGTGGAATTCAACTTCTTGAAACTGAATTCAGTGAAGTTGCTGAAGCTCCAACCTCAGGTTATGGCAACTCAAATGGAGACTGGTACACTTATAATCCACAGCAATTCGCAATTTATGCAGATGAAAATGAAACACTTGTTGTGCAAACACCCGATGGAAATTATGCTAAAGTTGAAATTCTAAGTTACTACGAAGGTAACCCCGATATAAATTCAGCTGAATTTGCAAATCCCGCTACACGCCCATCGAGCCGTTACTTTACGTTCAGATATTCTATTCAAACGAATGGTAGTACTACTCTTACCTTTGAAGAATACTGGACCTACTATGATTTTGAAACGGGTAGTATCGTTGAAGATGAGACTTCATCACAGTGGGATATTGCTTTTCAATCAACCACTTTAAGAGCAAACACAGCAAATGGTGGTGGCTTGCTATTAGCTAATATTGAATTTGAAGACTTTACTGAAGCACCAATAGAAGGCTATACTGAAACGCTTGGCGGAAGCGGAACCTGGTATAACTACAACCCCCAGCTAAATGCAATTCTGGCAAATCAGGATGTTACTCTTTCTTTCATTACCGGTGAAGGAAACTATGCGAAAGTACGAATGCTGAATTATTATCAGGGGAATCCTGATGTGACCTCCGCCGACTTCATCAATAATCCTTTCGATCGTGTTGCCCGATATTTCACCTTCGAATATGCGGTTCAAACAGATGGTTCAAGATTTTTTGAATAATTCAGAGTAAACGAATACTCTATACCCTCAAAAGAAAAAAGCCCGTTGTATAAACTGGGCTTTTTCTTTTTATTCAGGAGAATAAATCCATTATTATGAAAATATTCTCCCTTTTCTTCCTGTTTACAGTTTTATGCTCCACATCTATACTCGCCCAAAATGAGATCGCCCGGGAAAGAGCTTCGTTGAGAGGGCTCCAGGAATTGGGTATTGTCGTTAACATTGAAAAACCAATAGGACTGAATCACGAATCTCTTAATACCGCTTTGATTCGAAAAGCTATTGCTGAGAACTTTCAGGATTTACCCATCACCATTCTCGAGGATAAAACCCTAAGACAATCAGATGAATTTCCAATTCTTCATATACACATAAATATTATGCGGGCTTCCAATCAGACCTACCCGTTTTCTATTGAAATGAACTTTTATCAACCCGTAAAGTTGGTACTTAACAGAGACATGCAAACCATGGCATCTACCTGGAATAAAGGTCAGATTGGCTTGGTATCTCAGAATATGATTCAAATAATATCCACTGAGGCTGTGAATGCTAGTAATTTATTTAAAGACGAATTTGAAGAGGTTAATTAATGAATATTGAGGAGTTTCGCGATTTTTGCCTGGCATTTCCCGGGGTAACAGAAGGTTTCCCCTTTGGTGAGGATACCCTTGTTTTTAAAGTGATGGGCAAAATGTTTGCAATTACCGGAGTCGATGATTTTGAATTCATCAATCTAAAATGTGATCCTGAACGTGCCACTATATTGAGAGAGCAATATGAGGAAATAAAACCAGGCTGGCATATGAATAAAGCCCACTGGAACTCCGTATATCCGGATGGAACCCTCGAAGACGAACTAGTTAAAGAATTAATAACCCACTCTTATGAACTAATTGTGGACAGTCTTCCCAAAAAGAAAAAGGAAGAACTTAAGACTCTGAAGTAGCTTCTTTCCGTTTGCCGGGCAGGAAGCGCCCGAAAGTTTTCTTAAGAAACCACCAAAAAAATTCGCGTTGACCAAATAAAGTTCCGTAAATAATGAGCAACAAATTATAGAGTGGGAGTATAGTAACCAGCCAGATAAGAATTCTAAGCCATAAAGGAAGGTCCGGGGTAACTCCTAATATGCTGAATACAAACTCTTTAGCATACATAGCGCTGAAGCCCGTACAGGAAAATACGACAAGTATTATGATTACCTGCCAGTTACTTTCAATTTGCCAGCGTTTTTTTAGTCGATCAAATAAGTTCATTCAGGAAATTTTAAAACTTTGAAAATACAGGATTAATAGCTTTTATTATGTTAATTCTTACCAACTAAATGTGTTAATTACACACTCAACCATCAGAAATAGGTTGCAATTCCATGTCGGGGGGAGTAGTTTCTTTTGAAATTGGAAGGATTTGGATACAAAAAAATTTACGGGTTAGGAATGCGTAAATATGTTATGGAAGCCATTGGCACGTTTTTCTTAACGTTGGCAATGGGACTTACCGGGGATGCCTTAGGAATTGGCCTGATGCTTGCTGCATTAGTATATGCCGGTATGCACATATCCGGTGCGCACTATAATCCCGCTGTTTCTTTTGCTTTTTTTATCAGACGTAAAATTTCTTTTAACACTTTCACAGCGTATCTGACCAGTCAGGTTTTAGGAGCATTTGCTTCTGCAGGGGTTATTCTATTTTTAGCTAAAGATGTTTTTTATGTTGAACCCCCTGCAGCCACTGATATCTACCAACAGGGAATTGTAGAACTACTTCTGACTTTTGTATTGGTATTGACCTATTTAAGTGTGACTACCTCAAAAATTCTGGCTTCCAATAAAGCTTATGGTCTCGCAATTGGATTAGTATTAACGGGAATGATTTTACTTGGCGAAGGAATTTCAGGCGCTGTATTTAATCCCGGAATATCAATTGGGGTTTCCGCGCTTGATTTTATGGCAACTCAGGGAGGCTCTTATCAATACATTCCAATATATACTTTAGCCCCGATCGCAGGAGCCTCACTGGCTGCACTGGCTCATCAGTATTTTAACGACTAGCCTTTTACCACGTCCAGATTAAAGTAAAAGCGAGAGCCTTTCTCAGCTTCGCTTTCTACAAAGATGTCTTTTTGATGCGCGCTAAGTATCCCTTTAACAACTGACAATCCCAGACCTGTTCCTCCTTTGTCTCTCGATCGGGCTTTATCCGTTCTGTAAAAACGATCGAATAATCGTTCCAGATGCTCCTTTCCTATTCCTATACCTGAATCAGAGACTGAGATTTCAGCTTGGCCATCTCTAGTCTCACATTCAACTAAAATACTTCCGTTGTTGGTATACTTAACTGCATTCGAAATCAAATTATCCAGGACTTGCTCAATCTTATCCCTATCGGCTTCTACTAAAGCATCTTCTTTAATCTCCAGCTTAAGTTCTAATCCTTTTTCTGATGCAATAGGTTTGTAAGTGCTTACAGCTTCTTTGAGTAGCACTCCTAAGTTAAACTCTGTCTTTCTTATGAAGCTTTCATCATAATCATATCGTTGCAGTGACTTAATATCTTCAAACAAACGAACCACACGCTCTACCTGCTTTTGAGCTGTCGCCATATACTGCGTTTTCTTTTCATCATCCAGATTGGGAACCTGAATCATCTCTAACGCTCCGGAAATGGTATGCAATGGATTGCGAACTTCATGCGTGATGTCGGCAAAAAACTGATTCTGCTTTTCATTGAGTTTTTTGAGTTGATCGTTATCAGCTTTTAAGGTACTTGCCATTTTATTGAGCGATTCAGCCAACATACCAAACTCGTCATTCCGACTTACATTCAGCTCTTTGTTTAAATTACCATCAGCTATTTCCAAAGCGGCTTCGTTCAATTGTTTGATAGGACGAGCCAGGTATCTTGCAAAGAAAAAACTCACGATTACCACCACCAAAATAGAACTAATCATGGCTCCGTAAATCAGATGACGAATACTTGCCTCTGCAGCATACATGTCGTCTTTATACTGACTAATTCTCAGGTATTGAGCATCCGAACCATTATTCCCAATTCTTCGAAAAGAGATCAGTTTATCCAGCGGTTCTTCATTGATGATTACCTGATTTTCGGAACCATCAAGTTGCCTTTGTAAGTCAGCATTTAAAAACTCTCTGGAATTTGCCAACTCGGCGTCTTGTGACGGCGTTGAAACTAATATATTACCAACTGAATCAAATAAAGCAACGTTATATCCGGTTAGTTCGGAAACAAAGGATGCTTTTTTAAGCAGCTCTTCATTCATAGTGCTCTCTTCAAAAGACTGAGCAAAAGTACGAGCGTCATTTTCAAACTTCTGAATGGCTTCATCCAGCAAAAAAGAACGGATACTAAGAATGGCGTACGAGCTGATCACAATCACTCCAATAGAAAGCAGTGTGATGTAAACGAATGCCAGTTTAGCCTGAATATTCATCTATTCAGATAATCGCGATTGAAACCATACCCAACACCACGATAGGTTTTGATAAGCTTCCCTTCGTCTTTCATTTTAATACGAAGATTTTTGATATGAACATCTACTGTTCTATCAAAAATATACTTTTCTTCGTCAGTGATATGCTCCAGGATTTCGTGCCGACTATATACCAACTTAGGATGTTGAAAAAATAACTCCGCAATAATGTACTCAGTATGCGTCAGATCGATTTTTTCTTCATGGATATACATTTCTTTGGTATCCACATCTAAATACACATGATCGTATTGCAGCCAGTTACTCTTTTCAGGATTTTGCCTGCGAATCTGACTTTCCACATGTGCTTTTATCAAATTCAGGCTTGCCGGCTTTTTAATGTAGTCGTCTCCACCAAGTTCCAGCCCTTCGATTTCATCTTTCTCTTCATCGCGTGCTGTTAAAAAAAGAACAGGAATTTCATTTACTACCGGATGCTGACGAATATGAGTGCAAATCTCCTTCCCATCATGATAAGGCACCATGATATCCAGAATAGCCAGTTCGAGCTCATTAGCATGGTCATCGATAATTTTGTAGGCCTCTTTACCATCCTTTGCCCAATAGACTTTGAAATCGTTAAGTTCCAGAAAATTGGCCAGCATTTCTCCGGATTCTACTTCGTCTTCCACCAACAATAGAGTATGTTTGTGATTCATTCTTACTTGCGGTTTTGAAATTGATTAAGTTTAGAAGAAAGTACACAGAATGGATTACAAAAATAAAACCATTTGGATTACCGGTGCTTCTTCGGGGATTGGAGAAGCTTTTGCTAAGAAGTTTTTTAATGAAGGCGCAAAACTTATTCTTTCCTCACGCAGAAAGGAAGAATTGGAAAGGGTTACGAAAGATCTGGGTGCCGATGAGAGCAATTGTTTTATTCTTCCTCTGGATTTAGCCGATTCTGAGTCACTCCCAAAAAAAGCAGAAGAAGCTTTAGCTGCATTTGGTGGGATTGATGTTTTGGTGAATAATGGAGGTATAAGTCAGCGTTCATTATTTGCAGAAACCGACATGGAAACGATTCGCCGTTTGATGGAAGTAAATTTCTTTGGCTCAGCTGAATTAACCCGCGCAGTTCTTCCTGCTATGATGGAGCAAAAAAGCGGGCATATTATTGTGACCAGTAGTGTAGCTGGAAAATTCGGAACTAAATTTCGATCGGGATACGCTGCCAGTAAACATGCTTTACAAGGATTGTTCGACTGTATTCGTCAGGAAATGTATGAGTATAATGTTGGAGTAACCATGGTTTGCCCAGGTCCGATCAAAACTAATATTACCCAAAATTCATTAACTGCAGATGGCAGTAATTTCGGCAAAATGGGCGATCTGCATAAATCAGCAATGGATGCAGATGAGATGGTCAATCGAATCTGGAAGGATCTCAAAAAACAGAAAGAGGAGATTTATATATCAAGCCCAAAAGAACGTCTTGCCCTTCTGGTAAAGCGGATTTCTCCGCGCTTACTTAATATTATTTTAAAGAATAGTAAGGTTACATAATTTTATAGTCGAATATGTGTAACCAATTTATTTTATTGCCATTAAAAACTTTGGCATGAATCTAGTTACTTTTTCAATACAGGGGTATAAAAGATTTGAAGAAGAGTCAGTAATAGACTTGAACCAAAAACTTATCGCTTTAATAGGTCCAAATGAAGCTGGTAAAAGTTCAGTATTAAACGCCCTGATTAGACTTGACTCTAATAAAGAATTCTCAAGATTTGAAAAAACACGGGAATCAAATCTGGATTTTGAAGAACCCGTATTAACTGCTAAATATCTTTTGAATGAACAAGACTTTGAGCAAGTCAGCAAATATTATAATGATACAAAACTTCGATATTTGACAATTAGAAGATATGATAATGGGGGTGAATACTTTGTTCTGGATACTCCACCAAAAAAGAACCCAGTACCAAGAGAAACACTTCATAAAAACCTAAAAAGAATATTAAAAAGTAGAAAATGGAAATCCCAGCTATCTCATGAATTAGTTTCATCTATCGAAGAACTGGAAGATTTTCTTTCTAGTTATTCAAGAACTCAACTTGAAAACAAAACCAGTCTTTTTGATACTATTAAAACCCAAGTAGCTAGCTTAGAAAAGAAAAAATTTCCCCAATATGTTTCCGAATTGGTAAAAGAAATAGACTTCTTTGTAAATAACGAAAAAAGAAGGGAAAAAAATGAAGTATATAAAATTCTCAAACCTCGAATCCCATCGATAATCAAATTCGACTCTGAAGATAGGTTTTTAAAGTCTAGTTATAATATAAATAATGCCGATGAATTGAATTCAAAAGCATTAATAAACCTCTGTGAAGCTGCTTCTCTAGACCTGGATGAATTATTAGAAGCAAAAACAGCTGGTGATATGGCTAAAGTATTAACCATTCTAAGAAGTGCTAATTCTACTTTAGAAACCAAATTTTCACAATTTTGGTCTCAGGCTAAAATTTTTGTCCGGCTTCACCTAGATCAAACTACTTTATCAGTTCATATAGAAGACAATGAAAATATATTTTCAGATATCGGTGAACGAAGTGACGGGTTGAGACAATATGTGGCATTGATGGCTTTTGCGTGTAGTAGACCTTCTTCAAGAAGAATAATTTTGATAGACGAAGCTGAAATTCATCTTCATTATGATGCTCAAGCTGATTTAATACAAATGCTTGCAAAACAAACTTTAGCTGAAAAAATAATATACACTACACATTCTGCCGGTTGTCTTCCTGAAGACTTAGGACATGGGGTTAGGTTAGTTCAACCCATTAGTGAAACTAGAAGCAAAGTAACGAACTGGTTTTGGAGTGATAATAACCCTGGCTTTTCCTCCCTCTTGTTTGGGATGGGAGCTGAAACTTTGGCATTTGTTCCCATGAGAAATGCTGTTGTTGCCGAAGGTCCCACTGACATGTTACTATTACCAACACTTTTACGTCAAGCCAACAATCTGGAAGTATTAAACTTTCAAATTGCCCCTGGAATTTCTAACTCTTCAAATGAAAGAATTAAACTTTTGAATAGTGAAGGTTCAAAAGTTGTTTTTCTAGTTGATTCTGATAAAGGTGGAGATGAGCTCAAAAAGAACCTTATTAAAAACGGAATTGATAGAAATAAAGTAATTTCACTTACGTCAGGAAAATCTAAAAGAAAAGTTCTAGAAGACTTAATTGACCCGTCTGTTTACACTTCAGTGATAAATACTATTATTAGTGGAAATAAAAAAGTTGCCATCAAAGATTTAGGTGACAGTAATCGTCCTAATAGTTTAAAGCTTTGGGGGGGGAAAAATAAAGTGAAAATCCCTTCTAAAAGAATGCTAGCTATACAAATACTAAATCATTTGACAGATAATCCTGACTTACAAATTTTCGATAGAAAAGCTGAAACATTATTAAAGAATCTTTATGAAAAGATTATCCAAAAGTTTGTCTAACCCAACCTTCTCCGCTTATTCAAGTACACCAATAAGGACTGATCAAACTGCGCTTCGGTATCCATTTCCTCAAAGTCGATTTCGAACTCACTACAGGCCATTTTAAAAGCATGAGTATATTCCGCTACTTTGGCTTTATAATCTTCTCTGACCTGAGCCGGAAGTACTTCAATCTCGGCTTCACTTTCCATGTCTTCGAACACAATTCGATTATCAGCAAACCCCAGCTCTCTCTCACTTCGCTTTTCGAGCACGTTAAATAAAAGCACTTCATGTTTGCGGTGACGAAGATGCTTGAGCGCTGAAATCAAGGCTTCATGCTGTTCCACATTTTCAAATAAATCAGTAATTATAATCACCAGGCTCCGGTGATTAAGCCGTTCAGCCACTTCATGAATAACTTTAGCTGATGCGGTTTTCCTTTTCTCTTCTCCCGAATCCCGTTCGCGGATCAACTGCTTCTCAAGTTCCAGATAAATCTGTCTCAGATGAGCGTATGTTCCTTTAGCCGGAATAAAGGTCTCTATCTCTGAATTAAATGGGATCAAGCCACTGGCATCCCTTTGTCGGTGCATCATATACATGAGAGAGGCAGCGTAATGAATTCCATACCTGAGCTTGCTCCATTCCCCAAAGTGTTTGAAGTTCATAGAGGAACTCGTATCTAAAAGCACATAACAACGAAGATTGGTTTCTTCCTCATACTGCTTCACATAAAACCGCTCTTTCTTCGCGTATTGCTTCCAGTCGATATGCTTGAAGTCATCCCCGGGGTTATATGGGCGATGTTCTGCGAACTCTACACTAAAGCCGTGGTATGGACTCCGGTGTAGTCCGGAAATAAATCCTTCCACAATTTTCTTGGCTCGCAATTCCAGCGATGAAAGTTTAGAAAGTATCTCAGGGTTTAAAATCATTATGGATGGTAAAGCTAATTATAGAAAAAAGTGAATTTCTTTTGATTTGGAACCGCTTCCCATTGGTTTTGCTCCACTTCCTTCACATAAACTTCTTATAGCACCGCTAATCTGACTATAGAATTGATAGAGGTTATACAAATCATTCACCCTGCCATGAAATTAAAATCAGGCTTTTCATCAACTTTAGTACTCGCTTATTTATTGCTCTTCTCGTTAACCATAAAAGCTCAGCCGTTAGAAGCCCCTGTAATTTCGTTAAGTCCTGAAAAAGGATTATGGATTGAAAGTCAGGATGGATTTATGGGCGTTAAACTTGGTGTACGTTTGCAACAACAATTGGTAGTTGATACCCCGTATTCTGAAGGTGAACCGATTCAATCAAACTTCTTCATCCGAAGAGGCCGGCTACTGTTCAAGGGATATGTTTTTGAAAAGAAACTTAATTACTTCATTCAGCTTGGAATGGACCGAGGTAAGGTTACCCTCTTAAATGCAGAATACCGATGGAAGCCAAATTCAACCACTCAAATTTCTTTCGGACAACTATTTCCAACGACGGGAAGACAGTTTCAGACCATATCTAAAAATCTGCAACTGGTTGATCGTTCTGATGTAACCAGATTCTTTTTTACTGGTTGGGATTTAGGATTTTCAGTTAAGAAATCTTTCATAGCAAATGACCATCTTGCTTTCAAAACCGGAGCTTCGGTGACTCATGGGGAAGGTAAAAATATTGCTACTGCTTCAGGTGGATGGGCTTATGCTGCCAGATTTGAAATTCTTCCCTTAGGTCTGTTCCATGGAAACGGAGATTATTCTGAAAGTGATCTCTATCGGGAACTCAAGCCTAAACTTTCTTTGGGGACCGCATATTATCATAATCAGGATGCATATACCAGCTATGGAAATTCTGCATGGGATGGTTTGAATGATAACATCACAGAATATTATATCGATGCCGTTTTCAAATACAGCGGACTTTCTTTGTTGAGTGAGTTTATTCATCGATCTGTTGAAAATGAGGAGTTAATCACTCCTACTAATACTCGGCTTTTTTCAGAAAAAGTAAGTGGACAAGGTTTTTATGTACAGGGAGGTAAGTTTATATCCGAAAATATTGAGCCTGTTTTTCGGATTAGCTTTCTGAACCCTGATCAGGATAATCAAACGTTCAGAAGCAGATTTTCTAAACAGCGAAAGGTTGCTGTTGGTATAAATTACTTCATGATTTCACACAATCTGAAATTTCAATCTCAGGTTGGATATATTCAGCAAGAATTTGAAAACCAGAGTGACCGATCCTATTTCGAGGTCCTGGCTCAATTCACTATTAGTTTTTAAAAAGGAATGTAAATGAAACTCAACAATACACAACGAATCGGATTACTGGCAGGAATCATCGGACTAATTGTTCCTTTTTTCCTGAATATTCCCGGACTTTCTGAAGCCGGTCATGTAGCTTTGGGGATTTTCTTCCTTGCCGCTGCTTTCTGGATGTTTGAGCCTTTTCCAATCTATTCCACTTCCATGCTGGTCATTTTTCTACAAGTACTTCTGCTCAGCAAGGAAGGATTGATTTTTACTTCCTCTGATCTTAGCTATTCACCAGACAGCTATACCGCGTTTGTTGGAACATTAGCAAATCCAATTATTATCCTATTTCTCGGCGGATTTGTGCTTGCTGATGCATCCGTTAAATACAACCTCGATAAAAATCTCACACGTATTTTGCTCCGTCCTTTTGGTTCAAAACCGAAATTTATTCTTCTTGGCCTGATGGTAGTAACCGGACTTCTTTCCGCTTTCATGAGCAACACTGCTACCACTGCAATGATGATGACGGTAATTTTACCAATCGTAGCCCGGCTGGATAGACAGGATCCGTTGAAAATTGGACTGGCGCTCTCTATACCTTTTGCTGCCAATATCGGTGGGATCGCTACCCCAATAGGAACTCCACCTAATGCAGTAGTTATTGGTGCACTGTCTCAACAAGGAATCAATATTCCTTTTGGTGAGTGGATGATTCTGGCAGTTCCCCTTGTAATAATTGCACTCATTTTTGCATGGATGTTGCTTCTTGGGATGTTCAAGCCCGAAACGGATTCTGTTCAGATTGATATGAGTGGTTCGTTCAACACCTCGAAAAATGCCTGGCTGTTGTACATCGCTTTTGGACTAACTGTACTCTTCTGGATTACCGAAAGCTTTCATGGTATCAAAAGTGCCATCATTGCTTTAATTCCAGTCGTATTTTTAACACTGACAGGAGTGGTAACTAAAGATGACATCCGAAAACTCCCCTGGGAGGTGCTGTGGTTAGTGGCCGGTGGTATTTCATTAGGGATCTCAATGAAAAGTACCGGACTTGCTGAATGGATTGTTGGAAGCATTGAATGGAGTGCCTTTGGAGCGATCACGTTACTGATCGTATTTAGTGGAGTGGCTATTCTGATGTCTAATTTCTTATCGAATACGGTTACTGCGACATTGTTAATTCCGCTAGCTGTGAGCCTGGCAACTTCCGGAGTAGCCGGAGAAGGATTTAATCTTATAATCGTTAGTTTGGTGATTGGAGTCAGTGCTAGTATGGCGATGATGCTTCCAATATCAACTCCACCGAATGCGATTGCAATGAGTACCGGAACTATTGAGACTAAACAAATGGCTAAAGCCGGAATTTCTGTAGGACTTTTCGGACTTATCTTAGTCGTTTTGTATGCAGTTTTCTACTGGCCTATATTTTTAAACTGAGAGGATACTATGGATCATCAAATCTACATATTGGTTATTGAAGATGAATTGGAAGTAATGGACGCCCTTATCAAAGATCTCGAGGACTTCGAACAAGTATTTCCCATTGAGTCTGCAAATAATGCTGAAGAAGCTGAACGGGTTGTGCAACAGATCGTTGATTCGGGAGATGAAATCGGATTAATCCTTTGTGATCATGTTCTTCCCGGAAAAAACGGAGTCGATTTCCTAATCGGACTTGAGGCCGAAAATAAATTTGAACATGCCAGAAAGGTATTGGTAACCGGCCAGGCAGGACTCGAAGATACTATTCAGGCTATTAACAAGGCTCATTTGGACCATTACATTGCTAAGCCCTGGAAAAAGGAGAATTTTGAGAAAGTAGTGATAGACCAACTAACCAGCTTCGTAATAAACAGGGGATATAATCCTATGCAATTTATGGCTGTTTTGGATAGTGTTCGTCTTGCTGAAGCATTACGAGGAAGTCAACTGACCGATCATTAACATGCAACGCGGATTCCTAAATAACAGAGAAACTATTCTCAATTTTATTCAACGAACCATTTCGGAATCTGAAGAACTTCGTTCGCTGGTTGTTCCTTTTAAAGCAGGAGAGGTCCTTTTCAAGCAAGGTGATTCTCTTCAATATTTGTACCTGCTTTTAAAGGGCTCTGTTGGGTTAAAGCGTAGAAGTGATGATGGTATTTCACTGGATTTATTAAAACTCGAGCCAGGTCATTTTGTAGGCATTATGGCCTTTTCAACGGGGAATGACTCACTGACTACTGCACATGCTATCGAAAATTCAGAAGCACTACGGGTTGATCAGACTGAGTTTGAAAAGTACATGAATGATCATCCCCGTTTGCGCCACCCCCTTCAGCAATTGATGATGAGTAATATGGCTGACCGGTTTATGAAGAACCTCCAGCTGGAATCAAAAATGCAAACACTCAATCAACAGCTGGAAGAAGAAGGTGAACAGCTTAAAGAAGCCTATGAGCAGCTTGAAAATTCTCATCAAAAACTGGTGCATCAGGAAAAAATGGCAACGCTCGGCGAACTCGTAGCAGGATTTGCACATGAAGTCAATAATCCGGCTTCTGCGTTACTTAGATCCTCAGAATCCTTAATTAACAATTTCGAAGTACTGTCTACGGATGATGCACTTTCGAATATGTTCACCATCGGACTGAAATCTATGCCTATGAGCAGTAACGATGTTCGGGAGCGGATGCTTATTGTTCAGAAAAGATTCCCGTGGATTGCCGAACGATCTCTGGTTCGAAAGCTAGCCCAAATGCCTGAAGAAGCCCATAAAATCATAGAGTCAAAACGAAAGAAAATTCCTGTTGAGAAACTTGCCCAACAATTTGAAGCAGGAAAGTTCATTCATAACATTCAGGTAGCCAGCGAGCGAATTGCCAATCTGGTTAAAAGCCTGAAAAGCTATAGTCGCCAGGATAGTAATGAGGCCGAATTAATTGATATTCGGGATGGAATCAATGACACTATTTTAGTGCTGAGCAATCGACTTAAGTATCTGGATGTAAACCTGGAACTCAATGAAATCCCCAAAACCAAGGGACATCTTGGAGAACTCAATCAGGTTTGGACCAATATTATTGTAAATGCCTGTGATGTTTTGCCAGATGGAGGGAAGCTCTCCATTAAAACAAAATCGGAAGGAGAGTATAAAATCATTGTAGAAATATCCGATAACGGTCCCGGAATCCCGGAAGAATTGATCGATCGTATTTTTGAGCCCAACTTCACTACAAAAAATCAGGGAGCAAAATTTGGTCTTGGATTGGGACTCGCCATCTCTAATGAAATCGTTCGTCAGCATGGTGGTTTCATTAAAGCATACAACAATAAAGAAGGCGGGGCCGGATTCGAAATAATATTACCGGTGAAAGAACGTTAATGAGCCATGAAAAAACTAGTTTTACTTGCACTGGTATTTATCTCACCATCTGCATTTTCGCAAACTTCATTTGGAATAGAACTTCAGGCTTATCCGGCAGGTATCATTCCAGGAATTCGGTTTGATTTGGGAGTTTCTGAAAATCTGAATCTCAATGCCCGAATTGGGTATAACTTTACTAATCGCCGGGATTGGGGAAAACATGATAATGAAGAAGGCGGAGGTCCTGGGTTTGGTCTAGGAGTTGAACATACCGGGTTTCTGATTGAAAACCTTTCAATTATCGCTCGAACCGACCTTTGGTTTATGGATATTGATTGGAGAAAAACTGAAAATATATGTCCTATTGTAGCTCCTTGTTTTGATATGGATTTCACAGGAACTTCTGAAATAACAGTTCTTCAACCTACGATTGGTTTAGCTTACCTTATTCCAATGACAGCTCGGGTTTTTATTAAACCGTCGCTTTCTTTTGGATATGAAATTAATGTAAAAACTACCGGTGATGAAGTTGGAGAAGGAGCTATTTTGTTATTGGGATTTCAGCTTGGCGGATTTTTAAATTAATGACTGTTCGGATCTACTTCTTACTCGCCAGATAAAACAACTGCATTATTCTTAGCTCATCATAGCCGATTTGTTTATTGAGCAAATCGTACACCGGACGAAGCATTAACGGACTTTTTGTATCCATGGCATTCATCACCTGATCGCGCTGTCGATCAGAAAGACTTGAGGCCTCAAGTAATCCATCTAATCGAAGCTCATTATCTTCATCGAGATATTTTTTGAGGTGCGTGAGGATTGTAACCTCTTTTACTCCATGTTCTTCTGCAAGTAACGTAATTGATTGACCTTCATTAAAGGCTTCACCTACAATTTCATGTTTCGCAGTTGCCGTTGTCTTCTTAATCTTTTTCTGAAGTGATTTCTGACGCTCCATAATATCATGCTCGGCCGTGAAAGTTTTTATAATCCCGATGAAGGCATCCCCGAACTTCTCTTTCTTCACTTTCCCAACACCATACAAAGCTTCTAACGCATCTTTATTTTGAGGAAAGTAATACGCCATTTCAATCAGAGTGGTATCCGGAAAAATCGCATACGGAGGAACATCATCTGCATCGGCGAGTTCTTTTCGTTTCACACGTAGCAATTCGAACAATCCCTCATTGTAGTTGTTCTCCACATCGCTGGAAGTACGGACAACCGTTTCGCCATCAACCGACATATCTGTCCGATCCATCGTACCAAATACATTTTCATTTCCTTTAAGTATCTGATGTCCACGTTCTTCCATGTTCAGGCTACCGTATTCACCCTTGCTGATATAATTCTGTCGTAGCAACAATCTCGAAAGCTGTGTCCATTGATCTTTCGACCACTCCATCCCAATTCCATAGGTAGAAAGCTGATCGTGTTCAGCTTCCAGAACTTTTTGATTTTTAGAGCCACGAAGGATGTCGATTACATGTCTGGCTCCGTAGGTCTCTTCACTCTTAATCATGCAGCTCATAAACTTCTGCGCCTGGATGGTCATGTCTTCCACATCATCATCAATAGAAAGGCAATTGTCGCACATTCCACATTCATCATTTGGATAGGTTTCTCCAAAATAATTAAGCAATGGTTTACGACGGCAATCCAGAGACTCCAGGTATTTCACCAGCTCCTTTAGGTGATTTTCTGCCACCTCTTTCTCATTACCGCTTTTCTGGTTGATGAAATATTTGATCTTCTGGGTATCGGAATAGCCAAACAGGAGTATACAATCAGATCGTAATCCGTCACGTCCGGCACGACCGATTTGCTGATAATAGGACTCAATATTCTGAGGCATATCGAAGTGAACCACAAAACGCACATTCGGCTTGTTGATCCCCATCCCGAAAGCGATCGTCGCTACAATAATGCGTACATCATCCCGGATGAATTCCCGCTGATTGATGGATCGCTCCCTGGAATTAAGTCCCGCATGGTAAGGCTTCACAGAATACCCTTCCTGATCCAGTAAATAAGCGAGTTCATCTACCTGTCGGCGGGAAAAGCAGTAGATAATTCCCGACTGATTTTTACGGGTATACAGAAAATCCAACAGCTGATTTTCAGGATCTTTTTTGTCCGCAATTTTCAAAAACAGATTGCTCCGGTCAAAGCTGGAAATAAAAGCTTCAGAATCGGTCAGATTGAGGCTTTGCTTGATGTCTTCCTGAACCCGAGGAGTTGCTGTTGCTGTCAGTGCTATACATACTGCTTCCGGGAAATCCTTACGCACTTCGGCCATCTGCCGGTACTCCGGACGAAAATCATGCCCCCATTCTGAGATACAATGAGCTTCATCAATAGTAAAGCAATCTATTCTGAGCTGCTTCAGCATGTCCCGGGTTTTGTCCATCATCAGCGTTTCCGGAGCCAGATATAACAGTTTGATATCTCCCCGCATTACCCGTTTTACATTGTAATCGTATTCTTCCGGACGAAGTGAACTATTGAGATACACTGCCGGGATATCATATTCCCGAAGTTGTTCCACCTGGTCTTTCATAAGAGAGATTAGCGGAGAAACCACGATGGTCATCCCGTCAAAAATCATGGCAGGGATTTGGTAACAGAGTGACTTACCTCCACCCGTCGGCATGATCACCAGTGCATCTTTCTTATTTAATACCTGGGTGATGGCTGCTTCCTGCTGAAGCCGGAAGTTGTCGTAGCCAAACGTCTCTTTTAAAATGCTCTGTGCCTGATGAATCATGAAAAAACTATTCTGTAAACTGACTTAATTAACTATTTAAAATACCCAAGAAATCGCTAAAAAGAGAGTGCTTTATTAACAAACTGTTAGCTCCAGATTTTAATTTTGAAGTTTAGTTTTGGATAACTATACTCGTAACAGCTTTAGAATTAGGTTAATAGATTTAAGGGACATAGTCGGTTAAGGGTTCTCATCTCTGGTGCTTCCCAGCAGTTTCGGGGTAATATTAATTAATCGGGAAAGCTATGTTCGGTATTGAAGCCTTGGATGTGGTCATCGGGATGATATTCATTTACCTGCTCTTCAGTTTGTTTGTGACGATTGTGAATGAGATGCTTAACAGTATGAGGCAGATTAGAGGGAAAGAATTAAGTTTTGCTATCGAACAACTGGTAGGTGAAGAAGCTAAAGCTAGTATCTATACAGATTATAGAATTAAGAGAATCACTAAAAGATCAAGCCTTTATTACAGAGTTCCTATAATCTGGTCACTAATAAAAATTTTTAGAGGTGTCAAACACTACAGAATTCATACGCTGAATTACAAGAAAATAAAAAAAGAATTAGAAGAATCAGGCGTAATAGAAAAGTACGATTCAGTGAATTTACTTTTACAATGGATTGAGAAGAAAAACAAAATCTTCCTACTTAATAGCTTTTTGAAATTTCAAATCTTGACTAAGAAAGAAAAGATTACAAAAACAGTTTTACCTTCGGAAATAAAGAATGAGCTATTTACTCAAATAGTTTTTGAATTATATAAGCAAAATCCACAAATATTTAATAAGTCTGATTTTAATGAAGGAATAAAAAACAAAAATCTTGATGATGCTTCTTTGAAAATATATATCAATGAATCTTATCAAGATATGATGGATTATTTGATTGATTGGTATAAAAGAAAACTTAGATATGTACTTCTTGGAATTGGTTTTTTAGTAGCATTAATATTTAATGCTAATAGTATTGAAATTTTTAAAACTCTAAGAGATAACCCCGAAATTAGATCAAAAGTAGTTGAGCAAGCTACTAAATATGTAGAAGAATATGATTCTTTAGATCCTGGTTTAAAAATGAATACACAGGATTTTGATGACTATAAAAAAGATTTATTGGAACTAAGAAATAAAGAGATAGCTCAACTTGAGTCTAATTTAGGTATGGGCTGGAATTTTAAGGGATATGAATTAGAACCATGCTTTTGTTTAGATAAAAAATTCTGGTCTATGGCTTGGGAACAGTCTGGATTTCAGGGGATTTTTGGGTGGTTAATTACTGCACTAGCCACAAGTCTTGGATCATCATTTTGGTTCGATTTATTAAAAAAAGTGATAAATCTAAAAAATGATATAAAAAAGAATAAACCAGTAGGATGAACCAGTTTAAAAGAAATATCAATATAACTCTTAAGGCTTCGAAGGATATAAATATCAGGGAAAAACTACCTCAGATATCAATAAATAATCTAAAAGGTGTTTTACATAAAGACTTTTCTGTAAGCCTAGTTGAAGAGTGGGAAGGAGACAAACATACAGAGGATGGAGTAAGTTCTAATAAATGGTATAAAGACAAAAATGGAGACTTTTATTGGAGTGGAGGTTTTGATAGAGAAGGATATACATCAAAACCTAGAAATTTTACTGATCTTAAAGTTAATGAAACCGGACTGCAATGGTGGCATCATACGAATTATAATATAAAACACATATGGGAGGAATATGGTACGAGAGGAAAAGGGGTAAAAATAGCAATTCTAGATACAGGGGTCGATCAAAATCATCCTATAATTAATAACCCATCACGTTTAAGCAGTATTCAAACCTTAACTAATATTAAAGATGTTTCAAGAACTGATCCTCATGGAACAAGCGTTTCAAGTGTTATAATAGCTAATAGCAATAAATTGGTTGGAATAGCACCCGAATCAGTAGTAGAAGTTTATTGTTCAACGGACGGTACCCATAATCCAAAAAACTTTGCTCAAGTTTTAACTGATATAGCTTCTGATACTAGTATTGACATAATTTCAATTAGTTATTCTTTCTTTAAAAGTAAGATCAAAAACTCAGGTCTTGAGAAAGCAATTTCACTAAATTCTGATAAACTAATTATATGTTCAGTAGGAAATTATTCGTCAAGAACTAAAGTCTATAACTTATATCCTGCTAGTTTTGAAAGTACTATTGGTGTAAGTGCAGTTGATATCTCAAATAAAGTAATTTCTGATTCTAGCCTTTCAGATTCAATAAGTATTTCTGCCCCCGGTAAAAACTATGGTATAGCTTCATTAAGCCAAAATGAATTAGCTGAAGCAAATGGTACTAGTTTCAGTACTCCATTTGTTGCTGGTTTTTCTGCTTTGCTAATTAGTTTTTTGAAAAACTTAAATCAGGATCCAAAAAATTATGATTTAAGAAAATGTATAGAGGATAAATCTTTGGTTGAAAGGTCCCTCAATCCAAAATTGTATGGAAAAGGAATACTTAATCCTGCGAATGCTTTTAAAAAATTAGAAGAACAACTTGTAGAAAAAGGAGTGGTGTTTTGAAAAAAATAACTGTTTTCGCGTTATATCTTATTATAAGCCAAAATTATTTGACAGCTCAGACACCTTATTATGATGCGATCGAATTATCAAAATACTTAGATATTGAAACAGGGATGTTCCTAACTTGGCAACGTACTGATACTACCGGCAAAACTTACGAAGTAAAGAAAAGCCTCCTAACAGCAGACTCTATTCATAATGCAAAAGTATATTTTTATTCAAAAATTCTACAAAAATATATATCTGGGCCAGATAGATATAAAATAAAACTTGAGCCAAAAGATATTGTTGCGAACTTTTTAGAAGATCCTGCTAATCCTTTTTTAGTAGAACTACTTTCCGACTTAGGTTCACAAAATTCGAATTCTTATTATGGAGTTGATCCTGAAAAGATATCGTCTGAACTTAAAAAAAGTAATTCTTTCTTGGATAATATTGTCACTAATATTGGTGGTTTAAATATAACAACTATTGCAGATGGAGCCGCCCAATTCTTAGTGGAACGTGCCAATGAAGAACTGAATGTGATGTTCTTTGATCGGTTCAAGGAGGTAATTAAAGAACAAGAAGAACTCCAAAAACTATTCCCAACAACTTCAGATATAGCTCTGAATTTCCAGCCTTATCAGTATGGTCAAGTAATAAATGTTTTGAGATCGGCATTTAAGAACGACTTGGAAAACCTAATCTTTAATATTGAGGACTTAACTGAATTAGACAAGTACAGTATGCTTATTGAAGAAAATAATTTGGAATACATCTTCTTTTTACTTGAAGGAATCAACGCTTATGAAAATATTTCTAATGGAGTACATGTGGTTGACTATTTGGAGTCTTTATATTTCCAAGAAAATATTATAAAAGCTGATGAATTAAATGTGACATCATCTTTAAAGACTATGAGTTTATTCTCAACAAGTATAAGAGATAGTTCAAAAGCTGATTCAGCGATATATGTACCATTTTACCAACTTAAACCAGAGCTATTTCAGAATCCTGTTGTTCTTAATATCTATTTTGGACTTATATACGAACAAGCAAAATTAGATCCTATCAAATTTGAAGTTAACGATAATGATACAACTACTTTCCATGAATTCCTTGCATCAATAAAAAAAGCAGAACCTGATTTGAACAACCTTAAAAAAGCAGTTCAGAACTATTTTATGCACATATCCGGCAGTGCTAGTAATCTAAATATTCGCATAAGTAGTATAAAAAAGGTGCCTGATTCTACCAAGTATCTTGTTAACTATGAACTTATGGAAGAAATTTTTGATCTCTTAGAAAATGCTTTAGAAATCTCTTCTCTTTTAGAACCTTTAGAAACAGAAATTCAACTTCACGAGACTAAAGAGATAATTGAGAGTTATATTAATATAGCAAGAAGATCCAATAAATCTTACAAAGCAATACATGAAAAGAATTACTTCGATGTATTCATTAACGGGATAAATATATATACTGAAATTGTTAATGTTCAAACTACCCTTGATTATGAATTATCAAGAATTGAATTCCCCAAAAATAGAGACGATTTAAAAGCTTTTTACCGTAAAGTAACAAAGGATGACAGTACAAAAATTAAGTTTACGATTAGCAAAAATGGAATAAAGAAAAGGATAATAAAGCACTATTCAGATAGTCTAGCAAAGAAATCTGATTCTTTAAAATTCACAAATCCCGAAACTTTAATTAAGTATGGAACTTTTTTAACTAATCTTGTTGAAGCTGAATCTTCTAAAGATGTAAAAGCAGCTATTAAGTCAGCTGCTTTACCAACAGGTAGTTCTATAATTAAAAAGTCTACATCTGTAAGCATTTTTTTAAACTCATATCTTGGGGGAAGTGGTTATTGGGAGGACATACAACCAGTTCACGATGTGAATGAAGGTGGAAAAGAGTTCGCCTTTGCTATTCATGCTCCAATTGGTCCTGAAATTAGTTTCGGATCAGAAAAATTAAAAAAAGTTGGATTTGCATCCTGGAGTATCTTTGTCCCGATAATTGATCTTGGGGCACTAACAGCATTTCGAATGGATGATGGTAACTCAGAATTCGATGTTCCCTCTTTAACACTTGATAACATTATTGTGACTGGAGGTTTTTTTGTACTTGGAGTAAACAAAGCTCCAATTTCACTAGGAGTAGGCGTTCAAAAAGGACCACAACTCAGGCAAATTGGGACTCAACAAGTGGCTTCCGAGGGCGACCCACAAATGACCGAAACAATTCCAATATTATCTGAGGTAGATTGGAATATTAAATTCTTCATTTCTGTAGATATTCCAATCTTTAAGCTTTACGCTAAACCCAGACGCTAACCCTACTTACTCAAATACAAGCTCTTAAACTCATACGGTTTTTTGAAGTGTTCATCCTCGAAGTCATCGGCGAAGTAAATGCTTTCTCCGGTGGATTTCATCTCAGGACCTAATTCTTTCTTCACACCCGGGAATTTGTCGAACGGGAATACCGGCTCTTTAATCGCCCAGTTTTTGAGTTTCGATTTCAGATCGAAGTCTTTGAGCTTGGCACCCAGCATCACTTTTGTTCCGATTGCTGCTTCCGGAACCTGATTCGCTTTCGCTAAAAATGGTACGGTTCGTGTTGTTCTCGGGTTAGCTTCCAGCACATACACTTTGTCGTCTTTAACGGCATATTGCACATTCAGAAATCCCAGAATTTCCATCGCTTCTGCTATTCTTTCCTGATAGGCTGCAATCGTATCCTGAATTTCTTTACTCAAAGAGTACGGAGGAAGTACCGCAGTAGAATCGCCGGAGTGTACACCTGCCGGTTCGATATGCTGCATCATTCCTGAAATATGAAGCTGATCCCCATCGTATACCGAATCCACATCTACTTCAATGGCATGCTCCAGATATTTGTCAATCAGAAAGGCGTTTTCGGGATGAGTTTTAAGGATGTTGGCTACATATTTTTCCAACTCTTCCTGTTTTACCGCTATTCTCATTCCCTGTCCACCCAATACATAACTTGGTCGAATCAAGACAGGGTAGCCAATTCGGTCTGCGATTTCGAGAGCTCCATCCACATCCGTAGCTGTTCCATATTGTGGAAATGGAATGTCTAATCTTATAAGCAGATCTGAGAACTCACCTCGATCTTCGGCGAAATCGATCATCTCAAAATCAGTTCCGAAAATTTTAATTCCGGCTTCCACAAATCGTTTTCCAAGTTTAAGGGCAGTCTGTCCACCCACCTGAATAATCACTCCTTCAGCTTTTTCGTGCTCGTAAATATCCAGCACACGTTCCCAGTAAACCGGTTCGAAGTACAGTTTGTCAGCGATATCGAAATCTGTGGAAACCGTCTCCGGATTACAATTGATCATAATGGCTTCATAGCCCATTTCTTTAGTGGCAAGTACAGCATGCACACAGGAATAATCAAACTCAATCCCCTGTCCAATTCGGTTCGGACCACTTCCAAGGATGATTACTTTTTTGCGATCTAATACTTCACTTTCGTTTTCTCCTTCATAGGCAGAATAGTAGTATGGAGTCTGCGCCGGAAACTCTGCCGCACAGGTATCTACCAGTTTGAAAGATGGTTTTAGCCCAAGTTCTAGTCGCCTCGAGCGAACTTCATTTTCAGAGACCGTATCCCCACTCTTACTTAACAACCATGAAATCTGTGCATCTGAGAAACCGGCTTGTTTGAGCTCAAAGAAATCATCTTTCGAAATTTCACTCAGATTTTGTCCTTCTGTACGATTTTCCAGAGAAACCATATATCTGATTTGCTGAAGGAACCACGGATCTACTTTGGTAATGTCCGCTATTTCCTCTACCGAAGCCCCGAGTTTAAATGCATTTCGGATTTGCAGCGAGCGATCCCAGTAGGGCTTCATCAATCGCTCCCGAACATGTTTTCGTTCTATCTCTTCATAGCCATCAGCGCCAAGACCGTCCCGTCCAACTTCCATACTCTGCCATGCTTTATTCAGCGCCTCTGGAAAGTTTCTTCCGATACTCATCACTTCACCCACTGCCTTCATCTGGGTAGATAATTCCTCATCCACTCCCGGAAATTTATCGAAATTGAACCGTGGAACTTTACATACTACATAATCGATGGAGGGCTCGAAACATGCCGAAGTAGTTCCTGTAATCTGATTCTTTAGCTCATCAAGGGTATATCCCACAGCTAGTTTAGTGGCTACTTTTGCAATCGGGTATCCGGTTGCCTTTGATGCAAGTGCTGAAGATCTACTTACCCGTGGATTAATCTCTATGGCTACAAAACGATCACTTCCCGGCTCCATTGCAAACTGCACATTACATCCACCTGCAAATGTACCAATTGAGCGCATCATCTTAATGGCAGCATCCCGAAGTATCTGCAATTGTTTATCCGTGAGAGTTTGTGTTGGGGCAACAGTCACTGAATCTCCTGTATGTACCCCCATCGGATCCATATTTTCAATAGAACAGATGATTACCACATTGTCATTTGCATCACGAAGCAATTCAAGCTCATATTCCTTCCATCCAAAAATACATTCCTCGATTAATACCGAATGGACCGGGCTCATTTCCAGTCCGCGAAGCACCATTTTGTCGAAATCTTCTTCATCCCAAACGATACCGCCTCCGGCACCACCCATCGTAAATGAAGGTCGGATTACAATCGGAAGTCCGCCCAGTTCTTCTTTTATTTCTTTAGCATCCAGGAGCGATTCTGCCTGACGACTACGACATTGTTCGATCCCGATTTCTTCCATTTTATCACGGAACAGCTGACGATCTTCGGTAAGCTCTACCGCATCAATATCCACCCCGATAATTTTTATACCTCGTTCATCCCAAAAGCCTTGCTTCTCCAGATCACGGCAGAGGTTCAGTCCGGTTTGTCCACCCATCGTTGGTAGCACTGCATCAGGCTTTTCTTTTTCTACGATTTCACGAATCGAAGCTGTAGTCATTGGCAGCATATAAATCGCGTCTGCCATTATAGGATCCGTCATGATAGTCGCCGGATTCGAATTGATCAGTACAATTTCGTAGCCCTCTTCCTGAAGAGACCGGCAAGCTTGTGATCCGGAATAATCAAATTCGCAGGCCTGACCAATAACAATTGGCCCTGATCCGATGATGAGAATTTTGTGTATATCGTCGCGTCTTGGCATTTTTTTAAATTCTTTTAAGCAGTTACTGTCTTTTGTTTATTCATCAGATCTATAAAATTATCGAAGAGATAGGCAGAATCATGTGGTCCGGGTGATGCCTCCGGGTGATATTGCACCGAAAATCCAGGGAAGTTTTTGAACTTTAACCCTTCTACCGTTTCATCATTCAGGTTGATGTGAGTAATTTCTGCTACTTCCGGCTTCACACTACTTTCGGTTACTGCGAAACCATGGTTTTGAGTAGAAATCTCAACCAAGCCTGTTTCCAGATTTTTAACCGGGTGATTAGCTCCACGGTGACCTACGAACATCTTACCAACTTCAATACCTTCACTCATAGCCATCAACTGGTGACCGAGGCAGATTCCAAATAATGGCTTTCCGGTTGATTTTGCGTAGTTCACAATCTCCAGTGCATATTCTCCGGTAGGATTAGGGTCTCCGGGACCATTTGAAAAAAAGAATCCATCTGCGTCCCAGGCTTTAACTTCTTCCAGCGAAGCTTGCGCAGGGAATACCCTTAATGTGCACCCTCTGGCAACCAGACTGTTAATAATATTCTGTTTGATACCATAATCGAAAGCAGCCACTTTAAAACTGGATTCACCTTCGGGTTGAAAAGTTTGAGCTTCTGTTCGTGTTACTTTAGTCGCCAATTCCAGACCTTCCATATCGTCCCAGTCTTTGGCCATTTGCACTAATTTCTCTTCATCCAGTTCAGTAGATGAAATCACCGCATTCATCACTCCTTTCTCACGAATATGACGAACCAACGAACGTGTGTCTACTCCGGAAATCCCAACGATTTCGTTGTCCTCCAGATATTCCTGAAGGCTTCGGTCTGCCATTGGGTTACTAAACTCCCAGGAAAATGCACGTGTAATAATACCGGCCACCATCACCTTTCGATGCTCATCATCTCTGGGCATGGTTCCATAGTTTCCAATGTGGGGATAGGTCATCATCATAAGCTGACCGTAATAACTTGGATCGGTAAAAATTTCCTGATAGCCAGTCATACTGGTATTGAAACACAATTCACCGCCGGTGATGCCTTCGTGTCCGACTGCCCAGCCGTGCGCTACCGTTCCATCACTTAATGCAAGGATGGCTTTTTTTCTTGGTTGGAGTGACATGGTTAACTTTTTCTTAAGGTGAGTTGGGGGTCAAAAAAAATCCGACTACGAAACACGCGTCGGATTTTTTGAAAATATGTTAAACTAAAAAAATGCATCAACTCTGCGTCCTGTTTTTGGTTCGCATTGCTGATATCTCAAAGCTATGGGTTGCTAACAATAAAATGGTTTTGATAAGCTTTGTTGAAGTTTCATTAAGATAAGGAGTGGAGAGATTCGATTCAATGTGAAACTAAGTTACTTTTCCACATTTAATACACATTTCAATCAGTATCAAAGCTGAACATCTCCATTCATCAGGATTTGACCTCTGATTCAAGAACCTGATCTCAAATAAAATCAGCTCTCCTCTTTTTTTTTGTAACTATTAATTCATCTCTTCGTGCTAGTTATGATTAGTCTTACAAATACGATAGAAATAATTTTATGAAGATTACTGAACTCGGAGCTTTTGAAGAACTGGTTTTAATTACTTCAGTAGTACTTGGGAGTGATGCCTATACAGTTGCAATAGCAAAAGAGCTTGAAAACCATACTGGAAAACTAATGAGCATCAGTTCAATTCACACAACGCTGTATCGTTTAGAAAAGAAAGGTTTTCTGATTTCGAAAATGGGTGGAGCTACCCCGGAAAGAGGGGGAAGACAAAAGCGATTATTTGAATGCACAGAAAAAGGAATGGAGGCTTTGGAAAATGCAAAAGCATTGCGAGCCAGTCTCTGGAAGCTGATACCCAAAACATCCTAAGATTATTGAGGCATTAATTGACTCCTAAACCTGAAAAATACCAGCATAAACCACCTCAATGGTTGCACAAACTCCTTTCTATTTGCTGCCCAACAGAATTGGAGGAAGAGATACAAGGTGATCTTGAAGAAATTTACCAATACAGAAGAACTAAATATTCCAGGTTTGTTTCTGATCTCATTCACCTATGGGAAGTAATTAGTACAATAAAACTACGATTCATCATTGAGAAGACTCACTCAACTTTAAACTATCAAAAAGATCACACGGCTATGATTTCGAACTACTTTAAAATTGCATACAGAAATATCTTTAAACATAAAGCATATTCTTTTATAAATATTTCCGGACTCGCTATAGGGTTAACCTGTTTCATGCTGATATTTCTTTGGATTCGTGACGAAGTGAGCTATGATTCTTTTCATGAGAATTCAGACCGAATTGCGAAAATAGGTATGACATGGGTTTTTGGTGAAACTCAAATTCCAACAGCAAGGGCTACTACTGTAGCCGGCCCAGGACTAAAACAGGGAATTCCTTATGTGGAAGAATATGTCCGTTTAAAAAAGAATAGCGCAAAGGAATCAAGAGTAAATGTGGATGGTCAGGATTTTCATGAGTCGATGTTTTTCTTTGCCGATTCTGCTTTCTTTGATGTTTTCTCTTTCAAATTACTACACGGCAATCCAGATGAGGCTCTGACCAAACCAAACTCTGTTATCCTTACAAAAAGTACTGCTGAAAAATACTTCAAAAACATAAATGTTGTTGGAAATACAATTGCCGTTGGAAGTGATCAGCAAATTTATCAGGTAACAGGTATTGTTGATGATTTGCCAAAAAACTCACATATACAATTTGATCTTTTGGCATCATTTTCATCATTGCCCGAAGCCAATACGATGGCCTGGAACCGATCCGCCTACCATACCTATTTGCTGCTAAGAAATAGTAGCCAGATTAATCTTCTTCAGGAAGATATAGACCGGGAAGTTTCAGAATACTTTGGTGGCCGGGATGCTCAACCTTTTCTCACTGCTATTCCTTTTAACGACGTTTATCTAAAATCTCCTTTTAATGGGGAAATTATCCCTGGTGGAGATATCAGGTATGTATATATATTTTCCGGGATCGCATTTCTTATCGTCATTATAGCTTGTATAAACTATATGAATCTTGCTACAGCCAGAGCTAGTGACAGGGCAAAAGAAGTTGGCATGAGAAAGACTCTCGGAGCATATCGAAATCAGCTGGTTGGTCAGTTTATGGGAGAAACGATATTTATCACGCTAATTGGTCTTTTTATTTCTGTAATAGCAGTTAACTATCTGACCCCATTTTTTAATGATCTGACCGGAAAGGAGCTGTCGTTGAATTGGTTTGAAAATTATACTCTATTGATTCTCTTAGCTTCAATTGGGTTGGGTGTTAGCTTTTTATCCGGAAGCTACCCTGCTTTCATACTATCAAAGTTTGAACCTGCACGTGTGCTTAAAGGAAGCCATAAATCTTTCGGTTCAGGAGCATGGTTAAGAAAAGGTTTAGTGGTGATACAATTCTGTATCTCAATAATATTGATTGTGAGCACCTTAGTTATTTACGAGCAACTCGACTTCATCCAAAACAAAAAACTGGGATATACCAAAGAACAGGTATTAACCTTATCAGTTGATAAACCTGAAGATTCGGGCGCTTCACTAGAAACACTTAAGCAGGAAATGATGAACATTGATGGTATATCTCAGGTATCCTTTGCCTCTCATCTTCCTATTCAGGGAGTTGGAGCCAGAACCTTTAATAAGGGGCAGACTGAAGAAACCCGCCAAATAGTAAATACCATGGAAATTGATGAAGACTTTTTATCAACCATGGAAATTAATTTGCTAGCTGGGAATAATATTGAACCGGGTAGTGCCAGAGGCGAGCGGATGTCATTAATTATAAATGAAGCAGCTGCTGAGTTATTTGGATGGGCCCCTGAAGAAGCTGTTGATCAGGAACTAAGAAGCAAAGCATATGGTCAAAATAGCTTTGGCAAGATTTATGGTGTTGTTGAGAACTTCAATTATGAAACCCTTCATAAATCTGTTGAACCTCTTATACTTGTAAATTATGAAGGCTTCTCATATACAAGCCTGAAATTATTTGCCAGGGTAGAAACAGAAGATCTGGCTGGACTTATCCCTGTTATTGAAAACACGGTTAGCGCTGTTCTTCCTGAATCATTTTTTACGTACAGCTTCCTTGATGATGAATTCAACAACATTTATAACTCTGAACAACAAACCGGAACATTATTCAGTGTATTTGCCACCATTGCAATTTTTATTGCCTGTTTAGGTCTGTTTGGTCTGGCTTCATACACTGCAGTTCAAAGATCAAAAGAAATCGGAATTCGAAAGGTATTAGGAGCCACGGTAACGAATATTGTGCTTCTAATATCCTATGATTTCGCGAAGCTCATTATAGTTGCGATTGGTATTTCTTTACCTATTTCGTGGTTAATCATGAATCGCTGGCTTGATGAGTTTGCATATCAAATTCAAATAGGATGGCAGATTCTTTTGTTAGGTAGCGTTATTACCGTATTTATCGCATGGATTACAATTGGTTACCAGTCTGTGAGTGCAGCCAGAGTAAATCCGATAAAAAATCTGAAGAGTGAGTAGGAACCATCAAGTCTAGGTTATTGAATTTCCACATTTAATACACAATGCTTTTGTGGCTTCTAGAATATCCCAAAGGAAATTCCGACCTGACCAAATGCCCCACCATAATCAACTATATACCCTAATTTGGATTGTATTTTAAAAAAATTTCTGTTTTTAGTGCCATCGTGACTCATATAAAAAGCTCTTATACCTAAAACATTTAAATAAAACATTTCATCTGGACCAAAGCATAAAGGACAACCCGATTCTTCATCATACTCATATCCTAAAGGGGCTTGTTCATAAAATATTCCTGCCGCAACTCCAGTTGTGTTGTTATATAAAAGTCTTCTCTGAAGGTAAATTTGGCTGCCAACAGTAATAGTTTCCGCATATGTCAGATAATAATCTCGATATATTTTAGCCGTAAAATCAATTCCAATGGTTGGGAGCATAGATATATTCACTGCAAATCCATCCACATTATTGAACATAAAAATTGAATGTAAAGAAGCACTATTTGCGTAGTTATATACGGGTTCACCTTCGAAACCTTCCTTTCGAAACTTTTTATCAGCGTATAATTCTAGCTTTTCTGATGGTATACCCCTTCCCTCTATTCCTACTGCAAAACTATACTTTGAATAGTGAACTGCTACCGTATCATCATATACTGTATGTTTTATTACTTTTTTCGGAGTAAACATCACCATCTCACTCATGGGAGCATGAGTGGCACAGGCTCCTGAAAAAAGTATTAACGCCATTAAGGTAATTCTCACTTTAAATAGCTTCTAATTAAAGGGGTGAACGTTAATCCAGTGGAAATATAAAATTCCTCGTGGTTTATGAGCCTTCCAATTTTAACATGACCGGTCAATAATAGTCTGGATTTCAACTTACTCTGAAATAAGATTCTGCTTTTTAACCCGTAACTACGAAAAGAAAGAGTTCCATACTCTGTTCTCCAAAGCAGGCACCCTTCACATTGTTGATACCTCTTTCTCCAGACTTTAGTATCCATTTGGTAAAACCCGCCTATTGATAAACCTAAGCCCGAGGTTACTAAAACAGGTGCCTGAATAACCAACTCGTAGTTTCGAAGTTCAGGAGCTTTGAACTCTCTTGAAAAGAAAAAACTTCCTGTTTTATCTCTGTTGTCCATCACAGAAAGTGATGCTGTTCCATAGACGTTTTTTATAAGCTTGAATGTGCCATCAATTCCAACACTTGTACCTACTGAAGCTGAAACCCCAACTTTATCATTATATAGCCTGGCTCCATGAAAACTGAAATCCGGAAGGTTATAATTTTCATTATAAAACCGGGCATCCTGATCTTCTTGTTTAAACCTATCCAGATCGGGCTTAGCATCAAATATAGTCACCCCAACCTGTTCCTGATTATCCAAAGTATCTGCCTGTAATGATTTATTAAACATCACCATCTCACTCATTGGGGCATGAGTGGCACAGGCTGCACAGCTTAAAAGTATCAGAAAAGGAAGTAATCTAGCCACAAATTTTTACGCTAACAAATAGTATATCAACAGTTTATAAAGTTTGTGGTTAAAATGATAGCGGACAAAGATTCAGTTCATCATTCTTCCGCCTCGCCTCCAACCTGACCAAACCGGTCGTCCTGTATTGTCTCTCAGTGTTAAAGTATCATCTCCCAGTGTTACCGACTTGGCGACTAAGGCGTCGCTTCCTTTAAATGAGATCAGGGATCCTGTAATTTCAAGTCTATCACCTTCTTTTATTTCCAGTTCCTGATTTTTGATAAACCATGCCGGACCAAGGTGCACGTCCAGCAGCTTATCGTTCAAATTAGCAGTTAGGTGAATACCCAATGCCATTCCTGTGCGGGGAGTAAATAATTCCACTTTCTGGACAACAACTGTTACTGTTTGCTCGGTTTGTGGATTATACATTCTCACGTAAGGGGTATCATTACTCCAGTTTACCATTCCTCTGTTAGGACGGTTTTGCGCGCATACCAATATTGGTATAATTAGGAGGATTATAGTTAGCCAGCCTAATCTTGCTTTTGCTGTCATGGGAAGCCTCTCTTTTTGATTAAGGATTGAGACAGTTAGCTAATGAATAAATGTGAAGCTGAGGTGAAGAGAATGTCCTGTTTACTTTTTTTTATTAAATAAGCTTCCGGTCAAAGTAGCCAAACCACTTACCAATCCCCCAAGAACTCCGGTTATCAAAATAACCAGGTAGGGAGAGCCAACACCCAGCATTTCTGCAATTCGGGTAGATAGAATACCATCATTAACAAAATGGATATAGAACGCTTGCCCACTCCATAGTAGAAATACAGCCAGAAATCCCCAGCCAAAAGAAGCCAAGCCGGATTTTTTGAATTGGTAGCCGAATATTAAACCTGGAATAGCAATGCTCCACCATGGCAGAAAGAGGTTTAAAAGGAAAGCGGAAATTAAGATTAGCAAGGCCAATATCATGAATACAGAATTTTTGAATTAGGAATTAGGAATAGAAGACATACAATATTCCTAATTCTTAATTAATCGTTAGGATTTATAGTAATGGAGTAGAGATATTCATTGGGCGGTTCTTTGTAAAACTTAAGTTCGTAGAGTTCTCCGGTTCTCCACGTCTCGAGCATGGAATCGTAATTTGGCGATCCTGGATTTCCTGAAGGCCCACCAGGATATACTCCCCAGCCTTTGACTTCGGGACCAAGCTCTACAACCATTCTCCAGGAAGGTCCCCAGGTACCACGAGTTGCATTGATGGATTCTGCATTTCCGCTCGAGTACACATTCTGTGCTCCAAAACCGGGAATGAATGCTATATGATCGAAATCATTATTTATTACTACGCCCCAATTCCAGTTGTCTCCGAACTCACCATAAGCATCCGTTAACTCTTCCACCGTTTCTTTAAAGGCATCGGTTACTACTCGCTCTCTGGTTTCAGTTTCTTCCGTTTCAATGTTGTCGAAGAATTTGAAATCAGGTTCAGATTTGATTACTTCAATCAATCTGTCTCGTGCAGGCCAGCGAAGCGATGCATCGGTTGAGGCGTATTCATCATTCAGAATAGCATAATAGAAATTCGACCACCACCATCGAAAAATTCCGGGGGCTATTAGATCCGCTTTATTGAAATAATCCCAACCTTCTACCTCTTGAAGGATTTCAAGCTCTTTATCGGATAGACTATCACGACTAATCCATTCCAGCATTTCGGGCAAAATTGTGGCTGCAAGATAGCTGTAGTCATCCATTTGCATCCTACGCATATCATCCTTGGTGATGTTTTCCATCTCGGCCAACAATTCATTAATTCGACGCCCTCGTTCAAATGGTGCATAATCATCCTCTAAGTAATAAGGATAGTCAGGGGCGGCAGACTCCTGATTTGCTGAACTCACAAATCCCCTTTCAGGGTTTTTGACGTTCGGATTATGCTCAGTTGGAATCCAACCCTGCCAGTCATAAAGCGGATTAGTTCCATCACTAACTGTCCTGCCCTGAAATTTCCATTTATTAGGAAATTTGCCGCTTATCCAGGTCGCTATATCGCCTTCATTGTTAGCAAAAATAAAGTTCTGCGCCGGAGCTACATAATGGGATGCCGCTTCTTTAAAGTCATCGTAAGTTTTCATTCTATTGAATCCAAAGAAGGTTTTAAGATCATTTGAAGGCTCATGAGCAATCCATCGCAGGGCATGGTATGCTGGATCTCGTTCTTCGTCAATGTTCGATTCTACTTTTGTAACCGGACCATGATGCGTATAAATCACGGTATCCAAAACCGTTTCCTGACCACGAACTTTCACTTCCTCGATCCGCATAGTCGTTGGTTTCCACTGTCCATCATGCCAGTATTCTTGCTTTGAATCGTCTCTGAATTTGATTTCGTACCAATCCATTACATCTGCACCGGTATTAGTCGTGCCCCACGCTGCGTTTTCATTGAACCCGATGATTACCCCAGGCGCTCCTTGTAACGAAACTCCATAGGTATTTAAACCCGGGGTGTGTATTTGAACTTCATACCAGATGGATGGAAGTGTTAGTCCCAGATGAGGGTCATTTGAAAGAATAGGATATCCTGATGCAGTTTTGCTTCCGTTCACTGCCCAGTTATTACTTCCTATACCTTCCGGTCGCTCGAAACCTTCCAACTCTAATGCGGATGCAGGTTTAAATAAAGTATCCGGAGCCTGAACCGGAACCGGGTCAAAATCCCAGTTTTTAGATGGTGGGATTATCGGATCATTTAGCGCCGGTTTTACTTCAAAAAACTTTTCAATAAAATCTTCTCCAAAATACGCCATCGTATTGCTTGAGCGATCATCGCTACTGCCTCCGGCAAGAGTTCGGGTCATATTTTTAAGCAAATGAGCTGTTTTAATAGGAGCCCATTCCTCGGGAGCGAAATCCAGAATTTTGTACTCCACCGGATAATCTTTGGGAGAAAGTGACGATATGTATGCGTTCACTCCATTCGAATAGGCGTTCAATGCCGACCATGTTTGTTCATCCTGCTTGATAAACTCTATTGCCTTTTCAGCACCATATGGCATTCCCATTCTTCGGGTGCTTAAATCCCGGTTAAGAGTTCGATCACCTAAACGTTCTGATAACCGCCCTGCTGCATCGTAGGTTTGCATTTCCATTTGGAAAAGTCGGTCTTTGGCGGTGATGTAACCCTGCACAAAATAAAGATCACGCTCATTTTCAGCGAAAATGTGGGGCACTCTCCGCTCATCATAATAGACAGAAACTTCGCCCTGAATTTCGTTAAAATCTAATTCATCAGAGTCTGGAAGAGAACGCTCTGCATTTGCCCAAAATCCTGCATCCGGATCAAAAAACTTACCTAAAGGAGGAATAGAACCGAATTTGGTGTTGAGAGAAAATATTAATGCTAAGAGGATAATTGATGAGATTAATGGCTTTAAGGAGCTCATCTGTAATTTTGAATTATAAATTTTGAATTACGCTGATTTAACATTCATAATTTAAAATTCAAAATTAATCATTACCACAAAAGCATCTTCATACAAAAAACACTACCGCCGCTTTTCAGGTATTCTTCGGTGTTGAACTCGTGTACAATGAACCCAGCCTCCTGCAGCTTTTCATTCACACCCACACAGCCTTCCTGAATAAATACATTTTTGCCATCCGGACATGTTGCATTGCAGGCAAATAAATCCTCCGCTTCATGTTGGTTCGCTTCAATGATATTTGGGAAAATCGCCCTAATAGTTTTTAGACCTTCTTCTGTAAATGCTTTTGGATAGATAAGTACTGTTTCTTCATCAAGCACACAAAAACAGGTGTCTAAATGATAAAACTTAGGGTCAATCAACTCCAAAGCGATAACTGGGGTATTGAAGATTTCTGAAATCAAATCGTATACATCAATAGAGGTTCGGTATCCATATCCCCCCCAAATCAATCGTTTTTTGAAATGCCAAATGGCATCCCCCATTCCCTCAAAGCTTTTAAATTCCTTTTCATCCAGATAGGAAAATTCGTAACTACTTTCCCGATAAACCTCTTCAATTATTGGAACCTCACCTTTTCGCTGGTCGGCATTCATTACACTCATCACCACCTGCTTAGTACCATCAGCAGTAATATTTGGCAAACTCTGATTCGCACAAAATACCATATCCGGATATTCCTTATCGCCTGCTACTTCATGTACATAAAGCCCCAAACTTTCATAGGCCTCTTTCAGGCGAATCCATTCATCCATCGCGAGTTTTTTGTCTATATCCCCAATATGTCCTTCCATATGGGGATTGATAACATACTTAACGTCAAAAAACTCTGGATTCACCACCATCACCTTTCCCGGTGCGGGCATTTCTTCTAAATCTGAGAGTGAAAAATCCAACTGATCTACATTTGTAACTACTTTTTTCATACTTTGAGAGATGCGCTTCCGTCCTAATTATTTTAGTTAAATTAGGAATATTCTCTACCATGAGAAATTACTTTCCAGTAAAAATTTTTCTAGTTTTTCCGCTACGTACTTATGACCTTTTTCATTCCAGTGCCAGCCTCTCAGATAGTTATTCTCAACGTTTACATAGGCTATTTCTTCGCTTTCCAGAAATAGCTCAATGGACTCATCCCCTCTTTGAAGACCCAGGAGGAAAACACTCCCCCTTTGCTCTGAATAGTTTTTTATGGTTTTAATGAGCGCAAAAGTAGGATCTGACTCCAAATAAATTTCAGGTTCTTTTAGGCTGAAATACGAACTTACAACCAAGCGAACCAGATAAGATCTTGATACCAGCGGGTATTCATTTGCAAATTGGCGGTAACCGGGTGGAACCGGAATTCCTTTCATAATTAAGGAGTCGCCATCTTCTACAGCATAGGGTTTATAGAAATAGCGGTAGCGTAAGTTCATACGATTATCCAGCCGATCATTATCAGTACAAAACATCAGGAAGACCACATCAGGTTGATAAAAATCATAGTTTTTCTGTAGTAAAAGCCATTCCTGATCGGTTCCAAATCCGCTCACACCAAGGTTAAAAACATCCGTGTTATCAAGTTTTTCATCTAAAATTTCAGTGAATCGGTCATCTTCCTCCACATCATATCCCCAAACAAAAGAATCCCCCAGCACCATCATTCGTTTATTTGCTCGGGGGATGTGCTCCTCATCCCGAAAACCTCTTGAGTTATGGCGAACTGAAACCTCATTAAGTCCTTTAAATATGCCTGTTGTATTCTTTGATGGAAACCAGCCCAGCGTATCGTGGTGGGCGTACATGAGAGAACGCTCATCGTTTATGATACTCAGCTCCGTTTTCATTGTAACCCGAAGCATCACTTCTGCAAGAATCAGACAAGTAGCTACTGGTATCACCACTAATAATATATTCGCTAATACGTGCTGTTTCTTTTTCAATGTAGATTCTTAACGTTGGAACAAGACTTGTTTAAACCGGTAAATAGAGAACTCAATATAGAGTCTGTGTCTAAATTATTTCAATTTGAATCTAATCCCCCTTAATTCACAGCTCGTTTCTCTCTATATTTGCACTGAACCAATAAACCCAACTACTTAAATGTCTGCCAAAAATTTAATCGTTGCTTTCGGTGGTGTCTCTCCCGAGCATGAAGTTTCTGTACTAAGTGCGATGCAGGTTATGTCCTCTCTGGAAGAAAGTTCTTATCAAATTATACCACTCTACATTACAAAATCAGGTCGCTGGCTAACCGGGGAAAGTCTCAAGGATTTATCTGAATATAAAGACATTAAAAAGCTAGAAGAGAATGCTATTTCCTGCGCATTTGTAAAAGATGAGATTGGCAGAACACTTCTTAAAGAACAGGATAAAGGTGGACTTTTCTCAAAACCTCAATCTTTTCCGGTCTATGCTGTTGTGTGTGCTTTCCATGGAAGTGAAGGGGAGAATGGATCTTTTCAGGGAGTATGCGAGATGTTTAATGTTCCCTATACCGGAAGTGGGGTTCTTGGTTCTTCGGTTGGAATGGACAAAGTAAAAGCTAAACAACTTTGTGAGGCAAATGAAATCCCGGTAACCAATAGCTTAGATTTTTACGAAAGTGACTGGGAACAGCATCAGGATACTATTTTAGATGAAGCCAAATTGCTTGGATTTCCACTGGTAGTTAAACCTGCAAATCTCGGAAGCAGTATCGGGGTAAAAAAAGTGGATAATCGGGATGAACTTATTGAAGCTGTCGAAACCGCCTTTCGTTATGATGCCCATTTACTCTTGGAAGAAGCCATCCACCCACTGATGGAAATAAACTGCTCGGTTCTGGGAACCACTGAAAATTGTAAAGCCAGTGTTTGCGAAAGACCACTCGGAACCACCGAAACACTTTCCTTTGAAGATAAATATCAAAGTGGTGGCGGTGCTGATAAGGGAATGGCTTCGGCTGATCGTGTTATTCCTGCCGATATTTCCTCTGAGCTAACCGACACAATTCGATCCCTAGCCGTGCACACTTTCAAAACTTTTGATGCTGCGGGTGTAGCCAGGCTCGATTTCCTGGTAAATGCAGATACCAAAGAAGTCTATTTCAATGAAATTAATACCATTCCGGGCTCTTTCTCTTTTTATCTGTGGGATAAGTCCGATCTCAACTTCACACAATTAATGGAAGAATTGATTTCGATTGGATTGAAAAGGCATCAAGCCAAAAACGGACGCATCCGAAGTTATGACACTAATTTACTGAGTGAGAAAGCCGCTAAAGGGATTAAAGGACTGAAGGGAATTAAGTAACCAAATCCTCCTTTGAAGGAGGTTGCTCGATTTGCGAGAGCAAATCTAGACGGAGGATGTTGCAAGATTGTAAATATAGCAACACCCCTCAGAAAAGTTGAAAAACCCTTTCAACTTTTCATCTCCCCTCAAGGGGAGACTTTTTGCCTCAATTCAAGGTTCTTGTTAATCAGTAAGTTCATTACTTTTACACATTATGAAATTCGCCGTTGTTGCAAACCCTGGTAAGTACGAAGTAAAGGATATCATCCATTCTACTATTGAATGGGCGGGAAAGAACAATGCGCATTTATTACTTAGCAAGGAAGTTTGTACCCAACTTCAGATCGAATCTTCTGAGATACTCTCAATCACTAAATCTGATGAGGACTCGGTTTCAAAAAGCGATGTAGTCGTGGTTATGGGTGGCGATGGCACTATTTTATATACTGCCAGAATATCCAGAAAATCAGGTAAACCAATTTTAGGAATTAACAGCGGCCGGCTGGGTTTTATGACTAACACTCAGTCTGATGAACTGGAAGCAGCTCTGGATCAGGTTTTGAAGGGTGATTACAAACTGGATAAACGTCACTACCTGAAAGCAACCGACAATTATGGAAACCAGTTTTACGCGTTAAATGAATTTTTATTCACCCGAAAGGACACTACTTCTATGGTGAATATCAGCGCTGAGTATGACGGTGATCTTATCAACACCTATTGGGCTGATGGATTGATTGTAGCTTCATCAACAGGATCCACCGCCTACAATCTTTCTTCTGGTGGACCTATTGTTGTTCCGGGTTCGGGCGTGGTTTTGGTTACTCCGATTAATCCTCATACGCTTACAACTCGCCCGTTGGTTTTGAGGGCTGATAAACCATTAACCGTGAAAGTAGAACCTCAGCAAAGCGGAGTTCTCTTTTCTTATGATGGTGTAGTTTGTGAGGAGCAGGATCTCCCTCTGGAAGTTGAAATTATAAAATCGAAACTCGCGTTTAACTTGATCAATCTTCCGGGGCAGAATTATTTTGAGACACTCAGAAAAAAACTGATGTGGGGACAAGACTCAAGAAGAAAGAAATAATTATAAATTTTGAATGCTGAATTTTGAATGGTTGTAAAAACCCTCAATAATTCAAAATTCAACATTTAAAATTCATAATTTAATGCCAGATTAACTAACAGATATTTTTGAACTAGAACAGTCAATATAAAACAAAGATTATCCATGAAAGTAACAGTTGTAGGAGCGGGGGGTAACGTAGGGTCAACCGTGGCACTAAGCGTAGCTCAACGCGATTTTGCCAAAGAAGTAATCGCCGTAGATCTTGAAAGAAAAGACGGCGACAAAACATTTTATCCATCCAAAGGTCGCGCATTGGATCAGTGGGAAGCCTCTCCAATCCATCTTTTTGATACTCGCGTGAAAGGTACTACTGACTACGCTGATACTGCCGGCTCTGATGTATGTGTGATTACTGCAGGTGTTCCACGCAGACCGGGAATGAGTCGTGATGACTTGCTTTCCATCAACGCAAACATAGTTAAAAGCGTAACCGAGCAATTAGTAAAGTACTCTCCTGATACGATCATTATCGTTGTTTCAAATCCTTTGGATGTGATGGTACAGGTTGCGAAAGATGCTTCCGGACTTCCTTATGAAAAAGTGATGGGAATGGCGGGTATTCTGGATACAGCACGATACCGGGCATTCATCGCCGAAGAACTCGACGTTTCTCCAAAAGATATTCAGGCATTATTGATGGGTGGACATGGTGATACCATGGTTCCTCTTCCACGATTTACTACGCTTGCCGGAATGCCTATTACTCATTTCATTAAAGAAGAGCGATTAGAAGAAATCGTTAACCGCGCCAAGAAAGGTGGCGGCGAATTGGTTGGCTTGATGGGAACTTCAGCTTGGTATGCACCTGGTGCTGCCGCTGCTCAGATGGTGGAAGCAATTTTACTTGATCAGAATCGTATTTTCCCTGTATGTGCTCATATCGATGGTCAGTATGGAATTGACGATCTCTACATTGGAGTACCGGTGAAGCTGGGCAAAGGTGGAATTAAAGAAGTAATTGAAGTTGAATTAACCGATTCAGAAAGCGATCTTCTTAAAGAATCTGCGAAAGCAGTCCGAGGTACTTTGGACGAGTTCAAAGCACTTCAAAACAAATAAGTAAAACAAACGAGGACTAAGGTCTTCACTACTTGCACTTTAAATCCCGCTTATGATTCATTTCGTAAGCGGGATTTTTTTTAAAATGAATAGCCATCTAATCTAGTATAAGAGCTACTATAAATCTCTAAAAAAGTTAAACCTACCGCTACTTCATCTGGATCATTTGGTTGCTTTAGCACTGATATGGTCAAAAATTTATTGTTTACTTTATAGAAGTAAACTTTATAATCACTAAACCTATCCTGTACAGAGTTTGAAAGTCTGCTACAAGAATAACTATAGTAGCTTGTTGAAATTCGTTTTATGTCTTTAACAGATGCATTATTTAAACCAACCTCGATTCTTACATCAGACCAGTCTGAATTTGATACAAAATCAATTACTAATTCTTTTGCATAAGACTCTTCTGAAATATTGCACTGTGCCTTAGCATAACCCGACATGAACAACATTAGACAAAAAATTGTTAAAATAAATTTTGTGTTATTTCTTCTTTTTAGAATAATCACGGCATATAAAATCTTAGTTAATAACCACATCTTGTTTCCCTTTTTAGGACATTTTTATTTTCATCGAAAATTATAATTTGATCTGCATCAATTATAACACCTTTTTTTAACCCAAGTTTAGTAAGGGTTTTTCCATCTTCTATTCCAACATGATTTCTGTATCTGAAACTCATGCCTGATATACACTCTCGTTGTAAATCACCATTACTGTAAGGGTGTGTATGTACTAATATTGCACCTGCGGGTAAACTTGGGCTAGTAAAGATCGCTTTGCAAGCTGTTTGAGATTTATACCTACTATTAGGTAATCTTTGAAATGAATAACCTCCAAATGAATTAGGAACAATAAAAGCGACATGTTCCTTTCTCTGACTCTCTGGATTTGGATTAGAATTAGATCCATAGTTACTGTCATTCCAAATACTTGCCAAACCACTTTGTACATTAGGACTATCTAATTCAGGCTCACCAGTTTTACATGGTTGCATACATTCCCCGTTTATATCAACATAAGGAGGTAGACACTCATCATCTTTCCCATCTTTTCCAGGCTCTCCACTTCCGGTACCACTTCCCCCACTTTTGTCTCCATCATCAGCTGGCCAATTCCAAGATGGATCACTAGAACCTCCGCCACTACAATCCCACTCATAAATAGGAGGGTAGTATGTACACCCTCCTCTCCAACAGACACTTGCTGCGGGTGCTACCTTTACATATTCACAGGTGTTTTTGAGTTTTTGCTGCTCTTTTTCTGTATCAACTTTTGGTAAAATCCAGTTTTCCATTTCTTTTAAAGCTTTTTCACCTTCAGGTATTACAGCAATTGCAATTCTTGGAACGGTACCGATATCATCTTTATTTAGTTCATACATAAAAACTTTTGTTTTCCCATTTGCCTCTTCCATTGCTAGTGGTGAAAAACCAAGTGGTTGTAAGTAATAGTTGTACCACGACCCTAGTGAATCTCTAACACTAAATACGGCAATTAATTCGGCTTCAGATTGATCTTGAGCTTGTTTAAGAAGTTTATCAATAGATTCCCACTCAATGGTTGAACTACCGTCTACCTTTGTTCTGACTTCCCCCTCTAAAGAATTTTCGGGAATAAACTTTTCCGCTTTTAAGTTCGGTAGTAAAGTTTTTCCATTCTCCCTTATTGGACTAAAATCATTGTCACTGTGTGTTGTACAAGCCTGACCTATTATCAAGAAAATACCCAAAACAAGTACCCTATATAGCCATTTTGCATCATTCATTTATATATACTTGTATTAATATTTAGTAATTACAATTACTAAGAGGTAGATAAATTTATATTGTTACAAAGTAACATTTAATAACACTATGTTTATTATACATATAGATTTATTTGCATCTAAAAAACTTATATGAAACGCGATTTAAGAGTTCTTAACTCGAAAAATTTAAAGTGATTGCTTGAACTTTCACCTCTTCTAAGAAGGGAAGTCTTCATTTCATAAGCGGGATTTTTTATACCTTTCCTACATGGATAAAATCAAATGGGGAATTATTGGTTGCGGGGATGTTTGTGAAGTAAAAAGCGGACCTGCGCTCCAAAAGGTCGAGCATTCTGAATTGGTTGCGGTTATGCGTCGGAATGCAGCAAAAGCTGAAGATTATGCACACCGACATGGAGTTCCAAATTGGTATTCCGATGCTGATGAGCTTATCAGTAACCCGGAAGTAAATGCAGTTTATATTGCTACACCACCAAGCTCGCATTTAGAGTATGTGTTAAAAGTTGCAGAGGCTGGAAAGCCGGTCTATGTAGAAAAACCTATGGGAAGGACACACACAGAATGTCATCAGATGATTGAAGCCTGTGAGAAAGCTGATGTTCCATTGTTTGTGGCTTATTACCGTCGCCAGCTTCCTTATTTCCTGAAGGGAAAAGAACTAATTGATTCCGGTGTAATTGGAAAGATCACCATGGTGAATCTGACTTTAATTAAATCTCCCAAAGCCGATGATTCTGATCCTGACAAAAACTGGAGAGTTAATCCAGAAATTTCGGGAGGCGGGCATTTTCATGATTTAGCTTCTCATCAATTGGATTTATTGGCTTACTTTTTTGGCGATATAGTAAATGCTACCGGAATGATCGGTAATGATATTAACCGAAATGAAGCTGAAGATACTGTTACTGCTTCCTTTCAATTTGAAAATGGTTTGATTGGAAGTGGAGCCTGGACATTCACGTCACTTCCTGACCACTGGAAAGATGAAATTGTCATTATGGGTACAAAAGGAAGGATTACCTTCTGCTGTTTTAGTGACACTATCCCAATTGTTCTCGAGACAGCATCCAAAAAAGAAGAATTTCTTATTCCTTACCCTGCCCATGTTCAACAGCCATTAATTCAAACTATTGTAGATGAGCTAAGAGGAAATGGCACCTGCTCCAGCACCGGTATTTCCGGAGCAAAAGCAAACTGGGTAATGGATAAGATTTTAGGGAAGATTTAATTCCCACTCACCAAAACGATATTTTCTGCAACTAAACCTTTATCGTTTTCGATTACATCGAACTCAAAGATTAAATCACGGCTGGGAATGTGGTTGGAGTCCAGATTCTCCTCGAATTGAGAAATATGTGCAAACACCGTTTTGTAGGGCGAATCGCAATTACGGGAATCTGTAATCCAAAGATTATCATTGAATTTAGATTGGAATCTCATAAATCCATATCCATCCTGATGAGAAAAATCGTAGCAAACACCGCGTACTCTCGAACCTGCATCACCCCAGGGGTAGGGAGATTCAACCGGTAGCATTTTTGGAATCAAATATCCTGATACGTATGAGTCGACAGATTTTTTCAAGCCCGAAGAAACATTATCAAATCCTATCAGCTCTACTTTACATCCCTTATTCTGGATAGCATTTACCGCACTACAATAACTTCCATTACTGCTTAGCAATACAATCTTATCCAGATAATCAGCCTGAACCAACATATCCACCGCCATATCCATATCAATGGTTGACTTGGAAACTTTCTCCCCTGTTTCGTGATTTGTATACACCTGGATCGGGTTTTCTATTACTTTATACTCGAAATCACGAAGCATTTCGCAAAAACGCTTATTCCGGGCTTTGTACTCAGAATCTGTTTTGAGGCGCTCCTCATCATAGCATAAATAAACATTTAGGCGGGAGGGTAAGCCGCCATCCCGACATGCAAATTTTCGGAGTATGTCGTACCTCAAACCATATCCACCGTTCATAGTCACATTCACGGCGTCTACATATATCCCAACTTTATATTGGTTACTCATTGTAATCCCTTTTTAACCCGACTTTATACTAAAGGATCAGCTGTCTTTTCTTACTATCAATCGATCTCCAAAACTCAATACACTGATCAAAAATAAAGCACTAATAAATAATATAACTGAGGCGGTAATGTCTGAAAAAAATCGGTCAGATAAAAAGGACTTTCCAAAAACGGCCAACGCCGTAACTCCAACTACGGCAAATCCTTGCCACAGTTTATAGGGTACATTAAAGGATGAAACAGAATAGCGGTAAATCATCATAGCCATCACCAAATAACTGAGCAGTGTAGCTAATGCCGATCCAAGCATCCCATACATAGGAATGAGAATCAGGTTAACTATAATAGTTACAATAGCTCCCGTTAATGTGATTTGGGCAAGGCGCTTTGTTTTTTCGGCGATGAAAATACCCGCAGAGAAATTTACATACCATCCCTGGAACCAGTACGCCATCAATAGAAATGGAACAATGGAAAGTCCCATCCAATAATCTTCTCCAATCAGGTAAGCATCCAGAAAAGGAACCTTTATGGAAACGATTTGCTCTATAAAAAGGGAAACCATCAGAAAAATAGCCGCAGCAGCAATGTTGAAAAAGGTGAAGGTGTCAGCAAATAAAGCCGGGGCGTCTCCCTCATCACTTTGGCGCATAAAAAATGGCTGCCATGCCATCCTGAACATCTGTACCAGCAACAACATGAAAACTGCAAGTTTGTAGCAAGCACTGTAAATACCTATAAGATCTTCTGAAGTGAAGCCTTCTCCATATATGGCGAGTATTTCAGGCTCAGACATTCCTTTCAGAAAAAACCGATCCAAGCCTTCGTTTATCGCATATCCCAATCCGGCAGGAATAAATGGAAGTCCAAACGAGAATGCTTTCTGCAAAAATTCAGTATCCCACTCCCCTTTAAACATTGGCAGAGTAATCAACAAAATAATTACGGTTGTAAACCCTGAGGCAATCAAATTACTAATGAAAACGGCTTCTATTCCATAATTGAGGCTCAGAATCAGGTATAAATTCAGCCCGATGTTAATCAATACATTGCCGGTTCGGAGAGTAGCAAAAAGCCATGCCCTCCGTGAAAGTCTAAGTTCCGCAAATGGGACAATAGAGAGCGTATCAAAGAACAGAATCCCGAGCATCATCAGAAATATGGAATGCTCATCAACTCCAAGGCTAAGTAGCGGTGATAGTAGAGGCTCAAAAAGCCACAGAATTACAACCAGTGCTATTGATATCCCAAAAAGAAATAACTGAATGGTTTTAAAGTACCCTGAAGCCTGTTCACGATCCTTTCCATACCGGATGTAGGATGATTCCATTCCCATCGTAAAGAAAATATTCAGAAGAACAATCGCCACATACACCAAGCTGATAACACCATACCGGTCAGGTTCAAAAACCCCGGTATAAAGTGGGACTAAGAGATAATTTATAAAACGGGCAAAGACACTGCTAATGCCGTAAATAAGTGTATCAGAAAAGAGTTCTTTGAGTTTTCTCACCCTTTGGAGGATAGATGTTCCACAGCCTGAATTCCAAGTACGTAACTATGCTTACCAAAACCAGTTATAATGCCATTCATTACTTCTCCGGTTAGCGATTTTTCACGGAATTCCTCGCGTGCATGAATATTGGAAATATGAACTTCTACCTTTGGGAAAGAGATTGGTTCCAAAGCATCACGAAGTGCAACCGAAGTATGAGTATATGCTCCCAGATTGGTTACTAATCCCTCCGTTCCATCACTCATCACTTGCTGCAACTTGTTGATGATCTCTCCCTCCACATTACTTTGGAAGAATTCAAGTTCATGATCAGGAAAACTTTCTTTCAAAAAAGTATTCAATTCATCCAGTGTACCCGCGCCGTAAACATTGGTATCCCGTGTACCCAGCATATTCAGGTTCGGACCGTTTATAATTAAAATCTTCATGCTTTCACCGACTTGCTGATTAATTTCGCTAACTCTTCCATGCGCTCTTTGCTTACTTCTGTTTTTCGACCAAGACTTACTGGCTGACCTTCAAAATAGATAGGTATTAAGTGAATATGAGCATGAGGAACTTCCATCCCTTCAACAATTACCCCGGTTCTGATCGTACCTAGGGCCTCATCAATTGCAAGTGCTACTTTTTTAGAAAAACTCATCAATCCTGAAAGAATCTCATCTTCCAGATCAAATACGTAATCGACTTCCTTTTTAGGGACTACAAGTGTATGCCCCTCCGCAATAGGGTTTATATCCAGAAAAGCGAAATAATTTTCATCTTCCGCGATCTTATAACAAGGGATTTCGCCGTTTATAATCTTAGTAAAAATACTTGCCATCTTATTTATTTGGTAAATACTATCTTACTGAAGATACTATCTGCAATACAGAATTGCTTATGCACAAATTAATGAAGCTCTATTTTTTCTTTTTTCTTTTTCTGATGATGCTTTTTATTCCTTTTGAGTCTAATTCTCAGACACCGGATATGATCGGACCAACTACTGCCGAAGAAATTCGTGAACAACATGGTATTTTCGATATTTATACCAAACGATATTCCCCTGATTTGGATGCTGTAAAATACCTGAGTGAAATTCAGGATTCGGTTACAATCCATGTGCTTTTTGGTACCTGGTGCCATGACAGCAAAAAACAAATACCTGCTTTTATAAAAACTTTAGAAGAGGCTAACAACCCAAAAATCAAGGTCGAATATACTGCTGTGAGTAGAAAAAAAGCGGAACCTAAAGATCTTGTAGAACGCTGGAACTTGAAGCTTACTCCAACTTTTATTATTGTCAGGCGGAATAAAGAATACGGAAGGATAATCGAAGAACCCATTACCAGCATAGAAGGCGATCTGGTTAGCATTTTAAAATCCGGCAAGGATTCTGACTATTAAGGAAGTTTTAATAAGGTTTTCTCAATTTTGAATTGAAAAGAACCTACTAAAAGCCTTATCTTTGGAATCTGTGAACGATCCGGTAGCTCAGTTGGTAGAGCAACTGCCTTTTAAGCCGTGGGTCGAGGGTTCGAGTCCCTCCCGGATCACACAAGTTTTTATATCCCCTAAAAGAGTTCATATTGACTCTCTCTTGACCAACCCCGTTCGATTGATCTCGGACGGGGTTTTTCTTTTTAAATGGTTACTACCGGCCGAAGTCGTTGCAATCTTTTTTCTCCAATACCGCGGATTCTCATTAACTCATCAATGGATTTAAACCCGCCGTTTTCCTGACGATACTCAATAATTCGTTTTGCATAGGTTTCGCCTATTCCCGGTAGCAACTGTAGAGTGGCTTGGTCAGCGGTATTAATATTGATTGGGTACACTACTTCAGCAGCATCACCTTTACCAACTTCTTTTAATCTTGGGACAATGGTGCCGACTTTGTCAGGAAACCTCCACATTCCTTCTTTGGATTCCTGAGCTATTTTTTGATAGGATAGGAATGCATTAACCGAATCCGGATGCTGTGCATAATATCTGGAATAAACCCCATACCCTTTCTTCAACATAGTTTGATTAAGAGGCAAAGAACTTCCATCATACTCTACTTCAACATATGGCCGAAACGCACCATATCTGGATTCAGGAGCTTCCCTGCCTGCACCACGAACTTTAACTTTTCGACCTTCTACTAAGTTTCGAAGATACTCAGCTGCCGGACCCGAGAAATATTCAGATGAATCTTCTCCTGCAAAAATGGAAGGAACATCCACTCCAAGCAACCGAACGGGGTAACCAAAGCCGGGAAGAATCTCAATTTCGAAAAAGCCTCCATCCCTGATTGCGTAAACCGGGTACCACGCATTTGGATCGACAGGTGGAGCAGGAGCTTCCATTTCTTCTTTGGCTCTCAAAAATGCTCCTGAAAAATCTGCCGCATATTGAGCTGCGATTTCATCCGAATAAATAATCAGAATGTTCTCGTCATTATTGTATTCCGCGTTATTCGAAAAATTATAAGATCCAGTCACTACTACGGCGACATCATTTGAATCAGGATTCTCTGTATCCAAAAGCATTACTTTATGATGGAGTTTACGGGTTTCTTTGGCAGGAAGAATCATACGGTTGGCTAACCTCGCTTCCGGTGAACCCCATATAGCTCCCGCATTTCGATATCTACTATAAAACGCGGGGTCAATAACCCCCTCCAATTTAATATCACCCGAAGAGGAAGCCTCCCACATGGCCTGACTTAACGGAATATTTGGGGTGATCGAAAAAGCCTGAAACTTAATATCTGATTGAGCTTCCTCATTTATCAAATCCACCAACCTTTCACTTATGCTTGGTTTACTTTTATCACGATTAATTGGCGCAAAATAAATTTCAACTTTAGTGCCATTAACATCAAAAATGTGCTGACTTACATCTCTCTTATCCTTGTGGAATAGCGCTCTCGATGGATCCGGCTCAGCTCCTTCAGTACCCCACATTTGATTGAATTCTTCAATATAAACCTGAGCGACTTCAGCATCTTTAATAACTACCACATTGTTAGTATTATATGCTCCGGTATAGGTTAGATTAGTAGAACCCGTCCAAACTATATCATCGCTTTTTGCAGGAGACAGATAATCAATGACTGCAAATTTATTATGCATATCCGCACCAGCATTTACCAGATTATTATCTTCAATGTTGCCCAATTCTCTATAAATATCCCCATCGTCATCTATTGAGATTATTCCTGCAGATCCTAAGATCTTCCACATTTCGGCATCCAGTTCTCTGCTATCATCACGGTTACGGTTATCGGTTACAACACGGATTCTTACTTCCCGCTCTTTTGCACGAACCAGAGCATAAGCAATGCGTGGATGTTCCAGATCATAGATGTTTAAATCCACACTCGTTTTTGCTGAATCTATCAGGGATTCTAAAGTGCCAATTAAATCCCACTCATGATTACCCTGGGAGTATTCAGATCCTGATGGCATATTAAAATATACCTTTATCCACTCTTCGCCTATGCTTTGAGCCTTTCCTATGCCCAGAAACATCAGAGAAAGCACCCCTAAAAAAAGGTAAGTCTTACGAATCATGGATTAGTATGCATTGAATTATTAATAAATATCAAATTAATGTATTTTTCTGTACCCTCAAGTTAATTCTACATAAATCATCTATGAATTCGGATCTGTTCAATCCTCTTCGTTGGAATAAATCTTTTCTCGCCTTGCTTTTAGGGGCATTCATCCTGGTTTGGTTTTCTTTTATTGATGTATATAGCATACAAACAAGATGGGAGTTAAGTGATCGTAAACAAGAGTTAGAATTACGTACCGAAGAATTGGCGGAAAAGTCTGAGGAATTAAAACAAAAAATGGACTTGCTGGAAAATGATCCAGCGCTATTGGAGAAAATTGCACGGGAAGAATATGGGATGCGTAAACCCGGAGAAACCGTCTACAAAATAAAGCCGGAAAACTGATCAGGTTTGCCAGCTAACATTGATTGACAGATAAATAATTTGTGAATGAAAGCAATTGCTATTGATCTTGGCGGTACAAATATAAAAACCGCAGTAGTAGATAAAGAACTAGGAATTATTGAGCAGAGCTCAACACCAACCCACGCTGACCTTGGTAAAGACCATCTTTTGGATCGAATTGCCGGTACCATTCTCGAATTATCCAAAAAAGAAGGTGCAATCGGCATTGGAATGGGGTTACCAGGTATGATCAATAATGAGCAAACTACGGTTACTCATGCTCCGAATTTAGCTGGATGGGAGAACATCAATGCCGCAGAGGAAATAACCTCACGAACCGGACTCCCATGCAGGATCGAAAATGATGCCAATGTAGCCGCATTAGGTTCTCTGCATTTTGGTATAGGCCAGAAGTTTGACAGTTTTATTATGATTACTCTGGGAACAGGTGTAGGAGGAGGTATCATTTTCAATAAAAAACTTTTTAAAGGCACTAATGGCATGGCCGCTGAACTTGGCCATGTGATTATTGATTATCATGGCCCATTATCCAATAGTGTAACCCGTGGAACTATTGAGGCTTATTTGGGGCAACGGTTTTTAAGCCGGTTTGCTTCAGACATGATTATTCAGCATCCTGATAATGATTTATACAGAAAATTTAACCGCGACTTTGATAAACTGGAACCTGTTGACCTGACTCAGGAAGCTAACCTTGGCAACGAATTAGCCATCGAGATACTACAAAAGACTGGTCAGCGTCTGGGTTATGCTATTATCAATTATACGCATATGATGGATATTCGAAAATATGTACTAAGTGGAGGCGTTTCCAAAGCCGGTAAATGGTTGTTTGATCCTGCAAGAGAAGTAGTCACAAAACATATGATGGCCCCTTTTCAGGAAGGTTTTGAGCTGGTTTACGAAGATCTCGGTAACGACAGTTCTCTGCTTGGAGCCGCAGGGTTGGCTTTCGATTCTTTTTCTTAATTAATTTTTCACATGCTGGATGGCCCCTTCACATATATAGGTAGATATGTTTTCAGTATTTGCCTGATATACTTTATCGCCACATCCACGCTCTCAGCCAGGCAAACAATTCCTGACTCTACCGCTAACCGGCCTCAACAACAACCTTCCACTACCGAACGAACTACACCACCTGATGCTGTAGAATTTCAATCTAACGATTCTCTTATTGTTGATTTCAGGAGCGGAAGGACAGCGACTTTGTTTGGATTTTCCAAAGTAACACATCCTTCAGGTACGCTGACTTCCGGAGAGATTGAAATGGATCTGGAGCTTAATACTGTAGAAGCTACCGCTTCTTCCCCGGAAGATACCCTTTCGATGCCGGTTCTTACTCGTGATAGCGATGAAATTCGAAGTAACCGCATCCTCTTCAACTACAAAACTAAAAAAGGAAAGTTTGAAGCAGCACGAGTTGAAGTGGGGGAAGGACATTTAATTGGTTCGAAAGTAAAAAATGTAAGTGAGACCGAAGTCTTTATAGAAGATGGTATTTATTCTACCTGTCCGCCGGATTACCTGTACTATTATATAAAGGCAAAAAAAATGAAGGTAGTTGATCAGGATGAGATTTTCTTTACGAATGCCCGGCTTTATATTTTGGATATTCCCTACCCTCTGGTATTCCCGTTTGGTTATGTCCCATCAGGGATTGATCAAAAACAATCCGGACTCCTAACCCCAACCTATATTTTTGATGCTCAGGCTTCCCGAGGAATCGGCTTGAATAATGTGGGATGGTTTCAATATGTGAGCGATTACTTTACCACACTTGTAAGTGCCGATATTTATACTTCCGGAACCTTTGCTGTTCAAAACCGGAATCAATACCGAAAAACTGATTATTACAATGGTTCCATTAATCTTGGATATTCCGTAGATCAGGGACTTGAACCTACTGACCCGGGTTATACACGCCGAATTAATAAATCACTTGGTGTACAGCACAGCCAAACTATTTCTCCATACGCTTCACTATCTGCAAATATTAATCTTCGAACGGAAGATTATTTTCGGCAAAACTCATTGGATATAGAACCAAGGGCGGAAGTAACCTCAAACTCAAAAGCCAGCTATAACTATAAGCATCCAGAAGGGCTTTTTAACTTTGGTACAAGTGCACAGTTGGTACAAAATTTTTCGGATAACTCTACTTCACTTACCGGACCTAATGCAAACTTCAGCCTAAAAACATTTTCTCCTTTCAAAAATTCAAGTTCCGGAAACGAGCCAAAATGGTACGAGAACATTTCAGTCAGCTATAAAAATAATCTAAGATCGGAGTTTGATTATGATCCTATTGATGCTGATTCGGCAGAAACAACCTTTCTGGACGCACTTTTTGACCCTTCCGTTTACCGGGATGCAACTGGTGATAATGATCACTTCAAGTATGGTTTTCAGCAAACAGCAGCCTTAAGTCTCGGGCAGTTGTTTCCGAGCCAGTTTATAAACTCATCAGCCAGCCTTAATGTAAACGAATACTGGTATCCTTCTACTATCCGGCAAACCTTCAATGCTGACTCAAACCGTGTTGAAACTGAAAAAGTAATTGGTTTTGAAGCGGCCAGAGATTTCAGTACCTCCTTATCGCTTTCAACTACTATCTATGGGTTATCGAACCGTAAAATTGGAAATATGGAAGGCTTTCGTCATACCTTACAACCCAGTATCGGTCTAAGCTACCGACCTGATTTCAGCACCGATCAATGGGGCTATTATCGAACTGTACAAACAGATACACTGGGTAATACCCGTCAATACAGTATCTTCCAAAATACAGTTTTTGGTGGGCCTGGAAGTGGAGAACAGCGAACTCTTTCTATGAGTATTCAGAATATCTTCGAAACCAAAATTGTTAAAAGAGACACTACTGGAGAAGTAACTGAAAAGAATCTCAGGCTCATTGATAATCTTTCGTTAAGGGGTTCTTATAATTTTGCTGCAGATAGTTTGAATTTAAGCGAACTCAATACGTCATTTCGTTCCAGTGCAATTGATGGGATAACCATCAATGCCGGGGCTCGTTTTTCTTTTTACCAACGGGATGAGTCTGGAAGACGAATTAATCAGTTCCTAATTGAAGATGGTGGTAAACCGGCTCAACTTGAGAGTTTTAATATTTCAGCAAGTACTTCTTTCAGAGGTGGAAACGGCAGATTGAACACCTTTACCCCCATTTACCGGCGCACCTATGATCCTTTTAATCAGGGAATTTTCAGTACTATTGATCCCGGTTTTGGATATGAGCCTGTTGCTCCATTAAACTCTCCCTGGAGCTTTTCTCTAAATTTCAGCTACCGGTGGACTTATCGACACAACCAGTCTCCACGTAAAAGTGCTGAAATTAATGCTAATAGTATCAGCTTTAACCTGACTCCGAAATGGCGTTTCAGTACCAGTCTTGGGTATGACTTTATTCAGGAAGAACTTACACCAACTCAATTCGCTTTAAACCGAAACCTGGAGTGCTGGGATCTTTCTTTCAGAATTAGTCCATTCGGTGAAAACCAATTCTATTTATTCAGGCTGACCGTAAACAGCTCCCAAGTTCAGACCTTATTTCAAAAGCTGCCGGTACTTAAAAATCTGGAAAGAGGGTCAGACCGGCCAAGAAATTAATTACAGGCTATCCCTTCCAATACTTGCCAGATATTTTACTACGTATTTACCAATCACATCGAACTCAAGATTTACACGATCCCCAACTGTTTTATTTTTCAGGTTGGTATGATCCCAGGTATATGGAATAATAGCTACCGTAAACTCATTACCTTCTTCCCGGGCTATGGTAAGGCTGATTCCTTCCATCGTAATACTCCCCCGACCAACAATCATATTTTCAAATTCTTCGGGGAATCGAACTAAAATCAACCATCCGGTTTCTTCCTTTTCCATTGAAGTAATTTCACCCACCGTATCCACATGCCCTTGTACCAAGTGTCCTTCAATGCCTGTTTGCAAGGTCAAAGAGCGCTCAAGATTCACTTCCATGCTCTCTTCAAGATCACCCATAGTCGTTTTACGTAACGTTTCCTCTACGCTCTGTACCGTAAATGTGTCCTTATTAAAACTGGTTACTGTATGGCAAGCACCGTTGATAGCTATACTTTCATCAACATGGCAGGTTTCTGCGAACGAACACGCAATGGTTGTTTGCAGGCCACCTCCATTTAAGCTTTTAGTAGAAGTAATTTTTCCGGTTTCCTGTACAATTCCTGTAAACATAATTCTAAGTTTTAAAGATATCCGGTTAGCAGCATATCGTCCCCGACTTTCGTCCAGGTCACCTCTTTCAGGTTAGCAATATCCCGCATTTTATTGATACCCAAATTTAATACCGATCGGGTTCCTGCACCTAACAATTTTGGTGCTATAAATAATTCAAGCTTATCAACTAATCCGTCTCTCAGTAATGCTGAAGAAAGTTGCTGACCTCCTTCTACTAAAACAGATGTAATGCCTCGTTGCCCTAGTTCTTTAAAAGCCTGCTGTAAGTTTGCATGCCCATCTTTTTTTGAAACCTGAATTATTTCACCCCTAAAATAATTCTGCTTCATCAATTTCAACATTGGATCTGCATCGGTTTCTGAGGCTTTTTTATTCCAGGTGATCACTGTGGTCTTTTCCTCGTACTTATCAGAAAAAAGATTCAACTCTTTAGGCAGTTCATAGGGACCATCAATTACAATTCGTTTGGGTTGGCGACCAGATACATGCCGAACGGTCAAGGATGGATTGTCTTCTATTGCCGTCGACCTCCCTACAAGTACAGCATCATATTTGGTTCTCCACTTATGAACCAGTTTTCTTGATTCTTTCCCTGAAATCCACTTTGAGTCTCCATCAGCAGCGGCTGTAAATCCATCAGCAGATTGAGCAACTTTAAGCGTAATAAACGGTCTGCCGTAGGTTTGGTGATGGATGAAAAACTCATTCAGCTTCTCTGATTCTTCTTTCATCACACCTACATCAACCTGAATACCTGCATTTCTGATTTCTGAAAGACCAGCCCCATTTACATTCTTGTTTGGATCCTGATGTGCAACCACAACTCTTGAGATCGGCAATTCGGCAAGCATTGTAGAACAAGGAGGAGTTTTTCCAAAATGAGCGCAAGGCTCCAGGGTAACGTATATCGTAGCTCCCTTGAGCTCTTTTTTGTCTTTTATAGATTTAACCGCATTTACTTCAGCGTGAGACTCTCCGTACTTCTCATGAAATCCTGCACCTATTCGCTCTCCTTCCTTTGATACAATCACACAGCCCACCATTGGATTAGGAGAAACATAGCCTTCTCCTTTCCTCGCAAGATCTAAGGCTTGCTGGATCCAGAATACGTCTTTTTCAAGTTGGGTGACTTCTTTCATGCCTTTAAATTACCAAGCTTATTTGAGTCCTAAAACTTTATTCAATAAAAAAGGCGAAAACTAATGTCTTCGCCTTTCAAACTCTGTTCAGACAACTTATCTCAGAACTCGCGCTCTGTTATCAGTAATGTCTGCTTCATCTTTTAACTCTTCCAACCAGATAGAAAGGTACTTCTGATTTACCTGCTGCTCTAACTCTGTTCTTATTTGGTTTGCGGTATTTGAATCCAATGTTGAAGCGTCTGGCTTTGTCAATCCGGTTACTTCAACAACATATGCTCCGTTCAACCCTTCCAAAACTCCTGAAGTTTGTCCTTCAGTCATGCTAAAAATCGAGCCAATGATTCCTGGCTCTCTACCAGCTCCGGTAATAACAACACTACTTGCAGCCAGATTATCCATACTTTGGACTTCCTTTTCAGCCGATGAACTCAATGCTTCAAGCGATCCGTTACCTGCCATCATTCCGCTGACTTTAGCTACAGTAGCTTCTTTTCGCTTGTCATTTTTAACCTGAGTTTCAATCTGAGCTCTAACTTCTTCAAATGGACGATATCCAGCTTCTGTTTTCTCTTCCAGTTTGATAACTACAAATCTTGAATCCAATTCAAGTGCGGTAGAAACATCACCTTCATCTGCACGATCAAAAAAGTCAAGTGCCTGCTGGCTTGATCCTAATCCCGAGATGAATGAATTCCCTTTAGTAGCGAAGACTTCCTGAACCGGGAGACCAGCTCGCTCTGCTTCTTCTTCAAAACTGCTTTCTTCTGTAGCAAAATATTGGAACTCATCTGCTCTTTCTGCTGCATCATCAATAGTTGATGGGAGTGCTTCAAACGGTCTGGAAAGTACAGCGAATTTAATTTCATCACCTTGCTCAGCAATCTTTTTAATTACTGCGGCACTGGTTGGCAGTTTAATCACATCCGTTACTTCACCAACTTCAATATCAAGAACAGGAGCATAGTCTTCGCGAAGCTCAGATTCTTTCACAAAAACGTTGTTAAATGCAGTCGTTGATTGTTGACGAACCAGAAATGCTGAATCTTCTTGAGCTTCCGCAAAATCTTCTCTTAGGTCATTAATTTCATCAATAATAGTGGCTGTATCTTCAGCCGTTGGAAGGGTGCTAAAGAAAACGAATTTTGCTCTGTAAGATTCTTCCTGCTCGTACTTGTCTTTATTATCATCATAATAAGCTCTCAGATCAGAATCTGTTACTTCAATTTCAGTTTCAGCAATTTCATTATAAGGGAAACGGATGTATGAGAATTCAGCAAAACTGTTTCTCCTGATGTACTCATTCATTACATCCTGGTCGGTGACCTGAAGACCGGCAGTGATGAAATTTCTGAGTTTATCCTGACGTCTTTTTTGACGAAGCTGAAGTTCAATTGCAATAGCTTCTTGTGTGTACTCTCCAGAACCAAGGATATTTTGAACTGCAAAAGGATCAATTGTTCCGTCTTCACGTGCAAAATACTGTCGAATTAACGGATCCGGATTATCACCATATACCATATCAAGTAATTCCTGATCGGTAACTGTGATTCCAAGCTCATCCATTTTTTGCTCAAGCAATGCAGCACTTACCAAGTCTTCCCAAACCTGAGACTCATATACAGCACGTGTCTCGGCAGACATAGATGCGCCGGTTTGCTGTGTGTATGCATTAGAATAATACTGAACTCGACTATTATATTCATCGAAACTAATTGGTTCACCATTAACAGTTCCCAATGCTCTTGGGCCCGCTGTTAGTGCGTTTGGATCAAATACATCCATCACTACCCATAAAAGTCCAAAAGAACCAATTAGAATCCATAAGACAACTCCTGTGTTGTCTCTAAACTTTCCCATTACACCCATAATAGGTATCCTCTAAATCGTACTTAAAATATTTGTATTTCAATTTCTTTCATGGAGCAACAACCACTCCAAGTCGTAAGCTTGGAAATATAAGCCAATACCTAAGTAATTGAAAGTCTGTGACGCATGATAAGTGTTAAAATATCTCTACGAGACGCATATGCTTGAGGTAGCGCTTAGGATCTTCCTGTATTCCCTTGATAAGCTCGTTCAGATTTACGGTAAGACTATCGAGATTATTGTATAGCGAAGGGTCGTTCACCATTTTACCAAGTGAACCTTCTCCAATATCAATTTTGGAAAGAATACTGTTGATAGATTCTGAACTGGCCTGTAATTCAGCGCTTAAAGCATCCAGCTCGTTGCTAAATTTTTCGAGGTTTGCTAATGTACTTTCAATATTTCCCTTAGATCCATCACTGAGTTCGCTTAAGCTTCCCATTGTTTTCCGCGCATCAATAATCATTGAATCAATATCAGCTTGTCTCTTTGTGATTATTTCCTGGATAGTTTCTCCTGTCTCTCTAAAGCTACTTATTGTAGAATTAATCTCAGTTTCATCAATTGACTCAGCTTTAGTAAGGATAGAATTTATTTTATTGATGGAAATAGCAACAGAATCGCTCATTGAAGAAGCTTTCTCAGTAAAAGACTCCAGAAGACCTTCTTTTTGAACCCCTTCAATGTAATCTCCCCACTCGATCATTTCCTGATTGTCTGATTTCTCAATATCAATAGTGCCGGTTCCAATAAAATCCGGAGTAGCCAATCTCGCTTTTGACCCAACAGGTATTGTAATAGGCTCGGTTATACTGATAGCAACCAATGTGCTATCACCACCCGGTAGAAAACTCATTTCCTTTACCGTTCCTACTTTAAACCCATTTAGAAAAACGTTACTCCCTTTTATTAATCCGTCAACTGTCTGGTACTTAGTATAAACCATGTTAGTACTGGAAAAGAAGGGTTCATCCTTCATTATCCGGAACCCGATATAGGCTATAAAAATGGATGCCAGTACAACCAATCCGATTTTCAGTTCATTACTTAACTTATTCAAAGCGTATTCCGTTAGATTTTTTGCGATTTCGTAATCTGATATTCACTTGCAGTAGTAAATTCTACTAATGGTCCGTAATCACTATCTTGTAGCTCTTCTACTGTTCCAAACCAGCTTAGTTTCTGGTCGTCTAAAAATGCAACTTTTTCAGCAATAGTTAGCACACTATGCATATCGTGTGTAATTACTACAGAAGTAATATCAAGGCTATCTGCCATATGCACAATTAATTCGTTTATTTCTTCAGATGTTTGGGGGTCAAGACCTGAAGTAGGCTCATCATATAACAAGTATTGAGGTTTCAAGATAATGGCCCGGGCAACGCCTACTCGTTTTCTCATTCCACCTGAAAGTGAAGATGTTGGTTTATCTCCAGCCCCAACTAAGTTCACCATCTCAAGTGCTTCTTCTACGTTTGCTCGAATTTCTTCTTCACTCTGATCGGTAAAATACCGAAGAGGAAAAGCAATATTTTCGAATGTGCTTATGGAATCAAACAAAGCTGCTCCCTGAAAAAGAATTCCAAATCGCTGCCTCATTTTGCGTAATTCTGAATAGGAGAGGCAAAAAAGATCGCTACCATCTATATAAATCTTACCCGAATCGGGGTACAGTAAAGCATTCAAATGCTTAAGAAGTACTGATTTCCCACACCCGGATTTTCCAATCACAGCCAAGGTTTCCCCATCTTCAATCTTAAAGGATACATCCTCCCAAATTAAATTATCACCAAAGCTTTTAGTAAGATTTTTTATTTCAATCATATTCTATAGCAATATAGCTGCAAGTACAAAGTCTGCTAACAATACAAAAATACATCCCAATACCGTTGCTTGAGTTGTTGCTGTACCAACACCTTCAGCTCCTCCATAGGCAAAATATCCTTTAAAACAGGAAATGGAAGTAATCACAAATCCGAATACAAACGATTTCACGATTCCAAAAATCACATCCTCTGGATAGAAAAACTGACGTGCTCCCTGCATAAACTCTGCTGCGGGTAAAATCCCATCTAAAGAACCGGCCAGAATTCCACCAATAATTCCTGTAGTAGCCGCAACTATATAAAGAACTGGAAACATACAAATTCCTGCCAGTACTCTCGGCACTACCAGGAAAGTAACTGAGTTAAAACCCATCGATTCCAATGCATCAATTTGTTCACTTACCCGCATAGTGCCTAGTTCAGTAGATATCCTGGCTCCGACTTTTCCTGCCAACACTAATCCACCAATCACCGCCGCTAATTCGATTACTATAGACTGCCCTACAATTGATCCAACAATAGAAGTAGGATATAAGTCGGTATCGAGTTGGTAAGCCGTTTGGAGTGTTAATACAGCACCTGTAAAAAATCCCGTGAGTATAATAATAGGAATTGATTCATAGCCCACCTTCACGAACTCACTAAAAAGATTTTTGCGATAAGTACTAAATTCAGGAATAGAACGTAACGCTTGAAAGAGAAGGACCGAGTATTGTCCAAATTGTTTAATTGAATCCATCAAATAAAAGCTTAGTTCTCTCCGACGTTAGTAATAATTATCTTAAATACTTGCCTAATCATTTAATTATATTACAAAACATTAGTATTAATTGTCACTCTTAAAATCATGCTCAAGATACGCAACATCTTTTGTTTATCGATTTTCTTTTTTATTGGATCACAGGCTTTTGCACAAACCAATAATTCAGCAATTTTCAGGTTTTTGGATATCACCCCTTCGGCAAAATCTGCTGCACTAGGTGGCAACCATGTGGGGCTTTTTGAGGCAGGTTCTTCAGTCTTTTATTTAAATCCCGCTTATTTAACGCCCTCTACTTCTAAAAGTGTTTCAGCAACCTTTGTAAACTACCTGGCCGACTCAAGAATTGGTTTTGCAAACGGCGCATATGATATTAAAAATATTGGGACTTTGGGAATTGGAATCCGGTATGCCGGCTATGGAGATTTAAATGAATTTGATGAGAATGGAAATAACTTAGGAAGTTTGTATGCAGGTGATTTATCCCTTACTACCGGCTTAAGTACTATGCTTTCTGAAAAGCTCTCGGCTGGAGCAGCAGTAGATATTATTCACTCATCCTATCAAAACTATAATTCCAGCGCAATTACCGCATCAGGCGGATTATACTATCTGGATAAAGAATCCAATTTCAGCGCCGGCCTTTCTTTCAGGAACCTTGGAGATCAAATTGATTACTACAATGGCTTTCGTGAGGATATCCCTTTCGATATCTCTGCCGGAATCTCAAAAAAACCGGAAAATTTTCCATTTCACCTAAACCTTACTCTTCGTCAATTAAATGACTGGGATTTGCGCGTAGCTGGTGAGTCTGAAAGACCTTCATTCGCAGATAATCTTTTCCGGCACGTAATTTTTGGAGGTGAAGCCAAATTCAGTGATAACTTTAAACTAAGACTGGGTTATAACCGACTACTTCATGAACAAACCAAAACCAGCGATTCGTTTGACTTTGCCGGAGTGAGTATGGGTATTGGACTAAAGGTTCGTGGAATTAATATCGACCTAAGCCGAAGCTCGTATAGTAGTATTGGTGGAATCGTTCAAATTAGTGTGAGCTCTCAACTGAATTAGCATGAACAACAGGCTCTATTCTGTAGTTGTTGAAAATCCCGCATTAACTCGCATAGGTATTGCCTCTCTTGTAATGATTGTAATCTTTCTGGTAGGTACAATCGGGTACCACTTCATCGAGAATATGCAGTTTTTTGATGGCTTGTATATGACCTTTATAACCATCTCTACCATTGGGTTTACAGAAATTAAATCTCTTTCAGTTGAAGGTCGCCTTTTCACCATGGGTATCTTTATATTTGGGATTGGGGTGATATCATATATAGCCTCACAAACCACTCAGCTTTTTTTTGAAAGTGAGTTATTCTTACAACGTGCTATGCGGAAAAAACTCGAAAAAATGGAACACCACTATATCATTTGCGGATACGGCCGTATAGGGCACCGTATTGCAAGTGTACTTGAAAATGCCGGGCTTCCTTTAGTTATCGTGGAGAATAAAGAATCGAGTATCGAGCGTGTTGATAATGACGGCCATATGTATATTCAAGGTGATGCTCAGGACGAAAACATACTGCGGGAAGCAGGGATTGATCGTGCCAAGGCCTTGATTTGTGCACTTTCCAGCGATAAGGACAATGTATTTTCAACCCTTCTTGCCAGAGAGATTAATCCGGAGTTATTTATTCTTGTTCGAGCTAATGAGAATAAGAATAAGCTCAGAATAGCACGCGCCGGTGCTGATAAAGTAATTTCTCCGTATGATATTGGGGCTGACCGAATGGCTAACGTGATTCTTCGACCTAATGTAGAGCAGTTTATAGAAACAATGACACGTGACGATAGTCAGGACCATACTTTTGATGAAGTACTCATTTTTGAAGGGTCGAAACTGGCAGATAAAACTTTAGCAGAAATAAATGTCAGGAGTACATACGAAGTTTTAATTATCGCTATTATTCCTGAAGGCAAGCGAATCATGTTTAATCCCAAAAGTACAGATACTATTCGTACCGGAGATTCATTAATTCTGCTTGGAGATTTAAAGAAAATAGAAGCTTTCAGATCCGAAATGTGTAATGATACCCGCTCTTTGGCTGAACGTGCTGAACAAATTGAAAATTTAGAAACTAACTGATGATCAGATATTTTACTGCCGGAGAGTCCCATGGCCCCGGTTTAACAGGCATTGTAGAAGGACTTCCGGCGGGATTACCTATCACTGAAGATGAAATTGCTGAGCACTTAGCCCGTCGTCAACAGGGCTATGGGCGTGGCGGACGTATGGCTTTTGAAAAGGATCGTGCCATTATCAGCTCCGGAGTGCGCTTTGGAAAGACTATGGGAGGCCCCGTTGCGCTTTATATGGAAAACCGCGCGTTTCAAAAAGATAAAGATGGCTGGCCGGTTGTGATGAACAAAGAAACCGAAGCTGAAGGTATCGAAAAAATCACGCTTCCCAGACCCGGACATGCGGACTTAGTAGGCGCTCAAAAATATCGCTTTGATGATATTCGCCCCGTTATCGAAAGATCCAGTGCGCGGGAAACCGGAATGAGAGTTGCCTGCACAGGAATTGCCCGAAAATTTCTTAAGCATTTTGGCATTGAAATTGGCGGGCATGTTTTGCGAATTGGAGAAGCTGGTTATGACTCATGGGATCAGATTCGTGAGATAACTGATCCTATCGCTGAAAAAGGTGGTGAGAACGTATATAAAACTGCCGACGAATCTGATGTTCGCTGTCTGGATCCTAACCTGTCAGAAGCCATGGTTGATGAAATTAAAAAGTACCGAAAAGCTGGTTCTTCACTTGGAGGAGTCTACGAGATTGTAATCACTGGTGTACCTGTTGGATTAGGAAGTTTTACCCAGTGGGATCGTAAGTTAGATGGAATGATCGCCCAGGCTATTATGGGTACTCAGGCTATGAAAGGCGTTGAAATTGGACTTGGCTTTGAATCAGGAGCAAGACCCGGGCATAATGTCCATGATGAAATTACCCATGATGGCAATTCTTTTAAAAGAAGAACTAACCGAATGGGTGGCATTGAAGGCGGAATGAGTACCGGCATGCCGATCATTGTTCGGGGAGTGATGAAGCCAATTCCAACCATGCTAAATCCTCTAAGTACCGTAGATATGCATTCTCTGAAGGAAACTGAAACTCGTTACGAACGCTCAGATGTTTGCGCGCTTCCAAGAGCTGTTGTTGTAGCGGAGTGTGCATTGGCTCCTGTTATTGCTAATGCATTTCTGGAAAAGTTCGGCGGTGATTCTATCAGTGAAATAGACGAACGCTTTAAGAGTTATAATCCCTAGTGAGTTCAAAAATTCCAACACTGGCAGCACGAGTTAAAGAGAATCCCAATGATTCTTTTTCAAAGTTTGCCCTGGCTTTGGAGTTAATCAAAATAGGTCAGGACGCTAAAGCCCGACTTCTTTTTGAAAGTATTGTGGATACTGATCCCAGCTATACTGGCGTTTATTATCATCTTGCTAAATTGTATACTGAAATAGATGAGAACAAAAAGGCGCTGGACACCTATAAGAAAGGGATCAAAGTTGCTGAACAGGCAAAAGATCAACATGCTAAATCGGAACTTCAGGGCGCATTACTTGCTCTGGAACTAGAAATGGAAGACTAATGATGAAGTTTATCCCCACTTTTTTTGGAATCATATTTTTATTGAGCATTTCTCTTTCAGCTCAGGAACAGCAATCGTACACGGTTAAACAAGGCGAAACACTGTATGGAATTTCTAAACTTCTGAATGTAACTGTAGCTGAGTTACAACAGTGGAATAACTTAACCGATAATGCTATTTCTATCGGCGATGAACTTGTGTATTACACCACAGCCGGCGATCAACCATCGTCTACAGAAGCACCTGCAAAATCTTTAATTGAGATTTCGCCCCCACAAGAAAATACTTACTACACAGTAAAAAGTGGTGATAATCTCACCGTTATTGCGCGCCAGCACAGTATGACCGTTCAGGAATTAAAGTCATTAAACAACCTGAATAGTGATCTGATAAGTATTGGGCAGCAGTTAAGTGTTCGTAAATTAGTAGATAGTGTAGCTCCATCAGCTTCAGAATTTTCTGAGGAATCTCAACCTCAGGGGTCATTCGCAGTTTATACTGTTCAAAGCGGAGAAAACTCAACTTCTATTCTGGAAAAGTTTAAAATGACTCAACGTGAGCTTCAGGAATTAAATCCTGATGTAAATATTGCAGCTCTGGACCGGAATCAAAAAATTACCGTGTTACTTCCTCCTTCGCGCTCTTATGATAATCCATATGAGAATAAGGCATCGCTTCAGGATTTGGGGTCTGTGGGAGTATCTTCCTATAACTCAAGCGAACTTGGAAACACAACCACAAACGGTGAATTATATGACCCAAAAGAACTTACGGCCGCTCATTCTAATATTGCTCTCGGAACCATTATCTATATTGAGAATCCTGAGACAAAAAGTGGTATTTATGTTAGGATTAATGATCGAATAACAGAATCGGGTTTGAAACTTTCTGCTCAGGCTTTCCGAATATTAGGCCTCGAATCAATTACTAATCCAACGGTTTCTATTTATACTGAGAGCTAATGAACAATCCTGTAAAGCAATATTTCTCCAACACGCATACATTGCTTTACAGCTTCCTTTTAAGTCTCCCTCTCTTTCTTATCTATGAAGGCTTAATTCTTATCTCCCAGCCTAATGCTGAGCACATTGTGCGAATAAGTGTGGATGTGTGGATGAAATCGCTCTTCACTTATTTTGGAGTTAATGCAATTTCATTCTCTCTACTGGTGATGATGTTGCTTGGTTTTTTTATTCTTTATAAAGAACGGGAACGTCTTAAAGAACTTAAGTTTTCCTATTTCCCAATTATGTTGGTCGAATGCCTGATCTATGCAGTCGTAGTTGCATTCATTAGCAATACCCTTGTTTCACTGATCTTTAATATGAGCGCCAGTGATCCAATTCAATCGCTTTCCTATTTACAAAAACTGGCACTTTCACTGGGTGCTGGATTGTATGAAGAACTTTTTTTCAGGGTTATTCTGGTTTCCTTGCTTGTACTTCTATTCAATAAAGTTTTTGGGAAAAAATGGGCGGCAATCATTGCGGCAGTAACGCTCTCAGCGCTTCTCTTTAGCGCAGTACATTATATTGGTTCGATGGGAGACCTTTTTACTTTCAGCTCATTTGCATATCGTTTTCTATTCGGGCTGATTTTAAATGGATTATATATCTGGAGAGGCTTTGGCGTAGCTGCATGGACACACGCACTGTATGATGTTTTAGTGATTAGTTTCCTTGGAGCTTAGGCTATAACAACCTTGCTCATCAAAAATTTCTATTATCCTATTGGGGCTTAGTTAGTTATAATAGTGTTGAATTATTATTAATTTTCAGAAAATAGTTTACATAAGTATTAAAAATTGACGTACTTGGTATTATATTATTTTAGAAGGGTAAAATTTGAGCAAGAATCATAAAAAAAAACAACAAGAGTTTAATGATGAGATAATTCCTCACTTAGATTCGCTATATAATTTTGGTCTTAGATTAACATCGGACCCAAGCGATTCCGAGGATCTTGTTCAGGATACAATTGTAAAAGCATTTCGATTTTTTGACAGTTATGAAAAGGGAACGAATGCCAAAGCATGGCTTTTCAGAATTCTCAAGAATTCATTCATAAATAACTATCGAAAAAACTTAAAGAAGCCGCAGCAAGTTGATTACGATGAGGTCTCCTCGTTCTATGAAAATATTCGCGCTGAGCGAACAGACACTTCCGATCTAGAGCATCTTATCTTTAGGGATTTGATGGATGACAATTTTTCTAAGGCCTTAGCTAAACTCCCGGAAGATTTCAGAACGGTAGTTCTTTTATGTGATGTGGATGGATTTACCTATGAAGAGATTTCTAACATGTTGGATGTTCCAATTGGTACAATTAGGTCAAGACTACATCGTGGCAGAAATCTACTTAAGACCGAGCTTTACGAATACGCTAAGAAAAGGGGTTATACCGACGATTAGGATTTAAGTCTGAGCCGTTAGGGTAATCCTCATTGTAGTTCCTTTCCCAACTTCCGACTTAAGCACAAAAACCTTACCGGAATGATACTCTTCAATAATTCTTTTGGTAAGGCTTAACCCAAGCCCCCAACCTCTCTTTTTTGTACTAAAGCCAGGGCGAAATACCGTCTTAAACTGATTGAGTTCTATTCCACTCCCGGAATCCTCGATATCAATTATTACATCAGGTCCTTTCACTTCCGAACTAATTGCGATAAAAGCATTCTTATCATTTTTGTTGAGAGCATCCATCGCATTCTTAACGAGGTTTTCAATCGCCCACTGAAATAGTTCAGGGTTAAGACTGACCTTCGCCTCCGCATTCAATGATTTTCTTACTTCCACACCTTTCCCAAGTTTTGGTAAACGTCGTTCCATATAATTAACCGCTTCATCCAGGCTGGGCTGTATATCTACTTCCTTCAATTCCGGAGAGGAACCTATTTTCCCAAAGCGCTCTGCTACATCACTCAGACGCTGTACATCATTTTCAATTTCTGTAATTAATTTTGAAGCAGATTCATCTTCACCATATTCATCCTTAAACAAATGAATCCAACCATATAAACTTGATATCGGAGTTCCCAATTGATGTGCTGCCTCTTTTGCCATCCCAACCCAAAGATTAGATTGCTCGGTTCGGGTAATGCTTTTATAGGTAGTGTATCCGATACCCAACAATAAGCTCAAAATTACTATTTGAATGTAAGGAAAGAATCTCAGCAGACGCACCGTAGGACTTTCTCCATAGTAAACAAACTGAGCCAATTCCCGGTTTTCATCCCCAATCACGATTTTAACAGGGGGATTGTAGCTTTTTAAATCCTTCACTAACTCCAGGCTATCTTCGAGAGTTTTGAGTGCGGAGACCTCAACATTCCGGTAACCAAGAAGCACATCATTTGAATCGACCAAGACAGCGGGTACTTTAAAATTACCGGCTTCATCAAGAATGAGTTCATCAGTTACAAAATCACGGGAACTGCGAAGGCTTTCTACCTCAAATAATTTCTCAACTAAACTATCCGATACCTCTGTGTTCTGCTGTAGTGCAATCGCAACATCAATCAGCTGTGCACTTGCTTGTTGATGTACAGGCAGGGCATTAAACTCGATTGCTTTCGCCCAGAGCTCAACACTTACCCGTTCCTGATTTAGAATCTTACCTACCAGATAGTTATTGTATACCAAGGACCCTGCTCCTAAAAGGAGAAGAAAGATAATCAGTAAAAGCTTAATCCAGCCGGATTGTGCGAAGAGATTCATAACGTGATTTAGTTGATTGGCAATATAGTGAAGAGGAAGGAATCACCTAAAACAAAAGTTTCCAAGGGGAAACCCTGTCTCTCATTTTCTTTTTATAGAAGCTAGAGCTTCCGGACTGCATTCCGAACGAGACGTTCGGAACGAGGTTAAATTTGATATTAATTAATTATTGGTATTCTGAATACCTTTGTAATTGAAACCGAATCCATTGATCCATTATCTATCCTTACTACTGTAGCTACATCTTCAACAACTCCAGGGATATCGGAAGTACTTTTAGCTTTATACCTAATTTTACTTCCATGTATAGTCCCATTTACAGGTATGGGGCTACCGAAGCCCCAATAGAATTTAAAACGTATATCTAAACTATCTTCAATGATGCAATGAATTAGCACTGTATCCCCAACGGCAACTGTGTCTGGATAAAGGTTTATCGATAGTACTTTCGTTTGAGGAATGGGATCCGGGTCTGTAGTTCCAAATGTACATGCACTGTAGATTAATACTATAAATGCAATGTAGATTAATACTATTTTATTTTTGATCATTTTAATGCTCCTGACTATTTGATAAATGTTATCCTTTGGTTCTCTCCAATGAACTAAAGATAAGCGGAAGGGATCCCCTAAAACAAAAAAGTCAGCATTTGTAGTACTGACTTTCAAACTCAAGCGGAAGCTTTCTGCTTCTCGTAAACAGGAGGAGCTTTCTTCTCGATCGTTTCTTTTGTAATGATGCACTTCTTCACATTTTTCATGGATGGAAGTGTAAACATAATATCAAGCATAGATGCTTCAAGAATAGATCGAAGTCCACGGGCTCCGGTTTTTCTGGCTTTCGCTTTTTTAACGATCGCTTTCAGAGCTTCATCTTCAAATTCAAGTTCAACACTCTCCATCTTGAACAGCTTCTTATACTGTTTTACAATAGCATTTTTTGGCGTTTGAAGGATGTCAAGCAATGCTTCATCCGAAAGTTCATGCAATCCGCTGATTACAGGAATTCGACCAATCAATTCAGGAATTAACCCAAACTGCTGGAGATCTTCCGGCTCGATATAGGTAAAAATTTCCGGGTCCTCTTTATCAAACTTAACCTGTTCTTTGGTATGAAAACCCATCGCACTGGTTGAAAGTCTGCGGGAAATAATTTCTTCCAATCCGGCAAAAGCACCACCGCAAATAAAGAGAATATTTGAGGTATCTAATTGAATAAAGCTTTGCTCGGGATGCTTTCTTCCTCCTTTTGGTGGAATATTCGCAACCGTTCCTTCTAAAATCTTTAATAAAGCTTGCTGAACTCCTTCACCACTAACATCTCTGGTAATGGAAGGATTATCACTTTTACGAGCAACTTTGTCCACTTCATCAATATAAACGATACCGCGCTTAGCTCGCTCTACATCATAATCAGCGGCCTGTAGCAAATTGCTTAAAATACTTTCAACATCTTCGCCAACGTAACCAGCTTCTGTAAGAACCGTTGCATCTGCAATGGTGAAAGGGACATCAATCACTTTCGCAAGCGTACGAGCAAGTAACGTTTTTCCACTTCCTGTTGGTCCAAGTAAAGCAATATTGCTTTTTTCAATCAGCGTGTCATCCAGCTCAAGGCTTTCATTGCTGATTCTCTTGTAGTGATTGTATACCGCTACAGATAGCGTCTTTTTGGCCTGCTCCTGCCCGATTACATATTCATCGAGTTTCGCTTTAATTTCGACAGGCTTAAGAAGAGGCTTATACGTTTTTTCACGGCGACGGGCCAGAGAAGCTAAATCGCTTTTAATAATGCTGGATGCATCTTCCACACATCGGTCGCAAACATAAACGCCAGGACCTGCAACCATACTGTTCACTTCGAGGCTGGAGCGTCCGCAGAACGAACAGTTTACAATGTCGTTATTTTTTTCGTTTTCGCTCATTTTCCTCTAAAACTAATAAAAATCTGACTATTTAGCAGGCTGTGCTCTTGCTATCACATTATCAACTAATCCGTACTTTTTAGATTCCTCTGCAGTCATCCAGTTATTACGATCAGAATCGTTAATAATATCCTCCAGAGTTTTACCGGCATGGTCAGCAATAATCTGGCTCAGCTGCTTTTTAGTACGAATGATTTCTCTTGCTTCAATTTCGATATCGCTGGCCTGACCCTGAACTCCTCCGAGTGGCTGGTGAATCATCACACGTGCATTTGGAAGACAGCTTCGTTTTCCTGCAGTACCAGCTGTAAGAAGCACCGCGCCCATACTTGCTGCCATACCCATACAAGTAGTAGCTACATCACATTTGATGTGCTGCATAGTGTCATAAATCGCCAATCCGGAAGACACTACCCCACCCGGGCTGTTGATATACAGATTAATATCTTTCTCAGGATCTTCAGATTCGAGGAATAACATCTGAGCCACAATAGTACTGGCAACAACATCATTTATTCCGCTCCCGAGAATGATAATCCGGTCTTTTAGTAGACGCGAGTAAATATCATAGGCTCGCTCCCCACGACTTGTAGTTTCAATCACCATTGGAACTAAATTGTTCTCTATGGCTTGGTGACTGTTTTCGTAAAGGGGTTGTTCAAAAATGGGTTGCTTAATCATGGCTGTCTGAATGAATTATTTCTTTTTCTTAGACTTCTTTTCCTGATACTTCTGATAGGCGTCTTTGTCCAACTCTTTGATCGTTACCTCATCCTGAAGTTTGTCGAATACTTTATTTTCTCTGATACTGCTTCGGAGCGATTCGAGCATATTCGGGTTTTGAGCGTAATAGCCTTTGAGTTGATCAACAGTTGCACCATATCGTGCAGCTTCAATGGAAATGAACTCATCAATATCTTCGGGTTTTATTTCGATATCTTCAAATGTTTCTTGCAATTTTTGACTAATGAAGTACCACTTGGATTCAGTTTTGGCTTGCTCAGACATTTCGTCTCTATATGACTGCTCATCAAAGCCTTCTGGTAGTTTATCGCCATACTGTTGCTTTAGCTGTTGAACGTAAGAGCTCTTAACCTGTTCGGTAAATGCATCCGGCACATCAAAATCGTGCGCATCAACTAAAGTTTCAACCACTTCGCTCTTAAACATGTCATCAGCAGTCTGGTCGTAATATTGTTGCATTCTGCTTTTGATGAAGCTCTTGAACTCATCTTCGTTCGCTGCTTCGCCGTTGCTGTTCTTTTTTATGAATTCTTCATTCAATTCAGCTTTTATCGGCTTCTGAACTTTTTTTACTGTGATCTTGATCTCATCTTTATGATCATCATGATCCATTTTCATTTCAGCAACATCACCAACTTTATGTCCTTTCAGAGCTTTAAGAAAATCTGCTGTGCTTTCTTCTCGTAAATTAAGAGTCTGATCTTCATCTACATCACCATGAGTAACAGATTCTACATCAACCACAACACGATGGTCTTTGGTGATTTTTGCGTCTACATCTTCCCAGCTGCTTTCACGCTCAAGACTTCGTTCAATTTCTTCTTCAACTTCTTTATCAGTAACATCATGAACCATCTTGTTCACTTTTGCTTTTTTGAGATCTATAAGCTCTATTTCCGGCTTTGCACCAATTTTAAAGACCACTTCAAGCTCATCATTTTCCCACTGGAAATCGATCATCTGAGTTTCTCCAACAGGCTTAAGCTCTTCTACTACATCTTTTTCGAATACTTCCTGGATGTATTTATTGATTTCTTCAATCTCGATATCATTACCAAATCTCTTCTTCACAAGAGATAATGGAACCCGGCCCGGTCTGAAACCAGGTAGTGATATCTGACCTTGATACTTTTTAAAGGCTTTGTCGAATTTTGGCTGTAGTTCTTCCCGGTTAGCTTTAAGGGTTACTTCTTTGTCTACAGAAGTAATTTCTTTCACAGAAATGTTCACGTGTGCTCCGCTTTGTTTTGTGGATTCAATAAGTAAAAAACAGGATAGTTTAGATAGGAAAGTACGAGAGGGGGGACTCGAACCCCCACATCGGTTAAGATACTAGATCCTAAATCTAGCGCGTCTACCAATTCCGCCACTCTCGCAAATTTCAGAGCTTGCAAAGTTAAGGGTTATTGAATTTAAAATCCATATTTGATACTCAATTAATTGTACTTTCTCTTCATCGTAAGAATCCTATTTTAAGAAGACTCTCTCACACATTATTTATAACTCATGTACTATAACCTTCGATACATTTATATCACCACCTCAAACAGAGAAGAAGCCAAAAAAATTGGTCGGGATTTAGTTGAGAATCATTTGGTGGCCTGCGTTAATATTATTGATGGAATGGAATCAATATATCGGTGGGAAGGACAGATCGAAGAATCGAGTGAATGCATATTAATTGCCAAAACACACTACTCAAAAGTTCAGAAGCTGACCGATCGTGTTAAGGAATTACATAGTTATGATTGTCCGTGTATAGTATCCATGACCATTACAGAAGATGAGGGGAATAAAGATTATCTGGACTGGCTTAGCGCAGAATCTAAAGCAGAATTAAATATGTAGTCCACATTCCGACTTATCGGAGCCAATCCATCTTCCTTCTCGGCCTGTTCCTTTCACGGTACAATGTGTACATCCTAACGAATTAAAACCTATTCTTTCTAAAGGATGACGAGGAAGACCGAAATATTCGAAATAGTCTTTCACCTGAGCTTCACTCCAATCAATGAGCGGATAGAAACGATAGATATCACTTCGCTCCTGAAAAATATCCAAACCCGAACGATACCCATTCTGATATCCCAATAAGCCGGAAATCCAAACCTTGTGATTATCCTTCACTTTTTCCAGCGGAGCTACTTTGTTTACTCCACAGCAAGCATCCGGATCGCTTTCCCATAGTCGCTCAATCCTTGCAGCTTCATGTGCTTCAACTTCGGGCTTGTGAGTTATAATATTCAGATCCAGCATTCGGGTAAGCTCTTCTTTATACTCGTGGGTCTCAGGAAACAAAAACCCGGTATCTATAAAATGAATTGGGAAATCCGGTTTTACCCGCGCAAGAATATGGAGTAGCAGCACAGAGGTAGTTCCAAAAGAAGTAGTAACCAATGCCTTATTAGCAAACTTATTCAAAATATAAGCAAGCCTTGCGTCTACCAATGACGAAGACAAGGTACGGTTTATATTTTTAAGCTTGAGTGAGTGCATAAACCAATCTCTTTATTTGTGAAGCTACAATCAACTTTCTTTACTCAAATACCTTGAAATTTAATGGAACCGCTTTTTTAGCAACTCACTTTTCCGGAATACTTAACATTGCTTCAACGGCAGGTTTAGGAGAAAGATCGCGATTAAACGGAAGAGGATAATTAGTCCTGCTTTCAATCGGATATCCGTTTTTCCAGCTCATACTATCATGAACTCCCCAGAAAGTAACCCGGTCTATTTTGTCTCTTTTATCATAAAAAATCTCGAAGATTTCTGTATACCTCTGGGTTAACTGCTGCTGAACCTCTTTGGGTAAACCATCCGGATATGGGTCTAAAAATTCTTTGAATTCCTCCAGTTGGTATTGAGGGTGAAGCATGCCCGTTCCAATAATCTGACCTTCTTTGGTAAGTGGAAGCACATCAATATCCATTTCTGTGATCATCACTTTTACACCCAAAGTCGCGAAGGAGTCTATTGCAGCTTCGATATATTCGTTTTTGGGATAATTCAGTCCCCAGTGCCCTTGAATTCCAACTCCATCAATTCGTATCCCTTTTTCCTGAAGCATTCGTACAAGACGCATAATTCCATCTCTTTTAGCCGGGCGCCATGCATTAAAATCATTGTAGTAAAGTTCTGCATCAGGAGCATATTCGCCGGCAAATTGAAATGCTTTTTGCACCATCAGGTCTCCATCTCCCACACTATTAACCCAGGTCGTTGAACGGTAAGAACCATCATTATCAATCACTTCATTTACTACATCCCAGGCATGAATCCGACCTGCATACCTGCCCGCAACAACTTCAATATGATTTCTCATCCACTCAATTTGCTGCTCGGAAGTTTTGGGGTTTCCGTTCTCATCCTGAAAAACCCAACCCGGTGTTTGATTATGCCAAACCAGGGTATGACCGATGATGAACATATCATTTTCTTCCCCAAACTCAACGAAGTCATCGGCAGGTCCAAAGTTATATACTCCTGGTTGTGGATTAACCGGACCAGCTTTTAATGCGTTTTCAACAGTAATGGTATTAAATTGTTGCTTAACCAAATTTGTGAGCTCTGCATTATTCCCAGATGTTATCCATGGATTTACCGCTGTACCAACCATAAAGGCGCCGTCATATGCTTCTTTAAAAGTTGTATCCTTTGTTGTTGATTCAGGAGCCTCCGAACAATTCCATAGTTGAATTGTTATTACGAAAATGGCAATAATCTTAGCCAGATTTCTTATTTGTTGTATTGATATCATTCTATAGGTTGCTTTATTTAACTAAGGTCATCTTTTCATCGCCAGAAATAAAAGGGCTTTTTTGAGCTCTTTTGCTATATTACAAATTAAATGTAATAAACACACTTAATGTATTTGTTAGACTAATGTAGCCCTGCTTTTGAGATTTACACCTTCAAGCTTAACCAAGAATATAAATCTTACCATGTATAGAACCCTAACCCTCGTTGTTTGCCTGACTTTCGTCAACTTAACTGCCTTCTCTCAGGAAGTAATTACTAACGCTCCGGATGGTTTTGATATTGAAAAACCAAATGTACCAAAAGGCGAAATAACCGTTGTTGAGTATACTTCAGAAACAGTAGATACTGTTCGTAAAGTCAGTATTTATACCCCTCCGGGATACACAACCAATGAAGAATATCCAGTACTTTATTTATTACATGGAATCGGTGGGGATCATATGGAATGGATAAATGGGGCAAATCCACGAGTAATTCTTGATAACCTGTATGCCGAGGATAAATTGACTCCTATGATTGTAGTTATGCCCAATGGTCGAGCCATGAAAGATGATCGTGCTATCGGAAATATTTTTGATCCTGAAAAGGTTGAAGCTTTCGCTACTTTTGAGAAAGATTTACTTAATGATCTTATTCCTTTTATTGAGGAAAATTACCCGGTAATTAAAGACCGCGAAAACCGCGCATTGGCAGGTTTATCTATGGGAGGCGGGCAATCTCTTAATTTTGGCCTGGGAAATCTGGATACCTTTGCCTGTGTTGGTGGTTTTTCTTCGGCGCCAAATACTAAAGAACCACAGGAATTAGTTCCTGATCCTAAACAGGTTAAAGAGAAATTGGAATTACTTTGGATTTCATGCGGAGATGAGGATGGACTTATCCGGTTTAGTGAACGAACTCACGAATATCTTGAAGAACATGGAGTTCCTCATATTTATTATGTTGAGCCAGGAGGGCATGATTTCAATGTATGGAAGAACGATCTCTACTTGTTTTCCCAGCGAATCTTTCAGTAAATAAAACCCCCTTTCTGAGCAGACAGAAAGGGGGTTTAACTTTATTTTGTGCTTACTTAATCAGAAGCATTTTTTGAGTAAATACCTGTCCATTGGCCTCTAACTTGTAAAAATAAACGCCACTTGCCCTGTTACTGGCATCCCAGGTAACCGAGTAATTTCCTGCCGATTTTAACCCCTCTTCTAATACCTCAACCGAACGACCTAATGCATCAAATACCGTTAGGCGTATATCTGATTGCTCAGGTAAGGAGTATGAAATATTTGTGCTCGGATTGAATGGGTTTGGATAATTCTGATTCAATTTAAAGTCATCCGGATTATCCATTGATAATTCTTCTTCGTTGGAAACAAGTATTTCTGTAGAGAAGAAAAAGCTTTTTAATCTGAACAACTCTGTACCATCCTGTTCGCCAATAAATCTCAAATACACATCATGTTCTCCTGAAACAGCTTCTGTAAGTTCTGCTCTGAATATTTTATACTCAGAAACACTACCGGTATTAGTTATGTTAACTTCGGCTATTTTATCCCCGGTTTCGATTGCATCCAGCCAAACCTCAACCGTTCCACCTTCACTACCTGATGATGCATTCATATTAATTTGAATGGCTTCTTTTTGATAGTCCACCCCGTCATTAGAAGGTGCCCGCGTTCCAAGTTGTACACCGGCATACATAGCCCAATCACCATTACTAATTGAACCCAAATAAGAGGATGTTATTAATCGTGAAGTACCATTAAAGTTAGCAGGGGATTTTGCCTGTATTTCTGAATACCCATCCCGATATACGTAGAGATCAAAAAAAGCTTCTTTCCCTTCAACAAAAGGACCTTGCTGATTTCCAGTAAAATCATTGAAGTCATTTTGGTGCTGATCAAGTGCAGAAATATTAATCGCATCACCAACCTGAGTCCAGCTAACGCCATCTTCACTATAATAACCCGTTGCTGAATGATCATTGCGCACTAACTTAAGCCATACCGTATTTCCAATGGTATTTTCTACTTCATATACCGTACTTTGGAAACTAAAGCCTAAAACAGGGTCATCCTGCTCATTTACCGAACTGTAGAGCTTCAAAAATGAGTTTCCGGACCGTTATAAATCCAAAGTCCAGCCTTATCACTTGTTGTCTCCGGCTCAAAATCCACCCTTGTTAATGTAGTGTATTGATGTTCTCCATCATTTTGAATAATAGTAGTATAACTATTTTGTTTTGGAACCAGATGAATCCAACCTGCTCTTTCAGAAAGAGATACATTTTCTTCCGGTGTATAGCCAAGAATAGACCACTCCGGATTCAAACGAGCGGAATTAAACATATCCGACTTTGGAACCATCCAGGGAGTATTTCTTGAATTAGGAAGAGCTGGAGCTTTTGTTGCTCCCGCTGGGGGGTATCGCATAATAGGCCAGTCATTTTCGTATACAATTTCAATCAATAGCCCCTGACGACCATGTGCCTGCCATCCTGAACTCTGATGGTAGCTATGTCCTATAACCCAACTTGTACTATCACTAATTAAAACTGCAGGAGATATATGATTAGGGCGATTATAAGTTCCCGTAGTCCCTCTGAACATTGTTCCCTGCATTACTTCCCAGTCTTCTTCATTATCAGACAGTACTTTACTTCTCATCACATATTGCTGACCAACCAGATGTTGAGCAAAGCTATAGTAATAGTATTCCCCAAATTTCCACATAACTGGGCCTTCTGCCCATCCATAAGGTAAATCCGGTTCCGGGTTCAGCCATGTTAAATCGAGTACATTTCCATTTGGATGGCCGTCTTCGCCTAACTCCACGAGATGGTTATTAGCTTCACCCGCTTTTGTAAGCAAAAACCAGCGACCTGATTCCTCATCGATAAAAATTGAATTATCAACTCCAAAACTGGGAAGACCTGGCGCAGAAGTTTCCATAGGAACCGGATCACTCCATCCGCTGAGAGGGTTTCTGGCCGTAACAAAATACATTCCTGTTCCTCCATTTCCTCCTCTGCCAAAGTAATGCCAGTATTGCCCATGATGGTAAACCGTATGACCGCCCCACGCTCCAGCTCCCGGAGTATCGCCGTATCCGGTCCAGGAAGCATCCACAGGCTGTGCTATTACTTCCCAATGCACTAAATCGGTAGAGCGGTAAATTTTAGGGGTCGGATTGAAAGATGAACCAGAGGTATAAAAATAATCCCCAATCTTAGACAATGTTGGATCGGGATGATCCCCTGGAATAACCGGATTTACAAAAGTTTCAAATGAAGGTGACTGAGCAATGGTAATCCCTCCAAATGTTAAGATTAGACTAAATAGTAATAATGATCTTTTAAGCATTGGATTCGTTTAATATGTTAAAAAGCGCTTACATATTAAATGTACAAACTACACTTATTATTACAAAAGAATCCTTGTAAAAAAGTAACTATGGTTAATTTTAGTGAAGTCACTTTTTTACTCTTAAAGAAATCGATAGAACTTCAATTACTCTGAAGGCTCAAAAAGCATTACAAAACCACCGTTCGGTTCAAATGAAACAGTAACACTCTCTGATGGTGATATGTCTTTTTGATTAAACATCATATCCCCTTCTCCATCGGTGATCAATGTTCCACCCAGGCTTTCCGGAATAAAGGACAGGTCTATACTTAGTTCTTTAGACTCAGTTTCCCCGTTAATACCTGCAACAAACCACTGATCTCCATGACGGCGAGCCATTATAACATATTTGCCTGGATAGCCATCTACGTATTCTGTTTCATCCCAATCTACTGGGATCTCACGGATAAAGTATTGTGCAAAATCAGGGACCTGTTCCATTCCTTCATCTGTTTCGGCATAGTGCTGAATACCAGATGTAAAAAGAACCGGGGTAGCTAGTTCGAAGGCTGGAGTAGTTTTTCGCTCAACGGTTCTGATAGGAGTCGGACTCATCGGTGTAAAATCCATCGGACTAAATACATTCCGTGTAAAGGGCAGCATGGTACTATGTCTGGCTGCCTGATCCGCATTCCCTTGAAAGAATGTGATGAACTCAAACCCTTTGATGGATTCCATCGTCATTAAGTTAGGATAGGTTCTATGCCAACCTCTGGGAAGGGTAGTTCCATGTGTGTTCATTAAAAGCTGATGATCAGCCGCATCTTTGAAAATATCCAGATAATACTGAATCATGGATTGGCCATCTCCTGCAAAGAAATCTACTTTTATACCTTTAACTCCCATCTCCTGAATTCTTGAAAACTCTTTTACACGATCTTCATGAGTTAACAGAGCGCTTTTAGGTGTCATTTCGGTATCATTCCAATCACCGGAAGAATTATACCATAAAAGAATATCTACGTCCTTTCCTGCTGCATAATCAATCAGCTCCTGCATTCTGTCGTAGCCAATATTTCTATCCCAGTAAGCATCCACCAGTACATATTCCCAACCCATTTCGGCGGCATAGTCTATAAACCGAATCTGAACATCGTACACCGTTGCGTTATCTCCCAGTTTAACCCAACTCCAGGATGAACTGCCGGGTTTAATCCAGTCGGTATCCATATCAATAGCTGGATCAGCAAGATCTGTTCCAAGTGTGGATTCTGTGATAGTCTCCAAATCTCCAATTACTAAGATTCTCCATGGTGTTTCCCACGGTAACGTTGATTCCGGATCTAAAGCTCCTCCCGGAAATTGTTCGCCCCACTGCGGGAAAGCAATAGTGTACTCTCCTCCTTCTGAATATTGTGCAAGTTTTGTTCCCGGGTAAGTTCCATCCAGACCGGTTTCTGAAATCAATACCCATTGCTCACCAACATTAAATAATCCTGGGAAAACCCATCCCGCAGTATCAGGTGAAGGTGTTCCTACCTGTACATCGTAGGTATAATTTTCTTCATAGGATGGATTCGTTCTGGCGAAACCTGTTTTCGCATTCGCCATATGCTGGAGCCATGCTCTGGAGCTATCAGGAAAATTGAATGATGTGAACTCTTCCTCGATAAAGTGAATTTCGTCTCCACTACCGGGAATTTTATACTTAAATCCTACTCCATCATCGGAAACACGAAAAACTACAGTGTATTCCTGTCCACTTGAATGACGGAACGTGTAGCTCTTTTCGTTGGCTTCATAGCTAATCAATCGCTGCTTACCATGCAGCATTTCATACTCGTCAGTTATTTTTGAGATTGATGATGTTTCCACGAGTTCTGTTCCTTCAGACAGATTAACACCGTCAAGACTTAAACCGAGACGGGAAGACTCAATTACTTCCATTCCTTTTGAAGTAATCTGATAGTACGGCTTTGAGTTTTCCGTGTACACAGTAACTGAGATGTTTCCATCCGGACTTTTCACATCTGTTGTCGGTACCGAACACCCCGCCAGAGTTAACATGATTAACGATAATACAACCGAAATATACTTAATGCTCTTTTTCATCACTTTCCTGCTCCGTTATAATTTTGTCCAATCTGGTGAACTTTTACTAACTCACTCCAACATTGATACTTTGAGTCAATTTATTAAATTGTAAGTGTGGATGAAACACTTATAATAGTGTCAGAGTCGGGCAGGAATTCTACGAATAATTAAGTTCCTGCGATATTGGAGTCATAATAATACAAAATGGAGTTTAGCGACATTATGCGCAAAATGATATTGAACAAAGCAATCCCACTTCTAAAAACTTTCACCCGGAAATCTGTTGTGCTATTAGGTATCGCATCGGTGTTAACTATAAACTGCCAACATTCGACACCTGATGTAAAAATGGGTGCTACTAATCCTATTATTTGGGCAGATGTACCTGACGCCTCCATGATTCGCGTTGGAGATACCTACTATATGAGCAGTACTACCATGCACATGAGTCCGGGAGTTCCCATCATGAAATCGAAAGACCTGGCAAACTGGAAACTGGTTAATTACGCTTACGATACGTTAGTAGATAACGACGCTATGAATATGGAAAATGGTCAGTATACCTATGGTCGGGGTTCCTGGGCTAGTTCGTTGCGATATCATGAAGGAACTTATTACGTATCCACATTTTCTGCCACCAGCGGAATGACACATATTTATACCACAAAAGACATCGAAAACGGACCTTGGGAGGAACATTCATTTTCGCCTTCCCTTCATGATAACACCCTCATTTTTGAAGATGGAAAAATGTATCTGGTCTGGGGAGCCGGGGAACTCCGAATTGTAGAATTAAAACAAGATTTATCCGGTGTGGTTGAAGGCACAGAACAAGTGTTGATCCAAAATGCCACGGAACCTTCCGGGCCAAATGTGATGCTTCCGGCCGAGGGCTCTCAAATGTATAAGGCTAATGGAAAATACTATTTATTCAATATCAGCTGGCCTAGAGGTGGAATGCGTACCGTAATTATCCACCGGTCAGATTCACTGTTTGGTTCTTATGAAGGAAGAGTCGCACTTCAAGACAGAGGTATTGCACAAGGCGGGTTGATTGAAACTCAGGAAGGTGACTGGTATGCATTTTTATTCCGTGATTATGGCTCCGTTGGCCGAATTCCATATTTATCTCCGGTAACCTGGGAAGATGGTTGGCCGGTAATTGGAACTGATGGAGTAGTACCTGATACTCTTTGGTCATTACCTGCGAGCAAAAGTCTGATTCCCGGAGTAGTAAACTCAGATGATTTCACCAGACAATCGGGTGAGACGGAATTACCGTTGGTTTGGCAGTGGAATCACAATCCTGTAGACGATTACTGGTCGGTTTCTGAGCGTCCGGGATATCTAAGAATCACCAATCACCGCGTTGGTGACTCTTTTGTATATACTCAGAATACGCTAACTCAAAGAACTATCGGGCCTAAATCAACCGGTGAAATTGCGATTGATGTTAGCAATATGAAGAACGGAGATGTAGCCGGGCTTGGAGCGCTTCAGTTCAATTATGGCTATATCGGCGTAAAAATGGAAGATGGAGAAAAGTCACTGATCATGGCTAAAGGGAATCCGGATGATGGCGAAGAAATTATGGAAGAAATTCCTTTGGGCCAGGATGAAGTGTTCCTGAAAGCAGCACTGGATTTCGAAGAGCGCAAAGACGTTGGCTCATTTCTGTATAGCTTGGATGGACAAGCATGGCAAAGTTTCGGGTCGGAAATAAAAATGTCCTATACGCTACCTCATTTTATGGGATACCGTTTTGCACTCTTCAATTATGCCACCGAATCCACGGGCGGGTTCGTTGACTTTGATTATTTCAACATAAGTGAGGAATAAAGAATTAGACAAGCTAAAAAATTAGAGGTGAGCCTTATGAAAAAGATACTTTCATTCATTGTTTTGATTTTGATGATCACAAATTATGTACATGCTCAGAGCTATACAAAAACTGATACCGGTGTGGAATTGATTATTCAATCCGTGCATATCGAAATTCAGTTATTTGATGAATCAACAGTTCGGGTTATAAAATTTCCAGAGGGGGAAGAGTTCACTAAGGAAAGCTTATCAGTTATAAAAGAAACAGAAAAAACGGAGTTTTCAGTTTCAGAAGAGGATAATTCTGTAGCGATTGAAAGCAATACCCTTAAGGTTACCGTAGATCAGGAAACAGGTCAGGTTTCTTTTTTAACACTTGATGGCACACCATTACTTAAAGAAAAAGCCGGAGGAGTTCATTTTGAAGATTTTAACGACGCCGGCGAACAAACCTATTCTGTAACGCAATCTTTTACCCTCGATGAAGGCGAAGCAGTATACGGACTTGGTCAGCTGTATCAGGGAAATATGTCGCAGCGCGGTGTGGAAGTACGAATGGTTCAGAACAATACCGAAGATTTTACATCCTATATGCATTCCGTCAAAGGATATGGGCTTTTCTGGGATAATTATTCCCCCACTATTTTCAGAGACTCAAAAGAACAAACATCATTTATTTCTGAAGTAGGTGAAGGCGTCGACTATTATTTCATGTATGGTGAAAACGCCGATGGAGTAGTTGGAAAAATGCGCGAACTCACAGGTCAGGCTCCCATGTTTCCTCTTTGGACATTTGGGTACTGGCAAAGTAAAGAACGATACAGAACTCAGAATGAAACAGTAGGTGTAGTTCAAAAATATCGTGATCTGGGAGTTCCTCTGGATGGAATTATTCAGGACTGGCAATACTGGGGAAACAATTACCTGTGGAATGCTATGGAGTTTCTGAATGTGGACTTTTATGATCCGGAAAAGATGGTGAATGATATCCATGACTTAAATGCCCATATCATTATTTCAATCTGGTCTTCATTTGGTCCCATGACCAAGCAATATAAAGAGCTAAGTGAAAAAGGTATGCTGATGGATTTTTCTACCTGGCCGCAATCCGGGTCCCAAAAATGGCCCCCAAATATGGATTATCCATCCGGAGTTCAGGTGTATGATGCCTATCATCCTGAAGCCCGTGATATTTACTGGAAATATTTAAAAGAAGGACTTTATTCGGTTGGTATCGATGGCTGGTGGATAGATTCCACCGAGCCGGATCATCTGGATCAGGAAGATGATGACTTAGATAATCAGACGTACTTGGGTTCTTTCAGGAAAGTACGTAATGCCTATCCGTTAATGACCGTTGGAGGAGTTTACGATCACCAACGAGAAGAAACATCAGACAAACGAGTGTTTATTCTTACACGCTCTGCCTTTGCTGGGCAACAGCGTTATGGTGCTCAAACCTGGTCTGGTGATATTGTGGCTTCATGGGGTGCATTGCATGCTCAAATTGCAGCGGGGGTGAATTTTTCCCTCACCGGAATTCCTTACTGGAACAGCGATATTGGAGGCTTCTTTTTATGGGATTATCCTGGCAGACTCAATGATCCTGAGTATCGCGAGTTATATGTTCGTTGGCTACAATTCGGTGCTTTAACTCCCATGATGCGTTCCCATGGAACGGATGCCCCAAGAGAAATTTATCAGTTTGGTGAAAAGGGAATTCCTGAATACGATGCTATTGAAAAGTTTATCAATCTCAGATATCGCTTGCTACCTTACATGTATTCAACCTCGTGGCAGGTAACCAGCAATCATTCCACTATGATGCGTGGTTTAATGATGGATTTTGCTCATGATAAAAATGTACATGATCGTAATGATGAATATATGTTCGGGAAATCCATTCTGGTAGCTCCTGTAACTACACCGATGTATTTCAGAAAAGAAGCCCGTGGAACAGATTCTGTGTATGTACAGGATTTTTCTACCATTAAATCAGAAGAAGTATATCTGCCGGCCGGTGCAGACTGGTACGATTTCTGGACGGGTGAAAAATACTCCGGCGGAACAACCATTGAAAAAGAAACTCCACTGGATATCATGCCGCTATACCTGAAAGCAGGGTCAATTCTCCCAATTGGACCTGATGTTCAATATGCAGAAGAAAAAAAATGGGACGATCTGGAAATCCGTGTTTACACGGGTGAAAACGGGGAATTTGTTTTGTATGAAGATGAGTTTGATAACTACAATTATGAAAAAGGAGTCTTTTCCACGATTACGTTTAGTTGGAATGATGCAGAACAGAAATTGACTATCGGCGACAGAGAAGGATCATTCCCCGGAATGCTCCAGGAACGTAGCTTTAACATCGTGATTGTTGATTCTGAAAACGGAACAGGAATGAATTACACCTCAGCATACGATCATGAAGTCATTTATACAGGAGATGAAATAGAGATTTCATTTTGAAATCATGGAGTCGAAATTAAATTAAACCGTTATCTACATGAATAAAAAACTTCCTTGTTTATTGATCCCACTGGGATTGATGAGCTCTATTTCAATAACAGCCCAGGAGGCCCAGGTTACATCACCAGATAAGAGCATTTCTGTAGCTCTTGATTGTCAGCCCGATTGTGAAAAAGGTATCTGGTATTTATCTATAATTAACACAGATAATGATTTAGAACTGATTCCCCGAATTGACCTAGGACTTATCAGAAACGATCAGAGTTTTGATAAAGAGCTTACACTCATTAAAGCAAGGAAGCCAAAAAAAGTCACTGAAGAATACACGGCAATTCATGGAAAGCGGAAAAACCGGGAGAATAAGGCCAACGAAGTAACGATTGAGTTTCAGTCTACATCTAAAGCAAAACTTAACCTGTTAATCCGGGCCTTTGATGATGGAGTTACCTTCCGGTATGAGTTCCCCGAAAAGTCCGGTTCCTATAAAATAATGGATGAACTCACCGCATATCATATTCCCGACAGTACTAAACGCTGGTTGCAACCATGGAATCCTGCGAATGAACGTGTATATGATGAAATGCTGGACGGATCTGTTCAGCAGGATTGGGGAATACCCGCACTTTTTAATACTAAAGGCACAGACTTATGGTATTTGATACATGAAGGAGATCTTGGGCGGGAATATGTAGGAACAAAACTCCGCAACAGATCAGATGCCAACATCTACAAACTGGCTTTTCCAGATTCGGGTGATGCCCGAAGTACAGGAATACCAGAGCCGGAAATTGAACTCCCGTGGAAGTCAGCCTGGCGGGTAATCATTATCGGCGATTTAGGAGATATTGTTGAATCAACCCTGGTTGAAGATGTTTCTCCTCCTTCAAAAATAGAAAATACGGATTGGATTAAACCGGGTGCTGTTTCATGGAATTACTGGTCTAATAATCATGGTACAAAAGACTATCAGGTAGTGAAGAAATTTGCTGATCTAGCTGCATTTATGGGATGGCCGTATACCCTACTCGACTGGGAATGGGATGCTATGGGGAATGGAGGGAATCTGGAAGATGCCGCTGCTTATATTGAATCCATCGGGGTTAAACCGTGGATTTGGTACAATTCAGGTGGAGATCATAACTGGGTACCCGCTACTCCAAAAGACCGGATGCTCACCCATGAAAACCGTGTGGAAGAATTCACCAAACTCAAAGAAATGGGATTTGTGGGTGTAAAAGTCGATTTCTTTGAAAGCGAAAAACAGCATATGATAAATTACTATCTCGACATCATTGAAGATGCCGCAGATTTTGAAATAATGGTGAATGTACATGGCTCAATAGTGCCACGTGGCTGGTCGAGGACATATCCAAACTTCATGAGCTCTGAAGCAGTTCGTGGAGCAGAATGGTATAACAACACTCCTGAATTAACAACTACCGCACCCAAGCATAATACCACTCTACCGTTCACCCGAAACGTGGTTGGTCCAATGGATTATACGCCGGTTACGTTTACCAATTCCCAACATGCTCACATCACTTCATACGGACATGAGCTGGCACTGAGTGTTGTCTTTGAATCAGGTATTCAACATTTTGCTGACCGTCCCGAGGGATATTACCAGCTTCCAGATGCAGCCCTTTCTTTTCTGAAAGATGTACCTGCAGCCTGGGACGACACACGCTTTGTGGATGGATATCCAGGTAAACTTGCCGTTCTCGCCCGGCAAAAAGGTGAAACCTGGTATGTAGGAGGTATTCGCTCCGACCGTTGGGATACAAATTATACCCTTGATTTCAGCTTTCTGCCTGAAGAAAAAAAGTATAAGCTCATTTTAATCTCAGATGGAGCTTATGATTCTACCTTTGACACAAAACATTTAGTAGTAACCCGTGAAAGTACCATTGATTTTCGCCTTCTTCGAAGAGGTGGGTTCGCAGCCAAACTTGAATTATATGATGAATAGCATGAACTCAAACAAAAATTATTACCCTACTATTTTTAAAAAAAGCCTAAGTCTGATATTCTTTTTCTTAATAGGAATTCAGATTAATGCACAAGAATATCCTTTTCAAAATCCTGTACTAAGTTCTGAAGAACGTGCAGAAGATCTAATTTCCCGACTCACATTAGTTGAAAAAGCATCATTATTGCAGGATCAGTCCCCGGCTATCCCACGGTTAGGAATTCCAAAATTTAACTGGTGGAGTGAAGCACTTCACGGCTATGCCAATAACGACAGTGTAACAGTATTCCCTCAGAATATTGGCATGGCTGCTTCTTTTGATGATGAATTGATCTATGAAATTTTTGATGCCGTTTCGGATGAAGGACGAGCAAAATACAATCTGGCACGAAGTCGTGGTGAAGAAAATCGACGCTTTTTAAGTCTTTCTGTTTGGACGCCAAATGTAAACATATTCCGGGACCCCCGATGGGGGCGTGGTCAGGAAACCTACGGGGAAGATCCCTTCCTGATGACCAGAATGGGAGTAAATGTGGTAAAAGGCTTACAGGGTCCGGAAGATGAAAAATATTTGAAGCTTCTTGCAGCGGCTAAACATTATGCAGTACACTCGGGTCCGGAATGGAGTCGGCATTCTATCAACCTAACAGATATTGACCCAAGAGAACTCCATGAAACTTACTTACCGGCTTTTAAAGCTTTAGTGCAGGACGCTAAAGTTCGACAGGTGATGTGTGCCTATAACCGACTTGATGACGATCCCTTGTGTGGAAGTGAACGAATGCTGGATGAACTCCTCCGGGAAATCTGGAATTATGAATATCTGGTGGTTGCAGATTGTGGAGCTGTTCATGACTTTTATACCACGCATAATGTTTCCACGGATCCTGTACATGCTGCCGCAAAGGCAGTTCGCGCCGGAACTGATCTGGAATGTGACTGGGCTAATTATACCTATAAAACCCTTCCTGAAGCTGTAGACCGACAACTTATTCGGGAACAGGATATCGATCAGGCGTTAAAAAGAGTACTTATCGGACGCTTTGATTTAGGGGACTTTGATGACGATTCCATTGTAAAATGGGCGCAAATTCCACCTTCTGTTATCAATAATGAAAAACACCGTGCCCTGGCACTTGAAATGGCACAAAAGTCTATGACGCTGCTTCAAAACAAAAACAATGTGCTTCCACTCAGCAAAAACATCGATAAAGTAGCTGTACTAGGTTCCAATGCTGATAATGAAGTAATGCTTTGGGGGAACTACAACGGAACTCCAATACGAACCATCACCATTTTGGATGGTATTAAATCCAAGCTTTCGGAAGAACAAGTATACTATGATCAGGCTATTGATCTGGTGGAAGACAAAGTACTGGAAAGTTATTTCCGTGATGTCAGTTTCGATGGAAAAAAAGGATTTAAAGCGACCTACTGGAATGACCCCAACTGGGAAGGAAATCCGGTAACAACTGTGCAGGTTGTAAATCCAATGAAACTTACGGTTGCTGGTCAGCACCAGTTTGCTCCGGGTGTAGGCTTGGAGGATTTTTCTGCCGTTTATGAGGGAGTGTATACTCCTGAAGAAGATGGCGAATTAGTATTCAGGTTCGGTGCAACAGGATTCTTTAATCTGATCGTAAACGGAGAATCGCAGGAACAGTACACCAATTGGCGAACGCTTCCATCCAGAGTGGCCTATCCTGTTGAAGCTGGAAAATCTTATTCTATTGAGCTTCGATATGCACAACGCGAAAACTGGCAGGCTAACCTGGAGTTTAACCTTGGTAGAGAACTCGATGTAACATATGATCAAATTATTGATAAGCTCGATGGCATAGAAACAGTAATTTATGTGGGCGGACTTTCAACCTTACTTGAAGGAGAAGAAATGCCTGTTTCTTATCCGGGCTTTAAAGGTGGTGACCGAACGAATATCGAATTACCTTCTGTGCAACGTGAGTTTTTGAAAGCCCTAAAAGAAGCCGGAAAAACAGTAATCTATGTTAACAATTCCGGTTCAGCAATTGCTTTTACCCCCGAAACAGAATCTGCTGATGCCATCCTTCAAGCCTGGTACGGAGGAGAGTCTGGAGGTCAGGCTGTGGCAGATGTATTATTTGGAGATTATAACCCATCAGGAAAACTACCAGTTACTTTTTACCGGAATTCAGAACAGTTGCCTGATATTGAAGATTACTCTTTTGAAGGCAGAACCTATCGTTATATGGATGAAGGCGAAGCTCTTTTTCCATTTGGATTCGGACTCAGCTATACAACATTTGAAATTGGCGAAGCTGAAGTGAGCAAAACATCTATCACCCCTGACGAAACCATCTGGCTAACAATTCCGGTTACTAACACCGGAGAAATGACCGGTGCAGAAATTGTGCAAGTGTATATTCGAAAAGTTAATGATGTGGATGGACCTGTAAAGACATTGAAAGGATTTGAACGTGTCGAACTCGCTCCCGGTAAATCTGCTGAAGCCTTAATAGAGCTGTCTCCCTCCTCTTTTGAATTTTATGACTGGGATCAACGAAAAATGGCCATTACACCCGATGAGTACCAAATCTTTTATGGCACAAGTTCAGACTCTAAAGACCTTAGAGTACTTACTGTAGAAATCAGGAAATGAATAATTAGGGTAAAGAAAATGCTTTGAGCAAATTTTGCGCAAAATAAATGCAATTATTGCGTTAACCGAAAAAATTTTTAATCTTATAACTGTTGATTGGAAGCGGTCCCAAATACTTAAAAGGACAATTATTGGGATCCCCAGACAGATAATCAGAATAACCATTTCTCTAAATATTAAAGAAAATATCTGCTGAAATTGACTTTAAATAAACAAAACCTCAAAACTTAGTCTTTATACTAGGTAATACTATGAAAAAGAAAGATCTACCAAATTACTTTATTACTAATTCCGGACGTTGGCTCGCAACCATCTTAGGAATGTTTTTATTAATTAATACATCATTACAAGCTCAGGTAAATACAAACTGGAATTTTGAAGGCGTTACACTGGGAGCGACCACAGGAATTGAAGGGTGGTGGATTCTAGGTAGCGACAGCGCAGACCATGAATTTATTGCAGATCCGGATGATGCCTCAAATACATTGCTTCAAACCACAATAACCGACACAACAGCTGTAAGTGCATGGACCGTACAGGTGGCCAGTGTAGGAACACAACTGGAACCTAATTCAACCTATGTAATCTCAGGTCGCATTAAATTTGTGAGTGCTGATGCTGAGAATGGAACCCTCAATTTTGTATCAGGCCCTGTGGGTCTTAATCAATATGGGGCGGCTATCAACCATGATGAATGGACAGTATTCGAATTTGACACAGTAAAAACAGACACAGCTGTAATCGCAGATGTAGGTTTTCACCTTACCAGTGCATCCATTGGTGTTGGAGATATTTTCCATACTGACTACATAAAAGTAGAAAAAATTGAAGAGGAAGTAGTTACAGAAGGACCTGAGACACCGGAAGATTTTGTAAATCTTAATGGTGATTTTTCTGATTCTGAATTAGGTCCATCAACGGGAACTCCCGGATTTTTCTTTAACGGGGCGGGTACACTCGCTGATTTTTCAATCGTGGAAGACCCTGATAATGCTCCCTTTAAACTACTGAAAGTTAAGCTTACGGATATCGCAGGTTCTGCAGATCCATGGGGAGTTCAGGTTGGTGCTGCAAATATCGAATTTGAAGCTAATACCACATACATAGTATCAACACGTATGCAGTACAATAGTTCTACTGGTGCAACTACCGGACTTATGAGTCTGGATCCAGGTGCTGATTTTGGTGGTGCCCAATATGGTGTTACTATTCCTGAAGGGGAATGGACAGTTATTGCATTGGATACGGTAACAACTGGAGAAGCTTTTACAGCTAATGTGGGTTTACACTTAGGTTTTGATTCTCACGCAAATGGTGACAGTACCTATATTGATTATATTAAAGTGGAAAAGTTTAGTGAGGTATCGACCTATCCCGATACGATACCTGAACCTCCTTATGCAGTAGGTGAGATTATCAATTATAATGGAAGTTTTACCTTCAGTGATGTAGCTGAAACTGCACCTGAAAACTGGACTATTTCTACAATATCTGGTTCAACAGTAGAAATTGTAGATGACGCTGCTGATGAAGACAATCGTGCACTGGTATTCAATGTTTCCTGGGATGAAGAAGAGACCGACTGGTTTCAAACTGAGGTTGTTAACGAGCCGATAAATGTAGTTGAAGGTGAAAGATACCTGGTTTCTGCATGGTTAAAAGCAGATTCTGATACCAGAATTGCAAGAGTGTATGCAGGGATGCCACAAGCGGGTGGCTGGGAAAGAACGAGAGGCTTTGACACTCCTCAATCTTCATTAACAACTGATTGGCAGGAAGTTTCTTTCGAATTCACAGCTACCTCAGCTCAGGAAACAAATGGAGTTCGCGTTGGTATTGAGGTCAATACCGAAGTTAATAACGGCGCAACCATTACAGTTGATAATATTCGGGTTACTAAACTCGTCAATGAGGTAGAACCACAAGACCCTATAGCACAAGGGAAAGAGAAATATCTTGGTAACGTTTATTCCTCTGCTCAGACACAAAACTTTACCAGCTATTGGAATCAGGTTACTCCAGAAAATGGTGGTAAATGGGGAAGTGTTGAGGGTACCCGGGACCAGATGAATTGGGGTGGATTGGACGCCGCATATGATTTAGCTCGCGATAATGGATTTCCATTCCGGTTCCATGTATTAATCTGGGGAGGCCAGCAGCCGGGCTGGATTAATGACCTTGAACCAGCAGAACAGCTTGAGGAAATTGAAGAGTGGTTTGCCGCAGTGGCAGAGCGCTATCCTGATCTTGAGCTTATTGAAGTGGTTAACGAAGGCTCAAACGGCCACCAGTTACCCGACGGTATAAGTGGCGACGCTAATTATATCGACGCATTAGGAGGTACTGGCGAAACCGGATTCGACTGGATTATCACTTCCTTTGAGTTAGCAAGACAGTACTTCCCCGATGCTGATCTTATGATCAATGATTATGGGATTGTAAGTAGTGTAAATGCTACTACCAACTACAAAGCAATCATTGATGAGCTCAATGCACGAGGATTAATTGACGCCATTGGTGTTCAGTCGCATGCCTTTTCAATAAATGGCATTTCAGATATAGATTTAAGAAGAAATTTAAATAGCCTTGCCTCTACAGGTCTTCCAATAATTGCTACGGAGTTTGATTTGGATGGTATTCCGGATGCAGATCCAAGTGTGACAACTCCGGAGTCAGACCAACGCCAGTTAGAGCGTTATCAGCGCGTATTTCCTCAGTACTGGGAGCATCCGGGTGTGGTGGGTGTAACCCTTTGGGGATGGAGACCGGGGCTGTGGAGAAATGACGAGGAAGCCTATTTGATTTCCAACAGCAATGTGGAACGTCCGGCATTAGAATGGTTACGAGCGTATGTAGATACCGCGCAAGTAGAGATCAATTTGGTAAACAACGAAGAGTTCGGGGGAGAAGACATTCCGGGTAAATTCAGCTTAGAGCAAAATTATCCGAATCCTTTTAACCCAAGCACTAATATCTCTTATCAAATACCTGCTGCGTCTCAGGTAGCCATTAACGTATATGATATAACTGGCAGATTGGTACAAACCCTGGTTAATACCAGACAATCAGCCGGATCTTATACCATCAGTTTTGATGCGGCAACATTATCTACCGGTGTATATTTCTATGAAATACGGGCCGGACAGTTCAGAGACATTAAAAAAATGACCCTGATTAAGTAACAGTATTCATCACTTAATTAGAATTAGTTAAATGTTAAAAACCCGGTAAGTATTACTTGCCGGGTTTTTTATTGAATCGAAGTTGATTCATCGATAAAAGTAATGAGTTGAACTACAGGTTAATTTTATTACATTATAAACGTTTTTTTCACACTTATTATCTTGTGTACCAATAAGTAACATGATGAAAGGGATTTAATTGATATCTGTGGAGTTATCGGAAATTAAAAGTTGTAAGAACTGATGAATGAAATTAATAAATACACACACTTAACTTTGGTAGCGCTTTTATTGAGTTTTGTTGGATGTACTCCACTAAATGACCCAACAATAATTGAGGCGCAACAAGGAATCGTCTTGGCACAAAATCAATAATTGAAAAGTAATTATGACTAAAAATAATCCATCACTGCTTAATTTAGTTATTCTTTCCGGGGTGCTAATTTTGCTAGCTTCATGTAGTAGAGAAGAACCAAAGCCTGCGTTTGAAGAAAACTGGGAGTCTCTTTCACAAATAGACAGAGAACCTGAATGGTTTAAAGATGCCAAGTTTGGTATTTACTTTCACTGGGGAGTGTATACCGTTCCGGCTTTTGATAATGAATGGTATCCGCGATGGATGTATACTCCGGGTCGAACTGATTGGGGTGGTCGGGTTTATGGTCATCAAACCAGCACCTACGGACCATTATCTGAGTTTAATTATCATGATTTCATCCCAATGTTCACGGGCGAATATTTTGATGCAGAAGAATGGGCAGAAATTTTTCAGGATGCCGGCGCTAGATTTGGCGGGCCAGTGGCTCAGCATCACGATGGATTTGCCATGTGGAACAGCGAAGTAAATCCCTGGAATGTGAAAGATATGGGACCTAAAAAAGATGTACTGGGAGATCTCTTTGAAGAACTAAAGAAAAGAGACATGAAAACCATTGCTACTTTTCATCATGCCCGGTTGCTTCAGCGTTATGCACAGGATACGGCAAGCTGGGCGAAGAATACACCTGATCCGGGCTGGGATAGTCACTACCCATACCATCCCGATTTTGTAACATCAACCACCGACCCCAAGCTAAGAAAGCTTTATGGAAATATTCCGGAAGATGAGTTTCATGATTACTGGTTGAATCAGGTAAATGAGGTGGTAGATAAATATGCGCCGGATATGATTTGGTTCGATTCCTGGCTGGATAAAATCCCCGAAGATTATAAACAGAAAATGGTTGCTCATCATTTTAATGCTGCTGTCTCACGAGGTCAGGAACCGATAGCTTTTCACAAGCAGGAAGACCTGCCTTCCAACGTAGGAGTACTGGATATTGAACAAGGTGGCAAAACAGAAATATCCGAAGACTACTGGCTTACTGATGTCACCATTAGTTATGGAAGCTGGAGTTATGTGGAAGGTCAGGGATATAAAAACCCGTCATTAGTTATTAGAAACATGATTGATGTGTGGAGTAAAAAAGGAATTGTGTTGCTAAATATTTCTCCAAAATCGGATGGGACAATTATTGAAGAGCAACGAGCAGTATTGGCTAAGATTGGCGAGTGGATCAGGAAACATGAAGAAGCCGTTTATGAAACAAGAGCCTATTCTATGTTTGGATATGGAGAAGCCGATTTCGAAGCTGGTCATTTCGGAGGTCAATCAGCTACCATGGATTACACCGAGAAAGATATCAGGTTTACGGTTTCTAAAGATGAAAAGCACCTGTATGTGTACACACTGGGATTACCTGAAGCCAATTCATCATTAGAAATCCGAACAAAGATCAATCCGAACATCAAACAAATTTCAGTAGTTGGCAGTGCAGCCGAACTGGATTGGTCAGTGAATGATAGTCTGGTAACCATTATTACTCCGGATGCATCACTAATGGATCCCATTGCCACTGTATTTGATATCGAATTTGAATAATCAGTCCAAATAAATTAAAACCATGCTTAAAGGAATTTCACCACTATTAAGTCCCGAATTGCTTCAGGTATTATACCGGATGGGACATGGAGATGAAATTATTCTGGCGGATGCTCACTTTCCCGGGGAATCTTTCAATGATCAGGTATTAAGAGCCGACGGACTGGGCATTGCAGAGTTGCTGGATGCTATTCTCCCTTTGTTTGAGTTGGATTCCTATGTGGATTACCCCTTGGTAATGATGGCTGCTGTAGAAGGTGATACGCTGGATCCGGAAGTCGAGAAATCGTACCGAAAATCAATCGATAGGCATGTTCCTGATGCAACGTCCATACAGCGAATCGATCGTTTTAAATTCTATGATCGCACCAAAAATGCATTCGCTGTAGTAATGACGGGTGAAACCGCTAAATACGGAAATATTTTGCTTAAAAAAGGAGTCACTCCCCTCACCTAACCAACTAAACGGAGCCTATGGAACACCAAAAACCAAAAGTCGTCAGCAAAGACATCCTGCTACCATTTATAATGGTAACCAGTTTGTTCGCATTATGGGGTTTTGCAAACGACATTACCAATCCAATGGTGGCGGCATTCAGAACCATCATGGAAATTTCCAATGCGAAAGCCGCTCTTATTCAGTTGGCATTTTATGGCGGATATGGAACCATGGCCATTCCTGCCGCTTTATTTATTAACCGATATAGCTATAAAAAAGGAATCCTAGTTGGCTTAGGGTTATACGCATTCGGAGCTCTTCTTTTCTGGCCCGCTGCTTCCTTCGAAATATTCGGATTCTTTCTACTATCTCTATACATCCTCACATTCGGACTGGCTTTTCTGGAAACCACCGCTAATCCATACATTTTGATGATGGGACACGAAGCCACTGCCACCCGACGACTCAATCTAGCCCAGTCTTTCAACCCATTAGGCTCATTACTAGGGATGGCTGTTGCCTCTCAGGTGATTCTAACTGCTCTTGATTCTGAAAAGCGGGATGCTGCAGGTGAACTTGTATTCCCTATGCTAGCCGAAGCCCAAAAGGCGGTGATTCGCACCCACGATTTGATGGTGATTCGCGATCCATATGTGATTCTTGGCATCATAGTGATATTCATGTTTGTTCTAATTCTATTTACCAACATGCCCGAGCGTGATAACCCGAATAAACACGCCAGTCCCAAAGCGATGATGAAAAGATTATTCGCAAACAAAGTATTCCGGGGAGGAGTGGTTGCTCAAATGTTCTATGTAGCAGCTCAGATCATGTGCTGGACTTTCATAATTCAATATGCCGAGAGACTTGGCATCAGCAAAGCAGATGCCCAGCTATATAATATCGGAGCTATGATCATGTTCGTTTCCAGCCGGTTTATCAGCACCTTTTTGATGAAATATTTGAATCCATCTTTGATGCTCGCTATTTATGCAGTGGGTGGAATTCTAACCTCAGCGGGAGCCATTCTAATTGACGGAATGGGCGGCTTGTACAGTCTAATGGCTATTTCCTTTTTTATGTCGCTTATGTTTCCAACCATATATGGAATTGCCCTCAAAGATGTCGGCGAAGATGCCACACTGGGTTCTGCCTTCTTAGTGATGGCAATAGTCGGAGGAGCGTTAATGCCCCCTCTTCAGGGCGCGATTATTGATCTGGGAAGTGTAGCAGGATTAGCAGCTGTGAATTTCTCCTTCATTTTACCCCTCATCTGTTTTGTCTTTATAGCGATATATGGATACCGAACTATTAACCTGATGTCTGAATCTGCTGCATAAATGAAAAAGTCTGTACTCACCGGAATTGATACTATCGAAATTATCGAGGCTCCTCTCCCTCAGATCGAGAAGGATACCGATGTGTTGATTAGGATGAAGCGCGTGGGTGTATGTGGATCAGATATTCACTACTACTCAACCGGAAGAATCGGAAGTCAGATAGTACAATATCCGTTCACAGTTGGACATGAAGGAGCTGGAGTAGTTGAAAAAATTGGTTCTGCAGTTACCACGGTTAAACCCGGAGATCACATTGCGGTGGAGCCATCTGTTTCATGTGGAGAATGTGATCAATGTAAAGCCGGCCGCCCCCATACATGCCGTAATAATTTATTTTTGGGATGCCCCGGACAAATAGAAGGAAATCTCGCAGAGTTTATCGTGATGCCGGAATCTCAATGTCTTCCGTTAGCAGAACATCAGAATATCGATGATGGAGCATCCTCTGAGCCACTAGCCATTGGATTGTATTCGGTAAAACGTACTGAACTTTCTACTGATGATACGATTGGAATTATTGGATTCGGACCGATTGGAATGAGCGTACTTCAAATGCTCCTGGCTCACCAACATGGACCGATTTATGTATCAGAAAAAATTGAAGCCCGAAAAAATGCAGCAATTCAACATGGTGCTGTGTGGTCAGGAAATCCGGATGAACAAAACATCCCCGAAGAACTACAGAAGCTGGAGCCGGAAATGCTGGACGTAGTTTTCGAATGCAGCGGTGATCAGGATGGATTGGATACTGCTATTGAACTTATAAAACCCGGGGGGAAACTGGTGATGATCGGTATTCCCGAATTTGACCGATGGTCGTTTTCAGCCGATCTAATCCGAAGAAAAGAAATTACCATAGTGAATATACGTCGACAGAATGGGTGTAATCATGAAACCATTGATATGCTGGCTTCAGGCAAAGTAGACGGCTCTGCGATGATTACTCACCGTTTTGCTTTTGGTGATGTGGCCAAAGCTTTTGATATGGTTAAGCATTACCGGGATGGGGTGATGAAAGCATTGATCGAATTTTAAAATGAAATGTAAATGAAAGATATCCATGTAAACCCAAATGATGTGCCAAAGAAAAAACTCCGAACAGGGGATGAAATTCCTGTGGTAGGTCTTGGCACCTTTGGTTCAGACAGCGTTTCCCATGAACGGGTGGCGGAAGCGGTAAAAGATGCCATTCAGCGGGGCTATCGCCATATCGATTGTGCCAGTGTCTATCAGAATGAAAAGCATATCGGTAAGGTATTAGGTGAGTTATTCGAGGAAGGCACTGTTATCAGAGATGAATTGTGGATTACCAGCAAAGTTTGGAACGACCAGCACCGGGAAGTGGAAAAAGCCTGCCGGCAATCACTGGAAGACCTTAGACTGGATTATCTGGATTTGTACCTCGTTCACTGGCCATTCCCTAATTATCATGCTCCGGGATGCGGACCCGATGAGCGGAATCCTGATTCTCGTCCTTTCAGTGTGGATGAGTACATGGATACCTGGGCACAAATGGAATCTTTGGTTGAACAGGGATTAGTGAAAAACATCGGCACATCCAATATGACCGTTCCGAAATTTGATGCCGTACTCCCAAAAATGAATATCCTTCCTGTAGTAAATGAGATGGAGTTGCATCCATGCTTTCAGCAGCAGGAGCTGTTTGATTACTGCGTCTCAAAAGAAATTATACCTATAGGCTATAGCCCGATCGGTTCCCCGGGTCGCCCGGAACGCGACAGAACCCCCGAAGATGCAGTTGATACCGAGCAACCAGTGGTTAGAAAAATTGCCGAAAGACTCGGAGTCCACCCAGCCATTGTATGTATTAAATGGGCCATTCAACGGGGGCAGATTCCTATTCCTTTTTCGGTAAATAACTACATGAGTAATCTGGAAGCAGCCGTTACTGAAATGCTTACAGAGGAAGAAATGGAAGCCATGAAGGTAGCAGAATGTAATTCACGATTGATTAAAGGTCAGGTTTTTCTTTGGGAAGGAAGTGAAGGCTGGGAAGACCTCTGGGATCTGGACGGAAATATCGCTCAATAAAATTTAGAACTAGGAGATACGAATTATGTCAGACACAATGAAAGCCGCTTATTTACCGGGTAATAGCACGGTAAGCATGAAAGAGGTTGAAGTTCCAGAACCGGGACATGGTCAGGTGCTCATTAAAACGAAATCATCTACTATTTGTGGAAGTGATATTCGTGCCATTTACCGGGAACATTTGGGTAAAGGTCCTGAAGCTTATCAAAATAAAATAGCCGGACACGAACCGAGTGGACAGATTATTAAATGTGGTCCGGGCATGAAGCGCTTCAAAGAAGGTGACCGCGTGATCGTGTATCACATTTCAGGATGTGGAGTTTGCAATGACTGCCGCAGGGGATATATGATATCATGTAGCAGTCCATCCAGAGCAGCTTATGGCTGGCAACGAGATGGCGGAATGACCCCTTACATTTTGGCGGATGAGAAAGATCTTGTTCTTCTTCCGGATGAACTCACCTACACCGATGGAGCTCAGGTCGCCTGTGGTTTTGGAACGGTGTACGAAGGATTGGAAAAAATAGGAATCAATGGAAATCACCAGGTTTTAGTAGTAGGACTCGGGCCGGTTGGTTTGGCAGCGCTAATGCTTGCAAAGGCGCTTGGTGCCACTAAACTGGTTGGAGTTGATGTGATCGAAGAACGGTGCCAGATCGCCAAAGAACTCGGGCTTGCTGATGAAGTATTCGTCTCTGGAGAAGATACTCTTGCTAACATAATAGCCGAAACCTACGGAGGTAAAGGGTTTGAGCGAACGGTTGATTGTTCGGGACATACACTCGGTCGCCAACTCGCTATTAGGGCTACCCGGCAATGGGGTAAGAATGTAATGATTGGCGAAGGTGGAACCGTCGAATTCAATCCAAGTCCGGACATCATTCACGATCAGATTTCTATTCACGGATCTTGGGTTACCAACATATGGAGAATGGAAGAGCTTGTAGAACGACTAGTTCGCTGGGGTATTCATCCCGAAGATTTGGTAACGCATCGTTTCACCCTGGATGAAGTCGATAAAGCCTATGAACTAATGGATGAAGGCAAATGCGGTAAAGTAGCTGTCGTTTTTGATGAGGAAATTAAATAGACCAATACGAGTACAATTGCACAAAAAAGTTTAACCACAACTAACCAAAAGGAACAAAACATGAAAAAACTATCCTTTCTATTTCTATTACTGATGGTAGCGTTAAGTTCTCATACTTTTGCTCAAAGCAGCGATATGAAAGAGGATTTTAAACCCTCACCTACTAACCAAAATGGGAAAGAATATCCCATGGTAAACTCTGAAGGTCGGGTACGTGCGAAAATATTTGCCCCGGATGCAAAATATGTTCAGTTGGATATCGGTGCTGTCAAGTACGACATGGTGAAAGATGAAGAGGGTTTCTGGATTGGTGAATCTGAACCTCAGGATGAAGGCTTTCACTACTATCAGTTAAATATTGATGGTGCTTCTGTACCCGATCCGGGCAGCCAGTACTTTTATGGAGCAAGTCGCTGGGGAAGCGGAGTGGAAGTTCCCGCTTTTGATCGCGAAAAATATGCTTTCAGAGATGTTCCTCATGGAGCAGTTAATGAACACATTTTCTACTCAGAAATAACTGAAAGTATGAAGCGAACCTTTGTCTACACTCCTCCTGGATATGAAGAAAATTCAGAGAAAAGGTACCCTGTGCTTTATCTGCAGCATGGTGGAGGAGAAAATGAATACGGATGGTCGAGCCAGGGAAAAGCCAATCTGATCATGGATAACCTGATTTCAGAAGGTAAAGCCGTTCCTTTCATTATTGTAATGAGTGATGGAAACTGGTTTCGCCCTCGACGTCCGGCAAACGATGATGAAAGTAATGAAGAGGAAGAAGAACGTCCAAGACAATGGCCACCACAAGGATGGGCTGATGGATTTAAAAATATGCTGATCCAGGAAGTGATTCCTATGATAGATGAAAAATACCGAACTATTGCGGATCAGGATAATCGTGCAATGGCTGGCCTTTCTATGGGAGGAATGCAGACAAGGGTAATTACTCTCGCTAATTCAGAGGTCTTTTCCCATGTTGGAATGTTTAGCGGCGGAAGCATTAGTCCTGAAGATGTGGAAGCAAATCCTGAATTTAAGGAGAATATTGACCTTCTCTTTGTAAGTTACGGAAGTAGTGAGCTTGGTGGCGGAAGAGGTTTTGGCGGAGATCCAAAAGAAAACACTGATAAGCTTGGCGAAATGGGACTAAATACACATTTCTATGTGTCTCCCGAAACTGCGCACGAATGGCAAAGCTGGAGAAGAAGTTTGTATGAATTCGCACAGCTTGCATTCCAAAACTGAGTTTAATGAAGGAAAAATATATTTCAATCCTCATAGTATTTTTTCTGGCTACTTCTCTGTGTTTTGCACAGGGAAGTCAGCCAGAAATTATTCCGCTGTATGCGGGAGAAATTCCAAATAATAGATCCATAGAACCGGATGCTGATCCTCGTCCGGGATTAATCCGTAAAGTAATTTCCCCAACGCTGGAAGTGTACCGACCGGATGAAAGCAATGCCACTGAAGCCGCTGTTGTAATTTGTCCGGGCGGTGGTTACAGCGTGGTTGTTTTTGAGGGCGAAGGAGTAACTACCGCTAAAGAATTCGCCCGAAAAGGAGTTACTGCTTTTGTGCTAAAGTATCGACTTCCCGAGGATACACTTCAGATCAATAAGACTATTGCTCCTCTACAGGATGCACAGCAGGCAATCAAACTGATTAGGGAACGTGCAGATGAATGGGGACTTAATGAAAACAAAATCGGAATCATGGGCTTCTCTGCCGGAGGACATCTCGCATCCACAGCTGCCACTCATTTCGATACGGTACATATCGAAAACCCTGAAGAAACCAGTGTGCGTCCGGACTTCCAGATTCTGGTTTATCCGGTGATAAGCATGCAGGAAGAACTCACCCATAAGGGTTCTAAAGATGAATTATTGGGTGAAAATCCATCACAAGAAATGGTGGACTTATATTCGAATGAGTTGCAAATCAACGAAAACACTCCTCCGGCTTATATTACTCATACTGCAGACGACGGAGTTGTGGTGGTTGAAAACAGCATTCAATACTATCAGCAACTACTCAAGCATAACGTTCCTGCCGAAATGCATTTATATCCCACAGGTAATCATGGGTTTGTTCTTCGCCAACCAACTGAAGAATGGATGCACCCACTTTTTCGGTGGATGAGGAGTTCAGGATTTATTTCCGCGCCTTAATCTAATAACCATAAACAGAGGACATAATTAGCATGAAAAAATCAGTTCTTTTTTTAATCGTATTCGCGATTGACAGCCAGTTAAGCTTCGCCCAATGGGGCGGCCCGGTATTTGAGTCGCCTGTTGTACATGATGACTATACCGTAACCTTCAGTTATCTGGCTCCTGATGCTGACGAAGTAAAACTGAGTGGACAATTTATGCAGGGACAGGCTGATCTTACTAAAAATGATGAGGGGATTTGGTCGGTTACCGTTGGACCAATTGAGCCGGATATGTACCCTTACAATTTCATTGTGGATGGTGTTAGCGTTGCCGATCCGAAAAACAGCCTTAAGTTTCCTAATGAAGGTTTTCAGGCCAGTATAGTAGAAGTCACCGGTGATGAACCCCTGGTTCATACGATTCAGGATGTTCCTCATGGCACTGTTTCTTATCACTTATATAGCTCTGATGAATTAGGTGAGCGACCTTTGGTTGTGTATACGCCACCAGGTTACGAAGAAAACCCGGATAAGGAATATCCAATATTTTATCTGCTGCATGGAACCACTGATACCGAAGAAACATGGACTAAAGTTGGCCGTGCCAATATCATATTAGACAATCTGATTGCTCAAGGAGAAGCAGAACCTATGATCATTGTCATGCCTTATGGCAGAGCTTATCCGGTGATAAGTAAATCTTCCGGTAGCCTGCGTGAATGGGAAAACCTACAGGAGTTTAAAAAAGATTTCATGAACAACCTGATGCCGTATGTTGAAGGGAAATATCGCGTGAAAAAAGATGCACAAAGCCGTGCTATTGCCGGATTTTCAGGCGGTGGCGGAACCAGTTTATACTTTGGGTTAAATAATACTGACTTGTTTTCCTGGGTAATCGGCTTTGCTCCGGGAATGCGTGTAAATGAGATTGAACGGAACAATGCTGTTGCTTTTGAAGATCCACAGGCAACCAATGAAAACCTGAATATGTTCTGGATAGGTGTGGGAGAAGATGACTTCACAAAACGTGCCATTGATCCATATACAGAAGCGCTGGACGAAAAAGGAATCGATTACGAGTACTTTATTTCAGATGGAGGCCACACCTGGATGAACTGTAAACTCTATTTATCGATCGTTGCAAAACGTCTCTTTCAAAACTGATGGAATAACAACCCATTTCACAACACTGGCTGCAGCTACTAAATTATTATCTCGCAGCGTTCACTGGACCTCACAGCGTTCGGGTCTAATCAATATTCTTTTTATCGACCGTCCAAAGCTCCGATGCAGCTAAACCGGGAGGATTTCCGGTAAACATCTTTCCTGCGTCTTCATCACCCTTCAACTGCCACTGATACCATGCTGTAGCTACTTTGGCATATTCACCGCCATGTGGCTGACGATAGGTTCCTCCATGTCCCACATCCATATTCGCTACAAACACGGGTACATGATCAATTCTTTCAAAATCATCCATCCCATTGTTATAAGCTATATCAGACTCGCCTCCAAGCATGTAAATAGTTGGTGAGTGAATTTCTTTAAGGTGATCTTTAGCAAGTGCCGGCATTCCAGGGAATCCACCCGGTTGAGGAAGGATTCCACTGTTATACACCCCTAATGAAGTGACTCTTGGGTCAGTTGCTGCTTCCAGCGCTTGAAGCCCGCCACAAGACATGCCACTTACCGCAATATTTTCTGTATCCACTTTATTGTGGTATGGGCTTTCACTGTCCATGTTTTGCTCAAGGGCCCAATCTATGGCATCGGTAAGTTGTGAAGAGGTAGAACGTTCACCGGGACCTCCTTGAACACTTTCTTCCGGCATTGGCCCGATAGCGATTACAAGGAAACCATATGAAGCTACCTCATTCAGGAAATTCACATGCTCCCAAGAAGAGTTTGCGCATGCACCGTTTCCCCAGGCAATAACCGGTAGTTTTTGATCACCAGAAAATGAACTCATATCAGAAGGTCTGAACACCGTATGTGTTGGAAGACTATTTTCAGAAACCATTAATGCGCTGTAAGGTCCGGTACCACCATCTTCAACTACTCTGCTTGTGTTTTGCGCATACACTTGTGTAGAAAATAGTAACCCTGTTATAACCAGGAACAGGAAGAGATGATACCCACTTACGGTTATATATTTATTTAAATTCATGGTAGTATTTGGCCAGTTTTTGATGTTTTAATAATTGGTTTACTTAATGCCAGAGTTAGAAATATGGAAGTAGTCAAAAGAGACATCGAAGGGAGCCTCCGGCTTATTCGTTGAGGAATCAAACCAGAAAGTACTGGTCATACTTTGGGTGATGATCCCGTCGCTTACTATTAGCCCGGCTTTAATATCTTTAAGGAGAATCGCATCAGAACCAAGTTCTTCCCAGGTTTCACCATCCAGTGAATATAATGCAGTATAAGTACTTCCATTCTTATTCAATTTTAAATAAAGTGGATTATCACCGATGACCTCTTCATCTAAATCGAAAGTTCCTGCTGATTTAGCAATTCCATTTTCTTCAATTAAAAGGTCGATGGTTCCGGGTTGTACTCCAGTTTGACGGGTGGTTTTAATAACCGCTCTGAACATTAGCTTCACAAAATTGTCATCATCCTGATAGGCCAGAATCCCGGCATTTTCGGGTTGAGCAGGAGTCCGCGAAGCAACCAATTTGGTCTCAATGCTCCAGTCGTTGTTTGCACTCTGAAGTAACAGATTTTTCCCGCTGTTGCTGCCTTCAGAAACATCACCTGGCTGACTGGTTATTGTGAGTGCTCCGGAATTGGAAGAAAGACTGTACCTGGACTTATCCTCACGAATCCACTCCCACTGGGATCCCAGCTTACCATTAAACTCATCACTTTTTGAAGCAACATCAAAATACACGTAATAGGTATTCTTTTGATAGGTATTGTGATCAATAAAGTTAATGACGGCTGTTCCAGGTATAACTTTTGCTTGTTCAATTTCAACCGCAACACCATCATTTACCGCTGATGCCGTAATTTGAGGCACTTTCGCGGTGTTTTTGAGCAAATAACTGTACGCTTTTGTTTCAGGATTAAATCCCTTAATACTCTTTCCATCCACTGCAACTATTTCAGGTGTAAGATCAGGCATCACTTTAACCGGATAGCTGTCTGATTTGGTAAGTCCATCATAAGTCACATACGCAAAAATGGAGGCAATGCCAGGATTGTGTGTGGTCACTTTTCCAGATTTGTCTACTGTGGCAACTCTGGTGTTATTACTTTTATAGCGAATTTCTGCATCATTCAAATCAATAAAACTGTCATCCGATAAACTCGCGGTAAGACTTGTCTGAGTAGTCTCACCCGGTTCAAATACGATTTGATCACCCTCCGCGACAACGGTAAAGAGTTTGGCATCAAAACGTCCACTCATCGTGGCAGTCACTTCACCTTTGATATCTCTGGATGAAGCTCCGATTTCAAAAACATAGCTTCCCTTATCAAAAGTGATAAGGTCATTTTCATCATCCCAGAACCAAAGATCAGAACCGTCAATCTCAATTAATACCGTTTTGGTTTGTCCTGCCGGGATAGTAACCCTCTTGAATCCTTTAAGACGTTTGATCGGACGTTCCCATACATCCGGACTTTCTGGTGTTTTCACATACACCTGCACGATTTCATCACCATCCACTTCTCCGGTATTGGTTACATCCACTGAAACAGTAACAGAGCTGTTCGGGGTGATGGTTTTGCTATCGATTTCAAAGTTGGCATATTCAAAGGTGGTGTAGGAAAGACCATATCCGAATTCGTATGATACATCTCCATCATAATACCAGTACGTTCTGCCTACTTTATCGGGACCGCCACGTAATGTGTAGTCATTAAAATCCGGGAGGTCGTTCACTGATTTATACCATGTAACCGGTGTTTTACCTCCGGGATTTACTTCACCAAACAGAATCTTCGCCATCGCAGCGCCCTGAGCCTGTCCATTATAGCCGGTAAAAATTATCCCCGGGATATTCGGGTTATATCTGAAGTCTTCCACTTCAACCATTCCCATCGTTTGCATTACGACAATGGTATTTGGATTTACTTCAGCGACTGCTTTTATCAGTTCCATTTGGTTACCTGGAAGTACCAGTGAAAACCGGTCAGATTCCTCCCTTCCCGTACTCTGATCCGTTCCTACAAAAATAATAGCTGCATCTGCTGAAGCTGCCATATCCAGTGTGGCTTTGTCGGTAGCAGGAGCTTCCGGTTCTCGGAAAACCAGGTATAAATTTCTTGGGCCGTTAATACCTAAGGTATTTACTTCAGTTGTAATAGTAGCAGAGCGACCAAAGAAGCCTCCTTGCTGGTTACTTGATACTTCGGTTGATGCCAGAATATTTCCAGTAGGCGAGCCTTCCCGAACTTCAATTGAACCACCATTAGAAGCCACTAAAAAGTTAAATCGGATGGAATCTAAATCGGTGACTTCGATATTTCCATAAGCAACCCAATCACCATCTTTAATTCCGCGAATAGATGTTCTTCCAAAACGGGTGGCAGTGATTAATCCGGGTGCAGCGTCGTCATAGCTTGTTGCATCATACTCTTCTAATTCACCATTCGAATATATCGCCGAGAATTGAAGTGGAGTGAAAAAGTCATTTTTTCGTTCGAGATTACCCCCGGAAGCATGTACTACTTCAATGTCTAATTCATGTTCATTTACATAATCCTGAATTCCTGCAAGAGGAGTGCTTTGTAGTGAATCTTCAACCGGACCGGAGTAATCCCCTAATTCGATTTTATCCGATTGAGGTCCCAGTACCGCTATCGTTTTGATGTTTTTATCGGTAAGCGGTAATGCCTTTTGGCCGGTTGAAGTAGCCACTTCGTTCTTTAGCAGTACCGGTGTTTTAGTGGCTATTTCCAGAGCAAGATCGTTATGAGAAGGATCATTGATGATATCCGGTTTGATTCCTGCATAAGGAACAACTTCCCTCGGATCGAATTCACCCAGTTTCATTCTGATAGTGAACATATTAATCAGGGCTCGGTCGATATCGGCTTCTGTCATTAAGCCTCTCTCTAAAGCGTCCAGTGCGTTATTTTGATACTCACCTCCACAATCCGTATCAACACCGGCTTTTAATCCCATGGCCGTTGCAACTGCTCCATCTTCCGAATAATAATGTCCGCGTATCATATCTGAAATTGCGCCACAATCTCCGGTCACATACCCTTCCATTCCATACGTTCTTCTGGCTACCGTATCTAATAAAAATTCACTTGCCGAAACCGGAATTCCGTTAACAGCATTATAAGCAGTCATTATAGATGGAAGGTCGTCTTCTCTGATCAATTTTCGGTAGGGCTCCAGATAGTATTCATGCATGTCACGATCATCCATATCTGAGCTCCCGGTATGCCGGTTAAATTCCGTGTTATTCGCGATATAATGCTTAGCTGTTGGCACAGTTTGGTAATATTTGGGATCGTCCCCCATCAGCCCACGGATAAATCCGCTAGAAATTTCTGAGGCCAGGAAGGGATCTTCTGCAAAAGATTCGGCTGTTCGTCCCCATCGTGGGTCGCGTGTTGGCTCCACTACCGGTGACCAATAAGTAAGTGTGAATATCAGATCATGATTAAATCCGCGTGCCTCATTAGCTATAACTTCGGTTTCTCTTTTAATCAGATCCGGATCCCAGGTTGAGCCAACTGCAATACTATTTGGGAAAGATGTGGCGGTTTCCCCCGCGTTGTTATTTCTCCCCATGATTCCGTGCAAAGCTTCGCCCCAAACATCATATTTATTAACTCCTAACCTAGGAATAGGAGGCATGGTATTTCCGAGCTGACTTTGCTTTTCCTCAAGAGTCATTCTGGAAACAAGATCGGCTGCCCGTTCTTCAAATGAATAAGAAGTGTTTAAATAAATAGGTTTTTCTGAAGTCTTCTTGCCAGACAAAAAAGCGGTCGCAACTAGCGCGAGAAGGACACCTACTGATATTCCAAAAAAGTAATTTTTCATTGTTCAGGTTTGTTTTGTTGGTATTCTATAATTGAATACCTGTTAATCTGGTTTAAATTTTACTTATTGCTACTCCGATTCCGATAAAAAGAAATCGACCATTCTATTAAATGTATTTTCATTAAAGGTGCCTGGTCCGTGTCCGCCCCCTTCAACTGTGATGAAATCCGAGAGTATTCCTGCCTCATTCAGCAAACCGGAGAACAATTCACTCTGGCAATGTGGAACTACATTATCAGCATCACCATGAATTACCAGAAAAGGAGGATCGGACTCATCAACAAATGTTACCGGGCTTAATAATGCGATTGCACCCGGATGATCAGCAGGATTTCCTTTTATCATGGCGGCTTCCGGAGAATCGGCACCTTTAAACTCCGTACAATTATTATCCATGTTGGCAAGATCCACTGGGCCAAACCAGTCCACTACTGCATCAACCGAACTACTTACAGTGGTAAAATCACCAAGATCTCCTTCCAGATTCATGGTAGTATCTGCAACTGTGTATTCTTCCAGGTTATTAGTAACTCCTGCCAGCGCAGCCAGATGTCCACCTGAGGAAAACCCGGTTATTCCAATAAAAGAAGGATCAATTTTATATTCTTCAGCATTTGCTCTTACAAAACGAATGGCGGCTTTAACATCATGAATCTGTGCAGGATAAGGTGCATCTCTACTCGAGCGATGATTGATAGAGATAACAGCAAATCCATGTTCAAGCAACGGCTTTCCCATAGCCTGATAGGTCATTCCTTTCATATTATTGGCAAACCATGCACTGCCATAAATGATAATGATCGCTTTATGAGTTGGTTCACCAGTCTCCGGCAGATAAATATCCATGTTATGATATTCTTTATCGTTACCGGCATAGTTTACATCCAGCCACTGTTCCTGAGAAAAGAGAATTGAATAACTTAATAGGAGTACAGTTGTAAAGATGAATGTTTTCATTATTCCTTCTCCAATGTAAGTACCGTTACAGATTGAGGCTTCAATTGCACTGTTAACTTCCCTTCCGAAATATTCGGAATCAGAGTGGTTGGTCTTACATTCTCGGGATTTTCAAAGGTGTTAATGGCATCAATAGCTGAAGCATAGAGTGTTTCTCCATCTACGTTCTTTATCGATATTCCGTCAAAAGACAACTCAATGGTAGCAGACTCATTTGGATTCACGTTGGTTAGTGCAACGATAATTCTGCCTTTTTCATCCTGAGCGGCAATGGCATCGATCCCTGGTAAAGTCACACCTCCATTTTCATATGTACCGGCATCGAAATCAATATCCAGGCGGGTAGCATTCTGAAAGGGCACGTACATCCGGAATGCGTGATATGTTGGTGTAAGTAGCATTTTTTCCTGATCAGTCAGAATCATAGCCTGAAGCACATTGATCATTTGTGCGATATTTGCTCCTTTTACCCTGTCTGAATGCCGAATAAAGATGTTGAAATTCAATGCAGCTACAATGGCATCTCTGATGGAATTCTGTTGTTCCAAAAATCCTTCGGGAGATCCTTCCGTTGCTTTGTACCAGGTTCCCCATTCATCCACATAAATACCCACCTGAACTTCAGGATCGTATTTATCCATGATGACTTTATTTCTGGATATGTATTCATCCATTCCAAGCGTTTCATGAATTACGGCAGCGTATTGAGCTTCGTTAAAATCGGTCGCAATGATATTTGGTGGCCAGCCATTACGGGTATAGCGGTGAAGAGAAAGTCCCTCAATATTCCACGCCCAGCTTTTTTGCGACCAGGCTTTCATGATCACTTCTGTATATTCTCCAAAAGCGTCACCGTCAGGGCCGACAGCTACATGTTTGGTTGGCATTTCAGGATTATAGTTGGTACTGAAATTAGAAAATTGCTTGAGTTCTTTCAGGTATTCTTCGGCAGTAAAAGGTCCACCACAGCCCCACACTTCGTTGCCAATTCCCCAGAATTCCACTTCATATGGTTCTGGATGACCGTTTTCAGCACGTTCCTCTGCAAGTGTAGAACCCGTTGCTGTTAGATATTCCAGCCAGTCCGCCGCTTCCTGAACTGTGCCGGAGCCTACATTGGCAGAAATAAAAGCTTCTGCACCAATCAGGTCCAGAAAATCAAAATACTCATGAGTTCCAAAAGTGTTGGGTTCAATACGACCTGCCCAGCTGGCATTCAATCTTTTATGTCGTTCTTCCGGCGAACCAATTCCATCTCTCCAGTGGTACTCATCGGCAAAGCATCCACCCGGCCATCGAACATTAGGCACTCGTAGTTTTTTTAAGGCTTCGATAACGTCATTTCTAAGTCCACGGGTATTTGGAATCTCAGAATCCGGACCAACCCAAACACCTTCATAAATGCCGCGACCCAAATGCTCTGCAAACTGCCCGAATATATGCTTGTTAATAACCGGTCCTGTTTGTTCAGGATTAACGATGATTTGTACCGGATTAGAATTTTGTGCTGTAGCTGAATCTGAAAAGGAAATCACCAGCGCAGCAACTAATAAAAAATAGCGGGTAATAGATCCGACAAGCTGAGATTTCTTTTTCATATACTTACTCCGTTGGTTCAATTCTGAAAGGGGAGGCTGGTAACCCTTCTTTATTGTACAGGTTCGGGTTATCGGGATTATCAGACCATGCGTATCGGACGTACATCGGGTCTTCGATATCTTCATTCCAGACGACCACTTTGTCGCCTTCAATTTTTGCCTTTGCCCAGACAAACTTTTTGTCAGCACCCGCAATAGCAAAATCACTCAATTCAAAACCATCGTCTGACACAAGCCCGCTTCCAACGTGGTCAAAAGAGATAGTCACTTTATTTTCTTCAATGGTGTGATTTTTATAAATCGGTCCGGAGTACACCAGATCTTCTCCATAAGCAAGTTTTAGAGCTGCTAAAGCCATCCGCTCACCAACATCTTTCTTGTTATCGGGATGGATGTCGTTCCACTCACCGAGCTCGATGTTCACCGTCATTTCGGTGTTATCTAAATTCTGAGCCGCGATTAGCTGAGCTTCTCTCATTGCTGCCCAGTTGCTTTCCACCGGATAGTACATCACATCCATAAAGTTAGGTAGCTGAGCAATAATGAATGGCAATTCCGGAGCGTCGAAAACTTCTCTCCATCCATCGATCAAAGCATATAAATAGTCATCATAAATTTCGGGTTCCCCTGTATTACTTTCTCCTTGATACCATAAAATTCCGGTTACAGGAAAATCAGTATAAGGGGCAACCATTCCATTATGTAAAGAAGTTGGTTCGTTTTGGGGATTGATTCGTCGTGGACGTGGCTCGTCATTATTACCTCCGGAAAAAGCTGAAAAATCGAAGGGAGGAAAAACCTCTCCAACTTTATACTTCCAGTACCCTTTTAAATCCACGGTATCCTGATCCGTAAATATGTAGTAAGGTTTATCCGGTACAAAACCACCTTTTCCGAAATTGTTTGTGACGCGAACCACGAATACGTTTTCACCGGCTTTCAACAAATTCTCAGGTACATCATATCTTCGTTGCGGATATTGATATCCGGTACCTCCAACCCGTTCACCATTGATGTATAACTCATCGGCATCAACGATACGACCCAAAAATACTGTTGCTGCTTCGCCTTCCATGGATGCAGGTAATTCTATGTTTCGGCGATACCAAACCACACCATTCAAATCTCTGGCCCCCTGATCTTCCCAATATCCCGGGATATTGATTCTGCGCCATTCCTTCGGCTCATAATCAACTTCGTACCACTTTTTATCTCCGGTTAACCCCTTATCAGTTGGTTCCTGTGGTCCACGGTTAAACGAAGGACGGTTTCCCATTAAGCGGTTTACAAGCGCAGTATCTTTATTCTCTTCAATGATATTGACGATCTCCGGGAATTTATCGGAGTATTTCTGGAAACCTTCCTCGGGAGTCCATGACTGGATCGGAGTTCCGCCTACACTGGCATTAATCAAACCAATAGGAATGCCATACTTTTCGTGAATAACCTTTGCAAAAAAGTACGCTACTCCTGAAAAAGGTCGGACTTCCTCACCAACCGCTTTTAACCATTCGCCACCTGCCAGATCTTCTCTCGGACCTGAAATCGCAGTAGTAGTTGGTATTTTAAAATGACGGATCTCAGGATAGTTCGCAGTTGCGATTTCTTCAGCATATAGTATATCATGGATATCCAACTGGTGTACCATATTAGATTGACCTGTAGCCAGCCAAACATCCCCAATCAGAATATCTTTAACCTCGATCGTATTATTTCCGGAAATGGTCATGGTATAAGGTCCACCGGCTTTCATCTCCGGGAGCATCACTTTCCAGTCTCCGCTTTCATCCGCAGTGGTTTGATACCGCTTTCCCATAAAAGTAACGGTTACCTTTTCGCCGGCATCAGCCCATCCCCAAACAGGAATTTTTGCATTACGCTGTAGTACTATTCCATCACTGATTAGCTTTGGAAGCGTGACGTTTGCAAAACCGGGAGACAATATCGTTGTTATAAAAAACAGCAGAACCAGAGCTTTTAATCGTTTCAATGTATTCATGAGAATTAGGCTTCAGGTTAGAATTACTTTTTAACTGATTGAGGAGGACCTAAATAGGTCTGCAGGTTTTTGCCTTCTTTGGTAAGAAGGATTTTCTGAAGAACCAGACCCGGATCAACCAGGTAGTACCGAATCGTATGCTCACCGGCATCCAGATTTACTTTCATCACAGTCTGTTTCATGATGTTGTCTGTAACAGCATTATTCCACCACGCCGGGTAGGTCCAGTCAGCTCCGATGGCATTTTCATGAAGATTCATAATTGTTGGGTCACTTCCATTAACTGAAAATGCGTACAATAACCCTTCATCTTTCTGAAAATTTAATGTCGGAGAGAACCATGCATGGAGATCATAATTTCCGGATTCCAACACAATTACCGTGTATTCCAGATAAGGACTGTTATTTCCGGGAGTTTGTTTTTCTGAAGTAACAGGCTTCGATGTAACACCGGAGCTGGTTCGCCCAAGGTTTGGAATTACTTCCCAGGAAATACCATTGGCATCCTTTTTATTCTGATATCCGGGAGCATCTATACTTACAATCCCGTCATTTTCAATGTAACCTGAAACAGAGTTCGGAACTTCTGTATGGAGGGGTACGATTATACTCACATTCCGGCCTGAACCAGAAAGCAGTAATTCACCATTCTCAGTACCTTCAGGCACTTTATCCCAGTCCACACTTATGTATACTTTCTCGTCATATTCAATGGTGCCAGAAGTAGATGAAATCTCAATCCAGTCACTTTCTGAACTTACGCTGTAACTGAGCGGTTCAGTTCCGGTATTGTAGATTTCCACATAGTATTTTTGATCGTTTGCAGGATCGAAAGGAGTAAAACTTCTCGCAGCTCCACCTCCCCATGGTGGACGTATTCCGCTTTCCAGCATATATCCCATTCCAGCTTGTGTAGCAGTCTGGATGTAAGAAATAGATGGCATTTTATTAACTGGTGGATCGGACCACGTTGTATATCCAATATGAGTCTGAGCCATCATGTGATTCCATTTACCATCAGCAAATTCATGATGTTCTTCAGTGAATTCTGCATCCCGGAAAAAGAGCTCTTTTGTTTTATCGGCATAGTAATTGGTAGAAGCACGGTTTTGAAGATAATGAAGCTGATTTTTTGCAGCAGAGACATACATTTCATTCAGATTAGCGTTCGCTTCCACAGGGTACATTACGAGCTGGTAATAAGCATTCTGAACCTCTTCTGTTAATTCGGATTCAATATTCTGAGCACGCGCTAATAATGAGTTATATTCCTCCACAACCCGTTCCGCCTCGTTGAACTGAGTAAGACTATAGGTTTCCGGGGAAACCAGTTCCGGCTTTCGGCGGGAATTATACTTGGTATATAGCGATAAAATTTCCCCGATTTCTTCCGCATACTCACTTCCAAACTGTTGAGCTGCCCACTGGGTGTAATATTCCGGAAGATCATCTGAGGTAATTGCATCAGGATTCCAGGCATAATCCAGAAAGAAGTTAATGGGCAGATCCATCGGCTTCAAATCACCTACATTCACCAACCAAATTTCTCGGACACCATATTCATAAGTAAGCCGCATTTGCTCCCAAACCCTCTCAATTTGAGCAGTGTTATGCCATTTGTAACTTCTTGGGCCGCCCACAAAATCGAAATGATAATACATTCCATATCCGCCTGAACGCGGAGCAGCATCCAGCTCAGGAAGAACCCTTACATGTCCCCAGTTATCGTCGCAGTACAGAAGAGTCACATCTTCCGGCATTCTCATACCTTTGTCGTAGTAATCCTGAACTTCTTTATATAGCGCCCAAACCTGTGGAGTTTCCTTGGCGCGTTTTCCTGTTACATCTTCAATGATTTCCCGCTGGTCTTCCACAATTTGCTCAAGCAGTTCAATATTCGTGTCTTCACTCATTGCTTCGTCGCCATCACCGCGCATGGCCAGTGTTACTATTTTTTCCTGACCCTGAGTCCTCTCAATTCCTTCGCGCCAGAACTCTCTTAGTTTTTCGGCATTGGTTTCATAATTCCATGGACCTTCACCTGATCTACCCCAGTCAGATTGCGCTCTCATCATTGGTTCGTGGTGAGAATTGGATAATACAACCCCCATTTCGTTGGCAAGTGGTGCAGAAAGCGGGTCATCTTCCCAAAGTGATTTACCCCACATAGCCGGCCACAGAAAATTGCCTTTTTGACGAAGAATCAGTTCAAAGACTTTCTCATAAAACTTATGATTGATGCCACCGAATTTCTCTCGAGCCCAACTACCGAGTGCAGGTTCCTCATCATTCAGAAAAATCCCACGATACTTAACCTTTGGTTCTCCAAGAGTATGAACACCTGCTTTTGCATAAATATTTTTCCTGGATTTTACCGGTACATCCGCCCACCAATACCAGGGAGACACCCCCATTTCTTCTGAAAGCTCAAACATCCCATAGATGGTTCCTCTTTTATCACTCCCCACAATTACTAATGCATTGTCGACTCCATCCATGGGGTTTTTTACCGGAAGTATCAAAAACTTTTCCCAGGCACCTTCCAACTCACTAGCATCAATTTTTCCGGCTGAGACCAGTTTATCAATAATGCTGCTTTTACCCAGTGATCCTGCTATAATCAGGTTTCTGGCTTTTGGATTTCCATCCACATGAAGTTTTGGTTTTTTACCAGATACATAGCCTAAGTCTTTCTGAAAAAGACCCGCTAATTTTGGGATCCCTTCATAGTCAGAAGCACTAATGAGAATATCACTGGGTGTTCCGTTACGAACAATTGGAAACACTCCTTCACGACTACTGGTTGTTAGAAAGGAAGAGGAAGAAAACGCTTGATTAGTCTGAATGACATGCACTTTTTCGAAGCTGTTTTCTTGGGCATTTGCATTAAATATGCCGGAACTGGCAAAAGTCAGAACCAAAAGAAGCGCTGAAAAATTACGTACACATTTATCAGAAGAAATAGACAAAATCATGGTTAGGAAACTAAGTTTTTAAATAAATGATCAACTGGGAATAGACAACAGATTAATCCTAAGGGACTATACATTATTCCGCGGTTAGGTTCTTTAAAATAGAAAGATGAAAAAAACGCTTTTTTAAATCATCCGGCTTTATTTTCTCTACTTAGAATTTATTAGATTAAAAGTGTAAAAAAAACATTTATTCTTAGTTATGACCACTCCAAAATTGCAAAAAAAAGTAATCCTCGTAACGTTAACTATATTTCTAAGCTTTTCCGGAATTGGCTTCGCCCAGGACTATAAACCGGGAGAAAACCCAATATTCAGAGATCAGTTTACTGCCGACCCTGCGACCTTGGTTTATAACGACACTCTTTTCGTTTTTGTGGGTCATGATGAAGCCGGAGAAGGGCAAATGTTTAATATCACAGAATGGGTAGCTTATTCAACTACCGATATGAAAAACTGGACTTCTCATGGGTATGTTCTTAAACCAACTGATTTTGATTGGGCGGTATACGATGCCTGGGCTTCTCAGGTAGTAGAAAAGGATGGAAAGTTTTATTTCTACACTACAGTACAACATGGAGAACCTCACTTTGGGAAAGCTGTGGGAGTAGCCGTTGCTGATCATCCATTAGGACCTTATACCGATGCACGCGGTTCTGCCTTGGTGAAAGACAGTGATACTCCCAGTGATCGAGGTTGGGATGACATTGATCCTACTGTATTCATCGATGACGATGGTACTGCTTATATGTCATGGGGAAATCCTTATTTATATTTCGCTAAACTAAAACCAAATATGATTGAGATTGATGGGAAAATAACCAGAATTGAGGTTCCAAATTATACAGAGGGGCCCTGGTATCACAAACGGGGAGTCCTGTATTATCTTACTTATCCTTGTTTTGCTCATCAGGGAATGTGGGAGAAAATCTGTTATGCTACCTCAGAATCTATGACCGGTGACTGGACCTATCACGGTATTTTAACCGGGCGAACTGCAAATAGTTATACCGTTCATCCAGCAATTGTTGAGTATAAAGATCAGTGGTATTTCTTTTATCATAATGCTGAGTTAACACTTAACGGGCTTTCCGGAACTTTGGGAAGAAGATCGACCACTGTTGAATATTTATACTATAATAACGACGGAACCATGGTACCTATCAAACAAACAGTTGAAGGAATTAGTCTTCCACCAAATCCGCCAACAGAATATGTTCCCCCGGTTTTCAATCCGGAAGGTGCATTAACAGATGTTGATACAGACCTTATCATAAGTCAGAATTTTGAGGATACTAAGCAATGGCCGGGAAATCCTGAGCTTACAACTACTAAAGATCCTTATTATCAGGTTACCTATTCCCAAAGTTTTAATGGAAATGGTGGAACTTCCAGAATTGGCCAATCTTTTAAAGTAGACTCCGACTTCACTCTGGAGAGCATAAGTTTATACATAGGCGGTGGATATGGAACTATTGAAAAAAATCCCGTTACAATTGCTTTATATGATTTGGGAGGAGGGGATACTCCTGATTTTTATTCACAGAGTAAAAATTTACTGGGTACTGAAAAGGGACTTCGTATCAACTATACCCCACAACCTAAGGGCGTTTTTCAAATTGATCTGCCCCAAAATCGGCAACCCCTTTTAAAAACCGGGCACACCTATGCTGTAGAGCTTCAGGGTATTCCGGGAACGGCTTCTATATTCTGGAAAATATCACGCGATGATATTTATCCTGAAGGTGCTGCATATCAAGATGGAAACCTGATCGAACAGGATGGACGAACAAGCGACTTTGGCATTGCTATATATGGTATTAGCCAATAATAAAAAAACCCGGCTGTTTCCAACCGGGCTTTAAAAAAGTTGGTTTAATTTACTTGATCAGAGTCATACGTTTTGTTTGAACGAATGAACCGGCCTGAATTCTGTAAATATATATACCTGATGCAAGGTTTCTGGCATCAAAAGTAACACTTAAGTTTCCTGCTTGTTGTCTGGTGTCGACTAAGGTAGCCACCTTTTGGCCAAGCATATTGAACACATCAAGAGTTACATGTGCGGTATTTGGTATAGAATAATTGATTCTGGTACTCGGGTTGAACGGATTCGGGTAGTTCTGCTCGAGTGAGAACTTTAATGGTTTACTATTGTCTTCACTATTTGTACCCATTACTTTAGTAACAGTGACGTTATCTAACCAGATTGTTCCTCCATCATTTACCTCTGCATTAACTTCTACACCAACTCTCATTGAATTAGTCTCGTTAGATGCGGTAGCTTGATGACTGAAGGTTACTTCTTGCCACTCTGTTGTGAGATTAGTTACAGGAGTGTCGCCTCCTCTTGCTCGTTCCCAGCCTCCACTTTGCGGCATTCCTAGGTATACCCGAGCCTGACGATCTGAATTATCCGCTTTAAGCCATGCAGAAACTTCATAGGTTTCACCTTCTACAACATTTACTGGCTCATTTACTGCTTCAGTATTATACCATTCGGTAACGCCATTCCAGGAAACTTCAAATTTTAGAGCGCGACTATCTCCATCCTGAGCATCATCCACGATTTCTACAGGACTGTTTTCAGCAAGTGTAATAGTCCAGGCTAACGCTGATGCATCTCCAAGATCCTGCTCTGTGAAACTTCCGTTATACGTAAGTACATCACCAAAATCATACGGTGGTGCCGGGATAGCTAGCGGAGCATCACCAATTCTTTCTACTTTAACATAGTCAATATAGGTACTATCACCATTTGCATGAGTGTTAAAACCCATATGAAGACCTACATTAGTTGTAAAAGCGGTATCGGTTGTTACCGTATCTAAAGTTACAATAGTCCACTCGCCTTCAGGAATTGAAACTCCGTATTGGGCAACACCAGCTGCAGGACCTGGGTCTAAACTCATTGAGCCTGTAGTTGCACCGGTAGCACTGTTGTACTGCATACGTGCAGAAATTACATATTGTGATCTCGCCTCAAAGGAAATGTTAGCTGATCCGGCTTGTATATTCCAGGGGTTATCCGCACCGTCTATATCGGTAACTTTAACCTTAAGTAATTTATAAGGAGCATTGTCAGGATCTTCCACGATTGAAAAGTCTGCAAGAGCATCTGCTCCGTTAAAGAACCAACCATCTGTTCCTGTAGTTGGACCTAATTCAGAATCAGAAAAATCACCATTAAGATTTACAAAATCTTCCGGAGTCTCAGGTCCTTCTATAACTACTTCTTCTTCAATTTTTTCTACTTTTATGTAGTCGATATGAAATTTATCTCCTACACCAACCGCTGGATCAGCCAGATGGAAGCCTACATCAGCGATTACAGCTGTGTCGGTCTTTACCGTATCAAATTTAAATACCGTCCATTCATCATGGTTGATAGCAGCCCCATATTGATTAAGACCCACAGGACCCGATACAAAGTTAAGAGCTCCATTCTCAGCATCAGCACTCACAAATTTAATGCGTCCTGAAATCACATAGGTTGAGTTTGGCTCCAGCTCTGTACCAACACTTGCTACTTGTACTGTCCAAGGGTTGATCCCGGCAGTATCCGTTAGGGTGGTTTCTAGTAGGGTGTTGGTTGCATCATCAGGATCGGCTATAAATTCGTGATCCGCATTATCGCTTCCTAAAATCCACCAGCCTTCAATTCCTGTAGTCGCTCCCAGTGTAACGCCATCAAAATTCCAGGTTGTATTTACTATACCGGAAGGCTCTTCAATAACTGTTTCTTCAATCTTCTCTACTTTGATGTAGTCGATATGGAATACATCTCCCACGCCCACTGCTGGATCAGCCAGATGAAAGCCTACATTCGCAGTAACTGCTGTGTCTGTCTTTACAGTGTCAAATTTAAACACGGTCCACTCATCGTGGTTGATAGCAGCCCCATATTGGTTAAGGCCCACATCTCCTGACACAAAGTTAAGAGCTCCATTCTCAGCATCAGCACTCACAAATTTAATGCGTCCTGAAATCACATAGGTTGAGTTTGGCTCCAGTTCTGTGTCTACACTGGCTACTTGTACTGTCCAAGGGTTAATCCCCGCGGTATCTGTTAAGGTAGTTTGTAGTAAGATATTGGAAGCATCATCAGGATCGGCTATAAATTCGTGATCCGCATTATCGCTTCCGAAGATCCACCAGCCTTCAATTCCTGTGGTCGCCCCTAGTGTAACACCAGAAAAATCCCAATCGGAATTTACAACAGTTTGTGCATTCACTCCGAATGATGCGACTAACATCATAAGAAGGCATGCCAACATGCTCCTTTTAATAGTAACTTTTGTTTTCATGTTAATTTAATTTTTTGAGTTTAAAGGGTATGCTTCCGTTTATTTAAACCAACAGACTCAACGTCCCAAATTTTGCGCAAATTCTTGATCAACCTATTTTTTGATTTAAATAGATTACTGTACACGATTTTTAAGGAAAAAGCGCTTTTCAATATATTTTATTAGAGAGAATAATGAAAATTAAATGAGCAAAATTTCTTACTATTTGAACAAATTTTGCCTCCGGAGTGGAATTCTTTGCCCCTTGATTATAACTTACCCCAAGTGACTAATAAAATTGATTTTAACACATGTCCTTCAATGCAGGATTTGATCTGAGTCTATAGTTTACACCATAGTAAAAAAGCTTTCTCTCTGTTATTTTTTGCGGAAACAGCTAAAAGCAGTTCTAACCCTGCAACTTTTGTGCGGCTAATCAAAGTATGTCAGATTCTGGTTTCTGACTAGATACTCATTTTTAGTCTTTAATTTCTAGGTGTGCTACTTACGCTCATTTATTTTGCGGATCAAAACATCCCTGAAAATCTCTACTTCATACTTAGAAAAAAGTTCTTCCTCAACTTGTTGAGTAAGCATGTTTGTGTAAAAAATTCTCATACTTCTCTCTAAGTTTTCTACTTCATCGAATGGAACAATCCCCTCTGAATAAGCTTTAGAACAGTAGACTATACCATATTCAGCGCTCTCTTCATTTAAATCGAGAGGGATAGGATTTGAAATTTCACCTTCACCTAGTGAAAATGCAATATCTCCATAAATTGGTTTCTCACTACTAAGGTAAGATTCGATTTGCCCTTCTTCATTCTTTACATAAGACTTTACCTTCCAGCTTCTATTTGATACCTCTTCAAAGGTTTTCGACGACTCTGTAATTTCTTTATATGCATTGTTGGCTTCCGCCTCACTGTCAAACTCTGCTATATAAATAATTCTTTTAGGAACTTGATATAAATATCCTTCTTTCTCATCCTCATAAAATTGTAGCAAATTTTCTTCGGTCGGAGACGGGATTTTGTCATAAATCATTTCACCGTTATATAACCTTAGGAAACTTACTTTTAATGCTTCGGTACTTGATTCCATTGATAAGATATCTTCATCAATTTCTAATTCTTTAGCTTTTTTCAATAACTCATTCAACTGCATTGCTTCAACTAAGTAAGCTTTCAAAATATTTTTTGATGGACTACTGTTATCTTCAAGCTGGAGTATATCTGAGATTAAATACTTGAGCATTGCAATATCTACGGTAGTATTGTTGTAAGTAAGTAAAACAAAGTTATTGTTGTTGTTTAATTCTTCATCTATAACGCTTTGATATTCAGATTGAAAAAAATTATTTATTCTAGACCACTCAACCAGCCTATCTAAACCTTCTTCATTCCATTCAATTTGTTCATCTAATATTTGTTCATCTTTAATCACTTCATACTCTTCAAGAGCTTCATCAGTATATTTATCTCGAAGATTATTTATAATCCGATTTTTACTTCCTTCAAAAGAAATTGCGGGATTATTACTTTTAAGCCTTTTAAACTCTGCTTCAATTTCTTCTTCACCATAGTAACTGTCTAAAATTACCTGAAGGTAATATTCATTTATAATTTCATCATTGATAGTACGCTGAACACTTTCAAGGAGTCTTTCCTTTGGAATATTCTCATTTTCTAAGAAATCAATTTGCTTCAACCTTCTTGTTAAAAGATCCTCCAAGGCTTCTTCAAAGCCATTCAATTCTGAATTCGGATATCTTCTTTCAAAAAACTCCCCTGAATGGAGTCTTGATAATTCCTTAAAAGTGATTTCTACAGAATCATTTATTACAGCAACTACATCATTTTCTTCAATTTTGTTGCTACAGCTTGATAAAAAAGTTAAAGAAAGGATTAAAACTAATATTGTCTTAAAAGTGCGTGCCATTCTTCTTTTTGTATTTAGATTTATTTTAATGTAAAAAAAGCCTCGGCTAAAATTAACCGAGGCTTTAAGAAACTTAAATAACTATGAGTTTATTTAATCAGTGTCATAGTTTTAGATTGAACAAAATCTCCCGCACGAAGAGTGTAGAAGTACGTTCCACTACTTAGCCCTGTAGCATCAAAACTAACAGAATGTGTTCCTGCTTGTTGGAATCTATTGTTAACTAATGTAGCTACTTTTTTACCTAATGAGTTATAAATGGCAATCTCTACATTTGCAGATTGAGATAATTCATAACTAATTTCTGTAGTAGGGTTAAATGGATTCGGATAATTTTGATTTAACTCAAACAATTTAGGAACCGAAGTAGCAGCTCGCTCGTTTGAAGTTAATGTAGTACCACTTTCTAGTGCATTTTCTATTGCAGTTCTTTCAGCATCTCTTTGTGCTAACCAGGAAGCTTTCTCTTCTGGGAACCAGTTAAGATCACCTAATGGATATCCTCCGATACCACCATTTAGATACGTTGAATTGCTGTAAGAAAGATCTGCATTTACCGGCCAGTCTGGAAAAGTAAAGTTTTCAATTGTAGCCGGATTTTCTTCTGATCTCCATATATGCATGATATAATCATTATCTGCAGGCACTGCAGCTACACTCCACTTGATTAAACTATCGACCATGTTTGTCATCAGACCATTATCCTCAGTAAACTGAGGATCTCCAGCCATATACCAGCTACCTTCGGTTAAGTATGGATATGTGTCATTGTCATCAAACATAGCCTGGGTTCTGGAATTCATAGTAATCATTTGAGTTTCCCAAGTCACATCTGCCTCAACACAACCATCCTCAGTAGGACATTGAACATTGTTAGTGTTTAGTTGGTCTACTATTTGTGATAATCTAGGATCCCAGTACACACCATTAGCGTCCACTAAAACTTTTCTGTCATCAGGACCGAAATCAGATGGAGAAATATCAGGATAATTTTCTGTAATAAATTCTTCCGGAATTTGTAATACAGACTGCCCATTTTCGATAGTGCGTAGAGTGTCAATATTTACGATACCCATCGGTAGGAAATCCTGATCAGTTTCACCACCGTCTAAGCCGGGAGCGTATGCTTGTACATTACTATTAATGAACAGATTGTTGGTCATAACCCAATTACTTTGATAACCAAATGTTGTAAATAACTGACCAGAAGCATTTACAAATGTATTATGGTTAAAAATGGCTTCGTTAATTGGGTAGTTACGGAATTTATACATCATACCTGATGCCATAACGTGTGTTGTATTTTCAACATCAAATGTATGCGTGTTGTTACTTACGTTGTCATAAACTCCACCATTTCTTCTGGTAGCGAAACCGCTTCTGTTCACAAAATAACTATCTCGAATGTACATTTTTGTTCCAGCTGCGGCATTAGATTGAAAAAATACCCATAGCGTATGTTCTGCAAGAATATTTTCAAGTGTAATGGTTAGATCAGGGGAACCTACGTCCATAAAAGACCATCCAACTGATCCATCAGTTGCTGCTGATAAAAACATTCCATTTTTAAGCGTAACATCACCATTTACTGCAATCATACCTCCATTAAAAGGGGTACCATCAAGCGTTGTTCCTGAAAATATTGGAGGGCCCAATTCATCATCACCTGTTTGCACAGGTATGTTACCTTCACCACTTATGTTTAATTCTCGATCAGTAGGTGATGCTATTGCAGCTGTTACCCAATATAATCCTCCTCTTTTCAACTCGTATACACGTGTTGCCGGAGCATCGACATCAAGGTCAATTGCGTTAACAAGAGCATCTGGTTGTAGATCATTTTCACTATACGTTTTGATTACTAGTGTATCTCCACGAACTTCGCTGACATAATCATCTAGTGTTTGTGCTATTGCTGTATGTGCTATAAACAGCATACAAACAAAGGTTAGTAGCTTTATTTGTTTCATGTTTTATCTCCTAATTATGGTGTTTTAGTTAAAGCTTGTGTTAATTTTTAGAGTTTCATCAAAATCGATATCGAACACCTAACTGGAATCTTCTAGGGTTGTAAGACAGTCGGGACAAATTTCGGTTGACATTAAAATTCGTTACTTCATTATCGACATTTCTTTCATAGCCATTACTGAAACGTCTAAAGGTTTTACCTGGCTGATAAAAAATATTTACCCCGTTTAAGAACATGCTCAATCCATCAACTGGTAGATTCTGGCTCAAATTAAAATCCCATCCGTAAAGTTTACCAGTGAATGAATCATTTTCAGGTCGGTTACCAATACCTGTAATAACATCATCTTGCATTCTGAATGATATCCGTCCTGAGAAGCCTTTATAATCTGCGCCTAAGGCTACATTAATTGTGTTATCGCCTTGCTGTGGAAGCCTGGCAACCCTCGATGTATCACTTTCCACAATCACAACTCTTGGTCGACCATTTACAAAAACAGTTTCTTCTGAAATTTCTATTTGGGGATACTCCATCTCAGAGAAGGTTGTGGTATAATTCACATTTAATACCATATTATTGAAGGGTTTTGGCAAGTACCAAAATGTGGTTTGCCAATCAAATTCCAACCCTCTTAAGTATGCAGGATTTGGATTGTTAAAAGTTGTTGATATACGAGCAGCGCTGGTAGGTTCTGGTAATCCAAGGCGAGCAAACCCTGCAGAGTCCGGGTAAGTCGGCCCTTCAGGGAGCTGGGAATAGAGACGAGTTATACCATAAAATACGTTCTCAATTCTTTTATAAAAGCCCCCAATTGTAAATAAACCAATTTTATTATTGTAGAAGGAAAAGTATAAGTCCAAGTTATCAGATACTGCAGGCTCTAAATCTGGGTTTCCTGAATTACCTGTTCCTGATACTGCATTTCCAATAAATACTCTTGGTAGTAAACTATTATAATTAGGTCTCGATAATGTTTTAGTGTATGCAAACCTAATATCAAACCAGTCTGTAGCCTCGTATCTTAATTGCAGATTAGGGAGGAAATTTGTGACGGTCTTATCACTACTTGTGATTTCTTTAGCATATTCAAGTATAGCGAGTTCCGCAGAGTCAGTCGGAATTGTTTCAGGATCATTAAAAATCCGTCCATTTGCATTTACAAAATCTGTTTGCCTCACAAAATTGCCTTGGTATTGAAAATTAGCCTGCTCCATTCTAACACCAACTAAACCGGATAGCTTTTCACCTAATTTAAAATCTGCCATTAAGTAAGCAGCTGTGGTAGTTTCATTTCCGCTATAATCATTTTCCGCAGATCTTATTCTGTTAAACCCGGGTGCATTCCAACCATTTGGAGCAATACGATTAAACTGATCCATGATATCTACATCGATGTAATAGTCTAAATCAAAATCTCCATTGAGGAAATCACCTCGATCGTAGTTATAGTCTCGGAAATCTATGAATGCTAAGGGTAAACCTGTACCTCCTCCTCTTGTTATACTTTCCAGATAAGCTCTGGTTTCTTCATTATAGTTAGGTGGTGAAATTTGAGATAACCTTGTAAGACTTATGTCCTGTTCATTTTCCCTTTCAGAATATCTATATAACCCACCAAATTTAATTTCACCTGAAATATTTTCATTAACCGTAACTGGAAGTGCAAAATTTGCTGCTAAATTATATATACGTTCATAATAATCTTCATCTCGTATGGTTCCATTTTCAATAATGCCTGCTTCTTGCCAGACTGAGTCCCCTTCTGTTAATTCCAGATCAAAAATACCTCTGAGACCAATGTTATATCTGGTATCTATTGAAGGAGGTGAAGCTAAAGGAGCTACCGGAGACCTGAAACCATAATCATTTCCATAATTTAAATCTGTAGACTTTTCGCTGTATGAGTGGGCTGCAGCAAAATCCGCATTAAATGGACCTATTTTATGTTCGGACTGTATTGAGTTTACTAGTAGGAATTGATCAAAAATATCCCTTTCAATTCTAAAACTTCTTCCCAGGTTTACTATATCAAGTAATTGGTTTTGTTCAACAAAGTCATTATTTGTAAACGCAATTGTATTTTGTGCAACAATTTTACCTTCAGGTAATTTATAATCAAGTATTACACTACCTCCTGTATTTGAAGAAATCCGAATTTGATCTCCGTATGTAACATTTGATATTGCAAATGGTCTCGTCCCGAAGGATTCTTCATCCTGTCTTATACCAGTAAAACCTGCTTGTGCAAAGTCTTGCCCACCATCAGATTTTGAAGTATTTGCCTGAATAAACACTCCTAACTTATTATCTAAAAACCGATTACTGATACTCGCCCAAAATTGGTAATTATTATAAGTATCATCATGAGTGTTATACCCTCCTTGTCCAAGAAAATCGAAATGCAAATCCTCAGGTGCTTCTCTTAGCTTTAAATTAACTGTACCTCCAATTGTATTATGATCCATATCAGGAGTTACAGCTTTAGTAACCTCTACACCGGAAAGTAAATTTGAAGAAATAAAACCAAGATTTGTTGCCCTGTTATTTGCCTCTGTTGATGGCAACTGAATACCATTCACCATTACCATATTCTGGCTAGCTTGAATACCTCGAATTACAACCTGGCTACCATTTTGTAAAGATACACCAGGAAGTCTGCTTAATGCAGCTGCTGCACTTTGATCGGGCAGTTCTCTAATTTTGTCAGCAGAGACAACATTTTTTATTTCCCTTGCGCTTATTTGCTCATTTATTGCAGATCGTTGCCCTTGAGCCTGAGCTGAAATTATTACTTCATCACCCTCAACCGCTTCTTGCACAAGGACTATATTGAGCTCTAATTCTTCCCCACCTGTAACCTCAACTTCAACCTCAAATGTTCTATAACCAATAGAGCTCGCTACCAATGTATATGTACCTACCGGCACTCTGTTAATTTCAAATATACCTTCAATATTTGTAGGAGAACCTATACTGGTTCCACTCAACCCAACATTAACACCAATTAGAGTTTCGCCTGAAGACCTCTCGGTTACAACCCCTGTAATACTACCAAATCTGGAAGTATTTTGAGCCTGCGCCGTAATTACGGTTAAGGCTAAAATGAAGATGGAAGCAAAAATTCTTTTAACGGTTCGCATATTTTATTTGAATGGCTTTTATAGTTTAAAACGTATTAGTGCTTTTATTAAAAGCGCTTACAATGATCCAATATATCAAATCAATGGTATAATGGAAATAATTTAGGGCAATATTTTTAACAATTTTGGGCAACTTTTGCTCTTGTATTTCCCTGGTCATTATTTAAAGTGAAACTATCTTATGCATTACTTTAAAGTCACTTTTTACATTTATAATAAGGGGCGACTTTAAAACTCCGCCCCTTATTCATACTCTGATATTACTTAATCAGGGTCATTTTTTTAATGTCTCTGAACTGTCCGGCCCGTATTTCATAGAAATATACACCGGTAGATAATGTTGCCGCATCAAAACTGATGGTATAAGATCCGGCTGATTGTCTGGTATTAACCAGGGTTTGTACCAATCTGCCAGTTATATCATATACGTTAATGGCTACCTGAGACGCAGCAGGTATTTGATAAGAGATATTAGTGCTTGGGTTAAAAGGATTCGGATAATTTTGCTCTAAGCTGAATTTACCCGGAATGTCTTCTCCCCCGAACTCTTCGTTGTTTACCAAATTGATCTCTACTTGCGCGGTATCTACATACGCTCGTAACCATTCTAATGCCGGACGTTCCACATTGCTGTTGGAAATCAAATAGGCTTCCTCGTCATTTCTCCACAGCCCCGGTCTCCATCCCCAAAGGGTTACACCCACCACACCCGGATGCTCCCAGTACTGAGGAAATACGCGCTGATAACGCTCTAACTGGCGTTGGTCTGACTCCGGAGTTGTCACACTTGGATCTGCATCCGGAATACCATCCAAATCAAACTCCGTAGCAATTATTGGAAGACCTGTAGAGGCAAGGCTATTTAAATTTCTTCTTAAATCTATATCTGAAATGCCATTTATTGAAAAGGCATGCGACTGAACACCAATGGCGTCAATTAATCCTCGTGCATTGAGCTCATCAATGATTGCTTTGTAGTTGGTAGTAGCATTTACACTACTTACAATCCCATAATCATTGATCATAAGATCAGCATCGGGGAAGTACTGTCTTGCTAACTCAAAGGAAGTGATAATCCAGTCGAATCCGGTTTCGCCAGTACCTCCTAATGCGTCGATATAATTAGCGTCGCCACTTATACCGTCGGGTAACTGGTGGCCGTTTGAGCCTTCGTTAACCACTTCAATAAGCTCAAGATCAGGATAGCGCTCTGCCACTGCGGCAAACCACTCTTCAATTTCCTCAAGCTGTTCTGCTGGTTCAAGGTCATTAATCCAGCCCGGCTGCTGACCACCCCAGATCAATACATGAAATCTGAATGGGAATCCGTTATCGCGAGCTAAATTATAAGCATTATCTAAACCACCCCAATTCATCTGGTCCCGGGTACCCTCAACACTTCCCCATTTACCACCATTTTCTGGAGTAACCTGATTCCAGTATTGTTCAAATTGAGAAGTCTGAGCAGATGAATAAACATTACCAAGGTATTTTACTTTTCCCTCAGCTATTGGAGAAAATGTTTCCCCTGTATCTGTTGGATCTGTAATAGAACCTGGCTCATTATTATCTAAATTTTCAACAGTAAAAAAGATTGAGCTATCACCAAATGCAAATTTATCGATGTCTAGACCATCTTCACGTGAACCAATTTGAAATGTCTGAGTTAAGTCATCTCCTTCCTCAATTGTAAACGTGACCGCAGTTCCTCCATAAACATTTCTTGAAAGATTCACCCATTTCCAAACTTCTGCTCCAGCTCCACCCGCAGCTCTAACCACATCGGTTGGATTTGAAAAGCCTGCCGCTGCCATTCCATTAACAAGAGACCAGTCAGATGCACTATCAGGATGCAGTTCTCCAAAACTGGTTCCAAAAAAGAAACTGTCATCATCGAAAGCACCTGCACCGGCTCTTACTCGGGCAAATAATTCATAGCCACCAGGACCTGGGAAAGCTACCTCGTAAGAAGCAACTCTTGCAGAAGAATCGGGTACAAATTCTATGGTATTAGATAATGTGGTAATAAACGTTGTACTACCTTCAGTAGAGTCGGCAAAAAACTCACCAAGTGTTCCACTTTCTGCCTCAACAATAACAGGCTGTGTGTTAGGCCCTGTAACTCTAACACTATCTAAATAAATTGTTTTACCAATATTAGCCGGGAAACTGAAATGCATTGGGGCACGCAAGGTATCTCCACTTAATGGTGAAATAAATTCAAAACTGAATTCCTGCCATTCAGTTGTCAGATTAACATTTGCATTGTCAACACGTCCTAATTCATTGTAGCCGTTAGATGGGTTATGTACTGTAAAGTTAGCGGTAGCACCGTCCTCAGAAGCCTTTGCCCATAGAGTAACTGTATATGAGATCCCTGAACCTACCGGGATACCTTCATTAACAGCACCTAAACTATAATCCTCATCACCTGTAGCGGTAGGAGATATTGCTAATGATTTGGTTCCGTCTTTTGCAACACTATCAACAATTGCGTAGGTACCTGCTGCTCCATCATCCAAAACAAAGAAATTCCAACCTAATACGCTTGCTGTATCTCCGGAAACAGTTACATCTGAAAGTTCAAAACTTCCATTGGTGTTAACCGAAACAAATTGTGCCTGGGCATTTGAAAATCCAAGCAAAGTAAATAAGGCAATTAATCCCGGTATCAGTCGACTTAAGGTTTTATTTAGTAGCTGCTTTGTCATATTTATTCCTTTTAATAGTTATTAAATTTCATAGTTGAATTTAGTTTTCAGAGTATGAATACATACCTAATACCGTTCCTACAAATCCACCTGCCCTGGTAGTACTAAGTATAGTGCCGTCTGCACCTTCAAATAATGTTTTCCAGCTTGTCTCAGAATCTGAATAATAAAAATCGTATTCACCGGCTCTGGCCCTGATCTTTAAATAATATTCGGAGCCAAAATTTTCTGGGAGAGTCTCTGATGCCAATACTTCAATAGTATTCCCTTCATGTTTCTGCAAGAACACTTCCTTTTTCCCTGATTCGGTTAACCTGACCGCAAGCTTATAATTAAAGCGTTCGCCCTGAAAAGCAGAAATACCAGCCTCATCACCTATAAACTCTGGTTCGTATATCATTTTAACAGAAGCCGATCCGTACACATGTTGCTGTCTTCTACCGATAAAGGAAGGATTTCCTACACCACTTAATCGCTCAGGTCTTGCTTCTATTTTTAAATATTCATCCTCCTCAAAACTCCACCAGGTAGTTCTTGGAGTTCTCATCATAATCCAGTTGAAAGCTAATTCATCAGTGTTAAAGTCATCGATGTAAGTAAAATTTCCATTTGTAGGGGGATTTGCTTTTTCAGCATAAGGTAAATTTGGCCTCTTGAGCTTGACTGGAACCTCTTTGTCTTCTTCAAGAATAATTGGCCAGCCATCTTCCCAGGTTACCGGAAGTAAATAGGTTTCTCTCCCGATATTAAAATTAACACCATCATACAGCCGTACACCAAGAAAAATAGTCCACCATTCACCATTTTGTGTTTCCACCATGTCGGCGTGCCCCACATATTCTACCGGGAAATCTCTATCTGGAGAGATATGGCGCTGTGTCAAAATAGGATTACCTTCATACGGAGTAAACGGGCCATATGGAGACTCCCCTCTTAGTACCACCTGAGAGTGGTCGGGGCCTGTTCCTCCTTCCGCGGCATGTAAATAGTACATACCATCAATCTTCATCAGATGCGGACCTTCAATCCAGATTGGTTTCGTTGAAATATCAACTCCACCATTAATAATCATTTTTGGTTCACTGATACTTTTATTCGTCTCAAGATCATATTCCCTGATCCATATTGCACGGTGACCAGGATATGTTGACCCTCCTTCAGGAGCATCATTATTCATGATGTATACTTTTCCGTCATCATCGAAAAAGATAGAAGGGTCTATACCATATACACGGTCTAACCATATTGGATCTGACCATGGTCCGGCCGGATCCGTTGCGGTGACCATAAAATTACCCCCCGCATCTACCAAAGTATTAAGTACATAAAAAGTACCATTATGATATTCTATAGTGGGAGCGAATACACCTCGTGAAATACCTAAACTGTCTACCGGCATTTGGGATGGGCGGTCTAACACATGTCCAATTTGATTCCAATTTACAAGGTCGGTACTGTGAAAAATTGGAATCCCCGGAAAATGAGCAAAAGAAGAATTTATCATGTAATAATCTTCTCCTGCTCTAACTATACTGGGATCCGGATAGTACCCGGCATTGATAGGATTTACATATTCATCTTCAGAAACTTCTAATCCTTCGTAATAAGGATCATTCCCTTCGTAGCTAAACCAATCGAAAAGAGGATCATTAGAAGGTGCAATTTTGGACTGATTGCTACAATTTAGCCCCGTTAAAAAAGCAAGGGCAAGCATTATTGTGGGTAATTTTTTAATCATTCAAGAAACCGCTTTCAGGTCAAATTTGGTTTAACTCACTATTATTAAGTGTACAAAGTACATTTTATTTTTTTAATTTGGAAAACATATTTTTTAAAAAAATTAGAGAAAGTTGCCTTAAAGCTATTTAAAAGACTTTTTTGCCCAAAACAGGTTAAGGATGGAATAATATCAAAGCTTTATGAAATGACCTTAAAATATTAAGTAGCCCCTGCGTTTTGGTTCATTTAATAACATTAGCTTTAAATATTTGAAAGCGCTTTTAAATATTTAAGAGATAAAACCCCTATTAATTGAGAGTAAAAATCAGTTTACATGAAAAAAATTCTCTCATTATTTTTTCCAAAAACTTTCATTGTTGATTGCATTCAATTAGGTAGTAAAATACTTCGGCTTTACGCTTGTTTATGGAAATTTATTCTGCTTTTTTCTATCCATGAAAAAGTACCTACTCACTACTGCATTTTTATTTATTCTTTCTAACTCGGCTATCTCTCAAGATTCATTGACTATTACCCTTGTCGAAAATCACAAATTCTGGGGATGGGAGTCATGGGTAATGAGTAATGGGTTAATTACCATTGCAACTGTTCCTGAAATTGGGGCACGGGTTATGCAATATGATCTTGGAGAACATCCTTCTATCTTCGTAAATGAAAATGAATTGGGAAATACTTATATCCCAAATCCTTCACAATGGCCAAATTTTGGAGGGTTTAAAAATTGGCCGGCCCCTCAATCTGAATGGAATTGGCCTCCACCTCCAACCCTCGATTATGGTGCTTATAGCGCGGAATCAGATTCTTCGGCTGATTCAGTAAGCCTCATAGTTACCAGTCCGATTGAACAGTGGCGCGCTCCCAATATTCGTTTTAAAAGAAAAATGAGCTTATTTAAAAATTCAAGCAGGGTGAAAGTTGCTCAGACGATTATAAATGAAGGACCCAATACCGAATCATGGAGTATTTGGGATGTTACCCAACAAATCACAAACCATCCCGGGGAAACAGATTTTGAAAATTTTAAAGTGTATTTCCCAATAAATCCTGCAAGTGTTTACGGAGATTCGGGAGTAAGAGTAAGCGGAGATTCAGATGCGTGGGTCGGAGAAACTTATCCTGGTATTTATGAAGTAGTATATAGCCCTGATTCAGAAAAAATCTTTGCAGATTCCCACATAGGGTGGGTCGCTTATGTAGACGAACGGGACGGCTTTGTCTATGCTAAATCATTCGATATTTATGATGGATCCGATTATCCCGATGAAGGAGCAAGAGTAGAAGTCTGGGTTCAAGACAATCCTTATTATCTGGAAACAGAGGTATTAAGTCCTATTGTTGATCTGGAGCCAAATGGTGGAGAGTACACCTTTACCGAAAACTGGTGGTCTGCAAAAATTGACGGAGGACCTGTGCTTGAATTAACAGATGTGGGAGTAGTTACAAAGTTTGAGCTTGAAGATTCCGGTCAGTTGGCAGGAAGTTTTGGGGTATTTCATAATGGATATGCCCGACTCGAATTTTATAACTCTGAGGAACTGCTTGATACGTTGTTTACAAGCAGCATTACTCCACTGGAGGTGTATAAATTCGATGAGCCAGTTTCTTTTCCTCCTGAAGCAGACTCTGTGAGAGTCGTTATTTTAGATCCGGAACAAAATTATATCGGACTATTAACCTCAACATCCATAGACCAATTAACGACTTCGATTGAAAATGATATTAGTACGCCCTTTCAATTTAAACTCAGTCAAAATTATCCTAACCCGTTTAATCCAGCTACTAAAATCAATTTTACTGTACCCCAGAGTACCAACGTTTCATTGAGAGTATTTGATGTTTTAGGCCGGGAAGTTTCCATCCTTGTAAATGAATTCAAAGCAGCTGGCTACCACTCAGTCAGTTTTGATGCTAAAAACCTTACCAGCGGGGTATATTTCTATACTCTATCCGCCGGAGGATTTTCACAAACTAACAAAATGCTCCTGGTGAAATAAGAACTCAGTTCTGATTTGCTAGTTCGATTAGTGCATCAAAAGCTGGTTTTGGCTTATTATCATAATCAAATAGTAAAGGATGATTCACCATTCCAGCGGGGAAATAATTGAGCCATGATCCTGCATCTGAAACTCCCCAAAGGGTTACTCTTTTGATAGTATCTTTGTGTTCCAGATAGGTAGTAAATAAATCGGTATATGCTTTTGTTAGCTGTGCCTGCACGCTATCCGGTAATCCTTCGGTATAAATATTTCTGTCACGGTTTATTGAACCATCGGCATTCCTGAATCCCGGAAGAACATTAATATCGAGCTCTGTAATCATTACATCTATTCCGATTTCAGACAGATCGGTAATCATTGCGTCTGTTTCTTCTTTAGTAGGAAGATTATTGAGGCTTAAATGACTTTGAGAACCAATTCCTGTGATTGGAACCCCATCTTCAACCATTTCTTTAACGACCTTAATAATTCCTGCTCTTTTTTCAGGATTCTCCATGCTGTAGTCGTTGTAGTAGAGTTCTACGTCAGGATCAGCTTCCCGTGCATATTCAAAGGCTTTAGCTAAGAAATCATCTCCAATTATGGTATACCATTGTGATTCTCTGAAAGTACCATCATCATTAAAAGCTTCGTTGATAACATCCCAACCATCAATACGACCTTTGTATCTGCCAACGATGGTATGAATGTGATCCCGCATTCGTTCAAGTAAAGCTTCTCTGGTTATAGGCTGAAAGTTCTCTCCCCGAAAAACCCAATCCGGAGTTTGGCTATGCCAGATTAAAGTATGAGCTGAAATAAATTTGTCGTTCTGTTCTGCAAATTCAACGAAGGCGTCCGCAGCTTCAAAATCATATACTCCGGGTTCGGGGTGTATTTCCTCCCATTTCATTACGTTTTCCGGTGTTATTGCTTTGAAGTGCTTTCGGGCTAATTCAAGACCTACTTTATCGCCTATGATTTGACGGTCAACAAAGTAACCCCTTCTATCCTGACGAACCGTATCTCTCAGAGCTGCCGGATCACCTGATAGAATCTGGGCTTTGTTCAGCGCAGTCCCAATCATAAACGCATCTTCATAAGCCTCATATAAAGAAGGAGAAGTGTCGATTTCAGTATCGGATGAATTCTGACATCCTGATACAAACACTATAAACAGCGTGAAAACCAATGTGATTTTTATTGAATAATTTTTCTGATTTACTATCATCATTTCTCCGTTTTTATTTTTCTGGTTAACCGGTTATTCTGCTGCTGCTTCTCGTTGTTGTAGCTCCTCTTCAATTTGAACCATTTTTTCGTCGGTAATAGGATAGAATAACATCATTGCTCCACCTATCAACCCAAATATTGCAGGGAAAATACTCATAAGTGATCGTATTCCGAACAGAGCTGACTCCGACTGAACGGCATTAGCCACGAATCCATAATATTCAAGCGCCCAACCGGTAGCCGAACCTCCCATAGTTAACCCAAGCTTTAACGAGAAGAGAGAGGCTGCCATTATAAGTGCGGTAGCCCGGCGGTTAAACTTCCATTCTCCATAATCAGCTGTGTCTGTATATATGGCCCATTGTGTAACTGAAACAGCTCCAAAAAAGAATGAAACCAGCGCATTCAATAAGTACATCAGAATTACATTTTCCGGCGATAAAAAGAAGAAGGAAAGTGAACACGTTGCACTAAGTATTAAAAACCATGAATAGATATTCTTCTTGGATAAAAACTTCATGAAGAATTTAACTGTTATCGCCCCGATTAATGTTGCAACGGTTCCAACCGTAATAAAAGAAGACGTAAATGCCACATAAGCCAAATCAACGCTAAAGCCTAAAAAATTCAATTCCTGATCACCTACAAAATAGCGGAAATAATATGCTGTTGAAGAACCTCTCATTACGATGAAAGTCAGCTGGAAAAAAGTAGCTACTCCAATCAATAACCAAGGCTTATTTTTTACCAGATCTTTTAAATCGTCGGTAATTTTATTCCGCTTTTCTTTGGTAGGAGAGACCCGTTCTTTTGTAAGATAAAATGTTCCAAAAAGTAACAGTGCAGCAAGCACACCATAAATGGCCATCGTCAATTTCCAACCGATAGCCTCGTTTCCAGCCCCAAGACGCTCAACTAAAGTAAGAGTAGCTGCTCCAATTACAATTTGTCCAATAAAAGCAGCAACAAAACGATATTGAGAAACCTCCGCACGTTCTGCAGAATTAGGAGTAATAACCCCCATTAATGCTGCATAAGGTACGTTAACAGCTGTATACAACATCATCAAAATGATATAGGTAACATAAGCGTAGATAAGCTTCCCTGAATCGCTAAAATCAGGTGTTGAAAATGCAAAATAGCCAGCAATTCCAATCGGTATAGCAAACGCAAAAATATACGGCCGGAATTTACCCCATCTTGTTTGTGTACGGTCTGCTACCATTCCCATGATTGGATCATTTGCTGCATCCCAAAAACGCGAAAATAGCATCATGGTACCCATAGCTGCCGGTGCTAATCCAAATACATCGGTATAAAAGATGGGCATGAAAATTACAAAGGTCTGGAAGTATAGGTTGGAGGCGGCGTCACCAAGACTATACCCGATTTTTTCTTTGATACTGAGCCGAAGTTGTTGAGCTGACATAGAGGTTATATTAGGCTGTTTTTGGTTTAAAGGTCTACTTCACTGTTAAAATTACTTTACCAAGGTCTTCATCGCGGGAGGAATTTCCCACCATAATTTCAAAATCTCCGTGCTCTACTTCATAATCCATTCGAATATTGTAGAACGCTAATGACTTTTTGTGAATTGGGATAGTTACCGTTTTACACTCACCGGGCTTCAACCAAACTTTCTTGAAGCCTTTCAGTTCTTTAACCGGACGAGTAACTGAGCTGTATAAATCACGGATATACATTTGAACTACTTCAGCACCTTCCTGGTCTCCGGTATTGGTAACATCTACCGAAACAGAGGTTGAGCCATTCACAGAAATCTCACTTTCTTCCAAATGAATATTCGCTAACTCAAAACTGGTGTAGCTCAATCCAAATCCGAATGGATATAATGGTTTGGCATCATCAAAAAGAAATCCCCGTCGAGCAGAAGGCTTGTAGTTATAATAAATAGGCAGCTGACCGACAGATTTAGGGATCGTAATGGGTAGTTTTCCACTTGGATTAACCTTGCCAAAAAGTACATCTGCCACAGCATTTCCACCTTCCTGTCCCAGGTACCAACATTCTAAGATTCCAGATACTTTTTCCGCTACGTTGTTAATGCTTAGTGGACGACCATTCACCATACAGGCAACTACCGGCTTTCCTGTCGCAACCATTGCATCTACTAGCTCATTTTGTTCACCAAATAAATCCAGACTTGTTCGATCACCCATATGCTTCAAAGACCATGCTTCTCTAGAGGTTTGATCATTCCCACCTATTGCCAGTACAATCACATCTGCATCTTTAACATCTTTAACGGCCTGAGCAATAGACTTTCGGTTTTGTTCCGGGGTTGAAATTTCAACGGCATCTTCTTCCCATCTACCTCCTACTGTAATTTTACAGCCTTCACTATAAATCACATCAATATTGTAAGTCTCTGCCCTGGCTTTAATTCCTTCCAGAATAGTGATATTCGTTTTTGGAGCACCACTATATCCTCCCAATAAACTTCTGGTGGCATTAGGACCAACAATAGCTATCGTTTTTGTATGTGATGGATTCAGAGGTAGTACATTTCCTTCGTTTTTTAGAAGGGTGATGGTTTCCTGAGCAGCTTGTAGGGCCAGTTGTTTGTTCTTCTCTGAACCTGAAATTTTCTCTGCTTCTTCCGGATCAAGATATGGGTCATCGAACAAACCCATTTTGAATTTCCAGTAGAGCATTGGCCCAACCATATCATCCAGATCTTGCTCTGTTAGATTGCCTTCTTTAACCAGCTTTTCTATATGCCGATAACAATCAGGCTCGGGGAGTTCAATATTCACTCCTGCTTTGATTGCCAGCTCAGCAGCTTCTTTCCGGTTTGCAGCAATAAAATGCCCATGAGTATCGGGGCGATCAAAAAGCTCCAAAATGGCGTAATAATCAGACACCACAAAACCTGAGAATCCCCACTCATCACGAAGCACATCTTTCAGCAACCATTGGTTGGCATGAGACGGAATTCCGTCAATTTCGTTATAGGATGCCATTACACTTACTACATTCGCCTCTTCAACAGCTTCTTTGAATGGCATCAAAAAAGTTTCTCTAAGCACTCTTTCTGAGATGTTTACCGGCCCACAGTTTTGTCCTGACTCCGGCTCTCCATGAGCCGCGAAATGCTTTAACGTTGCCAATACATGCTTTTTGTTATTGAACTCAGCATCACCCTGAAATCCTTTTACAGCAGCAACACCCATTTGAGATACCAGGTACGGGTCTTCTCCGAAGGTTTCCTCTACGCGTCCCCAACGAGAATCCCTTGCAACATCAACAACAGGAGTAAGCGCCTGATGACCGCCCCGTACTCTGGTTTCTTCGGCAGTCATAGCATATAACTTTTCTACCAATTCAGGATTAAAAGTGCCTCCTAATCCAATGGGCTGCGGAAAGCTTGTTGCTCCTTTTGAGGCAAGTCCGTGCAAGCATTCTTCATGAAAAATAACTGGAATTCCCAGCCTGCTATTTTCTATGAAAAACTTTTGAATGGCATTGGTGAGCTCAACGGTTTGGCGGGCATTAAAACCTTCTTCATGACTTGCTTCTTCATCCTTTCCGGCATCACTTGGTCGGCCTACTTGCCCTATTCCACTCCCATGAGCATACGCTTTGCTGGCTTTATCAAAATCAAAATTTCCGTTTTTATCGATGAGGGTTTCCTTTTTCTCATTCCAAACCCCCATCATTTGAGCAGCCTTTTCCTCGATGGTCATTTTGGAAAGCAAATCTTCGACACGGTCTTCTATCGACACATTAGGATCTTTATAGATCGCATCTTTCAAAGATTGTTTATCAATGGAGTTGGCTGCTGTTTTCTCCATGAGCTTATAGAGACACCACTATTCCTTGCCTACAAGCTCAATCAGCTCAGGCACTATAGGTTTTGGATTACCTTCTCTGTCAAAGAAAAGCGGGTAATTCGTTCTTCCCGGCATCGGCCATCCATTTTTCCAGGAATTACCATCCGTTACTCCCCATAAGGTCACGCGGTTGATAGCGTCTGAATGCTTTAAAAATATCTCAAAAAACATCTTGAATTGCTCGGTCTGCGCTTTTGCAACTGAATCAGGTAAGCCTTCTGTATAAGGATTTAATTCTTCCCGTAATTCTTCTCTTCGGCTTACATCAGCGCCCTGATATCCGAATGCAGAAGGCAATACATCCATATCCAGTTCGGTAATTGCAACCTTTCCTAATTCTTTGAATTTCAGGATACTTGCTTCCAATTCATCGGCAGTTGGGAAATCCAATCCGTAATGCGCTTGCATTCCAATTCCGGTTACATGAATTCCCTGATCTTGTATTGCCTTAACAATTCTTACCGCTCCATCGGCTTTATCAGGATTGTTTAAGGAATAGTCATTGTAATACAGTTCTGCATCGGGATCTGCTTCATGAGCAAATTGAAATGCTTTTGCCAGATAGTCTTCACCTATTATGCGGTACCAGAAAGATTCTCTCATGGTACCATCTTCATTAAGCGCTTCGTTCACAACGTCCCAGGCATCAACACGACCTTTATATCTTCCAACGATAGTTTTGATGTGGTTCTCCATTCTTGCAAGAAGCTCATCACGGGTTAACATGGTACCATCCTCATGGAAAAATACCCATCTTGGAGTCTGGCTGTGCCATACTAAAGTGTGTCCCAGAATATACATGTCGTGCTTTTCCCCGAATTCAACAAACTGGTCTGCACGTTCGAAATAAAAACTATCCGGTTGGGGATGCAGATACATCCATTTCATATCATTTTCAGCAGTAATAGAGTTAAACTGTGATTCAATAATTGGAAGAGCAAGTGAATCGCGCTCCATATATTGCCATGTGTTTAATGCTGTACCGATATAAAACTCATCCACGAATGCATCTTTGAGTGTTTCCGGCTCCTGCACTGTTTCCTGACATGCTAATGGTAACATCAACAGTGCCGCAAGTAGGTAAAATTTGTTCATATATTTATTCATAATATTTATCCTTCTGCCGAAACATGATCAAGATCACGTGTGCCGACGATTGTTTTAATTTTTCCATCACTTTCATATTCCAGTTCCACCACTTTCATACTTCTTAACCATGTTTTGCCATCCGAAGGAACACAATCGTGGTGAAATAGGTACCATTTTCCTTTAAACTCGACAATACTATGATGTGTTGTCCATCCAACAACAGGTGTCAATATCACTCCCTGATATACAAAAGGACCAAGGGGATTGTCACCTACTGCATAACAAATCTTGTGGGTGTCTCCGGTAGAATAGGAGAAATAGTATTTACCATCATATTTATGCATCCATGAAGCTTCAAAAAACCGTCTGTCCGTATCACCCTGAGAAATTGGGTTGCCATCTTCGTCCACTATCAAAAGATCTTTGGGCTTTTCCGAAAATTCCAGCATATCAGGAGTCATCTTCACTACTTTTGGGCAAAGTGCCGGCCTATCATCTTCCGGAAGGCTATCACTACCTATATACTCATTATCTCTGTAGCGTTGAAGTTGGCCTCCCCACAAACCACCAAAGTACATGTAAAACTCTCCTTCATCTTCAAATAAACAAGGATCAATGCTGTAACTTCCCTTAATCGGCTTTGGCTGTGGTGCAAACGGTCCATATGGTTTATCGCTGATGGCTACTCCCAGCCTAAAAATATCATCTTCATCTTTGAGCGGGAAATAGAGATAGTATTTCCCATTTTTATATGCCACGTCGGAATCCCATAGCTGCCTACCTGCCCAGGGAATATCTTCAACATCCAGTACTTTACCGTGATCTGTTACTTCTCCGTGTATATCCTCCATAGAAAACACATGATAATCCTTCATGTTGAAGTGATCTCCGTTATCATTTTCGGGAATCCCACTTTCCCAATCGTGAGATGGATAGATATATAACTTTCCTTCAAAAACATGCGCAGAAGGATCTGCCATGTAATCATTCGGAACTAAATATCTTGGCTCTTTCATAGGCTAACTCTATAACTTATTTCTATTCTAACATGCTGATTGCTATCAATCATTATATCTCGGCGCTGGTACATAGATTGTTCTTTCCAGCGATTTGTAATACTCCAAATCATGCTCTGGCATTTCCAACCCATTTGGTATTGGCATTCCTGAAAGACTTTGAAAATACAATACGCAGGAATTTCTCCAGCGGACCGCGTCTTTCTCCTGAATTTTCAACAACGATTTTACATGTTGAAATCGCTCTTCGTCAATAAAAGGTTCAATCGAATCCCATTCTTTCTGCATCCAACGTACTTGCTCTACGCCTTCATAATATTTGTGAACCAGCTCTTCCCATAATGTTTTTCCTGACTCCATTTCGTGTGTCCAGGGCACATGATGAAACCAGAGTAAATAATCTTCCGGAGTGGTTTCCACATTTCTGAACATTGCTTCCACTTCATCGTGGTATTGTTCTACTGCGTTCGAGCCAGTTTCCGTTCTATCAAAACCAATTCCATTTTCATCCGCTTTATGATAATACACTGCCGTCCAATCAGGGCGTGGCAGATTAGCTGTCCATGGCGCCGGACCATAATGATGTCCTTGTGCATACAGATGTGTTAATCCCAAAGGCATTCTGTAATTAACTCCTGCTTCGCGCGACTCCATCATCACTTCGCCAATCGGGTCCAGAAAACTTTCGTTGTTAGTGTAGGTCATTTTCATCCATTCATCGGCAATATCTTCAGCAGTGAGAGTATAATCCCACGCCAAACGACCGAAAGCATACCAGCTGGATTGTACAAAAGGATGACCTGTCCAGTTTATATTAGTTCCTAAATTCACTACCCCTGCCATTCCGGTATATTCGTAATCAAAAACTTTTCCCGAGATCACATCTCCAACTGTTGATCCTTCTCCTTTGGCATAGGTATCAGCATCCAGTGCTTCTTCAAATAAAGTTCCCTGATAAGCCAAATGCTTATCAAAGCCGAAATACTCTTGTGTGATTTGCAATTCCAGCATAGTATTGGTGTTTGGCAGAGCTCCAAAAAGAGGGGAGAAAGGCTCGCGGGGCTGGAAGTCGATTGGCCCGTTCTTCACCTGAAGAATTACATTATCATTGAATTTTCCATCTAAGGGGACAAATTCGTCATAAGCTTCACGGAACCGATCTTCCTGTTCCGGGCTATAAACAAAAGCTCGCCAAATAACCACTCCACCATGAGGCTCAACAGCTTCAGCTAATACATTAGCACCAACTGCGTGGTCTCTGTTATAGGCAAACGGACCTGGCTGACCTTCGGAATCTGCTTTAACTAAGAATCCACCAAAATCTGGTATCATTTTATAAATCTGATCTGCTTTTTCTTTCCACCACTGGCGAACATCGGAATCAAGAGGATCGGCAGTATCTAATCCGCCAACTCTCATTGGCGACTGATAATTAATCGAAACAAACACTTTTATTCCATAGGGTCGGAATGTATCTGCGATGGTGACTATTTTTTCCAAAAATTGTTCGGTAAGTATTTTTGGATCAGCATTAACATTATTTAGGACTGTGGCATTAAGCCCTATTGAAGCATTCAAACGAGCATAATCGGTATAACGTGGATTATTGTATTCCGGAAGTGACCCCCATTCCCACAAAGAAAGTCCCGCATATCCACGCTCCACCAAGCGACTCAGGTTATCCCAGTGATTCAGCATTCGGTATTGAACCTTTGGGGATGATTGAATATTGATATTCGATATATCCGCGTTGGTTTGAAGCTCACGAAGAAAAGCGAAGGTTCCATAGAGCAAGCCAATGTCTGAACTCGCAGCAATTACAATGCTCTCAACTCCATCAATATTTACCTTCTTTATGATAAAACCTTCCTGGCCTACCAGAGTTAATTCAGAATCAATTCCCAATTCACTGATTCTGGCTGAAGAATTTGGAGTTCCAATAATCAGATTTCCAGACTTAGAAAATCGATTATTGAATTGTATATTTTTCCCCAAAAGCTGCGGTAGCGCTTCCGAAAGTTCATCAGAAATAGCTTGTATAGTAGGGGAATCACCAGCTATAATTACAGAATTAATAAATGACTGATACTGCTCTAGTGCATCAGAATCTTCTACTAAAGGATATCTAAGCCAGGCTTCATAGCCATTTTCATCAGGTATTTCAGACTGAGTCGATTGTATAGCTTCAGCCTGCTTACAGTTTACAATGGCAAACAAAGCTATCAGAAGGACACTACTGAATTTTCTTTTAATCATTAAAATCCTATTGAATTACCCCCATCAACCGGTAGGTTGACTCCAGTTACAAACTTCGCTGCATCGGAAGCCAAATAGACTGCCGCTGCTCCTATATCTTCCGCATCACCCAAAGATCCCATAGGTGTTCTGGATAGTACTTTTCGCTCCCGCTCAGGGTCTGAATCAAATGCTTTTCGAAGCATTGGCGAATCGATAAATCCTGGGGCTATAGCATTAACACGTATCCCTTTTGGTGAAAGATCTACTGCTAGCGAGCGCGTCATTCCCAACACGGCTGTTTTTGAAGAGGTATAAGCCGTTACATCAGAAATCCCATACATAGCTGCCATCGAAGTGATATTAATGATGCTCCCGGATTCACGGGGAATCATTTTTTTAGCTACTTCGCGAGTGAGTGAGAAAAGCCCGTTCACATTGGTCTGGATAATGTGCTGGAATTCCTCATCAGAAACTTCCGTAAGAAATTTCTTCATATTGATTCCGGCATTATTTACCAAAATATCGATGGCGCCATGTTTGGATTCTATTTCTTCTACAAAAGCAGGGAGAGAAGCAGTATCGGAGACATCATTCGAAAGATAAAATGCACCTTCTCCAAGTTCTTCTACCGCTTCTTTTAAAACTTCTTCACGTCTTCCTGATATAACAATTTTAGCACCGGCAGACAGAAAGGCTTTGGATATACCAAGGCCTAGTCCTGTTCCACCACCTGTAATAACTGCTAACTTTCCTGCAAGACTAAATGGGGAATCACTCATCTAAACAAATTGATTTATAATGTTCTCGTACAATTCCTGCTTACCACTCTTTTGCTCGATATTCTGGTTGTCAAGAGCATGATTGTACAAGTCTTCGAAGGATAGTCTCCCTGCTTCAAATTCAGCCCCTTTTCCTGAATCGAACGAACTGTATCGCTCTGTTCTCATCTTTTTATAAGGAGATTTAGTTAGAATCGCATCAGCTGCAATCAATGATTTTGCAAATACATCCATTCCTCCGATATGAGCATGAAACAAGTCGATAAGATCAGTCGAGTTACGACGTGCTTTTGCGTCGAAGTTGATTCCACCACCCTGAAGTCCACCAGCCTGAAGAATTACCAGCATAGCCTGAGTGATTTCAAATACGTCTACTGGGAATTGATCGGTGTCCCATCCGTTTTGGTAATCGCCTCGGTTTGCATCAATACTACCAAGCAGACCATTATCAGCGGCAACCTGAAGTTCATGCTCGAAGGTATGCTGAGCCAAAGTTGCATGATTTACTTCAATATTTAGTTTGAAGTCGTCCATCAAATCATACTTGGTAAGGAAGCCAAGAACCGTTGCTGAATCAAAATCATATTGATGCTTAGATGGCTCCATCGGCTTTGGCTCAATAAAGAAGGTTCCTTCAAATCCTTGTGCTCTTGCATAATCTTTTGCCATATGCAGGAATTTCGCCATGTGATCAAGCTCACGTCCCATTTGGGTATTAAGAAGAGACATATATCCTTCACGTCCTCCCCAGAATACGTAGTTTTCACCACCTAGCTTGATAGTTGCGTCCAATGCATTTTTGACTTGAGCTCCAGCAAAAGCAAGTACATCAAATTCAGGATTGGTTGACGCTCCATTCATATATCTGGGATTACTGAAACAGTTTGCTGTTCCCCATAGTAATTTCACCCCGGAAGCATCCTGCTTTTCTTTCGCATAATCTGTTATATAGTCCAGTCGTTTCTCAGATTCTGCAATAGTATCACCTTCTCCAATCAAATCGAAATCATGAAAACAGTAATAAGGAACACCCAGTTTTGTGATAAACTCAAAAGCAGCATCCATTTTATCTTTGGCATTTTGGTATGGATCATCATTCACAGCCCATGGAAATTCTTTAGTTCCCGGACCAAACGGATCTCCACCCGTACCAGTAAGCGTATGCCAGTAAGCTACGGCAAACTTGAAGTGCTCTTTCATTGTTTTCCCGGCTACTACTTTATTCTCATCGTAGTACTTAAATGCCAGAGGATTATCCGAATCTTTTCCCTCAAATTCGATTTTTCCGATTCCTTTAAAATATTCCTTATCTCCAATCAGTGGTTTCATACGCGTTTTATTATTAAGGATTTTCTTTTAGTTATTAATTTAAAATGAGTGTTTTTCGATTTCCTTCTTCCAGTTATTATAAAGCTGTCCATAGGTCTTCACTAGTTCGGGATCCGGATCGATAACAGCAATGCGCTCCAGGTTTGAGAAAGCTTCTTCTGGCGTTGAATAAAACCCGGATCCCAACGCTGCTCCACGTGCGGCGCCAGCAGCTCCATCGGTATTATATAACTCCAGAGGTAAGCCGGTTACGTTTACAAAAATTTCCCTGAAAGTTTGACTCAGGAACAAATTTGCATGACCTGCCCGTATTCTTTTTTGCGGGATTCCGAGATCTTTCAGCATTTCAAAACCAAGATTCAAGGCATATACAATTCCCTCGACCGAAGCTCGCAAAATATGACTGGTTTGGTGCCGGTTGAAATCCATATTCAGCAAATGAGACCCTACAATTCGGTTCTCAAAAATCCGTTCGGCTCCATTTCCAAATGGCAGACAAGTAAGTCCATTTGATCCCGGGGCTATTGAATCTACCATCTCATTCATTTGTATATAATCAATGTTTCCATTGCCTGTATTAAGTATCCTGCGCAGCCAATTGTAAAGAATACCCGTTCCATTGATGCAAATGAGAATACCGTTTCTGGGAGAGTCAACCGAATCATTTACATGCAAAAAGGTATTGATGCGTGATTTTTGGTCGAAGACGTTTTTATCAGTCACGGCATAAATCACTCCGGAAGTTCCCGCAGTAGACGCTGTTTCCCCAGGGTTAAGCACATTTAGCGAAAATGCATTATTGGGCTGATCTCCACCACGGTAAGTAATCGCCACATCGTCGGATAAGCCTAATTTTTCCTTAATACTCTTTTGGACTTTCAAACGCGATCCGATTGCAGGAACAATTTCAGGAATCAAATCTTTTGAAATTCCATATTCATCCAGTAACTCTTTACTTACTTCACGTTGTTCAAAATCCCAGAATATTCCTTCAGAAAGTCCGGTTTCCGTAGTAGTGGCTTTTCCGGATAATCGCATTGCTATATAATCGCCGGGAAGCATAAACTTATGCGCTTTGGCATAAACTTCCGGTTCATTTTGCTTAACCCAGGCAAGTTTTGATGCTGTGAAATTTCCCGGGGAATTTAGCAGGTGTGGTAAGCAGTATTCTGATCCTAAGGATTCAAATGCTTTATTACCCACATCAACAGCGCGACTGTCACACCAAATAATGGATGCTCTTAGTACGTCTAGATTTTTATCAACCAAGACCAATCCATGCATCTGATAAGAAATCCCTATCGCCTGGATTTTGAATGTATCAATAGAATTTTCTTTAACTAAAATGGAATAGGCTTGCAGAAAATTACTCCACCACATTTCAGGATCTTGTTCCGCCCATCCCTGATGTGGAGCATCAATAGCGAGTTCTTCTTTCGGGTACCCAAGAGAAGCTATCACTTTCCCTTCAACTGCATCTAATAAAGATAGTTTTATTGAAGAACTTCCTAAATCAACACCTAGAAACATACACTAACCTAATCTAAACGGTTTTTTAACAATAGCACTTCTGAATTCACTCCAATATCCCGCAGAAAAACTGAAAACAAATCCCGTATTATCCAACAATGGAAAAGAGATAAAGTATATTTAAATGACGAGAAAAAAGAAACACAGTGAGCAAATTTTTCCGTGAAAAAAGGTAAAATTTGCTCAACATGAAAATTGTTCGCTAACTCGACTCACGTACCACCAAAGTAACCGGCACCATACTCACAATTCCCTGATGCTCATCAGGTTTTTCAAGCCTGGAAAGCAGATTATCAATAGTATTTTCTGCAAGTCTTGTATAATCAGTATTAACGGAGGTGATTTTCGGGTAATGATTCTCACAAATTGGCAGATTATCGTATCCTGCAATTGCTACATCTTTGGGAAACTCATAGCCATATTTACTGGCATTCTCCATAAATCCTAGTGCCATTGCATCGTTAGTTGCAAAAACAGCCTCAGGTTTTTCATCTAAACTATGAAATGCTTCAAAAGCCCTCATACCAGATTCGAGTGTATAATCTCCCCGATAGCTCCAGATTAACTCCTCTTCAGCAATATGCCTAACGTAATCATTAAAGCCATTCGATCTGAATCTTGATTCAGGCATTTCAGAAGGGCCCTCAATAATTCCCAGTTTTTTATATCCTTTAGAATGAAAATGTTTTGCTACTAATGTTGCCCCCTGATAAGCATCAAAGGTAACTGTATCGAGCACTGAATTATCAATATTAGAGCAGGAAATAATCGGAAAATCGCTAGGGGTAGAGTGCAAAATGTGCCGGTATTCTTCTTCGCTCAGCTCAGGTGCAAAAATTACTGCAGCCGTAAATCCAATTGCCCTGAGTTGCTCAATTAATTTAGGAACAGATTTTAAGTCCTGATCAACGCCGAATAAACTTATAATAATTTTTTTCTTGTAGGCAGCCTCCATAAACCCAACACTAAATGATGAGTAAAACTCACCCGACCTGAACTGAGTGATTAATGCAACATAAGGAGGCTGATCTTCAGGCATTGATCGCCCATTGGTAGGCAAAGGATAACCTAATTCATGAGCACTGGCCAGAATTCTCCTCCTGTTTTCTTCTGAAATCCTACCCTCTCCCCTAACTGCCCTGGAGATAGTAGAAACAGAAAAGCCAGTTGCTTCCGATATATGCTTTAGTGTAACCTTCATTAATTCCTTTTTTAGTTTGAGCAAAATTTGCACAAAAGATAGGAAATCCCTCTCATTAAGAAAACTTTTCATAAATACTGCAAAATTCCTCCTGTTTATTTTATACTTATATTATTTTAGATTTTGTCCGTAATAGATATATGTTTTTTTGCTAATGCTGTTTTATGTTTTAATTTATTAGTCAAAAATTATACAAGACCTAAATTAATCTACATTGCAACCTGATAAGACATACCTTTCAAATAATTTCTACGACGAGATGCTTGACCATGCAGGTAATTGCAGACCCCACTACAATTATTTTAATCAAATGCTGCAAAATCTCACGCCTCAAAAGCTGATGGAACTTCAAAGTACTACTGATAGAGCACAGATTGCGATGGGTATGACTTTTAATGTTTATCATGAGAATAAAGGAATCGAGAAAATCCTGCCCCTGGATATCATCCCAAGAATTATTTCCGGAAAAGAATGGGCGAATGTAGAAAAAGGGTTGAAGCAGCGTATTAGAGCACTAAACCTTTTCATTGATGATATTTATAACAAGCAAAAAATTCTGAAAGACAAGATTGTTCCGGATGACATGGTCTATTCGAGCGGTAATTTTCTTAAGCCCCTTGTAGGAATGACGCCGCCCCAGGGAATTTGGTGCCACATTTCGGGATCTGACTTGGTACGGGATGAAAAGGGCGATTTTTACGTGCTTGAAGATAATTTACGTGTCCCTTCCGGAGTTTCTTATTTACTTGAAAATCGCGAGATACTTAAACGAGTATTTCCTACCACTTTTCGGGGAATGAACGTGCGTCATGTTTCAGATTATCCAAACATGCTGCTTCGAATGCTTCAACATCTTTCCGGAAAAGAAAACCCGGTAGTTGGGTTACTGACACCGGGCATTTTTAATTCAGCTTATTTTGAACATTCCTATTTAGCGCTGCTAATGGGAATTGAATTGATCGTTGGACAGGATTTGGTAGTGAATAACGATAAAGTGTACATGAAAACTACCAAAGGTCTTCATCAGGTAGATGTAATTTATCGCCGTGTGGATGATACTTTTCTGGATCCTAGCGCCTTCAATCCGGATTCCATGCTTGGTGCCAAAGGATTATTTCAGGCTTACAAAAAGGGGAATCTCGCACTAGCAAATGCGCCGGGCACCGGAGTGGCTGATGATAAAGCAATCTATGCTTATGTACCCAGAATCATCAAATACTATCTGGATGAGGAGCCTATCATTAAGAATGTAAAAACTCATATTTGTGCTGAAAAAGAAGGCCTTCAATATGTATTGGATAACATAGAAGAACTTGTTGTAAAGGAAACCAATGCAGCTGGTGGTTATGGCATGATGATAGGTCCAAAAGCAACCAAAGAAGAACATGCTAAATTCAGAAAACTGGTTAAGGAAAATCCCCGAAACTACATCGCTCAACCTACACTTTCACTTTCTACCGTACCTACCCTGGTAGAGGACTTGATTGAGCCCCGGCACGTAGATTTGCGCCCGTTCATTCTATATGGCGAAGATATTGAAGTACTGCCGGGTGCACTAACAAGAGTAGCTCTTAAAAAAGGATCACTGGTTGTGAATTCTTCACAAGGTGGGGGAAGTAAAGATACATGGGTGCTATATGAATAGAGGAGATTTATTATGCTGAGTAGAGTAGCAGAATCAATTTACTGGCTTGGAAGATATATAGAGCGAGCTGAAAATTATGCCCGTTTTATTGATGTAAACTTTAACCTGATGCTCGACCTTCCACCCGGATTAAAAGAGCAATGGGAGCCTTTGATTGCGGCAACGGGAGATCTGGCTGCCTACCAAAAACGGTTTAATAGTTTTGACCGCGTAGACACCATTTTCTTTCTGGCTTTTGATTTAGAGAACCCTAATTCGATGTTTTCGAGTATTTCAAAAGCCCGAGAAAATGCCCGAACAGTCAGGGAAAAAATCACCAAAGAAAGTTGGGAAAAACTGAATGAAGTCTTCCTCTATATGAAGGAGGGAGTAAAGAAAGAGGTCTGGAAACAGGACGATCCCAGAGAATTTATCAACTCGGTTAAGTACAAAATCCAGTTGTTATATGGCATCGGAGATAATAGCGTAGCCAGAACGGAAGGCTGGTATTTTGTTCGGTTAGGACAGTTTTTAGAACGGGCTGATAAAACCTCCAGAATACTGGATGTGAAATATCATATTCTACTCCCATCTCCATCAGAAATTGGCACTACACTCGATATTCTACAATGGATGGCACTCCTGAAATCCGTTTCAGGGTTCAACATTTACCGCCAGATTTATGGTAATATAGACCCTGCTAAAATTGTCGAGTTTTTGGTTCTGAATAAGTTCTTCCCCCGCTCGATCTATTTTTGTTTATCGGAGGCTGAAGACTGCCTTCTTAAAATTTCAGGATCATCAGGAAAAGGATACAGAAACAAGGCGGAAAAGCATTTAGGATCACTTTGTTCACAGCTGGAATATTCTGATGTAAATGATGTAATTAATTTGGGCTTGCATGAATTTCTTGATGATTTACAGTTAAAAATGAACCATATTTCAGATTCCATTTACAACAACTTTTTTACAATCGGCGACTCCCTCTCCGCCCAACAACAGGTGCAATAAATGACGTACTGCTTAGGCATTAAAACCCAACATGGATTGGTGGGTTTATCTGATACCAGAATTACTTCAGGAACGGAAACTACCTCTTCAAAGAAGGTTTTTACAGTAAACCGAAACAAGCATTGCTTCTTCATTATGACTTCCGGACTTCGTTCGGTTCGGGATAAAACCATCACCTATTTCAGTGAAATGATGGAAGAGGAAGGGGATGAGTTTAAAAAATTATATAAGACGGTAAGTCGCTTTGGCGACCACGTAAAACAAGTAGCGAAAGAGGACAAAGTATCTCTGGAAGAGAATGGTTTTTCTTTTAATCTGCATGCCATCATTGGCGGGCAACTGGAGAAAGATGCTGAACCAAAACTATTCCTTCTTTATCCGGAAGGGAACTGGATTGAAATTGGACCAAGTACTCCCTTTGTGATCATTGGGAATAAAGGCTCAGGACATCCGATACTTAAGCGCTCTGTTACCTATCAGGAAAGCTTAGAGTATTCAATGAAATGCGCCTTTCTTTCTTTCGATGCTACCAGAATTTCTGCGAATGATGTAGGATATCCAATTGATACCGTTCTTTTAAAAAATGATTCTTATTTCATTCACGAAAACCGATTTGATGAAGCCGATCTGAGAGACATGTCTGAGCTTTGGAATTCAATGATTCGTAAAACTATCGATGAGTTACCCGGTCAAAGTCTGGAGGCCATCTTTGACATGAAGCAACCGGCACCTATCAATAAAATCAAACCCGGTTAGAGCGTTTGGAACTTAATATTGTACATAACACTCGTTACAATTACACCAAGCCCGTAAGCTTACTACCGCACTATATCCGGCTGAAGCCACAAAGCAGACCTTATTTATCGCTTCTGGGTTTCGACATGAAAATCACTCCTGAACCTTTGAGTATCTCAGAGCGATTGGATGCTGAGGATAATCCCTATTTCCAGATATGGATGGAGCCGGTACCCGTAAAAGAATTTCAGATTAAAGCCGATATTTCGGTTAATATTGAGCCCTTTGATCCGTTTCATTTCATCATCGATCCACCTGTTCGTTTTTTTCAAAGTCAGTTTCACTACCCGGGGCATCTTAAACAGTTCCTTGAACCATTTCTACCTTCAGCTCCGGTATCAAAGAAATTTTCTTCTTTTTTAAATGAGCGTATTAAGGGCAGCGATCGAAGTTGTATTCTTTTCATTACAGATCTTTTGAGGTATATCGCCAACAATTTCACCTATGAGCGACAGGACAAACATGTGGAGTTAGACTCAGAAAAAACCTACGAAGAGCATTCGGGTTCTTGTAAAGAACTTTCCTGGATGTTGATAGAGATGCTCCGGAGTACCGGACTCGCAGCCAGATTCGTAAGCGGATACGCCTATAATTCTATGCTTGGTGAAGGGCACGAACTTCATGCATGGGTTGAAGTGTTACTTCCCGGCGCCGGATGGATTGGGCTCGACCCAAGTTCTGGTTTACTTACAGACGAACATTATATCCCGGTAGCCACCAGTTTTGATCCGGATCAAACCATGCCTGTTATCGGGACTTTTGCAGGAGAAGCCACTTCGAAACTCAAAGCCTCTGTTTCCATCGCTGAAATAGCTTAAGCTTACTTATTCAACTCAAGCATTTTATTTCTGAAAAAAGCACCTTGTTTGGTTGGAATAAAATCCCAGGTTCTGAATAACTGCGGTGACCACTGCGGATCAAATACCCATGCCGTCCATGAAATCCCCTTTTTCTCGAAATAGCTAATAATTGCTTCTCCGTATACTTCATCTCCAATTACAGGAATATGAGCTCCCGGTCCATCGGCATCCATAAAGCCGAATTCGGTAGCAATCATTGGATAGGTATCAGCAACAAATCCAAAGTCTTCTTCCCATTTTTCTTCCCAGGGCTGTTCTCTCTTTTGAGGGTATGGATGCGCGACATAAGCAATGCCCTCTGCATCGATCGGATTTTCTCTAACATAGGTTAAATCATATGCCCAATTGAACCCACCGACCAACGGAATCACTGTATCATCATGGGCATAAATCACATAAATAATTTCCTCTATCATTGTTTTGTACTCTTCCCAACTCATGCGGCCGAGAGTTCCGTTGTATCGTGTTGGCTCATTGAAAACCTCGTAAAAAGCCACTACCGGATTATTCTTATAACGGTTTGAAATCGTTTGCCAGAAACGAAGTGTCTCGGTCAAGCTAGTATTGTACATCGGGTTTTGAAAAAGCTCAGTTTTCAAGTTCCCAATAGAATGCCAGTCGATGATCACATACATCTCCAACTCATTTGCCCAGCTTATTCCCTGGTCGATTAACTGCAAATACTGAAATACTCCACGATCTCTCCAGGCACTGGGATGTACCGGAAACCGCACTACGTTAGCTCCCCATTCTTTCGCTTTTGCAAAATATGCTTTATTCCACTGTCCTAAATTTTCAAGGCGATCTGGATCTGAAAATGAAACTCCCCTCAACATCACCTGGTTACCATCTTCATCCACAAATTTATTTCCCTCAACTGTAAGAAAGGGCAGCTTAAAATCATCCGATGTTGGTTGAGCATTGGCAGAGATTGATACCAGCACCACCAAAATTAGAGTAAATATTGATCGTTTCATGACAGCATTTTTTAGATGTGATTAGCTGTCAAAGTATAATCAATTCAATTGATTAAATCCCTATCTCCCGGCTACACTTTTTCGTAGAGTCATTTCGGCTTCGTATTCTTTGCCATCCCGATGAAGTTGAACCACCATTTTTTCACCTTCTTCGTATTCTCTCATTAATGCCCAGGCATGCATTTCACTGGCTACCCGCTCTTCTCCAATCCGAATAATAATATCTCCCGGCATAATCCCGCATTCATAGGCCGGACCATCTTTATTTACCGTTGTGACTAAAAGTCCCGGTATTGGATTCAAACCATATTGGTACACAAGTTGACGAGTCATTGGAGTGAATTCCATTCCCGGATCAAACGCCAAAGAAACTGAACCAGATTCTTTTAGTTGGTTTATAATTTTTTGAACCCGCTCACTTGGGATTGCGAAACCTAATCCCACAAAACCATTGCTGGTACCACCTGTAAATATGAAAGTATTAACTCCAATCACTTCTCCATCACTATTAACAAGAGGTCCACCAGAGTTTCCGCGATTAATGGCAGCGTCGGTTTGAATCATATCCATATAAAGTCTTGGCTCTTCGGGATCAGGACGGAAATCCCGCTTTGTAGCACTAACTACTCCGACCGTTACCGAAGGCTGGCCATCTGAAAACAGCCCAAATGGATTTCCCATCGCAATCGCCCATTCACCTACCATCACTTTCTCAGAATCTGCAAATTTGATATGTGGGAAATCGTTTTTATCGCCTTTAATTTTAAGAAGTGCCAGATCCGCAAGTTCATCAGATCCCAATAATTCCGCATCATGAACTTCTCCATTTGCCAGAGATACTTTAATGGTTTTTGCACTTTCGCTGGCAACATGCTCATTGGTTACCACCAAACCATCTTCGCTGATAATAAATCCTGAGCCCATACTTTGAACTTCGCGTTGCACCGGTCTGGAAAAGAAAAAAGAAAAGAAGGGGTCAGCGCTTCGCGTATACCCTGTCTGAAGTTCGGTCACGGTAATGCTTACAATTGCAGGACTCGCTTTCTCCACTGCATTCGTAATGGCATTCGTCCGACTTATATTAATTGATTCTGTAGGATCAGGCTGTTTTCCCGGCGCTTCAACTTCAGTTGTTTCAGATGCTGCCGGTACCGAACTCACTGACGTAGAGATGGCTTCACTCACCTTAGGTCCGGGCTTTGTGCAGTAGGTTGTAGTCAGTAAAAAAGATAAAAGTATTGTAGCGGTTAGCTTCATACAGTAAATATTTTATTTCTAAAGCTGTTCTTCTCCCAGCTTAATTACATCTTCTATTGCTTGTTCAAGAGGTCCGTCATGCCAGCCTGCTGCTGCTTTTTTGTGACCACCGCCACCCAACTGCCGAGCCCACACGTTCACATCAACATCACTTCTTGAACGAAGACTTAATTTAATACGATCTCCATCTTCCCGAAACAAAGCACATGCTTTTACTCCTGAGATGCTGAGCGGATAACTTACAAATCCCTCGGTATCCTCCTTGCTCGTGCCTGTTTCTTCAAACATGGCTTTGGTAACGCAAATGATTGCAATTTGTTGGTTCGCATACAAGGTGATCGTTTCCAGAGCTTTGCTTAACAGGTGAAGTTGGCCAATCGTTTTGGTTGAATAAATCCGTTCAACCACTTCATTGGGTTTAAAACTCCCTCTCTCTAACAGAGTTGAGGCAGCATTTAGTGTGTTCGGGGTAACACTATCAAACTGGAAAGAACCGGTATCGGTTACAATACCCGTATACAGCGCCTTGGCAGATTTTTCATCAATTTGATCCAGGTCATGCTCTTTATATAACTCATAAACCAACTCGCAGGTTGACGAGTAATCAACTCTTGAAACCGACTCTTCATAAATATCATCCGGCTGGGGATGGTGGTCGATCATGTAGATCGGCTTTCCCAAATCTGCAATTCCTTCAGCAACTTCACCAAAACGATGAAGCGCATTTCCATCTACCACCAAAAAAGCATCAAACGCTGATAAGTCGGCATCATCTGGCTTTACTACCGGGAAAAAATCCAGTAACCATCGCAGGTTATCTCCGGGATCATCTTCATTAAATGCCGTTGCATCCACTCCGTTTTTTTGAAGCCATAAACACAACGCAATCTGAGAACCCAGGCAATCGCCATCCGGTCGGATATGTGAGAAAACTGCGACTTTATCGTGTGTAGTAATTTTTGAAATAAACTCTGAAAACATAAATCTCCTTTCCTCAAAAATAGCCTTATCGAGAAGCAATTCCATTTCTTTTCTGAAATTATGAGCGAACCTGATGTTCATATTTAAATAGCCCTGCCTTTCAAGGCAGGGCATATAGAAGAAAAGACATAAAACCTGAGTCAATATCCTTTTATTTATTTACTAATTATCCGAAGGTTGCTATCGGTTTAATTTTAAGTTTTGCTTGCACCCTGCGACTTCATCCTCATCATTTCCAATATTTTAGTCTTGGGTGAATGGAAACTTCAAATTGTAACCCCGTGATAAATCACGGGGCTATTAACTTCCAATGCTTTCAGCATATATCACTATCTTATTAACTATGAACGCACTGATTGTTGCCGGAGGAACACCTCCAAAGAAAGACCTACTGGAAAAAGAAATTGAAACCGCCGATTTGGTGATCGGTGCCGACAGCGGCGGACACGCGATCATTGGCTATGGCTTTACTCCTGATATCGTAATTGGCGACATGGATAGCTTTGTGTACACCAATCATGAAGGCATCAACATTCTGGAGGATAAGGATCAGGAAACCAACGATTTGGAAAAAGCTTTGAGTTATGCTCTTAAGCAAGGCGCAACACATGCTGTTGTTTTGGGAGCGTTGGGCAAGCGAATTGATCACCTGATGAAAAATATGTCGGTGCTTCAGCAATTCTGGCCAAAATTTACAGATATCATATTCCGCGATGATTACGGCGATACCTTCCTGGTCCAATCACCCTACAAACCTGACCTACCCATCGGAACCATCATTTCCTTTTTCCCGGTTCGGAATCCCGTTGAAGAATTCACCTCCACAGACGTTCTCTATCCGCTGACAAACAGCGTACTCGAAATGGGCGGACAGGATGGAAGCTCAAATGAAATTACCGGCGATAATCCTACCATCACTTTCAAAGAAGGATTTCTGGGAGTTTTTATAGGAAATGGCGAGAAGATGAAGAGAGGGTAGCCTCATTCTTTTTACCCCCTCTGTCTCCCCCTTCAAAAAGGGGGAGAACTTCTGTATTATACACCGACCTTAATCGAAGAGTCTCCCTCTCCTTGAGAAGGAGAGGGAACAAGGGAGAGGTCGAGATTTATTCATTTTTAATTGCACATTGCTATGCACCACCTACACCGCGAAAAGCTTTTTTCTTTATTTGATGACAACCAGAGTGGCGTTGTTTTTATCCAGGGCGCAGAAACCATGTACCGTTACAAAACGGACTATGAGTTTCCATTCCGACAGGAATCCAATTTCTGGTATTTAACCGGAGCTAATGAAGCGGATTGTTCTCTGATTCTGGATCTCAAGAAAGAAGAATATCATTTATTTGTTCCAAAGCGGGATGCTCAATACGCGGTTTGGCATGGTTATGTGAAAACGAAAGAACAATATCAGGAGCAGTACAAGCCCGATCACCTTCACTTCCAGAATGATATTCTGCATGTGCTCAATACCATCAAACCTGAAACAGTGTATTGCTTAACCGATGAGCAAGCGGAGTTTATTGAAGATTTAGATCGTGGATTTACGGTAGAAACAGATTCACTGGTAGACGCCCTTACTTTCTGTCGTGTTATTAAAACGGATTGGGAACTGGACCAAATGCGGGAAGCGTGCCGGGTGAATGATTTGGCTTATCTGGAAGTGATGAAGTCGATCAAACCGGGAATGAATGAGTTTGAGATCAAAGCGATTTTTAACAAAATCCAGATGGAGAACGGATTGCTTCAGGATGCCTATAATGGGATTTTTGCTTCCGGAGTAAATGCCTCCATTTTGCATTATGTAGAGAATAACAGTCCGATTAAAGACGGCGATTTATTTCTGATGGATGCCGGATTTGAGTGCAATGGCTATGCCGCCGATTATACCCGAACTTTTCCTGCAAACGGGAAATTCACAGAGATTCAGGCCGGGATTTATCAGTCGGTACTGAACGCGCACACTGAAGTGATTGAATCCATTCGTCCGGGCGTTAAGATGGAAGACCTTCACCTGATGGCTGCCCGGATTATGATGGGCGGACTTAAAAAGCTCGGCATTATACAAGGCGAGATTGATGATATTATGGAGCAGAATATTTTTGCACTGTTCTTCCCGCACGGACTTGGTCACTTCCTCGGATTAGATACGCATGATGTAGGCGGTTACCCAAAAGGTGTTGACCGCATTGACCGACCCGGCATTAAATTCCTGCGTGCCCGAAGAGAGTTACTCCCCGGAATGGTGATTACTATTGAACCGGGTATTTATTTTGTACCAGCCGTTCTCGAGCCGGCGATGGAAGATCCTGAAAAAGCCAAATTCCTGAATGTTGAGAAAGTGAAATCACTGCTCGGTTTTGGCGGAATTCGTATTGAAGATAACATTGCCGTAACCGAAGACGGATACGAAAACCTGACGAATGTCCCGAAAGAAATCAGCGAAATTGAGGCGTTGATGAAGAAATAATTTGGATTTTATCGACTGTTACTGTTTTTGATTTTCGTTCAATAAAATCCTGAATTCCCTATTTTCAGAACGTGAGGGCTACTTATAGGATTTTATGAAACTTATCCTTATAAATCCTACTTTCACTAATATTATGTTATACCACAAAAACATTACCGCTTTTGAATAAAAAGAAAGCAAAAATAAATCCTTTTGTCATCGCTGATGGAATACTTTCAATAGTTACATCAATATTAGTTCTCTTAGTTATTTTTGATTTGTACAGTCAGCCAAAAGTTTTATCAGGACAGGTTTCAGAATTGTTTACGGAAGGTAAAAGAGTTGGCAAAACGTATAAGACATTTCATTATTTAACAGTTAATTCGAATGAGAATCTGACTGACATACTAATTACAGACAAAATCTATAACTCAACTACTGTTGGTCAAAGGATCAAAGTCGAACTAACTCCTTTTTTTGGGCTTTGGAATGAAGTTTATCTAACAGACCTAAACAAAAGATTTCAGCGACACAAAAATATTATCTTTTGGTTGACTGGATTACTTATTTCAATTTCTCCATTATTAAATTGGAAACGTTGGCTCTCTTTTAATTGGGGAAAACTCTTTTATGGAGCCATGCTTGGTAAAAGCATTTACTTTTCTGTAATATTTGCAACTATCATTTAAATTGTGGCATAACAAGCGTTTTAAGCGGACTCGTTTAGGGTTCGAAACTTTAATAAATAAAACCAGGCTCGCCGCTTAAACGCCGGGTCGTTATAGGGCTTAACCAAGTATGAGAATCTTAATTAGCACATTTTTTCTGCTCGCTGTTTTAGGTTCAAAAGTGTATGCCTGTTCTTGTTCTGCAATTCCATATGAAGAAGCTGTTGAACGTGCCTCAGAAATATTTATCGGAAAAGTCATCAAAATCGAATTAGAAAGAGATCTGTTTCCATCAAATGAGCCTAGTTTCCTACCAGCTGAAAGGCGTCAATATTGGGTAGTAACATTAGAAGTATCAAAAAAATGGAAGGGGTCAAAGAAGAGTAAAATTCGAGTTAAACAATCTTTTAATAGTTGTGAGTTTCCCTTCACATTTTATGGAGAATATCTTGTATTCGCAGAAAGTGGAGATTTAAGTTGGAAGGGTACTAGAAATCATTTTACATGGTTGTGCTCGAGAACCATAAACACATATTATCTAAGTGATTGGGCAAAAGAATGGGATAAAACCGAAGGTTTGGATTTTGATGATCGTGAATTACTTGACAACCAATTTCCAGACCCGATCCGAACAGCTTCTTTCTTCAATAATTGGGCTATTTGGTTATTCGCGTTCATTGCTTCTATCGGTATATTTTTCCAATATATGCGAAAAAGAAATGCCCTATAACAAGCGTTTCAAGCGGACTCGAACCCGGTTTGGGTCGTTAGGCAACCTAATCATGAATTGGTTCCTATAATTTGTTTCGGTACATTAAAAGTGTTTTAAAAAACTTTATATGTACTTATATGAATATTTCTATCTCTAACGATATTGAACCACTTTCCGAGTTTCGTAAGAAATCAGCTGATTTCGTAAAACGCTTAAAAAAAGAAAAACAGCCGATTGTTTTAACCCAACATGGGAAAAGTGCTGCTGTTTTGATGGATGTTTCTGAGTATGAACGCATTTCCAAGAAAATGGAAATGTTAGAAGATCTACTTGAGGCAAAACAACAAGTAGAGCAGGGCAATACTTTTACTATGCAACAAGCGAAAGAGCGAATTGAAAAACATCTTTCTAAATGGAAGTAATTTTTACAGATCGTTTTCTAACCCGAGTTGAAGAGTGTACAGATTACATTGCATTAGATGATATTCCTACTGCCATAAAATGGGCTGAGGGTGTTTTCACACATAGCGAGCAATTAATCACTCAACCAGAAAGTGGAAGAATGGTTCCTGAATTTAACCGAGCAGAAATAAAGGAATTAATTCATGGGAATTATCGATTGGTGTATGAGCTTAAATCTAACCGAATTGATATGCTTACAATCTGGCATATTCGTCAATCTTTACCTCAAAAACCTCATTAACGATTACCTAACAAGCATTTCAAGCGGATACTGAATCGAGTTTAGCACTGCCAATTTTCAAATCTTCCGGCACCATTGACATAGGGTTGTCAGTGCCAACGCTTATATTAGCTAGCGTTACAAACCCTGAATCAATAAAACGGCTATGGAGCCTTCCGTAAAAGAAAAATTCGATTCCTATCCGAATCACATCAAACCAAAAATGAACGCTCTTCGAAGCCTGATTTATCAGGTAGCTGAACAGACCGAAGGTGTTGGTCAAATTACCGAAACGCTTAAATGGAGCGAGCCTGCCTATCTGACTTCAAAACCTAAAAGCGGGACTACCATTCGCATGGACTGGAAAGAGCGGAATCCTGACCAGATCGGAATCTATGTGAATTGTAATACCTCTTTGGTAGAAACCTATCGAAGCATGTTTTCGGATGAGCTGGAGTTTGAGGGAAATCGTGCGATTATGATTCCCGTTGAAGAAGCTATTCCGGAAAAGGAACTCAAAATCTGTATTCAAATGGCGCTACGGTATCATTTGGATACGTAAACAAAGAAACTTCACAGAACTTCTGATGTCAATTAAGAGCCAAAAAATCTTTTAAGCTCTCATTTATTTTCATCGCATCAACTTCCTGAATTGCACCAATTTTTTTCAGAATGAAATCTTTGTCGAGGGTCATCACTTTCATTCTGGTCATAGAAGGTTTTGGCAATCCTGCATTACGCCATTTATTTAATATAACATCTCCCTCTTTTGGCTCTGCATTCAAATTACTTGTAAGAAAAAGAAGCATTACATCCAGTTCTTTATTATAGTTTTCAGGAGAAATTATAACGGCAGGTCTTTTTTTTGAAGAAGACAGATCGGTATATGGAAATGGAATTAGTACGATATCCCATTTTTTATAAGTCATTATAGACCTCATCTTCATCATTATCCCACTCTGAAAAAGCTCCTTCGCTTGCCTTCATAATTTCTAAAAGTTCTGCTTTTTCCTTAAGACGTTCGGTTGCTTCAACTACATATTCGTCAATCAAATCGCTTACGATATTACTCATAGATTTGCCTTCCAGAGAAGCTATAGCTTTAAGCTGCTTTCTTTTTTCTTCAGGGATTCGAATACTCATTACACTCATAGCAACATATTTTTTGTAGGATAACCTACAAAATGTACCATTATTACTTAGATTTGGCAATCATATTGAATGCTCAACTTTTAATTTAAGTTCAAGAGCAATATGAATGCTATCACCAAAAGAGTTTCTATGACTGTACTTATTATCCTCGGGGTATTTATTCTTATTGTATTGGGCATTGGTTCATGGACATCCGCCCCGGGTTATAAAGGAAAGACAACCGATCACTTTGATGGATCCAAATTTATAAATGGTGAGGGATATGAAGAAAAAGGATTTGCTGATCTTCTGAAATGGGTCACCAACCGAAAGACCGGAGAGTGGACAGAACTTTCTGAAGACGATATCACCTACGGAGAAAAGCCAGCTGACCGAATTACCGATTCCACTCAGGTGATTACGTATGTCAATCATTCTACCTTTTTGATTCAGACGGATGGACTGAACATCATTACCGATCCGGTGTACAGCAAGCGGGTTTCCCCCTTTAGTTTTGCCGGACCAAAACGTATGCGTCCACCGGGAATTCGTTTTGAAGACTTACCGGAAATTGATTTTGTGCTCCTGAGTCACAACCACTACGACCATCTGGATATCACTACCCTCAAAAGGATTCAGGAAATTCATGATCCAACTTTTATCACTCCACTTGGGGTTGATTTGTATCTGAATAAACAAGGACTTTCTAAAACGATTTCCCTGGATTGGTGGGAGGAAACCACAGCTTCTGATTCAGTGGATATCGCCGCTGTTGAGGCTCAGCATTTTTCGAGTCGCGGGATGTTTGACCGTGACAAAACCCTTTGGGCCGGCTTCGTGATTAAATCCCCGAATGGGAACATTTACTTTGCCGGAGATACGGGTTACAATACTTTTTTTAGTGAAATCGGAGAACGATATGCGCCTATCAAAACATCCCTTATTCCTGTCGGGGCATATATTCCAAGATGGTTTATGGGGCCTGTTCATGTTGATCCCGCGCAGGCCGTTCAGATTCATAAAGATGTGAAGTCAGAGTTCAGTATCGGGATGCATTATGGCACTTTCCCTCTTGCCGATGACGGACATGATGACCCCGTCAATGACTTTAATAAAGCTGTTGGGGATGAGAATTTTATCCTGATTGGTGAGGGCGAGAAGATTGTGAGGGAGTAATCCTCTCTAAAACTCTATCGCCAGCTGTCACCCTGAGCTCCCCGTACTGAATTACAGGAAAAAACCATTAGCGAAGGGTTCAAATATTGAAATATTTACTAGCGTGGCGCTCAGGGTGACAAAAAAAGGACTACCCCGATCAGGTTATTTCTTCAGCATTGAATCCAGGCTGTACTTACCCGGGGTGAGCATCATCAAACCAAAGAACGTGAACATCATTTTCATAGCATGAGCTGCACCTCTGAATCCATCACCTCGTTCCAGATGGGTAATGGTTGCAACCAGCATGGTGATGAAAAGTAGTGCCGCCATGAGTCGGTATTTATATCCCAAAGCAAATAAAAATGCGCCTAGTGTTTCTGCAAGTGAAGCCAGAAATCCCCAGAACATATAAATGGCATCGATTCCAAAGCCGGGCATGTTTTTACCAAGTCCAATCCAGCGATCGGGACCTCCTGTAATTTTGCCCCAACCATGTAGGAATAAAAAAGACAGGCCTACTCCTACGCGGAGAATCAATAAGCCAAGATCTTTATGTTTGGTAAGAAAAGAGAGATTAGTATCGAATTTTGCCATTGCCACTTCTTTTTGAAAGAAAAAAACAAACAATTTGGCTAACTACTAACTCTTTAAAAATATTTTACCAAACTTATATCTGACCCCCTTAATAGTTGTAACAATTAAAAAGGCACAGTCAAAATCAAAGAAATCAGATTATAAATTAATTCCGTTAAGATCTCTATCGGTAAACTCTCTTTCATATCAGTTAAACCAGTAGTTCATTTTGAACACCATTCCCCGGTTTTTTACCCCGAAGTTTTCAGTTCCGTAATTATCATTATATACCAAATAGATGTCGCTCATCGGAGCAAATCTCCACTGTAATCTGCTGTTGATGTTAAAATTATCGGATTGGGTATTGTATTGCAGGAAGGTGGTCCAGTTAAGACTGTTTGAAAAACTGATTTCAGTTTGAGGACCAATCAAATGAAGTGTTGCTTCGCCGTAATTACCCGGTAGTTCTACCCGGTTTCCTATGTACCGCACTCCAAAATTCCCCCACGGTTGGGTTCTCATGTTCACATTTCCGCCAAACTCGAGACGTGTCCCATCATAAAATCCACCGTAAGATGTTTGCAAGCCGCCGCTTACTATCCCCCGTTGATCCGTGTTGTAGCTAAATGAAGTTGTATTATAGATGTAGGTTTTTGCAGGAAGAAATTCATCCCCACCAATTAAATCAGTAGGAAAGAGAAGTCGCACATTTGAGTTTTCGAATGAAAGACTTAGTGACCCATGATTTAAGGTATTTAGAAAGTAATTCAAACTTGAAAACCGATCTATCACCTGACCATCAGTTTCCCAACTCATAACGGTCCACGCACTGATTTCATGGCTATTTATCCAGTCTGATTCCGGCCGAAAGGTATATCCGATCCATGGGTTCAAATAGTTAAAACCGACCCGAATCAGGCTGTCTCTTTCTGCATCATATTGAAATGAACGTCTGGAAAATCCAAGGTCATTTATAAAATTATCACCCACACGATCGGCAGTAATCCCCGAAAAGAAGTTTCCGCTATTATACTGAAGAGTAGCCCCTATAAACGATGCATCATCCAGCCTTTCCTCGGTTTGTGACCAATGGTACCTGGCATTTCCGGTAAGACGTCCATTTTCAGAGGAATAGTGAAACTCAGCCCCAAGTGTTCGGTTAAAATCTTCAGTGCTGTTGTTAGTACCATCAAAAGAGGAGCGATTCGTTACCAAGGCCTTAATACTGCTTCTCCCAAATACGCTTTGCTGTACAGCTCCAACCGTATAATTATTTGCCCCTAAACCATCGATACTACTTGTTTGCACATTGAGTGCTCCTACTCTCAAATCTTCCGTAACATTACCGGTCATTCTTGCGCCGAATAAAATCGGTACTAACTCACCATCACTGATCCCAATCTGACGAGAGAAAAACGGCTTCACTCCCCAGGTTCCAAAACTGGAAAATAAATCGCTGTTCTCCAGAAAAAAAGCTCTTTTTTCAGGGAAAAAGATACTAAATCTGGAGAGGTTGGTTACCTGTTGATCAACATCCACGGTAGAGAAATCAGGATTCAGTGTAAGGTCCATTTTGAGTTTTGAACCGATAGGAATTTTCGCGTCCAGCCCAATATCCAAATCTCCTCCATATCTTGAGCTTTCTTCAAAATCACGGTCGGCAGAAGCCAATACATACGGTTGAAGGGCTATTCGCTGCTTTCTTTTTTCCGGCGGGGCTTCCATTTTTAATGTCCCCAAATAACCTAAATCAATTCCGGGAAAACCCTGAGGAACATGACTCCAGGTTGAGAACTCATTACGCTTCATATCATTCCGTACAAAATTAATTCCCCACTCATCACTTTCCGGATCATAATTAATAGACTTGAACGGTATGGCAAGTTCTGCCACCCAATAGTCATCATATACTTTCACAGAGCTGTTCCAGGCATTATCCCAGTTGAAATCGGGCCGGGTTCTGGAATTTTCAATGCTCACCACACCATCAACTCTTGCGCCGGCAGCATTTACCCCAAAAATAAACCCGTTCGTTTTTTGATTGTAGGGATCAAGCACCACGGTAAATCCATCACTATCCCAGTGATATGAGCTGTTATCTCTTTTCAGTGATTTGATAACCAAATCTTCTTTTTTCTGATAATTAATTGCTCCTATATAGATAAACTCATCATCGTAAGTCACCCAAGCCTGAGTCTGAGCCTCGGCAAAGCCGGTATCTTTTGGCCATTTGTTCAGAAAGTCGGAAGTAAGAACGGCGGTTGTCCATGCCTCTTCATCCAGCATTCCGTCGATGGATATTCTTAGATCAGACTTTCTTGATTCCAGAACAAACTCTTCGATAATTGATTGTTCCTGAGCTGTTAAAGCTCCGGCTAAGAGTGAAAGAGTTAAAAAGGATAATAGTTTCTTCATGGAGTCTGGTTAATTTTACTGACGCCCACAGATATAAACTTTCTTTTTAAATATTTGAGGGCATCGACATACACCGTGAATTTATCTCCGAAAAGCATTTACAGTCCTAGTTGTAGCATTTGTAAATTTTTAAGTAACCTTTGCCGTGTTTAACCAGTAGTATGCAGATTGCAACCTCTAACCCCCACATTCTTTCTGCAAGATGATTATTTTACATACTTGTTGGTTATCTGATTCGGGGACAAATCAAAAAAACCACTTATGAAAACGATATTTACATTTTTATGCGCCGTACTTTTTTTAAGCTCGGCTAATGCTCAGAGCAATGATGAAAGTCTTGTAGAACGAGCTGCTTTAAACTATACAGAAGGGTTTTATGAAGGGGACACCCTTAAGCTGAAAGAAAGCCTTAAGCCTGACTTGTTAAAATATGGATACTGGAAAGATCGGAATACCGGCGAGTATGGGGACGAGATCTACATGAGCTATGATGCAGCTAAAGATTATGCTCGTCGTGTACTTGAACAAGGCAATCAGCAGGGTGATGATGCTCCTAAAGAAGTCGAGATTCTGGACATGATGAACCATATTGCCGCCGTAAAAATAACTGCATGGTGGGGCGTTGATTATCTGCTGCTCTCCAAAGAAGGGGACAAATGGATGATTGGTCAGGTTATCTGGGAGGGCCCGCTCGAGCGATAAATGCTTTCCTTTTTTGAGAAATATCAGTCTACTCCAAAACGTGTCCTATGGCATATCATATTCTGGATATGTTATATAACACTCTATACAAGTATTTATGGTTATTTTGAGGGTAAGTATGGTGCTGAGTTTTTCTGGGTAATGGCCTATTTACCTCTAAAAATGATCGCCACTTATTTCACCCTTTACTTTATCATACCTCGGTATTTCCTCCAAAAGAAGTATGTAACTGCAACTTTGTTAACAATACTGGCAATACTTGTAGCTGCTTTTACTCAGCGCTTTCTTGATTACTACGTTTTTTATCCCATTTACAGTTATGAATGGATGTCGGGTGGCGCATTGAGTGTGGCAAAAAGTCTGAAAAATATTCTGGGTATATATCCTGTGGTAGCACTGGCTTCGTTTATCAAAATCACCAAATATTTTTACAGCGAAGAAAGCCGTTCTCAGGAACTCCGACAAGAAAAGCTACGGGCAGAACTCAATTTTTTAAAGGGTCAGGTTCATCCTCATTTCCTGTTCAATACGCTTAATAACTTGTATGCACTTACCTTAAAGAAATCAGAATCATCCCCTGAAGTTGTGCTTAAGCTTTCGGAGCTGCTTAGCTTCATGCTGTATGAATGCAATTCCAAAACCGTTTCACTCAATAAAGAATTAAAACTGATTGAAAATTTAATCGCTTTGGAAAAAATCCGATATGATGACCGACTCACTGTTTCTTATGAAACTTATGGAGATGTATCACAAGGGCAAATTCCTCCCATGTTGCTGCTTCCTTTTGTTGAGAATGCCTTTAAACATGGCACCAGTGATACACTTGATGCGGTTTGGGTGGATATTAATGTTGTGGTGCAGGATCAAAACCTTTCTCTTTCCGTAAAAAACAGCAACGGTAAAGGAGATGATCAGAAGGAGTTTGAATATCAACAAGGGATTGGATTGAAGAATGTAAACCGTCGACTGGAGTTGTTATATGAAGATCATTACAACCTAAGTATTGAAGATGATGGCAAAAGCTATTCGGTTTCTCTGGAAATTGAACTCGATCAACTGATAAACCACGATAAAGAATGAGTCTGAGCTGTTATATCATAGACGACGAGCCGCTCGCTATCGAAGTGATCGAATCTCATATATCTAAGATTGACGGACTGGAAGTAAAGGCAACTTTTCAAAATGCCATAAAAGCGTTTCAGGAACTTAGAGATAATACGGTTGATGTTCTTTTTCTTGATATCCAGATGCCTAAACTGACCGGGATTGAGTTTCTCCGTACACTCAAAAATCCTCCTAAAGTAATTTTTACCACTGCTTATCGGGAGTATGCTCTTGATGGATTTGAACTTGATGTAATTGATTATCTGCTAAAGCCCATTTCTTTCGAACGTTTTTTGAAGGCGGTGAATAAAGTATTTGATTCGGTATCTCCTCAGAAAAGAACTCCTGTTTATACCGATTCGAATGAAGAATATCATTATGTATTTGTGCCATCCGACAAAAAGAATGTGAAAGTTTGCCTGGAAGAAATCCTGTTTATTGAAAGCAAACGGGATTACATCCTCATCAATACAGAAAACAAGGAAGTACGTACTTATCAGACTATAACGTATATGGAAGAACATCTTCCCGGCGATCAGTTTTTGAGGGTACATCGTTCATTCATCATCAATCTAAAGAAGATTGAAAGCTGGAGCAATAACGAAATTGAGCTTCGTGATATGACTATACCAATTGGCCGGACTTATAAGAGAGAAGCTCTAAAACTACTCGGCGAACGCTCTGAAGTTTTGTAATTGATTTCCTCTAGCTACACGTTAGTACTGCACTTCAAAATTCTCGAACTCTACTCCATCCAAATCTTCAATCTCCACATTGATCACTTTACTATGTAATGGTCCCTCTGATATTCTTTCAATCATCTCGTGAACGTTTTCTCTGTTTCCATGAAATACTGCCTCAACTCTACCGTCCTTTAAATTTCGAACCCATCCTTTTATCTCTTTACTCACGGCGTTCTTTTTTGTGAAGTATCTGAACCCTACTCCCTGAACCCGTCCGCTTATCAAAATGTGTTTAGTAACCATCAGAGCCGTTTCTTTTTCTGAAGGATACTATAGTCCTGATCCGTGTTCAAGAACGAAGAGTTAAAAGCTGTTACTCCTACTTGATCAGCATCATTTTCTGAGTAAATATCTGTCGGTTGGTTTGCAGGCGATAGAGGTACATGCCCGAAGCCAGGTTCCTGGCATCGAAGTTTACTTCGTGATATCCCGCATGGATCTCGCCGTCCACCAACGTCGAGACTTTTCTGCCCAGCATGTCGAAAACTTCCAGCCTGACTTTGCTGTCCACAGGTAACTGGTAGTTTATGACGGTAGAAGGATTAAACGGATTAGGATAATTCTGATCCAGCCCAAACTCCGCTGGAAGCTCGCTGCCGGGCTCGATGCTTACCTGTGAGCCCGTAATGATTCGAAGCACGAACCTAGCCGGAGCAGCTTTACTTTTTTGAAGAACTCGTATTGGGGAGTTTGGCAACAATAGTTTTTGAGTCTGACTCTTCTCAGTAGCCAACGCTTCCCGTTGGGGCCGGGCTTCTGTGGTAGTACGCTCTTGCGATGCTTTACTGGACACACCCCTCAATCCCCTCTCAAGAGGGGACGCTTCTTTCGTCTTTACGCTCGCTCCAATGCTCTGCGTTGGAGCGGATGTTGATTTTCTTTTTAACTCAAATTCTAGTCTTCCCTCTTCATTCACTGCATATTCTTCTCCCGTTTCCCTATCGATCAGGGTCAGTTGCCAGCCTTCAGGGATAGCCATTGGATTCCAGCTCAGCGTATAGCTCTCACTTGGTGATCCGCCCGTACGGATATCGAGATCCAGTTCCGTCTCTTGAAGTTCAAGCGGCAGCGCCTGGATGTCCATAACCAGTTCATTATTGATGGATGTTCCAAGGCTGAGTGATTCTCCATTCAGGGAGGCGAGTTTGTAGGCGTCGAAGGGGTCTTTTTTGACGTGAGCCTGCTTTGAGAACATCACGATGGCCGTTGATCGTAAGCGGTTCGTTGATTCGTTAATCGTTAATCGCAGTTCCGGGGTAGGAGCTTTCTTAAGGAATACACCTCCAATGTTTCGAACCGAGTCAGTAACTGTAATACTTGGGTCTGCCGCATTCGCTTTTACCCAGAATCCCTGCCAAGGTGCGATCTTTCCTGAGCCGAGTGTTCCTGTGCTTCCATTCCAGGATTTGTAGGCACCGGCTCCACCACTGGCTGAGTCGCTCCACACGTAAATTGTTTGATCGAGATTGTCTTTACTCCACCCATTCGGGGCGTTCCAGTTGATGGTGGTCCCGTAGGGATTCCCCACCAGATTCCACCCGTCCGCTTCCATGGAATCGGTGTTGGTGAACGAAAGCGTGGGCGCTAGTTGACCAGAATGCTGGGTCCCTGAATTACTCAAGGATTTAGGAAAACCTTCGGGGCTGCCATCGTAATCATCATCAGCAAACATGTACATGATAAAACCCTGACCGGGAGCGGGGACTTGTCCCGCTGAGGTTGGAGCGATAAAGCTTTGAGTGGGTTCATCCCAGAAATAAATATTAGGGGAGCCGGAAGTAGTAGAGGCTCCGGTGAAACCCTGCGTCCATAATCCATCCAGCAGGGTGGAAAAAGAAGCCCCTGAAACCGGACTGGCCATCATGCGCCAGCCTTCATTCCCTGAAATTACATGCGTATTGCTTTTCTGCTCCTGAAGGAAGGGATATCCATCATTTACATTCGGATCAATGGCCCAGACTGTGCTAAAATCCCAGTGTGCATACCCTCTGTTCAAATCAGCCTGGTAACCAAATGACACGCCTACTGAAACCCCAACACCAATTGTCGTACCACTCGTTGAAGCATCCCAAAAACTATTGCTTATTTCCTCACCGAACAATAAACCTGCAAACCCCCCTGTGTTTGAGTTTCCGGTCACTAATCCGGTAGAGTAACTGTATGATATTTCGTCTTGAACAAATCCTGCAAATCCTCCAACACTACTTTCTCCCGTAACGTCACCTCTGGAAAAGCTATGCCTTATAGTTCCACCATTCTCACCTGCAAATCCTCCAATAGAAAATTGCCCATTTACGTTTGCTGTTGTATAACTTCTAACAATAAAGCCAAAATCAGGATTTTGACCTACCAGGCCTCCCACTTTTTCGCTTCCAATAACGGTACCTGTTGCATAGCTGTCACTTATATATCCATTATTATATCCGGCAATTGAACCTATAACGTTTCTTCCATGAATGTATACGTCTTCAAGCCCTAAATTTATGACCGTCCCCCCATTAAGGTTTCCAAATAATCCTTGACGATCCAAAGTTGGGCGGTTTACATATAAAGAACGAATGATAAATCCATTACCGTTTAACGTACCGGAGAATTCTATCGGTGTAAATCCTTCTCCGCTATTCCATGTACTGGTTTCAGAAGCATCAATATTATCTACCAGTATATAATTTCTATATGGAACCTTCTGTATATCTTGCAATTGCAATACATTGCTAATTTGGAAGGGATTCTCAGGTGAACCGTTACCTCTGTCAAAGATTTGTTCAATAAATACAAAAGGACTAAAAACGACTTCACCGGTTTCCTGAAAGTCGATGGGAGTAACTGAAAAACCTAAAAAACTTTCTGCGGTATCAATAAAAAGCAGCCTATCGCTAGCTCCGGATAGAGCTTGTTTATTTGTGCCTAATGAATCATCCGCGATATACCACTGAAAGGTGCTAAGGTCCGCGTCACCTTCTGCGTCTGTAAAAAGATAGTTTACTGAAACCTCTTCTCCCACCTTAACAGCTCCTTGTATCTGAACATTACTTACCGAAGGAGCTGTCCCAGGATCTGCACCCTGATTGATAAAAAGAGGATACCCGTCATTCCGGGTCGCTCGTTGAAACCAGAGAGTACTGTAATCCCATCCGGCGGTATTAAACGTTGAGGTTTGCTTCATCTCATTGGTGGTTTTTCCCGTTCCTCCAGCAGATGTCCCCTGCCCGCTGGTCTCGGTATCCCAAAAACTTCCTGTTACGGTCCCATTGTTTACCCCTATTAATCCACCTGTTGAACCACTTCCGCTAACTAACGCATTCGAATAACTGTAAGAAATAGTCTCTCCAGAATTATGAATACCTACCAGCCCACCTACCGTATCTGCAGTAGCGGTAACTGAACCAGTAACAAAGGTGTTGGTAATAATCTCACTGGTAGAGCCTGCAAGTCCACCTACCACATTTCTTCCGGTGATGTCCACATTAGTGAGTCCAACCTGCTCAATCTTTACGTTAACCACATTTCCCATCACCCCGAATAGTCCAACATAATCTTCGGCCCGATTGATAAATAGCGAATCGATAATATTACCCGGACTGATCAAGGTTCCGACAAACGGATCGTCAAGTGTGCCAATGGGATCAAATCCTTGTCCACCGTTCCAGGTCTGCGTCTCAGAAGCATCCACATTACTACTTAATATATAGTGGGCATCAAGTTTGCGCTCCATATTTTGAAGCTCGTGAGCGGTTCTGATTTGAAAGGGATTATTCGGACTTCCATCCCCACCACTAAATGGAATATCAAAGGGGCCCAGCAAGGCTGTGGTTATCGTATTCCCCGTTGAATACTGGTCCTTAGCCGTTACTTCCACATTGATGTATTTACCAAAATCATCAGCTACCGTCACATAAGTTTGTGCGGTAGCTCCTGGTATAGCTTGTTTATTTGTACCCGAAACATCATCTGATCGAAACCATTGAAAGGTACTTAAGTCAATGTCATAATCTGCATCGCTAAATGTATAGGATAATTGCAAAGTTGACAGAGCTAGCGTGTCTCCCAAAATAGTAGCGGAACCCACAGTTGGGGCAGAATTGACAAAGACACCCTCAGGATGAAAGCTTGGATATCCTTCATTCATATTGGAACGAACTTTCCAGATGTTTTCTAAATCCCAGCCAGCATTTGCAAAAGTAGTTGGAATTTTTAGCTCGTCGCTTGTTCTGGAAAATCCTGCCGGGGAATAAGCTTGTTTAGTTCCATCCCAAAAACTATTGGTTACGGTTCCAGATAAAGTTCGTGCTACCAGCCCACCAATTTGTAAGACTGGATCAGAAAATGAAGAATCGCGCCTGATCATCGTTACTGAAGCATAAGAATTTTCAATGGTTCCATTTCTAAAGTTATCCACTAACCCACCCATCAAAGATGTTCCGGTAATCGTACCTGTAACAAATACATTGGACAACCTCGCACCAGGATTTTCTAAAAAGTAGACGATCCCGGCAAGACCAAGTTCACCAATAATTTCTATATTACTAAGCCCCAATCGCTGAATAGTAACTACAGAATCAATTCTATCAAATAGCCCGAGTCGTTCCGTTCGGTTTATGTATAAAGAATCAATGATGTAGCCATTTCCATCCAGGCTTCCGCTAAAATTAACAATGGGGTCAAATCCAGACCCGCTGTTCCAGCTTCGGGTTTCGGCGGCGTTTATATTATTGGTTAATTGATAATGCAATCTTGGATAAGAATCGATCAGCTGGACTTCCTCGATGTTCTCCAGTTCCATAGGGTCGGCTTCCGTTCCTTTTCCATAGGTGTAGGCATAGCATGCTAAATTATCCCCGGTACTTTGGTACCAGTTGTACGCGGCGGTGGCTTCTGGATCAGTAGAGATTACTACATCATTGGTGATTTTAGTTGTGGTGCGCTCCCAAGCAGGTCCGTTGTAGAGCGTACCAGTAACAGATCCTGCTTTCGTTCCACTTGCAGAAGTGCCAGTGTTTTCATCCAGTTTATAGTACGCCACCACATTTGACTCATTCCCTGTGTACTCCAGATTCATCGCATTTTGCACTTCGGCTTGGGAAAAAGCAGTATTGGCAACTAATACATGAGAGATGTTTCCATCCCAATATTCTCCAAAACCTCCATACTGGCGGCCAATTCTAAAATTTGTACCTGAAGGATTCGCAATCGCTGAACCCAGACTTTCGCGAAGTACTCCATCCAAATAGAAATACGTATTGGTTGCAGTTTTTACTATGGCGTAATGGTGCCAATTTGAATCATTGTGATAGGGAAAGGTGGTTCCGGCCCAAGTATCACCTAAGCGATAATTATCGAATTCTCCGTTATAGCCCATATAAAAGGCATTGCCCGCAGTTCCCTGTGAAAGCATTTCTTTCAAATCATTCACACTCACATCTTCACGTGCCCAAACACTAACCGTAAAATCTCCAGAACTGGGAATAACCGGCCCGTTTGTTTCGATGTAGTCGTCAGTGCCATCAAAACGAACAGACGTCAAGTTTGCATAGCCCGCAAGTGTTCTACTGGAAGAATGAGAATTGATGGTTAACGGAAGAGCCGTTCCCGTGCCACCTGTAGGACCGCTCCAAACAGTTCCACCATCCTGAATGGTATAGAGAATCCCTCCCTGAGAATCACTTAAGGTCACCGAACCTGTTTCTGAGCAGGATAGCAGAGGTGTCGTCGTACTTAACGTTTGGGCGGTTGGCGTGACTTGTGCATGCCCTTCGGGAATTAACAGTGAAAGATTTAAAATGAAAAATAAGGAGGTGAATACCCACCACTTGCTCCCTGAATATTGCTCAATCTTCATCTTTTTTCTCCCTCAGTTTTTTCAGGGCGTAAGCACCTCCGGCTGCGGCAAGGAGACCAAGTCCGCCATCAATTGGAGCCTGGGAAGGTGAAGAGGGGAGTCCGGGTTGGGCAAAAACAGAAACAGTTAAGAAGGCCAGAGTTATCAAGACCAAAATCAGAGTGATACCATATTTCTTCATGAAATCAGAATGTTAATGAATAACTGCTTAAGAATAATTAAATACAGCGAATACAGAAAATCTAAAACGGGTAGTTTTTGGGTAGGAGCAGGTCAATGATCAATGATTCAATTAAGAATAATCCATGAATTGCTCAAACCAGGAAATTCGCCGCTTCTTTTCGGGAACCGATATCCAGCTTATTGTAAATGTTTTTTATATGATATTTAACCGTATTCACCGACACATTTAATGCCCCGGCAATTTCTTTGTTGGTCAGCCCTCCCTGTAAATAATCCAATACTTCCTGTTCGCGGAGGGTTAATAAAACAGGTTCAGTTTCACTTTGATTAGGCTGAGGCGACGACTCTGAATAGGATAATAAATCCTGTCGCATTTGCTCGTTCTCTTCCTGAATGGTTCTCATCCGGTAGATCACTGCAAACGTGAGAATGAGCATTTCTACAATGCCTCCTGCTTTAATAAGCAATCCATTAATCTCAAGACCCTGCCAACCTAGTTGCGGACTTAAAAAAAATAAATAAGTAAAGGGAACTAATACTCCATATGCCAGCAATACAAATTTAGCATACACCTGCTTTTTGTATAACATAATCGCAGCACACAAATACACCGTGTATGTACATAAAATAAACGCCTCTGATGCAATAAATGCATATCCATTATTTGAAAATAAGAATACCCCAAATGAAGCCGTACATGCTATCATCAACCCAACACTAATTTTATAAAGTGTAAATAAATGTTCTTTTAGTGTTAGAAAATGGGAGATAAAAAACAGGCAACACCAACCCGCTGAGAGGTGTAACAGAACTTCTGCATATTGTTTCCACCAGTCTGTTACTGAAGTGAGATTAAGATAACCGTCCGTATATATTATGCTAACTGTTATGCTTAGCTGAAATAAACTGTAGAACAAAAATGTACGGCCACCGAAAGTAACGAACATCAAGAGATTACCTAAAATTACCATGGTGGCAAATCCGTAATAAAAACCATTGATGAGTTGTTGTTGACGTTCATGCTGTTGAAACTCAGATTCTGCATAAATCCGAACCGGGAGAAAGGCGTCTTTTTCGGGGATGATCCTGAACCAGGCCCTTTGCGTGTATTTCGGGATTCGGAAAGTGAGAAAGCGTTCTTGCGGAAGTGAAGGCATTCCTAACGCGTCAGAAGATTCACCGCGCTCCAGAAAAAACTCACCATCAGTAAGACTGGGATATTCGAATCGTACCACATGAGCAACATTACTATTGGCAAAATCTACCCGCACCCAAATGGCTTCCTCTTGTTGTCCTAAATTAATCGTCGATCCTGATAGAGGAGAAAACTCTGATTCATCAGGAAAGTTGGAATCCTCAGAAACCACTGCGTATTGGATCGTTTGCTGTGCATACCCAAACGTACCAGCATGAACTATCCAGCCAATGAAAAGCATCACCAAAAACTTCATGATGATAATATAAAACTCTAAAATTAAAGTGCTATTAATTCATATAGTTGATTAATCAGAAATAGTATAATCTATTGTTACATTGATTATCAGGATTAGAAAAATGTAAAGGGTTTAGAATGAAACGCTGAAATATTTTACGTGACTATTGTTTTATGGCTTTCCGAAAAAAAGAAAAGATCTGACTTGAAGATTACTATTCAAGCTCATCATTTTGTACATTCCATGCGTTAGCAAAAGCGACGCAAAAGCATGTCAGATACATACCGCGCACTTACCCGAAAATACCGACCCAATAGTTTTGAGGATATCGTTTCTCAGGACCACGTGAGCAACACGTTGTTGAATGCAATCAAACAAAACCGATTGTCTCACGCCTATATGTTTTGCGGTCCGCGCGGAGTTGGAAAAACGACCATGGCCCGTGTGCTTGCCCGTGTCATCAACAATATTGATGCCGATGTAGATGGGGAAGCACTCAACCAGACAATGAGCATTACCGAAATGGATGCCGCTTCCAACAACAAAGTGGAAGACGTTCACCATCTTCGCGAAATCGTTCGCATCCCTCCGCAGAATAGTCTCTATAAAGTGATTATTGTGGATGAGGTGCATATGCTTTCTAAAGCCGCATTCAATGCTTTGTTGAAGACACTCGAGGAACCGCCGGAGCACGTCATTTTTATATTTGCAACGACTGAGCCTCATAAGGTTCTTCCAACCATTTTATCCCGTGTTCAGCGCTTTGATTTTAAGCGGATTGCGGTGGAGGAAATTGTGCATCGGCTAAGGAAGATCTCTCTGGATGAAAACATTTCCATTGATGATGAGTCATTACATGTAATTGCAAAGAAAGCCGATGGTGCGCTACGGGATGCGCTTGGACTCATGGATCAGGCGATTGCGTTTTGCGGGGATACCATCACACATAATGAATTGCTTCAGGCATTGAATGTGGTTGGCACCGACCGACTTTTCGAGTTTATGAATTGTGTAAAAGCACACGATGCCGATAAAGGGCTGGAACTCATCAATACGTTGCTCCAGGAAGGTTATGATATCCAGGAATTTTTGATTGGGCTGACCGAACACCTGCGGAATTTATATATCGCCCATCACAGCGAGCAGATGTACCTGGTTGAGGCTTCTGAAGAAACCAGGGCCAAATACAAAAGCACCGCTTCTGATTTTTCCCGCGATGACCTGATGCGCATGCTTCATATTGTAAGTGAAGCTCAGATCAAACTTAAAGATGCACATCAGCCTCGCATCCAGTTTGAAATTACCCTTCTCAAGCTCATTCATATGGAGCGAACCGAGAACCTTGCAAAGCTTCTTTCTGAGTTAGAGGACTTAAAAAAAAACTTTAGGAATTTAGGGGGAGGGGAAGTAAGAAAGGCACAAAGGGACAGAGGGACAAAGAAAGATGAAGAACAGGCACAGAGGAACGAAGGGAAAGAGCAGCAACTCGATGAGTTTAAAACTTCTGAACCAGTACGGGCGGATGGCCATCCGCCCCAAACTGTAGAAACTGGTCCAAAGTCCCCTCTTGAGAGCCCCGAGAATTCGGGGAGGGATGTGTTAGATGAGGATAATACTTCAGAATCAAAAGAAGTTCTGAATTCAGAGCCTGTGGAAGAAGTAGTACCAGAGCCGGCACCTGTCCATGATGAATATGATTTAGGTCAACCAGCGCTTGTGACTGAAGTTACCCAAAAGGCAAAAGTGCTTCATTTCCCAAATGGAAATGGCGCTCCCAAACCGGCACCGGTTCCGGTTCCGGTTGAAACGAAAGAAGAAGCTCCTGCAAAGAAACTTCTGGTAGAAGATGTTCGGGCAGTTTGGGATGAATTTATCGCTTCTCTCGAAAATAATGTCCCCAAGGTTTTGGAACTTCAGGTACAGCGTGTTCAGCCCTCGAAGCTAAAAGGAACTGAACTTATACTCGAATGTGATAATGCATTCGCTAAGCAAATGCTGGACGAACAGGCTCATGATTTATCTCTCCGTCTAAAGGAACATATCGGCACTATGTTACGTTTTAGAACTGAAGTTAAAAAAAAGGAAGGAACTGCCTCAACGGCAAAAAATCCTTACGAACGTTTTAAAGAAATTCAGCAAAAAGATCCAATTATCCGCGATTTGGTGGAGCGGTTCGGAGCTGAACTTGAATACTAAAAGGACTTAATTATTATGGCAGATTTTAACATGGCCGACATGTTCGGCAAAATTCAGGAAATGCAATCTAAAGTGCAGGAAACCCAGGCTAACCTTGGCAAGATTGAAGTTGAAGCAGAAGCCGGTGGTGGAATGGTAAAAGTGAAGGCAAACGGCCTTCGACAGGTTTTATCTGTAAAACTGGATAAGGATGTGATTGATCCTGAGGACAAAGAAATCCTTGAAGATTTAGTAGTAGCCGGTGTGAACAAAGCACTGGAAAAAGCAGATGAAGAAGCTAAAGCAAAAATGCAGGAAGCATACAAAGGCATGATGCCCGGCGGCGGAATCCCAGGTATGGATCTCTCTAAATTTGGACTCTAATAATTATAAATGTTCAGTGCTAAATGTTAAATGAAGGACTTTATTTAACATTTAAAACTTAACACTAAACATTTCAAATGCAGATAACTTCAGAATATTTAGAGCGGGCAATTGAACAGCTTTCAAAGCTACCGGGTACAGGAAGAAAATCCGCTCAGCGAATTGCGATTCATCTACTGAAACAAAATGATGAGTACGCACTTAAGCTCGCAAACGCCATAGTTGACTTGAAGAATAAAGTGACTCGTTGCTCGGTCTGCGGGAATGTCAGCGATTCTGATCCCTGCAAGATTTGTGACAATCAGAAACGAGAAAATGGTCAGGTGTGTGTGGTTGAGGAATTCAACGATGTATATATCATCGAAAAAACCAATGAGTTTCGAGGAAGATACCATGTACTTGGCGGGGTGATTTCACCCATGGATAACATAGGACCTGATCAACTGCGTATTCAGAATCTGCTGAAACGGGTTGGCGGGGATGAGCAAATTACAGAAGTAATTTTAGCTCTTAATCCTGACGCTGAAGGTGAGGCAACATCTTACTACATCAACAAGTTACTATTGCCGTACGAAGTAAAAGTGACCCGGATTGCCTACGGAATCCCAATGGGAACTGAACTCGAGTTTATTGACGAAGCTACTTTAAGCCGGGCCTTCACCAGTAGAAGTGCTTTTTAAAAAATAAACTTTAACACCGAAGGGCTATGCATTTATTTACCTTCACAAATAAACGTTAACAAACCTCTGCGAACCTTCGCGTTCTCTGTGGTAAAAATTTTTCGAAGTATGAGAAAACTCATTTGTTTAACTCTTTCACTTTTTGCCTTCACTCTTTCCCACGCCCAAATAAGTGGATATTGGCAGCAGGAGGCAGATTATACCATGATGATTGATGTGGATACTAAAAATCATCAACTCAAAGGATCTCAGATTCTGGAGTACACGAACAATTCTCCGGATGTACTGGATCGTGTATATTATCACCTTTATTTCAATGCTTTCCAGCCGGGTAGTATGATGGATGTTCGTTCCAGAACTATCGCTGATCCCGACAGCCGTGTAGGTGATCGAATTTCAAAACTATCTGAAGATGAAATCGGCTATTACAATATTCTATCCCTTACTCAGGATGGTAAAGCCGTTGAGTTTGAAGTAGACGGAACTATCCTCGTGGTTGAACTTAATATGCCAATTGCCTCCGGAGCTTCTACTACTTTTGAAATGGAATTTGAAAGCCAGGTACCAAAACAAATTCGCAGGTCAGGTTGGGCAAATGCAGAAGGTGTTGAGTTTTCCATGAGCCAATGGTATCCAAAACTTGCTCAGTACGACGAAAGAGGATGGCATCCTAACCCATATATAGGAAGAGAATTTCACGGTATCTTTGGTGATTTTGATGTGAAAATTACAATCGACAATGATTATGTGGTTGGTGGAACCGGAATCCTTCAGAACCCAAATGAAATTGGTCATGGTTATGAAGATGAAGGAATTGAAGTTTCCTATGATAGCGATAAAATTACCTATCACTTTGTGGCTGAGAATGTAATTGATTTCTTTTGGGGAGCTGATCCTGACTTTGTTCATACAACTGCTCAGGTTCCAAACGGACCAAAACTTCACTTTTTCTATCAACAACCAGTTGTTGATGTAGAAGCAACTGAAGAAGAAAATGCACAGTACAAAGAAAACTGGGAAAACCTACCTGAAATGACTGTGAAAGCATTTGAATACGCTAACAAAAACTTCGGCGAATATCCCTACCCTCAATTCTCAACCATTCAAGGTGGTGATGGTGGAATGGAATATCCTATGGGAACTTTGATTACCGGTGGACGGTCATTTGGAAGTCTGGTTGGTGTAACGGTTCATGAGCTATATCACAGTTGGTATCAAAATGTGTTAGCAACAAACGAAGCTTTGTATCCATGGATGGATGAAGGATTTACCAGCTTTGCCTCTTCAGAAACTATGGCTCATTTATTTGATCGGGAAGGAAATCCACACTCCGGATCTTACCGTGGATATTTTGGTATTGTTCGTTCGGGACTTGAAGAACCTCTTACAACTCACTCTGATCACTACAATACGAATACTGCTTATGGAAGAGCCTCCTATTCAAAAGGTTCTGTTTTCCTAAACCAGTTGAGATATATCATTGGTGATGAAGCCTTCAGAAAAGGAATGCTGACTTATCATGAAACCTGGAAACTGAAGCACCCAACCGATCTTGATTTTATTCGGGTGATGGAGAAAGAGTCAGGCATGATTCTGGATTGGTACTACGAGTATTTTGTTCAAACTACCAAAACGGTAGACTATGGTATCAGCTCAGTTACCGGAGATGAAACCAATACTTCTGTTGAAATCACAAGAAATGGATTGATGCCAATGCCATTAGATGTGGTTGTTGAATATGATGACGGAACATCAGAAATGTTCTATATCCCATTGCGGGTGATGCGTGGTGAAAAGCCGGCAGAGAACGACATGAAGAGAAATACCCTTGAAGATTGGCCTTGGGTTGAACCTTCTTTCACATTTGATATTCCAACCTCAAAATTCAATATCAAAAGTATTATGATTGACCCAAGCGAACGTTTAGCGGATGTGAATCCTGCAGACAATATGTTTGAACCCGAGGAAGAATAAATTCTGAATTAATTTAAAAAGCCGGAGCGAACACTTCGGCTTTATTTTTATAGCCTAACTACTATGCCAAAAAAAGACTACGCCGCCTTATCTATAGAAGCTCACAAAAAGGCTCAGGGTAAAATCTCAGTTGAATCTAAGCTTCCTTTGGAAACAAAAGATGATCTCAGCATTGCCTATACCCCCGGGGTTGCAGAACCATGCAAAGAGATTGCAGAAGATGCTGAACGAGCTTATGATTATACAGCTAAAGGTAATCTAGTTGCTGTTATTAGCGATGGATCAGCTGTTCTTGGCTTAGGAAATATTGGGCCTGAAGCAGCGCTTCCTGTAATGGAGGGCAAAGCCGTTCTCTTTAAAAAATTCGCAAATGTGGATGCTATTCCCATTGTGCTTTCGACTCAGGATACGGAAGAAATTATTACTGCGGTAAAAGCGATCGCACCTACATTTTGGGGAATCAATCTGGAAGATATTTCAGCCCCACGTTGTTTCGAAATTGAACAAAGACTTAAGGAAGAACTTCCTATTCCGGTTTTTCATGATGACCAGCATGGCACAGCGATCGTGACCTTAGCAGGCATGATTAACTCTTGCAGACTAACAAATCGTGAACTGGAAGATTTAACCGTAGTGATTAATGGCGCCGGAGCAGCCGGTGTAGCCATCGTTAAACTCTTATTCGCCGCGGGTGTTAAAGAAGTCATGATGTGTGATAGTAAAGGTATTATTTATGAAGAGCGGGATAACCTGAATGACGAAAAAAAGGAAATGGCTAAGCTGACGAATTTCAGTGGTCGTAAAGGATCTTTGGAAGATGCTGTGAAAAAAGCTGATGTTTTTATCGGTGTATCTGCACCGGGAGTACTCTCGAAAGATATGGTTCGATCCATGGCAAAAGACCCGATTATTTTCGCAATGGCTAATCCAACTCCGGAAATCATGCCGAATGAAGCTAAAGCTGCCGGAGCACATATCATCGCTACCGGCCGCTCAGACTTTCCAAATCAGATCAATAATGTATTGGCTTTCCCCGGATTATTCCGTGGAGCACTTGACGCACGAATCAGCAACCTGACTACAGAAATGTTTATTAAAGTAGCCGAAGCCATTGCCGATTGTGTGGAAGATCTTTCCCCAGATAAAATTATTCCAAGTCCATTCGATGTGCGTGTACCTGAACAGGTAGCAAAAGCGGTGAGGGAGTTTTAGATCGCTGATTTTTTTGGATTGAGTTACTTGCCATAACAACACCCCTCCCGCCTTCGGCGTACTCCCCTCAAGGGGAGATTTATTATTCTGGATTAGAATGAGGTGATGGCAACTCTTTGGTTGGCTTCGTTCTCTTTTCCCCCGCAATGAATCGCGGGGCTAATGATGTTTAACTCCGTTGGAGTTTAAAGAAGGAATTATTTCTTCTTCGAGGCATACTGGTTTTCCCTAAAACAAGCTCGTTTGCTCTTTGTCTTTTTTCTGAGCTTCTTCTATGCGTGGTTCTTCGGGGACAGGAGCATCGCTCAGCATTTCGGGTAAGAATCGTTTTTCGTAGATACGACGGGCTATGCCATGTAATGCCTTTTCTCCTCTTGGGGTGATTCGAACGAATCCACTATCATCTTCAGAAAGAAAACCGAACGTTCTAAGATCGTTTACTATCAGGTAGGCAAGTTTATCCACCACTCCGGCATTCTTTTCTACAAACTCCCTGTGTGGCGCTTCTTCTTCACTTAAATAGACCTGACCCAGTACATTTAATTCAATATTGGTAAGTGGAAATCCTTCACTTCCTTTAGTAAGCAGCTCATCCCATACTTCCTGAGAATAGAATAATCCAAACCACCATTTACCTTCTTTCATCAATTCCTGAGAAATAGAACAGGAAATATATTCACCCGGACCTGCTTTACGTGGCTCACCGCGACTTCGGTACATGCTAACCATAGTAGCCAAATCCAGTGTGTGGATATTTGGAGGATACTTAAAATGAAAGTTGCTTCGCTTTTGCATCGTGGTTTTTGGGCGTTTTTAGGGAGATTGCTTCGTCGAATTAAATTCAATCCTGTTCGAAAAACAAAACTCCTCGCAATGACGAAATGAATACCATCGTCTTTGGTCGTTCTTCAATCGTCCTTAACAAAATACTTCCCAAAGGGCGAGCTGTCAACTACTAACCTTTCTCTGCAATCAAATTAATAGCGTCACCTAAATTGAACTTCGCCGGGTCGGTATCTTTTGGCAGACCAATATTCTTTTTTCCATGCTTGATGTATGGTCCATACCGTCCATCCATCACTTTAATCGGAAGATCGGTATCAGGATGCTTGCCTAAATCTTTCAGCTCCGAACTTTTTCTGGACTTAGCTTTCTGTTTCAGTAAACTCACAGCTTCATCCAACTCAATCTCTAACACATTTCCGTCTTTCGGAATGGATTTGAATTTGCCGTCATGTACAACATAAGGTCCGTACCGACCCACTCCGGCTTTAACCACTTTACCATCTTCAGGGTGTTCTCCGAGTGTTCTTGGGAGTGTAAGAAGCTTAACTGCCAGATCAAGGTCCACATCCTCCGGGGTCATTCCTTTTAACAAAGAAGCACGTTTAGGCTTTTTATTTTCTTCCGTTGCTTCACCAAGCTGTACATAAGGTCCGTATCGACCGGTCAGTAAGAAAATTGGCAAACCCTCTTCAGGATGAACTCCTATTGGTTTGTCCTCCTCTTCTGAAAGTTTGATGAGTTCTTCCAGCTTTTCTGCGGTTACATCACTTGGATCCATATCCTGTGGCAACGAGGTAGAAACTTCTTCCTCTCCTTTCTTCATTTTCGCATATGGACCAAAACGACCTACAGCAACCTGAATTCCTTCCAGTCCATCTAATGGAAGATCTAATAATTTCGCTTTTTGGGGATCAATCTTGTCCTCCTGGCGATCTACTTTCGCACGAAGTCCATTTTCACCTTTGTAATAATCGTCCAGGTATTTAACCGGATCTTCGGTTCCATTTGCAACACCATCCAGTTTATCTTCTAATGCTGAGGTGAAGTCACTGTCCACTAAATCCGGGAAGTGTTCTTCCAATAATGCAGTTACTGCAAAAGCTGTAAAGGTAGGCACCAATGCCTTTCCTTCTGTTCTGCAATAATTACGGGATTGGATAGTGGAAATAACAGCAGCATAAGTACTTGGTCGCCCTACACCACTTTTTTCCAACTCTTTTACTAAGGTTGCTTCCGTATATCGCGCCGGGGGTTTGGTTTCGTGTGAGTTGAAATTCAAATCCTGAAGATCGGTGCTATCACCTTCATTCAATGCTGGCAGGAAATTTTCCTGATTTTCGAGCGCTGCTTCAGGATCATCGCTACCTTCTACATAAGCACGGAAAAATCCCGGGAATAAAATCTTCTTACCGCTGGCTCTGAAATCAGCCGACGTTCCATTATTTTTGGCTGTGATGGTTACTCCGGTAAACTCAAGTTCCGCCTCAGCCATTTGGGTAGCTATAGTTCGTTTCCAGATCAGGTCGTACAACTTGTATTCACGATCTTTCAGGCCGGACTTTTCGGGCTGAATGAATTTCGAACCGGAAGGACGAATCGCCTCATGTGCTTCCTGCGCTGACTTCCCTTTCTTGGTGTAATTCCGAACACGCTCAAATAAATAATCCTCGCCATACATTTCCACAATTCCGTCACGAGCCGCATCAATGGCCTGACCGGAAAGTCGGGTTGAATCTGTTCTCATATAGGTGATGAAACCTTTCTCATAAAGCTTTTGTGCCACACTCATCGTATCACGAGCTGACATCCCAAGCTTACGATTTGCTTCCTGTTGAAGCGTAGAAGTAATAAATGGTGGAGAAGGATTTCTTTTCTGAGTATTGACTTCAACCTTAGTTACCGACCAATCTGCGGCTTTAAGATCATCCACCAGTGCACTTGCTTTTTCCTCATCCAGCAATACAACAGAATCCGGCTTTTTTAACTTACCGGTATTCTCATCAAAATCTTTTCCGCTGGCAATACGCTTTTCATTCAGGTGTGTAAGATCCGCTTTGAATTCATCGTTCTCACCAGACTTCTGAAGAGCAGCTTGTAAATCATAATACGTCCCGCTTCTGAATTTCATCCGCTCACGCTCACGCTCTACCAAAAACTCAACCGCAACAGACTGCACACGTCCTGCTGAAAGGCCCGGTGATATCTTTTTCCACAATAATGGGGAAACGGTATATCCAGCCAGTCGATCCAGAATTCGACGGGTTTCCTGCGCAAATACCAGATTCATGTCGATGTCTCGGGTATTCTCTAATGCATTCTGAACAGCTTCTTTAGTGATCTCACGGAACACCATTCGTTTTACCGGAACTTTCGGTTTTAGAACTTCCAGCAAGTGCCACGAAATAGCTTCTCCTTCACGATCCTCATCCGTCGCCAGAATGAGTTCATCTACATCTTTAAGCTTGGCTTTAAGTCTCTTTACAATCTTCTTTTTATCGGGTGGAGTCACATAGATGGCGAAATATCGGTCATCGGGATTGATACCTAAGGTCGCCCAACTTTCCTTTTTGTATTTGGCCGGAATCATCTTGGCCGAAGCCGGAAGGTCACGGATGTGCCCCATTGACGAATCAACATCATACCCTTTTGGCAGGTATTTGCTGATCGTTTTGGTTTTAGTAGGGGACTCTACAATTACGAGACTTTTCATGTAAAAACAGTATTAATTCAATTCATTCACCAGAGCTTTCAACTCTTCGGCGTGTGCTTTGGTATCAATTTTTTCGATAACGCCCAAAATAGTACCATCTGTATCAATAACAAAGGCAGATCGTGAAGGACCTGTAAAAGTCTTACCGTACATCTTTTTTTCTACGATCGAATCGGTCGCCTCAGAGAACTTATAATCAGGGTCAGAAGCAAGCATATAATTAATGCCCTGTTTTTTTGCGTAGTTCTGATGAGAACGGCAACCATCTTTACTGATCGCTAATACATTATATCCTTCCTTTTCAAACCAATCGGAGTGCTCTGCCAGATCTACTGTTTGTCGGTCGCAGCTCGAGGTATTGTTTTTCATATACACTGAAACGATGGTTGGCTTATCCAATAATTCTGAGAATGTCACTTCTTTTTCTTCTCCATCTTTCACCACTTTAAAGGTGAAATTGGTATTCATTTTTGTGCCGGTCTTAATCATAGTCTTTTCTCTTTAAATGTCATTCAAATGCTACTTTAAAGCTAGAGTTATGCCTCACTGGAAAATTACAGGAGTTCGCAATAAAGCACATCTTGTTTGCTTTGTGATGAATGGAATCGAGTTTAGTGGCCATTCGTTCCTCAGTAACCTTTACTTCAGGATTTAGCATAACCTCTTTAAACCGACCTCTTCCATCCTTTTCTTCCAGCATAATTCCGGTTGCATGATCCCGGTAATCCACTACTACAACTCCCTCAACCGAGCATAAATGCAAAAACCAAAGCATGTGACAGGAGGATAGGGAAGCCAAAAACAGTTCTTCCGGATTATGTTTAGAAGGATCTCCTCTGAAGGAGGGATCAGAGGAAGCTTCTATTTCTTCTTTGCCATTTATTTTAACCGAGTGACTCCGTTCATAGCTCTTATACCCGGAAGTACCTTGTCCCAGGTTTCCCGTCCATTCAATCGTAGCTTGATAATTATGTTCTTTCATAGTTAATTGATTGAAGCTTTGAAACTAACCAATTCAAGAATATGAAAGATTATTCTCAATACCATTATATAGAGTTATATGATATGTTAAATCATATCAACCCATATAAATATCCCGAGCGTATTCAGGAAGTGGAAAAGGAAATTGAGTTGAGGAAAGAACGGGGAGAAATTCCTCAGCGATTAGTACCAGAAATTGACTGGACTCCACTAAAATTCTGGAAAAGAAAAAAGAAGTCCCTTATTGCAGGTACTGAGTCAAATTCAGCTTGACAATTTAGCCAACTTTGTCCCTTAAGAATACTCACTCAATAAAAATTTAGCTACAGCTGCTACCACCAAAGAGTGTTTGATTTCTCCTCTCCCAACCATATCAAGGAATTCAACCAAAGGCATTACATGCACATGAATGCGCTCGTTGCCATCCAGTTGCTGTTCAGTAATTTTTTTACAATTACGGATCAGAAAGGTGTGTGTGTAGTTAGTTTGCATGGCTGGGTTTGAGCTTACATTTCCAAGGTCGATACATTCATCCCCAGTATATCCTGTTTCTTCCAAAAGCTCTCTGTTTGAAGATTCTTCAGGAGTTTCACCCGGATCGCACACTCCTCCCGGAAGTTCCAACGTTGGTTTTTCAATTCCGTATCTGTATTGCTCTACAAGTACAATTTCATTTTCAGGAGTCAGTGCAATTACATTGATCCAGTCCGGAGCTTTCAGAACAGAAAAAGTTGCTGAATGACCTTCTGACTCAATCTTCATATCCCGTTTTAAAACCTTGAAGATATTCGTCGTATATTCCACCCGTTCATCGGTGGTAACCCACGGTTCGATGGTATAGTTAAAAGATTTTTTGCCCATGTCTGATTCAATGCATTTAGTTCACTCTGATTTCACTTCTCCCGAAGAACTCGCTAAAGCTACGGAAAAAGCCTGCGACCTGATGGAAGAAATTTATACCAAAGGGATGTATCCAAAGATGATTGTTCATCGTGAGTACTCAGATCATAATCCTAATATCAAAGGGGAGATGGCTCAGCCTAAAGCATTCCGCTGGTATTTACGCAGAGAAATTAAACGTCTGATTTCAAAAAAGGCAGATATTGAAATTAAACCCTCCCGGCCGGTTATCCCTCTTAACGATCCTAAACTAATGGATCATACCGATGAGGAAGAATGGGATTTCACCAAGAAAAAGATGTTCTTGTTTTCTCCTGAACGGGTTGATATCTCCCTGAACAGACTATCCCATTACACAGGAACAGATCCATGTGATTTCCAGCGCTATATTCTGTTTACTAACTATGCCATGCATGTGGAGGTTTTTCTGGAAAAATATCCTGATTGCGAACAACCAATTCGTGATGGTGTGCAAATGCCGGCTTATCACCATAAACTTCCGGATAATAAAGGAATCACACTAATAAACATCGGTGTTGGACCGTCAAATGCTAAAACTATCACCGATCATGTGGCTGTGCTACGACCTGATGCCATGATTATGGTTGGTCATTGTGGTGGACTTCGAAATCACCAGGAAATAGGAGATTTTGTGCTCGCTAATGGATACTTCAGAGACGATAAAGTACTGGACGAACTCTTCCCGATTGGAAATCCTGTCATTCCGAACTATCTGCTGAATCTCTATCTAAAGGGAGTGTTAGATAAGTACGAACTGAAACATCGAATTGGAACAGTTTTTACTACCGCCAATCGAAACTGGGAGTTTTCAGCTAAGCAAACGGTGCATCAGATTCATCAAAGCCGGAGTTTAGCTATTGATATGGAGTCCTCTACCGTAGCGACTAACGGGTTTAGATATCGGGTGCCTCACGCAACGTTGCTTTGTGTAAGCGATAAACCTCTTCACGGGAAACCCAAGCTTTCTGAAGCCGCACAAACCTTTTACCAAAACTCAAAAGAACTCCACCTCCAAATCGTCATTGAAACCATTGATATGGTGAAAACTAATTTCCCAGACGGACTCCCAAACTCCAGTATCCGTGCTTTTAACGAACCATTGATGGAAGCAGGAGAAGACTGAGAATTGACGAATTGAGAATTCAGATTTACGAGTTCAAAGTGTTTCGATAATTTCTTTATTCGGTAATTATTTATTGTTTATCAATAAATAATTATTGCTTTTCAAGTTTACCTTTATTTTATTTAAAGCAACTTCTACCTAATCCTGTTGCTATGAAACTCAAGAACGATTGGTCATTAGCTCATTTTCTGTATTATATAAGCTGGTTTATGATAGTTGGTATTATTACTCAAGTCATCAGTACTTCATTACCAACTTTTTACGGTAGTAATAGCATTGCTTCTATACAAGGGATGGATCCGCAAGTTGGAATTTCCGTAGAAAGCTTAGGACTTAAAAGAAGTACAAACTTACCCGATGGAACATCCCTTTCTTTTGGAAAAACGATGTATTCAAATCTTTTTCTTGTATCAGATAATGAATTCTATAAAACAGGCTCGCTGATTATCCTTGTAGCAAGATTCGTTCGTTTTATAGCGCTATTTATTTTTTTCTTTTCTTTAAACCGGATTCTGAAAACCGTAACTAAAGACGAACCTTATCACCTCAAAAACCCTACCCGATTATTTATTATGGGTGTTTCAATAATGTCTCTCTCATTAATACAATTTATACAGAGTTTTCTTTTTGTTCATTATTTATCAAAATCCCCATTTGGAGAACAATTGGAATTTACTCCTGGATTTTCAGGGGGTGATGGGTCTATCATTTTTGGGTTAGCGATTGTGTTGTTAGGGTTTGTTTTCAAAGAAGGAGCCCGAATTCATGAAGAACAAAAGTTAACCGTGTAAGAATGGCCATAATCGTTAATCTTGATGTTATGCTGGCTAAACGAAAAATGAGCCTCACCGAACTTTCAGAAAAAGTAGGAGTGACCATGAGTAATCTCTCCATCCTCAAAACCGGAAAAGCCAAAGCCATTCGATTTTCCACGCTCGAAGCAATTTGCGAAGTACTCGATTGCCAGCCTGGCGATATTTTGGAATTTAATGAAGATTAAGAACTTTGCGAGGAGCCTACGTTTTTATTATTAAATCTAAGTTTTCCGATGAAGCAATCTCAGAAATAAGACTTATGATCCGGAGATTGCTTCGCGATGCTCGCAATAACGGCTAAGTTTTTTTGTAAGGAATTCCTTTTAACTCGGTCTAACATGTAAAAAACATGTGTACAATCCGATGAATATAACGATATACTCTCCCGAAGAAACTTTCTCTGCTGATGATTTCCGAAACCGTTCTGTAAAGGACATGCGTCCGGATGACCAACCCCGGGAAAAGCTGATGAAATATGGTGCCGACTCCCTTTCTGATTCCGAACTTCTTGCCATTCTTCTTCGCACCGGAACCAAAAAACTGAATGTGCTGGAAACTTCTAAGGCTTTACTGGATCATTTTGGTGGACTCCATTCCCTCATCAAAAGAGACTGGAGTGAGCTTCGGGTTATCCCGGGCATCGCCAAAGTAAAAGCTATAACACTTGAAGCGGCTTTTGAGCTTGCCCGCCGTATTCAGGTTGCAGGATTGGGTGAAGAAATCCAGATAACTAGTCCTGAAAATGCCGCCGCTTTCTTTGGTCCAAAAATGCGTCACCTCAGTAAAGAAGTCTTCATGGTTGCCTTCCTAAACAATAAAAAAGTAATGACCGGTTTTCAACAAATCAGTTCCGGAGGAAGTAATGCTACTATTGTTGAACCTGCTGAAGTCCTCCGCCAAGCCATCATCAATCAGGCGAATTCCATTATTTTGGTCCACAACCATCCTTCCGGAAGAACAGAAGCCTCCACCGCTGATATCAATCTGACCAAAAGAATTGCTGAATCAGGAAAACTACTTGGTATCCCCATAGACGATCATATCATTATTGCGGGCTATGAGTTTGTTTCTCTACGCGCGGAAAGATTATTCCAATAAACAATATTCAACAAGGAATTTTCAATGACCAAATCTAAATCTTTTGATTTACAGGACAGGCTCATCAATTTTTCTTTAATAGTAATGAAGATTGTCGATTTGCTTCCTAAAACATATACAGGACAGCATTTTGCAAAACAGTTAATCAGATCAGGTACGTCGCCTTCGTTTCAATATGGTGAAGCTCAGGCTGCAGAATCCCGAAAAGATTTTATTCACAAACTAAAAATTGGGCAAAAAGAGCTTAAGGAGACATTTATTTGTCTAACTCTGATTAAGAAACATCCTTTACTAAATGACCCCTCATTAGATCAAGCTATCTCCGAATGTGATCAGCTTATTGCTATAATTTTCAAAAGTATTTCGACTGCTCAATCAAACATGAATAAAAATCGATGAGCTTTGTTTATTCCTTGTTGAATATTGTTTATTGAAAACCTCTGATTCCTAATTCTGATTTCCCTTATCTTTAACCGAATCCGAAACAGAACTACGAATGAACAAATACCTCGAAGAGATTATAAAGGCCTCGCTGGCGCAATTTGATTTAGAAGAAACTCCTGAAATACATCTGGAAGCTCCGAAAGTGGAAAGTCATGGAGATGCCTCCACTAATATCGCGATGATGCTTGCTAAACCCTTACGGAATAATCCGAGGGCAATTGCTCAACAGATCATCGATGGATTGACTTACGATGACGCCAAAATCTCTTCCGTTGAAATAGCAGGACCCGGATTTATCAACTTCAGGTTTGCTGAAGATTATCTCTATGATGAACTCGCTTCGATTATTGATTTGGGATCAGATTATGGGAAAACAGATTCCCAAAAAGAAAAGAAGATTCAGATTGAGTTCGTAAGTGCTAATCCAACCGGACCTTTAACCGTTGGTCATGGAAGAAATGCTGTATTAGGTGATACCGTCGCACGACTCATGGAATGGACAGGAGCAGAAGTTGACCGGGAATATTACTTCAATAACGCAGGCCGCCAAATGCGTGTGCTTGGTCAAAGTGTGCAAGCTCGTTACCTCGAGGAGTTAGGAAAAGAATCAGAATTCCCTGAAGGCGGCTATGAAGGTGAGTATATCCGGGATATCGCCAAAGAACTGGCTGATGACAAAGGGGAGGGGCTGATTGATGCTGACTGGACTCCGTTCAAAGAAAAAGCAGAAGCAGCCATTTTCGAAGATATCAGTGATACTTTGGATAGAATGAAAATCCACATGGATAATCATTTTAATGAACATAGCTTATACGATGGTGGTGATATTGACTCCGTAGTTTCAAGACTAAAAGAAAAGGGATTGGTCTACGATTCCGATGGAGCGACCTGGTTTAAAACCACAGAGTTTGGCAAAGAAAAAGACACTGTACTCATAAAAAGTACAGGAGAACCAACCTACCGTCTTCCTGATATTGCTTACCATGCTAATAAACTGGATCGTGGTTATGATCTTTGTATCGATATTTTTGGCGCGGATCATATCGCCACTTATCCGGACGTTCTTTCCGGAATTTCAGCTTTAGGATACGATACCAATAAAGTGGATGTAATCGTGTATCAGTTTGTGACGATTGTGAAAGACGGTCAGCCCTTCAAAATGAGTACTCGAAAAGCAAACTTTATAACACTGGATGAGCTGATGGATGAAGTAGGTTCTGATGTAACCCGCTTCTTCTTTTTGATGCGATCTCCAAATACACATCTCGAATTTGATATTGCCCAGGCTAAAGAAGCCGGTGAGAAAAACCCGGTGTTTTATCTTCAGTATGCGCATGCCCGTATTTTCAGCATTCTCCGCAAAGCAGAAGAGGAGTATTCTTTTGATGGAGATGTTCAACTTAGTCTGCTGAAAGAAGATGCTGAGACTTCGTTGATCAAAACCCTGTTCAAATTTCCTGGAGCCATTCAAAGCGCCGCGGATGCCCGTGAACCTCACCGTTTGATTAACTACCTGAATGATGTGGCTTCAGCCTTTACTACCTTCTACCATGATTGCCGGATTATTGGTGTCGATGAAAATCTTGCCCAGGCACGTATTGAGTTGGCCAGAACTACCGCTCAGGTTCTTAAAAACGGATTGACGATTCTGGGGATTACCGCTCCGGAAAGAATGTAAGCATGAAGAATGTATTTCCTTTTTTACTTCTTCTTCTATTTCTTTTCCACTCCTGTGGAATTTTTGAGAACGAACAACCTATTATAGAAGGGTGTCCCTTTGTTTTGGATGTAGCTGAAACAATGCCCTAACTAATTGGAGGTTTGGCTAAACTCCAGCAAAGGGTTGAATATCCTCAAGAGGCCATTGAAAATGGACTCGAAGGCAGGGTCACTATTGGCTTTATTGTGAATAAGGAAGGAATTCCAATCAGGCCTAAGCTTATTCGTGGAATTGGATATGGAACATATGAAGCTTCTAAAAAAGCACTCCTTGAAGCGCGGTTTGTTCCTGGTAATCAGCAAGGTGAGCCTGTATGTATAAACTACTCCCTTCCTATTGTTTTTCGATTTCAGAATTAATTAGGTACCAACTTAGAAAAACAAACAATTCCTCTTACTAATTGATCCGCTACCTTAAATCCTGCCTGTTTGAACAGCGTATTGCTTTCTTCTACCGACCAGAAATTAATCCCCCCCAAAGAAACCGATTCCTGAAGTAAACGTCCGTACCAGGCATCACTCTTGATGAGATGCATCACAAAAAACACTCCATCCTGTTTAATAACCCGACGAGCTTCGTACAATACTTTCAATTCTTCAGACAATTCATTCAGAGTTCCTCCCATTACAATCCCATCGAACGTCTTGCTGAAAAAAGGAATTTCTTTCCCGTCAGCGCGAACCAGAAACATATCGGTTTCGTCAGCTTCTGCTTTGAATCGTGCTTCTTCCAGCATTTGTGAGGAAAAATCCAGTGCTACGATATCAGCTTTTTTCTGTGCTGCTTTTAGTGCTCTGCCATACAACGCTGTTGAACATCCTAAATCCAAATATAGTCCGCCAGCCTTTGGAGCTGTCCATTCAATCAAAAGCTCATGTTCCTTTTCGATGGGGAAATCTTCACCTGAAAGAAGAGAAAGAGACCTTTTACGCCAGATATCTTCATAAATAGAGGCGGTCAATTTGAAGTGATTGGTACTTTGGGCAAGTGAACTGAATGCAGGTTCCTTACCCAGTATATCAATAATGTTGTTCCTGACCTTGTATTCATCACCTTCCTGAGAGCAAACAGTGCCATTAAAAGGTCTGGAAAGCTCGGCTACATCCTTTGGTACCTGGATGGTAGCACGTTCATCAACCGGTGATCGTAATTCTAAATTCATGTCCTTTCTGTTAATTTGGGAACGGCTTACGCCTCAGTTATCGTAGTGTTTCGCTACTTCTGTAGCACCAACGATATCTGCGCACCTTTGTCAACACTTAACATCTTCGCAGCATTTCCTTTGTTTATGCCTACTTCCAGCATCCCCGAGCTCCCAATAAAAGCAACCGGTTCACCGGGTTCCACATCTCCAAAAGTATTTACCAGGTGATCAATAATTGTGTTCCCGACATAAATTTTGACTTTTCTCCGCCCGGCGGTGTCTTCTAATAAACTCTCAGAAATATTGGTGATCAGATTCCCAAACCGGTCAATATGAATTACCCAACCCTGAAGTCCGTCTTTATCACCTATTGGAGTTGCCCAATGATAGGTCACCAAGTCTTTGATAGGATCACCAAGTTCTTTTAAATCGACTCCATTACTTATATGAGCCGCTATCGGAGCGAAAATGTCTCGTCCATGAAAGGTTCTGGAACGATCTTTCCTCCAATACTCAGGATTGTTTAACTTGTAAGCTTTGTATTTGAACTCATCATATAACAAGGAGAATATCCCGTTATCAGGACCTACAAAATACTGATCTTCAATTTTCAGGATAATAGGATGTCTGTCGGTGCCAACTCCAGGGTCAACCACAACCAAATGCACCGTTTCAGTAGGAAATAGAAAAGCTGAATTTCGAACTACCCATGCTCCAGCCATGATATCCTGTGGAGGGATATCGTGAGAAACATCTATAAAACGTGCGTTAGGTGAGATTCCCAGAATCACTGCCTTCATGGCACTTACATAGTGATCCTGAGTTCCAAAATCGGTAGTAAGAGTGATTACCTGGCTATCAGGCATAACTATTTAGCATCACCGGCATCACCAGCATCAGGATGTCTTCACTGTCATCACTGGTAGACGGCTTAACAATACCGGCTCGGTTTGGGGATGAAAATTCAAAACTCACTTCTTCATCATCAATGTTACTGAGTACATCACCCAGATATTTAGCATTAAATCCAATTTCCATGCCTTCATTTGAATAGTCGCATTCAATGGTTTCTTTTGCCTCACTACTCATATCCAAATCTTCGGCACGTATGGTCAGCTTATCTGTTTCCATTTGCAGGCGAATCTGACGGGTGGTTGAGCTGGAAAAGATAGATACACGTTTTACCGTAGAAAGCATCTGCTCTTTACTGATCGTCAAAAACTTGTCATTATCACGGGGAATTACAGAATCGTAGTTCGGATACTGCTCATTGATCAGTCGAGTGATTAAAATGGTATTTCCACTTTTGAAGCGAGCGTGATCCTGAGTTACGGTTACATCGCAATCTTCACCGGAAATTGTTTTCTGGATCAGGCTGAGTGCTTTATCAGGAATGATGAAATTCACATCGTTATCTGCTGTGATTTCTCTGTTGGTGTATTTCACTAAACGGTGCCCGTCAGTAGCTACAAATTTACTTTCTTCGGTTCCAATCTGGAAATAAACACCCATCATAGCCGGGCGAAGATCATCACTTGAAACGGCGAACAAAGTTTTATCGATGGCCTTGTGAACAAGCTCAGAAGTAGAAGTTATGTGCGTACCGTCATCAAGATTAGGAACTTCAGGGAATTCATCAGCTTCGTCACCAACCAGCTTATAATTACCTTTATCAGTGCGGAAATTGATATTCTTGCGATCATCCACGTCAAAAAACACGGTGATGTTTGGAAGCTGCCTCAACGTTTCAAGTAATCTTCGGGCAGGAATCGCTACCGCTCCATCTTCTTCAATATCTGCTTCGATGTACTCAATGATAGAAATTTCAAGGTCGGTGGCAGTCAATTTCAGCTTTCCATCTTCACTCTGAAATAAAATAGTTTCGAGAATTGGAAGGGTTGCCTTAGAGGGTACGGCTCCGATTACCGCTGAAAGGCCTTTGTTAAGTTCGCTACTTGATACAGAAAATTTCATGAATCCGTGTGTTATTGTATGTTAAGGACAATTTATTCCCCAATCTTGCCCTTTCAAAATGATGTGCTTATACTAAGAAATAGTTGTTCCCTCCGCAACCAGAGAGAACACGATTTTATTATTCAAATAACCCTGTTTTCTTATCGTTAAAGCGCTACTGTAGTATTAATTTTTGAACTCTCTTTTTTTGATGAAAAGAATCTTTTCAGCGCTCTTTATAATCAGCTTATTCAGCTTCTCTGCTCAGGCTCAGTCTGCATTGGCGAAGTATGGAAATGACTTCCTCAGTACCGGAGCAGGGGCTCGGGCACTCGGAATGGGAGGAACGCACTCAGCACTTGCTAATGATGTTACAGCTGGATACTGGAACGTCGCCGGACTCTCACAGCTCGAACAACCCGAACTGATTTATATGCACTCCGAACGTTTTGGTGGAATTGTGGGATATGATTACGGCGCGGCTGCAATGCCATTGAAATCCGGAAATGGGGTGGTCGGTGTTAGTTTTTTCCGACAAGGAGTAGATAACATCGCAAATACTTTGAATGCGTGGGATAATGAGCGAGGTCCTAATGGAGGTCCCAGAGAAGATACCGAATCGTATATCACAAAATTCAGTGCGGCTGATGTAGCCATCTTTCTGTCCTACGCCAAAAAACATTCCGATCGACTTTCCTATGGAGCCTCCGCTAAGATAATTAATCAGCGACTTGGACCTTTCGCCAATGCCTGGGGATATAGCATTGATATAGGTGCGCAGTACAAAACAGATTTCGTTGATTTAGGAGCTTCTATTCAGGATGTAACCACCATGCAGAAAATGTGGACCGTAAATGAAGAAGAATTCAACGGCTCAAATGGTCAGTCTTTCCAGAAAACTTTTGGGGATTCTATCCCATCCGGACAAAATGAGTATGTACTTCCCTCTGTTCGATTGGGTGCTTCCAAAGCATTCTCGCTCACTGATTTTGATTTTCTGGCAGCCGCAGATCTAAACCTGCTTTTCGAAAACAGACGAGCTTATTACATGAATATTGGCTCGATGAGTATCGAGCCACACATCGGTGGAGAGGTTACCTATAAGAACAGAATTTCTGCCCGCGCGGGATTAACTGATTTCATCACTGACCCTGAAGCAGGGTTCACTGTCTCTCCAACGCTCGGACTTGGGTTCCGGGTTGCTTCCTTTTATATCGACTACGGCTTTGCCAGCTTTGCAGGAACCTCCAGCAACCTTGGTTACACTCATCGCATCTCGCTGAAGTTTAATTTGAAGGGGAAGGGGTAATATCATACCTCTCTACTAGTCATCCTGAGGGTACCTCCGAAGGATCTGAGCGGATACCTACAAAGTTTCTTCTCTTTTGCTCAGGATTACTTATTCCCTACCTTTTAGAAAAAAAGAATAGTGCGCATAATCCTCCTAGGTCCAACAGCATCCGGTAAAACGGAATTATCTCTTCAGCTTGCTGAGGAATTGGGGACGTCTATCATTTCTGCAGATTCCCGTCAGTGTTATAAACGCTTGGATATCGGAACGGCAAAGCCTTCTCCTGAAGAACTAAATCGAGTTCGGCATTACAATATTTCCAATCTGGAACTGGAAGATGACGACAGCGCAGTAAAATTTGTAGAGCGAGCTAAAGATTGGGAGGAGGAGATTCTACAACATTCTGATCATGTGATTTATGCCGGAGGTAGCACACTTCATCTTACCGGACTCATTCAGCCCTTCAGCGATATCCCGGATTCCAACGATGAAAACATTGCTCAACTCAATCACCAAATTGGAGAAGAAGGCATTGAGCCGCTATTCGAAAAACTTAAAGAAGTCGACCCTGATTATATCAAACGAATAGATGGGATGAACCGACAAAGGATTATTCGCGCATTAGATGTGTGGATGCAAACCGGAAAGCCGTTTAGCTCTTTTCATCAGAAAAAAGAAATCACTTTACCGGAAAACACCATCGTTTTCGGGCTCCATCATCCACGGGAGAAGTTGTATGACAGAATCAATCAGAGAGTAGATTTGATGGTTGAAAAGGGGCTCATTGAAGAATTAAAATCCATTCTGGATCAAGGTTTTTCCAAAGATTTGCAATCGCTACAAACGGTTGGGTATCGGGAAGTGATCACCTATATAGATGGTGACTTCACCAAAAACGAAATGATCGAGAAGATCAAAACCAACACCCGAAGATATGCTAAGCGACAGCTTACCTGGTTTCGGAGATGGGAGTTTATTGAATGGCTTGATGCGGATGTTCTTTCTATTGAAGAGATGAAAAAGCAGGTTTTGGAGAATCTCAGTAATTCAGACCTCCCCTGATCTGATACACATTTTTCTTTCATGGTAGTTCCTCCCCTCCTTGCGAAGGAGGGGATAGAGGGGAGGTCGAATCGTAAGATCCTGAAACAAGTTCAGGATGACAGCTTTTATTTTATACCCCCTTAACGGGTTTCAATACTTCGTTAACCGGATTATTCACTCAATCAAAAAAATCCTGAAAAGCCTTTAGCAGCTAAACACAATAAGCCTTAAATTTAGACCTCACTTTAAACGAAGCTCCATCATGTACAAAGCTAAAGTAAATGTAACGCTGCGCCCTTCAATTCTTGATCCAAAAGGGAAAGCGGCTCATCATGCACTTCAAAACCTTGGGATCAATCAGGTTGAGAAAGTGCGAATTGGTAAATTTATTGAACTGGATGTAAATGCCGATTCCGAATCTACCGCAAAAGAAATTGTTGAAACTGCTTGCGCCAAATTACTGGCCAACGAAGTAATGGAAGATTTCGAAATCGAAATCGATCAATAAAATGGTATCCGAAACTCTTGATACGCACTATACCGAAACGGTGTTGGCCGATCTTGAGGAAGCTACGGAAACCAAAACCGAATCAGAAGTTGAGGAGCAGGTTAAAACGCCCTGGCGCCTTTTCTTATATGATGACGACATTCATACCTTTGATGAAGTAATCGAGCAACTGATGAAAGCGACCGGATGTTCTCTTTCTCATGCCGAGAAACTTACCTGGCAGGTTCATAACGAAGGAAAAGCAATGGTTCACGAAGGTGAGTTTGAAGAGTGTCTTCGAATTGACAGCGTTTTAAAAGAAATTCAACTTGTTACCGAAATAAAAGGATAAAACGTGGCAACATTTGGCGTAATCGTATTCCCCGGCTCTAATTGTGATCATGACGCATACCATGCAATGAAGCATGTAATGAACTGCGAAGTGAAATTTCTCTGGCATAAAGATACCGATCTTTCCGGCATCGATTTTTTGATTGTACCCGGAGGATTCTCTTATGGTGATTACCTTCGCTCAGGAGCTATCGCACGATTCTCACCCATTATGCAGGAAGTGGTAAAGTTTGCCGAAAAAGGTGGTCCTGTTATGGGTATTTGTAATGGATTTCAGATTTTGCTTGAGGCTGGATTGATTCCGGGAGCGATGATGCATAATCACAAACTTCGTTTCGTGTGCAAGAGCATCAATATGCGCTGTGAAACTAACAATTCTCTTTTTACCTCAGGATTAGAAAAAGGTCAGGTTTTCAATATCCCCGTTTCTCATGGAGAAGGAAATTACTTCATAAGTGATGTTGGACTCAAATCGCTACAGGATAAAGATCAGATTCTTTTCCGTTACTGCGATGCCTCTGGCAATCTAACCGAGGAAGCCAATTTTAATGGCTCCATCGATAGCATTGCAGGTATTACCAATGATGGAAGAAATGTTTTGGGTATGATGCCTCACCCGGAACGCGCTATGGAGCAAATCTTAGGATCCGAAGACGGAAAACCTATTTTTGATTCTATTCTAAATTCCTTGTCGATAGGGTAGGATTTAGTACCTTCTCTGTATGAGCAGCGAATCCTCACCTTTAAAACTTCACAGTCAGGGACTGGTAAAACGTTACCGTAAGCGTACCGTAGTGGACGAAGTGTCCATTAATGTTGAGCAGGGTGAAATAGTAGGTCTGCTCGGTCCTAACGGAGCCGGCAAAACCACTACCTTTTATATGATGGTAGGTTTGGTTACTCCTAACGCCGGAAAGATTTTTCTGAATGAAGAGAATATCACCCAGACACCAATGTATAAGCGTGCCCGAAAAGGTATCGGTTATCTGGCTCAGGAAGCCAGTGTATTTCGGAATCTAACGGTTAGGCAGAACCTGGAGTCGGTGCTTCAATTTTTAGATTATACCAAACAGGAAATTAAAGAGCGCTGTGACCGCCTCATCGAAGAATTCTCGCTCCATACAGTAGTTAACAGCAAAGGGTATAGCCTGTCAGGTGGTGAGCGTCGCAGAACAGAAATCGCACGAGCCCTGGTCACCAATCCAAAATTCATACTTCTGGATGAGCCCTTTGCCGGAGTAGATCCTATTGCCGTTGAAGACATCCAGGAAATTGTTTCCAAACTCAAGGATCAGAATATTGGAATTCTGATCACTGATCATAATGTTCATGAAACATTGGCTATCACCGACCGGGCTTACCTCATGTTTGAAGGCAAAATTTTGATGGAAGGTGATGCCGATACCTTAGCAAATGATGAAAAGGCCAAAAAACTATATCTTGGCCAGACTTTTAAACTAGACCGATACAAAAACAATTAAACAATGAAAGAAATAACTGTTCAGGAACTAAAAGAAAAGAAAGAAAGTGGAGATGAATTCCTTTTAATTGATGTCCGCGAAAACACAGAGTACCTAGTCTCTAATCTTGATGGACAACATATTCCTTTAGGGGAATTACCAAGCCGACTTGATGAAATTGAAGCAGATAAAGATGCTGAAGTTGTAATGATGTGTCGTTCAGGTGGAAGAAGCGGGCGTGCAATCGGGATCATGGAAAGCAATGGCTTCACGAATGTTTACAACCTTAAAGGAGGAATTACGGCCTGGTCTAATGAGATCGATCCAAGCATGCCTGTAGCATAATCAGGCAATTGCAGCGATCTGGTTCAGTAACTCCTGATTACTGTCGGTGTTTTTGAGCACCTTCAGTAATCCCAACATAGATTCTCTGGGAGATTTCTTCAACAGATACCGGCGGACCACGTTACGTTCTTCAAGTGAGTCTGTGATAAACTTGTCCTCGTTTCTTGTCCCGGATGCCGTGATGTTAATCGCTGGATAAATACGATCATTGGCTAGCTCACGGTCGAGTACCAACTCCATATTTCCTGTTCCTTTGAATTCTTCGAAAATCAAATCATCCATTCTAGAGTTAGTCTCTACCAAACAGGTAGCGATAATGGTTAGTGATCCACCACCTTCAATTTTACGAGCTGAACCAAAAATCTTTTTAGGAATTTCAAGCGCCCTAATATCTAAACCACCGGATAATGTTCTGCCACTATTAGTCTGTACAGCGTTGTAAGCTCGTCCAAGACGTGTCATCGAATCAATAAGCAACACAGCATCTTCACCCATCTCTGCTTTACGTTTTGCATATCCAAGAGCCATTTCTGTGATTCGAATATGGCTTTGTGTCTTTTTATCGTTTGATGAAGCAAATACCTCGGCATCAGTAGAGCGGATAAAATCAGTCACTTCCTCCGGTCGTTCATCCACTAATAATACACTCAGGTGTATGTCTTCATGATGAGCAGAAAGCGCATTGGCAATTTGTTTCAATAGCACGGTTTTACCTGTTCTTGGAGGCGCAACAATCAATGCACGTTGCCCTTTACCAATCGGAGCTACCAAATCGATAACACGCATTTCTGTATCTTCAGCATGCTCTCCCATCTTAATCCATTCAACTGGCATAATAGGAGTCTGGCGTTCAAACCTTGAACATTTAGTCCAGAATTCAACCGGTTTTCTATTTACAAACTCTACGGAGTGAACGTGTTTATTTCCCTGATTGTCTTCTTCGAACTCCCCTTCCAGAATCAAGCCCTGTCTTAAATCAAGTGCCTTTACTTCCTCAGGTTTCAAAAAGGGATCCTGAGGATTATAACTGAATTCATAATCCAGTTTCCGGATGAACCCCCAGCCTTTGGTATTAATTTCCAGAACTCCGGCGTATTTACCCGCTATCCCTTGATTATTATTCCAGTAAAACTTGGGAATAAAAACATTGCCGCCTTTCTTATTATTGCGGTTTCTGTTTTTGTTATTACGATTCTTGTTACGGTTTTTGTAATTCTTTTTCCGTGCCATTAAAATAAATTGTGTTTTCTCCTTAGTGGAAGTTTCGAAACCAGTAATGTTTTGAATGAAAAAAGGAGAGCTTAAAAAAGTGGTGCGGAGTTTTTCCTCCGCACCTAAATCTTATCAGAAGATGAGAAAAGATACAAATGTTTAGGTTGATAGCAAACTATCGAACCGTAGTGGTTTCATTAATCCAGCTGTAGCAACTCATTAAGGAACCATCTACTTTTACACTTTGTCCATCTTCATAGCTTAGTGTAAAGAACTTATCTTCTGTTGATGGAGTCACAGCTTCGTAGGTCGCAAGCTGTGAGTTCACAGTATTAGTTACAGAAGGATCTACACGCTTAGCTTTGTTCAGATAATCTACCACTACCCAATACACTACTTTATCTTTTGCCTCAAGTTTACGACCATCTGAGCAAGAGCTCACCGCTTGTCCATAAATGGAAGCCATCTTCAAATAAGCTAATCCATAATTGGAATCAATGCTCAATGCAGCAGTAATGTATCCCTTTGCTGTTTGAAGTTGTCCCATACTTGCGTACACATCTGATAAATCAATATTTATTTCTTTTTTTGCCTGATCATTTGGAGCTTTTTCAAGCGCTTCTTTATAAAGCTCTGCAGCTTCTGTGTACTGAGCGTTTCCTTTTTCAATATCTGCCAGTGAAAGAGCACTGTCATAAGTAGGATCTAATTCGTGGATTTTCTTCAAAGTAACCATTAACTCATCCTGCATATCCAAGTCTTCCTGTGCATCTGCAAGACTTCTCAATGCATCAATATCATCGGGGTTATCTTCAAGTTTACCACTAAAGAATTCAATACGCTCTTCCGGGGCATCAAATAGTTTTTCAAGTGTTTCATCAAAGAATGTTTGTATCTCAGGGCTGGCAAAAGGAGTTGCTGTTTCAATCATTGCAATCACTTCATCTTTACGACTCTGGCGAACCATATTATCCACTGTTACTCGGATATAATATCCATTAGCTGTTGTAGTAGTTCGCTCAGGGTCGAGCTCAAACATCGCTTCAAAATCCTGATACGCTTTCTGTAGACCGTCATCTATGGCATTATAATTTTCAAGGAAGTAGCGTCCTCTTCTCTGATACAGTTCAAATTCTTCCTCTGGAGTTTCTGCAAAAAGTTCAAAACTCTCTTCAAAAAGTGCCAATGCAGTATCTATGTATGCTTCTTTTTCACTCGGGTCTTCCTTCTCTAACCCAATCTTAGTGTATATATTAATGAACTTTGAATACTGAGTAGAAAGGTTGAATCGTCCGGCTGGGATTCCTTCAATTTCAGTTGGCTTTTTACATGTCATCCAGCGCCCGTAACGGAGTGCGAATGGATAGTCGCCATTATTGTAATTCCCTTGAAAAATGGAAAATGCGGCTATTTCCTGCATCCCATCAGGTGGGTTTGGGTTACAATCATCCTGAGCATATGCAAAAGATGAACCCACAAATAAAATCCCTAATATTGTAGCTAATAGTTTCATTGCTTCTAATTTTGTTAATTAATGCGTTATATAAACTCTGTAGTTCAAGAATTTATTACTATAGAATTATCTAAGCTTTTGACGGATAAACATGAGCTCGGTCAAATTCACAGAAAGACCTAACGTCCAAATCCGCTCTTGTATTAAGTTATTGTCTGTTGTTCCCCGGAAACCATACTGGAAGCTGATATCAACAGAAGACGATCTTCTTGATAAAATCCCCAAACCCGTATTAATCCACAGAGTACTAATGTCATTCCCTTGAATAGTCAAATGACCGGTGTCATAAGATAGCCCACCGGAATATTTAAATCTTGAAAAAAATCTTCCGGAATTATTTTTATATGGGTGAAACTGTCCACCAAAGCCAACCTTCCATCTATCCTTTAAAACTGATTGCTGTGAAAGGGCCAAATCATTGGAGTAGTCGCTCCATTGCTGGTAAATGCCTTCTACTGCAAAATTTATGAATTGCGAAGGTCCGTAACCTAAACCAAAAGAAGCCCCAAGTGGAACATTAACATTACCTTCTGAAACGGGAATAGATGATGTATAATCAACTTCTTCTTCTATTCCCTGAATGGTTTTCGTTACCTTAAAACTGGATTTTGTTCCAATTGTATAGGGTAGCGTCAGAGTTGCTCCGAGTGCAATTCTATCTGTCTCCCGAAGTACACTTTCGAATAAAGCTGATAACCCAAAACGCTGAGAAAAAGCTACTCCGGTATTATTTACTCTTTGATTCTGTGCGTTAAATGCGCCTGAATTAAAGGTAATTGACTCATCATTTTGAAGTGACATAAAAGCTACCGATGGTGCATAACCAAACGAAATATGCTTGGTTAATTTCAGACCAAAGCCAACCTCAAACTTATTTAAACCGCCACTATTTCTGATTTCATTAGCAAAAGCAACGGTATCAGTTGGTGAAGACAAAAATGTTCCAGAATCTGCAAACCTGTAATTAGTTCTGGTAACAGGATAAAGACTGACTGATAACCCAAGTTTGCCTGGAGAAATCGGGAATAAGGCATGCAAATATCCAGATCCGAAATTGGAAGTTTCTTCACTTCCTGAACTAGTCTTCAGATTGAATTTGCTTAGATTTAAGCCTGTAAACGCTTGCGTAAAATATGATCTGCTCCACAATGCCGGGTTTGATAAATTTGTCATTTCCTGAGTAATTCCGGAAACACCTAAAATTCCCTGCCCTTTAAAGTTGTCTGATGTAATATCCTGTGGCATTCCTAAGCCAAATACCGAATATGGAGAACCACCAATACCTTCATCAGAATCCTGAGCCTGCACCAAATAGGGACTTAATGCAAGAGTGAATATAGTTGCTAATATTTTTAGTGAATTTCGTTTTTTCATCTCACTCCTGATTCGAGTCCGTATAAGATCACTCTTGGTGCAAGTTCCGGATCGGTTCCAACATTATATAGCGAAGTATATGCTAATGTTCCTTGATTAGCGCTTAAGTACAGGTACAGATCATCGATTGAAAATTCGCCGTGAAGATAGTTGTTCAAAATATTGGTAATGTTAAATCTATAAGTTCCATCGTCACGTGCTGCAGCCGATAAATCTATAGTACCAAACGCAATCTCATAAGCAACATCATCTAATGGGCCTAACGACATTCCTAATCCCAAAGAAGGAGACCGGACTTCATTTTGTTCTAATGTGCTCTGAAGCTGAAGAGTATCTCTGTTAAATACTAATTCCGCACGTACAAAATTAATGTCACTTATCTCATCTGCAAAAGAAGAAAGATCGAGTTTAAGTATATTATTAAAAGTAGTTTGAAGTCGAAGTCTTTCTGGTTCTGTGGTTATGCCTGTCCTTTCTAAATCATAACCCCAATCAAGAATAAAATGAGATGTTGTATCCTCCGCAAGTGCTTCAATAGTTGAAAGCAAATAATTAGCATATATTACTTTACCATTTGCTGCATCAGGGACTACTGCCAGACCAAAATCATTCTGTTTATAAAGGTTATCTCTGGTATCATCCGGCTCGTTGAAGAATGATATATAATCGTCTTTCCATGAACCAATAAGCTCTACTTCAACAACTCCATTAGTATCTATATCAGCATCTGTAAATTGGCCAATTACTTCCGCTTCATCATAATTGATTGACATACTGTTACGAAAGGCTGATCCCCTCCAAAGTGAGCTTACACGATAGATAGAATAATTTCCAGTCTGAGTGGTATCCCCATATATTTCCCCCTCCTGAAGCGAAAGTTGTAATTTGAATACAGTATTTGCATCAAAAACAACCGTATCTGCAGAACGAAATATAGAAGGCTTAAAAAATGATACTGACTCAATACTACCAAACAGATCATCATCATATCTGCCAGTAGCTGAACGACCTAGACGACCCAGATAGGCATCCTGATTTATTACATTGAGGTTTGTTATCAGAAGAGTATCAACATCTATATCTGTTTTATCTATAAACCCCCCTCCCAGGGTTCCAGGATCCTGACAGCCAATAAAAGTACTTAGTATGATTATAGAAAAAGCAAGCTGCCAGAATCTGGCAGCTTTAGTCTTAATGTGCATTAAATAATTCTCTTTTTATTCGGCTATGACTTTGTAATAGTCTGAAAACTTGCTTGATACATCTTCCGGAGACCCTTGGATTTGCTTCGGAGTAATATTCAGTTCCTTGAATACTTCATCGAATTCATCCTTTAGATAATTTCCGGTTACAACATGATCGCTGAACATCAAACCGAGTTTCAATAAATCAACTTTACCGTTTTCTGTTAACTTGTTGATGTCAACATCTTCAGGTAAACCGAGTAATTCTAAAATTTTTGCTGTATCAGCAGTTCCTTCGTTTTCAGGATGATGAAGATTATAGATCACTTGTGTATTCTGAAAGATCTTCTCGTCCTTATATTTGGTTTTAACCAGAAGCGGGATTAATCCTGCAGGCCAATCATGGCAGTGGATTATGTCCGGCTCCCAACCGAGCTTCATAACTGTTTCAAGTACCCCTTTATTGTAGAAGGCGAGTCGCTCAGCATTATCTGGATAAAATTCATCGTTTTTAGGGTCTTTGAAAAGACCTTTTCGCTTGAAATAGGTGTCATTATCAAGAAAATAAACCTGAAGCTTAGCGTTTGGTATGCTAGCCACCTTTATTTTCATACTCTCTTTAGTATCACCCACCTCAACTTCTATTCCGGATAAGCGGATTACTTCATGAAGTCTGTTTCTTCGGTCATTAATGGTACCATATTTGGGCAATAAAATCCGTATTTCAAAACCTTTATCTTGTAATGATGCCGGCAAAAACCGAAGCAAATCGGCTGTGTAGGTCATTCTTGCAAAAGGGGAAATTTCAGCCGCTGCGTATAATATTTTCATAAATGTTTTCTACTTACTCTTCGTTAGAGATTTTGTTCTCTTTTATTACTTGGTCTAGTTCATTGTCTTCATCCAGTGAGTAGAAATCCATCAACGTATCACTTCTCAAACCGAGACGTAAAGTTTCTAATGGAATAACTTCTTCCGGTTGAATATTACCTAGATTAACATTGCTACCATATTTTCTTATAAACCATACCTGTTGCTCTTTTTGCGGAGCTTCAAAAATGAGTTTTTCTACAGGAATTTGATCGGTGATTTCTTCGATTAGCCCTGAACGAACTTCTCCGTTCGGTCTAAAAACTCCAACAGTACCACTTTCACGTGCTTCGCAAATTACTTTAGAAGCACCGGCATCTAACTCTTGCTTTATAACATTGACCCATTTATAAGGTGGGATTATTTCATTTGGGTTTTTACTTCCAACTTCAGAGTAAACGGTGTAATCTTTACTAAGCTCTTTGATAATCTTTTGCTTTTTCTCATCTGAAATCCAAATAGTTCCATTGGATACTTCCAATGATTTGATTTCGTACTTATCAAGCAGATTTCTATACGCATCTAATTGATCACGTAGCAAATACGCTTCAAAGAGGGTTCCTCCAAAATATACCGGAATACCGGCATCAGTATATACTTTGATTTTGTCTTCCAGGTTTGGAGTAACATATGAAGTCCCCCATCCCAATTTAACAACATCGGTATAATCAGCACATACAGAGCAAAAGTCTTCAACTTGGCGGACACTGTAACCTTTATCAAGTACAAGTGTTATCCCTTCTTTTCGGGGTTTTTCCGACCTTTTTGGAAGATTATTAAGTGAAAATGGCATAATAAAATAATTCTAAATCGAAGCACCCAATATACTAAAAAGGGTAATTCTTTTAAAGGTTAGCTTTTAAGCATCATTTTTGCGGTTACTTAAGTCGATTAAAAAGCGGATACGATCTTCATCCAAAGAAGAAAACATGGCATGAGTGTACCTCCATAGCCAGTTTCCAGATGAAGTTCCAGGAAAATTCATTCTGTGAGATCCATCTAAATTCATATAATCCTGCAAAGGAAATATAGCTTGATCAGATACTGAGAGCATACCAAGACGAATAAATTCCCAGTTTATTTCGGCTCCATCTGATTTTGTATATACCCTAACACGGTGTTTCTCTTCTTCCGGGGCTTGGTTAAACCAACCTATAGTTGTGTCATTATCATGCGTTCCCGTATAAACCACACTATTTTGCGTGTAGTTGTGGGGTAAAAAAGCATTCTTTGAATCCGCGTCGAAAGCGAATTGAATAATCTTCATACCGGGAAATGCATATTTATCGCGTAGTTTTTCAACACCTTCGGTTACAAATCCCAGATCCTCAGCAATAATCGGAAGCTCTCCACACTCTTTTAGAATAGTATCGAATAGCTTCTCTCCCGGACCCTGAACCCACGTGCCATTGATAGCCGTTTTTTCATCTGCTTTTACTTCCCAATATTCATCAAATCCCCTGAAATGATCTACTCTAATCGCGTCACAGGTTTTAAACATATGCTTAAACCGATCAACCCACCATGAGAAGCCATCTTTCTCAAGCTCTTTCCAATTGTATTGAGGGTTCCCCCATAATTGACCGGTTTCACTAAAATAATCCGGAGGCACGCCAGCTACTAATACCCGGTTACCTTGTTTATCTACCTCAAAATATTTTGGGTTAGCCCATACATCTGAGCTATTATGATCCACAAAAATAGGGATGTCGCCAACCACGCGAATATTTTTGTCATTCGCGTATTTCTTTAGATTCATCCATTGATTGTCAAACTCATATTGCATCCAGTACTGGAGCTCAATTTCATCTTTAAACTTCTTCTTATAGGATTTTAGCGCGGTAGGTTTTCGTTGAGCGATATCTTTATCCCATGTGTTCCAAGGCTGTTTATTGTAGTGAAGCGCGCATGCCATGAACAATACATAATCATCCAGCCAGTGTTTATTTTCTTTTTTAAACGCTTTGAATTTTTTCTCTTCTTCTGTGTTCAAGCTAGCATAGAATCGCTCACTGGCAATTTTAAAGAGTGCATCTTTATTCGAAAATGCTTTGTCGTAGTCTACTTCAACTCTTGCTGGTAATTCAGTTTTTGCAGCTTCCGCCTTGGTTAGCAAACCTTTAGAGACTAAAATATCAGGGCTAATCAAATATGGATTTCCCGCAAAAGCAGAAAAACTTGCGTACGGAGAATTGCCATATCCGGTTGGAGTTAATGGCAACACCTGCCAGATAGTTTGGTGGGTTCGTTCAAGAAAATCTAAAAATGTTCTGGCTTCATTACCAAAATCTCCAATCCCATATTTTCCCGGGAATGAGGTAGGATGTACAAGCGTGCCACTAGAACGCGGAAATCTCATATTAGCTTACTTCTTTAGTTTTAATATTATTCCAGCTAAAGGGGGAATTGTTACTTTCATTTGTGCAGGTTGATTTTGCCACTCGTTCCATTCAGCATTAAGCACGGCGTCTCCGACGTTGCTTCCTCCATAAAATTCTGAATCACTATTCATGATGATTTCATACTCTCCTGCTACTGGAGCTCCGATAATATAATCGTAATGGACAGTAGGAGTAAAATTTAATACTGTAATGATAAAGTCTTCCGGGTCATTTGCCTTTCTAATAAACGAAATGATACTGTTATCAGCATCGTTTATGTCCAGCCATTCGAAACCTTTCCAATCAAAATCTACTTCATGAAGCGCCGGTACTTCTTTATTCAGTTTATTCAAATCCTTCACTAACAACTGAATACCCTGGTGATTTTGCCAATCCAGCAAATGCCAATCAAGCGATTTTGACTCACTCCATTCTTCCCATTGACCAAATTCACACCCCATAAACAATAATTGTTTTCCGGGATGAGCATACATATAAGTATACAAAAGTCTCAGGTTTGCAAATTTCTGCCAGTCATCTCCGGGCATCTTTGCCAGCATTGCCTGTTTCATATGTACTACTTCATCATGTGAAAAAGGAAGTGTAAAATTCTCGCTGAAGGCATAAATCATGGAAAAGGTGAGCTCACCCTGATGGTATTTTCTAAAAATCGGGTCTTTTTCAATATAGTCCAGCGTATCATTCATCCAGCCCATATTCCACTTAAAATCAAAACCTAACCCACCCGTATCCGTTGGGCGGGAAACCCCTCCCCATGAGGTAGATTCTTCCGCAAAAGTTATTGTACCAGGGAAATGATGATGTACTGAATCATTAAAGCGGCGCAAAAATTCAATCGCTTCGATATTTTCACGACCACCATATTTGTTTGGGATCCATTCTCCTTCCTCCCGGGAATAGTCCAGGTATAGCATAGATGCTACTGCATCAACACGAAGTCCATCAATATGGAACTGATCGCACCAATAGAGTGCATTTGAAATCAAAAAGTTTTGAACCTCGGTTCTCCCAAAATTAAAGATGCAGGTGCCCCAGTCTTTATGCTCTCCCTGACGCGCGTCTTCATGCTCATATAAACCTGTTCCATCAAACCGTCGTAAGCCATGATCATCTTTTGCAAAATGAGCCGGAACCCAATCCAGAATTACTCCAATACCCGCTTTATGGCATTCATCAACAAAATACATGAAATCATGTGGCGAGCCGAATCTGCTTGTAGGTGCATAATAGCCTGTAATCTGATATCCCCACGATGGATCGTAAGGATGCTCTGCAATTGGAAGTAACTCAACATGGGTATATCCCATTTCCTTCACGTAAGGCACCAATTGTTCGGCCAGATCACGATAACTTAAAAAGCCGGGTTCTTCTCCAACTTTTCTTCTCCAGGATCCTGCATGTACTTCATATACCGAAATAGGTTGATCATGAGCCTGTGTCTCAGAACGCTTTTCCGTCCACTCTTTATCACCCCATTTATACCCATCAAGGTTGTAGACTTTGGATGCTGTTCCAGGACGTAATTCTGAACTAAAAGCAAATGGATCCGCTTTTTTCAGCGGAGGATCCTGAACGGGAGACTTAATCTCGTACTTGTAAAAATCACCTTCACCAACATGTGGTATAAATATCTCCCATAATCCCTGATCATGGAATTTTCTCATCCGGTGAACTCTTCCATCCCAATTATTAAAAGACCCAATAACACTTACACGAGTTGCACTTGGAGCGGTTACTACAAAATGAGTTCCCTTCACTCCATCTACTTCTTTGAGATGTGCACCCATAAAGGTATACGCTTTATGATGATTCCCCTCTCCCCAAAGCTGTAAATCAAAGTCGCTTATCATCGAGCCGTATACATACGGATCATTTACAGTAAATTCTTCACCATCATAGGGTGTGATAGTTAAGGTATACTCGAATCTTTTTTTCCTTCTTGGAAACACATATTCAAAAAGGCCTTCCTGAGATATTCTTTCTAACTCGATCGCTTTTGAAGACCCAATATTTACTTTGATTTTCTCAGCCTCGGGCCTGAACGCTCGGAGCACAAGCTTATCTTTCTTGTCTACTTTTATTTCATGAAGTCCTAATATTGAAAACGGATCACCATGGGAGCCATTTGATATCGATTCAATAATTTCTTTAGAAAGTGTTGCGCTCATAATTGTTCTGTTAGAAGGGGCAAAAATATAAGAATTTTAGAGTAAAGCATTTGAGTTGATTTCTAAGTGTTTTGATGGCTCTTATTGTCTATTTTTGAATATGGATAACACAGGTTTTATTGCCCGGAGATATCTTTTCTCCCGTAAACATATTTCACTTATCTCCACACTTACTTATATAAGTATTGCAGGAGTAACCATTGGTACCGCCCTTTTAATTGTGGTGCTTTCGGTATTCAATGGCTTTTTTGATGTAATTAAGAACCTGCTGCTTTCTTATGATCCGGATATTCGTATTGAATCTGCTTCAGGCACCGTTTTTACACAAAATCAGGAATTACTTGATGAATTGAATTCGATCCCTGAGATTAAAATCTATTCCCCTTTTGTGGAAGGAAAAGCACTATTGAGCTATGGAGATGATCGAAATTCCGTTGTAGATGTTAGAGGAATTGATACAAATCGATTTTTTGAACTCGTAAATATCAAAGAAAGTGTTACCTCCGGTGTTTTTGAGGTTGAGGTCCGGAATCGTAAACCCGGAGCTGTAATTCCAGAACAAATTCGGTCGGAAATGTTGCTGGGTACGGGAGATGAAATCGCTCTACTTAGTGCTTCGGGTATGAAAAAAGCACTCACTCAAATTACCGTTCCCCGATCTTATCGCTTTGATGTACGTGGCTCTTACTTTCTGCAACAGGTAGCAGATGGCCCACAGGTTTTTGTTGATCTAAAAGCTGCGCAAAGGTTGTTTAATGCCCGAAATGCAATATCCGGCGTCGATATTAAACTTACTAACAACGAAGACGCAGAATCTGTTAAGAAAACCCTGCAGGCTACACTTGGAAGTAATTACACTATTTCGACCTGGTATGACCTTCAAAAGCCTTTGTATGATGTGATGAACCTCGAGAAATGGGCCGCTTATGTAATTCTTATGATTATTGTAGTGGTGGCTGTACTCAATATAATTGGGTCACTCACGATGATAGTTATTCAGAAGAGAAGAGATATCGGAATCCTTATTTCGATGGGATATTCTAAAAACCGTATTAAATCAATCTTCAGAAAACAGGGACTTTATATCGGATTAATTGGATGCGGAATAGGAGGATCTATTGGCTTTTTACTCTGTTGGCTACAACAAGAATTTGGCATTATCAAACTTTCCTCAGCATTTATTATTAATGCTTATCCGGTGGATGTTCGGTTGATGGATATCACGATTGTACTTTTGGGAAGCCTTTTCCTTTGTCTGGCAGCAAGTTGGTTTCCTTCTAAACGAGCCTCTGAGATTCAGCCTGCTGAAGCCGTTCGATATGAATAATCGGGCTTTAAGCTACTGTTCATTATATACATCCGGAAGATCGTTCTCATACAAGATAACATCCCCCGGCTTCGCGTATTCTCTTACCAAGTCATTAGCTTCAAACAAACTATTTACTACTTTCACATTTTGAGTTGATTCAGCCGCCTCTTCTATTCCTTCCTGAATAGGTTTTGCCCGCTCTTCGCCAACCAAAATTACTAAGTCGAGTTTCGCGTTGCCAATGGCTCTACCGAAGTCTTTATTTTCTTCGTATTCAATATCACCCAGTTCTATCATTCCGGGCGTAATAATGACCCGATTTCCTGATTTAAACTGACCTAATATTTCCACCGCATTTTTTGCCCCAACCGGATTGGAGTTAAAAGCGTCATCAATTATAAAAAGCTCACCTTGCTTTTTTAGTTCTAATCGGTGTTCCACCGGCTCGATATTCTTTGCTGCTATCGCCATCGTTTTTGGTCTGATTCCCAGGTGATGGGCTGCTCCAATAGCCAAAAGCATATTCTGCACATTATGAGCACCAAGTATTTGGGTTTGAATAGACTGTTTTTCCTCTTTGAAACTAATCTCAAAATTAGAACCGGAAGTATCGTATGTAATATCCCCGGCAGTAATACTTCCCTCATTTAATCCTACAAGGATACGTTTTATATCAGTCCGGTTCTCCCCCATTTTAGAAACACGTGGATCATCAGCATTGAGTATAGCTACCCCACCTGATTCAAGATTATCTACCAATCTTCCTTTTTCTCTGGCAATTACATCCTGTGAACCAAAGGTTTCAAGATGAGCCACACCCACATTCGTAACTATTGAAATATCAGGACGGGCGATATCACAAAGTTCCTGAATATTCCCTGGATAACGGGCACCCATTTCCAGAATTAAAATCTGATGATGAGATTGGAGATCATTATTGATCACTTTACAAATACCCATTGGAGTATTGTAGCTTCCCGGAGTTGAGCATACGCTATAACGCTCCTTCAATAAATCCCGAACCATAAACTTGGTACTCGTTTTACCATAGCTTCCTGTTAAAGCAATGACTTTCAAGTGGGGCATGGAAGCTAGTTTTTCCCTGGCCTGCTTTTTGAATCCATTTTGGATACTTCTTTCAATGGGTTTTGTAATAGAACTACCAATAAAGATGAAGAAGGGAAGAAGTAGCGCTCCAAATATCCATCCAAAAACTAATAAAATGACGTCGAAAGAAAGAAGACCCGGATCGTATGTTGGAACTGAAACCCAGAAAAACGGAAGAAGTCCACTATATGTCCAAACACTAAAATAAGTTGGTATAAATAACGCAATTAGTGCAACCGGGATCGTCAGGCGTTTCATCCTTGAGGTAAACACCAGTGGTTTTTTTACTTTTTCTGATTTGTATTTTTTTACCGAACCAAACCAAAAAAACGAAAGCAGAAACAGAATTACAGCCTTGGATGAGTTAGTAATTTCAATGTCTAACCATTCCAAACCGACCACCAGACCAAATAGAAATATATTAAATATAGCAAGGTCTGCAGGTATAACTTTTCGTTCCCAATTATCTCTCAGCCAGTGCCAGTATTCGTTTTGCTTATAACCTACCTGTTGGAATACATGCAAAAAAAACCGGATTCTATACCAGTAAAACCGTATGAATATCAGGCAGAATACAATTGAAAGTGCGTCTAGTATTGTATAATACAAAAAGTGAATTATTAGGTTAGTATGCTACTTTATTGATTTCTAAAACACGTTCGAATTTAAAAATTAGCTGCGGTATATTCACTAACTTAAAATGAATAAGTTTTCTTTAATCATCTAAAAGATATGAAATTAATTATCCCAATGGCGGGTCGCGGTACCCGTGTTCGTCCTCATTCACATACTGTTCCTAAGCCCCTGCTTCCTGTTGCTGGTACCATGATTATTGAACGGCTTGTTGAAACCTTCATTCGAACACTAGACCGTAAGATTGATGAAATTGTATACATCTTAGGACCTGATTTCGGTCAGGACATTAAAGACCAGCTTTCTGAAATGAGTGAACGGCATAATGCCAAAGCTACCTTCAGAGTTCAGTTTCCTGCTCTTGGAACAGCTCATGCTGTGGCTTGTGCCAGTGAAGATCTGGATGGCGAAGTTATCGTTGCTTTTGCTGACACTCTTTTCGATAGTAAAGAAAAATTTAATATTGAAGGCGCTGATAGTGTAATCTGGTTAAAGCGTGTTGAAGACCCTTCCCGTTTTGGAGTAGCTGTTCATGAAGGAGAAACTATTACCGGATTTGTCGAAAAGCCTCAGGAATTTATATCAGATCTTGCCATTATCGGGGTCTATTATTTTAAAGATGGACAGGAGCTAAAACGGCAGGTTAACCGGGTAATTGATGAAGATATCAAAGGTCCTGGCGGTGAATATTTCTTAACAGAAGCTCTCGATAATATGATCAACGAGGGTAAAGTGTTCAAAATAGCTACTGTTGATGAATGGCTTGATTGTGGAACGCTCCCAGCATGGCTGGAAACAACAGGAGAGATCATTACCAAAGAAAACCATAGTTTCGATACTTCAAAATATCCCGGATCCACTATCATCCCACCGGTATTTATTGCTGATGATGTAGTTATTGAGAACAGTACTATTGGACCTAAAGTAAGTATCGAAGCTGGCACAAGTATCAATAACTCAAAAATAGAGAACACTATAATTAGAGATCATGCCTCTCTTGTAGATGTTGAAACTTCTGGGTCTACTATTGGGGCTAATACCTCAATAAAAAACGTGAAAGGAAAAATTGACGTAGGAGATCATTCGAGACTAAATATTGATCGAAATGGATAGATTTATCTTTATAGTTCTACTAATTTTCTTTATTAATTCATGTGATGGCTCAAGTAATAATGAACCTAGTGTTATTACACTTGAAATATTTAATACCTATGCTAACTACATAGATATTAAGGCGGAGATACTCAAGATTGGTGGTACACAAATAGTTGACCATGGTTTTGTTTGGTCTGAAACTGCAGATCCTACGATTAGCAATTCTTCTATTTCTCTTGGTGTTATTTCTGTTGAAAATCAATTTGAAAGTAGAGTTCAGACGCTTGAACCAAATACTACTTATTATTTCAATTCATACATCAAAACCGCGGATAATGAAGTTATTTATGGAGAAGAAATTTCTACAAAAACATTACCTGAAAATTTCTGGATACAAAAATCTGATTTTGAAAATGGGATTTTAGCTGGAGCTGCAGCTTTTGTAATAAATGATACTCTTTATGTCGGCTCAGGAGTCGGTAGGGATTACACTAATATTTTCTATAAATATTACCTGCTCTCAGACTCTTGGGATCTTATAGCTAACCTCCCATCAAGCGCTCGTATTAATTCTATTTCTTTTACAATTAATGGGTACGGATATGTAGGACTTGGGTCAAATTGTACCGGTTCTGGACTTTGTAGTATAAATTATTTTAATGATTTATGGAGATATGACCCCGCGAGTAATAGTTGGTCTAAGATGATGGATTTTCCAGGGTCACCCAGGGACAAATCCACTGTGTTTGTTATTGGAGATAAAGCTTATGTAACGGGAGGTGGGACTGTAGATGAGTCAAGAGTTATGTGGGAATATGATTCTGCAAATGATTTATGGACCAGAAAAGCAGATTACCCTGGCCTTGGTTTAAATGGTAAAGTTGCTTTTTCTTTTAACGGTTTTGGATATGTTGGTCTTGGGTTCAATGATAGAGAATCTTTCAAAGATATTTGGAAGTATGATTCAAGTACTAATATATGGAGTACATTAGAAGATTTTCCTGGGGACGAGAGAACGGAATCTGTTTTTTTTCAAACGAAAATTTCAGGCTATGTTTTAGGAGGTGCTAAATTTGAACGACATCAACCTGATATTTATTTAAACGATTTTTGGCATTTTAATCCTTTAAGTGAAACTTGGGGAAAAATTAATACGGAATACCCCGGTACAGGGCGCGTTCACATGAATGCAGGTGTAATTGATGGGCGAATATTTGTTGGGGTAGGTTCAACTTTTATTAGCCATTCGAATGACGATCGTGCGATGGATATTTGGGAATATATTCCTATTATTTATAATGAATAAAGTTTTTTTTAAATAATGGATCGTAAAAAATTCTTTACTCTTGGAGCGGCTGGTACTTTGGATGCCTCTCTTGTAGATGTTGAAACTTCTGGGTCTACTATTGGGGCTAATACCTCAATAAAAAACGTGAAAGGAAAAATTGATGTAGGAGATCATTCCATTGTAGAAATCGACTAACTCTTCGGAAGTTTAATAGTTCCTGTAGTAAATCCGGAGTATTCTACTTTATCACCTGATGAATGAATAATTGATCTTTCAGTAGAAAGATTTACTTTAATGGCTTTCTGATCAGAGGTAAGCTCGAACTTTAATTCTTCCAGTTGAAGCGAAAGCATATTAGCTATTCCCGTACTTTCCTTCATTACAGCTAATCCTGTTTCATCCTTATAAATAGTAAGAACCTCTCCCTGAGTGTTTTTAAAAATAAGCCTTGAAGCCTCTACTGATATCAGTTCTTGAAGATTACTTAATTCAGCTTTAATAATGCTGTATCCTGTTTCTGCCTTGTTCTGAATATCATAAGTGAGTCGCTCATTCAGGGAAGAGTTGGCATCAGAGTTCAAGCCAGATGTTGTTACAAAAAACAAAATGACCATAAGGACTGATGCAGTAAGTTCTACTTTAGTTTTCATCTGAGCTACCCAACGCATTATTTATTAGAAAAAATTAACATTAAAATTTACTAATAATGTGTCGCTAATAGCAGTTAGATTTTCTAATTATTCTGTTTTTTTAGCTTTTAAAGTAAAGTTTTTATTCAGTCAAAAAGGTACGAGAACCCTTTAAACCTATAGATTAGCTTTTTTCAAACGGTTATTAATGGGGTCAGAAAAATACCTGGTCAAAAAACTTATTTAACTACCGTAATAACGCCATCAAAGCGCGCTATTATGTAATTACTCACTCCTCCTGGTGAGTCATCATGAATATCCCATTTGAAGTCGGCACCCCCAATAAGAATATGATCACACCCTAATTCCTTAGCTGTTTCAACAATGGTAGGTCCCGGTTGCCCGATTCTTACTTCCAGTCTTGGCTCAACTTGTTTACCACCTTCTTCTTCAAAAAGAAACTTGGCCATTTCTACAATACCTAAAGCAATATCTTCGGTCTCTTTTTCAGTAGCAATAACCAGAATGGTTACTTTTGGCTTATTAGTTAACTCTGCACTTAATAAGCCAGCGTGTTTAACCGCTTCGCTTGCAAATTTACTTCCATTAGTGGCAATTAGCCAGTTTGTAGGAAAACTCATACTACATCCCGTTTAATTTTTCTCATGTTACAATATCTAGCTTTTATATGAAATTAAAATTCTCATAGTCCTGAAAGCCACCCTGAACATTCCTATCTTTCGTTGCTATGAAATTAGAGTACGACATTCCAAGCCTTCACACCACTGTTTTTAAGACTATCAGCGAGATTGGACATACACTAAACCAACCTGTATATGTTGTTGGAGGGTATGTACGTGACTACTATCTGGATCGCCTGAAAGATGATCCTGATATTGACTTTGTTACACTTGGTTCAGGAATTAAATTCGCACAGGAAGTACATAAGACTTTACCCAATTCATCGCTTGCTGTATATAAGCAATTTGGAACAGCACAAGTAAAGTTGGATGGGATTGAGTTGGAATTTGTTGGGGCGAGAAAAGAAAGCTACCGAAGAGATTCACGTAAGCCCATTGTTGAGAATGGAACCCTTGAGGACGATCAACTTCGAAGGGATTTAACCATCAATGCCCTTTCCTGGTCGCTTAATAAAAATGATTTTGGGGTATTGAACGATCCTTTTGAAGGAATGAAAGATCTTAAGTCCGGAATCATCCGTACGCCAATCGATCCGAAACAGACTTTTAGTGATGATCCACTTCGCATGATGCGAGCTATCCGTTTTGCGACGCAACTAAACTTCCACATCCATGGAGAAACCTTCAAGGCCATAACCGACATGGCCGGAAGGATCAATATCATTTCTAAAGAACGAATTATTGAAGAGCTGAATAAAATTATTCTGGCAAAAAAGCCTTCAATAGGATTTACCATGCTCTTTAAAACGGGTTTATTAAATGAGTTTTTCGCGGAAATGGTGGATTTGCACGGAGTAAAAGAGGTAAACGGTCAGCGACATAAAGACAATTTCTGGCACACGCTTCAGGTACTTGATAATGTTGCTGAAGTTAGTGAAGATTTGTGGCTTCGCTGGGCTGCTATTATGCACGACATTGCTAAACCGCCAACTCAACGCTTTGATGAGCAGGTAGGGTGGACCTTTCATGGACATGATGCTTTGGGAGCTAAATGGACTAAGAGAATCTTCCGGAGGCTAAACCTACCTTTGGATGAACGTATGAAGTTTGTTCAGAAGCTGGTTCGTTTGCATTTACGCCCTATTGCTTTGGTGTCTGATGAAGTAAGCGATAGCGCTATCAGGCGCCTTATTTTTGATGCTGGAGATTACATCGACGATTTGATGACCCTGTGCCGTGCCGACATCACCAGCAAAAACGAAAATAAAGTTGAACGCTTTCAGGAGAACTTTAACAAAGTAGAAAAGAAGATTAAAGAGGTTGAAAAGAAAGACCGAATTAGAAACTGGAAAAACCCATTATCTGGTGATGAAATAATGAAAGCACTGAATATAAAACCCTCCAGAACCATTGGTGATATTAAAGATGCCGTTAAAGAAGCAATTCTGAATGGCGATATCCCAAATGATCATGATGCTGCTTATCAGTATATGATGGAAAATAAGGAGGATTTCTTAAAGTGAAGGAAGTGTGGATTTCAAATTCTTATGCAAAAATTAACCTTGGACTTAATGTGCTCGAACGCCTTCCGAATGGCTATCATACTATTGAGACAGGGTTTTGTTTTATCGAGTGGAATGATCGCTTTGAGATAACCCCATCCAGCCAAATGCAATTGGTAATGAGCGATGAAAAAATTCCTGTGGATGACTCCAACCTGATTGTAAAAGCAATAAAGCTTCTCCAGGAAGAAGCCGGACTCAGAGATCAATTTAAAATTTCTGTTCAGAAGAATATCCCAGCAGGTGCCGGACTAGGAGGAGGAAGCAGTAACGCGGCGACAACTCTCCGAATGATCAATAAAATCGCAAATCTGGGACTTACTACCGATGATCTTGCAAGGCTTGGAAAGCAACTTGGAGCAGATGTCCCTTTCTTCGTATACGGAAAACCCGGAATTGGAACTGGTTTGGGAGATGAAATTGAGTATTTAGATATCCAACCAGATGCATATATCGTGACGGTATTTCCAAATATTGAAAGTAAAACGCCGGAAGCATATCAATACTGTCAGCCACTGGGAGAACCTGATTTTTCCCTGAAAAACATCCTGCTTGAAGACGACATCGAAGAGTGGCACTACCTACTTCAAAACCACCTTGAGCCTGCCGTTTTTCCACGGTTGGAACTGGTTGGAAATCTTAAAGATCAGTTCTATGATTTTGGGGCCAGCTATGCTTCAATGAGTGGAAGCGGTTCCTCTGTTTTTGGCATTTTCATGCAGGATTTTGTTGCTATTAATGCATATGAGTCGTTTCATAAACTTGGTTTCTTAGCTAACTTAACCCGGCCACTTTTCGAACCGGATTTAGGGGTCTACAAAAAACAAAACTGATAATATCACTTAGTTACTATTACATTACTAATTTACCGGAATAATAAGATTTTAGGATAATGAGCAAAAAGAATTTAAACGAAGTAGCCGTGCGCTCCGGCTTGAACAAAGATTCATTAAGAGAAGACATCAAATTACACCTGCGACATACGCTGGCTAAAGACGAATACTCACGAACCAACTGGGATAATTACCGAAGTGTAGTGCTCACCTTGATGGATCGTCTCCATGACAGATGGATTAATACCCAACAAACCTATCATAAAACCGGGGTAAAGCGTGCTTATTACCTCTCGATGGAATACTTGATTGGACGCTTGCTGGATAATATGGTGGTGAATTTAGATGTGCAGCAGGAAGTCGCAGATGCCTGTGAAGACTTGGGGTTGGATTATGATGAAATCCGAAATGCTGAATGGGATGCCGGGCTTGGAAACGGGGGGCTTGGTCGTCTCGCAGCCTGCTTTCTCGACTCAATGGCAACCCTTGGAGTTCCTGCAACTGGCTATGGTCTTCGTTACGATTATGGTATTTTTTACCAAAAAATTGAGAATGGATTTCAAATCGAAAAACCGGATCTCTGGTTACGATACGGAAATCCCTGGGATGTGGTACGTCCTAAGATTCAATATCCGGTAGATTTTTATGGACACCAGCATATGTTCACAAAACCAAGCGGTGAAATTGAATACAAATGGGAGAACACAAAAAAAGTTCTGGCTGTTGCTTACGATACTCCTATTCCGGGATATGACAATGGCATTGTAAACAATCTTCGTTTGTGGAAGGCTGAATCTGATACTGCTATTGACTTGCAAAGCTTTAATCAAGGACAGTATATCGATGCTGTTCGCGATAACCAGTTGGAACAGAATATTACACGAGTTCTTTATCCAAATGATAAGATGTTTGTTGGACAGGAGCTTCGTCTGAAGCAAGAGTACTTCCTTGTATCTGCATCTATGCAGGACATCTTACGCCGGTTCAAAAACCAAACGGATGACTGGACCAAACTTCCGGAACGTGTTGCGGTTCAGTGTAATGATACCCATCCGAATCTCGCAATTCCGGAATTGATGCGGGTACTTCTTGATGAAGTAGATATGGAATGGGATAAGGCGTGGGATATCACCGTTAACACAATGGCGTACACCAACCACACACTGCTTCCTGAAGCACTGGAAAAATGGCCCGTTTCTTTAGTGAGGAGCTTACTCCCTCGTCACCTCAATATTATCTATGAAATTAACCGCCGTTTCATGGATAAGATCAAAGTGCAGTTCGGAGATGACAAAAACCGGATGAGCAGAATGAGTATTGTTGGTGAGGGCGAAAATCCGGTTGTGCATATGGCACATCTGGGAATTGTTGGATCAAAGAAAGTAAATGGAGTGGCAGCACTACATTCACGTCTTCTCAAAGAATCTATGTTCAGAGATTTTGATGAAATGTATCCTGATAAGTTCACCAATAAAACGAATGGTATTACTCCTCGCCGCTGGTTGAAACAATGTAATCCAGAACTTTCCTCTTTAATTACTGATAAAATCGGGAATGGATGGATCACTAATCTCGACGAACTTCAACAGCTCTCTAAGTTTGCTGAGGACAAGAAATTCCAGAAATCCTTTGCTGAGATTAAACTAAATAACAAGAAACGACTAGCGAAATACATTCAGGATGACATGGGCATCGAAGTCGATCCAACTTCGATGTTTGATATCCAGATTAAGCGTATACACGAATACAAGCGTCAGTTGATGGCCGCCTTACATGTCATTACGCTTTACAATCGCATTAAGGAAAACCCAGACCTGGATGTTGCTCCTCGTACAGTCATTTTTGGAGGAAAGGCAGCTCCCGGTTATACGATGGCAAAGAATCATATTAAACTGATTAACGCTATCGGTGAAAAGGTCAATAATGATCCCGATGTGAAGGATAAACTGAAATGTATTTTCCTCCAGAACTATCGTGTGACTTTAGCTGAAATGATGATCCCAGCCGCCAACCTTTCTGAGCAAATTTCGACTGCAGGAATGGAGGCTTCGGGTACCGGAAATATGAAGTTTGCTCTTAATGGGGCACTTACGATAGGAACGCTGGACGGCGCAAATGTTGAGATCAAAGAAGAAGTAGGAGATGACAACATCTTTATCTTTGGACTCGAGGTTGAAGACGTGGATGACCTGCGAAGAGCCGGTTACAACCCTCAAACCTACTACCACGCAAATCCTGAATTGAAACGGGCACTTGATCAAATTCGTGATGGTTTCTTTTCACCGGAAGATAAAAACCTGTTCCACCCGATCATAAATGCATTACTGCATGAAGGGGATTACTTCATGGTGCTTGCAGACTATGAGGCTTATGTAAAAGCTCAGGAAGAAGTAGATAAAGTTTACAAGAACGAAACAGAATGGAATAAGAAGGCTATTCTGAATGTAGCTAAAGTCGGTAAGTTCTCGAGCGACCGAACCATCAAAGATTATAATGATGAGATTTGGCAAACTGAGCTTGTAAAGCTTAAGAAATAGTATTTACCTGAGTCCGATATATTTACAACCGAAGTGGGAACTAAACCTGCTTCGGTTTTTTTGTACATTATTGTGAACCAATGAGTTTAAAATATAAATGAATCAACTCTTTAATCAGCAAATAGATACCAGTTCGGTTAATCCGGATTCTTCAATCATCGAAACAGACTCAACTTTTGTTATCCCGGACCCGACCGACTATTCCATAACTGAGATTTTCACATATGTTCGTGATTTTTTAAATGTGACCCTCTTTGAGATACAGGACACCCCGGTCACATTTATGTCCATTATCGTATTCATTCTCTTTATAATTGGGTTTTCGTATCTGGCCTCTTTTGTTAAAAGACTTCTAAACAAAAAAGTTCTCCCCCGGTTTATACATGACAGCGGCCTGAGATATACGCTTGCAAGAATGTCTCAGTATGTAATTGTGATCATTGGGATATTCGTCTCTTTTCAATTCTTAGGAATTAATCTTACCGGGCTAGCCGTAATCTTTGGGTTTCTCTCTGTCGGTATTGGTTTTGGTCTTCAGAATGTTACTTCTAACTTTATCTCAGGTTTAATTGTCCTTTTCGAACGTCCTATTAGTGTGGGTGATCGTGTTGAGGTTAGTAATATTGAAGGGGATGTTCAGGAAATCAATATTCGCTCAACAAAAGTTAAGACGCTCGATAATATTTCTATCATTGTTCCGAACTCACAGTTTGTTTCTCAGGATGTAATAAACTATTCGCATGGAGATCCAACCTATCGCCTTCAAGTGAATGTTGGAGTAGCATATGGTTCTAATCTGGAGGATGTGCTAAAAGCATTGAATGAGGTTGCTGAAGAAAGTGAAAATGTCCTCAAAAATCCCGCTCATGATGTGCATCTCCGTAATTTTGGAGATTCAGCCTGGGATATGAAGTTATTGGTTTGGATTCCTGATGTTAAGAAAAAGTATAATGTCCTGAATGAATTGAATCAGGCAATTGTCAGGAAATTCAGAGAAATGGAAATAGAAATTCCTTTCCCACAACGAGATATCAATTTCAGGAATGCAATTCCTGAGAATGAGGAAGAGCGCCAGGATTCAGGGTCGGAATCTGAATCCTGATTTCTTGCTGTTTTATGCATTTATAAGTTAATTCCGACTTAAATCGGGATCAATGAACTTACACACCGCTCTATACTCTTTGTTAATCGGCTTAATATTAAGCTTTTTTGGAGTATCATCGCCTTCTCAATCTAAACAGGAGGTTACTGTTTTTAATGGCTCTGTAGAAGGAACCGCGGTTCTAACTCCAAAAAACCGCCCGGGACGTTTCGGCGGTGGTCTTTACGGTCGCCCGTCTCCTTCAGGAGCTAGCCAAGCCTCCACAGACTCTATTCTTGTTGTTCTAAAAGGTGTTGGTGCTAATAACTCCTTGCCACAAGCATTCCAGTTTTTGAATCAGAAGGATCAGAAATTTGTGCCTTCCATATTACCCGTCGAGCTTGGTGGAAGGGTAAGAATTCAAAATTCAGATCCTGTGTATCATAATGTATTCAGCTTAACGAGCCCTCATAAATTTGATGTGGGTCGACGCCCTAAAGGCGAACATTTTGATGTAACTTTTGAAAAACCGGGAGTGGTAGACGTATTCTGTGATATCCATTCCAACATGCATGCCATCATTTATGTGCTTCCGCAAAATGCCATTGCCTGGACAAAAGTAAAAAGTGGTGATCCTTTTTCTTTTTCAGGTATCGGGGACGGTTCTTATGAACTTACATTGTATGCACTTGGCTACCAAGAATCTAGTACTCAGGTTAACGTACAAAGCGGACAAACATCTCAGATCGGCACTATAACTCTTAACCCTTAGCTATGAAGTCATCCTTTTTCAGTTTACGATGGAAGCTTCTTTCCGGCTTTGTTGGTTTGGTACTTATTACGGTACTATCCCTCCTGATTGGTGTGGGACAGTTAGTAGAAAACCGTATCCGGGATGATATTGATACAAATTTTCAGGAAGCCGGTCGGATATTTGAGCGTATTCAGGATATTCGATTCCGTCAGCTTCGTCAAACTGCTATTTTATTAGCTGATATTCCAAGCCTAAAAGCAGCTATTTCTACTGGCGATACAGTAACTGTGACACAAAAAATTCGCGATGAGCTTCGGTACCTGCTCGACTTTGACCCCATTATTCCCGACTCATTAATTCCTGAAAGCTTTTTTACCAATCCTGATTCTTCTGGTCTTTTGTTGGTTTCTGATAATCAAGGCAAGCCCTTAGGACAGCTTTCAACCTACAAGCTACCACAATTTTCTATCGCCGACCGGGAAGGAGTAACTGAGGCCTTAAATGGATATATGCCCGATCAAACTTACATCTGGAAAGAGAATGATCGTTATTTTAATGTGATTACCATTCCGATTTGGGCAGGTTATAATCTTGTTGGAACACTTTCGTATGGGCTCCCAATTCGCCAGATTGAAACAGAGCAACTTTCCAGAGATATCGGGATGGAAGTGATTTTTTATGTAGATGACCGTCTTATTGCTACTTCACTTAAAAACCTTATGGAGCAGGATGAAAATCTGTTAAACAAAAGAGTGCATGAGGATACCTATGAAGTTCTTAAAAGTAAGAGTGCTCAAACTTCAGAAATATCAATAAACGGAGAAACATGGTTGGTTTATCTGGCACCCATGTTTCAATTAGACGATGAAGTCACCGGAATAAAAGGATATTACGCAGTAGCAAAATCTTTGAGCCGGGCATTAATCCCATTACAAAACCTACAATTAGTAATTTTTGGGATCGGACTATTGGCAATTCTAGCTTCTGTTTTTATAAGTATCCTTCTCACAAAACGCATTACGCGACCTATTGATTTACTCGTCCAAGGGGTCCTCCGGGTTGAGAAGGAAGATTTTAGTGAAGAAGTCCCAATTACAACCAAAGATGAAATTGGAACCTTAACCTCGGCATTCAATCACCTGATTGAAGGGCTTCGTGAACGATTATTAATGCTCAAGTTTGTTTCTGAAGCCACACTTGACGCCATTCAAAAAGATCTAAGCCGAATTGAACCTGGGGGCGAACGGAGGGATATTACTGTGTTCTTTTCTGATATTCGTGGCTTTACTGCCTGGAGCGAGAAACATACTCCTGAAGAAGTCATCGATATGTTAAACAACCTTCTGAGTTTTCAGGCTGAACTCGTTCAGGAGTATGGTGGTGATGTAGATAAGTTTGTTGGGGATGAACTTGTCGCCGTATTTCAGGGACCTGATAAAGATCAAAAAGCTGTACGAACAGCTATACGAATTCAGCAACAACTCCCATCTATGCTGAACCAGGAACAATCTGAGCTGGCTGTGGGCATTGGAATAAATAGTGGTGAAGCTGTTATGGGAGCAATGGGAAGTGAAAACAGAATGGATTATACCGTGCTTGGAAATACAGTAAATCTTGGCGCCCGATTGTGTTCTGCAGCAGGAAAACATCAGATTTTAATATCTAAGCCAGTATTTCTAAATCTTGAAAGAAAAATCCCCACTAAAGAACTTGAACAAATTCAGGTAAAAGGAATTCAAAACCTTGTTCAAATTTATGAGATCGATTGGCAAAATGAGTTAGAAACCGTTCCACATTTGGAGGACAATTGATATGAAAATGCGACTCTTTTCATTGTGTATACTTTTAATCAGTCTCATGGTTATTAAACCCGCGAACGCACAAATCAATATTTCCGGTCTTACAGATTTTGAGATCAGAATTAGCGGTGATGATTCTTCGCCGTATGTAAATCAAACCCCTGCAGAGGGTCTTTCATTATATACACCTAATATCCGGCTTTTTCTTTCTGCGAATATCTCTGAACAATGGTTTATAAATAGCGTGCTACAGGCTGATCACTATGAAGGAAAAAAGTTGAGTTCCCCCTTTTTCTCAGTGATGAATATCAACTGGTCTCCCGATTTCGATTCCGACTTTATAGCTACGGCCGGGCGATTTGTTACTCCTTATGGGGGCTACTCAACCAAATTTCTTTCCAGTGAAAATCCATTCGTTCATTTACCAATGTCTCACTCTGCAGGTTTGCCTGTAAGTAATAGATTTGGCCATCTTCAGGATGGAATTAGCGATCCTTCAGCGATTCAGGACTTGTACGGTGATGAGGAGCACGGATTAAGTATGATTTACCCACGAATGTATTCACAGGGAATTAAAATCTCTCATGCTTTTGGAGAGTCAAGGTGGCTCAGTTTTGACATCGCCGCTACACTGGCTCCAAGTTCATCACATTTCGATTTTGGTGAATTTGATAGTCCTGCATGGGTGGGAAGGGTAGTATTCAGGCCAGCTATTTGGGCGCAACTTGGAGCTTCTTACAGCAAAGGGTCGTTTATTATGGATGATGAAGCGAATGATTCTTTATTGGTGTATGATCTTTCAGGGTATCCTCAATCACTGATGGGTGCAGACTTAACCCTTAATTATCGTTATTACACCTTGAATGTTGAATGGAATCAAGCTTTTTTCAAAGCTCCTTTCTATGATCCTGAAACTTCAACTTCTGATGCCAGAAGAACAGGAAAAGCAACTACGGATCATTTTTCAGGTGAGTTTATTTATGATTTACCTCTTTTAGTCGGTGGATATCTTGCCGTTCGTTATGAACAGATGTTTGAAGGAGAAATTGAAATCTACAGAAGGGATATTAATAATGATAAAGTAGATGAGACGACTACGCCCTGGACATTTGATAGGCAGCGCATGGAGTTTGCTGCCGGATATAAGCTTCGGCGAAATGTGTTATTGAAAGCTTCTTACCTGCTTTCAAAAGATGATGGACCTGACCTGGACGATGATGTAATCACCATCCAGCTTAGTGTCCTGTTTTGAATCTTAATCTGAGCCTCTCATAATTGCCCAGGCAGAGAGTCCTGCTAGACCTACAAATCCGGCAACAGCTAGTCCAAGGTTTACATCTCTCTGAACTTGTTCTGCTTTAGAAAGATATTTTGAACCGACTCCATTATCTGAAATAAACTGCTCAATGTTCTCAATTTTTGCTTCTAATTGCTCTAATGTCTTTTCTTTAATACTCATTATAAATAATATATTTTATTAGTACTTACATTAGTATAAAGGTAACTGAGCTTAAATAGTTTCAATTTTTAATTTTCAATAGGCACACTGGGGTTTTCGAGCTCCTGAAGTACATTTTCATATTCCCCATTCCAGATCGCCTGCAACTTTTCCAGCTGAACATCTACTTTAGCTCCCAGCTCTTCGAAAACCGCATACTGCTGATCCGTTGGCCGGCCAAATCCGGTAGCAACCGTTCCTTTTAATGCCGCGAGTTTGTTATTTAGCTTAATTGGGAAGTTTAATACATCCTGGGTGGCTTCTGCTTTGGTTTGATACAGCTCTTCTTCAATAGCTGTGATTGCTGCAATCATGGCTTTAGCTTTTTCCTGAAGCTCTTCGTTGCTCTGCGTTTCACTCATCAGCTCGTTAATCTCATCCCGCACCTTTTTTATTCTGTTAATCGCTTTGTGCGTAGTATCGAGCTTAGCGTTAATAGTCTGAACGAGTTCAAACTGAGCTATCAAATCCTCCTGAGATACATCGGTTAAACGAGGGTCTTTCATCACTTCAAAATCCTGTTCGCCCACCATGTCTTCGCCAATGTACATGCGAACTTTATAGGTTCCTGGCACTGCATCCGGACCTGAAGTATTGCCTGCCCATAAGATTTGGCGACCATCCAGATTGGTTACTCCGGGATATTCCAGGTCCCAGGCAAACTTATTAAGCCCTGCCTTATCTGAAACAACGGAAGGTCTTCGCTGATCTTCTTCCTCATAAAATAATGGAGATTCCTTCACCGGTCGATCACGGTCATCTTTCTTACTGGAGTATGTTTTAATTACATTATCTCTCATATCCAGAAACTCAAGCTTAATTTCTTCGCTTACATCGCGTCCAAGCATATAATATACTACAGCACCGGGAGTAGGATTTTGGCCGGTAGTTCCCGAAGGATTAAAGTTTCCACCTCTTCCGAACAAATAAGTATCCTCCGGATCAAAAAGATGGTGCTCCGATTCAGTAATTTCTTCACTTATTTGATGGAGTACTGGAAGATCATCAAATACCCAAAACGATCGCCCCTGAGTTGCTACGATCAAATCTTTATCTCGCTTATGAACGGCTAGATCAGTTATAGGAACTGCCGGTAGATTAAGCTGGAAACTTTGCCAGTTTTCACCTGCATCAAATGAAATGTAAAGTCCGGTTTCAGTTCCTGCATATAATAAGCCTGCTTTATTCGGGTCCTCACGAACAGTGCGGGTGAAATCCATAGCAGGAATTCCATTCGTTATTTTTGTCCAGCTACGTCCGTAATTGGTGGTTTTATAGATCATCGGCTGGTAGTCGTTGAACTTGTATCGGGTCGCTGCAAAATAAGCAGTACCGGGATCGTGATGAGAAGCGTCGAGGATACTGATCATCGTTTCAGGTAATCCTCGTGGTGTTACATTCTCCCAGCTTTCTCCATTATTACGGCTTATATGAATCAACCCATCATCCGATCCTGCCCATAGTAATCCCGGTTCAATCGGGGATTCTGCAAAGGTGAAAATGGTGTTATAGTATTCAACCGAAGTATCATCTTTGGTAATAGGTCCGCCGGATTCATCCTGCTTCGTACTATCATTTCGGGTTAAATCCGGACTTATTTCCTCCCAGCTCATGCCTTCATTAGTGGATCGGTGAACATGTTGCGATGTTGTGTACAACACATCTGAATTATGAGGAGAGATGATAATCGGAAACGTCCACTGGAACCGATATTTCAGGTCTTTAGCTCCGGCTCCCATTGGGTTATCCGGCCATACATCAATACGATCACTTAGTCCAAGTTCTTTATCGTACTTGTTAAGGTAGCCACCATAACTTCCGCCGTAGGTTACATTTGGATTATCCGGATCGGGAGCAATATATCCACTTTCGCCACCAGCCACCGGCCACCAGTCGCTTTCATCAATTCCACTACCACTGGTTCTGTTTTTAATAGCAAAAGTACTGTTATCCTGCTGTGCGCCATAAATCATGTATGGAAACTGATTGTCAGTCGTCACCTGATAAATCTGCGCTGTAGCAGACGTGTAATAACTGGACCAACCCTGCCCTCCGTTATAGGTAACCTGTCCGCCTCCATCATCACCAATAATCATTCGCTGTGGATTATCTGACGCAATCCAAAGGTCGTGGTGATCACCGTGTGGAGTCCGAATTCTGCTGAATGTTTTACCGCCATCGGTTGATTTCCAAAATCCTACATTCAGAACATATACTACATCTTCATTTCCCGGATCAGCAATAACTTTAGAATAATACCACGCTCTTTGACGAAGATTACGGTCTGCACTTACCCTTTGCCAAGTATCACCACCGTCTTCTGATCGAAAAAGTCCACCGCCTTTCGCATTCTCAGCAATAGCGAATACTCGGTTCGAATTTACAGGGGAAACTGACACTCCAATTTTCCCAACCAACCCTTTAGGCAGCCCCGGACTTTGTGTAATTTCTTTCCAGGTCTCACCTCCATCAGTGCTTTTAAATAAACCACTGCCTTCACCACCACTACTCATTTCCCATGGATTCCGGTAGGCTTCCCATAATGCTGCAAACAGAATTCTGGAGTTATTTGGATCCACAGCGATATCTACCGCTCCGGTTTTATTATTTCTGAATAGTACTTTATTCCATGTTTTACCACCGTCTGTGGTTTTAAACACCCCTCGTTCTTCATTTCCTTCTTCACCGAAAATTTGACCCATTGCAGCAACCCAAACCACATCCGGATTTTCGGGATGAATTTCGATATCTCCGATAAACTGGCTTTCCCCTAGTCCAAGATAAGTCCAGGTTTTCCCTGCATCCGTGGATCTATACATTCCATCTCCGGCACTCATATTTCCCCGGATGTCAGTTTCCCCCATTCCTGTATAAATCACATTCGGGTCAGAATCAGCAACATCTATCGCACCCACCGAACCCGTTTTAAAAAAGCCATCACTAATGTTAACCCATGAATTTCCACCGTCAGTAGTCTTATATACTCCACCACCTGTAAATCCAGTATAGAAGGTATAAGGCTGATCATCGTGCCCGGCTACCGCTACCGATCTTCCTCCTCTGAATGGACCAATATTCCTGAATTTCAAATCTTTAAAACCCTGATTAGTATACGTTGGGTTTTGAGTTTCCGCACCATGTCCAAAAATCTGTGCTGTGGTAATTTCCGAAAATGAAATGCTTATGAATAGTGCTAAGCATCCGATGATCAGTCGCTTCATAAAATCCTTGTTAGTTAGTTTTTCAGCTTATTATTCACTAAATGTAACTAATCAAAGGGAAGGGTGGAGAAAAATTTTGTGAGGAGGATAATCAGTCAAACACAAAGCGAAAGGTAATGGTACCCCATTGTGCTTGCTGGGGAACACCGCTTGGGAGACGGGAAAAGCGCCATGTACGCAGCGTACTCATAACCTCAGTTTCAAGCTCGGGATTCATTTTTCTGAGTGGTATAATCCGACCTACTGTTCCATTCGGGCGAACTTCAAAACGAACAGTTATTACTGCTTCTGTATTCGCGTTATTGCTCGGTAACGGCTGAACCATAGGCGCCCGCTCAATATCACCTTCCCATTGCAATTCATATGGAGAGCTTTTTTCATCGTCAGTTCCAATTCCCTGATCAGAGTTTACATCGCCAATAGCGCCGTCCGGATCACCACTTTCATCGGCTCCTTCATTTTGTTCTTCCTCTTCCTGAGCCTGAGGAGGTACTTCGACCTGTTCTTCTGTTTCCTCGGAAGTTTGGGTAGGATCAATGACTTCTGTCTCAGGTGTTTGAACCACCTCTTCAACTACTTCTTCCACCTGATCGGGTAAGTCAACAGGTTTTATGTTTTCTTCGGCCGGGGTTTCAGGTGTTTCTTCCGGTTCCGGAGCTTCTTCTACTGGCTCTTCCGTTTCTGTTTCAGAAGGATTCTGGCGAGTAGCAACCTGCTCATTTTGTACTTCAGAAAACTGAGATAATCGTCCTGTTTGAAATTCCCCAAATTCAACCTCAATAAAAGATGGACGGAGATTGCGCCCCATATCTATGGTGTACCAAAGTGAAAATGCAAGAAGCAGCACAGCTACCCCAATGGTAGTTCCCAGCGCCCGTTGATCATCTTTAGTGAATTGAGGTTTCATATTACAGTGAGCCTTGTTCCGTGGCCATTACTAGTTTAAGGTTTAATGCCTTCCCAATGTTAAGTACCCGAACGGCATCATCTACCGTGGCATCTTTATCTGCTCTTAATACGATTGTGCCTTCCGGTTTATTATTTTTTGCATCGCGGATAGCACCCGCTAAAGATCCTGTTGCGGTCAAATCTCCTTCTACATAAAACTGCCCGTCTTTTGTAATGGCAACCGAGATGTATTGATTTTCCTGAACCGCTCCGCTTTCTGCACGGGGGATGTTCACCTTAATACCGAAATTGGTGACAAAGGAAGAGGTAAGCAGAAAGAAAATCAGTAACAAAAGCACAATGTCCGTCAATGACGACTGTGAAAACAGCGAAAGGGGAGTAAGTCGTTTATCGCCTCGTCTGAAATCGCGTGCCATAATTACGCCTGTTTTTTAGGTGCGGGAGATTGTAGCAGATCAATGAAATCTGCTGATGCATTTTCCAGCTCAAAAATGGAGCGGTTGATTTTACCCAGCAGAAAGTTATAGAATCCAAAGGCAATCAAACCCACAATCAGACCAGCTGCGGTAGTAATCAATGCTTCCCAGATACCTCCTGCAAGTGCACTGGGATTTACATTTCCCTGGAGTGATTGAATGTCCATAAAGGCTTCTATCATACCTGTTACCGTTCCTGTGAATCCAATAAGCGGCGCCACACCTGCAATTGTGGCAAGCCAATTCATTTTCTTTTCAAGAAAGAAAATTTCTTTTTTTCCGGCATTGTCAATTGCATCTTCGATATCGCGAATAGGACGACCTAATCTTTTTATTCCCGCCTTGATAATTCGTGCCAGCGGCTTATCGAAATCATCACAGTAAGCGATAGCATCCGTTTGTTTACCTGATTTCAACATTCCTTCAATGGATCCAAGAAATCTGGTGGTATCGGTATGAGATCTGGATAAAGCACTCCAGCGTTCTACAATTACGTAGATTGATATCAGGAATAGCACCAAAATCGGGATCATTAAAACCCCACCTTCCACCAATAGGTCAAAAAAGGAAATTTGGTCTTCCTGAAGCGAAAGTGCTAACGAGTCAGCAACTGCTGTAGAATCCTGCAATAGAAAAAGAGCAATGTTCATGTAGATGATTAGTTTGTAATTCGTTTGATAAAATAACTTTGTTTGTATTCAGCGGGCATATCCTCTGATGCAATTGCCGCATCTGTTAAGCTGGCGAATTGACCTATACTAACCCGCCATAAGGTTCCATATTGTTCTGAAGAAATTGGAGTAACAAGTGCACGGAACCCTGCTTCCGATAATTCCTGCCGTTTAACAAAAGCATTTGATTCAATACTCAAAGAGTATAAAACAATGGTATAACCATCGTTAGCAGTCTCATCAACTGTGCCTGTCATTCCATATTTAGACTGATCAACCGGTACTTCGGTCGTTCCTACTGAAACTGGTACTTCAGCGGGAGTCTGTTGTTCCTGAGCAGGTGGCTGTTCTTCCTGAGAATCACTTTCATTTGGCACCTCATCAGCCGGCGTTTCCTCTGGTTGTTGGGTTGCAGCAGGTGATTGTTGTACCGGAGGTGTAGTAATGGCCGGTGTAGTATTTGTTGCAACCTGTGGGGTAATTCCAGGAATATTGATAATACTGAAATATCCGAGCCCGACTGTAGCCCCAACCAAAACTACTAATACTAACACAATCCATAACCATACCGGGGCTGGTTGAGGATCCGTTTTAGTTTTCTTTGGCTTATCTTTTTTCTTTTTTTCCTTGGGCTCTTCTTTTACCGCTGGTTCTAAATCGGAAGAAATATTAGTTATTACCGGAATGATATCTTCACCCTGATTCGCTGCACTTTCTTCAACAGGCTCTTCCTCAGAATCCAGTTCTAGGAATGGATCGTCAAAGTCATCGAAATCGTCTTCCGTTTCGTCCAGCTTCGACTCTTCGTGTTCGTCATCAGCTTTGGCTTCAGATTCCTGAGGTTCTTCCTTCTCAGAAGTCTCTAACTCTTCTGACATTTCATCAATAGTCTCCTCATCCGCGTCTGCTTCCTCTTGTTCGTTATCCGATTCACCTTCTGATCCTTCTTCGTAGTCTCCAAATATATCTGCAGAATCATCGTCAACTATTCCTGCAGCAAGTTCATCCTCTGACCTTACTTCAGATTCCTCAGCCATTAAACTAGCCAGCTCTGCATCAAGGCCACCAACTGATTCTTCCTGTTGTTCGCTATCCGGTTCACCTTCTGATTTTTCTTCTGTTTCACCGAAAATATCATCGAAAGAAACTTCATCTTCCACTACTTCCCCTTCTGTCAAAGGTTCTTTTTCAGCCTCTGGTTCAGCTTCTTCAGCTTCTTCAGCTTCTTCTTTATACTCTTCGCCCATCAAACTAGAAATTAACCGGTTTGCACCTGTATTTTCCTCTTTATGTGCATCAATACCCCATTCATTGGGTCCTGGCTGATGTTCTTGTTCATCATCCGGCTGTTCGGCTGAATCCTTCGTTTCTTCTTCATCAAAATCTTCTACCAAACCAGCAAAGGGATCTCTTCTACTTTCCGAAGCATCCCCCTGAAGCTCTGCAAATGGGTCTTCGTCCTCTTCTTTTTCTTCCTTCTGAACCTGACTCTCCTCAAGCTCGATGGGTTCCATTCCCACATACTTAAAGTTGATCTCGGTTTCCAGTTCTTTGGATGGTATAAATAATACCCGATTTCCAATGCCACTAAAAATTCCAAAACCTTCAATCTCATAGGCCTCACCATCTTCAAGTGCCTGATGAATTTCTTCTACTAATTCCCCGATTTGTTTCTCTATTTTCTCTGCTTCAATTCCGGATGCATCCGTAAGCAGTTCAACCAGTTTTTGATGATCTATATGCATTGATTACCCCTTTTGTTCAGCTGTAAACTCGATGGCGTCTTTAGGAGGGAGCATCACAGTTTTTCCATCCGCTTTTTTCTCCTGTTTCTGGCTATGATGTACCGCCTTGAACGAACCGAGCCCCGATATTTCCACCGAATTTTTCATGATGATCTGATCTCGTATTACAATCCCAAAAGCCTTTAAAAAATCTTTCGTCATAGTTTAGAATTTTAGCGTTAATCCTCCGAAGGCCTGCAGTGGTCGTTCCTGATAACCCTCCCAAATTTCGTAGTTCTGCCCCAAAATATTCAACACTTTCACATAAACACCAAATCTATTGGTAATTTGGTACTCAGCACCAGCATTTAACAGCAAAAAGGCTTTTAAATCATTGGTTGAGGAAGGAGCTGTTCGTTTGCCTACATATTCAGCCCAACTGGTAATTTTAAGCTTATCGATTGGCTTATATGAGAATGAACCATTCACCCCAAGTCGCTCTTCAAAAGGAATGTCTCCAGCATTGGCTAACTTAGGTCTGCGAGCGTAAAAACGACCATCAAACCAAAACTTTTCCGGAACTAATTGCTGAGTAATTCCACCAAATAACTCAAATATATTCGCTTTCCCATACTGTACTTCATAAAACTCGAAGCTGTTTATCAGACCTCCATTTGGTTGCGAGCGCTGGTAAAAAGCGTAATCTTTGGTCAGCTCGTAGCTGATTCCGCCAAAAATGCGGTTTCCTTCCAGTGCCTGAAAAGCAACCTCACCATAAACTCCGGAAGTATAGCTGTGTTGAAGTGCGGTTTCGAAATTCAGGAATCGATTGGTTTGATGATGCTCCAGAACCGTTTGCATATTTGGGGCGCCAAATGCACGACCGGTAACAATCACAGCATCCCTCAGATTGTACCGTAGTTTAAGCTCTGGGGTAAAATAGATTCGATTTGAAAATCCATCAGAAACATAAGCAAGACCTGCGTTTGCGGTAATGTGCGCACTAAAATCCAACAACTTACGATATTCAATGGAAGCACGGCTATCCAGCCATTGTTGTGACTCAACCCCGGTAAACTGATAATTTCCACCTGAAACAGCTCCCTTTATATGGAAGGTCTCATACAACCGACTTCCTGCCCAGTATTTGTCAAAGCTGGCATTGATAACCTGTTCGTTTACTTCACCAGTCCGGGTAGTATTTCCTGCATCCAAGTCTACAGAGAAAGCATTTCCACCAATATTCAGCTCCCAGCCGTCTAACGCATTTACTGTTTTGGTGATGGAGACATCTCCTCCAAATCCGAGATAATCTTTCCTGGCTGTTTCACCAATTCCATTCTGGAAAACCGGATCTAAATTGAACATTCGGTTGAAATCGCTCAGAAAGCCAGCTCCAACAGAAAGCTTTACATCTTCTTTTACTTTGGAATGAAAACGAATGTCTCCATCAAAATAACGGAAGCTACTAAGTTCCGGGTCATCTAAATGTCCATCTGTAGACCTGTAATTAATATTCCCCGACAGCGCACTTTTATCATTCAATCCATGATAAAAATATCCTTCAACTTCGGGAGTAAGGTAGTTACCAATCCCTGCCTTTAATAAACCAGTCGTTCGATCCGGAGTTTTGAGAATGGATCTTTGCGGAGGCTCTGGCCGATCCAGTTGAGTAATGGCGATGTTGGCAACAGCTTCGTCACGGGATTCCATGAAAGGCATTCGGTTGGGATCAATCCTGAATACCCTTGGCTTTGGGTTGAAGCCTAAAATAGGTTGCCTGCGAAGTCCCGGAAAACGAGCCCTGAATTCGCTTCGGATTTCAATGTCCTGTGGATTAATTTCGGGGAGAAGGGAATTTTGAGGGTTCCCTCCCGTAGTTTGAGCCTGTATCTCAACACTTAAGAACAGCGCGAATAGAATAAGCGTGGTTGTGCGGAACGTCATTTTGCAAATGGGTTTGCTGAAGGTACTAAATTTTGAAGCAAGGTTTAAGCCCTTACCTAACGAAAAAGATGTACCTCGAGTGTGGATAGAAGTTCCTTTATTCAGGACACTTTCCATTTGTTGGCGCTATTCTGTTTATTAAAATTGGAATTCAGGTTTTTGCCCCGAAATGTTCTTAATTCTCAGTCTCAACTAACCCCATATTTAATAAAAAAGTAGAATAGCGACCTAATGAATCCCGAGGTATCTCATAACTATTAACCACTCTTTTGTTTTCAACATCGAATTGCAAGATATTGGAGTATTTACCTGTAGCCATATCTTTATTCCCCGGAGCCAGATAAATCGATTTGCCATCTGGACTAACTAAAATATGCTCACTTTCAACATATTGTCCTTCGAGTCCTATTTCTGCGGGGTCATCTATAATAATTTCGATATGTTTATCAATTGTATCGTAATGAAGAACTTGTATTTTTTTGGGCGTAATTTCGTTTACGCTTCTTCTTGATGTTATGTAAATATTCTCTCCATCCGGACTAATAGAAAACGTAGGGTAAGGTCCTGTTTCAAATTCACTAACTTTTGCTCTTGCTTCTAAATCATACACCACAAAATTTCCAAATGCACCCGACCTATCTGTATTAGATAAGAAAAAGTATTTAGCATCATGTGATAATCCCATGTCATAAACACGCGAAAAACTTATAAAATCTAATAAAACTTCATTCTCAATCTGTAAATTTTCTTGATTTAAAGAAACTAATTTACTCTGTTGTGATTCACCTTCTTCTTTGAACACAACTGCATAAAATATTGGTGTATCAGGTATGGTAAAAACATCCAAAAACCTTCCTAATGAATCTGACGCTACAATATTCATATCTTCAGAATCATAGATTTCAGAAAGTCCGGGTTCGTAATTTTTGTAGGTTAAAATGTATTCTCCATCACTACTTACTTTTAAATTTATTCCTCTTGTATTAACCGCAGACTTAGATTTACTAGTTAAATTATATGTGTTTATTTTTTTTTGAACAATTCCATCTATCCAATAAATACTTTCTTTATTTGAGTCTACATCTATATACCCAATTCTTTCTTCTTGAGTATATATGGAATCAATGACTGTGAGAGAGTCTGTGTTAAATATCCAAAAACCAGGGGGGTTGTTACCTATATGAGCTACTAGTTTAAAATCGTTTCCTACAGGCTTGGAATTGGGTCTTTCATTATCGGTGATGTTGCAACCTGTTAAACAAAATAGGAATAGAACTAAACCAAGTACACTAAAATTTTTTAAAGACATAAGTTACCTCCAACTAACCTTAAGAAAATGTATTTAACCAGAGGAAGCAATTATCTTTATTGCTATTTCGCCTCTCTCTTCAAAACCACAAACTTATCTATCGCTAAACAGATTGGGGCGATAATAATCACAAGCAACAAGGTAACGGCATGCGTGATGGTTGCAAAAGCTAGTCCGGTTACTTCGGGGACAGCATAAAGTACAAACAGACTGTACGTGATGAATAAATGATAACTACCTACACCACCCGGGGTTGGTATAGAGATTCCTACTGCAGAAACCATTGTGAGCACAATAGCATCAGTAAAAGAGAGATCATAGATGTTTTGCATGTCGAACATCCAGAAGGGGAGGTACATCATCAAAATGTAGAATACCCAGATGATGATGGTATATAGAATAAATAAAGGCCAGTTTTTAAGTTTCCGGATGGAAAGAATTCCCTGAAAAAAGCTGCGGGCGGTTTCACGAACCTTGGTAATGAAATCGCCAAGCTTCCCTTTTTTCTTGCTCAGGTTCGCGATCACTTTAAAGAAAATAAAGCCAACAATTGCAGCCACTATCGATCCAATCAACAGCCATTTTAAAATAGATGTATATACTTCCGGGTCGGTTACATCCACTCCAAATAATCGTGACAACACTTCCGGATCGGAAACAAGCGTAATACCGACTACAGCCATGATCAGCAACATACTTACCACATCAATCAGTCTTTCGAGTACAATCGTGCCAATAATTTTAGAATTGCTCTCACTAATTTGACGGGCTACATAAACAGGCCGGGCTACTTCTCCCAATCTTGGAAATGGAATGTTGGTAAGATAACCAAACATTACTCCGGTGAATAAGGTCCATCGATGAGGGACTGCTCCTCCGTCGTTAAATAACATTCTCCAACGTTCGGCCCGGGTATAATGAGCAATGATCAATGAAAAAGTAAATGGAAACAGCCAGCCGTAAGACATCCCCCTTGAAGCTTCGAGGATTTCCGAAAACTCTACATTCCTGAAAGCCAGCCACAAAAAAAGTGCTGCAAAAGCAACACTAGCAAAAATTTTAAGGAATTTGTTCATCGGAATTAAAATCTCATATCGACAATTTCCGCGTCTTCCGGAACATCTAGTTTAAAAGTGTCTTCGGTACTTGTTTCGAATCTACCGTTTGTAAAGGTAGTGATGATTATGTTATCTGCGAAATCGTATGCTGTTATTTTTAGCGGTTCGAGATTCGGGCTCACTTCAATTTCTACGGTGAGAAAAGTTGCAAAATCATCTTCAGTAACCAGCTTCACTAATGTGTTTCCACTAGCAAGTCTTTCCTGATTGGCTGAATAAGTATCATCTAAACCACTTAACATTCTTGATGGAGCAAAATCATCCTCCTCGGCATCATATTCACTCACAATAAGACGGTTCCGGAAAGCCTCGTATACCTGCGAGAGTTCGCCATCCACCACAATAATTTTGTCTTCACTTTCCAGTTTGTATCCATTCTGATCAATCCAGATTAAGCCATCAGAAGTAGATGTTTCATCGGTATACGCATCTGTATAAGTGTGCTGAAAATCGGCATGGAATACAGAACCTTCCTGAAACCGGGTTTTTAATTCTTCAAAAACACGGCTTTGGGCTTGTAGATTCTGTGAAATGGAAGTCAATCCAATAAATACCAAAAATAAACTGAATTTAATTGAGGTCTTTAAGCCCATCCAGAATCTCCTGTAGTTCATCCTCTTCCTGAATAAGTACATCTCGTGCGGTACTCCCTTGATATGGTCCAACAATCCCTGCATTAAATAATTGATCTATAATTCTTCCAGCCCGGTTATATCCGATTTTCAGTTTTCGCTGAAGGAGGGAAACCGAACCTTGTTGATGAAGTATCACCACTTTGGCTGCTGCTTCAAACATTTCGTCTATGTCTTCTAACGGATCGGGGATGCCGGTATTATCTTCCTGAATAATTGGCAAGTGAAATGGCTCTTTGTATCCTGCCTGCTGACCAATAAATGCGTTTATGGATTCCACTTCTTCGGTAGAAACAAAAGCATTTTGGATTCGGGTCATACCAGCACCATTCGTGAATAGCATATCACCCATTCCTACCAACTGATCCGCTCCACCCTGATCCAGAATAGTTCTGGAATCTACTTTAGATGCTACCTGATAGGCTGCACGTGCCGGGAAGTTTGCTTTGATGGTACCCGTAATTACGTTTACTGAAGGTCGCTGAGTTGCCACTACCATATGGATTCCAACCGCTCGTGCCAGTTGAGCAATACGTGCTATTGGCTCTTCAATTTGTTTTCCTGCCGTCATCATCAAATCAGCCAACTCATCGATGATTACAACAATGTAAGGGAGATGACGGTGACCCAAATCGTCTTCCAGTTCTCCGTCTTTAAATTTGGCATTATATGCTTTAATGTCCCGTACCATAGCCATTTTGAGAAGATCATATCGATCATCCATTTCTTTACACACACTATTCAGCGTATCGAGTGCCTTAGATGTATCGGTTATGATAGGTTCATCGGCATCGGGTAACATCGCCAGAAAATGATTCTGGATATTTCGATAGAGTGATAGTTCGATTTTCTTGGGATCAATCATCACAAACTTGAGATCATCCGGGTGACATTTGTATAACAGACAGGTGATGATGGTATTTATCCCAACTGATTTACCTGAACCTGTTGCTCCGGCTACCAGCAAGTGAGGCATCTTGGTGAGATCGAGCATAAACACTTCATTCTCAATGGTCTTACCAAATGCCACCGGAAGTACCATATTGGTTTCTACAAACTTCTTAGTATTGATGACCTGTTTGATATAAACCGTTTCCCGTGTACTGTTTGGTACTTCAATCCCAACTGCAGATTTCCCCGGAATAGGAGAGAGCATCCGCAATCCTTTCGAAGCCGTTGCCATCTTCAAGTCATTGGAGTAACTCTCAATCTTACTGATTTTCACATCCGGAGCCGGTTCCAGTTCATACAATGTAACCGTTGGTCCAACAATAGCATTGATGCCCACAATCTCAATTTTGTGGCGCTTCAGTTTGTCAAGAATAATGCGCTTGTTTTCTTTGATTTCCTCCAGGTCAACTTCATTTCCTTCGTTTGGAGGAGAGGTAAGCAGATCAATAGTTGGGAATTTATACTTGATGACCGGGACTTCCTTCGCCTTGTCTTCGTTGATTTTATCCAGATCCTTTTCACCGGCCTCTTCATCACCTTCGCCTTTATAAATGGCAACTTCTACATCGTCTTCAGCCTCATCTTCCGAAATCTCTTCCTTCTTCTCCAGTACTGCACGTTGACGTGTATCCAATGTCTTAACCACAGCCCTTTCTTCTTCGATTCGCTTTCTGTCTTCTTCCTCTGATTTCTCTACAATCTCATCGATACTTGGCTTTGGCTTAACCGCTTCTTCTTTGGTTTTTGCCTCCGCTATCTGGCGCTTTTTGATTTTAGCATTTCGTTCTTTCTCTGCTTGCTCGGATTCCTTTTCTTCCTTCTTGAGTGCCAGCTCCGCTTTCTTTTCAGCGATTCGTTCTTCCCGTTCTGCGATACGTTGTGCCTTCTTTTCCTCTCTGGCGATACGGGACTCTTCCATTTTCTCCCGCATATTATCCATCCAGATTTTCACATTATCGATGGTTTTTTGAAGATCACGATCCCAAAATAACAGTAGGGTAACCAGCATCAATACCGAAAGAATAAAGATGGAACCAATACCCGTAATATTTTGGAGCACTCTTGAAATCGCAACCCCGGCAGCACCGCTCCATACAGAATCATCAGGGAAATCAGCATTTTGGTTTAGCCAGCCAATGAAGGTAGAAAGGAGAATCATCCCCCAAACAGAGAGGATATTCAGCCAGCCATTATCATTAAATGGTCGACGACGAAATACATGCCAGCCGTTATATCCAATCAGAACAGCCAGAAGAAAACTCGTGTAGCCAAACAGGGTGTACACTAAAAAATGAGAAATATATGCCCCAACAGGACCCAGCCAGTTTTGCACCAGACGGGAATTGGCGTCCGGGTTAAAAAGATCCGAAAACGCCAGACTTCGTGCGTATTGATAATCTTCAGGGGTATAAGAAAGAATACTCAATCCCAGCAGTATGGCAATGGCAATTACAATAATCCCAACGATCTCAACCTTACGGTTAGAATCCAGTCCTTTTGGTGCTCCTGCTGTATTAAGTTTCTTCTTAGCCATTTAAGTTGGTAATAATTCCGTCTTTCATTCCCGGTAGTACGTCAAATTTATCGACCTGACAGCAAAAAGGCACATCGTCTTCGGGTACCAGATTTCGCAGGCGATACGCATGATCACTTTTTTGGATAGTCTCTTCCAAAGCATCCCCAAATTTTTCGTACAAACCAAATGCTACTTTAGCGCCGTCTTTGGTTTTATCCGGCAGGTTACCATTACACAATTTGTGAATCAAAGAACCTGCAAACATTGTGTCTTCCAGCGCAAGACGTCCACGCCAGCCTGAGCAAATCAGAACTACTTCGTCATCATGTTCTGCAAGGGCGTCAAGAATACTTTTCTGATTCAAAAATGAACCGATATAAATTCGGTTTGCCAGATTCGCTTTTTTTATTGCTTTCGTACCATTGGTAGTATTGATGATCAACGTTTTATCACCTACCGTTTCTTTGGTGTATTCCTGAGGTGAATTCCCTAAATGGTAACCCTCAATCTTCACCCCATCTTTTTCCCCACAAAGAAGAAAGTCATTTTGATCCATAGTTCGGGCGATTTTCATAGCATCACTCATATCCTCAACGGGGATCACTTTCTTTGCACCATTATGCACAGCGGTAACGATACTTGAAGAAGCTCTTAAAATATCGATAATCACAGCACTCTTTCCGCGAAGGTCTTCCTCCTGGTAAGCCTGCACTGAAAAGAAAACATCTATGTAACTTAAATCCGGCATTAAACTCTCTTTATTTCTTTATGAAGGGCGGTTTCGATACAACAGCCGCCGCAGTTTTTTTACGAATAGCGATATTAATTGCAGAGCCTTCAGCCGCATAGGCTTTCTCCACATATCCCATCCCTATTCCTTTACCTAAAGTTATGGACATTGTTCCGCTGGTAACTTCCCCGATATGTTCCCCGTCTTCATTCATAATCTGGTACCCGTTTCTTGGGATTGAGCGCTGGTCATCCAACACAAAACCTACTAATTGTCGAGCAATTCCTGCTTCTTTCTTTTTGAGAAGTACCTCTTTACCCACAAAATCATCTTTATCAAATTTAGTAATCCATCCTAAACGTGCTTCCAGTGGATGAGTTTCTTTGGTGATGTCGTTGCCATACAGTGCGTACCCCATCTCTAAACGTAAGGTATCGCGGGCTCCAAGTCCACATGCTTCGATACCAAATTCTTCGCCGGCTTTAAAAATTGCATCCCAAACTGCTTCCGGGTCCACATGATTCTTATCAAAATATAACTCAAAACCTTTTTCGCCAGTGTAGCCCGTTGCTGAAAAAACAATGTTATCCATTCCCGCTAATGAGCCCATTTTAAAACTATAAAATCCGATACTGCTTAAATCCAGATCCGTAAGCTTTTGAAGTGTTTCTACCGATTTAGGACCTTGCACAGCAAGCAATGCGGTGTCCGGAGAGTTATCATGTACTTCCACATCAAAGGTATTATTCTGATTAATCCAGGCTAAATCTTTATTAATATTGGATGCGTTAACAACCAGGATGTACTGATTTTCTTCATACAGCTTGTACACAATCAGGTCGTCAACAATACCGCCATCTTCATAACACATGCAGGAGTACTGTGCTTTTCCTGATACTAGTTTAGAAACATCGTTGACTGTCACTTTTTGAATAAGTTCGAGCGCTTCTGGTCCGCTTATACAAAATTCTCCCATGTGAGATACGTCGAAAACACCGACCGCTTCACGAACGGCAGCGTGTTCCGTTTTTATCCCTTTATATTGTACCGGCATCTCGAACCCGGCAAAGTCGACCAATTTACCACCCAGCTTTTCATGGATGGAATGGAATGGAGTTTTATTAAGCATGTAGTTGTGTTCCGTCAGCAGTTTCAGATGCGCGAAGTTAGTGATTTTTGGAGAATGAATTGAGCTTTGTTTGAGTTTGGAGAAGCAAAACGATTCAATTACCTATGAAATACTATTCAAAAGAAGACCTGAATGAACTATCATCAAGATATCGGGCACATTTTATAAACAGCGTTACAGGCTATAAGTCCTCTAATTTGATTGGAACTGTTTCAGAAGAAGGCACCACCAATCTGGCTATTTTCAGCTCGGTCACTCATTTAGGGAGTAATCCTCCATTGTTAGGGTTTGTACTTCGCCCCAGAACGGTAACCCGAAATACCTATGATAATTTGAAGAAGTCGGGTGTATTCACTGTAAATCATGTGAATAAGGATATCATTCAACACGCACATCAAACCTCAGCTAAATATGACCCAGATGTTTCTGAGTTTTCTGAAGCCGGCTTAACGGAAGAATATCTGAATGACTTTAAAGCTCCGTTTGTGAAGGAAAGCCACATCAAATTAGGCTGCAGTTATGAAAACGAGTATTACCTGAAAGAGAACCAGTGTATTTTCATCATTGCGAATATCGAGCACATCTACATCAGTGAATCTATTCAAAGTGAAGACGGCTGGCTTAACCTCGAAGAAGCCAATACTGTATCAGCAACTGGTTTAGATGGTTATGCCTTGCCAAAAATTCTGGATCGGTTTAGTTATGCGGAGCCCGGGAAGAAAGCTCATTCTATAAAATGATTTGGGGATTTAATCTCCTTATCTTTAAATGAAATTAATTACAGAATCAAAGTTTCTCCATGTCTATCAACAAAGAACAAGTAAAAACAGCGCTAGCTCACGTTCTTCATCCAACCGAAAAACAGGATCTCATTTCCCTTGATATGATCCAGGATATTCTTGTTCAGGATAAATATGTGTCCTTTACTCTGGAAATGCCTGGACAGAATGAACCTCTTGCTATAGACCTGAAGGAAAAGGCTACAGGCGCAATCCATAAGTTTATTGATAAAGATGCCGTGGTAGATATTCAGGTTGGAATCAATATTTCCAAAAGAACGAAAAGCCCGGAACCGGCTCAACAAGCGCCTGCACAAAATCAGGTTCTCCCTGGTGTGAAGAATATCATTGCCGTAGCATCCGGTAAGGGCGGGGTTGGAAAGTCTACAGTTGCAGTAAATCTGGCCGCAGCTTTAGCAAGAACCGGAGCGAAAGTGGGTCTCATGGATACCGACGTATACGGACCTAGTATCCCAACAATGTTCGATCTATTTGAACGGCCTAACATCACTACCCAAAAGAAGTTGATTCCTCTTGAGAAGTATGGCATCAAAATGGTGAGTATGGGTTTTCTGGTGGATGTAAATCAGGCGATGGTTTGGCGTGGGCCAATGGCTACCAGCGCCATTAAACAATTTATGACCGATGTGGAGTGGGGAGAGTTGGATTATATGGTGTTAGATTTACCACCCGGAACCGGTGACATCCAGCTCACGATTGTACAAACCGTTCCTTTAAGTGGCGCTGTAATTGTATCTACTCCTCAGACTGTAGCTCTTGATGATGTGCGCAAAGGGGTGGCTATGTTCAACAAAGTAAAGGTCCCTGTACTTGGAGTTATTGAGAATATGGCCTATTTCATCCCGCCGGATATGCCTGACAAAAAGTACCATATTTTTGGAGAAGGTGGAGCTTCCCGACTAGCGGAGGAACTCGCAGTTCCGGTATTGGCCGAAATACCGCTTGAACAACCCATCCGCGAAGCCGGCGATAACGGAAAGCCGATTGTGATTGCAGATGAGCACTCTAATGCTGCCACTGCTTTTATCGGGGCATCCAATAATATGGTGCAGCAGTTGGCTTTGAGAGGGAAGAATGCTAATCCTAAGGTGGAGATTAAATTTAAGTCTTAACTTGTCTCTCGTAAAGAGTCTTCGCCCATCTTCACATATTTTTCACATTACGCCTTTAGTTTGCTTCCAATCAAGTTAATAGAGGTGTTATGAATTACGTTGAGACGTTCGACAAGACTGACGAAGCCATAACCGGCTGGATGGCTCGCTACGGTCTTGTTATTATGAGAGTGGGGTTAGGTATCATTTTTTTATGGTTCGGTGCATTGAAATTCTTTCCGGGATTAAGTCCGGCCGAAGAACTCGTGCGAAATACCGTCTATTTTGTAAATCCCGATTTATTTATCCCGGTACTTGCTACCTGGGAGGTGTTGATTGGAATTGGGCTTATTGTCGGAAAATTCATGAGAATTACATTATTGCTGCTCTTTCTGCAGATGCCGGGAACCGCGCTCCCCATCTTAGTACTTCCGGATGTAGTCTGGACATCTTTCCCGTTTGGGTTAACTCTGGAAGGTCAGTATATCATCAAAAACCTGGTGCTCGTTAGTGCCGGATTAGTTCTTGGCGCAACAGTAAGAGGAGGGAAGTTGGTTAATAACTAATCGCAGCTACTATAATAGTTTATTCACTTCCTTTCTTTTTTTCCTGTAAAATTTATAACAAGTTTGATCCCTCCGGAACCAATCCGTATATCCTGACCAGTTAAAGAAGTTAATGGGTATTTAATATAAGGTTCTATAGTAAGGTTGTTGCTTCCCTTCAGGTCATACTGGAGTCCTAAAGACAGATTTAAGATCGCGGCTAAATCAACTCTGGATAATGGATCCGAAGAAGAAGAATTAGTGCTTTGTTCAATATACTTTCTTGTGACAACGACCCCTTCTGACTCCTGAGTTACATCTTCTTTAATAATGCTGGTTTCAGTTATAAAGGATTCTTTCAGATAGGTCAGAGAAGAAAAACCGGTTGAAAAAAATATTTGTGAATTACCCTTTCTTCGAAAATAATATCGGATGTTCAATGGGATATCTAAGGCGAAAATGTTTGCATAAACCTCTTCCTGTATTTCTCCGGCAGAACTTTCAAAAGATATTGTTCTTCCGTTATCATCAACTTTTAGGTTTTGATTAGATATGTAAAGACCTGTAATGAAACTAAGCCTGCTATTTACTGGTATTGATGCACCAATACCTCCAGATACGCCCGGGTTAACACTTTTATCAAATTGCCCATAGCTTACCAATCCTGACATTTCTATCTCCAAAGAAGGAGGGGGGGTTATGGCATCTATATTTATTATGGGTTCCTTTTCTCTATAGGTTAACCCGCTGGCTTGTGCATTTGTCATTACAAATTCTTCACCAAAAAACTCTTCGTCATTAATACCTCGGTTTGAAAATCCAAACACCAAAGAATCTGGAAGCACTCTTCTCGGCAATTCAGAACTCAAAACTAACTTATTTTTTATTTGGTCTTCCGAGATTGGTTTTTCTTTTATCTTTTTTTGATTCAAAATATCCTCATCCTGAATCGCAACATTGTTTTCCGTTTTAGGTTCTGACCCACCAAAGGGTTCGGGGAGGATCGGCTGTACTAATTGGGGGACTGGGTCAACTTCCGCTTCTTCTTTATTTTGCACTTCATTATTCTTAGACAAAGTGGGGTGATTATTTTCTGAATCAGTGATCAAAAACCAGGCTAGTGATCCAAAAATAATAACAAGGATTGCTGCAGCCTTAAAATAAGACTGACTAATAATGTATATGAACCCTTTCTTTTCTGATCCAATAAGAGTTGATAGCTCAATCCATTCTTTCTCTTCGATTGGAAACTCTGCCTCATTGAATGAGTCTCTTATTTTCTGGACTAGTTTTTTATCAAATGAATCTTCCATCATTCTGTAAATTTTTTGGCAAATAACTCTCTTAGTCCTGCTTTTGCGCGAGTAAGACACGAACGGGATGAACTTTCTGCAATATTCAACATGTTCGAAATTTCAAGATGAGAATAGTTTTCGATTTCAAACAAGTTGAAAACCATTCGCTGGTTTTCAGGCAATTCATATAAAAGGGAAAGAATATCCTTGACTGTTAACGAGGAAATAATTTCTTCGTATCTATCAGGAACCGGACTCATATCCTGTAGTACTAATCTCTCTTCTTTAGCTTTTTTTGATCTATAACGATCTATCGCCAAATTAATAATGATTCTTCTGAACCAACTTTTGAAAGACTTCGAGCGATCAAACGTATCAAGGTTTTTAAACATCTTCATAAAACTGTCATTTGTTACTTCAACCGCTTCCTCTCTATCATTTGTATATCGAATAGCAATACTCATCGCATATGAATAGTACTCTTTGCACAAGTCTTCCTTTGATTGCTTATTCCATGGCTTACTACACTCCTCGATTAACCGTAATTCTCTTGATAAATCCTTATTATCATTTATCATTATGCTAATGCCATGTCTTCGCTTCCAGCGCTATTGGCTTATTATTTTATCTCTGGACAATATACTATCTATTAATGCGCAATTAATTAATCCAGAAAGTAACGCTCGTTACTGTACAGGTTTGATATTACTAATGGCCTATCAACATGATCTTTTACGTCATCCTGAAACAACCGGTTTAAGTCAAACTTATGATTACTTCGAACTAATGCTTCACAGTTATCTGGTTGATTAAGAAAATGTGCAACCCCAATATAGAGAGTGTCTGAATTGGCTATTAAATCGTTGGGAGACCATTGGAGATAGAAATAATGTTCCGGACAGCCTCCTTCTCCCCCGCTATACTGAAAGTAAAAATCCAGGCTATCAATATTGGCTCCCTTTGTTCTTTCAACAGATACAATAGAGTAAGGATAATCATATAATGTATCTTCAACATTTGCATAAAGTTCAGCAGAGCTCCCTTTATAATATTGTTGATATACAGTTGATATATCAAATGTGTCAGTCCCTACCTGATTGTTGCAGGAAATAGCGACGGTTACCAGAACGAAAAAATACAATAACTTTAGTTTGTTCATTTTAATGACTTGATAAGTTTTTGGTTCCTTTACTTACCTATACGTATGGATACTACCAAACGCTGCCAAAAAAATAATCCTGTTTAAATTACTGTCTTTTCAACTATCAAAAGTATTTGCAAGAAAAATCAAGGGAAGATTCCCATTTGTTCGTACATGATCCCAATTTTGTTGATTGCATTGACAAAGGCTGCGGTTCTCAGATCATTCAGGTTATGCTCAGCACGAATTTCAGCAATTTGTTGATAAGCTGTAATCATGGTCTCTTCAAGACCGGAATCAACTAAGTCTGCTTCTTCAGCGCCATGAGTCAATTTTGATAACATATCTGCTGAATACTCTTTACCTGTAATATTTTCCAGCTCCCGAACTATTCTGGTAAGACTTTCTTCATCAAACTTCTTGTTCATTCTGCCATACCGAACATGTTGAATATCTTTCAACCATTCAAAATATGAAACCACCACACCGCCTGCGTTCAGGTAGGTATCCGGTATAATTAAAGCACCTCTGTCTTTCAATATTTCATGAGCATCAGCAGTTGTGGGACCGTTTGCTGCTTCCGCAATTATTCTAGCTTTAACATCATTTGCGTTATCTCCAGTAATCTGGCTTTCCAGAGCCGCGGGAATGATGATATCGCATTCCTGAGTGAAAATATCTTTGTTTGATGGAAGCTCTTTACTGGTACCAAAACCAATTATACTTCCTGTTTCTTTCCTGAATTCAACTAGCTTTTTCAGGTCTATTCCATTTGGGTCGTAAATCGCTCCTTCTAGCTCAGAAACTCCAATCATTTTTGCACCGGCCTGCGTCATATATAGTGATGCATGATATCCTACATTACCCAGCCCTTGTACAACGAAGGTTTTACCTTCAACTCCTACATCTAACCCGATAGCATCCATATCCTTTTTTACGTTACATGCTTCACGGATTCCAAAATATACTCCCCTACCAGTAGCTTCCGTTCTTCCCCTAATGCCACCCATTTGAATGGGCTTTCCGGTAACACAAGCTTCTGCATTCATATCATCTTTCATTTGGCGATAGGTATCCAAAATCCAACCCATCTCGCGGGCTCCGGTGCCATAATCGGGGGCAGGCACATCCACACCAGGTCCAATAAATCCTTTCTTAACCAACTCAAAAGTATATCGTCGGGTGATTCTCTCAAGCTCGTTTTCAGAATAACTTCGGGTACTGATTTTCACCCCTCCTTTTGCCCCGCCAAAAGGAACGTCCACAATTGCACATTTATACGTCATAAGAGCTGCCAATGCCATCGTTTCGTCTTCGTCTACTTTATGACTATATCGAATTCCTCCTTTAGTCGGGGTCTTGTGGTGGCTATGCTCCACGCGCCACCCTTCGATAACCTCCACCGATCCGTCATCTCTTCTTAGCGGAAAAGACACATGATAGACGGTATTACACATTTTTATTTGATTTAAAACACCCTTATCAAAACGGGTATACTTCGCAGCTTTATCAAAATTACTGTTTACCTGTTCAAAGAAATTATATGTGGACATAAACTGATTTTTGTTGTCTTTTTTTTGAGGCATCCAAAGGTCGTGGTAATCTTATTCAGAAACAATAAAAAAGCGCTTTTATTATTCTTTTATTGGAAGAGCTACATGTAAATGATCTGCAGTACCAACATGTCGATTAATTTGAAGTCCCATCGCTTTAAGCGACCACTCAAGCGTTTTGTTTCTGAATTCAGAATGCCCGATAGTACGAAGATCAATTGCGTGTACAAAGCCATCTTTTTGTTCATAATGAAGAGAGCTCTGCAATGGTGTCAATCCCCAGGATATATAGTCTTCTTCTGTGCGCATGATATCTGTGATCACAAGGTCTTTATCGGCTAAAGTAGTGGCTGCAACAGACACTCTTAAAATTGGATGTAATGAACGATATACCTGTCTGACATCTTCTGTTTTGGCATTAACACTTGAGAGGTACATCAATCCGTAAATACAGAAACCACCTACTAATGCAGCTACCCCTCCAAATCCGAATTGAGCCAACAACTTTTTATTCTTCACTTTTCGAAATAAAAACAAAACATACAGACCAAGTAGGGACGTACTGGAAAGAATTCCACCAATTAAAGCCGCCCATCCGTTCCAGTCTTGTGCAAGATTTAGATAAACAGCGGTTCGAATAAGTACAAAGAAAGGAATAATTCCCAAAGCAATCATCAGGAGTACTGAAAAAGCTATCTTGAAAACTCGTCGTTGTAAGGAAAGCTTTTTTACTTTCTCTTCCCGAATAGTCTTATCAAAACCGGTATCAGGCTTCAGGTTTAGTAGCCAGTCAATATCTTTTTGGGAAATTTTTTCCATGTCCGCTTACACGTCTTTCTTTCAAGTCATGTTTCGGAAATGTCAGAGTTTATACGTAGCGTGTGGTTCTTCGTAATAAAAAAGGTACACTCTGAAGTATTACAATCAATATGAAAACCATTGGTATTGCATGGTATGGGTTAATGTGAATGGCTTCACCCAACCCAATTAAATTGAACCCAAAGAGTAAACCTGATACTATTAATGTAAATCCATATGCCCAATGTGCCCTGATCCATAGCGCCCAGGATGCTATTAAGCTTAAAAAGCCTGCAATAAAACCTGCAGTTATTTTAAAAACCGGCACTTCTCCATTATAGAACTCGAAGATTCCTTCGCTCCATAAATCTGAATTTAAATTCCAGAGGTTTATCCCAATCAGATAGGCACCCGTAAGTACCAGAAAGATTTGTAAGAATAATTGAATTTGTCGGTCTTTTCTTTTCATTAAACAATCACGGCTTTAATAATATTAGATATGTGATTGCTTATACCCTAAGTGGCGGTTTTGTTCCCGATTATTCTGTCTCAAATACGGGTTCTTTTGATGTTCGAAATACATTAAAAGTAAAAAGAACGATAAAAGAGCATATAAGCGCATAAAAACCAGAACCTACCAAATCTAAAGAAGCTGAAATTAATCCACCCAGAAGTCCACCAGCCATCGCGACACCAATACTTGGTATCATTTTTATACCTCTTTCCTGTACAATTAAGTGGCTTAGAAAACCTACAAAAGCTCCAAGCCCCAAATATCCTAAAATCATTAACGTATTCATTATATCGGTAATTAAGTATTTAATAATATTGCAATTCAAACATATTAATGATGATCCCATCAAAGAAGTTCCAAAATTTAATCGTAAGGCATCACTCCTCGTAAACTTTCCTGGTACTACCCATCTCTGAATAATCTTATCCAACAAATGTCTCCTTCATTAATTATTTTCTTCATGCTCTCGCTTAACTTTAATTATCAGGCTTCATTTCTACGTTATGAAAAACCTTTTTGGGCTCCCTCTCCTTCTCATCTTAATCACTTTAAGTCTTTCAACTTGCTCTAACGCTGACAAAGAGCTCGTTGAAAAAGCGAGAGGTATTCATGACCGGGTTATCACTCTGGATACTCACGCTGATATAAATACGAGCAATTTTACTTTAAATCGAAATTACACTCAGGATTTGCCCACCCAAGTTACTCTCCCTAAAATGACTGAGGGCAGCCTCGATGTGGTATTTTTTATTGTTTATACGGGTCAGGATACTCTCTCTGAAAAAGGCTATGCTGCTGCTTATGATAATGCTATTGATAAATTTGAAGCTATTCATCGTTTAGTTGAAGAAATCGCCCCAGATCAAATTGATCTTGCCTTAACATCGGATGATGTTCGAAGGATTAGTGCAGAAGGAAAACTCGTTGCCATGATTGGGGTAGAAAACGCTTATCCGGTTGCAACAGACCTTGATCGAATTGAAGAGTTTTATAGTCGTGGAGCCCGGTATATGTCACTTGCTCATAATGGCCATAATCAATTCAGTGATTCACATACCGGTGAGCGTGATAGTGTGTGGAAATATAATGGCTTAAGTGAATTGGGTAAAGAAGCTATCAAAGAAATGAACCGCTTAGGTATCATGGTTGACATCTCACATCCTTCTAAGGATGCAAATTTACAGACTATGGCTTTATCCAGAGCGCCGGTTATTGCATCTCATTCTTCGGCTCGGGCTATAAACCCTTCAGTGAGTAGAAACCTGAGTGATGAAGAATTGATGGTCTTAAAAGAAAATCGAGGTGTAGTTCAAACTGTAGCTCTTAGAAGTTATGTATATGCCGAAAAGCATATGGCATGGAGAGAGGCTGTCGATCAGGTCTTTGGTTCTGTAGCTGAAGAAGAGGGCTTCGAGCAAAAAAGCAGATCAGAAGTTCGGGATATGAAGCCTGAGGAGCGGGATGCTTATAACAAACGATATGAAGAAATTGAAGTCTTGGCTAAACCAAGAATTGAAAAAGAAGTAACTGCAAAGCCAATTGATGTTGCAGACTTTGTTGATCACATTGATTATATGGTAGACTTAATCGGAATCGATCATGTTGGAATCAGTTCCGATTTTGATGGCGGCGGCGGGGTTACTGGCTGGGATGATGCTTCTGAAACTTTTAACGTTACCTTAGAGCTGGTTCGAAGAGGCTATACCGAAGAAGAAATAGCAAAAATCTGGAGCGGTAATTTACTTCGTGTACTTGATGAAGTTCAGGCCATTGCTGCTGAGATACAGGCTGAAGAATAGATAAACCCTCTATTCCATTCTTCCTGATTTATATGTATAATATATGTTATGAATCAGGATGTTCTAACACGTAAAATCATCCATGTGGATATGGATGCCTTCTTTGCTGCGGTAGAGCAACGGGATAATCCTGAGCTTCGCGGTAAACCTGTAATTGTTGGTGGAAAACCTGGTGGAAGGGGAGTTGTATCTACCTGTAGTTATGAAGCCCGAAAATTTGGTGTTCATTCGGCTATGCCTACCAACGAAGCTTATCGACTTTGTCCACACGGTATTTTTGTAAAGGCAAATTTTGAAGCCTATAAAGAAGCGTCGGCAATCATCCGGGAAATATTTTTTGAATATACTGACTTGGTTGAACCTCTTTCTATGGATGAAGCTTTTTTGGATGTGACTGAAAATCGTAAAGAAAATCCATCAGCTACATTAATCGCTCAGGAAATCCGGGCTCGTATTTTTGAAGAAACGCAATTAACCGCCTCTGCAGGGGTAGCCCCTAATAAATTCATTGCTAAAGTCGCATCCGACTTTAATAAACCTGATGGCTTAACAGTTATTACTCCTGATCAAATGGAAGCTTTTCTGGAAGAACTGGACATCAAAAAGTTCTTTGGTGTTGGAAAAGCAACTCAAAAGAAGATGCATGCCCTGGGAATTAAAACCGGAGCCGATTTAAAAACGTGGACAGAAATTGATCTCGTAAAAGCCTTCGGGAAATCCGGTCGTCATTACTATAAAATTGTTCGTGGAATTGATAATCGTGAAGTAAAACCCCATCGTACTCGAAAATCTTACGGAAAAGAACGAACATTCTCTGAAGATGTAAACGACCTGAATTGGGTAAACGCTTTCCTGGATGAATTGGCGGAAAGCATTTCCGAAGGAATGCAGAAAATTCCAACAGCAGGGAAAACCATCACATTGAAAGTCCGATACAAGAACTTTGATACCATTACCCGTAGCCAATCACTAACTCACTACACCAATAAGAAAGAAGAGATTTCAACTATCGCCCGTCAATTATTAGAACAAACCGAAGCCGCCACCCGTGAGATTCGTTTGCTTGGGATATCGCTTTCTAACCTGAATCTAATTGAGAAGGAATATTGGGAGCAGCTTGAGTTGGGTATTAAGTGATATAGTGAGAGGTGAGAGGTGAGAGGTGAATATGATATTAACTAGCTTTTCTCCTATCTACTATCATAGTATTTAACAGTTTAATTATTGACGTAATTATTTCTGCCCTACTTAAGAAAACCTCTTCCCCTAGTATATGCCTACTTTTATAATACCAATCTTTTGCTTCCCTTGCTGAACCAAGTGATATCTCATAAAACCTTGCCTTTTCTTTATTCGACTTCCTGGAATATCCTTCAACAATATTGGCGCTTATAGACCCAACGCTTCTATATAATTGATCTGCTAATGAGTAAATTCGTTTATCTAAAATTTTTCCGGTATCAATCCAGCATATATCAGAAAGAAATAAGCTTAGCCTATATACTTCCATTTTCCAGGAGGGATCATTCTTAATGAAACTTGATACTTGGGAATCCCATTTTCTATAATTCATTCTTTTCTTCAGTAAGACTGATTAGAATACAAAACCTTACAACCTAATTTTCAACTCTCACTGTATCACTTAATTTCCTCTCTCATAATCCTTTTTTGATCAATAAAACTATCTTGTCCTTAAACTCGTCTTACACCTGAAACCAGTTTCGGGAGTTGAATTGAAATACGAACACATGGAAGATGCACAACTTGTTCAGGATTTTTTAGGTGGAAATCACCAGGCATTTAATGTGCTGATCAAGCGCTGGCAGGATAAAATTCACCACTTTGCTTACCGGTATTTTGCAAGCAGTGATGATGCGGCCGAGATTACCCAAAAGACGTTCATAAAAGCGTATCAGAAACTGGATACATTGGATGATGCTTCCAAATTCGGATCCTGGTTATATCGAATTGCAAATAACTTATGTCTGGATGAACTGAAACGCGCCGGAAGAAAAAAGTCCACGTCACTTGAAGCGCTGAAAACTGCGCCTCAAACCGAACTGGCAAGTTCAGCAGATGAAAAGTTAGTGCGGAATGAAGCCTTAGTATTACTTCATAAAGCACTACTTCAATTACCTAATGATCAACGCATGGTGGTAATTATGAAAGAATATGAAGGACTGACCTTCAGAGAAATAGCAGAAATTTTAGACGAATCAGAAAACACCGTTAAATCAAGAATGTACTACGGACTAAGAACGCTCAAAAAGACGTTCGATTCCTGGAATATCAACCAAGAGGTATTTAATTATGACTAGAGAAGAAGCACAAATCCTGTTAATGGATTACATCTATGGAGAGCTGAACGAGGAGCAATCCCGCGAGCTCAAGCGCTTCCTTGAAAGCGACCCCGAATTAAAACAAGAGTTTGAGGAACTGTCTCAAACCCGATCCATGCTCCAGCATCTTCCGGTACAAAGTCCGGCAGAACAGTTGGTAATTATGGAGCCGGAAACAACCTCTTCATCACCTTCTGAAAGCTGGTGGAGCAAGCTATCCTCGCTTTTGATCCCGCAATCAGGTTTTGCAAAGGCTGGATTTGCCATGGCTACTTTTGTCTTCATGTTTTTTGTGATGGGATCTTTAACAAATATGAATATCACAACTGGTGATGATGGCTTTAAAATGACCTTTGGCGAACAGCCTCCAGTACAAACCGGCTATACTGCCGCTCAGGTTGAGATGATCATCAATCAGGTACAACAGGAAAACGCAGAAATGATAAACGAATATGTACTTGCTGCGCAGGAACAACAGGAGGCTCAGTTTGTGCAAACCCTGGCTACCTTTGCACAGTATCTGGATAATCGAAGAGAGTCTGACCTTGAGCTGTTCAACTACAGTTTAACCAGCCTCGAAGAAACTACCTATGACCGCTTTCGGCAAACCGATCAGGTGTTAGGCGAAATAATACAAACCGTAAGCACAAATTAAATTCAAACAAGAAAACCAATGAAAAACATATACAAATATCTACTGATCGGATTGTTGAGTATCACCTTTACTCCAATCGAAAGCTTTGCACAGGCTATTGACGCCAACCGTATGAACCGGGATATCAATATCATGGAAAATATTCTAAGCGAATTATTCCGTACCACTGTTGTATCAGGAGATGAAGCAACTGTTGTAATTAACAGAAATGGCTTCTTCCGGGGTGGCAATGACACACGGGGAACCTATCTCCCTGGATTTGGAATTATTTTTATGGTTTCAAATCCCGCTAATAAAGCATTTTATGTTACTTCTCAGGGAAGTGGCTCCTCTACCTACTCGTTTTACTATGATAGCGACTCTGATGATGATGACCCCAAGATTGATGAAGAATCTATCACCAATCGCATTAAAGAGTTCCTGAAAGATTATGGGTCTACCATAGGGCAGCTTAAGGGTGATGAAAAAGTCATGGTTATTTATGGCTCCAAAAGTAATGCCAACACTCTCGTTTACCAACTAAATTCCCGAAGAACTCAGGTCTCGGATGAAAAAGAGAAAATCCCTGTCATTTCTGTATCTGCAAAAGTAAGCGATCTTAATGATTACCGATCCGGTAAACTGAATGCTTCTGCCGTTGACTCGCGTTTTAATATTGCAACTACAGAGGATAAAGAGTACCTCGACCTTAAAGTAATGGGTAATATTTTTGAAACCGCACTTAAAGATCAGGAAGGAGAGGCGTTTCGCATAACTGGTGGTGGCGTAAGCTATATGATGCTTGAGAACTTTGGTGCGCTTTACTCTTTGGATGTTCGTTATGATGAGTTTGGTCGTGCGTCTACTATATTTAGAAATTTTGAGGGCCGTGCCAGATCGCAGGCTTTAGCTGAGCTTACAGCTGTGGGTCAGGCCAGAAATAATGAAACGTCTAATGACCAGGATTTTGAAGAACGAAAAAAGGAATTAGAGCAAAATCTAGCTAATGCATATCAGAACTTGATTTCTAACATCAAAGAATACATTGTGGATTATGGACGGACGCTCAATTCTTTGCAAAGTGATCAGTTCCTATTGCTTTCTGTTAGCATTAATGGTCGCTATGATAACATTCCCGGTCGATTAGATATACAGATTAAAAAATCTGTATTGGAGCAGCTTGACCGTGGGCGAATTGACAGAGAAGAAGCATTAAGTCAGGTTGTAGTTACGGAATACTAGAACGAGTCTTTATTCATAGTGCGCCGCATTAGCAGAAATGTTGATGCGGCTTTTTTATTAAAATTTAAATTTCTTGTTTTCTTTCATCGCCTGATCCAACCGTTGCTCATAGTCTTCTGCTTTAATTTCTATACATCCAAACTGAGCTAAATGATCAGTATAAAATTGAGTGTCCCAAAGTGAGAACTCATTCTTTTTTAAAATCTGATGGCAATAATACAGCGCCACTTTATCTGCTTCCGGTTCTTTTTTGAACATGCTTTCACCAAAGAAGGCGGATTGTAAATGTACTCCATACAATCCTCCAACCAAGTCCTCACCTAAATAGATTTCTACACTGTGTGCATATCCGGCTTGATTTAGTACATCATAAGAATTCACAATTAAATCGTTGATCCAGGTAGTTTCCCGATCAGCACAAGCTTTTACTACCTCTCTGAAGTTAGTATCCACTTTTACCTCAAACTTTTTCTTCCCGATTAGCCGCTGTACGTTCTTTGAAACATGAAATCCTTCCATCGGGATTACACCTCTTTTTGAGGCTGAATACCAATCCACATCTTCTGCATTTTTGCTTTCTGCCATTGGGAATATTCCCTGAGCATAAGCGGAAAGAAGATTTTCGGGCGGGATGATATTCATTTCCTTGAATTGAAGTAGTTTTAAACTTTGTCATTTCGAACGAAAGTGAGAAATCTAAAGATCAGTATTTCTAAACAAGAATTTTAGATTTCTCAGTCGTTAAACTCCTTCGAAATGACAAAAATAGTGCCGTATTTAGAATTAAAAATCACAATACAACATTGGACCTGAACCAATCGGCGAACCTGGTGGTGGTGAAAGCGTTTGTGGTGATTCATATTCTTCCGGATCATCAAGATATGCTTCTATCATTGCTGCAGACTGTATAGCCACAGCATCTTCACGATCATCCAGCATTTCATGAAGTTGTACAAGTTTCTTCATCACAATTGCTTTAGTGATTGGGTTAGCTTGTGATGAAGCATGTAATTTAATCATATTAGTAACAACGAGATGATTGACTACATACTGAATTGCCCCCAGATAATCTTCGCTCACATCTTTTTCCCAGCTATTTTCAATAAGTTTATCGAGTGTTTCCCCTAAAGTAAGGTTGTTGTCTCTGGACCCGTACTCAACCAGTCTGTTTGCTCTTTGTGGATGAAGAATCAAACTTATAGGTATATCCGCAGCAGTTTCAGCAATCGCGAATGCATCTAATGACGGACCTGTGTTTCCTCTGAAGAGCTCGCGGGAAGAACTTATCCCGGCAGGGCGAGTTGGAATCATATCCAGAAGATTTTCAGGGAGCGCAAGAACCTGAGGTTCAATTGCTTTTAACATCTCTGCTAATGCTTTACGCTGAACCGAAGCATCCACAATTTCTGGCGTTGGCTGGTTATCCCCTCGTAGTTTGTACGTGTAATCCAGTCCGCCAATCAGCTTCACCGTTCCTTCCAGCTGATATCTGTGGAACAAATAAATCGGAACCAGCACATCTTCTAAATAACTCATAGGTTTTCCCACTGGGATGTTTGCCTCACCAAAATTATCAAGAGCGATTTTACGAACTTCCAAAATGTGAGAAAGCTGAGAAGCCGGATCATTTCCATATTCCCAAAGGTGGGCATATGGATGAGCCCCCCCTTGTGGACGAGCATCGTTATCGGAAATATATTTTAAACCCTCTGCGTGCGCATTTTCTAAAATTTCGTTTAATGCTTCGGCTTCGTTGGTTCCTTCGGGAAAATCCTGATATCCAAAAGCAATGGTTACTTTATCCCACTCACCTATTTTATCGTCGTAAGCATTATCCAGGTTTAGTTCTCCATTCACAATGTCTACTTTTGGATGCGGATAATCCATCACCGAGGCACGGTCGTTTACACTGGCTGCAAAGTTGTGATAGATACCTAGTGTATGACCAATTTCATGAGCGGATAACTGTCGGATTCTGGCTAATGCCATTTCCAGCATTCGCGGATCTTCTTCCACACCTTCTTCAAATGGAGCTAATAATCCGGTTGCAATCATATAATCCTGTCGAACCCTAAGCGAGCCCAGCAACACATTTCCTTTAATGATTTCTCCAGTTCTGGGATCTACTACAGAGCCACCATACGACCAGCCACGGGTAGAACGATGTACCCAGTTAATTACATTGTATCGAATATCAAGAGGATGGGCATCGTCAGGAAGAACTTTTACCTGAAAGGCATCTTTATAACCGGCAGCTTCAAAGGCCTGGTTCCACCAACGGGCGCCTTCAAGAAGAGCACTTCTAACCGGCTCAGGAGTTCCGTTATCCAGATAATAAATAATTGGCTCAACAGCTTCACTGACTTCCGCCTCCGGGTTTTTCTTTTCCAAACGATGTCGGTTGATAAATCGAACGGTCATTTCTTCGTCAATTGGAGAAGCATAATCCATGAAAGAAGTGGCGTAAAATCCTCCTCGAGGATCATACTTTCTTGGCTCATAATTCCCATCCGGAAGCTCGACAAATGAATGATGCTGACGAACCGTAATAGAGGTTGGAGACGGAACTACAGAGCGAATCTGACCTCCCGGATTGCTGCCTCCAAAAGTCAGCATAGTTTCAAACTCGGAGTTTTTTGGGAAGTTGAATGTCCCTTCTGCATAAAGAGAAGAGCGGTTTTTATCGAGGCTGTAGCTTCCCTCTCCACGGCTTCTTAATCTGCCAACTACATTGTGCGCATCCCGAATCAGGAAAGGAGTAAGGTCTATCAGATAACTTCCGTCTTCTTCAGCTTCAATCCTGAACGCATGAAGCACCGAAGAAGCAAATGCTTCTCGAACAGATTTCTTCTCCAACTCATTATCAGACCGGGCGATGTAATCCAGGTTCGGCTGAATCATGAAGAGCTTCGGTCCCCGCTTTTCGAAATATACAATCCGTTCACCACCTTGTTGACTCCGGTCCAGGCCAATATCATTCGAACCTACACCTGCCGCCAGATAGTTGGCGTAGAGAAATTCTTTGTTCAGATCATCTACCTTCAGCCAAAGCTGATCATTGGCTTCGTCGTAGAAATAATCAAAGAAGCCTTCAGTAACTTCAAGGTTTTCTGTTTTTTCAGAAATAGATGGTGTTTGGGCAAAGGTATTGAGTGAAATAAAAACCCCTATAAGGAGAAGCGAGCAGCGTTTCATAAATCTCTTTTCTTGTTGTTGATGTGGAACCCTTAAGAAAAGGGATTTTAGCGGGATTTGAAACGTCAACTACGTTTTTTAACTAATGGTTTTCGCAACAGTATTTTTGAAATCAAGAATTGAATAAATAAGTAGAAAAATCATTGCACCAATTACTGATAACACCCTTATGTCTGATACTTCCACCAGAATAAATCCCATATAAAATAGGATTATTAGATTGGTTATAATTGATGCTGTAATAGTAACACGGGAAGGAGATAGTATCCGGGAAAGGTTAAATAAAGCAACAAACAGAAATGATAACCCGGCTCCCACATACATCAAAGCATCCAGATCAAACGGCTTCATAAATACTATGGTGCTTACCGTATGAAACAGACCAAGAAGTGTGACTACTATCAGTGATCCGTATTCAAGGATTTTTCTCATAAATTTTAATCTACACTGATTCTTAAGGTCCTGAAACGAGTTCAGGATGACCGTATTAAAAAGAAAGTCATTGTCTTAAAGAATCTCTTTGTTCTCCATTCTTTTAAAGTAATCTCTGGCTGCTTCCATCACTTTTGGAGAGAGGAGTAAAGCTACAGTCATGGTTGGAATTGCCATTACCGCATACATACCATCAATCAGATTAATGATCGCTGAGATACTTGCTGTGGCTCCAAGTAGAATCGAACCCACGTAAAACAGGTTATACCATTTCTGGCGGGATGCGCCGGCTAAAAAGCCAAGGCATTTAGTTCCGTAATAAGAGTAGGTGAACAAAGAACTAGCAGCGAAAATCGTCACGCTTATCATTAACAAATAAACGCCGGGAGTTCCTAATGCTTCTTCGAATGCTGATGCCGTTAATGTAATTCCGTTTTCGTCTCCGGTTTTCCAAACGTCTGTTACTAAAATAGCAAGAGCAGTCATTGTACAAACTACAATGGTATCAATAAATGGGCCCATCATTGCTACCAGACCTTCGCGAACCGGTTCTTTGGTTTTTGCAGCGCCATGAGCAAGTGTTGCTGTACCAATACCCGCTTCGTTTGAAAATGCAGCTCTCCGGACACCTAATATAATGAGTGCACCAACAGCTCCCCCCATTGCAGCATCTGCTGTAAATGCATCTGTAACTATTAACAGTAGATACTCGCCCAGCACGTCAAAATGAATGGCTAAAATGGTAAGCACACAACCTACATAAAGCACAACCATTGAAGGAACCATCCGGCTGGCAACTTTACCGATTCGTTTAATCCCACCAAAAATAACAGTCCCAACAATTAATAAAATCACAATCCCGGTCATTAGATCGGTACCAAAGTGATTTGATGGATCAGCTAAACCATTTGGCACAAGGATTACATCCCGAATGGCTTGATTCAATTGATTTGCTTGAAAAACGGGTAATGCACCAAACATTCCTGCTACGGCAAACAATGCAGCCAGAGGTTTCCACTTTTTACCAAGACCTTCGGTAATCATGTACATGGTTCCACCCTGAATATCTCCATTCGAATCTTTACCCCGATACATGATAGAAAGGGTACAGGTAAAGAATTTTGTAGCGATACCTACTACCGCACTCATCCACATCCAAAAAACAGCACCCGGACCTCCCGCTGCAATAGCTACCGCTACCCCGCTAATGTTTCCTAAACCAATTGTTGCTGCAAGTGCACTGGAAAGTGCCTCAAAGTGATTGATATCTCCCGGATCGTTGGGGTCGTCGTATTTCCCTCGCAAAACATTTACTGCATGTCCAAAATAACGATAGGGAGTCATGCGGGAGTAAATCATGAAATAGAGTCCACCACCACAAAGCAGAACTACTAATGGGGTTCCCCACATAAAGGAAGAAAAGGCTGATAAAATATTCTCTAAAGTTTCCAGAATCTCAGAATTTAGTTGGGAGTAAATCTATTAACAGGCAGAAACTACTAAAAGTTGATGCAACTCTATAATGAACGCAAATAAAAAATGTAATCCGTTCCGGGAGGATTATACCCTGCCTTTCTAAGAATAAGAGAAATTTGCGCCCTGTGATGTTGCCCATGGATAATCACATGATCAAAGATATCTTCAACGGAGGTTTCAAATGGCTCCCCTTTGCTGTTTTTATAACTGCATTTCTCGTGATTTTTTGCAGCTATCCCTTCCAGCATGGCGTGGCTGTCATTCAATAATGATTCACATTCTTCAACAGTGTAGGTTCCCCAGATTTCAATCTTTTCTTTAATTCCGGCTATTCTGTTATACCAAATCACCTGAGCTTTGAATAGGTGGGCAAATAGACGTGTGGCTTCTTCCAGAATTTTCTTCTCCGATACTTCTTTTATCGCTTTAAGCACTTGTTGGTTTGCCCAAAGATCATAATCGATTTTTTTCTGAACAGACATCTTTTGGTTATTTATAAGTTATCCGATCCCATAGAATTTAGAGATTCCGTTAATCACGAATTGTACTCCAATAGCGAGGGCAATGAACCCCATCATGCGGGTAATTACGGTCATTCCAGATTTTCCAATCATCTTGTTCAGCCAGGGTGCTACTCGTAAAATTCCCCATGCAAGTAAGGCTACCAAAAAAACTGCAACGCCATTTATGATGTAATCGATTAGTCCACTTGCCTGAGAACCAAAACCAATAACTACCGCAATACTACCGGGCCCTGAAAGTAATGGCATCGCCAATGGGCTAAAAGACACATCTTCTTTTTCCATAGCCGCCTCCTGATCTTCGCTACTAAGCTTTCTTCCTCCTGTATCAGGGTTCAGCATAGCATATCCAGCCCTCATAATTACCAAGCCTCCGGCAATCCGAATTCCGGGAAGACTTATCCCAAAGAAGCTGAGAATGTACGTTCCAGCCAATAAAAAAATAATCAGAACACAAAACATATATATACTTGCTTTGCGTGCGGTACGGGCTTTTTCTTTATCTGAATCACCTTCGGTTAACGACATGAAAACCGGCATTGCGGTAATTGGATTTACAACTGAAAACAGAGAAGTAAAACTGGCCACTAATAATGCTCCAGTTCCCATTACATCTGCTGACAAGGGTATTATTTCATTCAAAAATTCTTCCATACGGCAAAGATACGGAAGGTTTTATGGAATCTACACCATCAATAATTTTCTTTTTATCAAAGCTTAACTTTATTTCCTCAAGTATTCTTTTATTTTCGTATTCAATTAAATGATTATGATATGACAACTACTGAAGCAATCACCTTAAGAGAAAAATTAGTTTCTGCCACCGAAGATATTTTAAAGCGGGATGTAACCCGAAATGAAAAGCTTTTTGCTGTCTGCGAATTACTAGCCGATGAAGTGCCCACTTTTAACTGGGTTGGGTTTTACCTCGTTGATCCAAAAGTTGAAGATGAACTGGTGCTTGGCCCATTTGTGGGAGCAAGTACGGATCATACCCGCATCCCTTTTGGAAAGGGAATTTGTGGACAGGTGGCCCTTTCGCATGAGACTTTTGTTGCGCAGGATGTTCAGGCTGAAGAAAATTACCTTTCTTGCAGTATCGATGTTCAGTCGGAAATTGTAGTTCCTGTAATGGTCGGAGATGAATTCGTAGCTCAGCTGGATATTGACTCTCACACAAAGGGCTCCATCACAGAAGAACAAAAAGAGACCCTGGAAGATATTTGTGATCTACTCGCTGAGGAATTTTAAACTAACCGATTTATACGATGAGTTCATACGCCCTGACCGATGAAACCGCCATTGATGTGCTCATATTCTGGATTGAAAGTACTGACGGGAGCATCTCTTTTACTGAACAAGATGCCGTTAAGCGTGTACTATCGAATATGAATTACACGATGCAAACCTATCATAAAACAATGAGCCAAATAGGGGCAATGAGTACCAATAATGTAAAAGAAATGGTTGAGGAAGCCATTGTTTACATTCGCGCTAATTTTAGTGATGATGGACAGAAACTAACCTACTCTCTTCTGGATACTATTGCGCATTGTGAAGGCTCTGCCAGCAATTCTATTACAAACAAGCTTGAGCGCCTAAAAAAAGAGTGGGGGGTTTAGTTACTACTTTTCAGTGGTAATAGTGATTGTCTCTTTCATGCCCAAATCCTCAACATGTAAATTCACAGCATGGTTAACTCTTAATCCAAAAATACCACCGGTTGTCCATTCTCCTTTATCTAGAGAAGCAACCTCTTGCTCGTTTACATAGAAGCTCATTTTCTCTCTTTCAACGATAACAGATAATACATTAGCAACTGATGAAACCGACTCATCTTCATACTTAATAATTGCATCACTGCTTGTCCATTCCTGAAGCGTCTCTGTTTCACTTCCTTTTCTTGCCTTAATCAAAAAATCCCCTGTATTCCTCAATAAAAAATAGAGGTAGTACTGATTATCATTATTTAAATTCATCCCTCCAAAAAATAAGCCGTAGCCTTCCCGGTTTCTGCCTTCGGGATTAAATAAATGAAGTTTTGTAGTAATTTGGTATTGCATATGCGCACGATTCTCCGGATGCCAGAAAATGGCTCTTGGTCCGGTAGTGATATGCCAGCCAGGGGTCATATTCACAAAATAAATATCACCTGAATCTGGCTCTGAACTTATAATCAGGTTTTCCTGGGGCCTATCTAATCGTATTTCCCAGCCTTCGGGAACCTTTAGATTTTCACCCTGAGGAATTGTCGGATCAGGCATTCCTTGCGCCAGGAGCATTGTTGTTGCAGCTAATATAGTAGCAAAAAGTGTAGCTATTTTTTTCATGTTGATCCTTTTTTGGTTAAATCGTGCAAATGTCGACCCCCTGCTTAAGGGACGCAAAAATATCATCATTAGTTGGTATGAATTCCTGAGCTACAAATCCATCGAAACCAATCTCAGAAATGGCCTCCATGATTGCTTTATAATTAAGCTCCTGAGTCTCATCGATTTCATTTCTTCCAGGAACTCCACCGGTATGAAAATGTGCAATGTAGTCAATGTTATCCCGAATAGTGCGGATGACATCACCTTCCATAATCTGCATATGATAGATATCATATAATAGTTTGAAATTATCCATCCCTAATTTTTCACAAAGAGCTACTCCCCAGGACGTATGATCACACTGATATCCGGCATGATCTACTTTCGAGTTCAGCAACTCCATTACAATATTAAGGTTATACTCCGCTGCTTTTTTAACGACAGGCTCCAGGCCAACTGCGCAATATTCGATACCTTGCTCTTCAGTAAGTCCATCACGTCGGTTCCCGGAAAAACAGATTATGTTTGTAATTCCAAGATCCGCAATAATCGGGATCAACTCGAAATATTCTTTTTGGAGTTTTTCATGTAACCCCGGATCGTTAAACCCTTCTGTCAAATTCAATGGAACCTGATTAGCCATTGCGCACGTAAGTCCATAGCTCTGAGCAATCTTAATATCAGGCGGATCCAGTAATTCTACAGACTCTATTCCAATCTCTACTGCATACTCACACAGCTCCTCTAATGATTTCCCTCCATATGGCCAACGACACACCGAGTGCTTAAACGTCTGATTTGCTGTAGCTGTTTTCTGGATTTTTGTATTATCACTGAACATCATGGGTCCCATTAGTGACGCACCAGCAAGTCCTTTCAAAGCTTCTTTTCTTGTTATTTTCATAGCTTCAATTTTTTACACCTTCCATTATCATTATTGGAAGCGTTTTTATATAATCAATCAGTTGGATAAAATACTTGTATTTTTTTAGTACACAAGAAACTATTTATTATTTCTCATGCACCTGAATCTTAAAGCAAAACAAGAAAATACCTATGATGCCATTGTTGTAGGAAGTGGAATAAGCGGTGGTTGGGCCGCAAAAGAATTAACAGAAAAAGGGCTTAAAACCCTTATGCTTGAGAGAGGTCGGCAGGTTGAGCATATAAAAGATTACCCAACTCACTCAACCCCTCCCTGGGACCTGAAGTTCAATAATCGGGTTCCTCCTGAGGAAATGAAGGATTATGAAAAACAAAACCGAACCGGTTACACTATTCGCCAGTCTACTAAACACTGGTGGGTTAAGGACACAGAGCATCCTTATACAGAAGAGAAAAGATTTGATTGGATGCGAGGATACCATGTAGGGGGGCGTTCAATTATGTGGGGACGTCAATCATATCGTTTAAGTGAAATGGATTTTGAAGCCAATGCTAAAGAAGGCATCGCTGTAGACTGGCCAATTCGATATGCAGATATTGCACCATGGTATGATTATGTTGAGCGTTACATCGGAGTAAGTGGCAGAAATGAAGGTCTTCCCCAATTACCCGATGGTCAATTCCTTCCCCCAATGGAATTTAACTGTGTTGAAAAAGAGGTGAAAAAGCGAATTGAGTCTGCGTTTTCAGACCGAATAATGACCATTGGCAGAACTGCAAACCTTACTGTGCCCCATGAGGGACGGGCAGGATGCCAGTTTCGTAATATGTGTATGCAAGGCTGTCCATTTAGCGGATATTTCAGCACTCAATCGTCTACACTTCCTGCTGCAATGGCTACAGGGAATTTAACTCTACGGCCACACTCAATTGTAACAGAAGTGTTGTACGATCCGGAAACTCAAAAAGCTACTGGCGTACGAATACTTGATTCCGAAACCCTTAAATACAAAGAGTATTATGCTAAAATAATCTTCCTGAATGCTTCAACAGTAGGTAGTACATGGATTCTCCAAAACTCAACAGAACACTTTCCAGATGGAATGGGTAACGCATCCGGTGAACTTGGCCATAACATGATGGATCACCACCTGGGTGTAGGGGCTGGCGGTACTTACGAAGGCTTTGAAGATGAGTACTATTATGGGCGCCGTCCAAACGGTATTTATGTTCCCCGATTCAGAAATATTACCGAAAAGCATCCCGATTTCATTCGTGGTTACGGTTATCAGGGTGGTGGAAGCCGAAATGGCTGGATGAAAAATATAGCAGAGCTAAGTATCGGTCCTGCTATTAAAGAAGAAGTTAATGAGCCGGGTAACTGGTCATTTGGTTTTAGCGGATTTGGTGAGTGGCTTCCATATCATGAAAACAAAATGTATCTCACAGATAAAGTGAAAGATAAATTTGGTCTTCCAACAGTTGTATTTAATGTACAAGCATTCGAGAACGAATATAAAATGCGGGAAGATATGGCCGAATCTGCTGCTGAAATGGCTGAAGCAGCCGGACTGAAAAATGTGTACAAATATAATAATGAGCCCTCTCCCGGTCTTGGTATTCATGAGATGGGAACTGCACGAATGGGAAGAGATCCTAAAACCTCCGTACTTAATAAATGGAATCAGGTTCATGAAGTACAAAACGTATTTGTAACGGACGGTGCATGTATGACTTCCGCTGGTTGCCAGAATCCATCACTAACCTACATGGCACTTACAGCCAGAGCCGCAAACCATGCTGTTGAAGAACTAAAAAAAGGAAATCTATAGGCCATGAAAGAAGCACAAAAAAATCTGATCGATCGGAAAGAAGCACTTAAACGAGTTTCTTATTTATTAGGAGGAGCCATTAGTGCACCAACAGTTTTAGGCTTCCTAAACGGTTGCACTGCAAGTACTGCAACAGCTAAAGGCTTCACTCAGGATCAACTTACTTTACTTGGCCAAGTGTCTGATGTAATCATTCCTAAGACTGATACTCCCGGTGCCTCGGAAGTTGGAGTACCTGAGTTCATAGATAATATGGTATTTCTCTTTTGGGATGAAGACGGGCGCTCCAATTTTATTTCTAAAATGGAAGCATTTCAGGCAAAAGCCGAGGCCAAGCTTGGAAAACCCTTTATAGAAGCCAGTACTCAGGAACAAACAGACTTCGTTCAACAAGAACATAATGCTGTATTCGGTGGTGATGTTGACTGGAGCGCTCCAAGACCATTTATATGGATGGTCAAGGAGCTTACTATCACCGGATATTTCTCTACGGAAGCCGGAATGACCCAGGTTCAACAATATCAAATGGTACCGGGTTATTATAAAGGATGCATGACTTTCGAAGAAGCAGGCGGCAAAGTTTGGGCTTAGTACCACCGGTTTTTCAGGGCCGTTTAATTGCTTAAATAATCTTCCAGACCTTCTAAGAAACCGTTAAGAAATCCTTCAAAGTCTTTTTCAAGCGCTTCAGCCGGCGCACCCACTGCGTCAAATGATGAACTCCACGATACTTCGCTACTAGAGTCATCTACTTTTTTTACTAAAATTGTTCCCGTATAGTTATCAATTGGAAAAGGAGACTCTGTGATCTGATATTGAAGCTTCATAGCATCATTATCCAGTGTTACCAGCTTTTCTTTAAGCTCTGCACCGTCAGGCATATAACAGATTCTGTTGGTTCCTACCCCTTCGCCATCTACTTCAGATTTCTCGATAAAAGTAAAATCCTCAATTCCTGAAAATTGACTTACTTTTCTCCAGACTTTATTTGCCGGGATATCCATGGTTCGTGTTGCTTTAACTTCAGACATAATACGTTGGGTTTGGTTGTGATTGATTTCACTCCAATAATAACCCACACACACTGGCCTTTAAAAAATTGCGTTCAGAAATGACTTTTTTAGATGATAAGATCGATTTGCGCGTCTACAAAAGCATATAATTCTTCTTTTGAGCGCACTCTGTATAATATGGATAGGGAAAATGGCATACCCATCAACAACTCTACATATTCCTTAAATTTTGAACTATCACTTATTTCTCCTATTTCGAAGCAATAGTTCAGCTTTTTTGTAAAAGACTTTCTCACGTTAGAAAAATAGTTTTCATAAACCTGAACTATATCTTCATCGGTATCGCCAAACTCTACCACCGTATTTATCATAAGACAGCTTCTGGGAAATGTTTTATCAAGAAGAGCATCTACCAATCCATAATATATATTACGGATACTTTGAATGCCTTCATCAGACTCTTCTAAATATTTCATAGTAGGGTCCGTAAACCTTGAAACGTATTCTTCTATCGAATCCAGAAAAAGATTCTTTTTTCCATACTTGTTGTAGATCAAAGACTTATTCGTTTCAGTAGCCTGAACCAAATCATCAATGGTTACATTATTGAACCCCCTATTCCAAAACAAGTCCAGGGCTTTGTCAATCACTTGTTCATGGGTATACTCTGCTGTTCTTGGCATTAATTTTTTCCTTTAGAATAATGATTGATAAAATTTCTTTCACATATTGCAAGCAATCTGCTTCACTTGAAATGGGGGTCATAGTAGATATAGCGCAAAAAAGACCTAATAAACTTTCTGCATGTCTTTCAACTTCTTTAGGTGAAAATCCTATTCTTTCTAAAAATCCGGCAAACGCAGATTTTATATTTTCCAGATAGCTTTGGAGATGTTCTTTAACTACCGGTTCTCCATCAGCCAGTTCTGTACCCAGAATACAAATATAACAACCGCGGGGGAGGTTCAGCTCTTTGGGCGGAGATATAAAATCTTTATAAAACTGAAATATGTCTTCATAAGATTCTCCTTCATTTTTCAACTTATCAATTCGCTGATCAATGAATTGCTCTCTGTATGTTTTCAGAGAAAAATCGAGCAGCCCTTCCTTGCTTTCAAAACTATCATAAATCGAAAACCGATTCACTCCGGTAGCTTTAACGATTTGATTAATTGACGTGCGTTCAAACCCATTTCGCCAGAAGTATTTCATGGCTTGAATCGAAAACCTAATCTCATTGAACTCTTTATATCGAGGCATATTGGAGCATATTTTTAGCCCTTTTAAAAAACTGTTTTTATCTGCTGAAAACAAACGGAAAGGTGTTTTAATTAATCCGCAGTTCTGAGTTCATTTTGTCTTCATAAAAGTTGGTTTTAATACCTAAAGATGAGCATGACAGGAGGTTTGCTTAAAACCCGTTCAATGGAGGTGGATTATGACTAAAAAAATTACACATATGATCGAAGAACAGCTTCAGTTCTGGAAAATACAGCACTCTGATACCTCTGAAGCTAAAAAGAGAGATAAAAAATTACCCGTGATTACCATTTCCAGAGAGTTCGGCGCTAATGGTGCGGCGCTGGCAACTAAGCTTGGTAAAAAACTGGGATTTAAGGTTTGGGATAAGGAAATCCTGGACATCATAAGTGAGCGACTTGACAGTAGCTCTGAGTACCTTACTGCACTTGATGAAAATACCCGAAGTATGCTGGAGGACACCATTTTCGGTTTTATGAACCACAGAGGTACCAATTTAAATTATCAGATTTATCTGGTTAAAGCGATACGTGCTATTGAAGATCAGGGGAATTCTATCATTGTAGGCAGAGCAGGAAACTTTATCTGTAGAAATCCAAAATCACTGCATATTCGATTGGTTTGTCCGCTCGCTGAAAGAGTTAAAAGGTATGCAGCAGCAAATGAGATTTCTGAAAAAAAAGCCCGTGCTTTGGTACAACAAAAAGACCTAGAACGAGAGAATTTCACGTTATTTAACTTCAACAGAGATCTGGAACAAGCCAGCCATTATGATCTGATCATCAACTCTGCTCGTTTTTCGATGGACGAAATGGTTGAGTTGGTTGAAGAAGCATATAAATTGAAAAGCGAAGAAAGGAAACTCGTTACTCTATAACCAGTCCACAATATCATCTTTGTGTTCTACCTTTACATATTCCTGGAAGATTTCATGTAAAGAAGAATCTCTCTGTAGCTCTTTTCTGCTGATGGAATCCAAATAGGCGATGATGAGACCTTCATGAAGAATGGCAATGTCATCACAAAGGTTTTCAACGACTTCCAGAATGTGACTAGTGATGATAATCGTAACTCCTTTAGCTTTGAGCTTTCTGAGCACCGTTTTCATCCGCTCAATGGAAATGACATCCACTGCTTCAAAAGGTTCATCCAGCAAAAGCACCTTGGGCTCTACAAGAACCGAAGTCACAAAGGCAAGTTTTTTACGGCTACCGGAAGACAACTTATTTACTTTGATCTTAGCAAAGTCTTTAATCTCAAAAAAGTCCATTAAGGAATAGGCCCGTTCTACCAAGCCATCTTTTTTGATGTCGTAGATATCACACACATACTCGATAAACTCCAGCGAAGTAAACTGCTCAAAAAGGAGGGGCGGCTGAAGTACTGAGGCCAGTTCTCGTTTTATTTCCAGTTCATTAGCAGGATCTAAAGCCATACCATTAATTTCGATATCGCCTTCCTCATAACTCAATAAACCTGTAAGAACTCCAATCAAAGTACTCTTTCCGGCTCCATTTGGGCCGATTAATCCAAAGATGGTGCCTTCCGGTACATCCAGATTTAAATCCTTTAATACAGTTTTCTCTTCGTAACTTTTTACCAGTCCGGTGATGGAGATTGCTTTAGCCATTCCCTTTTCTTTTTGAATAATATCTAGCGGCATAAATAATGGTGAATATACCATAACCGAGCAGTACCACCTGAAGGTTCGTCATATTTGCAAAAGCGATAAACTCACGATCACCCCGAATAAATTCCAATGCAAAACGAAGTAAGGCGTAGCCCCCCGTATGAATAAAAAAGATCAATGGAGATTTTTTATCAGAATCCCAGATTTTCTTGAATACCCAAAGTACAATAACCATTAACGCCAGATCTCCGAACATTTCGTATAACTGTGTTGGATGGAGAGCGGCACTCATCGTTGAAGCCTGATCAACTAATCCATTTTGATAAGACCATTGCCACGCAGAGCTTGAAATCCCATAATCTTTTTCAAAGGATGGAACAGTGGTACCATAGCGTGGAAAGTGTACTCCAAAAATAGAATTTGTTGCCGTACCATGTGCGTCACCATTTAAAAAACATCCTACCCGACCAACTGCCTGTGCGAATAAAATTCCCGGAGAAAGCAGTGAGAAATATTCGAAGTAATTCATGTTCTTGCGCCGGGTGTAAAGCAAGCCCCCAACCATTCCTCCTACAAGTCCACCGGTAATACTGTTACCTGCTCCGGACAGACTAAAAAGTACAGCCGGGTTATCAAGAAAAAGATCCAGGTTCCAGAAAAGATAATGTGAAAGGCGTGCACCTACCAATGAACCAATAATTGACCAGGTGATCAATCCATCAAACAACTCAACTTTACCGCCATACTTTTTAACCCTTACATACGCTATGTATACCCCAATCGCGATCGAAATCAGAAAGTAGATTCCTTCGTAAAAGTAGATTTCGTTAAAGCCAAGATTAAGATGTATTGGAAGCATAGAAAACTGGTTTCTTACATTTGAGAAGCAAAGGTACTAATTATAGTTCACTCCAAATACGGTTTAGTATTCTTTTTTTGAAAAGATTTACAAGTACGTCCATATGTCCCCATAAATAAATTACCATAATCAAAATTACGGTTCCCATGATAGTTAAGCGGTACCATTCAAGTCCGTTTAGAGGAACAAACACCAGATAACCAACTGTGAATATGCTGAAGGAAATTACAAAGGTAACTTTTTGCGGGATGATTGGGTGCTTATAGCTGAAGGAAGAAAAGGTCGCTTTTTGATATTGGTAATAAGAGCTCCAGATGAAAATGAGCATAAAACACAAAAACATGAATGTGTTCGCAATAAATATGTTCAGGATTTCTCCAATTTCCGGAATTACTAAAATCTCAAAAATAGTTATCCCGTAAAACACCAACAATGGAAGTATTATCACTCCGAGAAACCGTTCTTTCAGTTGCTTCTCAAGCTTAACCGGAAACTGAAGATGAAGTAGTAATTCCCGGTTTTCATACCCATACATATTTGCCATCCCCATAGCCAACAAGGCAACCGGAATTCCGGCAAGGATAGTTGGAATCGCAATCGTTCTGGCAATCTCATATTCTACATTCATCAGCAGAGGAACATACACAATAGGTATGATGGCAAGCGTAAGCACCTGCAATTTGTTGTAGGGATGAATCATCACATAGTAATAATACTTTCCTGCATTTCTACCGAGCACTCTTTTTAAGAAATCCCATAGTTTACTACTGGCTTCCTCCACTTTTCTAAGTGATGGACGATGTAGTCCGTGACAAGTTTTATTGAAATGATCAATCAGTACTAAACCGATTAATATTCCAAGGAACACAAAAAAGATAATTCCATTCCAGAGACCATAATCGGTTCTGGCAGACTGTATCAATAACCCTCCCGGCAACCAGTTCAGCACTTCGTTGATGGTTTCTACCTTAGGAATTAATTGATAAAAGATCTGAGACTTGTTTTCAGATACCAGCGCCACCAACTGAAAAAGTGCGAATACTAAAATCAGAAAGCCAACTACTACGGCAATAAACCGACGCTCTACTATTTGGAGGAACCGATGTTTGATGGAATAGATTAGCACATAGTTGAAAAAAACCGCTACAAATACGACCGGAACCTGATAAAACTCCCGAACCTGAATCATCAGAAATACCAGCCAGGTGAAGTTATAGATGATATTTACAGGGTGGCAAAACCCAATTACCATTAAATAACGCGCAAGGCGCTTTAGTGGGAATCCGAATCCCAATAACTTCCTGTTTTCCTCAATATTTAACAGCCTGAGATTTGTAAAGGAGAAGTGCATCACCCAATAGGTATTTGCAAAAACCAAAAGGATAAATGAATAGACTTTTGGGGTAAGCCAAGGCATCTGCATTTGCATCCATGGATCTTTGTCCATTATCACCACTACAATTGCTGTACCGATAAGATTCACCATCATCACACCCAAAAACATGATATACCCGATCATCAGCAAAAGCTGGAACCGGTTCAGGTTTGAGAGGAAGATTCTCCAGTTTAATAATAGCAGTCGCGAAAACATGCAGCTAAAATAATAGTGTTCTGCTAAGTATGAGCTTAGAATGCTGTAATAATTACAAAAAAAAGTCGCTTACCCAGTAAGCGACCTCTGTAAAAATACTAAATATTTCGGCGGATTAGAATGAAACACCTACAGTTACTGCAAATGCACCGTTTTTAGCTTCATCACTAAAGTTGTCATCTGCCACATTTGTCAGTCCTGCAGAATAACGAACACCCAGTTGAAATTTACTTACATCTACTGCTGCACCAATGATTACACCAAAAGTAGAGTTCTTAGTATTTTCTTCCAGATTAAAAGAACCGTTATCGTTTGCTATCTCTGAATTAAGCAAAAAGTTAGCATACGGTCCAAAGTACACATTTGGAGTTGCTCCGGGAGCAGGGAAACTAAACTTTAGCAAAACCGGAACCTGAATATAATTCAGTTTAAAACTGGCATCAGAGTCTTCAATATTTGATCCATATTGAGCATATAGTACCTCTGGTTGAATCGACATTGGGCTGGCCGGTACATTAAATTTGGCGAAACCACCAATCAAAATCCCGGGCTTGTATTCAACATTATCTATATTATTGAGGGTAGCATAATTAAGACCACCTTTAATCCCGAACTTTGGTAGTACCTGTCCGTTTGATTCAGTTGATATACCAATGGTTAAAATCGTTACTAATAGTAGCGCTGCAATTTTCTTAAAACTTGTCATTATCTCTTTGTTGGTTGAATGTTTAACAGTTCAACTTCCTGTAGTAGAGATGGTTCCAATTTTTAAGGTGATCTTTTTTCCCGGCTTTTTAAGAAAGGGAGGGTCGAAAAAAGGTCTCAGCTACCTTCTAGATACTCCTTCAAATACTTTCCGGTGTAGCTGAAATTTTGAAGATAATTTTTGCATTAGAATTAAATACTAAGCACTTAACCTATCAATACTTGTATTTATCTCATATTTATCAATCAAAAATCTGTTTATTTCAGCTTCATCATTAAGTGATAGCAAATAATTCTCTTCCTCATAACTTAAATCACAAACTCCAAAATGTTTAATATAATTTTTTGAAAGACTTATATAGTCCCCAGAGTAATTTCTGCTTGTATATTTTAAATAATATTTAAATATATCCGACTCTAATATTTTTTTTAAAATCTTTAGTTCATTTTCATTATTTGAAAAAAAAGCATGACCATTATAAAATAGAAGGTCTTCTATTTCACAAAAAATGAATCTTGGTTCTTTACATATATGCGGAAAAAGCAATCTTAATCCGGTATCAGAAAGGGATTGATTTCTTCCATATGCATACCAAGCATCATAATTCTGAGTCTTTCCTTTATCTCTTTTTTTTAAAATGTCTTTGTTTTCGAGTAGATATTCGTAAGCCATAGGCCAGTTTTCTGAGAAAAAATTCTCTTTGAACACATTGACCCCATTTTTACCCCTTTTATACGGGAATATTATCTGCTCAGTTTTTTGATTTAATTCTTCTGCATTTTTTATTCTGTTTGGGTTAATTGCTGGTTTACATATTTCTTTCTCTATAGGAAAAATTCTTTCTTCAGTTTCATGATAATAGAACTGATTATCTTCGCCTTTTGGTCTAAAAACAAAAACCTTATTACAAAGCGTAGCAAATCCTCCTCTAAATTTATACTTGCTACCGAGCTTTTGACCTGTTGATTCAATCTTTTTTAGATTTTTTGAGATTGAACCATTTATTAATATCCAACCCCTTTTATAGTTTAAATCCTGATATTGAATTTTGTTGAATTTTAAAATGGATTTCGAGCTAATTTGAAACCCAGAAGCAACTGTTGAGAGTATGAATTCAGATTTTATCTTTTTTAGAAAACAAATACACGAATAAGTAGACCTTGACCCGAACAAAGCCTCACCACCAAAATCGATAATTTTTAAATAGTACTTTTGAATCTGAAATAGCTGCCTCAAAAGTCTGGCATTTAAACTCCGAAAAAAAGTATTTACTGTAATGTATCCTAAACAGCCTGTAGAGTTAAGAAACTTCAAACCAATTTCGAAAAAAGGAATATAAAGATCTGTATTCCCGATTCTGGATACTGACCAGTTATCTAAAAACTCAACTGTTTCTCCATCCATATTACGTTTAGTTACATATGGAGGGTTACCAATTATCAAATCAAACCCCTCATTTTCTTTCACTGCTTTACATTCACTAAACCAGTCAAAATTTAATGCATTACCTACAAAAAGATTGAATTCGAATTCAGCTAAATCTTCTTTCTCAGTTAATGCCAGCAACGTTAAGAGAATCTTCGTTCTTTCAATACTATATTCGGTAATATCAAGTCCAAATATGTTTTCTTTAAAAATCTTCTGATATGACTTTCCGGTTTCTTCTTTAATGACTTTAGCAAGAGTTATTAAAAACCCACCACAACCACACGAAATATCCGCACCTAAAGCCTCTCCACTATTTATTGTCAACTCTTTGATTGATTCTTCAACTATAAAATCTTTAATATACTCGGGTGTATAAACTACTCCATTTATTACTCTGTCTTTAGTAGGAACTGATTTTTCAAAAAGATGAATTAATTCTTTTAAATGTAACTCTTCACCTTCTACAACTAAGCTTTTGGCATGCTGATAATATTCTAACTCTTTTGATGAGAACTGGAGATAAGACTTAATAAGATCATTACGCCGAACTTCTAACAAATTTTTCTCTGTGTAAAGGCGTATTACGATTTTATTTGCCAGTTCAACTTGATCAGATATCGATTCAATATAATTTGCTAAATCTTTATTCATTAACTCTAATTAAATAAATCTGGCATTAATAACTTTGCAGGTTCATGCAAATGTGACGCTTCAAAATATTCCGCTATTTTTGAATAATAGGGCTTCCAAAGTCTTTGCTGAGACTCTCTTACAAGCGAGTTATACTTAGAGTTCTTTGTTACTTCTCTCCAGTAGTCTCCATAAAATTGAGACAAGACAAAGTTTATACCTAAAATAATATCCATTGGGGGGTATGCCAGCCTCGGAGATTCTAAAAAAAGTGATGAGCCAAAACTATATTCATCACTCTCATATACCCCTAAAATCGCATCTCCTCCATACTGAAAGTGATAAAGTGGATGGCAATGCTCTGGGTCTCCATCTCCTTCATTAATGATATGGCAATCCAAGTGCCAAGCAGCTATCAATTTCTGTTCATTTTCGTTCTCACCATTTACACTTAAATCAAAAGCTAGTTCAGCAATATCATTATGTTCAGGATCATCTGTACATAATCCAATGCATTTTACAGTAAGTAGTAATTGAAGATTTTTATACCTTGTTGGTCGTATTTTTTTTAGTGATTGGATCGGCCCAAAATTCAATTTATACATTTCATGTCCCCAAAGACTCTCTTTGCCGTAAGGGGGTTTTTTACACCTTTCAATAGAATTGTAAAGAGGGCTTAAGTCTTTAATAAACCCTTTTTGGTCAAGAATACTATGAAGCCAACCTAAATCTTGAGAGTATTTTGATCTTATTTTATTGCTCACAGATTAATCCTCAATAGCTAATCCTCATCCATAAAATCCAAGTAACGTTCTTTTTCCAAAATGTGGATACTAAATCCTTTATTTTTAAACGTTCTCTCAATAGCTGATTTTTTACTTATATATCTTTCTTCTTGCCATGGAAAGCTTTTTCTAGCATCAATCATGAATCCATCAATTGGGTCTAATGGTACATTCAAATCTTGACACACAGTCCAATATTGTTTGCTGTATGATTTTTCTATTGGGGAAGCAATAGACAAACTGTATCCAAGTTTCTCGTTAAGTATTGAAACCCTTTCATCTGCATTTAGTAACTGAAGTGGCTTTTTATTTTTAATTATTTCTTCCCACCAATGTTCAATTCCTTTGAACCACCATCGGATAAAAATTTCATTAAAAGGACCTTTATATTTACAAAAATCAAAGTTTTCAGACTTAAATTCATCCCAGTCTTCATTCATTAAAACTCCAAGTCTTGCAGCCAATTCGTCTTCTTTTATAAGTGGTCCTGGTACTTTAAGTAAATCATAAATTATAAACTGAGCATATTCATGTATTGGTTTTTGATTTTCTTCAGTCAAAAACTTTGCTTGGATTCTTTTATCAATTTCCTCTTCGCTCTCAAGACCTAGAATTTTAAAAAAAGGAGTTCGCTCGGAGATTAAACTTTTTAGGTCTTTATACGCTTCTGAAAATAATATTAACTCTCTGCCAATACTTTTTCCATTTTCTACTATATCACTTTTTAGATATAGATAATCAAATAAGTCATGGCTTGATTTTTCATTTGAATAGGTCTCTTTTAGCTTCTCATTTGTTGAAATTAATATTATTGGTTTAGCCAGATTCATATTCTGACTACTTTTAATCCTTAGCTCTTGAGCAACAGGCGCGGCTTTAAATTGCCAACCCTCAATAGCTTTTTCGTCTAATTTCCAATCTATGAGTATTCCGTCACTATCTGTTTCTAAAATCTTAGAAACCAGCTTAGAAAACTCATCTAGCTCGACTCTTTTTATAGTTAAACCTTCAGCTTTTTCCAAAGAATCGATGTATGGCTGGACTAAATCCTGATCCTCATCATCAATATAAATATAGTTACAAGGCATATGGCGCGTATTCTTCTTTTGTTGCTTTAGGTACAGTAATCTTGAATGAAGTAGAATATCCCTTTATTGGCTTAATAACTTCAATTGTACCATTATATCCATTAATAATATCCCTTATTATTTTTAACCCTAATCCACTTCCAAGTATATCATCATTATCTTTTGCATTCGGGCCTGTCGGAGTTGATGTTGTAAAAAAAGCATCAAAAACTTTTTCCTTGTTCACTTCAGGAATCCCATCTCCATTATCAGAAAATATCATATAAACATTTGTGTCATTCTTGCCTACTTTGATTTTTATTTTCCCGTTGACATTAGCCCGACCTATTGCCTTTTTTGAGTTGCTATATAAATTATACACTATTGACGCCCACTCAGAACCATGCATTGCTCTTGTAAACATAGCCTTCCCGTCTCTTTCTATAGTTAAATCAATATTAGATCTATTTAAATCACGAGTAATATTCTCTTGAAATTCATTTATCACTTCTTGTATTTCGATTGGCCTTCGGTCTCGGTTTACCTGTTCAGAAACATTCGAATCAAAGTACGATGTATAGGATTCAAGTCCTTTAAAGTCCTTCAAAAACTTTATAGAAATATTTTTTAGATCTGGAATGCCCTCTGCTAAATCAATTATTTGTTGAGATTGATATTTTAAACCATCTAAAAAGTGTTTTATCTCGTGTGTGAATTCCCCAATGATCAAACCAAGGCTTGCTAATACTCTAAGCATTTCTTGTTCACCAAGTTCTTCGTCCAACTTATCTCTCGCTTGTCGAACTTCTGATGCCAACCTTCTTGCTTGGTCTGCCTGTTTTTTTGATTCACCTGAGGCAGAACCTGTTTGGGTTGTTGATTTTTCAATCTCTTCAGCTAATTGGTTAAGTTTTTCAGATGTTTCATCCAACTTTTCTTTAGAAGATTTTTTCTCCCAATCTGATTGACCAGCACTACCTTTCCTTCCTCTTTCTGAAGCTATTCTTAATACGGTTGCAATAATGATCCGATGTAATAAACTTGATAGTTCTTCGAATGCTTTATTTCGAATAAAACCTTCCCTACTTGACGTCTCTTTAAAAAACTCTGATTCAATGTCTATAATATCTACATGACCAAAAAATTGGAGGTTTCCTATTGGAGCCGTAATTGATCTTCTTCTGGCAGCTTCATCTAATAGTAGCCAATCGTCTCCAGGCTCCCCATATGGGGAAACTTTGAAGCCATTCTTATATACTCTAACACCACCTTTTTCATTAGCTAGGTTTCTAATTACTGATTGATGTTGTGTTGGTATTAGGTCTTGTCTATAAATAAAGTAGTATACCTCAAAACTAATATCCTTGAGCACTTCAAAAGTATTGGTTCCATTTTCTTCATCTGGTCCAATTTCCTTATTCAATTCTTTTATACCTAATTTATTACTCCTTAAAGACCACTTAGCAACACCTTTTTTATTGACTTCTCCCTCAATTTTAGCCACAGCATAGTTATAAATAAACGCCTCTTCATCAAGTACTCCGACTGGTTCACCATCAATTACTTTATAAAAATTCGCTTTAAAACCAGGGTCATCCCCCTTGCTCCTTTGTTTTGATAACGGTTGAGGTTGGATTAGATCAGAGACATATCGGTATACTCTTTTAATTTGAGCATCTGTCCATTTCTCTCTTAGGTTTTCAATTATCATTAAGGTTCCCTCTTCATCAGAAATATCTATAAAATCGAATATGTGGCTAATGCTGTTAAGATCTTTTTCTCTCTGATAATCATCCCAATTAATAGTTATTCGAAGAGCTTTTTGCTGATCTTTAGTTTTAGTAATAAGGGTAAGTTTTGATCCTAATGTTTGAGCAGAAAAACGACCTATACCTTTCCGGCCAGCCTTCTGTCTTTTAAATCTTGGAGATATTGGGTTGTTTATTTTGTCTGATGAAGAAATCCGCATGAATGCGTCCACAAAGCGATCATAATCCATTCCGTGACCATCATCTTTGATTTTTAGCACTCCCCCGGAACTATCCGTATCTTCAAAAATTAGTGTCACTTCTGTTGCATCTGCATCATATGCGTTCTTAACAAGCTCTGCTACCGCTGTTTCTTTTTTTTGAACAAGTTCTCTTCCAAGCCTATCTATTAGCGCTGCATCTACTGAAAAGCTTACTGTATTTTTATTATCTGGGGTTGCCATGCAGAGAATTCAAAATGTTGATATCAAATAATATAATACATGTGAATCAAAGCTGTTAAATAATAAAAACAGCTACGATAAGTATTCCTTCAAATACTTTCCGGTGTAGCTCTTTTTCTCTTTCATAATATCTTCAGGTGTTCCTTCGGCTACAATCTGACCGCCACCAAAACCACCTTCGGGACCTACATCTACAATCCAGTCAGCGCATTTTATTACATCCAGATTGTGTTCAATGATAATTACTGAATGACCATTACTAACAAGTTCATTGAATGCATCCAGTAATTTAGCAACATCCTCAAAGTGAAGCCCCGTTGTAGGTTCATCGAAGAAATAGACGGTGTGTTCTGTATTGGTTTTACTGAGGAACCGGGCAAGCTTTACTCGCTGTGCCTCACCGCCCGAAAGGGTCGTAGCACTTTGACCAAGTTTCAGGTATCCAAGTCCCACGTCTTCCAGGGGCTGCAGTTTGTTTATGATGCTGTTCTCATCCACAAAAAACTCTATGGCTTCAGAGATTGGCATTTCCAGCACATCATGAATGCTTTGGCCTCGATACTTAACATTCAGAATATCTTTTCGGAAGCGGGTTCCATTACAAACTTCGCAAGTCAGTTCGATATCTGCCATGAACTGCATTTCAATTTTCTGAACGCCTTCTCCCTGACACGTTTCGCATCTTCCTCCCGGAACATTAAATGAAAAATGCCCCGGAGTGTAACCCATAATTTTAGCCTGACGAGTATTAGCAAATACATCCCTGATTCCATCAAAGGCTTTGGTATAAGTTGCCGGATTCGAGCGGGAAGAGCGACCAATCGGGCTTTGATCAACCATTTCTACATTATGGATGTTGCTCATTCCGGAAAGATTTCTAAACCTTCCTACCGACTGATTGTAAGAACCTATATGTTTTTTGATACCGCCATATAGAGTATCATGAACCAGCGTAGACTTCCCGGATCCGGAAACCCCTGTTACCACGAGAAGCAGTCCCAGTGGAAATTCAACATTTACATTTTTGAGATTATGCTCACTGGCCCCTTCCAACAAAATGGTTTTCCCATTTCCTTTTCTTCGCTTTTTGGGGACTTCAATTTCTTTGCGCCCGCTTAAGAATTTCCCCGTTAATGAATCAGCTTTTAGTAACTTTGGATAGTCTCCGTGATACACTATCTCGCCTCCATGAACTCCTGCAAAAGGACCAATATCGATGATATTATCTGCAGCTTTCATCATTTCCGGATCGTGTTCTACAACCAACACCGTATTTCCTATATCCCTGAGTGACTCCAAAATTCGAATCAGACGATCGTTATCGCGGGGATGCAGGCCGATGGTTGGTTCATCTAACACATACATACTTCCGATTAACGAACTACCCAATGCATTTGCTAAACTTATTCGCTGAGATTCCCCACCACTTAAGGTGTTTGCAAGTCGATCCAACGTCAGATAATCCAGCCCAACTTCATCAAGATATTGAAGTCGCTTTCGAATTTCGTACAAAATCTGTCCTGCTACTTCCTGCTCAAATTCGGTGAGTTCCAGCTTATCGAAATATTCACGTGCGTGGCCAATCGTAAGCTCCGAAACTTCCCCGACATGCATATCTCCAACTTTAACGTAGTGAGAATCTTTTCTAACCCGATATCCTTCACATTCCGGGCAGCGACTATATCCACGATAACGGGAATACAACACCCGCATGTGCACTTTATAATTCTGGGATTTGATCTCATCAAAAAACTTCCAGATTCCAATGTATTCGTCTTTCCCTTTCCAGATAATTTTTTTGAATTCTTTTGGGAGATCGGCATAAGGAACATCAATCGGAAATTTCTCCCGCGCTGCAACGCGAACCAGATCTTTTAAGTGGGCGCTGAATTTGGGAGAATCAAATGGAGCAATCGCATTATTGCGGATACTTTTATCATGATCCGGAATCACCAGATCTTCATCAATTCCGGCAACCCGACCAAATCCTTCACATTTCGGGCAAGCTCCAAATGGGTTGTTGAACGAAAACATCTGAGGAGTCGGCTCTGCGAACTCTATTCCATCCATTTCAAACCGCTCACTAAAGGGAAATTCATCTCCCCCCCGCATTTTAATTGAGCATCTTCCTGCTCCTTCTCTGAATGCTGTTTCGAGAGAATCCGCAATTCTTGAGATCGTTGCCTCGTCATCTTTCAACACCAATCGATCTACCAAAACCCGATACTTGTCCACTTTGAACTTTTTTAGATCCGGTTCTTCGGAAGTAAGATCGAGCATGCTTTCATCTTCCAGCTTTAACAACCGGTTCAAACCCTTTTCCTTTAATACCCGAAGTTCATCCCCCAACTTTTTCCTGTCATGATGAGGAATTGGAAACAATACATAAAAGCGCTCTCCTTCTTCCTGACTCTCAAACAGTTCCTTAATCGCTGTTCGTGGAGAATCTTTTTTAACCCGCTTACCTGAGACCGGAGAGTACGTAACCCCAACTCTCGCGAAAAGAAGACGCAGATAATCATAAATTTCAGTGGTCGTGCCAACAGTAGAACGCGGGTTATTACTTGTAGTCTTTTGCTGAATAGCCATCGCCGGCGAAATACCCTGCATGAAATCCACATCCGGCTTATCCATTCGCTCTAAAAACTGTCGGGCATAACTGGAAAGGCTCTCCACATAACGGCGTTGACCTTCCGCATAAATCGTATCAAAGGCGAGGCTGGATTTCCCGGACCCTGAAACCCCGGTTACAACCGTGAGTTTATTCCGGGGAATTTCCACATCTACATTTTTGAGATTGTGTGTACGGGCTCCCTTAACAATTATTGGTCGATCTTTGTCGATGTCAGCTGAAGTAGGGGTTCCGTTTTTGGTATTCGCCATGAGTGAGTTTTTGGAAATTTCCGAACCGGGAATATACCATTTTGAAGTGAGCATCCCGAGAGTGATTGCTTAAAAAATTCCTGAACAGATTAGTTCCTTTGAGCCGTCTCACTTAAATTCTTCCAACCTAAATTTTTTGATAATGGAATACACCAACGACTTTTTCCGATCCGGCTTCTCTTCTAATATCCAAACGTTAAATAATCTGCTTAAGGATATTGATCATAAACTCCTGAATACCATTCCTGCCCCTGGAAAGTGGTGCATTGGAGAAATCGTGGATCATCTTTTAATTACTGGCGGAAGATATATAGAAGTGCTTGAAGCAAAATTAAATAATGATCCGGGCTCTCTAAAAAAAGGATCTGGACCTTACACTCATCCATTTTTGATGAGAAAGTTTATTGGGATTGTGAGTCCTGAGTATCAAAGAAATATGCCTACCATCAAACCTTTTGAGCCACACGATCATAAAAATTTTGATAAGGACTCTTTGTTAAGTCAGTTCGGGATATTAAATAATCGATACCTGAAATTAATTGAACTTGCAGATGAGCACCAACTCGATCTGGGAAACATAAAAGTTGGGAACCCTATTTACCCGATCTGGAAAATGCCGGTAAGTGGTTGTCTGGCTTTGAATGAAGCTCACCAACGAAGACACTTTGGGCAGATTGAGAGGGTTTTGAAGGCAAAAAGCCAAAATTAATGCCACTCCTCCAGCCAAATACTCTCCCCATCTGAAATAAATACAAGCGCCTTATCACGACTGGTGAAATAGAGTTCAGTTCCTGTTTCTTGAATTCTTCGAATGGCTTCGGGATGAGGGTGATTGAACCGGTTTCGTTCAGCCAGCGAAACAACGGCTATTTCAGGAGTTACTTCTTCCAGAAATTCGGTATAGGAACTGGTACGGCTACCATGGTGACCAACTTTGAGGAAATCAGTATCCAGTATCTCTCCATAATTTTCAATAAGGCGCTCTTCCTGGTCTTCTCCCGCATCCCCGGTAAACAAAAATTCTAATTCTCCATAAATCATATTCAATACTACCGAGTGTTGATTGGGGTCAGGGTTAAATATTTTACCTTCGGGACCAAGAACTAACATCAAGAGCGCCGGATCTATGTTGAGTTGGTCGCCAGCCTTTAGTGATTTGACCTCGATATTTTTCTCATGCGCCAATTCTAAATAGTTATGATAAAGATTGGATTCATATTGATAGCCTGAGTTGTAAATGGTCTCAATTTCGATCCCTTCCATCAAGCTTAAGATTCCTCCTATATGATCTGCATGTGGGTGACTTAGGATAATTGCATCCAGTTTCCCGATTCCCGCTTCTTTAAGATGAGGAAGTATGACCGACCCCCCGCTATCATAACCCGGGCCCCATACCCCGGTATCTATCAATACATTTTTTCCGTTTGGACTTTGTATAAGTGCTGCATCACCCTGTCCAACATCGAATAGAGTTACCTTTAGTTCGCGGCTGCCAAGTTTATTTATAGTTGCCTCACCTAAAATCACCACCAAAAAAAGCATTGACCACGAAAGCCATTTCCATCTTATTTGAGGAACTCTCCAGCTCGCAATAAAGAAAATCATAGCAGCCCAAAATGGAAATAACAGAACCGAGGGAAGGCGAGCTTCCATCCATGCCCAATCCAGGTTGGAAGAGAATCCTACGAAGATATTCATCCAGGTAAGAAACCATTCTACCGGAAAACTCAGAATCGCTCCGAAAGTTGGTGCGGCAACAGAGGTGATCAAACAGAGTAAAGCATAAGGAACAATCAGACCTAGCAAAGGAACAAATAGCGCATTTGCAACCGGACTTATCAAAGAAACCTCACCAAAGTAAAAAACCTGAACGGGATAAAGCCCTAATTGAACAACTACTGATACAATCACTACCATCAGGGGTTTCGCATACCAACGAAATCTTAGCCAATAGGGCAATGCATTCTGAATGACCGGAAGAACTAACAGAATGATTAAAACCGCTGAAAAAGAAAGCTGAAATCCGATTTCAAATAATTGTGTTGGCTCCAGAATCAGCAAAAATATTGCCGCTACTCCGGTTAAATTGATAGAATTGGGGGATTTATTGAATAGCTTTCCAAAGGTTAACAATCCTGCCATTACAGATGCCCTGATCACGGAAGGTGAAAATCCTGTCAGGCCTGCATAGATATATAGAATGAGAATGAGAAGTATCAGGCCTGTGATTCTGCCATATTTCCTCGACCAAAAGAAGGGAATTATAAACCAGAAAGGAGCGATAATAAAGCCTACATGTAAGCCAGAAACCGCCATAATATGAGATAAACCCGCACGGGCAAAAGCTTGTTTTGATGCCCCTTCCAGGTCTTGCTTATATCCCAGAAGTAAAGCTTTTGCAATTGGGGCAGTTTCTCTGCTGAAATTCTGATCTATAAGTTTAAGTGCCCTGACCCTCCACCAATTCCATGTCCCGGGATTAATGTTTTCAGATTGTGAAATCAGACTGTCCAACCTTATCTGAGCCACGATCCCTCGTTGTTCCAGAAATCTTTTATAATCAAATTGAAGTGGATTTCTTTTTTCTGAAATTGGAATTACGGTTCCTGAAAACCGGATGTTATCCCCTTGTTTAAATGCTCCATCTTCAATTAGTAGCCTAATCTTATAACGCTCTTTTGAAGAAATTCCGGGTTCAAGCTTAGTTTCTTTTATGCTGACATCAGCCCTTGGTTTGCCTGACACCGTTCTGGATGTTTGCTCTATTGTTCCTTTTAACTCAACCTCGGACCAAGAGGAGACTTCCAATGTTTCGACAATTAATGACTGTGTTTTTTGCTCAGAGATTTCCGTTCTAATCCAGCCAAAAAGGACCAAGCTGCTTAGGAAAAAAAGTGCGGAGAATCTTTTAATATTCGGACTTAACCGTTTTCTATTTACTTGATCGAGCCATAATCCTGTTAAACATGTTATGCTAAATACTATAAGTAAGATGTTCTGGTTTACTTCTAACCGATGCCCTGCCAGAATTCCCAGAATCATAAGAAGAGCAATTCTTACTGCCGGATATTGAGCAAAAGGAAAGCGATATGTTTGTTTTGGCGACACATAGGGTTAGACCTCAGTCAACCCTATTCCTTACAAAAAGGTTATTCTAGTTTTGGTAATTTGGCATTTTTGTTGTCTATAACTAGTACCCAGTCATTACCAATATCCCAGGTTGGGGGTCTAAAGCCTGATATACCACCCTGAGTTATAAAATCTTTTATTTCTGTAATTTCTCCATTTCTTGGGTTAAACCAGTATGCATTAATACCTTTTTCAAAAAAACTGGTTCTTAACGCCATCGGTTGGCCAACTGCAAGATAATACAAAACGTATTTTCTGTCTTTGTCCATGGCCGCCTGCACATGACTCCCTCCTGAATGATCCTCTCCAACAATCATCCATTTACCAGGCATAAGTGTATGATGGGGTCTTTTTGAAAATAGCTTGGCTAAATGCTTCATGTCATCTGCACCGGGTCTGTCAAGCGATTCCTTCCAATCATAAAGAGCAGGAATAGCAACTTCCCCCTTTTTTCTGAATATCTGCCAAACAGCATTATTCCCGTAGGTATACCCCGCAGCACCGCTTAGGAAATTCCAATACGCTGAAACGCGAACATCATAATCGGTTAAAAATCCTTTTTCAAAGTGGCTTTCATCCTGTATCAAAAGATCCTCATTCAAAACACCTTTCGGTACTCGTTGCTCTGATTGTTTGCTAAAATCGACAAACTCCCAAAACGCAATAGGTATATCTTCATAACCTGGTTCTCCATCAACAAAAGGTTTTGGTGGTTCTTTTTTCAGTTCTGATCTTGCATACCTATATACATTGCTAAACCTTCCACCATGACCTGATTGATACATATTAAAATCCAGCCATTCTTTCTCATGGAAAAACCTTGATGAGGAAGATCCTCCTCTTGGATGATACGTGATGAGATGATTACCTCCATCTCCTTTCCTGAGCCCTAACGCCATCGCCTCCCAAATCTGTTCCACTTCTTCATTTGCCGGGTTTCTGTCTCCTCCTAAAATCCATATGATAGGTTTATCTTTGTATCGATTCCCCAAAAACTCTCCATAAACAGCGGCGTTATCTTTATTAAAAACAATCGGTCCTGCACCGGGATTATTCGAAAAAACTTTGTCTCCCCAGGTTGGTAGCATTCCAATATAAAGCCCCAATTCTTCTGCTTTGTTTACTATAAAATCGACGTGCTCGAAATAGTTCTCGTTAGGAGTAGTCGGGTCCAAGTTGATTAGTGGTACTTCACCATAAGCATTAGGCTTTCTAAGCCCGTTATTTTCTGCTAGCACAACCGCTTGAATAACGGTAAACTTTTTTTCTGCCCTATTCTCCAAATAATAGGTCGCTTCCTCTCTGTCCAAATCATGAAATAAATCCCAGGCAGTATCTCCAATCCAAAGAAAAGGTTCTCCAGTTTCATACTCCAGATATCTTGCACTTTCATGAACCCTCAGCTCTTGGGCTGTTCCTGAATTAAAAAAGAGAAACGTAGCTAATAATATTTTAATAGATAGATTAGTCATCTCTTCAATCTTACATTAACTAATTGAAAAAAGAAACAAAAAAGCCCGAAGACTTCTCCGGGCTTTTTTGAAATATAGATTATTGAAAGCGATGGATTTAAATCATTCTTCAGAAACGGGTGTGGCAACTACTTTAAATATTCCCTGTCCGGTTACTCCAACATAAATGGTTCCATCGGGAGCTTGTTTAAGGCTGCGAACGCGGCCAATTCCTTCCAGTAGTTTCTCGGTACCAACTACTTCATTACCATCCAGTTTTACCATTTCCAGATAATTGAACTTTAATGAACCAACCAACACATTACCTGTCCAGTGCGGATATTTGTCTCCGGTTACAAAAGTCATCCCTGAAGGAGCAATTGATGGATCCCAATAAATTACAGGTTGTTCCATGCCTTCACGTACTGTGTCTTCTGCGAATGGGGTTCCGTTATAATTGATTCCATAGCTGATTACAGGCCATCCGTAGTTTTTGCCTGGTTCAATAATATTCAGCTCATCACCACCGCGTGGACCATGCTCATGCGCCCAGATTACTCCGGTTGCAGGATTTAGTGCCATTCCCTGTGGGTTTCTGTGACCATAAGAATAGACCGCATCAATAGCATCTGACTGGTTTACAAAAGGGTTATCTGAAGGTACGGAACCATCGTCGTTTAACCGGTAAATTTTTCCCGCGTCTCTGGAAAGATCTTGTGGATTCACGTCTCTGTTTCCTCGGTCTCCAATCGAAAAGAACACGTATCCATTGTTATCAAATTCTACACGGCTACCGTAATGCTGACCGCGTGTGGTGTTTGGAGTAGCTTTATATAATGTTTCAATCTCTGTTAGCTCATCGTTCATTAATTTCGCTCTAATAAGTGCTGTATTTGCACCTTCTTCTTCTCCACTGCTTGATGAATAGGTGAAATAGATCCATCCGTTTTCATCATAATTAGGATGAACATCCACATCTAAAAAACCACCCTGTCCGTTAGCATAAATATCTCCGGGTAAACTGGATGATGGTACTTCAGTCAATTCATCTCTATAGATATATAGTTTACCGCTGCGATCGGTGATCAACATATCTCCGTTAGGCAACCAGGCCATTCCCCAGGGAACTTCAACTCCTCCTGTTACTAACTCATAGGAGTATTCCATATCAGGGGGCGGTGCTTGTTCAGTTTCTCCGGTTGCGGTGCAGGCAATTAACACCGTGCATGCTAGTAGTAGTTTCTTCATAGTTTCTTTGGTTAAAATAGTTAATTGAAAATAATCGTCCTGTTGTCCGTTACCAAAGTTTTTCTTTGTACATGTTTCCAAACAGCTCTTGATAGCACCAGCGTTTCCAGGTCTCTCCCTTTTCTTACTAAATTTTCTACGTTATCCCGGTGGGTTACGTGCACAATGTCCTGCTCGATGATAGGACCTTCGTCCAGATCTTCGGTCACATAATGGCTGGTGGCTCCAATAATCTTAACTCCTCGCTCATAGGCAGAGTGATATGGACGTGCTCCCGGAAATGCCGGAAGAAAAGAATGGTGGATATTAATCACCTTGTTTTTAAAAACATCAATAAAGCCAGGTGAGAGGATTTGCATGTACCGGGCAAGGATAATTACATCAATTCCTTTTTCCTTCAACAAAGAAATCTGCTTTACTTCCTGATCTTTTTTATTCTCTTTAGTGATAGGGAAATGATGAAATTCAATCCCAAATTTTTCCGCTGTTTCACCTGCATCTGCATGGTTACTGATGATGAGAGGAATATCAACTTCCCATTCTTTAGTTTGCCATCTGGCAAGAATATCAAACAAACAATGCTGCTGTTTGGAAACAAAAATGGCAAGCTTTTGTCGGTTTCCTGTAAAATGCAGACTCCAGTTCATCTCATAGGAAGTCGCCAGTGCATTCTTAAAATGATTACCTATTTCTTCTTGCGGGATTGCAAATTGTCTCAGATCCCAGGAAACACGCATATAAAATTTTTGTTTTACAGAATCAGTATGCTGATCCAAATCCAGAATATTCCCGCCGTGCTTTAAGATATATTGCGTTACAGCTGCAATAATACCCGGCTTATCAGGGCAGTGTATTAGAAGAACGGCTTCGTTAATTGAGCTCATTGATACAGGAACTGGCGGAGTTCATCCACATTCATAAAACCGGTACGCTGTTTCACCTGATTCCCTTCCGGGTCTAGAATTAGTGTTCCAGGAAAGACATATACACCCTGACTTTGTGCCCAATCTCTTGACATTACCTGCTCACCGTTGAACGTGATGAATTCTTCTGAATTACCATCTACTTTAGCGGGAATATATCCCGCGTCAAGTACGGCTCGAACCGTAGAATCTGGATAAACTTCTCTTTCCATTGCCCTGCAATATTTGCAACCTACTTCAAAAACATCAACCAAAATTAGCTTATCCGTCTTCTTTGCTTCTTCCTGTGCTTCAGCTAACGTCCTCCATGCCGGGGCATTCTCAATCTCCATAGGAGCCGTGGTCTTAAGAGCGTTGAATAGAAAGATTCCAATGAAGGTTGAAATCACTCCGGTTATAATAATTTTTTTACTCATTGATTTACTATGCTCTTTCTCAATTATTGAACTTTAAAAATAATATCTTTGCAGCTCTCAAACGAACTTGATTTAGAATTAATGTCTGAACCCATCGAATCTTATAAACTTGGTAAAGTTCAGGTTACTGTTTTCGAAACAGACCGGCCGAATAAACTGCGCATCGAGTGCTTTGATGGAGAGTTTAAATCTGAGTTTACAGCCAGTGAATATGAGTTCACAAACTACCGACGATTAATGAATCAGCGAATTACTGAAGCATACGCTAACGCCGATACTGAAGAATAGACATCAGATTCCGCTTATCTGAAGGAATACAACTATAAAACTAAGCACTGAGAGAATAAGTCCTATCATAAATATGGTATAAGAGACTCTAAGTAGTTTGTATTTTTTGGCCAGCACAGTCCCAAGTCCGTGCAAATCACGAGCCATATTATCATACAATCGCTCACTGTCTTGCATCAACTCTTCAATTCCTTCCACATAATCTTCCCGTTCCATTGTATAGAAATTCCCAAAAAACAGGATATTTGCCCGATTAGCCCGGATATCTTCCAATGTTACTGTTTCTTTACTTACCCTTGGACGGGCTGAAAGAACCGCAAATACCATAGATCCCAAACAGTTTAAAAGCAGAACCGCCGTTGGAATCAGCAACCATGGATTAGAATCTATTTTAGGAGAAATAGATGCAATTATGATTGAGATAATAATCCCGTTTATACTGATCATGATATTCGACTTATTGTCGGCAATACCACTCAAATCCATATGAGTACGGTAAGATGTTCGGAACATATCCGAAATTCCCCGCTTGCGGGAGCCTGATTTTCTTTTCGAATCGGAATCGTTGCTCATAGAACTGTGTTTTTAATGGCGGGAAATATAGTCAATTAGCAGCTAATTATGCATCAAACTGATTTAGTTGTTATAACAACTTTTTATCTGCGTTAAAGCTTATAATTCTATATAATTCGAATAAAGCCTAACCAATTTTACAATCATGCCTATTTATCACCGACTTGGAAAAATCCCCCCTAAAAGGCATACCCAATTCAGAAAGCCGGATGGCAGCCTTTATTACGAACAACTTTTTGGTACTATCGGTTTTGATGGAATGTCGATGCTTTCCTATCACCTCTACCGACCTACCATGATTCGAGAGGTAGGTAAGCCTGTGGATGTGAGTCCAAAGGTGGCCGTAGAAAACAATATGAAGTCCATGATGCTGAAAGGCCTCGACATCAAACCAAAAGATGATTATCTGGAATCCAGAGAGGCTATCCTGACCAACAGCGATGTTACCATTCATTTGGCGGCTCCAAAAAAATCACTAACTGAATATTTCTACAAAAATACAGATGCCGACGAACTGATTTTCATCCATAAAGGAAGTGGTACGTTGAGAACGTTTATCGGTAATATTGATTTTGAGCCGGGTGATTATCTGCTCATTCCTCGTGGCATTATTTACCAAATTCGTTTTGATAATGAAGCAAACAGACATTTTATTACTGAATCTCATGTCCCGATTTATTCTCCAAAACGATATCGAAACTGGTTTGGGCAGTATCTGGAGCATTCGCCATATTGCGAGCGGGATTTAAAGCTTCCGACAGAGCTGGAGACCCATGATGAGAAAGGCGAGTTCCTGATGAAGGTGAAAAAGCAGGGCATGATACACGAACTTACCTATGATTCTCATCCTTTTGATGTAGTAGGTTGGGATGGATACAGTTTCCCTTATGGATTTTCCATCAAGAACTTTGAACCGATTACGGGTCGGGTTCATCAACCACCACCGGTACATCAGACCTTTGAGACTTCTGCTTTTGTGGTGTGTTCATTTGTGCCGCGATTGTATGACTATCACCCTCAGGCCATTCCTTCCCCATATCATCATTCCAACATCGATTCGGATGAGGTGATTTATTATGTGGATGGTGACTTCATGAGTCGGAATCATGTAGAGCAGGGATATATTTCATTACATCCTGCCGGAATTCCTCATGGGCCACATCCCGGGGCTTATGAAGCAAGTATCGGTAAAAAAGAAACGAAAGAGTGGGCAGTGATGGTGGACACTTTTAAACCACTCATGGTTACCGAAAATGCATTAAAGATTGATGATGGAACTTATTATCAATCGTGGCTGGAAGATAAATGAGTTCACCATTGAACCCCTGGGTTGATATACCTCAACAAACAGACTTTACGATTCACAATCTCCCATTCGGGATTTTCTCATCGGCAGAGCGATCAAAACGGGTTGGTGTTGCTATCGGAGATACTATTCTGGATTTGGTTGAAGTAACTTCTTTAGGAATTTTCGATGGTTTAGGTATTTCTACTTCGGTTTTGGAAAATGAATATCTCAATGACTTTATCGCCCTGGGCAAGAAAACTACAACTAAGGTTAGAGAGTATATCCAGTCACACCTTTGTGATGAAAATTCATCTCTTAAGTCAGCAACCGGAATTTTTGTAAGTCAGGATGAGGCTCAGATGCATCTTCCGGTAAAAATTGGAGACTACACAGATTTTTATTCCAGTATTGAACATGCTACGAATGTGGGAAAAATGTTTCGCGATCCTGAGAATGCTTTACTACCTAACTGGAAACATCTTCCTGTAGGATATCATGGTCGTGCTTCATCCATCATCGTATCCGGAGAGGATATTCATCGTCCTAAAGGTCAGCTTAAACCTGATGAACGTTCACCCGTTTTTGGGGCCTCACAGAAAGTAGACTTCGAATTAGAGGTGGCCTTTATCGTCGGGAAAGAAACTAAGCTTGGAGATTCAATCTCCACCTCTGAAGCAGAAGAATATATTTTCGGGATGGTGTTGTTTAATGACTGGTCAGCTCGTGATATTCAAAAATGGGAATATGTTCCGCTTGGTCCTTTTTTGGGAAAAAGTTTTGCGTCTTCTATTTCTCCCTGGGTCATAACTATGGAAGCCTTAGAACCTTTCCGCGTTGAAGGTCCGAGTCAGAATCCTGATGTTCTTCCTTATTTGCAGTACAATGGCGCCAAAAATTATGATATTGATCTTGAAGTACTAATTCAGCCTGAGTCTCGGGACAAGCCCTCTTCAGTAGCTAGGCCTAATTTCAAGCATATGTATTGGAATATGGCGCAGCAATTGGCTCATCACACTTCAAACGGTTGCAATCTGAATGTGGGAGATTTAATGGCCTCGGGCACCATCTCAGGAGATCATCCGGATGCTTATGGATCTATGCTGGAGTTATCCTGGAATGGAACAAAACCTGTTTCTCTTGGGAATGGCATATCAAGGTTATTCATTGAAGATGGAGATACTATAACTATGAAAGGCTCTGCCCAAAATGGTGACATTAAACTTGGTTTTGGAGAAGTGCGAACTAAACTTTTATCAGTAAAAGAATGAGCTCACAAACATTTAAAACATTTATAACAGACGAACTTGATAACCGGGAGCGATCCGGATTATTAGCATCAGCTATAGCTCCCCGGCCCATCTGTTTTGCCAGCACTATTGATAAGTCCGGAAAAGTGAACTTGAGTCCTTACAGCTATTTCAATGTATTTTCTTCTACGCCACCGGTTATGGTTTTTTCTCCAATCCGAAGAGGTCGGGATGGCACTACTAAGCATACCTATGAGAATTTACTTGAAGTGCCTGAAGTAGCCATCAATGTAGTTAATTATGCAATGGTCGAGCAGATGTCACTGGCTAGCACTGAATACGATAAAGGAGTAAATGAATTTGTAAAAGCCGGATTTACCGAACTTGCTTCCGAAACGATTAAACCTCCAAGAGTAGCCGAAAGTCCTATTAGTTTTGAGTGTACAGTAGATGACATTATTGAGCTTGGAACCGAAGGCGGTTCAGGTAGTTTGGTACTCTCTCGTGTAAAACGTATTCACATCAATACAGATTTCCTTACGGAAGATGGAAATATTGATCCGGCTAAACTGGACCTTGTAGGAAGAATGGGTGGGAGCTGGTATTCCCGGGCAAGTGGAGACTCATTATTCGAAATCCCTAAACCACTTCGAAATAAGGGAATTGGTTTCGATCAGCTGCCGGAATCGATTCGTAAAAGTACTGTTCTCAATGGGAATAACTTGGGAAGGCTTGCCAATATGGATACGAAGCCTGGTGCCTCAGAAATTGATGCCGCCTATTCTGAATTCAATTTAAGTGATCTTTCTCTGGAACAAACCCATCAGCTTGCAAAAGGAATCCTTGAATCCGGAGATACAAAAAAAGCACTCGCTATTCTATTTGCTAAAGCCGATGTCTGAGAACGAACACATACTTTGGACTCCTTCTGATGAGTTCATCCGAAACTCTAATCTTAACGACTATGAGGACTGGCTAAAACAAGAGAAGGGACTTTCATTTGAATCTTATCACGATCTTTGGGAGTGGTCTTGTACCAACGTCGAAGACTTCTGGGAGAGCCTTTGGGAATATTTCGATATCATTTCCCACTCTGAATATGATCAGGTTTTAAGTTCCCATTCTATGCCTGGTGCATCCTGGTTTGAGGGGGCTACTCTGAATTATGCCGAGCATATTTTCCGTAATAAATCGGAAGATCGACCTGCCCTTATTTTTGCAAATGAGGCTAAAGAAACCGGCACGTTAAGCTGGGAAGAACTGGAGCAACGTGTTGCTTCAACCCGGGATTTTTTAAAAAGTAAAGGGGTTTCAAAAGGAGATACCGTTGCAGCCTACCTGCCCAATACTTTTGAAGCAATCATATCGTTTCTTGCGGTTAATTCATTAGGAGCAATCTGGTCGTGTTGCTCGCCAGATTTTGGCTCAAAAACAGTTATCGATCGATTTGAGCAAATCAAACCAAAAGTATTTATCGCATGCGATGGATATGCTTATGGCGGAAAAGAGATTTCCAGAATTGATGAGGTTGTAAAAATCTCCTCCTCTATTTCATCTATAGAGCATGTGGTTATGGTTCAATCCTTGAATCCATCTGCGGAATTAGAAGATGTTCATTTGTGGTCTGATGTTATTTCAAATTCTGCCTCTGAACTTATCTTTGAGCCTGTCGATTTTAACCATCCAATCTGGGTATTGTACTCATCCGGAACAACCGGAAAACCCAAAGCAATTACACATTCCCATGGTGGAGTGCTGCTTGAGCATCTCAAATACATGCATTTTCATAATGATGTTAAGCCCGGCGAGAATTTTTTCTGGTTTACTACCACCGGTTGGATGATGTGGAATTTCCTTCAGGCTTCTTTGTTAGCCGGAGCTACACCCGTTTTATTTGATGGAAGTCCCGGTTATCCGGATTTGAATATTCTTTGGGAGCTTTCCGAACAATTACCTATTCATCACTTTGGAACCAGCGCGCCCTATCTGGTTGCCTGTATGAAAAAAGGGTTAACTCCCGGTTCCGGTTTTGATCTTTCTAATTTGAGATCTATCGGTTCAACCGGTGCACCACTTCCTCCTGAGGCATTTGACTGGGTATATGAACACGTATCTAAGGATGTATGGCTTTGTTCCATGAGTGGAGGAACCGATGTGTGTACAGCCTTTGTGGGAGGAATTCCAAATCAGCCAGTATACCGTGGAAAAATCCAGGGCAGAGCACTTGGCTGTAGCTTATTTGGATTTGATGATGAAGGCAATGAGGTGTATGATTCATTGGGAGAAATGGTTATTACCAAACCGATGCCTTCTATGCCTGTTTATTTCTGGAGTGATGAAAACCATGAACGATACCGCTCCAGCTACTTTGATAAGTTCGCCGGACAATGGTGTCACGGTGACTGGATTAACCTTTCTGAAAATGGAAGTCTGGTAATACAGGGGCGTTCTGACGCAACTCTGAACCGAAAAGGTATCCGGATTGGAACCGCTGAAATCTATGCTGTGCTGAATAAAATACCAGGCATAAAAGATTCTTTGATTGTAAATCTGGAACAAGAAGGCGGTAATGATTTTATGCCTCTTTTTATAGTTCTCGAGGAAACAGCTTCTCTGGAGAATATTGTGCCTATTATCAATTCGACGCTTAGAGAACAATGCTCCCCCCGCCATGTTCCGGATGAAATCTTTCAGGCTCCGGATATCCCATACACTCTCAGTGGCAAGAAAATGGAAGTACCCGTTAAAAAAGCTCTGTTGGGAATGGACGTCACTAAATCTATGAATAAAGATGCTTCAAAAAATCCTGAAGCAATGGATTACTTTATCCGTTTAGCAACCAAGTTATGAGTTGATCCTTTCCTTCCAGCTTCTAATATATATATGGTTCCAGTATCCCCATTTTACCGGATGCGAGCCTTCCTCTTGTTTCGGCCATTTGTTCATGAGAAGTCATTACAAATGGACCTCCATATATAATCGGTTCATTCGTTGGGGTTCCTGATGCAAAAAGAAAATTAAAACCACTCGACCCAGCTTTTACTTTTACCTGAGTTCCCTCATTTTTAAAAGTTGCCAGTGCTTGAGAGCCGATTTCCTCCTCCTGAATAAATCCATTTCCTTTTATTCCATATACAAAAGCCATCTCTTCTGCCTTCAATTCTGTTGAAGTGTCCGGTTCCAGGAATACATCGAAAAGTGTAACAGGAGTGACCATAGAATGCCTTGCCTTGATACCCTCATAGGATCCGTGAAGAATACGAATTTTACTTCCCTTTTTATTTATTTCCGGAATCTCACTTGCCTTTGCATGCATTGCTTTAGGGGGAACATTTCGATCTTCTTTTTTATGATTAATCCAGATTTGAAAACCGTGAGTCATTCCTCCTTTTTCAAGAGGAAATTCATCGTGATGAATTCCTGATCCGGCCTGTGTTATATGAAGTCCACCAGGTTCAATTTCACTATGATCTCCATTACTGTCTCTGTTTAAAAAACTTGTTGGACTGTCGGGAAGCATATAGGTAATTACTGAAATCCCGGCATGCGGATGTGGCCCAAAAACCTGCCTATCCATGTAGTATTCAGTAACCACCAAAAACGGTTCTATAGGATATTGGTTCTCAAACATATCAACTCCTTCCAGACCTGGAAATGGCCGTTTAAAGATAAGCTGATGAATCCTATCAATATATTTTTTCATAATTTAATGGTATTAGCCGAATGTAAATGATTCATCTATTTTTTGAATACGTACTTTTATTTTCCAGCCACTTTCTGTTTTAATGAGTTCATCTTCATATTCTCCGGTAGCAACTATTCCCGGAGATTCTTTAGCTTCTGCAATCCAATAGGTTGATCTGGTTTTGGCTGTATTCGAGGTTAGTTCATCAATAACCGTTGTGCCAACAAAATGCCTTTTCCCGGAAGTTATTCCTGAGTCATGCCATTGTTTTATCGTAGCTTTGATTGCTTCTTTTCCTTCCGCTTCTCCAAATGGACTTACGTACTTACCATCATCAGCGAAATTACTTACAAACTGATCCGGGTCATGGGAATCAATACTCATTATATATTGATCCATTAATTCCCGAATAAGAACTCTACCTACTGCTTTCTCTTCCATTTATTTTTACCTCTTGTTTATTTGTAATTAGCTCTTTTAACTTCTAAATAATACTATTCATTTTAAAGTAGTTACATTAGTGTATAGCACTTACATCTATGTTAGTAATTGATAAAAATCAAATTCTTATGTCCAAAAAAAAATTTAAAAAACCTGACTCCGATTGCCCCGTACTTTCTGCCTTTGACATGATTTCAGGGAAATGGAAATTTGCCATCATTCATGCTTTACTCTCTGGTACTAAACGGTTTAAAGAGTTGGAAAGAGAAGTTGAAGGTATAAGTCCACGTATGTTAGTAAAGGCTTTAAATGAATTGAAAACAGACTCCATTGTTAATAGAAAACAATACCCAACAATTCCTCCAAAGGTCGAATATTCGCTAACGGAAAAAGGGCGTGAATTAGAACTGGTTTTATATGAAATCCAGCAGTGGGGATTAAGGCACTTCAGTTAAAGAATTAACAAAATCCTAATTAATATCACTTTCACGGAAACTTAAGAAAGCTTATTTTAGTTGTCATAACAACTAATAATTTATTTTAAAAACCATGGATACCTTAGCAGTAGACAATCAGGTAGCAGAAGAACAAGATTTTATGCCCATTCTTGGCACCGACTATGTTGAATTTTATGTGAGTAATTCGAAACAAGCGGCTCATTTCTACAAGTCTGCATTTGGGTTTCAGTCGTTGGCACAAGCCGGGCTTGAAACCGGTTTAAGAGATCGTGAATCTTATGTAGTTGTACAGGATAAAATCAGACTGATGTTTACCTCCCCGCTAAAAAGCGGAACGGAAATCGGGAAGCATATCGACCGGCATGGTGATGGTGTTAAGGTAATCGCTCTTTGGGTAGAAGACGCTAAATATGCATATGAAGAAGCTATTAAAAGAGGTGCAGATTCTTATTTCGAGCCAAGAACAGAAACTGACGATCAGGGAGAAGTTATACGAGCCGGTATTCATACCTATGGTGAAACGGTACATATTTTTGTGGAGCGAAAAAATTACAACGGAGCTTTCCTCCCGGGCTTCAAAAAATGGGAAACACGCTATAATCCTGAGCCTACCGGTCTGAAATATGTGGATCATATGGTGGGTAATGTGGAACTTGGTGCCATGAACAAATGGGTAAAATGGTATGAAGAAGTTCTTGGCTTCAAACAAATCCTATCTTTTGATGATAAAGATATCTCTACCGAATATACTGCCCTCATGAGCAAGGTGATGAGTAATGGAAATGGTAGAATTAAGTTTCCTATTAACGAACCTGCTGCAGGATTAAAGAAATCACAAATTGATGAGTATATCGATTTTTACGAAGGTGCCGGAGTTCAGCATGTTGCTGTAGCAACTGACGATATTGTACATACAGTAACTGAGCTAAGAAATCGTGGTATCGAGTTTATTACCGTTCCAACTACCTACTATGATGTTCTCGAAGAAAGAGTGGGTAAAATCGATGAGCCTATTGATAAATTGAAAGAACTCGGAATTCTTGTTGATCGTGATGACGAAGGATACCTACTTCAAATATTTACAAGGACTTTGCAGGCTCGCCCAACTATGTTTTTTGAAATAATTCAAAGAAAAGGAGCAACTTCTTTCGGAAAAGGGAACTTTAAAGCTCTTTTTGAGGCTATAGAAAGAGAACAAGACCTACGAGGGAACTTGTAGCGTTTTCATGTTTATCCAAAGGTTGGTTAAAGGCGTCCGATATTGATTGGACGCCTTTTTTTATTTTAAAGATGAGTTGTGTTAGGTTAAAACAATCGTTTTACTACGATTGTTTTACTAGCTTACTGTATGATTATTCGAAAACTATTCATCATTCTGTTTCTGGCCGGACTAAGCGGTTGTTCCGATCAGCAACAATCCAGCAAATACCTTCACAATCTTACCACTTTTAGTGTAGAGGGAGTCCCTGAAATTAAATTGATTAAAGATGCATCATTTCGTGGGGCCCAAAACTCGGACGTTATTAAAATTGGAGATATTACAGTTGATGATGCTGGCAATGTTTATTTTGTTGATGAATATAATCACAAAGTTCAGGCTGTAGATGCTGATGGAAATCCAGTTGGGAGCATGGGCCAGGCCGGAGGCAGGGTTGGGGAATTCAGGAAGCTGGGCGACATTGAAGTGCATGATGGAATAATCTATGGGTTCGATGAAGACCGAAAAGCAATTAATAGCTATAGCACCCGTGATTTTAACTTTCAAACAACCACTCAGTTTTCGTCACAATCTCTAACCGGAGATTCCCTGAAAACTGCGGCGCCATATACAGTTATGATTCTCCCGGATGAAAACTTCCTGGTGGCCTTTCAGGTGGTGGAGTCTCCTACCGATCGTATATTGTATTTTTATAAAGCTAATGAGAACGGTGAGATTATTTCTGATCAGGTAATGTCATTTCCCAATAAACCTCTTTTTGTGGAAAATACGCCGGATGGAATGACCATCATGATGATGCCCTACGAACGAGAAACCTTCCTGATTACAAATTCAGATGGAAACTTGTTTACACTATTCAGCGAAGAAATGGTCATTCAGAAATTTGATTCGAATGCCAATTATCTGGAAGCGTGGGAATATCCGGTTCAGAAACGAACACTCAATCGTTCGGATGCCTTAGACTTATATGATGATGTGGATATTCGAAGGGCGATCAGAGGGGCAAAACTTCCATCTAAATGGCCGGTGGTTGCAAACGTTTTAATAGATGATGAAGATCGGTTTTGGGTCGCAACGGTGTCACAAAATCTTGAGAATTATACCTGGTATATTTTAGGGAAAGAGGGCGTAGTGATTGGAGCCGTTGAATTACCTAGAAAGGTTGAAATCAAAGCCATACAAAATGGAAAAGTATATGCCAGAGAGATTAACAAGAGAACATATTCGGAAGAAGTGGTTAGGTATGAGATCGAAGGAGTCACGATCAATTAAATGATTAAGGTTTAAAAAGAGTCAGGATTTAGACGTGTAGCTGGTAAATACTTTATCCAGTAAAAGTAAAAGCTGTTTGTACTCTTCATCCGAAAGGTTTTCCCATCCTAATTCTCTGGATGCATATACATGAGTTTTAGCTTCGTCCAGCTCTTTCTTTCCAGTAGATGTGATCGATACTAAATATTTCCTGCCATCTTCAGGGTCTTGCTCTCTGACCACAAACCCCTTTTTAACCAATAAATCCAGAATCCTGGAAACGGTGTGTTTGTCTTTGAAGCTATCGTTTGCGAGATCGGTTTGATTCATCGTCGCTTTTTCAAGCTTTGAAAGCACTACCCACTGTTCTGGGGTTATATTAATGTTGGATTTTTTAAACCGATTAATCAAATCCTGTCGCACCACTTTATACGTGCGGTCTATATAAATCCCGATTTCTTTCTTCATCATCTAACCATAGATTTATTTGGAAGGCCAATTCGGTTAAGAACCTCGTGATACCTCGGGTCTTTATGATATGCACTCAACACTGGAATTGAGTTGATAAGAAGAATACTTCCGAGCTTTTTATCAATAGCCTTGTTCAGATATTTAAACATTTCACTTTTATCTCCAAGAGCGGCATAAATCACCGCGTAATCCAGCGCCAGATTCAAATCCGGATGTTCCTCTTCTCTCTTTTTAATCTGCTTTAAATGCTTTTTCGCCTCTTTTTCATCTCCCATTTTAGCGGCAATATATCCTAATTGTGTACCCCCTTTATACGCTGACTTTATTTTACCTAAGTATTTTTTTGTGAATATTATAGATTTTTCAAAATCACCTGTTTCTGCATATATATATGCTTTTCCTTCTAATGCGGCTCTAAAATTGGAGTCCAGATCTATAATCTTATCATAACATTCAATGGCTTCATCATACTTTTCAATAATGCTGTATGCGCGGGCAAGATCGTTAAGAGCTGGTAACGAGAGAGGAGCGATTTTAACCGCAATTTCTGCCTGAGAAAGCATCTTATCAAACCTGCCGATAATCCGGTTATACATAGAAAAAGCAAGTCTGGCCTCTTCATTCTCTGGCTCCATCGTAATTGCTTTTCTGAAGTTTGAATCAGCTGTATCGAAATCCCAGTGATAAAATAGATTTACATATCCAAGAGATATATAAGAGTCTGCTCTGGAGCTATTTAACTCAATTGCTTTAATTGCATATTTTTCGGCTTTCGAAAATGCTTCCTCCCCCTTCATATGCCCTATAACCGCCAAAAAAGTATACGCGTTAGCTAATCCTGAATAGGCATTCGTATAGGTCGTACACTTTTCAATCGCCTCCTTATAAAAACCAATCGCTTTTACAACTGATTCCGGACTACGTTTATTCCAGTAATAAAGTCCCTGCAAGTATGCATTATAGGCTACGATAGAATCCGTGGACGCTTCATATAGCTTTCGATCGGTATCAAAACTAAAATTTGCTTCAAGTTTATCTGCTATCTTCTGAGCAATCTCATCCTGTACCCCAAAAATATCTTTCATTTCACGGTCAAAGCTCTCAGACCAGAGATGAAAACCGTCATCCGTTTTGATGAGCTGAGCTGTTACACGAACCCGGTTTCCAGCACGCCGAACGCTTCCTTCCAGTACTGTAGCTACATTGAGTTCTTTCCCAATTTCGCGAATATCTTTTTTGGGGTTCTTGAAGGAAAATACTGAGGTACGTGACGCAACCTGAAGTCCTTTTACCTTAACCAGCGAATTAATGATTTCCTCCGTAATTCCATCACTAAAATATTCGTTTTCACTATCTGCACTAAAGTTCGCAAAAGGCAAAACGGCTACACTATTCTTGTTGCTTCCTGTAATATCCTGAATATGGCTTTGTAAAGGCACTTGCAGCCCCTTATTTGCTACCGCATAAATCTCAACAGGGTTGAATACATTTTTTAAGTCGTGCTCACCAAATGGCTGAACTTTTATTCCCGGATGATTCTTAACCTCATCAAACACCTTCCCGGAGATCATAATAGAACCGGGAATGCCTAAACTCTGAACCCGTGCGGCGATATTGACTGCATCTCCATAAATTCCCTCATCATCATATACCACATCACCGATATGAATTCCTATTCTAAGAGGTACTTTTGGGGATTGAGCTAAAATAGTCTGTATCTCACTGGCACACTTTACAGCGTCCAAAGCGCTGCCAAACATACTTAAGGTTCCATCTCCGTAATACTGCATCACCTGACCGCGATGCTTCAGAATACAATCATCAATAACCTCTCTTTGCCTGTCTCGCAGATCTTTAGCTCTCTGCTCATCTTCCTGCATAAGGCGCGTATACCCAACCATGTCTGCAAACATGATCGCCGCTAATAATCGAAGGTTATTTTTTTCTGGCATAGTGCCTGTCAAATGAAGAGTGAGATTCGTGGATAAATATATCAATAATCGAGCCAGAGTTCTCTTTTGTCAGAAGAAAAATCCTGCTTTCAACTCAAATAGATAGCCTTCTACGGAATGTCCAAGGGTAGAGTTTAGAATAAATGCATCAAAAGCATTAAACCAAAGTCCTCCTCCATAGCCTTTATGCCATAAGTCTGAGTTCTCGTTGTTTACCCAAACACGACCTGTATCAAAGAATGCGGTTAAGCCGAGCTTTCCTCCAAGCAGATATCGGTAGAAATCAAAGAGTTCAATACGCACTTCAGTGTTATTATAAAATGAGCTTCTCCCTGAAAAACGATTGCCCCGGAACCCTCTTAAATTGGTTCTACCTCCAATGGTATTGGATTCATAAAATGGAAATGGCCCTATGTTTCGAACTCCTCCAACCCGGTTTGCAAAAGTAACCTGTGGCGTAAAACTGATTGGAAAATATACCTCCAACTCTGACTGGAATCTTGTAAATGGTCGACTGGTGTTTCTTAATCCAATATTCGCATCCGTAGAAATTGAAAACTCATATCCCTGGGTTGGATTGCTTTTATTATCGATATCGGACAAGGTAGTTTTGAAAAATACAGTGTTATACCACTGGTCTTTGAATGCATCTTCATCAAAGCCTAAACCTGCCTCATTAACTACATTGGGCTCATCCGGGTTTTCATCAACTTCTGTAATACTCAGTCGATTCCCTACAGTAACGGAAAGAGATTGATTTACGTTTTGAGTAAGATATGGCTCCATTACAACCCTTGTTAATCGGGCTCGATAAAACTTTGATCCCCGTTCGTCTAATGAGGTTTCGTTTCCTAACCCGAAGAAATTCCTATAACTCTTTGGAAACAAGAAAGCCGATTCAAGACCTGCATCCCATTTCCCAACCCGCTCATACCACTTTCCGGAATATCGAATATTTGCAGCGCCGGATTGTGGCGCGTAGTTCATTCTGAAATAATGTGTCACGGCTGGAAATTTTCTGAATCCGTTGCGAAGGATTTTTGGTCCGCCTCCAATAAAAATTCCTTCATCGTTATTATAATTTAAATAATATCCCGGATAATATCTGTTCCAAATAAAGTCTTTTTGATAGTCGTAGTAATTTTCAATTGGATTATCGGTAAGGTGGAGGTGTGTCTTTTTTGAAACCTCGTAATCATTACTTGTTTTGGTTTCAAAGATGCCAACCAACTTTTCACTAACAACCTGATTGGGAGAGTTATCTACATACTCATCATTGCCCGGTCCTCCAGAAATAAGAAGCTTAATCCCGCTCTTCTGCTCTCCCTTAAACATAAACTCATCATCTCCGGCAAGCCCATACAAGCGAATTTCTTTCGTTTCATCTTTATTGAATGTTCTCTCAAAATATTTTTCTCTGAGATTTCCTTCTCCTGATAGTTTATAGACCTGAACCTTAGTCTGGTCCTCATCAATTACCTCCACTACAAAACGTTCTCTCTTGTTACTTGCAGCAACCGAAACTACTCCGGAAAGCATGTTGTAATATCGCTCCGTAACCATTACCAACTTTTCTCTTCTTGATTGCAGGCTTTCAATCATATACTCGCCAATCTCATTCTGTACTTTCCCGGGCATCTGGCTTATAGCTTCAGCAATGACCTCATCAGTCAATTCTTCCTGCATCTTTTCGGCAATAGCCAGCCACTCCTCTTTCGTAAGTTGGTTCGTAAATCGCCGGGTTTGTGCCAGTGAGTTATAATTCAACCCAACCAGGCTGTTATAAGAATCTCCAAAATTCTGATACTGAAAGAAGGGGCCATATTTGGCAATAGTGGGAAGTATCCCATCCATTTTCATAAAAGCAACGTCACGGTCCCGTGGAATTGGTCGATAGATTTTTCCTTGTTCGTCATCGGGCTCAAAAGTAGCCCAGCGCCACTGATCACTGTGCCGGTCCCAATCCCCAACGATCATATCTAATAATCGTGCTCTGGCAAACATCTCCTGATCAACTCTGTGATCGATATCATTATCCACTTCCCGAATCATATCCCGGTAAGCAACCACTTCTTCAGAATACCCGACACTGGCTACACTACTCATATTGTTGTCTGGCTTCTCTTCAAACAAGGCCAGCTGACCTCCAATTTGCTCTGCATATAGCCCTAGTTGTGGATCTTTAGGTACATAGTAAATTTTAGGATTCGTATGATACACACCCACCGCATCTGCCAGGGGCGGAATAACAAGCGCGCCATAAGGGTTCAAAATGGAAAACTGATCCTGAGCTAAATCCAGGGCTAAGGTTTTCTTCAGTTCTTCATCCCACACCTTTCCGGCTTGTTTATCTACCGAGCGAAGTACAAACTCATTGCCTTCCTTGTCTTCAAGATGTAGCGTATTAGACTGCCCCTTTCCGCCCATCCGTACCGGAATTAATCCTCCTCTTACTTCCGTAACATCGAAATAAGGATACTCTGATTTAATTGACCAGAGTTCACGGTTATGGTTTCCGGCAACTGCTCTGAAGAAATTTCCTTTATCATCATACGCTTTGTTTGGAGCTACTACAATGGTACTGTCGGTATAGTCTACATCCTCGAGCTCTGATTCATTATCATTAAGTAACGGATCATCATAAGGGGGCTTTAGTTGGGTTTTATGAATGAGCTTTCCTTTACTCCCGTCACCAATTGGTGCCCAGGCCTCCAACCAGACCGATCCGTTTCCATAATAATTCAGAGTAGTGAATCCTTTTCCCTCGTAGGTAAATTCCGAACCCCGCCCTTTTGCCACATAGTTTTCTTTTGTACCTGCACCGGAAACAATATAGTGTTGAACCTCCCGGGGGCCATCAGTCTTATGATATTGCAAATTATGGGAGTGACCTGATGCATAAATAAGGTGATCGTTCAAATGAAACATCTTTTGCAATGTGTTGGACATCTCTTTGTATTTGAAATGGGGGATGTCTTGCTCATAGCCAAATGCCTTTCTGTAAAACGCGTACAAACTTCCAAATACCGGCGGCTTCAGGTGTGTTGATGGGGGCATGTATCCTCCATGAGGCCCGTGTGTTATCAATGGATGATGTGCTGCAACCACCAGAAAATCTTTTTGGCGCTTTTTCAGAATGTCTTCAAGTTCAACTAAAAAATCACCCCCATCCACCAGCTCATATTCTCCGGTATCTCCATATGATTTTTTATGGCGATGTAGCCACCACTGGGTATCCAATACAATCAAACGAATATCATCTCTGAGCCTTGGGTCTTCGTCATCATCCATAAGCTCAATATCAACCGGTCCGGGAAATCCATTATCCGGAAGGAAGGTATTTCCGCGATCGAGATAATTTTCAACATACTCTTCCTGGCGAAGTATCGCATTCAATCCATCCTTTCCCCCATCATCCCAATCGTGATTTCCCGGAATAACAACTACTCTCCCCTTGAAGTTTTTCACGGTCTTAAGCTGCTCATTCATCTTAGCCTCGGCTTTGGGTCTCTCAGAATGAGTTGAGTCGGGCATGCCGCTGGAATAGATATTATCACCTAAAAATACTGCCGCACTCTTTTCAGAAGCTTTTTCAAGAAATTGCTGGAATAGTTTTAATGTTGGCTCCTGTGTAGTAAGGTTAGCCCCGCCGGCATCCCCAATCAAAAACATTTGATAGATAAGTTCACTTTCCGGAGGAGGTTCTGGCGTTATTTCGTTCTTCTCTTCGTTGATGTACACCTTTGAGCCTGAACAAGAAAGGAGCGCGAAAGAAAGTACGGTAAGGAGAACGGTGCGCATCGTTTAATGAGTGTTGGAGTATTCTTTATTGAAGATAGATAAACTGAATGTTTATGCCATTAAAGAACACAAAAAGAAAAGCTGATTACAAGACATAAAAAAAGCCTGCTTTTGACAGCTGGCTGCTTTGATTTTCGAGTAACTGAAACCAATATACGGCGGAGAATCACAGCTCACCAAATCTAATTTATAATGTATAACTAATGATAATTTAGTTATACTTATTGCCTTTTAATACTAGTTTAAAAGCTGGTAATATTAATATTAAAATAACCTGATATGCCAAAGAAAATAGGAAGCCTTACGCTTTATTCGGTCGATGATCTGCATGAAATGCTGGGTATCTCAAAATTAACGCTTCGAGCTTATCTTCGTGAGGGGAAAATCCGTGCACGAAAATTAGGGGTAAGCTGGTACGTAACTGAGGATGCAATTCGAGAATATTTTGAAGAACCCCAACCTGAAGCAACTCCAAAAAGAAAAGAGTCAGAGTTTCGATATATCGTTCAGGGTATTAACGACCTGGTAAGCGAAACAGAAGAATGTGAAAATAAAAAAGAAGTACTGGAAATCTTGAATGATCAGGCCATTATAAGTTTGTTTCAGATTCAGGTCGTGGATAGAAGCACAAATGAAATCACCGAAATAATTAAAGCCAGAGACTTTATAGAACGTTATGCTAACACTTAATGATACCGCCCTTGAAACCTTTTCCTTTGGAAATGAAGAGGCGGATAAATACTACATTCTTATTAACCTCAAACAAAACCCTAATGGGGTTGATATTCGGAAATTAGCGAGTGCCGATCCACGAGCTTTTGACTCTGCGTTATCTGCTATGGGATGCCTGCTTATGCTTACCGGTATTGAAATAAGTGAGTTGATTAACAGGGGAGATGTAGATAAGCAAAATATTCACGAATCTTTATTCGAGCTCGCCAGGAAGGAAGGGATTATTTCCTGATTCAGGATTTGTTCTCATTCCACCAATGCCACGCTCTTAGTAAACATATCACCGTTTTTCCATCGTTTATTTCCCCGGAGTGTACCATCTCTATGGCCTCTTCAAAAGAAATACGTTCTTTCAATACAAATTCATCTTCGTCCGTGTTTTGCTCCACCGTTCTCAGGTTCCAGGCCAGATAAATGTGAATGACTTCATCCGAATAGCCTATACCCGGATAAAAATGGCCTACATATGCGAAGTTATCTGATGTCAGCCCGGCTTCTTCTTCTAACTCTCTGAACGCTGTTTTATCCTGAGACTCGCCTACATCAATTTTACCGGCGGGTACTTCCCAGAAAATCTGGCTCATTGGGTATCGAAATTGTTTAAGAAGCATAATATCCTCATTCTCAAAAACAGGTACTACAGCGCAGGCTCCGGGATGTTTAATCCACTCTCTGGTGCCTATTTCTTGATTTGGCAATCTGGCTTCATCATAAAACACATGCAAAAGTTTCCCTTTGAAAACCTCTTTTGAGCTAAGCTTTTGTTCAACAAGTTCTTTTGCAGTATTCATAGTGGTTTTATCTGTATAATGGCTTTAACTTTGGGGAAGAATATCGCAAAATAAATGGAACAACTTGGGAATTTCTAAAAACATAGATGGTAAAACGGTTGAGGTATCAGGTCGGGTTTTTACGCTTTCGAACCTGATTTCATTTTCTCGTTTTTTTATTGCCTTCCCGGTGGTGTTCCTTCATTATAAAAACGGACAAAACTGGAACTGGATAATTGTTGCTCTGATTGGATATGCAGGTATTTCTGATTACCTGGATGGTTTAGTTGCCCGCAAAACCAACACAATTTCTGAAGTCGGAAAAGTAATCGATCCGGTTTCTGATAAGCTTTGCGCAGTAATCCTTTTTATTTATACCGTCTGGCTAGGATGGGTCCCTTTATGGTTTTTATTGATAAATGTAGTCCGGGATTCTTTGATTATGATCGGATCCTCTTTTATTAAAATTAATTATGGTAAGGTGGCTATGTCTACTATGACTGGTAAGATCTATGTAAACATCCTTGCTCTCTACTGGATTGCTGTGTTCTTTTTTCGTGAAGCTGAAATGATCCACGATTACCTGCTTTACTTTTCAACCGCTATGATGGTTGTTTCCTTCATTGCATACCTTCGAAGATATCGGGCTATTATGAATGGAGCCACTTTTAACTAAGATTTTATATGGGATTTTTTGACAAACTAGGATTAAAGAAAAAAGAAACCCTTGATCAGGGGGTTGAAAAAAGCCGTTCTGGACTTTTAAACAAACTTGGTAAAGCTCTTGCCGGGAAGGATACAGTTGACGACGAAACCCTTGACGAACTCGAAGAGATTCTGATTACCTCAGATGTGGGTGTGAAAACTACCCTTGAGATTATAAAACGGATAGAAAAAAGGGTAGCACGTGATAAGTTTGTAAGTCAGAACGAACTTCAGTCTATGCTCAGAGAAGAGATTGTGAGCCTGCTTCAGGAAAGTTCATCTGAAAAACCGGCTGAATTTGATGCCGAGTTCCCTTCTAAACCACATATTGTTTTGGTTGTGGGCGTGAATGGTGTAGGTAAGACTACCACCATTGGTAAGCTTTCTTATATGTATAAGTCTGCCGGGAAAAATGTTCTCCTTGGTGCCGCCGACACTTTTCGTGCAGCAGCCGTAGACCAACTTAAAATCTGGAGTGAAAGAGCTGATGTTCCTATTATCGAACAAGGACAAAATGCCGATCCCGCAGCCGTCGCTTTTGATACCGCTTCAGCGGCAAAAGCACGGGGAGTTGATATTGCCTTGATTGATACTGCTGGTCGCCTTCACAACAAAAAAGCCCTAATGGATGAGCTGTCTAAAATTAAGCGGGTAATGAGTAAAGTTATTGATGATGCTCCACATGAAGTGATTCTGGTTTTGGACGCTTCTACCGGACAAAATGCTATGCAGCAGGCCAAAGCGTTTACTGAAGCTGTGGATATTACCGGGTTGGCACTCACTAAATTAGATGGAACTGCAAAAGGCGGGATTGTGATTGGAATCTCACATGAACTGAATGTGCCTGTTAAATATATCGGACTGGGCGAGAAAATAGAAGACTTACAAGTATTCGATAAAGTCGCTTTTGTGAATGCCCTTTTTGGGGAATAAAAGCCCCGAATCTAATTCGAGGCTTTGAAAGGTTTTATTATCCTCCCCCTCCACCGCCTTCTTTTGGTGGTGTAACTGGTGGTGGTGGATCATCGTCGTCATCATCTCTTTTAGAGAACTTCCAGTAGTTTTCTTTTCGCAACGTATTCATATGCAATCTCTTATAATTAATATTTAGGTTCATCTGAAAAAACAGGATATTCTCTCTAAATACAAGCTGTGTATTAAAATTTCACCGACATGATTGTCAAAAAGTTTCTGCTCTTCTTCCTAATCGGACTTTGTACTACAGGAGCTCTTTATGGGCAAAACTGGGTTCAGGAGTACGACTCCCTGTACCTACAAGGAGAAAAGCAGAGTGATCAATCTGATTGGGGAAGCGCGGTTTCATTTTTTGAACGGGCTTATCAGCTTGCTAATAATAAAAACGACACCCTTCGTTCATTAAAGGCAGGTATAAGAAAAGCTGATAACATGATCTCTTATGATCAGCTCAAAGACGCAAAGTCTTTTCTAATAACCCTCGAGCAATTCACAAATAATGAAACCCCTTCCGGCCTGCATGCAGAATTAGTTTTTTTAATTGGCTCTGCCACATACCGGATGGGGGACTTTAACGGCGCTGAGCAAGAATATGAGCGAGGGCTGTCTATTGCCAATCCTGCATCAGATTCTCTTATTGCTGCAAAGCTTTCTCTCTACCTGGCAAATGTTTTAATCTTCCCTGCCAAATATGAGCTGGGACACCAACTAACATCAACCTCAATTCAGATTTTTGAACAGCTTGATAATAAAGATTACTTAAGCCGTGCCAACCTTTTTAAATATATCATTTATTTATACCAGGGAAACTTAGATGAAGGAGAGCCTTATCTAAAGGAGAGTTATAACTATGCAAAGTCTACAAATAACGCTTCCCTTCTTCGTGATTCCTACCTTTATTTAAGTGACTTCTATAACAGGAAAAATGATCATGCTCTTGCTATCACATTTAGTGAACAAGGGTTAGCTCTTGCTGAAGATCTTGGTCAGGACTTGTATCGGGTTCGTATCTACGAGCCTTTGGGAAACATCTATCTAAAACTTAACGAACCCGACCGTGCTTTAAGTTATTACAACAGGGCTCAGCAATATTACGAATCTGTTGGAAATTTGGGTAAAGCGTATGACATTCTGTTAAAAGTAGCTGAGTGTTTTTTGATGAAAAAGGACTTTGCTATCGCTGAAGAATTATTCTTAAATGCACTTAACTATTATTAGGATAAAGACCAGTATTTCGATCGGGGTTTTACTTTGGATATGCTTGCCCGGATCAAGCTGAATACAAAAAAGTACGATGATGCTCTCGTTTATCTAGAGCAAAATTTAAAAAATAGTAATGACCATGGTTTACCCAGAGTAAAAACCTGGACGCTTGAGAAACTACTTCAACTGCCTGACTCCTATTTTTCCAAGCAGGAAAAATTACGCCTCAGTAAAGAACTTTTTAAGATTGCCTCTTCCCTTGAGCCTGAATTACAAATTCGGGCCTTTAAAAATTATTCTTATGCTTTTATTGGTGTTAATTCAGACAGTGCCTTTCATTATGCAGAAGAAGCGTTAAATCTGATCGAGAAAAAGCGTTTTAGTTTTTCAGAAGGAACTTTAAAAGCGAATGTTTTTGCCAATCATGCAACCTATTATAATGATGTGGCCTCCTGGCATGCAGAAATTGAGCGTAACTACTCTAAAGCTTTTGACCTATTTGAATCATCAAAGTCTCGTGCTTTGCTTGACCAACTTGCAGAATCCCGATCAACGGAGTTGTTAACTCTATCGGAAGAAACCGAACTTTTGCTACTTCAACAACAGAAGAAGATTGATCAATTGTACCGGCAGCGGGAAAATGCATCTGAAGAAGAATTAAATCACTTAGTCGATGAAATTACCGATGCTGAACTTGAATATGAAGTAACTGTTGAGCGGGTTCGAAGAGAACATCCTTCCTGGAGCTCGTTCATTTACCCGGAAACGTTGTCATTAAAAGAAGTCCAAAAATTATGCGATAAAAATACCGGTATTCTGGAATATGCTTTTTTAAGAGATGGTTTAGCAATCATGTTGATTACTGAAAACAATGTTTTCTACCATCAGATAAATGGCGACTCTTTTTACAAAGAGAATATTACCGCACAGATCAACAGCTTTCGAAATGCTTTAATTAATCTTGCTACAAAAGATTCTCTGGAAAAGCTTTCCAACCCGATTTATCAACAGCTGCTCGCTCCTTTTGAAGAGCATATCCAAAATTTATCTCAGTTAGTAATTGTTCCGGATGGCTCTATTTCTCTTCTCCCAATTGACGCTCTTGTGCATAATGGTAAATACCTGGTTTCGTCATACACTATTAAGTTTTTGCCCTCCATCTCTGTATTTGACCAGATTCAAAACCCACACCGCAAAACTTCACAGGAATTGTTAGCAGTAGCCGGATCAGGCTTTGAGCAGGGAACACGTCTTTTTAGTTCTCAAACCCAAGCCTCCTTTGCTGCATTACCATTTACTCTTATCGAAGCAGATACTTTAGCTGCAAAATTTGAAAATCCAAAAGTACTTAAGAATAGCGCGGTTTCTGAAGCGGGGATTAAGAACCTTGAACTTAACTCTTACAAATACATTCACTTTGCCACCCATGGTGATATCAATGAAACCGTACCGAAGCAAAGCGGACTTATCTTATCCAAAAAGAATGAAATGGAACAATTATTTGGTGAGGATGGATATCTGAATGCTTCTGAAATTAGCGCGCTTAGGTTACGTGCAGATATGGTTGTGCTTAGCGCCTGTAATACGGGTTCTGGAAAGGTAATTAATGGCGAGGGATTACTTGGGCTTCAACGATCTTTTCTGGTTGCCGGAGCATCTTCAGTTGTTGCAAGTTTATGGAGTATATATGACCGAAGCACTCCACTTTTCATGTCGTTATTTTATGATAAGCTTATTGAATACGAAGAAGACGAATTTGGGTGGTTTGACAAACTTCTGGTTTGGGGTGATTGGTATAAACCCGAATTAGTGGACTATAAAACAGTGGCTCTCAGAGATGCCAAACTTGCAATGCTGGAGCATCCCTATTACAACCATCCTGCCCATTGGGCTTCATTCACAATAACAGGAAAATAAGTTATCGGGGCTGTTGCTTTGTTATCTCGATGAATTCCTGATTATCCACTTTCGGGCGCTCATCAGCATTTGCGATCTTTGCCGCAGTTAAAAATATCAACTGAGATCTTTTTGTAAGGGCTTCAAAATCAATGTTGTCAATCTCATCTGATGGTTGGTGATAGTCGTCATGTAAACCGCTGAAAAAGAAAATAAACGGAACTCCAAGCCTCCCAAAGTTCCAATGATCACTTCTTCTATACAGCTGTAATGGATCCGAAAGATCGTTATATCTATCGGATAAATTGATATTAACACTTTCCAGGTTGGCTAAATTAACTAATGAATCAACATCTGATGAAATAATATTTCCACCTATAATATAAACATAGTCTCCACTTTCAGCATTTTGCTGATCTCTTCCACCAATCATATCGGCATTTAAGTTTGCAACCGTATTCTCAATTGGGAAAATTGGGTTATCTGAATAATATCTTGATCCCAATAGTCCGATTTCTTCTGCTGAAACATGTAAAAATAGTATGCTTCTTTTTGGACCAGCTCCTGCTTTTTGAGCTGCTACCATGGCCTGGGCAACATGCATTAACGCAATCGTTCCACTACCATTATCATCTGCCCCGTTATAAATAGCATCTCCGGTGGAATCAGGCTGACCTACTCCAAGATGATCGTAGTGTGCACTTAATACTATAACTTCTTCCTTTTTAACCGGATCTGAACCCTCTAAAAAGGCAACTACATTCTTTGTCTTAATTTCAGGAACCTGATTAACTTGAAATTCCTGTACGTATGTTCCTTCGTCACCTACCGGTTCGAGCCCGAGAGTAGAGTATCTTAAGGCAATAAATTTTTCCGCTTTCTCCATGCCTACAGACCCGGTATTTCGTCCCTGTAAAGAGTCGTGGGCAAATATGGTAAGGTCTGCCCGAAGCCCCTCTGCATTAATAGTAGACATAAAGTCAGAAATAGATGGGGCAGGAACTGATACCGTTTCTTTGGAGCTTTTACACCCAAAAAGTATCGTTAGAGCAAGAATTGGGATAAGTTTTGTTTTCATATTCTTTGAGTTTTAAGCTCCGATGATTTCATCAACGGGCTTGAGATCCAGATAAAATTCAGTAGGGTCTTCTTCGATAAACAAATTAATTTGTTGCTCTTTAATCATCTCTAAAACGGCTAAAAAAGTAACCACTACAACAATCCTGTTTTTTATTGAAGTGCAAAGCTCGCGAAATGATTGTCTCCCTGTTTTTTGAAGAGTAACGAGCACATACTCCGATTGTTTTTCAATAGTAGTTTCTACCTTGTCTACCTTGTGAACGATATTGTTTCGTTCAATATCGGTAAGGACTTTTCGAAACGCAGAAATTAAATCAAAAAGTGTTACATCTTTAAGCGCCTCTCCGGTAGCCTGTTTTTCTACGGTATCTTCATCTGTATAACCTCGTGTATAACGCTTCCGGGTTTCCTCGTCAATATCGGCCATTTTCTCGGCCATTTCTTTGTAGCGCTTATACTCTAGAAGTCGCTGAACGAGTTCGTATCTTGGATCTGTTTCGTCAAGCTCTTCTTCATCAGTATCTTCTCTGGGGAGCATCATTTTTGCCTTAATAGACATCAACATGCTTGCCATGAGTACAAACTCACTGGCCACATCTAAATCCAGTTCCTCCATTAAATTAACGAATTCCAGAAACTGCTCGGTTATGTAGGAAATTGGAATGTCATAGATATCGAGCTCATCTCTCTTAATAAAGAAGAGTAGAAGATCGAGGGGACCTTCGAAGTTATTTAGTTGAACTCGGTACATACTTAAAACTACATTGATAAATACACAATTTCTCTATTTTCTTTTTCCGGTTCTGTGTTATTTTATGCTTCGCAGAAAAAAATGAAAAATAAGGACATGGACTACTCAAGGTTTGTATATGCTGTTCAGAATAACGACACCGAGGAGCTCGCCTCAATGGTGTCTGTTATTACGGCTGTTCTTATCAAATTTTTAAAAGTCAGGCTGGGAGCGTCTCATCCGGATGCACAGGATTCTGCACAAAATACGTTAATGCTGGTTACAGAGAAGATCAACTCAGATCAGCTGAAGAATCCTGACTCCGTAATCTACTACCTGTTTACTACGGCAAAAAACGATTATCTGAAAAATCAGGCGAAAATTAAGGAGCCTACTTTTGATGAGGTTCCTGAAAGTCATTCAGAGGAAGGAGACCAGTTGCACCGTCTACTGGACGAAGAAAAAATGGGCGTCTTAAAAAAATGTCTCAGCGAATTAAAACCTAAGTTTAAGGAGTACATTACTTACTGGTTTCAAAATCCCGGCGATGAAACTGCAGTAGTTGCTGACCATTTTGGTATTTCAGTAAGCAATGCATGGACAAAGAAACATCGAATTTTAAAACTGCTAAAAGAATGCTGCGAAAAAAAATTGAAATTTTAATGTAAGGAGTTGTTTTCTCACCGGTCTTACATAACAGCATGTATTGTTAGATACATGCTGAGAGATTAGTTTACTTATGGAAGAGAATAAAAAAGAAATACAAAAACAGATTGATTCCTACGTTAAGGGGTTGCTTTCAGAAGAACAGATTTCAGAGCTTTGGGTACAGTTTGCTAAGAGTCCTGAACTGCTTGATGAATTGGAGCTGGAGGTTGGTGTTCGGAAATTAATTAAAGAAGAAACACAAAAGACCTCTCCTAAACCTGCAATGGTTACTGCCCTTCCCTGGTGGACCTGGCACGCTGCTGCTGCTGCATCACTGTTACTCGTAGTAAGTATTCAATTATTTCAGGTAGAGTCTAAAACAGAAGTTGAACAGTTTATTACGCAATCCATTGCCCCGGATCAAATTGAGACCGGAGATGGGGTTCGCTCGAAAGAAATTGTGGTTGCTAAGGCTGATTCCTTACTAAATCTTGGCTTTAGTGCGTTTATTTCCGGGAATATCCAACAAGCCCTGTCGCTTTATAATGAGGTAATCGAGAACTATGATATAGAACCTTATGGCTCTAAAGCTTTTACTAACAAAGGAATTGTAGAGTATAACGAAGGGGACTACGAAACTTCCATTGAATCTTTTGACTCCGCACTCAGTCGCGTTACAGAAAGCCGCATGATTGAGGAAAAGGCACATTGGTATAAAGGAAATGCACTAGTTAATATTGGCGAACTTGAAGAAGCACGGATCTCTGTTTTAAATGCATATACTTTAGACGGCGTTTTCCGAAAGCCCGCTTTCTTATTGCTTCAAAAACTGAATTATGATCTGGGCTATGTTGATTACGAAGATTTCGAAAATCAACAGGAAAATTAATCGGCCCCTTTAATCTCCGTTTTCAATTGGGATTGGCCGGGCTGAATCTTTCATATGATTCATCAAAATTTTGTGGGTAGCCACTTTTCGCTCTCCCTTTTGTTTTGTTACCCGGGTATATGAACCATCTTCAGTTAAAGTCCAGCGTTGTTGATTATCCTGTAAGTATACATTTAGAACAAACTGTAAATACTTTTTCAGCGCTTTCTTTTCGATCGGAGTAATGGCTTCCACTCTGGAATCCAGATTTCTGTGCATCCAATCTGCCGACCCAATGGTGTAAATATGATTTCCTGCATTGTTAAAGTAGTAAATCCGGGAATGTTCTAAGTATCGACCAATTATGGAATGAACTTTAATATTTTCGCTTAAATCCTTTTTCCCCGGAATTAGCCTGCAAACACCCCGAACAATCAAATCTATTTTAACCCCTGCCTGTGACGCTTCGTAGAGCTTCTGTATAATATGCGGATCTTCCAGACTGTTCATTTTTGCTATGATTCTGGATTCTCTTCCTTCTTTGGCTTCATTTGTTTCAAACTCGATGAGGTCTGTCATTTGTATTCTCATGTGATTAGGAGCTACAAACAATTTCTCAAACGCTTGATCAGGAGCATATCCGGTAAGCAAATTGAATATATCTGTCACATCTGAAGCTATAACTTCATCACAAGTAAACAGTCCAAGATCTTCATACAGCTGAGCGGTATCCGGGTGATAGTTTCCGGTTCCTATATGGCAGTACGTTCGTAGTCCGTCTTCCTCTTCCCGAACTACCATAGTAACCTTTGTATGTATTTTTAAACCCGGAATTCCATAGGCAACATGCACCCCATAGTTTTCCAACTGTTGTGCCCAATTTATATTCCGCTCTTCATCAAATCGTGCCTGAATTTCAACGAGTACCGCAACCTGTTTTCCTTGCTCTGCTGCCTTCATTAATGAATGCATTAACGGAGAATCTTTTGAAGTTCTATATAATGTTTGTTTGATCGCAAGAACCCTGGGGTCTTTTGCTGCCTCTTCTATAAAGCGCTGAGTAGAAAGTTCGAAACTGTGATATGGGTGATGTACCATAAAATCACCTTTCCGGATCACTTTAAAGATACTGGGCCTTTCTTCATCGTTTGCATGTTTAAGCGCAGGGTGCTGAACCGGAACCCAACTCCATGACTTAAGTCTTGGAAACCCTGATAGAGTCGCTATTTGAAAAGCGTCTGTTAGTCCAATGGTTCCTGCCATCTCGTATACATCATTCGTCCCGATCTTAAGCTCCTGCATGATATATTTTTTTAAATGCCTGGGCATTTTTTCATCTATTTCAAGACGAACTATTTCTGCGAACTTTCTTTCTCGCAGCTCATCTTCAATCACTTCGAGTAAGTCGTCTGCCTCTTCCTCGTTTCTTTCAACAGAAGCATTTCTGGTAACCCTGAACAGGTTAGCGGAAAGAACTTTCATTCCCGGAAAAAAAACCCCCACTTTACTTTTTATAAGATCCTCTATAGGCACTAATACAATCTTATTTCCTCTCCGAAATACCTGAATAAATCTTGGGCGGTTCGATGGAATTTTGATTCTCGCAAAATGTTTTTCCTTCGTTTTTGAGTTTAATAACTCTATTGCAAAAGAAAGACTTTGGTTTGATATGAATGGAAACGGATGCGACTCATCCACTGCAAGCGGGGTTATAATTGGATAAATTTGTTTCTGAAAAAAGTCGTCGCTCACCTTTTTTTGGTGCTCCGTTAGCTCCTCATAACTTTTAATACTTATTCCCTTTTCTTCGAGCTCTGGCAACAACTCTGTAAAAAAGCAGCTTCGATATTCTTCAATCATGTTCAGAACAACTTCACGAATTGCCTTAAGTTGATCAGATGCTGACATTCCATCTACAGGAAGCTTTTTTACCCCAGCCATTAATTGGCGCTTTAAACCACCTACCCTTTTTTGAAAAAACTCATCCAGATTAGAACAGGTAATTCCAATAAATTTTACTCGCTCCAATAACCTGTTTTTGGGGTTTTTCGCTTCCGCTAAAACGCGACTATTGAACTCAAGCCAACTCAGCTCGTAATTGAAAAAATAGTCCGGACCATAAATATTTAGCGTACTCGAAGTAAGGTCCTGATGCATTCCTTTTTCTTTCAACAGTTTATTAAGCTTTTTATTAGCTACTTTTTTACCCCATTTACTTTTTTGTTCCTCAATTGGATCGTAATCGAGTTCGTCGGGAGATAGAGAATTATTTTTCATGGGGCTTATAAACTTGAATACGCAATTAGGTTGAAAACTAAGTATAATTCTATAAAGTTAATGTAAACTTCTTAGCGACACTTTTGTGCAAAATCCTTTATTAAATCCCTCCGAAAAAGAAGATGTATTCGAACAAACGGTTCGGCCTGCAAATCTGGAGGAATTTATTGGGCAGCAAAAGGCGATTTCCAATCTAAGTGTATTTATAAAAGCAGCAAAACAACGTGGTGATGCCCTTGATCATGTGATCCTCTCTGGGCCTCCCGGACTTGGTAAAACAACCCTTTCTTATATCATCGCTCAGGAAATGGGGGTAAATATCCGGCCTACAACCGGGCCTGTTTTGGAAAAACCTGGAGACCTGGCAGGAATGCTTACCAACCTGGAAGAAGGAGACGTGCTTTTTATTGATGAGATTCATCGTCTGAATCCGGTAATTGAAGAATATCTCTACTCCGCGATGGAAGATTTCAAATTGGATATCGTGATTGATTCCGGACCTAATGCCCGGAGTATACAGATTGAGCTGAATCATTTTACTCTGGTTGGAGCAACCACCCGAAAAGGAATGCTAACAGCTCCATTGCGCGCCCGCTTTGGGATTGATATGAGATTAGATTATTACGATGTGGAATTGCTTCAAAGAATTGCGCTTCGATCTGCGCATATCATGGGTTTTGGGATTACGGATCATGGCGCACATGAGATTGCAAGCCGTAGCAGGGGAACCCCACGAATTGTGAACAAATTACTACGACGTACCAGAGACTTCGCCCAGGTAGATGGGCTTGACACTATCGACCAGAAAATAGCTGATAAAGCACTTAATGCTCTGGATGTAGATTCCAACGGGCTTGATGAAATGGATGCACGTATGCTTCGTGCCATCATTGAGAATTATAAAGGTGGGCCTGTTGGGTTAAACACGCTTGGAGTAGCTGTAGGTGAGGACAAGGGCACCATCGAAGAAGTGTATGAGCCTTACCTTATTAAGGAAGGTTTTTTACAGCGCACTCCAAAAGGGAGGGTAGCCACAGCTAAAGCATATCAGTATTTGGGAATTTCGAATTCCGGTGATGGAAGTCTTTTTGATTAACAGTCTTCTTTGCTCATCCTTTGGCTCGCACATAAATTTGTAGTCATTCAAAAACCAAATTAACGCCTGTTTTCTTTGCAAATCTTCTTACCTTTAGCGCTCTTTTCGTAACCGAAAGCACCTTATAAAGAGTTTATTACACATGAAAAATCTATTTACTTCTGAGTCGGTGTCTGAGGGGCACCCGGATAAAGTTTCTGATCAAATTTCTGACGCTATTCTGGATGCGCTTTTATCCGAAGATCCTAAATCCCGTGTAGCAGTTGAAACCTTTGTTACCACCGGTCTGGCGGTTGTTGGTGGTGAAGTAACAACAGAAGCTTATGTGGATGTAAAAGAGATTGTGCGTCAGGTAATTCGTGACATCGGGTACACTAAAGCTTCTTACCGTTTTGATGCCGAAAGTTGTGGGGTGCTTTCAGCGATACACACTCAAAGTCCTGATATTGCCATGGGTGTAGATCGGGATGGAGCTGGTGATCAGGGTATGATGTTTGGTTATGCCACCAAAGAAACTCCTGAGTTCATGCCTATGCCGCTTCAGTTCTCGCACAACTTATTGAAGGAATTGTCACGAATCCGTAAAAAAACGGACTTGATGCCTTATTTAGGGCCAGATAGTAAAAGTCAGGTTACAATAGAGTATGATGCTGACGGAAAGCCTTCCCGTATTGATACCATCGTTCTTTCCACACAACATGATGCCGATGTAGATCAGCCTCAGATTCATGATGACATCAAAAACATCCTGATAAAAAATGTTATCCCGGCTCACCTTATTGATGCTGAAACCAAGTATCACATCAACCCAACCGGGAAATTTGTGATTGGGGGGCCACACGGGGATGCCGGACTTACCGGTCGAAAAATTATCGTAGACACCTATGGCGGATTCGGAGCACATGGTGGTGGGGCTTTTTCCGGAAAAGATCCTTCAAAGGTAGATCGTAGTGCGGCCTATGCTGCCCGGCATATTGCCAAGAACTTAGTAGCGGCAGGACTTGCTGAAGAATGCCTGGTACAACTAGCTTATGCTATTGGAGTTGCTGACCCTGTTTCCATTAGTGTAAATTCCTACGGAACCGGGGTGAAGAGCGATACCGAACTAGCGGAACTGGTTATTAAAACCTTTGACTGCACCCCGAAAGGAATCATTGAGCGGTTTGATTTACTACGACCTATTTACAGGCCAACAGCGGCCTATGGTCACTTTGGTCGCGAGGAATTCCCGTGGGAGAAACTCGATTTTGTGGATCAGCTTTCCTGATCTATACTAAAGGCAGTCGCTGACTGCCTTTTTTGTTGCTGCTTGTTTCTAAGTGATTATTTCCACTATTTCTTAACAAAATCACCTATTAAGTGGCGGGGTGTTATTGGCAGCCCTCAGAGACAACCTCATTAAAACTCTCTTTTTTGTCATATGACAAATACTACTTAGATAACAATTGCTACTCTTGACACATGGACAAATTTGTAGAATATATTTTACGTATCGGGAATTTAAATCCACAACAAATTGATCTTATTAGCAATAAGGCAACAGAAATAGAACTCCAAGAAAACGATTATTTTTCTGAAGCTGGAAAAGTTCCTAAACAAGTCGGTTTTATTTTAGAAGGTGTACTTAGGGTCTGTTATTACACTAACAAAGGTGAAGAGATTACTAAGTATTTCATTGATGAAAATCATTTTATAGTTGACTATATGCATTTTAAAGCCAACCTGCCTGCTACCGAATATGTACAAGCGGTTACCGATTGTACTCTTCTGACTTTCTCGAAAACGAGTTGGGATGAGCTTTCAAACACTATGGTGGAATGGGAAAGTATTGTAAATAAAATCGTACAAAACGCACTTGCTAAAAAGCTGGACCGAAGAAGTCCGCTTGTTAGCCAGGATGCAACAACGCGGTATTTGTCATTTTTAGAGAAGTTTCCCACCATTGCCAATCGTGTTCCCTTGGCTTATGTAGCATCTTATTTAGGAGTTACTCCGTCTTCTTTAAGCAGAATAAGAAAGAACATTTCCTAAACCGTTTTTTGCCATATGGCAAATGGTTTCATTTTTACATGAGCTATACTCATAGCGTTATTTTTAACTAAATAAGTATGTAAATGAAATCAATTATAATAACTGGAGCAAACAGTGGAATCGGTTTTGAATGTGCGACACATCTGGCTAACATTGCACCTGATAAACAAATCATACTGGCTTGTAGAAATGTGGAATCGGGCAATGAAGCCATCCAAAAGATTGAGCAGAAAACCGGTCATAAACATTTAGTATGCATGCAAATCGATTTGGCTTCGCTGCAATCTGTCAGAGATTTTAGGAACGAGTTTTCAAAACGGCCTGAACCAGTTATCACTGCACTGATCAATAATGCAGGCATTGCTCCCAATATCAGAAATACATCCTATACCGAAGACGGTTTTGAAATCACATTCGGAACCAATCATTTGGGTGGATTTTTCCTAACACTCTTGATGTTGCCCTATTTGGAAAAAGGAGGGAGTATAACCTTCACTGCAAGTGATACTCACGATCCAACAACAAACACGGGCGTGGAACCACCTGTCTATACAAGTGGCAAAGAATTAGCGTACCCTGAAGAATCCTCTGAAAAGGCAGGTATGAAATTAGGACAACGACGGTATTCTACCTCAAAACTCTGTAATGTTTTAACGACCTACATATTACATGATCAATTAGCTGGGGAGCATATTCGGGTTAATGCTTTTGATCCCGGCTTGACCCCAGATACCGGATTTACAAAGAATTTTCCGGCCCCTATTCGTTTTGTCGTTAATTACATATTGCCTTTATTTATTCCTTTCAAAAAAAACATGAATTCGGCCCAAACATCTGGAAGAAGGTTAGCTAATCTTGCCTATGCAGTCGAATTACAGAATTTAGATGGCGTTTACTATTCGGATGGAGAAGTAATAAAGTCTTCTGCAGATTCTTATAATAAAAACTATCAGAAAGATTTATTGGCAACGAGCATTGAGCTTACAGGAATTAACCCAAAAGAGACTATAATCCCATTGAATAACGATAACAGCGGCTACCCATAACAAGACGTTTTATGCAGGCAGACCCAATATGGTTCCAATATTTGTATCTGTTTGATTATTTTGGCTGCTTTTAAAAGTAGCCTATGCCTGCTTCGCTAAAGTGCCGACTCGTTCTATCATTTAGACAACCAACTATTTCTCACTCTATGGCAATAGTCACGTTCTCGCTGTTTGCTAAAATTAGTCACTTCTATCCTACACAGAGACCGTTTAACAAAAAGTCATTTGCCGTTTTTCGAAGCTAAACCCTGGAATTTTAAAATCAGTTCATAAATCTGATTTTCTTTGGAAGGTTTTTTAAAACTATCCCGCATTTAAGAGAGAACACCAAATAAAATTTATTCTTATGTGGCTGAAAAGTCTAAAAATCTATTCAGGGGTTTTTAAAAACAATCTCTATCAACTATTCATAATTCTGGTTCCACTAATTATCGCTTTTACAACAATCGATACTGTTGCGCAAGAAAAGTATCAGGTGGATATGGGGATTCTACTGGATGATGAACTGTTTAAAATCGATGGTATTTATAGTTCAGATAATTTTGGCGGCAATCTTGCTGTTGGGGATATAAATGGTGATTCAATAGACGATCTGATAGTAAGTGCTACTGGTGCAGATCCAAGTAACGGAGACGGACAGGTTTATGTGATTTTTGGTGCTGAAGGACCTTTTGACGAAGTCCCGGACTTGTCAGCATTAAATGGTACTAATGGCTTTGTAATTAATAGTGACGATTTCTTCATAAACTTTGGAGAAGCTATTGCCTCCGGAGACATAAATGGGGATGGATATGATGAAGTAATAATTGGAGCCTCCAGCGCTGATGTTAATGGGCTTACTCGTTCAGGTACGACCTATGTAATATACGGTAAAGCAAGTTTTTCTGCATCTTTTGAAACAGCTGATATAGATGGGAGTAATGGGTTTTTATTAAAGGGGACCATAGACAGGGGTGGCAATGGAAGTGGGGTAACTACTGGTGATATTAATAACGACGGATTCGAAGATGTTGTAACAGCTGCTCCATTAGTCGATATCGGGAGTAACCAGGAATCCGGTAAAGTCTATGTTTTTTTTGGTTCTGATACCCTGAGTGTTGCTTCCTATAACCTGGAAAATTTTGATGGAACCAATGGCTTTGTTGTAAATGGAGACAGAGATGATGAGATAGGAAGACAATTAGCCACCGGAGATTTGAACGATGATGGTATTGATGATTTAGCTATCACGTCTCCAATAGCTATAATTGATGGTGATCTTCGTGTAGGCGTCGTTTATGTCATATATGGTTCGGATACAGCTTTTGACAGCACGATATTTGCTCCTTCTTTAAATGGTACAAATGGATTCAAAATTATTGGAGATGATGAGGGGGAGCGGTTTGGTGAAAAAGTTCGATTAGCAGATATAAATGGTGATAACATCTCAGATTTGATAGTTACCGCTAATAGCACAGACATTGATCCCACTGGAGGTACAGAGGATAACAGAAGTACAACTCATGTAATCTTTGGAGGAAGCGTGTATCCTTCAGGACAGAATGTGAGCGTTTATACTTCTACATCTGCTTCAAGCGGGTTTAAAATAATAGCTGAGGATTCACAATCGAATGATCCAGATTTTGGTGTTGGAGATGTTGATGGGGATGGAATTTCTGACATTTTTTTTGGTAATCCGGATAAAAGCAGGGTTGATGAGTTTGACCGGTCCTTTGACTGGATTGGAACTTCTTACGTCATTTTTGGATCAGATACTACAGAAGATATTTATATCGCTGATTTTGATGAAACCATTGGTTTTGAAATGCAGAGTGGAATCAGGACTAAATTTAGTCCAACAGCTCTGGAATATCTTACTGCAGATTTAAATAATGATGGGATAAATGAGGTAATTATAAGTGAACCAGCAACCACTAAGGGAACGGTGTATGTATACTTTTACAATCAGCAAAAGGAAATAACCGGTACCCAAGGTTTCAGAATGCTTACATCCCCAACCTATGGGACTATTTTTGATGAGCATCTTAGTGAATTCTGGACACAAGGTTTTACAGGAGCCGATGCACTCACAACAAATCCATCCCAAACCAATGTTTGGACGTGGGATACGGATGCTCAAAGTTTTGTGTCCCTCGCCAATCAGCAAACTGATTCTCTTAAACCGGGGCAGGGATATTTATTGTATATGTATACCGACGATAACTATGATGGTTCTCCTGAAGGTTTTCCAAAAAATCTAAGTACTCGTAAATTCAGAGGGGGCGGATTTCCAAACGCCGGTGAAGTATCTGTTGTAGACGAACTTCCGGATGGGAATTTCTACCTGGCCGGGAACCCATATGGAAGTACCATCGACTGGGACTTTTCAGGCGTTTCAAAAACCAATCTATCTAATACCATATATATTTATGATCATTCGACAAGCCAGTATATAAGCTGGAATGGGTCAATGGGAGGAATTGAGGATGGCAGGATTGCGCCATTTCAGGGGTTTTTCATTCAGGCAAATGGAGGGGAAGGAACTCTTTCTATTCGTGAAAGAGCTAAAAGAAATCACTACAATATACCTCTTTACAAGGATTCTGGTTTAGATAGCCCACAGGTATTAAAAATTTCTGCATCAGCAGGAGCTTATTCTTCTGATATCTGGATTGGTTTTCAGGAGGGGGGAGAGGTTAATAAAGACAGGTTCGATGGATTATTTTTACAACCTCTTTCTAATTCGTTTTTAAGACTGGCAACCGTTATTGAAAATGGCGATTTATTGCAGCTGAATGCTCTGCCAAAGCAACCGGAAGAACAAATGGAGTTTCCGCTCGATCTCTCCGGATCAATTGAAGATGAGTATGCTGAGCTTAAGGTTGAAGGAATCGAATCTTTTAAGGATTGGGAGTTTTATATTATTGATACTTTTGAAAAAAAGGAACTGTTACTAAACGAGGAAGGCAAAATTGACCTGTTGATTAATAAGCTTCCCTCACAAAAAAGCACGAATTCACTCTTCTCTTCTCCAAAAATACCCAAAAGGCTCGCCGAACAAGAGTATCGATACAAAATTGCCATAAGACAAAAAACAGCCGTTTCTGTTGAGCCAAGTAATGAAGACCCGGTAAAGTTTAGTCTATCACAAAACTTCCCCAATCCATTTAACCCTACTACTACCATACGATACTCTGTTGAGGACGCCGGAAATGTAACGCTTACAGTTTATAACCTGATGGGACAGCAAGTTGCAACACTTGTGAACAAACAACAGAATTCAGGCGACTTTAATGTTACCTGGGATGCATCAGATGTAGCCAGCGGAATGTACTACTATCAACTTGTTTCTAATGGACAAACCATCACTCGAAAAATGACATTAATTAAATAAAAAATGCCTTCAGCAATCTGACACACCTTAAACGAATTGGGAACTGATAACTGAAGTAGTTTAAAACACACAATTATGAAAACACTGATTTACCTTTTGCTCGCTATCATTGTCACCGTATTAATGACTCCCTTACTCTTTGCACAACCGGGGCTTCCATCGGCACCCAGTCAAGCCCCGATTGATGGTGGCCTCAGCTTACTTGCCTTAGCCGGAGGAGGGTATGCCATTAAAAAGCTGCGTGATAAGAAAGCAGAATAAGGGGCTCATTTAATCATTTCTTTTGCTGAAGTATATAGACCTCGAATGATGTCGTCTTCTTTTAATGATCGAGTGGTATCCATTCTGCTTTCAAAGGATGATAGAATCTGATTAGCCGTAGCATCCCGTCCGGCAAGAATATAGCTTTTGGCCATCTTTATGGTGCATTCCGCCTCCATCCAGAAGAAGTATTCGTCAGATAATAATTCAAATCCTGCTATAGCCGTCTCATATTGATTTGCCGCTTCTAAATAAGCTTCTCTCTTAAAACTGTTTTCTGCTCTGGACATACTCAATTCAGCATAGGTTCTGCTCGTGGGTTCCACTACCTTTGAGTATATATTATCCGACATGATGAAATATTCTTCAGCGACTTCAAGTTCTCCTTCTGCTGATTTAATCTCGCCCATATTCTTGTATGACCTTCCCAAAACAGGGTGCTCAGAATCATAAACCATGGTGTTGATCCGGATGACATCTTCGATAAGTTCTGCGGCTTTATCAAAATTACCAATACGGATGTTCATATTTGCCCAGTGGCCTTTTGAACTAGCAATATATGGGTGATCCGGTCCATAAATCTCCGTATCCATCTCCAGTGTTTCGGCATAGAGAGAATCCGCTTCCGGGTAGTTTTCTGAATAATCTTCAAGCACGGCAAGATTATTCAGTATACTGGAAATATTCGGATGCGCTCCCTGATGTTTCACTCTCTTAATTTCCAGAGCGTTATTAAAGAGACCCCGAGCTTTATCGTACATTCCCTGTGTCATATAAAATACACCGGCTTCGTCCATTACAGTCGAAGTAGCTAGCTTGTCCTCACCGTAAAAAGAATTCGCTGAGCTAAGCGCGACTGTGAATACGGAGTCGGCCTGATCTAAATTTCGAACCAAATAATGAGCCCGCCCCAATTTCCGAAGTATATCGATATACATTGAACTGTCCATTTCTGGCTGGTATTCCAACACTTCCATGGCCTGCTGAAAACTCTGCAACGACTCACTACCCATAGCTAATTCACGTTTTATATCCCCTTGCATAAGGTATATTTGTGACCAAAGAGGATTGTTGTCAGATAAAATCTGCTCGGCTATTTCTACCGACAAATTTGATAGCTCATAAGCACGGTCAAAATTAGCCAGATCGTTATTGATAGAACTGAGTCTGAGATAAGTCTGAAGCACTGGTATGGAAAGTGAATCAAAGTGCTCAATATTGTGGGAAAGAGCCGTTTCTGCTATCTCCAGTGCCTTTTCGTATTCAGTGATGTTTTGATAGATAGAAGACAGGGAAATCAACATCTCCGATTTCACCTCGGGATTTAGGTCTCTGGAAAGAATTTCATCCGTTCCATTCTCCAAAAGTTCCTGTACTGTTAACACTTCATCAGCCCCGGAAAGAGGGTCAGCATTCTCGAAAACCTCTAACAATAGTGTCTTAACTTCATTGGCTTTTTGTGCTTCTGTGGTTGCTTTTTGTTGTTCTGAGGACAAACGAATGGTGTACAGGCTGACTACTGTAATCAATAATGATAGGAATGCTGTTGCTGTGGAAACCATCTTAAGGTTCCGCTTCAAAAACTTCCTGCTTTTATATTTAAAAGAGCCATTTACTGCATGAACAGGAAGGTTTTGTTGATACCGCTCAAGATCTTCCAGAAACTCACCCGCGGACTCATATCGTTCTTCGGGTTCCTTGCGGAGCGACTTCCGGACAATAGCTTCCAGGTCACCACGTAAGAAATCTTTTTTACTCTGGGTGTTTGAGTGGTTTTCATTTTCTGACTCAAATCCTTCTGCTAATGATCGTGGATTTTCTTCCAGAATCATTTTTTCCACTTCATGCAGGCTCCTGTTTTTGAAGTCAAATGGAGTGGAGTTTGTCAGAATAGAATACAGTAAAGCCCCCAACCCATAGATATCGGTTTGAATACGGGAAGGCCGCTCCAAAATTTGTTCCGGAGCCGCATAGGAAGGGGTCCAAACTCTTTCACCGATTTGGGTTAAATCCACATTTTGACCGTCTTTAATACTCAGCGTTTTCGCGATTCCAAAATCCAATACTTTTAGATTCTGCTCTTCATCAATCAAGATATTGGAAGGTTTTAAATCCCGGTGAATTACAAGATTGGAATGGGCGTGCTGTATAGCAGCCAGTATTTTCTTGAATAGAGCTAGTCGATCGGAAACAAGAAGCTGATGCTTTTGGCAATACTCATCAATGGGGAGGCCCTGCACATATTCCATGATGAGATAAGGGAAACCTTCTTCGGTAAATCCTCCATCAAACAGGGTTGCTATATTCGGATGATTCAGGTTGGCGAGAACCTCCTGCTCCATTCGGAAACGCTCAATCACTGCATCACTAAAACCTTTCGCATTGATAAACTTTATAGCCACGGTCTGATTAAACTGTCCGTCCTGACGGATAGCTTTATACACGGATCCCATGCCTCCGGTACCCAGTTCAGATTCAATTTCATAGGGACCTACTTTTTTCCCAATAACAGTATCTTTCAGGGAGTTAAATGGAAAATGTACAGAGCTCAAATCCTGGAAAAGAGCAGCATGATCTTCTAAGTTATTATTCAGGAAGCCTTCTTTTTCAGACTCTTCAATTGAACGTAGATATTCTTTAACCTCGGCAATTACATCTGGTTGATCTGAAAAATGCGTATCGAGATAATCGGTTCTTTTTTCCTTGCTGATAGTAAGTAGGGTGTCAAGGATAGAGGAGATTTTATTCCAGTTCCGGTCATTCATAAAAAATAGTTCGTGCGTTTAATAAATAATGCGGGAAATTTGACAATTTTCCGTCATCAATTTTGACTTTTAAGTTCCCTGTAAAGCCACCCTCGTGCCTTTTCCCAATCCCGGCGAACCGTACTGGCAGAAATCCCCAATGCTTCTGCGGTATCGTCAATCGTCATATCCCCGAAGTAGCGATACTCTACTATTTTGGCAAGCCTTTCATCCAGCTTTTGTAGTCTGTTTAGGGCAGCATCCAGGTCCAGTAGCTGTGCGGCTTCTTTTTTCTGCTTCAACATAGTATCGATCAGCGTGATCTTCAGGTTATCGCCTCCGCGTTTGTCCGCTAATTTCTTTCGTGCATAATCGATTAATATCTGCCGCATGCATTTTGAAGCGATAGCATAAAAATGAGACCGGTCTTTCCAATCCATTTCATTGTAGTTGCACAACTTCAGGTAAGCCTCATGAACCAGTTCAGTCCTTGAATAGGTATGATTATGATATTCTTTAGACAGATGCTGATTCGCCATTGAGCGAAGCTTTTCATAGATGTGTGGCATCAATTGATCATACGCCGAGAGTTCACCCTGACCGGCTTTTTTTATGAGTTGAGTAATTTCCTCTTGCTGCATACTGCTGTAAATAGAACCCTGATGAATAGTATCTGCGATTAATCTACATTAACACATGTTTTGAATCAATAGGTTAGGGAATCGCAATTCATATACTAATTGCCATCATTGCAGAATAAAGAGGGCTTGTTGTAAAGTTTGTAAGCAATTAAATAAATCTGTTACTTCATCAAAACCGATAACAGGTATTTCATTCTCTTTTAACTACAATCAGATGTCGCAATCAAGTATACTTCGCTTAATATGTCCCTTTGCAGAAAGTAAATCATGTATTACGACTTTAGTATATCTGACTGTTATTTTTTATTCCTGCTTTATCGCCTTTCCAGCAACAGCTCAGGAGATCGGTACAGGAACGCATTCACGGCTCGCGCTCTTCCTTGACTGTAATTTCTGCGATGAGACTTTTATACGACAGGAAATGCCTTATCTGGATCACGTTCGTGAACGTGAAGCCGCCGATATTCACGTATTGGTTACTCGGGAAAGTACCGGTTCCGGAGGCGAAGCAAGACTTTTAGATCTCATTGGGCTCGGTATTTTCGAAGGGCTGGATTATTCGACAATTTATAACGCCCCCGCCATCGCAACGGAGGATGAAGAGAGGAATGGATTCCTCCGTACTCTCGAAGCCGCGCTCGTTCCTTACCTGATGCAGACTCCTATACGGGATCGACTACGGGTGGATATTACTACGCCCGAACTGTCCTCCTCAACGCAAATACAGACCACAGAAGACCCCTGGAACCAATGGACGGTTGAGATCTATGCAGACGGTAGCGCCGACTTCGAATCCCGGCAGCAATCCTTCGACACACGGTACGGGGTGTATATTGGTCGCGTAACTGATAACTGGAAGATCCAGCTCCGCCCTTTCTTCAATTACAACTACGACCGATTCGAACGAGAGGAAGGAACGATCACCAATTCTGCCCGACGCGATGGATTCACCAGTTATGCCATAAAGAGTATTTCTCCACACTGGTCGGTTGGTGCATACGGCGACGTGTTAACTTCGACCTTCTCTAACGTAGATTGGCGCTATCGCTTCATGGGCGCAGTTGAATGGAGCCTCTATCCTTACAGCGAAGCAAACCGGCGACAGCTTACGGTTGCTTATCGTATGGGAGGCTCGCACATCACCTTCAGAGACACAACGATTTACAATGAAATCGAGCAATTACTACCTCAGCACTTACTCAACGCAGGGTATGAAGTCGTACAACCTTGGGGAGGAGTAGAAATAGGAGTCAATGCCTCACAGTATCTCCACGATTTATCACGCCACAGTCTGCAATTTGATGCTGAGTTTGATATTCGCATCACCAAAGGGCTTTCCGTTGGAATTGGCGGCTTTCTGGAACTCGTCCACGATCAGATTAATCTTCCGAAGGGTAATGCTAATCTCGAAGATGTACTTCTGCGACGCCGGCAGCTCGAAACCAACTATGAGGCAGGCATCAGCTTCGGCTTCCGCTACCGCTTTGGGTCGGTGCTCAACAATGTCGTTAACCCACGTTTTGGGGGCATCGGCAACCGGGACCGTTTCTGATCTTTAGGTAAGGCAAAACAAGTTAGTATGTGGGCAAGAAACAAATACTAAGTCATCAATCGCTACCACTAACAAATTTTATCTATCCCTATTGATTTGAATAATCGATATATGTACTTTGTATTTAAAAGTACTTTTTATGAAAGAACATCAGGATTATATAAAAGACCTTTCAGAAATCCGCTCGATGATGGAGCGGTCTTCTAAGTTTTTATCGTTATCGGGACTCGCTGGTGTGCTCGCTGGTTTGTATGCTATTGCCGGTGCGTATGTAGCATATTACGTTCTTAATTTCCGACCGGATGGTTTTGAATATTCAATCAACCAAACAGGATATGCGGTTCTGGGCCTACCCCCTGTAATTGTTTTGGCACTAATCCTTTTGATGCTGTCCATTGGCTCTGCTCTGGTTTTGTCTTCAGGTAATGCTAAAAAGAAAGGCGAACTGGTCTGGAATGGCACCTCCAAAAGGATGCTTTCAGCTATTTCAATCCCTTTGCTTTCAGGTGGGGTTCTGGTATTGTTACTTATCAGTTCTGGCCTTTCGGGATTAGCGGCTCCTTTAACTCTTGTTTTTTATGGACTGGCTCTTTGTATGGCCTCTGCTTTTACTTTTGCAGATGTTAAATACCTTGGGATTCTTCAGATCATTTTGGGATTACTCGCTGTGGCATTTGTTTCGTTCAGCATTCTCTTTTGGGTGATTGGATTTGGTTTATTACATATCGGATACGGACTCTTCATTCATTTTAAATACGAGCGATCATAGCCGTGAGCCCAAACTTCAATAATTTACATAAAGCCTTTGAAAGCAGAATACGGCTTGGAATAATGTCGGCCCTGGCGGTGAATGATTCTCTGGATTTTACTTCCTTACGCGATTTACTCGACGTGACTGATGGTAATCTGGCAACTCATATCAAGAAGCTGGAACAGGAAGATTTCGTTGGCGTTAATAAGACTTTTGTAGACCGTAAACCCAACACCAGATATTTCATCACTAAAGAAGGCAAGGCAGCCTTCAACAAACACCTTGAAGTGCTTGAACAAATTATCAAATCCCAGAACACTTGAATCAAGTGACGGGATATATTTTTTACCCATCCACTTTGTATTACAAAGTGGAAATTAATTTAACATTATCATGAAGATATTTGTCCGACTTAAATTCTTGTTGCTGCTCCCGGTTTTGGTCATCGTACTTGGGATACTTCTGCTCATTTTTATGATTACCGTAGAAGACGAGCCCGGTCCGATTCCTCCACTAATGATTGTTATCGGCCTTTTCTGGGCCTTCAGAATTAAGTCACGAATTACATCCACCACAAACTAATACTCCTTATATCTACTATGAATACGTCTCTAACTTTCTCTAAAAAAATACTTCTTCTTGCTGGCATTACCCTTAGCTTGCTGCTAATCCCTTTTGTAGCTATGCAATTTACCAGCGGGGTCGACTGGTCACTATTTGATTTTGTTCTTGCCGGGATCCTGCTTTTTGGTGTCGGACTATCTTATCTGATTTTCACCTTAAAAGCTGGAAGCACCACTTATAAATTAGCTGCCGGATTAGCATTAGGTTCAGGCTTATTTCTGATCTGGGCCAATCTGGCGGTGGGTTTAATCGGAAGTGAAAACAATCCTGAAAACCAGATGTATTTTGTGGTAATCCTGATTGGAATAATCGGAGCCGTATTGTCCCGCTTTAAATCCAGGGGCATGATGATCACTCTATTTGCAATGGCTATTTCTATGATTGCGATTGCCATCATCGCACTGTCGCTGGGCGCTCAATATTATCCTTACAGCTCAGTAATGGAGATTATCGGGGTAACCTCTTTCTTTGTGATTCCTTTTGTGATATCAGCACTGTTGTTCAGGAATGCAACCAGAATTGAATCTGATTCAGAAGAAGAGCAAGAGAATGGATAGAAACAGGTTGCTTGGTGTCCTGCTATTTTCGATATCAGGACTTATTGTTTGGTTTTCTTTTTGGCTAGTTATAGATGGGTTTTCTTTTCCTGTTACTCCAGAGGTGATTTTTGGAGCTTTTTCAGCTTCTTTAGCTTCTGGGGTCTCCTCATATATTTTTAGTCCAAATATTTATTCCTTAGAAAAACCTACTGGTAATTATTGGAGCGCCTTTGGTTATGGTGTGTTGATTACCTTGCTTAGTTTTTTAATTGGCTCCTTTATTTTTAGTATCGAGTTCATCAAAAATGAAACCCCTGACATTATCAGTTATGTTCTGTTTAGCTTAGCTGGTTTTTTATATTCTGCAACTATGATGAGTCCCGGTTTTATTCTGGGAGGTTTAACAGGAATATTATTATATCATTTGACTAAAGATTGCCACACAGAATTAAATGAATCAGAACTACCCTCCGCTTAAATCCCCAAAAGAAATACCTGAGCGTTTTGTATCCGGATGGAATAACCGTGATGTAGATGAGCTGATTTCTATTTTTGCTGAAGATGCTGAGTTCGTAAATGTGGTCGGGCTTTGGTGGCATAACATCCGGGAAATACGAAAAGCTCATGATTACGGACTGCGTGTTATTTTCAAAGGTTCTACTCTTAAATTGCAAAAAGTAACCGTGAAATCTCTTTCTGATGATATTGCTGTTGTTCATGCCAAAATGAGGCTTAGCAATCAAACACCAAAAGGCTATGTAGAAACACCACGGCTTCGCCAGAATCTCTTTTCCTTTATAGTTCAGAAATTCGATGATCACTGGCTCTGTGTTTCTGCTCATAACACTGATATTGTCCCGGGATCTGAGACAAATATTGTTGATGAAGACGGATCTATGAAATCGGTTAATTACCGCAAAAGGTAGTTTCTATTCTCTGGTTAGTTAAAACCAACGCAAATTTTTATTCTCCCACCTCAGGTTTATATCACTTATTATTTTCATTCAACACATCTTTAGAACAACTTAAATCATGTTTATACAATTATAGATTATCATTAGTTATACATTGTTAATTAGATTTGGTCAGGAGTAGGTCTCTGCCGTATATTGGCTCCAGTTACTCGAAAATCAAAGCAGCCAGCCGTCAAAAGCAGGCTTTTTTTATGCCCCGGAGTTATGCTTTTCTGATTTCGGAATTCGTGTCCCTCATACTTGGTTGATTAATTTAAACCTCTTTTGATTATGGATTCACCCAGCGGACAACCTTCTATCGAATTATTTGGCGTTACCATTATGGAGCCGATGGTAACCTTCACCGATCTTTGGATTACGGCAGTCTGTGTATATGCATTTATCAGATTAGTTAAACTGAAAAAGCCGGGTAAGGTTCACCAATATATGCGCTGGTACTTTTTAATAATGGCCGTTGCAACTTTTCTTGGTGGAATTCTTGGTCATGCTTTTCAATATGCGGTTGGCCTGGAATGGAAGCTTCCCGGCTGGTTGATAAGTATGATTGCTGTAATGGCTGTAGAGAGAGCTACTATTATGCATGCCCAACCGGTCATCAATAAAACCTTTGGCAAATTTCTGGAGATAGCGAATGTAGTAGAGTTAATAACTTTTGCCGTCATCACCTTCACCACCCTCAATTTCTTTTTTATACAAGTTCACTCTGCTTACGGCCTTGGGCTGGTAGTACTTCCTTTACATTTCCTCGTCTTCATGAGAACACGAAACAGGGGAAGTAAGTACTTTGTTCTTACCGTTCTTTTTGCCACTCTTGCTGCCTTCTTTTATACCAGCGAAATTGGCTTAGGAATCTGGTTTAATCATCTTGATATAGCTCATACTGTAATGGCGATCAGTATGTATTGGTTTTATCGGGGCACATTAGTATTAGAGGTAATGAAACCAGAAGACATAATTGAAGAAAAGCATATATTCACGAAAACAATAAAAGATCTTCTAACTATTTAAACTCACATGGGACTATTGGGATTATTCAAGAACAAAAAGAAAGGCGTTCCGCCCCATACCTGGTATCCTGAAATTCTGCACTGGAAAGAAGGAGATCGTATTAATTGCTGGAATATTGCTCAGGCCTTAACTGGTGAAAAATTTGATTGGGGAACCTATAAGAAATATTCTGATTCCTCAACTGCTTCCGGTCAGTATATCTTTAATTACAAAAGCGTGGATAAATTTGGAAAGATTTTCCTTTCGGATGAAGAAGGAGATTTGGTTGAATTTCATTTCTATAAATTCATTAAGTATGCCCGAAATGAAACACTTAAAAGCAGAAAGCTGGAACAAAAGGTAACTGAGTCTGAAGAATACATGGAGCTAATGCAAAACTTTCAACAAGCATTCGATGAACTTCAGGAGGCGGATAATCACCCTAAGCGACTCGGCACAAAAAAGTAAGCATCTTTTCAAATCAGTAAATTTTCATCAAATGTGACGAGAAGCCTTTTTCAAAGTATAAAAAAGTGCTTTATTAGCTTATCTCCATCAACAATCTATTATATTTATGAAATCTTTTTTCTCCTACCTGGCCATTCCCGCATTGATAATTACTTTCTATGTAAGCCCTGACAAACCACTTGGGCAAAAAAGTGTTTTTCATGAATTACCTGTGGCCCAAAGCATTGCTTTCACAAATGTCTCCGTAATCCCAATGACAGAAGAAGACGTTATACTTAGAAATCAAACTGTGGTAATAACTGATGATAAAATCAGCCTGATTTCGCCTTCTGCCAATGTTGATTTAGGGGATGAAGTCTCAATTATTGATGGGTCCGGAAAGTTTTTAATTCCTGGGTTGGCAGAAATGCACGGTCACGTTCCACCAACACACCCTCCTGCAACAGCTCCTGCTTACTTTAATGATGAATATGTAGAAAACACTTTGTTTCTGTATGTTGCGGCAGGAATAACGACCGTTCGGGGAATGCTGGGATATGATCACCAGCTGGAGTTGAAAGACAAGGTTAATTCAGGACAACTCATCGGGCCAAATTTGTACCTGGCAGGACCAAGCTTCAATGGAAACTCTGTAAGCTCTCCCGGTCAGGCCAGAGAGAAAGTCATACAGCAAAAAGAAGAGGGGTGGGATTTGCTTAAAATTCATCCGGGGCTCACTCTCGCTGAATATAACGCTATGGCTGAAACCGCAAATGAAATTGGGATTACCTTTGGCGGCCATGTTCCGGCGGATGTAGGAATAGAAAGAGCCATCGAGGCGGGTCAATTAACTATGGACCATATCGATGGATATGTTGCTTATTTAAGTGCTTTTGAAGGGGCGGAACTTGAATCAAAGATGAGCGAAATCATCCAAAAAACCGTAGAAAACGATGTCTGGATCGTCCCAACCCAGGCTCTTTGGGAAACCATTATTGGCGCCGGTGATTATGATGCCATGAGAAACTATGATGAGCTAAAATATATCCCTCAGGCTGTTAGAGATGGATATAACAACTGGGTAACAAATAATGTAGAAAATAACACCAATTTAAACGTTGGAGACGCTTTGGACCATGCTGAACTTCGTCGCGAGCTTCTCCAAAAAATGAACGAAGCAGGGGTCCTTATTTTGATGGGAACGGATGCTCCTCAACTTTTCAGCGTGCCCGGATTCTCAATCCACAGGGAATTACCAAAGATGGTAGAGGCGGGAATGACCCCATATGAAATCATAGAATCTGGCACTAAAAATGTAGGGCAATATTTCAGCGATCGTGCTGATTTTGGAACCATTGAAGCCGGTAAGAGAGCTGACCTTATTTTGGTTGATAAAAATCCTTTAGAGGATGTATCTCATATTCAAAACCATTCCGGGGTGATGGTTCAGGGTAAATGGTATTCCAAAGAAATGATTGCTGCGAAGCTCGCTGAGATTGAAGCTTCCTCTAAATAATTATCAATTAATCAGATCTTCCACTTTATTTTGAACTTGTTCTAACATGCCATCTTTGGCGGCCGGGGCAATCGTCTGTTTAATTAATGGTTCCAGGATTTCCCTCATTCCCTGGCGAAGCGTATTTGACCAATCTTTACCAATTCCATTCAGTTCAAACTGATCGATATTTGCAGTAGCTGTACGCTCTCTGTCGATCGAAGTATATACCATCACTGTACCGTTTTCTATTCTTTAAAATTATCTGTTTGATCCCGCTTACTTTTTTATAAATTGGGGCGGTTTAACCAATCTTTATCTATGCGAATAATTACTTCTTTTCTTTCAGGGTTATTAATAACGGGTCTGTTTTCAGTTTCTGTCGTTGCCCAATCCAATTCCGTTTTCTTTACCGGGGCTCATATCATTCCAATTTCCGGTGAACCAATAGAAAATGGTGTACTTGTTATCCGGGATGGTAAAATTCTTGATGTTGGAGATCATCGCTATAAAATCCCTGCTAATGCACAGATCGTTGATGTTTCCGGTAAAGTGATTATGCCGGGCCTTGTCGATACACATTCCCATATTGGTGGAGGAGATGGTGGGGACCGATCTTCATCTCTTCACCCTGACGTTCGGATTATGGATGCTATTGATCCCAGAAGTGATACCTTCAAAAAAGCTCTGGCCGGCGGAATTACGGCTGCTAATGTAATGCCGGGCTCCGGACACTTAATGAGTGGACAAACGGTATATCTCAAGCTCCGCAAAGCCAATACAATCGAAGATATGCTTTTAATTATTGATGAGGAGAATAATATCTACGGTGGTTTGAAGATGGCAAATGGAACGAACCCTATCGGAAATGGCACTCCGCCTCGACCTGGAACCCGTGCAAAATCTGCCGCAATGGTTCGGGAGCTGTTTATCAAGGCGCAAAACTATCAGCAGAAAATAAAAGAGGCCGATGGGGATGAAAGTAAAATGCCTCCCCGTGATCTTCAAATGGAAACCTTGGTAGAGGTGCTTGAAGGAAAACGAACGGTTCATAACCACACCCATCGCCATGATGATATTCTTACAGCTATTCGTCTTTCGAAAGAGTTCGGCTATAAGCTTGTTCTGCAACACGTTTCTGAAGCATATAAAGTGGCTGATGAAATCGCTGAAGCAGGAGTACCGGCATCTGTTATTACCTTAGATTCTTTTGGGGGTAAGCTCGAAGCCAAAGACTTCAGCAATGTAAATGCCGCTGCGCTTGAAGAGGCCGGTGTACTGGTTGGCTTTCATACTGACGATTACATCACTGATTCCCGGTTATTCCTTCGCTCTGCCGCAATGGGAGTCAGAGAAGGCATGAGCCGTGAAAAGGCCCTCGAAGCTGTTACCATTGCTAATGCAACGATGATGGAGATTGATGACCGCGTTGGCTCTCTTGAAAAAGGGAAAGACGCCGACTTCATTATTCTCAGTGGCGACCCTTTCAGTGTGTATACAATGGTGGAACAAACCTGGATTGAAGGGCAAAAGGTTTGGGACAGAAGTAACCCTGAAGACCGTGAATATGCAACCGGGGGATATGAAATATTCCGGGGCGAAATTCATAACCATCATATTGAAGGAGAGTAATCATGAAGACTATCAAAACTATACTCACCCTAAGCATTTCGCTCTTTCTTGTTTCCACAGGCTTTTCACAAATCGCCGTAAAAGCGGGCTTACTATATACAAGCAATGGTGATCCCATAGAAAATGGTGTTGTTCTTATCAAGAATGGAAAAATTGACCGTGTCGGCGCAGAAGGTTCTGTTCAGATTCCATCGGATTACCAGATACTTGAAGCTGCTGTTGTGACTCCGGGGTTAATCGATGCACATACGGTTGTTGGTTTAGCCGGGCATTTGAATCAGCCTCATGATCAGGATCAGCTGGAGACTTCCTCCGCCATTCAACCTGAACTCCGCGCGATTGACGCCTATAACGCCAGAGAAGAGTTGGTCGGTTATTTAAGAAGCATGGGAGTTACAACGATTCATACCGGTCATGGTCCCGGTGCACTGATTAGTGGTCAGACTATGATCATCAAAACATCTGGTGAAACGGTAGATGAATCAGTGCTAAATCCATCCAAAATGCTTGCGTTTACTCTGGGAAATATGATGGATAGCGACATTAGAAAACCGGGAACACGTTCTAAAGGAATTGCAATGCTCCGTGAAAACCTGGTTAAGGCACAGCTGTACCTGGAAAAGCGAAACAGTGATAGCCCGGCTACCAAAGATCTTGGCATGGAAGCTTTAGCTGATCTATTGGAAGGAGAACTTACTGCAATGGTCACCGTTCATCGGGCACACGATATTATGACTGCTATTCGTCTTCAAAAAGAGTTCGGCTTTCCAATGGTGATTGACGGCGCAGCTGAAGCCTACCTGGTTTTGGATGAAATCAAAGATGCAGGCCACCCGGTGTTTGTTCATCCCCCAATGATGAGAGCTTCCGGTCAGGCTAAAAATGCAACTATGAACCTGGCGTCCAGGCTTTATGAAGCGGGTATTCCTTTTGCTTTCCAAAGTGGCTTTGAAGGATACGTACCAAAAATCAGAGTTATTCTTTTTGAGGCAGCGATTGCCGTAGCACATGGACTTGATCCTCAGGTTGCCATTCAAAAGCTTACAATTGGTGCTGCCGGACTTCTGGGCATTGATCAACAAACCGGCTCCATCGAACGCGGAAAAGATGCTGATATCGTTCTTTATGATGGGGACCCGTTCGAATACCTCACAAAGGTGACACAGGTTATTATTGACGGTGAAATCCAATAACCGGAGCTTTCATGGAAATTATTTCAAGTAATAAGAATAACAGTGATTACGATGCTGTAATTGTTGGTTCCGGTGCTGGTGGTGGGATGTCTGCAAAGATACTTTCTGAGTCCGGACTTAAAGTTGCCGTACTGGAAGCCGGTCCCTATTTCGATCCTGCTCAGGATCAATATCGAAGTCAGCTTAGGCCGGCATGGGAGTCGCCACGAAGAGGAGCCAGTACACCACTTCGTAATTTTGGGGATTGGGACGCCGCTTATGGCGGCTGGGGTATTGATGGAGAGCCATACACTCAAAAAGATGATACGGATTTCATGTGGTTTCGGTCCCGGATGCTGGGAGGAAGAACCAATCACTGGGGACGCATTTCCCTGCGTTTCGGACCTCTCGATTTTAAGCGGAAAGATGTGGATGGCCTGGGCGATAACTGGCCCATTAGCTACGACGAAATCAAACCTTATTACGATCGCGTAGATAAACTGATTGGGGTTTTTGGTAGTAAAGAAGGCATTTTTAATGAGCCGGACGGCTTTTTCCTTCCCCCTCCAAAACCACGTCTTCACGAATTATACTATATTAAAGCTGCCCAAAAGGTCGGTATTCCTGTAATTCCTTCCCGGCTTTCCATCCTCACAAAAAAACTGAATAACGACCGCGGCGTTTGTTTCTATTGCAATCAATGTAACCGGGGCTGTCAGGTTTATGCAGACTTCTCCTCGGGAACCTGCCTTATTTTCCCCGCCCAAAAAAGTACCGGCCGGATAGACTTATATGTGAACGCCATGGTTCGGGAAGTGCTAACTAACGATGAGGGTAAAGCTACTGGTGTAAGCTATATCGACAAAGAAGATGGGTCCGAAAAAGTAATTAATGGAAAAGTAGTGGTAATGGGAGCTTCTGCCTGCTCTACTGCTCGCATCCTTTTGAACTCCAAAAGCTCACAACATTCAAACGGATTGGGAAACAGTAGCGGAGTTGTTGGTCGTTACCTACATGATTCAACCGGAGCTTCACGTTCTGCAATTATTCCCGATTTACTAAACCGTAAACTGTATAACGAAGACGGCGTCGGCAGTTTACATGTATACACACCCTGGTGGCTGAACGACGCCAAGCTGGATTTTCCCCGTGGATATCACTTCGAAATTTACGGAGGTATGGGCCAGCCTTCTTATGGAGTAGGCATGAACACTACTGACCTTAATAAACATTTTAATATGACGGTTGGTGGATATGGAGATAAGCTCCGCGATGATGTTAAACGATTCTTTGGGTCTGTCATTGGAATTTCAATGAGAGGAGAAAGCGTGCCACAATACAATAATTACTGTGAAATTGATCCAGAAAAAGTTGACCGTTGGGGAATTCCTGTACTTCGGTTTAATTATAAATGGACCGATCATGAACGCCTTCAAACCAAACATGCGCAGGAAACTATGGAAACCATATTTGATGAAATGGGCGCTATTCCTCTTGGTGAAAGACCCGGTGCTGATCGTGATTATGGACTCACGAAGCCCGGACAGATTATTCATGAGGTTGGGACCACACGCATGGGCAATGACTCAAAAACTTCGGTGACCAACAAGTACTCTCAACTGCATGATGCAAAAAATGTATTTATTGTGGATGCCGGGACTTTCGTTTCTCAGGCAGATAAGAATCCTACCTGGACCATTCTTGCTCTATCGATGAGGGCTTCGGAATACATTGTGGACGAACTAAAAAAACAAAACCTGTAAAGTTATGGATAGACGAGACTCGATCAAGACTATGCTGATTGGTGCGCTTGGAACTGGTTTTTTAATGAACGGCTGTGCACCGGGATCGCCGGAAAGAAGACGACTTCAGGATGTGTTCGACTTCAGCTCATATGGACGTACACCTGAAGAAAAAGCGCGTGATAAACGTATTTTTGAAGATAATTTTTTCACCGATCACGAATTCGAAACTGTTGCTGTTTTGTGTGACCTGATCCTTCCTGCAACCGCAACTGCCGGAGCAGCGTCTGAGGCTTTTGTTCCCGAATTCATTGACTTTGCAGTAAAAGAATGGCCTAATATTCAGGATAATTTCAGAAATGGCATTGCCTGGCTCGATGCTTACTCACGCGAGCAAAACGGGAACGATTTCATTTTTGCCACCCCTGAATCTCAAACAGCTATTCTGGATGCCATTGCCTATCCCGATAATGCAACGGAAGAAACCCAACCTGGTGTCGACTTCTTCAGGGAGATCCGAAATTTTACACTGACTGGCTACTATACTACAGAAATAGGTTTTAACGACCTTGGATATGTTGGAAACCGGCCGAATATTTGGGACGGCGTTCCTCAGGAAGTGCTTGATGATCTTGGAATTAACTACGATGATGAGTGGGTTGACAAGTGCATCAACCAAGACAAACGAATGGATACTGCTGAATGGGACGATGAGGGGAACCTGCTGAATAATTAGTTTTAAGTCGTTGATGAAGCCCATTTCCTTTACTTCTTACCTCGATTACCTCCCGAAGCTGAAGCTTACGCATATTACTGTACCCTCAGATGTCGTAGAGAAAGTGGGCGGTATAGGAACCCGGCTTATGGTTTCCATCAATGGAAATGAGCCGTTTCATGGTGGGATGGTTGCCAAAGGTGGGGGGACGGCTTACATCACCGTAAATAAAGCCCGGCAAAAGAAATGGGGGCTCAATGAAAATGAAGAGCTAACCATTACTATCGAGCTGGATCATTCTAAATATGGAGTTCCTGTTCCGGAAGAGTTTGAAGCATTACTGGAACAGGATCGGGAGGGAGCCAAACTTTTTGAACAGTTAAACCCCAGCCAACAACGATATATTATCAACTATGTAAATGGCGTGAAAAGTAGTCAGAAGAAAATTGACCGGGCAATTTTGCTTATCAATAATTTAAAGACGATGGAAGATGAATTTGATTTCCGTCATTTATTGGGAATGCCTCCCCGGGAGGATTGATGAAATTTATTATCATTTATTCATCAACCACGTTCTTGTACTTTACACTGGTAACATTTCTACTCCAACGATTTTCGCCAAAAAAAGTCTTCGTGCGTGCTTTTGTATTCTATTCTCTTTCTGCTGTTTTTCTAAAGTTAACGACCCTATCCGTTGGAAATATTTTCAACGCTGATCCTTCGGGCGGGTTAGTAATTATGTTTTTCCTAATTTCATTACTAATTGGATTAACCGCCCATGTGATAGTATTAGGAATTCTATTGAGCAAGAAAAAAATAGATAAAGAGTTACTGATTTTTACTGCATCAATAACTCTTTTAGTCTTTTTCTTTCTTTTTATTCCAGTCTTTTAATTCGCAGATGCACTACTAATAGTATGCCCGAAAAATACTGCATTGGCGAACAGCTTGTTAGTTCCGTACCAAAACGCACGGAAGTTCGGATTATCCGTCATGGTAATAACCCTTCCCCCACCGTAACGGCTCACGATCACGGCCGCCGAACCTTTGAGTGTCTCCAGGTTTTCATCAGAAACATATCCCGCAGCCAATGGTGAGTCGGTATAGTATAACGGTGTTGAATATGGGTTTTCTCCTTTTTCCAAAAAGATGGTGCTGTTTCTGAAAAGAGTTATGTTTTCATCATTAAAGCCATAACCAAGCGGATGTGTTAAGTCAATTTTGGCATTAAAAATAGAGCCGCCTATTACCCGGGCGCCGGAATCCATACTTCGCTTTACGTATGGCCGTGTTTCTGGTTCTTCTCGTTCAACGCGCTCTTTGGATTCGATATCAGCAAGTTCCTGCTGGCGGGCCCAATTCACAGCAGACTTATAGGCAATTAACACGCCTCCACCTCTTACCCAACTTTTAATCGCGTTTACTTCACCATCAGAAAGACCACTGTACCAGCCGTTTGCCATTACTAATACATTATATCTGTCCAGATCTGCGCCACCTAGTTCGCTCACATCCAGAATGGTAAGTGGCATATGGTATCGTTGATCAAATAAGTGCCACGCTTCCCCAACTTCATATGAGCTGGTTCCGTCTCCGCCCAGAATTGCCACGCTTGGTTTAACCAGGTTTTCGAAGTTATTACTTCCCAAATCAATTCCGCCTGTGGATAATCCTGTATTAAGTGCATACACCGTTATTCCATCTTCCTCGGCAATGCTTTTGACCAATTCGTGCACTTTGTTCTGGTCATCCTGAACTCCCATAGGAATTAAGATAGTGCCATAATCAAAGTTCTTTTGCCCTTCCTGAGTTACGGATGAAAATGGAAGAGAAGCTACTTTTGCTCTTACACCAGCGTCTAATAATTGATATAATGCTTTCGGGGTATAATATTCATCCCATTCAAAAGCATATGCATAATTTGAGCGGTTACCGACTACTGTCCCTGCTGAATTCATTTCGCCATCAAAGCGATCACCTAACAAATCATTATTATATGCACGCGAGCCTAATTCTGCAAAAGGAAGGTTAAAAGCATAAGGCATTGTCCATGCTGACACATCATAAAACAGGCTGTCTGTAAACTCTGTTCTTCGCTCAAACATTGCGGTAATCAATTTGTACTGAGGTTGATTTGTCGGTACCACATATGCTTTTCCTGCTTCAAAACTTTCGCCATCAGCGGTAATTTCCTGTCCTAATTCATACACTTCTATCTGGTGTCTATTCAGCATCTCGGCCAAATGAAAAGTACGCGCCTGATCTGCGCCTTCGCCAAAGACATAGGCTTTTATTGGTGACCGTTCTGCCTCATTAACTGCCTCCTGATAAAATAAGCGCTGATGTTCCAGCAATTCTTCGCGTAAATCGTGTACAGCTTTCAGGGTAGAATAAGAAGCTGTAACCTGATTTCGAATCGTAAAAGGAAATTCGATAACACCATGAATGGTTTCCTGAGCATGGCCTCTTGAGCTGGCCTGCTCAAAAAGGATTCCAATAGATCCCTGCACATCCGGATAGGTTGAACCTTTTCCATAGTAGAAGTCATCAAAGCTTTCTTTAGAATAGTAAAGTGACTGAATTTTATCCAATTCATCTGCATGATACTCTGCAATATTAGCAGTTAAATCCTGATTCCGCTGAGGCGTTAGTGGGTGTGTTCGGCTCGGTATTCCAGGCTGAAAAAAGAACGTCGAGTTACTTCCCATTTCGTGATGGTCCGTAAGCACATTTGGTTTCCATTCATGGAAACGGGCAATTCGCCCTTTACTTTCAGGGTGTTGCACTAACATCCAGTCCCTATTCAAATCGAACCAATAATGGTTCGTCCTTCCTCCCGGCCAAACTTCGTTATACTCACGGCTTTCAGGATCTGTAACTAATACGTTTTTACTTTTATGAGTATTCGCCCAGTGTGCAAACCGGTTTAATCCGTCCGGGTTGATGCTTGGGTCTATCAGTACTACAACATTACTTAACAGCTCTTCTATTTCTCTGCCTTCTGCGGCAGCCAGATGGTACACTACTGCCAGAGATGCGTTTGAACCACTAGGTTCATTACCGTGGACACTATAACTTAACTGGACAACTGCCGGCATATTCGAAACGTCCAGATCTGCAGAAACTGAAGGGTCTGTAAGTTTTACATGCTGCTCCTTGATTTCATCGATCCGGTTTTGGTTTTCGGTTGAGGTAATTACCAGGGAAAGTAGTTTTCGGTTTTCATAGCTTCTGGCATATTCCATAATTGTTACCCGATCTGAGACTTCTGCAACAGCATGCATGTATTCCACTAGTTGATCATGGCGAACATGCCATTCTCCCAGTTCTGCTCCTAAAATATCTTTGGGCGTTGGAATGCTTTCATTATAAGTGACCCCGTCTTGCAAGAAATAATCAAGTGTTTTCTGCCCGAATATATTTCCCGAAACAAAAAGGAGGGCGAGTGTAAAAATTGTCTTTTTCATAGTGTTAGTTTTATAGATCCCTGATATTAAGCTTATATGGTACTCTTCCAAATTGAAAAATGCTGAAAAAGGTTTCACTGAACTTTCAATCGTTGATTTTCTTACTTAACAAAAAAATTTGTACTCTTCGACAACCTAACCGTGAGTATGCCTGATGAGTGATCAAAAGAGTTCTGCTAAATCAACCTTGAGATACGCGCTTGGCCCCGGACTAATTTTAGCCGCCGCCGCAATTGGGGTTTCCCATTTAGTTCAGTCCACAAGGGCCGGTGCAGAGTTTGGCTTCACTTTAATTTGGGCCGTGGTTTTAGCCAATCTTTCCAAATATCCTTTTCTGGAATTCGGTCCGCGCTATACTATTGCAACCAAAGAAAGCTTAATTCGTGGGTACCAAAAACTGGGAAAGTGGGCAATTTGGACCTTCGGCGGATTTACAGTGATTACCATGTGTATTGTTCAGGCCGCTGTTACCATTGTAACTGCAAGCCTTGCAGCAGAGCTTACGGGCATTGAATTATCTCCATTACTTTGGAGCGCTATTATACTCGCTATTTGTTTTCTGATTCTGAGTCGGGGTCAGTATTCTGCTTTAGATGGTGCTATAAAAATCATCATTGTAGTTCTATCAATATCAACAGTTATTGCCTTGATTGTAGCGGCCACCAGTACTTCAGGCATGGCTCGCCCTGAAGCGCCCAGCGTTTGGAATGAGAATGGCATCTTTTTTCTCATTGCCTTAATGGGATGGATGCCGATTCTTATCGATGCATCTGCCTGGCATTCTCTTTGGATTCTGGAGCGTATCAAACAAACCAAGCATACACCTTCTCTGAAAGAAAGCTTAACTGATTTCAATATCGGATATATTGGAGCTGGGGTAATGGCTTTGGCTTTTCTTTCGTTGGGAGCACTGGTGATGTTTGGCGCTAATATTGATTTTGCATCCAGCGGCTCTGCCTTCGCTAATCAATTGGTGAGTATGTACACTTCAACGTTAGGTGACTGGACCTATTGGATTATCATCATTTGTGCATTCACAGCTATGTTCAGTACTACATTAACGGTAACAGACGGCTATCCCCGTGCCTGTGCACATTTATTTAATCTGAATTTAGAAGACGAGTCTAAAGCGCCAATTTATAAAGGCTATAAAGGGCTTTTTTTTATGATTTCTTTGCTGTCGCTAGGTGTGCTTTACTTAGCGGGAAGTCGGTTTATATTTATGGTAGATTTGGCTACTACTATTTCTTTTCTAACCGCGCCGGTATTTGCATTCATTAACTATAAACTAATTTATTCGAAGCACTTTCCCGAAGATCAGAAACCACCAATATGGTTGAAATACCTGTGCTGGTTTGGAATGATTTTTATTACCGGATTCGCTCTTCTTTTCCTGTATTGGAAGATCAGTTTTAGTTAATTTTACTGCTCAGAAATCAATATGTCTTGAGTAAATACTTTTTCCCTGTCCGTGAGCCATTTAATGCCTATTCCCACTTAGCAGGGGCGATCATTTCGATCGTTTGGACAGTCTTGCTTTTGGTTGATGCTACAGAAAGCCCTCTCAGTTATAAAGTTTCCTTTATCATTTATGGAGTTACCGTATTCCTGATGTTTTTCTCCAGTGCCGTCTATCATAGCATCAATGTTACGTTCAAGACCGAGGAGTTATTCCGGCTCTTTGACCATATCATGATTTATCTTGTGATTGCTGGAAGCTATACGCCAATGTGTGTAATCGTATTAGATGGGGGGTGGCGATTAGGCATGTTGCTGGGAATCTGGTTATTTGCTTTGGCAGGAATTTTTAAGAAAATATTCTGGCTTAACGCACCGCGTTGGTTTTCAACTGCATTATATCTCCTTATGGGATGGGTTGCTGTAATCATCTTTCCACAAATGTGGGAGCTCCTTCCAAAAATGTTTTCTTATTGGATAGTGATCGGGGGATTGTTTTACTCGGTAGGTGCTGTTATTTACGCAATTGAAAGACCAAACCCTTTTCCTCCTCATTTTGCGTTTCATGAACTCTGGCATTTATTTGTTCTGGGCGGGGCATTTTCTCATTTCTGGGCGATCTATAAATATTTGCCCGCTTATATCTAATTCTATTACCGATATTGATCTGAGCCATTTATATTATGCCCGAATAAATTTACCGATACCGATATATGACTTCTATTCGCAAATTATTTTGTAATCCTCTCCTTCTTGCTTGTATTTTTCTCACAGGAATTAGCTGTCAGCAAGAACGATCCGGACCTCAGAATGCACCGGTCGGCAACCGTAAAAGTCCTATCGCCATATCATCTATCAAACATGTGGGTATTTATATTAAAGTGGTATATGGACAACCTTATCGAAACGGGCGGGATATCTTCGGAGATTTTGAACCTTATGGTGAGGTTTGGCGAACTGGGGCAAACGAAGCAACTGAAATAACTATAACCGAGCCTGTACTGATGGGTGAAGAAGTGGTTGAGGCAGGAACTTATGCGCTTTTCTCTATTCCTAATGAAGAAACCTGGACAATCATCCTGAACAATGATCTTGGACAGTGGGGTGCATTTACCTATTCGGAAGATCGGGATTATCTACGCTTCGATGTTCCTGTAATAAATCTGGACACCCCTGTAGAAGCTTTCTCTATTGAGTTCTCTGATGTAAATTTTTCTCTTACTACTATGAGCATGTCCTGGGATATGGTGAAGGTTGAAATCCCAATCAGGTTCTATGAAAACGGCTAAGCTTCAGCTATGATTTTTGAAATGCCCCGCCCTTCTGACGAACTCTCTAAATTTGTGGATTGCTTTATTTATTTCAAGGGGTATATGCCTGAGCACTCTGTCGAGCGCGTTGTTCCTGATGGGCATGTATATCTGATTTTCGAACTGGACAATCTTCCACGGTATACCTACGATAATGAAACACTTGAGCCAAACAGGCATTTCGCCAAGTGCTGGCTTTCGGGTCTCCAAAAAAACTATATCAGCATTTCTGCACTACCTGATTCCGAAATGTTTGTTATTAAATTTAAGCCCGGAGGGGCAATTCCTTATCTACATAAAGCATTGGATGAGGTAAGTAATTCCGTTGTTCCTGCTGAGCAGGTTTTTGGTGAAGAAATTCTGGAACTACGAGAAAAACTATATCGTGTAGAAACTCCTGCTGAAAAGTATGAATTAGCAGAACAATATCTATCCGACCGGTTTGATACAGATTATCTCCCCGATGAAAGTATTTTTAAAGCCATTGATCGCATCAAGTGCGATCCGGAGTTTATGGATACTTCCATGATGCAGATTATTAAGGAATCAGGTTTTTCAAAAAAGCATTTTATCGATTTATTTAAGAAATCCGTTGGGGTTACTCCAAAGTATTTTCAGCGGATACTGCGTTTCAACTGCATCATCCCAAAGGTTCAGCAAGAGGAAGAAATTTCCTGGCCTCAAATCAGTGGTGAATGCGGTTTCTATGACCAGGCTCATTTCATTCGTGAATTCCGCAAGTTTTCGGGATATAACCCAAAGTCTTTTTTAACTGAACAACAGGGGCATGGCGAGGTAAATTTCTTTCCTGTCGCATAGCGGGTAACTTTTTTACAATACTTATTTATCCGCATCTCCTAGTTTATCAGAAATTCTAATTCAAAAAAATACACATGGAACAAGGACTACTGGAAAAAACCGGCGAATCTCTGGAGCAGTGGATCAGCATTGTAAGAAAAGAAAACTTCGAGAAGCATGGGCAAATCATGAAGTTTCTTAAAGACGATCATGGGTTTACGCACGGTTTTGCAAACTTTGTTGCTTTGAAAGCAAGGGAGTCCGATGCTGCTTCGTTCGATGCAGATGATTTAGTCGATGCTCAGTATTCAAAAGGAAAAGAACACCTGAAACCCATTTATGATAAGATTCTTGAAATCGTCCATGAGTTTGGTTCAGATGTGGAAGTAGCGCCAAAAAAAGCTGCTGTAAGCCTCCGAAGAAAACGTCAATTTGCGCTTATTAAACCCGCAACCAAAACCAGAATTGATCTGGGGCTTAAACTTGATGGTATCGAACTAACCGATCGACTCGAAAACTCCGGACCATTTGGGAGCATGTGCACGAACCGGGTTCAACTTGCAGAACTTTCTCAGGTTGATGATAAGCTAATCGCTTGGTTGAAACTAGCGTACGAGCAAGCGGGTTAATTCTCTTCGGCGAGTTCCAGTAGTTCTTCCGGTACGTCGATATCCATTCGCAGCACTTGTGAGGAATGAGTTTTTCCCTGAGCATCCAGCTTTAGGGAAACCGTTCCACCTCCTCCAAGACTTTCATGAAGGATAAAGTTCAGTGCTCCAATATTTGGGAGTTCGAATCGCTCTACCTTTCCTTTACAAACGTCTTTCATATGATCCTTAACCGCATCAGAAGTGAGCTTCTCTTTAAGAAACGGATAAATATCAGGATGGCGAGCAATGATTCCCACATTGCTTCCATTTCCTTTATCGCCGCTACGTCCGTGGGCTATTTTTAATAATTTTACTACAGGCATTTTTTTATCAAAAGTTATTAATCTGAGAGATAGTATACTACAGTAGATACCACTCTGATTTTCTTAATATGCGGATTATTCTGGTCTCTTGGAGAAATACTGAATTGTCCCTGATACGCTGTTTTTATTTTCCCAAGTTCACTGTTCGAGTCTTCTGCAAATTTTTCGGCCACAGCTCTCGCCTCTTTTGTTGCCGTCTCGATCATTCTGGGCTTTATTTGGTTAAGGCCAGTATATAAATACTCTGTTCTGCTCATATAATCATTTCCAGTTATGGCTATTCCCTCTTTTCCTAGTTCTGAGAGCTCCTCCATAACTACCCTGACTTTTTCTACATTTTCGGAATATACTGTTATAGTTTGGGTGGCAACAAATCTGAACTCAACACCTGCTGTTGTTCCGTATTGTTGTGCTTTTTTATCCGTAACATTTGGTGTAGATAGTGAAATCTCACTCTCATGAATGCCATTATTTTGAAGAAACATGATTACTTTTTCTGAGCTTACATCTATTTCTTCATAAATTCCTTCCAGCTCATTACTCGCCACAGTAAATTGAATTGGCCAAATAACAACATTAGCCATGTGCTCCTCTTCTGAGAGGCCCTTTACTGTTACAGTTCTCTCATATTCTTTAAATGTTATCGCAGCATTTCCCAGAATAAAGCCCATGGCTATTAAACCTAAACCAATTGTGGCTCCAAGAATTAGAAATGATTTGAATTGTTTATTCTCCATATATTTTATTTGGCTATTTGTTTAAAAGAAAGTAATTAAGCTCATATTTGTTCCCAATAAATATTTTAATGTACGATTCTACTTTTCTTATAAAACTGGTACAGGCTCGCATGCCCTTTGGTAAATATGAAGGGCGTTTTATAACCGATCTTCCTGTTCATTATCTGGAGTGGTTTAACAGGGAAGGATTTCCGAATGGGGATTTGGGTCAATATCTTTCCACCATGTACGAAGTTAAAACAAACGGTATAGAAAAAGTACTCGACCCAATTAAAATGGAATTCAGAAGAAAAAGGTGTCCATGAAGTTTTTCACCTCACAAATCAGCTATTTCATTACCAACAGAACGGCTAAAAAAAATATTAAGCAGCTGTTTACTTTCATTCTGATTTTAATTGGGATGATTACGGTCTATGGAGTTCTTTTCCATATGATTATGGAATATGAGGGGCAGAAGCACAGCTGGGTAACCGGCTTTTACTGGACGCTCGTGACCATGAGTACCCTGGGTTTTGGGGATATTACATTCTCCTCAGATTTAGGTCGTTTGTTTTCTATTGTCGTTTTAGGATCCGGAGTGGTAGTACTGCTGATCATGCTTCCTTTCACTTTTATTGAGTTCTTTTATGCTCCCTGGATGGAAGCGCAATCCAGAGCCCGCGCCCCAAAGGAGTTGCCGCCTAATACATCCGGTCATATTGTAATCACGTCTTTTGATCCTATTACAAATGCACTGATTGAAAAGCTGTCCCAATACCACCACGAGTATGTTCTTTTGATTCAGGACATTAAAACAGCCCTCGAATTGTATGACGAAGGCTACCGGGTAATGGTTGGGGATGTGGATGACCCGGAAACCTATCAGAAGCTTCGTATCGAAAATGCCTCAATGGTAGTTACTACCGGCACCGATATGCTCAATACCAATGTGGCTCATACCATCCGGGAGTTTAATAAAGACATAAAAATTGTATCCACTGCAAATTCACATGACTCCATCGACATCCTAAAACTTGCCGGCTGCGATCATGTCCTGCACATGGGAAATTTACTTGGTAGGGCGCTTTCTATAAGGACCCTGGGACAGGATGCCCGTGTTCATACCATCGGTCGTTTGAATAATCTGATTATTGCTGAAGCCACTGCTTATGCCACTCCTCTTGTTGGAAAAACAATCCGGGAGTCTCGTTTACGGGAAGATATAGGAGTACACGTTGTTGGTATCTGGAACCGCGGTACCTTTAAAGGCTCTCACCCGGACACCGTTATTGAAAGCCACAGTGTTTTGATGTTAGCCGGATCGATTGATCAGCTTCGAAATTACGATGAGATGTTCGGTATTTATGGAATGAGCGATGACCCAGTAGTTATTATTGGGGGGGGAAGGGTTGGGCGAGCTGCAGCTTATCACTTGAAAAAGCGGGGAATTAAGTTCAAAATTGTGGACAAAAATCCTGCCCGGATTATTTCAAAGAACTTTATACAAGGTGATGCCGCAGATCTTGAAACCCTAAAAAAAGCCGGGATTGAGAATGCTCATACCGTATTAATTAGCACCAGCGAAGACGACATTAATATTTATCTCACCATTTATTGTCGACATCTCCGTCCGAATATTCATATCGTTGCCCGATCAACTCTTTCCAGAAATGTAAGCACACTGCACCGCGCCGGAGCCGACTTTGTAATGTCTTACGCTTCGATGGGGGCTAATGCCATCTTTAATATCTATGAACAGAACGATATTATTATGATTGCTGAAGGCTTAAATGTATTCAGCCTTAAAACCCCGAAAAGCTTAATTGGTAAAACTATCCTGGAATCAGATATCCGCCACAAAACCGGGTGCAGCATTATTGCTTATACAAAAGAAGGGGAACAGATTATCAATCCAGATCCCACACTTCCTATACCGGAAAACAGCGATATTATATTGATTGGAGAGACCGAGGCTGAAATGAATTTTATAGAGATTTTTACAGACAAGTAAAATATTTTAGATATAGTGTAACATATTTTTTACATCGCGTAAAGAATTTCCGACATTCAACTAAACGGAACTCATTATGTCTAAACAAGAAATTCTTTCGTGGACCTCTTTGGCCACATCTACATCGGTATTAGTATTCTACTTATTAATCAACTTTGGCTGGCCTGATATCATCCCTGATTATTCTGCCCGAGCCGTCAAAATTTTCTTCAATGTTTTCTGGATAGCTGTAATTATCGAAATCTTTGTTGAAATCAGTGAGGGAAAGAAAAAAGTTCAGAAAGACGAACGTGATTTTATTATTGAGGCTAAAGGACTTAAGGTTGGGTATAGTATTCTCGTCATTACTTTGATGATTGCACTTGTTCAAATATTTATTACCAATTTCACGCAGAACTTTGCGCCGAATCTTCCATTCACGATAGAGATATCATCGGTTTTTCACTTTCTGTTTATTGCTTTGTTTTCTGCCAGTGCCGCAAAGAGAGCGGTCATGATTTATAATTACCGGAAGGATTACTGAAATGGAAGAAGGAATTATCACAAATAACATCCGGAAGCTACGTTTCAATAATCATGAAATGACCCAGCAGGAACTGGCTGATGCTGTCGGGGTAACCCGACAGACCATCAACGCTATTGAGGCTGCAAAATATTCTCCTTCATTGGAACTTGCTTTTAAAATTGCTGCCGTTTTTGAGCTTCCTCTGGAAGAGGTTTTCAATTATACCTCTAAATAGTGTCCCTTAATCCTGAAGTATGAAGCGTTTTCTATTATTCATTAATGTGCTTTTGTGCTTTTTCTCTGTTGAGGCACAGACTCCGGAAGAGCTAATAGATTCATATGTATATGAAAACCTTTCCAACCTGAACATTCCTGTTCTTGATATTGCTATTGTTCAAAAGGACTCTGTTCTCCTGTCAAAAAGATATGGAACCAAAAATGATCCCGGTAAGCAATTCTATATCGGTTCTCTAAGTAAGTCTTTGACTGCTTTTACGGTTTTGACACTTGTTCAGGATAGCCTGCTCTCGATGGAAGAAAGAGTTTCTGATCGGATTCCCGGAATTAAATTTTCTGATTACAAAAATGAAGTTAAAATCCGGCATTTACTTAATCATACAAGCGGTATATCAAAAACAGATGGTTTCCGTGCACTTCCTGTTCTATCTGATCTTAGCGAAAAAACTTTCAATATTAATATCGGGTTTGAACCCGGAACTCAACATGAGTATTCCAATCTTAATTATTCCCTGCTTGGTTTGATAGTTGAACAGGTTTCCGGTTTAACTTTTAGTGAATACATGCAAGCCTCAGTACTTCCAAAAATGAATATGAACAGCACTGGTGCAAAAGAAGTACTTGCTGTAAATCAATATCAATACCTGGGACCGTTCCCAATAAAAAGCGCTCAGCTGGATTTCAATGAAACTGCAATCCCGGCTGGTTTTATACTAAGTTCTGCCAGCGATATAGCAAACTATCTTATCACTAATCTTGGCTATGGAGAGTATAAAGCTCATCCTATTTTAGACAGCTCATTGGTCCATGAAATGCATTCTCCCTGGAATGGCAGTGATTTTGGTTATGGAATGGGATGGAAAAAAGGAATATATAATGATGTTCCTTTTATACAACATTTGGGTAGTACCGCTACTTCCGCTGCGGCAATGTTTATAGTCCCAACAAAAGAACTCGGTTTGATTATGCTAACTAATTCAAACTCTCTCATTTTTTCAGAGGAACTTGCAGAAGGGCTCGTGGGAGTTTTGGTTGGTGATGAACCTAAACCAACTACGAAGAAAGAGTTTTATCTTCGATCAGGTCTTTTATTTCTACTCTTGATTGTGAGCTCACGCTTTGTCTATCAATTATTTTCAATAAAAAAGAATGGGATTTCCGTCACATTTAGAAAAATATGCTGGGATTTAGCGGCTCACGTTATCATCATTGGGGTATTTGTTTATTTCTTCCCGATCTTTACTGATGTTCCTTTTATAGCTTTCCTAAAACTTCAGCCAGACATTGGTATCCTTTTAATGTTAGCCTTTGTTTTTCCTATGATCATAAAACTTCTTTCTCTTTTTATGATCTTTTCCAATAACCTTTCTTCTAAAAAGATTTAGTGGTTAATCTCTTCGGACTTAAAGTAGAATCCTGAATAATCTCAAAATCAATAATACCCAGGACCAAGCCTTCTTTTGTTATTACATCCACTTTCCATAAGCCTTCCATTACATTGCTTTTGAAAGTATAGCCCCTAAAGCCCTCATCTCTTCCTCCGGTTATTTCAAAATTAATATCATCAATAACTTCCCACTCATTGGTATGAGGACTGAACCACTTCCATCGATGAGCTACTTTTTTATTTAGGTTTGAAGGCGCAAAAATGGATGTAAATACATACATGTTATCACCCGGTTTATGAATATACGCCTTGCGGTTTTTTCGCCAGAATTTATACCATTCTGTTCGTTCGTAACTAACCAGATATTCTCCATTCTTCTTTTCTATACTGTGAGCTACTATCCCTGTATCTAACGCTAGCGGAACAGGAGGAATGAGATTGAATGCATAAAAAGCATTGATAGTCACATAAATCCCAATAATCATCCCAAGCATTTTACCTTTATGAACTTCCTTTTGGGTTGTCGGGCTGGAGTTATAAATATACACCAGCAATGCGATGGTTGAAGCAAGGCTTATTAGTCCTGAAGTAATAAAAATAAAGGTATTCATATACTTCACTAAAACCGGAATAAAAAACGTAAAGAAGGTAAAGTTTACAAAAAAGTAAGCCCCGAACTGAAGATACTTATTAGATATCCTCTTTTTGAGTAGCTCATTAGCAAACAGCAAAACCACCAAAATTATGAAGAATATCACCGTTTTAGAAAATGAAACGCTCCGTGAAAAATAGATTACATAGGCGCTACACAAACCTCCTAAGAAAAACTGAATTGCCAAAGGCAGGTATTCCTCAAAACGTTCAATAAAGGTGTCTTTCCATTTACCGTCACCAGACAGATTAAACAGATACAGACACCCGCTTAATGATACCAGATAGGTACACAAAATAATTCGATCATACAGTCGGTCTATTCGTCCAAGAGTGAGCGAATCCCAAATAAATCCAATTATAAAAAAAAGAAGGGGTGCATACTTTTGATGCTTCCTGATAAACGCCCGAAATCTGCTGATTTTTCTGATCATATCTTATTATATATCTCCTTAAAGTACTTGGGTTCAAGTTCTTATGTTGTTAACAAATCACAATATTTTTGGGTCTTTTTTGCTTTTCTTCATCGGATTTTTTTCATTTTGTGACCAATAAACCAATTTAACTGCCATGCCTGCATTTAACGTTTCGAGAAGTATCACTATCGACTCATCCTCAGAAAAAGTATTCCCCATTTTAAACAACTTAAATACCTGGAAAGAATGGTCTCCCTGGCTTATTATGGAATCGGGAGTGAACGTCACGGTTGCTGATGACAACAAATATTACGAGTGGGAGGGAAAGCGTGTCGGTTCAGGGAATATGAAAATCACTGCTGAAGATGAAAACTCAAGTGTAGATTATGACCTTAACTTTCTAACTCCGTGGAAATCAGAAGCAAAAGTTCGTTTTATCCTTGAAGGTAATGGAGACCAAACTAAGGTTACCTGGACTATGGACAGCTCACTCCCCTGGTACATGTTCTGGATGGTTGGAATGATGGATTCCTGGGTTGGTATGGATTACGAACGCGGACTCAAAATGCTGAAGGAGTATACTGAAACCGGAGAAATTCTTTCGCAGCTTGAATGGAAGGGGGACTCTGAGTTTGAAGGAACTAAATATGTGGGGATAAAAACCACCTGTGGGATGAATGAAATCGGTGAAAAAATGATGGTAGATTTCGGAAAACTGGAAACCATTGCTAAAAAGCATGCTAATATTGCAACAGGAGTTGGTTATACCATATATCATGACTGGAACATGCGGAAAAAGGAAACTACCTATACCGCCTGTATTGGATTAACCGAGATACCAGCCGATCTCCCGGATGGATATGAATCCGGAGAGATTCCTGCTACAAAAGTCTATACTCTCAGGCACATTGGAAAGTATGATCATTTAGGAAATGCATGGTCTACCATGATGAATATGGGTAGAGGTAAAGAATTCAAACAGAATAAAAAGATCGATCCCTTTGAGGTTTACGTAAGTGATCCCCAACAAACCGAAGAGAAAGATCTTATAACGGATGTTGTTTTTCCTGTTAAGTAAAACCGCTCTTTGTTATGTCTATTACAACACCTGAACATGATGCCAAAATTGCTAAAATGACTTTCTCTTCCGTTTATCCACATTATGTGACCAAAGTGGAAAAGAAAGGACGAACCAAAGAAGAACTTTTGGAAGTCATTGAATGGCTTACCGGTTTCAATGAGTCCAAACTTGAGGAACTAATCACCGCAAAAGTCACCTTTGAAGAATTCTTTAATAGGGCAACACTTAATCCTAATGCCGAATTGATTACTGGTGTAATTTGTGGATACCGGATTGAGGATATTACTACCCCTCTAACTCAGCAAGTCCGGTATTTAGATAAATTGGTAGATGAGTTAGCAAAAGGAAAAAAGATGGAGAAGATTTTGAGGTAGTTTTAACTACTTCGGTTCCATTTCTGCTGCCATTTCCTGAAACCTTACAGCAAGATCCTGATCCTGTTGAAGAGCTGCTGCAATACTCTGAAACCGTTGAGGAGTCAATTCCGAATTCTGTACGGCCTGCATTTGTTGCTGTTGTGCTTTCATGCTTACTTCCTGTAAGAAACTCTGCATATTTGCTACTGTTTGTTCCTCGTCGGTGGTAAGTTCAACAGATTGTGCAGGATTCTGCTGGGCCATCATAATCTGCTGAAATCGCTCGGTGCTCATCCCTTCTTCTTCAAGTCTGCCAACAATCATGCTGTCCGCCTCAAAACGAATACCCTGCAAATCGATAGCAACATTTACAAATTGTGCCAGTTCCGCATCAGACACAGAATCTGCAGGTTGTATTTGAGGCATTTGCATTTGTTGTGCTGAAAGGCTCGCTGCACTAATAAAAAGAGTTATTATTAGTCCTTTAATTGATTTAGAAAATTTCATTATTAAAAAATCCTGTTGAATAGTTTTATTGAAACTAAACCTATCCTTTATTTGGTGGGAACCGAAAAAATTACCCGGCTTTTATAGTGATTTTACAAGAGATGGTATTCCTGATAGTAAAAATCATTAATCGAAATCCCTTACTACTTCAAAAGAGGCTGTCATATCAAAAGTTTCTGTTGAATCTCTGGATATAAACATTCCGGTAAATTCCCCTTTAACAACATTATTTTTAATCTCAGTTATAATTACTTCCCCATAAGGTTCATGTGCTCTTGCGAGTATTTCAATAACATCCCCACCTGTAATAATAGCAAAAGAATAATCTAATACAGAGTAATTACCTATCCCTATATAATCCTCAACAATTATGGTTATTAGTCGGCCATTCTTAAAATCTCCATTTTCAATTCCACGTATGAATAGCGTATCTGGTCGAAAATCCTGAACCTGAGTGCTTCCTTTTATTCGTTCATTTTTGTATTCGGCTTCGAACTGATAGTCCTTATCATTGTTAAATAAAGAACAGGATGTAATAAGTATTGATAGCATTATAAGTTGTAGAGCTAACTTCATAAGATGACCTTTTAATAATTATAATTTACCCAGCTTGTTAACTATAGATTTACTTTTTTATTTCTTAAAAGTAATAAAAAATAATGCCTTGCACTTACAGAATCTGCATTTTAGTTTTTGGCTGGGTTAAAAGTTGATTCTCTAATTATTTGAAGAGAAAATTATACTTTTTTCTCCCTAAAAAATCATATCTGTAAAAGGTAACAATGAGAGTCCTATACCAATAAGATTATTTGATATATGGAAAAGTAATGGATACTGGAATCCAAAAGTAACCCTGGTATATCCGTTAATTAAGGCGCTCATTAATTGAGGAAGTGTAAGTATAGGAAGCAGTACGATATTAAGCAGGATCAATTCATATTTAGTAATGTGAATCCAGGCAAAAATGATACAGGAGAGATAATAAATAACCCGAAAGTACTTACTCCAAAACAGATCTAATTTCTCTTTTACCTTGGTGATATTTATGATAGGATAAAGGGATATTCCAACTAAAAGAGCTATACCCACTCGTAATACAAAGCTTTCATCAACGGCACTGATTTTAGTAGAAAAAACCAGTTTGGTTAAGATATAGTAAGTGAAAACGCTGGATGAAAGAGCTAGATAGAGTGGCTTGAATCTTAAAGAAAGTCGGAATGCTATCTCCTCCACAAAAGGAAGAATAAATCCACCTACCAGTAAAAAAACCAGGGGAGAAAAACGATCCGACATACTTGCTCCCTGAATGTTTTCGGGATCATACACCACAGCAAAAAATAGCACCAAAGGAATCAAAAATATCATCTTTAAGATGTAAAGACCTATGGTATCATAGACCTTTATCCGGGTTGTTTTTTCTCTGTTTTCATTGAGGGTTGGTTTTCTTATGAAAGCAACTATTTCCTTAAGTAGTGAGGCGTAGTACCCGGGTTTTATCAAGGGGTAATTCATTCCTTATTTCTCTTATCAACTTTTTGAATTATGAAAAACCTTAGACGGGATTGAATCAATTAGTTTCGTTTTTTTCTTTTGCATAAACGGGTACATGAACTAGAGTGAGAAACTTGCCAAAGGTAAAATGATGGGGAAGATTTTAAGGTCTGATGATTAGTTAAAAAAGGAACTCCTTTCTATAGATATGCACAATTAAGCTCATCAATTAATAGAAAAGAAAGATTACTCCTGATTAATCATATTATCTGATAATTATTATCTAATCAAACTATACATATGGCTAAAAAAGAAGGGGCTTTCCGTTTTACATATTTTACAGATCGATATAAAGATACCTGTGATTTTTACAGCTCATCTATGGGATTTGAACTGGAACATTCGTGGGACAGAAATGAAGATGATAAAGGTACTTTATTTAAAGCAGAAGCTGGATTAATTGAAGTATTAAAGACACCTCTGAATAAAGATCATAAAATAGAGGGACTGGATTATCGATCACCTCAAGGGGTTTTCATGTGCATTCAGGTTTGGGATATTGATACACTCTTTAAACAATATCAGGAAAGAAATATTCCCTTTAAACAAGAACTAACCAATCAATCCTGGGGACATCGGAGTTTTTCAGTCTTAGAACCAAATGGATTGGTTTTATTCTTTTTTGAGGAGCAGTTTTAGTTAAAATGTGCCTAAAATTAACGCTTAAGAGGAGTAGAAGTTTAGAATACAAATATCAAAACGAAGGATTGAAACCCTTCGCTGGTGAACATGAGTTAATTATATTTAGTAAATAAGAGAAGGGATTTATTCCTTCGAACTAAGAAAGGAATGGAAGCTGGAGCTTCAGTTTTGCATTCCGCAGCAGAGCTACTGAACGAGGTTAAAGCACAATAAATTATCAATTATCCATTATCCATTTTTTATGCACATCTACGGGACTCATTATTCTAATATTTTCATTCTCTGAATTTATATACGTAATGTTCTCTTGAAAAAATGATAAATATTTTTCCGTTGTTGCTTCATAGTAATTGACATTTTTAAACTCAATATAGTCTTCAAATGTAGATCTAAGTTTTCCATTTAATTCCTTATTAATAATGGAAATGTTTTTCAAATTAATACTATCAATAACAGAAGATTTTAATAGATATCTAATATAGCTATCAGATTCTGGTAATGAATAACCAATAAAAACTATATAGTTGGCTTCTTCTAGTATTTTGTGTGCCTTAGTCCAGTCATTAAGTATATGTTCTCTTATTCCTTTATTCCAAGTAGGAGGGATAATTTCTCTATCTATTGAACCATGAAGTTTACAATATTGTATTTCATTTAATTTAGAATAATCTCCATTTTTTAATTCTATAAATGTGTTATCACCCCAAAATTTCAAAGATTTCTCAATAATTAAATCATAATTAAGCGTAATTATTGAAGAATTAATATTCTCTCTCATTTTATTTATCTCAATTTTCGTAGTATTTCTATGAAAACTCAATTCATTAGAAAAAAAACTCAATACGAAAAATAAATAGTTCCTCCAGTTTTGATCATGAACAATTCCTGTGTACCAATGTGTAGGAAAACCCTTTGGAAATTCAGGAGTTTCTGGAGTATAACTTTGAATTACATCGGAAATATATTTATTAATTGATTCTTTTTTTTCCTTCTGACCAGCTTCTTGCCACATTTCTAGTATAGAAAGTATTTCCTCAATATTGAATAAGTCAGAATTATAAAAACTTTTTATATGGTGCAGTCTCTTGATGGTATTAAATACATCATTAAAATATGCGAAACGTTCACTATCATTTATATATAAATCTTTTGATTTTTCATAAAAATCGTTCATTAATGGTAAACCAAGTGGTCTTGAAAAACCTGCCCCTGTTATGTAAACGATTTTATCTCCCATCTAAACCACTCTCCCAACCTCAAACACTTCCTCTCCTAATTCTTCACTCTTTGCTTTTACTTCTTCAATGACCGAAGGTGAAACAACAGCAACCAATCCAATTCCCAGATTAAAAGTAGCCTGCATATCTTCTTCCGGTACATTTCCAATTTCCTGGATGAGTTTATATACCGCAGGACGTTCCCAACCATCCCAGTCAATATCCAAAGCCAGACCTTCCGGTAAAATTCGTTTGGTATTTCCAACCATTCCACCGCCGGTGATATGGGAAAATCCGTTTACTCCTTCAATTTCCTTCAACGCTGTAATGTGTGGTAAATACGAACGGTGAACCTGCAGTAATTCTTCAGCAACTGTACTTCCTAATTCTTCTACATAATCATGTACATCATATTCACTGAACAGCACATTTCGGGCTAAGGAATATCCGTTGGTATGCAAACCTGAACTTTTGAATCCAATTAGAACATCCCCTTCTTTAATTCCGGCACCATTAATCACTTTATCTTCATCCACAATGCCCACAATAGTTCCGGCCAGGTCGAATTCTCCCGGTCCATAGATGTCCGGCATCTCTGCGGTTTCCCCACCAATCAAAGCAACACTATTTTCTTTACAAGCAGTAGCAAATCCTTTTATGACTTCAAATCCAACATGCTGCTCTAACTTTCCGGTTGAGAAATAGTCCAGAAAGAAAAGAGGAGTTGCTCCACATACCGCAATGTCATTCACACAATGATTCACCAGATCCTGACCAACGGTATCATACTTTCCTGCTTTGAAAGCAACGATGAGTTTGGTTCCAACTCCATCCACAGAACTCACAAACGTTGGTTTTTTGAAGCCTTCCAGATTCGGGCTGAAGAAACCACCAAATCCTCCAATATTGGATAAAACGGCATCTGAATGTGTTTCTTTTACAATGCCTTTAATTGAGTTTACAAGTTCTTCTCCGGCTTTAATATCTACTCCGGAATCTTTGTATGTAAATTGCTTTTTCGCCATCAGGCTTATTTTTTAGATGTTACCAGTTGGATGTGAGCTAAATGATGATTGCAGTGCCAGGCGTAATGCGCTGTTGCTAAAATGAGATCATAATCAATACCCGACTCAGGATGATGAAAGGTTCGTTTAAACTGTTTCTTTTTCATATGATCCAGTACAGCTGCCCATTTTGCATGTATAGCTGTAAGCATTCTTAATGCATTTTTTATCGAAACATCTTCATAATCCCCCAGGGTTGTCCAGGCATTTTCATCATAAGGTTTGATGGTAGGATTTTCTTCAGTTAATGCGAGTTTTACTCTGATTAAAGCATTCATATGGCTGTCACATAAGTGATGAACTACTTGCCTTACAGTCCAGCCACCTTTTCTGTAGGGAGTATCCAGAACTTCATCCGATTGACCGTACAACTCTCCCTTTACTTTAGTTGGAAGCGTACGAATGTCTTCAATCCATTCAGCTACATCTTTAATGCTTCGCTTTGCACTGAAATCAAATTCTCCAATCGGGTATCTGTTATCCATTTTTTCCTCATTTAGCTTGAATAAATATACCATCTTTAAAAAAGTTTTATGGATTCATTTTCCAAATGTTTTCCACACCCTAAAAGACAAATAAAATGAGATTTATAAATTTAGTATATAGTTATAGGTAGTGTGGATATGTTGAAAACAAACTTTTCCTTTTTCTCAACAAAGCTTGACAATCCTTTGTGGAAAAGAATGTGAACAATTGAAGGCTTATTAATAATGACTTATAGAGATTTATGAAAACTTCTCCACAGTCACACCTTGATCGCACATAAAAAAGTAGTTCTCTAAGTTAACATAGAAAGTTATTCTTTTTGGATGTTGATTAGCTCCTAAGAATGTGGAAACTTGTGTATAAATCGGAAGGATTTTAGTTATCAAAAAGTTATGGAGTTGATATCCACATAGTAATCCACATATAAACAGTGTATGAAAGTTATTGTTCAGCGCGTGAGTTCAGCCTCAGTAATGGTTGGAAACGAAATTACAGGAGCCATAGAAACGGGTCTTTTATTGTTAGTTGGCATTCATCATGATGATACCAACGAGCAATTGAAATGGATGTGTGAGAAGATTCTGAAGCTTCGGGTTTTTGAAGATGAAGACGAGAAAATGAACTTATCAGTTACCGATATTGACGGAGAAATACTGGTGGTTTCGCAATTCACTTTATACGGAGATGCCCGGAAAGGTACCCGACCTAGTTATATAGAAGCAGCCCGGCCAGAGAAAGCAGAACCGATGTATGAGGATATGATTAAGTATTTTAAAGATCACTCAAATTTGAATATTCAAACGGGAAAGTTTGGTGCAATGATGGATGTGAAACTGGTTAATGATGGTCCGGTAACCCTGATTTTGGAGAAGTAGTTTGGCAGTTATTTTCATTTTTATTGATGGAGTTGGATTGGGAGAAGCATCTGATCAAAACCCCTTTTTTGTAGATAACTATGAAAGCTTTCAGATTCTTTCTGATGGCAATTTCAGTAAGAATGCACAAACTCTTATTTCGAATAACCACCTCTTTAAACCCATAGATGCTAATCTGGATGTGGAAGGATTACCACAAAGTGGAACGGGGCAGACCACTTTATTTACCGGAGAAAATGCATCCAAAGTAATAGGTAAGCATTTTGGTCCATACCCTCATTCAGGAATTAAATACTTACTTAAAGAGCAAAGCATCTTTCATGCTGCTAATGAAGCCGGGAAGACCTCTTACTTTGTGAATGCATATCCACCCATTTTTTTTGAACATGCAAACCGAAGAAACCGATGGAGCTGTAGTACGCTTATGACTAAAAGTGCCGGGATGAAATTGAATTCCACCGAAGAAGTAATCGAGGAAAAAGCACTCACAGCTGAAATTGTACAAAATGCCTGGCGGGAAAGATTAGGAATAGATCTTCCAAAAATTGATGCAACTGAAGCAGCCAGAAGATTACTCAATGTAGTTCCGGATTATGACCTGGTGATGTACGAATATTATCTCACCGATAAAGCAGGTCACAACCAAACTATAGAAGGAGCTCAGTTAGTATTAAATACCCTGGATGAATTTCTGCTTCATATCATTAAAGAAAAAAGAAGCGAGGATACCTTAGTAATAACCAGCGACCATGGTAATCTGGAAGATCTTTCAACAAAAACTCATACACGAAATGAAGTTCCACTTTTTGTGATGGGAAAAGATGCAGCAAGTTTTAATGAAGTAGAAAGTTTGATTGAGGTGAAGGATTCTATATTGAATACTATTACCAAGTCATCCTGAGCAAAAGCGAAGGAACTGACCGGGTATTTAGGTTTTAATTTCTTAGTTGATATAAATCTGACTTTTATTCCAACAAGATCCTTCGGAAGTATCCTTAGGATGACCCCATAGAAATTATCTTTTAAAAGTTCTCCCCCTTGCATAAGGGGGAGACAGAGGGGGTCAAAATGAAATTGTTTTAGTACCTTCATCCCATGAAAAAAGTACTGCTTTACTCCTTACTCAGTCTGGTTTTTATTTATGGAATCCTTCTCATTCCGGATACCTCTTCCATTAATATTGAAAGTGAAGGCAATGCTACCCCTTTTATCTGGAATCAGGATGATCGGTGGGATGATCTCGAGACTCTTTTTAGTAAAACAAGAGAAAACGAGGATTTAATTACAGCCGGAACGGTAGATGTATTCATCTCCGAAATTAATAATCAGCTTGATGATCTAGAGAAATCTGAGTTTCAACCCAATGATCCCCGACTTGAAATACTGTTGAATAATTTTTTTGAAACTGCTCCGGTAATTGCAGCGCAGGAGAACCAGAACAAAGATTTTTTTGAATTATACAATCGGGCCCGAAGAATTATAAAAGAGGAATCGGTTAACTGGGATATCAATAACACGGAAACCAGAGTTGCTTTGTACAAATTGTTGTACGGAATGCGGGCAACCGTTGAAGAAGTTCTTCTCCAATCAAAAGAAGAAATAGACCCCGTTTTGTATGTGAAAGAAGAGGAATCAGCAACACCATCCACAACTATTTTAGGTGTAAAGGTACACAGTGGTGATTTACTGGTTTCACGTGGTGGTGCGGAAGTTTCTGCCTTGATATCCAGAGGAAATGACTTTCCAGGAAACTTCTCTCATGTGGCACTTATTTATATTGAAGAAGGAACCAATATTCCATACATCATTGAAGCTCACATAGAGCGAGGAGTAGATATTGCTAATCTTGAGGAATATATCCGGGATCGTAAACTTCGCTTTATGGTTTTACGGCCACGTTTTGATTTGCCTGAAATTCAGGCAAAACCTATGCTACCACATATTGCCGCAATGGAAATGTTTGAAGAAGCTAAAAGCAGACACATTCCTTATGATTTCAAGATGAACTTCTTTGATCATGAAGCGATGTTCTGTTCGGAAGTTGGATCATCAACTTATAAGAAGAATGGAATTCAGCTTTGGCAATCTGAATCTACGATTTCTTCATATGGAGTAGTTACGTTGCTAAACACCTTCGGAGTAGAGAATTTTGTAACTCAGATGCCATCAGACTTGGAATATGATCCACAGCTTTCAGTAGTTGCCGAATGGAGAAATTCAGAAGCTTTGTTTGATGATCATCTATACAATGCGGTAATTGATGCCATGCTGGAATGTGCAGAGAATGGAGACGAGATAGAGTACAATCATTTTTTACTCCCTGTGGTAAGAGTATTAAAAGGATATAGTATGGTCAAAAACTGGTTTGGAGGAATAGGCCCGGTTCCGGAAGGTATGAGCGCTACTCAGGCAATAAAAAGTGATGCTTTTATCGGCAGACATGAAGCTCTAAGAAAAGAAACGAGAGAAAAAGCAGCTGAGTTTGAAAGGGTAAATGGTTATACACCACCTTACTGGGAGTTAGTAAAATTAGCACAGGAAAGTTCAGAGTGTAATTAACAGATAGAGAAATGAAAAAGAAAGTTCATTTAGTTTTGGGAAGTGGAGGAGCAAGAGGCCTGGCACATATTGCTGTTATCGAAGAATTAGAAAAAGAGGGCTACGAAATAATTGAGGTTATTGGCTGTTCAATGGGTGCTGTAATTGGCGGATTCTACGCAGCGGGTCATTTGAAAGAATATAAAGAATGGTTATTTGGGCTGTCTAAATCAGATGTATTTGATTTGATGGATTTCACCTTTACAAAGCAGGGTTTTATCAAAGGAGAAAAAATATTTAATACACTCAGAGAGATGACCGGCGATTTAAACATTGAGGATTTTAAGATCCCATTTACAGCTGTGGCTACGGATATGAAGAACAATAAAGAAGTGTATTTCAAAAAAGGGGATTTATTTAAAGCTCTTAGGGCTACAGTTTCAATCCCGGGAGTCTTTCTTCCTGTTATAGATGGTAATAAGCTACTTGTTGATGGAGGGGTGTTAAATCCAATGCCGGTTAACCTGGTTAAGAAACAAGCGGGAGCTATTGTCGTTGCGGTAAATCTAAATGCCCCCGCAGAGGATTCATTTAAGGAAATCAAAAAGAGTACCAGAGAATTAGCCAGAAAAAATGAAATTCAGAAGTGGATTGAAAAGATGTTGCCGGATGGCTTTAAAGAGTACGCTAGGAAATACGGTAAAGAGGAAGAAACAGAAAAGGAAGAATTTTCACTAATGGGTTTAATGGAGGCCACATTCAGTTTTACACAGGATAGACTTACTGAGCTGATTCTGGAAACATCAAAACCAGATATACTTATTTCCATTCCTAGAAACGCAGCAGGTACTTTTGAGTTTTATGAATCAAAGAATATCTACAAACTGGGGCAAGATCGATGTAAGAAAGCTATGAGGCTTCTGGAAGACTGATTACCAATCGTCTGTTCTAAAAGGAACCGCAGGTAATCCTTCCAAATTATAAAGTGCTGTTTCAGGGTTATCAGCCCATGCATATCGAATTGCAACAGGGTTTTCGACTTGCTCTGATTCAAGTACGATCATGTCACCATCAATGTTGGCGTCTGCCCAGTAAAAAACACTATCAGATCCTGCTAATGCAAATCCAGGAAGTCCGCCTTCACTTTTCTTATTTACTAAACCGGAACCGGTATGATTGAATGAGACAATAACTTTACTACCATCAATTACATGTCCACGATACATCGGGCCCGAGTAAACAATATCCTCTTGATAGGCAACATGTCGGGCAGACTGCCATAACCGGTAGCCAACATCTTTTTTATTTCGGGGATGAATATCGTTGGCATCTCCAATGTCAATAATGGTCGCCATACCGGTGTTATTCAGACTGAGAGCTTCCGTTTGAGCTTCCTGTAATTTTGCCCAATCAGAATCTGTTGGATAGTCGTACCGCTCCTGATAGTTTGCAAGTTGAACGAACAGAAAAGGGAAGTCTCCCTGATTCCATACATCTCTCCATGACTCGATCATGGTTTCAAACAACAGATTGTAATATTGATTGGCACCAACATTGCTTTCCCCTTGGTACCAAATAGTTCCCTTAATAGAATACCCGGCAATAGGATGTATCATTGCATTGTAAAGAAATCCCGGTTCGTTTTCATATCGCAGAACGATGGGCATTGGGGGCTCAATTTTGTTGGAGAATTTCCAGATTCCGTTTAGAGGGATTTTTTGGCTTTCTGTTTGAATCCAGAAATCATTTTCACTACCAATAAATGTTCGGTTTGCCCAATCTTCTACGGTTCGGATAGCGATTACATTTTCCCCCTCTTTAAGCAGACTCTCATCAATGTCGATTACTTTAGGATCGTCTGACCAGATTTTTATATACACTTGCTTACCATTTATGAAAGCAACCGTGAATTTTCCCGGATTTCCGAAAGAGAGCTGCGCATTACTTACTTCATCCAGAGTAAATGTTTTTCTGAGCCATACAAAATCTCTTAATGGAGTTTGATTTGGTAACCCGATGTTTTCCCAACCGGTATCATTATAATCAGGTAAATGGGCGCCGTAGGATAAAAAGTCTTCGGTATCTTGTACCCGCTGATACTTTTCTTCATTATTCCGGGCATTTTCTTCGATGCTGTCTTCCCAATTCACATCAGGATTTAAATATTCTGCAGCAGCTTCATCATAGCCGGGAACAGAGGCAAGAACAGGGGTTGGAGTCCAGGATTCAGCCGGAGTTCCACCCCAATTACTATCTATAATACCAACAGGAACATTTTTTTCGGTATGATTGTGTTTGGCAAAAAACCAGGCAATCGCTGAGAAGGATGGTGAGTTTTCAGGATTAGCTATTTTCCATTCTCCTCCTGTTAGAGTCTCTTTTGGAACAACAGATATTGTATTAGGAACTTCAAAAAACCTGATTTCGGGAAAGTTACTTTTGGCCACCTCCGTTTCCCACCCAATTACCTGTTGCTGAAGTTTCCACTCCATATTTGACTGACCTCCCGCAACCCAGACATCCCCAAAGTAAACATCTTCAAAATTAAGAGTTTGTCGGGAGTTAACAGTAATGGTATGAGGTCCACCTGCTTTTTGTTTAGGTAAAAATAGTTCCCATTCTCCATTCTCGTTGGCGTTAGTAGTTACATTAATATCACCCATCAAAACAGTAACCACGGAATTTGGTTGGGACCAACCCCATAGCCGAACATTTTCATCATGCTGCAAAACCATATGATCGCTGAAAATACCAGGAAGTTCTAACTCCTGAGCAGAAGTATAAAAGGAGGTTATTATGATAAGAAGAAGTAGAGAAATGGGCGCTTTCATAGGTAGAAAAATTGGTTTGAACAGTAATTACTAAAAAACATTGAGTTTTGCTGAAAAAAAGCTTGTGGAGCATAAAGCATAATTTTCAATTTCCAGCATTTTAAAACATATTGATTAGGTAAAAGAAAGAAGGAGTCCATATGGAAAAGAGATTTATTCTGGCGATCGACCAGGGAACCACCAGCTCAAGAGCGATTGTGTTCAATCATTCGGGAGAGATACAGGCAGTAGCCCAAAAAGAATTTAAACAGCATTTTCCCAATGATGGTTGGGTAGAACATGACGCTAATGAAATCTGGAAAACCCAAGCTGGCGTGGTAGCTGAGGCCATTTCAGCGTGCGGGGCCGATGGGAAAAATATTGCCGCTATTGGAATCACCAATCAAAGAGAAACGACGGTAGTTTGGGATCGGGAAACCGGAGAGCCGATTTATAATGCCATCGTTTGGCAGGATCGCAGAACTTCAGACTATTGTGATCAACTCCGGGAAGAAGGCTGGACATCAACAATAAAAGAGAAAACAGGTCTGATTATAGACAGTTACTTCTCTGGCACAAAGATAAAGTGGATTCTGGAAAATGTAGATGGAGCCAGAGAAAAAGCAAATCAGGGCAAGCTTGCATTCGGCACGATTGATTCCTGGTTGGTCTGGAACTTTACGAAAGGAGAGACACATGTAACAGACGTTACCAACGCCTCCCGAACAATGCTTTACAATATCCGGGAAGGTGAGTGGGATAAAGAATTGTTGGACCTGATGGGAATCGCGGAAAGCATGTTGCCCGAAGTGAAATCATCAAGCGAAGTTTATGCACATACCAAGACGACTATTTTTGCTCATGAAGTCCCAATAGCAGGAATTGCAGGGGATCAACAAGCCGCGATGTTTGGACAGATGTGTTTGCAACCCGGAATGTTGAAGAATACGTATGGAACTGGTTCATTTATCATGTTCAATACGGGAGAAGAAGCCATCGAATCCAACAATAATCTTCTCACTACGATAGGTTACGGATATGAAGACAAGACCATCTATGCACTTGAGGGTTCTATTTTTATTGCCGGAGCTGTAGTTCAATGGCTCAGGGATGGCTTGGGAATTATCAAATCTTCATCAGATGTAGAGAAGCTCGCTCTTACCGAAAAAGATAACGGAGGGGTTTATTTGGTTCCGGCGTTCGCAGGGTTGGGCGCCCCACATTGGGACCAGCGTGCAAGAGGATCTATGTTTGGATTAACCCGGGGCACGACAGCCGGACACATTGCCCGGGCAGCCCTGGAAGGAATAGCCTTTCAGGTGAAAGATGTGCTTTCTGCCATGGGGGCCGACTCTGGAATTGATATTAAGGAGCTTCGCGTGGACGGCGGTGCTACAGTTAATGATACCCTAATGCAGTTTCAGTCGGATATTTTACAGATACCGTTGGTTCGGCCTAAAATTTTAGAAACCACTGCGCTCGGTGCCGCATACTTAGCCGGACTTGCAGTCGGCTTCTGGAAAAACACTGATGAAACCAAAGAACAGTGGAAAGAAGACAAACGTTTTGAACCCAAAATGGGTGAAGACGAGGCAAAAGAATTACTTCACAAATGGAACAAAGCAGTGGAGAAAAGTAAAGGATGGATAGAATAGTAGATTTGAGGTTTAAGAAAAGAACTTAAAGGGTTCTCCTTCTTGAGAAGGACTCATAAAAGAAAACCGAGTGAAAAATGAAACGATCAGAATTCATATCAACCATAAAAGATTACAACGATTACTGGGATGTGCTCATCATAGGTGGAGGAGCTACCGGTTTAGGCTGTGCGGTGGATGCCGCTTCCAGAGGTTATAAAACCTTGCTTCTGGATATGCACGATTTTGCAAAAGGGACTTCCAGTCGAAGTACAAAGCTGGTTCATGGTGGAGTTCGGTATTTGCAGCAAGGGGATGTATCTCTGGTGATAGAAGCTTTGAAAGAAAGAGGCTTACTTATTCAAAATGCACCTCACTTAGTAAGTCATCAATCTTTTATTGTACCAAGCTATAAATGGTGGAATGGCCCATTTTATGGGGTTGGAATGAAAGTATATGATGCTCTTGCTGGTAAGCTGGGAATAAATAAGTCTAAAAGTCTTTCCAAAGAAGAGGTTCTCAAAAAAATCCCAACACTGGAACCGGAAGGGCTGAATGGGGGCACTATATATTATGACGGTCAGTTTGATGACTCACGCCTTGCGATCAACCTGGCCCAAACTGCGGTAGATCATGGAGCTGTGACGGTAAACTATATGAAGGTTACTGATCTGATTAAAAATGGATCGGAACTGATTACCGGAGTTGCCGTTCAGGATATGATGGATGGTAGTTCTATGGAAATCAATGCACGAGTAGTGGTCAACGCAACGGGAATTTTCTCCGATTCAATTTTGGGGATGGATAATCCGGATCATTCGAATATCATTCAGTGCGCACAGGGAGTGCACATTGTTTTGGATAAAGAGTTTCTTCCGGGAAATGCGGCAATTATGGTTCCCCATACTGATGATGGACGCGTTTTATTCGCTGTTCCATGGCATGGAAAGGCATTGGTGGGCACTACCGATACTCCTATTGATAAACCTAACCTTGAACCGGTAGCATTAGAAGAGGAAGTCGAGTTCATACTCCGACATGCTAAACAATATCTAAGCAAAGACCCTGTTCGAAGCGATGTAAAAAGTGTTTTTGCAGGGTTGAGACCTTTGGTTCGTCCTGAAGACGCAAAATCTACTTCAGAGATTTCAAGGAGCCACCACCTCCAGGTTTCTGAATCGGGATTGGTTACCATTGCCGGTGGGAAATGGACGACCTACCGAAAGATGGCAGAGGACACGATCAATCAGGCAGAATTAGTGGCGGGATTGGAAAACACACCCTGTAAAACAGAAAATCTGCGAATTCATGGGTGGTTAAAAAATGTGGATATGGACAACCATCTTCATGTCTATGGTTCTGATGAAGTGGGCTTAAAAAAGTTACTGGATGAAAACCCGGAATGGAATGAGCCCCTGCATCCAAATCTTCCTTATTTAAAAGGTGAGGTTATCTGGGCGGTTCGTAATGAACTCGCGGTTACTATTGAAGATGTTCTATCACGCAGAACCCGAGCACTATTGCTAGACGCAAAAGCATCATTGAAAATGGCCCCGGAAGTTGGAAGACTTATTGCCTCAGAATATGGATACGATGAAGCTTGGGTTCAACAGGAAGTGAAAGAATATGAGGCGTTGGCCAGAAATTATATTTTGGAGTAAACCAAAGAATAACTTAACAATAACCATTCGCGAGGAGCTTGCCGACGAAGTGATCTCCTTTTCGAGCAAAATAAACTGGAGATTGCCACGGGCTTGTCTTCGACGTAGCCCTCGCAAAAGTAAACTATGGAAGCATATTTAGGCGAAGTATTAGGGACATTTTTGTTAATGATCCTTGGATTGGGTGTAAACGCCAATGTGTCCCTTAAGAAAACCTATGGATCCGGTGGTGGTTGGTTGCTAATAAACTGGGGGTGGGGAATAGCGGTTTTTGTTGCTGTTTTTGTATCAGCAGAAATTAGCGGGGCGCATATCAATCCGGCAGTTACCATAGGGCTTGCTATAGCTGGAAAGTTTTCATGGGCACTGGTCCCGGGTTATATAATTGCTCAGTTTGTTGGTGCTATAATAGCTGCTGTTTTAATCTGGATCCAATTTAAAAATCATTTTGAGGCAACGGAAGATGAAGGAGCAAAACTAGGGGTGTTCAGTACTGGTCCGGCAATCAAAGATACCTGGAATAATTTCTATTCTGAGATGCTTGGAACCTTCGTTTTGGTTTTTGCCGTATTGTTTCTTGCGGCTCCGGATGTCGGGCTTGGTTCTATTGAGGCGCTTCCTGTCGGGCTACTGGTATTAGGAATTGGAATTTCATTGGGAGGAACAACAGGATATGCCATTAATCCAGCCCGGGATTTAGGGCCAAGAATTGCCCATGCACTTCTTCCACTCAAAGGAAAAGGAGACAGCAACTGGGGATATTCCTGGATTCCGGTTTTTGGACCAATTTTAGGTGGGGTACTGGCGGCGATTGTCTATGTTCTTTTACCTTTCTAAAGAAGCCTTAATGCGCTCAAAAATTTCTTCAATCGTGCCAATACCATCAATTTCTTTAACCTGATCTTTAGCTTTATAATAGGCCAGAACCGGGGCCGTTTCGTTGTGATAAACACTTAGCCGATTTTTGATGCCCTCTTCTGTATCGTCGGTTCTTCCCTGACCCCTGGATAGAATTCGTTTTATTAATTCTTCTTCAGGAACTTCAAGTGATATGAATGCATCTACCTGTTCCCCTTTTTCTGCAAGAAGTGTATCAAAAGCTTCTGCCTGAACTACCGTTCTTGGGAAGCCATCAAATACAGCGCCGTTTGAGTACTTGTCATCATTCAGTTCTTCTGCAACCAAATCAACCACCGTTTGATCAGAAACGAGTTCGCCTGCATCAAGAATGGCTTTTACTTTAACGCCAAGAGGAGTTTCATTTTTAATGGCTGCACGGAATATATTTCCCGTTGAAAGGTGGGGAATAGAATATTCCTGAATCAAAAGTTCGGCTTGAGTTCCTTTCCCGGCGCCGGGAGGTCCAAATAGAATGATGTTCATGCTGAGAGATTTTCGAGTTCGATAAGTGAGGGTTTCCTGACTTAAAGAAATAGAAAACCCGGAACCTGAAGAGTGAATTCCAGGTCCGGGGTATATTTAATAATTCCTTAATTCAGGAGAAAGCAAAGAGCTTATTTCTTTGGGTTCTTGCTTTCACGCTCTTGAATACGAGCAGCTTTACCACGAAGCTCACGAAGGTAGAACAATTTAGAACGTCTTACTTTACCACGTCTCTTTACATCGATTTGTGCAATGAATGGAGAGTTTAAAGGGAAAATACGCTCTACACCAACACTACTGCTCATTTTACGAACAGTGAAGGTTTTGTTCGGCCCGCTACCTCGTTCTGAGATCACAACGCCTTCGTATTGCTGAATTCTTTCTTTTTCACCTTCACGTACGCGGTAATGCACGTTTACGGTATCGCCTGCTGTAAACTCAGGGATATCGTCCGTTACTAAAGTTTGTTCAACTAATTTTAGTTTGTCCATTTTTCTGTGTGTTAAATCCCTCTTTTGGAAGGATGTTAATATTCTTTCTTATAATTTTCGTACAAATCTTTTCTTCGTTCTTTTGTCCGTTTGATGGATTGCTCTTGTTGCCAAGCATCAATTTTTTTGGGGTCACCGGATCGCAAAACATCCGGAACTTTTAACCCCTTGAATTCTGCAGGCCGGGTATAAACCGGAGCTTCAAGTAGTCCATCCTGAAATGAATCTTTAAGTGCACTTCCGGCATCACCAATCGCGCCGGGTAATAACCGCACAATTGCATCAGTAATTACCATGGCAGGAAGTTCTCCTCCCGAAAGCACATAATCACCAATCGTATATTCTTTGGTGATAAGCTCATCTCGTACTCGCTGATCTACTCCTTTATAATGCCCGCAAAGAATCAGGATATTTTCCTTCAACGAGAGCGCGTTGGCTGCAGGTTGGTCAAAAACTTCTCCATCGGCTGCGGTAAAAATCAATTCATCGTATTCGCGTTGACCGGTAAGGTGTTCGATACAGCTGAAAATAGGCTGTGGTGTTAACACCATTCCTGGGTCACCGCCATACGGGTAGTCATCTATTTTTTTGTGTTTGTCTTCGGTATAGTCACGAAGATCATGCACATAAATTTCTACCAGATTTTTATCGATCGCGCGCTTCACAATACTGTGATTCAGAGGCCCATGCAGTAAAGCCGGAACTCCGGATATGATATCAATTCTCATTACAGGTCCTCCAGCAGTTCCAGATTCTGACACCTAATAGTTTGCATCTCATGGTTTACTTCAACCACAAACTCATCTACCAATGGAATCAGTAAAGAGCCGGAAGTTGTGGCAACCGTCAGCACTGTTTGTGCACCACTATCCATGGAGTCGATAACTAACCCGATATGTTCGTTCTGACTATTCAGAACTTCGTAATCAAAAAGTGTATCGTTTTCTGGTTCATCATTAAAAAGCTGTTCGGCAACTTCCTGATCAACAAAAAGTGCGCGGCTTCTTAACGCTTCAGCGGAAGTGCGATCAGCGATATGGTCAAATTGTACAAAGAACGAAATTTTGTTTCCCTTACCCTCAACCCGAAGGTTTGCAATACGGCAGGGATAAAAGTCTCCTCGTTCATTCCGCAAATACACCATAGTTAATTGCTCAAGATTTTCAGGAGACGAAGTTTCAAGAACAACTTTTAGTTCTCCTTTAAGTCCCTGAGATCGAACAATCTGCCCGATCTGAACAAATGGTGATGTATTGGCGTCCTGAATCATAGGAGCCCGATTAATTTATTCAGCTTGTTTGCTTTCCCACGCAGCAAGAACAGTCTTTCGATCTTCAGCATCAGTAACAAAACCAGCAAGTTCTGCAAGGTCAGTATTGTTGATGTGATCGATAGCTTCTTTTGCGGTCATGTCGCCGGAAGTCTGAGCAGAAGTATCTTCTGTTTCAGCTTTAGCTTCTTCTGCAGGTTCTTCAGTTGTTTCCTCAGCTACTTCTTCCTCTTCAGGGGCCTCTTCTTCGGCCGGAGCTTCTTCTTCTGTTTCCTCAGCTTCAGCACTTTCTTCTTCCACCACTTCTTCGGTAGCAGGCTCTTCAGTTGCTTCAGCTACATTTTCTTCAACAGCTTCGGCGCCCTCTTTTGCAGTAGCTTCTTCTTCCTCAGTCACTTCTTCAGTTGCGGCTTCAACTTCAGTAGTCTCTTCTTCAGCTACCTCTTCGGTTGTTGCTTCAGCTTCAGTAGTTTCTTCCTCTGTCTCGGCTACAGCCTCTTCAGCAGCAAGCTCAGCAGCAGCTTTCTCTGCTTTCTTAGCTACTTGCTCTTTCATAGCTTTTTCTTCAGCAGCAAGAGAAGCCTGTACCTGCTCTTTGCGGGTTACTTCAGTTTCAGCTTTAGATTCTCTGTAAGCTTTCCATTCTGCTAATGCAGCTTCAACTTCTTCTTCACTTTTGCCCCACATAATAAGGTGACGCTTGTAAAGTAGTCCTTCACGGCGAAGAATTTTACGCACAGAATCAGTTGGCTGTGCACCTGTTTCTAACCAATACATGATACGATCTTCGTTCAGTATGGTCTCTTTCTTTTCGGTAACGCCATCATATCGGCCTACTTGCTCGATGATTCGTCCATCACGTGGAGAACGGCTATCAGCAACTACGATATGATAAATAGGACGACGAATACGTCCCTTACGTTGTAGTCTAATCTTAATCAATGATGTTCCTCAGTTGAGTTTTTGTGTTATCTAAGTTCTTTATCGGCCTAGTGGCAGATTCTTTAATCCATGAAGAGCCCGGCCCATTTTTCCCATTTTGGACATGGTCTTCATCATTTTCTTCATCTGATCAAACTGTTTAATGAGATCATTAATCTCTTTAACAGTTGTGCCAGAACCTTTTGCAATGCGTCGTCGTCGACTGCCATTTAATACGCTTGGGTCCTGACGCTCCTCCGGCGTCATAGAATAGATAATTGCTTCGATGGGCTTAAAAGCGTCATCATTGATATCTGCATTTTCTATAGCTTTGCTGGCGCCGGGGATCATAGATACGAGATCTCCGAGATCTCCCATCTTTTTAATCTTTTGTATTTGAGCGAGGAAGTCCTCAAGATCAAACTTGTCTGAGCTGATACGCGATTGAAGGCGTTCAGCTTCTTTCTCGTCAAATTCTTTTTGAGCTTTTTCAACAAGGGAAACCACATCACCCATCCCAAGAATACGCTGAGCCATACGGTCAGGATAGAAAGGGGAAAGAGCATCCAGCTTTTCGCCGGTACTCACAAATTTGATTGGTTTGTCAACTACAGTTTTGATAGAGAGAGCGGCACCACCACGGGTGTCACCATCTAGTTTGGTTAAAACTACGCCATCAAAATTAAGTCGCTCGTTGAAATCTTTTGCTGTGTTAACCGCGTCCTGTCCGGTCATCGAATCAACAACAAACAAAATCTCATCTGGGTTAACGGCTTTTTTAATTTCCGCAACCTCTTTCATCATCTCTTCATCCACATGCAAACGACCGGCCGTATCAATGATAACGGTATCCATTGCTAAGCTTTTAGCCATCGAAACGGCTTCCTTGGCAACCCGAACAGCATCTTGTTGTTCGATAGAATACACAGGCACGTCAATTTGTTCTGCGAGTGTTTTTAGCTGATTAACGGCAGCAGGGCGATAAACATCGGCGGCAGCAAGAAGCGGGTTCCGTTTATGCTCCTGCTTGAGGTACCGGGCCAGCTTTCCTGAGAAAGTGGTTTTACCGGAACCTTGCAATCCAGCTATGAGAATAACAGTGGGAGGAGTGTGCGCAGTGGCAATGTCTGACATTTCGCCACCAAAAGTTTCAACCAGCTCATCGTACACAATTTTTGTGAACTGTTGACCTGGATTAACAGAGGTGAGAACGTCGGAGCCAAGCACCTTATCCTTAATATCGGCTGTGAACTGGCGGGCAACCTCAAAATTAACATCGGCATCAAGAAGAGCACGACGGATCTCTCGCACCGTTTCAGCGATGTTTACATCGGTGATCCGTGCTTCACCTTTCAGGTTCTGAAAAGCTTTTTCTAGATTTGAGGATAAATTATCAAACATGGAATCGTAACAGTGTTACAACAGGATTTTTCTCCGCCAATTACAGAGCCGATAAAAATACGGCTTTAAGAAAGGTTTATCAACAGGAATGTGGATAATTATTTTGATTCTCTTAGTATAGATGCGTAGATAGAAAGAACTATTTGGAGAGAGACATTTTTCCTATTCCGTTTTTATCGGAAATGGTAGTATTTTGCCTCGAATATCACAGCTAATAAATTTAAAGACATGTCAGAAGGTTACGGATTACTAAAAGGAAAAAAGGGAATCATATTTGGGGCGCTGGATGAGCGCAGTATTGCCTGGAGAATTGCACTCGCCTGTAAACGCGAAGGTGCTGATTTTGTATTATCAAATGCTCCAATAGCATTAAGGCTTGGTACATTGAATGCGTTAGCTGAAGAAACCGACGCTGAAATTATTCCTTGTGACGCTTCAAGCGATGAGGAAATGGCTGAGCTCATGGACAAAGTAAAAGAGAAGTTTGGTGGGATTGATTTCATTCTTCATGCGATTGGGATGTCGCCTAATATCCGTAAAGAAGTAGACTACAAAGAACTGAATTATAACTGGTATCAGAAAACACTGGATATTTCTGCAATATCATTACACCGTGTATTAAAGTTTGCCGATGAAAAAGACGTACTCAACGATGAAGCGAGCGTAGTTGCCCTTTCTTACATCGGCGCACAACGTATTTTCAGAAAGTATTCAGATATGAATGATGCCAAGGCTCTGCTAGAGAGTATCGCCCGAAACTTTGGGTATAACTTAGCTCTTAAAAAAGGCGTTCGGGTGAACACCGTTTCTCAGGCGCCAACCAGGACATCAGCCGGGTCAGGAATTGATGACTTTGATGGGATGTATGTATTCGCAGAAAAAATTGCACCTCTTGGCAATCCTACTGCTGATGAATGTGCAGATTATTGCGTGACCCTTTTCTCTGATCTTACTAAAAAGGTGACTATGCAAAATCTTTATCATGATGGTGGTTTTGTGACTTCGGGAGTTTCTCAGGAGCTCATCGATGATATGACCGAATTGTACCTAAAAGATAAAAAGTAACTGAATGCCAGACATTATCCTCGGTATTGATCCAGGTTCCCGAAACACCGGGTATGCTGTGCTTACTGAGGAAAATGGCAAGCTTATAGCCCTCCGATGTGATGTATTGAAAATGGCTCATATCGAAGAACATTCAGACCGTCTTCAATTTATATTCGAAAAAATATCGGCCATTATTAAATCCGTACAGCCAACAAGGTGCGCGGTTGAAACTCCGATTTATGGAGTAGACCCTCAAGCGATGCTTAAACTAGGCCGTGCGCAAGCAGCTGCAATACTTGCAATCAAAAACTCAGGACTGGAAGCCGCTGAGTATTACCCTAAAGTAGTTAAGAAGTCCATCACGGGGAATGGAAATGCAAGTAAAGAGCAAGTTGCTTTTATGCTGAAGAAAATGGTTCAATTACCTGATGAAAAGTTATCCAATGATGCCACCGATGCTTTGGCGGTAGCCTGGTGCCATATGATGAATGGTAAAGGAATTCCGGGCTCAAAAAGGAAAACGCATCAAAATAATAAGAAGTCAGACTGGTCAAGCTTTGTGGCGGAAAACCCGGAAAGAGTGAAAGGATTATGATCGCATTTTTAAAAGGACATATTGAAGAAAAGAAACCAGATTCGGTATTGCTTGATGTACAAGGGGTAGGATATAAAGTAGAGGTTTCCAGTCAGACAGCGGATCAATTGGCTTCCGCGGGATCAGAAATAAAGTTGTTAATTTATCATCACATCACGGATAGCGATCAACGGTTATTTGGCTTTTTTACTTCCGATGAAAAGGGATTGTTTGAAAAGCTGATCACTGTAAAGGGAGTTGGGCCAAAACTGGGGCTGACGATCTTAAGCGGACTACCTGCTGCAAATCTTATCTTTGCAATAACTCAAAGTGATGCCGCGGCACTTTCAAGAGTTCCGGGTATTGGTAAGAAAACCGCAGAACGAATTATTCTGGAGCTTAGAGAAAAACTATCTGAACTTGCCGGTGTAAGTTCATCAACTCAGGCAAATGGAGCTCCTAAAGGAGAAATGAACGAAGCAATTCAGGCTCTCGAAGCACTGGGCTTTAAAACCAGGGAAGCGGAACAAGCTGTAATGAAAGTGATGAATGAATCGGGGGAAACTGAGACTTCAGCATTGATTCGTAAATCTCTCGCTTTATTGAACCGTTAGGTAACAATTTCTTCATTTTATATTGGTGCCGTACATTAGTACCATTGTAAAATTGAAAGCTTAATATAAAATCATGTACTCGTGGCTAAAAAAACCATTCTTGTAGTTGACGACGAAAAAGACCTGCTAGACCTGATTGAATACAACCTTAAGAAAGAGGGTTTTCAGGTCCTAAAGGCGGAAAACGGGGAGCAAGGAATTGCAGTTGCTAAAGAAAACAAGCCCGACCTGGTACTTCTTGATATTATGATGCCGAAAATGGATGGGCTAGAGGCGGTTGAAATCATGCGCAAGGATGATGACCTAAAGCGTATCCCCATTATTTTTCTAACTGCCAGAAGTGATGAGAAAACAGAAGTTGAAGGGCTGAACAAAGGTGGTGACGATTATATCACCAAACCGATAAGTACCACAAAGCTTATTTCCCGGATTAAAGCAGTTATGCGTCGTTTTGATGAAACTCAGGAATCAGTTAATAAACTGGAAGTCCATGATCTTGAGATAGATAAAGACCGTTACATCGTTTCACGGGGAGAAGAAGAATTTCAATTGCCACGCAAAGAGTTTGAGCTCTTATTTTTTCTTGCAAGCAGAAGAGGAAAAGTGCTGGATCGTCAAACATTACTTAATAAAGTCTGGGGCGATAACATCTATGTTGTTGATCGCACGGTAGATGTTCACGTTCGTAAAATCAGAGAAAAGCTTGGCGACCATTATATTGAGACCGTAAAGGGAGTGGGTTATAGATTCAAGGAATGAGTAGATCTCGTAGAAACTCCCGGGTTTATAAGCTAGGGATTCGTTTAGCAATTTATACATCTATTATATCTGCAGTATTTTCTTATCTGTTGATGTGGCTATATTTTGAAACCCCATCTGATCAGTCATTAACTATCTCCGCCTCTATTTTAGTAGGGGTATTTCTTACCACTTATCTGGTTAGTTTTGGATTACAGTTTCGACGAATTCAGGTACTGGAACAGGTATCAAAAAATATTTCAAAGAAGCGATTCGAAGAAATTGAAGACCTTCGTACACTTTATGACGATGAGCTGGATTACATTATTAAGCATCTTATTAAATCCAGCCGAACCGTGGAAAGAGAAATCCAGCGACTTAACCGAATTGAGAATTATAGAAAAGAGTTTATTGGGGATATTTCCCATGAATTAAAAACCCCCATTTTTGCTATTCAGGGGTTTATAGAAACGCTATTAAATGGTGCTCTTGAAGACGAAGAAGTAAACCGTTCATTTCTTCAAAAAGCCATGAGAAATGTTAATCGGCTCACTTATCTGACAAAAGATTTAATGGAAATTTCTAAGCTTGAAACCGGAGAGTTAAAATCAGAGATTGAGAATTTATATCTACACGATATTGTCCACGAAACAGCAGAGAGCCTTAATTATAAAGCCGAAAAAGAAAACATACAGCTGATCATACACCCATTCGATAGAAATATTCAGATTCGAGCCGACAAGAATCAGCTTAAGCAAGTTCTGATCAATCTTATTGAGAACGGTATTAAATATAATGTTCAGGGAGGAAAAGTTGAGATCCTTGTTAGAAACTCAGAAAAACAACCGGGTAAATTAAATCTATCTATTTCAGATACGGGAATGGGAATTGATGAAGCAGACCTTCCCCGGGTAACAGAAAGATTTTTCAGGGTAGACAAATCCCGATCCAGAGAGAGAGGAGGAACAGGTCTCGGTCTAGCAATTGTAAAGCATATTATTGAGGCCCATGGAGAGCAACTAAAAATTAAAAGCGAGCCAAATAAAGGCTCAGTATTCAGCATTTCTTTAACCAGAGTAAATATCCCGAATCCACAAGAGAGTTAATTCACAAATAGGTATCTTTAGCGCCCTGAATAAAAATAATAGATAATTAGATGGTATACGCAGTGATAATGGCCGGAGGTTCCGGCACGAGGTTTTGGCCTAAAAGCATAAAGTCATTACCTAAGCAGTTTCTGAATCTGTTTGGAGAAGGCACAATGATTCAAAACACGGCTAAACGTATTGAAGAGGTAATCCCACAAGAAAGAATAATGGTGGTTACTAACGATAGTTATGTTTCGATTGTGAAAGAGCAACTACCTAAAGTGCCTGAAGAGAATATTGTTGGAGAACCAGTGGCCAAAAACACAGCACCATGTGTTGCTATTGCTGCTGAATTGCTACACAAAAAAGATCCTGATGCTGTTATGGTCGTTTTACCTGCAGACCATCACATTACCGATCCTGAAGGGTTTAATAAAATTTTAAAAAGTGCTATTGCCAAAGCAGAGTCAGGCGAACACCTTGTAACTATTGGTATTAATCCAAGCCGACCGGAAACAGGTTTTGGATATATCCATGCAGATAGTTCTGGTGCAGATTCTTTTGAGGGAAACGCTGTTCATCCTGTAAAAGCGTTTACTGAAAAACCGGATGAGATTACAGCACAAAAATTCGTTGAATCCGGAGACTATTTTTGGAACAGCGGGATGTTTATCTGGAAGGCATCTACGGTTCTTGGAGAAATTCAAAAACATCTTCCTGATATGTTCGATGAAGTGAAGGCAGCATCCCCCGAACTTTATGAATCCACTCATGAAGCAGCCATAAACGACTTCTACCATGCCTGTGAGTCTATTTCTATTGATTATGGAATTATGGAAAAAGCGGGATCAGTATTTGTGGTACCGGGCGAGTTTGGCTGGAATGATGTTGGAAGCTGGACAGCCGTTTATGATCTGGCCGAAAAGAATAAGCAGGGGAATTCGGTACAGACATTAAATGCTACATTTGCTGAATCAGAAGGAAATCTGGTACTTTCTTCAAGCGAGAAGATGATCTCTCTTGTTGGAATGGAAAATGTTGCTGTGGTTGAAACAGAGACTGCGATTCTTGTTTGTAACCTTGATAAAGCTCAGGGGGTCAAGCAAATAGTTGAGCAACTTAAGGCAAGCCCGGACTACAAGAAATTCCTTTAATCTATTTCGATAGTCTGCATATCGTAGGCAAGACGAATATTTGACGGAAGCCGGTCGTTTGTATCCTGATGATCAACGTAACTGTTCATGTGGATGAGATATGCTTCAGGAATATTTAGCTCTTCAATTAATTCTACTGCTTGAGGAATTGTAAGATGAGTTGGGTGATCAGGTTCCCATCTCAAAGCACTTAATACAACAACTTTACTTCCGCGAATTAATTTTTTTGTTGAATCCGGAATTGTTTTCACATCTGTTAAATACGAAAAGTCGTTAATACGGAAACCAAAGATTTTCAACTCTCCATGGTATACAGGAAGGGGTGTGATTTCTAAATCATTGAGAGTTACGGTAGATTCGATCACCTCCAGATCCAGAGAAGTGGATCCCGGATATTTGTTTTCTCCGAACATGTAGTCGAATCTTTTTTGTATAGATTTAATGGCGCTATCTGTACTATAAACCGGAATGGGCCCTTTCGAAACGTAATTATACATTCTAAGATCATCGAGGCCGCCAATATGATCCATGTGTTCATGAGAAATCAGAACATAATCGATTTTTTTGATGTCGGAGCGGATACTTTGAATCCTGAACTCAGGACCAACATCAATTATAAGAGAAGTTTTATCTGTTTGAACCCAGGCGGAACAACGAGTCCGTTCATTGCGCGGATCGTGAGCTAAATCCTCACGTTTAAATCCTCCTGCTACTGGAACCCCCATAGATGTGCCGGTACCAAGAAACGTTACCTTCATTTACTCTAACTCCAAATCAGATGCTGATTCCGGAGTAACCTCAAGACGATCCCAAAGTTTATCCAGTTCTTTTCGAACTATCGGCTTTACATACACTCCGTTCAAATCAATTTGTCCAAGAACCCGGGCAATCGTACCTAATTGAGACTCAACAGGTTTATTTTTATTAACTAAGACAAGTTTATCACCCTCTATGATGCAATCAGCTCCCCGGAAGGCTCCCCGCTCTTTTCTTAAGCGATAGCCGCTTTGCTCAAGTAGTTGTTCAAGTTCGAGTAATAATTTGTCTGGCTTCACAAAGAAATTCCTAGCGTGATTAAATGGGAAGTAAAATCAAAATCGTATATCTCATCCTCAATATCAAAAGAGCGATAATTAAAATCATACCCGATGCTTAAAGAGCGGCCCCATAATAAGTTTATGAAGTTTAACCGACTTGTCCCCCTCATATAAAACATTACACCACCAAAAAAACCGCCACTGGAACTACTAAATCCATATCCTGGATTAAATTCGTTACCAAAAGTAATTCGATCGGAAATACGTAAGTTCAAAAACGCTCCGGAACCCACCGCAAAATTATATTGATTGAAATTTTCAAACTGGCGCTCATTTACGACACTTATCAGAGAAGTGTAAAGTTGAAAGGGAACACCTAACTGAACAGATTTTCCGCGAACAAAAGTAAACTTATTTGAAAGCGTAAATTCCACATCGAAAAGAGAATTGGTTTTCAGGCCAGTAAGATTATTTGCTAAAGTAAATGCAAGCACAATATTGGGGCTTTCTAAAGTAACTTTAAGCGCTAAATTGTCAAACTCGGGAGCGGATGCATTTGGGTTAAAACTTGGATCACCTGTATAAACAAACATAGCGGGACCAACACCGGCCCTGATATAAGAACTTGAGGCTTGAGGTCTCCAGCTCGACTCCCCTACAGAAAACATTTGAGCGAACGAGTAATCAGAAATAAAAAGCAGGCCAACAAAAAAAAGAAGAAGCGACGAATTTTTTTTCATAAGGAATGAATTAGTACGTAATATAAGTTCTGAGGATAACGCAAATTTTAAACTTTATGTTATGAAGATAATACTTACAGTCTTTTTATCCGCACTTATGACCGTCTTTAATAATACAGTTAACGAATCAATTTATGAGTTCCCTGTCACTGATATAGATGGCAATGAAATGAGCCTCGAAAAATATAAGGGCAAAGTGATTCTTATTGTTAATGTCGCTTCGAAATGTGGATACACCCCTCAATATGAAGGGCTACAAAATATTTATGAAGAGTATAAAGATGAAGGACTTGTCATTTTAGGTTTTCCTGCCAATAATTTTAATGGTCAGGAGCCCGGAACAGAAGAGGACATAAAACAATTCTGTACACTTAATTACGGTGTTACCTTTCCGATGAGTTCTAAAGTTTCTGTAAAAGGAGAAGATCAGGACCCTTTATTTAGTTATTTGACTTCTTTGCCTAATGAGGACTTTGAAGGAGAGATTAACTGGAACTTCGAAAAGTTTCTGATTGATAAAGAAGGGAATTTAACCCGGCGCTTCAGAAGCAAGGTTGAACCCGAGAGTAAAGAGTTAACTTCTGCGATTAAATCGCTGCTTTAAAAATAATTAATTCTTTATAGATACAGGTGTTGACTTCCTTTGGAATACCTGTGTATATTTAGGGCTCTCAAAAAGGTCCGGTAGTTCAGTTGGTTAGAACGCCTGCCTGTCACGCAGGAGGTCGAGGGTTCGAGTCCCTTCCGGATCGCAAATTAAGCCTTGGGTTACATTAGTAGTTCAAGGCTTTTTCTTTTTATATCTTTCGGAGAACTTTTTAAACCCAATAATATCCGTAAGACAATAATAAACAAGTATTAATGCCGTCTATTTATCCGACATATGATGTAATCGTTGTTGGCGCGGGCCACGCAGGTAGCGAAGCCGCTGGAGCTTCTGCACAACTTGGAGCCAAGACGCTCCTGATAACAATGAACCTTGAAGCCATTGCAAAGATGTCCTGCAACCCAGCAATGGGCGGTGTAGCTAAAGGGCAATTAGTAAGAGAGATTGACGCACTTGGCGGGCTCTCAGGAATTGTGAGTGATGAGTCTGGTGTACAATTCAGGATGCTCAATCGCAGTAAGGGTCCGGCAATGTGGAGCCCTCGATGTCAAAGTGATCGTATGCTCTATGCTCAAAGAATGAGGGAGCACCTGGAGGGAAAAGAAAATCTTACTTTTCGCCAGGATAATGTTGTAGATCTTATTTCAGAGGATGGAAATAGGGTAACGGGCGTTGTTACTCAAACCGGTCAAAGGTTTTATGCTAAGGCAGTTGTTCTTACCAGCGGTACGTTCTTAAATGGTTTAATTCATATTGGAGAAAGCCAGTATGGAGGTGGTCGTTCGGGGGAGCGCGCTTCTATCGGAATTTCTGCCGCACTTGAAAAGCTTGGTTTTGAAATCGGAAGATTAAAAACGGGTACACCTCCAAGAGTAGACGGGCGCTCGATTGATTACTCAAAACTGGAGATTCAGTATGGTGATGAAAAGCCTACACCTTTTTCATTTCTGACTAACCCGGAAGAATTACCAAAGGTAGATAAACAATTAACTTGTTGGATTGGATACACAAACGATGAAGTTCATGAGGTCTTAAAAACCGGCTTTGATCGTAGCCCAATGTTTAATGGCAGAATTAAATCTATAGGGCCAAGGTATTGCCCTAGCATAGAGGATAAGATCAACCGGTTCGCCGATAAAGACAGGCATCAGTTGTTTTTGGAACCCGAGGGATGGAATACCTATGAGATGTATTTGAATGGTTTTTCTACATCGCTACCAGAAGAAACGCAGTACGAAGCTCTTAAAACAATTCCAGGCTTCGAAGAGGTTGTAATGATTCGTCCCGGTTACGCCATTGAGTACGATTATTTCCCGCCCCATCAAATTAAAAGAACACTCGAGACAAAGAGTGTAGATGGCTTGTTCTTTGCCGGTCAGATTAATGGAACTACCGGATACGAAGAGGCCGCTTGTCAGGGATTGATGGCAGGAATTAACGCGGGACTGAAAGTTTTAGAAAAGGAACCTTTTATACTAAAACGTTCGGAAGCATACATCGGAGTCCTGATTGACGACTTAATTAATAAAGGTACTGAAGAACCCTACCGGATGTTTACCTCAAGGGCAGAACACAGAATACTTCTTCGTCAGGATAACGCCGACTTAAGGCTTACAGAACTAGGTTATAAAATTGGTTTAGCTTCGGAAGAACGATACCAAAACCTTCTAAAAAAGAAGAACGAAATAGATCAACTACATGATCTGTTTTTGAATCAAACAGTTCGCCCTGAACAAATGGATCCCATGTTGGAAGAAAGAGGTACATCTAAGCTTTCTCAGCCCGTCAAAGCATTTACCGTACTTTCTAGGCCTCAGATTTCTATCTCCGACATGCTTGAAAGTGATGAGGAGTTGTTAGCAAAGGCTAATGAAATCACTACCAATGATTTTGTGACTGAAGAGGTCGAAATCCAGATCAAGTACTCTGGATACATAGAAAAAGAATTCGAGATGGTAGAGGAGCTTAGTAAAAAAGAAAATACCGTCATCCCAGAACAGCTTGATTACTCCAAAATCAAAAGCCTTTCTACAGAAGGATATCAGAAGCTTTCCAAGATTAAACCGGAAACGATAGGGCAGGCAGGAAGAATAAGCGGAGTGTCTGCCAGTGATCTGGCCGTTCTTATGGTTTATCTTAAACGATAATGTTTCATGTGAAACACTCTATCGAATATAGCGAGATCCTAAAAGAAGATCTTTCCCTGCTCAACAATCTTCTTGACCGCCATTTTATAAAGCTAGAAGAATACACTGAGCTACTATTATGGTGGAACAGTAGAATTAATCTCGTTAGCAGGGATGTTTCACATGAAACATTATTTGAGCATGTTAAACACTCTTTGTTGATTTCAACTATGGAATGCTTTCAGCATAATCAGGAAATTATAGACGCAGGTTCTGGTGGCGGTCTTCCTGGAATTCCATTGGCGATTTGTTACCCGGAAAAGAATGTTGTCTTAAATGATATTGTGTCTAAAAAAATGATGGCCGCAAAACAAATGGTTGGAAAACTTAGGCTCAAAAATGTACTTACAAAAGCAGTATCAATCTCAGAGATAGAGCTAAATAAGTCTCTGATTGTTACCAAGCATGCCTTTAAGATATATGAACTTTTAGATTATTTAGGTGAAAAGGAGTGGAAAGAAATTATATTTCTAAAGGGGCAGCACGAAGTGGAGGATGAATTAAGCAAAGTCGATAAGCCTTTAGAAGTTAAAATCACTGCCCTTGATAAAGTTTTGGAATCTGAGTTTTATAAAGGAAAATCAATCGTGGAAATAAAAAAACGATAGATGAATAGTTCAGAACGTAGACTAAAACTAATGCTCCTTCTCCAACAGCCGGGAAAGAAGCTAACGGTTGAGGAAATTGCAGATAAATTTGGGGTAAGCAGGAGGACTATCTTCAGGGATTTCAATTCTTTACAGGAAATAAATGTACCTGTGACCTGGGATAAATACGCCGGATATGGAGTGATGCCAGGCTACAAGGTTCCCCCATTGATGTTTACCTCAAAGGAATTAGCCACAATTATGGTAGGTCTAAATTTCGTTAAGTCACAGGTAGACAGGCAGTTAGTAGAGGATGCTCAGGGAGTAGAGCTTAAGATTAAAAATGTGTTGCCTGAAGACCTAAAAGAATTAATGACTTCTTTGGAATCCAAAACTATTGTTGATCCATATCTTAAGTTTGGTGGGGAAAAGAAAGAGGGAGGGGACTGGTATTTACTGAGTAGCGCCATAGCTCAAAAGAATCGGGTTCAGTTTTCTTACACTACAAAGTCAGGGGAAAAATCAGTTCGAAAAGTTGACCCTTATATTTTGGTATTTTATGAAGATCACTGGAATATGATTGGTAAATCTCACATCAGAGGAGAGGCTCGAAATTTTATACTCGATCAAATGGAGAAAATCGAGATTTTGGACGAAAAAATAAGAGAAGAAAAAGAAATCGATATAGAGGGGTTAATTTTTAGAAATAACGAGCGATCGCTTTTGATAAAGGTGTTAATCGAAAAAAGTTTTTTAAAGCGAATCAGGGCAAATTTACCGGCTAAAATTTTTAAGATATCGGATAAAAAAGCTAAAAAAATTCAGGTGAGCTTCTATTTCGATAATTTGGACTTTCTGAATGAATGGCTGTTACAATTTGGAAATGCGATCGAAATTCAAGAGCCGGAGAGTTTGAAAGAGAAAAGAAAAGTTCTTCTTGAAAAAATGTTGAAGCAATAAAAAAACCTGCCCAAATTTTTGAGCAGGTTTTTAATAATCGTTTTTGCTAAAAGACTATGACTCTTCTTCAGCGTCTTCATCTTCATTAACAACACGGGTAACAGCTGCGATTGCTCCGTCGGAATCAAGTCTCATAATTCTAACACCCTGAGTGTTTCGTCCCATGGTGCGAATTCCGCCACAGCTCATTCTGATTACTTTACCTCGCTCTGTAATGATCATGAGATCATCGGCATCGGTAACTTCTTTGAGTGCAATCAGGTTTCCTGTTTTTGGTGTAACCTTTAAAGTGATTACGCCTTTACCACCTCGGGATTGTTCTCTGTAATCATCAACTAGCGATCGTTTACCATATCCATTTTCAGAAATGGCAAGAACCGTAGCCTCATGAGTATTTTTGATAACAACCATGTCAACGATTTCATCATCCTTGCCAATCGTCATACCCCGAACACCGGAAGTGTTTCTTCCCATTTCGCGAGCATCGGATTCGTGGAAGCGAATAGCGCGACCATTTTTGTTTGCGAGAATGATGTTGCAATCACCATCTGTAAGCTCAGCACCCAATAAGCTATCATTATCTTTAATATTAATAGCTATTATTCCATCACGACGAGGTCTGCTGTATGCTTCAAGCGAAGTCTTTTTAATCTGACCTTCGCGAGTACACATTATGATAGAATGGTTTTTTACATACTCTTCATCATCCAGCGTTTTGACGGGAACAAATGCTTTAATTGGATCATCCTTATCTATTTCGATAAGATTCACAATTGCCCGGCCCCTTGAGAGTCGACCCCCTTCAGGAATCTCATATACTTTTAACCAATAACATTGTCCCTTCTCAGTAAAGAAAAGAATATAGTTATGGTTGGTGGCTACGAATAAATGTTCTACATATTCCTCATCACGAGTGGTAGTCCCTTTCATTCCTTTACCGCCACGACGTTGTCTGCGATAACCACTAACTGGCATTCGTTTAATGAAGCCTTTGTTTGAAATCGTAACCACAACATCCTCATCAGCAATCATGTCTTCAACATTGAAGTCTTCTGCTGAATATACAATTTGGGTTCTACGCTCATCACCATACCGGGCTTTCAGGTCTTCGAGCTCTTCCTGAATGATTTGTGTCTGGCGGCTTCGATCAGAAAGAATCAATTTGAAAGCGGCAATTTTGTCCACTATCTCACTATACTCTGAATCAATTTTATCACGCTCCAAGCCGGTAAGCTTCTGAAGACGCATTTCAAGAATTGCCTTAGCCTGAATATCCGTTAAGGCAAACTTTTTGCGAAGCTGTACATTTGCTTCCTGTGGATTTTTTGATGCACGTATTGTCTTGATAACTTCATCAAGGTTGTCTAGCGCAATTTTTAATCCTTCTAAAATATGGGCACGAGCTTCAGCGGCCTCAAGATCATAAATGGTCCTCCGAATAATGATATCAATTCTGTGCTCTACGTAATGGTAGATCAGCTCCTTGAGATTCATCACTTTCGGACGTCCCTGAACAAGAGCTAGGTTGATAACACCAAAAGTGGTCTGCATTTGAGTGTATTTGTACAGTTGATTAAGTACTACCCCTGCATTTGCAGATCGCTTAAGAATAATAACAACCCGCATTCCTTCTCTGTCGGATTCATCACGAACTTCAGAAATCTCTGTGATTTTTTCGTGGTTGACGAGTTCAGCAATCTTTTGGATCAAAGTGCTTTTATTAACCTGATATGGAATCTCGGTAATTACAATCTGTTCTCTTCCACCGCGTAATTCCTCTGTATTAGCTCTTGCACGAAGAACAACTTTTCCCCGGCCGGTTTCATAAGCGTCTTTAACGCCTTCATAGCCATAAATAATACCGCCAGTAGGGAAATCAGGGGCAGTAATTATTTTCATTAACTCTTTAATCTCGATATCGTTGTTTTCGATATAAGCATTGATACCATCAATAACTTCAGTAAGGTTATGAGGCGCCATGTTGGTCGCCATACCCACTGCAATCCCGGAGGATCCATTAACCAACAGGTTTGGAAGTGCCCCTGGAAGAACGGTTGGTTCCTCAAGAGTGTCATCAAAGTTAGGCTGGTAGTCTACCGTTTCTTTATTGATATCAGTCAATAATTCTTCCGCTATCCGGTCCATCCGAACCTCGGTATAACGCATTGCTGCAGCAGAATCTCCATCGACAGAACCAAAGTTACCCTGGCCATCAACCAGAGGATATCTTAATGAAAAGGTTTGCACCATACGTACGATAGTATCGTAAACTGCTGAATCACCGTGAGGGTGATACTTACCCAAAACCTCACCAACAATACGGGCACTTTTCTTATACCCCCTGTTGTGAAGCATTCCCAGTTCACTCATACCATATAATGCACGCCGGTGTACTGGTTTAAGTCCATCGCGAACATCAGGAAGGGCGCGGGAAACGATAACCGACATCGAATAATCGATGTACGATGATTGCATTTCGTCTTCAATGGTTATTGGTATAATCTTTTCTCTAGCCATAAATTAAGTCTCTAAATCCTTGTAGATGTCTGTTAAATATCGAGTTTTGCGTACTTGGCATTCCGTTCAATAAATTCCCGTCTAGGAGCAACGTCGTCTCCCATAAGTGTAGAAAACATTTTATCGGCACCAGCAGCGCTCTCGATAGAAACTTGTTGAAGTGTTCTGGTTTCCGGATCCATAGTAGTTTCCCATAGCTGCTCGGGGTTCATCTCCCCAAGTCCCTTATATCTGGAAACATCGAATTTGCGCTTTCCTTTTTTAAACTCTTTGACAAGCTTATCGCGGGTATCATCATCCCACGCATATTCTAAATTCTTACCAGCAGTAATTCGATATAAAGGAGGCGTTGCAATATATACGTAACCCATTTCAAGAAGCGGCCTCATATACCGGTAGAAAAAAGTAAGTAGTAGGGTTCGAATATGAGAACCATCAATATCGGCATCAGTCATGATGATAATTTTATGATACCGGAGCTTTTCCAACTCAAACTCTTCTTCACTATGTCCGATTCCGGATCCAAAAGCTGTGATCATAGCCTGAATCTCTTTGTTTTCCAGAATCTTGTTGATCTTCGCTTTTTCAACATTCAGGATTTTACCACGAAGGGGTAATATCGCCTGAAAGCTTCGGTTTCGGCCCATTTTTGCAGAACCGCCCGCAGAGTCACCCTCCACTAAGTAGATTTCACAATGTTCAGGATCTTTGATCGAGCAATCGGCCAGCTTACCAGGAAGTCCGCCACCACTCATCACGCTTTTACGTTGAACAAGTTGACGCGCCTTTCGGGCTGCTTCCCGGGCTTCAGCAGCGAGAACAACTTTCTCAATTACTTTCTTAGCAATTTTAGGATTTTGCTCCAGATACTCATTCAGCTGATCATATACGGTAACTTCAACCGCACTTTGTACCTCTGAATTACCAAGTTTGGTTTTAGTTTGACCTTCAAACTGAGGCTCACCAACTTTTACAGAAAGCACAGCCGTTAAACCTTCCCTGAAATCTTCCCCTGATATCGAAATCTTACTATTCGATTTTATAATGTTATTTTTGTCTGCATAACTTTTAAGGGATCTGGTTAATGCTCTTCTAAAACCGGAAACATGAGTTCCTCCTTCCCGGGTGTTAATGTTATTCACATAAGAATGAACATTTTCAGCATAAGAGCTATTGTATTGCATAGCAAGTTCAACCGGAACGCCTTCAACTTCTCCTTGTATATATATAGGTGAAGGCATTGAAGTGTCGCGGGCTTCATCCAGATACTGAACGAAATCCCGAACTCCACCTTCATAATGGTAAACTTCTTTGCCTAATTCTTCATCTTCTTCCCGCTCATCGATGAGTTCAATAGTAACTTCCGGATTAAGGAAGGCTAACTCCCTCATTCTTTCAGCAATGATATTGAACTTAAATTCAACTGTTTGAGTAAAGATGCTTGGGTCGGGAAGAAAAGTGATAAATGTTCCGGTTTTATCACTCTTTCCGGTAACACTCAAAGGAGTAGTAGTTATTCCCTTTTCGAATTCCATCTTATGGATTTTTCCATCACGGTGAATTTCTGCCTGGAATAATGTAGATAGTGCATTCACACAACTAACACCCACACCGTGCAATCCTCCGGAGACTTTATACGTGTCTTTATCAAACTTACCACCGGCATGAAGTTTTGTTAGTACAACCTCTACTGCAGGAATTCCTAGTTTTTCATGAACATCAACGGGGATACCACGACCGTTATCCTCAACGGTTAAAGAACCGTCTTTATTAATCTGTACAATTATGTGATCGCAATGTCCGGCGAGGGCTTCATCGATAGAGTTATCTACCACCTCATTAATTAAGTGGTGAAGTCCTCTCTGCCCGGTGTCTCCAATGTACATCGCAGGGCGTTTTCTAACCGCCTCAAGACCTTCTAAAACCTGTATATTTGAAGCCTTGTAGTCGGAACCTTGTTTTTTAGCCATAAATTAGGGTGATAGCTTGTTTAGATGAGTTTTTTAACGTCGGAAAATAGGGCTATTGAGGTCAAAAACAAAAAAAGGCAGGGTCGATATTAAAAAAAATAGAGATGTGGGTTTTTGGGGGAAATTTGACAGCCAAAAACAGCGCTTTCTAATGTGGAAAACTCTTAAATCCGTGGATAACTAAAAATTTCTGTTTTTTTGATATCAAAATCGTTGAGTTTTGAGAATTATACCCCTATCTTTGATGTCTATCTCAAAAACGAAATAACCCAAAAACAATGTCGCGAAGAGACGATATTTCTGGAAAGAAGGCGATGAACGGTTACCGTTCTTCGAAGTCTAATAATAAGACGAAGCACCGCTTTCATTTGAATTTGCAAAAAAGACGCTTTTACATCCCTGAAGAAGATAAGTGGATTACTCTAAAAGTATCTGCAAAAACACTCAGAACGATCAATAAGAAAGGGATCACTGAAGTGCTTAAAGATGCGCGTCGCAAAGGAACACTTTTAAAACAAGTATAGAACAATGGCAAAAGGTAACAGAGTTCAGGTAATTTTGGAGTGTACCGAGAAGCCAGGCTCTTCCCGGTATGTAACTACCAAAAACCGACGTACACAAACTGATCGTATGGAGCTGAAGAAGTATAATCCTGTTCTTCGCAAGCATACCGTTCACAAAGAAATTAAATAAGGTTGAACCATGGCTAAGAAACAAGTATTTGGTGCAGATGCACTTCAGGCAAAAATGGCAGCCAAAAGAATGGCTAAAGTTATTATCTCAACTAAAAATGAGAGTGGTAAGTATTCTTATCGTGAAGCAATGGTTGAGCAGGACAACGTGAAAGAATTTATTCAGAAGAATAAAGCTTGATAACGTAACAAAACGAATTTAAAAGGTTATACAAGCTAATTGTGTAACCTTTTTTTTTGCTTAATTTCACCATCAAAGGAATATAGAATATGAGTATCAAAGAACAGATTTTTTCAGACCTGAAAGTTGCTATGAAAGCTAAAGATCAGGACAGGTTGCGGGTGCTTAGGTCTTTGAAGGCTAAGCTGATGGAAAAAGAAATTGCTGAAAGACAGGGTGGAGAAGCGGAACTTTCAGATGAGCAGGCATTACAAGTGCTCACAAAAGCAGCTAAGCAAAGAAAAGAATCTATTACACAGTTTACAGATGGAGGCCGGGAAGATCTGGTAGCCAATGAAGAAATGGAGCTGGAAATCATCGAGGCCTACCTGCCTGAAATGATGAGCGAGGATGAAGTCCGGAAGGTTGTTAAGGAAAAAATAACAGCAATGGGTGCTTCCGGACCTCAGGATATGGGTAAGGTGATGGGACCAATAATGGGTCAGTTGAAAGGAAAAGCAGATGGTTCTTTAGTGAGTAAAATCGTTAAAGAAGAGCTTGCCGGCTGATGGAAATTCTGGACCTCATCATAGCCATTCCATTATTGTACTTTGCATATAAAGGTGCAGTAAATGGAATTGTGAAAGAGGTCCTGAATATTGCAGGAATTATTCTTGCGGTATTTCTCACCTTTAAATATATGGATGCTCTCAGCGTAATCATCCAGCCATTCTTTGAAGATGAAGCAGCATCCTACATTCCATTTCTTTCCGCAGCACTTCTTTTTATAGGCACACTTAGCGTTGTAGCGCTGATTGCTTATCTCACAAAAGAATTATTGAAGGCAGTAAAACTAAGCGCAGTAAACCGGGTTTTAGGCGCACTTTTCGGAATACTGAAAAGTGGGATGATTGTAAGTACAATTCTTCTTCTTTTGGCAGGATTTAATATTCCTAAGGAAGAAGTAAGGGACAATTCTTTACTTTATCCGTACATCATATATTTAGGTCCGTGGACATATGAAGCAGTTGCTTTTATTTATCCCGGCGCGGAAGGTTATACGGAAACCATTCAGGAAAACCTGAGCAAATATAACCCGGTGAATAACTTACCTTTTTTGAACGAAACGATAGACCAAAACGATAATTAGATGGCATTTCTTCCTGTAGAAGAACAACTGGAAATTATACAAAGAGGAACGACGGAAATTGTTCCTCTTGAAGAGCTTAAAGAAAAGCTCAAAAAATCAGCGAAAGAGATTAAACCGCTAAAAATTAAGCTCGGAGTTGACCCGACTCGTCCCGATCTGCATTTAGGTCACTCAGTGGTACTGAGAAAAATGAGGCAATTTCAGGATTTGGGGCATGAAGCTATTCTGATAATCGGAGGTTTTACGGCAATGATTGGAGATCCAACCGGTCAGAATACAACCAGACCGCCACTTACTGCAGAAGAAGTTCAGGAAAATGCTCAGTCGTATATCGATCAGGCGCAGAAAATTCTGGATACCTCCCGATTAAGTATTGTAAACAACCATGACTGGTTGGGTTCTATGAGTTTTATTGATGTGATTCGATTGACATCAAAAACAACCGTGGCACGAATGATTGAGCGGGATGATTTTTCGAAACGATTCAATAATAATGAGCCGATTTCATTGCACGAGTTTTTGTATCCATTAGCTCAGGGACAGGATTCTGTTCATCTGGAAAATGATGTGGAGCTTGGAGGAACAGATCAGAAATTTAATTTACTTGTTGGTCGTCAACTTCAAAAAGACAGTGACATTGAACCACAGGTTTGCCTGATGATGCCGTTGCTTGTAGGTACTGATGGATCAGCAAAAATGTCGAAGTCGTACGACAACTATATTGGAATTGATGAAGCGGCTAATGATATGTACGGCAAATCGTTATCCATTCCCGATGACTTGATTTACACATACTTCGAGTTAGTGACTGATGTTCCAACCGAAGAGCTTTCTGCGATTAAAGAAAAAGTAGAAAATGATCCGAGAAACGCGAAGCATGATTTAGCATTTGCGATTACTAAACTCTATCACGGAGAGGAAGGCGCAAAAGCAGCGAGAGAACATTTTGAGCAAACCATCATCAACAAACAAGTTCCTGATGATGCTCCTGAGTTTGAATTGAAAGCTGGGGAAGCGACCCGGTTATTAGATATTATTTCCGAGCTCAGTTTCTCTCAAAGCAATGGGGAAACTAAGCGTCTTATCAAGCAGGGTGGAGTAAGCATCGATGATGAGAAAGTAAGTGATATCGGGCTTGAGCTCTCGTTAGATTCCGGGGACGAAAAAGTTCTTAAAGTTGGAAAGCGTAAATACGCGATTCTGAAAGGGGCATAATGCTCAAAATCAGTTCGTATAATATTAACGGGGTCAGGGCAGCACATCGTAAAGGCTTGATGGAATGGATTGAAAAGTCTGCACCGGACATCATCTGTTTTCAGGAACTCAGAGCTAATATCGATCAGGTTCCGGAAGACATGAAAGAACTGGAATATCATCAGGCCTATTATGTGGCTGAAAAAAAAGGGTATTCCGGAGTAGCGATTTATAGTAAAAAAGAACCGCTATCCATTCAGGAAGGGATAGGTGTAGACTGGATTGATAACGAAGGCCGCGTTCTTACATTTGAATACGAAGATTTTCGGTTAGTTTCGGTATATATCCCAAGTGGTTCAAGTGGTGATCATCGTCAGGATTTGAAAATGAAATTTCTGGATGATTTTACAGCCTTTGGAAAGCAATTATCTGATGATGAAAAACCCACGCTGATCTGTGGTGATTTCAACATTTGCCACGAAGAAATTGATATTCATAACCCATCAAAACAGCACAACAATTCGGGATTTTTGCCTGAAGAACGAAAATGGGTAACTGATTTCCTGAAGCTGGGTTACGAAGATGTATTCAGAAATCTGCATCCGGAAACACCAGATCTATATTCCTGGTGGAGCTATCGTGCTGCGTCCAAAGAAAGAAATAAAGGCTGGAGAATTGACTACCATATGGCCAGTCCGGGATTGGCATCAAAAGCCAAAGGTGCATTTATAGAAAAAGAATGGGATATGTCAGACCATGCACCAGTTACTATTCTTTACGATTTAGACTGAACGGGTGCTTCAGGGCCGATGTTTGTTTAATGTTAAACAAATAGTATAATCCAGTATGCCAACACATTTTAAAGGATCAAAAAAGGAAGTCGAGTCACTTAATGCTTTCATCAAAATGACGAGAGCATCTGAAAGTATAAACAATCGGTTAAGCAGACATTTGGCAGACTCTTGTGAAAAGTTAACATTAAGCCAGTTTGGAATACTTGAGGCATTACTTCATTTGGGTCCTTCCAACCAAAAAGATCTCGGCGCAAAAATTTTAAAAACAGGCGGGAATATTACGCTGGTAATAGACAATCTCGAGAAGCGGAATTATGTGAAACGAGAAACCGATCCAAATGACCGAAGAGCATCTATTGTGAGTCTAACAGCAGAAGGAGAGGATTTTATTTCAGGATATTTTCCGGTTCATGTTGAAAAAATTGTAGACGAATTTTCGGCACTTACCTCTGAGGAGCTGAAGGAGTTGGGCCGACTTTGCAAAAAAGTCGGAATGAAGGAAAATAATTAGCCGGGCTATAGGTTTATAGCATGTTAATTATTTGGAAAAACTCCATAAATCCCTCAGGGGGTGAGCTTGAACGCTTGCTCCCTTTTTTTTACAACTCCTTCTCCAGCTTCCCAATCTGATCACGGATTCGGGCCGCTTCTTCAAATTCCATATTTCTGGCGGCCTGAAGCATCGTTTCTCTGAGGTGAGCGATTAATTTATCCTTGCTTTCAAAAGTGACCTCATTCATAGCAGGACTGGCTTTGTATTGAATTCCATCCTCCGCCACTTTGATGGTTTCCAGATAATCCTGTTCGGCAGCTTTCGCAGCCTCACCTTCGTAATCAAATTTCTGATTAGAAATCAGAGACGGATCTACCAGAGGTTTAAGTTCTTTGGCAATGGTGGTTGGGGTAATCCCGTGCTTCTTGTTATAGTCTTCCTGAACTTTTCTCCGGCGCTCAGTTTCATCGAGCACTTTTTGCATGCTATCCGTGATTTTATCGGCATACAAAATAGCTTTCCCTTCCACATTTCGTGCTGCCCTTCCTACAATTTGAAATAATGAAGTTGCTGAACGAAGAAAGCCTTCTTTATCTGCATCCATAATGGCGACCAGACTAAGTTCCGGTATATCGATTCCCTCCCGCAACAAATTGATACCAACCAGCACATCATAATCACCACGGCGGTATTTATAGATTACCTCAATCCGCTCCAGAGCATCCAGTTCACTATGCATATATGCAGCGGAAATACCCAGATTTTTTAAATATTCACTGAGTTCTTCACTTAAACGCTTGGTCAAAGTAATTACCAGGACACGTTCTTTTTTGGCTATTCGAATTCGAATTTCATCAAGCAGATCATCTACCTGATTTCCAAGAGGTCGCACTTCAATTTCAGGCTCCATCAATCCGGTTGGGCGGATGATTTGTTCAGTATATACTCCCCGGCTTTTTTCGAGTTCATAATCACTGGGTGTGGCGCTCACAAAAATTACCTGATTAACATTGCCTTCCCACTCATCAAAAGTAAGTGGACGGTTGTCCATTGCTGAAGGGAGTCGGAAACCATGATCCACAAGCTGCACTTTACGCGAACGGTCACCCCCGTACATTGCCGAAATCTGAGGAATTGTTTGATGACTCTCATCGACCACCACCAGATAATCATCCGGGAAATAATCCATCAAACAGAAAGGACGTTCTCCGGGTTTACGGGCACTCAGATAACGGGAGTAATTCTCAATTCCTGAGCAATACCCGATTTCCTGAATCATTTCGATATCAAATAAGGTGCGCTGCTCAAGCCGTTTAGCTTCCAGGAATTTTTCCTCATCAATAAGCACCTTGGTTCTCCATTGAAGCTCATCACGAATTTGATTAATTGACTCTTCAAGCCGGGATTTAGTAGTCACATAATGTGACGCCGGGTATATCTTGAATTCCTGTACATCCTCCAGAATATTACCTGTATCGGTGTCGAATAGTTGAAGGGTCTCTATTTCATCTCCCCACATTGTGATGCGCAACCCTTCGTCAGAATACGCCGGAAACACATCGATCACATCACCGCGAACACGAAATACGCCTCGCCTGAAATCATGATCATTACGGGTGTAATGAAGATCCACCATATCATAAAGCAGCTTATTGCGTGGAATTTCCATCCCCGTACTTAATGACACAATCAACTTTGCATATTCTGATGGAGAACCAATACCATAAATGCAGCTCACCGAAGAAACGATGATGACATCCCGACGCCCGGATAGTAACGAGCTGGTTGCCCGAAGTCGGAGGCGCTGAATTTCTTCGTTGATAGAAAGATCTTTTTCGATGTACTTATCCTGAGCTGAGAGATACGCTTCCGGCTGATAGTAATCGTAATAAGAAATAAAGAACTCGACACGATTATCCGGGAAGAAATCACTTAGCTCCCGAAAAAGCTGTGCAGCCAGAGTTTTGTTATGACTCATCACCAACGTAGGTTTTTGAACGTTCTCCAGCACATTGGCAATAGTTCGGGTTTTACCTGATCCGGTAATCCCTAGCAAGGTCTGAAATTTGTCTCCTGCATTTACACCCTCAGTAAGCTCAGCGATTGCAGATGGCTGGTCACCAGCGGGTTTGTAAGGAGAAACAAGTTTGAATTCAGACATAAAATTGATTTTCAGATGAAAAGAGAGCAAAAAGAAAGGTAAATTCTTTTAGATTAAGGTTCAGGAAATATTTCGACCTCCTCTGCCTCCTCCTTAATAAGGAGGAGGACTCATAACAAAGAAAACAGAGTTAAAAGTCCTTTCTTTAGACGGGATTCGGGGGCGTGTCGGAGAAAAGAAAAAAGAGCAAAAAATGCCTCACAGACATAAAGAATTAGAAAGTCCTCGAAAACGAATCGATGAAATTGATGGAGAAATATTAGACCTGTTGGCCGAGCGTGCAAAAACGGTTCAGGACGTAATCCGGGCAAAAGTAGAAAACAAACTTCCGGTATTTGTTCCAGAGCGTGAAGTTGAGAAAAGTGAGCGATTCAAAAAGATGGCTCAGGAAAAAGGAATTGATCCCGAGTGGGCGGAAGACTTTTTAAGAATGATTATGAGTTCCTCGAGAGACAGCCAGTCGCAGGAGAAATTTCCGATTGCAACCGATGAACCCAAACACATTCTCTACATTGGTGGTGAAGGAGGAATGGGGAAGCTTTATCAGAGAATAACCCGGCAAACCGGTCATCACACCTATTCTATTGATAAGGGAAACTGGCACGAGTTACAAGAATTAAGCAGTAAGCTGGACATGGTAATCGTGACGGTTCCAATAAATGTGACCGAACAGGTGATACAAAGGTTGAGTGGAAAGCTAAAGCAAGAAACCATCCTGGCAGACTTTACGAGCAATAAGTCCAAGCCGATGCAAGCGATGTTGGAATACCACGAAGGACCGGTTATTGGATTACACCCAATGCATGGTCCGGATGTCGAAAACTTGTCCAAGCAGCTAATGGTAGTTTGTCCGGCGCGGGATGCTGAAAAGGCAGACTGGTTCATCAAACAATGCGAATTATGGGGAATGCGGATTGTAGAAGCGGAGCCTGAAAAACACGATCATGTGATGCATTTAGTTCAGGGACTTCGTCACTTTGTGGCATTACTTCATGGATCTTTTATGGAGCACTATGATTTGAAGCCCGCTGATATGCTGGATTACTCCTCTCCGATTTACCGTGCTGAACTGATGATGACGGGCCGGATTTTTGCCCAAAGTGCAGAGCTTTATGCAGATATCGTATTCTCCAACAAAGAGCGACGGGAGCTGTTGCTCAATTTCTTCGAGCACCATAAAAAACTGGCAAAGCTGGTAGAGGATAATGACCGTGAAGGGTTCATTAAAGAATTTGAAGGGGTCACAGATTTCTTTGGGAAATTTGCGACACAGGCATTGACAGAAAGTGGTTATTTGATCAATCGTCTAGCGGACAGGTTTGCCTGATTAAACTATTACCTATTTTCATTTAGACGTCATCCTGAACTCGTTTCAGGATCTTTTGATACAGCTTTGAAAGTTATTTTCTTCCACTTTTATTTGGGCAAAAGTGGAGCAAAACCCACCGGCTGTGATGGCTTCCGGGCATTCAATCCCGCGAATTCTACCTAAAACAGATCGCCTCGCAAGCGGAGCATGTTTTAGGCGTTGAATTCTATTCCTCCACCCATCCAATGCCGGATTAAATTGGAGGTAGATATTAAGTAAAAGATAACCAAAACTAAGTCCGGAAAAAATGGGCAAACCTGATGTAAAGGGGATTGAGGAACGTAATCGTTCTTGTTAACAGTGGCTCGTTAAAAAGCAACCTACATTTTTTCCAGTGGTTTTTGGTACTTTTGCCTGTGCTGATAGCGATCAGTATCCACACAAAAGTACAGATGAATAAAAACTCAGAAAGTGTTTAAAGACAAACCATGGATTTACCACCACGATGAACCCCTCACCCGATACTCTCTGGGACAGGAAGGGGACAATCCGCTTATCTGTTTTGGGATAAATCCTAGTACGGCAAAGCCGGAAAATCTTGATCCTACGGTAGCATCTGTAGCACGGTACGCGGTGGAGAAAAACTACGATGGCTGGCTGATGTTCAACCTCTATCCACAGCGGGCCACAAATCCGGATAAGATGCATAAGCATTTTCAGAAGCCTATCCATGACAGGAATGTGGATGTAATTCATGAACTGGTTCATGCACTACCCAACAAACAAGCTGATATCTGGTGCGCCTGGGGAACACTGATCGAAAAGCGCCGATATCTGAATCGCTGTCTGAAAGATATTTTTGAAGTCCTTGCCGACACCAACTGCAGGTATTATACCAGAGGGAATACCTCCAAAGCAGGACATCCGCATCATCCATTATATCTCAGAAAAACATCTCCGATGGATGAGTTTGATATAGAAAAGTATCTGGGACCATGATTAATTGGATTACCCTGATCGCCCTGATTTGATAAAAAACTAAATCAAGGTAATCCTATAATCTGGAAAATCAAGGTCAAATTTGATTAAAAATATAGCCCACATCATATTGATTTTATATCAATTAATAAGCTAATTAAAAGACAAAATAAAACAGATCTTTTGAGGGTAAGATGAAATACGAACAGCTTACGCATACAATTATTGGGTGTGCAATGCGGGTTCATTCAGAATTAGGAAATGGTTTTCAGGAAGTAATTTATCAGCGAGCGCTATCCTATGAATTTGAACTTCAGAAAGTAAACTTCAACAGAGAAGTTCAAATGGATATTTTTTACAAAGGACTGCAGGTAGGAACCAGAAGAGTAGACTTTCTGGTGAATAAAAACATTGCTGTGGAGTTGAAGGCAGTTATCCGTTTGGAAGATGTACATCTGGCTCAGGCTATGAATTATCTTGAGGCGTACAATCTTGAAATCGGAGTGCTAATAAACTTTGGTAGTAAAAGTTTAGAATTCAAACGAATTCATAATAATAAGCATAGACCATGATTCGAAGGATTAATAGGATTACCCTGATGGGATATTTATAAATCAAGGTTAAATGCGATGATGGTGAAATATGTTTAAACCGTGATTTTCAGGATCAAGATGATTACCATGATGGACTATCAAGGCCATTCTATAATCAAGGTTCCTATTTTGAATTAAGTTTAATATGATTCAGAAATTGTACTTAAAAAAAGAAATAATGAAACAACTCTTACTTATCCTGATAGTCGGGATTTTAACATGCTCAGACCTAAAAGAGGAAACCTACGACTGGGGAGAATCGCCCTGGCCTGAAATCAGGAAAGAAAGAATAAATACACTGTTACCGAAAGCGATGGAAGCGGCTGGAGTTGATGCCTGGCTGGTTATTTGCAGAGAGAACAACAACGACCCAATTGCCGATCACATTGGCGGTGAAAATGCAGGTGGAACAGCGGCATTCTTATTTTTCAGGGATGAAAATGGATTTACTTCCAGAGTGTATTCACCATCCGGGGAGTCCACTGCGCTGGATGAGCTGGATATACATGATGAGGTGATTTCAGTGGAAAGAGGAAGTTCTGCGGTAGCTCAAGCAGTAGAGTTTATCAAAGAAAAAGACTTCGGGACCATTGCGATAAATTCGAGTGAAAGCAATGCTCAGGCGGATGGATTGAGTTATACTCAGCGCACAAATCTGGAAGAGAAACTTGGAGCAGTTTTTAGTAGCCGTCTAAGGTCATCCGATGAACTAATTTATGAGTGGCTTTCCATCAAATTGCCACAGGAAGTTGAAATTATGACCAGGGCGGCGGAGTTAACAGCGGCCTGGCAGATTGAGGCCTACAAAATGATCGAGCCGGGAGTAACGACCGATGCTGATGTAGCCGCTTTTCTGGATGCTAAAATGGAAGAGTACGGAGTTGGTGAAGCATGGAGCCCGACCCAGAACCCAAATGTAAACTCCGGCCCGGACCGTGGACATTCTCACGCGACCGATAAAGTAATTATGCCGGGTGACGTCATTCAAACAGATTTCGGAATCAAACTCTACGACCGTTGGGTGAGTGACATTCAGCGTTTCGCATATGTGCTTCATCCCGATGAAAAAGAAGCGCCGGAAGATATTCAGTATTACTGGGAATCAGCCCGCTCCGGAAACCGCGCCGCCTTCAATGCCATGAAACCCGGAGTAAAAGGGGTGGAGGTGGATGCCGCTCAACGGGAAGTGATGAAAGCCAATAACTCCGAATATGTGATGTGGAGTACCGGTCACCCGGTTGGCTATGTGGCTCACGATACCGGACCAAATCTCGGTGGCTCGCAGTCACCCAGCATCCGGCCCGCAGCTCAAAAAGAACTAAAAGAAGGAATGGTCTTCGCCTTTGACGGTTTTCATGCCTGGACATTGGAAGGCGGAGGAACAAAGACCATCAGTGTGGAAGAAATGGTAGTCATCACCGAAGACAGCGCCCGATGGTTGATTCCGCCTCAGGAAGAGTTGGTTCTGGTCGGGAACTAGTCACTTAAAAACATTAAAACTGCCTGTAATTAATGTTTGTTGGACATCAGGCATTAAAATAAGGCGATAAATCGAGCATACATTAAAAATACAACTAATTAATGTCTGTAACTTGTAAATGACTTTTTTTAAGGTTAAACTCTTAGCAAACATTAAAAAAACCAATTTTTAATGCCCAAAGAGATGCTTTACGCGGTAAACCCAGACCGGACGGTGCCATGGAACACCCTTCCGGAACTTCCTATTGATCCTGAATTGTATGAAAATCTGGAGATTTATAAGCAGCTTGGAAAAGCAAAAGAAGCACTGGCGCTTTTGAATGGAAGAAGCATTGCTATTCCTAATCAGGGAGTTTTAATCAATACGATTACACTACAGGAGGCAAAAGATTCAAGCGCTATTGAGAATATATTTACTACTGAAGATGAGCTTTATAAAGCGTACAGCGAAGATAAAGCGAACCAACCATTGACGGGAACAGCTAAAGAAGTGCTGCGTTATCGTGAGGCTTTATGGGAAGGCTTTCATTATTTGAAACAAAAAGAAGATTTTGATCAGGGTTACTTTACCGGAGTTTTTAATCAAATAAAAGAAACAAAGGAAGGATACAGATCTCCGGTATCCAGAACATATATTCGACAGGGCGGGAGCGGACCGAATGCAGGAAAAGCGGTATACACGCCTCCGAGAGGCCCCGGAATCATCGAACAAAAAATGGAGAATTTAATAGCCTTCTTAAACGGCTCTATTAATGAACCTGACGAAATATTATTAAAAATTGCTATTGCACACTACCAATTCGAAGTAATTCATCCATTTAATGACGGCAATGGAAGGACGGGTAGAATTATGATGATCCATTACCTGTGCAGGATGGGTCTTTTGGATTATCCGATCTTGTTTTTGAGCAGGTACATTATGGAACATAAAGACGAATATTATGATTTACTGGCGGGAGTGTCCCAGCGGGGAGACTGGCAGTCGTGGATATTGTATATACTGAGAGCTATCGAATACACCTCTTCATTAACATTTCAAAAGATCTCAGATATACTTATTGCCAAAGATGATATTCTTGAAATGATAAAAAGGGAAACGTCTATTCGTAAAGCGGAGGATCTAACGGAAGCCCTGTTCAGCCAGCCTTTCACAAAAGTAAATCACCTGACAGATGCAGGTATTTATGCCGAAAATACTGCCAGAGACTATTTAGCTAAACTGGTGGAACTCCGGTTGTTGGAAAAAAAAGAGATCAGCGGTAAGCACTATTATCTGAATACTGAATTGAAAAGAATTTTGGCTTACTGATCTGATCCTGAAAGAAGAAATGGTAGTCATTACCGAAGACGGGGCCCGATGGTTGATCCCGCCTCAGGAAGAGTTGGTGCTGGTAGGTAGCAAATAATTATTAATGGGCGAAACATTTCATTCTGTGTTTTGACCTCCCCTATTTCGATATAGGATGTGATTAGGTAGTAGATCCTCCCCTCCTTAGATAAGGAGGGGATAGAGGGGAGGTGTGAAAAGGAAGGCTATTTCAGTGTAAAACTAATCCTTATCAAACTTAGCCGGGCGGAGAATCTCCACGTCTTCCAGATATACAATGCCCGGATAGGTATTAAAGCATTCCTCCACAACCTGTGTCCCGATATTCTCGGCGGCGGTTTTATCATTCACGATAACCTCCACCTTCACATTGGTGAAATCGTCTACCACGGAAGCGCGTTCGGAAGTGAAATGCGTATGATGAGCACCCTTTCCTCCGGCCGGGACGACCGTATACCCACGTCCCCCGTTCTTCTCGATGATGGCGCAGATTTTCTCAGTAAGCATTTTCTCTGCAACAATGATAATTTTTTTGGCTTTATGAAATGTCATGACTGTTCTCCTGGTATGATCAAAGTTCAAAAACTATTTTTCCTAAGGCGATGAATAACGGGATTCCAATAGCGATGGCAACCGGTGTTCCGACACTGGTAGATGCACCAATATAAGAAGAGGGATTTGCGGAAGGAATTCCTGCACGCAGCGTTGGCGGTCCTGAAATGTCTGAGTTTGAGGACGCGATAACGGAAAGGATGATGACCCCGCCCGGGCTGAATCCAACCAGCAAGTGAGCGATATATCCAAGGCCAAAAGCAATCAAGCCATGCAGGAGTGGGGCGAAAGCTGCATATACTGCATACCAATGCGCAACACTACGCAATTCCTTAATTCTGTCGTACGCCTCCATACCCATAATCAACATAAGGATGGAAAGGAAGCCGCGGAATAAAGGCTCATAAAAGGAGCCCAGCAGTGCATCAGATTTAGTAAGAAGTCCCAGCAGCAATCCCAATAACAGCGCTGATAAAGCAGAACCCCGCAGACTATCCTTTACAATCTGCCAGACATTCACCTTGGTATTCTGACCCTCTTTTTCCTTTTTGAGATGGATGTTGGCTAATACAATAGCCAGAATAAGCGCCGGGATATCCATAAAAGGATACAAAGCCGGTGCCCATGCTTCAAAGGCGATGGATTCCTCTTCCAGCATGACCATAGCAACCGCGAGGGTGGAGGCACTTACTGCCCCGAACAATCCGGCGGTGGCAATACCGTCTTCGGTGTTAACGCCGGGCAGCCATTTAAAAACGGTAACGCCAATCCGAACAACAGAAAGTCCGATTATAATCGACATAAAAGCAGGCAGCGCCATGGCGGCAAGGTTCGCCTCTCTGATTTCGATTCCACCCTTCAGTCCGATTTTCATTAAAAGCATGAAGACAACGAACTGGTAGATGGCATTGGGAATTTTAAGTTTGCTGCCAAGAGCGGCGACTAACATACCGCCAATCAGGAAGCCGAGTGTAGGTGATTGAAACTGTACTAAAAAACGAAAGAAAAAATCCGCTAAAAAATCCATGTAGTGTTAAAGATGAATGATTATTTACTGTGCGGATCATAAACTAAGGTTTATGGTATTAAATAGTCCCATTAAACATGTTTATGGATAGGATAAGGGTATTTAATGGGTTTTGGATGATAAAAAGAACAGAGATTGAAGTTTTAACTTACCCCCTCAAATATTACTTTTGTGCTTATTAAAACTCACACGAAAACAAGTACATGCAAAACTTGCTGGAAGACCTGAAAAAGGCTTTAGAGAATGACGAAAACTTGGTTATTGATGGCCAACTCAATAAAGCACTGATTGAACAACAGGCGCTGGCTTTAGATAAAGACTTACTTTCTACTTTGAAAGGAAATCCGACCTTGAAAAAGCATTTCTTTGAAGAAGTAGAGGACGTACTAGTGTTTGATAAGGTGAAGTTCCAGCAGTTCATTCATAACAAAAGCTTTTTGCCGGATAGCTATACCGCCTTTAAAAATAAAATTGGCTTAACTGATAGCAACGGCGACTACCTGAGCCAAAAAGGAGACGTGGTACTAGCCTGGCCACATAAAGATTGTGTGCTGCAAGGTGGGCAGGACAAAGAAGACGCCAAACGTGATGAAATTTTCTGGAATGAAACCCTGGCCCCCGACGACATTGACCGCCTTCTCGCTCCTAAAGTATTCACCAACTGGAAAAAGTACGACAAAGACGGTGAACATGAAGTAAAAGTCCCAAGTCTAAACGAGAACCTACTCATTAAAGGGAACAACCTGCTGGCGTTACATTCATTAGCCGAAATGTACCGGGGGAAAGTGAAGCTGATTTATATTGACCCTCCTTATAATACTGGAAATGATGATTTCGGCTATAACGACCGTTTTAACCATTCTGCTTGGTTGAGTTTTATGAAAAGTCGCTTAGAGATTGCCAAGGAATTGCTAAGTAACGATGGTTCTTTGTGGATGAATATTGATGATGATGAAGCTCATTACCTTAAAATCTTAGCGGATGAAGTTTTCGGGAGAGAGAATTTTGTGAGCAATGTGATTTGGCAAAAGAAGTTTTCTCCACAAAATGATGCTAGATGGTTCTCAGATAGTCATGACCATATTTTAGTGCTCGCTAAAGATAAATCGACTTGGAGGCCAAATTTACTCCCAAGAACAGAGGAAATGAATGACAGATATACGAATACAGATGATGACCCTCGAGGAGCATGGACATCTGGAGATTTAAGTGTAAAGACATATTCAGCCTCTAATGATTATCCAATAAACACCCCTAGTGGAAGAATTGTTAATCCACCAAAAGGTTATTGTTGGCGTGTTTCGAAGCAAAAGTTCAAAGAATTGATTGATGATAATCGAATATGGTTTGGCGAGGATGGTAGTAATGTTCCGAGACTAAAAAGGTTTTTGTCAGAAGTTAAGAGCGGCGTGACTTCTCAGACTATCTGGCTTCATGAAGAGGTTGGGAACAATCAAGATTCAAAGAAAGAAGTAAATGAAGTTTTAGGAGATAAAACATTCTCAACTCCAAAACCAGAGAGATTAATTCATAGAATTCTTCATTTAGGTTCTTATGAAAACGACTTAATCTGCGATTTCTTTCTTGGTTCAGGTACCACGGCAGCGGTAGCCCAGAAAATGGGGCGGCGGTACATAGGCATTGAGCAAATGGATTACGTGGAAGACGTAACCAAAGCCCGGCTACAAAAAGTAATTGAGGGAGAACAAGGCGGCATTAGTAAAGAGGTAAACTGGCAAGGTGGGGGTTCGTTTGTGTATGCCGAGCTACAAAAAGCCAACCAGCAATGGGTAGAGGAAATTAAGGCCGCCGAAGATACAAAAACCCTTTCGGCCATTTGGGAGCGCATGAAGGAAAAAGCCTTTATTAGTTACCAAGTGGATGTGCAAGCCATTGACGAACACGCCGAAGCCTTTTCCGAACTCAGCCTGGAAGATCAACAACGTTTCCTCATCGAAGTACTCGACAAAAACCAGCTGTATGTCAACTACTCCGAAATGGACGATGAGGATTATGCAGTAAGCGAAGAAGACAAGAAGCTGACCAAGGCGTTTTACCAAATGTCTAAACCATGATAAATGGGATTGATATGATAACCATGATGAAAACAAAAACCATCAGGGTAATCCTTGAATCAGGAAAATCAAGGTGCCGGACATGAGTAGAGAATTACATAGCAATTTTCTTTTTTACGCCACACCGGATGGCTCCGTTCAGGTAGAGGTTATTATTAATGAAGAAACCGTATGGCTTCCGCTAAATCGAATTGCGGAATTATTTGGCACCTCCAAGCAAAATATCAGCTATCACTTCCAAAACATTTTTAAGGAAGGTGAATTAGATCGTGAGGCAACTGTCAAAGAAATTTTGACAGTTCAACAAGAAGGAGACCGGGAAGTTAGCCGAAACATCGAATACTATAATCTGGATGCTATCATTTCGGTCGGCTACCGTGTGAATTCTACAAGGGCGACACAGTTTCGAATATGGGCAACCAGAACCCTAAAGGAGTATTTGGTAAAAGGCTTTGCATTAGATGATGAACGCCTGAAGCAAGGCAAAACGCTATTTGGTAAAGACTACTTCGATGAACTGTTGGAGCGGGTTCGGGAAATCCGGGCCTCCGAACGGCGCTTCTACCAGAAAATCACTGATATCTACGCCGAAGCCAGCATTGACTACAATCCAAAAGCTGAAATCACTAAAACCTTCTACAAAACCGTTCAGAATAAATTGCACTGGGCTATTACAGGACACACCGCCGCAGAATTGATAAAAGAGCGAGCGGATGCCAGTAAACCAAATATGGGCTTAACCACCTGGAAAAAAGCTCCCAAAGGAAAAGTGATTAAAAGCGATGTCACAGTTGCAAAAAACTACTTAAAAGAAGAGGAACTGAAAGCGCTGAATCGCATCGTAACCATGTATTTGGATTACGCCGAAAATCAGGCTGAGCGACAAATCCCAATGGCCATGCAGGATTGGATTACCAAATTGGATGCCTTCTTAGACTTCAATGATTACGAGATTTTGAACAACGCGGGGAAAGTATCCGCTACAGTCGCCAAAAAATTGGCGGAAGGAGAATATGAGAAGTTCCGGCCTATTCAAGACCAGGAATTTGAATCCGATTTTGATCGATTGGTAGAAAAGACAAAGAAGGGGAAAGCGAATGAGTGAATTTAAACTGAAGAACGATCTCAACACGCTGGCAGGATTAAAGATGCTACCGTCAGAAATTGACGGGGCGATCATTGAAAATCTGAATCCAAAGTTCAGACTCCGCCCATATCAAAAAGAAGCTTTTCAACGGTTTCAATTCTACCTGGAATCCTATCCCGAAAAGAAATCGCCTGCCCACTTGCTCTTTCAAATGGCTACGGGTAGCGGAAAGACGTTGATTATGGCGGGATGTATTCTTCACCTGTATAAAAAAGGTTATCGGAACTTTCTGTTCTTTGTTAACAGTACCAACATCATCGAGAAAACCCGAGATAACTTTCTCAACAAGGCTTCAGTCAAGTACCTCTTTAATGCTCCTATTCAAATTGACGGAGAAATCATTCGGGTAAACGAGGTAGATAATTTTCAGGGAGCCAATGATCGAGACATCAACATTCACTTTACTACGATTCAAGGGCTGCACTCCAGGATGAATAATCCCAAAGAAAACGCAGTGACCTACGAAGACTTTGAGAGCCAAAATGTAGTCATGCTTTCCGATGAAGCGCATCATATGAATGTAGATACCAAAAAAGCTTCAAACAAAAAGCTGAATGTAACTCAACAAGAATTATTTAGTAGCTGGGAAAGTACCGTCATGCGGATTTTCAATGCTTCTAAAGAAAATCTCTTGCTTGAATTTACAGCTACAGCCGAATTGGATGATCCATTTATTGCTGAAAAATACAAGGACAAACTCATTTTTGATTATTCCTTAAAGCAATTCTATCTGGATAAATACTCTAAAGAAGTGAATGTGCTTCAGGCCGATTTAGAACCTGTAAAAAGGGCTCTGCAAGCAGTTATTTTAAGCCAATATCGACTGTTGGTTTTTGCTCATCACCAACAACTTATCAAGCCGGTAGTGATGTTCAAATCCAACTATGTGAATCGGGGAAAGACCACCGAGGAAAAAGATGTGGTTTCCTCCGAATTCAAAGAGGCCTTCTTAAAGAAACTATCCGCTCTTTCTGAGTCTGATTTATTAGAAATAAAAACTCAAGCAACTTCTGGAGTTCTCAAAGAGGCCTTCACTTTTTTTGAAGAGAAAGAGATTTCACTTGAAAACTTAGCGCTACAGTTGAAAGAAGCATTCTCTGAGAATAAATGTATTTCCATCGATAGTGGCTCAGAAGACACTTCAGAGGCAAGGCTTAAAGTTAACACATTGGAAGATCCGAACAATCAAATTAGGGCAGTGTTTGCTGTTGAGGCGTTAAACGAAGGTTGGGATGTGCTCAACCTATTTGATATAGTTCGTTTATATGAAGGTCGAGACGCGAAAGGCAACCGCCCAGGTAAAAAGACCATTCGAGAAGCGCAGCTTATTGGGAGAGGGGCACGCTATTGCCCGTTTAAAATTTCAGAGGATCAACCGCTATATCAAAGAAAATTCGATGAAGATTTAAATAATCCACTCCGAATATGTGAGGAGTTGTATTATCATAGCAAAACAGATTCAAGGTATATTCAGGAGCTGAATATTGCTCTAGATGAAGTAGGTATAAAACCAAATACCACTAAAAAAAGGGAACTTAAACTAAAAGAAGAGTTCAAAGAATCCCACTTTTATAAGCATGGGATCATTTATCTGAATGAACAAGAAGAAAATAAAAATGAAGAAATAACAGGCTTCCCAGAACATATTTACTACAAGAAGTTTCATTTTGAGGTAGCAACGGGTATAAGCTCTGAACAAACCTTATTAACTAATAAGCCACAGGAAGATGGTTTTGAGTATAAATCCGAATCTGAAGAATTACTTCTAATTCTCGGGAAAAAAACCATCAGAAAAGCACTACAACGTAGAGCATTCTATCAATTCTCTAATTTGAAAAGAAGGTTCCCACACCTTAAAAGTATTACCGAGTTTATTGATTCTGAATCCTATCTCGGCAAAATCAATATTATAATTAAAACAAAAGGCTCAGATTTAGAGAAACTTAAACCAAAAACAAAGCTCGCTTGGGCGGAACAAGTTCTTAGAGAATTAGAAAAAGAACTCGAGAAAGGTTTTGTCGAAAGAAAAGGCACAAAAGTATTTAAGAGTTCTTGGGTGAAGGAAGTTTTCAAAGATAAAGAATTGAACTTTAATCTCGTTCATGGAGGGATAGAAGAACGTGGCTTTCCGATGAGTGATCCTGCTAAGCCTGAAAACCGCTTAGATCTTTCCAAAGAATCTTGGTATGCTTTTGAAGAAAATTATGGTACGGATGAAGAAAAAAAACTGGTCAAGTTTATCAAGGATTCCATAGAAAAACTTCAAAAGACATATGAGGAAGTTCATTTACTTAGAAATGAGAAACATTTTAAGCTTTATAATTTTTCAGATGATCGCGCCCTAGAACCAGATTTCTTACTTCATTTATCAAGAAAAGAAGGTAAAAAGGAATTTATTTATCAAGTCTTTATTGAGCCCAAAGGAGATCAATTACTTGAAAATGATTCCTGGAAAGAAGAATTCTTAAAAGAATTAGCGAATGAATACCAACTTCAACCGATCATTGAAAACAAAGAATATCGACTTGTTGGGCTACCATTCTTTAATCATAACCAAAGAATGAGAAAATTCTCAGAAGCTTTTCGAAATACACTTATTGATTAATGGCTTCACAAAGGGGTATAAGGTTTAATTGGGTGCTAATCGTAATACTAGTTCTTGCGGTACTTTTATTTCTATTTCTTATTACGACAGGTAAAAAAGATAAAATTGAACACTTTAAACCAAAAGAATTCAAGGAAAACAAAGAAAAGGCTGAGATTCGCAATAATCAGCTTAAAGTAATTTTAAGGGGAAAAAGGCCACTAAAGAAACAGCTAGATAGAAAGAGTTTTATTATACACCTATCCGTTCGCTTCTTATTTGTGCTTTTATACCTTTCGCCAATATTTATTTTATACTTTTTTGGGTTCTTAACTTCTCTAGCAAGTATAACATCAATTTTTGCCTTTTTCTCTATTGTACTTACCCTTATTTATTATGTCGTTAAAGGTAAAAAATTTAATCTTCAAGAATTTGACGAATCAATCGGCTTAAAGATCAGAAATTGGGTTTATGGGAAATATATAGATATCGATGAATCCATTTCTTCAAATGAAGAAGAATTGAAACAATCGTAAAAGGTTGATTGAATAATCTTTTCAGATCCTCCTTTTAGCATTGCTTTCAAACCGTCAAAACCACCTTTCCGATATTCTTTCGCTCTTCGATGTAGCGGTGGGCTTCAGCGGCATCTTCGAGAGGGAAGGTTTTGTCCACATGAGGGCGGACCCAGCCGTCTTCCACTCCGTCTAGAATCTGATGCATCCAGGAGATCGTTTTCTCACTTTCATGCCACAGATGCCCGAGATTAACCCCGAAGACTCCACGGTTTTTGTCCAGCAGTGAAAGCGGTCTGAAGGTAGGCATCCCCAGAACGGCTTTAATGAGTTCCAGCTTGGCACCTAAACCACCGGAAGGACCTTTACTGGCTACGGACACACCGAACATTCCGAGTCGCCCGGTGCTTCGAAGGGCTTTATAACTTTTCTTCCATTCTTTGCCGCCCAGTGGGTCGGTGACCAGTTCCACTCCCTTGTTGTCGGTCAGTTTCATCAGTTCGGCAAACCAGTCGTTGTTGCGGTAGTCAATGGCATGATCCAGTCCACGGCTTTTGAGGAACTCATGTTTACGTTCACTGGCGGTTCCATAACTGATCGCTCCTATATGCTGTGCAATATCCAGCTGAGCCAATCCTACCCCGCCGCCGGCATTATGAATCAAAATAGATTCGCCTTTTTTGAGTCCGCCCATGGCAACCATTAATGCCCAGGCGGTTAAATAGGTAACGGGTATGGAGGCTGCTTCCACAAAGGACAATTTCTCCGGTTTATTAAATACCAGATATTCTTTGACAACCACCTGCTCAGCCTGTCCTTTGAACTTGCTAAGGACAATCACTTCTTTCCCAACCCAGTCTTTATTAATCGCGCTTCCTACTTCTTTCACAATCCCGGAAGATTCATAGCCCATCACGCAGGGTGTTTTGGGTCCGTCGGGATATTGTCCTTTACGGGCAAGGATATCAGCAAAGTTTAATCCCGCAGCTTTTATATCGATGAGGAGTTCGTCTTCTCCGGGTGTAAGGTCAGGAACTTCCTGAACTTCCAGGACATCGTAACCCCCGTGTTTGGTGTTTACAAGTTGGCGCATAGTGTTTAATTAATGTATCGGAGTGTAGGTAGTTTTAAGGAGATGAGAAAGGGTGTTTTTGTATGCTACTCTTTTCTTAGTCATCCTGGGGATACTTCCGAAGGATCTGATTGGGTAATGGTTTCGGGTATTAAATATAGTTTATTCCTTCAAACCGTGACCCCATCTGTCTTCCCCTTGTCAAGGGGAAGGACTTATTAAAAAGTAACGAACCCAAAAAAGGAGTCTCCCCTCCTTGAGAAGGAGGGGAAAGAGGGGAGGTCGGGAAAGTGAACAAGGGTTGAAATATGTATCCCATTCTTAACCAAAGCTGTCACCCTGAGCTCCCGTAAAGATTGATGAAGGAAAAGGTGTATAGCGAAGTGTATCAAACATGTTAAGCCCGGGACAGATTGTTTATTTGATATCCTTCGTGAGGTATGGCTGATTCGGACGAATACCTGAGGCACTCAGGATGACAGCCTAAATGGGTCGGTCATCCCATTCGTCAGCTGACGAAGAAGTATCTGATTGGATAATGGTTTCGGGTATTAATTATACTTTATTATTCTAAACAGCGACGTCATCCTGAACTCGTTTCAGGATCTTAAGAATCTGATTCGGACTCTCTTTCTTTCACTTTTATCTGGGTATTTGACCCCATCTGTCTTCCCCTTCTCAAGGGGAAGGACTTTATAACTAATAAAGAAGTGAAAGAATGAACGTCCCCTCCTTGAGAAGGAGGGGAAAGAGGGGAGGTATGAAAAGTATTATGATCCTGATTAAAAAAGCGGGGCACTCAGGATGACAGTCTTTATGAATTGATCGAACTGATTACGAGATTAAAAGACAAAAAACCTTCTTATAAACCCTAAAAAGGAAGATCGTCATCGATATCGTCGAATTCTTTAGTGTCGATTTCGAAGCCTTCCGCGCTGGGTGGCGGTGGTGATTGCTGAGCCGTGTTTTGTTCGCCGGTTCCGGCCTCAACTCTCCAGGCTTTTACATCGGTATACCAGTTTCCGTTGTATTCACGACTTGCAATATCTACTGAAGCGGTGACTTGTGCTCCTTCAGAAACCGGATGCTGATCGATGTTATCTCCCCACTGGGTGATGCATACTTTCTTTGGATACTTTCCCGGAATTTCGAGGATGAAATCGCGCTTTCTCCACGGACCGTTTTTACCTTGCCCACCTTGTTCTTTAAGCACTTGTACAACATTTCCGGTGAGTTTTATGTCCATGGTTTAAGCGGTTTTTTTGATGGATTAATTATTTGACGAATGTACCCAAAAGAGGGGAGAAGTTGAAGCGCTCTTTTTTGCACCTGAGGGAGTGTTGATCATCTGCTACTTCTTCACAACTTCGATGCCGGATTAGCTTGATGCTTTCATCATACAAGTCCCCTCTTGAGAGGGGATTAAGGGGTGTGTAACTAGCTATAACAAAAGCGAAGTAATAACCCCATCTGTCTCCCCATTCTTAAGGGGAAGGACTTAGTCACTTGATTCGGAGGCTCTTTCTTCCACTTTTGAGTGGTTACTGATCTGCATCAGCACAGGCGCCAGTGAAGCAAAACCCACCGGCTGCAACTGCTTCGTGGGTTCATTAAAGCTTCCACTGAATAAATCCGAAGGTCCATGTTCCCGAAAGTCACATTTACTTTCCATACGGAGCGGATTTATTCCCCGGTACCCGGGACGTTGAACCTTTGTATTCACTATTCCGCTCACCAGTTTAATGCCGGATGATAAAGGGCTACCCCTAACTACTATTTTAAGTCATCCAGAGGCTACTGCCGAAGGATCTGATTGGGTAATGACTTCGGGTATTAATTACACTTTATTATTCTAAACAAAGTCGTCATCCTGTCCTTTAGTTGACGGAGAAGGATCTTAAGAATCTGATTCGAACTCTTTTTCTTCCACTTTTATCTGGGTAAAAGTGGAGCAAAACCCACCGGCGAGGATTTATTCCGGGCAGATATTCTCCGCTTCAGGCAAATAATCAAATGTTCTGACAAGCAGAACTGATTTTTTGCATCTCTGAAGCTGTGATAAATATCTGCTACCCCTTCATAACTCCTATGCCGGATAATTTTTAAGCTGTCTTTAAAGTCCCCTCTTGAGAGGGGATTTAGGGGTGTGTAACTAGCTATAACAAAAGCGAAGTAATAACCCCATCTGTCTTCCCCTTGTCAAGGGGAAGGACTTGCTAAAAAGTAACAAACCCAAAAAAGGAGCCTCCCCTCCTTAGCAAAGGAGGGGAATGAGGGGAGGTCTGAAAACGAAATCTACATTATTTCTGGGTACTTTTGGTTGCTCAACAGTACCATCTGTAAAGGCAGTTGGATTTAATCAAAGATGTGAGTTATTTAAGTCTCCCGTCAAACAAGAAAAACCACCATAAGCATCATAAAAAAATATCACCTGGGATGTACCGGCTGGAGCCTTCAGGAATGGGTGGGTACATTTTTCAAAGAAAAGACGAAGCCGGGTGAGTTTCTGTCTCAGTATTCAACGGTTTTTAATTCGGTGGAGGGAAACACCACATTTTATAGTGCTCCTTCCAAAGAGCTGATGTCACAATGGGCGGATAAAACCCCGGATGGGTTTAAGTTCTGCTTCAAGTTTCCGAAGATGATTACCCACATCAAAGCATTAAACAATGTTGAAGGTGATGTTCAGGAATTCCTGAACCTGTTTGATGATATAAGGGAAAAACTGGGACCTTTTATGATCCAGTTTCCAGATTCATTTTCCCCGAAGGAGCTCAGCAAATTAGAGCAATTATTATCGATACTCCCGAAAACGATGAGTTATGGGGTGGAAGTCCGACACCCGGAATTCTTTGATCACGGTAGAAACGAACACAATCTGAATACGATATTGGAAAGTTATGGAGTAGAGCGCATTATTTTCGACACCCGAAAACTTCATTCCACAAACTCCAGCATTCCTTCCATCCTGGAAGCAAAGAAAAAGAAACCGAAAGTACCGGTTCGTTTTGAAGCACTGAGTTCACGCCCGATAGTTCGCTTTGTGGGAGTAAATGATATTCTGAACAATGAAGCCTATCTGAAAGAATGGGCAATTGTGGTTGCGGACTGGATAAAGGAAGGGCTTCATCCCTACATCTTCATCCATTCACCCGATAAAATATCCCAGCCTAAGTTATGTACTCATTTTCATAAGCTGTTGGGTGAATTAATTCCGCTTGAACCGCTATCAGAATGGCCCGTAAACCGGGAGGCCCAGCTTGGATTATTCTGATCTAAAGCCGGTTGATTTCTTAAAAACCGACGCTTTAGGTAGCCTGATTAACGCTCAATCTCTAGGTCAGCGCCTTCTTTGGCATTAACACTGTGAAGAGCATAGGGCATTGCTTCCAGGCGTCCTTTTTGAATCTTATCACCGGTTACAATGCAGATCCCATAGTTTCCGGTTTCAATACGATCAAAAGCGGCTGTAATTTGCTCAAGCTTTTGTTTCTGTTTTTCGATGAGGGTGTAGTTGGTTTCCCTTATTTCCTCGTTAGATCCCAGATCGCCCTGATGATGTGCAGCCCCGGAGGAGGTGTCGTCCATTTTGTTTTCAATTTCATCAATGGATTCCTGAAGAGATCTGATCTTTGATTCGGCTTTGATCTTTTCTTCGATCAGCATCTCTTTAAAGTGATCCAATTCCTCTTCTGATAAATAAGTCGAATTAACAGGTGTTTCTTTGATACTCATAATTAAGTAAGTAATTGTTAATATTATTCTATTACTACTTACCTAACAGAGATTAGATTGTTCCCATTCATTATTCTAAAACCCCAATAAGAGCCGTACTCTCCACATACGGAAGTTCTTCAATCTTTTTCATGAGCTCTTCCTCGCTACCAGGCTCACAGGTAACATTCACGGATCTGGGGAAATCCTGGAAAACCTGATAGGCCAAGCTTCTGAAATTACCCATGATTTGTTTAAGTCGGTCTATATTGACTGAATATTCAAACTCATAGAAATGTTCTTCATTAGTTTGAGAGCTAATTAGTCGTTCATACGCCTGATCAAATGCTTCACCGGTTAAGCCCTGCTCTTCCAATAATTCTTTAAAGTAAGAAGAATCAACAGGAGCACTTTCTTTGAATGAACGTAACACTTCAGGGTGATTTTCCAGTTGGGTTAACACCGAGTCAGCCGGTCGGTTCACAATCGAAATTTGAAGCGGACTGATATCAGCATAGGAAATTTCATAACCGAGCTCTTTAAACCGGGTCTCAACAAAAGTGTCAGAAACGGTGTCATCGAAGAACACAATGAACTCGCCCTCCAGAAAAGAGACATTTCCATCCTGAACTCTTTGAAGCGCATCGTCACCGATGACCTGGGCTTGCACTATCCCAACGCAAAAGACTATCAAAAAAGAGAAAAGCACCCTCACTCGTAAACCTCGTATGAATCCTTAACATAAATCAGCATGTCCAGCTCAGCCATCATTCGGGTTGGGATCTTAGTGGGCTTTAACGTAACGCTCTTCGGAGTTCTGGGTAACAGTTTCAATACCAATTTGTTGATTTTGGAAAAGGAAAGCGTCAATCATTTCATCGGTTACATAGTAATGGAACGTGATTTTCTTTTGAGGAAGCAGAGACGTATGAATCATGCTGGAAAGGGAAAGTGGACCGATAAAGGGAATCATATAATCATAACTCTGAACGGTAATATCCTGAATGAAAGGATGCGCAGAAAGGCGAGTCATATCACTTTCGCTGATAGCATTTGTGATGATTCCCTGAACTGGATGAATATTTACTTCCTCGATATCATACCCGAAACGGTAGAAATAATACTCCACGAATTCGGGACTTACATAATCTTCAAGATGAACAAGAACCCGTTGCTGATCGATGCCGTGCATATAAGGCAGGCGGTTGATGGTAGCAGGCTGCTGAAAATCAAACATTGCCAGAAAAAAGAGAAATATTTGGAGGATGATTACAAAAAAATTCATGCGCTCTTGAGATAAAATTGGTTTGAAAAACAGACCCGTTCAAATAAATCAAAAATCATCAAACACAAAAGAGTAAAAATCGTCGTATTTTCAGTCCTTTATAATCCATTGAAAAGAAGATACGATGTCACAGACGGCAACCGCCGATTCCAATATTGTTAAAGAGGCTAAAAAGAGACGCACCTTTGCTATTATCTCTCACCCGGATGCGGGTAAAACCACGCTAACGGAAAAACTGTTGCTTTATGGCGGGGCGATTCATGAGGCAGGCTCGGTCCGTGCACGAAAGGCGTCTCACCATGCGGCCTCCGACTGGATGGCGATTGAGAAGGAACGTGGGATTTCGGTTACCTCATCCGTGATGCGCTTTGAGAAAGATGGCATTAAATACAACTTGCTTGATACTCCTGGTCACAAGGATTTTTCTGAGGATACCTTACGAACTTTGGTCGCCGCTGATTCCGGTTTAATGGTAATTGATGTTGCCAAAGGAGTTGAGGAACAAACCGAAAAACTGTTTGAGGTGTGTAAGCTTCGTGAAGTGCCGGTAATCACCTTTGTAAACAAGTGCGACCGACCGGGTATGGACCCGTTGGAAGTGTTAAGTAATGTCGAAAATAAACTAGGAATTGAAGCACTCCCTGCGAGCTGGCCACTGGGTTATGGACAGAAATTTCAGGGTATTTATGATGTGCTGGCTAAAAATGTTCACGTCTATGAAAAGAGTGAGCATGGTACCAAAAAAGCAATCATGGAAACGCTGAGTGTGGAAGACGCCCTTGAGCAAAGCAATCTTTCAGATACAGAGAAAGAAGCCTTTCGCGAAGAGATAATGCTAATCGAAGACATGTACCCGAACATGGATAAAGAGTTATATAACAAAGGGAAGGTTACGCCGGTGTTCTTCGGGTCAGCATTGAACAACTTTGGTCTGGATGTATTTCTGAATTACTTCCATCAGCTGGCACCTCCACCGCAAGGTTATGAGCACTCTGAAGGCTCTGATCGCGATTTAAATGAGCCTTTTTCAGGATTCATTTTCAAGATGCAGGCAAATATGAATCCGGGTCACAGGGATTGCGCAGCATTTATTCGGGTGGCATCCGGACAGTTTAAGCGCGGACAGGAAGTAGTGCTTTCTCATACCGGGAAGAAACTCAAAATGGCGACGCCACACACCTTAATGGGAGATGAACGTCAATTGATGGAAGAAGCTTTTCCCGGAGACATCGTTTCTATTTTTAACCCCGGTGATTTCAGAATTGGAAGTACCATTTTTGAAAAGAATCCGGTTCGATTTGATGTGATACCGTTGTTTACCCCGGAGCATTTCCAAAAGGTAGCCACTAAAGATCCGTTCAAAAGAAAGCAATTACGGGAAGGGTTGAGGCAGCTTTCAGAAGAAGGAGTGGTTCATGTGTTTGAAGTGCCGAATGGGGTTGGAAATGAGCTCTTGCTGGGAACAGTAGGTGTGCTTCAGTTTGAAGTGGTTCATCACCGAATGAAAGAAGAGTACGGAGTTGAGCTGGTCATAACGCCGGTTTCCTATCACACCGCCCGATGGTTGCCTAACGATAAAGATGAAGTAATCGAGAAGCTTGAAGCAAGCTATTCCACTCATGTAACCAAAGACATGGAAGGCAATCCAATCGTGTTGTTCGATTCAATGTATGCCCTTAATCAGGGAGAAGAAAAGGTTGGCGCTGAAAACCTCTTCAAGTTTAAGCAAGGCTAAAGAACATTCAATATTCATCAACCAATGATCATTGATCAATGAGTGTGGAATATTGATTATTGATTACTTCCCCCCACTCACCTGGAGACCCTGAAGGGTTATGTTCCGAATACTCATAATGGAAAGTATTCAGAAATACCTAATTCGGGCGATGTTTTGATTCTGTGATAGGTTTTAGGTTAGGAAAAAAAGGTTCAGAATGAAAAAAGTTGGATTATTTCTTACGCTTGTAACATTCACATTTATCTCCTGCCAAAAGGAAGAGGGCTGTGATACTAACGCCAATCTGAATGGAGATTGTTTCAATTTAGATGCCACTTTAATTGTTCAAAATACCTTTGGTCAGGATGGGTACACCAGAGAGCGATTTCAGTTTATTTATCAATACCCACCAAGCGGTCCGCAGGAACGAGTACGCTTTGTAATAAATGCAGATGATGCTCCAAACGGACCGGGATCAGCCGGAGGAATTCCCGCCAGCTATTCTTATACTTTCACCAAGCTCGACCGGGAGAATAATCTTATTTCTGGAAAAATTGAGTTCAGCTACAGCAATGACTTTGGTTCAGAATCCTTCAAATCAACATTTACCAATGTAGAAGTCTCCGGCGCTGAATTTTAACCACCTTAGTAGTTAATTTTATTTGTTTGGCTGAGAAGGATTTAGCACTTTCCGTTTATTAAAATAAATGGAATAATGGAAGTCGAGATAATTGAAGCCGATCTGGAGAATACATCTCATGCTGATGCGATAGTCAGAATCACTAACGATTACGCTAAAGACATTATGGGTGGAGGAAAACCCTTGCCTGATCATGTTCAAGAGCATATGATTTCCGGGATGAAATCCTCCCCGGGAGCCATCGTTTTTCTGGCAAAAGATGATGAAGGTTTTATAGGTGTTGCTAATTGCTTTATGGGCTATTCCACTTTTTTTGCAAAGCCCCTCATTAACATCCACGACCTCGCTGTATTACCTGATGCCCGGGGAAAAGGAATCGGCTCAAAACTAATCGAAGCGGTAACAGAGAAAGCTGAAAATCTTGGTTGCTGTAAAGTTACACTTGAGGTATTGGAAAATAATCCGGCAAGAAATCTATATGAGCGCGCCGGATTCGAATATGGCGATCCTCAATATCTATTTATGAGTAAATATCTGGTTGAGTAATGAAGGTAAAAGCTCTGATCGTTCTGGGAGCAGTTGTTCTGCTCGGCTGTTCTGATACTGAGTTTGAATCGGTCAGAGAAACCACTGATTTTACACAAGACTGGCAGTTTACTCTGGATGAAATTGAAAGTCCTGACCACGTGAGTACCGAGGAAATAAGTTGGAGAGAGCTAAACCTTCCCCACGACTGGAGTATTGAGGGAGAATTTAGACCGGATCATCCCGCCGGAGTTGGCGGCGGAGCATTGCCCGGAGGGATCGGTTGGTATAAAAAAGAATTCTTCATTCCGGCATCCGATTCCGCAAAACATATCAGTATCCGGTTTGATGGGGTTTACATGAACAGTGATGTCTGGATAAATGGACATCACCTCGGTCACCGGCCAAACGGGTATATCGGATTCACCTATGATCTTTCAGACTATCTGAATTTTGGGGAAGAAAATGAAATCACTGTAAAAGTTGATAACTCGAAACAGCCGAACTCCCGTTGGTACTCAGGCTCAGGGATTTACCGGAATGTGTGGTTAATTAAGACAAGCCCGATTAGAATTTTTGATGAAGAAGTTTTTGTAACAACACCTGTTGTGTCTTCAGATAAAGCGATAGTTAATATAGAGGCAAGGTTTGCCGATTTGTGGGTTACCGGATTTAGAAAAGCAGAGTTTCTTGCCGAGATCTTAGAAGACAATAGAATTGTAGGTAAAAGTTCAACCGAAGTTTTATCAATAGGGGATTGTGCGCCATACTCTGAGTCGTTCGAAATTGAGATATCAAATCCGAAATTATGGTCTTTAGAGACTCCCAATCTTTATAAAGCTAGAGTTTCTTTAAAATCAGAAGAAGGCATAATTGATGTGTATGAAACAACCTTTGGAATTCGCACAACCGAATTTGATCTCGAAAAAGGTTTTCTTTTAAATGGAGAGCCGGTAAAAATAAAAGGAGTAAACAATCACCACGATCTGGGTGCCCTTGGAGCCGCGGTAAATAAACGAGCCATTGAACGACAGCTGGAAATAATGCGGGGAATGGGAGTGAATGCAATCCGAACGGCGCACAACCCACCGGCGCCGGAACTTCTTGAGCTTACCGACAAAATGGGCTTTTTGGTGATGGATGAGGCTTTTGATGTATGGAAGAAATCAAAGGTAGAATATGATTACGGCATTTACTGGGATGAATGGCATGAGCGGGATTTAAGAGATTTTATTAAGCGGGATCGAAACCACCCGAGTGTGATAATGTGGAGTATCGGAAATGAGATCCTGGAACAATGGGGTGATTCAACCGGGACTACCATTGCGAAAGAACTCAGGGAAATCGTTCGAAGTCTGGATACTACGCGTGTAATTACCGACGGAATGAATCCACCAAATGAAGGAAATACAATTGCCACATCCGGGGCGCTGGATGTAATCGGCTATAACTATTATCACGAATTATATGCGGATCATCCCACGGCGTTTCCAAATACCCCGATGATTGGAACAGAAACAACTTCAGCATTGGCAACGCGAGGTCATTATGATACATACATTCCATCAGACAGTCTGAGAAGGTGGCCCGAACGGTGGGATAAACCGTTTCTTGATGGTAACCCGGATAATACCGTTTCAGCCTACGATCATGTAAGTACTCCCTGGGGATCTACTCATGAAGAAACCTGGAAAGTGGTTAAAGCTCATGATCATATTTCAGGAATGTTTATCTGGACCGGATTCGATTATCTCGGTGAACCAACACCCTATACATGGCCATCCCGCAGCTCTTATTTTGGGGTGGTTGATCTCGCCGGATTTCCAAAAGACAGCTATTACATGTATAAAAGTGAGTGGACTGATGAAGACGTACTACACGTATTCCCGCACTGGAACTGGAGCCCGGGCGATACGATAGATGTTTGGGCTTATTATAATAATGCAGATGAAGTCGAACTCTTTTTGAATGGTGTAGGGCTTGGCTCGAAATCTAAACAGGGAGATGAGCTGCGTGTGCAATGGAGAGTTCCTTATGAGCCGGGTACATTAAAAGTTATATCCCGAAAAAATGGCGAGGAAGTTTTAACCAGAGAAATTCAAACTGCCGGTGAACCTGCATCACTAAAGTTGTCGGCAGACCGTAACTCAATTGCAGCAGATGGTAAAGACCTGTCCTTTATTACTATTGAGGTACTCGATGAACAGGGAAATATCGTCCCAGGAGCATCAAATAAGATCAATTTCGAAATAACCGGTCCGGGTTTTATCGCAGGTGTTGATAATGGAGGCCCGACCAGTCATGCGCCATTTAAAGCGGACTATCGCAATGCATTTAATGGAATGGCATTGGCAATTATTCAATCCGAAAATGAAGCCGGGACGATCACTTTAAAGGCAACTTCCGATGACTTAGAAGGGGCCGAAGTCAGAATTACATCAAATTAATGAGTCGCTAATAAAACGAATAAAACGATGAAAAAAATCAATGCACTGTTTGGGATAGCGTTGTCCCTTTTTCTTATCAATAATGCCTTCGCTCAGCTACAGGGAACGGGAGTTCTTAATGAGCCGACAGATATTTCTTCAGATTTTTCAGACTACAGAAATACCTTTTATCTGGCGGAAGAGCTTGCATCCTTTGATCCCGAAACAGCTTCAGGAGCGATAAGATACGAGCGTTATGAGCTGGGGACCGCAATGGCGTTTAATAATTTACTTTCAAGGCTGAGCCCGGTAGATCCGAATGAATTCCCGGGAACAGAATATGCCGGAAGTCCTGAGTTGCCGTTTTCAATAGAGTTTATCTCATCAAGAACGGTTCGGCTAAAAGCCGCCTCAGGTCCGCAGTTCAGTGGTGATGAGCCTTCGTTAATGCTGGTTGATGGAAAAGCTCCTGATGCCCGTGACGAATGGAGTTATTCAAAAATTGAGGGAGGACATCAATATACCAGCGAACATGGAAAAGTGGTGATCACTGAAAGTCCATGGCATGTATATTTATATGATGCGGATGATAATTTACTAACCAGCTCGGTTCACCGAACAGATGCGACCAACACTTTTACACCGGTTGTACCATTTTCTTACGTTCGCCGCGCGAGTGATTATTCCAGAAGCTATTCAGCAGCGATGTCGCTGGCTCCGGATGAGAAGATTTTCGGTTTTGGGGAGTCCTTTACTCAGTTCAATAAACGTGGACAAAAAGTAGTGCTTTGGGTGGATGACGCTAATGGAACTCAGAACGAGACCATGTATAAGCCGGTGCCGTTTTACATGAGTAGTCGCGGGTATGGCGTGTTTATGCATCATACAACTCCTATTTCTGTGGATGTGGGTAAATACTACAATCCGGTTAACTCAATGATGATCGGTGATGACGAACTGGACTTATTCTTCTTTATCGGGGAGCCTAAAGAAGTGCTGGACGAATACACCAATCTGACCGGGAAAGCGCCGATGCCTCCGCTGTGGAGTTTTGGTTTCTGGATGAGTCGCATCACTTATTTCTCGGAACAGGATGGAAGAGATGTAATCGCAAAACTCAGAGATCTTGAAATACCTGCAGATGTACTTCATTTCGATACGGGGTGGTTTGGGGTAGACTGGCGGGCGGATTATATCTTTCCGAAAGATCGTTTCCCAAATCCGGAAAAAATGATCTCAGATTTCAAAGATGAGGGTTTTCATATTTCCCTTTGGCAGCTTCCTTATATGACTCCAAAAAACACTTTATATAACGAGCTGGTTGAGAACGGCTATGCTATCAAAGACCGAAAAGGAAATATTCCCGTCGAAGATGCGATTATTGATTTCTCGAATCCGGGCGCCATACAATGGTACCAGGATAAACTAAAACCGTTGCTTGAAATGGGAGTGGGTGCAATCAAAGTTGATTTCGGGGAAGCCGCTCCGGAAAATGGATTGTATGCATCCGGAAGAACCGGTTTTTATGAGCACAACTATTATCCGCTGAGATACAATAAAGCGGTAGCAGACATCACCAAAGAAGTCAGTGGAAATGGATTTATATGGGCACGAAGTACCTGGGCTGGCAGTCAGCGTTATCCGGTGCACTGGGGAGGCGATCCGGCAACAACAAACTCAGCAATGTCAGCAACACTTCGCTCAGGACTTTCCATTGGTTTAACGGGGTTCACATTCTGGAGTCATGATATCGGAGGGTTCGTAACAGCGACCCCTGAAGATGTATACCGGCGCTGGACCCCATTCGGAATGCTTACATCTCATGTGCGTTCTCATGGAAACCCGCCGACCGAGCCCTGGGAATACAGCGACGAGTTTCTGGAAGGATTCCGAAAGGCTGACAATATGCGCTATCAATTGATGCCTTACATCTATTCTCAGGCAAAGCATGCATCAGAGCGGGGGTTACCAATGCTTCGGGCATTATTTGTGGAATATCCTGATGATCCCGGTTCGTGGCTGATTGATGATCAGTATTTATTCGGTTCAGATATGTTAGTAGCTCCACTTTTCGAAAATGTGGACGAACGACATGTGTACCTGCCCCCCGGAACCTGGCATGATTATCAAACCGGAGAAACCTACGAAGGTGGCTGGCACTCTATAAAAGCAGGAGAGATTCCAATTATCGCACTAGTAAGAGATGGCGCTGTAATTCCTCACATTGAATTGGCGCAATCAACTAAATACATGGATTGGTCTGAAATTGAATTGAAGGTCTATTCAAAAGATGGAAATGGAACAGGCGTTTTATTTACTCCTGATTCCAAAGAGCTGCAAACAGTGGAAGTAAAAGAGGGTAAGTTGGTCCGGAATCCATACGGCAGAAAAGTGAGTTTTGAGGTAAATAAAACTCATTAGAATAGTCATCCTGAGGATACTTCCGAAGGATCTGCACAAAGAGTTAATTGTGTAGATTCTTCGCTTTCACTCAGAATGACTGTTTTTAAAGTATTGTGCTTTCTTGCTGTCATCCTGTACTTGTTTCAGGATCTTATGTGAGGCCTTGATTAATATTTATAGCAAATATCAGTTTTAAAATCTCACAAAGATCCCGAGTCAACCCTTCAAAGCGGGTTTTTGCTAACCAAAGTTAACTCATTATTAATATTAGTTAATTGGAAGCCCTTTTATGGAACTAAACTTGGGTAGCTCTGTTAATACCCGTAGTTTAACTACGAATCGCAGACTAACCCTATACAAGTGAGTACAGCCATAGACGTTGCTGCCGACGTCAAAATAATTAAGGCAGATCTGGATAACAGAAAACACGCGGCCGATATCGTTAAAATCGTCGACCTGTTTGCAAGAGATCCGATGGGTCAGGATGAACCTCTGGAAGAGGAAGTCCGGGTAGATATGATCGCGGAGATGAAAAAGATCCCAACTACTATGACCTACATCGCTTATCTGAGAGAGAAAGCGTTGGGAATTGTAACGTGTTTTATTGGTTTTTCAACATTTACAGCCTGCAAAACATTTAAAATCCATGATGTTGCGGTTCACCCTGATGCCCGGGGAATGGGTGTAGGAACCAAACTTATCAATAAAGTAAAAGAGGAAGCCGAAGAAATGGGCTGCTCAAAAATCACGTTAGAAGTCCGTACCGATAATCCTGCAAAAAAATTATACGAGCGGGAAGGCTTTGAGTACGGTGAGCCAAAGTGGTGGTTTATGACGCACGAACTGAATTGAATATTGATTTACGAAGTATGAACAACTCGTAATTCGAAAATCTCTAATCAATATTCGTAAATTCCTCAGCTTCTTTCGCAAGGCCAAGCACCGCTTGTTGATATAGCGTACTGTTATTGTATCGGAGAATGGCTTCTTCAGTAGACCCTGTGATATCTTTGAAATGGGAAAGGTATTTCCCGACGGAGTAGATATTACTCGGCATGTCGTATAAATCATTACCTACCCACCATCTGTTTAATGAATAGGGAATAAACTGAGCATAGGACATTGCACCCGCATAACTGGATTTCAGTTCAAGCACGTCAATCTTGTTTCTTTCAGTGAACTCAAGTAACTCTTCAAGTTGAGCCAGGGCAAAACTGGCACGATAATCAACCACATACATAGAGACGTAGGCCTCAAAAGGATTATATTTTCCGGCATAGGTGCCAAATTCGGATTCTACTCCAATAATCCCAACGATTACCTCTTTAGGGATTCCATATTGTTCTTCGGCGATTTCCAATTCATCAGAATAGTTGGAAATGAAGTCATTGAGCTTAGAAACTTTCTTATCGTAGCCTAACACTTTTTTGTAGTCCTCCACATCTTCAATTACCCGCTCGGCGGCTCGGGTAAACTTTTGTTTGATGTCGGGCATGAGTTCAAACCGGGTATCTTCAAGGAAAGGGCGGATATCCGTTCCCTTATTATCAAAATGCTCGATAAGTTTTTGAAGATTTTTGTCCGTTTCCGGAGAAATATTTTTAGCAGTTGATGTTGCCGTGAACATCATCATGCAAATGATGAAGGTAAAAAAGGAAGCTCTGTACATAGTTATCTGCTCTTGATTGTAGATGATGCGTTAATGTATAAGAAATCTGATTTAAGTGGAAAAGATTTTTGCTGTCTCGTTAGAAACAAGCCCGTTGGGCAGAATTAAAGAGGAAATAAGAAGTTTAAGGCCTTTTTTAAATAGCCCCGGGATTTATCCCTGGGTAAATAAATGGATAAAGCCTCCTGAGGCTCATTTAGTCTTGAAAAGATAAGTTCTAAGCCGAGGGAGGGTTGCCTTAATAAATTAATGGCTGATAACCCTGCGAGCTAATACACAGTTTTTACAAGATTGATGTTTGGGTTTCTCGGATGGTTCATATACACCCCCGGATAAATCCGGGGGCTATTGTATGGCTTATTGGAGATAAAACTCATACATAAACAGAACATGTTACTTTAACACATTCGCCACAATACGCAAGGGCGCCCCACTTCCATCTTTGATCTTCATCGGTAACGCAACTACATACGCTCCCATTGCTGGGAGTTTGTCAAGATTGGCAACGTTTTCGAAGCCCGGGATATTCTTTTCAAACAAAATACGATGGGTCATGTAGGCGGTCGATTTTCCATAATCTAAACTCGGAGTATCAAGCCCAACAGCTTTTACTGATCGATTTTCAACCAGCCACTGAGCTGCATCAGGATGAATTCCCGGAAAACTCAGGTTTGCCACTCCCTCGGTTCCACGCAAGATTGTTCCCAAATAAGCTTCAGCATCGGGCCAGAGTGAGCCTAAACCGGTATGAAATAGTAAAATACTTCCCTTTGGGATGGAGCCATGTCCCACTTCCCAAGCCTTTATATCATCGGGTAGAATTTGATAGTCCCTGTTTTCGGAAACCTTATCTGATACGTCGATCACAACGGCATACCCTGAAAGTTGATCAATGTTGAGATCGTCCACCGTTTGTTTTCCTTCCGAAAAGTGAATGGGAGCGTCCAAATGTGTGCCACCATGTTCGGCGGTACTGAATTTGAAGGCTTCATAATAATAACCGCCATCGGTCTGGCCCACAAAAACGGTATCCATTTGCCAGAGATCAGAAGTAGGCCAGTAGAGCGTTTCGTTGCTGTAGTCATGAGTCAGGTCAATCCAGACCCCGTCTTCAAAATCGTGTTTTTCAACAGGGGTACAATAAGCGGTTAAAAGCAGTAGGGGGAGGAGCGTGAGTGTTTTCATAATCCGGGTGGTTTATTTACCGGAATATAGAAAACAGAGCCAAGGATGTGAACAAACAGCTATTTTATCTTTTCGATGAGCTCGCCGTCTTCATAGAGTTCTTGTTGAATGATATTTCCTTGCTCATCATAGAGGGTCATGAGCTTTTCATAGTTCATATCTTCGTCTGCATACATTTCAAATTTGAGCTGACCATTCGGGTGCCATTCGCGAAAAGTAGAAAGACTATCATCGGGTTCCGGAGTTCCAACCCAGTCTCTTATAATCTGATCATTTTCACCAAATTGGCGAAAACCTGCTCTAAGGCCATTTTCAAAAAAGTGTTCAACTCTGAAAGATTGATTTCCATTTTTATCAAACTGAATTCCCCCCACCTGCAATCCATCTTTAAAGAGATACCGACTCAGCAAACGATCGGTTTCCCGATCATAAGAATTTACAGTTCCTGTATAAAGCTTCCCATCGAGCGTGTAATAGAGAAGCTCACCGTTAGTACTTGAGTCAGCAGGAAGTTTATAGCCCAGAGTTACATCAGTATAATTAGGGAGGTCCTCATTATTATTGTAAATAAGCAGGTCATGAGGGTTGCTATCCGTGCAGAATGCAAAGGCGAGAATACCAAAAAAGGGAATTAAGAAAATTGACTTAGAATAACTTTTGAAAGGAGAAAACTCCCTGCTCATCATTTTAAACCGCTTAATAGTGAGGGAAAAGTCGATATGGCTGGTAAACTGATTCATTTAATCTTTTCGATGAGTTCGCCGTTCTCCCAAATTTCTTTACTGATCAATTCTCCATTTTCTTTATAGGTGACTTGCAAGCCATGAAGTTTTACATCTCCCGCAAAGTAATTGAGGTTTCCGTTGAACTTTGCTGTTCCTTCACTCATTAGTTGCTCGTTATCGTAGTAAGCTTTACTAGTTGTGATTTCATCATCAGTATATTGGAAGATTTTTAGGCGATCATTTTTATAAAAAATAGTTTTAGAATATCTACTATTTATATCTCTTTCGAATTCAGAATAATAGTAATTGCCCTCCCGATCCTCACTTTCAGTGAAAGAATATATAATGCTATCTTCTTTGTATGACCATGTTTTTGAAGTCCAGTCTAGCTCACCATTTTTGTAAGAACGCTCGAATAAAGTGTCTTCTTTTTGGTCATAAAGAACCGATTTAAATAATTCACTACCATCTCCATTAAATCTGGTAACTGTTGTTGCTATGCCGTTTTCAATTACCATGGTTTGATCCAGAGTTCCTGATTTTTCATAATACCAATTTTGAATGCCGGTAAACAACTCACCGCCATCGGTATAGTAGGTTCTTGGGCTCATATTAATTTCACTTTTCTTCTGATAAAGAGTAGTATCTGAGTAAACGGGATTAGGGCCCGAAACAAAGTAATTCCTTGATATGACAAACTCCGGATTACTTTCGTATTCTTGGTACCCAAACCAGGGCTCAATTGTAGAAACTCCGGCTTCTTCTACCTCAACTTGCGTACAATATATGATTGTTATACCTAAAAGAGCAGGCAAGAGGAAGGCTAGCTTCATGAATGAAATGGGCCAGTTCTGTCTCTTTATCATTATCTGAAGACGTTTTTTGGTTAAATTGAAATCTAGCTTGCTGGTAAACTGATTCATTTTATTTTCTCCACAAGTTCGCCATCTTCATACAATTCCTGCTCAAGGATATTCCCCTGTTCATCATACAATGTCATTAACCCTTCATAAACTAATGCTCCGCGATCTCCAGAAGAGGAAAACATCTCAAACTTTAGCTGCCCATTCGGGTGCCACTCTCTGAAAACAGTTAGGCTGTCATCAGGTTCCGGAGTTCCCACCCATTCTCTCACAATTTGATTATCGGGGCCAAATTGTCGAAACCCAGCTTGAAGACCATTTTCAAAAACATACTCATAACGAACAAATTGATTTCCAGCTTCATCAAACTGAATCGAACCAACCATTAAGCCATCTTCAAAAAACTGCTTGCTGTATAGTTGATCATTTTCCTGTTCGTAATAAGTAACTAATCCGGAATAAAGCTCACCATCTGACGTATGATAAAGCAATTCACTGTCCTGATAATCTAAAGGATCTGGATATATTAATTCCACATCAGCGTACACGTTATAAATCATAGGATAGGACATCAAACCAGAATCTTCTGAATTACTTTGGGAACAAAAAAGGAAAGCAAATACCCCAAAAGCAGGAACAATAAAAGCAGCTTTAGCAAAACTTCTAAATAAAGAAGTATGCTTCGTCATCAAAGCAAGCCTCTTTTTTGTGAAGGAAAAATCGATATGGCTGGTGAATTTTTTCACTTTATCTTTTCCACCAGTTTTCCATCCTCGTACATTTCTTGCTCAAGGATATTTCCAAATTCATCATAAGAGGTCATAAGTCCCTCATAGCTCATTCCTTGCTTGTATCCGGCCTCAAACTTAGGCTGACCATTCGGGTGCCATTCTTTGATACTGCCCAAACCATCGGTATAACTAATAAATAGAACCTCGTAAATCAGAATGTGATCTTTGTTGTAGGTTTGATCGCCTATGTATTGTCCATTTTTATAAACCGGTTTACGTTCACTTTGTAATTCACCATTCCAATTGTAAGAAGTAATAGCGGTTGGCATTCCTTTTTCATAGGTAATTACCTCCTTTTGGATAGTATTTGAGGCTCTTTTATCGTGATATAGTATTTCTTTCAGGTATCCGTTTTCATAGGTTCGTTCTGAAAAGAGTTTATTAGTTTGATAATCAAAATGCCTTTTTGATCCGTTAAAGGGCTCTCCGGCGTCATTAAGTGCAACGTTTTTACTTGAAAGAATTCCATAAGCATCGCTTTCAAAGTCATAGATCAGTTCCGGATCCGAATAAACCCGGACACTATTCATATAAACTTTTTCCTCAAACTCTGGGTTAACACAGAATAAAAACAAAGCAGAGAAGACCAGGGGGATTATAAGGCTGGATTTCAAAACGGTTTTATGCCATGATGTTTTTTTATTGATCATTTTGAACCTTTTTATAGTTATTGAGAAATCGATATGGCTGGTTAGCTGTTTCATTAGTCAACTAAAATTGCACTGTGAAAAGGAGCCATTCCTTGACTGGGGCGGTACTTCTCTGCCATTTCATCAAATGCTTTATGAGTGTAAAGTTGAATTTCAAAATCGAAAGGCAAGCGGCGGTTTGCATTCCAGCGAACTTCATAACTTTCTGCATGATGAATATTAGATGGGTTAATATTTACAAGCTCATTATTTTGGATGATCTCGCCATCTATAAGAATTTTATAGGTGGTGGAGTCTTGCCATTGTTCCATTTCTTCTTTGGTTGGATTTCTCTCTAATGGGATAGGATATACCTGAGTAACGAACGACTTACTTGTGTTTTCAACCAGGTATTTTTTCTCGGAAATGCTTAGCTCGCCAATAGTAGTTGAAACAACATTGCCATTAGCATCAATATAATGAATAGCTAAATGCACGTCTTCCTTTGCTAAGCTAAACTCGAAAGGAGTAGGAAGTTTTTTCCCCGTTTTAAGCTCCATTTCAATAGGCATATATTGAAGAGCAAGATTTGCAGGTAAGTTCCCAACGATAAATTTTTGCGAACTAAAGGGAAGCGACTCATACTGAGTTTTCAGAGCATCATAAGAGGTGTATAGAACATCATCCTTGTCTTTGGGAAGTTCTTCGTAGCTTTTTCTTAGTGTATGATACTCGCTAAGTTGCTTTTCAAATAAAAGTTCTTGTTCTGATAGCTTGACGTTTTTGATCAAGTTTTCAGGAATTTTAGGAACGACATATAGTTTTTGCTCGCTAGGAGTCAGTCTTTGATGAAGCCAAACCAAGCGAATTCTCTGATATAATAAATCTCGATCAGATTTACTTCCAGTCATAAATCCTTGCTCAACGGCTCTATATGTTTCGAGGCGCTCGCTAAAATCTGAAACAAAATGAGAGGGTTTTACATTTTCTGTAGGGTCAATTCCTTCAATATGAGTATGAGCTTGTACGTAGAAACTACTGGCTCTTTCTTGAGGTGGTTGACTAGTTTCTGGGGTACTTACAGCTTGGACTTTTGAGGAAACGTTAGTACTCGTCCATAAAAAACTGAAAGTAAGTACAGGAACAAGCATGGCAAGCTTTGTAAACTTTCTTTGTAGGGTGGTTTTATTTGAAATCATAAAAATCCTCTTCTTGGTATTTGATAGGTTGAATTTACTAGTGATTACAGGTCTCTCTTCTACAGTAGCGCAGGCCTTTATTAGTATTTTTTGATACGATTCTGCATTGCCTCCATGTACAAGTACAGAATCATCCGCCAGAAACTCGTGATTTAGTTGAATGGCATGTTTGTAGAAATAAAGCACGGGATTAAACCAGAAGACGGTTTTGATCAGCTCAATAAAAAGTACGTCTAATGAATGTTTTTGCCGAATGTGGGTAAGCTCATGTTCGAGGATTTCAGGGTTAATCTTATCGGACTCAAAGTCACTTTTATTCAGAAAAATCCATCTGAAAAAGGATTGCGGAGTAATAGCTTCATCGAGCAAAACCAATGTAGATGCTTTAAAAGGGTGACGGGCGCCCTTTCTTACTTTTGAAAACAACTCAAAAAGTCCTGCTCCAAAGCGGATAAAAAAGAAGAGTGTGACCAAAGCATAAACTCCGACCAGAATTTCTTTTCTGCTGAACATGGGTTCATCAGGCCGGACAGAGGGCGCAGTTTCTATTGATTCTGTTGCAACTTCAGGAGCTACCGGTTGGCTATTAATCACTGGTTCTAAGGTTTTTGCTACAAACTCAGAGGGTGCATTAACAGTCGATTCCACTTTGCTAATTTCAACTCCCGCAACTTTTGTAAATGGACTGATATTTATCTGTACCAAAGGAGCTGTTAGTCCCAGAACCAGCGCGGCTAACAAAAAGAAGCGATTAAAGGTGTGCATCTTTTCATTTTCCAAGAAGAGTTTATACATCCCTAAAAGTAGTGCCAGTAGAATAGTGGATTTTACGAGGTAGATAATCATGCTTTTTTCCTCTCTATCTCTTTCTCCACGATCGACTTTAGCTCTTCAAGTTCTGAGGCAGATAAATTGGTTTCGGAAGTAAAAAAGGAAGCAAACTGAGCGGAAGAGTTGTTAAAAAACTTTTTGATCAAGCCGTTAACATGCTTTGAAAAGTAATCTGATTTCTTTACCAGCGGGAAATACTCTCTTGACCGTCCCCGCTGTTTATAATCGACAAAGCCTTTTTCCTGCATGCGTTTCAATAAAGTCGCAATGGTAGTGGGCGCAGGTTTTGGTTCCGGATATTTTTCCAGTAAATCACCCATGTATGCTTTTTCAAGCTTCCAGAGGTGTTGCATCAGTTCTTCTTCAGTTTGTGATAGTGACATATTCTACATCTTTAGAGTTGTTTCTACAATTGTAGAATAAAAAAACTTTAAAGTCAACTTACTTATCTTTCCAACTATGGAAGAAAAATACATCCCAAAAATCTATTTAGATCAAAATGCTTTAGAGGACTTTGCTAAAAGAGGTGTTCAAATATCAGGAGTAGAGGACTATTTCTTGATTTATTCAGGAGCCACAATTGAAGAACTAAAAAGAGTTGAAAAGAAGTTTTTAGAGCCCTTTTTAGGCTTTTTGGAAGAAAAAGGAGCAATTTATATTTGGATTCAAGACTTAGAACCTAAGTGGACAGATAGGAATCCAAGAGAAATATTTGAAGAACAAGTTAGTGAAGAAGAAAAAAATGAATTGGTTTTAGAATCAATGAAAGTTCTTAACCAAAAAATGTTTGGAGGAAAAGGTGAATTTAGTTTCGAAGAAATAGCAACAATGCAAAAGGAGGCGTTGATTCAACTCTTTGAATCTTTAACGGAAGAATTAGACAGCAAAGAAATAGAAAAAGCTGGAGTTGATATGGATAAGCTAATAAAGAGCACTGGGGAGTTTTTCGATAAATTTGGGGAAATCTTATCTGTCTCAGGAGAAGAAAATTTTTCTTTAAAAAAAATGCGTTTAGATTTGAATTTAAATCCTCAAGAAATTAACAATTTTAGCAGTAGTGAAATTTTCGAAAAAGTAGTTTCCAAATATGGAGACACTTTCGGTTTTGGAAAAGGAAATGTGTCTCCTAAATTTAAAGAATGGAGCATATGGGCCACAATGAATGATTCAAATCCATCTATTTACAAAGCTGTTTCCCACCTATATACAGTTCTAAACATGGTAGGTTATTGGGCAGATAAAAACTTAGTTAAAGATAGAACCTTTAATTCTGCATTTAATGATTCTCAACATGTAATGTATGCAATAAATGCAGACTATTTGTTAACTAGAGACAAGCGAATGGCAAAAAAAGCTAAAGCTATTTATGAGTTTTTTGGCCTAAGAACACAAGTAGTGTTTTATGAGATAGACATCAGCAAGAGTTAATTTTATCTCGATCCAATGCTCTGCGTTGGATCGAACTAGTAACGTCGAAGAGCATTGCTACCAGGAGAAATTCTTAATCGATATAGAATAAGAATTGTGCTAATTCTTCGCTTTTGCTCAGAATGACTTAAACAAGCGCCTCGGTATAAAGCCCTTATTAAGCTTACATCAAAACCCTGTCTCAAAACTCGAACTTCATTCCTAAAACCCTTACCTTATCAAGCCTTGGCAAAAAAGCTCTTTACCTGTTGGGAGCCTGAACTTTTAAGTGTGGTATTAAGTTTAGAAATCGTCAGGAAAACACCGAAACTATTATCAAAAGGAAATCATGGCAAAAGAATTTGATGTATGCGTAATCGGGTCAGGCCCGGGAGGATATGTTGCTGCAATCCGCGCATCACAACTTGGATTTAAAACGGCAATTATAGAGAAAAGACATTTAGGCGGAGTTTGCCTGAACATTGGATGTATTCCTACCAAAGCGTTGCTACGTTCTGCAGAAGTACTCGAGTCTATTCAACATGCAGATGATTACGGAATTTCTGTTAAGGATGTATCTGCCGACTTTGACGGAATGGTGAAGCGAAGCCGCGGCGTTGCAAACAAAATGAGCAAAGGTGTTCAGTTCCTGATGAAAGCCAACAAGATTGAGGTGTTCATGGGAACCGGTTCATTCAAGTCGAAAACAGAGGTAGTTGTTAGCGATGAAAACGGAAAAGAAACCGAAAGCATAAAGGCGAAGCATTTTATTATTGCAACCGGAGCCCGACCACGTCAGCTGCCCGGATTAGAAATTGATGGCGAAATGATCATCGATTCTGAAAAGGCAATGACTATGGAAAAGCAGCCTAAGAAAATGGTGATTGTTGGTGCCGGCGCTATTGGGGTTGAGTTTGCCTATTTCTACAATACGATCGGAACTGAAGTAACAATTGTGGAACTTCAGAAAACACTTGTGCCGGTAGAAGACAAAGATGTTGGTCGTGAACTAGGAAAGCTTTACAAGAAAAAAGGAATCAATATCCTTACCGAAAGTACCGTCGAAAAAGTGACCAAAAAAGGGAAAGGTGTTGAAGTCACGGTAAAAACCAAGAAAGGTGAAGAGAAAATCGAAGCTGATGTGGTTCTTTCTGCTGTTGGAGTTACCGGAAACGTTGAAGGTCTCGGACTGGAAGACATTGGTGTAAAAGTTGAGCGTGGAGCCATTGTGGTTGACCGCTCTGACTACTCAACCGGCGTAGATGGCATTTATGCAATTGGTGATATCATTGGTGCTCCATGGTTGGCACATAAAGCATCTCACGAGGCAACAGTACTTGCTGAGCAACTAGCAGGGCATTCTCCAAAGCCAATCAATTACAGCAACATCCCGGGATGTACTTACTGCGAGCCTCAGGTTGCTTCTGTTGGATTAACTGAAGAAGCTGCCAAAGAAGAAGGCTATGATATTAAAGTTGGAAAATTCCCGCTGTCAGCCAGTGGAAAAGCAACGGCTCTAGGTCATGAAGAAGGTTTTGTAAAAGTAGTATTTGATGCAAAATACGGCGAGTGGCTCGGATGCCATATGATCGGGTTCGGAGTTACTGAAATGATTGCCGAAGCTGTAGTAGCTCGTGATCTGGAAACAACCGGCCATGAAATAATCAGCGCAGTTCATCCACACCCAACGCTTTCTGAAGCAGTGATGGAAGCCGTGGCAGAAGCCTATAACGAAGGTGTTCATTTAGGAACTCCTGTTAAGAAGTGAAAAGTGAATTATAAAAACTCAAAAGTCCCCTCTTGAGAGGGGATTTAGGGGTGTGTAAGAATTGAATGTGGCTCCCAATAGGGAGCCATTTTTGTCTTATTAAATTGGTAAAAATTAAAATGAAATGTCATCCTGAGGATACTTCCGAAGGATCTAGCTGGATACCCGCTTAGATCTTTCAATTTCGCTTAAGTAGACTATCATTGAAGAATGAACAATCAAAAAACCATAGAACTCTACGATCTCGGCAATGCTTCCTACAAACCTACGTGGGAGCTCCAGCATAAGGTGCAGCAATGCATCATTGATGAAAAGCGTGCTGAGCAGAAAGGGGAATTAGCTGGAGTTAGAAAGCATGATGCATTTCTTTTCGTTGAGCATCCCCATGTATATACACTTGGTAAAAGTGGGGCAGAAGAAAATATGCTTCGCTCTATGGCGGAGTTGCTCAAACTGGACGCAGAGTTTGTAAAGATAGATCGAGGAGGAGATATCACCTATCACGGTCCGGGTCAAATTGTGGGCTATCCGATTCTGGATCTGGATCGTCATTTCACAGACATTCATAAATACCTGCGTTATCTGGAAGAAGTGATAATCAGAGTGTGCGCTGACTATGGTTTTGAAGCTGGAAGAATTGACGGGTTAACAGGTGTTTGGATAGGCGAGGAGAAAATTGCGGCGATGGGAATCCGTTGCTCACGCTGGGTAACGATGCACGGTTTTGCCTTTAATGTGAATTCTGATCTGTCTTATTTCGGGCATATTGTCCCATGCGGAATTGATGATAAAGCGGTAACAAGCCTGGAGAAGCTTTCGGGCAAGGAAATGGACGTAAAAGAAGTGAAAGAAAGGATCGTTTTTCACTTTCAGGATGTTTTTGATGTCCGCCTCATAGATAAGGGTGGACAGAAAGAACTAGAGAAGAATTTTTTGTAACTTTTGCAGCGTCATTCTGATTGAATGCGAAGAATCTGCACAGTCTGAATCTGTTAATACTCACTGTTTTGCAGATCCTTCGGAGAAATCCTCAGGATGACTAATAAAAAGGATATTATTTCATGATTAAAGAACTACAGATAGTAGAAAAGAAATCAACGAAGAGACGCCCGGAATGGCTTAGGGTGAAGCTTCCGTCAGGAGAGAAGTTCAAAGAGGTGCTGGACACCATCAATGAACACAAACTGAATACAGTGTGCGCAGAAGCCCGCTGCCCGAACATGGGCGAATGCTGGGGTGCCGGAACAGCTACCTTTATGTTGCTGGGTGATGTATGTACAAGATCGTGCGCCTTCTGTGCAGTTAAAACTGGGCGCCCACCTGCTGATTTGGACTGGGATGAACCGGCTCGTGTAGCAGATGCTGCCAGTAAAATGAAATTAAAACATGTTGTACTTACTTCCATCAACAGAGATGACAGAAAAGATGGTGGTGCGCCGATATTTGCGGCAACACATACAGAACTTCGCAAAGTAATTGAAGGGGTAACGATAGAGTCACTCATTCCTGATTTCAGAGGAGATTGGGAGACATTGCAAATTGTATTGGATACTCCTCCGGATGTGTTAAGCCATAATCTGGAAACAGTTCCAAGATTGTACAGACGCGTTCGTCCTCAGGCAAAATATCAGCGTTCTCTGGACTTACTTCAGCGCACTAAAGATGCCGGAGTAAAATCTAAAACCGGAATTATGGTTGGTTTGGGTGAAACCCGCGAAGAAGTAATTGAACTGATGCAGGATTGTGTAGATCATAGTGTGGATGTATTAACAATTGGTCAGTACATGCAACCTACAAAGATGCACCACCCTGTAATGGATTGGGTACATCCGGATCAGTTTGCGGAATACAAAGAGATTGGCGAGAAGTTGGGGATAGGTCACGTTGAAAGTGGCCCGCTCGTTCGTTCATCATATCATGCTGAACGACACGTTTAAATTTTTTTCCTGACCCCGGGATAGTATCTTAGGTTAAAATTATTAGGAAATGCTCTCTACAGTAACGGTATTATTTATCAGCTATCTGATGGGTTCCATCCCCTCGGCCATTTGGGTTGGTAAAATCTTCAAGGGAGTTGATGTACGAGAGCATGGCAGTGGTAATGCTGGTACCACCAATACATTCAGAGTACTTGGTGTGCCTTTCGGTGTTACCGTTTTTGTGATGGATTTTATGAAGGGTTTTGTGCCCTCGTTTTGGTTAAGCATACTCGCCTTCGACCTTTTCTCGGGACCTTTAGCTCCTCCATTGTGGGATGTAGAAGCATTCCTGAAAATCATGTGTGGATTGCTGGCAGTTATCGGACACATGTTCCCGATATTCGCCAAATTCAGAGGAGGTAAAGGAGCCGCCACAGCCTGTGGAATGTTGTTTGGAGTAGAACCTATTTCCATTTCTATCTCATTTGCGATTTTTGGAATAGTCCTGCTTTCAAGCAAATACGTTTCTTTAGCCTCAATTATTTCTACGGCAGTTTATCCGGTTACACTTTTGATAATGAAATACGCTTTGGGCATGGATGTTGATGGAAGCATCATCATTTTTAGTTTTATTGTTGCCTTTGGAATTATTTACCGGCATAAGTCCAATATCCAGCGATTGAAAGACGGAACAGAAAGCAAAGTGGGTTCCGGCAAAAAAAAAGAGAGTAAGGAAGAACAAACTCTAACAGCCGGAGCAGAAGCATGAGAAATGTAACCATCGTTGGGGCAGGAAGTTTCGGAACGGCACTCGCAACTGTATTAGATACTGCCGGAAATAATGTACAAATTTGGGCAAGGGAAGAAGATGTTGTAAATACTATAAACTCAGAGCACCGTAACCCGGCATATCTTGCAGATCTGAAGCTCCCTGAATCTATTAAGGCATACAGTGATTTAGAGCAGTGCCTTCGCTCGCAGGATATCGTCCTTTTTGCAACTCCATCACACACCCTCAGAGAGATTGCTGCTAAGATTAAGCCTTGCCTGGACGGCCATGAAATTCTGGTGACCGTTTCTAAAGGAATTGAAAATGACACTTTTAAAACAATGTCACAGATTTTAATCGAAGTAATGGATGGCGTTACTTATGAGGATAATATTGGTGTCTTGTATGGTCCAAGTCATGCAGAAGAAGTCGCTACCCTGAAGCCAACCACGGTTGTAGCAGCGGCTTATTCGACGCGAACTGCACGAACCATTCAGGAGGCCTTTCTGACTCCTATGTTCAGAGTGTATATCAATAATGACGTGATTGGTGTAGAAATTGGTGGTTCAGTAAAGAACATTATGGCAATTGCGGCAGGCGTAATAGATGGTGCAGAGTTGGGAGACAATGCAAAAGCCGCTTTAATAACCCGTGGGCTCCACGAAATGAAACGAATGGGCGCAGTGATGGGAGCACATCCGGATACTTTTTCAGGCCTTACCGGTATGGGAGATTTGATTGTTACCTGTACTTCTAAGCATAGTCGTAACCGATATGTAGGGCAACAAATTGGTCAGGGTAAAAAGCTGGATGAAATAGTAAAAAGTATGAACATGGTGGCTGAAGGTGTGAAAACGACTAAATCAGTATATGATTGGGCGGTTAAAAGTGGAATCGACATGCCCATTACTAAAGCGGTCTATCGGGTTTTATTTGAAAATGAAGACCCTAAAGATGCGTTGAATACGTTGATGACCAGAGACCCCAAAGACGAAATTATCATCTAACAAGACGTCTGATCAAAGTTTAGTTTGATCGTTCGTCGTGATTTATATACGGCGCATTATGAAAGACGAGATGGAATTCTATTTACAGCATACCGGAACAGTTGAAATTTCGGATATGACGAAACAGGATTTAAAAAACCTGATTGCTACCGGAGAAAGCTCATTTCTGGAGTTCAAGCATAAAGTAGCATCCCCTGAAAAATTGGCTAAAGAAATTGCCGCTTTTGCAAATACCAAAGGTGGAAAGCTTTTAATCGGAGTAGCTGATAACGGTGAAGTTGTTGGAGTTGAAAGCTACATGGAGGAAGAGTTCTGGATTAGTCAGGCCGCGGAAGACTGCTGTGTACCGGAACCTGAGATTACGATTGAATTAGTCAGCTTTAATGGCATTGATGTATTGTTGGTCGATGTCCCTGAGGCAGAGAAAAAACCGATCTATGTAAAAGGAAAAAAAGGTAGAATCGTTTATATACGCAGAGAAGATGAAAGTGTGATCGCCTCAGATGAAATCGAAGAGGTGCTCAAAAAAAGAAGTTCTGAAGAAGGTGTTACTTTCGAATATGGAGAAAAAGAGCGTTTACTTTTCAGGTTCCTTAACGAATACAGTGATATCACTGTAGAGCGATTCTCTATTCTGATCAATACTACCACCTATACGGCAGCTAAAATTCTAGTTAATCTGGTGAGTGCAGGAGTGTTAGACCTGTTTGAGAAAGATGGAGCCGCCCATTATACATTTTCCAAGAAAAGTGCGTAATTTTGACCTGTTCTAAATAATAAAAGTCATGAGTACACAAGAAGAAAACCTAGATGATGTGATCTCGTCCCTCCTTGATTTTGAGGAAGATGAAACTACATCTGAAAACGAAGAAAGAGAGTTAACAGGAGAACCAGTTCGTCTTACCGAAAGAGCAGCTAAGCAAGTTCAAAAAATTAAAGCCGATGAATCTTTGGAAGAAGGCTTGTATTTACGAGTGGCCGTTGAAGGCGGTGGCTGCTCCGGCCTGAGTTACAAACTAGGTTTGGATCACCGCAATGATGAAGACACCGTGTTTGAAAATTTCGGAGTTGAAGTAATCGTAAACCCGGATCACCTGCTTTATTTGGAAGGCATCGAAATTGACTACCCTGATGGTCTTGATGCCAGAGGTTTTACTTTTGATAACCCCAACTCTGTCGAAGATTGCGGGTGCGGTACTAGCTTTTCGATTTAGGGTGTGTATTAGAATTACTCTGAATCTTCCTTTTTAGTAATCAGCCGGACTCCTCGTTTAAAGGTGATATAATGCCAGACCCACTCCCCAAAAACGCGAAAACGGTTCCGGAAACCGATCAAAAAGAAAATGTGAATCACACCCCAAAGCATCCAGGCTACTACCCCGGTTAGTTTTACACCTTTGATATTAGCAACAGCTTTTGCGCGACCAATTGTTGCCATCATCCCTTTGTCATTATACTCAAACTCCCCACGTGCTTTTCCATCTTTTTCTCTTTTGATTAGTTTAGCTACAAATTTACCTTGCTGGATTGCAGGCTGAGCGACTCCTGGCAAAGGCTTCCCATCTTTGCCCTCAAAGTGAGCGGCATCACCAAGAACAAAGATATTTGAGTCAGTCTTAATAGACATATCTTTATTAACCTTTATTCTCCCATTTCGATCTTTTTCTTCATCTTTAAGTTCATCCAGTAAAGAAGTGCCACCAACTCCAGCTGCCCAAATCACATTTGGTGTCTCTATAAAATGATTTTTTAACTGGACACCTTCTTTGGTAATTTTTTGCACCGGAGAATTTAAAATTACCTGTACGCCCATTTTTGTTAGTGTATTTAGCGCACTGTCAGAAAGAGATTCCGGGTAGCCGTTAAGTACAGTACCAGCCGCTTCTACTAAATGTACAGTAGTTTCGTTCTTATGGAAATTGCGGTAGTCTCTCATCATGTTTCTTTTTGCAATCTCGGCAATAGAACCAGCCATTTCTACCCCTGTTGGCCCTCCTCCAATCACTACAAAAGTGAGATATTTTTTTCTGGATTCTACATCAGGTATTTTGTCTGCTTCTTCCAGGGAGAGTAAAATTCGCTCCCTTATTCGAATTGCATCCTGAACGGACTTTAAGCCCGGTGCATTTTTTTCCCAGTCGTCGTTACCGAAATAATTATACTTAGCTCCGGTAGCCACAATTAAATAATCGAAAGAAATCAAGTCTCCGTCTGCGAGTTGGATGACCCGGTCTTTTTTACTAATCGAAACTACTCTGCCTAATACAACATTAATATTTTTCTGTTTTGAGAATACAGAACGTATAGGAACAGCAATATCACCAGGGCTTAAAGCAGCTGTCGCAACCTGATAAAGTAATGGTTGGAAAAGATGATGATTAGATTTGTCAACGATAGTGACTTTAAAATCTTGAGAAGAGAGATTTTTAGCCGCGGTAATACCTGCAAAGCCGCCGCCAATAATTACTACATGAGTAGCCATTAGAATAGAGTGAGTTTAGGAGTTTTCCTTTTCACCTGAAGTTACCGTTTCTTGCACTTCAATATCATCCAAATCCGGAATTTTTATTCTGTCTTTCGACTTGGATTCTGATTTGCCTGCAAGAAAGTGGCGCTCCACAATTTGTTGAAAAGTGCCAAGTAGCTCGACAAGCTTTTCTTTTCTCTTAAGTTTTCTGCGTTTAATAAATCTTGAGAAAAAGAAGCTGGCGGTTAAGAAAAAACCGGGAAGTATAGTCATTGGAATTCGCCCATCACCCTGAACCTGATCAAAAATAACCGCAGCGAGCATCATGAAAGAAATAAATATGGCAAAAGCAGGAAAAGCGAAGAGTTTATTAAGCGAGCTCAAATTCTGGCGAACTGAAAATTTAACCCGGTTATCTTTTTGGGAGATTTCCAATTCGGGGGAATTAGTAATAGAGAAAAGCCGAGATGGTCCTGATGGGCTAGCTTTCCAAAAAATCTTTTTATTACGCCGTGTTATCTTGCCTACAGTATTGAAGTGGTATTCCAGATTGGCTCTGATTTCATTAAGAACAGATCCATCAATAGATCCATTAGCCTGAGCAGTGACATGGACATCGGTTTGATTTCCGGTATCAACTTTAATGGGATCTTCGGATTCAATTCCCTGATGCTCAATCAAAGCTTCCTTAATATACTGTCGGTCAAGATTCAGGTTATCAGCGATCTCAAAGAGTGTTTGATAATCCTCTTCATTAAATACGGAATCTTTATGGGGAGATTGCTCATTAAACTTTTGGAATACGGAAGCCCGTTTAATTAGTAATCTGATTTCATCGTCAGTGAGCTTGCCCATAATACCTTAGTTTAGTTTCGCCTGTGCCTCGTTGATCAATTTCGCAACCTCCTCTTTCGAGATGTGCTCGGTATTGTTGCAGTAGTGACATGAAACTTCCTGACCATCCCCGGCCATATCTTTTAAGTCGTCAATATTCAACATAGAAAGTGCGTCCATGAAACGATCTTTAGAACATCTGCAGAAGAAATCCACCAGTTGGCGATTCAACTCTTTTACCTTAATTGGTGACAAGGCGCTGCTCATGATTTCATCAATATATTGGCCATCCTCTAACAGCTTATCAACTGGAGGGAAAGAACCCAAGCGTTCCTGCAGCATATCAATCTGACCTTCAGGAGCTCCGGGTAATCGTTGCAGAAGAATTCCTCCTGCTTCAGTTAGATTTCCATCTTCGTCAATGCCTATATCAAGAATAACAGCGGATGGAATTTGTTCTGATTGAGCCAGGTATTGAGCTACATCTGAATTTATATCTCCGTTTACAATTTCGATACTGCTTGTTCGTGGCTCAGCTTCGTTATAAAGTATTTTAGTAAAGGTGAGAATACCAAGACCAATGCCATCGCCAATTGTTACTTTGGGATCTGAGTAATCAAGTTCTGCTTGCGGGTTTGCTACATAACCCCGGATTTCTCCAAGACTGTTTGCTTCGGCAGTTATTGATCCTACGGGTCCGCTACCATCAAGACGAAGTTGAATACGCTCTTCCTTTTTCAATTCAGAAGCCAGTAACATAGCAGCGGTTAAAGCCTTTCCAAGCAGAACGGTATTAAGCAATGATAATCCATGTCGTTCCCTGGCCTCTTTAACTACATCTGTAGTCTTCACTACTGATATTTTGAAATTGCCGTCTTCTGTAATGCCTTTAATCAGCCGGTCCTTAAATTCGTAATCCTCTCTGTTCATATCCTGTTTTGATAAATATTAAGCATGAAAGATAAGGAGAAAATCAGGGGAAAGAAGGTAGTTTTTGGTTATCGGATTGATAGAACTGGATAGCGATCAGAGGTCATCCTGAGCTGGTTTTAGGATTTTCGTTAGAGCGTTGATTTATTAAGTTAACAAGAACGGAGTTTGTTATTTGCAAAGATCTTTCGGGCTATCCTCAGGATGACGATAGGAAAAGAGACTGTAAATATAATTATCGTCGATCCGTCATATACATTTCCCCAAGTCTGCCTGAAAAATGGCTCTTGGAAGAATACTTCGACTTCAGACGGCCAACAGAAGCAATACGTTCTTCGGCTAGTATATTCGAAGCTTTATATGTTGGAATTTCATGGTCCTCAGAGTACTTCAAAATATTGAGAGTAGTATCATAAATCTTTTGAGTACGATTCATTGCCTGCTCACGATTATAGCCTTCAAGTTCGCTGGAGATGTTGATGATTCCACCTGCATTGATCACATAATCAGGCGCATAAATAATTCCTTTATCCAGCAACATTTGCCCGTGGCGATCTTCAATATCCAGCACATTGTTAGCACCACCTGCGATGATATCACACTTAAACTGATCAATGGTATCGTCATTAATCACCCCACCAAGAGCACAAGGTGTAAAGATGTCTACATCCAGACCATAAATTTCATCCGGAGAAACAACTTCAGCACCGATTTCATCCGCCAGAGACAGTGCTTTTTCTGTATAGATATCAGTGATAAATAACTTAGCGCCTTCTTTAGCAGCGTGTTTAGCAAAATAGGAAGCCACATGACCGGCGCCCTGAAGTGCAATTCGTTTTCCTGATAGGGAATCATTTCCATATGCTTTTTTAGCACAAGCCTTCGCCCCCATATACACGCCGTAAGCTGTTACCGGAGAAGGATTACCGCTACCACCCAGAGTTTCAGGAATACCGGTTACGTATTTGGTTTCTGAATAAATCCATTCCATATCTTGTACTTCCATACCAACATCTTCTGCTGTAATGTATCGGCCACCAAGTCCATCCACAAAACGCCCAAAAGCGCGGAATAAAGCTTCGTTCTTATCAGTATGAGGGTCGCCTATTATAACAGCTTTCCCCCCACCCAGATTCAATCCGGAAATTGCTGCTTTATAAGTCATTCCACGAGATAAGCGAAGGACATCTTTTAATGCAGCTTCCTCTGACTTATACATCCACATTCTCGTTCCCCCAAGGGCCGGGCCAAGTGTGGTATTGTGAATAGCAATAATAGCACGCAATCCGGTTTCGGGATCAGAGCAAAGTACAACCTGTTCATGGTCTTTACTTTGCAAAGCGTTGAAGATTGGGAAATTTGGATCTTCTGTAGTGGTAACTTTATTCTCTTTCAATGGGGAATCTATCATGGGAATTTCATTTGTATGGAACCGCTTCCAAAGCTCTCGTTTTATCTAACCAAAATCCACATCAAAAAGTTTAAGCTGCAAAATATATGTTAATAAAACAGGTTACTAATCATGTTGAGCTATAGTACAGAGCGAATGAGCAATTGATGATAAATCAAAGTTATAAAACTTATAAAGACTTTGAGCTTTTGATGAAAGTAACCAACAAAGTTGTATTTTAAGGACAATTAGGTGCAGAGCACTTTGGTGTTTCGGTTTGATCGCCGGATAGCCTTTTATGAATAAAAATAAAATAAAGGTAAATCATGTCATTCCGCTGGGTGTATTCACAGCCGGAGCAGAAGGAACGTGTGCCCATGCTACAGCAGGCGCTCGGAGTTCCGGAAAAAATAGCCCGTTTACTGGCTATCCGTGGCATAGAAAATTATGATAATGCAAAGACTTTTTTCAGACCTACTATAGATCTTCTACACGATCCTTTTTTAATGAAGGATATGGAGTTGGGTGCAGAAAGACTCGCTCTGGCTATACGTAAAAGCGAAAAAGTGCTTGTTTACGGTGATTACGACGTAGATGGTACTACGGCTACATCATGCTTATATACTTTCCTGAAAGAGTTTGGGGTTGATGCGGATTACTATATCCCGCACCGATTTAAAGAAGGCTATGGGATTAATCCTGAAGGAATTCAGTATGCACAAGACATAGGAGCCAATTTGATTGTTTCTGTGGATTGTGGAATCACCGCGATAAAAGAAGCGGTAGAAATCAAAGAAAAAGGGATGGAGCTGATCATTTGTGATCACCATACGGTTGGAGATGTCATCCCCGATGCTGCAGCCGTATTAGACCCAAAACGCCCTGATTGTGATTATCCATTTGATGGTTTATCCGGAGCCGGAGTTGGGTTCAAGCTTATACAAGGAACATTAAAACGACTCGGACTTCCCGACTCTATAGCCTATAAGTTTCTGGATCTGGTAGCTATTTCCATTGCCTCTGACATCGTTCCAATTATTGATGAGAACCGAATTCTAATGAAGGCCGGCTTGCAGATGATTCAAAGTTCTCCAAGAGTTGGAATTAAAGCGCTGATGGAATTGATTAAAATGCCAATTCAGGATATTACCACTTCCAAAATTGTGTTTTCGATCGGACCAAGGATAAACGCTGCGGGAAGAATGGGAGATGCTTCAACGGCTGTAAAGTTGATGATCGCTGAATCTTATTCAGAAGCAAAAGCACTCGCTTACGAACTTGAATCCATCAACCTGAAAAGGCGTGATAAAGACTCAATGACTATGGAAGAGGCGCTTGCTCAGATTGATGACGACCTGGATATGGATGAAATTTCAACGCTGGTTCTTTATAAAGAAGACTGGCACCTGGGTGTGATAGGAATTGTTGCTTCCCGTCTGGTTGATATGTTTCATCGCCCTGCGGTGATGCTTAGTAATGTAGATGGTAAGATTAAAGGCTCCGCAAGAAGTATAAAAGGCTTCAATATTTATGACGCCATGAAGCAATGTGAAGATTTATTGGAGCAATTTGGTGGGCATGAATTTGCAGCCGGACTAACCCTTGAAGAAAAGAATTTGCCAGAATTCAGGCGCCGACTTAATCAAATTGCATACCGTGGATTGTCGGGTAATAAGTTCGATCCGGAGCTTTCCATTGACTGCAAGCTGGATCTGAGTGAAATTGATATGAAGTTCTGGAAGTTACTGGCACAGTTTAAACCCTTTGGTCCTGCAAACCTTCGCCCAACTTTTGTATCAGAAGGAGTTGAAGCGGTGGGAATTCCGACCGTTGTAGGAAACGGACACCTAAAGATGAAAGTAAGGCAAAACGGATCCGGCGTATTTGACACAATTGGATTCAATATGCACGAATTTCTGCCCTCAGTACGGGGTGGCGAAAAGTTTGATGTAGCCTATGTATTAGAAGAAAATTTCTGGAATGGCCGGCGCACATTACAGATGCGCTTAAAAGATATCCATCTTTCTTAACATTCTTGTGGATAACTATTGTATGTAGCTAACAAAGGCTTTATCTTTGCCGTCCTTCTGAAGGGGACTGTAGCTCAGTTGGTAGAGCAACGGACTGAAAATCCGTGTGTCGGCGGTTCAATTCCGCCCGGTCCCACGAAGACTCAAAGCCCCGTACAGATTGTGCGGGGCTTTTTTGTTTTTTTAGTAACCCGCAGCTTGTCCATCTACTCTGGATTCTGAAGCGCCGTAATAAACTCCGGTTTCAAGGTCGCGCATGATTGCCTGGAAGCGCCCAAAAAAGCTATGACCAATTTGTACCTCATGTCCCATAGCCTCCAGGTCACGGACAATCTGATAGTCGATTGAGCTTTCGATGCTTACCATTCCCACATCAGTGAGGCGGTCATTCACATCATCAGTTGGACTTGTGGAGCCGGAATGAGCCCATCTTAAAGCATCACCAGCCTGCTGCATATTCATCCCGAAGTCGATTACGTTGGTGATCAGACTCACATGTCCCATAGGTTGATATGCACCGCCCATATTTCCAATGGTCATAAATGGTTCTCCATCTTTCATTACAAATCCCGGGATTATAGTGTGGAAAGGACGTTTTCCCGGTTCATATACATTAGGGTGGTTGGGATCCAGAGAGAAAAGCTCGCCACGGTTTTGGAAACTAAATCCGGTTCCGGGAACTACGAATCCGGTTCCCATTCCTCTGAAATTACTTTGAATGAGGGAAACCATATTTCCGTATTGATCAGCAGTTGTGAGATAAATGGTATCGCCATCTTCTAGCACATCCACTCCGGTAGTAATATCTTCGCGAGCAGTTTCGCTGATTAGCTTACGACGTTCGGCCGCATATTCTTTGGATAATAGCGTCTCATAAGGGACATCATAAAAAGCGGGGTCGGCATAATGCTTGGCCCGGTCTTCAAAAGCTAGTTTTTTTGCTTCAATGAACAAGTGGTACGTCTCGGCAGTGGCAAAACCCGTTTCTTTCAAGTCGTATCCTTCCAGGATATTCAGCATTTGTAGTACTGCCGTTCCCTGCACATTTCCACCAACCTGATATACATCATAGCCCCGATAATTAACGGTTTGTGGCTCAACCCATGTGGAGGTATGCTGGTCAAAATCTTCATAGCGGAGATAGCCATTATTCTCTTTCATCCAGGCATCAATCTTTTCTGCAATCTCACCACGATAGAAAGCATCCCGCCCTTCAGAAGCCAGTAAGCGGAAGGTATTTCCTAAATCCGGATTTTTAAAAACCTCACCTTTATTTGGTCCACGCCCATCAAAGGTGAAGGTTTCTTTGAAAGCCCCGGGCTGTCTGCTCAGGCGAGGAGCACTTCGTCTCCAGCTGGCTGAAATAGCTTCACTGACAGGGAAGCCATTTTCGGCATACCAGGTTGGTTCAGCTAGAATATCCTCCATAGATACAGAACCAAAACGTTCATGCATAGTGAACCATCCATCTACTGCACCAGGGACAGAAACAGATAATAAATCATAGGAAGGGATTCCGTCTTCCCCCTTTTCTTCGAGGATATCCATCAGCTGATCGTAAGATAACCCAAGCGGGGAGCGGCCACTGGCATTCAGGGCATAGAGCTGCTGACTTTCTTCATGCCAGATAATGGCAAAAAGATCTCCGCCGATTCCATTTCCTGTGGGCTCCATAAGCCCCATAGCCGCATTAGCTCCTATAGCCGCATCAATGGCGTTACCTCCATTTTTGAGGATTTGGAGCCCTACCTGTGTAGCAAGCGGTTGGCTTGTAGCAACCATACCACGTTGGGCAATAACTTCAGAACGGGTAGAGATCATATTTCCGGATTCTCTGTCGATTTGTGCCATAAGGTTTTCCGGCGAAATTAATAGTGAAAAAATAAAAAACAGTGGTGCTGAAGAGAAAAAGAGCTTTTTCATAAGTATAAATAATCTGTATTAGTTTTAAACATGATACTATCTGTAACCGCGATTTTCAAAGGGGAGTTTATTTTGAGGTTAATAAAAGTCCCCTCTTGAGAGGGGATTCAGGGGTGTGTTATTGAAAGGCAACAAAACCCAATTAATGCCCCCATCTTTCCCCTCCCTGAGATGGAGTGGAAAAATGGGGGTCGGAAACTGAGGAATAAGTCAATAATGCTACCACCAAAGAAGCTCCTAAAACTCCACCTTCGTACTGATATAATTCTCATGAGACATCAATTGAACTACCTGATCTTCATCATTACGGATGAACCGAAGGCTCTCACCGTCTTCGCCATTATCGCGGATGCGTACAAAATGATCCTTGTCTACACGGCGGTAGGTAGTTAAACCTCCGGCAGGATTATCAGAAGGCAGCCCAATCGAAACCAGTTTGTCACCCCATGTTCCGTAATAAGAATGCCAGCCCATACCATTGCCGCGATACACGCCAATATATTCTTCAAGTTCATCAATATAATCTGCGTCCTCATCCATTGAAATGGAAGACGCTTTGTCAAGTAAACCGTGTATTCCTCGTACATATTTACTGGGATTGGCATTACTTGAGTTCACAAATGCAGAATAAGCCATTTTGGTTTCAGGGATAAGAGCCAGAGAAGTTTTATAGCCCGGGCAGTGACCGCCATGACCTACCCATTTCTTTCCGTCCGAACCTTTGTATACAGAGAATCCTAATCCCCAGGTGGTGCCGAAGTCGCTGTCCATCCAGTGCACATTATGCATATTTTTTAGGGTGGAAGGACGAAGGATCTCCTCTTCTTCAGCTTCATATAATCTGAATTGCCATGCAGCGAATTTTGCCAGATCCTGAACGGTGGAACTAAACCCTGCAGCAGGTGCTACTCCATTTCCTTGAAAAAAAGGTACCGGAGGTTGGTTTCCATCCAGGTCTTCCATGGCATGACCAACCGCTAGTTGATTTCCCCACAATTCTTCGGGCATCTCCGGACGTGTATCAGAGAGATTAAGCGGGTTCAGGATGTGCTTATTCACGTAGTCATCATACGATTGACCAGAAACCTCTTCAATCACAAAACCGAGAAGAGCCATCGCCAGATTACTGTACTGGAAATAGGTAGAAGATGGGTACAGAGTTTCCTGATCATTTAGTTTGGCTAGTATTTGTTCTTTTGAAGGAAAGGGAACATCATTTTCCGTCCAGTGAGACCATGCATTTTCACGGGGAAGTCCTGACGAATGAGTGAGTAGGTTTCGGATGGTGATGGGGCCACTTAGCTCATACTGCTGAGGCAGATTATATTCAGGAAGTACATCCTGAATTTCATCATCCAGTCGAAGTTTATCCTCTTCATAAAGATTCATTATTGAAATTGAGGTGAACAACTTGGAAATAGAACAAACACTGCAGATGGTATTGGGTTTCATTGGTAAATTTTCTTCGGGGTTCGCTTCTCCATAAGCGCCTTCCCATATTACTTCCTGATTTTCCAGCGCAATCGCACTTATGCCCGGGAGCTCATCGTATTTTTGCATTGCCTTCAGCCAGACTTCCACCAGCGCAATAGCTTCAGTGTAATCGGTTGATTTCTCCTCTTTATCTTGCATTTCCTGTGCCGCAACCGGAGTAGCTGATAATCCAATGATCAGTAGAATAAAGACTCGTTTCATAATCCCTTTATTTAGTTAGTAAGCTTATTATATGTAATTGAAGCAAATTGAAGCTGACTTGCAAGAGGTAGTTCTAAAGAGTAATTATTAAACAATTCGGAGGTTCGTTCAGAATCTTAGGGCATAACTGAAAGTCCTTGAACTATAGACCCTCTGAAAACTGTTAATCAAGTAACTATAACTCCCACAATAGAATAAAGAGGAATAGCAATGCTCAATATCATCGAAATAAAAACTGATTATAAATCCAGAACCCGTAAAACCCTGAATACGGTACTTACTCTGGCAACAGCTATTCTGACACTTATCTACCCAGACTTCCTGTACCTTATTGCAGGTGGGTATCTGGTTGCATTAGGAATCCTTTTCTTTAGCTTCAAGATGCCTGCTGCAGTGGCAAGTGTTCCTCTGGTAACCGGAGTACTTATCTTCATCTTTCCGGAACTTATTCCTATCACCTTCGGGCTATTTCTTGCAGTATTCGGGCTGATCTTATTTTTCTCCTTTTCGCTAAGTATCCTGGGTGTGCTCACATTCATTATTGGAGCATTAATCTATTTCAACCCCGATTCCATCGCTTACTTTATAGCGGCTTTTATGTTGCTGTATTCAGTGAATAATCTAATGACCTTAATACGGGATAAGTAGTTCAGTGGGCACTAACCTCTCCTCGAATTAAATTAGTAATCTTATAATAGGGTCTCATTTGGGTATCACCCTCATTTCAAAAATTGGGAGAAGAGTCTTATCAATTCCGAAATAATGACTACTGTGAATCCATGAACCGTTGACCATTAAGCTGTACAAAAAGTAGAATACAGCAAAGATTATTTATCAGGCAGAAAGAAGTATAGATTGATTTTATTAAAAAATTCTAATATTATTGCGTTAGATTCTTTTAACTATTATGAAATGACCGAAAACCTCAAAAAAGTATTGATTGTAGAAGACGACATTCTGCTGCTGCTGGTACAGGAGCGAATGGTTAAGAAGTTTGGCTACAAAGTGGTTGGTACGGCATGTGAAGGAGCAGCGGCTTATCGTATGATTAAGCGGGAAAAGCCGGATGTAATTCTGATGGATGTTAATCTCGAGGATGACATCAAGGGGACAGAAGTAGCACAGATGATCCGCAATGAAGGAGATGACACTCCGATTATCTTTTTGTCTGGTGAAAAAGAACCATATCAGGTACAAAAGGCTAAACAACTCGGCTGTGTGGATTATTTATTGAAACCGGTTACTCCAAATAAATTAAAAAAATCTCTTGAAGAGGCATTGAATTACGACAGGTTAACTAACCCGCATGCTGCATAGCATAAGTATTTGATACCATACCTAAGTGAGTCTAGTTGACACTAACTCACTTTTTTAAGGCGGCACTTATCAGTGCCGCTTTTTTTATTTGTGGTTAGAAGTGGGCTTAAGAAGCCTCGCTTTAAAGGCTAACAAAGCAACTACCAAGCTACAGGTTGCGACAAATATAAAGCCACCAATCAGCTCAAACTCTTCCACAATAAGACCGACTACAGGCTGTGAGACCATACCTCCTATATAACCAAAGGTAGCAACAGAAGTTAATGCGATAGCACCCTCCCGACCAGCCGCACTGAAAATCATTGGGAAATTAAAAGCCACACCTGCTCCTGCTATTGCAACTCCAATTACAGCGAGAATAATATTCGGAGCGAAGATTGTAATAAATAGTCCGAAGGAGGCAGAGAGGCCACCGACAACCAGAAGCTTTTTTGCTCCGAAACGGTTTTTAAGACGGTCACCAATTACGCGACTGAAAAGCAAGGTTCCGGCAAAAACAGAATATCCGATCGCTTCATAACCATCTGTGATATTAAGGTGATCGGTAAAGAATAGCCCAATCCAGTTGTTGATGGAGCTTTCAATGGATGCAGCAAGAAAACAGATAATCCCAATTGCTATAAGCCCACCATGTGGCCATTGGAATTTAGGGCGCTCTGTATCGGGATGAGGAGCATCATTGGGAAGGAGAGGATAGATCAATGCCAAAATAATCAGGATAAAAATAGTCATGCCCGAAAAATGTATAACGGTTGAAACATCAAATCGAACCATCAATAGTCCAACGAGTGCACCAATAAGATTACCGATTCCGAACCAGGAATGTATTTTTGACATCTGGGAGGTTCCGGTTTCAGCTTCTACTTTAGAACCCAGTGCATTGACCGAAATATTGTATCCACTGGAAAAGGCTCCTACGATCATGAGCAAAAACCCAAGAGCGATCCAGTTAGTCATCAATGAAATAGGAACCAGGCTACCGGCTACAATCAACCCCGCTATAAGCGTAGTTTTCTTAGCGCCTATATAATTTATACTGGTTGCAACAATAGGCATCATAATCAAAGTACCACTACCCCGCATCAACAAAGCATAACCAAGGGTAGCACCAGTTAAGAGAGCGGCATCTCGGATATCAGGTACCCGGGCTGCCCAGCTGGAAAAAGCTAATCCAAGTACTGACAATGCAATACAAACTGCGTATAGTTCTTTTTTATGATCCCGATGTTCTTCTGTTAATGAAGAAGCCTGTTCGATTAGTAACATGAAAATTTTAAAAAGTGAGACCGAAAAATACGGGTTAAAAAAGGGAATCCAATGAGCTTTTACTGACTAATTAATGCAGAGAATTAATTTCTTCGTTCGGTAAGCAATGCATGTAAATCATCCAGTTGATCCTGTGGGATGAGGACAGAATCTAGTCCAAGTTTTGTTTTCATAAGATAATTGCGTTCGGGACCAAGCGCGAAAAAAATTTTCAAATGCTCGAGTTCATTTTCAAAAAAAATACGGGTAAACTTATCCCGAAAATGAATCACTTGAAGCATGTTCTCAAAATCCTCAATTAACTGAGAAGAACTCCCCTTTAAGAGTTGATCTACCTGAACTCCTGGTTGATCTCCCAATCGAATATTGAAGCGCATCGGGGTTATACGTTTAAGTAACTGGCTGGGAAGGAAGTGGGCATGTTTAATTCCAGAATCTTTTACATAAAGCAATTTAAGTAATGCTCCCAATCCTTTACGAACCCGTAGATGACCTTTAAAACATCCGTAGCACTTAGGATAATCCTGAAGCTGTCTCATAGAAAGCCGGAATTCCCGCTTATTACCCCGTCTTGCTGTGGAAATGTAGTAATAAGTTTCCGGTTTTTTATTGGCCACATTAAAAGGTGGACGAAGAGAACGAATTAGAAGGTTTTCGAGCAAAATCGCATCCGTTTCACTTTTACAAATCTCGAAACCTATACGATTGATGTGGGCAATCATCCGTTGAGTCTTTTTGGATTTGGAATAGCGATAAGAGGTTACTCTTTTCTGAAGATCTTTCGCTTTTCCAACATACAGGACTTTGTCACGGTTATCATACATCGTGTATACCCCGGGTTCATGCGGGGGAATTTCAGGAATCGCTGAATTAATGCGTTCTTTTTGTGTTTCGGAGATCGGTTGAAATAGATCGAGAGTCATTAATGTTCACTCAAAGTTGATATCCCAATACAAATGCAAGATTTAACTGGGTTCCTCTGTTATAATTATGGAATACTATCTCTCCGCGAAGCCCAATATTAAACTGATGAATCTGATAACCAATTCCTCCAAATACACCTAAACCGGATTTAAAAAGTTGATCACGATCATAAAAATCACCAGTTGTCGTTTCTTCACCCACTTCATTGAAAATGGGACGGCCATTATTCTGGATGTAATATATTTCATATAGAGTGGAGTTGATAGTAGCCTTAGAATCGTGCGATATCATTCTTGATAACGAGATACCTGCATCAAAATACGGACTTATTGATGAGGCGGAAAAGGCATAACTATACCATGCTTTCAGGTTAACAAACCAATATTCAAGTTCCATATCTGAAACTTCATCCAGAGCAGAAATCCCTTCAGGATTATATCTGAATGTATTAAAAGAACCTTCGGTTGTGGAATTAAATCGAGAGATATCAACTCCGAATGAAAATGATTTTTTTTTCAATCCACTTGGTAAAATTATTTTGAACTGATATCCAAGAAGAAAAGTGCGATTCAATTCATACTTACTTTCAAATTTACCAAATCTTGGCAGCTCATCATAAGGAGGGTAAGTTGTTTTTACACGCAGGTTCAGTTTGTTTAATGCCCCACCAATATATATGCTATGAGCATAATCAGGCTTTTCTGGAGTAAAGATGTAGTCTGTTTCGGTGGGCTCATTACAGTTGCTAAGATAGCCGGTTAATGATCTAATATTGTATTTCAGTTTTGTGGCTTCTTCCTGATTACATTTATTGTTTAAATCAGCTAGTTGAGTCTGATATCGATTTTCATTAGTTCTAACTAACCGATACTCACCATTGATATTGACGACATACTGGCTGGATATCAGTTCAGTAAAAGTTCCTTCATTTTCGATAAAGAAATGAGGGCGATCATCATAATAATAGTACAGGGAAACAGGACCTTTAACCAGAACTTGTAGAAAAACAGTTTTTACTTCAGAACTTGGGCGAATTTCGCGAGCTGCGTTAGTTCGAAAAGGGGAGGTATCAACAGTTACTTCTTTTGAGATGTACTTTTTCTTATCGAAGACTTCGAAACCAGTAACATCTGTAGGTAAAAAACTTTGGGAGCTTTCATTTACCGAAGATCTGAAGTCAACCTTTTCCGGTGAAGTACTTTTATTTTGAAAATTGATTTCACCCATCAAAATCTCACCATCATTTAATATGATTGAACCCGGTAAAAAATTTGTTTGAGCTTTTAAATTCAGATTTATAAATAGTAAGAGTAAAACAAAGAAAAAGTAATTGATTCGCTTCATAAATCTAATCAATGATAAAAGGTATAGAAAAAACCGTTTGTCCCCAGATCAGGTTCAGGCTGCCACCTTTTTCAGTTTCTTCAACGGTTATGGTAAATGCTTCTGTAATATCTGCTTTAGTGGATAATTTCATAGGAACACGCCCAAGATCTCTTAACTCATCATAAGTTCTACCATTTTGTCCGGTTTGTGTATTGATGATTAACGTGCCACCGTCAGGTTCCGGAATTGTAAAAAAAGTATACTCACCGGCAGGGACATCAAGATCTGCAATCTTCAAGTCTTTAGAGGTGTAAAAGTGTGTGGCACGGTTTGCTCCGGTTCTCCACCGTTCGCCCCAGGGTACAATGGCACCGAACAGATCACGACCTCTTTTCTTGGGTGATCCATAACTGACTACGAACTCAGCATCGCCAATATAATAGGTGTCTTCTTCAGCGCTTGATAATTCCCCGAATGGGTTTCCCATAATATCTTTCCTTGCGAATAGATCACCTAAAGCATCAATATCGACCGAGGAAGAAGGTTGACGATAAACTTTAAGCTTTCGGGTAGTAAGTCCCGCATCCAGAAATTCAAGATTTCCGGCTTCAGAAACATGAACGCCCATTACACCGCGCGAGGGATGGCGAAGTGTCATAGAATCAGATCGAATTTCTGCTACAATAAAATTAGAGATTCTGCTACCGGAAAGCAGAGGCTGATTAAGAGTATCGACACCAGCGGCTTTCGCTTTATTAAAAACCAACTCAAAAGGCCAGTGCACCATGTCGATAAAAGGAAGTGTTCCGGGTTCATTTTTAACTGAAGTAAGCCGAAGTTCATCCTGCCACATTCTGCCAACACCCAGACTATCTCCATTATTATTGATCTGTAATAACAAATCTCCAGAGCCGGTGAAACCATTTTCCAAAGAATGCCGGTAAGCAACCAGTGTATTAATCCCATTATTTGCATCCAGGGTTAAATAATAACTGGTAAAACTGGTTTCAGGGCTACGTAAAATTACTTTTGCATTTATTCCATTTTCAGTTTTTTCAAAAAACTCAACTGCGAGAGTGTCGTTACCAAGCTTGGTAATAAATGCAGCTTTGTTATCAGTATCCGAAGATTCTCCACAAGCAAGTACAAGTGATAGAATGGCGAAGAGTGTAAGCTGTAGTATTTTCATAACAGATAGTTCCAGGTTAAGCTAAAAGCTCCTTAAGTCGGTTCGCATCTACTGGTTTGGGGACAAATTTGGAAACTTTATCATCCCAGTCTATCTGATACAAGCTTTCTTTTCCTACCTCGATTCGGGAACTGATTACAAAAATCTCAATTTTTTTATTAACGGAGTTTCGAACGGCATCAAATTCCTTTAGAAAATCCCAACCATTCATCTCTGGCATATCAATATCTAAAAGAATTACATCAGGGAGCTCTTCATTCTGTTGCTGTAAAGCCTTTAACTGGTCAAGTGCTTCTTTACCACTGTTAAAAGTAGTGACAGTGTCACCAGGAAGATGATTCTTGATGATTTTCTTGACTCCAAAGGTATAAACCTTGTCATCATCGATTATACAAATGCTACGTGTGCTCATTTTAGCTTTATTTTAAAGGTAGTTCCCATTGCAGGCTCACTTTCTACTGCTATAGAACCACCCATTGATTCGATTTGGTTTTTGGTAATAAAGAGACCAATTCCTTTAGCATTTTCATTACCATGAAATGTCTTATACATGCCGAATAGTTTTTCTCCGTGTCTTTCCATATCAATTCCCAAGCCATTATCAGCTATTTCCAGATGATAACACCCATCGTTTTCCCAGGCCTTAACCTTAATTATAGGTGCTATATCTTTTTTTCTGTATTTAATAGCATTTGAAATAAGATTCAACAATATGCTTTCCAGGTAAGCTGGATTATACCCGAATACCAGATCATCAGGCACGCTTTCTTCAAACTTAACATTATTAGAAAGTATATCGCTAACCAGAATCTCCTTAATCTTTTCGATGTATTCCCTAAGGTTTACTTCCTTGAACTGGTCGATTGTCATTTGCTGCTGATCAACGATTTCATTTAAATCAGCAATAGATTCATTCAGGTTTTGAGCAGCCGTACTCAGATAGCCCAAAATTTCCTGCTGTTCTTCTTCCGATTCCTCAGGATCATAGAGGTCCAATAACATAGAAATGTTTCCGGCGTGATTCCTCAGATTATGAGAAACGATGTGTGCAAAGTTTGTGAGACGTTGATTTTGCTGACCGATAATCTCAAGACTGTTATCCAGTTCAGTTTCTCGTTGTTTTCGGTCAGTAATATCAGTTACAATGGTAAGTACAGCATCTTCTTCGACATCAATTTGTTTATATGGAAGCTTGAACGTTTGGTGCCAGTACTCTTCTCCATCACCTTTAATAGTTTTAATTTCCGGGATGAAAAGGGGTTCTTTCGATTCAATAACTTTTAGATCTGCTTCATGGTAATTTTGAGCCTGGTCTTTAGGAACTCCAATTTCTTCATCCGTTTTGCCGACAAAATTTTCACGACTTACACCAAAGAAGGTACATGCGGCATCATTAACAACCAGGTACTTTCCTGAATAGTCTTTTATGAATATCAAATTAGGGATAGCATTCAAAATACTTTGAAATTGAATGCGGAGTTTCTCATTTCTATCAGAAGCCTCTTTCAATTCTGTAATATCTGAAAGATATCCTGGTGAAAGTACCGATTTGTCTTCCTGTTGCTCAGGTTTAGCGAGACCACGAACCCAGCGCAGCCCTTTGGTGGGATGGTGAATACGATATTCGATGTTCCAATCTGCCAGAAAAGTAACTGACTCCATTATGGATGTAAGCACTCTTTTTACGTCATCTTTATGGACTCGCCTTAAAAGAGGCTTGATACTTTTTTTGATTTCTTCAGGTGCCAGACCAAAAAGCTCTTTAATACCTTCACTTGCAAAAGGAAAACGAATAGTGTTGTCTTCATCAACTTTATGAAGGAAGAGAAACCCTGGTGCCAATTCGGATAGTTTTGAGAAAAGTTTATCGTTGTAGGAAAGCTTTTCTTCTATATTTTTTTGAGTGGTGATATCGGTTATATAACCGGGCGATAATACAGTGCCATCGTTCTGTAATTCTGGCCGGGCCCTCCCTTTAACCCATTTCAACCCCTTCTCTGGGTGGTAAACTCGATACTCACAATCCCATTCAGTCAGATTTTCTATGGATTCTCCTATCGATTCTCGTACCCGAACAATATCCTCGGGATGAACACGCTCTATCAAAGCGGAAAAATCGTCCCGTATATCTTCTGGCTCAAGGCCGAAAAGTTTTCGGATACCCTCACTGGCAAATGGAAACCGTACTCTGCGATCAAGTCCAAATTCATAAAGAAATAGAAAACCGGGTGCTAATTTCGAAAGCTTAGCAAATCGTTCATCACTTTCTTTTAGCTTTTCTTCGGCTACTTTTTTCTCTGTGATATTTTTAGAAATACCGTAGGTGCCAATAATATTTTTACCCTCATAAAGAGGGAATTTGCTGGTGGAAACCCATTTTTTTTTATTCGTCTTTTTATAGACCTCTTTTTCAATTTTATCGATAAGGGGTTTACCGGTTTCAATAATCCGCTGCTCATCTTCAAAAGCCTCCCTAGCATGCTCCTCTCCAAAAAAGTCAAAATCTGTTTTTCCTATTGCTTCTTCAGGATTATTAAGCCCTAACCAATTGGCAAAAGATTTACTGATACTAATGAATCGCCCATCTGTATCTTTAAAATAGATGTGCTCGGTAAGATTGTTGAGCAGCGTTTCAAAAAGTATCGAATCTTTCATTCGAATTAAATACGTTAGTTCTCTGAATCTTTAATCATTTCTAATCGGGTAGCTTCAAATTCATCACCGGGCTTCCAACTTTGTAATTCCGGAGCATTTAATGTTCTCAATCCAACTCTAAAAAACAAGCGCGTATCTTTCTCAGCTCCACTTAAATCCCAGTACTCATTGATTTCATCATTTACTGAATGATAATTGGCTGCAGATACACTATCAACTATTTCAGCATACCCATTTTCCTTGTCAATAAATTCGTTTCCAGGATTTGGGAATATGGCTGGAATTCCAACTTTTGCCATGTTGAAATGATCGGAACGATAGAAAATTCCTTGTTCCGGCCTTGGATCAGGTTTAACAGTTCGTCCCAGTTTCGATGCTTCTTCAACTACAAGGTCAGCTACTGAATTTCTACCATATCCTATAATTACTACATCATCGGTTTCTCCATAAACATTCATTCCATCAAGATTGATGTTTGCAGTCACTTTTCCAGGAGGTACTGTAGGATTCTCAGCCCAGTATTTCGATCCCAGCAAACCCACTTCTTCGGCGCTTACAATAAGTCCAAGCACACTCCTTTTCAGTTCTGGCTGGATGGTCTTATATGCTTTCATCATTTCGAGAAGAGCGCTAACTCCCGCGGCGTTATCCTCGGCACCATTATTTAAAGAATCACCATCCACAGAAGCAGTTATACCCAGGTGATCATAATGTGCAGTTAAAACGAGATACTCATCTTTTAGCTCAGGATCGGAGCCTTCAATAACACCTAGTACATTTTTTGCATTGATATCTCTGTATTCAGCATCCAGGCTTATATTTAAGCGAACGCCTGAAAGTGGGACAGGTTCAAAATCAGGACTGTCAGCGGCATCCAGCATTTCATCTATATCCAGTCCGGCTAGATTGAACATGGCATTACTGGCATCATAGGTCATCCAGGCACTTACCTTGGTTTGAGATTCTTCGCCCCCGGAACCTTTCACATTAAATCGCTCACGGCTCCATCCATTCGAAACAACACTCCATCCATAACCGGCTGTTTCAGTAGTGTGAATAATAATAGCTCCAAGCGCCCCCATCTCTTTCGCTTTTTCGTATTTGTAGGTATATCGTCCATAAAACAGGCGTGCTCTACCCCCAAACATATCATCGTCATATTCAGGATCATTATTTTTAATGACCAGAATTTTACCGGATACATCCTCTTCTTTAAAATCATCCCAGTTTTCTTCAGGAGCCTGAATGCCATATCCAACATAGACAAGCTCAGCATTTTGGATGTCTACTTTTGTAGCTTCATCTGAAGGCCAGGCTACAAAGTCTTCGAAAAAGGTAGGATTTAGAGAACTTCTGCCGCTTCGCGAAATGCGCATCTGATGATTGGATGTTTTCTGACCTACCAACGGGAAGGGTTGGACATAACTTCCATCTTCCACTCCGGAAGTTGCTCCAAGCTCTTTTAATTCATTTACCAGATAGTTCATTGCTTTTTCTTCTCCTTCGGTTCCGGTTGCGCGACCAAGAAAGTCGTCGGAAGCGAGTACTTCAACATGGGACATCAGACGTTCTTTTGTAATTGAGTCTGAAGCGTCATTTACTTTATTACCGGAGTTGCATGCCAGGAGGGTAAGGAGCGGGATAAAAAAGATTAGTTTTTTCATGGAATGATGTATTATTTGTTAGGTAAGAAAATAGGGGTCTGAACCTCGAACTCAAACCTTTTTGAGTTCATTTTACCTCTGTTAAAAGTTGGAGTAAAAAAGCATGACCTCATTCAAAAATAAAACAGTATTAGTAACCGGAGCGGCAAGTGGAATAGGCTATTTATTAGGCAAGAAATCCCTGCTAAAAGAAGCGAAGCATCTGATTATGTGGGATGTGAATGAAGACCAGTTGTTTGCATCAGCCAGTAAACTTTCTTCTAAAGGGTTCTCCGTTTCCACAAATAAAGTGGATGTATCGGATGCGGAGCAAGTTCAGAGTGTCGCAAAGGAAGTTCTTGAAGAGTTTGGTAAAGTTGATATTCTCTTTAATAATGCAGGAGTAGTGGTTGGAAAATCATTTCACGAACACACTATCGAAGATATCGACCGAACGATGGACATCAACAGCAAAGGTTTGATGTATGTCGCTCGGTCATTTCTACCTGCGATGCTGGAATCTAATTCAGGAAACATCATCAATATTACATCGGCAGCCGGACTTACCCCTAACCCTGGAATGACGGTATATGCGGCAAGTAAATGGGCTGCTGTTGGTTGGGCTGAATCGCTTCGGTTGGAAATAGAAAAGGGTTATCCTGGTGTAAAGTTTTTAAATGTGATGCCAAGCTATATTGATACAGGAATGTTTGCCGGAGTAAAAGCGCCAAGATTGATGCCATTTCTTGATCCGGATGTGATTACTTCCAGAATTATCAAGTATGTGGAAAAAGAGAAAATCCACCTTAAGGCTCCTTTTATGGTGAAGACTACTTTATTCTTTAGGGGAATTTTGCCCACCCGATTTTATGATTTTATAGCAGGAAAAATTTTTAAAGTATATGAGTCTATGGAGACATTTAAAGGGCGGAATAATGAGTGAATATGCTGAGCTGCTGAAGCAGCAAAAAGAGACCTATCTGAGCGGAGTTACCAAACCGATCAGTTTCAGGATTGAGCAATTGAAGAAGCTGAAAACCCTTTTAAAAGAAAATGAAGAGGTGCTCACCGATGCGGTTCATATGGATTTCAAAAAACCCGCATTTGAAACTTTTGGAACTGAGATCGGGCTTATTATAGGGGAGATCAATTACGCTCTGAAAAACCTCGATGATTGGGTAAAGCCAGAAAAGGTACCAACCTCGCTGGTTAACTTCCCTTCGGAAAACTACATCCTTAAAGAGCCTTACGGATCGGTGTTAATTATTGCTCCCTGGAACTACCCTGTTCAGCTAAGCCTGCTTCCTTTGGTTGGAGCATTAGCTGCGGGAAACACAGCGGTCATCAAACCTTCGGAGTTAACTCCCCATACTTCAAGTGCGCTTTCTGATTTGATTGCCCTTTATTTTCCTTCAGATGTCGTTGCTGTTTGTGAAGGAGGAGTAGAAACCAGCACAGCATTACTTGAGCAGAATTTTGATTATATCTTTTTTACAGGAAGTACCCGTGTTGGAAAAATCATTATGCAAAGTGCAGCTTCCAGATTAATTCCGGTTACCCTGGAGCTTGGGGGAAAAACACCATGCATTGTGGATGAAACAGCTGACCTGGAAATATCTGCAAAACGCATTGCCTGGGGAAAGTTTGTGAATGCAGGTCAGACCTGTGTTGCACCGGATTATTTGTTGGTGCACCCAAAAATAAAACCAGAGTTTTTGGAAGAGCTTAAAAAAGCTATAACCTCTTTATATGGAGAAGACCCTGAGCAATCTGAAGATTATCCCCGCATTATAAATGAAGCTCACTTTAATCGACTTTCTTCATTTTTAAGCGATGGCGAAGTTGCCTTTGGAGGTAAAACAAACCCGGCTTCAAACTACCTTTCTCCAACCATTCTGGATGAAATAACCTGGGATGATCCGGTTATGCAGGATGAAATTTTCGGTCCCGTTCTTCCGGTCCTAACCTATAATGATTTTCAGGATGCTGTTTCTCAAATTCGAAATGCACCCCGACCATTGGCTTTATATGTGTTTACTTCAAATGAAGAAACAGAGAAGTACTTTTTAGAGAACGTATCCTTTGGTGGCGGAGCAATAAATGATACGATTGCCCAGCTGGGTAATCATCATCTGAGCTTTGGAGGAGTCGGAGCCAGCGGTTTCGGCTCTTATCATGGAAAAGCCAGCTTTGATTCTTTCTCTCATCAGAAAAGCATAATGAAGAAGAACTTTCTGGTTGATATTCCCATTCGATATGCTCCCTATGATGGTAAAATGAAATGGCTGAAAACGATATTCAGATGATTATTCCCGATTCGCTCAAAGCCCTTTATGCCGAAGAAGTTGATGGCAAAATTCATTCATCCGTAAAAGAACTTCCGGTATCCATTCTTCCCGAAGGAGAAGTGACCATTAAGGTTCATTATTCCTCACTTAATTACAAAGACGCACTCTCTGCAACAGGTCAAAATAAAGTTACCCGTAGCTACCCGCATATCCCGGGTATTGATGCAGCTGGTATTGTACTCGAAGATACTTCAGGTGCTTATCAGGCTGGACAAAAAGTAGTGGTAACCGGACATGATCTTGGAACGAATACTTACGGTGGTTTTGGGGAATTAATACGTGTGCCCAAAAAGTGGGTAGTTGTTTTGCCTGAGGGATTAAACCTCAAAGACGCGATGATTTTTGGAACTGCTGGTTTTACTGCGATGTATGGCATTGAGCGACTGAAGCGGGAGTTAGTCTATCCGGAATCTGGAGAGGTTTTAGTAACCGGCGCGACAGGAGGGGTGGGATCACTAGCAGTGTATTTTTTATCTGAACTAGGATACAGAGTTACTGCGGCTTCAAGAAAAATGGACACCGAGTTCTTAAGAGAGCTGGGAGCCATAGAAATAATTTCTTCTGAAGAATTACTAGAGGTTCCGAATTCGCCGTTGCTTTCACGAAAATGGGCCGGAGCTGTAGAAACAGTAGGAGGGAGATTATTAGACTCAGTATTACGTCAAACCCAGAGCAAAGGAGCGGTTACCTGCTGTGGAAACATTCTGGGGGTGGAACTGAACACAAATGTGCTGCCCTTTATACTGCGTGGTATTTCGCTACTTGGAATTGACTCTGCTTTTTGTGAACGAAGTATGCGGGAGCAAATCTGGAAACAGATGGCATCGATAGAAGCACGAAGCCTTCCCGAAGAGTTCTATAAAACAGTTTCCCTGGAAGAATTACCTGATGAAATTGATCTCATTCTGAAAGGTGGGCAGAAGGGCAGGGTGGTTGTGGAGTATGAAACTCCTAATGGAGTTGAAACACATTAGCCCCGGGATTTATCCCGGGGTAACAGGCCGAGTAATAATGCCCCGAGGCTTCTCGCTGTGTAAAAGAATTAAGCTGAGTCGAGGGGGAGGCAATGATCAGTTAATGAACCACACAACCCTGCGAGTTTAATTCATATCTTTATAAGATAAAGCCTTAGGTTTGTTAGATGGTGAACACATCCCCCGGATAAATCCGGGGGCTATTTAGATACCTTTACTCCAACTCCCAAACCCAGGTTACTTTGCCGTCTACTTTAAAGTCCTGAGAAAGATCAATAGTGGAAGCATTGAAAATGTTTTTACCGGAATCAAAAGAGTCGAGGACCTCAGATAGCATATCCCGGGAAATAGTCACTTCCTCTTCGTTTTGATTCATAACTACCATCACGGTTTGGTTCTCGTGAATACGGAAGTAAACATAGGTAGCGTTTTGTGGCACAAAATGAAGCAGTCGTCCATATTTAACGGCATCCGAGGTTTGTCGCCATTTTCCTAAATGACTCACAAAATCATAAATCTCATTTTCTTTATCTGTTCTTCCTTCACGAGTGAAGACAGAACGCTCATCGCCTTCCCATCCACCCGGCATATTTGGTCTGCGGTATTCATCATCTCCACCTCTGTATTCATGTTCCATCATTAATTCGGTTCCATAATACACCTGAGGAATTCCACGGGTAGTAAGAAGAAAAGTGTAGGCCATTTTAAAGTGATCTTCATTTTTTTGAACCCGTTCATAAATACGATCCATATCATGATTATCCAGGAAAATCACATTCTTCATCGGGTCTTTGTAGAGGAAGTCGTTAGTAAGAATATTCCAGATTCTGGCTACTCCGTTATCCCAACCAAATCCTTCGTTAAGGGCGGCATCTACAGCTTGGGCAAGAGGGAAGTCAGTAACACTTGGCAGGTTTGAATTATAGCCGTCATCAACGCCTTCCTGATCGTATTGCCAGTAAGATTCTGGTCCCGGAAAATTAAGCCAGGCTTCTCCGACAATATTGAAACTCGGGTACGCGTCCAGCACTTCTTTAGCCCAACGTGCCATATATGCTTTATCCGGGAATACATAGGTATCCATACGAATTCCATCAATACCGGAATATTCAATCCACCAAATGGTATTCTGAATCAGGTAATCTGCAAGGAGTTCATTCTTTTGATTGAGATCTGGCATTTCCTTTACAAACCAGCCATTTAACAGCTGATCAGTATCATGCTTCGAAGCATATGGGTCGGAAGAAACAGGTCCACGGTAATTGGTTTGGCCTTCTGTTTCCCAGTCATGCACCCAGTCTTTGGTTGGCAGGTCTTTCATCCACCAGTGCTGATCTCCGATGTGATTATGAATCATATCCATAATCACTTTCATATCCATCGAGTGGACTTTTTCGACGAGTGCTTTGTATTCTTCATTTGTTCCGAAACGGCGGTCTACTTTGTATAAATCAGTAGCTGCATACCCATGATATCCTCCGTATTCGGCATACATGTCATTCTCAAAAGTTGGAGTGAACCAAATTGCTGTCATTCCTAAATCCTGAATGTAATCAAGATGTTTTGATACTCCTGCGAGGTCTCCACCCTGCCGGCGTTCCGGATCTGAGAGATCAGCAGATTCAAGCATTCCCTCTATACTATCATTAGAAGGGTCGCCATTAGCAAAGCGGTCGGGCATCATAAGGTAAATAAGGTCCGAAGAATCAAAACCCTGGTTTCTTCCTTCCAGAGGTTCTCGTTCTTTTAACTCATAATCCAGTTCAATGGATTTACCGTGATGTGTAAGGGTAATTTCGATGGTGCCTGGCAAGGTTTCAGGACTCACATTTAAATAAAGAAACAGATAATTTTGGGAATCAACCGCATATTGGCTGGTGATGGAAACTCCGGGATAATCCAACGATGCGCGATATAAACCAAGATTATCTCCATACAACTGAAGTTGCAGCTCTTGAACGGGCATATTTGCCCACCAAAATGGAGGCTCCGCTTTCTCGACCTGGGCCTGAGAAAGAGATATTGTTAATAAGGAAAAGAGAAAAAGGCTAAAAAATGTCTTCATGAATAGGGTATTTGATCCAACTTTTGATAGATAATAATGAACGGGAGGAAGATAATCTTATGTAAATGCTTACATGGCCACTTACATTTCTTTCATAAGACTCAGAATGTAAATGAAATTCCAACTTCTGCAGCGGTTACCGCAAGTTTGATTTCCCGGATTTTAGAATTGGATTGTGCGGTTGAAGTGCCTGTATTATAAAGTGCTATGGATCGCTTAATTTTTTTATTGGCAGCAGAATATATAAAGGCTGAGATAACACTAATCCCAGCTCCAACACCAGCCAGTTCCCATGCAGGCTCTCCACCTGCAATCGCAGTGCCGACCGGCCAGCCAATTAAAATACCGCCAATACCGCCAACCACCGATGCTCCGTTTGCTTGTCTGTTTCCCTGCCGCAATAATTCAAGAGCTTGTGTATTGCTTCGCATGATTCGCTCTACTCCGTCAGAGCTGACTTTAAGTCCATCATAATAAAAAGTATTTCCGGTCCAGAAACTACTTTTGTAGCTAAGCACCCCGTCAGGGTTTTGAGTTTGAGCCTTGACGAAAGACGTGGAAATGCAAAGGATTAAAAGAACAGATAGAATAAAACGCGACATTTTTCAGATAATATAGTGGGAGAATAATATTTAAGCTATTCACTTTTCAGACTTTCTACCGGATTTGCTAAACCTGTACGAACCGACTTATAACTTACCGTAAGTAAAGCGATGATTATCGTAAGTAATCCCGCTACAAGAAAAATAGCAGGACCGAGCTCTATTCTGAATGCAAAGTCTTTTAACCAGCTCGATGAAACATACCATCCAATAGGGGCGCCAATCAAAAAACTGATACCCACTAATTTTAGAAAGTCTTTATTCAGTAAGCCGATAATTTGAAAAATATTAGCACCTAGTACTTTTCGAATGCCAATCTCTTTGGTTCGTTGTTGAGTTATAAAAGTAGCAAGACCAAAAAGACCTAAGCATGCAATGCAAAGAGCTAAAAGAGTAAAATAGTTAAAGATTTTTCCCAGCCTGAGTTCGGATCTATACAAGTTGTTATATGAATCATCCAAAAAAGTGTATGAGAAAGGGTAGCCGGGAGAAAACTCAGTAAATGTTGTTTCCAGAAAAGTGATAGTCTCCTGAATATTTTCTCCTGATACTTTAACCAAAGCATATCTATGATTGTATTCCGGAGCAAGCATGATTGCCAGTGGAGTAATTTCCTGATAAAGAGACTGGAAGTTAAAATCCTTTACTATACCAACTATTTTCCCCTCATTCCCCCATACATTAAACCTTTTTCCAAGGGCTTCCTCTTTAGTCCAACCAAGTTCATGAAGCGTTGTTTCGTTAACCAGATAATCCGCTTCATTTTCGTTGTATTGCTCTTCACTGAATGTGCGGCCCGCAATAACCTCTAAATCAAAAAGTTCAATAAAATCGAAGGTTACCGGAGATACATAGATGGCCAGTTCTTCCTCAGCTTGTTTTCCTTCCCATTCTGTGCCTGTAGTTCGGCTGCTCATGTAAACCGGGTTCATCTGAGAGGCACTTACTTTCTGGATAGAAGGATTACTAAGCAAAGTTGACTTAACCGTTTCAAACTGATTCCATAACTCTGAGTCTCTGTTCGAAACCGAAATGATTTGTTCCCGGTTTAAGCCGGTATCGGTAGTACGCACATAATCAAGCTGCTTATAGACCACTAAAGATCCTATGATCAATACAATAGTAATGGCAAACTGACTGACCACCAGTGCATTTCTTAAAAACAGATTTCCTTTTCCGCCTTTAACCTGACTCTTTAAAATAAGTGCCGGTTTTAATTTCGACATGTAAAATGCAGGATAACTTCCTGAAGCAATTCCTGCAAAAACGCTTGTCCCTAAAGCAATAGCCAGAAACTTCCAATCCATGAATACCTGAGTGCTTAATTCTTTATTTGTCAACTCACTGAAAACAGGAAGAAGTGCTGTTATAATTAAAAGAGCGAATAAAATACTAATGAAAGAAATCACTACAGCTTCAGATATGAACTGCATGATCAGGTTAGTGCGGATAGCACCGATCACTTTTCGAACTCCTACTTCTTTGGCACGTGTGAGTGAGCGTGCAGTGGAAAGGTTCATGTAGTTTACACAGGCAATCATCAGAATGATTAACGCGATAGCAGAAAACATGTATACGGACCGGATATTTCCGGGTGTGGAAGGATTGAAATTTATCTGGCTGGAATTCAGGTGAATATCGCCAATAGCCTGCATGGAGTGGGTGGGGAGACCCTCAGGGTTTTCCTGATAGTAATCGGATGCAGCAATGTATGTATTGGCAAAGCCCGGGAGTTTAGCGGCAAAATCAGTTTTTGAAATTCCTTCTTTAAGGGTGATGAATGTATACACGTTTGTATTACTCCATTCATCTAAATTGTATTTGTAGTAAGGAGTGGTTTGATCGTTTACTACATATTGAAAAGAAAAGTGAGAGTTCTTCGGAGGATCGGAGATAACTCCAGTCACCATTTTTGTGACTTCCTTTCCCGTAGAGTACGTTTGCTGGACACTTTTACCGATGGAGTTTTCATCCCCGAATAGTTTATCGGCCAGACTTGCAGTAAGGATTATTGAATTTGGATCATTAAGCGCGGTTTCGGAATCTCCGGCATACCAGGTATAGGTGAATATATCAAAGAAGTCGCCATCGGCAGCTACTCCCCATTCAGTATAGCTCTCTCTCTCATTAGTTAGCAGCGTGGAAGTACCTGTGAAATATCCAGCATATTCTACTTCTGCAAAATCCTCTTTCAGGGTTGCTGCCATTGCAGTTGGGGTAAGGGCAAACCAGTTTGAGCCTAGATATTCGTTCGCCGGCTGGAAGGCGTTAATCCGATACGTACGATCACTGTTTACATGAAAATCATCATAACTCAATTCGTACTGCACAAAAAGTGCAATAAGAATAAAGCTGGTTAAGCCAATGGTTAGTCCAAAAATATTTATAAATGAATAGCTCTTTTGATTTTTAAGATTACGAAAGGCAATCTTGAGATAGTTTTTGAACATACTTACGGACCAGTAGATTTTATGAATGAGTTTTGATGGAGCATATTTCAGCACCTGCTGCCAGTACCACTTGTTTGCAGCGACTACGCCTTCCTTTTTTTTGATATAGGAATAGTATTCCTCGAAATCTCCGAGCGTGGTTTTCCAGACATCATCGTACTGAAGTTTGCTCAGGATTTTTTCTGCTAGTTTGGGTGGTCTTTCAGGCATTTATTCTCCTTTCAAGCTTTCAACAGGATTTGCGATTGCTGTTTTAATGGATTTATAACTCACAGTTAGAATTGCAATCCCCAAAGCAATAACCCCTGTTGCTATAAAAATGTTAGGACCTACAGAGATTTTATAAGCAAAATTCTCAAGCCAGCTATCAGCCAATAACCATCCCAGCGGAAGCGAAATCACAAAACTAATGCCGATTAGTTTTAAAAAGTCCTTATTAAGGAGGGTTACAATTTGGAAGATATCCGCACCAAGTACTTTTCGAATACCAATCTCCTTAGTTCGTTGCTCCATCATAAAAGCAGCTAATCCGAATAAGCCCATACAGGCTATAATCAGACCAAGTATGGTGAAGTAGTTCAGGATTTTACCAAGCGTAAGCTCATTACGATACATGTTATTAAATACGTCATCCAGAAAAGCATATACGAAGGGATAATCCGGACCAAGTGCTGTTACCTTATCTTCAACAAAGGCAATAGTTTCCTGCAGGTTAGCAGGATTAATTTTTAAGATTAAATACTGATGGTTTTTTGAAGATTGCTGACGAAGTATTAAAGGAGTAATAGCTGAGTGGTAAGAAAGAAAATTGAAATCCTCTACTACGCCAATAATCTTACCTTCATTTCTCCATAGGGAGAAATCCTTTCCAACTGCTTCATCTGCAGTCCAGCCAATCCGGCTCAAAAAAGTCTCATTAACAATCATATTTAAAGCAGTATCGGGAGCACTTTCATCAAATGTATTTCCGGCAATCATCTTCATTCCAAATAATTCAATGTAGCCGGGACTTACACCTCCGTTATACACTCTGAAAACCTCGTCTTCTGCTTTCCCATCCCAATTTACCCCGCTAGTCTGGCTGCGAATATCATTAGGTAAGTAGCGCCCTGATGAAACTGCAAGAATATTAGAATTTGATGCAAGCTTTTGTGATAGAGCATCATAACTTTGCATTACATTTGGGTCATTAATGGTAATTGCTAACACCTGATCTCTGTCATAACCCGAATCGCTGGATTTTATAAAGTTGAGTTGTTGAATTATGACGATTGATCCAATGATCAGGATATTTGTAATTGCGAATTGACCAACTACGAGTACACTTCGAAGTCGGCGATTTCCGGAGCCACCTTTCATCTGATTTTTAAAAATACCAATAGGCTTTAATGCCGACATGAAAAAGGCTGGATAACTACCGGCAATCAAACCAACTAATAAACCGGTTCCAATTAATACGACCCAGAAAATTGGAGTAAGAAAAAGGTTCGCATCAAAACTACGATCTACCAATCCTGAAAAAGCCGGTAACATCAGGAATAAAATGATGAAGGCGATCACAATTCCAATCATAGAGAAAAGGACTGCTTCGGCAGTAAACTGCATCATGATATTGGACCGGAATGCACCATTAACTTTTCGAACACCAACTTCTTTTGCACGATTCATGGAACGTGCGGTTGCCAGGTTCATGTAATTCATACATGCAATAATCAAAATTACCAGCGCAATCGCGGAAAGCATGTAGATATATTTAATATCCCCAAGTTTACCCGGGTTAAAATTGATGTTTGTTGAATTTAAATGAACATCAGCGGCAGGGACTAACTCAAAATTGGTGAGATAGTCAGGGTTGTCTTCATAAAATGTGTCTTTAAGTAGCTGAGCATTTACCAATTCGGATATCAAAGGAATTAAATCATCAGGATTTATACCCGGCTTAATTTTGATATATGAATATTCATTGTTATCAAACCAATAGGTGCTTGCTCTTTCATAATTATTCATAGAGTAACTTGGAATGATAAAGTCTAGCTCAAGCTGTGTATTCGAAGGGAGGTCTTCAATTAACCCGGTAACGGTCCGCTCTATTGGATCGTCATCATCTGAAGAAAAGAAAATATTTTTGCCAATAGGATTCTCACTCCCAAAATATTTTTGTGCAAGTGATTCAGTCATGATTATGGATCCTGGGTTTTTAAATGAACTAGAGGGCTCACCAATTATCCAGTTGATGGTAAACACCTCAAAGAACTCCAAATCGGTATGTATTCCGGTTTCATAAAAGGAATTCTGATCAACTTTAAGTAAAGCTTCCACATCGCTAAATGCAGTAGAATGCTCTACTCCCTCAAAATCATCAGCGAGAGCAATACTCAGGGGCATGGGGTTTACACCGAACCAACTTGAGCCCATATAATTTTCATTCGGAGCGTCACGAACGATACGATAGATGCGATCTGAATCTTCATGAAAAGTATCGTAACTAAGTTCATGCGATATATAAATTCCAATTAATAAAAAACTGGCAAGTCCTACAGCTAAGCCAGAAATATTAATAAAGGAATAGCTTTTATTATTACTCATACTTCGATATGCAATTTTCAGATAATTCTTAAACATTCCTGAGCTCCAATAAAGTTTATGAGTAATTTTTGAGGGTGCGTATCGGATTATTTGGCCCCAATACCAGCGGTTAGCTTTTGATCGACATTTTTTTCTAAGAGATAGGTGTACTGCTCCTCAAAATCCCCGAGTGTAGTTTTCCAGACATCATCGTACTGAAGCCTGCTCAGGATTTTCTCTGCTAGTTTGGGTGGTCTGGACTTCATTTTATTCATTCTTAAGACTTTCAATTGGATTGGCAGCTGCAGTCTTGAATGATTTAATACTTACAGTAAGTAGAGCCAGTCCTAGTGCAATAGCTGATGTTGCAAAAAAGATCATTGGACCTAAATCAATTCTATAAGCGAAATCATTGAGCCAGTTATTTGCCAAAAACCAACCTATAGGAATAGATACTGCAAGGCTTATTGCTACCAGCTTGATAAAATCCTGATTCAATAAAGTAATAATCTGAACTAAATTAGCTCCTAGCACCTTTCGAATGCCAATTTCTTTCGAGCGCTGCTCCATCATGAATGAAGCCAGCCCAAAAAGTCCCATACAAGCAATAAAAAGAGCAAGTATAGTGAAATAGTTGAATATCTTGCCAAGCGTCAATTCCGTTCTATACTGGTTGTCGAAGGCGTCATCCAAAAACGTGTAGGTAAAAGGAAAATCAGGTGATATAGCCTCTAGTTCATCCTCAACAAAGCTTAAAGTCTCAGGCATGTTATCAGGAGATATTTTAAGCATTACTTTAGTATGTCTTTCAACGGGTTCGTAACGCAAAATCAAAGGAGCAATATTTGAGTGATAACTCATAAAATTAAAATCCTGAACTACGCCAACAATTCTGCCGTCTCTGCGCCATAGAATAAAATCTTTACCTACGGCTTCTTTTGGAGTCCAGCCGATACTTCTGGCTAAGGACTCGTTGATGATGAAATGATTGGCTGTATCAGGGTCAATTTGCTCATTAAAAGATCTACCAGCAATCATATCTAATCCAAGCATCTCAAGATAGTCTGTATTAATAATTCCAGTAAAGGTGTCTAGATCCAGATCTTCAGGTTTTCCGGCCCAATTAATGCCACTAGTCTGGCTTTCAATTTTTGTAGGTAAATGCGAGCCTGAAGATATGGAAAGAATGCTTGGATTAGATAGGAGAGATTGCTTAAACACATCAAATCCAGGCATTACTTCTGGGTCAGCAATCTCGATAGTTACAATTTGCTCGCGGTTAAACCCAGCATCTTTTGATTGGATATAATTCAATTGCTGAAAAATTACTACGGACGAAAGAATCAGGATATTAGTAATTGCGAATTGAAAGATTACCAAAAGATTTCTCATTCTTCGGTTGGTACTACCTCCTTTTATAGTTTTTTTAAATACCCCAATTGGTGATAAGCCCGACATATACAGAGCAGGGTAGCTTCCCGAGATCAAGCCAACAAATACACCAATCCCTATAAAAAACGCCCAAAATAATGGATTGTTAAAAATCTGAAGGGAAATAGATTGACCTAAAGAGGCTGAAAGAGTTGGAAATATCGTAACCACAATAACCAAGGATAGGAATAAACCGGCCAAAGAGAATACCAAAGCTTCGGCAGCAAACTGCATGATAAGGTTAGATTGAAATGCTCCATTTACTTTTCTGACACCAATTTCTTTAGCCCTGTTCATTGATCGGGCAGTGGCTAAATTCATGTAGTTGATGCAGGCTATAATTAGAATAATGATTGCAATCCCGGAAAGCATATACACATATCGTGCACTACTAATTTTACCTGGATTAAAATTTATAGCCGCTGATTTAAGATAAACATCTTTCAATGGCTGAAGTGCAAAGGACGGCAAGTTTTCTGGATTTGCAGAGTAGTAACGGGAGGTCAAAAGCTGAGGGTCAGACATGGCTTTAATTCTATCTTCCAGTACCTCAGGAGATATTGAGCTATCAATTTTTATATAAGAGTAGGTATTATTATTCAACCAGAAAGTGCTTTCTCTTTCATAACCGGGCATAGAATGCATAGGAGCTACAAAGTCGAACTGGAGATGGGTGTTCGACGGAACGTCTTCTATAATTCCTGTAACAGTTCGCAGGAAAGGCTCTTCATTTTCATAAGTAAAGAGAATGGCTTCACCCATAGGGTTTGAGTCGCCGAAATATTTTTTAACAAGTGATTGGGTTAGTACTATAGAGTTCGGGTTCCCGAGAGAAGTAGAAGGGTTGCCCGCTAACCATTTGTAGGAAAAGAAATCAAAATAGGTTTCATTAGTAAACAAACCGTCTTCAAAAAAGGGCTGATTTTTTGTGCTAAGCAATGCTTCTCTGATATCCAGTACAGTAGCCGCTTCTATTCCAGGGAAGTCATCATTTAATGCCAGCGTAAGTGGTGTTGGGTTAACTGCGTACCAACTGGTCCCCAAATAAAACTCAGCAGGAGCATTTCGAATTAACCGGTAAATTTGATCAGAATCTTTATGTTGTCGATCATAACTCATTTCATGAACCACAAACATTCCAATAAGTACAAAGCTAGAGAGCCCAATGGCCAAACCTAAAATGTTAATGAATGAGTAGCCTTTATATTTAAGGATGTTTCGGATAGCGACTTTGAGGTAATTTCTAAACATATCTAAGGTCCAGTAAAATGAGTGTATAATTTTTGAGGGTGCATACCTAAAGACTTGTTTCCAATACCACCAATTTGCAGCTTTTGCTCCCTTTTTTTGAGCGAGATGAGCATGATACTCCTCAAAATCCCCAAGCGTGGTTTTCCATACATCATCGTATTGAAGTTTGCTCAGGATTTTTTCAGCGAGTTTGGGTGGGCGGTTACTCATTTCACCCTCTGGCAAACATTAGTTGAGGAACACCCGCCCAGATTGTTTGCTGAACTTCGTAGGCATATTTAAGCGCTTCTTTTCCGGAAGGAGTTAGTGAATAAATACGTTTATGTCTGCCGCCTCGCTCTGGGGTGGAATCGGATAAAGAGGATTTCAGGTAGCCTCTTTTCTCAAGTCTTTCAAGTGGCATATAAATTCCACCGAGCGACCAGTTTTTATCAGTGATTTCATTCAGCTTTTCCTGGATAGGGATGCTGTAGGCGTCATCCTGTAATTTCCATACAGCTAATAAAATGAATTCTTCGGTACGTGTAAGGAGTTTCATAAGCAATCAATTCTAAAAATTTGAAACTAATACTACCTAAAAAATCTTTTGTTTCAAATTTTTAGAATTGGCTCATAAGCTAAGAAAATCTATAGATGGTAATTTTGTTTCAGTTTAATATTTTAAAGTAGGTTTTAGCTTAATTAATATCGGGTATGATGAGACGAACTTTTTTAAGGGTGATAGTACTGTCTTTTGTCTGTGTAGCATGCAGCAGTATAGTAAATGCCCAGAATATATTACAAGCACAGGCGGATTCCCTATATGCATTTATAGAGGCGAATTACAGGACAAACTGGGAGGCGATCCCAGATAGTGCAAAGAAACTACTTAGCATTTCCAGAGAACTAGAAAATCGTCAGCCTGAAGCAGATGCTAATAAATTTTTAGGAGTGTATTATTTTCGTACCTCAAATCAGGATAGCTCAATTTACCATTATAAAGAGGCAGCAAGGATAAATGAGGAGTTAGGTAATACGCTGGAGCAGGCCAAAAATACCCTGAATATTGGAATGAGTTATCAAAACCTGGGCGAGTTCGAAAAAACAATTGAATATTCACTGGAGGCGGCCAGATACTTTGAACAGGTAGATGATTTCAAAGGCATGGCCATTGTGTATAATATGGTGGGTTCCGTGTACTATTATCAGAGCAGATTTAGTGAATCGGTAGAGTATATGGAAAAGTATCTGGAGCATGCTCAAAAAGCCGATGATATTTACGAGATTGCTAGTGCGAATCAAAACCTGGGCGCAGTGCTAACTGCTGCTGAAAGGGATATTGAGGCTATTCCATATCTGGCAGAAGCAAGTCGGCTCCACAAAGAAACAGGAAACCAACTTGGCGTTGCGACCAACTCAATTAACGTTGGCACCATCTACTTTAACAATAAGGAGTATTCTCAGGCAATTCCTTATTTCGAAGAAGGATACCAGGTAGGTAAAAGTACCGGCAATGCTAGAGTGCTACTAGAGGCAATATCAAATTTATCAGGGACCTTTCTGAATTTAGGTAATGACCAAAGAGCACTCGAATATGCTGAGGAAGGAGTGGATGTTTCTTTAGAGGCCGGTGACCAATACATGTTGATGATTAATTATGAGAACAAAGCTAAAGCCTTACATAATCTCGGGAATTTTGAAGGTGCATTTATGGCGTTGACTGATTATCAGGAGGTAAAAGATTCCGTAATAAATCAGGAAAATCTGGAGAGGATCGCAGAACTTCAGACTCAGTTCGAGACAGAGCAAAAAGAGCGACAAATTGCAGAATTAGAAATGGAACGTGCTCAACAGGAATTAACCATTCAGCAAAACAGAATGTTACAATCTGGTCTTGGCAGTGTTGTAATTCTTTTGGTTGTAGCTGGGTTCCTATGGCAAAGTAAAGTGAAAGAAAGAGAGTTAGCTTATAAGGTTGAGCAACTTGAGGTAGAAAAAGAGATTCAGGCAGAAAGAGCAAGAATTTCGAGAGATTTACACGATAATGTAGGAGCACAGCTTGTAAATATAATCTCAGGGATTGATCTGTTTGAGAGGTATAAAAGCTCGTCTAAAGAAAAAGAATCAGAAGAGGTACTTAATTCATTGAAGGCGGAAGCAAAGAATTCCATAGGACAATTACGGGATACCATCTGGGCGCTAAAATCTGATGAAGAAACCTCCCAAACTTTTGTAGATCATGTAAAATCCTACTTAAATAGTGTTGAAAAAATTTCTGAGTTAACCGTTGATACCTCATTGAATGACTTAAAAGATATCTATTTAAGTCCCACACAATCTCTCAATATATTCCGGATCATACAGGAGGCTACTCAAAATACTCTGAAGCACTCCGGAGCCGAAACTTTCAAAATAAGTGGTGTTTTAAAAGGGGAACTAGTTGTGATTACAATTCATGATAACGGAACTTTCAAAGCTACTTCTGAAGAAGGGACGGCTTCAGGTTTGGGTAATATGAAAAAGAGAGCCAAAGATATTGGTGCAGAAATCTCATTGGACACTTCTGAAGAGGGTACCAAAATTACAATGGAATTCCCTGTTAACGAAAAACCTATGGTTACTGAGCTTGTTTAGTTAGTACAACAATTTATGAGGTTGCGACTTTTCTTACACTAGCGGTGTCATATAGATGTTAGCGCGCAAACATGAATTTCAAAAGTACTTCTTTTGACGAACTCTGAATTTACTGACTTACTGAAACCGCATTATAATGATGCGGTAAACTATTGCAGGGCGCTTTGCTCCGGTTCCACCAAAGCGGAGGCAGAAGATGTACTGCAGCAAGCCTTATTAAAAGCTTTCGAGAAAATCGATTCGCTTAAAAATGAGGCGAAATTCAGAAGCTGGTTCTTTCAGATTATTACCCGCTGTTTTTATACTGCTGTTCGTAAACCGTTCTGGACCAGGTTTGTGTCGTTAAACTCAGAAAAAAGTGAAGCATCATTTACCATATTTGAGGATAGTTTTTTTGAAGAAAACCAATTATTGATAGGGGCACTATCAAGGCTCGAAAAGAAAGAACGGGCGGCTTTGCTTCTATTTGAGATAGGAGGTTTTTCGATCAAAGAGATAACTAAAATGCAGAACGAGAAAAGCGAATCAACGGTAAAATCCCGTTTAAGCCGGTCAAGAAAAAAGCTAAAGGAATTCATGGTGCTGACGGAAGAAGAGGGCGTAAAGAAGCAAAATGTTGCGACTTCCCTAGAGCCCCGATCTTCTAAACTAAAAACCAAAGACATCTACCATGAAACCGTTAAAGTTATCAACGAATTTAAATCACTTAGGTGAAGATATGAAGCATTCAAAAGCTTTTGAAAATCTTAAGAAACATGATCATAGTGCATCATTTGATGGCTTGGGTAAGTGGTTAGATCAAAACTCTAAAGAACCTAATACCATGAGAAACATTCATAAAATTGCAGCATCGCTTCTGATAACAGCACTTGTGTTAGTTGCTTGTACAGTTCCACTGGAACATGAAGAAGAAATCGGTTATATGATAAAAGGAATTGCTAATAGTGAATCGGTAAATCTAAAATCAAAACTCACACAAATCCCGGATCTAGACCCTTCTCAGGTTAGTATTAATGAAATAATACACGAAGAAATAGGTATGGGAAAAGAAGAAGTTGAAAGACTTCAGGAAATTGTCATGATCTTGCCAGAAGCAAATTACAAAGCCGCAGAAGATAAAAAAGCCGCATTATCCGGAATGTTTAATTTCAAAAAATTGGAAATTCTGCCTATTGAAGAAACGGTAGAGCGGACCATGTTTGAATCTGCTCTTCATAAACTTGAACTTAGGGTGGATAACAAACTTTCAGAAGTTAAAGTAGCTGAACGTATAAATACCTTTCTTCATGAAAACAGTAGCGCTAAGGGTGATGCTAAAGTTTTGACAGATAAAGACGGAAACCGCTTCGTAGTTCTTGAAGTTGAAATGGATCAAAACTCCGGTGCAGCAACAAAGCGTTCTATAGAAAGTCTGGCGAATGAATTAATCCCAGAAGGAAATAAGTTTCTTCATAATGATGTTAGTGAGGAAGAAATTATTGAATTGAAGGAAAAAGAGATCGAAAAAAAGAAACTACTAGAAGTGCAGAAGAATAATTAAGATTTGTAAGCGAAGGGTTATAAATCCTTCGCCTTTTTATTATCAACTTAGATTAAAACCGAACCAGATTTCCCAGTTCTAGCTCTTTCCCGGCGGAGCTTTTTAAACCCAACGTAGTGCTTTCAAATTGATTCGGGAAACCGGGGATATTTGAAAGCATTTTTTTTAACTCTGATAAAGGAAGTTGTGGCGAATAGGTATTGAGTATAAAAAAACGGTTTTGAGGATCAAGAACCTTCATAGAGTTCTCAATAAGTTCAGGCAAATCCTGATTTAACTTCCAGGGTTTACCTTTTGGAGCAAGACCAAAAATAGGAGGGTCCATGATTATGCCGTGGTATTGATCTCCGCGACGAATCGATTTCTTAATAAATTTACGTGCATCTTCAAGAATCCATCGAATCGTATCGATTTCATTTAAATCGGCATTCTGACGAGCCCAGGTAACCACACTTTTAGAGGAATCGACATGCATTACTTCGGCACCTGATAGATTTGCAGCTAGTGAAGCACCACCTGTGTAGGCAAACAGGTTCAGTACTTTTGGTGTGATTTGATGTCCCTTAAGTCTCTGACATTGACCCCGGATAAATTCCCAATTTTCGGCTTGCTCGGGGAAAATGCCAAGATGTTTAAACGCGCCCTGACTTAATTTAAACCTGATGGGATAATTCCCCAGATCATATTTAATCTGAAAGTCATCAATGGATTTATCCCATTTCCCCTTTTGATTTTTCTGTTCTGTAAAGTGAATGTCAGAACTTGCCCATTGCTGCTTTGAAAGATTTGGAGCTGAGGTAGCAGAAGGTTCCGGTCGGTCGGTGATAAATGAGCCAAAACGCTCTAATTTTCGACCGTTTCCAAAATCAAGGAGTTCGTATTCTTTCCAGCTTGTTGGGTATTTCATGAATTTAATTCTCTTAATGCCTGAGCTGCTCCGGCATTTAGTTGCCAGTCAAAGTCTGAAATCCCAGAGATCTTTTTTCCTATAATTTCCCGAATCTTTGGAACTACATCCCCCAACTGGCGATACCAGTCCAGGTGGATCGGATTTGATGCATTCAGTCCATAAGCAGTACTCCAAACTAAAAAATCTTCACAGTCTTCATATTCCTCAACTGCATAAATAATTAGCTGTAAAAGCAAAGCCTGATTGCCGGAGTCTGCATCTTTGAATTCGTCGTCAACAGGAATAGTGAATGTTTGTGCGTTGAATTTTAAAGTGACTTCCCGAAAAGAAACTTCTTCAAATTGTTTTGATAAAGGAAGTGCTCTTAAGATTAAATTTCGGGCATCTATGAGTGAATATAGCTCTACGATTTCGGGATATTTAGCTTTGGCTTCAGATAGGGTCATCAATCTTCTAAGAAAATATCAGCGAGTTTAAAATGAAGATTATTAAAACCTGCATTGGATAGATTGATGGTATAAGCGATAATAATCCTGTGCTGTTTATTCATCAGAAACATGGTGCTACCACCAACCGAGCCACCGGAATGGCCAACCCAATAGCGTCCGTTGTTTTGCCAGCTGCTCCAGCCCATGCCATAGTTGGTACTTTCGCCATCTGAGGTTTCCTGAGGAAACATAAGTTCCTGTTGAGTTTCCTCATTAAGGAAATCGTATTCAAAAAGGTTCATGCCAAAGCGGATAAGATCTTCGGTTGTACCCACAAATCCACCGCCGGCCCATTTATAGCTGTTGTCTACAAAGTCTGCTTCTTTATTTCCGTTTATTCCACGTTCATAAAACCGAGTAAGGTTTGAGATTTCCTGATTACTCCATTCGGGAACAGTATTATTCATTCCAAGCGGATCAAAAATCTCTTTTTTCATAAAAGGAAGAAACTCTTCTCCAGAAGCTCCTTCTATCACAGCACTAATCAGATTCCAGCCATAACTTGAATAGCTATACTGAGTTCCGGGTTCAAAGAGCAGTGGGTCATCCTGAAAAATGGTTAGTCCGGATTCCACGGTTGGGTAGAGCTTTCGACTCATAAATTCGGACCCAATATAGTGCCGAATTCCTGCAATATGTCCCGCCACTTGTCGTACGGTGATCGGATACTGCTTTTCAGGAAAATTTGGGACATAAGTTTGTACTATAGCATCTGGATCAATTTTACCATCCTGAATTAAGAGTCCAAGCCCAACAGAAGTGAGTGTTTTGGAAACGCTACCAATTCTAAATTTTGTGGTGGATGGATTTACCGGAGTTTTAGCTGAAACATCTGCATATCCATAGCCCTTAGACCAAATCATTCCATCATCTAAATACACGGAAACCACCATTCCCGGAAGATCTTTTTCCTCGAAAAAACTCTGAACAAGAGAATCTGCAGTTTGAATTCTTTGAGTAAGATCCTGCCCGAAAAGGGCAAAAGGAAAGAGGATTAAAATTAGAAATGTTTTCATGAGTTACATTCCGGATGATTTTTCAAAATAATCGATCACTAGATTCGACATAGTTCGAACACCAAGTTTTAGTCCTTCTTCTGAAACAAAGAAATCAGGAGTGTGATGTCCCCAAGCAGTACCGCCTTCAGGAAGTCCTCCTAAAAAGAAATACAATCCCGGTACTTTTTCCTGAAAGAAAGAGAAATCTTCGGCTCCGGTAATCGCATCGATATAATGAACATTCTCTTTTCCGGCGCTTTCTTCTAAAGTGGGAAGCATTAGTGCGGTAAGTTCAGGGTCGTTGTAGGTAATCGGATAGCCTTTATTTATAGTGAGAATAGCTTCAGCACCATTACTTTCTGCGGTGTTGGTCACGATAGTTTCGAGGCGCTCGAACAGAGTTTCGCGCATATCAGCATCCAGCGTGCGGATGGTTCCTTCCAGGTATACTTGTTCAGGAATAATATTATTTCGAACTCCGCCACGGATTATGCCAACAGTAACTACTGCAGCTTGTTTGGTAAGAGGCATACTTCGACTTACAATGGTTTGAATGTTATTGATGATTTGAGCAGAAGTCACAATCGGATCAATTCCGGTCCATGGTGCAGAACCGTGAGCTTGCTTTCCTTTCACCTGAATACTGTAACTGTTCACAGCCGCCATAATTCCTTCTGACCGATATTCTAACACGCCAACCGGGGTATCATCTGAAATATGAAGTCCGAAAATGGCGTCAACAGCTGGATTTTCAAGAACACCTTCTTTAACCATCAGCTCTGCGCCACCTTCTTCACCGGCGGGTGCTCCTTCTTCAGCAGGTTGGAAAATGAACTTGACGGTGCCTTCTAAATCATCTTTCATTTCGGTTAATATCTGAGCAACTCCCATCAAAATGGCAATATGAGTATCGTGACCACAGGCATGCATGACCCCGACTTCATTTCCCTGATATTCACCCATCACCGTAGATTTAAATGGAACTTCAGTACGTTCTACTACAGGAAGGGCGTCCATATCAGCTCGGAGTGCTACAACGGGACCGGGTTTCCCTCCTTTAAGTAAGGCTACAACTCCAGTATGTGCTACTTCTGTTTGAACTTCAAGACCCAGAGATTCTAAATGCTCGGCTACTTTTTTAGCTGTATTAAATTCACGGTTTGATAATTCTGGATTTTCATGAAAATATCTGCGCCACTCAATAACCTGATCTTCAATAGCATCGGCTTTTTGGTCAATGATTGATTTAAGATTTGAGCTTTGGGAAAAAGTAGAGACAGAAATACCCGCGAAAATCAAAAGGAATAATAGTTTTTTCATAAATAGAGATAAGAATTGAAGAATTACCTCAAGAGATAAAGAAAATCTTATAAACAAAAAAACTATGTTTTACCCTTTGCAGTGTTTTCAGAAATAAAACCTATTAGTAATTATCTCCAGGCCCCGATGATCAATCCCATAATCGTAAATGCTATAGTCATATATCCTCCGTTTACGAAAATATACTTCCATGAACGTTGCTCAAACATACTGATCATAGCTACACCGAAAAAGACCCAACCAAAACCTGCAAAAAATCCGGCGGTTGCACCCCACGCGGCATTAGTCCCTGCATCGCCTAAAAATGCAGCCAGGTTATAGGCCATAATTATCGAGAATACAAAACCTAGCCCATATTGCTTTGCTGGACTTCCGCCTTTTAAGTCATCCTCAGAAAAGCCATTGGCCGACATCCATTGTTTCCCGAAAATTGGTCCATACCAGAGTCCTCCGAGTACGAACATTGAAACTGCTGCAGTGATTACTGCAAAGTGATTGATATACATTTCTTCCATCATTAGTTGGTTTTATTATTGTTGATAGAAGAAGATCATCCGTAGAAAAGCGAATGTATTGTAAAAAAGTTACCAGAAAAGCTTAATCCTCAATACGTTTAAGCAATAGTTATAGAATATGTATTTATTTCATTTTTGCCCGGTTCAAGTTCCCTGATCCCTTCTTTTGTTCTGAGTATTTGATCAGAATCTGAGTCGTCTGCTACTCCAAGCCAAGGTTCAATACAAATAAAAGGAGCTCCGGGTTTTGCCCATATTCCAAGATATTCGAAATCTGCAAATGACACAGATAAAACTCTTCCTGACTTCTTACTCACCAGATGAACGGTTCGTGACTCCAGATTTTTAAAAATGAGGGCGTCATTATCGAATAGGTTTTTATGAAGAGGAAGAATCTTTGTATCTGTAAGAAAAGGCTTGGTTTCTCCACTTAATAATCCGTTTTCGTCAAGGAGCCAGATTTGATCAGTTTCTTTTTTTTCGAATTCCAGATAGTAGTCTTCATACTCTTCGTCAGCATTCAAAGGGCAGTTAAAAGCCGGGTGACCTCCCACCGAGTAAAAGAGGGTTTTGTCATCTGTATTAGAGACCGAATGAATAACCTCAATTGTATTTCCATGGACCTTATAGGTCACCTGAAACTCAAATTCAAAAGGATATATTTTGTAGGTGTCTTTATTCCAATTCATTCTGAATGTGAGCGAATGTTCAGTTTGCTCAACTAGCCGGGGTTTATCGGAGTACCGGATAAAACCATGTTTAGGAAGTGGATAATTAGCTCCTTTATAAATGAATTCACCTTCTTTAAGAGCTCCGATAATTGGGAACAGAACCGGAGCATGACTTCCCCAGATTTCGGGATTAGCCTGCCACATATATTCATTACCCGTTACCTTTGACTTGACCGAGCAGAGTTCGATACCGGATTTTGTTACTTCGATGGAGAGGATGGGGGTTTCTAAGGAATAGTTCATTAATACAGTTTAAATAGTAAAGAGTCCGGTTCATATATAATATTCATAGACTCAATCTTTGATTTTGTAAGTCTGTACTCATTAACGTAATACCAAGGTATATTAAATACTCCATCAAAAACATTTACATAAACAGAGTCACCTACTTTAGTCTTATTAAAGAACTCCTCAGTAACGATAGTTTTTTCTTCGGAAGTTATTCTGGGTTCCCAACCTTCTTTTAGAACCAGTCTATAGTCATTCCCATCTGAAGGTTTATTTTTCTCAATTACCAAAGCTTGATGAACAGAGGGTTGATCAAAATCAAAAAGCGTATTTATTATTAGTAGAGAAGTTGATGTATAAACAGAGAAAAGAAGAAAAAGACTAACAGTTCCAAATAATGAGACATTGTCAGTTTTTTTTAGTTCTTCTGAGCGTATAAAAAACAATCCAAAAAATATTAAAGACAAAATAAAAGCCGGCAACCAGAAATTGTTGTAGCTCAGAACTTTAAAATCAAAGATACAACGCAATCCAAGTACCATTCCTGGAAGAATCAAAGGACCAGCTATATTTGGAAAGACACTTTCCTTTGGAGGATTAAGTTTAATTAGTCCTTTGAACGAATAGAAAAGAAATAATCCAACTATTGGAACTAAAATATTTAAGAGAACTGCGAGGTCATATGGGTGAGGATAAGCTAAAAGCCAAGTAGCAAGTACAAATGAAATAACATTAAACACTTTGGCAGTTTTATTGGCAAATTTGAGTCGTTTTTCTCTTTCAACCTCATTAATTCCATACTTTTTATTTGATAAAATCTCTTCAAGCTCATCTATTGATTTTTTTGTATCCAGATTTTCAAAGTATTTGTAAAGGTGGCTTATAAAAATACTTTTATCCTTTATATAGGTGCTAATTTTTAGAGGTTTTGTTTCATAATCCTTTGGGAGTATGTGAATGTAATATCCATCTGTTCGAAAGCCTTTTACTTGATCATAACGGAGTTCTTTTACAGTAAAAGCTAAATGGTGAACAAATTTCCCATTTTTAGAGATGATTTTTTCTCTGTGAATTCTAAAAAAAGAGTAAACTGATCCTGTTGTTAGTGCAAGGGAGAGAAAAAAAAGGAAAAAATTTGTCCAGAAAATTTGTTCGGTTAAAGGTCCTTTTAGATTAGTCAGAACCCAAATACCAAGAGCACCAAATAAAGGTGCTGCAATATACATCACAATCCGCCATCCCAAAGCTATTCTGAATTCCATCCCGGATAATAAAAAACATTATTATTTAATAACGGGATACCTTCATAAAGAATTCACAGAAAGAGAGTACCATAATTTTGGAAAAACAGGAGGGAGTTATGCCGTTTACTCGAAAACACACTCAGAACCTTGTAATAGATTTTGTCTCGTTTATTTGTATGGCCGTTCTTTTGTTGACGGGCTTTTTACTACATCTGAGGTTACCACATGGAAGTCATAGAGCATCGGTAATGGGCTTGGACCGGCATCAATGGAGTGAAGTTCACTTCTGGGTTGCTATTATTTTTACGGCAGGAATTATAGTGCACATGGTGCTTCATATTCCCTGGATTAAATCTGCTATTTCACCCAAATACGGAGAGAAGCAACGTCATATGCTCCTCATCTTTTCGTTTTCACTTTATGCACTTTTATTGCTGGGACTTGGTCTGTTCTTAAGCCCTATTAATTAAGCAGTTGACTTTTCTTCATAGAATTTCAAAGTTAGTTATGAATAATCGACAAGGAGAGGAATGAAGAAATATCTGTTTTTAGTACTCATCTTTTTTACTGCATGTTCTGTATCAAATAGTGAAACGGAATCTGAAGATCTGAAGCTTGGAGAATTTAATGGATTAGTTGGGGCAAGCACAAACACCGGTCTTTATGAAGAGTTGGAAGGCTTAGCACAATTTTCACTTGAATCATCAGACAGCACATTCCATTTTATACTGTATTCTTACAACACTGATACTACTTCTACAGAAGTTATTTTTAGTATTAAGTCTTTAGATGTACCTGGTACAGGAGAATACAGTTTCAATAACATTGAGGATACAACACAAGTTTATGCGACTGGTTTTTCTGGGTTTTATTTAAGTCCAACCGCCGGGCTTGGCGAACAGTATTATACAGAATCAGGCACTCTTAACATCACAAGGTCCGAATCTGTAAATGGGATTGATGGGGTTTTTGAGGCAGTAATTTTTTATAAGGCTCAGGTTAATTCGAGCGAGTATGTTCGTCAGTATTCAAAAATAAGCGGAAAATTCAACGCTGCCTCTATGAATCTTAGATAGCTTGTTAACTCTCTACCAACCCAAAAACTTCTCCACCTTCATATATTGTTTTTGAATTAGGGTCATTTAGTCCGTTAATCATGGCTTGGGCAACTTGTTTGGCGTGGATTGGTTTGTACTTTTTTAAGCGGGGTATTTTTGTAAACAGTTCAGCAGCGATAATTCCAACACGTTCCCAAAACCTGGATTCTTTTCGCTCTCCTTTCAAAAAAGATGGGCGCACAATTAAAGTATCTTTAAAACCCAACCTCTGAACTTCATCATCAAGCTGACCTTTCATTTTTAAATAAAAGTTATTGGTCTCGTTGGTTGCGCCAATTGAAGATACTAATGCATATGAAATTATTCCATTTTGAGCTCCTGCTTTAGCAACTTCAAATTGATAGTCATAATCAATAGTCCACTGGGCTTCTTTAGACCCGGCCTGTTTGATGGTAGTACCTAAGGCAGAATACAACTCATCGCCAATCAATAAATCTTTCCAGTCTTCAATAGAGTCAAAAGTAATGATATGTTCGGTGAGTTTGGGGTGTGATAAACCAGTGGATCTTCTGTGAAAGACAAGCACTTTACTATATCGATCATCAGAAAGTAAAAGCTCAAGAATATGTGATCCCACAAGTCCTGTTGCTCCAACAACGATGCCTGTTTTACCTTTCATATCAATTACTCAATAGCTCCAATAACTCTTCGAACAATTCCATCCATAGCTGAATTCTGAATCCAGCGGGCAACAATAACCAATCCATTTTCCTGATCTACATATACCATATTAGTTCCGGCGCCAAGATGCCTTACAGAAGACTCAGGTGCGTTAGGCAACCCTTCTTTGTCTCCATTTAAAAAGAAATTCATATAGCCATAACCGGGATTTGCTTGGGTAGGAGTTCGAGCCATATTCAACCATTCTTTTGAGATAATTTGTTGACCACTCCAGTTGCCATCATTTAGGAGTAAATAACCAAGCCTTGCTTGATCTCTGGCTGAGATAAACATACCACCACCCCAGTGTCCGCCACCACTCACACTTTGCATCAATTGACCATCGATTACAACCCAACTGGTTTCGTAGCCTTGCCAACGCCAGGTTGGGGAAGCCCCGATGTTATCCATCATATGCTCACGAAGTACTTTTGGAAGAGGTTCTCTAAGTACATTCATTGCAGCTAACGCAAGCAGGTTTACCCGGACATCGTTGTACTCCCATTCAGAACCAGGCTCAAACCGATCTCTTGTAATCCACTGCTCACGGGGACCACTTGGACGGTCTGCCCAATCCGGTTTTCCAAACAATGTGCCCTCCCAGTCTGAGGTCTGTCGAAGTAGATGATCCCAGGTAATTTTTGAATTATGCTCTCCTTTGAAAGGCTCCAGCACTTTCGGTTTCCCAATATCATCAGATTTTGGAAGGTTATCATCAAACTCCATCATCAGAATTGGAGCCATATATTGGTCTACTTTGTCATGTACATCCCGGATTAGTCCCATATCATAGGCAATTCCAACCGTAGTACTCAGAAATGTCTTAGTTACACTATGAGTCATATCCACACGGAATGGCTCTCCCCATTCAGCCACGATATATCCGTCTTTTATGATGATTCCGGTTTGCTCTCCTCGATCTTTAAAAGGACCAACACCATCCCCAAAAGGTTCACGACCAAACGTCTGATAGTGATTCATTTCCATACTTCGGGGGTTCGTACTTTCCATTGATTGTGCATATTCAATAGCGGCCTTAATGGAGTCCGGATTAAGACCGAATTCCTGAGGGGTTTTAGTCTCCCAGTTTCCCCATGTACCGGGAAAGTAAGTTTGTGCAAAAGAAGAAGAACTAAAAAGCAGAGAAAGAATAAAAAGGAAGAGCGTACGCATTCTTAATGATTTGTTGAGATTCAGATTGAATCTACAAAATATTATTCTAATGGAATTATAGTCCTAGTTGAGCTTTTAAGTCCTTAACTCTACGTCTGGAGACACTAATTTGTACTCCATTTTTGAGTTTAATTTCATAAGACCCTGAAAACCAGGGAATGAGTTCTGAAATGTATTTAACATTAACCAGATAGGAACGGTGGGAGCGAATAAATCGACCATCAGAAAGCCTTTTTTCAAGAAAATCGAGGGTTCCTTCGACACGGAATTTTGTATCTGAAGTATGAGCGAACAATAGTTTATCATCAGCTTCAACATAGAATACATCATTAATATCCAGAATATGGATGCCCCGACCTTTTTTGGCGGTAAGTACATGAAGAGGTTTTTCCTTTTGTTCGTCTAATACTCTTTTAAGAGACTCATTTTGTTTGGTTTTCAATGCAGAAAAATTCTTAAGTCGGGATATACATTCTTTTAATCGTTCCAATCGAACCGGTTTAGTCAGATAATCCAGAGCATGAACCTCAAAAGCTTTAATTGCATATTGATCATAGGCCGTAACAAAAACGATATAAGGAAGTGGTTTCTGGAGTAATGAAACTACATCAAAACCGTCCAGACCGGGCATTTGAATATCAAGAAATAGCACATCTGGTTTTAGCTGATTGATCTGCTCGACTGCTTCAGAAGCTTGTCCCGATTCTCCCAGAATTTCTATTTCATAATCGGAATGAGATAGTAAGGAACGAAGTCTTTCCCTTGCCAGGGGTTCATCATCAACCAGAAATGCTTTCATAGCTTGGCTTTTCTTGAGGGTTGAAATGAGCATGCTGTTCTAAGTAAGAAATTGGGAAACGAAGCATTAATCCATCTTCAGAAATAGCGCCGTCTACCTGATCGCCAAAATGTAGTTTTAAGCGCTGAAATACATTGGAAAGTCCGGTTCCTTTTTCAAGAAGCTTTTCAAAATTATTATGTGGAAAACCCGGACCGGTGTCAGAGATAGAAAGTTCCAGCAATTCATAATTAGATGTCACAGAAACACTTACGGTATGGTTACCCTCTTTTTTACTTACTCCATGTTTGACTGCATTTTCAACAAGAGGTTGTAACGTGAGCACCGGAACACTCACATTAAGAAGATCATCAGGAACATCAATATTAACGGTTAGCCGTTCTTTAAAGCGGGCTTGTTCAATATTGAGATATAGATTTATGATTTCAATCTCATCCTTTAAACAAACCAGAGGGGTTTCACTGGCACGAAGGGTATAGCGAAAAACATCAGCAAGATCTTCGGTAACGGCTTCCGCTTCAGAAGGAGAAATTCTAATCAATGCAGCAATTGAGTTTAAAGAATTGAATAAAAAGTGAGGATTTATCTGAGCTCTAAGTGCGCTGAGTTCAGAATCAACACGGCGTTTTTCGGCATCAAAAGACCGGCGCATATATGCAGTGGCATAAAAGAATCCATTAGTTGCGAGAATTCCAATCAAACAAAGAAGCGCAATAATAAACACGCTCATAGTTGTTTTTTCATTGTCGATGTGTATCCCGGAATAGATCAGATTGTGCAACGATTCAGTTAGAAGAAACCCCAATCCGAAGCCAACTATTGAGTTAAGAATCTGAACAAAGCCATGAACAACTAGAATACGTGGTTTTGAAAGTGGAAACCTTACTAATAAAGGTTTCCAGCTTATCCCAAATAGGAATAGGAAAATAGATGAATAAATAGCCGCATAAAGGAATCCATCCCACCATTTTCCGTCAAGACTAAAACCAATAAGAGTATTGAAGATTAATGTGCTGGCAAAGCCAAGACTCAGCGTAAATAATATCCATAGCCCAACCAGTATCTTAACGAAGTTGTCGGGGATTTCAACGAAATGCTTTGAGTTGAGTTGAGCCATGGATTAATGATCAGAAAAAAGGATCAGAATTCAAACTTTGCACCACTTACCGGGAGTAAACTAAATTGGGTAGCCCGATCAATTTGCTGGGTTTGTACATTCCAGAAATCGAAATCCACATTGGCATTATTGTAGGCATTCCAGACTTCCAGAAATACAACCAGATTTGTTTTCTTCATGAAAAAGCGACGATCAACGCGGGTATAAAGGGAATGATAGGCAGGATATCGTTCTTCGTTAAATCGTGAGAAATCCAACACTTCAGAATTTCCATTGGCTGAGGCAACCGGATCAATTGGGGTGTAGGCGCGACCTCCAAGCAAACTCCATCGAATACTAACTTCCCAGAGATCATTTGGTCGATAGCCTCCAATCACGCTAAACAAATATTGATTGTCAAAATTTCGATCCTGCCAGGTTCCGGTGTAGTCTTTATGCCGTGTTCGGAAGTATGAAGCAGAAACCATCCCATAAAAATCTACCGCCAGTTTCTTTTGAATCAGAAGTTCAACCCCTCGTGCGTATGCCTCTCCATCATCTTCAAGAATACTGTAAAATTGCTGAAAAGAATCGAGCACATAGTTTCTGTCGCCTACTGAATTTGAAGCCGGAAGAATGGGAGCATTTCTATATTCCTTATCATAAACTTCTACCGTGACTTTTGTGTCTTCCGTAAGTAAATAATCAATTCCCGCGATGAAGTGATTGGCTTGAGTGCTTTTTAAATCCGCAAGCACCGGATTTTGAGAAATGAGATATCTTGGAACCGCCTGATAATACACTCCGGCTGCAGCTGTTAATCCAATACGGGGAGTAAGTTGATATCTTGAGCTAAAACGCGGAGCAAGATTAACATCTTCGTTGTAAGAATTATATGTCCCTCTAAGTCCAATTGAAGTAGAAAGTTTATCGGTTAACTGGAGATTGTAAGAAGCGAACAGTGAACTCAGACTACCATTAACATCATCTTCTCTTGTGAAATCAGGGCGCTGTTCTCCAGCAGAATTCCTTTCTGCGGCTATAAAGTAATCGTAATCATTTTGTTCAGATTGAAACTCAACTCCAAACTCCACAGAGTTTTTCGGGTTTAGTCGGAAAAAAGAAACAGATCGAAGAACTGCAATTGCTTCATGGGATTCAAAATTGATGGAAGGATCCTCAGAAATTACATCTGTTAAAAGCTGATCCTGTTGCCGAAATGAATAGGAAATAGAGGTATTTGTATAACCGGTTCCCCATAAATGTCTCCAGTTTAGTCCGGTCGTATTTTGAGTATTTTCGTTCTTTATGGCATCGGGAAAACCTTCATCCCTGGCATCATTTAAGTCGGCTTCGAACAAACTGTTTCCATAAATATTCAGGAATGAAAGCTTGTTCTTATTATCTATAGTATGCACTATTTTAGCCTGACCATCAGCAAAAGCGGGAGCTCCTCCAGTATTAAGCGCATCTGCAATAATATCCAGATAACTACGGCGGGCAGAAAGCAAGTAGGTAGTTTTATCAGATACAGGGCCCTCGAGGTTTACTACAAAACCGGCAAGATTGAGCCCCAGATCTCCCTGAAAACGCTCGGAACTTCCTTCCCGATAAGAAATATCTGAAACGGAAGACAGATGATCGCCATATTTTGAAGAGAAAGCTCCTGCGGAAAACTCAATATCTGAGACAAGTTCGGTGTTTACGATTCCCAGCGGTCCACCAGACTCTCCACCCTGACCTCGAAAATGCCTGACATTTGGAAGCGGGATATTGTCGATATAATTACCGTTTTCACTTGGGCTCCCTCCACGGACAAACAAATCCTGACTCGTTTCACCTTGAGAAACCACACTCGGTAGGGCGTTAAGCACACGCCCTAAATCCTGAGCTGCACCTGGAGAACGTCTTAGCTCTTCTGGTGAAAATGAAACACGACCAATTCCATCTGAAGCAGATTCCGAGAAATAGGCAGTTGAAACGGTAATTTCATCCCCTTGAATGGTGGATGGATTTAGCTTGATTTCCAGAAACTGATTCCGGTTCGAGCCCACAACAATATCCGGAATATTTTGCGTTTCGAAACCGATATATCGAATAACGAGAGTATAAATACCGGCATCTAGTTTTGGGATTGCAAAGTTTCCTTCTGTATCGGTAGCGGTCCCTGTTAACGTTTTTTCGATGAGGACATTTACTCCAATGAGTGGTTCCAGAGTTTGAGCATCTACCACTTTACCCGAGATAGAGCCTTCACGTTGATTGTCTTGAGCAAGGGTTAGTATTGGTACTAAAACTAAGATGAAAATAAAAGTGAGTGAGCGATTCATAACGAATAGTTTAATTTTGATTCGCTACAAAATTATCTCAGATAAGTTCGATTTCTAGATAGTTCAGGATAGAAGGCCAAGAAATAAGATGAGCGGTGTTATAAGAAGAGTGAATGGTTTTGTCTAGTAGTTTCGAAGGAGAGGATCGAATGACAAATACGTCATCCTGAGGATACTTCCGAAGGATCTGCAAAATTAACTATTGTGCAGATTCTTCGCTTTTGCTCAGAAAGACCTTTAAAGAGAACTATTAACTCACCCCAAATCCTTCACAAAAATAATAGCATTGTGATTGGGAGAGTAAAACCCAAACTCATCAGTTCCCCAAGGGGTATTATCACGGCGCTTGATTTCAAAACCACTCTCTGAAAATTCTTTTTCAAGAATATCTAAATCATTAACCCAGATCTTAGTTTGTTGGGCAGCATTTTTAGAAGGCATGTCTTCTTCAAATTGAAACTGGATATGAAGAAACTGTCCGTCACGGGCAACCACTGCATAGTCCAGTTTATCAGAATATTGAAGGGAATCGTAGGTGTTTTTGAATCCCAGTTTCTCGAAGAATTCGACCTCGGCTTTAACATCATTGGCGGGGAGTACAGGGGAAATATTCTGGAAATTGTTCATTATGATGGTTTTTACAGTTCAAGCCTCATCCCTTCAAAAGCCACTTTATATCCGAGGTTTTCAATCTGTTTTCGCTCCATGCTATTCAAAATCAAAGGATTGGTATGGTTAAAATGAATGAAGATAATTTTAGCCCGTTCAGATTCGGGCAGCTCACTGAAAAGTTCCAGACTTTCTTCCACAAAAGGATGTGGAATGTCTCTCATATCACGATTTGGGAGTTCATCCTGATCAAAAAAAGTTGCATCCAGAAAAGCATAATCTACTTTTGATATTTCTTCGGTAATACTTCGTTTCCAGATATCCCATTTATTGATGTCTGGAATAAACAATACTTTTGTATTGAGTGATTCAATTCTGTAGCCGACCGTTTCTGAATATTCATCCCGGTGAGGAACCAGAAACGGAGTTACGGAGAGGTTATCTGAAATAATAATGGTTGAATCTTCTCTTTGGTTGATGAGTTCAATATTCTCATATCTAACTAGTTGATCCCAGGGACCATTTTCATGGAGAAATAAATTCATTCTTGGCATAGTATACACGGGCACCCCGGAAGCACCCATTACCTCATGTCCCAGATTCATTAATCCTGAATAGTGCCCGATATGTGCGTGAGTAAGAAAGATTCCCGATAAATCCGGGATCTTTGTTGAAGAGGTAAGCTCATGAAGCTGGTCTTTAAAATCCGGGGTAGCCTCAAACATCCAGATTTGACCGGACTCTTTATCAACTAAGCCTAAAGTGGTAGCATGTCTTCTTTCTTCATTTCCCAGCCAATATTGGGTACAGTTTGCTTTATTACACCCTGCCTGAGGAAAGCCCGCGTCCTGTGCGATACCGAGGACTGTGATGTATTGATTTGAAGAGGATACCGGCTCAATTTTATTAGATGTACAATTTAAAAGTACAAAAGTGAAAAGTAGAGAGGTTAAGAATGTGGTTGGTTTCATTCTTCAATGAAATAAAAAAGAAGAAGGAAAGAAAATAAAAGTCATTCTTCGAAAGTATCCTCAGAATGACTTTTTAAAAAATAAACAAATAGAAATTACCCGCCCATCTTGGCAGAATCGTAATAGAATCTGATATGGGTAATTTTTCCATCTTTCCAGGTTTGAACTTCTACTTCTTCAATTTTCATTCGGCCCCCGCCTTTGAATGAGGCATCGATCCAGGATTCCATCAGTACTTTACCATTGTTTGAGTCTTCAGAAGCGGCAGTAATTCCCGCGTTATGAATCTTTTCCAAACTTTCCAGCCATTGTACCTGGAACTCACGATTGGCAGCTTTTCCTTCTACTATATCTCCGTTGCCTTCTACTTTAACAATATCATCGTGGTAATACATGTCAAAGGCATCAAGGAGTTTTCCTTCGCCCATGAGTTCATAGATGTGATAAGCTCTTTCTAAATTTGTCATAGTTCTGTTCCTTTAATTAGGTGATTGTTGAATGTAGCTTTTTCACACCTATAACAAATAAAGAAAGGATTAAGGGACAAAAATCGTAGCAGGGTTAATTCATGAATTAACCTTGCTCCTAACTTCGCTCCAGCATCCTCTCCAAGGAAAGTACAGCGTTTTTAGTGATTTCCTCAGACACAGTAATCTGATTGACCACTTCGCCCTCTTCCAGCTTTTCAAGGCTCCAAAGTAAGTGAGGAAGATCAATCCTGTTCATTGTCAGGCAAGGACACATAAATGGATTTAAGGAAACGATCTCTTTATCAGGATGTTCATCTGCAATTCGGTTAACCAAATTCATTTCTGTTCCTATTGCCCATTTACTTCCTGCAGGAGCAGCTTCAATCGTTTTGATAATGAAGTTAGTAGAGCCGTTATAATCTGAAGCGCGAACTACTTCATAGGTACATTCCGGATGAACGATGATATTCATATCCGGTTGAGTTTTACGGAGATTTTCGATGTGCTGAACATTGAATTTCTCGTGTACTGAGCAGTGACCTTTCCAGAGGATTACCTTTACATCTTCCCATTCACCTTCATATTCAAAAGTCTGAGTAAGAGGTGCATAAACCGCCATTTGTTCAAGTGGAATTCCTAAATCATAGGCGGTATTTCTTCCAAGATGTTGATCGGGTAAAAACAGAATTCGTTCTTTTTGAGTAAAGGCCCATTTCACCATTTTCTTGGCATTTCCTGATGTCACACAAGCGCCGCCGTTTTTGCCCACAAATCCTTTGATAGCTGCAGTAGAATTCACATAGGTAAGAGGCAGAATAGTATCTCCCCAGATTTTCTGCATTTTTTCCCAACCTTTTTCAGTCTGGTCGATATCGGCCATATCTGCCATCGAACAACCGGCGCGCATATCCGGTAAAATTACTTTTTGATTTAGACCAGTAAGCATATCAGCAGTTTCTGCCATGAAGTGAACTCCGCAGAAAACGATAAACTCAGCTTCAGGAAGTTTGGCACAAATTCTGGCGAGTTGGAGGGAATCTCCGCGGGCATCGGCGAATTGGATTACTTCGTCTTTTTGGTAATGATGACCCGGAATAAATAAACGATCCCCGAACTTTTCTTTAATCTCTTTTACCCGCGCTTCCATCTCCTGAACAGAAAGCTCGCTATATCGCTTCGGTAGCGATACTTCTGATTCAATTTCTAAAATGTCTAGTACATCCATAATTTTCAAAATAGGTCACGCTGAATTTGTTTCAGCATCTTGAGTTTTATAACAGATCAAGATTCCTTATTAATCCAGGAATGACAGCTCTAAATTACATTATTGATTCGTATTTAAGTAATCAACTCAAATTAAAACTAATATCCAATGCTTTCACTGAATGGGTTAACCAACCCAGTGAAATAACATGCGCTCCACAACCTTTGTAGCTCGCAATATTCCCGGGAGTAATACCTCCCGATACTTCCACAATAATTCCATCAGGAATCATTGATACAAACTCTTTTACTTCTTCAGGGTTCCGGTTATCCAACATGATAACATCAGCTCCCGACTCCACAGCTTCCAACACCTGATCTTTTGTTTCCGTTTCTACTTCAATTTTGACCATGTGACCAATATTCGACCGAACCATTTCAACAGCTTTTGAAATACTTCCTGCCGCTTTAATGTGATTGTCTTTGATCATCACACCGTCATCTAAACGAAACCTATGATTTTTACCTCCACCAGAAGTGACTGCATACTTTTGTAAAGCCCGTAATCCCGGCAAAGTTTTACGTGTATCTGCTATGGTGATGGAGTCATCATTTAGTAATGAAACAATCTCATGAGTTGACGTTGAAATGCCGCTCATGTGCTGAATCAAATTCAAAATCACGCGCTCTCCGGAAAGTAAGGTGCGAACCGGGCCTTCAACTTTTGCAATAAGTTCGCCTTTTGTAACCGAGTCTCCATCCTTTTTTAATAACTCTACAGAAACAGCTCCATCAAGTTCTTCATACACCAAACTAATGCAATCCAGTCCCGATAGTACACCGTCTGCTTTCGCGGTAAATGTACCTGTCGAAAATGTATCTTGTGTCAAGATGGAATTGGTTGTTAAGTCACCCATTCCTAAGTCTTCTTCAAGAGCTTTACGGATAATTTTTTTAAACCAAAGTTTATTCATGAAAAAGTGCTTGCCTGCTTGATTTTGGCTATTTTCAAGGGCGTTAAAGATACAGTTTTAAAATCAGAAGAGCGATATAAATGATCTACCTTGATTATGCTGCTACAACCCCAATGAGCGATAAGGCGCTGGAGGTATATGTGAATGTAGCCAAGCATTATTATGGAAATGCTAGTAGTCTCCATGATACAGGCTCTTCAGCGAAGCAAATAAAAGAAGCATCTGCAAAAACGATTGCTAAAACATTAAATGCAGAGGCAAAAGATATTCACTTTACTTCCGGTGCTTCTGATTCGAACTTTCTGGCAATTCAGGCTTTACTGGATGGATGTAAAAAACCGGGAAAACATATAATTACTACAGAAATAGAACATGCTTCTGTTAGGGATATCTTCAAAAAGCTGGAGCAGGAAGGGTATAAAGTAAGCTGGCTGGGAGTAGATAAAACCGGAAGAGTTCAAATCGAAGAGCTAAAAAAACTGGTTAACGATGAGACAGTTTTGGTATCAATCCAGCATATAAATTCCGAAATAGGAACCATTCAGCCCATTAAAGAGATAGGTAAGTTTCTGCAATCCAAAGACATTTTATTTCATACCGATGCAGTTCAGAGCTTTTGTAAAATTGCTGTGGATGTGATTGATTTAAACATTGATGCTCTTTCAATCTCCGCTCATAAAATATATGGACCGAAAGGAGTAGGTGCAGTCTGGATAAATCCCGAAACCGAATGGGAGCCATTCCTTGAGCAAAATCAGCAAAAAAAGAAGTTGAAAACAGGAACCGACAATGTTCCGGGCATGGCCGCTTTTGCCACCGCTGCTAAAGAAGGTGCAGAATTATTAACGAATGAGTTCCTGAGGATTACCAACATCAAATCAGAATTGGTAAGGAAACTATCTGCTTTTGAACATAAATTTATAATTGAGGGTAGTTCAGGTAATGAGTCTCCCTTTATTTTGGGAATTCGTTTTCCGGGAATAGAAGGCCAGTTTTTGATGCTGGAATGTAATCAGGCAGGTTTGGCAATTTCGACTGGAAGTGCGTGTCAGGTCGGAAGTGATAAACCAAACCGGACCATGAAAGCCCTTGGCAGGACAGATGAAGAAGCCAGAGAATTTGTGCGATTTTCATTCGGAAAGAATGTAAAAGAAGATCACCTGGATGAGATTATTGCTAAAATAGATACTATCTTAAAAAGACATTTTAATAAAGTAAGAAGGCCGAAAACGGCTACTCAAAGCTAAAAATCATAAAGATCCATGAAGAGTAACTCATTTTTCAATTTACTGATTGTCATCGTTGCAATCGGATTGGCGTGTGAAAAATCACCTGAAAATAAAACCGAAACCCCTGTAGTACCTCAATCATCAACGGCTTCTGCAGAAACGGGTCAACCTGTAGAAGCTAAAGTTCATTTAGTTAAATTCAGTGATTATCAATGCCCGGCATGTAAAGTTTTCGTTCCATTTGTAAATCAATTAAAACAGGATTTTGGTGATGATATCAAAGTTACGTACAAGCATTTTCCATTAAGCATGCATCCATATGCACATTTAGCTGCAAGATCAGCAGAAGCGGCACGTGTTCAGGGGAAATACAAGGAAATGCATGATATGATTTTTGCAGGGCAGGAGCAGTGGTCAAGAGGGAACGCGGAAGCTACTTTCATTGGCTATGCCCGGGCACTCGATTTAGATGTTCAAAAATTTCAGCAAGACATGAACTCTGCAGATATGAACAGGATTGTAATGGCTGATCGACGCGAAGGCCGCGATCTTGGAGTAAATTCTACACCAACATTTTTTATAAATGGTGATAAAATTGAGAATAATCCGGGATCATATCCAGCATTTAAAGCCATAGTTGAGCAGTATATGGATTAAGTTTTTAAACGTACATTTTCAAAGGTTCCGGTTGTTTCAATCGGAACCTTTTTTATTTTGTGATTATGAGTAATTCGGTCATCCAAAAAGAAGGGACTTGTCTTAACTGTAGTACAGAAGTACGGGGTAACTTCTGTTCAAACTGCGGGCAAAAGTTGCAGCCTACTAAATTGCCACTAAGACTCTTTCTCGAAGATGCCGTTGAAACTCTTTTTAACGTGGATAATCGTTGGTTTAAAACCCTAAAAGAGCTCTTTATAAAACCAGGTAAGGTCACAAAAGAATATATTGAAGGTAAAAGAGCTCAATATCTGCCCCCCCTAAGAGTATATCTATCGATTAGTATTGTGTACTTTTTGCTCGTACAGGTAATTGAAACCAACCAAATTTTCTTTGTCAATTTTTCCGATGATGAAGGCGCAGTAGGTGACCTTGCAACGGTAATTCAGTATTTGCTTTTTTTTATGGTTCCTGTTTTCGCGCTTTTTGCTAAGCTCTTTTATCGAAAAAGAAAGGCGTTTTATGTAGAGTATTTAATATTATCATTTCATATCCATACTATTTGGTTTGTACTTTTAATGATAGAGTTATTTACTATTTGGCTGAATAATAGATTTGAGCAAACCTGGATTGATATCGTTGCTATGATAATAAGTGCTCCCGCACAATTAGCAACCTTTATTTATATGGTGCTTTATCTAAAATTAACTTTTGAACAAGGCTGGTTAAAATCTATTGCCAAAACATTTGGGATCATGATCTTGTATATGATCGCTTTAGTTGGATTTATAGCTTTATATTTTTTCATCTTTTTAGAGGGTTAAATGATTAAAGAATTTTTAGGTAAATCTCCGGAAATACATCCTAGCGCTTTTGTAGTGGAAAGCGCTGACATCATTGGCGATGTAAGCATGGGAGAAGAAAGCAGTGCCTGGTTTAACGTGACCATCCGCGGTGATGTAAACAAAATTACCATCGGCGATCGTAGTAATGTTCAGGACAATGTATGTATTCACGTTATGAATCAAACAGGTCCAACAGAAATTGGAAATGAGGTTACCATTGGGCACGGTGTAGTTATTCATGGTTGTACCATCAAAGACCGGGTGCTTATAGGCATAAATGCTACGATTTTAGATAAAGCGGTAATAGAGTCGGATGTGATTATAGCTGCGGGAACATTGGTGCCACCAAACAAAACATTGGAAAGTGGCTACTTATACATGGGCTCTCCCGCCAAACCAGTTAGGAAATTATCAGAAGAGGAAATAGACTCTATTAAAAAGTATTCGCAGAATTATGTGAAGTATAGTCGTGCTTATCAGGGTAAAGACGAGTACGAAAAAAATCCATTCTATAAATCTGAAGGATGAGAATTACGAATTAGGAATAGTTGAATAATTATTCCTAATTCAACTATTTCTAATTAAATGAGCGGTCTTTATCTCCATATCCCATTTTGTAAACAAGCCTGCTCGTACTGTGATTTTTATTTTGTAACCAGACAGGATCAGAAACAGCAGTTTGTTGATTCGCTTATCAGAGAAATACACTCAAAAAAGAATACCAGATACACTTCTGATAAAGTGAAGACAATTTACTTTGGAGGAGGAACCCCATCACTTTTATCTCCCAAACAAATAGAACAGATTTTAGAAGCGATCAATCAGGTTTTTGAGCGGAGTCTGGAAGAAGTCACACTGGAAATGAACCCGGATGATGTATCAAAAGAGTACTTAGAAGGCCTCAGATCAGCAGGAGTTACAAGAGCAAGCATGGGCGTTCAAACCTTCGATCAGCAGCTGTTAAATTTTATGAACAGGGCGCATTCAAGGGAAGAAGCGTTACATTGCATGGAGGTATTAAGTTCTTCCGGGATCAACTCCTACACTGTTGATTTAATTTATGGGAATCCAAATCAAACGTTAGAAATGTTGCGGAAAGACATTGATGAATTGCTCAGTTTCAGACCTCCACATGTATCAGCCTATTCATTAACTATTGAACCTAAAACCCGCCTTGGTAAACAGCTGGAATTGGGCCGAATAGTCCCACCTGAAGATGACCAGGTAGCAACTCATTTTGATCTGGTCGAAGGTAAACTTGCTGAAGCGGGTATCCATCAATATGAAGTGAGTAACTTCGCCAAGCCAGGATTTGAAGCAAAGCATAACTCTGCGTACTGGTCGCATGAAAATTATCTGGGACTTGGGCCCGGAGCTCATTCTTTTTGGTGGAATAACGTGGATGAATCAGCTGAACGGTGGAATAATGAACCTGATTTGAAGTCTTACCTCAATGAAGGATGGGGTAGCCGAAATGAATTGGAACAGTTAAACAAAAAAGATCTTGCTGAAGAAAGACTTATGCTTGGACTTCGAACGGTAGAGGGCCTAAATCTCATAAAGATGGAAAAGCGTTATGATTTCAAATTCAATTCAAATCAGGAAGCATATCTGCATCGAAAAGTAAAAGAAGGAAAAGTAGTACTATCTGAGTCGCAATTACATCTAACCAAAGAAGGATTAAAAATTGCCGATGCTATAACGCTGGATTTACTTAGCTAAATAATCTATTCAGGAAGCCCGATTCTCTTTAATGATTCCATAAATGATTTCCTGAAGGTCGCACCTATTGGGATTTGAGTATCCCGAATATTAATCTGATTTCTATTAATCGAGTCAATATGCTGCATACCAACGATATAGGAATTATGAGATCTTGAAAACAAATCTTCAGGGAGAGTTTCGGAAAGTTCTTTAAGTGTTTGAAGGCTCGTTACTTTTTTGCCGGCCGTGAAAATTTGAACATAATCCTTTAAGCCTTTTATGTACTGAATATCGGTAAGAGTAATTTTGATCATCGAGATTCCGTCCTTAACGAAAAGGTATTTAGGACGTTTAGCTGTGGAAGTAATTTCTGAAACCTGATTATTTGCAGGGATTACTTTTTCAACTGCTTTCAGGAAACGAGGAAAATCGAAAGGTTTGAGTAGGTAGTCAGTCGCATTTAGCTCATAACCTTCTAAAGCAAATTCGGCATAAGCGGTAGTAAAAATCACATTTGGTTTATCATTGAGTGATTTTAAGAAGGTAATACCATTGATTTCGGGCATTTGAATATCCAGAAATATCAAATCGACTGGCTGTGAGTTTAAAAGCTCCAGGGCTTTTAGGCCACTGGAGAAACTTCCCAGAAGATTGAGGTAAGGGACTTTACTTATGTATTCTTCAAGTAAGTTTCGCGCAAAAGGTTCATCATCAATAACAATACAATTTACCATTATTCAAGGGTAAGAGTTAATTCAATATTGTAACTGTGTTCGGATTCTGTAATAAAAAGTTGATGCCTTTCCGGATAATGAAGTTTCAATCGTTTTTCAAGATTGTCGAGGCCAAAACCGGATCGATCAGAAGATGTTTTTTTTTCAATTTTAGAATTACTTACTGAATAGATAAGTAGTTCCTTTTTCTGTTGTAAATCTACCTTTATCCAACAGTTTTCTGCTTCATCACTTACACCGTGTTTAAAAGCATTTTCCAGAAAAGTAATCAGAATAAGTGGGGCTATGTTGGTCTGCTCATAATTACCAGACGTATTAAAAGAAATGTCTAATGGATTATTTAATCTGATTCGCTCCAACTCAATATAGTCTTGCATATACTGTATCTCTTTAGAGATTGGTACTGTCGTTTGGTTGGCGTCGTAAATCATATAACGCATAATATTGGACAAGCGAATAATGATTTGAGTAGCTTCATCTTTTTTTCCCTGAACCAGATAATTCAGATTGTGTAAAGTATTAAATAAAAAATGGGGGTTGATTTGGGCCTTTAGATAGTTGAGCTCGGCGGTTAATTTTTCGTTTTCTAGTTGCTTTTTTTCATTCTCAATTCTAAACCAATCAGAAGTAAACTTGATCATACCCGTAAAGATGATAAAAGTCAGAAAACCCCAGAGTACACTCAAAACTCTTGGAAAGTGAACGCTTGCATAATATTCTTCATCTTGACTTAATGGGGCCATAAAGTAATTATCGGCAACAAACCTGAACCCCATAACAACTATTAATGTGAGCGCAAGAAAGGTGAAATATTTAAGGTATTCCCGGGTCTGGATGAGATAAGGAAGCACAAAGAAATAGTGTATATAGCTGGCAAGCATATTGAATACCAATGGTACTGTCAGAAAATTTATAGCAGTTTCTAAAGGAATATATCGGGTATAATCGAACAGTCGATAGAACACGAAAATAGCCCAAAAAGAAATATGTAAAATAAGTAGTCGGTTCTTGGCCAAATCAGAATGCTTTTACAGAAAATACCTGTTTAGCCGAGACTTTTTATGATTTATTCTACAGATAATGTCGGTCAGTCGACAGATGGCTGCTTTTACTAGATGGATCTAAGTATAGATAGATAAACTAAATACGCCGAGTATTAATCAAAGAACGTCGATTAAAATTTAAATGATCAGCAAAAGGGCAGATTTTCAGGAAAACAAAATTTCTAAGTATAGTTTTTATGAGAAAATCTGTTGCACTGTTTACAGCGTTATTCATGTTTGGGGGAAGCTTAATATCGAAAGCCCAGGAAACCGATTCTATCAGAGTTGGAGATATATTTACAAATCATCATCTGCTAAAGGAAAACACTATGGATTACCTGGTCCATTCTGAGTTCAAGGGATCCGTAAGACTTGGGGTGATGGTAAGATCATCTGTTGAAAGAATTAAACATGACGGGGAAGACTTTCTTGTCATTAAACACGAATACTATGGAGTAGATGAAAACTCAACCGGGGAGTTTTATTCCATGGTTGAGCCAAAAACATTCATGCCCATAATTCATATCAGAAATATTGGGTCTAAAGGAAAAGAAGCATATAGATTTACCGACCAGGCAATTGCGGCGCTAGATACCGTTAAAAATAATGCAGAGGAAGGGTATAATCTTGAACTGGAAGAGCCCGTATTTAATTTTGAGCTCGATTTAACAACATTTTCTATGTTACCAATGAGGGAAGGTTATAGTGCTGCATTAAGATTTCATCACCCGGGAAGTAAAACCACTAAACCAGATTGGTATGAGGTAAAAGTAGAAGGGTCTGAAAAGTTAACATTACCTGGAGGAGAAGAACTGGATACCTGGGTGTTATTTATGGATTATCATGGCACCCAGCCAACCCGATTTTGGTACACCAAGGAAGGGCAGGAATTTGTAAAAATGGAGGCGAGTTATAACGGGGTTAAAATTTATAAAACCCGCCTTTTCTAATTCGAACAAATATTCGATTAATCAGAAAACTTAGTAGCCATTCGTTCATAGTTCTCGGCTTGTTCTGATTTCCCTGCATTTGCATAAGCTTCTGAAACAACTCTTAAGGCATAGGCAAGTCTCGCACGGTCATTTTGAGTAAGGTTTTGAGTATCTGCTATTTCAGGAATCTTTAGTTCTTTTCCGGGAATAATCAGGTCCGGGTCCTGAGAAGAAGAGAAATTAGCTTCAAAGATTAATGGCCAGAAGGTTGGACGATTGTAGTTTTTTCTGGCAATATTATAAATCCACTCACCAGGTGATACCACGTAATTTGCAGGTGTAGCCTCCTCAATAATATCTATTTGTTCCTGAACCGGGACCTCTACATCCATGACTTCAGATTCTTCCGGAGTATCAGGATCCGTAGCTGTTTGATCTACAGCAGGAGGTGGATTAGGAGTTGGGTCTGCTGGAGTTTCTACCGGTGGAGGAGGGGTTTGTTCTGCAATCTGCGGTTCTGATGTATCTCTGAATACGAAATACCAAAGTCCAACTACCACCAAAAGTAATACAATAATAAGTATCAGTACATTTTGGAGATTCCCTGACTTCCCCTCTTCTTTACCCGGTCTTTTGAAAACCGGAGCTTCAGATTCTTCTTTAGTATCAGAGGCCTCAGGCTCATTCTCCTCATCTTTAATTTCGTCTTCTTTAACCTCTTCCTTTTCAGGTAGTGGCGCAAGAGGTTTAGCAGAAGTCTTTATTTCAGAAGGCAATGAAGAATCAACTTTATCATTATCCTCGTCTTCTATTACCTCTGCTTCCAAATGAGCGAAAGGGGCGTTGACAGTATTTTCAAGCGCTTTATAAGGACTGAATGAAAGTCGTTGATGGGCAGGGATTACAATGGACTCTCCGGTTCGTGGATTGACACCATTCCGTGCAGCAACATCTACAATCTTAAAACTTCCAAAATTCGTAATAGATGATTTTCCGGAATCTAACGCAGATTCAATAACGATATCAGTTAATTCTGTTATAAAATCATGGCTGAGAGTTTGAGATGTACCCGTTTTATCAGCGAGTTCTTCAACAAGTTTTGAAAAAGTTATCTTATCACTCATAGGCTACCTCCGCTTAATTCATCTTTAACAGAAGAGCTTTGTGTAAACTGCACTACTTTCTTTTTTGGTAGCAGCATCATTTTCTTATAATGTGGATTATATGACTTATAAGGCTCCCTGATCTTAGAATGGAAACTTCCAAGTTTAGGGATAGAAAATCCCTTATCAGTCGCGAGATGGTTTGCCAGTATCGAAACGAAATCATCATACATAGTTTCCGTTTCCTGTTGGGTTATTTTAAGCTGCTCACTTAGTTGTTTGATAGTCTCTGATTTGTTCATAATCCCTAAATATGTTGAGTACAAGCAATTACATACAAATATTCTTAATAATCAAACCAGAGTGAAAGTGTTTTTATATGAAAAAACTGAAATAAAGTCGGATTTTTACGGAGTTTTAGTTTGCCATGTGGTTGTCTATACGTATTATTAAATGCTATGATTAAATCTCTGCAACTGCTTCTTGCTTCATCAATAAACTATTCAGGATTATATCCTCCCGCAGATCTTAATATTCGAGAGGCATTGAGAGGTTATGTAGATTTCTCACATTCCAAATACTCCTGGATGCTTTCAAATTTTGTGATTCCATTTAGCGAGTTACCATTACTGGCTACTTTTGCTGACCGAAAACACCAGTTAAAAGGGCCATTAGCATTATGTATTACCGGACCTGAAAGCGAGTCGCTTTTCGACTTTAAGAATGCTGTCATCAATATCGAGAAAGAGATAATGGCGGCGCATTCTGGCTATCCGGGTGAAGTCAGAACCAACATTTTAGAGCTTACCTTTCCAGTTGGAAGTGTTCAGAAATTGAATGCAGAAGAGTTAGTAAAATCACTGGAAGCGGTAGTAAGTGCAACGGCTGAATCAAGACTACTTCCACACCGTGTATTTTTCGGAGTACCCGGAGAGAACTTTGATGCAGAAATTACCAAGAAAATTATCAAAGTAATTGCTGTTCATAACAAGTCGATTTTGAAGCGGAAAGTCGATAATTATTTATTCTCAGGGTTGAAAATTGACTGTGGTGGGAAGGCTCCTCCAAGTGCTAAATATCTTGCAGATGTTTTATTATACGCCCGAGATGCAAACGTAGCTGTAAAATTCTCAGGAACTGAAAACACACCGTTTCCTGGTTTTAATTATACAAGTCAGCATAGTGTTCATGGCTTTTTAAACTTATTGATTGCCAGCATGCTTGCATATACACAGGATTTGAATCTGGAGGAGACAATAGAAGTGATTGAAGATAAAAACCCGGATAATTTTGCGTTTAGAGATGGGTATTTATCGTGGAGAGAATTAGCAGCTCCAATTATGGAAGTAAAGATGCTTAGGATGCTTTCTATTACCTCCTTCAACCTTACGACGTTTTCGAGTGCCATAGAGGGGCTCAAAGAGCAAAAATTATTATAGCTATTTAACGAGTGTCATTGTTCTGGTAACTACTTTCTCTTCTGTTTCCAGACGATAAAAATAAATACCTGAAGCCAGGTTTTGTGCATCAAAACGAATAGGGTTTTCGCCGGCACCTAAAACCCCATCTGTTAAAACCCGTACTTCTCTGCCCAGATAATCAAATACACTCAGTCTAACTTGTTGACTGAACGGAAGAGTTACCGTTATTGTGGTGTTGGGGTTGAACGGATTAGGATAATTTTGAGATAGTTGTGGCGAATCAATATTTATTGGAACATAATCATACACCTGAAACTGAAACGAATTGGTTTCATCAGTCGAAGAGTTAAAAAATACCAGACCAACACGATCAATATTAGCCCATGGTAATCCGGATTCCATAGAATTTAACTCTCCCATGGTTGGACCTGTTATAAACCGGGTTTCAACACTTAGGTCATCGTAATAGGCGATAATTGCCACCTGTACATCCTGTGAGCTTGGGATAAAATCCAGTTTCAAAAAACTATTTGTTCGTTGAACCAGATCGAACTCATAATATTCTCCCGAAAACCGTGACATTATAGAGGGTTCAGTTAACTCAGTTTGGAACTCGGAAAAAGTTTCCTCCAATCTGGGAGATGGGTAAAGTCCGCTTTCGTCAAAACCAAAAAACGGGGTGAAATTAGAGCCACCGGATGCGTAATGCCAAAGAAAATTCTCTACTACCGCTTCCTCAAAGGAAACATCAAATTCGGTTAGTTCATCTTCAATAGCTTCAAGAAAAAGGATTTCAGGAGTATCCGTAATACGACTCCAAACACCACTCCAAAAGGTGTCCCCAAAGCGTTCATGAAAAAATAGTGCCCAGGTAATATCTTCGTAGGAACCAGGAATAATTGTGGTATTAGGTGAGCCAAAAAAATTCCCATTCCCAAAGCCATCCAGATAGTTATAGTAATCATTCACATTATCATAAACGACCTCTTCCATGAGTGTAGCATCCATTTCAGCCCACCGTGTAACATCACCCCTCCACCCAGTTTGCACATACTCTATAGCATGCTTTAATTCATGAGCCATGGTAACTTTAATGGCTCCTTTTTGATTTCCTTCAGGATCAGTATTTGTAGGAAACCCAACAAAATCATTTTCAATTTCGATAACAGTTCCACCTGGGCTCACAGGAGACGGACGAGTTAACCCATAAGCTCCTAAGTCGCCAACAATCACTAAATATTGTTCTCCATCAGGAATTGGATCCGTAAAACCAAGGGTAAGAATTTCGTGGCGATAGGATGAGTCTGCCGCCTCTGCAACCCATTCCACATAATCCGGAACCGAGTTTGAGTTAGCATCTATCAAGGGAACAGCATCATTTCCTTCCGTTTCATACTGTATTCTGAATTTTCCAGATGGGCTATCAAAAAACTGAGTGGCTTCGGTAACATCCACTAAACCTATTTTTCTACGATATCTATCTCTGGTTCTTTCTGAGAGCTCTTTCCAATACCCGTTACTTATCATTGTTAAAGGAGTAATACACTTATGGCTTGAATGTTCTTCAAGAGCAAGAAGCTGAGCCCACACGGCTTCTTCAGCACTGATTTTCCCGTAATGGAAATCATTTTTTATATCAAGCAACGTAGTCTTGTCCTGAGCAAAAACGTGCGAAGAAACCACGAAACAAGTTAACATGACAGTTAAAATGCTCAAGATTCTGTAATTCAAAAGGAGCGCCATTTTCAATAGAATTTCCTTAACTTTGTGCCAGCCAATAACGGCAAGAGATGAACCATGGTGTAATTTATTTTAGAAGATGTACGAAGTTATTCTTTATTACAAATTTAGTCACATCAAAAATCCTGAGAAGTTTTGTAAAGAGCATAAAAATTTTTGCAAAGAACACGGATTAAAGGGCAGAATTTATATTTCATCCGAGGGACTGAACGGGACAGCTGCAGGTTCCAAAGAGCAGATTGATGCCTACAAAGAATATGTGTGGTCGCTGGATGGATTTGAAGAAACAGAATTTAAGCAGGATCAAAGTGAATACATTCCATTCGCCAAACTGATCTGTAAAGTGAGAGAAGAAATTGTGGCTCTTCATGTGGATGGAGTTGATCCGAAAGATGGAGGAACGCACCTTATGCCAAGTGAATGGCGTAATGTGATGGAGTCCGGAGAGGATTATGTAATGATTGATGTCCGCAACAATTACGAATCGAAAGTGGGACATTTTGAAGGGGCATTAACACCAGATCTGGATAATTTTTATGACTTCCCTCAATGGTTGGAAGAAGCCAACATCCCAAAAGAAAAAAAAGTGCTGATGTATTGCACCGGCGGAATTCGTTGCGAGAAATTTTCAGTGCTGATGAAGGAAGAAGGTTGGGAAGATGTAAATCAGTTACACGGTGGGATTTTAAATTACGCTAAGGAAGAAGAGGGTGCACACTTCAAAGGTAAATGTTTTGTATTTGATGACCGCCTGATTGTGCCGGTAAATCCAAAAGATCTTGCTCCGATTGCCAAATGTGAAATTACCGGAAAGCCTGCCGATACTTACGTGAACTGTGCGAATATGGAATGCAACAAGTTGTTTGTCTGCTCTGAAGAAGGAGCTCATATCATGGAAGGTTGTTGCAGCGAAGAATGTAAGAAAAGCGAGTACAAACGACCTTTTGATGCTGAGAATGCCTTTAAACCGTTCCGAAAATGGTACAATTATTTTGGAGAAGATTTTAAACAACGTTCTCTTCAACAGGAGGAACAAACTCAGTCGTAGTGTACGGCTCGTTCAACCCTATTCTATTACACATCGCTTTAAGCCGGAGTCAGAATTCATAGGAAGAAGTCTGCTTGATATGATGTGCATAAAGTTTCCATTTAGATCTGATGAGGAATGGAAAATGCGAATTGAATTAGGAAGAGTATATGTGAATGAGAAAAAAGTGGAGCCGGATTTCATAATTTCTCAAAAAGACGAAGTATTCCATCACAACCCAAGAGTGGTAGAGCCAGCTGTGCCGGATGAGGTGGAAGTTCTGGAAGAGTATGAGAATTATCTGATTGTATTTAAGCCGGCGCCGATGCCTATGCATCCCGGAGGCAGATATTTTAAAAACACCTTGATGGAAATTCTGAAAGGTCAGGGGTATGAAGATCTTAGAATTATTCATCGGCTGGATGCTGTTACTTCCGGAATTGTATTAGTTGCCAGAAACAAGGGGTTTGCTAAAGAAGCCATGCTGTGTTTCTCAAATGGAAAAGTAACCAAAACCTATTACGCGGTAGTGGATGGGGTTCCGAAAGAGCAATCAATCACCATAAACACTCCGATAAAAAGAAAACATGGATTTGTGTTCGAAAGTGATGAAAAGCTGGAAGGAGCCCGTGAGGCTGTTACTCATTTTGAAGTAGTTGAAATCTACGAAGACAAAGCTTTGATTAAATGCACTCCTGAAACCGGGCGGACTCATCAAATACGCTTACATCTTGCCAAATGGGGCTATCCAATTATCGATGATTCGATTTATGGTAAGGGTGGAGATCAGTCTTCAAAAACCATGCAGAAGAGAGCGATTTCACTTTTAAATACAGGACTAACTATTCCGGATTTAGGGGTGAATTACAGTCTGGAAAATAATCCATAATTTTTAATTCTCTTTCAAAAAAGCTTCTGCAATGGCTGCAAATTGTTTAGGCTTATCCAGAAAGGCATAATGTCCCGCATCTTCAATTATGACCAATGCCGCATTGCTAATTCCTTGTTCAATTCGCTCGGCTTGGTACACCGGGGTGGCATCATCATTTCTTCCCCAAAGTAGCAGCGTTTCATGAGGGATTTGAGGAAGACAGTCTTCCAGATATTCAGTTACCGATTTTACAAAGGTTCCGCGCATCACCCCCGAAAGTTGAGAGTAATCACTTGAACCAAGGCTTTTCCAGAGATCTGTTCCGCGAAGCCAATTCAAAGCTTTTTCCCGAAGTGGATTTGGGAGAATCATGAAGGGAGCCTTCAGGGTTTTGGCGGTATACTTTCTGAAATAATATTTCCAGGACCGTTTGGGTTTCATTCCTGCACCACCGGTAATCAACACTTTCTGGATGATTTGTTTCCCTTTCTCTCTGGTGAGAAGCTTGAGAATTATTCTTCCACCGAAGGAATGAACCAATACATCAATGTGGTCATCGGGAAGCATGGAAATGAATGCCTGAACAGCGTCTGCATAGTCATCGATGCTCCACGCTTCAACAGGTTCATTTGAATCTCCAAAACCGGGAAGGTCGAGTACATAGCACGAGCGAATATGCGCAAGTTGTTTGGCAATTGGCATCATTACTCGTCGGCTGCTTCCCCACCCGTGTAATATCACCAAGGCTTTTCCTTCGCCAGTTACCTCGTAGGCAATGCGTTGTTCTTTATATGTGAAATAATGGGTTTTACTCATAATGTTGAATCAGCCAAACATCCCACTTCCAAAACTTGAAAACAAGTTGACAAGCCTCAAAATTTATTGCTAATTAGGAGCAGTAAAATCTTGGTTTTATGGGTAATAGTAAATTTAAAAGACAGTTTTTCTTCTGGATTGACAAACTTCAGATCACAAAACAAGAGCGCATTTCCGTTACGGTTCTTTTTGGGATCATCGTTATGCTTCTTATAGCTAATGTATTCATCCGGGAAAAAGTTGTTCCTGCCCCGGAAAATCATGCTGAACTACAAGCTGAATTCGAACGCAGAAGCGCCCTGATTAAAGCAGAAGAACAGAAAACAGAGGCCAGATACCGAGGTGAGGAAATTGCAGCGGAGAAGGAAGCCGGACAAATGGTTGAACCACCAAAATCTGCAATGATAATTAATATTAATTCTGCTTCAAGTGAGGAACTTCAATCACTACCCGGAATAGGAAAAACATATGCTCAAAGAATAATTGAATACCGAGAAACTAATGGGGACTTCGTTTCCGTTGAAGATTTGGTGAAAGTTCGGGGAATAGGTGGGAAGACACTCGAAAAACTAAAGCCTTTTATAACTATAGATTAAGAGCGATGAATTTAATGAAATCAAAGTGTGCCCAAGGCACAAAAAAGATTGATATATTAAGCTTTCCAATTAATTGAGTATTTAAATCTGATATATGGCAAACGGCTACTATTCAAAATTCACAATTTTCAATTCATAAATTTATAATAGATGCCAAATATCCTATGGGCTGACGATGAAATAGATCAGCTGCAATCACACATAATATTTCTCCAAAAAAAAGGCTTTGATATTGTTCCTGTTTCGAATGGAGAAGACGCCGTTTCCATGATTGAAGAGCAAAAATTCGATCTGGTTTTCCTTGATGAACAAATGCCGGGAATGGGTGGGCTTGATACCCTTGAGAAAATAAAGGCATCCCAGCCACTCTTGCCTGTTATTATGATCACCAAAAGCGAAGAAGAGTCGATCATGGAGGATGCGATAGGTGCTAAAATATCAGACTATCTGATTAAGCCGGTCAACCCAAACCAGATTCTGTTGACAGTGAAACGTATTCTTGAGCGCTCTCGATTGCAGAATGAAAAGTCAGCACAGTCTTATTTAAAGGATTTCGGGAATATTTCATCCCGTATACATCCGAATACTTCCTGGAAAGAATGGATTGAGATTTATAAAGAGCTTTCCAAATGGCAGATTGATTTAGGAGATGGAGACGAAGCGCTTCAGCAAGTGCTCGAAGATCAGGTAGTGGATGCAAACCGTGAATTCGGGAAATTTATTGAGCGTGAATATGTGCACTGGCTTGATCAAAATGAAGAGGCCCCGTTAATATCGCAAGGTATTTTTAAGAAGTATGTATTTCCCCATCTCAAAGATGGAAAGAAAACCATGTTCTTTTTGATCGATTGTATGCGCTACGATCAATGGCTGGTATTTGAGCCTTATCTGGCAAAGATGTTCGATATATCCACAGATTTCTATTACTCGATTCTGCCTACAGCAACCCCGTATTCGAGAAATGCGATTTTTGCCGGGGTTTCGCCTCTTGAAATCGCCCAAATGTATCCAAAGTTGTGGGATCAGGGCCAGGATGAAACGTCGTTAAATCGCCACGAAGAAGAGCTGCTACAAAAGCAATTGGATCGGGCGGGGATTGATATCAACTTTAAGTATGAGAAAATCCTGAATGCCGAAGATGGTCGACAGGTTGCTGGTAAGATGAAGAGCTTCTCTCAATCTAAGCTGGCTGCTTTTGTATTCAATTTTGTTGATACGCTTGTACATTCAAGATCAGATTCTGATGTGATCAAAGAACTTGCCCCGGATGTTTCAGCCTTTCGTTCAATCACGGAAGCCTGGTTTCAGCACTCTTCATTACTGCAAATGTTCAAAGAACTGGCAGATGAAGACGTTACTGTAGTTGTGACTACCGATCATGGTTCAGTTCGCTCGTTACGTGATACCAAAGTATTTGGGGATCGGGATACAGCAACGAGTCTTCGTTATAAGTACGGTCGAAATTTGAATGCAGAAAATGATAATGCAGTCATTCAAATTAAGGATGCCAAAAAGTTCAAACTACCCGATTTAGGAAAAGCCAGTGATTATCTTATTGCCAGAGAGGACTACTATTTTGTGTATCCGACTAACTATCATAAATACCAGAACCGATATAAAGATACCTTCCAACATGGCGGTGCTTCTATGGAGGAGATGATTTTACCGGTAGCAACGCTCACCCCAAAAGGTTAGAATTTCTGATGATCAGTAATTCAGTTCAGGAAACCATTCAACTTGGAAAAGACTTTGCGAAGGAACTTTCTCCGGGCGATATAGTTTGTTTGGATGGTGATCTTGGCGCAGGTAAAACGCACTTTGTAAAAGGAATTGCTTCTTTTTTTGGAGTGAATGAAGAGAAGGTGAGCTCGCCCACATTCACGTTAATTAATGAGTACCAAGGTTCTGTGCCGATTTTCCACTTTGATTGTTACCGACTTGAAAATGAACAGGAAGCACTCGAAATTGGAACCGAAGATTATTTCTACGGAGAAGGAATTTCCATTGTGGAATGGCCACAAAAAATTGGAAATTTAATCCCACCCGAAGCCGTTTGGTTAACCATCAAACATATCGGAGATTCCAAACGAGAAATCACTAAACAAAAAACCTGATGTCTCTCAGAGAGAAGCGCAGACTTTCATATCGATTAGATCTACTCCCGGTGATAAAGCCTTATCACCGACGGGCAAAGAATACCTTAAGCAAAGGAGATCTGGTGTACTATGGTCCTAGTCCGGAGTTTTACGGTATTGGGGAAGTAGTACAAAAGGAAGAAAAGGTATGCGTGGTAGATTTCAGAGGAACGGGTTTATTAGGTATCCATAAAGACGAACTACTCTCTAGTTACCTGATTCCCATTCATAAATTGAACCTTACGGGATTGTTGAAAGGGCGATAAATATTAATCCTTTCTTCAAAAAAATATTTTTTTAGCCCCGAGTTTCTGATATTGAGTCGTAATTAACTAATCAAGACGTTCTTTTATGAAATCAGTATATCAGGTTCTGGGTACTTTTTTAATCTCAGTACTTTTCACAAGTTTTTCTTTTGCTCAACTCCAATCTCAGGTATTATCTCTTAATTATTATGAAGAAGGGGATTTAAACACAGTAGAGAAATCAACCGATGGCAAAAGTTATTTCAATTTGAATGAAGGAATATTTTCAAATCCGGATTTAAAAAGAGGCGCAATTGTAGAGTTTCTTAAACCAGATGAATCCGTTGATAGATTAGTTATCGTTGATAGAGAGGAATACTTTCCGGGAATTGTGTCAATTCGTGCATTTAAAGAAGGGAACAGAGACAAGGTTTTTGCCGGCACCTTTAATAAAGGCGCATTTAATGGGGTGTTCTTTGAAGAATTCGATTCACCACTTTATTTCGGTTTTGATAATGAAAAGGCAAAGAACTTTGCCTCAAAAAAGAATGAGCGGATAGAACACCGACTTTCCTGCGGAATTGATCATTCTGATGAACTTATCCCGGTTCCACACTTTAGAAAGCCTGGTACATCACTTAAACAGAAGACCGGTAACAACAGCTCAGCATCTGTAGCAGCGCCATTAGTTGCAGCAGTTGATGACAGCGTGACTATCGATTTATTAATTGTATATACACAAGCTGCGGAAACCTGGGCAGCCACAACCGGTTTTGGAGATATAAACGGAGTAATTGCTCAATCGATTAACTTATCTCAAACGGCACTGAATAACAGTAAAGTTGGGGTTGATTTAAGATTGGTTTCTACATTGAAGACATCTTATGATGAAGAAAATGATGGATTGAGTGATTCCGATACACGACTAAGAAGATTAACCCAAAATGATAATGCGCCTGTTTTTAACTCAGAAGATGGTCACGATGGATTCATGCAGGAAGTACATGGAGTTCGTGACACCTTTGGGGCGGATATTGTTTCTTTACTCGTGAAAATCGAAGACACAGGGGGGCTTGGGTGGAGGCTTGGTCGTTCTGGAGGGAACCCCGCTTTTGGATTCAATCTTAATCGGGTTCAGCAAGTGGCGGATACTTTTACATTGATTCATGAAATTGGACATAATATGGGGAATGCACATTCCCGGACACAAGCCTCATCTGCTGCCTCAGGCGGAGGAGGATTATTTCATTACTCTGCTGGCTTCCAGAATACACCCTCAGATTATCACACGATAATGGCTTACCCGGATGGATTACAGGAAGCTCCATACTTTTCTAGTCCGGGACTCACTTATCTTGGAACGCCTACGGGGCAGAATAGTAGTACAGCCCCTACTGATAACGCCAGAAGTATGAGAGAAATTAAGCGAACAATTTCTAACTACCGTGATACCAAAGCGAATGCCCCATCAGCGAGTTTGCTAGCCGATGTGATTAATATTGAAATGAATCGCGAAGATGATTTATCCATTCCTTTCCAAATTTTTAATGATGGGGAAAGTGTGCTAGTATGGGATATTGATTTCGGTTTTTCAGGAAATGGATTTAAAAGAGCTAAAAGAAATCAGAATTCAATAGAACCAGTTTTGATAGAAAGAACAGGATTGGATAGAATAAAATATCCTGCCAACTATACCAGAACTGCAGAAGAAAAACAAAAATCAGCGGCTACTGAACAAATCTTATATTCTACATCTTTTGAAAATGGGGAAGGGTTTCCGATAGGAACATATGAAGGATATTCAGAATGGGCAGGTGTTTCTGGAAATGCAACTTTTGAAATATCGGCATCAAATCCAAGTTCTGGAAGTCAGCATTTAAGGATTAGCGCTGATACCAGTGGTGCGAAAATAATAAGCGCACCTTTTCTTGGTTTCCAGGGGTTCGGCAGTTATGAAATCAAATTCAATTTTACAGTTTCCAGCACTTCAGAATTATTTTTTATAGACATTTTTGATGGGAAATCTGGTGAACAAACTGCTGGAATCACGATTCAACAAGGGATCTTTTTTGCTGCATATATTAATGAATCAGATCAAGTAAGTTATACTGGTATTGGCAATGCAGTAATTAATTCAGATCAAAATTATGAAATGAGAATAGTGTTAGACCCGGATGATCAAAAGGTGAAATATTACTTAGATGGGAACTTAATGTATGATATAGATTATTTAAGAGGAACGAGTCCGGGGGACTTAGAAATCTACCATGCCAACAGTGAGAGTAATTCAGTAATTGATATTGATGACATTGAGGTAAAACAACTAAGCGCGCCATATCCGTGGTTGTCCGTTTCAGAATCTACCGGTTTCACCTTAGAAGATGGCTCATCGAGCCGAAGTTTAAATTTTACTACCAGAGGGATTGATGCTGGGACTTATCGCACCACAATGAAGGTAAGAACAAACGATCCAAATAATGCTTCCATTGAGGTTCCTATTACACTTACGGTTGCAAATATGGTTTCTAATGAGCCAATTGATGCCCCCGGAAAAATTGCACTGGATCAGAATTACCCGAATCCGTTTAATCCTGCAACAACCATAAGCTATACCTTAAAAGAAGTTGAAAATATCCGGTTGGAGGTTTTCAATATTCAGGGACAGAAAATTGCAACCCTGTTTGAAGGCAAACAACAAGCCGGAGAGCATGAAGTACAGTTTGATGCGTCTGACCTTTCAAGCGGGGTATATATGTATCGTTTACAAACCGGTTCTCAAATACTAACCCGACAAATGGTTTTAATTAAGTAATATGAAATACTCAAGGTTAGTAATCGCTCTTTTAGTTGTTTCAAGTTTTGCTTGTGCTAAAGCAGAGAAAACTCCCGGTGAATCAGAATCAACCACACAGCAAGAAACTGTACAAGTACCATCACAAATCTTTGTAGAGTTGGATATGGAAAAACTTTCTGCATCTAAATCAGGAGACAAGCTCTCTCTATCACTTTCAGATGGGAGTACATATACACTTCAAATACAGCGTATTGAAGAAACCATGCCGGGTATAGTTGCTATTTCAGCGTATATAAATGATCAGGAAACGGGTCAGGCTACATTGATTTTAAGAGATGGTAAACTTGCCGGTTCAGTAAATATGTATTCTGATGGAATAAGTTATGAAGTCGGTTTTAATGAAGATTCTGACAGTCATTATCTGGTTCCTATCGACCCTGATGATAGAGACGTACTTCCGGGAGGTACACCTCCTGAAATGCCTGAGGGGAACTAGATTCGAGTCTGGGTAAACCAGTGATTGATGAGCGATGTTTTTTAGGTAAAATCACTATTTCGGGGTATTGGTAAGTTTATAGAATTGTGAGATACTCTGGTCACAATTAAAAGACTATGGACTCAGAACAAAGCATGTTATTAAAAGTAAGTATCGTGGAAGATCACGATATATTCAGAAAGCGATTGGTTGAGCTATTTCAATTCTATCCGGAATTAAAAGTGGTTCTGGTTGCGGAATCTGCTGAATCATTTCTGGAGAAGATGAACAGAAACGATTCGGAAATGCAGCCTGATGTAGTATTAATGGATATAGAATTGCCCGGAATTTCAGGTATTGAAGCTACCTTTCAGGTAAAGCAAAATTTCCCAAATGTTGAAGTAATCATGTTTACTGTTTTTGAAGATGATGAGCGCATTTTTGAGTCAATTAATGTAGGTGCCTCAGGTTATCTGCTTAAAGATACAGCTATCGAAGAGGTTGTAAGCTCCATTAAAGAAATACATAAAGGAGGTTCACCCATTTCTCCATCTATTGCAAAAAAGGTACTGGATATGGTAAAAAACCCGGAAGCATATCAAACTACTCCAGAAAAAGAAGTCCCCTTCGACCTTAGTCCGGCAGAGTTGAAAATTTTACAGCATGTAGTTGATGGTAAAACCAATAAACAAATTGCAGAGGATGTTTTTTTAAGCCCATGGACTGTGAAAACACACATCAAAAATATCTATAAAAAAATGCATGTGAATTCACGTGCAGCGGCTGTAAAGTTAGCTTTAAAGCGTAACCTTGCATAATTAATAGTGCAGAATACTCCGTTTGGGTGATTTTTTAGCCTTGCTTAAAACCCGAAATTAGCAAGTGGAATGTATATCTACCGTTTGCAGGCTGGAAGTTATCTTCAAACTAAAAAGATGCTGCTGATTAAGTAATCAGCCTTTCATTCTATTTAAAGAAAAAGCTCTCAACATCCAGGTTGGGAGCGACTTCTTTGGGTCTCTTTTTGTCATATCGATAAAGAGGCCCAGTTTTTTTGCTATTGGTACTTTATGTGTTTCCACAAACTCAATTAATGTCCCGTCGGGATCTTCGATATAGGTAAATCTTCCTGCGGCTTCGCCCATATCAAAACTATCGGCACTATCTACGGTGAATTTAAATCCCGCGGCTTCACATTCTTCTTTCAAAGCATCCATGCCCTGTACATCAAAACAAAGGTGGATGAATCCTAAATCTCCCCAATAACGGTCTTCAAAAATCAGCTTCGGTTTTCGACGCCTATCAAGGCATTGAACAAGTTCAATTTCCGTAGGACCAAAGAGTTTTACAAAAGCGCCATCTCTCGGTTTACTATGCCGAAGAAGTACACGCCGGTATTTTTGATCACCAGCAGGTAAGCCGTCAAAATCCTGAAATGTCCCGGATTCATCATATACTACTTCATCATATCCAAGAATATCGGTATACAGCGTTCTGGATTTCTCGATATCAGTAGAGCCTATGATAGCTCCGGTAACTCCGCCGGTGGTTTTTGGCTCCTTCTTTTTGAACCAGCCTAAGCCTTTCACCACATTAAAAATATTGCCATTCAAATCTTCCACAAAAAAATTCAAATCTCCGGCAGGGTTTTCGCGAAGTGAAGTCAGTACATTCAGTCCGGCTCCATTAAACTGCTCGTAGGTTTCCTCTACATCAATGGATTTTATCTTTGCTATGTTGATTCCAAGATCTCCAAGTTGAGGATCAAAATCAGGAGCGACAGGAGTGCGACTGGTGTACTGCCAGATTTCAAATCCACCACCACCACGCATGCTTAATGTGAGAATTGCCCGGCGCTCGTGAGGCTTTCCACCGGTATATGGCAGCATCAAATCTGCCACAGCAGAGTCATCAAACACCTTTATATCCATCCCGAAATACTTGCGATACCACTCAGTGGCTTCTTCGACATTAGGGTTTCCTATTCCAATTTGCTGAATACCTGATATTACTTTTTCCATTGATATTGGTAAATGATGAACATTCCTTTATAAACTAAGCAAAAAATTACGGAACTCATTTGTGTTATACTTAGCCATCCCTCTTTTTTCAACTACGATATCTCCCTCAGGTGAAATTACATAGGTTGTTGGTACAACTGTACTGTTATATACTCCGGGTTGTCTCCCAATTAAAAAGTAAACCGGCATGGTGAATTCTTTTCGATCCATATATGCACGGGCTTTATCGGAATCTTCATCCAGAGAAAGCATTACAAAAACGATTCCCTCTTCATTTTCAAGCTGTTCATACAGTTTCTGAATGTTCGGCATCTCTGCAATGCATGGCGGACACCAGGTTGCCCAGAAATTCAGAAAGATGGTTTTTCCCTCAAATTCAGATAAGGAAGTTCGATCCCCGTCCAATGTCATAATCGGCATGTTATAATTAGCTTTCCTGATATCAGCTAAATCTATTTCGGTATCAGGCCGAAGTATACCTGTAGAAAGAAGAACACGTTGAAGTCCGCCGATTACTTCGGTATGAAGTCCTGTAACATAAAGGATTCCGAAGATTCCAAGAATTACAGCCCATTCCTTGACTGCTTTTTTAAACTGATTGGGAGATTTATTTTTTGAATCAGAACTCATCAGAGAAAAGAAGAAATTTCATCAAGGGATTTTTTAGTGATATCCGGAACTTTAGTTCCTTCTTTAGGATAGCCAACAACTAAGAGTAAAAATGGTTTTTCGTGAGAAGGACGTTGCATAATTTCCGTAAGAAATCCCATTGGACTTGGTGTATGGGTAAGAGTTGCTAGTCCGGCATTGTGAAGAGCCGTAATCAGCATTCCTGTTGCAATACCTACCGATTCTTTCACATAGTAATGCTTCTCTTTTTCGCCATCTTCGGTCAGATGAAAGCTTTGCGCAAAGATGCCAATCAGGTAAGGCGCTTTTTCTAAAAAGGGTTTGTTTTCATCCGTGCCAAAAGGACGCAGATCCTCAAGCCAGTCTTCGGGTGCTCTTCGGTGATAGAATTCCCGTTCTTCTTCTTCAGCAGCTTCTCGTATTTTCTTCTTTATATCAGGATCAGAAACCACGGCAAAATGCCAAGGCTGTTTGTTTGCTCCGTTTGGTGCAGTTCCGGCAGCTAGAATACACTGTTCAATTATTTTGCGATCAACAGGTCGTTCGGAAAATTCCCGGACGGTACGGCGAGATTTAATGAGCTCATAAAAACCCGCTGCCCGTTTCAGCATCTCTTCCGGTGGATATTCTTTATACGACGTAAGGGGTACGAAATTAGGTTCTTTCATGATAATGGAAGTCTACTTTTTTGAAAGCTAAGTATATATAAAGAGATAAGTATCACATTAAAATTACTTTACTCCAGATCCCTTAGCCAGCCACCATGGATAAACTTCAACAACTAAGCGACCTGTTTTTACCATTGGGTCGTTGTTTGCATATTCAATCGCTTGCTCAATTGTTGCAACGTTATAGACTGAAAACCCACGAATATCTCCCTCTCCTCCTGTTGGCCCGTTCAGGTTAATGATACCCTGTTCATATAATCCCCCAAGATAAGCCAGATGTTCATTCTGAAGTTTTGATGCTTCTTCTTCACTTTGGCTTCGGTTTGGACCACTTTTTAGAAAAACAATAAAGTATTTTTGCATCGTATACATTTCACCTGCCCACTCATAATCAAAAGTCTCTGGCTGAGGGGTTGAGGTGGAGTCCTGAGCAAAAACGATTTCCGTAAATAAAAGCAGGGGCAAAAGGGCAAAAAAGATTTTCATAAGTAAAAGGTGATAATTGACAGTTGATGGAGCAAGCTAAGGTAAACATATTCTTTAAGTCAACTCTCAACATTTCAATAATGGGTGCTAATGACCTGAAACCTTATGTACTTCAATTCGTTAATAGCACGTGATTAATGAAAAAGTCTTATATCAGGAAAAGATGAAAACAATTCTGCATTTATTTTTACTGCTGACTTTAGCTCAGCCGGTTTGGTCACAGGAAGAAATACCCTTCAAAATCATTTCTAACCGCCCAATTATAGAAGTGAATGTAAACGATACGCTATATACCAATTTTTGTATTGATCTTGGTGCAACAGGAGTAGGCAGATTGGATGATTCTGTAGTGAATAATCTGGATCTTAAAGTTACCGGCCAGATTTCTAACTATGATGGTATTAGTACCCAGAATTATGATCAGGTTGGTCCAGTAACAGTTAGTTTTGCGGGGGTTGAGTATCAGGATATAGGTTTAATGACGCGTGATTATTCCCCCCGCCATGGTTTATTGGGAAGAGGCTTTTTTCAGAATAAACTTTTGACGATTGATTATCTGACTGAGAACATCATTGTGGAAGAAGGGGCTTTGAAATCAGGTGATCCTCATGTGGTAGATCTGGAACCTCCCTTTGATATTAAGGCGAGAATTGGAAAAGTGGAAGGGCTCTTTCATATAGACACGGGATCCTCTTTACCACTTATGGTACCTACTGAATTTCTTGAGAAGCACAATATCAAATACGAAAATACGGGTAATGTTTACAATGCCCGAAGAGCCAATACGGTACATGAGATTATAGAAGCAAAGCTTATGGAGGAAGTTGAAATAGCAGGAATAGTGCTAAAAGATCATATCATTATGCATTCTGATATGGTTAATCAGATCAACCTGGGAGGCGAAACGCTTCGCAATTTTAAGCTCACCGTGGATCAGAAAAATAAGCTAGTGCGCTTCATCAATTCATAGTTTTATACCTACGGCGAGTCAACTCCAGGCACAAAATCAAGCCATTCTTGTTGCTCTTGAAGTCGTTCAAGATATCGGGGGCGTAGTTCTAATTCTGAAACAGAGTAAATCCAGTTCCGGGCAGCTTCAAATTCCTTTAAAAAGATCAATTGATCGATCAGGGATTCATAGATATCAAACCAGTTGGTATTTTTTGCGAAACCAGATAGACTAGAAGCATATCCGGGTACTTCTTCCCATTTATTAATCTCAATAGCTTTCTGAAAGAGTAATAGTTGGTTTGGAAGGTTAACCCCTGAGTTGAGCGAGTACGGAACCTGATCCTTATACCGGTTTTGGACAAAAATCCGCCAATTCAGAGTATCAGCTCTGAGCTCAAAAGAATACTTAAAGTTTCGGGGAGAAGGATCGGGCAGATGATCCCATGCTTTTTCTAATTCACTATATGCCCGATCCCAATCACCCTGAAAAGCAAAGGCATCTGCTTTCATTAAAAGAAACTGAGGGATTGAATCATTCGGGCTGACTTCCTCAGTTACATGTTCATATTCCTTGAAGCGAAGTTGGTACTGGAGCCATTTTTGTTTGATCACCGGATTCTCAGGAGCTATTTGGTAAAGTTCTTCAACTATGGGCAATGCTTCCCCATATATCCTGAGTGTTTCCAGAAAACGAACCTGATCCCATAAAGCCATAATTGGAGTTACAACATGTGGACAAGCTTTCTGGAAAATGGAGCGCTGACTAAAAATAAAGGCAGAGTTTTGTTGATCCAGAGAGTCCAGAACTACTTCCGGGAGTGAGTTTTGCCATTCAGACACCAATTGATCAAAGGGAATGGAATAAGCGGTCTCAAAATCATTAGTAGCATAGGCTTCTTTAAAATCGGATACAGGATATTCTTCCAGTAAATAACTAACAAAAGAACCTGCCGTGGTATAGCTGATAGCCCCCGCGCTGGAATAAAATCCCTTAAAAGAAAGAGCGGCTTCCATTTGTTCGGTGGAAGGGTAGGGAGGTTCGGCTGCCATGATTTGATCGAGTGTTGATTCTGGAGAAGCATCTTTAGCAATTCCTTCCGCCAGACCTTCAATTAAGCCAATACTCCAGCTACCATTAAATAAGCTGTTTCCAAACTGTTTTGAAATCACATGAACCAGCTCATGTTTGAGAACGCCATACAAATGCTCCTTCGCTATGTGAAGCTGATCCTGTTCCAGCCAAATTGGGACATAACTAGTGAACTTCGCTCCTACCAGTTCTTTCTTTTCCCATGCACTTGAATACAGGTAACTTTCAATTTTGCGATTTTCGGGCCAGTCAATTTCGAGTTGGGCTACAATCTGTTGAAAATAGAACTCATGTTTTAGAGCCCAGTATTCTATTTCAGAAGGCGAAAATTGTCGTCCGGAATAGTAAATATTAAAGTGCTGTGTCTGAAGCTCAGTTTTTTGACCTTGGAGAGTACTTGTAGGCGTGATTATTCCGGATTCAGGAAGAAATAAATAGGAAGGGAATAAAATCAGAAGGGAGAATACCAGAGCTAGTTTTACTCTAATTGAGTGCTTCCAATCTGGTAAAAACCAAAGAAATAAAATCCAGGCCAAAGTAATCACCCTGAAAAAAACCAGGTTCCATCCAACCCTAACCGTTTCATCATAAATAGGTCCGGGCCATGCTCCCCACACATGATTAAAAAAGTATACCTGAGGAAGGGTTAGAAACTCAATCAACAAAACTCCCAGAGAAATAAAAAGAAGTGTAAGTATGGTCAGAGTTGCTGGTAGAGGAGTCATAATCTTACGGAATAACCGCCCGATAGAAATCCCAAAAAGAACTGATGGAACAGGAATCAGGATCCAGAAACCTAGTCCGTGCCAGGTAAAACATCCTCTGAAAATTGAAAACAGAAAAAGCGGGAGTGCAAATAAGTAAACACCACGCAGAACTTTGAAGACAACTTTAGAGTCGCTTTTGAGAACCAGTCTGGATGATGAAATTCCTCCCCAAAAACAACCCAATACGGCAGCAATAATCGCTGATTCAAAATGGAAATCACCCAACAAGGGAAGAGGCAGGAACAGGCATCCCAGAAAAACAGGAACTAAATTTCTTATCACTTTTTTCAAGAACCCAGGGTATGATTATTAGCTGGTAGATAAGGAATTACGGGCTTTGTATCTACTATGATCCTAACTCTGCTGCTGCGAACACCCAATACATCAGCCAAAACTGAACTGGAAGTCGTATTAGTGTTGCGAACGTATATAAAGTGAAGCCTCTTTTTTTGTACGCCTTTCTGAACATGTCGATGTTGGCAGGGAACACAGCAATCAGTAAAAGAATAAGCCCGATTGCTGAGAAGGTTTTACTGAATGAGATCATGATTCCAATTCCGCCGAGTACTTCAAACACTCCACTCCAGAATACCATGGCTTCCTTTTTGGGGATGTAGTCTGGCATAATTCTCACGTATATCTTGGGAATTATAAAGTGTAAAATTCCGGTGAGAATGAACATCCCGCCAATTAAAAATACATGATTCGTTATATCAGAGAAAAAGTCCCCCATTATTTCTTGAACATTGCAGTGAGTACAAAAAAGATATTTTCTTTTCTTTCCATGAGACGCCGGCTGAAATATGGAAACCAGTCGGTTCCGAAAGGAACATACACGCGGGTTCGGTATCCGAGTTCAGTAAGTTCAACCATGGTTTGCTCTCTTAGGCCGTACAGCATCTGAATTTCAAATCCGTCAGTTGAGATGTTTTGCTCTGCAGAATATTCTCTGAGCCAGGTTATAAGTTCATCATCATGGGTTCCGAAGCGTGGGAAGTCCGTTTTTGCAAGTAAGATTTTCGCGCACTCTTTCCATGCTTCACGTATCGCTGGCATATTTTGATGAGCAATACCTGCGGGTTCTTTATAAGCGCCTTTGACCAGCCGTATATCTACTCCAAGCTCTGCAAGTTCTTTAATGTCATCCAGACTACGGTGCAACATAGATTGAATAACTGTACCGATATGTTTTGCTCCATATTTTTTATGCGCTTCTTTCACAATATCGATGGTAACCTGAGTGTAGTCACTCCCTTCCATATCAACCCGGACAAACTGATTCTGCTCACTGGCTACATCCAATAGTTTAAATAGATTTTCTTTGCAGTAATCCCGGTCAATATCCAAACCCATCATGGTTAGTTTGATAGATATACTGCTCAGCAATTCATGTTCTTTAATGCCATTGAGCAGTTTGATATAAGCCTCAACGGTCTCATCAGTGGTGGCCTTATCGGTTACATTCTCGCCTAATAAATCGAGGGTTAATCTCAGATTTCTATTGTTCAGATATTGAGCCTTTGGGATAGACTCGGAAAAAGATTCGCCGGCTACAAATCGCTTAGCTAGTATAAAAGGTAGTTTCATTCACATCTGTTTAAGGTTCAGCATTTGAAAATACGAATACCCTCATTTTCAACCTACAACGAAATTTCTGGTAACGTTCAGAGAAAAGCATCGTCCAACTAATGAAACTAACCAGAGAGTTATGCGTAGTGGACTCTCATCAACAAAACCGGATCCCATGAAATCAACAAACAAAATTTTGAAAAGTATATATGCAGCAGGCTTACTGGCTGCATTTTTAGTGATGTCAACCGTAGATAGTAATGCTCGTCAGGCATACTCTACACAGGAATTCAGCGTTTCAGATAACTCCAATATTGAAGTAAGAACTTCCGGTGGAAGTATAGAAGTATTTGGAGAGAATACCGATGAAGTTCGCGTTGAAATGTATGTTCGGAAAAGAGGAAAATTATTAGATCAGCGAGATACAGATCTGGATGAATGGGATATCCGAATTGAGAAACAAGGCAATACAGTATATGCTATTGCAAAGAGAGAAGGGCGAAGCTGGGGTAAAAACAATTTGAGCATTTCGTTTAAAGTGTTTGCTCCGGTTAAATCAAAAACGGATTTAAGAACTTCCGGTGGAAGTCTTCATTTGGAAAATCTGCAGGGCAGTCAAGTGGCAAGAACCAGTGGCGGAAGTATTGAAGCAGATAATATAGGTGGAGACATTGAGCTTAAAACCTCCGGTGGTAGTATTACCATTAGTGATATTGAAGGAACGGTTGAAGCGAACACCAGCGGTGGAAGAATACGAGCTGAAAACGTAACCGGTGGCCTTGATGTACGCACAAGTGGGGGCAGCATCACCTTAGAAAGAGTATCCGGAAATGTGGAAGCCAGTACCAGTGGCGGAAGTATTGAAGCAGAGGTGGTGGACCCAAACGATTTTATTGAATTAAGAACTTCCGGTGGTAGCATCACAGTATATGTTCCTAAAGACCTGGGCTATGATATTGATCTGGATGGAAACAGAGTCCGCGCCGATCTTCATAATTTTCAGGGACAGCTTGATAAAAATGATATGAAAGGAACTATGAATGGAGGAGGAACAAGGCTTAAAGCAAGAACCTCCGGTGGATCCGTTAATTTAAGATACTTATAGACACGTTAACTCCAAGATTAGTTAGTTACAAAGCCAAAAGGCGAGGGATGATATCTCTCGCCTTTTTTTGTTTCCCTTCACGAGCGATAGCGAAGTGATCTCATTTCGGTATAGTTTATTTATTATGGTCATTGCGAGGAATAAGCAAAGCGAATGACGAAGCAATCTCTGTGTTTCGGAATCAGATTGCTATAAAATGACCGTTACTATTAATAGAAATACTTCATAAACTTTTCATCTAATGTTACCTAATTGTAAACACTTGAAATTTAATGTAAGGAATCGCTTTCAGAGCGCTCTTACTTTTAAATCATTTCCTATGCGCATGCCTTTTTATGTTTTAGTAGTAAGCTGTCTCTCTTTTGCCGGATGCGGTCTGTTTAGCAACAACGACATTGAGACTTTCAAAGTCACTCCCATCTCAGCCGTAGAGGTAGCATTGGAAATCAGTGCGGATTCCGGAGATAAAATTTCCATAGAGCGTGATGGTAATGAAATTTTTTCCTTCCGCATGAGCCACAAAGATACCGTAGTGTACGATGCAGGCCTCGCTCCAAATACGTCTTACATCTGGAAGGCGATTAACAAAAGCAGCCGGAGAGACAAAAACAAAGAACGCCAGGCTACTACGTTAACAACCACCTCCAGCAACTTTACCTGGCAGACTTTTTCTTTTGGAGAACATTCTTCCAGTACGCTGTATGGGGTGTCTATCATTGACGAGAACAACATCTGGGCGGTGGGCGAAATTTTTATGAATGACTCCACCGGGCAGACGGATGATGATCGTTACAATGCCATTCACTGGAATGGGATTGAGTGGACATTGAAGAGGATAACGGTTCAGTTCAGACAAAATATGATTACACCAATAATGAATGGTGTTTTTGCTTTTTCAGCTGAAAATATCTGGCTGTCATCCGGAGTGCCTGTTTTTGGAGATGGTACTAACTGGACTCAATATCATCTTTTTGATATGGGAATTTTGGATGATACAGATGGAGGTATTGAAAGTATCTGGGGCAATAATTCCGAAAATATGTTTTTTGGAGGTGCGTTAGGCTCCCTTGCTCATTATGATGGCCAAGCCTGGCAAAAGATCGAAACAGGCACGGAGTTGAATATAGAAGATGTTCATGGCAACGAAGAACAAGGGGTAGTAGTGGTGGCTTCGAAGCTGTTTGAGAGTTCAGACAATGCTATAATAAAAATTAATGAAAACAATTCCGTTGATTTTTTATCCAATGAGGGAATTCCTGGAGCTATAGAAGGCATCTGGTTCGACAAGTCTGGTGTTAGTTATATCGTTGGTGGGGGGATGTTCCGTAAATCAAGTTTAGTAGCTTCAGAAAATTGGTGGTCTTTTCGCCAAGGGATATCGGACAACTATATGTTTAGTATAGATGCCAACTGGCTGAATGATATTATGGTAAGCGGAGATACAGGAGAGCTCCTGCATTTCAATGGAGCTGGATGGACTTCTTATAAAAACGAGTTTAGGGGTTATTTGTATGCTGTAGACATTTATGACAACATTGCAGTAGCGGTAGGTTTTGATGGGGGGAAGGCCATAATTACGATGGGTGTAAGAGAGAATGAGTAATCCAATAAGTAAGGACAATACCATAAAACCAAAACCTTAACATGGAATAGAACAATGAAATACAAAAAGAGACCCTTAGAGAAAAGAAACATCCTGCGACTAAAAGAACTACTAGCACTATTTCTGATGCTGATAAGTACAAGTGCTTTAGGTCATGCTCAAGACCCAAGAGTTCCAGCAGATGATCACCCATTAGCAAAAGCTGTTGGACGAATTATTTATGAGGATGATAGCAGGAGATGTACTGGGTGGATTGCTGAGGGTGGTGTTCTAATTACTGCTGAACATTGTAAGAAACATATTGATAATGATGTAGGAGATGCTGTAAAGGTTGAGTTTAATGTATATGAATCACAGTGTAATGGCATCCCTGTACCTTCTGATCCTGAAGATATTTATGAGATTGATCAATTTATTGCTTCTGGAGATGATTGGGCAATATTTAAGGTTCTTGATAATACAATAACGGGGCTACAACCTATAGAAGCTCAGCTTGTACATATTGAACTAGTGCAAGATTTAACGGGTAGTACTTTTCGTACCCTGGGGTATGGTGTAGATGCTAAGGATCCGGATGGAGGGTGTGGAGGAAGTACCTATAATAAGTATAATAAAACCCTTCAAACTGACTCTGGTGATAATCTGACAAGCGGTACACAAGATTCAACTATACTATATGATAACTTTACTCCAAATGGTACATCTGGAGGTCCCGTTATTGACGAGGACTCTTTGTACGCAGTAGGTGTTCATCATACACGTATCAGTAATGGGAATGGAGATTCAGGAAAAGGAACAAGTGCATATAAAACAAGTTTTTGGAATGCATATCAAAATCAGTTATCAAGTTTTAACCTGAAAGTATACCAAGAAAATGATGCAGGCAGTGATTTATCTGGTACAACAGTAGGTAGATGGAATAATACCAGTGATACTTTTGTGGATGGAAGTAGCGGAGCTACTAAATTAAATATTACCGTGACTCAGGGGAATTTGGAGATTTTACGGGGAGATCAGGGAGTATATAATTCTCCGAAGGAAAAGTTTAACCGATGGGAAAATAACGAAGACGTCCGAAATCATAAGGTTTTCCAAATGGATTCAGATGTTCCCACAATAATCTCTCAATTTAAAAAAACTCAGTCCACGATTACTGTTAAAAACTACTACCCGGAATATTCTGCCTTTACCGCAGGCGGTCAGGTGGAGTTTAAAGATCCCTGGCTCATAGATTATGTCGATCCGGATTTTGACAACGAAACCCGGAACCGGGGAAAGAACGCAGAGTTTGTCACCCAGAATTCTCCATTTACTCCAGGCTTTAGTGCCATAAACGGGAAATTATATAATGGGCTATTTTTGAATGAAAATGAGAATTTTTTACCTAACCTGAACAACTATTCTGTTCGGCAGGACAATTCTCCCACCACCGAAAGTTTCGGAGGTTCGTTAGGCAACCGGGAAGTGGTATTCCACGAATGGACCGGAGTAAACGCGAATTTTGAAGACCCCGATGAAGAAGAAACCGGCGTGGTCTTTACCAGTTCCAGCGCCGAAGCCCGTGCGAATTTTAAGGTTTCTCAACTTTCCAACAACTCCGGGGCTTTCAAAGCCAACCAGCGGAAGGTACTTCGCACAAGCGACGGCTCGGAGCATATGGTGTACGAGAGCCTGGGACGTATCTGGTATGAAGTTAAAGAATCCGGGCAAAGCTGGGAGTTTCTTGAAGGCTCGCAGGGTACCTTACCCTTGGATGCGGGCAGCGGGGTGTCTCCCTCCATTGATCATAATGAATATCTCTCATCGGGAAGTGATATGATGGTTGTTGCATGGCAGGAGGGCAGTAATATTCAGCTACGATTAGTGGATAAAAATTTTACTCCATCGTATGAGATTTTCAGTAGCACCAACTTTTCTCATGGTCAGTCTTCCTCGTACGAGGTGCAGCCTACCGTAGCGTGGACTAATGGAACTCATTTCGCGGTATTATGGAGATCCTCTCAAGGAATTAAATATAGATTTTTTGAATATTCCAGTTCAAGTAGCCCTTCAATGGTAGATATAAATACTATGGGTACCATTTCAGGGACGTCAGGTGCGAAAGATTTTGCAGTTGATGTATATTCTGCAGGCACAAGCCATGCCTTTGATGTTGCTTATGAATTTGATATTTCATCCGGTACTCAGATAAGGTACACCTATATTTTATTTAGTTCAGTGGCCGAAAATGTAACGCAAGCTACCAGTACGCTTAATGTGGTTTCCTCTGGTTCTCGGCCATATAACCGGACTCCAAGTATTGTTTCTTTGGATAATGAGACTATAGTTGGATGGGTATCGTCCACAAGTTCCAGCTGGTCGCCTTCTTTAACTAAAGCCGCAGTTGCTTCCGTAACCTTTACAGTGCCTTATTATGCTACTATTTCACGTAATTATTTATTTAGCTATGTGCATTCCACGGCGCTGGGTAAGCTTTCGGATGGGTCGGAATATTACGTCGCATTCAACAATATTTTTTATAACAATCCCGGTTATCCGGCGGCGTATTTTGATAAAAACTATCTGGCAGAGGGCTCGAATCTTTCTACGGTAAAAACTCTGAATACCCGTGGTTACGATCTGCAAATTCCGGAAGCAGACTCGGAAAACGAACTCCATGTATATTCCTACTATCAGGATCAGGTACCCTATAACTGGAAACGATCGAATGCGGCGGGCAGCTACTTCAAGCAAGCACCGCTTAAGGCAACCATGCGGCGTGGAATCGCCCTTACCGATTCCAGCAATAATGAATGGACGTTTTCAATTGGAGACGTTATCATCGATGGTCTTCCGGTAGCGTTTATATCCAAAGACTCAAAAAAGCCAGAAGAAGGAGCTTCAGAAGCATCCATTAACCGCTCGGTGGTTAAGAATCAACCTCTTTCCAAAGCAATTTCTGTGTTAAAAAGCGAACCCTTCCCGCTAAATAGAGATCTTACCTTCACCTTTGCCGATCAGGTGCAGTTCAGCGATTCACTAGCAATACTTGGTTGGTTAGATAAAGGCCGGCAGCTCACGGTTCGTGCTAAGTTGGTGGATGAACTCTCCGGAGAAATACTTGCTACCCTGCGTGAACTCAGAATAGACAAAACCAACGGAATTGTCAGTGAAGACAAGAACTGGAAAGTAAATCCAAACCAGGAAATAGACGGCGTCAGAGTGCAACTGGTGGTTGAGGTAGAGACTGACATTGAAGGATTACAGGCAGTGGTGGAAGATTATTATTCGGGAGACTATGCATTGGGGAAAATAAATCCACTCGAAGTTGGAGAAGAGTTAACACTTACTCCTGTTGAAAAGGTGACCACCTATGGCTTGTCTCAGAACTATCCTAACCCGTTTAATCCAACCACCCAGATTGAATATCAAATCCCAAATGCGGGACTGGTTCAGCTGGAGGTATTTGACATACTGGGCCGGAAGGTGCAAACGCTGGTAAACGAAACTCAGGAAGTGGGAACATATACAGTAACCTTTGATGCTTCTTCGTTATCAAGTGGGGTCTATTTATACCGACTCAGTTCAGGAAGTTTTATAGCCAGTAAAAAATTATTCCTGATTAAATAAGGAATAGCAGATTATAAAAACCAAGGCGAGGGATGAACTCCTTCGCCTTTTTTTGTTTCTCCATCCAGTCATTGCGAGTGGAGCGAAGCAATCTCCTGAAATAAATAAGCCCAAGTCTTTAGCAACGGGATTGCTTCGTCGCATAAACACCTCACAAAGACGTCTATTTTTGTTAAATGGCTTTCTCATCAAAAAGCGGTATTTTTCATCGGAACAAAAAAGACAAAAGAGTATTTATATCTTATCAGCGATTAATTAATGGAAGAAAAGGAACGCCCGAGCTTTGAAGAGGCTTTAAAGGAATTGGAATCAATAGTGAGTAAATTGGAAAACGATGAGATAACACTGGAAGATTCTGTAAAGCTTTACGAGAAAGGTATTGAGTTGTCAAAATTTTGTACTGAAATACTCGAACAAGCTGAGCTTCGTATCGAACAAGTAAACGAAGCTTGATCAGTAATTAGATTTTTTGATTGATGTCGAATAATGAATACATCCCTAAACCAGGCCCGCTTTTAGCGAAGATCGATTCGCCTGATGACCTGAAGAAATTAGCTCCTGAGCAACTGCAGGATGTATGTGATGAGCTTAGAGAATACATTATTGACATAGTTTCTGTATACGGCGGACATTTTGGTGCAAGCCTCGGAGTTGTTGAACTTACCACCGCACTTCATTATGTATACAATACCCCCGAAGACAAAATTGTCTGGGATGTTGGTCACCAGGCCTACGGGCATAAGATTCTAACCGGACGAAGAGACAATTTTCATACCAACCGTACTTATGGTGGGATTTCGGGATTCCCAAAACGTTCTGAAAGTGAATACGATGCTTTTGGGGTAGGACACTCATCCACCTCTATTTCTGCGGCATTGGGAATGGCAGTAGCTCATGACTTGAATGGTAAGAATAATAAAGCGATTGCGATTATTGGTGATGGAGCCATGACCGGTGGCCAGGCTTTTGAAGCATTGAATAATGCCGGTGGTATGAAAAGCGACATCCTTGTAATCCTGAATGACAACCGGATGTCTATCGACCCGAATGTTGGGGCACTTAAAGAATATTTAGCCGATGTAACTTCCAGTCGCACTTTTAATAAATTCCGGGATGAGGTTTATGATCTTCTTGGGCATTTTAAGTCAGCGGGTGAGAAGATGCGGAAAGTGGCTTCGAGACTTGAATCCGCAATGCTGGCAGCCTTGACACCGGGTTCTCTTTTCCGTTCGCTAGGATTTAAATACTATGGTCCTATGGATGGTCATGATGTAAACGGACTCCGAAAAACGCTGGAAGATCTTAAAGAAGTCAAAGGACCTAAACTGCTTCATATTGTCACAGTAAAAGGAAAAGGGTTTGCCCCAGCAGAAAGAGAGCAAACCAAGTGGCATGCACAAAGCAGTCCCTTCGATAAAATTACCGGCGATTCACTAAAGCCAAAATCGACGAAGAAATCTGCACCTAAATATCAGGATGTATTTGGGGATGCTTTGGTTGAGCTAGCAGAGAAAGACGAACGAATTGTGAGTATGACTCCGGCAATGCCAAGCGGTTCATCTCTCTGGCCGATGATGAACCGATTCCCGGATCGAGCATTTGATGTGGGAATTGCCGAACAACATGCCGTTACATTTGCAGCCGGATTGGCTACCGAAGGCAAAAAAGCATTTTGTGCGATTTATTCAACATTTTTACAGCGCGGTTTTGACCAATTGGTGCACGATGTAGCGATTCAGAAACTACCCGTTGTATTTTGTATTGATCGAGCCGGAGTAGTAGGAGCCGATGGTCCAACTCATCATGGAGCATACGATACAGCTTACATGCGATCAATCCCCAATTTGATTATCTCTTCTCCATTGAATGAGCAGGACTTGAGAGACATGATGTTTACTGCCTCTGAATATGATGATGCAGCCTGGGCGATTCGTTATCCGAGAGGAGCCTCCACCGGAATGGAAGTTCGTGAAGGATTTCAGTCCATGGAAATCGGAAAAGGAATTTGCCTGAAAGAAGGAGAAAACGTTGCCGTACTAAGTTTTGGTCCGATTGGAAAATATGTAACCGAAGCAGCCGATCGTCTTTCCAAAGAAGACATTGAAATTGGGCATTTTGATATGCGTTTTGCCAAGCCACTTGATGAAGAGCTTCTCGATGAAATCTGTCTGAAATACGATCATATCATTACACTGGAAGATGGCGCCAAACTTGGTGGATTCGGAAGTGCAGTTGCTGAATACATTTCTGAAAAAGAGAGCAAACCTACCTTGAAAATAATGGGACTCCCAGATCGAATCATCGAACACGGAACTCAGGAAGAACTCCACGCTGAAGTTGGAATTGATGTTGAAGGGGTTGTAAAGAACGTGAAGAAAGTTCTTATTAAAGCGTAATAGTTTTGAGGATGAACCACACCCTCTCAGATTTCGATTTTACACTCCCTGAAGAACTCATTGCCCAATCTCCGGCGCATCCCAGAGATCATGCCCGTTTGCTGGTTTACGATCGTGCAACCAAAGAAATTAAAGACGATTATTTCTATAATCTTGGAGATTACCTCCATTCCCAAACCACAATGGTTGTTAACAACAGCAAAGTGGAAAAATGCCGGTTGATGTTTGATGGTGGAAAGAAAGAATTGTTCGTCACTTCAGTACGGAATAATAATACAGTGGAAGCTCTGGTTCGACCGGGGAAGAAATTCAGGGAAGGCAAAGTGGCTGAACTTTCAGAAGGAATTACAGCCAAAGTAACACACGTCGCCGAGGATGGGCTTCGAACTATCATTCTTTCTCACGATTTAGATGCTCCGGAATTAGAGCCTTATAAATACACTCCATTCCCTCCTTACATCGAGCAGGATGAATCCCTGGCAGATGAGTATCAAACCGTGTATGCGAAAGATTTAGGGAGCAAAGCCGCGCCTACAGCCGGACTTCATTTCACGGATGATCTACTGGAAAAACTCAATCAACAAGGCATAAAGAAATCGGAAGTAACGCTGCATGTGGGACTTGGAACCTTTGCCCCTGTTAAAACGGAAAAACTGGATGAGCATGAAATGCATAGTGAGTGGTATCAGTTGGATGAGAAAACAGCTGTAGAACTAAATCAGGCTAAACATATAACTGCAGTTGGAACCACAAGCGTGCGCGTACTCGAGTCGATTTCTAATCAGTCAAAAAAGTTTAGAGCTGGAAATGGCGATACCGATATTTTTATCACACCGGGATATAAATTTAAAGCAGTAGATTCACTCATCACTAACTTTCATCTCCCAAAGAGTACCTTGCTCATGTTGGTCTCAGCCTTCATGGGTTTTGAAGAGATGCATCGTCTTTATCAACACGCAATTTCCCAAAAATACAGATTCTATTCTTTTGGGGATGGAATGCTGATTCTTTAGGTAGAATGATTCTAAAATAATAGGCGATATAGGGTTACTGAAACCTCTATCATTACAGAAAAGCGCTTTTGGTTTCGGCTTAACTCGTTTTAATGTTTTTCGGTGAAATCGTTACGAAATCACCTTAAAAAATTAGTATCTTTATAACCTTTGAATTATTTGTTTCCGTTCGTTGTTAGAACGGCTGATTCATACCTAAACCTAATAATCGATTTCTGAATTATAAATGTCAGACGTTATAAAGATTAAGCGCGGTGTTGATATAAACCTAGTGGGGGAAGCTGATGCAGAATTTGCTGCTCCCGTTTCGGTTGAAACCGTAGCTATAAAACCAACCGATTTTAAAGGGGTTCGCTTCAAGCTTTCTGTAAAGGAAGGTGACGAGGTTAAAGCCGGAACTCCATTGTTATTTAATAAGGACGACGACTCAGTTAAATTTACTTCTCCGGTAAGCGGTGAAGTTGCACAAGTTGTTCGTGGGGCAAAGCGTAAAATTCTCGAAGTTCGTGTTTTAGCTGATAAAAAGAACGAATTTGAGGATTTTGGAAAAGCTGATCCGGTTTCTCTTGAAAGAGAGCAGATTGTAGAAAAGATGGCAGCCTCAGGTTGCTGGACTTTCCTAAAGCAACGTCCTTACAATATTCTAGCTGAGACCTCAAAGACTCCAAAAGCAATTTTCATCTCAGGATTTGATTCCGCTCCGTTAGCGCCTGATTTAGGTGTCTTGTTGGATGGAAATGAAAAAGAATTCCAGACTGGAGTTAATGCACTGGCTAAACTCACGTCAGGACAAGTTCATCTTGGATTAAACGCTTCTAAACCTGTAGGTAGAGTTCTTTCCAGTGTTAAAGGGGTTAAGGTTACCAAGTACGATGGTCCACACCCCGCTGGACTAGTCGGCGTTCAAATTGCACAGCTTGATCCAATCAATAAAGGTGAAACGGTTTGGACGATTAATCCGGAGCATGTAGTAATTATAGGTCGCCTTTTTCTTGAAGGAAAATTTGATGCCCGTATCAACATTGCCATTACCGGTTCCGAGGTTAAGGAAAGAAAATATCACGCAACCATTTTGGGTGCAGCGGTTAAGAATTTTGTTGAAGGGAATACTTCTGACAAAACAAATCGCATTATTTCCGGAAATGTGCTTACAGGCACTAAGATCGAAGCGGATGGCTATCTGGGAACATATGACCGTCAGATTACGGTAATTGAAGAAGGCTTGGAGCCTGAAATGTTTGGCTGGCTTATTCCAAAACCGGATAAGTTCAGTATTTCAAGAGCACTTCCTTCATGGTTTCAAAGACAGATTGGAAATCCTAAATATGACCTGGATACGAACCTTCACGGTGAGCGACGCGCATTTGTGGTAACAGGCCAGTATGAAGAAGTATTTCCTTTTGATATTTACCCGGTACAATTGATTAAGGCAATTATGACGGAAGATATCGAGCGAATGGAAAACCTTGGTATTTACGAGGTTGTAGAAGAAGATTTTGCTTTGTGTGAAGTAGTTTGCACATCAAAAATTCCGGTTCAGGAAACAGTTCGAAAAGGACTCGCCCTGATGAAAGAAGAAGTTGGTTAGTGAATAAATTAAGCCGAAAGTAACTAATGAAAGCATTACATAATTTTGTAGAAGATAAGATCAAGCCAAACTTTGAGGAAGGCGCAAAGCTTGAAAAATTGTGGCCGGTGTATGATGGTTTATACACTTTCCTTTTTGTGCCGGGTCACACTACTCATAGCGGTGCACATATCCGTGATGGTATTGATCTTAAAAGAACAATGAACACAGTAATCACCGCCCTTATTCCATGTTTGTTGTTTGGAATGTGGAACGTAGGTTATCATCATTACAATGCCCTTGGCATGGATGTAACTTTCTTTGATCAATTCCTGTTTGGTGCGATTAAAGTTCTTCCTATGGTAATTGTTTCCTATGGAGTCGGATTAGGAATAGAATTCCTTTTCTGTGTATTAAAAGGACATCAAATTGAGGAAGGGTATCTGGTAACAGGGATGTTAATTCCCCTTATCATGCCGGTCGATCTACCACTTTGGATGTTAGCATTATCTGTGGTTTTTGCCGTTGTAATTGGAAAAGAGGTATTCGGTGGAACGGGAATGAACATCTTTAACCCGGCACTTCTTGCGCGTGCATTTGCATTCTTTGCATACCCAACCTGGATGTCTGGTGACAAAGTTTGGATCAACACTTCGACCGCTGATGGTCAGATGGTTGTGGACGGATTTTCAGGAGCAACTATTCTTGGTGATCTTGCTACTACAGGGGCTACTTCCTATTCAGCTTTAGAAGCATTTCTAGGATTGATTCCCGGCTCAGTTGGTGAAACTTCAACACTGCTAATTATAGCAGGTGCAGGTCTTTTAATTTTCACCGGTATTGGAAGCTGGAAGATTATACTAAGTGGTGTACTTGGTGGAGCGACAATGGGTATCATTTTCAATCTGGTAGCACCTTATGCAATTTCACCAGAACAACAAGCATTCATGGCAGTTCCCTTCTGGCAGCAACTTATTTTTGGTGGATTTGCTTTTGGAATTGTATTTATGGCAACCGATCCGGTTTCAGGTTCTCAGACAGAACGAGGAAAATATATTTATGGATTCCTGATCGGGCTATTCGCAATCATGATTCGGGTATTTAATCCGGCATATCCTGAAGGCATCATGCTGGCCATTCTCTTTATGAATACTATGGCTCCATTGATCGATCATTATGTAGTGGAAGCGAATATTAAGAAGCGACAAAAGAGATTAGAACTTAAAACAGCAGGAGCATAACGATGGATGTAAATAAGAACAGCTATACATTTATGTTCGCAGCTATTATGGTAGTAGTTGTAGCAGTAGCACTTTCTTCGGCAGCAACTTCACTAAAGCCGGCGCAGGACAAAAATGTGGAGCAGGAAAAAAAGCAGAATATCCTCAGCTCAATCGAAATTGAAGGTACTCGTGCTGAAGCAGAAGACCTGTACCCTGAATATGTAACACAAGCACTTGTTGTTAACGATGACCAGCTTAAAGAGGGAATTGATGCTTTTGCAATTGATATGGCAAAGGAGATTAGAAAGCCTGTTGATGAAAGAGATGCTCCTCTATACATCGCAAACAAAGATGGTAATACCTATTTCATTATCCCACTAAGGGGACAAGGACTTTGGGGACCAATCTGGGGATATATCTCTTTAGAGCAGGATCTAAGTACCATTTATGGAGCTGTTTTTGATCATAAAGCAGAAACTCCGGGTTTAGGAGCTGAAATCAAGTACCCAATATTCACTGAGCAATTTAAAGGAAAAGAAGTGCTGGACGAAAACGGTGAGTTGGTAGGTATTGACGTCCGTAAAGGTGATGCTGAAGAATACAATGAAGTAGACGGAATTAGTGGGGGAACCATTACCTCAGAAGGTGTCGAAGCTATGATCTCTGAAAACCTTCAGGCTTATATTCCATTTTTAAAAGAGTATTTACGTTCTCAAACCACATCCGGTTCAGAACTTTAATCCTACAAACGCTGCAAAATTTAATTAAAAACACATGGCAGAAGTTTTAGAAAAAGAATCAACAAAAGAGGAGCTGATAGACAAAGTTCCTAAAGAGCCATTGTTCAGTAAAAAGAACAGAAAGCTCCTCAGCGATCCAATGAACGATGATAACCCGATTACCGTGCAGGTACTGGGTATTTGCTCGGCTTTGGCAATTACTGTAAAACTATATCCGGCGTTAGTAATGTCCGTTTCAGTACTTTTTGTAATGGCAGCCGGAAACGTGATTGTCTCTCTGATGAGAAACCTGATCCCAAATCGAATCAGAATTATCGTCCAGTTGGTAGTAGTAGCGTCTCTGGTAGCACTGGTAGATCAGGTACTAAAAGCTTTTGCTTATGATGTTTCCAAAGAGCTTTCAGTATTCGTAGGATTGATTATCACCAACTGTATTATCATGGGGCGGCTTGAGGCATTTGCACTCGGTAATGGAGTTTGGAAATCCTTTTTAGATGGTATTGGTAATGCTTTTGGGTATGCGTGGATCTTGCTGGCGGTTTCTTTCTTTAGAGAGCTACTTGGGTCAGGAACCTTATTTGGATATCAGGTTATCCCTGATAGCTGGTACATTGCAAACGGTGGCTTTTACAGTAATAACGGATTCATGTTACTTCCACCAATGGCGTTGATTACGGTAGGTATCATTATTTGGGTACAGCGTTCTCGTAACACTAAATTGATTGAGGACTAAACAATGCAAGAACTCATTAACATTTTTGTAAAAGCAATTTTCGTTGAGAACATGATCTTTGCCTACTTCTTAGGCATGTGTTCTTATCTTGCGGTATCGAAAAAAGTAACCACAGGTGTGGGACTAGGACTGGCAGTAATTTTTGTACTCACAGTTACGGTACCGGCAAACTACCTGCTTCAAAATTTTGTATTACAAGAAGGGGCTCTATCATGGATAAGCCCTGAATTTGCTGAGGTTGATTTAAGCTTTCTGTCTTTCATTTTATTCATAGCTGTAATTGCATCTATGGTACAGTTAGTAGAAATGGCGGTTGAGAAATTCGCCCCGGCATTATATGGAGCTCTCGGTATTTTCCTTCCACTGATTGCGGTAAACTGTGCCATTTTGGGTGGATCATTATTCATGCAAGAGCGTAATTATGCAAACATTACCGAAGCAACGGTATTTGGTTTCGGAAGTGGAATTGGTTGGTTTTTAGCCATTGTAGCTATCGCTGCCATACGTGAAAAAATTCAATATTCTGATGTACCTGCTCCACTTAAAGGTCTCGGAATTACATTTATCGTAACCGGCTTGATGGGTATTGCCTTCATGTCGTTTATGGGTATTAAGTTATAATCTTATCAGGAAGAGTTATACATCATGATATTTGCTGCAACATCAACCGTTATAATTTCTAGTGTAGTCGTCTTCTTTTTGGTGATTATTCTACTAGTATCACTACTTCTGAGTGCGAAAGCTGTTTTAGCACCTTCAGGTCCGGTTAAAATCCGCATCAATGGAGAAAAAGAAATTGAAGTAGAATCAGGCGGAACTATTCTAAGTACGCTTGGCGATAATAAAATCTTTCTACCATCAGCTTGTGGTGGAGGTGGAACCTGTGTTCAGTGTAAATGCCAGGTACATGAAGGAGGTGGAGAAATTCTACCGACTGAAAAACCTCACTTTACAAGAAAAGAACAGGCAGACGACTGGAGACTAGGTTGTCAGGTTAAAGTGAAACAGGATATGGATATCTCCATTCCTGAAGAAGTATTCGGAATTAAGAAGTGGGAAGCGAAAGTAGTTTCTAACTACAACGTAGCTTCATTTATTAAAGAGTTTATTGTTGAGATTCCGGAAGATATGGACTACGAAGCTGGAGGTTATATTCAGATTGAAATTCCTCCTTGTGAAATAGACTATAAAGACATTGATATTACTGCTCATCCAGAAGAGCACCCTGGTGAACCGGAAAAATTCCAGCTTGAGTGGGATAAATTCGGTCTTTGGGATCTCAAGATGAAAAATGATGAGACGGTAGAACGCGCATATTCAATGGCTAGTTATCCTGCAGAAGGACGACGCATTATGTTGAATGTACGTATCGCTACTCCGCCATGGGATCGGGATAAGAATAAGTGGATGGATGTAAATCCTGGTATTGCTTCTTCTTATATCTTCGCTCAAAAACCTGGTGATAAAGTAATTATTTCAGGTCCTTACGGTGAGTTCTTCATTAATGAAGAGTCAGAAAGTGAGATGTTGTATATCGGTGGTGGTGCAGGAATGGCCCCAATGCGTTCTCACTTATATCACCTGTTTAAGACCCTGGAAACCGGACGTAAAGTAACATACTGGTATGGTGGCCGTTCTAAGCGTGAATTATTCTACCTTGATCACTTCAAGCAACTTGAAGATAAGTTCGACAACTTCAAATTTTATGTAGTGCTTTCCGAGCCTCTTGAAGAAGACAACTGGGTTGAAAAGAAAGACATGCAGGATGAAGAAGGTGATGGATTCCTTGGATTCGTTCACCAGGCAGTGATAGATCAATATCTGGTTAATCATCCGGAACCGGAAGAAATTGAATTCTATTTCTGTGGACCTCCGCTCATGAACCAGGCCGTACTGAAAATGTGCGACGAATGGGGCGTTCCAGAAGAGAACGTTTCCTTCGATGACTTTGGAGGATAAAGAAACTAACCCCGCTCATTTTTGAGTGGGGTTTTTTATTTTACGGACATGAGACTAGCAGCTATACTTATCATTTCATTACTTCTGTTAACTACCTGTGTTAAAGAAAAAGAGCCCAGACTAATTGAGAATGCCGGCTATGCTCAGGGCTCAACCTATCAAATCAAGTACATGACAGCAAAGAATCAGAACTTTGCAGAGGAAATAGAAGTCATCTTTCAGGAAATCGATCAATCTATGAGTACCTATGTTCCGACTTCATTGATTTCTGAGGTGAATAAGGGTGGTGTATGGGTTGAAGTAGATGAAAGATTTCTTGAGGTGCTGAATAGATCTATTGAAATTGCAGAAGAAACAGAGGGGGATTTTGATCCAACAGTGGGTCCCCTGGTAGCAATCTGGGGGTTTGGGTTTGAAGAAGTGCGGGGAGATGTAGATACGGAAATGATTGAAGAAGTAAAATCAAAAACTGGATTTGAAAACATCAAGATCGACGGAAATAAAGTGATGATTCCGGAAGGTTTTTCACTCGACTTTAACGCGCTTGCTCAAGGCTATACTGTAGACGTAATTGCAGAGTATCTGGAGTCTCAAGGAATTGAAAGCTACATGGTAGAAGTAGGTGGGGAAGTCAGAACTCGAGGGCAGAATGATAAAGGAAGTATCTGGGCTATAGGCGTGGATAAACCCCAGAATGAAATTGACAGAGAAGACCGTTTCCAGTTTATTCTGGAATTAAAAGACGCAGGACTCGCAACTTCAGGAAACTATCGCAAATACTGGGTGGACGAAGAAACAGGTACAAAATACTCACATACCATAGATCCACACACGGGTTCGCCGGCATTAAATCGCTTACTAAGTGCATCAATTATTACAAATAATGTGATGGATGCCGACGCCTATGCAACGGTTTGTATGGTGAAGGGTCTGGAAGACTGTAAAGTATTTCTGGAAAGTAAACCTGAACTGGACGGCTATTTAGTCTTTACCAATGATCAGGATGAATGGGAAGTTTATACCACTCCCGGTTTCGAAGAATACATTAGAAATTAAGTCGGTGATTGCAAGGAATGTATACAACGAAACAATCTCAGGTTAACCAAGCTTGAAATGCAGGGATAGCTTCGCTTTGCTCGCTAATGTTCAGGCCACAAAAGGACTGAATTCTCCTTCTTGTTTCTTTTGATCATCACTTTTACACTTCTCGTCAGGTAAAGCGCCACAGAAGCTGCAAGCTTCTCCTTCTTTGTTTAAAAAAGGACTATTGCTTGCACAGGTGCCTGAAAATTCTCCATTCTTTTTTAGTAGAATTTTTACAGCTATTCCCGCAAAACCGATTCCAACTAATGTAATTGCTAATAGGGTAGTTACTAAAACAGTACTCATAATAAACTCTCTGATTTAACGCTCAAAGTTCGGCATTTATATAATGAACGGCAATAAATCAGATATAATTTCGGATGCGTATGAGTGAAGCGTTCCTTATATTTGTTGCCCTCTTGAATAAGAGACATATTAATAAATGCGCCCGTAGCTCAACTGGATAGAGTACCAGATTTCGGCTCTGGGGGTTGGGGGTTCGAACCCTCCCGGGCGTACAAAAGCCACTTCATTCTGAGGTGGCTTTTTTGCTAATAGGCATTCCCTTATCAAGCGAATAATTTTTATCGATTATGTTGGGAACGAATCAATGGATATATTTAGTTTAATATTAAACTATTTCATATTAACTAAATATTATTACCTATGGAAACTGCAACAAAAACGTTATGGAAAATTGACCCAACTCACTCTGAGATTGAATTCAAGGTTAAGCATCTTGTAATCTCAACTGTAACAGGAAAGTTTACTGAGTTTGATGCTACACTGGAAACAGAAGATGGAAATTTTGAAGGTGCTGATGTTAAATTCAATGCCGACATCGCAAGCATATTAACAGGTGTAGAAGATCGTGACAATCATCTTAAGTCAGCAGACTTTTTTGATGCAGAGAATTTCCCGAAACTTACTTTTGACTCTACCTCTTTCGAGAAGACTGGTGACAGCACTTATAAATTAACTGGTCATCTCACTATTAAAGACGTTACGAAAGAAGTTACTTTGAATGTAGAACACGGTGGAACTGTTGAGGATCCATACGGACAAACAAAAGCTGGATTCGAAATCTCCGGAGAAATCAACAGAAAAGAATTTGGTTTAACCTGGAGTGCAGTTACTGAAGCAGGTAGCGTAGTAGTAGGTGATACCGTAAAACTTATCATGAATGTACAGGTTGTACAATCATAACTATCCCATCATCAAGAGAAGAAAAGGGACGCATTGACGTCCCTTTTTTTATACATGGTATTTTGTAGTTTAAGCATTAAGATCAAAAATTAAGACTACTATGAATCGCGTATATATTCCTTCAATAATTTTATTACTTGTCCTGTCCCTTGGATTTGTAAGCACAGATAATGAGCAGATTAAGAATGAACCCAAAGAATGGGCAATAGCTTTACATGGAGGTGCTGGAAATTATCCGGTAGATGCTTCTGAAGAAAGAACTAAGCAGTATGAAGAAGCTTTGGCAAAAGCATTAAGCATTGGAACTAAGATTCTGGAAGAGGGCGGATCTTCGCTAGATGCGGTTGAGCAAACAATTAATTATCTGGAGAATAACGAGCTTTTTAATGCCGGTAGAGGGGCTGTTTTTACCAGCGAAGGTAAGAATGAATTAGATGCAGCAATCATGGATGGTAGTCAAATGAACGCTGGAGCAATCACGGGAGTAACAACGGTAAAGAATCCAATTTCCCTCGCCAGAAAAGTGATGGAAGAGTCAAACCATGTATTCTTTGCTGGAGACGGCGCAGAAGAGTTTGCAGATCAGACAACAGTAGAGCGTGTTGATCCTGAATACTTTAAAGTAGAACAAAAATATGAAGCCTGGAAAAGAAGAAATGCTGGTGAAGGGATGCTTAATGAAGACTCTAAAGATAATAGTTGGAAGTTTGGAACTGTAGGGTGTGTGGCACTTGATAAAGATGGAAATTTAGTTGCGGGTACGTCTACAGGAGGAATGACCAACAAGAAATTTGGTCGTGTAGGTGATGTGCCAATTATTGGATCAGGAACTTATGCGGATGATTTGGTAGCAGTTTCTGCAACCGGGTGGGGAGAGCGTATTATGTTAAATGTTTCTGCCCACACTCTTGCAAGCTATATGCGATTTAAAGAAGCAAGCCTCGATGACTCAATGGATTACCTTGTAAACGAAGTACTAAACCCCTTTGAAGCTGGTTTTATAGCTGTAGATAAAGATGGAAATATCTCGATGGAGACAAATACCGGATCTATGTTCAGAGCTTCCGCAGATTCAGATGGAAATAAAGTGGTAGCTATTTACGCTGACGAGTAAGTTTCTGATCAGTCAATTCGAAAGTTGAATCGATCTCTTAATTCCTGTACGTATACACCAATATCGTTTCTAAGCTCGAAGAATCGTCCATGAAATTCCTGATACTGAGACTTAGTAAGTAATTTTTTGGTCTTAAGAGTCTGAAAATGACCCAGACAGATATTCGCACATTTTAAAGCTTTTTTAGTGTACGCGATATTTGCACCTAAATATTCCGTTTCAAAACCAAAGGAATACCCACCGGCTAACTTTGCTCCGATCTTAAGAGCCTCTCCAACAAATTCCTGAAACGTTTTGGTTTGTGCTTTAGGTGGTACTTCTTCGGCCCATTTTAATACATCTACAGCAAGCTGCTTTGCCTCGTTATAGATAAGGAGGTTATCTAAAGAACCATAGTCAGAATCAGCGAAGTCCTCACTTAATGATTTCCATTCTTCTCCGGAATCAAAATCTTCAACTTCATCCAGATCAGAGAGGTCATCATCATATCCGAATAGAAAGTCTTCGTCATCATCAAAATCATCTTCATCATCCCAATCCTCATCTTCAGGAAAGTAGGCTTCATCAAGAAGAAGTTCTTCTTCCACATAAGCCTCAAAAGCATCATCTTCACTTAAACTTTCCTCCAGGAGAGTTATCCAGCGAGGTATGTTTCCCTTTGGATCAGATGAGATAAATTTTCGAAGTTGATCACTCTTCTTTTCGACTTCATTTAAATGAGCTTCCCATTTGTGTTCATCCCAAAGCTCATCGCTATTTCCATCTTGGTGCATATATGACAATTATCGATGGTTAATGGTTTACTATAGAAACGAAATTCAATTATCGATTGCAATAGTACGTGGAAAAATAACGCTTTTTGTGGATAAATAAGTCTATAATTTTTCCAAAACGCCTACTACTATCTGGGTAAGTTTAGGTTCTGCCATCGCAGCTGCTTCCAAAACATCTTCAATACTAACAGGTTCAAGAGCATCCGGAAAGCATTCGTCAGTAATAACGGAAATTCCCAATACATCAAGCCCCATATGTACAGCCGCAATTACTTCAGGAACGGTACTCATACCTACAACATCAGCACCTAATTGGCGCATATAACGGTACTCAGCTTTTGTTTCCAGAGTTGGACCGGAGACTGCAAGATATACACCTTTATGTAATTTGATGGCATGATCGAGGGCTACATTTTCAGCAGTCTCAATCAGACGTTCAGTATAAGGCTCACTCATATCCGGAAATCTGGGACCGAGCTCATCGTCATTAGGGCCGATAAGTGGATTATCGCCCAAAAAATTAATATGATCATTGATAATCATCACATCTCCACGGCTGAAATTAGGATTTAGTCCTCCACAGGCATTGCTAACCATCAATGTTTGGACACCCAATGCTTTAGCGACTCTAACTGGAAATGCAATTTGTTGCATGGAATAGCCTTCGTAATAATGAAAACGACCTTGCATGGCTACTACAGATTTACCACCAAGTTCACCAAAAATTAATCTACCAGCATGACTTTCAACAGTTGAAACCGGAAAATGAGGAATCTTATCGTATGAGATTATATGTTCTGCTTCTATCTCATCAGCAAGTTGTCCTAAGCCAGTACCCAGAATAAGTAGGTACTCAGGTTGAAAATTAGTTTCGCTGGTAATGAATTTGACCGCTTCATCCCGTTTAGCACGAAATTCTTCTACAGTATCAAAAGCCATAATTGAAAGAATATATTAGTTAAGACCAAAGATAGCCTTTTTTAGTCGATCTCATCAAGGATGTCGTTTAACCGATCGGTTCCGGGAGGAAAAGCATTATCATCTTCTTCCTCATCATCGTCATCAGAAGTTTCTTCTGGTTCTTCGCCAAGTAGTTCTTCATCAAGAGCAAAACGAGAGCCATTTTTTTCTTCCTGTTCTTCTTCGCTTTCTTCAGTCATATCTATTTCCTGAACATCAGGCTGAGGTTTTTCATCTACCGGAAGCGTGAAGATCGACATTTCATCTTTCGAAAATTTATCTACAGAACTTTTAGCATTTTCGAGATAGGAGGAGATACCTGAAATAATTTCATCTCTGCGGTCAATAAGTCGCAGTATGCTTTGTCTGATTTGGTTTCTTTGTTGATTAGCCTCTGTAATTATAGCTTCAGCCTCCATTTGAGCCTTGTCGGTAGTGTTCTTGGCCTCAAGACGAGCATTATCCATTTTTTGAGCAACCGACTCCTTCGTAGTTTGCAGAGTTTCGTGCAGCGCTTCTTCTACCCGCTCATAATGGCGCACACGATCACTTAATTTTTCGATTTGCTCTTCAAGTTCTTTGTTTTTGGTAAGCAGGTGCTCGTATTCATTGGATACCAGCGTAAGAAAAGCCTGTACATCTGCAACATCATATCCTCGTAAGGATTTCTCAAATTGTTGTTGCTTAATTTCTAATGGTGTGAGTTTCATAATTAAGTGCCTTTAAATAGTCAAAAATGCTTAATTAAAGTAACACTTATTCATTTAACATGTTCCTTAGATTGCTGTTATCCTCTTTTTTTGCTTCAGCCCGAACTTCCTGATCTTCTATAGTTATTTCAGCATTTGAGTCAGCTGACTCTGGGATTCTGATCTTCTCTTCTTCTAATTCAGAAACGATAGCTTCCAGATTAGCAATACGTCGTTCGGTTGATTTTTTGAATTCCCCCAAAGCTTTAAAAAATTGTGGATTAATATCTCCTGATGAGGAGCCACTTTTTCTGTTTATCCAGGTTTTGATAAGGCTGAACACATTGTGTAAAAAGAAACCAGCTAATCCGATTCCAAAAATAATCCCAACGAGTGCTACAATAAATTCTTCTTCTTGCATCTAATTAGCCTCTTACTTTAGACCTGTTATTTATTTCATTCTCATTAAGATCATTTTTAATCTCAATTTCATCAAGAGAAATATCTGCTTTTTCTGTCTCAGATGCAGTCTCAGTGACAATGGATTCCAGATTCTCGATTCTGGATTTAAGATTTAAAATCATTTTTCTCAATTCATGAGATTCTTTCGCACTTGTAAGACGCTTTTCTTCAAGAGCTAGTTCTTTTTCTTTGAAGGCGTACACAAGTCCGCCAATAATGGCTACTATAGGAATTATTCCAAACCAGGGGATACCAAATAACATAATGCCCAAAAATTTTAAGGTTGTTAGCTAAAGTGGGGTTCCTTACGCAATAAATCAACCATAGTTTCGCGCTCCGAAAATAGCACTACCTACCCGAACCATGGTAGAACCTTCTTCAATTGCGACTTCAAAATCTCCGCTCATACCCATAGACAGTTCTTTAAGCTCAATGTTGTTACCGTTAAAGTGTTCGTGTCTTTCAAGAGTTGAACGAAGTAAAGCAAATTCGCTTCGGACATCTTCAGGGTTATCTGTAAAAGTAGCCATCCCCATTAAGCCACAGATTTTGATATGAGACAGATCTCTGGCGTGTTCAAGTATTCCAGCTAATTCATCAATTTCGCATCCGCTTTTCTGGTCTTCGCCACTAATATTCACCTGAATAAGAACATTGATAGTCCGATTAGCAGAAGTAGCTCTTTTCTCGATCTCATCCAGATATTTAGTTTTGGAAACAGAGTGGATCCAGTCTACACGATCAGCGATATATTTAATTTTGTTTGATTGCATCGTTCCGATCATATGCCATTGGATACCAGGCAGCTCAATGCTCTCCATCTTGTCTTGCAATTCCTGCATTCGGTTCTCGCCAAAGTGAAGTTGTCCTGAGACACAGGCATCAATAATTGCGTCATTGGGCTTGGTTTTGCTCACTGCAATGAGAGTTACATCATCTGGATTTCGTCCGGATTTTTCGCAAACCAGACGAATTCTGTTCTTAATTTCAGTGAGATTTTCAGGAATTGAATTCTCAGACATAGAAAAAAGTCGATTTCAGGGTTAATTTTAAGTTATTAACATAAAGATAGCCTTTTATAATTCACGAATAAGCCTTATTTTTGGGAGCTCAAAGAAGACGTAAAATTATACTACCAGTTGATACTGAACTTCTATTCTACCATACATCCTTTGTCGGGCTATTTATCGAAACCAAATTTTGAAAGGGTAAGATAAGTGGCAACCAGAATCCGACATATCACCACCTTTTTGAATCAATGGGCTCCCCCAAATATCAAATTGGACTACGACAATGTTGGATTACTTGTAGGAGACCCGGATACAGAAGTAACTTCTATTCTCACCTGTCTTGATGTAACTGATGAAGTGGTTGCTGAAGCAATCAATAAAGATTGCGAACTCATCGTAGCTCACCATCCGCTTATTTTCAATAAAATCGGATCCATCAATCCAACCAATGAGCAAGGCCGAATCATTTATAAATTGATAAAAAATGATATTGGATTATTAGTAGCGCATACCAATCTTGACGCAGCACTTGATGGTGTTTCGTTTGTACTGGCAAATATCCTTGGACTTGATAATCTTCGGTTTCTGGATAAAAGCTATGATATCAGTAGAAAAATAAGGTTGGTTACTGATGAAGAAGACGCAGAAGCAGTCCTTAAAATCCTGAATTATTATTCAGCAGAGGAAGCACATTATTTTGAAGTAGAAAACCGCCAACATGGGCTGAAATGCTTCGAAGCTATTATTGATAAGCATCATGTTGCTGCTCTCCGCGCCGGATTAAAAAAGGAAGGGTTACTTAAAGCAGGATCATTCCAAGTAACACAACTTGCTTCTACTTCACAGAATTTTGGAATGGGAGTTGTTGGAGAATACCCTGAAGGTGGAGTTGGTAAGAACGAATTTCTTCATCTTGTTTCAAAGGCATTGAATGTACGCTCCGTACGCTACTCAGGAGATGTAGATAGAATTGAACGGGTAGCAGTTTGTGGAGGATCAGGAATCTCATTAAAGAAATCTGCAATCGCAGCAGGAGCTCAGGCCTTCGTAACTGCAGATATCAAGTATCACGACTACTTCACCGAAAAAGAAGATTTCCTACTCGTTGATGTAGGTCACTACGAAAGTGAGTTCCCAATCGCCGAAGCCTTGAAGAACGAACTTGCCGATGCATTTGAAGAAATCAATGTCTCCGTTACCCAAACGGTTACAAACCCAATGAAAATTTACGTGTCTGAAATTGAACCTCAACCCATTCATCCAAGTTGACCAAGCCATCCATGAAAGAAGTATTACAACAACTAGCAAATTTACAATACATCGATAGCCGAATCGATGAGATTAAGCAGCTCAGGGGAGATTTGCCGGAAGAAATTCTGGACATTGAAACAGATATTGCCCGGGGCGAGGCTAAACTAGCTAAACTAGAAAAAGAAGAGACGGACCTTACCGTTGAGTACGATAATCTCAAACTGGAAATTCAGAGTTCTGAAGAGAAAGTGAGTAAGTACGAAGATCAACAACTTGCAGTGCGAAACAACCGAGAGTATGATGCACTAACCAAAGAGATTGAAGCTCAGAAGCAGGTGATTGAAAACGCTAAATCCCGTATTGAGGAAGTAGAGAAGCGAAAAGAAGAAATTGGCCCGGAGCTTGAAGCGGCTAAAGAAGATCTTTCTCAAACCAAAGCTTTATATGAGCAAAAGCAGAACAGTCTCGATAAGGTAATGCAGTCTACGGAAGATGAGGAAGAGGTGCTCGTCAAGAAAAGAAAGGATGTAGAAAAAGGTATTGATGAGCGCTACATGCGTAACTACAACCGACTTCGAAACGGACTGAACAATGGCATCGCAGTAGTAGCGATGGACCGTGGAGCAGCATTGGGAATGGCGCTTCCTCCGCAAACACAAGTTGAAGTCCGCCGTATGAATAAAATCATTTTTGATGAGAACAGCGGTCGTATTGTAGTTGATCAATCCTTTTTTGATACAGCTAAAGAGCAGTTAACGATTTAATATTCAGGTGATCAGCACCTATTTTAAAAAGGGAGTTCCGATAAGGGCTCCCTTTTTTTGTTGTGTCCCTCCTTGGGGAGGGACAGAGTCAAAACTCGTTTTGGCTCAGGGAGAGGACAGGAGTGGGTCGATACTTTATGCCATAACAGTCCTCCCTCTGAAATCCCACAAGTGCGATTTCTGTCTCCCTCCAAAGGGAGACAGGGATATTACTCTTAAAAACCGTACCTTTGATACCAGGAAAGCCGGGTAATCGCCCCGCACATAACTTTCAAAGTTCTTTGCTATGTTTTATTACGTTTATCTCTTACAGAGTAAGAAGACAAAGAAGTTTTATGTTGGATACACATCTAATCTAAAAAGAAGGTTAGAGTAACATAAAAAGGGTGAGGTAAAAATCTACCAAGTCCGATCGACCATATGATCTTGTTTATTTTGAAGGATTTAAAAGTCAAAAAGATGCGATGCAAAGAGAAAGGAAACTCAAGCATCATGGACAAGGTTTGAGAAGATTAAAGGAAAGGCTCTCAGATAGTATTGAAAATTGAAAGTTATGTGCGGGGAGGAAAGTCCGGACACCAACAAGTACCGTGCTCAACGATCCTTCGGGCGAAGTTGAGGCCCGGCCGGGGCGACCTTGCCGGGATAGAGAGTGCAACAGAAAATAAACCGCTCAGCACATATGTTTATGTGCTGAGTAAGGGTGAAAAGGTGAGGTAAGAGCTCACCGTCCCGTACTGCGAAGTCGGGAGCTAGGTAAACCTCGCGGGGTGCAAGCTCATGTAGGTGGTATGCGCCGCTTGTCGTGACGCCACCGGGTGGAGTGCACCAGATAAATGATTACCGATTCCGGCTTCGGCCGGAGGAACAAAATTCGGCTTATAGGCTTTCCTGCTATAATATGAAAACCCCGTCCCAAAAGGTCGGGGTTTTGTTGTACTACAAATTAACCTTATAACTCCCTTTCACGTTGCGGTCGAGTTGCCGCTTCACATCTTTCTCTTTAATGCTGTCTCTCTTATCGTATTGCTTCTTACCTTTTGCCACTCCTATCAACACTTTGGCATAGCCTTTTTTAAAATAGATTTTGAGCGGAATAATCGTATTTCCTTTCTGAGCAACGGCTTTATCTAATTCCCGAATTTCTTTTTTGTTGAGTAACAGCTTTCGTGGTCTGCGAGGCTCATGATTATAATAAGAACCATGCTCATAGGGTTTGATATACAACTCTCTTAGAAACACTTCCTCACCCTGAATAAAAGCGAAGGCATCAGTAAAGCTTGCCTTCCCCTCCCGGATAGATTTTACCTCAGTACCCTGAAGTGCAATCCCTGCCTCATACGTTTCCTCAATGGAATAGTCGTGGTAAGCCTTACGGTTCTGGATGGTCGGTGTGTTTGTTTTTTCTGACATGTTATAAAGAGTCTTTCTGAGCGAAAGCGAAGAATCCTGGTGAGTAACCATCAAGATCCTTCGGAAGTATCCTCAGGATGACTGAAAGAATACTTTTAGGTTGTTAGACCTCGAAGCCAAGTGCCTGAAGTTCCTGAATAATAGATTCGTCCGGGCTGCGATCAGGGAAGGTGGAGTAAATTCCTAAAATCTGCTCAATTTCACTAATGGCTTTTTCGTTATCAGGATTGAGCTTCAGCACCTCGACATATTGTGCGAGGGCTCCGTTCATCTTATCCCGCATATTCGTTGTGTTAGAGTCACGATACTCAAGATAAAGGCCATAATTAAGGTGAACCTTCTCTTTAAGCGTAGCCACATCTTCAGAGGCTTCTAGTCCCTCCAGGGTATTCAAGGCATCAACATACATGTCCTTCTCTATGAGGGCATCGATTTGTGTTGCTAAATTTTGTGGAGCTTGTCCTTCTTGTTGAGAACAGGCGGTAGCTCCAATTACTAACAGAGCTATAAGAATTCGTTTCATGGACCAAATGTTTTAATGGATAATGGATTCAGGCTGATACAAAGTACAAATATAAGCATACTTAGCCAGCCAATCACTTTTCTTGTGGGTGTGAGCGGTTTTTCTATCAAAACGGGAGGGTGTTCTACCTTCACCACAAAGGCGATGAAAAGCGTCCAGAATACCCATATTAGAGAAGATTCAGGTTCTGAACTTGCTCGTAACAAATACAAATAAAAGGCAGATCCGATAAGCGAAGCCGGAAGCATGGATGCCACCCAATATTGTTCGCGATAAAATGCTTTTTGCATGATGAGGAACAATACTCCAATCCAGATAAGCCAGGAAAGTACACCAAAGTTATTGTCCCAGTTCTTTGATAACAGATAATCATGCAGTAAAGGTATTGCTTCAATTCCGGCTAAAATTGTTATTCCTGAAAAGAATAATCGGGCGACAATTTTATGTTTCTTATATCCAATCAGGGAATAGAGGATGTGTCCTCCATCCAGTTGACCAACCGGCATCAGATTTAAAGCCGTGAAAAACAATCCAAACCATCCGGCTAGAAGAAATGGATAATGCTGAATCTCCCAAAGTGGGGGAGCGTTATCAAACAGGGAAGAGAAAAAACTGTATAACGGAGTCGCTCCAAAGAATATAACCATAGAGCCTTCTTCAACTTGTGGATCTTCCGGAAAGTCACCGGTTTCATTATAATATTCAATCACATAATTATGATCACCGAATTCATTCAGGTATGTGATATCCGGGAGGGTCGTAAAACCAATGAAGAGAACGACCAGAGAAACAATAAAACCGGCAACAGGACCTGCTGCTCCAATATCAAATAGTTTACGGGTTTCGTGAATTTGTTCTTTGATCCGAATGACTGCACCCAAAGTTCCGATACCAACAGGAAGTGGGATATAATAGGGAAGGGAAACCTCGACTTTATGATATACGGCTGCAAAATAGTGACCAAATTCATGAAACGTCAGGAATGCAAGTAAGAGAGTGGCAAACAAAATACCTCTTAAAAAACCCTCTTCTGAAGTAGGGATAAATCCCCAGAATGCTGTTTCTGAAGGCAACCCGACCAGGATAGTACTTACCGTAGAAACCGAGATAAATGTGAGAAAGAAAAGTCCTAAGTGTTTAAGAATAGTTTTCGTATTCGGGTTATTTTTCTTATTAGGTACGAATACTTCAGGTTCCGGCTTCCTTTCAGGCTCAGGATAAAAAAATGATTCTTTTGGTTCTTGGCTCAACTCGGGATTGTTAAATAGTTATAGCTTCTCTTGAAATAGGCATAGTCATACATCGGGCGCCTCCACGGCCACGGCATAATTCATGTCCTTGAAAACTAACGGCTATTTTGTTTTCAGCATTCAGCTCAAGAGGTTTTCCGGCATACTCTTCAATAAACTCAAATTGATTCATATAAGAATAACCGTGATCAACCAACGTGTTGAAGGTTTTCGTATTTCGTTCGTAGCCTACAATTACTCCCGGCGCTAAGGCAAATACATTGGCTCCATCGGTCCATTGCTCTCTAAATTGACTGGTTCTGTCCTCTCCACCGCACTTAATGAATGTGTAGTCCTTACCCGAAAATTCATTAAGGGCAGACTTCAGGGAAGACCGGGAATCAGCTACAATATGATCTCCATTTTTTTGAAGAGCGACCACGTTATCATGTTGTTCCAGGATTGCTGGAGGAAAGGCGATGCATTCGTTTGAGCTTGAGAAAGTGAAAATAGTATCAAGATGCATGGAAGCGCGTTGCTTTGGTATATCCACAGCGAGTACGGTTTCTACTCCATGGTTAAGCAACCCCTCAGCAGCTTTCATCAAACCGGTAAAAGAAGTTCGTTCGCTCATACCTATAAGCACCAATTTTTCGGACTCGACAAGAACATCTCCACCCTCAATGGATTGATGTCCTGAAATCCGGATTGCATTATCTTTTACACTTTCAAAAAGAGGGTGATACGTTACTAAAGTCTCCATCATCAACGATTCCCGTAGCCGGGCCTTTGTTGCTGCTCGTGATACAAGAATGCTGTCTCCAACCACAGCTGCCAAATCACGGGTAAAAAGCAGGTTAGGGGACGGGTGTAGATTGAACTCGGTAGAACCCTTTAAAGTACCTTGTGTGCTAAAAGTGAGAAGCTCTGTTGGATCAAGTGACTTAAGTTCTCCTTCAATAACAGAAAGGTTTTCTTCGGGAAACTCTTTTATTAACTGCTCAATGAAATAAGATCTGGCATCTTCTTTTTTGATCGTTTCAGCAAACAGATCCACAATCTCGAGAACCTTGCCATCATCCGGCATTGCAGCTTTGAATACTTTCAGCATATCGAGATGTTCACCCCGGGCGTCTTCCTCGAAAATGATGTCATCGAAAAGTAATTCATCTTTCAATTCCGGATTTACAAGAGATACTTCATGACCGGGCGTGTGTACAATTACTCCGTTCAGGTGACCAATTTCAGAAGAAACGTTGATGTTCATAGTTGTCCTATTTTGATTTACCAGAAGCTAAGAATTAATTAGCCAAATTGAAGCCGGTAAATCAGTCCAGTATGTATGTTTTAATGAAATCTGTGTCCAAGCCAATTGTTTGGACAACGGGATCATCTGGAGATGGAATAAAGAAATTGGCAGGGTAACCACTCACATTAAACCAACTGGAGATACTATCATCAACTAAAATATGAGGCCAATTCATCTCCTCTTTCTGTATGACTTCTTTCGCTTTTTCCAGGTTGCTGGTGAGAAGAAAGCTGACGATAGAGATTTCTTTAGAATTTGTTTTATTCAGCTCGGCAAGCAAGGGCATTTCTTTGTAGCATGGCTGGCACCATTCTCCCCAAAAGTTTATCAGTATTTTAAAGTTTCGTTGGGTACTAAAGTTGAAAGTATTTCCTTCTATTGTTTGAAAGGATTTATTCCAAAGCTCGGGATTTAATTTTCCAAAGAATACATTATTGGGAGTTTGGTCAGGCTTTGGTAATGAATGAGTGATAAATCGATCTAAACCTGAAAAGGGAATGGACTCAAGCCGGATCCAATTTCCTAATGGATCAACTGATTTAATTATGAATGCTTTATCATAAATCTGAATGGTATCAGTAAGAGAGAAAAATTCGGAAGTATTTCGACTACTGAGTTTTTTATCACCATCAAGATCAATATATAATCTATCCCCTCTATTTCCTCTATCCTTTAAATCTCCTTCATCGTTAAACAAACCATTTACATTTCTGTCTTGTAGTCCGATAAGAATTTTCAGAGCACCAAATTTTAACATACCCTTTTTAAGATTTTTCCTTCCCAGGTAGTAAAAAGTCCCTTTTTTTCCTTTGAAATTGGGGTCATGTCGCTGCCAGTAAATAGTTCTCTCCTCATTCAGGTTTCCGAGGCTATCAAAATTTTCCTCCCAAAATACCTTAAAAATTAATGAGTCTGTTAGTGTATAACTTGGGTATCTGAGAAGTGAGCGATAGGAATTCCGTTCATATTCTCCGGGAAAGGTTAAACCATAGACAAACTCATACTGATTGGCAGGAAAGAAGAAGGGACCGCCGTCATTTCTCAGGTCGTTATCATTATTTAAATCAATGAGAAGTGAGTCTCCTAACCTATCTGGTTTTACCAGTACGTCAATAAACCCATCTCCCTCAGAAGAATACACAGACAAGTATTTGTACCCTGTGAGCCCCTTTGGAAAGACCGAAGGTTGAATACTAAAGTATTGTCCAGTTATGGGAGATAAAGATTGCGAGTCTCTGAATGAACGAACCCCAGCAGAAACATTATCTGTGTAGCTTAATTCTGTTAACGGAATAGTGATGACTTGAGCATTAAGCCGGAACTCTTGAGCCGCAAATACAGTAACTATGAGAAATAAAAACTTTAACATATCAGATACTAATTAAATAGTATTTATAATGCAAAGGCGTTCTTTAGCGGATATTTAAACTGTAATTGAAGAAATGAATATATATCTTGGCAAGAGCAAGAGAAAAAATGATGACAAGTAAAGCTGAAATACAATCATTGCTACTTTTGATGGATGATCCCGATCCATTCATTCAGGAGAGTGTAAAAAGCAGATTCGACGAGCTTGGTGAAAATGCGGTTCCTATTCTGGATGAATACCGCTTAGAGATTAAAAACCCGGAAGAAAAGAAACGGGTTATTGAAATTATTCACCAGCTCACCTTTGAAACCCTACGTTCAGATTTCCATGAATTACTGGAAAGTGGTATCAAAAACAGAAAGCACCTCGAGAATGCTACTTTTATGCTGGCACGGTTTGGGAATCCGACGTTAAGAGGGGTCGATTATTCCCAAAAGCTGGATCACTTTGCTGAAATGGTTGAGCCAACCATCCGTTACCGTTTGGATGATCGACGTAGAATGAAGCAGCTCATTAAATTTGTATTCGAAGATTTAAACTTTAGTGGCGATACTGAAGATTATCACAATCCCGCAAACTGTTTTATGGATCAGGTAATTAACCGAAGAAGAGGACTTCCTATCACGTTAAGCATGGTGGTTATGTTTTTGGCGAGAAGGTTGGATATGCCTTTTTTCGGAGTGAATATGCCTATTCATTTTATGCTGAATTACATCAGCGATAAAGAAGAAGTGCTTATCGACCCATATGATAATGGAGCGATAGTAACGTATGATCAATGTTATTTCTTCCTGAAGAAAAACAATATTGAGCCAAAACCGGATCACTTTCGCATCGCTTCGGATATCGAAATTTTAATACGATGCATCAGGAATCTTATTCACAGCTATGAACGAAAAGAAGAGCCGGAGAGAGTAGAGGATTTAAAGAAATTGCTGGCTATTGCCGAGATGTATGATGCATAGCTATTTGATAGGAAGAAGAAATCTGATTTCTCTCCTTCGTTCGAAATAAAAAAAACAGAATGTTATGGCAGGTTATTCGGGAACTCCACTACTAAAAAAGCTAGGTATTAAAGCAGGTAATTCGGTGCTTACTGTAAATGCCCCAAACCACTATTTCGAAATGCTTGGGGAGCTTCCTGAAGATGTAGAGCTTGTAGATATGAAATATTCAGAACCTGTCAACTTCATACATTTTTTCTGTAGAGAACTTGAAGAGCTCCATTCGCTTTTTCCAATCCTTAAAGAGAAACTCGCCAAAGATGGAATGATCTGGATTTCCTGGATAAAGAAAGCCTCCAAAGACTATGACTGGACATTCACCGAAACTGAAGTCCGTAGTTACGGACTCCAGATTGGTTTAGTAGATGTTAAAGTGTGCGCGGTAGACGAAGACTGGAGCGGTCTTAAATTCATGTATAGAAAAGAAGACCGCTAAATAATTTATTCGCTTCTTAGATTATCTATTGAGTTTGCTTTTGCTGCTTTCAATGCCTGGGTACCAATTGTAAAAAGGGCAAGAATTATTGCTCCAAGTGCCCCAAAAATGAAAACAAGAGGATCCATTTCTATTCTATTTGATACGTTCTGCATCCAAAGGTTATTTGCAAGAAATGATAGTGGCAGAGCAATAACAATTGAAATTAAAATTAACAGCAGATATTCCTTTGAAAGCAGAAACACGATGTTGTTGACAGTAGCTCCGAGTACCTTCCTAACCCCTATTTCTTTAACTCTATTTTCAGCAGAGTACATCGCCATTCCTAATAATCCAAGACACGAAATGAAAATCGAAAAGACTCCTATTAGTGTAAGGATTTTAATGAAATCTATAAAAATGATAAGTATTGGGCTTTCACGGAGCTGATCATCAAAAATCTGATATTTAAAAGAATGAAGGCTTCCAAGTTCCATCCAAGCCTTTTCCATTTCATCAATAAATGCAATGGTTTGTCCGGGGACAACTTTCGCAATCGTATATCTTGAATATTCTGGCCTGAAGAGTAATACAATCGGGTCTCCTTTTCGCATTGGGTCTGAGGTGATGAAGCCGTTTATTACTCCAATAACTTCATATTCCTGTTCATCTGCTTCGATAAGCTTTCCAATAGCCTCAATTGGAGAGCCAAGCTCTAAATCATTTACCCCATCCACACTCAGAATGATAGCCGTAGATGAATCAGTACTCATATCTGGATTGAAATTTCTTCCTGCAACGAGATCAAGTCCCATCGCAGTTATATAATGTTCATCCACATTAAAAGAGTGCGCCCTGAATATCTGGTCAATCTGATTCGTAGTTATATTCCTGCCATTTATAGATCCTAAAGCAGGAACAGTAGAAGTAACAGAAGAGAGAGAAACTTTGCTACTCTGATCAAGTACTTCTCTGATTTGGTTATAAGATATATCCTGTTGAGCTATGTGAATAATATTTTCCCGTTCAAAGCCGTAGTCGGTATTTGTCATAAACTCAAACTGTTTGATTAACAGCAGAGATGTAATAATAAAAATGATAGAAAAGGTGAATTGAGTAACTGTGATCATTTTCTTAATCAATTGTCCGGAACGTCCTCCTGCATTGAAAACCCCTTTTAGAATTCGTGAAGGATTAAATCTTGAGAGGTACAGGGATGGATACAGACCGGCTAGTATCCCTGTTAAAAAAGCGAAAGATAGAAAAGATATAATGGTAACCGGGTTTAAAAGAAGCTCGGGTTCCACCTGGTTTTCTGTTAAATTTATAAAGAACAAGCTGTTGAATTCAGGAAGAAGCCATCTTAGCATTAACACGGCAAATAAAAGGGAAGTAACAGCAATCAGTACAGACTCAAATAAAAACTGTTTGATAATTCCAGCCTTGTTAGCGCCAAGCACCTTACGTACACCAACTTCTTTTCCCCTGTTCAGAGCTCGCGCAATGGTAAGACTTACATAATTAAAAATAGCAATCACAACAATAATGATGGCGAAACCACTTAAGAACCATGCGATTATACCGGGCATCACAATTCCTACCTCGTTGCTTAATTCTCTTCCCAGATTGATGGAAGTAATAGGTTGAACTATAAACCGGTTGATATAAGATTGTTCTTCCAGATCTTTAAAGTTAGGTTCGATAACTGACTGAATGCTTGCTTCAAACTCTTCTATGTCGCTATTCTCCCGTAAAAGAAGGTAGGTATAAGAGTCGTAGATACTGGAGTTCCATATGTTTAATCTTTGTTCTATTTCAGGGTTTGCCAGAAGCGTGGAGTGGGAAGCAATTACTTTAAATCTGAAATGGGTATTGTATTCATTATCTATGATTCCGGTAACCTGATATTCCCGGTCTCCAAGTGCAGTAAGACTTTTACCCAATGGTTCCTGGTCTCCAAAAATACTTTCAGCAAATGAACGGGTAAGTATAATGCTACCTGGATTTATCAAGGCTGTATTGGCATCACCCTCAGAAAGCTCAAAATCAAAAACAGAGAAGAAGTGCTTGTCAGCATAAAACCCATCAGCAGGAATAGTAACATCATCAAACTGGAACTCTCCTGAGAAATTCCCAAACACTCTTACGGACTGCTCTACTTCAGGAAATTGATTCTCTAAAATGCCTGCCAAAGAATAAGGTGAAGTAGCATACAGATTAGACTCAAAGTTCATTGAGGCCTTGAAATCGGAGATAACGCGTACTATCCGGTCCTTCTCCTGGTGAAATTGGTCAGAGCTTTTTTGATCAATCAAAAACAATAAAATCAGTAAACAAACCGACATACTAGCAGAAAGTCCTACAATATTGATCAGAGAAAAAGAGGTGTATTTTTTAAAGTTACGCCAGGTAATTTTTAAGTAGTTGAGAAGCATTTCAGTATTCCAGATTAAAGATTGAAGGATAAACCAGGGGGCAGAACGAATTAATTGAGACCAGAAACGAAACCTAGCATTTGCGATGCCTGAATGTTGTTTGGTATAGATAAACTCTTCTTCCAGATCACCAATCAGGTGATGAAGATCGGGTGGGAGTAAGCGGTCGAGAAGTCGGATTATAAAAGAGGGTTTCTTCATCACTTTTATAGTGCAGGGTTCCAGCCTAAGCCAAGATCAGGTAGGTTAGACCAGGCATTATCCTGAACCGTTTTTACATGTTGTAAAGCCTGAACTCCTTTCTCAGTAAGGTTAAAAAATCTTTTGGAACGACCGCCTCTTTCATCGGTGGGTTCGCTATCTCTCGATGAGAGGTACCCTCTTTTTTTAAGTCTTTTTAAGGGAGTGTATACAGCACCAACTGATAGCTCTTGCCCCATTAACTCCGAAAGATGGGCGCGTATGGTTAAGCCATAGGCATCATCCTGAAGTTTCCAAACGGTTAACAGGAGTAGCTCCTCAATACGAGATAAGATTTCCATAGATCATTTGTTTTAAAATTTAGAACAAATACGGTAATCGGATAGAAAGTTTCAAAATAAAAGTGCAGTTAAGAAAAAATAGCGGTGAGCGTCTCGTAACAAAAAATTGCAGTTTTTGTTTTCTTTGTTAGATTTGTGGGGTCAACGAATACAATTATTATGAAATCACTTTTTATTCTTTTAATCACTTTCTTTTTTGGGATGTTTTGGTCGAGCACAGAACCTGAAGTTCAATCCTCAAGTATTATAGCCATTTCACAGCCAGATACTTCTGAATTTGATCAGGAAAAAGCCTTGGCAGAACTCCGGGAGCAAATAAAAGGGTATGAAAATGAACCATCTTCTGAAGTTTATACTAATATTCAGTTTCTTAAAGATGTTCCGGCAGGTCGGTTGCTTAGAATTATGGAAATAGGCTATTCCCGTTCACTTGGAGTAACCTGTACACATTGCCATAATCCAAACGATTGGTCAAGTGATGAAAAGAAAGAAAAGATCATAACTAGAAAAATGTCTGAAATGGGTCGGAAAATAAACATGGAGTTATTACGCGGAATTGATGAACTAAGTGATCGTAGAGTAGCAGTAAACTGTACTACTTGTCACCGTGGGGATATTAAACCCGTGTTGAATATGCCGAATTAAATTTTCCGAACTACAATCCAGGTTCCCAAAGATCCACCAATTAAAAAACTGATTCCGGTAATAAGATCTCCAAAAAATATTTCACCCATTCCAAGTAAAAAGAAGATGATCGTCATCAGTGAAATGGCTACATCAACCAATGCGGGATAGAGGCGTTCGTGAGATAGTTTGCCATTTGAGAAAGGAGCCCAACCTTTCCCCATTGGACGAACCTGAGCAAAATATGTTGAAAGAGTTTCTTCTGATTCGGGTTTGGTTATAAAGGTGGCAATAAGCCATATAATAGTCGAGAAAGTAGTGGTGGCAATCATACTCCCTGCAAAATCTAATCCGATTACTTTAGACACTACAGCGCCAACAGTTGCAGCGATCATGGCTGAGATTTCACTCCATGCATTTATGCGCCACCAGAACCAACGGAGTAACATTACGCCTCCAATTCCGGCACTTAGAGAAAGAATAAATTCCCAACCACCTTTTACCGAATCAAAGAAATAGGAAACTACGATAGCTACTCCGGCCATACCAATGGTGGCAATACGGGAGATAAATACATAGTGCTTCTGAGCGGATTCCGGCGACTCAAACTCATCTTCTTTTTTGATGAAGCGCGCGTAGAAGTCATTAATCACATAGGACGTTCCCCAGTTGAGTTGTGTAGAGATAGTTGAGACAAATGCTGAAAGGAAAGCGACACAAAGTAATCCAAACCAACCTATAGGGAGTACTTCTGCCATCATCATGGGATATCCGGCTTCTTTATCTGTGAGTTCCGGAAAAACGACCAAAGAAACCAAGGCCACTAAAATCCATGGCCACGGACGGACGGCATAATTTGCAATGTTGAATAAAAGAGTGCCCCCAACAGCATTCCGTTCATCTTTAGCTGAGAACATCCGTTGTGCTATATATCCACCACCACCAGGTTCTGCTCCGGGATACCATGCCGCCCACCAGGCCATCCCCACCCAAATCAACGCAGTAACTATCGGAATTTCAGGATTGTTAAATGGATTGAAGCTCAGAATATCAAACTCAACGACATCCCCAAGCTGAGATTTTAATGCGTCTAAACCTCCTACATGATCGACGGCAAAATAAGCTAATGCAATAGATCCAATCATTGCGATAAAAAACTGAATGAAGTCAGTTACCACTACCCCCCAGAGCCCGGATATCGCAATGTATAAAGCCGTCATTCCATATAGAACGATGATAATTTCCCACTGACTGGCTCCGGTTATTACCGACATCACTTTCGCCATTCCAACGGTTACCCAACCCATAATTACACAGTTGAATGGGAATGCGAAGTAGAGCGCACGGAATCCACGAAGAAAACTGGCTGGTTTACCTCCATAACGGAGTTCAATGAATTCGCAGTCCGTAAGTACATCTGCGCGTTTCCAAAGTTTAGCGTAGATAAACACGGTAATTAATCCGGAGATCATCCAGCTCCACCAGAACCAGTTTCCGGCAATTCCCTGTGAGGCTACAATACCGGTTATTGCGAGGGGAGTATCGGCTGCAAAAGTGGTAGCCACCATCGATACACCGACTAGCCACCATGGGAGGTCTTTTCCCCCGGCAAAATAATCGTCAAGCGACTGCTGACCTCTTTTCTTAGCGATGTATGCAACTACAATGAGTAGAACAACATAAGCGGCAATTACAACATAATCGAGGGTGCTGAATGGCATTGCAATGAATTAAGAATGATTCAATGAATAATTAAAAATGAAACCGATGCGAGTATAATAAATTTTTTTAGTTAATTGGGTTTCGTTATTCGTTAATTCTTGAGAAATACTATATCCTCTTAGAATTAATGTGATTCTAACCACCTCAGAAAGTCTATAGATCCATTTAGACTTTCACTATCTTCGCAGACAAATTTCATCAAGGTTACATGCAACCAATCATAGACGGCATCATTACGGGAATTTATCAAACCTCAGTTCTGGAGTGGATTGCAGTTATTACCGGCTTGATGAGTGTTTGGTTTTCGATGAAAGAGAACATTCTGGTCTATCCGACCGGAATTATCAGTGTGCTGATTTATGTGTACTTCGGATTTAATTATCAGCTCTATGCTGATATGGGAGTAAACAGCTACTATTTTGTAATGAGTGTATATGGCTGGTATCACTGGACCAATACAGACGATGAAAACAGAGAACAGATTCCGGTCACTACCAATTCTTCTAAAGAATGGGCGATTTCAATAGGCCTGTTGGTCGGCTCGTTTTTGATCTTAGTTTTCGTGCTGATGAATTTCACTGACAGCGATGTTCCTATCTGGGATGCGACTACCACTTGTTTTGCCATACTTGGCATGTGGCTGATGGCCAGAAAGAAACTCGAAAGCTGGGTCGCCTGGATTATCACCGACCTGATTTCAATACCACTTTATTTTTACAAAGGCCTGGTTTTGACAAGTTTTCAGTTTTTAATCTTTACGGGATTGGCTTTTGCGGGGTATTTAGCCTGGAGGAAGTCGCTGGAGAATCAATCCATTAAGTCCGAAATAGCCGCCACGTAACTAGTGAGTTTCTGATCAAAACTAAAACCGATTTCATCTTTAATATCCAGATGGTTAAAACCGGATGCTGATTGAACAATAGTATTCCTTGGTTCTTCCGAAGCAATTAAATCTAACGATGCAGAAAACAGCGCTACGTTTTCGCCTTCTTTATTCAGGACAGCGTTTAGTCTTGTAGCACCAAATGGAGTGGCGCTGAGCGAAAGAGCCAGCTGTTTATTCTCACCTGTTTTAAAAATCCGGTAATAGTTGGCAAGACCAAGTTCAGGGGAAGTCCCGTCAAAGCCGAAGAACTTTGGGGAAGAACTTTCATCATTAAGCAGGTCGATACAACTTTCTGCAATCCATATTCTTGTTTGTGGATGAGAGTTCTTTCCAGCGAATCCCCGCTTCGACCAATACTCAAAATTGCGATCGGGATTCTTTGATGAATGGAAAGGTTCAGGAACTTCATCAAGAAAAGAGATAGTATCACCTTGATTTGAAAACCAGAAATCAGAAAGACCGTTTGTCACCAAAAGAAGAGGAGCGTCTACCTGTTGATTATATCTGGTAATCTGGAGCGCGACTTTTGCATCGAGCCGAACATCAGGAGCTTTACACTCAACCAAAAGCACTGGTTTGAAAGCATTATCATAACAAATAAGATCTGTGCGGGAGTTAGACTTATCTCTTGGTAGATTTACAGGAGACTCGAATGATATACGATGCTGTGAAAAGCCTGCTTCTTCAATTAGATACTCAACCAATTGAAGACGAACTCGTTCTTCAGGAAGGTTTTTAAACGCTTTCTTTGAAATGGGATTCCAAAGAAATTTCTCTTCTCCATTAAAGGAGACTCGGGGAAAATGGTGGAGGCCTTTGCTACGCAAATTTAGTTAATGGTTATTAGTTTTTTGTAAAAAGGAAACTAATAACCATTAACAACTAACCAAACTAAGTTTTAGCCGCAGCAGCTTCATGTGTAGTCTTATTGATATACAACTGCTGAACTATTGAAAGCAGGTTGAAAATCAAGTAATACAAACTCAGTCCAGAGGCAAAATTATTGAACACAAATAGCAACATGATTGGCAGGAAGTACTGCATAATTTTCATTTGCTGAGCCATAGGGTTTGAGCTTCCACCAGCAGATGCGTTACTGGTAAGTCTGCTCTGCATAACCATTGAAGCCGTCATCAAGAGTACTAATCCGGCAATCTGGTCTCCAAGAAACGGAATAGAAAATGGTAGGCTGATAATATAATCCGGAGCAGATAAATCATTTACCCACATGAAAGATTCCTGTCTGAGCAGAATAGAGTTCTGAAAGAATCTCCAGAGGGTAATCAGAATCGGGAACTGAAGCAACATCGGCAAACATCCACCCAAAGGGTTCACCTTGTTTTTCCGATAGAGATCCATTGTAGCTTTCTGCTGCTTCTGTGGATTATCTTTGTACTTCTCCTGAATTTCTTTCATCTGTGGCTGTAGCTCTTTCATGGCCGCCATACTTCGGTAACTCTTAATAGTAAGCGGAGAAAGAATTAGTTTAACAGATGCTGCAAAAATAATAATCAGAACTCCATAATTGGAGATGAAACCGCTAAAGAAGGTGAAGAATGGAATTACAATAAAACGAACAAAAGGGTCAGAAAACCAACGCAACCATCCGTAACCCACTTCAACCATGTCAAAGGCATGTTCATTGAAGTCCTTAACGTCATAATACTTCATTGGACCCAAATAGAGTTCAAAAGAAACTACTCCATCACTTGGTATATCAGAAGTAATTGCTGATGAATAATCGTGATCGGTAAACGGATCATCCACCTCACCATTAACCTGGCCTTTCAGATAAGCTCCTGCGGTTGGCGTTACCGGCTGAATAATTTGTGCAAAGAACTTAGTTTTTGTAGCTACCCAATCAATATTCCCATTAATGCTTTGCTCTTTTAACCCATTATTTTCTTCAAAATCATCAGCCTTTAATTGCTCTAATTCACCACCGGCATAAAAATATGCAGAAGTAGCTAAAGCTTCCTGAACACGGTCAAGCTCGGTAAAACGAAGAGGTGTGTTCCACCCAAAATCAATTTCTCTTCCAATGATATAATCACGAAGTCCAACAAATCGAACATCCAGGTCTACCTCATAATTATCCCCAAAAAAGGTATACGTGTATTCCATTCGTCGGCCATTCTCAAGATCAAGTACATAGGTAAGTTCTTTACTGTCGCCTTCTGCCACGGTAACTGAACTACCGGCATTTACTTGTCTGAAAATGAGATTCTGAGTTTCAATATTGTAGTTTTCGGTAGTAAGAAAGCCGGTATTATAAGCAGAGCGGGTAGTATCACCGACTAACTGAACAGCTTGTCCATCCCAGGTCTGATGAGTTTTTAAAGTGAATTTCGAAGGTCCGGCTCCTTTATTTGTAAATACTGCAGAATACAATGGAGTCTCAACCACAAATTCAGTTTGAATGCTATCCTGAATCACACCGAACATTCCAGCTGGTGCCACCTCCTCTTCTTCAGCATCTTCAATGAAAGTCCCGGATGGAGTAGTCGCTTCATCTGGCTCAGCAATGGTAGCATCTTCCATTTCCTGAACTAGTGCAAGGCTATCTTGTATAGCTTGCTGGCGACGTTGTTCGGCTAATTGTTCTTCGCTGGGCATGGTAAAATAAAACCAGCCAAGCATGAGTAGAAATATGAGTGAAAATCCAATTACGGTATTTTTATCCAAAAGTCAGCGTATTTAAAATTCTTCAGAGTTATTAGCGGAAAGGATGCGGCTACGCAAATCCCCGAGCAGAGTTACCATGTCTTTTTCGATGGCATGATAGTCTGGTTTGCCGTGTCGGGCTATACATACCAGATGTAAGGAACCTTCAAAGCTATTCATTGCTTCCGACAAAAGGTGTTTATTTAATCGGTAAGCTTCACGCATCAATCGCTTATAACCATTGCGTTGAACAGCAGTTCCGATTTTTTTTGGTGAGATAAAACCAACTTTAAAACCTTCTTCTGGAGAAGGATAAGTAGCATAACGAACAGAAATTGTTGGCGTATTGATGAATTTCCGGCTTTCAAAAAGCTGCTGGAAATTCCGTCTACCCCGTAAGATATGAGACTTAGGTAAAGTAAACCTACGAGGAGAAGGAGCAGTAAAATTACTTGGCTCCTTTTTTCTCATCACTTACAGTAAGCTTATGGCGACCTTTAGCTCGGCGATCAGCGACTACTTTTTGTCCGTTTGCAGAAGACATGCGCTTACGGAATCCGTGCTTGTTCTTGCGCTTTCTATTACTTGGTTGAAATGTACGTTTCATGTTTCAGGATAATTTTCGGTTCGATTTCGTAATCCAAAAAGGCTTTAAATATAAGGAGAAATTCATACAAAACGAACCTAAAGAATATTATTTCTTCAAATAGCCAGAGAGATAAAAAGAATATCCAATCTGCTTCGGGAAAGGCTTCGTACTAACAGTCAGAACAAGAACAATAAAACATCAAGAAAACAATGAAATCACTAAATAAAATTATAATGGCAACTTTGGTACTGATGGTACCATTCTTCGCTTGTGACGAAAGTTCAACAGGTGGAGATGAAATGACTGTTATTCCCGAAGTATCAGTATCAACACAGGGAACTATGAATGGAAATCAGGTAATGATATCGGGAGTAACTGCCCCTCAGGATGGTTGGATTGTGATACACCGTTCGAACGCGAGCAATGACGGACCAATGGTTCCGGATATTATTGGTAAGGCGCAAGTTAGTGAGAGTGAAAATGCCTCAGTATCAATTCAGCTTGAAGAGGGAGTTTCTAACAATGAAATACTCTGGGCAATGCTTCATATTGACGATGGAACAATCGGAGAATATGAATTTGATGGTCAGAATGGATTTGACGGTCCGGTTATTTTTGAAGAAGAAATCGTAATGACCTCCTTTTCAATTTCTCAAACCGATCCGATGATTACCTCAGAAGATCAGGTAAATAGGGGTAATATTTTTGTGATGGATGTCAATGCAGCTGAAGATGGCTGGATTGTAATTCACGCATCAAATGCTACTAACGACGGTCCTCAGGTTCCTGAGATTATTGGTAAAGCACCTGTAATGGCCGGGACAAATATCGGTGTTGAAATTTCAGTAGACAGCGAAGCAGGCGTTCAGGCTGGTGATATGCTATACCCAATGCTTCATTTTGATACCGGAACCATCGGCGAGTATGAATTTGATGGACAAAATGGATTTGACGGTCCGGTACTCTCAGGTACAGACATTGTGCTTACTTCATTCGAAGTTCAGGCAAATATGTCTTCTCTGACAGCGGATGATCAAATGATCATGAACAACTCAATGATGGTGGATGTAAACTCAGATACTGACGGTTGGGTTGTTGTACACCGCTCAAACGCTACTAATGACGGTCCTCAGGTTCCTGAGATTATTGGTAAAGCATCAATTACAGCTGGAATGAACACCGAGGTGGAAATCATGTTTAATGAAGGCGAAGTTGTAGAAGATGGCGAACAATTATGGCCAATGGTTCATTATGATACCGGCGTAAAAGGCGAGTATGAATTTGATGGAGTTGGTGTTAATGATCAGCCAGTAATCACAGCTGATGGAATACTAATGACTTCTATTACCGTAATGGGGGCAACTCCTGAAGCATCAGTAGTAGTTTCTGATCAAACTTCAAATGGTACGATGGTTACTATTGATGAGGTAAATACCGAACAAATCGGATTTATTGTACTTCACAGAGATAATGGAAGCGATGCGCCGGTAGTCCCGGATGAAATTGGAAAAGCTCAGGTTTACCTTGGTGCCAATTCTGATGTAGAAATCACCTTAAATAGTGGTGAAACTCTGGAGTCTGGTGATAAAGTATGGGCGATGCTTCATGTCGATAACGGAACTATTGGTTCGTATGAATTTGATGGAAGCGAAGGTTCTAATGATCCACCGGCATTTGACCAGCTTGATAATATCGTAATGGTTCAATTTACGATTCAGTAATTAACCATATTTAAAGACTTAAAGCCCGGCAATAATCTGTCGGGCTTTTTTTGTTATAGGGAGTACTTATATGCCTTATTGGTATCATTTAAGGCGTTTTATGAATGATTATTGACCTAAATACATTATATAACTGAACTTGATAAACAAAATCAAAAGAAAGGATTTTATGAGTAACGAGAAGTTAACAACGTATACGAACGACCTACTAAATTTTAATAAGCACTTTTTAAGCGTAATACGATCACAAAAAACTTCCGATACCTTAAATAACACGAAAGCAGTTGATCTGTTACACAATATTGATATTGCATTAACAACACAGATTAACGAGTTGGAAAATTTTGATGATTTGATTGAAGAATCCAGATTTGAATTCTTCAAAGAAAAAGCCGCAACATTATTTGGTTCGCTGGCGGGTAATATAGATTCATTACGCAAAGACCCAGTGTCCAAAATTCTACGAGATGACTACACAGCATTAAGCATGCTATCCAGTGGTTACACCATGTTATACACTGCTGCTCTGGTAGAAGAAAATGAAAGCCTGGCAAATTTTGCGAAAAACAGTTTGCAAAGAGTAGCCCAATTAATTGCTGATACTAATCAAACGATTCCGTTTGTGGTGACAGAAGAACTGGCAGGTGCAAATACAGATGTAAATGCCATCGCTGAAAAGGCACTCGAAGAAACTCAAAAAGCATGGAGTTCAGAGAATATGTTTGAAGAAGCATAACTTCTATAACATAGGTAACCCAACCCCTGACAATGGAACTTGTCAGGGGTTTTTTATTTGAAAAAGAAACAGGCTTATTCCTTAAGGGGCATCTTGATTATTCCTGAGAATTTTTGATCCTCTTTATTATCATGCTCTTCCAAACCCAGTTGAATTTCTTCGGGTTCTCTATCCTGGTTATATGTACTGAATAATCTATCCCAAAAAGAAAAGATGGTGCTAAAATTGGAATCGGTCTCCGGTTGCCATTTCGAATGATGTACTTTGTGTAATGAAGGAGTGACGATAAACAACTTCAAAATCTGGTCTGCTTTTTTAGGTAGATGGATATTAGCATGATGAAATTGGATCACAATCAAAGAGATGATTTCATATAAAAAGAGCTCCCAGATAGTCATTCCCAGTAACAACAAAATTCCAATTCTTAAGATTGAAGAAAGCACTATTTCACCCGTGTGAAAGCGAGTGGCAGTAGATACATCCATATTCGGATCTGAGTGGTGGACTTTATGAAATCTCCACAGGAAAGGAATAGCATGATTAATTCTGTGCCAGAGATACATCCAAAGATCAAAGAGTATAATAGCCGGTGCTATTCGAATGGAAGTGTTAAATCCGGGAAAAAAATCACCAATGATATGTAAAAGTCCAAAAAGTGTTCCTGAGCCCATAATGTTGTTGCAAGCCAAAGACCTGTAAAAACGACGCCAATAATCAGAGCATTAATTAAACCTAAAGAGAAGTTCTTCAGGTAGTGAACCCCCTGCTTTTTCTTTGACCCATCAAAAAAATCAAAAAATGGATGTAGCGATTCGGCTGTGGAAAGCAGGACTAAACCTGCCAGTGCTACGATTACTTGTATACTTTTTAATGATTCTACCATAATATTTTATAGAACCAAAGCTAGGCATATTCCAATCCCACGGTAAACTTGTTATAATAACAATGTCAGAAATGTCAGTATTGGCGTAATATTTGATTAAAGGTAGGTGGCGCTGTTGAACGAGCCTTTATATAAGGTTACCTTTAGCGCAGAAAAAATAACCTGACTCCCAGCGAGATTATGATTGATAAAGTAGGAAAGCTCATAACCAAGATATTTGGATCAAAGAGCGAAAAAGACATTAAGTCCATCCAGCCAATTGTAGACAAGATTAAGTCTTACGGTCCGGAAATGGAGAAATTGAGTGATGAACAACTCAAAGCTAAAACGGAAGGCTTCAGGAACCAGATAAAGGAAGCTACCAAAGATACAAGAGAACAGATTGAGGAAGTAAAGAAACAACTCGATAATATTGAAGACTTATCACCTTCTGAACACCGCGATCTGGCCGACGATCTTGATAAGCTGGAAAAGCAGGAATTAGATATCATTGAAGATGTACTCAATGACATTTTGCCTGAAGCATTTGCAGTACTTAAAGATACCTGCCGTCGATTTGTCGGTAAAAGCTGGAAAGTAGCCGGTGACGAGATTGAGTGGAATATGATCCCTTACGATGTACAGTTGGTTGGTGCCATTACATTACATCAGGGTAAAATTGCAGAAATGAAAACGGGTGAGGGTAAAACACTTGTGGCTATTTTCCCGGCCTTCTTAAATGCACTTGCGGGAAAGGGTGTGCACGTGATTACAGTGAATAACTATCTGGCTAAACGTGATGCCGAGTGGAATGAGCCCATCTTCAACTTCCATGATATTTATGTTGATTGTGTGGATAGGTATGAGCCAAATACCGAACAACGAAGAAAAGCATATCAGGCGGATATCACCTACGGAACAAATAATGAGTTTGGATTCGACTACTTGCGTGATAATATGGTTATTGGCAAGGAGCAGTTGGTTCAGCGCGAATACCACTACACCATTATTGATGAGGTTGACTCGATTTTAATTGATGAAGCCAGAACGCCGCTCATTATTTCAGGTCCTGTTCCAAATGAGAACAAATCTGATAAATACATTGAGATGAAGCCAAGGGTTGAGTCTTTGGTTGCTGCGCAGAAGAAGTTAGTTGCCCAGCTTGTTTCTGAGGGTCAGAAATTACTGGAAGAAGGTAATGAAGAAGAAGCTGGCCTTGCATTATTCAGAGCACAGCGTGGTTTCCCGAAAAATACTCGTTTTAAGAAAATGCTTCAGGAACCAAAGATTCAAAAGCTCATCCAAAAAACAGAAGCGTTTTACTTAGCAGATAACGCTAAAAATATGCCGGTGGTAGATGAATACTTGTACTATGCGGTGGATATGAAGATGAACTCTATCGAAATGACTGAAAAAGGTCGTGAGTTTATCACTGCTAAGGGTGAAGACGAAGAGTTTTTCGTAATTCCTGATCTTGGAACTGAAACTGCTGCCATTGAGAAAGAAATTGCAGTACTGGAAAAGGAAAAGGTAGACGAAGTAAAAGAACTTGATCTGAGTAGTGAGTATCAGCAGAAAAAGATTGAAGAAGCAAAGCAAGAAGTTCGACAGGAAAAAGAAACGAAGCTTAGTGAGTTATATCGACTCTTTGCAGAACGTGGAGATCGAATTCACACCATAAATCAGCTCTTAAAAGCCTATACCAATTTCGAGAAAGAAGAGGAGTACATCGTTCAAAATGGAAAAGTCCAGATTGTAGATGAGCATACTGGTCGTGTACTTTCAGGGCGAAGATATTCGGATGGTTTACATCAGGCGATTGAAGCAAAAGAAAATGTGAAGGTGGAAGCATCAACACAAACGTATGCGACCATTACTCTTCAGAATTACTTCAGAATGTACCACAAACTCTCTGGAATGACAGGTACTGCAGAGACTGAAGAAGGGGAATTCAACGAGATTTATGAATTAGATGTAGTTGTGATCCCAACGAACCGTCCTATTCAAAGAGATGATAAGGAAGATTTAGTTTTTAAAACCAAGCGCGAAAAGTTTAAAGCAGCGATTGATAAAATTGAAGGCTATCACAAGAGTGGGCAGCCGGTTCTGGTTGGTACAACAAGTGTCGAAGTTTCCGAGACTATGAGTCGTATGCTTCAACGTGCTGGAATTCCTCACAACGTATTGAATGCCAAGCAGCATGCCAGTGAAAGTGAGATTGTTAAGCAGGCAGGGCAACCCGGAGCAGTTACCGTTGCTACCAACATGGCGGGTCGTGGTACAGATATTAAGCTTGCACCGGGAGTAAAAGAAAATGGCGGTTTGGCAATTTTAGGTACCGAGCGTCATGAATCTCGTCGAATTGATTTGCAGCTTCGTGGTCGTTCCGGACGACAGGGAGATCCAGGTGAATCGCAATTTTTTGTGTCGCTGGAAGACAAGTTGATGTCACTATTCATGAGTGACCGTGTAGCCAATGTGATGGATAAACTCAGCTTTGAAGAAGGCGAAGTGATTACCCATCCATGGATTACCAAGTCGCTGGAAAGAGCTCAATCAAAAGTAGAGCAGAACAATTTCAGTATCAGAAAACGACAGCTGGAATATGATGATGTGTTGAACAACCAGAGAAATGTGATATACGCCCGTCGTAAACATGCCTTATTGGGAGATCAGCTTCGAACGGATATTCTTGGAATGTTAGAAGAATTAGTGGAAGACATCGTGGTTAGCCATGTAGCGGCTGGAGATTATCAAGGTCTTCATACCGAAATCCTAAGAAATCTTGCTGTTGACGCCGATTTTGATGAAGAGAAGTGGCGTAAAATGGATGAAGATGAATTGGTTGAAATGATTATCAACCGGGCGCTGGAAGTATATAAGCGCAAAGAAGAGATGATGGCTAAGCCACTCTACGAAGTGATGAAGAGAATTACGGAGTCAAACCCGGATCGCAGACCAGACAAAGTACAGGTTATCTTTAGTGACGGACTTCGTCGGATGAGAGTTGTTGTTGATGTAGAAGCCGCTCTTGAAAACGAAGGAAAAGAAGTTGCCAGAGCATTGGAGAAATCAGCAGTACTTTCTGTAATTGATGAAAAATGGATGCAGCACCTTCGCGAATTAGATTCAGTGAAAGAAGGGATTGGATTGAGATCTTTTGCTCAGAAAGATCCATTGCTCGAATACAAGCGCGAAGCTTTTGATATGTTCAAGCAGTTGCTGGGGATGATTAATCAGGAAGCTATTTCATTGATCTGGAAGTCATTTCCTGAAGCCCAGATGAATAACGATGGATTGCAAAAAGCCGAAAAGCAAAAATCCAGATTTGATACCAGCAAAATGCAAACACAACATGCTGATTCAACTGGAATGGGGATGCAGGCACCGACAGAGAATCAACCTAGACCGGCAGGTCCAAACGTAAAACGTAAGCCGGTTGAAGTAGCGGATGAGCCCGGACGTAACGATCATGTGACCATTCAGAACATGAGCAATGGCACAACCAAAGAACTCAAATGGAAGCATGCCAAGCGTCTGGTAGACGAAGAAGGCTGGGTGTTGGTAGAAAAGTAAGCCAGTGTTAAGTAAAGGTGGTTTATGAATTACCCTTACCAATAGCTCGGAAGAAGAACTTCCAAAAACTTAACATTGGATTTTTGAATGCTTTGCTTATCATTGAAATCCAGATTAAGAAATTGTTAAGCAAATTCACTGAGTGGAAGTCTTAGGTATAGATATTGTTGGTAAGAGCATCAAAGGTGCAATTGTTGATACCGAGAAGGGGGAAATTGTATCAGGTAAAAAATCGACTGATAGTGCGGAGGATTCCCGACCACATAAGCTTATTTCCAAGATTCATAAAGTTGTAAAGAAATTCGATTGGAAAGGACCGGTAGGATGTTCTTTTCCAGCCCCTACCACAAAGGGAGTTATTCTCTCTGCTAATCGAATAAACGAGGCATGGATAGATGCCGATGCCGAACATCTCTTTTCTGAAATCACAGGATGCAAGGTAAATGTCATCAATCAAACCGATGCTACCGGAATAGCAGAAATGACGTTTGGGGTAGGGCGAAAAGCTTCTGGAACCGTGGTTGTACTAAATATTGGGGATGGAATTGGTTCCTCTATTTTTGTGGATGGAAATCTGGTGCCAAACACTGAGTTGGGACAGATTGAGATTAAAGGAATCAAAATCGAAGACCGTGCTTCCAATACGGTAAGAAAAGAAGAAGGTGTAAAGAAAAAGACCTGGGCAAAACGACTTCAGTTTGTGCTGGAACATTATGAGCATTTGTTCCATCCCGATATGTTTATTCTCGGAGGTCAGATTAGTAAAAAACCTGAGAAGGTAATGCCTTATATTAAAATCAGTACGAAGCTGAAACCGGCCGAATTTGGAAGGGATGCCAGTATTGTTGGAGCTGCTTATTACGCAGCAAAAAAACAAAACCTTATTTCTGATTAATCCAGCCTTTTTAAAGCTTCTTTTGCTTGTTCATGATTCTTGTCCTTTTTTAAAGCAGCTTTATATTGTTCAATGGCAGCTTCCGGATTTTGTTTAGACTCATAGATTGTTCCAAGTCTAAAATGCGACCAGGCCAGCGTATTATCATTTACAGGCTCTTCCAGAGAAATCAGTTTAATTAAATATTTTTCTCCCTCAGATTCATATTCTCCTGATACTGCAGCCAGCCTTCCTATCTGATACCAGGTGTTATAGAACTCAGGATCGATTTCCAATGCTTTTTTATAGGCATTTATTGATTCACTCCACTCCTCTCCCCACTGTAAAGCATTGCCGAGGTTATAATAAATTACCGCTGTGGTATCATTCACAATAAGTTGTTTACGGGCAGTTTCAGCTGCTATTTCAAACTCTTCCTGATTGAAGTAATAGCTGAAAAGTTCATAATAAGGACCCATCGCGTTGGGATATTCCTTTAATGCCTCTGTGTAATTTTCAAGCATTTTATTGTCTTCTTCGTAATAGGAATAGATTCTTCCCCAGGCCATATACCCTGCTTCTTTATCTAAATCCATAATGGCCGTAGCCTGGTTCTCAGCCTTATCTCTACCACCACCCATAAAGCCCGGTGCCTGGAGGTAGAACTCCATTACACTTTCCCGGGCCTCTATATTCTGAGGATCTAAATCGACCGATTTTTCATAATTCTTTCTGGAATCTCTGGCATAAAATGCCTGCTTTAATTTCCCGGCATTCTGGGCACTTCTTCCATAGGAATGACCCAGCCACATATGATATTTCGAATTTCCTGAGTCATAGTCAGCAGCTTTTTCGAACCAATCTATGGCATCACCGAATTCATCTTCATCAAAGTAAATTCTACCCATGTAGAAGTAAGCCTCGGGGTGTCTTTTACTGGTTTTGATGAAGTCTTCAAAAAAGGTTTTGGCTTCACTTGTATTACCCTCTTCAAAAAGAGTAATGCCTTCGTTGATTGAAGCCTGAGCAAATACTAAGGATGAGAAAATAAGCCCGATAAAAATTCCGAGAGGGAAGAAGTGATTTTTATAATAAAGCATGACCAAATATTTAATTTCGGGACAGTTACGACTGACCGTCGTCTTTGGTTTCATCAACATCTTTGGTAGATATATATTTTCCAACCAAGCGAACTCCTAATCGGGCAAAAAGGATAACAGCAATAACAGTGATTATGTTGAAGGTGTCCATTAGCTGTTCGAATGCAATGCTACCCGGTTTCCTTCGGTATCTTCAAACACAGCCATGAATCCTCTTCCGGGACCAATACCTCTTTTTGGGATGGATACCATTCCACCAGCCTCCTCAATTTTGTCCTGAACGATTTGTAAGTCGGGATTGGCATTAAAATGAATAAGTGGTCCGTGAGTGTTGCTGGGCTTATAGTATTCAGCATTCCAAACCAACGCTCCTCCAACTACCGACTGGCCTCCGGGAAAGATGGCCATCTTAAAATTCTCTCCAAGTTCCATCAGCTCAAGCTCGATATCAAAAATAGTCTCATAGAAAGCTTTGGCCCGATCCATATCCGTGACAGGAAGTTCGAACCAGCTTATTACATGTTTTGCTTTACTCATAGCTATTCTCTTTAACAGAAATAAATTTATTAGTGATTATTCCAATGCCCGGTACAATAAAAGACAAGATTAAACTAATAAGGAATTGGTATTGTATCTCATTCCAGCTTGCAACTAACAAACTTCTTGAAATGTCTGTAAACATTACATCTTCCAACCATAAAAAAGCAGTGAAATTTGTAAAAATAAAACCAGTTAGAAGCATTAAGTAGGCCATTAAATAAGTTTTTTGAGGACTTGAAGAATTTCTACTTTTAATCTGAAAAAAAAATATTATTAAAAAAAAGCCAAATAAGTACGAATATGGAAAGTTGAATAATAACCACTCCATCTTTTCTAAAAGTGGTGAATAAAGAATCTCTGGTAGTTCAAATCTTAAGTTAGATTCACATCCAATGAATGTACCACATACCCATTCAGGAGAAGAAGAATAAGACATCATATGTAAGGTACTATCTTTTGTAAAGAAGAAATTATGATCCCTCCAAACAACCTGAGAAGTGTATGGCCCCAAAGAATCACTTGGATAAAATTCTTCAAAGTAATCAATAACCTGAGATCGCTTCGGATTAAAATCACTTATCATTCCTGTAAACATTTTTAAATCATCTTCTTGAGTTTCAAGAGACTCAATAGCAAGGTTAAATTCATTATTCAAATTTCGCTCACGTTCATACAAATAGAAGTTCAATACAACAGAGGCTATTAACAGGACTAATAGAAGAGCTTTTGTCATAGGTATTATTGTTTGTTTTACATTCTAGTTAGCGAAACATTATGTATCAACATATGTTATAAATTTATGAAAGCTGATCAAATGGAATATAGATGCTACTTAATAGCTTTAATAATTTGTTCAGCAGGCTCTTCCAAATTTGGCTTTCCCGGAGGAGTTTTCGGTTTTCGGTTGAAAACAATGGCAATTCCATTTCCAATCAGAATGAAAAAAGCACCAAATAAGCTTAGCAAACTCCATTGATAGTCTTCGAAAATAGTGGAGAGAAATAAAGCGATAACCGGACTTAACAGATTTACATAAGCGGCTTTGCTCGCTCCGATATTTCCTACCAGAGTAAGGTAAGCTCCAAAAGCTACAATAGAGCCCAGGATAGATAAATAAAGCAACGAACCAACATACTCGAAAGATGGAATAAAGGAAACCTGCTTACCGCTGGCGAAAGCAATCACAAACATAGCAATAGCACCATATGTCATTCCAAAAGCATTCGAGGTAATTACCGGGATGCCATGTTTCTGGTTTCTTGCGGAAGTGATATTTCCCAGAGAAGCAGAGAAAACTCCAGTAATTACCAGAGCAAGTCCAAGCATTTTAGAATCAGAAAAAGAGAAATGAGAAAGATCATTCCAGAAAATGAGGGCGGTACCAATAATTCCCAGAAGCCCGCCAATAATGACTTTTGCTTCAAAAGGAGTTCCCAGAAAAATCCGTCCGTTTATGATGTTTCCAAAAACGATTAGAGAAAAGATTAATCCTACGAGTCCGCTGGTAAGGTATAACTCTGATTGATACACCATCCAGTAATTGAAGCCGAATAAGAGCAATCCCTGGAGTAGTATGAAGGCGTGTTCTTTTCTGGTGAAGGAGAGCTTTAACCCCAGGAGTTTACTTGCAACCAGCATGATTATACCTGCAATTCCGAACCGATAAGATACCGAATACATCGGGTCAACATCCCCAACCTGGAATTTGATAACAAACCATGTTGAACCCCAGATGAAAACCGGAGTTAGAAACAGAAGTACATTTTTCATAGGAACTCAGTTGCCGGATAGTAGTTAGCCAATCGCAAACAGCAGCTGAGAATGTATACAGAAAAAAAGAAATGAATCCGAAAAAGTGATGGATCGCTATTTATTTAATGTAGATAAGGCCGCTCCGATTATACCGGCGTGGTTACGGCTGGCAGCAGGTACTACTCTTGCTTCTACATTCAGGAACTCTTTATAGGAATCGAAGTTTTTACTTACACCGCCTCCTATGATGAATAAATCCGGCCAGAATAGAGACTCAATTAATTTTAGATATTCATTAACCCGTAAGCCCCAGATTTCCCAGCTCAGGTCCTTGGTTTCACGAACAGAGTTAGCAGCATAGTGTTCAGCCTTAATTCCGTTCAGAGTGATATGTCCCAGTTCAGTATTTGGTATGAGCTGACCCTTCCGGAAAATAGCTGTTCCGATTCCGGTTCCAAAAGCAGCCATAAATACGGTTCCTGTTTCTCCAACCCCTGCTCCGAAATTCATTTCAGCGAAAGCTGCTGCATCCACATCATTTACAAGATGAGTAGGGCAACCCGTAGCTTTTTCAATTTGAGCAGAGGCATTAACCCCAATCCATGAGTTGTCTATGTTAGCAGCTGTTTTGGTGATTTCGTTGACTACTGCAGCCGGGAAACCGCATCCGATCGGTCCGTGCCAGTCGAAATGGTTTACTATTTGAACAATTACATCAATTACCGCATCTGGTGTAGCAGGTTGTGGGGTAACGATTCGGTGTCGTTCTGTAAGTAGTTCTCCTTTTTCTGTATCAACAATAGCCCCTTTTATTCCTGAGCCTCCAACATCAATTCCTAGTATCTCCATAAAAACTATTTTTTATCCAACACATTGTACACAGCGGGAAGTATGCGGCATATATTTCAATCGTCCAAATGGAATTTCTTTCCCACATTTATGACAAAGCCCAAATTCCTTGCCTTCAGAACTTTCATAAATACGTTCAAGTCGTTTCAATATCTTCTTTTTTTCTCGCAAAGAGGCTTCATTGATCGTTTTATTGTTGATAGCATCCATACGGGAAACTCTACCGATAGCAGCATCCAACGGGATTGGTTTAGTCAGCTCAGTTAATTCAACAATTTCTTCCTTAAGAATCGAGATTTTATCAAGAATAATGATCTTAAGTTGTTCTTTTTCGGAAGGGGTCATTTAATACAGATTATTTCAGCCAAAGTATGGATTAAATACAAAGCAGAATAATTTAGGGTTTTAAAGAAAACACACCGGATATTAAGCTTAGCGCAAGGAAATCCCATGTTTTTTTCTTTTATTAGGCAGGTCTAATCTTTGGGTGGGGTACTATGAATTTAAAACGGCTTTTCGAAGAACTAAAACGCAGAAACGTCTTCAAAGTCGCAACTGCTTATGCTATTGCGGGATGGCTGATTATACAGATATTTGACGTCATAGCACCGCAATTTGGGTTCCCGGATTGGATACCTCCTTTTGTTACTATTTCGGTTTTTGTTGGTTTCCCAATGGTTCTCATCTTTGCCTGGGCTTTTGAATTAACTCCTGAAGGTTTAAAAACCACTAAACAAATTGATGCGGACGATTCTATAACTCATAATACCGGCAAAAAGCTGAATCGCATAATTATCTCTTCTCTGAGTATAATGGTTATATTTCTTGTAATTGAGCGGGTCTTTTTTGCTACTTCTACTATTTCTGATGGCCCTGTACCAGTTTCAACCATTTCCAATAAGTCGATCGCGGTACTTCCTTTTGATGACTTTAACGCCGGTGGCGATCAGGAATATTTTGCGGATGGATTAACGGAAGAAATTTTGAACTCATTGGCGAAAGCACCGGATTTACTGGTAGCTTCACGCACCTCATCTTTCCAATACAAAGATAAAAATATAGATATCATAAGAATTGCAGATACATTAGGAGTGGCTCATATTCTGGAAGGCTCAATCAGATCCTCTTCTGATAAATACAGAATTACCGCTCAGTTGATACGAGCATCAGATGGATTCCATCTTTGGTCAGAAACCTACGACCGTCCAAAAACAGATATAATCGATATACAGGAAGATATAGCCTTCAAGATTGCCACCGCATTAGAAACGGCTATGGATCCTGAAGCTTTGAGGGAAATGGTGGAATTCGGTACTTCATCTATTGATGCTTATACACGATATGTGGAGGGCTTGTCTTTGCTTAATGATGATGATATAGAGAATACAGAATCTGCCTATGAATTTTTTGAAGAGGCCAGAAAAGAAGACCCGGAATTTGGCCCGGCTCATTTTCAGTCTGCAAATATCATCTTAAATGATATGTCACTTACCTCCATGGGTTCTCAGGCGTTTAACATCGATTATGAAGATAAGCTGAGGATGGTTGATGAACGGCTCAGTCTGGCGATCCGGTACTCTGATGAGGTGGATCGGCTTATGTATCTTTCGAAGCAAGCCTATATAAATTTAGAACTTCGAAAGGCCACCGATTATCTTCAGAGATATATCGAACAGCGACCTTCTGATGCTACGAATTATAGAGATATAGTGTATTACCTGAGTATACTAGGGGAGTGGGAGGAAGCAAGAGAATATCATGATCAGGCTCTGAAGTATATATTGGAAAATACATTTGATGTAGAAGGCACCGCTTCGTTCTATTTCTGGACTGATAATACCGAAAATGCGGATCCATGGATGCAGGAAAAACTGGATCAATATCCATACAGTGAGCAACTGGCGTATCAGTCACACCGCATTATGCTTTGGAATGGGGAGTATGACAGAGCCAGAGAAATTAAAAAGAGATTAAGAGGCTTAGAAATACCCATTGAAAATTTTGCCATTTCCGATTTACGACAGGCGTGTGCAGATGGGAATGATGAGCTTGCCAATGATATTTATGAATCTTCGATAAAGGGAACAAGAATCGGAACGCAATGGATTGCATTAAAAACACTGGGAAGGGATGAAGAGGCCCATGAATTAATAAACTATCTGGAAGATCAGAACCAGATGATTAATTTAGTAGCGTGGTTGTATTACCGATACTTTGATTATACTCAATATCCAAAATTGTTGATGATACTGGAAAGAGAAAATCATAGGCGAGGAGAAGTTGTAGAAATACCTTTCAGATGTAGCAGATAAGATTAGACAAGTACCTAAATAAATAAAAAATCATGGGAATCTTTTTCGACTTAATGCAGCAGGAAGAGCCGGAAAAGCAACAGCAGCAGGCAGATACTTTGGAGGAACGGGTGGAGCTTCTTGAAGCTAATCTTAAGAAAACAAGAGAGCTGTTGTACAATACACTCCATGTTCTCGAAAAACATGTAGGCAAAGATATTGACGGGTATGGAGTAACCGGGTAATACATGGTTCGCTTCTTCTAACTTAATTGGTTTTTACCAGTCATGAAATGGAAGATCTGGTAGCTAATATTATTAGCAGGAAAAAGAATGTATAGGACGATGAAGAAATCTTGAGCGAATGATTGTTTTAGTAAAAAACTAATTGAATCTTTGTAGATCAGGGACTTTTTCAGTTAATTAGTTTTAAATAATCGGGGTTATAAATGGGTAAAATTTTAGGTCTGCTCGGGCTATGTCTGATCTTAGCATGTGATAATGCAGAAACTATAGAACAATCAAATCCGCGTTTTAATCACGCTATGCTGTACGTTACCAATGCGGAAGCGTCCAGAGCTTTTTATGAAGAAGCCTTTGGAATGCAATTCCACAAACAGTTGACAGAAATGGTGGTGTTTAATGAGGAAGCTGCTAATGATACACTAGCTATCAATATCACACTGATGCGAATGCCCGGTTACCGGTTCAATTATGAATTTGTACAATCTCCGGTTGCGGGTGATTCCACACTTCAATCGCCACATTATCAGCATGTAGGAATTGAAGTAGATGATATTGATGCCTCCATAGAAGTAGCTTTACAAGCAGGAGCAGCATTAGCTGTAAAAAAACGTCACCTTAAAGCCGGAGACATCGAAGCAAAAACAGTATTTTTTTATGGACCGGATGGAGAGCTGATTGAACTGATGGAGATGGTGGAGGGAGATTTCTAGATGCTCCGCTTCTTCAGAAATATTCGAAATTATACATTTTCATTGCGATGCACTAAGCGAAGCAAGTGCCGTGGCAATCTCGTGGAATTTACCCGGTTAGATGAGATTGCTTCGTTGATGTTAATCGAATCTTTGTTCAGAATTACATACTCCTCGCAAAGACAGACATTTATTTTATTGAGGGGTTCACGTGCTTAGATTTTTTAGAACTATCCGAAAAACCCTTATGGAACAAAATAAAATTCGTACTTATTTACTTTATGCTCTTGGTGAGATCCTTTTAGTGGTGATTGGAATACTGATTGCTCTGCAAGTGAATAACTGGAATGAGGAGCGGAAACTTAAAAATCAGGTAGAAACCTATTTATTTAAGCTGCTGGAAGAGGCAGAATATAATGTGGCAGCTCTGGGATCTGTATACGATGCCGGTCAAAGTGGTTTAGAATCTTCTACACAAGCAGCTGAAATGTTGAGTAGAAAAGAAATGCCTGACGGATCAGACTCTGTTTTTACTCGTGGTATTGCGAGCCTGGGATTTTATAGTTCTTTGAAACCATATAGATCTGTGTATGATGAGGCGAATAATGCAGGAATCATTCAGCATATCGAAAGTAATGAGGTCAGGATAAGTATAAATAGATTCATTACACAAACTGAGACGTACTCAGAATCATTGGATTTTTTCAGAAGAACATTCAATAATCCTATGGACTTTGCTGACAATGATTATAAAAAAGTATATGATGCTAATTCTAGGTTAAAAACAAGAGATGAGTTTAATTTTGAGAACCTTGCAAATAATGAGACTTTTGTTGCAATAGTTAACAGAGGGCTCAGAAATTTAATTGTATTTCGAGGAGGCAGAAGGGCTTTAGTGCTTACAGCGGAGTCTATGTGTGATACATTAGCTGAAGAGTTGAATACGACTTGCTCACCGGATTATGTTAGAGAAGACAGGAGAGAAGAATAATGCTTCGCTTCTTCCGCCAAATACGAAAAACGCTCATGGAACAGAACAAAGTTCGAACGTATCTGCTGTATGCTATTGGTGAAATATTTCTGGTAGTGATTGGGATTTTGATTGCGCTACAAGTGAATAACTGGAATCAGGATCGCATAGAAAATAACGAATTGATTGCTTCATTAAATAGCATTGCGAAAAATATGGAACAGGATATTGAGGCTGCAAATAATATGATTGCTGTTAAAGATAGTGCCAGTGTCTTAGCTCTCGAATATTTAAACCTGAAGAATACGAAAGAAGTTGAACCCGAACGCTTTTTTGAAATGATAGAAGCAATTTTTGTTGAGGATTATATCAACATAAATGAAAGCGGATTCGAGGCACTCAAAAGTTCAGGTTTGTTAGGAAAGCTAAGAGATACAGAGTTTGAAACACTTATATATCAATATTATGATTCAGTTAATGAAGCAAGAGATCAGGAAATAAGTACAAACGAATTTATAGAGGCAATGGAAGCCGAAGCAGGTGCAAAAGGTACTTTTAAGAATCTTTTTGAATTGTATGTAAATCCGGAAATAGCCTCAGAAGCTTTTTTTTATGAGACCATCCAAATAGTATTAGATGACCCTGCTGTATCCGCAGCTGCAGGTAGAGTAGCTATTCAATCAAATTTATTTGAACAGTACAAAGCCATGATCGAAACAGGTTCACGTTTTATAGAATTCGTGGGAGAACTTGAATAATGCTTCGCTTCTTCAGAAATATCCGAAATTATACATTGTCATTGCGAGGCACAAAGCGAAGCAAGTGCCGTGGCAATCTCGTGGAATTTGCCCGGCTAGATGAGATTGCTTCGTCGTTAAGAATGGGTTTATCACAAAAAATTCAATGCTCCTCACAAAGAACAACGTTGATGTTAATTTTAAGGGATTATCATGCTTAGATTCTTCCGCCAAATAAGAAAATCACTCATTATGCCTGACAATGTTCGGAAGTATTTATTGTACGCTCTAGGTGAAATACTTCTGGTTGTGATAGGAATTTTAATAGCTCTTCAGGTGAATAACTGGAATCAAGCCCGTTTAGTTGAAGCGGAAGTGGACGCTATCCTACTCAATCTTAATAATGAATTCAGGGATAATCTCGAGCAGCTCAATAATGACCTTATTCGTATCGACTCATTATTGTTCGGGTTGCATACGTTATTAGATCTGACCCTCGAGAAAAATCAAAATATCGGGCAACAAGAATTTAATGAGCTTTTAGAAACTACTTTTTCCACCCCAGCCTGGTTGCCTAGTTCGGTAGTAATTGAGGAGCTCAAATATTCAGGCGGGTTTTCTCGCTTAAATGATGAAACTTTAAAACGTCTGCTTTTTGACTGGGAAAGGCATCACTTAGAGCAGCAAGCCACGCTTGAGAACTATAACAGATACGCAGAGGCATATATCGATTACATCAGTTTGAATGGATCTGTTCGAACTCTTGATGCTATTGGAGGTTTTATCCCTGGGTTAAAACCCTCAACTATTTCAGAAAATAATTTGAGCATGCTTAAGGACCCGCTGTTTGAAAACCGGATAGATAACTTTTACATCTTGGGGTATTTTCTAAGAGGCAGTTATCGGGAATCGGCAATGAAGATGAGGGCAATCATAGAACATACCACGAGAGATTAATGCTCCGATTCTTCCGAAATATCCGCCAAAAGCTCCTGGAAAACGGGAATATACGCAAGTACTTCTGGTATGCCACCGGAGAAATATTACTTGTAATGATTGGGATTTTATTAGCTCTTCAGGTGAATAACTGGAATGAAAGACGAGTTGAATCTAATTTGAAGGCTGATCTCATAGCGAATTATGCTAAAGATTTAGAGAGCAATGCCGCCTATATCCAACGAAGAAAGCTGAATATGGAAAGCGATTTAGAGGTTATTAATCAAATCACAGCCCGGTTGAAGTCGGGTCCAGTCTCTGATGATACACTTAAAAAAATAGCTCTTATTGAATTTTCACCTTTATATTATGCTGTTTCTGATATAAATAATGACACCTATACTTCCCTGATCTCAAATAATCAGTTACGATTAATACCGGATGAACTTTCGGCAAAAATGGTAGATATAAATTTTCGAATGGTTGATCTGGTATCTACTCAAACCAATGTTGGAGAATTTTTCAGATATAATTTGGCTACCTATTCTTTTAATTATCCTATGCCGGGTGACCAGTCTTTATATTCTTATTCAGAAAATGAAAAAATATGGGATGCTTTAGATCATAATGAATGGAGAAATGCATTTAATGGATTAATGTTTACTAAAAAAGCAGGATATGATAGTATGCTCCCAAGAATAGATTCTATTCAAGTTCGCATTGATGACGTATTAAATATAATCTACTCCGACTATCTAAAATCCAAATAGTAGAAAATGCTTCGTTTCTTCCGCCATATTCGAAAAACACTCATAATGCCCGATAATGTTCGGAAGTATTTGATTTATGCCATTGGTGAGATTCTGTTGGTAGTAATTGGAATTTTAATTGCACTACAGGTGAATAACTGGAATGAGGAGAAAAAGGAAAAGAGGTCCGAAATCCAGTTATTAACAGAAGTAGTTGGAAATATGGAAACCGATCTTAAGAACCTGGATCTTAAAATCAACGAAACCAAGCGATTCTTAAAAAGTAATAAAGCTGTTTTGAACCATTTGAAAACCGGCGGTGAATTGACAGATTCGCTTAGATATCATTATGCCTGGATTTATGGTCATGGCAACTTCCAACCTAACCTTATAGCTTTCGAAAATCTCAAGTCAATAGGGATCGATATTATTAAAAATGATGACTTACGGGTCGCGATTTCAGAATTATATGGTTTCAAATATTACTTTTTTGTTGAAGACAGAAGGCAGGTAGTTAGAAATAACCAGGAAATTCTTTCAAATGAATTATTGGAACACCGACTAATAATAACTCCATATTTAAAAGCTGAACCCATAAACTTTAGCTCTCTCAGAAAAGATGTAGAGTTTCAAAATGCTATCAATTCATACATATTTGTTTTGACATGGACTATTGATAGATATCAAGAAGGACAGAAAGAAATAGTGGTTGTCAAGGATATGGTCAAAAAATATCTAAATACGTTGAATTGATTAACTCATTATGCTTCGTTTCTTCCGACATATCAGAAAAAAACTTATGGAACAGAATAAAATTCGATCCTATCTGCTTTATGCTCTGGGCGAAATCCTTCTCGTAGTACTTGGGATTCTGATAGCTCTTCAAGTCAATAACTGGAATGAGCAAAACAAAGACAAGGAAAAGGCTGGTGTGTTAGTACAATCTATCAAAGCGGATCTTGAGGCTGATATTGTGATGATTGATTCTATGGAAATATTAGTTGATCAGCAGGTTGCCGGGTTTGACCGGCTTCAGAATCAGTTGACAAGTCCGGAGATGAGCGAAGAGGAAATTATTGAACTTATTAAAAATGACTTCAATCCATTGCTGGGAGGGATACCAGGTTTTAATGACAACAGTTACAGAAGTGCTACTTCTAGTGGGACGATCTCATATTTAGATGAAGATCTCAGGAAACAGCTGTACGAGCTATACATTATGCAGTCTCAGGCTATGAGAATTCTTGGGGATTATGAACAACTGTATTTAAAAAACATCAATGAATTTATTACTCATTACCCTCTTAAGCTCAGTTTTGTGACCTTTAACAAGGGATTGGTTTATGATCAAAAATGGGCTTCTCCCGACTTTGATCAGCTTACAACTTTATTCAATGCGACCGGAACGAGCTGGCGAAACTTTTATCGAATCATGAAACTATTACTCCAGGATGCAAGAAAGAATACTTTAGACACACTCTCAGCCTTGAATAAATAAGCCTCGAGGCGATCTCATGGAGTTTTTCAAGGGTACTATTAGGGACTATCTTTTATTAGAATAGGTTGTATTCTTCTTTAGCTTCTTATGGCCAATTCTCTAATCCACTTGGCTAAGTCCTTTAACCGAAAGATACCTCTCAGGGGTTCTGGCAAGCTGGGCTTCAAATGCAGCTCTAGCTTCTTTCATCATTTCCATTTCCAGATAAACTTCTCCTAATAATTCAGACGAAGGTTTTACAATTTCAGGTGGACCAAATTCTATCGGCAAAGAAAACTCATACTCAATTTCACTTTTTAGCATTTCAATACCTGCTTCGGTATCCCCTTCTTTAATTAACAAAAGGGCTTTAATCTGATTGGATTTATGGAGCACCTCTTCCGCTCTTTCAGGAATATCCATGAAGCTCATCAGCGACTCCAGATTTTCCCGAGCATTTTCAAGAGCACCAGTTTTAATTCCAGCCAATGCGTTTGTGAAATAGTAATCAATAGCTCCCCAACCTAATTTTTCGGAATCCATTTCCCAGCGATCAACGGCTTCCCAGTTTTCGGAGTCGATGATGTAATGGGCTCTCATAATTCCAAAATGCCATTGTTCTCCGGTTGTTGGAGTTCCTTCAATACGCTCTATACAATTAGAGAGAACGTTAGCTGCGGATTCTACATCACCTTGTTTGCAGGTAGCCATATTCCAACCACCAGGGGTAATGCCCGCAAACCGTTGTTTTGTCTCCAAGTTCTTTTTGCCGATTGTTTTGAACATCCCGGGCTACAATATTTGCTGAAACCACATCATCCCACATTCCCATCGCCAGAAAGATGTGCGATGTCATATGCTGTGCATGTGCCGCAGCAGGAGCAATTTTTGAATAAGCACGAGCCATGGGTAACCCAAGAGGTGCATGAATGGGGTCATCAAAAGAATGAATTAAATAATGGGCTGCTCCCGGATGTTCCTGATTGGCATTCCAGACATCGAAAAGCTCTGCAGCAGCACGCATATAGATAGCAAAGTCTCTTCCCTCATGAGCAGAACCCAGAATGGCTAAGCCATAGAAAGCTGTTATTTCATGATCATTAGGATATTTGGAATGAAGCTGTTCCATCTTTTCCAGATAAAGGAAGTCCCTTTTTTCTTTGGTTTTTCCTGTAGATTCAGAGGTATTTCCGTACAAAATTTCAAGCGACATCAGGTAATCCTTTTCCCTCTGAGTAGGCGCTTTAGCCTGCCGTTCAGATACCGTTGAACCTAACCGGTTTAGGGCTTCATTAGCTACTTCTACATCCTGTTGTTGCCAGATAGCGTGATTATAGGTTTTTGCTTCTCCCCAATATGCTAACGCAAAATCCGGATCAGCCTGTTGAGCTTTTTTGAAAGCGCGGGCAGCATCTGCATATTCAAAATTATGAAGTAGCATTACGCCTTTAATGAATTCATCCTGAGCTTCTGCGGCTCCCGAATTAGGAAAATCGATTTTTCCCAATAATGAATTTTCCTGAGCGGTTACAGTATTGATGTTTAAATTACATAGAGAACTAAGTAAGAAGAAGAGAAGTGTTTTTTTCATTGTACCTGTAATCAGTTAATCCATGTATATAGTGTAATTCCTGTGCAATTGAAAGATTTTTAGTGAAGCTCTTCAATTGGTTTACTTATAAAAAACGCAATGTCATATTCGAATTGAGGTAATTCAAGAATATTTCATAAACATTTTCTACGTTACGAAATACGGCAAAATTCAATGTTAACTAACATTATATATCCATGGAAAAATCAATAATCTATAAAAGGATTCTTTTCCTGATGCTAAGCATAGGGATGGCATCAGTAACTTTTGCTCAAAATGGGTTAACTCCCCTTCAATTATCAAAGATTCAAAGTGTGGGGTCGGTCTATATCTCAGAAGATGGTTCCACTGTGTTGTATACACTTTCTGTACCTGCGGACCCTTTCAAAGAAAACGCACTTGCAAGCTCACATCTTTACATGATGGACACAAATTCAGGTGAAACTACTCCAATGATTACAGATATGAGTTTTGGCGGAATTGCTTTCCGTCCCGGATATAACAGTTTCACCTATCTTGCAAAAAAGGAAGGAGATGAAACCCGGTCGTTGTACGAATGGAATTTCGACACTAATGAAAGAATGAAGCTTTTTGCCTTCGAACAGAATATTTCCGGTTATGAATGGGCTTCGGATGGAGATCATATTGTATTCAGGGCACCTAAGCCGGAACCGGAGTCAGACTCCCCGCTTCCTTATCAACCCGAAGTATATGAAGAAGGACTAAGTGAAACCTGGGCATATATGCAGAATGTTTCACAAGAAGGACATATGCCTCACCGCATTGCTGTTGAAGGAACTGTTTCTGCAGCAAGTTGGAGTCCTGATAGATCAAAACTGGCGATTTCAGTAGCACCCACTTCTTTGGTAGATGATTCTTTTATGAGACAGCAGGTGCTCATTATTGATCATGAAACCCGTGAGGTTCTCGCAGAAGTGGATCACATTGGAAAGTTAGGCGGTTATGTATGGAGTCCCGATAGTAAACACCTTGCTATGGTTGCAGCAGCTACTATCAATGATCCGATTGATGGACGCATCAAAATTGCAGATGTGGAAACAGGAGAAACCACGATACTTCTCGAAGATTTTGAAGGTAAATTTGATCAGATTTCCTGGATGGATAATGAAAATCTAAACTATCTCGCAAGTAAAGGAGTATGGTCAGAATTTGGGTCACTGAATATTAAAAGTGGCGCTATGGATGTGATTGCTTCAAAGGATGGCTTGAACCTGAAAGCCTATGCTAAATCAACAAATGGTGATGTAGTTTTTGATGCAAACACTCCTATGCATCCGGATGAAGTGTATTGGATGAAGTCAGGGAACGATGAACCCGTGCGTGTAACCAACAGCAATCCATGGTTAGATGATGTTGAGCTTGGGAAACAAGAAGTAGTTACCTACACCACGAAAGACGGAGTAGATATTCAGGGCTTATTGATTTACCCGTTGGATTATGAAGAAGGAACCCGATATCCGCTAATCAATGTCATTCATGGTGGACCAGAAGCTCATTATGATAACGGCTGGTTGACATCATATTCGATGTCGGGACAGGTGGCCGCGGGGGAAGGTTTCGCGGTTTTTTATCCAAACTATCGGGGCAGCACTGGCCGTGGATTGGAATTTGCAATGAGTAGTCAGGGCGATTTAGCCGGCGCAGAATTTGACGATATCGTAGAAGGGGTAGATCACCTGATTGATCTTGGCATTGCGGATAAAGATAAGGTAGGTGTTACCGGAGGATCTTACGGTGGTTACGCAACCGCATGGATGAGCACCAAATACAGTCATCGATTTGCTGCAGGAGTGATGTTTGTGGGAATTAGCAACAATATTTCTAAATGGGGAACCAGTGATATCCCGGAAGAACTCTATCATGTTCATGCGCGAAAACGAATCTGGGATAATTATCAGGATTATCTCGAACGCAGCCCGATTTATCATGTAGATAATGCTAAAACGCCACTATTAATCATGCATGGTAAAGAAGATACCCGTGTTGATCCGGGTCAGTCTTTTGAACTTTATCGTCATATTAAAACCCGTACCGAAACTCCGGTTCGTCTGGTACTTTATCCCGGTGAAGGCCACGGAAATCGTAGGGCTACTGCTCAGTTTGATTATAACCTGAGAATGTTGCGTTGGTTCAATCAGTACCTGAAGGAAGATAAAATCCGCCCTGATGCTGAATTGGAAATAGAAGAAATGACTATTAAAGACCAATAATCTTTCGGTCAAAAAAGCCTTCCCTATTTCAGGAAGGCTTTTTCTTTATTAATCTAATTCTTTTGAAAAGAAAAACACCAAACAAACCACTTAACCCAAAACAGCGTTTTTGGATGGGACTATTCTTCTTTGGAATAGGGCTATTCCTTGTACTTGCTGCCGCTGATATTATTCCTATCGATGAAGATGGATTACATGCACCGAGGTGGGTACTGGGTTTATGTGGATTAGTCTTTAGTATTGCAGGGGTGATGGTATCTTTGGGTCAGGAGTCGAAATGGAATAATTTGCTAGCCGGTATTCTGATTTTATCGATGGGAAGTGTAGGTGGATGGGTGGCACTTTTTGGTGCGTCTGAAAATTTTTCGGGAGGAATAGCTTTGCTAAGCGACTCTTCCAATATTTCATTAGCCCGCTTGATGTTTGGTTCAGGTGGTATTATTTGTATTGCAATCGCTATCTATGCCATCAAACTACATTTTAAGCCAAAAAAGAAATAGCTTTTTTTAGTTCAGGATTCTCTTAGTTACTTTAGTCATACTCTTCAAACAAATGAAATCTTACTATGACTAAACGATCTGTTTCTTTTTTCAATCTTTTCTTGCTCGCTGTGTTAATGTTGCATTCTACAGATGCATTTTCTCAGAATTCACCGATGTATCCGTCCACGCAATACAAGGCTGAAGTGCCCACTCCTGCTTCTTTTTTAGGGTATGAAATCGGGGACGATCTGACGGAACACTATCCTATGCTTAACTATATGGCCGAACTTGAGAAATCATCTCCGGAAAGAGTCAGGATTTTCGAAATTGGTACTTCTCAGGAAAGAAGACCTATGATTCTGGTTGTAATAAGTTCTCCGGAGAATTTGAGAAATCTCGAAACACATCGTGAGGCGGTATTCAGTCTAAAAGATCCGCGACAGTTATCTGAATCGGAAGCTCAGGATATCGCGGCTAATACTCCTGTCATTTCCTGGATGAACTACGCCAATGACGGGGAGGAGTCTGCTGCTTTCGAAGCTGCAATCGCTGTAGCCTATCATTATGCGGCGGGAATGGATGAAAAAACTATTTCTACTCTTGAGAATTCCATTATTGTGATTAACCCGGCCCATAATCCGGACGCACATCAACGACATGTAGCCTGGATGAAAGGGATGAAAGTTGGTCCGAATGGAACTCCGGATAGAATCGCCGCCGAACATCAGGGTGATTGGTTAATGTCAACCAGTGATACACATTACAAGATCGACAGTAATCGCGATGGATTTGCTCTTTCTCAGAAGGAATCGAAAGTAGTAGCAAGTAGCATGCGCCATTGGAGCCCACAGGTTTGGGTCGACTACCATGGCGAGCCTGAAGAGTATTTCTTTGCACCCTATGCGATTCCGGTAAATCCTAATTATCCGAATTCAATCGTGAAATGGGCGGAAGTGATTGGCCGTGGAAATGCAGCCGCATTTGACGAATATAAATGGACGTATACTTCTCGCGAAATCTACGATCTGCATTATCCGGGATATTGGGATTCATATCCGGCATTTAATGGAGCAATCGGAATGACATACGAAACCAATGGAGGGGGAGATAAGGGGTTTCAGTATTACAAGAATGATGGGACCATTGCGACCCTTAGAAATGCAATTGCACATCATGTGGTTGCCAGCATCGCAACGGCTACAACTACTGCAGAAAATGCAGAAGGAATTTTGATGGACTACTACAATTTTTTCAAGCTGGGTATGGAGGAAGTTCGGAATGAACCCGTAAAACAAGTTGCTTTAATGCCCGGTAACGATACGGATGACCTGGTGAAATTACTACAGGAGCATGAAATTGAGCTCTATAAAGTAGAATCTGAGCAAACAGTCGAAGGGACTTCTTATTTAGATGGAAATACATCGAGAGTAACCTTGCCGGAAGGTTCGGTTATCATCCCAATGGCACAACCCATGAAGCGTTTAGCCAAAGTGTTACTGGAGCAAAATGTAGGAATTCAGGAAGAATTCATGGAAGAAGCACTGGCAGCTCATGTGTACAATAACTCAGTGGGGGCCAATGCTCCGAAAAAGCGAGTCGGATTTTACGACGTTACTGCGTGGTCACTTCCTCTTACCTATGGATTAGATGCCTATGCCTTGGGCAGATCAATTTCGAGTGGTTTAGCAGAAGTCGAAGAGACTTCTTCAGCACAAATCTATTCAAACGCTAACTACGCATATATCTTTCCATATAACTCTAACGCGGCAGCATCTTTGATGAGTCGTTTGATTATGGAAGATTATAAAGTGGCGATGGCATCAGAACCATTTGTCAGAGAGAGTAAATCTTATGATCGGGGAGTTGTTGTAGTAAGAGTGAATAGAAATGAGGGGTCATTGCACCAGCGAATCCGGGAGCTCTCAGCCGAAACAGGTGTAGATGTTGAAGCTATTGATGAGGCCTGGACAGATGAAGGAATCCTGATGGGAGCCAGAACGGTAGTGGCATTAAATAAACCTAAAGTAATGGTTCTGATGGACGAGCCTACTAATGGGAGAAGTTATGGAGCGATTTGGTTTACATTAGAACAGCGGTATGGAATAGATTTTACTGCGGTCCGTGTTCAGGATTTTAACAGAGCAGACTTATACGAATATGATGTGATGATTATGCCCCCGGGTTCTTCATCAGGGTATAAATTTTTAATAGGATCAAGCGGAATCAATCGAATAAAAGAATGGGTGCGATCAGGAGGAACATTTATTGGAATCAGAGATGGAGCAACTTTTGCCATTGATGAGGATGTAAGTCTGTCTTCTTCACGAAGGTTAAGTGATGTAAGAGTAGACCAAACTCCCGGCGCTATTCTACGGGTTAACCTGGATACCAATCATTTCCTTTCACTAGGATATGATGGAAAAATACCGGTTCATATAAACAGTGGAAATATATTTATGCCATCAGAAGCTGGAGCTAACGTAGCTATATTTGATGAAGACCCGGTTGTGAGTGGTTTTGTATTTGAAGAAAATCAGCCAAACTTCCCCGGTAATGCTTATTTGATTCACGAGTCAATAGGCCGGGGAAATGTGATTCTGTTTGCTGAACAGCCGGTGTACCGTCTATATTGGAGAGGCTTGGAACGGTTGTTCATTAACAGTGTACTGCTGGCTCCGGATTTTTAATTACTCATTCGCTAAGGTTGTAAGTTCAGTTCAAATAGTTTCAATACTGTAAAAATTACACTAGAAAGCCGCTTTAAAGAAAGAAAAGGCAATCATCGCAGCGATGGTAACTTTAATCATTGTTCCGGTTAAGAACCCAATGAAAGAACCCCATGCAGATTTTAAAGCAATCTTTATATCTTGTTTGTAGATCATTTCGCCGAAAAAGGCACCTACCAAAGTTCCAAGAAAAAAACCAAGCGGAGGGAAGAAAAGCATTCCGAGAATCATACCAATGGTGCTACCCGTTACTCCGTAGACCGACCCACCGTATTTTTTAGTGGTATAAGCAGGAATTAGATTTTCCAACAAAAGAACTACCACCACTACAATCCCCCAGGTGACTAAGAAAAAGGTTGAAAATTGAGCAACTCCACTAAGTTGAAGAATCCAAAGTCCGGCATAACTAAAAGGGAGGCCGGGGATAACCGGTAGAAATGCCCCAATCAATCCAATAAGAATGCAAATAACGCCAAGTGAAATCCAAAGTACTTCCATGAGATATAAACTAAATTACTTCGGGTACCACGGATTTAATAAAATAATGTTTCGAATCAAATTCTTAAGTAATCCGGATCAAAGGATGCTTCTATATATTGAGCGATGGATAGGTTTGCCCATTTATCCTGAGAACCTTTGGCGATAAAATCCAGATCATGGTCACCTGATTTATCAGCACCGAAAAGGATAAAATTCAGGTGATCCATATCTTGTTTACAGAACTCATAGATACGATCAGTAGATACTGAAATCCTGGCCCCTCCAAGTATATCTGATGCCAGATTATAGGCAACAGTCTTTGCCATTACCTCAGATGAATTCCTTGTACGTGGTACTCCACAAGGAACAAAAGTATCTTCTTGCTGAGGTATAGAGACAGCGCCACCAGCAGCATAAATATTTTGATATTGATTATGCTGAAATTCATTATTCACATTAATCAAACCAAACGGATTAGCAAATTTACGTGTGGTTCGGACGGCATCAACACCTATGAATTGCGGAACAATCATGGTGAACTTTGATTTGATTTTTTCGCCGCCTTCAAGATATACCTGATTTTCACTCAGTTCATGAATTTCAGCGTTTGTTCTCCAATTCACATGGTACTTATCGAAAAGGCTCTCGCAGGGCTTTACATCTTTTTGGATACCGCCTATCCCAAAATGAGTCAGATAAGGCTCTGCCGTAATAAAGTGAATGGAAGTCTTTTCCAGAAGGGAATGAGTTTTTAGTTGATACAGAGCATTCAGTAGAAATTCATACGCTGCAAAAAAGTACCCTGCCCATTGTGCAGCTCCTATTACAATTGGTCCGGGATCTTCAAGAAATTTTTTCCAGGCTTTTCGTGTACGCTCAGCTTCATATAGAGAACAAATAGACCAGGCGTTAATTCCCGGTACAAAGCCTTTAACACTACTGTAATTTGCCTTGGTTCCTGTAGCAACAACCAGGTAATCATAATAAATATCTTCCTTTGGGGTGTAAATCGTTTGATCCTCTAAGTCAAATCCATAGACCGTAGTTTCTAAAAAATGTATTCCCAGGTCTTCATAGATAGGCCTTGTGTCAAATGAAATATCAGCCGGATTACGGTAGCTGAATGGATGCCACACTAGCGATGGCATAAACATAAACTCTGAAGAGTGATCAATAACCAAAATTTCATGCTTTCCTTTCAGGAGTTTAGCCAGGCTTAGGGCAACGGTATATCCGGCAAAACTTGAACCCACAATCACAATACGTTTTTTCATAATAACCTCGCTATTAATGCTTCTATTACAGTAGTACACATTATTGAAGATTGTGTGAAGTGTTAAAAAAGCGCTTTCATAAAAAATTCATACACATTGGATAACCTAGCTGGAAACTTGGAGGCCAAAATGAAATCAAAAAAAACAAGAGGAACGATAGGTATTTTAACCGGAGGAGGAGATGTACCAGGATTAAACCCAGCAATTCGGGGAGTAACTGTTCGTGCATTAAGAGAGGGGTTTAAGGTAATAGGTTTCCGACGGGGTTGGGGAGGCTTGATAGATATAATCCGAGATAAGAAGGCTGATAACAGCAATAACTATTTAGAATTGTCCGAAGAACTGGTGAACAAAGCTGGACGTACAGGAGGAACTTTTCTTCATACTTCCAGAACACGTCCAAGTCATGTGAAAAAGGGAGATATCCCAAAGCACCTGAAAGAAAAATATTCAGATGAAATAAATGATCTGACTCCGGAGGTACTTAAAAATCTGGAGTATGTAGGTATAGATTATTTAATACCCATTGGTGGTGATGATACCCTTAGTTATGGGGTACGGTTATATACCGAAGGTGTAAAAGTAGTAGCACTTCCCAAAACTATGGACAATGATGTGCCTGGAACAGATTACTGTATTGGTTTCAGTACCTGCATTACCCGGACTATTCAACTGGCAAATTCACTTAGAACATCAGCCGGTTCGCATGAGCGTTTTTTGGTGATGGAGGTATTTGGCAGATATGCCGGCTATACCGCAATGCTACCAACCATGGCAGGAGCTGCCAGCCGGTGTGTTATCCCCGAATATAAATTTGAGATGGAGCATCTTGCTGGTTTGTTGATGCAAGACCGAAACAAAAATCCAAGCAGATATTCAATGTTACTTGTTTCTGAAGGTGCCATGTTCGAAGGTGGGGAAATGGTATTCAAAGATTCTACTACGGATGCATATGGCCATAAAAAACTGGGAGGAATTGGTGATTTGATCTCTGAAGAGTTGAAACGACTTTCACCGAAATTCAATAAGGGAAAAACCGTAAATATTATTAATCAAAAACTGGGATATATGGTGAGAGGGGGCGACCCTGATGCAATCGATTCAATCGTACCTATGGCTTATGGTAACCTCGCGCTGGACTTAATCCTGCAGAATATTCACGGTCGGCTGGTAGTTTTGAAAAACGGTCGGTATGACAATGTCCCGATCGATATTGTAACTAGTCAAAAGAAGGTGGTGAATGTACCTCGTTATTATGACACAGAACGGCTGAGACCATTCTATAAAAGCTTTGAGATGCAGCCATTATTTATAATGACCAGCGAATAAATTACAACGGTTTATTTATTTAGTAGTCTTAGGTACTCATAGAAGCACTTTTTTTAAAATGCTTGCGCTCGGTTTAGGGTTTAAGTATCATCAACGCACTTTTTGTGTAACCCTAAACAGAATTCTGATATATGAGTACTAAAACTTTCTTTGGACATCCCAAAGGACTAGCTACCCTATTTTTTACTGAAATGTGGGAGCGGTTCAGCTACTATGGAATGCGGGCTCTTTTAATACTTTTCATGACAACTCCAGCACTTTCCGGGGGATTGGAGTTTGATGATTTAACAGCTGGCGCAGTTTACGGTTTATACACAATGGGGGTGTATTTATTTGCATTACCGGGTGGCTGGTTTGCTGACCATATGATTGGATTGAAGAAATCAGTTTGGTATGGTGGAATTATAATTACAATCGGTCATTTTACGATGGCTGTTCCAGGAGTATTTGATCTGTTTGGCGGATCTCATACAGCAGCAGTTAGTAGTCTGGATATTTATTCTTTTTATCTGGGATTGGTGCTGATTGCTATTGGAACCGGAATGCTGAAGCCAAACGTAAGTAGCATTGTTGGAGAATTATATGGTGGATCCGAAGATAAAGACAGTGCGAAAAGGGACGCGGGTTTCTCCATTTTTTATATGGGTATTAATATTGGTGCTTTTTTAGCGCCTTTAGTATGTAGTTTTTTAGCTCAGGAAGTTAACTGGCATATGGGTTTTGGAGCAGCTGGTATAGGTATGTTAATTGGGCTAATTCAGTATAGAGCTACTTCCGAGAACCTTGATGGAGTCGGAGATGCTCCTGTGTATGAAACTCCCGCTGAGCAAGAAAAAGCTAAGAAAACAGCCGTTATAGCAAAGATTGTTGGGGGAGTTTTTCTGGTAGTTTTAGCACTCTTCTTTTTACAGGTAATCAAAATTGATGCTCAGGGAATTGCAAATGTATCAAAATACATCATTTCCGGTACTGCGGTATTGTTCTTTGGATATGTTTTTCTTTTTGGAGGCTTAACAAGCGAAGAAAAAGGAAAAGTTGGAGTAATTGGCTTACTTCTTCTTTTTACCGCTTTATTTTGGTCAGGATTCGAGCAGGCAGGTTCAACCTTGAATTTATTTGCAGAACGATTCACTGACAGAACAGTTCTAGGTTGGGAAATTCCGGCAGGAATGTTTCAGTCTATTAACTCAATGTTCATTATTATTTTCGCGCCGATTTTTGGAGCAATGTGGGTATGGCTGGCTAAAAGAAACCTTGAACCAAGCTCTCCGCTCAAATTTGCATTCGGTCTTATTCTTTTAGGAATTGGATTTTTGACGATGTACTTCGCAGCAAAAATTGCTGCTTCCGGTGATTTAGCGGCTCCAACCTGGTTAATATTTACTTATTTATTTCACACTTTTGGTGAATTGAGTTTAAGTCCTGTAGGGTTAAGTCTGGTTACGAAACTAGCCCCTCATCGTTATGCCGGGCAGTTGATGGGTATGTGGTTTATCTCAATTGCAATGGGAAATCTTTTTGCGGGATTAATTGCCGGTTCATTAAGTGGAGGAACAGACGAAGCATTAGCACAAATGCCAGACCAATATATGTTGATAGTTTACACAACGGTAGGTGCCGGTTTATTGCTTCTGTTGATTTCAAAACCAATTCGAAAAGTTATGGGGAATGTGCATTAATTTTTCGAGCTGAAATTAAAAAAGCCTCTCAAAGTTACATGAGAGGCTATGGTTTTCAAACAAGGTCATCTACTCTAGAATGCAGTAGATGTTGTTTCGATGAGTTTAGCGATTTCCATTTCTCCTGCATCCTTGGCCCAGCTTAAGGCTGTTTCCCCATTATTATTAGGAATATCTTTTGCAGAATGCTCAAGGAGTAATTTTACGATCTCAGTATGCCCCTTTGAAGTGGCGAGCATGAGTGGACTAACCCCACTTGCACTAACGATATTCGGGTCAGCATAATAAGACAGTAATACAGATAGAGTTTCATAATGTCCCTTAAGTGCTGCAATATGAACAGCTGTAAACCCGTCTTTTCGAACATGATCAACGAACGCACCCTCAGATAACAGAGCTTTTACTGCTTGGCTATTTCCTTTATTTGCAGCAACAACCAGAGGTGTGTTTTCTGATGTGTTTATGGTATTCACATTAGCTCCTAACTCTGCAAGTTTTAGAATAGAGCTCGCTTGATTATTTTTTGCTGCATAATACATGGGAGTGTTTCCATATTGATCAGCAATATTAGGATCAATTCCTTCATAAATTATGGATTCAATTGATTTGTCATCTCCATTATTTGATGCGACAAAAAGGTCATATTTAAGATTATCCTGTGCTGCTGAGGCGACAGCAAATAAGCTCAATACTAAGAGTGTGAAAAGTGCTTTCGTTTTCATATTAATATCCGTTGGTTGGTAGTAAAGTGTTTTGTATTTCTCCCTGACCAAAGGAGTAAATAGTATGAAACAGGCTACGTGATGCTGATTTATTAAGTTTAACGGGCTAACACAAAATGAAGCGGTTTATCACAGAAATAAGAGGTTTTGTGTAAAGCAAAGTAAAAGCCAGAACTTTGTATCTTCAGGTATGCATTCAGAAATCAACGAACAACATCCAATTGCAGCAATTGCCACTCCGGTAGGTGAAGGAGGTATTGCTGTTATCCGTGTTTCGGGTAAAGACTCTATCCGAAAAGTCAATGTAGCATTTCGAGGGAAAGACCTTACCAAACAGGAATCCCATACCGTCCATTTTGGAAAAATTATTGATGAGAAAGGTTTACCCGTTGATGAAGTTTTAGTCACACTCTTTCATTCTCCCAGATCTTATACCGGTGAAGAAACAGTAGAAATTTCTTGTCATGGTGGAGTTCTGGTTACCCAAATAGTTCTGGAAACAATATTGGAACTTGGGGTTAAATCAGCAGTGGCTGGAGAGTTTACCCAGCGTGCCTTTTTGAATGGTAAACTGGACCTGGATCAGGCAGAGGCGGTGGCTGATTTGATTCACGCTAAAAGCCTGAAAGCAGTAGATGCTGCTCATCAGCAATTGGAAGGAAGGCTTGGGGAACATGTTAAAAAATTCAGGCAGCAGATTATTGATGCTACTGCAATGGTAGAGCTGGAACTTGATTTTATTGAAGAGGATGTAGAGTTCGCAAACAAAGAACAGCTGCAGAAGCTACTCGAAGATGTTGATGCAGAAATCTCGAACCTCCTGGAGACCTACGAAACAGGTCGGCTCGTAAAAGATGGTGTGAAGACGGTGCTAATCGGCCGACCCAATGCTGGTAAATCTACTTTATTGAATACGCTTGTGGGAAGTGACCGGGCCATTGTTACGGATATTGCAGGAACCACCCGCGATACGATTGACGTAGACTGGAATTTTGATGGACTACTTTTCAAGCTGATTGATACCGCTGGTTTACGGGAAACAGAAGATATAGTGGAGGCAGAAGGAGTAAAGCGTTCACAGAAGGCGTTTGAACAAGCTGACCTTGTTATTTACCTGAAAGATCTTTCGCATCCATTTAGCGAAGAAGAAAGGACAGAGATTGCCGAATTTCAGAAAAGAGCAGGGGACTCTCCATTTATACTGATCGGAACCAAAGCCGATATTGAAGCGAATCAGGAATGGCGCACAGATTTTGATGTAAAAATCTCTGCAACTGAAGGAGATCAAATTGATGAACTCAAAAAACTGCTTAAAGATCGAGCATTAGAAAACAAACACTACGACGCATCAAGTTTACTGGTTACCTCAACCCGACACCGAGATGCACTACAAAAAGCGCAGGAGCAAGTCCGGGCAGCGCTTCATAGTCTGGCACAGGGAATGACAGGGGATTTTCTTTCCATTGATTTACGGGCAGCTTTGAACGAGTTAGGAACCATCACAGGTGAAATCACAAACGAGCATGTACTCGATTCAATTTTCTCCCGGTTCTGTATTGGGAAATAAAAAAGCCCATTATGGAATACATAAATGGGCTTTCGTAATTTAACTTAGAAGGCTGAAATTATTTATTTTTTCAATCATTGCCTTCTGAAACATCTTTAACAATGATGTCTCCCTTTTCAGTTACATCAACTACTTCATAGCCGAGAGCTTTCAACTTCTCACGATGAGAAGCTCCATCGCCTACCACCAGAATATGCATGTTTTCGATATCTAAATGCTTTCTAGCTAAGGCATCAATTTCTTCTTTAGTAATGCTTCTGATAATTTCTGCCTGATCTTCTACATAGGAACGGTCTAAGTCGTATCGGACGATGTTTCTGAGGAAACCAGCTTTTTGGAACGGTGTTTCATAACGACGAGCATCACGTTGACCTATAGAGTTACGCATGAATGATAGTTCATCCTGAGTGATTCCATCTTCACGGAACATGGAAAGATCTTTCATGAACTCATATACTGCACTATCGGTAGCCACGGATTTAATACCTGCTGTGGCAGTAAATGCTCCGGGATCTTCACTGGCATTGAAGAAAGACTGGGCTCCATAAGTCCACCCCTTATCTTCCCGAAGATTGAGGTTAATTCTGCTATTGAAAGCACCTCCGAGTGTATAGTTCATCAGAGTAGTTTTATAGTACTCACCGGTTGCATCATAGGTTAAGTCCGTCATATAACCAATTCGAATTTGTGACTGAGGTGCACCCACTTTGTCAACCAAATACACTTTCGTGTAGTCGATTGGACCTGGTTCAGGTAGTTCAGGAAGTTCTGCACCGGTTGGCTCCCAGCCGGAAAGGAAGTCAAGTTTTGGCAGGATTTCTCCTTCAGAAACCTGACCAACTACTACAACTTCTGTTAACTCCGGAGTATAGTACTCTTCATAAAACGCTTTTACATCGTCCAGAGTGATTCGTTCAACTGTTTCTTCAATTCCGCTAACAGGAACTGAATAAATATGCTTATCGCCGTATAGCAATCGGTTATACACCTGACTGGCAATGCTTGCAGGGTTCTCATAAGAAGATTTAATTCCCTCGATTTGTTGTTGTTTCAATCGGTCAAAATCTTCCTGAGTAAATGCAGGGCGGAACAAAATTTCTTCCGCTAGCTCCAGAGTCCGGTCAATATTTTTTGTAAGAGAATTTATACTAACTGTGGTTGTATTATTACCTGCAGAAATATTGATACTACTGGCTATCAATCTTAGTTCTTCCTGAATTTCTTCAGAAGTATAATTTTCAGTTGCCTCATTCATCATAGCTGCTGTAAGTGATGCCAGCCCTGCTTTTTGTGAATGATAGGCATCCATTTTGTGTCCACCTTTAATAGTCATTTGGATCGTTACTGAAGGAACCTCATTGGATTCAGTTCCAATTACTTTAATCCCATTATCCATGCTGGCTCTCCAAAAATCGGGTACAGGAACAAGAGGGGCAGCTCCGGGAGTTGGTTTTACACTTCTGTCAAAGGTATCTCCAGTTGGTCGAGTGTAAGCCAGTCCTGAATAATCGGTACTTGGGTAAGGATTTTCGCCTTCTGTTTGCGGTTCAAAATTATCTGGTTTAGCAGGCGCAGTTGCTCCGTCATCGTTTGGAAGAACACTTTGGATTACAGCAGGTTTGCCATAGATATATTTATCGAAGACACGCATGATGTCTTCTTTAGTAACACTGTTGTATCGGTCGATATCTTTTTTAATGTAATTCGGATCATCAGCAAAAGTCTCATAAGAGGCTAGTTGCGAAACTTTTCCGCTAACACTTGTTAACCCATTAATAAAGCCAGATTCAAACGAAGCTTTTATCTTGGTCATATCAGCATCAGAAACACCATCATTCTTAAAGTCTTCAAGAATTTGACGCATTTCTGCTTCAAAATCTGATAAGGTTTGGCCGGGGAACGGCAATACAAACATGGTAAACTCTCCCGCTAGTTCATTTGCAGGATGGAAGGTAGAAGCCTGAATAGCTTTCTGAGTTAAAACAAATTTTTTGTAGAAGTAAGAGCTTCTTCCTGTTCCAAGAATTTGAGCTAAATAATCAAGAGGAGCTTCATCTGGGTGAAAACGAGGAACTGTTGGAAAGGTGGTAAGCAGAGCCGGGAAGCGAATATTATTATCTACATAAGAAACATAGCGATCAGCATCCAGAGATATTGGATCGAGATTCAAGTCTTCTACTTCAGGACCGGCTGGGATAACGCCAAAATATTTTTCAACCATCGCCACTACTTCTTCGGGATTTACATCACCACCAACAGTCAGAACCGCGTTATTCGGACCATACCATCTTAAAAAGAATTTTTTGAGGTCATCAACATTAACACGATCTAAGTCATCAAGTTTACCAATGGTTAACCATGAATATGGATGACCAAATGGGTAAAGAGCTGCAGAGGTAATTTCATTCCACTGGCCATAAGCCCGGTTATCATAATTTTGCTGCTTTTCGTTTTTTACAGTTTCCCGCTGTACTTCAAATTTCTTTTGGGTAACCGCATCAAGGAAAAAGCCCATTCGGTCTGCTTCCAGCCAAAGCATTACTTCAAGTTGGTTACTGGGTACGGTTTCGAAATAGTTGGTTCGGTCGCGATTAGTAGTCCCATTCAGGGTTCCACCTGCGTCGGTGATAATTTTGAAATGCTCTTCATCAGCAACATTCTCGGAGCCCTGGAACATCATATGCTCGAAGAAATGGGCAAAACCGGATTTGTACAGCTCCTCTCTCGCAGACCCTACGTGATAGGTTACATCAACATGTACTAATGGATCGGAGTGGTCCTCATGGATGATTAATGTTAATCCATTATCAAGAATATACTTCTGATAAGGAATTACGACTTCGTCTCCTTGCTTGGTAACTTCTTCAACAAGTTTGGTTTGTGCATGCAGGTTAGTGAAACCCAATATGGAAAAAAACAGGGCAGTAATTAAATATTTCATATACTTTTGATTTTATTGGTAATGGAATAACGGAAAATAAACGATTTAATCTCAAATAAGACGATTAAAGAGTGGAAAAAGTTATGTTGATAAATGTAAAAAGCCTCACTAAAAAATGAGGCTTTTATTCTCTTAATAATTAGTTGATTAATACTGTAGGGGTTTTACAGTATATCCTTTGTCTTTAAGTAGGGCGATTACTCCTTCATTGGATCCAAGATGAGCCGCACCTACCGCTATAAAACTCGATTTAGTTTTCATTTGTTCTTCAAGCAGAGGAATCCATTTTTTATTTCGTTCATACAGAAAAAGGTCACCATATTTTCCAAACTCAGGGCTTTCAAGGAAAAGGGAATGCATGTTATCAATGTCCCTTGAACGGTAGGATTTGTAAAGATCGTCCATATCACTTTCCACTGTTTCACGATCTGTATAAAATCGCTCAATCCAATCAATCTGTTCTTCCGTTGGGATTTTATCAATCATAGCAAACTGATCTTCGACGGTCTCAACTCCAATGACTTCCTGATTATATTTTGAACTTAACTTTACAAACTCGCCTTCAAATGATAAGATTTGTTCACAATCAGGAATCGTTGATGCTAGTATTGAATAAATGGCAAAGGGTTTCATAATACCCAACTGATCAATTCCAGCTCCAAGCATTCCTTTGAGCTCTTCATCGAGTAATGATTTAACATTTTCATCCAGTTGAGCAGAAAAATTAGCCATAGTTGGGTTAATTGAGTATTGCTGCATTTGCTGTGCCAGCTGAGGATCATCCATATCCAGCTCGAGAATAGTTTGCTCAGTATTCTCAAAGTATCCTTCCAGTGCTTCAGAAATCTGAACATCTGATTCACATGCTATATGAATAGTTCCGAATACATAAGAAGGTTGTTCTAACCCATTACCACTAATTTCCCAAAGTAAGGAGGAGTTTTGCGCATTAGTGATTTCTACGAGCCCTATTCCCAGAAAGAAACTTCCAACAAAAATCAGGATTCGTGTAGTTATTTTTCTCATGGTGAAAGTCAATTATTAAGGATTTCTGAATAAGTAACCTAAATTGTGAAAATATTACGTCAACATAAAAAAAGTCTTATGAAAACATGAGACATTAAATAATAGAATGTCTTGTATCAGACTAATTCTTCTGTTTCCGGCTCAACGATCAGCTCTTTTTTAGGTCGGCGAACTTTCTTCATTGGAGCGAGCCAATCATTTTCTTCATCTCTATAACCCAAAGGAAGAAGGGTTACGCTTCTCATTCCTTGCTCTCTTAGTCCAAGAAGTTCATCTAATTCTTTATTATCAAAACCTTCCATTGGAGTGGAATCAACTTCTTCAATTGCAGCGGATGCCAGTGCAAAGCCAAGAGCGATATAGGTCTGTCGTGCAGACCATTCAAAAAATTCTTCTTTAGGCTTTGAAGCAGCATTCTGTAAATATGTTTTAAATGGAGCAAGTTCATTAATATCCAAATTACGCTCTGTTGCCGTTTGTTGAACATATTCATCGATTTGTTCTTGAGATAACTCATCCCATGCAGCAAATACCAATAAATGAGAACTATTGGTGATTTGAGTTTGACCGTTAGCAATCGGTAAAATTTCTTCCTTTAGATCTTGGTCAGTAATATCCAGTACTGTAAAAGGTTGCGCACCTAATGATGTTGGTGCAAGTCGAATTGCTTCCAAAATACGATCAACTTTTTCTTGAGGGACTTCCTCTCCATTCATTTTCTTAGTTGCATATCTCCATTTCAGGGCGTTATAAAAATCCATAATAGTAACAGTTATTAATTCGAATAATAGTTTAATATTAAACTAATAATTTTGAGTGTTACTATCTCCTAGTTCTTTTAGATATACTGGATAGAAAGGTTCTATAAAAAAAGCCCCACTCAGTAATGAGCGGGGCTTTAAAATCAAAAAATCGATCTGAACTTAGTTACCTGAATCGGAACCGCCATCGTTGTTAACTGGTGGTGGTGGTGTTTGTACAGGAACCGCAGATTGTGTTTGCGACGGAGCAGCGATGTCACCAACTGGAGCACCTTGTTCAAGTACACTATTAGTAGGAGTTGTTTGCCTATCAATAGCGAAGTTTGCAAGAATACAAAGAACTAAAAAAGCTCCGCCTAAAATGGATGTCGCTTTTGAAAGTAAATCAGCTGTGCGTCTGGCACCAAGTCCGGCGTTACCGCCAAGGCCTCCGCCTCCGCCACCTCCAATACCTGATAAACCTTGTCCCTGACCATTCTGTAACAGGACAACAAGCGTTAATAATGCGCAAATAAGAGTGATAACTGCAATAAGTATGTTGTAAAGCATTGTGTAAATAACTTAACTTTTGGAAAAGGCCTTAAAGATATCCAAATTTGGAATACTATCCCAACTAAAAGCGACTCAAATAGTTTAAAAAATCAGTATGGAAGAATTTAGAAACAGCTTAATGGAGTATTTGGAGAATTCGCCTAATGTAACCTCGAGTATTATCGAGACGTTGGTAGTGATCCTGGTGCTTTGGTTGATCAGACTGATTGTATTTCGAATTATTGTAAAGCGTACCGATAGCAAACGTACTCAATATAAGTGGAGAAAGAACCTTACCTATATCAGCGTTTTTATTGGGATTTTGTTGATAGGAAGGATATGGTTTGTTGGGATTGGCTCGCTTGCTACCTTTTTAGGACTGCTTTCTGCAGGTTTGGCAATCGCCTTGAAAGACCCTGTAACAGACCTTGCTGCCTGGCTATTTATCATCTGGAGAAAACCCTTTGATGTTGGGGATCGGATTGAGATGGAAGGTTCCAGAGGTGATGTAATCGATGTACGTCCATTCAAGTTTACTATTCTTGAAATTGGTAACTGGGTAGATGCAGATCAAAGTACCGGTCGGGTAATTCACATTCCTAATCACCAGGTATTTACAGGTCAGCTTGCCAATTATACAAGTGACTTTCAGTTCATATGGAATGAGATTCAGGTGCTGGTAACTTTCGAAAGCGATTGGAAAAAAGCGAAGGAGATTCTTTCCGAACTAGTAAGTGAGGTTTCTCAGGAATTTATCGAAGGTGCAAAAAAACAGATTGCAAAAGCTTCGAAATCCTATCTGATAGAATACCGTTACTTAACACCTATTGTTTACACTAATGTGAAAGACAGTGGTATAAATCTAACGGTAAGATATTTAACTGATCCGCGAAGAAGAAGAGGGACATCTCAGATTATTTGGGAAAAAATGCTGGATGAATTTGCTAAACATGACGATATTGATTTCGCTTACCCAACTATTCGTTACTACGATAATCCCAAAGAAGGAAAGCCGGGCACTATACCTGATAATCAATAAATTGAGATTCTTTTCTTTGTTCTTCCCCACGAAGGTGGGAATCTTGATCCTTAAAGAGCATCATCATTTTGATTGAACTTCAGATTCCGGCATTCACCGCGGAATGACTCTGGCTTGATGAGAATGTCTTGAGATCTAATCGTCCTCTCTTAACTTTGGGATTGGCTGCATTAACTCCGGTGAATTATTTGAAAGATCATTTACTAAATCAGGAACCCGAAACACAGTCATTTCAGGTAAGAGGGCGAAATCATCAAAACCTTTTTTAAGGATGGTTTTGGCTTCACCGTTCAGCCATGAATCAAACTTTATAGGGTCTAGGATACAGGGCATGGTATCATCAACCGGTTTGATAAGCACATTTGCTTGCTTCGTAATCACACAGAAGGAATTACGGGAATCATCATGTTCAATAAAAAAACCTGCTATTCCTAGCAACTCCCTCGTGTGAATTCTGGTGAAGAAAGGAAGTGGGTCTTCAACCGTTTTCTTCCATTTATAAAATCCATTTACCGGGATAATACAAGCATTGCTCTTCAAGGAAGATCGATAGGTGTCGTTTTCCAACACATCGTTAATATCTAAAGTGCTTATAGTGGTGTTTTCGATTTCAATTCCCCAAATCGCAGATTCGAGTACAGGGATTGCTTTATGTTTATAAATGATTGGAAGAGAATGCCCGGGTGCGGCATTAAAAGTAGGCTCTAAAATCGAAGATGAAACGGGACTTACCCCAAAAGTTTCTTCTATTATTTCTTGATCCGTATTAAGTACGTAGCGCTCCATAAATCTTTATTCCTTTTACTTACTATGTTTGTATCATCTATACATACAAACTCCAAAGGTTCCGAATTTAGTATGAATCCATTTTTCAACCAGGAAGAATATCGTCCAAGAGCGCTAATCAGGGTGATAATCTTTGTTTTTGTCTCAATCCTTATTCTGGGATCAAGTACCTCAATCTATCTTTTTGGATTTGAATATCTGATAGCCAGCACACTGCTAGTTGGTTTTTTTTGGGTGATGTTCCGCTTTGTGGATCAAAGAGACAATATTTCAGAAGCAGGAATTTTCCTGTCGAAAGAATGGATAAACGAATTTGGAATCGGAACCCTTGCAGGTGGCATGGTGATGTCACTGATTTTTTTCCTGGAATGGAGTGCCGGAGATATCGAGATTGAAGGATTCGTTTGGAAAAGAACATCACCAATATTTTGGCTTATCCCGGTTTTAGGATATTTGGTAAAAATGCTTAGTGTTGGACTCTATGAAGAAGTGATATCCCGTTCCTATTTGATTCCAAATATTAAAGAAGGCTTTACCTTCGGGAATGTAGATCCGGCTAAGGCTACAATAATTGCAATAGTTTTAAGCTCCGTATTATTTGGGACCGGACATTTAGGCAATCCAAATGTTTCCATATTCGCTACAATAAATATTATAGCTGCGGGTGTTATGCTTGCCATTCCTTATGCACTAACTGGTAGGCTGTCGTATTCGGTTGGACTCCATTTTTCGTGGAATTACTTTCAGGGTGGGCTTTTTGGCTTCCGGGTAAGTGGCATCGAATCCATGCATTCCATAATCAGTATTAAGCAGTTTGGGAATCCGGTTTGGACGGGTGGCTCATTTGGGCCAGAAGGCGGGTTAATAGGATTAGTAGGAATTATTTTAATGCTGACTTTGACTGTTAGCTACATCAAAAAGAAAGAAGGTCAATTAGAGCTCCATTCTATGTTCAAAAATACGTTTAAAGAAAATCAGCATAGATTTAGAAAAGCAGATGAGCTTGCCTGACAAGTTTTGTATATTAAACCGCTCTTTGAATTTTAGAGCATGATCTTTGAAAATTGAACGATAAAGCCAAAACTTAGAAAGAGGTGTAACCATTGTCTTTTGAAGAATATGGTCTGAGTCCTGAATTATTGAATGGACTGACCGATGTACGAATAGAAGAACCAACACCTCTCCAACAAGAAGTTTTACCAGCAGCATTACAAGGCAAACACTTGCTTGTAAAAAATGATGCCGATGATGAAGGAACGTTTTTGATTCCGGCGCTGCAAAAAGTTGTTGAGAATGGAGAGGTAACTGGCACACAAGTTTTAATCTTAACACCATCTATAGAGCGGGCTGCTAAAATTGATGAAATGATTTGGGCGATGGGATATCATGCTCAAATCAGCAGCGCATTGCTTGCTATGAAAGGAAATAAAAGCGAGCAGGAACAAGCCGTTTTAGATGGAGCACCGGTGATTGTTGCCAATCCCGGCCGACTTATTGAAATACTGGAGAAGAATAATTTCCATTTTCGTGATCTCAAACTTATGGTGATCGACGAAGCTCATAACATGGAAAACTTTAACCTTGTAAACAGGGTAAAGGATATTCTGCGTTTTGTGGATGGAGATCATCAAACACTTATCCTTTCCGGTAATCATAATAAAGCTACAGAGCAACTTGCTAAAGCTACGCTTAAGAACCCTGAATTGATTGGGTTTGAAGCAAAAAACGGAGATCCCCGATCTAATGGAGAATCTTCTGATGACTCAGCTGATATTGATCTCGAAGCAGCAGAAAAAAAGCTTGAAAAAGCATCTGTAAAAGTGGTTTTAAACCCGGAACAGAATAGCGAACAGTCTGAGGAAGAAGAGGAGCCAAAAAGCGAACCTTCTCAAGCAGAAGTAGATCTTAAGGAAGCCGCTGAAAAACTTGAAGAAGCTGAAGTCGAGGTAGTACTTAATCCGGAGACCAAAGAAGAAGCATCCGATACTGCTGAAGAAGTTGATGTAAAAGAAGCGGAAGAAAAGCTTAAAAAAGCGAGTGTTAAAGTAGTACTAAAAAAGGATATTGAGGAGAAGCAGGAAGAAAAAGTGGAGCCTGTTCTTGCAAATCCTGTACTTCAGGGAGAAGAACTTGCCGAGCCGGTTACTAAAGATCTTGAGCAAGGATATATCAATGTTCCACCAAGAATGAAAATATCCACATTAATGGCTCGTCTGGAGCAATCCAAAGCCAAAAAGGTGATGGTTTTTGCTGCCTCCAAAAGAACGACCGATCGGTTGTTTCATATTATCAGAAAGAAGAGTTGGGGCGTTGTAAGTGTCAGTTCCGATCTGAATGAAGAAACCTATAACGAGCGTTTTGCAAGATTTACATCCGGTGAGATGCGTATTTGTTTAGTAGGTGGAATGGCCGCTAATGAAGTTGAAATTGAAGCTGTTGAAGAAGTTATTAACTACGATGTTCCAAGCGAAGTAGAAGAGTATCGCTACCGGGCCGAGTTGGTTGGAAATAAAAAAGCTTCAAGGATTATTTCCTTAGTTTCAAAAATGGATCAGGAGGATATCGACCGCATTTCAAAAGAAGTTGGCTATCCACCTAGTGAACTGCCTTTACCTGAAAAAGTAGCTGATAAGAAAAAGAAATCCTCTACTAGTAAGAAGGGGAAGTCTTCCGGGAATAAGAAAAACACAAACCGGGGATCAGACAGAAAATCCAGAACAAATAAAAGGAACAATCAGAAAAGAAATAATCGACCTCCTAGAAAAAAGAAGAAAGAGATGGCATTACCACGCCCTACCTATGATGGTCTTTCCGGAGGAAGAGAAGGAAAAGAAGATTCCGGTGGTGTATTTGGTTGGGTAAAGAAACTATTCGACTAAAAACACTTGCATTTTTTTGAAAGGCGCTTTTAACCAAAGCTCCTTTTTTTGTTATTGCTATTAATCTCATTTTCATCAACCTTCAAAAAAAGAGGAGGATTATGGCAGAATTCATCAAGTTATATACAGACCCAATTGATCAGAAAGCATTAAGGCATGTTGTTGATGTTTTAAAAAAGGGAGGTTTGGTGATTTACCCAACAGATACTGTGTATGGTCTTGGCTGTGATATTCAGAATAAAAAAGCCTTGGAAAAAGTAGCCAGAATTAAAGGGATCAAACTTGAAAAGGCGGATTTATCCTTCATTTGTTCAGATTTAAAAAACCTTTCCGATCATGTGAGTCAGATTGAAACGAAGACTTTTAAAATTTTAAAGCGTTCTCTTCCCGGACCCTATACATTTATTCTTCCCGGAAGTAATAACCTGCCCACTGTGTTCAAAAAGAAAAAGACAGTTGGAATTCGTGTTCCTGATCATCCCATTGCACTCGCTTTGGTTCATGAACTGGGTAATCCTATCGTATCAACTTCTATCAAAGACGAGGATGAAGTAATTGAGTACACTACCGACCCGGAATTAATTTTCGAAAAGTGGCAACATCAGGTGGATGTTGTAATTGATGGTGGTTTTGGAGGAAATGAAGCGTCAACCGTTATTGATTTAACAGGAAATCAGCCTATTTTAATACGAGAGGGTAAAGGAGAACTAGTACTCTAATTTGATATTCATGAATAAGTTTTTGCTCACAATTATCCTTCTAAGTATTTCTGGTGGAAATGTATTCTCTCAGGAGTATTCCGCGATGACCTACAACATTCGGTACAGCACACCCAATGATGGTGAGAACTGGTGGGAGCTTCGAAAGGATTGGGTTAAAGATGTAATCAACTTCTATGAACCGGATGTTTTTGGTATTCAGGAAGGACTTCATCATCAAGTTACTTTTCTGGATAGCGCACTCAATCGTTATGCATTTTTAGGGGTTGGTCGTGATGATGCAAACCAGGCTGGAGAATACGCCGCTATTTTCTATAACGATCAAAATCTTAAAGCTATAAACCATGGAACTTTTTGGTTATCTGAAACACCAGAGAAACCTTCTTATGGCTGGGGCGCAAACTACCGAAGGATTGTAACCTGGGTTAAGTTCGAGTCAAAAGAAAATAAACAACAGTTCTGGGTATTTAATGCTCATTTTGATCATGAAACCCCTCTGGCCAGACTTAACAGTACGAAACTAATTCTGGATCGAATAAACGAATGGAATACTGAAAAACTCCCTGTTATTGTGATGGGTGATTTGAATGCAACTCCTGATTCGCCATCGATCAAACTGTTAAGTTCTGAAATGAAGGATTCCAAACTTATTTCTGAATATACCCCAATAGGTCCTGATGGAACCTTTAACGGTTTTGATACAAACCATCCGTTAGACCAGAGAATAGATTACATTTTTGTAGATGAAGGGACTAAAGTTGAAAAGTATGCAGTAATTTCCGAAACCAGAGAGAACAAGACGCCTTCAGATCATTTACCCGTATATATAGAGTTTAGGTTGAAGTAAAGAATACCTAATTCGGGTGATCGAATCTAAAATGACTTCCTGATAAGTTTGATGTAATCATTAACTAAATCAGGAGTTATGAAACGATTTCTATTTATTTTGGCTGGAATCATGATGTTTGCCACATCATCTAGCTATGCACAAAGAACTTATCAAACCATTCTTTCAGATCCATCAAAAGTAAATGAAGGCTATATCGGACTTACTTATTTTGGTGTGGACGCCGGTTTCGGTAATACATCGGGAGCGTCGGTATTAAGCGTTGGCGCTGATGTACTTTATCCTATAAACGATAAGTTGAAAATTGACGGAATTGCTTGGTATTCGTTATTCTCACTAGCAAAAGAAGGCCCTGCCTTTTTGTTGAATCCGGGAGTTGAATTTACCTTCAGCAGTAAAACAAAAAGTCAGAATGTTCCCGTATTATTAAGCTTTACAACCGAAACAGATTGGTTTAAAGGAGAGCAAATTTCTACCTGGAGTGCAGTTTCTTTACCAGGTGATATGAAAACTGATTATGCAGCCCGTGGTGGTTTATATCTGAGAAATAGTGCATTGGAATATGAAGAAGGAACAACTTATTACGATGTTACTAGTCTGTTTCATGCTGGTGTATATGCAGGAATCGGTAGGAATCAGCGTTACTATTTGAACGTTCAGGATAGTGATGGGAATACATTTGCAGCAGGAAGGTTTTTACGTACCTATGCAGACCTCTTGGTTATACCTACTACCGTTGATTTAGAATTAAGTGGTACTCCGGCTAAAGAAGTGTCTGAAACACTGGGTTGGAGGATAGGAGCGGCATTACAACTTGTTCCATTCTCTAAGGAAAATAACTTTGACAGAAAAATAGGTTTGCTGGGAAATATGATTTGGAGGCTTGAATTTGGTCAACGGCCACTGGATGGATTCTTTGTAACAACCGGACTTAGCTGGGCGCTGAAGAAATTCTAATATAGGAAACTACTATAAAACAAAAACCCTTCCTAAATTACTTTAGGAAGGGTTTTAAGCATAGATGACCACTTTGCTTTATTGTCAGGCTGTTTGCTTATTTGCAGCAGCCATAACAAAGTCTTTGATCGCCTCGAAGGCGCCTAATGTTTTTTCAATGTGCTCGTCGTTGTGAGCCGCAGTTGGTATCAGTCGGATAAGTACAATTCCTTTTGGTACTACAGGGTAAGAAACACCACTTACAAATACACCGTGTTCTTCTCTTAGCTTTCGCATGATATCCATACAAAGATCAGTACTTCCCTGAGTTAATACCGGAGTTACCGGGCTTTCTGATGGTAATACATTGTATCCAATCTTCTGAAGTCCTTCGCGAAGTTTTAATGTATTAGCCCAAAGTTTTTCTCTCCACTCCGGATGTTGGCGGATCATCTCTAACCTTTTCCGGGCAGTAGCAACAATTGGCAGAGGAAGAGATTTTGCAAAAATTTGACTTCGCACATTCGCTCTTAGGAATTGAATAACCCGTGGCTCGGAAGCAACGAATGCTCCAATCAAAGCTGCCGCTTTTGCAAAGGTACCGAAGTAGATGTCAATACCTTCCTGACAGCCAAGCTGAGTTCCTGTTCCGGAACCATCTTCACCAAGAGTTCCAAAACCGTGAGCGTCATCAACTAAAAGACGGAAAGGAACTTCTTTTTTCAGTTCGATAATTTCATTTAGGATACCGAGATCTCCCGTCATTCCGAAAACCCCTTCGGTAATCACAAGAATTGAAGAATTGTCTTTCTTCTTTTCTGCAGCTCTGTACAATTGTTTTTTGAAGCTTTCTATATCATTGTGCTTAAATACAGATTTATCACACATTGCTAGTTGCTTACCATCCACAATGCAGGCGTGGCTTAACTCATCATAAATCAGGAAGTCATTTCGGTCGACCAAAGAGTGGATTACACTCATAATTCCCTGATAACCAAAGTTCAGTAGAAGAGCTTCCGGTTTATGAATAAACTCAGCGAGTTCTTTTTCAAGAGCTTCATGTTCGTCGGAGTTACCAGTCATAAGACGGGCACCCATAGGAGCACTCAGAGAATATTTAGCAGAAGCCTCGGCATCAACTTTATGAATTTCTTTATTGCTACCAATTCCAAGATAATCGTTGATACTCCAAACGACCATATCCTTGCCGTTGAACTTCATTTCAGGACCGAGTGGCCCTTCTAGTTTTGGAAAAGTGTAGTATCCGTACCCATCAGATGTGAATGAACCTAAAGGCCCTGGTCTTTTTTCAAGCTTGTCAAATAAATCCATGTAAAGAGATTACAGTAATTCAGTAATTAGTTAGTTACAAAGAAGTTAATCTTCGGCAATGAAAATACGGAAATATCAATTCAACTAAAAAGGAAGGATTAAAAGAGATTTACTTAAAAATCAGGTCTTAAAATGAAAAGCCCATCCTCAATATCACTCACAATTATAATTCCACTTTCGAAGTATGGATAGTTACTCCATGCTCCGGAAAAACCTGCTCCATTTACATTAGAAGTTTCGATTCCAGGCTTGGTATCAAAAAAAGCGATAGGTGATAATTCAGCTTTGGATAAATCACCCAATTTCAAAACCTGTAAACCGGCATTGTAATTAGTTTGGTACACGATATTATCTTTGATGTATAAGTTGTGGTCGATAGATACAGTATTATGACTATAGTGGCCAACGAACTCAGGATTCTCAAGATCGCTTATATCCCATATATAGGTTTTTGTGTCTCTACCCAGTCCGGCTTCATCAAGTTCATCGTTCATTAAAAAATAAGAGTGATTTTCAGTAAGCCAGCCCTGATGAGAGTACTGCATTTCAGTTTCACCATTAAAACCAATAGTGACTGGGTTTTCTTTATCTGTTACATCTGAAATTACAATGGATCGCTCAGCAGAATTAAAACAGAGTTCTTTCCCTCTGTAATCAATATCAGGGCCATCATAAACTACACACTGTGCATCATGAATATATGCTGAATTACTAAACCGCCGGGGAGGAGTAGGGTCCTCATAACAGCCTGCATAAGTAGGGTTTTTTGGATCTCTGATATCGATCATATGTAAGCCACTGGTAGAGCAAACTTCAGCTTCACGCACACCAACTGCATACGCAAACCCAGTTTGCTCATTAATAACAATATTATGAGCATTACCAATATCAGTATAAAGCAAATCTTCACTAAACACGATGGCTTCATCTTCAAAATTCCTGAGTTTTGTTAAATCAAATACTTGCATTCCATGTGGTTCTCTTGACGAATTGGAGTAATCTTTCACAACGAAGGCATGATTTTCATATACTTTAATATCTCTCCATGTAGAACCTTGCTGAAGTGATTTTGCTCTGTCTGTATCACCTATACCAATCGCACAGGCATCAAAAGGATCCGGATTTACTTTAAGCTTAGTTGTTGAAAGCCTTGATTCGGGTAGATACCCAACCACAACAGGATTGTTAGGATCAGATACATCCACAAAACTTACGCCATCTGTCATTCCTACTAACGCGTATTCTTTATTAGTTTGTGGATCAGTCCAGCCCCAGATATCATTACTTTGAATTCCACCAAGTTCCGTTGGTGATATCTGAGCATACAAATCAATATTATTGCAAGGATAGGTGTCTTGTGCTAATCCATCTATACACTTAAAGTTTGCTTCTAGTGGTCCGGAATTATTCTTATTGCAGCTTAGTGTTACTACTGTGAAGAATAAAATAATTGGTAAAAAATACTTATCTAAAAGAGCCATAATAACGGGTCAAAATTTTTCGGCTGGATTGGAATATTAAATTTCGAAACGGATTTATTCAAATAGTGTGAAATTATAAACGTAGTCAATACATTATAGTATGTAATGAAACCATAGGAAAAAAGCATGCTCATTCTTTTAAAATACATTGCCAAGCTGTTAAAAGCTCTAGCTTCTGAAGCTTCACCGGCTCAAATTGCCAGAGGATTCGTTCTGGGGATGATAATTGGTCTGACTCCAATAATGTCAGTACACAATCTGGTAATCGTCGTATTGATTATCATTTTAAAAGTAAATGCCGGGATGGCCATCCTGAGTTTTTTGATTTTCAGTGGGGTCGCCTATTTGGCTGATCCTGCTTTTCATAGTTTTGGAACATGGTTGTTGGAGAAAGAGAACTTACAAGCTATGTGGACCACTATGTATGACAATGAATTTTGGGCCATTACAAAGTTTTATAATACGGTGGTTTTGGGAAGCTTTTTAATTGCAGTTGCTCTTTGCATTCCTATGTTCCCGATTGCACAGGTAGGTGTGGTTCAGTACCGAAAGCATATCCATGAGAAAGTGATGAAAACTAAAGCTGCTAAGTGGTTAAAAGGGACAAAACTGTATTCAATTTATAATACTTATCAGAGAGTGAGAGGATAGTATGAGAATCAAAGGACTTATTTTTGTTGCCGTAATTGCCGCATTATTCTTTTTAGCGAGCTGGATTAGCATCGATTCCTATATTGAATCTGAGATCGAATACCAGGCGAGTATTGCCAATGGAGCAGCTGTAGAAATTGATGGATTCGAACTTAGTTTGGTTGATTTAAAAATACGCTGGGATCGCCTTCAGATTGCCAATCCTGAAAACACCTGGGAAAACTCTTTTGAAACCGGGGAAGCAGAACTCGACTTTTTATTCTGGCCGACACTTTGGGAAAGAGTAATTATCGAAGACATCATATTTAAAGATTTCAGGCTTGATTCAGAACGGGAAACAGATGGTTATTTTGAAATGCCAGTGAATGAAGAAGGAGAAGAAGCTGAGCCGAGTTTTATAGCTGAAGTGATTGGTGATGTTACGTCAGAAGTTTCGGCAAATGCTGAGACCGAATTTCTGGATATCAAGGCTGATGTAAATGTAGACAGTTTGTTGGCGAAGTTGAATCTTCAGGCTCCCGAAAAAATTGATTCTCTTAAAAACGGGCTCGAACAAAAGTATACAAAATGGGATAGTACACTTACCAATACCGACATCAATCAGGAAATTTCAACCATTCAGCAAACAATCGATGCTATTGATGTAAAAAACCTGAAAGAAGTTGATAAAACATTAGCTGCCATTCAGAATGTACAAAAGCTGAGTAAGCAGGTAGATTCTCTGAAGAATAAAGCTCAAACTATTCAAAATGATTTTCAGGAAGACTTCGGAGATACCCGATTTAGTGTAGGCCGCATCGACAACTGGATTCAAAACGATTATGATCGGGCATTGAAATTGGCGAAGCTCCCTACCATTGATGCTCAGAATATCGCACAGACCTTATTTGGTCAGGAGCTCTTTTCGGAATATGCCGGCTATCTGGAATATGCTGCCATAGCCAGAGAATACAGTAGTAGATTAACTGGTGGTGAAGACGAGGAGAAAATCGAACGTTTCGAAGGAAAGGATTATAAGTTCAGCGATAAATATGAATGGCCAAGATTTTGGATACAGAATATCGATCTATCAGGAGAAACTAAAACCGCGATACAGCTAGCTGGAAAAATTACAAATATTAGTAGCGATCAGAGTAAAACTAAAGAACCGATTAAGTTTGATTTGGGTGGACAAGACGATTCAAACAGAAGCATGAAATTGACAGGTGAGTTCAATTATTTGGGGGAGGATCCACGAGAAAGTATTCAGTTTGAATATGCCGGGTTTGGTCTTGCCGGTACTAAGCTTTCCCCATCTGAATTGCTTCCTTATGAACTAGTGGAAGGAACAGGAGAGATTGCTGCTGAAGTAAACATCATTGATCGCAGAATTGATAGTGAAATCCAATATCAAAATAAGGGACTTAAATTCGATTTCGGAGAAAATCCATCGGGTGGAAGGGTACAGCAATTAATCCGGGATGCTGTTTCCAGTGCAGATCAGATCAATGTAACGGCATTAGTGGATAATGTAGATGGCCCGCTAAAAATCCGAATTCGATCAAATATCGATAACCTGTTTGTGGATGCACTGAAAAGTACGGTGAGCAGAGAAGTGGATCAGGCCAGAACAAGAATTGAGAATGAAGTTCAGCAGCGAATCGGTGACCGTAAAGAAGAGCTACTCGCCTTCAAAGATGAGAAAGAAGCGGAGATCCGGCAGGAATATGACAAGCTGGAAGCTAAAATGAACGAACAGCTTCAAATTATTGAGCAGAAAAAAGAGGAGCTTGAAAAGCGTAAAAAAGAAATTGAAGAAGAGCTGAAAAAGAAAGCTGGTGATGCGATAAGGGATAGAATTGGTTTCTGAATTTATACTTCTGTGATGACTCAAGAAGTCTGATTTCATATTTTATGATCTAATTATTCTTTAATTTTCATGAAATCATTACTTCTAAGATGGTGGTTCTTTCCGCTGGTTCTGCTAGTTGTTTATCTAATTGCATTTCCATTCTATTTTCGTGATCCGGAAGCGACTATTTTCTTTGAAGTGTATTCCCGTTTCAATGGTACGCTTGAGCATATGGCTATTGACGAAAACAAAGATCAGCTAGTAGCTAATAATGATTCAATTCTGATTGGAAGTCAGGCACCGAATTTTACACTCTATAGTCTTGATGGGAACCAAATCTCTCTTTCAGATTATGAAGGAAAAACAGTCTTGCTTACCTTCTGGGCATCCTGGTGCTCTATTTGTCGGGCAGAGAATAAGCACCTGTCTGAAATCTATCCCGAATACAGAAAAAGGGATTTCGAAATTCTCGGAGTTTCACTTGACCGAAGCCGAACCAACTGGAAAAAAGCCGTGGTAAAAGATGAAATCACCTGGCCACAGGTTTCCGATCTGGAAGGAGTACATTCACCTGTAGCAACTTTATATGGGGTATACTCTACACCAACAACATTTTTAATTGATAGTGTTGGGATTGTGATTGGTAAAGATGTGATGGCAGAGGAATTAATAAATCAATTATAAATTCGAGTCGGCTAAATATTCATGCACATATTTAATAGCCATCGAACCTTCACCAACGGCAGATGCTACCCTGTTCATAGCTCCGGCGCGTACATCTCCGGCAGCAAAAATTCCGGGGGAGCAGGTTTCTAATAAATAAGGTTGGCGTTCCAACTGCCACACTTTGTTATAATCATCATAGCGAAAAAGCTCTTTCCCGGTTTCTAAATACCCACGCTCATTTTTAATAATGCCGGATTCAATCCATTCGGTATATGGTTTTGCGCCAATAAAAATGAACAACCCATCGGCTTCTACATCTCTGAGCGAGTCATCGTTAGAGTCTTTGAGTACCAGTTTCTCGAGTTTCCCATCTCCGCATGCTTCTTCTACTTCTGTAAAAGGGAGTAATTCAATATTCTTAGTTTTGTCGAGCTGATCGATCAGGTAAGAAGACATCGTAGCGACCAATGAATCTCTGCGAACTGCGATATATACATTTTTTGCAAAGGTGGATAGATACATGGCTGCTTGTCCGGCTGAATTTCCACCTCCAACAATGTACACTTGCTTGTCTTTGAAGGCATGGGCCTCGGTCATTGCCGCTCCATAATAAATTCCTGCTCCTGTAAAATCAGAAATGCCTTTGCTTTCCAGTTTACGGTAATTCACTCCGGTGGTCACAACTACAGCTTTTGCATTTACGGTGCTTCCATCAGTAAGTGATAAAGTTTTATACTGATCCTGAACTTCAATACTTACAACTTCCTGTGGAGAAAGAAACTCCACCCCAAAACGGGTTGCCTGAGTGATGGCTCTTCTGGCTAAATCGGAACCACTTAATCCATTAGGAAATCCAAGATAATTCTCGATTCTGGAACTGGTGCCTGCTTGTCCGCCAGGCGCTCGTTTTTCAATGAGTAAAGTTTTCAAGCCTTCAGAACCGCCATACACTGCGGCGGCTAAACCGGCAGGTCCTGCGCCGATAATCACTACATCGTAAATTTCCTCAGAAGCGGAAGGATTCCGCCCGAGTTTATTGGCAATCTGAAGAGGAGTAGGTTCGGCAATATGACTTCCATCTTCAAAGAAAATAACGGGAAGATTGGACCCGTCTAGTGCATTCTCACCCAGTAGCTCATTAGCCTTTTCACTAGCTTCCACATCCAGCCAACGGTAAGGAATCAGGTTACCGGAGAGATAATCTTTGATTGCATGCGATGTAGGAGAGTATTGATAACCAACTAATTTTATTCCATGAAATTCAGGCTTGAAGTTTGCCTGCCATTCATCCAGTAAGTCGTCTAAAACAGGGAATAATTTTTCTTCGGGTGGATCCCAGGGCTTCAATAAATAGTAATCGAGCTGAACTTCATTAATTGCTTTGATGGCAGCGTCGGTATCTGAATAAGCGGTAAGTAGAACTCGTTTTGCATCCGGGAAAATCTTCTTGGCTTTTTCAAGGAATTCAACTCCAATCATTTCGGGCATCCGCTGATCGGATAAAAAAAGTGCGACGGTTTCTCCCTTCTTCTTAAGTTCAGGCAACGTATCTAAAGCCTCTTTAGGAGAATTGGTGCTCAGAATTCGGAAGTCATTCCGGTACTTTCCACGCAAGTCTCTCTGGATAGCCCGAAGCACCTGAGGGTCGTCATCAATCGCAAATATTATCGGTTTGTTCATTATTTAATTTTAAATGCTCGTGCTAAATGTTAAATGAAAATCCTGACATTTAACATTTAGCACTTAAAACTTAACATTGCTAAGAAAGTGGTAAAGTCAGTTCGAAGGTAGTATCGCCGGGTTGTGATTCTACTTCAATCCTTCCTCCATGTTTTTCAATAATCTTATGTACAACATCCAAACCTAGCCCGGTTCCCTGTCCAACATCTTTAGTAGTGAAAAAGGGATCGAAAATATTGTTCTGTATATCTTCCGGAATCCCAGAGCCGTTATCGTTAAACTTTAAAATCAATTCTCCGTTTTTTGAGGAAGCCTCGATTTTAATTTCCCCGCCGTCATCCACAGCATCAATTGCGTTGTCAATCAGATTCGTCCATACTTGATTTAACTCACTTACAAAACCGGAGAACACAGGGAGATTATCTGGAATCTCTATCGAAATCTCTACCTTCTTTTGTTTCGATTTGTGATTCAGCATTGTGATGGTGCTTTTAAGCATTTTTTGAAGGTCGACCACCTCTTTATCAGAACCGCGATCCATATGGGAATATGTCTTTACGGATGAAACCAAATCGGAAATACGTGTAGCAGAGTCCTCAATTTCTTCTACCATCTTTTCGGTGGTTAGAACATCTTCAATCCAGCCTAAAACAGCAGGCAAATATTTACCCTCCACATGAGTACTTACAAATTCCAGATCATCGATGCTGAAACAGTATTCAGCAAAGGTCTCAGCATACTGAAACCCCTGATCAACCCCATGATTTTCCATCCAATCAGTTAAGTCATCTTCAAGAGCAGTCCGGTCCATCAGACTTTGTTGATTGGAACTCCCTTTTTCCGCTTTTTTAAATACAAGCTCATTTACAGCATCAATCTGGTCTTCCGTGAGGCGAATACTCATCACTGCCTTAAATTTATCTGGTGATGTACGAAGGCGTTTTCTTAGCTCTGTTGCACCCCTGACCATCGCCGAAGCAGGGTTATTCAACTCATGTGCTAATCCCGCAGAGAGTTTTCCAAGGGCCATTAACTTTTCATTTTGCTGCTGCACTGTCGTAAATCTTCGGATTCTGTCCGACATAGAGTGCACGAATACTTCGATAAGCTCATACCTTTTTGATATCTCAGGAAACAGACTTTCATCTGTTCTAAGAATAGCAGTTTTTTCAACAGCAGTCAGATAAGCCAGGGTTGATTGCATTCTGGAAAATGGCAGCTTTCCTGAAATATCTCCTTTTTCAAAATTTCCAATATTTTGAAATTGATTTCCTCTTTTCAATCGAATACTGATCACTCCTTCCAGAATGATCAGCATTCTCGTAGTATCATCTCCCGGTTTTACAATGTTTTCTCCAACTTCAAATTCAAGATATTCAGAATTCTCAACCAGCCAGCCAAGTTGCTCGTCCGGTACTTCTCCAAAAGGTTCCAGTTCTTTAAGTTGGGAGACTATTTTATCAGTCATGGCTCCAGCATTTCATTATGAATGTAACAATAACGCCAGCTTTCACCAGGTTCAATAGATCGGATTATGGGATGTTCATTCCTCAAATAATGCTTTCGGGAATGCTTGTTTTTTGAAGAATCACAACACCCGATGTACCCGCAAGTCATACACATTCTTAGATGCACCCAACTATCATCCTGGGCAATACAAGTCTCACATTCGGTTCCGGTTGGGTCGGTAATTTCAATCATTGATGTGTGTTCACAGGCCATAAATATTGAGTTTAGTTTACATTTTCTATGACTTTATGCATGTCTACATCAAGAGACATAGAGCCATCAATTTGATCGCTAATGCTGATTTCAGCAAGTTTTCTTCCTGCCTGAATGAGAGGTAAACAAACGGCATTAGCACCAGCTTCTTTAAGTGATTGATGTTCTTCGTCTCGCATAGTAAGTGCATAGATGTCACCCGAGTATTTATTCTCACGAAGCATTTGAGTGGCAGAAACTTTGGTTTCAGGATTAGGCATTGCCAGCATTATGGATTTTACTCCTTTCAAGTCTATGTTTTCCCAAAGCTCAGCATCCTGTGCATCGCCATATACCGTCCTTCTTCTCTTTTTGAGGTTTGATTCAATTTTAGCAGGATCAGCATCCATACCGGTTACTCTGAATTCTCTTTCTTTTAGGTAATCATATGCAGCAGAACCGGACTGTCCCATGCCGACGATTAAATACTCAGCTCCACCCAGGTTGACAACTTGTTGTCCCGGATGTTTCACATTTCTTTCTAGTGGAATAAGTGCATTTTCAAATTTCTTCCACAATTCATTAGCCTTGGACGACAGAGGAGCATTAATGTTGTACGATATGGCAGTAACTACAGCAAATACAATAATCACTGATTCCGGAATAAATCCGGCAGAGGCAGCTACCATTCCTGCGATTAAAGTAAATTCACTGAAGGAAGAAAGGGTTATGGTAACCATAAATGAATTTCGCGAACGTAGTTTAAAAAGCACCAGAAGAAAGAAAAATAGTGCGGCTTTAACAGGGAGTATTGCTAAGATAGCTCCTGCAAAAGCAAGATCACTCATAGAAGGTAACCCTGCCAGTCCCACCTCTAAAAAGAATGCTACCAGAAAAGCTTCTTTTAATCCCCACAGTTTTTCAGCTAATTCATCAGCTTGCTTATTTCCCGAGAGTAATGCACCGGCAACAAGCGCTCCAAGTTCGGAGGATAAGCCAAGGAACTCAAAAAGTGCTGCGCCTCCTAATGCAAGAATTAAACCGAATAGCAGCTGTAAATCTTCATGTCCACTTTGGGAAAGTAATTTTATGATCAAAGGACGAACCAGCGGAAGAGCAAGTAAACCAATGCTCCAGATTTGAGGAGCGCCACCCCCGGTTAGTGCAAGTACTGTGATTGCTACTATATCCTGAAGTATCAGAATACCAATAGATACACGGGCATGAAATGCATTTAGTTCACCACGGGCTTCCAGTGTTTTTGCTGCCAGAACCGTACTCGAAAATCCTAGAAGGGTACCAATTATTAATCCCTGAATTAAGTCAAAGCCAAAAGCCATTGATATAAGCAGGAAAATACCTGTACTAATGATCAGGTGAATACTACCGGCTCCAAATACTTCTGGTCGGACAATATTTTTTAAACGAAGATGAAGTCCAACGGTGAATAAAAGAAACACCACTCCATAATGGCCAACCTCGTGAAGAAAGTGAGTGTCGTCAGAAACACCGAAGAGTGAAAGGACAACTCCGGCAATTAAATAACCAATAAGAGGGGGGAGCTTAAGCTGTTTTACCCCCATCCCTAAAAAATAAGCCAGAACAATCCAGAGAACCATCGGTATGTAACTAGAAGATTAGATAACTGAGTTTATGAGTTCCTGAATATGCTGAATCTCATCTTCATTAACCAGATGTCCCATACCCGGATAAATATTTTTTTGAACCTTGGCTCCTAGTGTGTTAAATACTTCTTCTGTTTCATCGAGTCGCTGAACCGGAATGTGGGCATCCACATCGCTACAGCCCATAAATAAAGGAGTATTTTTTAAATCGCCGCTATATTCGGTGGAATCAATTGAGTTACCAATAATTCCACCACTTAAAGCAATTACTCCAGCATATTTATCAGGGTTTCTAACGGCAAATTCTGACGCTAAGCAAGCCCCTTGTGAGAATCCCAATAGAAATATATGATCATTCGATATTCCCTGATCATTCAGCTTTTTTATGATATCTGAGATAGCCTGCAATCCAGAGCTAATGCCGGGTTGGTTCTGATCTCTTGGTGCTAAAAATGAATATGGGTACCAGGTATTATCACTTGCCTGTGGAGCCAGAAATATAAAATCCTCAGTGTTCTCAAACTCATTTGAAAGTCCAATAATACTTTGGGCTGTAGCTCCCCGACCATGAATCATGATCATTGCGAATTTCGCTTCTTTTATATCTTTGCCTGATACTGCAACAGGTTGGTTTTGATGTGGTTTCTTAAAATCATTCATGGTTACACCTCAATTTTTGGTAAAATACTTTCTATATATTCTCTTCTTGGTTCGAGCCAGGGAGTAAGAATAAGCTTTTCGCCAAGATGCTCGAAATCCTCATCTACTGCATAACCTGGATCATCAGTAGCCATTTCAAAAAGGATACCATCCGGAGTTCGATAGTACACAGATTTAAACCAGTGCCGGTCAATAACCGGGGTTGGTTGTAGTCCTTTTTGGATCACCTTTTCCCTGAGCTCTTCCAATTCATCCAGATTTTTCGCTCTAAACGCAACATGGTGAACAATACCTCTTCCTCCACGGCCGGGATCATAATCTGAAGTCTCTACAATCACAGAGCTTCCAATATTGGCATCTGTTTGATAGAGTGTTTGATTTCCATTGGATGATTTTTCTTCAAAGCCCAGTATATCTTCAAGAACTTCAACGGTAGTATCAACCTTGGATAATTTCAGGCGAGTAGATTCAAATCCCTGAATCGAATACTCATGAGGAACCTTGCTTTCATATTCACTTACTTTTTCTTTAGGGATTCCATCAAATACTAAGTCTAACTCCAGCCCGTCCGGATCTTCAAACCGGATAGCCTGTTTTCCAAAAACATCAAATGATTCGGAAGCAGAAAGTCCCTGTTCATTCAGCCTTGTTAACCAAAAATCCTGTGAACCATCAGGCACTTTAAAGCCAACGTTTACTGCTTCTCCTGAACCTTTGGTTCCTTTGTGAGCTCTTGGCCAGGGAAAGAATGTAAGACTCGAGCCCGGTGTAGCTGCTTCGTTTCCATAAAAAAGATGATAGGTGCCGGGGTCATCCTGATTGACTGATTTCTTTACCATTCTCATACCAAGTTTATTGATATAAAAATCAGCATTTTCTTTTGGATCGCCTGCCAAAACAGTGATGTGATGTAATCCTTTGTTATGTTCCATAGTTGCTCCTTTTTTAATTATGTAACAAAGGTATAAAATAGTTTAACATTAAACTATTTGAGGTTCTCTATAACCTTAATCGAGGAACGCAAAACTGCAGGAGTACATGTAAGGATATTTAAAACCTTTTTGAATACCTTCAGTCATGAATATCTATCTACTTATAATTTTAGCTGCAATTGCAGCAGACTTTATCCTCGATATTAGCTCGAATTGGCTGAACCTCAAAGCTCTAACAAAAAAACTGCCGGATGAATTTTCTGAAGTTTATGATGAAGAGACCTATGCCAAATCTCAGGAGTATACGAAAGTGAGAACCCGTTTTGGATTTCTGACTGGAATATTTGATTTAGCACTTTTGTTAGCTTTCTGGTTTTCGGGAGGGTTTAACTGGCTGGATCAGATTGTACGGTCCTGGGAATTTGGAGAACTAGTTACGGGGTTATGTTTTATTGGGATTCTGATGGTAGCCAAAACCATCATTTCTCTTCCTTTTAGTATTTATTCCACCTTTGTGATTGAAGAGAGGTTTGGTTTCAACAAAACAACGCCCAAAACATTTGTGCTGGATTTGGTAAAAGGCTTATTGCTTGGAGCAGTGATTGGAATTCCTTTGCTGGCAGGTATTTTGGCTTTCTTCATGTATACTGGAGATTTGGCGTGGTTATATGCCTGGCTTGCGGTTACCGCTTTTACTCTGATCATGCAATATGTGGCTCCAACATGGATTATGCCACTTTTCAATAAATTTACTCCTCTCGGAGAAGGTGAACTAAGAACTGCAATTGAAGAATACACCAAGAAGGTAAACTTCCCACTTCAGGGATTATTCGTGATTGATGGTTCCAAGCGATCCAGTAAATCTAACGCATTTTTTACGGGTTTTGGGAAGAACAAACGGGTAGCACTGTATGACACCTTAATTGAGAATCACACCGTACCTGAATTAGTATCTGTATTAGCCCATGAAATAGGTCATTATAAAAAGAAGCATATTGTGAAGGGAATGGTGATTAGTATTCTGCAAACCGGTGTGCTGTTCTTTTTGCTTTCCTTCTTTCTTTCAGAAAAATCGTTGTTTGATGCATTTTATATGGAACAAATGTCGGTATATACAGGACTAATTTTCTTCGGAATGCTCTACTCGCCCATAGAAATGATTCTGTCTATTTTTATGCAGATGTCCTCTCGCAAACATGAATACGAGGCTGATGAATATGCAGCAACAACTACTGGTAAACCTGGGGATATGATTTCTACTTTAAAAAAGCTGTCCAAAGATAATTTATCGAATTTGACACCGCATCCTTTTTATGTGTTTCTGAATTATTCCCATCCGCCGGTACTTCAACGGATAAAAGCTATCAGGGAGATTAATGACTAAAAAAGAACATCAGAATATAGAGACGATTGCAATTCATGCTAGTATGGATCATGGCTCAAAGTCACGTTCCATTAGTCCGCCGATGGAGCCGTCTACGAATTTTGAACATGATGAGAAAGGTTATCAGGAAGGCGATTATATTTATACCCGGGATAGTAATCCAAACAGGGATCAGCTTGAAAATGTGTTAGCTAAGCTTGAAAAGGGGGAAGGATGTGCCGCGTTCTCTTCAGGCATTGCAGCGATGAATTCAGTTTTCATGAGTGTAGAAAAGGGTTCACATATTCTGATTCCCGAAGATATATATCACGGTTCCAGATCATTGTTGGAACAATTCGGTGAACGCTGGAGTGTTGATTATTCATCTGTGGATACGACAAACTCAAACGAATTTGAAGCAGCCTTTCAACCGAATACAAAACTCGTAATTCTTGAAACTCCTTCGAACCCATTGCTTCTTGTTACTGATTTGAAGAAGGCGATTAAAGTTGCGCATACAAAAGGAGCAATAGTGTGTGTTGATAATACTTTCGCTACTCCCTTTAATACAAATCCAATCATCTTTGGTGCGGATTTAGTGATGCACTCAACAAGTAAATATCTAGGTGGACACTCAGATATTCTGGGTGGGGCGATTATTTCAGCAAAAGAGGATAAGTTCTTTCAGAAAATAAAATCAATTCAGAAAAGTCAGGGTGCAGTGCCTTCTCCCAGAGATTGCTGGCTGTTAACCAGAAGCATCCGAAGTTTCCCTTATCGGATGAGAGCTCATAATGAAAATGCTCAAAAAATAGCTGAGTTTTTGGAGACTCATCCTAGAATAGTGAAGGTGAATTACCCGGGATTAAAAACAAATTCTGGTCACGAAATTGCTGCATCACAAATGAAAGGTTTTGGAGGGATGATTTCTTTTCTTGTTGATGGAGATTATGAAGAAACACTTAAAATAGTAGCCACCTCAAAAGTAATTCGAAGAGCAACCAGTTTAGGTGGAATTGAAAGCCTTTGGGAACACCGCCGATCCAGCGAAAGTGAATCCTTAACAACTCCCGAAAATCTGATTCGGTTTAGCGTTGGGTTGGAGCATATTGATGATCTTATTGAGGATGTAAAACAGGCACTTTTGGAATAAGCTTACTATGTAGTAAGTTTTGCTTTTTTTAGCTCAGAACTGACTAATCAGTAAGTTTTGAAACCGCTTTTTTACTATCTCAGGGAACTTTCTTCATTTTGAAAGAATTGGATTTATCCTGAACTTTATAATCTGTTTTAACTAGTTGAAAAACGCCGTTCCGGCACAAAAAAATTAATCATGGCTAAGGTTGAAGTTGTAATGCCCCAGATGGGCGAATCGGTAATGGAAGGTACCGTTATTGAATGGTCTAAGAGTATTGGAGATTCAGTAGAAGTGGACGAAACACTCCTCGAAATTGCAACCGATAAGGTAGATAGCGAAGTTCCATCTCCTGAGGCAGGAACATTAGTTGAGATTTTGGTGGAAGAGGGAGATACCATTGAAGTTGGTAAGCCAATCGCTATTATAGAAACTGATGCCGATGCAGTTGAAGAAGCTCCCGCCAAAGATGAGCCTGAAGAAAAAGAAGAGCCTAAAGCAGAAGAACAGGAAGAAGAGGTTTCTGAGCCGGAAGCTGAAGAGGAAACAGCTACAGATAATGAAGATTTCGGAGATGAAGGCGAACGTATTGAAGTAGTAATGCCTCAAATGGGAGAATCGGTTGTAGAAGCTACTATTATAGAATGGAGTAAAAGTGTAGGCGATTCGGTAGAAGAAGATGAGACCTTACTAGAAATTTCTACGGATAAGGTAGATAGTGAGGTTCCCGCACCGGCATCAGGTACTCTGGTTGAAATAAATGCAGAAGCAGATGACACTATTGAGGTGGGACAGGTAATAGCAGTAATAGCCACCGGGAAAGTAGCTTCAGGTTCTGCTCCCAAAAAAGAAAGTTCATCTCCATCAAAAGAAGAAAAAAAATCTTCTATGACCAAAGAGGATGTAGCTAAAATGACCCCGGAGCAGCTCGCTCAAAATGGAAGTGGCTTATCTTCGTCAAACGGTTCATCAGATATACCAAGAGAAAGCAGCGATGGTAAATTCTTTTCTCCATTGGTGAGATCTATCGCTAAAGAAGAAGGAATTAGCGTAGAAGAGCTGGAATCCATTGAGGGTTCCGGTCAGGGAGGTCGAGTTTCTAAGAGCGATATTTTAGCTTTTGTTGAAGATCGTAAATCAGGTAAATCTAAACCCGCAGCAACTCAATCGACTTCAACCCCAGCAAAAACTTCAAGTTCATCTTCTAAGGATTCTATACATGCAGGTCAACTGGATGTTTCGCATAGTCCGAAAGGAGATGTGGAAGTTGTGAAGATGGATCGTATGCGCAAGATGATTGCTGAGCATATGGTTCGTTCAAAGCAAACCTCTGCTCATGTAACGACTTTTGCTGAAGTAGATGTTACTAATATGGTGAAGTGGAGAAATGCGAATAAAAACAAATTCCAGGAAAAAACAGGAGTTAAACTGACCTTTACTCCGTTGTTTGTTGAAGCCATTATCAAAGCGATGTTGGAATTTCCGTTGATTAATAGTTCGGTTGATGGAGATAACATTCTGCTCAAAAAAGATATCAATTTTGGATTAGCCGTAGCACTCGGTTCAGGCGGAGAAGGCGGGTTGATTGTACCGGTTATGAAAAAAGCTCAACAGAAAAACCTTGTTGGTTTAGCAGAATCGGTAAATGAAGTTGCAGCAAAAGCCCGTAGTAAGAAATTGAGTCCGGATGATTTAGTAGGTGGAACTATCACACTAACTAATTACGGAAGTGTTGGTAACTTGATGGGAACACCGATTATAAATCAGCCACAAGTTGCTATTATTGGAACTGGAGCAATTGTAAAACGACCGGTTGTGCTAGAAACTGAAGATGGCGATGTGATCGGAATCCGACAGATGATGTTCCTCTCGATGAGTTATGATCACCGAATTATTGATGGAGCTCATGGTGGAGCATTTGTAAATCGGGTGAAGCAGATTCTTGAGGAATTTGATATGGACCGGGCGGTTTAATCAACTTGTCATGTCTGCCTGATGAATCAGGAGTTGAGATGACAATCAAGTAAATAATTTCGGAGGCGCTTTAGTCAGCGTCTCTTTTTTATGAAATGACAGTAGTTGAAACCATAGAAGAAATTCGGGAAGCCGTAAAAGGGCTCCAATCAAAAGGAAAAAAAGTAGCTTTTGTTCCTACCATGGGTGCTTTGCATGATGGGCACCTCTCGTTATTTCGTCTTGCAAAAAAATATGCAGATGAGGTAGTGGTTTCTATCTATGTGAATCCGGAGCAATTTGGACCTACAGAAGACTTTGGGAATTATCCGCGTAACCTTGAGCGCGATTTAAACTTTTGTGAACAGGAGGGCATCTCGGTGGTATTTACTCCTTCGGATGAAATCATGTATGGGAGTGATAAGAAATTTCTTTCTATCGAAATAGAGGAATTAAATACTTATCTGGATGGCGGAAGTCGTCCAGGGTATTTTCAGGGAATTGTACTGGTTGTGAATAAGCTCTTCAATATTGTTGGGCCAGATGTGGCTGTGTTTGGCCAAAAAGATTACCAACAATTTCAGATCATCAATCAAATGGTAAAGGAGTTCAATCACGATCTTGAATTAGTGATGGCTCCTATCGAGCGAGCAAAGGATGGTTTAGCTCTTAGCAGCAGGAACGCATATCTAAGCGAAGAAGAACGAGTATTGGCTCCATTAATGTATGATACGATGAAGGAAGTGGTTCATGAGATCCAAAATGGATTGTTGGAGCCGAATTCTTTGTTATCCAAACAGCAACAACGACTTGAAGCAAAAGGCTTCAAAAATGATTATCTTAATGTGTTTTCCATGAATAAAATGGCCCCTGTTTCTCAGCTTAAAAAAGGAGAGACTTATTTGTTGGCCGGTGCCGTTTATCTTGGCAAAACAAGATTGATCGACAATATAATATTTGAGTGTTAGGCCATGAAGCTAACCATGTTTAAATCGAAATTGCACCAGATGCGGGTTACTGAAGCGAACCTTATGTATGAGGGAAGCATTACTATTGATCAGGACCTGCTGGATGCCGCTAATCTTTTACCTTACGAAAAGGTACAGGTAGTAAATATTACCAATGGAAGTAGACTAGAGACGTATACGATTCCGGGCGAGAGAGGAAGCCGGGTTTGTTGTTTAAATGGCGCAGCCGCCAGACTTACCCAGATCGATGATCGGATTATCGTAATAAGCTATGCTGAAATGACACCGGAAGAAGCAAAAGACCATAAGCCAAGAGTAGTAATAGTTGATGAGAATAATGATCCAAAAAAAGTATTGGACTATTCTCAGCCTTCAACAAAGTATAATCTAGAAACCGGCTTGCTGGATTACTGAGCTAGTTAGTTAAGAATTGTAAACTCAATTTAATTGTAAAACTATTTACAACGAAGGTCGTCTTTCGTTTAAATGGATATATTATATTTATTTATTAATTCACTTATCGCATGCAGAAAAAAATTATCATTCCTACCATCTTCATAATTCTGGTCTCAGTTTCCTGGTATTTGACCAGAGGTGGATCCACGGAAAGTGTTGATTTATATACTACACCAACTATTGGAGAATTTGTTGTAGATGTTACCACGACTGGAGAACTCCGAGCTAAGAATTCTCAGGAGATAAAAGGACCTCAGGGAGTTCGTGATTTTCGAGTGAACAATATTCGTATCCAGCGTTTAATTCCCGAGGGAACCATTGTGAAAAAAGGGGATTTTGTAGCAGAATTAGACCGTTCGGAAATTATGGGAAAACTACAGGATGCTCAGCTTGACCTACAGTCAGCTCAATCTCAGGTTACTCAGGCTCAATTGGACAGCACACTTGAACTGTCTCAGGCAAGAGATAACCTGATCAATCTTGAGTTTGCATTGGAAGAACGTCAGATTGAAGTTGATCAATCAAAATATGAATCTCCTGCAGTTCAACGTCAGGCTGTTATCGAATTGGATAAAGCGAGAAGACAACTGGCTCAGGAACGAAAGAATTATGAAACTAAAGTAAAACAAGCCGAAGCCAGATTAAGAGAAGTTGAAACTGAGTTAATTAAATCTCAGAACGAAATACAAAAAATTCAGGACCTGATGTCTCAGTTTACCGTGTATGCTCCAGATCAGGGAATGGTTATTTATAGAAGAAACTGGGATGGTTCAAAAGTGACAGAAGGTGAGCAAATTAGCGCATGGAGTCCGGTAGTAGCTGAACTTCCGGATTTCACAGTCATGGAATCTGTGACTTATATTAATGAAGTAGATATTCAAAAAGTTGAAGTTGGTCAACTTGTAGAAATTGGATTGGATGCAGTGCCGGATAAAAGATTAACTGGTAAGGTAACGGATGTAGCCAATATAGGGGAACAACGAAAAAACTATGACTCAAAGGTTTTTGAGGTTACTATTGAAATTAATGAAAGTGATAGTTTGCTTCGTCCCGCTATGACAACCAGTAATAATATCATGATTAGCAGGATGAATAATACACTTCATGTACCACTAGAGGCTGTACATGCTGTAGATTCTCTTAACTATGTATTTGTAAAAGACGGACTTTCTCCGGTTATGCAACAAGTGGAACTTGGCCTGATCAATGAAAATTCTGTGGTTATTCATAGGGGCGTATCTGAAAGTGACGAATTGTATTTGACGATGCCTAGTGATACGACCGGGATCAGAAAAAATATGCTGAGCGAACAACTCACTCAAAACTAAGCTCAGTGTTACAAAAACTACTTTACAACTTCGACATTGCGGTAGAAGCAATTCAGCGTAATAAACTACGTGCTTTCCTAACTTCATTAGGTATAATTTTCGGTGTTGCCTCAGTGATTTCTATGCTCGCTATTGGTACCGGCGCTCAACAGGAAGTACTGGCACAAATGCAGCTTCTTGGAACTAATAATGTGATTATCAAACCGGTTCTGGAACAATTTGAAGGTACAGTAAATGAATCCTCCAGCGAAGGAGAAACACAAAAATACTCTCCCGGACTTACACTCCACGATTTAGAAAGTATCAAAGAATATGTACCTGAAGTAGAATTTATTAGCCCGGAAATCATTTTTGAAACCAACTTTATTCGTAATGCAAGAATGAGAAGCGGTAAAGTAGTCGGAGTTAATGATGAGTACTTTTTTATAAGTAACTTCAATATACAGAACGGAAATAATTTCACGGATATCCAGATCGAAAATGCAGAACCGGTCGCAATAATAGGAAGTGATGTTCGGACCAAGTTTTTTCCGGGTGAGGAAGCCATTGGAAAGCAGATAAAAGTCGGAAACCTATGGTTAACAGTAATCGGTGTACTTGAAAAGAAGGAACTTTCTACTGAGAATATTGAAAACCTGGGAATTCGAAATTACAATCTTGATATTTTTATGCCCGCCACTACTTTGCTACTTCGTTTTAAAAACCGAGCATTGGTAACAAAAGATGATATTGACCAGAGTGCAGGTGGGTTTGGAGGAAGAGTAGTCATTATTGGTGGACCTGGTGAGGAAGAGGAAGAGGTGTCAACAAACTATAATCAATTAGATAAGTTGATTGTTCGGGTTACAGATTCCCGTTTCAGTGTCTCTATTGCTGAAGTACTTTCCCGAATGTTAAAACGTCGCCATAACAATGTAATCGATTTTGAAATCATAGTTCCGGAACAGCTACTAGCGCAGGAACAAAGGACCAAGCGAATATTCAATATCGTGCTCTCTTCCATTGCTTCCATTTCTCTGATTGTGGGTGGAATCGGAATCATGAATATAATGCTCGCTTCGGTGGTGGAACGGTACAGAGAAATTGGCGTTCGGATGGCTGTAGGGGCTCAGAAAAAAGATATTGAACTTCAGTTTCTTACAGAGGCTTTGGCAATCAGTATCACAGGAGGAGTAATCGGTATTATGCTTGGAATGGCCTTCAGTGTAGCTATTGAGTTATCCGCTGAGATAGCAACAATCGTAACTCCATCATCAATATTTATTTCATTTGGTGTTGCCCTTATTATCGGTGTGGTCTTTGGATACTTCCCCGCAAAAAGAGCTGCACAACAAGACCCAGTACACGCATTACGACATGAATAAGCGCATTTATATATTTGTTTTATCATTTTTTTTTCTGCTTCCTGATACCGAAGCATTAAGTCAGGTTCAAACCTTCACGCTGGATCAAAGCATTGAATATGCTAAGCAAAATAGTCCACTTTCCCGGGCAGCACGATTTTCAATTCTTTCGGCAAAATGGAGATATAAATCCTTCAGGGCAGATTTACTTCCAAGTCTTGAATTAGATGGAAATGCACCCGGATACAGTCGTGCATTTACAGCAAACCGCCTGGATGATGGAAGTACTGTTTATCAGGAGGAAAGTCTCACTCAATCTTCACTGAATTTATCAGTAAACCAGAATATTCTTCCTACCGGTGGGGCATTATCACTATCTAGTGGGATTAATCGGTTGATTCTGTTTGAAAGCGGTATAAATGGGGAAGATATCACCCGTTGGCAAAGTACTCCTTTGGTAGCAAGTTTGCGGCAGCCACTGTTTCAATTCAATAGTTTGAAATGGAGAAACAGAACCGAGCCCCTTCGATTTGAGATTGCAAAAACTCAATATATCGAGGACATGGAAGAAATAGCCTTCACAGTAGCCCAAGGGTATTTCGATCTGTTGCTAGCTAAAATTAATGTAGAAGTAGCTGAGTTTAATGTCACAGTGAATGACTCCATTTATAATATCTCCCAAGGACGTTTTCAGGTAGGGAGTATAGCCGAGAACGAATTGCTTCAAAGTGAGTTGGAGTTCAGGAATGCACGTGCTTCATACACTACAGCAGTGCTGGAATATGAAAGAGCAGAGGAAAGTTTTAAAGCCTTATTGGGGATTGAAGATAGTCAACAAATCGAAATAGATATTCCTCCTGTAGCTCCGGAAGTAGATGTGGATGTAGATAAAGCCCTGGAACTAGCCCGAGAGAATAATAGTACCTCTCTCGAATTTGAACTTAATGAATTGCTAGCTGATCAGGCTTATGAACAAGCAAAAAGAAATACAGGCTTTTCTGCCACCATTCAGGCCAGTTTTGGTCTGAACCAGACATCAGAGAATTTTGAGGATGTATATAAAGACCAGCAAAATCAGCAGTTTTTTACCGTAGGATTTCAAATTCCGCTCTTTAACTGGGGACAAAACCTTGCGGAAGTGCGCTCTGCACGAAATCAGCAAATGGCAACAGCGAATAATATTTCATACCAGCGTCTTCAGTTTGAATTGAGTGTAAAAAGCACGGTTCGGGAATTTCCACAGCTTAGAAGTCAGGTAGAACTGGCTGAAGTATCAGATGAGATTGCCACCCGGCGTTATGATGTAGCCAAGAATCGTTACCTGATTGGACGTATTGATGTAACGGATTTATTCATTGCTCAAAATCAAAAAGACAGCTCCCGCAGAAATTATATTCAGTCCCTGAGAAGTTACTGGATTGGTTATTTTAATCTTCGCAGACTTACTCTCTATGATTTTGAGGAAGACATGCCGATTTTATACGCTACTGAGTTTTAAAGTTATTACTTATATATTCTTTAATAAGGTTTATTTTATCACCTAGTTCTTCCATCTCTGAGGTACTAGAAAAAGGTTCATAAATTTCAATTGCCTTATTTAGTGAGGTATTTATTTCCGAAAAACCCTGTTCTCCTGTGTCTATAAGATGCGCTGCATAGTAAACATATAGCATTCCAATTTGTGCGTGCGTCGTTATTAGAGCTTCACCTTTGTTAGAGTCTACTATATTAGTGGTTTGTTTGATAATAGCTTGAATTTTTTTCGTTTTATTAGATTCCTTCGGCCAATGTAACGCCAGGTTATAGGCTGCTTTGGCTTGCTGTAATGCGATTTCCTGATCTTGTGCAAACAGTTCGTTGTGCTCTTCCCTCAGGGCGATGATCTGGGTATAGATGGACTGGGCAGTTTCGGGGTGTCCGGCGATGCCCCAAGCTAGCGCCAGGTTAAGGGCTGCTTTGGCTTGCTGTAATGCGATTTCCTGATCTTGTGCAAACAGTTCGTTGTGCTCTTCCCTCAGGGCGATGATCTGGGAATAGATGGACTGGGCAGTTTCGGGGTGTCCGGCGTTGCCCCAAGCTAGTGCCAGGTTAAAGGCTGCTTTGGCTTGCTGTAATGCGATTTCCTGATCTTGTGCAAACAGTCCGTTCTGCTCTTCCCGCAATGCGATGATCTGGGTATAGATGGACTGGGCAGTTTCGGGGTGTCCGGCGATGCCCCAAGCTAGTGCCAGGTTAAGGGCTGCTTTGGCTTGCCATAGTGCGATTTCCTGATCTTGTGCAAACAGTTCGTTGTGCTCTTCCCTCAGGGCGATGATCTGGGTATAGAAGGACTGGGCAGTTTCGGGGTGTCCGGCGTTGCCCCAAGCTAGCGCCAGGTTAAGGGCTGCTTTGGCTTGCTGTAATGCGATTTCCTGATCCTGGGCAAACAGTCCGTTCTGCTCTTCCCTCAGGGCGATGATCTGGGTGTAGATGGACTGGGCAGTTTCGGGGTGTCCGGCGATGCCCCAAGCTAGCGCCAGGTTAAGGGCTGCTTTGGCTTGCTGTAATGCGATTTCCTGATCCTGGGCAAACAGTCCGTTCTGCTCTTCCCTCAGGGCGATGATCTGGGTGTAGATGGACTGGGCAGTTTTGGGGTGTCCGGCGATGCCCCAAGCTAGTGCCAGGTTAAAGGCTGCTTTGGCTTGCTGTAATGCGATTTCCTGATCTTGTGCAAACAGTCCGTTCTGCTCTTCCCGCAATGCGATGATCTGGGTATAGATGGACTGGGCAGTTTCGGGGTGTCCGGCGATGCCCCAAGCTAGCGCCAGGTTAAGGGCTGCTTTGGCTTGCCATAGTGCGATTTCCTGATCCTGGGCAAACAGTTCGTTGTGCTCTTCCCTCAGGGCGATGATCTGGGTGTAGATGGACTGGGCAGTTTCGGGGTGTCCGGCGATGCCCCAAGCTAGCGCCAGGTTATAGGCTGCTTTAGCCTGCTGTAATGCGATTTCCTGATCTTGTGCAAACAGTTCGTTGTGCTCTTCCCTCAAGGCGATGATCTGGGGGTAGATGGACTGGGCTGTTTCGGGGTGTCCGGCGATGCCCCAAGCTAGCGCCAGGTTATAGGCTGCTTTGGCTTGCCATAGTGCGATTTCCTGATCCTGGGCAAACAGTCCGTTGTGCTCTTCCCTCAGGGCGATGATCTGGGTATAGAAGGACTGGGCAGTTTCGGGGTGTCCGGCGTTGCCCCAAGCTAGCGCCAGGTTAAGGGCTGCTTTGGCTTGCCATAGTGCGATTTCCTGATCTTGTGCAAACAGTTCGTTGTGCTCTTCCCTCAGGGCGATGATCTGGGTATAGAAGGACTGGGCAGTTTCGGGGTGTCCGGCGTTGCCCCAATCTAGTGCCAGGTTATAGGCTGCTTTGGCTTGCTGTAATGCGATGTCCTGATCCTGGGCAAACAGTTCGTTGTGCTCTTCCCTCAGGGCGATGATCTGGGTATAGAAGGACTGGGCAGTTTCGGGGTGTCCGGCGTTGCCCCAATCTAGTGCCAGGTTAAGGGCTGCTTTGGCTTGCCATAGTGCGATTTCCTGATCCTGGGCAAACAGTCCGTTCTGCTCTTCCCTCAGGGCGATGATCTGGGTGTAGATGGACTGGGCAGTTTCGGGGTGTCCGGCGATGCCCCAAGCTAGCGCCAGGTTATAGGCTGCTTTGGTTTGCCACAGTGCGATTTCCTGATCCTGGGCAAACAGTTCGTTGTGCTCTTCCCTCAGGGCGATGATCTGGGTATAGAAGGACTGGGCAGTTTCAGGGTGTCCGGCGTTGCTCCAATCTAGCGCCAGGTTATAGGCTGCTTTAGCCTGCTGTAATGCGATTTCCTGATCCTGGGCAAACAGTCCGTTCTGCTCTTCCCGCAATGCGATGATCTGGGCATAGATAGATTGAGCAGCTTTCAGGTTTTCGGATTTAGATAAAACGGCTGATAAAGCAAGGACAGCTTTTGCACATTGCTGAGCAACACCTGCATCCTGGGACAAAAATTCGTTATCGGATCTAACATTTCTACATTTATTATGAAAGTTAATCAGATTGTTAGCCTCTAAATCATTATAAAATAATGTGGAACCTATCTTACTTACTAAAAAGAAAGAAAAAAGTAAGCTGGTACTATCCTGAGGTGTCAGCTGATCCAAAAATTGCTCAATGATATTAAACCTCTTATCCTCATAAAAATTCTGATGGGTCAAAAATATCATATTAGAAACACCTTCCGGCTGTAAAGTCCAAATTTGATTAAGCATTTCAATACAGACTTGCTCCGTGTATTTTGCTCTAAGATGTTCCAGATGACTGAGAATTAAGTATTCAGCTATTAAATCTGGTTTCATTCCCTGGTAAACTAATTTTTCAGAGTTATTAGGGCTTACCCCTAATAATGGTTTGAGCAGTTCATCGGGATCAAAAGTGCCAGGTACTTTAAAAAACCGTTTAGAGCGTGTGCGGTCTTCATCCTTATCTAGTAGTTCGGCAATTTTATCGAATGAAATTTCTTCACATAAAGCGGCAACCATAGCAAAAGTTTTAACCGTTTCTTTAGGAATACTATATTTAGTTGAAAGGTTATTCCAATACGTAATTTCTAAGCGATCAATTACATAGCTAAGGGCGTTATTTACTGTTAATGTTCCGATTTTATCTTTTTCCCCTACCGAAATAGCATACCCATAAATAAAAGCGAATAGTGGTCTGTGTTCAGAATCTATCTTATCAAGCTCTTCAATTAATAGTTTTTCTTGGGCATAGAAAGAGGTTTTCTGGTCATTCGAAAGAACCTCCGATTCTTCGATCATTTGTTTAATGATTTTCCACCTTGAAGAATCATTTAGAGCTTGTAATTCTAAGGGAGTAATTTTTCCTTCTTTTAAAAAATAAAAGTCTTTTGGTATTGTGGAGGTAACATCCTTTAGAAACTCTTCATCAAAAAAGCGTTCGAACAAAACTACTCTAACCTTTTTTCCATTTAGGTTAGATTGAGAATACCTGCTTAAAGATTTGAACATTTTTTTTAGCTGTTCAATATCCCTCATTTTTGCGTAATCAATAAAAATGAGAAGATGTCTTTTAGGGTTCAACAATTCAAAGTCATAATCAAGATGATCTAAAAAACCAGCATACCAGCCATTTTCTGAGGCTTTTATTCCAACATGCAATGCAAGCCTGCTTTTACCTGACCCTCCTGAACCGCTAATCATTAACCATTGGAAGGGGTCTTCCTTATGCAAGAATTCATTGAGTTTCTTTAACTCATATTCTCTTCCAACAAAAACTGTTTTTGCATTCTTATATGAGAAATCTAGTTCTGAACCAAATGTATTGGGTTTAGTGTGAAGCGTAAGTGGAGGAATGGATTTCTTTCTTACAGCATTAGCTATATAGCCTACTTCATCAGATAGAGTACGTAATATCTCATTTTGATACCTTGTTTGAGCGAGTTCGTTTTGGCTAAGTTCGGCATCAAACTGGACTAAAAAAAGGAGGGTAAAGCTTTCAGAAAACCGATCAAGTATAGCTTTTTGGTCCTCTTTATTTTTTAGAAATTTAGGAAATTGAACGGAAGAATCAGATAGAATGAGCTCTGAAATTAATTCATGTATTTGTACTTCCCTGTGGTTGGAAAGAATGTCTAATAGTGCTTTTTCGTCATTTAATAACTTTATAAGTGGGTTAAAAAATAATGAGTCTAATAGCTCAAACTTTGTAAGTTTAATCGTTGAGAGACCTGTAAAGTCTCTTTTAAGCTTCTCCCAGGAAATGTTTCCAATTTCCTCACTTTCAATAAAATCTGCCTTAACAAGTTCAAAAGATTTGAGTAGTGTTTTATTGTAAACCTCAGTCAGATCTTTTCCTTTTATAATCTTATCAAGTTGGTTGATTAACGCTTGGGAAGAAGTTCCTGTAAATATATCTTTAGCAGTTTTCAGTAAAGGTGTGCTTAAAGCAACTGTAGCAGTTGCAGTCCCGCCAGTTGTTACATCAATTGCGCATGCAGCCCCTATGCACACACTGTGCAGAAAGGCTATACCTATTTTTCCTATTCTCATCTCTTTTATTCTGTGCTTTTTGAAAAGAGATTAATAGAAACAGGAATTAAGGACAAGTAGTTATTTAGAAAAGTTACTCTTTAAAATCCGGCAACAACTCAAAAAACTTCGCGGAAGTTTTTATTCCGCGATGGAAGTCTTCTACGGAGAATTTTTCATTTGGAGAGTGGATTGCATCGCTAGTCAGGCCGAATCCCATAAGGATAGATTCGACGCCGAGAACTCGTTTAAAGTCAGCAACGATTGGAATAGAACCACCTTCACGGGAGAAGAGCACTTCTTTATCATAAACTTCTTCGAAAGCTTTAGCACCAGCTTTTAATCCGTAGAAATCAAGATCGGTAACAGAAGCAAAGCCTCCATGATGTTCGGTAACGGTAACTTTCACAGTATCCGGAGCGATCGATTCGACGTAATCCTGAAAGAGTTTGGCAATTTCTTTTGGGTTTTGATCAGGAACAAGACGCATGCTTACTTTAGCTCCAGCTTTCGAGGGAAGCACGGTTTTAGCTCCTTCGCCTTGGTATCCTCCCCAAATTCCATTTACATCCAGCGTTGGTCGTGCTGAAGCACGTTCCAGGGTAGTGTAACCTTTTTCTCCATGAACGGCGTCAATATCCAGTGACTTTTTATATGCTTCTTCATCAAAGGGAAGAGCAGCGGAAGCTTCACGATCAGCTTCGGTAAGTGGTATCACTTTGTCATAAAAGCCTGGAACCTGAATTACACCATCCTCATCTTTCATTTTAGCAATCAGTTCACAGAGCACATTTAATGGGTTCTCAACGGCGCCTCCGTATACTCCGGAGTGTAAATCACGGTTTGGACCTACTACTTCCATTTCCATATAGGCTAATCCGCGAAGACCGTAAGTGATGGAAGGCTGATCTTTCCCAAACATAGAAGTGTCAGAAATTAACACCATATCGCAGGCGAGTAGATCTTTATGGCTTTCCAGAAATGGTACCAGGTTGGGTGAACCGATTTCTTCTTCACCTTCCAGAATAAACTTCACGTTAACTGGAATTGGGGTTCCGGATTTTACAAAAGACTCAATGGCTTTTACATGAGTAAAAGATTGTCCTTTATCATCACTGGCACCACGGGCATAAATATTTCCATCTTTAATGGTTGGCTCAAATGGAGGAGTGTCCCAAAGATCATTCGGATCAGAAGGCTGCACATCATAATGACCATATACTAATACAGTTGGCTGATCATCATATGGACAATGTTCTCCATAAACAATCGGGTTACCGGGAGTCTCAAATAACTCTACTCGTTCGAAATCTAAAGACTCAAGTTGTCCGATCAGAAAATCAGCTGCTTTACGAATTTCATCTTTTTTGGATGAGTCGGTACTTATGCTGGGAATCCGAAGCAATTCAAAAAGCTCAGTTAGAAATTTATCTTTGTTTTGCTCAATGTATTCTTGTGGTGTACTCATAGTTTTACTCCATAATTATAAAATTTTGGCTCCCTGATGTTCAATCCATCCAAATTGACCATTTCCTAAGCGAATATAAAGCCAACCATCGGATGTCTTGCTAATGCTATGATCTACGGTAATAGCATAACCTTCGTAGCCTAAGCTAACTAAATCAGCAGATTCATCTGCTGCATGTTTAACCTGAATTTCTGAAGTAGTGATAACAGCTTCGGAATACCGCTGATCAATATAATCCACATAAAAAGCTAGCAATACAATCAGCATGCCAATAAGAGTAAATGAAGCAACGAAAGCAGGAAGTTTTGCAAATGAAAACAGATTCGCCCATTTTAATAACACAAGCGAAACGGCAACAATGATAAAAACAAAGCCGATCATAAAAACCGTTGTTGCTCCAGGACCATTTTTTAGCCAGTCAACAGCTCGGTCCCAGGGAAGTTTAGGAAGCTGGGCAGATTGGCGGCTGAATTGAGATTCCACATATTCAAGAGCTTCAGAGGCAGACTCCTTTGTAGTGGGGAACTTAAGGGATTTCATAAAATAATATTTTGCCAGTCCCATGGAATCGAGCTGGGTGGCAGCAATTCCCATATTCAAATATAAAGCGCCCGAAACGACTCCGGTTTTTTCAATAGAACGATACATAGTCATCGCTTCCGGGTAATCGTTTTCCTCTAAAAGAGAATTGGCCTGATCAAATAAAAGCTGGGCACTTTCCTGTGCCTGAATTCCCCAGATACTTAAAAGCGTAAGTAACAAAATCCCGAAAAACTTTCTCATACTACTTTATTGATCTGTTTAATGAGTTCACGGGTTTTATTAATGTCCGATTCAAGCCCTTCGATCGATGCATTTGGTGCATAGGCTATAGTATCGCACTTATCCAGTAATCGTTTTACTTCATCCCCTAAAGTGTTGCCTGATTTTTCTTTTAATGCATCAGAAAGCTGCTGAATTGAAAGTCCTGCTAGTGGCAGATTAAGCTTATCCGAAATAAACTGGGTAAGTGCTTTTTGAATATGATTATATCCGACTTTTAAATCTTTTTGACCCTCTGCTTTTTGGAGTTCCTCCAACGCTTTTTCTTTAGCTTTTTGTGATCTGGCGAAAGCAGTATCACTATTCATTTTATCATGGTAGGTTTTGTAACCGAAAGCTCCGCCTAAAATTATAAGTGGCAATCCAAGTAAAACCCAAACCCATTTTTGAGAAGTAAGAGGTGCTTTTTCATCAGAAACCCAATTAGCCAAACCGGTGATAGGCTCCACGTTAAATCGTAGTTCGGTATCAGTTACAGAAGTGGCTCTTGGGTCACGTTCTGCCTCTAAAATTAAAGCTGGCAAAGTGATAGTGCTGAATCGGTTTTGCGATGGATTATAGTAAGCAAGCCGACTTTCCGGGATCTCAAAAGTCCCTTCATTTCGCGCAATCAGGATGTCTGTAAAAATCTTAGTTCCACCGATCTGCCGGTTTGAACGGGTGATGGTGGAATTCTCCTGTGGATTATAAAGCTCAAGTGTTTCCGGATATTCATATTCGGGCTTTATAATTAATGGGATGTTACCCTGACCTGTAATAGTGGTAACCACTTCCACACTTTCTCCTACATAAGCTTTGGTAGGATTCATACTTCGGGAAATAGAGAAGCTTCCAACTCCACCAGAAAAAGTAGCATTATTCAATTCCGGTAATGGAGCAACATCAATGGAAACTGGAAGTGTAGAAAGTTCTTTGCGTTCCTGGCCTAACCCAAAGCTGAAAATATCTCGCCGTTGATTTCGCTGCCGTATTTGTACTACAACCTCAAAAGGGCTGAGTGTAAGTTCTCCTGATTTGGTTGGGAAAAGTGCGTACTGTAAAAGCACGGCGCGTTGGTATCTCACTCCATTGATAATAGTAGAAGTAGTTCGGGCTTGCTGTCTGTTTTCCAATTCTTCTTTCCAGAACCCTTCCGCTTTCCAGCCCGGTGAAGCCTGATAGGAAGAAACCTCTACAGAGTTTTTGAAATAAAGAACTACATCTGCAATTACTTGTTCACCCACAACAGGATTTTCTTTAGTGGGTTCAAGTCGAACGTAAATATCAGGCGACCGTTCTGCTTCGCCGGTATCAATGGTTTTGGGATCCAGAACTTTAAAAGAAAGCTCAGCGGTGGTATAGGTTTCACCATTCACGGTAACTTCAAGCTGAGGGAAGGTATAAGTACCTGGAGCCTGAGCTATGAATTGGTATCCATAGGTATAAGAGACGGAGGGACGTCCATTTACATAGGTAAAATTCTGAGAGGTACTAGTACTTCCGCTCAACCACCGAAGTCCATCAGTATTTGGAATATCAGGACGATCAATAGAGTTGATGGATTGGCCAGATACTTTAACATCAAGCCGGACACCTTCTCCTGAAAAAATATTCGTTTCAGTGAGTGAGGCATTTACCGTGATGCCTTGTGCCAGAACACCTGAAGCAAAAAAAATCGAAAATAAAAGTGCAGATATAATTCTGATATGCTTACCAGTCTTTATCATGAGTGGCACTTCCCTGAGTTTTCTTCTTCTTAAATTCTTTCAATAATTCTTTTTCTTTTTGAGCAAGAGCCTGTAGAATTTTTTCAGCTTCTTCTTTACTTATTTCACGAGGTTGTTGTGGCTGACCTTCTTGCTCTTCCTGAGGCTGCTGCTCTTGATCCTGCTCACCTTCCTGTTGATCCTGTTGTTGTTCCTCTTCTTCGTTTTGCTCCTGTTGATCCTGATTTTGTTGATCTTGATTCTGTTGTTGTTCCTGCTGTTCTTGATCCTGCTCTTGCTGGTTTTGTTGCTGCTGTTGTTGTTTTTCCTTCTCTTCTTCTAACTTTTGAAGCAAGGCATTCAATTTTGGATCATTAGGATATTGAGCTAATCCTTGTTGAACCTGAGAAATGGCTCCCTGAATATCTGCATTAATAAAAGACTGGGCACTGCCATGGAAATAATCATCTGCAGTCTGTGCCATTAAGCAAGGACCTACAAGAAGTGTGGCACAAGCAAAAAGTACCAGAGTACCATATTTAAGAATCGATTTCATCAACCTCTCCTATTCTTTGAATAAAGTCATTAAAGTTCTGAACGGTTTGATCTACTTTCAGGGCTTCCTGCATCAAATTATAGGCTTCCTGATATTTACGTTCGCTTACCAGTTGCTCAGCTCTTTTTTTCATTGCTTTAGCATATTCACTGGGTGGTTCCTGCTCCTGATTTTCCTGGTCTTGCTGCTGTTGCTGTTCTTCTTCTTTATTTGATTCAGCAAGTGCTCGCTCAAAATTGTGTTTAGCTTCTGTATCATTGGGATTCAGCTTTAAGGAGTTTCTGAAATGCTGAGCTGCAGGTTTCCACTGCTCACTTTCTGCTAACACGCTTCCAATATTATACTCGGCTAGTGCTTTCTTTTCAGGAGTATCAGCCATTGATCGGTATTCCATAAAAGCCTGAACAGCTTTTTCGGTTTTTCCTTGTTTGGCCAACGCATTCGCAAGATTGAAATAAACATCCGTATTCTCAGGATCTACTTCAAGGGATGCCCTGTATAGTGCTTCGGCTTCCACATATTCTCCCTTTTCATAGGCCTCGTTTCCTTTACGGGCTTCTTCATTTCCTGGTATGGACAGCAGCAAAAATGCAAACAGATATGTAAACACTTTAATCATCATTCTGCGTTTTCAGCAATTGCGAGTGTTTCGTCATCCATCATCATGTTAGTAAATACATTGGAAACGTCATCATTTTCTTCAAATTTTTCCATCATTTTAAAGTTCGAAAGCGCCGTATCAGCATCTACTTTAGTTTCTGTTATCGCTTCCTGAACCAGCTCAGCAGAATCTATTTTAAATCCTACTTCTTCAAGAGCTTTGCGCACATTGAATAACTCGGTACGTTCCGTATACACTACAAAAAAATCCTCTTCATTCTGAATGTCTTCTGCACCGGCTTCAATGGCTTTCATCATAAACTCTTCTTCGCCTAATCCTTTCGATGGAATCTGAATCATTCCTTTTTGTTCGAATAGAAAACTAACGGAACCATTGGTGCCCATATTACCGCCATGCTTTGTAAAAATATGTCGGATATCACTTACCGTGCGGTTGTTGTTGTCAGTGGCAGCTTCCACAAAATAAGCGATTCCACCAGGTCCGTACCCTTCAAAAGTAACTTCTTCGAAAGAAGTACCGTCATCCAGCTCTCCTGAACCACGTTTGATGGCTCGCTCCATATTGTCTTTTGGGAGATTGGCTGCTTTTGCATTATCAATAGCTAGAGATAGACGTGGATTTCCTGTAGGGTCGCTGCCACCTTCCCGGGCTGCGATAGTAAGCTCTTTAATAATTTTCGTGAAAACTTTAGACCGTTTTGCGTCTTCTTTGGCTTTCTTATGGCGAATATTCGCCCATTTAGAATGTCCTGCCATAAACTACTACGTTCAGTTTTTATCGTTATATCCTGTTCATAATGTGATTTTCTATGAAACTGAAATCCTAACATTTCAGTTTATCACCAAAACAGACCTTAAATATACCAAATACAATAACGGTTCGAAATATTTTGGTTACACTGAAGGTGTTAAAGGATGTTTTAGGAGATTCACAATCATTCACGGAATGATTACTTTGATTTTTATTTAACAGCAGGAGCATTTGCGGATGAATATTGGAATTGTATGTTACCCAACATTTGGTGGGAGCGGAGTAGTAGCTACGGAATTAGCTAAAGTACTTTCAAAAAAGGGTCATAAAATTCATGTTTTAAGTTATTCACGTCCTGCCAGATTAGAAACTTTAGATACGAATATTACCTATCATGAAGTTTCCATTAATTCCTATCCCTTGTTCGATTATCCACCTTATGCTTTAGCGCTTGCTTCGCAAATGGTGAATCTGATTGAATATGAAAATCTGGATTTACTGCATGTGCATTATGCTCTTCCACATGCTACCAGTGCATATCTTGCTAAGCAAATCATGATGGAGAGAGGTAAAACGGTTCCGATCGTAACAACCTTGCATGGGACAGATATTACCCTTGTTGGTAAAGATCCCAGCTATAAACATGTAGTAGAGTTTTCGATTGATAAGAGTGATGGGGTTACAGCGGTATCCAATTACCTTAAAGAAGAGACATATTCTAATTTTGATATCAAGCAGGATATCAAAGTGATTCCAAACTTCATTGATCTGGATCGTTTTCAAAAATCGAATAAAAGTCACTTTAAGAAAGCTATTTGTCCGGATGGAGAAAAAGTAGTAGTTCACGTTTCCAATTTCAGAAAGGTGAAACGTGTGCCGGAAGTAATCACAGTATTTTCGAAGATTTTAGAGCAGGGAATTGGAGCTAAGTTACTCCTGGTTGGAGATGGCCCTGATCGACAAAAGGCAGAGCAACAGTGTCGTGATTTAGGAATATGTGATCATACCCGTTTTCTTGGAAAATTAGATGAAGTGGAAGAAGTGCTTTCTATTGCTGATTTATTTTTAATCCCATCCGGCTCAGAAACTTTTGGTCTTGCAGCGCTCGAAGCAATGAGTTGTTCAGTACCGGTAATTAGTTCAAATATAGGTGGGCTTCCGGAAGTAAATATAGAAGGAGAGACCGGATATTTATGTGATTTGGATGATACGGATTGTATGGCAAAGCATGCGGTAAATATTCTTTCTAATCAGAATTTACATGATGAACTCTCAGCGAATGCCCGTAAACGTGCGGAGCTATTCAATCAGGATTTAGTGGTTGAAATGTACGAGTTGTTTTACAAAGAAGTGAGTGAGCAGATACTTTTAGTTAATTAGTTTTTTAATCTTGCATCTTATTAATAAGAGAGTAAATTTAATTTATGGCAACTGCTAGAACACATATAATCAAAAGAGAAAATGGTTGGGCTGTAAAAAAGCAAGGAACAAGCAAAGCTTCAAAAGTTTATCAAACACAGGATGAAGCAATCAGAAGTGCAAAAAAAATGAAATCATCTTCTGAAATAGTAGTTCATCGAAGGGATGGTTCGATAAGAAACTGGATTAAGAAAAATTGATTTGTGATTGAAGGCTTTGATAAAAACGTATTTTTAAACTGTCCTTTTGATTCAGAATACGATGAGCTTTTAAAACCACTTTTCTTTACAATAATAAGTTGTGGGTTTGAACCTCGGATAGCTTCAGAAAGATTGGACTCTGGTGAGGTTCGTTTAGAAAAGATCAAAGATCTTATTCTTTCTTGTAAATATGGTATTCATGACCTATCCAGATGCAAATCAAAAGATAAAAACGAATATGCTAGGTTTAATATGCCTTTTGAATTAGCAGTAGATTTATCTGCTAGAGAATTTCATCCGGATAAAGGAATGGCTGATAAAAAAATATTAATCCTTGAAGAAGAAAAATATAGTGTTCAGAAATCATTGTCAGATTTATCATTTTCTGATCCAAAATGTCATTTAGGAGAGCCTGAAGAGCTAGTATATCAAATAAGAAGTTGGTTTTATGAACTCGGGTTTAAGGAATTAGATGCACCTTCTACGATCTGGGATAATTATAATTTTTTCTATGCTGATTTGTATTCTTCCAAAATTGATCAAGGTTTTAAAAAGAAAGATATCGATAGACTTCCTGTACCCGAGTTTCTCGATGAGATTAAATCTTGGTTCACTAAATAAAAAAGCCCAACCGAAATCGATTGGGCTTAATCGTTTAAAATGATAGTAGCTTTTAAGCCAGCACATTAGAAACTTCCTGAGCTGCTTCTTTCAGCAATACCGCAGAAATCACATTTAAACCGGAGTTGTCGATAATTTCTTTAGCTTCAGCAGCGTTGGTTCCCTGAAGACGAACGATGATAGGTACGTTCTTAACTTTCTCAGCAATCTCAGGATCTTTTACTGCTTCAATCACACCATTGGCAACACGATCACAGCGAACAATCCCACCAAATATATTGATCAGAATGGCTTTCACATTCGGATCATCCAGAATAATACGGAAGCCATTTTTGACGGTATCTACATTCGCTCCACCACCAACATCCAAGAAGTTAGCAGGCTCGCCACCGGAAAGCTTGATGATATCCATCGTAGCCATTGCCAGTCCGGCTCCATTCACCATGCAGCCTACATTACCATCCAGTTTGATGTAGTTTAGGTTGTACTTCTGAGCTTCCAATTCATATGGATCTTCTTCAGACTCATCCTTCAATTCAGCAAGATCTTTATGGCGATAAAGAGCGTTTCCGTCCAGAGTTACTTTAGCATCCAGAGCGAGAATTTCTTTATCAGGTGTTAAGATGAGTGGATTGATTTCGAACATATCAGAATCGATTTCCAAATAGGCATTATAAATTGCCATGATGAATTTGATTCCTTTTTTAAGTGCATCACCTTCAAGACCTAAAGCAAACGCAAGATGTCTAGCCTGATTTACCTGAAGTGGCATTCCGGGTTCAACCCATTCTTTAATAATTTTTTCAGGGCTTTCTTCCGCTACTTTTTCGATTTCAACTCCACCTTCGGTAGAAACCATAATCACATTTTTGGAAATACCGCGATCAAGCAGAATTCCCAGATAGAATTCTTTTTCGATATCAACGCCATCGGTAACATAAAGTCGCTGTACCAGTTGACCTTCTTCTCCGGTTTGAATGGTTACAAGCACGTCACCTAACAATGACTCAGCAGCTGCTTTAACTTCCTCTACTGATTTACAGAGAATTACCCCTTTTGCGCCATTCTTTTTGGTTCGCCCTTTTCCACGACCACCAGCGTGAATTTGTGCTTTCACAACAAATAACGTAGATCCATTGGCCTCGAGTTCTTTGGCAGCATCAACAGCACCTTCAACAGTGGTTGCGGCTATTCCGTCAGGAACAGGAACATTGTATGATTTTAAAATTTCTTTTGCTTGATACTCGTGGATTTTCATGTAAAATGGGGCTTAACTGCGTTCAATTATCAATAAAATTTAGGGTTGCAATAATACCGAGAATAGCGACTAAAAGAAAGGATGAGCAGCTTCATTTACCCACAATTACAGATTTTGTGATTGGGCTTTCAATCGCATCGATTAAATCTTTACTTTGCTTTCTGAATAAAGGCATGATCAGGTGGCAAAAACAAAAATTCTAATTGTATTCGGAACCAGACCCGAGGCTATAAAAATGGCTCCGGTAGTTAAAGAATTCCAGAAATATCCGGATGTGTTCGAGACTAAGGTTTGTGTGACTGCACAGCACAGGGAAATGCTGGATCAGGTATTATCCTTCTTTGAAATTGAGCCTGACATTGATCTGGATTTGATGAAGCCAGATCAGAATTTATATTCATTAACCTCTTCACTTATTGAGAAATTCAGCAAAGTTGTTGAAGAATATAAACCGGACTATGTTTATGTACATGGTGACACCACAACTACATTTGCGACGTCTTTATGTGCATTCTATTCAGGGGCTAAAGTATGTCATGTAGAGGCGGGCTTAAGAACGGACGATAAGAAAGCGCCTTTCCCCGAGGAAATAAACCGACAGTTAACTGGTAGGCTTGCTGATATTCATTTTGCGCCAACTAAACGAGCAAAAGAAAATCTTCAGAAAGAAAATGTAATAGAGGAGAATATCCTGATAACAGGTAATACGGTAATCGATGCACTTAAACTTTGCCTGACTAAGCTTGAAGATTATTCATCAGATGAATTAGAGAAAGTAAAAAGCTTAGTTGATCCCAGTAAGAAGCTTGTATTGGTTACCGGACATAGAAGAGAAAACTTCGGAGAAGGTTTTATTCAGATTTGTGAGGCTCTTAAAGAAATAGCCAAGTATGATGAAGTACAGATCATTTACCCGGTTCACCTAAATCCCAATGTTCAGAAACCGGTATATGAAATACTGGGTTATTTGAATAACGTAAAGTTAATCGCACCACTCTCGTACGAAAGTTTTGTATGGTTGATGAATAAAAGTTATCTGATTATTACAGATAGTGGTGGCATTCAAGAGGAGGCTCCTTCACTGGGCAAGCCAGTGCTTTTGATGCGGGACGTTTCAGAGCGCCCGGAAGCATTAGAAATTGGTACTGTTTTGGTTGGTTCAAATAAAGACAAAATCACAAGTGAATGTATATTATTACTCAAAGATAAGGAGCATTATAAGAGTTTATCCGAAGTTAAGAACGTATATGGTGATGGAACTGCATCTGAGCAAATTGTAGGATTTCAAAAAGAATTTGAAGTTTGATGCATGTTCATAACGTTTTTTGATTAAATCGTTTTATATTTAACCAGACTTTAAAAGAAAAGGACTTCCCCGCTTGAATAAAGCACAAATCATGAATTCTGAGGATTTAAATCGCACGTACCTGCGATTTGCTCATCAATTCCTTGAGTCTTACGATGACCCATCTAGGCTGGCGATTATTGGTATGCAGACCCGTGGAGTGTATATGGGCAAGAGAATAGTAGAATCTATTCAGAAAGAATTAGGAATTAATATAGATTTCGGGATTCTTGATGTTACTTTTTATCGGGATGATTTTCGCTCGAAATTAAAAATGCCTGACGTCAAGGTTACTGAAATTCCATTCGATCTATACGATCGTGATGTTGTTCTTATTGATGATGTGCTTTATACAGGAAGAACGGTAAGGTCAGCGATGGATGCGTTAATGTCTTATGGACGACCAAGGAAAATTCAATTTTGCTGTATGGTAGACCGGGGTCATCGTGAACTTCCAATCGCACCTGATTTTACAGGTATTTATGTGCCTACTCATGCCAAAGAAGAAGTTCGTGTGAAAGTAAAAGAACTTGATGGAGAAGATGCGGTTTATCTGGTAAATGTGGAGGAGGAAGATGAGTAAGCTTCCTGATAGTTATACTTTTGACCAAAAACACTTACTTGGTCTTTCAGATTATTCCAGAGAAGACATCCTTTATGTGTTAGAGCAGGCTAAATCTTTCAGGGAAATATTAGATCGACCAGTGCCTAAAGTCCCAACACTGCGCGATAAAACAATTGTAAATCTGTTTTATGAAAACAGTACTCGTACAAGGCTATCGTTCGAATTAGCTCAGAAAAGAATGGGTGCGGATGTAGTGAATTTTTCAGCAAGTACTTCCAGTACAAAGAAAGGAGAATCATTAAAGGACACTATACAGAACATCAGCTCCATGAAAATTGATATGGTAGTTGTTAGGCATAAAAGTCCCGGAGTACCCCATTTTCTTACTCAATGTGTAGACGCGGCTATTTTGAATGCTGGGGATGGCGCTCATGAACATCCAACCCAGGCATTGTTGGATATGTTTACAATGCAACAATTTCATCCCGACTTAAAAGGAAAAAAGGTTGCCATAATCGGAGACATTTCGCACAGCAGGGTTGTTCGTTCCAATATTATTGGTTTGATAAAGCTGGGGGCAAAGGTTGTACTTTGTGGGCCAAAAACGTTAATGCCGGTTCACGTTAAAAATCTTGGGGTTGAAGTTTCCTATAACCTGGAAGAAACCCTGGCTTGGTGCGATGTAGCAATGGCTCTTAGAATTCAACTCGAAAGACAAGACGAAGGAACAGAGTTGTTCCCTAGTCTCAGAGAGTACCATGAAAAGTTTGGAATTAAACTGGAACATCTCGATAAATACCCTGATTTTAAAATCATGCATCCCGGGCCAATTAATCGGGGAGTAGAAATGGAAAGTGAAGTAGCAGATAGTGATCGGGCGGTAATACTTGATCAGGTTACCAATGGAGTTGCAGTGAGAATGGCGGTATTGTACTTGCTAAGCGGGGGGAATAGGGTTTCTTAAAAATGGAAAGAAATAAGTATTACATAACTGGGGGAGCCGGATTTATAGGCAGGCATTTAAACCGATTACTTGGTGAAGAAAATGTTGTAAATATAGATCTGAGGACTCATCAAGTTGTAAGAAATCAGATTGTTTCTGATATCAGAGATAAAAAAAATATCGAGAACACAATTGGTGATTCAAATATTATAGTTCATTTAGCAGCATCACACTACGATTTTGAGAAAGATTACAATACCACAAATGTTGTTGCCACAAAACATCTTTTGGAAGTAGCGAGCCAGAAAGAGATTAACAGGTTCATCTTCTTTTCATCAGTAGCAGTATATGGTTCAAATCCTAATCCAGCAGATGAGAACAGTGAGCTAAACCCCGACAATGATTATGGCAGGTCAAAGTTAGAGGCAGAACGTATCATTCAGGAATGGGCTTTTGAGAAAGAAGAAAGACAGGTTATAATTATAAGACCTGCGGTTGTATTTGGAGCATACAACTTTGGGAATCTATTTAACCTTACCCGAAATATAGATCGTGGTTTAAACGTGCATATTGGTAATAGGCCCGTAATAAAATCAGTTGCTTATGTGGAAAATCTTGTGGATGCTACAAAATACTTAATTGATCGATTTGAGGGTAAATTCGAAATCTATAATTATGTAGATGAACCTCAGCTCTCGAATATAGAGATATCAGAAAATATTGGGGCTGTTTTAGGGAAGAATAAAAGCCTGAAAATACCTTATAGCATTGCACTAACCCTGGGGTACTTTTTTGACCTTGTAGGAATTTTGGCTAAGAAAGAATTATTAATCTCGGAAAGAAGAGTAAAAAAATTCTGTACCCCCACTCATTTTATTGCTGATAAAATCAGAGAGAATGGGTTTGAATCTCGCTTTACTACAAAAGAAGCTCTCATACTTACAACAGAGTGGTTTGATAAAAACCGTGAAGTTTGGAAAATAGAACATGAGAGGCTCAAAAAGCTATTCAAATCGAATTATGGTATTACGATTGAGTAATTTTTTGAAGTATCTTTTAAGAACTGAAGTCTAATACCTCTTACAATATCATCAAATGACGCAAAAGCCAAGTGTGACGATTGGTATACCGGTCTTAAATGAAGAAAAACATATAGAAGGTGTAATTAATACTTTTCTAAATACAAAGTATCCGTACTTAGTAGAAATTCTGATTGCGGATGGAGGGAGTTCTGATAAAACAAGGGATAAAGTCAGAGAGATATCAGAGAAAGATAGTCGTGTTAAGTTAGTTGATAATCCAGAGCGGTATCAATCATTTGCTTTAAATAAGATGATTGATTTGGCGAAAGGAGAAGTGTTTCTAAGGGCTGATGGTCATTGTATATATGCTGAAGATTACATTGAGCAATGTGTAGCAGCACTTACTGAAACTGATGCTAGAAATGTTGGTGGCGCCCAAAGGTATATTGCTCAAAATAGGGTACAAGCCGGAATAGCTTTGGCAATGAAAAGTTATTTGGGAAATGGAAGTGCAAAGTACAAGAGGGAGGATTATGAAGGATTTGCTGATACTGTTTTTCTGGGGTGTTTTTGGACAAAAGATTTGAGAGAAATAGGAGGGTTTAATAAAACGAACATTACAAGTCAGGATTTGGAATTGAACCTGAGATTGAAGAAGAAATTTGGGGATAATTCAGTATTTATTTCACCAGAAATAAAAAGCTATTATTTCCCCAGAGATACTTATACAAAAATATTGAAACAATATTTTAAACACGCCAGGGGTAGGTTTGTTACGATTCAACTTCACAAGAATAATGATGAGTTTCGAGGTTCATTCCCATCGGTTTTTTTGATGGGAATAATTCTATTTACGCTTACAGATCTATTTTCTTCTTATAATTTAAACTCTCTTTTAATCATTTTATTTTTGTTTTCTATTCTGATTATAGAATCTATTCGTGTCTCATTGAACACATACTCCTATTTTAAACAATATATTTGGGTAGGAAGTAAGAAAGTTCCAGGAAGAATCTCAAATATTTTATCTGTAATACCAGCACTTATTTGTATGCAGGTAGGACACTTTAGTGGATTTATGTATCAATTTTTTAGAACTGGTTTTGGTTTGAGAAAAGAGTGGTAAATAAAGTCCCTAATTAGATCATTAAGACGAGAATAAATTTACTATCAAACGTAATGGTTTGATAGTATTTCTGCACTACGTTCCCAAGAAATAGATTTAATACTATTTTGACATTGATTATATACTTTTAACGGGTCAGATTGCTTTAACCATTTAAGACCTTTAATGAGGTCTTTAATTTTGTTTGGAGTAACAAGATATCCATTAACCTCATTTTTAATTAGCTCGTTAATTCCCCCAATTGCAAAGCCTAATACAGGTTTTCCAAATGATAAAGCAGATATTACTGCGCCGCTTTGGTCAATCTCTTGATAAGGCGCTAAAACTCCATCTAATTTAATATGAGTTTCTATGTAATCTTTTAACTCCAAATAACCCGTGCTAATCTGCACAAGGTTATCCAATTTTAGGGTAGCTTTTTTTTTATTCAAAGAATTAATATATCCAGGATCACCATTTCCTTTGATAATTAGATTAAATTCGTACTCTGTACCTTTTGCCATTTTGGCAAGTTCAAGTGCTTGTTCTATACCTTTGTAAGGTTTGATGAAACCAATTATTCCAAGAAAAGTTTGATCCGAATCACCTAATGCATCAAAATTAGCAAAATAGGAAAACATAGGACCATGATTAATTCTAATTATTTTTGATTTAGGGATATTAAACTCATTATAAAGGCCTTCTTCTGTTTTTAAGCTATGAACAACCAAATTCGGGATGAGTTTATATAATTTATTAAAATTTGATCTAGCTTTAATAGATGTATTATCATGAGGAAGTAAATTATGTACAGTAAAGAATAGATTGGGATTTTTTTGTAATAATTTTTTTATAAAAAATAAATCGAGTCGGAATTTAGGTAGCATAGGAAACCACTGAAAATGGATGGATTTATAATTATTTGAGTTCTTTAAAATCCACTTCCAGCTTATTAAAAGAGTCATTAATTTTCCAAATTTTGATGTAAAATACTTTCTTTTGTATGCATAATTAATATTCAGGTTTGATAAGAAAATAAGATCAGAGTGATTACAAGGGATTAGAGTTTCAGTTTTTAAACCGAAACTATTTAGAGCATCACTAAAGTGCGCAGTGTAACTAGGAGACGTACCCACAAAGTCAACTATTAGAACATCTTTTGTATTTGTATTTTTTTTCAAGTAAAGTCTGAATTATTTTTAAAATTTTAATGGTATAAATAGTCAGAAAAATCAAATGATAGTGTTCCTAATCCTTAGGAATTCGTGCTTTTTTAACACAAATAATTTCAACAAAATCGAATAAATAATTATAAAAATAATCGTGTTCATAAATAGCGAGAATAAATCAGAAGGGTTATTCCCAACTATTTTATTAATGTAATAAATGGATAAGGCTGCTACTCCACCTAAAATAGTTGGGAATAAAAAAGAATTTACAAATAAGAAAATACTTTTAAACCCTAAGACTCTTGGAATATAGTAGAGATAGTAAAATCCAATTTGAATTAATACATAAACTAAATATCCGATTACGGCTGCGCCAACATTTAAAGTTTCAGCAAAAATAATTGTTATAGGGATAGAAATTATACAAGAAATAGCCGAAGAATATACCAGTGCACGTGTTTTACCTGAGGCTAAGACAAGACTTGATACTGGTGCATTGTGTAGTATAAGAAACGCTGTTAAACACCAAAGAATTAACCAAATTGATAATTTCCCATATTCCGGACCCATGTATATTAACAGTATATTCTCTGCATTTAATAGAATTGGAAAAACTATAAACGAAAAAAAGATCGTAAGATACTTTGTTCCATTATACACCAGATCATCTAATTTAGTTTTTTCGTTACTCTGATATAATTTAGAAACTGAGGGGAGGAGTACTTGAGTAAAAACACTCCCAAATGCTATTAATAGCATTACTATAGTTTGTAATACCCTGTAATCAGTCAATACACTTATCCCCTGACTTGCAAAATTGTTTAGTAAAATTGGTCTGATGTTATTAGCAGTAAATTGAAAAACCGACATAATAAATATTGAAATACCATAACCCCAAACTTCTTTATATGCTAACCAATCCCACATAGGCAAGAGTAAATCATTTAGTTTAAGTGGAAATTTTTTCAGCTTAAACAAATAGAAAGGAAAAACTGACAAGGCAGAAATAGTATAGAATATGAAGTAGCTTGTTAAGCTTAAGTTGAACCCAATAGCTAATAATGCAGAACCAAATATAAGAGAACTGGCAACTATTGCCATTTTATTAATCCAGCTTAGCTCTTCGTTAGCACTAAGTAACTGAGTTAAAACACTAGTAATCCAATTAAATATAGAGCCAACAGCCATTATTCTTAGGATCCAGGCAAAAACTTCCGTTTGATTTACATCAATCTCTAAAAATAAGTCAATATTAAATGAGAGATATAGGAATAGAAGTGCATTTAGCATTCCTACTATTCCATAGAAAGTTATACTTGATCTGGAAACTTTAGATAGCGTATCCCAACGATTTTCTTTAATCCATATAGAGAAAAATCTAATGGAACCTATATTCATGCCTAAGTCCATGATTTTTAGGTAGGCATTGAGAGTAAAAGCCAAGACTATTAATCCATAGTCGCCTTTTCCATAATGAGCTACCAATAAAGGAACAGTTAGAAACTTGAATAGTGCATCAAATATTTTTGATAAAATGCCCCAAAATGATCCTTTTAAAATTAGTTTAAGCAATTGAGCTTTTTATGACGTTAATTTGTGAACAACAACCTTCTAACAGTTCCCAGAAATTCTTTTACGACTGAAGAAATTGTACTATATAATAAATTTAAATATATATGTGTGTGCTTGAAATTTAACTTCATTGGCCTCAACAATCGAAATGCAAATACCCTGGCGGCTACTCGTGTTCTTCTATAATATTGATATGGTTGCATCTCAGAAATTTTATCTGGCTCCAAATCATGAATCGAGATATGACCTTCATTCCTCATATTTTTTAATAAAGCTTTTCCTCTTTCAGTTCTGGCCAAAATTAAACTCTGTCCATCCTTTTCTGAAAAATCCGGATAACCATCTTGCGTTTCCCATGCATCCCCTACTACTATATCTGCTTGTAAACCTATTCCATCCGGACAAATTTTACACCGAAAGTTTAAATACTTATTGAGTGTATTTCCCCATGAATCATTATAAGACATTTGAAATTTTTTACCAGTACTATCATTAAATGAAAAGCTTCCTGGCCACCCATTGCCCCTGTAGACTAGTTTATTTATTGGTGGTTGATGATTGAAGCTATTTATGACTACTTCAGTGCCTTTAAAGGAAGGAAGCCCGGCACATACTATTGATATATATAATTTGAAACGATTCTTAAACTGAGGATATAGACTAAGGTAATTTTTTAGAGCTGAAATGTCACATGGTTTGCCAATAAAGCAGAAAGCATCGGATGATGATTTCAAGATTTGCTCAATTTTATCAAAAACAAGGGCTGGAGCGTATCTGGAAGATGCAGCATTTATTACATCATTTCTGTTTCTGGAATACTTCAACGAATTCCGTTTATAATCACTTTGATCCCCCCCTACTTGTAGTACACAATCTACTTGCTTTGTCTCAAGTAGATATATGGCGATTGCACTTGCAGCCCCACCGGATGAGCCAATTTTTCTGACTTCTTTATCATTTGAAAATCCAGAATAAGCACCTGCTATTTTCCCCCAGACCCTCTCATACTTGTTGAATTTTATGTCATTGACAATATTTAAACCCGGACAAATATCTTGAATTATTTTTTCATTATGCTCAACAATTTTTTTTACTTCTGGATAAAAGAAACCGTTACTATCCAAACTCATTTCTACATTATTTTTACCCGATATACTCTCACACAATCCACAACCAAGGCATAGATTATTTTTATAAATCGTGTGAATTTTTGACTTGTGTAAATTATTCATTTTTAAGTAGTTCAAAAAGAAAGTGTTCAAGCTCTTTGAGCCTAGGGGTAACTATTTCTTTGATGGATTTATTGATCTTTATTTTAAGACTATCCCTCTGATTGTAAGATGCTTCAAGATTTTTAAGAATTATATCTTCACTTTCTTTAGTGCAATCCCCCATGTACTCATACTTCAAAGTATCTTGAAATAATCCATTAAATTTCCGACTGTATGCCATTGGAAATACTGGAACACCTGAAGAGAATGCTGCAATGCAAGAGTGCATTCTCGCGCCAGTAAAAAAGTCTAACCCAGCTATATAACTCTTGGCTTCTATCGGGTTTTTGAATTCTTCAGGTAAAATAACTTCAGGGTATTCTTTTTTTAGAAGTTTACATACTTCATAGTCATTTTCAATGATAAAGTTTTCAGGGATTACATGAGGGATAAGGTGAACTTGAATATCCTTCTTTGAAATAAAAAATTCGATGGATTTACGAATTAGATTTCTATAGTCTGTTTTTAGATTAAATTGATTTTTACCAGTATATCCACCATTCCACAATAGGCCAGATACATTAATTCCACAATTAGTTGGCCCCGAATTTAGTAGTATTTTACTGAATGGTAGAAGAAATGCTAAGTCGATAGATTCAAAGATTTTATCACTTGTGAGGTAATCAGCAGTAAAGTCAAAACTAATCTTATCTCTGCTTATTACTTTCTCCATTTTACTCATTGCATTTACAGCTTTTTCAAGCGTTTTTTGATCTTTAAAAGGTCCTATTGTTTGAGGTAATAAAACTTGCTTAATGCCTAGCAGATTAAATAATCGTTTTGAGTTTACAATTGTATTGAATCTTCTTTTACCGTAAATATCACTAAAACTGTCTCCTTCAGATAAATCAAAGACAAAATCAAAGCTTTTTAATATTCCTATTTTATATCTATAAGGCCACAGAAGTAGCTTGATCAGTGACTTGGGGTTGAAATAATCAAGCCCATGAATATTCTGGAACGTAATATTCAAATCCCGAATCCTAATGGTATCTTTTTTAAATTTTGAACTCCCGATAATATATACATCTGCTACAGAATCAATTTTATTGATTACTGTTCCGAGTAAGTACAAGCCCGAATATGCTAATGCGCCTACACCAAAATTTTTGTTGTAAGGGTTTGCCCAGACGAGTGCAATTTTAAGTTTTTTCTTCAAAATTAGGTTTGTTGTAATTTAATTATGGGAGGAACTAATAATTGAGACTTGTTGCTGATATGTACTAATTATAGCTAAGGCAATACCAAACAAAAATTTTCCAAAACTGCTTAATCTTAGTTTTTCTGAGAAGTAGTATACTTAGCAAGATACGCCAGGAATATCCTATGATACCCGCTACTCTATTGAATAAGAATAAATCCGGAAAATGGATTTTTACAAATTTCATTTGAGATCTATGTTTCTCAATTTCCATTTCGAAAAAATATTTATTTGTTGAAGTAGCACCGATATGTATTAACTTAGCTTCGTGGTTAAAAAAAACTGATTGATTTAGTTTATTAACACGCTTACACAAATCATTTTCTTCCCAATACATAAAAAAACTCTCCTCCATACCATTAAGTTCATTAAACAAATCAGCAGAGATGAACATTGCATGGCCGTTAACAACAGATACTTTTTGTGTTTTCTTAGGCAAATAATGGCCTGACAATTGGTTTTGGTTCAAGAAAAACACTAGTGGGGGGAACATTAAGTGTATAAGATAGCCTTTTGAAAAAGAGTTTTTAACAGATGGAATTGAATGCCCATTTTCATCAAAAGTATGTGGACCGATTATACCAATAGACGGATGTTCGTTGTAGCAGTTAAATAATTCTTCAATTACATCATTTAAAAAACGTGTATCGGGGTTTAGAAAAAGCAAAAAATCTCCAGATGAATTTTTAGCCCCAATATTGCAAGCCTTAGCAAAGCCCAGATTTTCTTCGTTTTCTATGATTGTTACATTAATATCTTCCGAAGTAAGAATGGCATGAAAGCCAGGATCAATAGGAGAATTTGAAACGACAACAAGTTCAAAACGAGAAAAAGACTTATTTTTTATGCTTTTAAAACACTCAAAAATATCTTTTTCGGAGTAATAATTGACAGTTATTACACTTACTAACACAGAAGGGTGATCAGTTATTTTTTTCATCATTTATTGTACTGATAACCGCCGAAAAGACAGTAACAAATAAGCAGCTTATAAAATTAAAGACTTGAGGACTGGTATTATTTACCAGAATAACTCCGGAAATAGTTCCAGCTATGGAAAGCATCACTATTTTTGTAATGAGATTATCTGTATGCCTAAAAATTCGAATGCTTTTTATAATTAGCGAAATCCATAATAAGGGAAATATAATTAAGCCTACTAATCCAAGTTTGAACCAAGTTCCAAGATAACCATTATGTATATAGCTTGTGTCTGCAAAATAATTATAGAAGACAAACTTTTTAGTATATGTAACACCCATTCCGTACCCTGAAATTGGCTGATAAATTATCTCTTTTAATACTGCTTTAGATTCAAGAAAACGCTCATACAGAGATATATCTAGCTTTCCACTTCCTATGGAATCAAATCGAGCAGCGAGCCCTTTTAGGATAAGATAAAATTGGTCATAAAAGAATAACTGAGCAATTATAATGGAGAATGAAATAAGTACTAAAAAAGTATAAGTCATTCTAATTTTACCGCCTAGATCAACTACGAAAAAAATAGTAATGGTACCAAGAAAAAATGCCAGCCAGTATCCGCGGCTTTGTGTTAGAACTAATCCGGCAATTAAAGCTATAAAAACTACCGTGAAAATTATTTGAAGAATCCGGATTTTTGTAATTATGGCGCCCCCCATAAACAGCAAAGCCCCAAACATTATTACAAACTCGTTAGATGGAACACGTGCCTTTTCAGTTTGCCAGGTTGCAACAGCTTGAATTAGTATTTGCCGATAGTTTAATAAATTCCGAATTAAAACATATGTAATTATAATTAAAACAATTACATAAAGAATTCTTTTAAAGGATTTGTTACTTAAATATTTTCTAAGCGGAAAGTAAACAAAAAGTCCTAACAGATAGGTGGTTTCCCCAATTGCCAAATAAAGAGAAGAACCATTTATTAGGCCAAATAAAATTCCGTAAGGAACCAACAAAGTTATAACCAAGTAAAGTTTATCAATAAAAGTGTTGAGCAGGATGTTGCCCCTAAGAGCTTCAATAATATTATAGAAAATCAGAATTAACGAAAACGCATAAAATGGAAGCTCGATAGGTTGTATTCCTTCATCATTTTCTAAAAAGGTAATGCTTAATAAAATATAGAAGAGTATTAAACCACCTGAAATTCTTTTCCCTTGGTACAGAAAAAGTAGAGATATAGGAAGTAAAGCAACTATTAAAGGGTAAATTTTATCATCAACTAAGAGGAAAGTTGTCAGTATAAGCGACAAAGTTATAGTAATTATACCATACTCAAATAATCGATATGGACTTATTCGAGCAAGCATGACTAAGCTCGGAAAAAGGAAAAGAAATCTTTATTCTTAACAAAGCTGAAACGCAATATGAAGTAAAAAACTACCAACAAAAATGCAGAGAATCCCGAAGAAATTACAATAAGAGATCTCTTAGGTGAACTTTTCTTTTTAGATATAACCGGTTTATCCACTATGCTCACTATAGGCAACGATTTAGCTTCTTCCATTTTGGCTTGCTCATATAATGGAATTAAAAATTTTTGGATTTCAGACTGTATCTCAGCTTGTAATGTTAATTCATAATAATTAGTGGCTACAGTAGGAAGTTCTTCGAAATTTAAAAGAAAATTTGATGCATTAGTGTCTGTATATGCTTTATTGAGTGCATTAGAGATAGAGTTGTATTGTATTTCCGCTGTTTTATAAGCATCACTATTTTCATTTACTGTTTCAGAGAGTAATCTGAGTTTGAATTCAGATTCAATCTGTTTTGCTGTGAGCCCACCTATTAAGCTAAAATATGCACTTACTTGTTCAGGCAGCTCAATAACACCATACTTATTTTGAAAGGCTATTATGTTACTCTTAACGCTATCTGCATCGAGTAATGCCTTGTTATATCTTTTTTCAATAAACTCTCTATATAGACGAGCGTCTTTTGTAACGATGTTTGTATTTATCTCGTTAAGCAATTCTACGTAGAAGCTAGCCATGTTTTTTGCAAGTTCAGGATCTTCATCCTCAACAGAAATAATAAAATTCCCTTCTTCTTTACTTTCAAAAGTAGTGTTCTCATCTAATAAATCCATAGCAAAAAGTAATGGATACTCTGAATCTGAAAGTTCATATCTATTAATTAGGTCAAACGTTTCAATTACTCTTTTCTTCGTGGTATAACTTTCAAGTAAAACCAGATATCGATTAGCTTCTTCACTTTGTCCGGTCCCCAAAACAGAGCTTGCAAGATTTGAAAGGCTACCTTGTTCCGAAAAAAGACTAAACCCGATAGATGGTCTCTGACTTGGAAGTAAGTTAGCTGTTGAGGTGTATTTATTAGGCATAAAAAGTGTAACAACAGCAATTATCACAGCCACACTAAAAGAGATGCCTAGTATTAGAACTTTATTCTTATATAGGTAACGAAAAATCTCTGGCCAACTTGGGGCTTTGTACTCAGGTGTCATCCTTTATCTTTTAATTACGTCGATTGCAACAAGTGTAGTAACTATACTTGTTATAGTTGTTAAGCCTGTCATTATAAGCTGTATTCGTGTATTCTTAAGCTGTTCTTTTTGTATGTCATAAGTCCGTTGTGCATTAAGCTCGTCAAAAGGATTCCTGTCTACAAAAATCATATCTCCTGACATTAAATCAGTTTGATTTGGTCTATACCAAGTCTTACTTCCCGCCTTTATCACATAGATTCGGTCTTTATTAGCCGCTAATGATAATCCTCCAGCTTGGCGGATGTATTCATTCACATTTGATAGTTCCGGTATGAACGGGAAATAACCGGGGTTATTAACTTGCCCAAAAATAAATACAGTATTTTCATCACGTGGCACAAACAGGCGGTCACCATCAAAAAGAAGTACTTGTTTCAATTGAGAAGTATCTGTTAAATCTATATGTACTTGGTTGCGACTTAATCGACTTTCCAGCTCCAAATATTCAAAACCTTGCAATATTTGATCTGAGGTTCGTTTCATTACCTCAACATTGAACTTATTCGGCACTTCATTTTCAACGGACCCTGCCCTTAACATATAAGCTGCATGGGGAAGAGCCTGATTAGTAAAATTTCCTGCCATGTCCAATAGTTCATATGCCGAGGTGACGCCATCTAATATTGGGAAATTACCCGAAAGGGAAACTTCACCAGTAATCCAAGCTGAAGCTGAAGAGTTGATTCGTGAATCAGTTTCAGCAATTAAACGATCATTAGGTTGTAGTTTGAAGGTTTCCCATTGGGACTTATCCAAGGTAATTTTTTTAAGTTGGTTATCTTCAAATCTTACCAATAATAGTTCAGTAGAATCAGCTTGAATTGTAAATCCACCAGCAAGTTCTAATAGGGAAGAAGGAGTGTCAGATGGAAGAAACTCAATTTCAAAAGGAGCTCTAACCGCGCCAGACAAACTAATTCTTTCCGTTCTTTTACTCTTCTGAAAGATTGTTATTAAATCACCATCATTTATGAATGGGTTCTTATTTAGCTTACCTGTGCTATAATAAGTAATTAGATCTGCCCTTTTGATATTTCCATCAGGTTGTGTTATTAGGATATTTCTAAAGGAGAAATTAAGTCTAAGCAAATCAGAAGCCGAATAAACTGTGTTTTGACTTATTGTCCGGTCCCCATCTGTTAAGGCCTGATAAATTGCAAGGTCTACTCTGGACTGTGCAGGAACAACATACTTGCCCGGGTGTGGTATATCTCCATTAATATGGACGGTTAGGGCACGTGGTTTATCTAGTGAAATAATTACCTCAGGGTTATTAAATACCTCTGAAATTTGTTTTTGTATTTCAATTTGTGCTTCAGCAATTGTTTTATCCCGTACATTTATCATTCCAACAACAGGAATTACTATTTCTCCTTGTGGATTTACAACTACACCTCTCATCTGAATTGGTTGAGAACCTTTTATATCAATTGAAATTAGATCATTATTCCCAAGAGTGTAGGTGTCTTTATTAATAAAACCTTCTGATGTGATGCCTTGTCTGGCTATTTGCAAACCAATTTGATCCTGAAAAAAGAGCCCACCAAACGAATTGCTTAAGTTCATATCAAAGGGGGAAGTGCTAGAATTACCTTCTGTATTAGAAGATTGGGCTAAAATTTGAGGTGAGGTTGCAAAATTAAACCCGAAACCAAGTAATACAACCAGAAAAATAAAACGCTTCATTGCTATGAACTAAACTTAAATTAAATGTATAACAGTAGCTGTTTTGCGTATAGAAAAGTTATTTTCGTGTCTGGATGATTCCAATAATAACAAATATTGAACCAATATACTGCAATATTGTTAAGGCTTCGTCTAAAATTAGTACCCCGAATATCAAGCCTAAAACAGGAACAAGGTTTTGATAAGCGGCTGTACGTACCGCTCCGATTTTGTTAATCCCATTATTCCAGATTAAATACGCGAGTCCAACGGAAAGTAATCCGCTGTAAACAATCCCTCCATACCCACCAATTGAGATGTGACTGAAATCTAGACTTACAAGAAATGGCGCCCCTACTAATAGTAATGCAATTACACCCACAATAGACATAAAAGCGGAATATTGAGTAGAGTTGTAGAACTTAAGATACTTTTTGGAGAGGATAGTATAGACACCCCAGGCAATGGCTGCTAATAAAGTAATGATATCTCCTTTAAAGCTATCGGATGCGAACGAGAGCTCGTTTCCTCCTCCCAAAATGATTAAAGTTACCCCGACAAAAGCGAGGATTATACCAATAGTTTTAGAAGTTGTAAGCTTCTCTTCAGTAAATAACTGAGATAATAATGCAACCCAGATTGGGATACTACCGAGCATTACTGCGGCATTTGCTGAGTAAGTAAGGTCAAGGCCAACTATAAAAAGTAGCTGGTACAACAGGTTCCCAACAATTCCAATCCCGACTAATTTCCAGAAATGCTCCTTTTTAACTTTTAAACTGAACCCTTTTCGTTTTGCTGCGACTACTAATAATGCAGCTGCTAAAACATAACGGAGTGCATTAAAGCTATAGGGATCAATTTCCTCTAGAGTAATTTTTACAATGCTGAAATTGAGCGCCCAAATAATTGCGACCAAAATTAAGCTTGCGTCTGTAAGGCTAAAGTTTTTCAATAGGAATATTTAATGGGCGCAGAAATTACTGATTAGAAGAACAAAAAAAGTGGTTTGTTTACCCTTTGTTTACATTAAAAAAATAGGATTTAAAATTTCAGATATGTACCTTTATGACCTTAATTCAAAAAATGACTGAAAGTCAAAATATGGGAATTTCTGAACGTAAAGAGCGCGAGCGAGAGTTAAAACGCTCTATGATGTTAGAAGCAGCTGAAACTCTTATTCTGGAAAAAGGACTAGAACATCTGAATATGGATGAAGTTGCTGAACGCGCGGAGGTGAGCAAAGGATCATTGTACCAGTACTTCAACAATAAAACAGACTTAGTTTTGGGGATTTGTCATAAGGCATCAACCATGATGAATACTATGACTTCCAGGGTTTTAACAGAAGATAAAACCGGTCTTGAAATGGTGTACCAAATCGGGATTAACTATTTAAAGTTTGCAGGAGAGCATCCAGAGTTTTACAGGGCTATGCGATTTCTGGAAAATTATAAAGACACTGATCAGGCTAAAAACAGTGATTATCTTTCTATGTGTGGACAAAACCGTCAGGAAAGTTTTCGGGTAATGGTTCGGGCTATTCAAATTGGGATGCAGGATGGATCAATAAACTCTTCATACAATCCAGAAGAGCTTGCATTATTACTTTGGTCAACCTCACATGGAGTTGTAAATATGGCATATATGCATCAGAATGCAGAACATTTTAAGTTATTAGATCATTTGGGAATTGATCTCGAAACTATGTTTAATGGATATATGAAATTAATAGGTCAAGGTATGGAGTCAAAAGAATGTTGACTTCCAGTCATTTTTTGAAACACAATGGGCAGATCAGCGTAGCGGGTTGTCCAAAAAATAAAATGAGTATCAAAACAAAAACAAACTACATGATGCGTAGAGAACAAAGCAGAATTTTTCTTATTTCTGCATTCATAATGATTGGGGCATTTTTTGGGGAAATTAATGCTCAAACTCAGGAAACGGAACTTATTTCAGATTATGAATTAACTCTTGATGAGGCAATCAAAATTGCAGTGGCTAATAGTCCCCAGGTTAAGCGAGCACTTCTTTCTGTGGAAGATGCAGACGAACTGGTTAAGATTGCTTACAGCGAAATATATCCTGATATATCTTCTTCTATCAATTATACCAGAAACTTTGAAATCCCGGTAAACTTCGTACCAGGTGAATTTTTTGGGGGAGCACCAGGAACCTTAGTGCCTGTTGCATTTGGAACAGACAATAACTGGCAAGGTGGTTTTACTGCAAGTCAGACACTTTTCAGAGGCGAAACCATTGTTGGCTTAAGCTCGGCTACCGTGTTTAAGACGGTTCAAAAAGAAAATTTAAGGGCGACCAGTCAGCAGGTAATTACCCAAACACGGATTGCTTACTATTCTGTATTAGCCGCTCTGGAGCAGTTTCGGCTACAGGAAACACAAATAAAAAGACTTGAGCAGAATTTGAGGGAAAATGAAGCACGTCAACGGGCAGGTTTAGTTGACGAATATGCGGTTCTGAGTTTAAGGGTGCAGCTAAGTAATCAACGTCCCCAGCTGATTGAAGCTGAATATGGAGTTGACGAAGCGTACCGTATGCTTAAGATTACAATGGGGTTACCGCTTAAGTTCGATTTTGAAGTTATTGGGAACCTCAATGAGTTCGATATTTTACAGAGTAATTCTGACAGCGATGCTAACCAGCACATTTATTCTATTGATCAGATGAACCCTTATACATTTCAGAAAGATGGTTTGGATTCAGCTGATCTTGATAAAACGCGGGGTGATCTGAGAATTTTGGATGCGAGTCTGGCTTTAAATGAAAAAGAAGTCACCGCTGTAAAAAGCCGATTTCTTCCTTCTCTCTCTGCTACGTACAATTTACAATGGACTGCCGCGGAACCAGATGAACCTACCTTTTTTGAGAACTCAGCTCGATTCCAAACATTAGGAATTAACTTAAGTCTTCCACTTTTCCAGGGATTTAAAAGGGTAGCCGATGTACAGCGGGTTCAAATAGCCAGAAAAGATTTGCAGGAACAAAAACGTGCAGCATTGTTGATGGCTCAGAATGAAGTAGCTTCAGCAAGCGAGGATTTAAATCGTGCTTTCGAAACTGCAGAAGCAAGAAAAATCGCACTTCAACAAGCAAATGAAGGGTACACAAGAGCACAAAAAAGACTGGAAAGTGGCTTGGGTTCTCAGCTTGAATTAACTGATGCAGAGGTTCAGGTTCGTCAGGCAGAAGTGAATTATGCTTTGATGGTATATCAATATTTAACAGCAAAAGCAGAATATGATTTGGCAACCGGTAAAGTACCGTATGTAGATACAGAAATTGAAAAATGAAATTAACAAACAAGACAATCACAATTAACATGAAAAAAGTAAGCCTGTTTGCTTCACTATTACTATTAATCGCTTTTGGGGCATGCTCCGGAGGGGAAGAGGCGCAAACACAAACAGAAGAAGAGCTAGTAAAGTCGGTGAATATCACCACTAAAACAGTAAAACCCTCAACCTTTGCAAGTTATGTTCGTGTAGTTGGAACTGTAGAAACATCCAATGATATCATGATCTCTGCTGAAGTAAGTGGTAGAGTAGTTTCCCACAATGTAAAAGAAGGGGAAACAGTTCGTAAAGGGAAAACCATCATGAAAATTGATGATTCAAAGCTAGTACAGGAAAAAACACGGCTTGAGGCGGTTACTGCACAGGCAAAGGAAAATTATGACCGACTAAAGAAAGTGTATGATGAAGATGGTATTGGTTCTGAGATCGATTATCTGAATGCTAAATATGCTTACCAACAAAGCAATTCTTCCCTTGAATCAATTAAAGTAGATCTGGCAAACACCAATATTAAAGCTCCTTTTAATGGGGTCGTTGAATCAAAGATGGTGGAAGTTGGTGAGATGGTTTCTCCCGGAACTCCGGTTGTGCGATTAATTGGTTCTGATGACTATATCATTTCAGCGGGAGTACCTGCACGGTATGCAGATGTAGTTACATCAGGAGATGAAGTTGAAGTGTGGTTCGATACTCAAATCAGTGATACATTGAACGGCACTATTAGCTTTGCGGCAAGTAGCATTAACCCACAAAACAGAACATTCCGAATCGAAATTGATCTGCCTAAAAAAGAGAACCAGTATAAAGTAGATATGATTGCCAATATCCGGTTGAGAACCAATCAACAGGAAGGTGTATTGGTAATTAGTGAAGAGTTTGTGTACTCGAAAGAAAACGGGTATGTAGTTTATGTTCTTGCGGAGAATGAAGCAGGACAGGCAGTAGCTGAAGAACGTACAGTAAGTCTTGGACTTTCATATAAAACCGATGTAATCATCGAAAATGGATTACAAGCGGGAGATCAATTAATCACATTAGGATCGGCATTTTTGGACGACGGTATGCGAGTAACTCCGAAAGACCAACAAGATTCCAATCTGGCCTCTAACTAATATTATTCGGAAACTATTATGAGTACCGAAATTCAAAAAAACGGAACATCAACAAACGGAGCTTCTTCCAAAGGAACGGGGGAACGTAAAGAGTTTTGGCTTTCTACCTTTTCAATCAATAACCGTATAAGTGTATTGGTATTGATAGCGCTGGTTGCAGTGATGGGAATTGTTTCCTATTTAACAATCCCTAAAGAAAGCTTTCCAAGTATAAATGTTCCAAACATATTTGTAGTAACTGTCTATCCGGGAGTATCTCCCGAAGATATGGAGAGTCTGGTAACACGAAAGCTGGAGGATGAGCTTGGGAATATCTCTGAGGTGAAGACAATGACATCAACTTCCTCAGAAGGATATTCCAATATTAACCTGGAATTCGATCCCAATGTGGATATCGAAGACGCCCTTCAAAAAGTTCGTGAAAAGGTAGATTTAGCAAAGCCGGAATTGCCGGAAGATGCGGAAGAACCAGTAGTTCAGGAAATCAATTTTTCCGAGTTCCCGATCATGAATGTAAACCTCTCGGGTCAATACGATGAGGTTATCCTTAAAGAGATTGCGGAAGATTTACAGGATAAAATTGAGGCTATCCCTTCTGTATTAGGAGTAGACCTCACAGGTGGACTTGAACGTGAAGTCCAGGTAGATGTGGATCTGGCTAAGATGAAGTATTACGGAGTTACCTTTGGAGATATTATTGCAGCTATTTCTTCGGAAAATGTTACAATTCCTGGTGGTGATATTTCAGTTGGGACCAAAAAATTTCTACTTCGTATACCTGGCCAATATGATGATACTGCACAACTCGAAGATATTGTAATAAAAGGGGAACAACGAAGTCCGATTTATGTTCGTGATGTAGCAAGTGTTACTTTTGGCTTTAAAGAACGGGAAACGTATTCTGAGTTGGAAGGTGCGCCTGTAATTACGCTGGGAGTTAAAAAAAGAACTGGCGAGAACATTCTGGAAACGGCTCAGCGAACTAAGGCTATTCTGGATACAGAGCTGGAAACACTTCCTCCAACTACCACTTACAAAATCACCAATGATCAAAGTATCGATGTGGTAAGTATGGTAAGCAACCTCGAGAATAACATTATCTCTGGGTTGACACTCGTTGTGGGTGTACTTCTATTCTTCCTTGGGGTTAGAAACGCTTCCTTTGTGGGGATTTCTATTCCTCTTTCTATGTTTCTTTCGTTCATCATACTTGGGGCTGTTGGTATAACCATGAACATGGTGGTTCTTTTTTCACTCATTCTTTCTTTGGGAATGCTGGTGGATAATGCCATTGTAGTCGTGGAAAATATTTACAGGTATCTGGAAGAAGGCTATGATAATTTTGAGGCTGCCAAAAAAGGAACTGGTGAGGTTGCGGTACCGATTATAGCAGGAACAATGACCACCATTGCCGCTTTTGCACCGATGGTATTCTGGCCAGGGATTGTAGGTCAGTTTATGAGTTATTTGCCTAAGACACTCATTATTACACTGGCAAGTTCTTTATTTGTAGGTTTGATTATCAACCCTGTAATTTGTGCGCTATTTATGCGCGTTGATGGGCAGGAAAAAAGAGCTCAGATCACAAAAAAAGGAAAACGAATTCTTATTGGAGTATTCGGTTTTATCGCGCTACTCTTTCTGGCGTCCAGCTTTATTACCTGGACCATGTTGATTATTCTAGGGGGTATTCTTTGGCTTGTTAATAAATATGTCCTGGAACCAATCGGAAGATGGTGGCAACAAGATGGTCTTAACAAATGGATAGATAGATATGAAGTTTCCTTGACATGGGCACTAAACCACAGACTTTCAACTATAGGGATTTCTGTTCTCGTGTTGGTTTCTAGTTTCTTCGTATTAGCTATGTTTCCAACAGGAGTGGAATTCTTTCCGGAAGATATCCCTCCACGTGATGTATATGTTCAGGTAGAAACACCGATCGGTTCGGATGTTACCTATACCAAAACGATTATTGATGAGGTTCGAGACCGGGTTCAGAATCTTCCGAACATTGTAGATGTAAACAGTGTGCTTGCGACGTCCGGAGCATTGATTACTGCAGATCCGGGTTCAAGTGGAGGAGGGAATACTCCAAATCGTGGAACGGTCGCACTCAACTTCGTGGACTTCCAGGAACGAGAAGGTGATGTATTCGAAGCTATGGAATTTCTACGTGACCATATGAGTGAGAACATAGTTGGCGCCAAAATAACAGTAGAGCAACCACCAAATGGGCCTCCAACTGGTAAGCCGGTTAACCTGGAGATTTCCGGGAATGATATGGAGCAACTCTCTAAGATTTCCTATGATATCCTAAAAATACTGGAAGCAGATTCTGTATTTGCTAAAATGGATGGGTTGGAGTCAAACTTACCAGAGCCTCGTCCCGAAGTTCGAGTGGAAGTAGATCGCGAGAAAGCGGCACTTTATGAACTTAATACCAATACGATTGGGATGACGATTCGGCAAGCGATCAATGGGGTGGAAGCTTCCAAATTCCGTGACGGGAAAGAAGAGTATGATATCATCGTTCGTTTAAATAATGAATACAGGGATGATATGAGCACACTTGGCGATTTGACTATTTTCCATGAAGGAAACCAAATCCCTTTATCTGAGGTTGCAACCTGGGAAGTAAATGATGGGCTTGGTGGCATCAATCACAAAGAAGCTGTTCGTGTAATTACTATCAGTGCTGATGTTAGAGCCGGATATCAAGCGAATGCAGTACTTGCTGAAGTACAAGGAGTAGTGGATGAATACCTGCAACAGTTACCTGCTGGTTACACCTTCAGCTGGACAGGACAACAACAAGAACAGGATGAATCGTTTGAGTTTTTGGCAATCGCATTTCTGATCGCGCTATTTCTGATCACCTTTATCCTTGTGTCACAGTTCAACTCTGTTGCAAAACCACTTATCATTCTTAGTTCGGTAATCATGTCGATGGCAGGGGTATTCTATGGATTGGTAACATTTCAGATGGCATTTGGATTGATGGCATTCTTAGGAATCATCTCACTTGCCGGAATTGTTGTAAATAACGCGATCGTGTTAATTGATTATGTGGATATTTTGCGGGAGCGAGATGGAATGGACTTACGGTCGGCCCTAATTCAGGGGGGAAAAGTTCGTTTCCGTCCGGTAATTCTTACCGCTACAACTACTGCATTAGGATTAGTTCCCTTGGCAATTGGATTCAACTTCGATTTTATCGTATTGGTTGCCACACCTCTTGAATTTTTCTCTAATTTACATTCATATATTTACATGGGTGGCGAGCAGGCAGCTTGGTGGGGGCCTATGGCAATCGCTGTTATAGTTGGATTACTTTTCGCTACAGCATTAACCCTTATTCTGGTTCCTGTACTTTATAGTATTATTGAAAGGAGTCGCAGAGGGTTGAATAAAGTGATATTTGGCAAAGAAGAACCTGGTCTTATTAAAGATCAAAGTGCTTTGAATGGTGAAAAGGAGAACCTTCAAGCCGAGCCTGCATAGTCAATGTAGCTATAAATTAAAGATTAAAAGCCCAGTTTGATTATTCAGACTGGGCTTTTTTGTTTTCAGTAAACAGGCGAATCTGAATTGAACTAAGTATTCTAAAACCCCTATCTTTACATCAAATCAGAAACGAATTTTATTAACCTTGCTTCAAAGAATTCAAACAGTTTTTCTGGCTCTTGCCGCAATTGCTAACCTGGGGGTGTATTTTACTCCAATCTATACCAGAGCTATGGAAGATCCTCAGCAATGGATTGGCTTTGGACTAGCTATTTCATTGGTCATAGCGGCTATACTTTCGGTGTACAGTATTTTTCTGTTTAACAATCGGAAGAATCAAATAAGCTGGGTAAAAAGAGCTGCTTTTTTTCAAATAATAGCTCTTGGTTTTTCAGTAGGTGTGTTCTTTTCGCTAGGAGGTATCGGGACCTACCTCTGGGATGAAGCCATCGGTACAGGTTTAATTATTCTGGGTTTCGTATTTCATTTATTGGCACTGCGTTTTATCAATAAAGATGAAAAACTGGTGCGTTCGATGGATCGTATCCGGTAATGCATACTGATCACACCGATACTTTTTCAAAAGTAAAAGTCTACTCACTACTTGGTTTTGGTATTACTGCGATAGGCTTTTCACCAATCCTGGTAAAAATAGTTACACATGAGTCTGCATTTCTAGTTGCTGCAGTACGAACCGTTTTCGCATTTCTGTTACTTATACCGGTGTATTTTTCTACTAGGAATCAAGATGATAAAAGGGAAATTTCAACCAAAGAACATATTTGGGTTGCTGTTTCAGGAATATTATTAGGACTTCATCTTATATGTTGGGTTTCTTCTATTTACTTCACTTCTATTGCTTCAGCATCAGTCCTGGTTACTACCCATCCGATCATTCTTATCATAATTGAGCGTTTTGTTTTTAAATACAAATTCAGGCTGATTGTATGGCTTGGAGTATTCACTTCTTTTTTGGGTTCTGTTGTTTTAGGGTATTCCGATTTTGGAAGTGAAGGGGTATATCCTAATCCACTATTGGGTAATACGCTCGCATTCGCTGCCTCAGTAATTTTTGCAGTGTACTTTATTATTGGAAATCGTGTCCGCCAAAAAAGAAACTGGATAGAGTATGTATTCCCGGTATATGGATATGCTGCACTAACCTGTGTAATTACCCTTTTCATTGTGGAAGGTATTTCTTTTGAGCTTTCAGGATTACTTTTGCTGGTTGGATTTGGGTTGGCACTTGGGCCTCAAATTGCTGGTCATGGAGCTCTGAATTATGCCGTCAAATTTGTGTCACCAACCCTTATTTCAACACTGATATTGTTTGAGCCAGCGGCATCATCTGTGATGGCTTTCTTTTTCTTCGGAGAAGTTCCACTTCCTCTTTCTTTTGTGGGGATGGCAATTATTTTAATAGGTATTACATTTACCTGGTCAAAAAAGAAAGGCGTTTAAAACGTATAGCTTAGAGTAAATGTGATATTTCTACCCATCCCATCGAGGCTACTGGCATGTTCACGATAAGCGGAATCACTTAGGTTATCAGCTATCACTTTTAAAGAAAGATTATTTTTGGCTTGAAAATTTGCCAGAATTTGTAGATTCACAAATCCATCTGTTCCATCTCGTGAAATACGTATATCACCGATTTCATCCGGAGAAATTCTTCTATGAGCGAAGGCGTATCTGGCTTGGGGTCGAATAGAGATCTGGCTACTTGGATGATAATCTACATAAAAGACTCCATTTGCCGGAGGTACACGGTCTGCGGGTTCTTTGGAGCCGTCTTCATTGGTCAAGTCGCCCAAGGTGTAGGTAAAAGTGAGACCACTTTTCAGCCATTCGTTAATGGAGTAATCTCCCCGGAATTCAACGCCCAAAAGATCTAGTGAATTGGCGTTTTCATTGGTTACTTCATTATACACATTGTTAGTTCCCGGCTCATTCTCAGTTGTGATTACTTGTCCGAATTCATTAACAAGGTTTCCTGTATTCACCCGCTTTATTTTATCAAAATAATGTAGCCAGAAAGCAAATAACTCTGTATGGAAAAGATCATTCTGATATTGAAAACCAAGATCAAAATTCCCTGTTTTTTCGGGTCTCAAATCCGTACTTGGTGTTTGAAACTGATCACTTCGGCGGATTCCAACTTCAGACAAGTCAGAAACATTTGGCGCCCGGAAACCGGAAGAAATATTACTTAGAAAAGTTACTTCGGAACTGAGTTCATAGGTAATCCCAACTGAGCCGGTCAATTGTCCATAATCAGCTTTATAGGGATCGTACTTGCGATCGGTATCTACTCCTTCAAAAGGGATGTTTGCAAACGTATGGGAGTACCTGATTCCATATTCCATACTTAGTTCATCGGAAATTAATTGATCAAGCTGGGCAAAGATTCCGGATAAAATATATTCTGAACCATCGGGATATCTGGGTAAAGAGAGTTCACCTGTATTCGTATGTCGATCACTACTTACCTGATCATACGAGATGTCTGCTCCCCATTTGAGGTACAGGTTATTTGCAAGTGCAGAACGGATATCAATTGAAAACTGAAGCTGATCACTTTGGTTTTGATCAAAATTGGTAGTATCACTAATAGAAAATGAGTAATCACGGTTCGCTTGGTCTACCGCAAACTGTGGAGCATCATTGTATGCAAAATCCTGTTGTTTTCTGAAATCCTTTAACCGGAAATATCCCACTTTTATACCAACAGATTCAAAGGCGTTATTAAGCTTTGAAAAGCGATACTCAGCCGTATTTCCCCAAAACATAAGTGGTGATGTATTTGAATAGTAACCAAACTGAGGAGTTGTTCCTTCAGTTTGATCTTCGATACTGAAACCGAGAGTGACTCGGTCTAATCTGGCAGCATCAGGAATTTCCCCGAAGTAACTGATTAATGTTAAATCTGTTTTATTTGAGGTCTTTATTTTTGAAGAAACCTGAAAGGACTTGAATTGATAGTCAGCGTTTGAAAGGGTTTCTCCATAGGGGAACCAAAGAGCGTCATTAGTTTGAGAGCTCATTTTATAATAATCGAAGTCTCTAAAACTACCACCTGCAAAAAAAGAAAATCTGGGCGACTGATAAGCCAGTTTACCATGAATACTTTTCTCTCCATTTCCTTCAAGATTCAAGGTGCTCATTACTTCTCCTGAAATCCCGGGTTCATCCGAATAGTCTTTTACAATTGGAGAAATGTTAACCCCACCTGAAAGTGCATCACTTCCATAATAGACGGATACCGGACCCCGATATACATCAAGTTTGTTAATAAGAAGGGGATCTACTGCACCGAAATATTGGTTTTGACCCGATCGGACGAAAGAAGGATTCATGCGCATCCCATTAAAAAGGTATAAAACGTCTCTACCCGCACGACCACGAATATAAACACTTCCCTGACCGACACTTGTTTGCTGGATGAAAACCCCACTTTCAGCGCGTAATAGTTCAACAGCAGTTACTGTGGACTTATTCGAAAGCTGCTCAATACTTACTGAACTACGCGCAATTGGAGAAGATTGAGTAATTGGACTTATTGTTCTATCAGGAGAAACAATTATTTCATCAAGGCTGGAAACTTCGGGTTTCATAAAAAAGACCAGGTTAGAGTCTCTGCGATATACTTCTACCGTTCTGGATTCAAATCCAAGTAGGGATAGCTGGAGCGTAACAGGGAATTCTGTGACAGGAAGGTAAAAGCCTCCATCTGAAGCAGTGCTGGTCCCTTTTTGTGAACCTTCAATCAAAATACTTACTTCTGCTATGGGCTCGAAGGTCTTTGAATCTTTTATGACTCCACTGATCTGTGCGTTAGAGAAATGGGTTAGAAGCAGTGAAAACAAACACACAAAAAATGCAAAGTGTTTAGTTTTCCTCATGAACTGTAGCGGTCTATCAAATTATGAATTATTCGTTAAAAAATAGTGTTTTAGGGTCTTAAATGATTAATTGTTGTTAATGAATACCTCAAAAAACAACAATTACTTGTAAATTAGACTTGTTCAACGGAAACAATCACACTTTATTTAATCTAAGTTTGATTTAGTACGTTTATAAAACTTTATGCTGCATAAAGATAACATATCGATTAAAAATAAAAGAGCAATTGTGTTCTTTTTAATTTCTCTATTTTTCCTGAGCTGTTCTCAGGGAGAGAAAGAATCAGAAGTAATTCTATCTTCTGAATTAGGTACCACTATTTTAAATCCTATTGAGCGGGATTTAGCAGAAATTAAGCAAAGTGGTGTCTTAAGAATGATAACCAGCTACAGTTCCGGGGCTTACTTTTTATATCGGGGCATTCAGGTTGGCTTTGAATATGAAATGCTGAAAGAATTTGCCCGAAAAAATGATTTAGCACTTGAAGTAGTGATTCCAGGAGAGAACGAAAACCCATATGATTTATTAAATAGCGGATCTGGGGATATCATCGCAGCAAACTATACTATTACTCCTGAAAGGCAGGAGATAGTTAACTTTACTCGTCCATACAATTTGGTGAATCAAATTATAGTAGTTTCGGAAGGTTTAGGGTTTGAACCTGAGAGCATTACAGATCTGGCAGGCATACCAATTACGATTCGCAGAAATAGTTCTTACTATTTAGAATTAAAAGAACTTCAGGATCAGGGATTTGATATAGAGATAAATTTAGTATCCGAAGACATGGATACCGAAACCTTACTCTTTCAGGTAGCAAGCGGTAATTATGTGGCTACAGTTGCCGACGACAATATTTTTTATGCAAGTAATAAATATATGCGTGGCTTGGTAAAAGGTCCGGTAATTTCTGAACGGGATGAAATTGCATGGGCTATCCGCAAGAATGGTTCAGATTTAGAGGCCCGGCTCAATCGATTCTTGTATCAGCATTTTAAATACGATGAAAACGGAGTGCCGAAGCGCTCGACATTTTTAAATGTACTAAGAAAAAAATATTACGAAGGGAGCTCACAGATTGCTGATTATTTTAATCCTGAATTTCAGACTAGCCAATTTGGAGCAATCTCTCCATATGATAGTCTTATCCAAACCGTGGCAAATGAATATGGATTAGATTGGGTGATGCTTACTGCGATCGCTGCTCAGGAATCAAAATTTGATCCTTATTCTGAAAGCTGGGCAGGTGCAGTTGGAATTATGCAGGTACTTCCTCGTTTTTCAGATGTGCCAAAGGACTCTTTGTTTGTACCTGAGCATAATATAAGGGAAGGCGCACGTATTATTTATGAGCATCTCGATCACTATGCATACATGGATTCAATAAATCAATGGCAATTAGCTTTGGCAACGTATAATGCTGGTATGGGACATGTCGCTGATGCACGCAGGTTATCTATCGATCAGAATAAAAACCCGAATGAATGGAATACCGTTTCTGAATCTTTATTGAAGCTTATGCAGCGAAGATATTATCAACATGCGCGCTATGGATTTTGTCGGGGGATTGAAACGGTGCGTTACGTGAATGAGATTATGAATCGGTACAACACATATCAGGCGATTCTTGCTTTAGCAGAAACCCGAAGTGTTCCTCCGGGGGTTTTTGGTATTAAGACATTTAATTGACTTTCAGTACAATCATTGTGATGTCATCGTACTGAATATTATTAGAGAAGTCGTTGATGTCGTCAATAATTGCTGCCATTATTTCTGAAGAACTTTTTTCCCGATGTTTGTTAATGCACTTAATAAGTCGTTCTTCTTCATACTCTTCTGTTTGATCCGGATTCATAGCTTCAGTAACTCCATCCGTAAAAAAGACCAGGAGATCTCCTTTCTTAAACTCAATTTCTGAGCAACTGTATGGCATTAAAGTTGGCATAGCCCCTAAAATTACGCCACCCTCTTCCAGTAATTCCGGTTTTGATTCCCCTTCTCGAAAAAGCATTGGTGGGTTATGTCCCGCATTTACATATTTAAATCTTTTTTTATCCGGTGAAAGCTTACCCCAGAAGAAAGTAATAAACTTGTCCGGAGGGGTATTGTCATGAATGATATCATTAATTCTTCCAGAGGCTTCTTCCAAAGAGACATCCAGTGGGGCTAAAGCATGCAACATCGACTGCAGGTTTGCCATCAGAAGCGAAGCAGGAACTCCTTTACCGGTTACATCTGCAATGGCTAGCAAATGTCCTTCATCTTCCATTTTAAGAAGATCAAAATAATCACCACCAACTTGTCGTGATGAAACGTTAATTGCTACAATATCAAATCCATCGATAGTTGGAATAGGATTAGGTAAGAGTCCTTCCTGAATAGTTTTCGCAAGGTTTAGCTCTTCTTCTAACCGTTCTTTTTCAATACGCTCTTCCAGCAATAATGTCTTTTGAATAGTGAGTAAAGCAAGATTTCCAAGTGATTGAAGGAAGTTAACTTCAGAATCACCATAAACTTCTTTGTTTGCTCTTCGACCAACTCCTACTAATCCAATTTTCTCATTTTGGAACCGCAAACCGATTACAAGTTGAATATTATTTTCCTCGAGAAAAGGACAATCCTCAGATCCATCCACATGGGTAACATCTTCCAGTTGAAAAAGCTTGTCGAGTTGTTCTTCACCCGGTTCATCATTGATCCCACTAATTGCGATAATACGTTTCTCGCCTTGTACATCTAATGCAAAAAAGAAGGTCCTGATAAGCATTTGTCCCAGCATCGCGAACTTAAACGAACGTGCGATGTCATTTTGGTCTACCATCAGGTTAAAATCTTTACTCAGCTCCAGCAGAGTATTAAGATCATGTACTTTTCTGTCGAGTCTTCTGTTAATATGCCTTAACTCCTGGAACATTCTGGAGTTAGCAATAGCAACGGATGAAATGATACTCAGGCTTTCTATAAACTCAATTTCATGTCCTGTAAGAGGTTGCTTATTTCCTTTTGGACCAAGACATAAAAAACCCAAATGATGATTGCTGGTTTTAAGATTAAAAAGCACACTGCCGGGATCAATTCCGATGGTTTCAAATACTTCTTTATAATCTTCACCGTAAATTACAGAGGTTTCTAAAACAGATGGAGAGAACTCTGCCTTAAGCTCTTCATTCTCAGCTAACCATCCCCGGCCCTTTGATTTAGATGCAAAATAAGCTTCATCACCTGGTTTGTGTATTAGAATCATCCCCTTGGGTACTAACAACTTTCCCATGGTAATGAGTAGTAAATTGTTAAGTACGAAATCGGGATCCTGAGATTCAATTAAGAGGCGACTTGTCTCAAGAAGGGTTCGAAGTTCAAACCGGCTATGTCGTTCTTCTGTTGAAGGGGTTAGCGGACTCACAGCTTAAAGATTTTTGACCATTCGAATCTCGTTCATTTGGCCTTTTCTGTTATACTGTACCTGATCCATTAATTTTTGAATGAGAAACACACCCATACCGCCACGTTGCTTATTTTTAATTCGTTTCAGTATATCCGGAGCTTTGTAATCTTCCGGTTTAAAACCTTCTCCCTCATCCATGATTGAAATCCAAAGTTTAGAAGTATCAAATCCTAACTCGATAGTTACGGGTTTTGAGGCTCTATTTTTATAGGCATGCTTTATGATATTTGTATAAGCTTCATCAACAGCTAACCTGATTTCTGAAATATCTTTTTCTGAAAGGCCTACATTCTTTGCATGAGCGGCGACAAAGTCCCTTACTTCAGCCAAATGCTTAGTCGAGGAATCTACCGAAAGAGTATGTATGTTTTTCTTTCTTGCCACTGGGTTTAGCTTATTAAAATCCGCTTATTGCTTCTTGCTCATCATCATGGATGTCGTATAGAGTTGGGAATCCCAATAAATCGAATACGTTATATACGCGATCGTTCATGTTTGTAAGCTTGATGTCTCCTCCTAATCCTCTTACATCTTCAATATAAGCCATAAAAACGCCTAACCCAGCGCTGGCAATGTATTCCAGTCGGGAACAGTTTACGATAATCTTAAATTGCTTTTCGTCAATAAGTGCTTTTAGAGAATTCTCTAGTTGAGAAGCGGTATGAGCATCCAGTTCCCCGCTAATGTCAAGCACACTTATATTGTCGATCTGCCGTTTAGCGATAGTGAAATTTTTCATTTCGCTGATTTTATAATGTTGGTGGTGTGTTTCATTAGGGATTATAACGTAAACCGGAGAATTAGAAAAATAAAACACCGGCAAACGGTATACGGTAAGAATAAAAAAAGATTCAAAAAAATAGCCCATCACAATTTTCGATTGTAATGGGCTGACTATTCATCAAGAGAGACGCTACTTGAGCGTTTCTTTAATTACGTAAATGCTTGGCACATAAACAACTATAAATATATCGAGCCAAATAAAAGGCTAATCTTTGTTTGCTACCCAAAAACCAGTATTTATTTCAGCCGCCAGATTTGTACCGAATTCCTGAGCAGCATCACGCGTCTCAAAATTTCCAACACGTACTCTAAACCAGATATCACCGGTTTCTTCATTCCCAGTTTTTACAACATATGAGCTAGGATAATTGCGATCAGACCACATGTCCACAAAAGACTGTGCCTTATCCTCTGATCTCCAGGCTCCAACCTGAACCACATAAGAACCGCTTTCCGAAATTGAAGAATTCATAGAGGTATCTTCCTCCATTTCTTCCATCCCTTCTGGGTTAGCTGCATTGACACTGTCTTCGTAAGCAGCCATCATGTCAGCAATTTTTTGTTGCTCAGCAATTCTCGCAGAATCAAGCTTAGCTTGCATTCTTGCCTGTTTTTCAGCTTCAGATTCTCCGCAAGCTGTAAAAGTCATGAAAGTAACTGCTAGCAGTACGGTGTATAGACTAATATTTTTCATGATTATAAAGATGATTGTTAATTATAAGCCAGATTATCTTTAAACATACATCTTACCATTCTGTTTCCCAAATAGTTATTGCGATTCTGAGTGAGTATTTTTAGATAGAAAGTTGAAACCTTAGTTAAATTATTGCGTGTTCAGAAACACAAACTAAACGAAACGAAACAAGAGTTATGTCTTTTTTTGGATTTATTATTTTACTGCTCATCGCCTCCATTTGTGGAGGAATAGGTCAAAGTATAGGAGGGTTTAAAGTTGGGAGTGGTGGTTGTCTGATGTCAGCTGCCGTTGGTTTTGTAGGTGCAATTATTGGCCGGTGGATTGCCAGAGAATTAGATTTCCCGCAGCTTTGGACTGTTAATATTGATGGAGAACCCTTCCCGATTATCTGGTCAATTATAGGTGCTGCTTTACTGACTGCAGGTTTAGGATTGATTTTTAAAGGGAAGAAAGAAAAATAGTGTCCCCTCCGGGACTCGAACCCAGATCTAGAGCTTAGGAGGCTCCTATTCTATCCAGTTGAACTAAAGGGACATTCAATATTCGCAGCTAAGATACGTATGTTGGTGTAACAAGGCAGCGATATTCTAGTACAAGGTCTCATTTGCTCATATAAAGATATTCAGATCATGCTTCGATTTTTATTTATTCTAGGGTTTTCGGTAATGATAAGTATTCCGGGAGTTGCACAAAAAGTGATTTCTGGGAAAATTGTGGATTCGGAAACGAATGAGCCTCTCCCTGCTGCTCACGTTATAATCAAAGGGACTTATCAGGGTACTATTGCCAATGCTGATGGCGAATTTACTCTGAAAGTGAACACCTTTCCGGCGACAATTGTAGTTCGTTTTTTGGGGTATGAAAGTCTTGAACAGGAAGTGGATGCATCTCATGAAGGAGCTCTGGATTTTAGGATGAAGGAAGCCTTTCTGGAATTGGGGGAAATCACAGTAACCGGAGAAGACCCAGCCATTTCGATTATGAAAGAAGTGATACGCAGGAAGCAGGAGTGGAGAGCGAAGTTGGATACTTACCAAGTGAACGCGTACACCAGACAGCAGATTTTGAAGGATACTACTATCGTTTCTATAACTGAGAGCATTTCAGAAGCGTTTTGGGACCGGAAACGAGGTACTCGTGAAGTACTCAAGTCGAAGCGACAAACAGCCAATATTGAGGGGAGCGATAACTTTGCGGGAGTAAGCTATCTCCCAAATTTTTATGATGACAATCTGGAAATCGTAGAGTTTGATGTAGTAGGAATAACCCATCCTGATGCTCTTAAATTTTATAATTTCGAATTGGTTGATTTCACTAAAATCGATGACAACGTGGTTTTCGAAATTGAAGTGTCATCCAAAAGAAAACTTCAGCCTTTATTTGAAGGGACTATTTATGTGCTGGATTTAGAATATGCATTGATTTCTGTTCGCCTGAAACCGAATTCTGTAATTGTATTTCCTCCTCCGATTCAGGAATTCAACATGTACTATGAACAACAATTTAGCAATTTTGGAGGCGATTACTGGCTCCCCGTGGATTTCAGAATGGAAGGAATGATTGAGATTGGGGTACCAGGATTGCGCTTCCCGCCGATTGGTTTTAGTCAGGTTTCCCGGCTAAGTGATTATGAAGTAAATACCGAGCTGCCTGATTCATTATATCTGGATTTTGATTGGATCACAGTCGATTCCACAACTATCAATAAATCCGATTCTCTTTTTGTAAATACTCTTGATGTGATCCCACTTTCTGAAAAAGAGGAGTATGCATACCAAACGGTAAGATGTAATACCAGCTTAGAACAGGAATTCAGGCCAAAAGGGTTCTTAGTACGGTTTATGGATCTGGATGATGAAATAGAGGATGGCACCGGGAATTGTAATGAAGAAGAAGTAAAAAAAGATACTACTGTTTCCAGCCAAACATCGGTTGTAAGAAGAGAAAGAAAAGAACCTACGGCTTTAAGTAAGTTTGTAGACCATTTAGGAGTAGAAGCAAGGTACAATAGGGTAGATGCCGTTTTTGCTGGAGTAAAACACGAAGACCGTTTTGCAGACCGAAGAGTAAGGACGACAGCCAAATTGGGATACAGCTTAGGGTATGAGTCTTTTAATCATGGTTTCGATGTTTCGTGGTGGCCATTGGCGAATACAAGAAGGTTTGCTTTACAGGCTGGATATATTGCAAAGACAGATACCCGCTACCAATCAGATTTATATGGAATGGTGCTTTCCAGCGGAATGCCATTATTTGGCTATGATGACTACTTCGATTACTACCGTAGAGAAGGAGTATACATTGGAGCAAGATTCAGACCAAGAAAATGGTGGAGAAACACATTTACGATGATGTATCGGGTAGAAAACCATAGTTCCATTGATTATAAAACCAGCTACGATATAATTGGAAACTCAAATCTTCAAAGATTAAACCCTCCGGTAAATGAAGGAACCCTAAGTTCGGTAGAGGTTAAATTAGAGCGAGGGGAAGGTAAAGAAGCGCTGGGTGTAATTGGAGCAGATAATGTAATGGTGAGTGTAGAGCAATCCTCTAAGGCTTTAGGAAGTGACTGGGATTTTACTCGATTCAAGGTTGATTTATATCATCGATTCACTACTTTTTATAAAAGAAGGTTTATCCCAAATGCTCTCGATTTGAGAATAAATGCAGGTACTTACCTTGGTGATTTACCTGTTCAGAGGAATGGGACCTTAGATGCTGCCTTTGGGTGTTTTACACCGTTTGGTGGGTTTAAGTCGAAGCGATATATCCCTTATGAAGGGGCAAGTTATGTAGCACTTAATGCAGAACATAATTTCAGATCTATACCTTTAGAAGCGTTGGGGTGGAGAGGAGCTGCTAAATCCGGATTAAGTATTATTACTTTTGGTGGGGTAGGCAGAACATGGATTTCATCAGATCAACAACAATTCTTTAATGCTAATTTAGGGTATCAGCCGATTTCAACAAATAATGAATGGCATGCTGAAGTTGGTGTTTCATTAAGTAATATTTTCAGTCTCTTCAGAATAGATTTAGCCTACCGTGTTGATGACCCCGGTTTTTATCCCGGTATTTCTTTTGCCAGATTATTCTAAAATATATAGATATAAAAAAAGGCGCATCATAACTGATGCACCTTTTTAATTTCATGTAGAAAGAATTTACATGCCCGGGCTATACTTTAGAGTACTAACCGGAATAGATTCTGCACGTCTGTTTTTCTCACAGCCGTCATTAGATTCTTTCTCAGATTCTGAACATTCAACAGGTGCTTTACCAAGACCTCTGGATTCGATTCGGTCTTCAGCAATACCATTGTCAGTGTAGAATTTCACTACAGCCGCAGCACGTCTGAGACTTAACCGAAGGTTGTATTGGTCACCACCAACGTGGTCGGTATAAGCGTCAACACGGATTTTGAAAGCAGGTGCGTTATTAAGCATTTCAACGTTATCAGCAAGTTCTTGTGCTGCTTCGTCAGTGATACTAGAGCGGTCAAAAGCAAAGTTCACAGTATTAAATGCATCCATAGCTAAATATACTGGGTCATCACCGTTGAGTGGGTTTGTACCCATATCAAGCTCTTGACCATCAGTGAAACCGTCACCATCAGAATCTGCATTTGTTGGGTCAGTTCCATTTGCAATTTCATCAACATCAGAAACACCATCACCGTCTGCATCGCCATCAGCGTCATTAGGATCAGTTTTGTATGTCATGATTTCATCGTAATCAGATAGTCCGTCACCATCAGAATCGGTATTATTAGGATCAGTGTTATAAGAATTAACTTCATCACCATCAGATAGTCCGTCACCATCAGTATCAGTATTGTTTGGATCTGTGTTATATTCATTTACTTCTTCACCGTCAGTAAGACCATCACTATCTGAGTCAGCAGAAAGCGGATCAGTTTCGGTTTCGTAAATTTCCATGTAGTCATTAAGACCGTCAGAATCGGTGTCTAGCGTTCTTAATGTTTCTTCGTCAAGAGACATTAAATAATCCAGTGTACGATCTGGTGGTGGAAGCAATTCCTTTGGGCCGGAACAGCTACTAATAACCAAAGCAACTGTAAGCATGAAGAGTGTAAGCTTGGAATGTTTCATCGTAGTTATTTTAGATTGAAATTAATTTTTTGAATTTAGTTTAAAATAGCGGTTTGTAATCGAATTAAAAAAGATTCTTTAGTTACATAATAATGAACTTTAAGAAAAAAATATTTAGTAAATAGTGTTAGCTAAGACATATTTTTTTATCTTAAAATTCTCTTGGGGCTATAGCTCAGCTGGCTAGAGCGTCGCGCTGGCAGCGCGAAGGTCTGGGGTTCGAATCCCCATAGCTCCACAAAAGCCTTATTCCTTGTGGTGTAGGGCTTTTTTTGATTCATCAATTCTAATTGTTTGTAAGAAAACATCGCCTCATATTATCTATTCGTTAAACAAATTGCGAGGTAAGTATGAAAAAATCGGTTTGGTTTACAACCATTTTTCTTTCACTCTTAGTTTCAATCTTTACTTTTGTTCCCAGTAAGAGTGTTTTTGCTCAATCTGAAGTTCTTACACTTGATATAACATTAAGCCCGGCGCTGGAAAATGCGCAGGTTCTTGGCTTAACCAGTCTTGGAGTTGATAACAGAGGTTCTGGTCCGGTTTTATTCTCCGGATCTTTGGTTAATAATACCAATGAGAAACTTGATAATCTTTTTTTTGAATTCTTAATCCAGTCAGGTAATGTTGGGGTAATTGCAAAGCTCACCCAGCAAGCTGCGTATCCATTTACATTAGATCCAGGGCAGGTAGTATTTGGTGATAACAATGATATTGTAAATGAAAAGCTGCCCGGAGTGGAAGAAACTATGCGTTTCGATGGAGGGCTAACCCCAGAGGGAGAAGATTTTATTGAAAACCTTGGGGGATCAACCACACTACCTTCAGACTTTTACACATTCACTATTACTGTATTTCAGGTCACTAATGCACTCGGAAAAGAGGTGTTAGCTACTCAGACAGTTGAGTTAGGAGGAAGTGATGACGGGGTTGTAGTAGACGAAAAAACTATTCTGCTCAAAAACCCAGGTGATGTTATAGGGGCTGATGTAAATATTACAAACCCGTTCCCTCAGTTTAGTTGGGAAGGTGACGCTGCAAATACCTATCGATTGTTAGTAGTGAGAGCAAATGGACAGGATAGTCCGGAATCACTTATAGAAATAGCCAGAAGTTCCGAGCCCACTAATGAGAGCGGCTCTTTACAACAGTTTGAGAATCTTGATTTAACAACTATCGGAAATACAATTCAATATCCATCTTCTGGAGTACAGGCACTTCAACCGGGACAAACATATTATTGGCAGGTTTCCACCGAAGTACAAACAGCAATAGATGCTGAGATATTCACTTCTGAAATCTGGACATTTAAACTGGCAAATCCAGGCGAAAATACAACATTAGTCGAAATCGATCAGGATGCTTTTGATGCGTTGATCGCGCTGATCGGAGAAGAAGAATATGCAACTCTTACAGAAAGCGGATATGCTTTTGAGAGCATTGAAATTAATAATCAGATTGTAAGTGGTGCCACTGCAATCCAGCTACTTACTGAAATTATTCAGAAGATAGATGACGGGGATATAATACTTAATAATAATTGAGGGTATCATGAAAAAGGTAACATCAATAGCTGTATCATTGATTTTAGCCGTAATTGTGGGTTCAATGTTAGCCAGTGATTTATACATTCCGGTTGAGCAGGAACGACCACTTGCAATAGTGAGAAGATTTAAGCCCCAAGTGGAATTAGCTACCGGCGAGAAAGAGTACTACTTAAATCTTGAAGAGAATATTGGTGAGCAGCTTTTTAGTGGAGATACACTTTCTACCGAAGAGGATGGATACGCGTTAGTCGTTTTTATGGATAATAGTATTGCTAAAGTAAAACCTGAGTCAATGCTGATTGTTCAGGGTGAAAGCCTGGCCGACTCCAAGATATCTGATCGTAGAATAAATCTGGAGACGGGAGAAATTTTTATGGAAGTTGAACCTGTTGGATCAGGTACGTTTGAGGTGGCTACTTCCCGATCTCTTGCTTCGGTTAAAGGTACCCGTTTTGGTACTAAAGCTTTTGGTTATGTCTGGGTTGAAGAAGGACAGGTCGATGTTACCGCTACTAACTCAGGGCAAACGGTTTCTTTATTTGAACGAATGTTTGCCGAAGTTGATGAAAATGGAAACTCTATAGAGTCTGGTACATTAACTGATGAAGAGTTAAATGCGTTAGGATTAGGCTATGATGAACTGGATGAAGATTTGATAGAAAGGACAATAATTCTTCGTTTCAGAGATGCTAATGGGCAAATTCGAGAAATTCCAGTGAATATCTTTGAAAAAGGAAATTAATAAACGTTATTTAGGTTCTTGGGAAATTATTCAAATTCCCGGCTATTACTGTATTAAAATCTGATAGACATGAAAAAAGGGGTGCTAGGTGCGGCATTAGCTTTGTGTTGGGTTGCGCTATGCTCACAGGTTACTTTTGCACAATATACAGTGCAACATCAACAACCAACGGTGTTAGACCGCACTACTACTAACGCCTTGGAGTTTATTGTTTCAGGAATTAATCAAAACGATATACTCGAGGCACTGCTATTCTATAAAAACGAAGGTGATTTAGGGTATTCTCAAAAAGAAGTTGGCTACCTAAATGGCTCCTTTACTGCCTTAGTAACTCCCGAAGATTTAATCGGGACACGGTTTGAATATTATTTTCAATTATCACTCAGGAATGAAGATCAGGATATATTTTATCCTGAGAATCTGCCAGCAGAAAACCCAGTAGAAGTAAATATTGTTGAAGGTTTGATAGAAAGTGATATCCCACAACTCCCCCAAGCTGAAGGGATTGATTATACTGTTTTATCACCCAAGCCAGGTAATGGGCTCGCAAAGAATGATATATACATTGCGATCGCTCTTTTTTATGATATTAATGAAGTTGAGCCAGGTGAGTTTAAGCTACTGTTAAATGGTTTGGACGTTACTGACCTTGCTGACACATCCGATTATTTCATCTCTTATGTTCCTAAAAATCTACGCCGTGGATCCCATTCTGTACAATTGAATTATGTAACAGCAAATGAAACCTATAACGTTGTTTCGTGGCAATTTGCTGTGGTTGATCCCCGAAAAGCTTCGTATGCCGGGTTTGAGCCAAGGCTAATACCAACGGGTAGGGTAGAATTAACGGCAAGGAATCAAACGATTTCTGGAGATATAAATAACGCTTTTACCGGACGGTCATACATCAATGGATCTTATGGGCTGTTTAAATATTCGGTAAACGGATTTATTACTTCTCAGGAATTAGATCGACTACAGCCTCAAAATCGATTTGGAGTTAAACTAAGCTTGGGTAAATGGTGGGAATTTGAAGCCGGCCACGTGTATCCAAGGCTTAGTAAGTTTACCATTTCAGGCCGTAGGATGTATGGTATAAATACGTCGTTACATGTTTTATGGGATGTGATAAATGTGCAGTTTTTATATGGTGAGCTAAGTAGAAAAATTACCAACTTATATTCCAGCGTTGAAGTTGATACCGTAATAGCTGGTGGAGTTCCGCAAGACACTACATACACGTTAGGATACGAAAACTCTGGCCGGGGAACGTTTGCAAGGAAAGTTATCGGGGGAAGGATTGGGCTGGGAAATCCTAGAAAATTTCAGTTTGGTATACAAGCAATGAAGGTAGAAGATGATACATCTTCCATTTTTAATGTAATTGACTATACGGATTTACAATCTACCAATCAGTTTATTGGAGCACTGACTAGTCAGGATCAAACAAAGCTAAGCCAAAACCCTGATTTACTGCGTGTTCAAGGTGGGAGCCCAAGGCCAAAAGGTAATTTTGTGGCTGGGATCGATTTAGGGTTTAGAGCGGCAGATAATAAAGTGAGGTTTAAAACAGAAACGGTTGCAAGTGCTCTTAACAATGATATATATGGAGGACCACTGGATTCGTTAAGAGCTGCTGATATTGGATTCGAAGATTTGAATCAATCAGATTTGGATATACTAACAAGCCTGGCACAGTTTATTATAATAAATGAAAACATGAGTGTACTTCCTGTTAGGGTAAAAGGTTTAGGAACGGACAGTACAGAAGCCGAAGCATTCTTTCCAACATCAATTTTAGGTTCTGATACTGAGCTATCCGTTGTATATCCTAAAAATACCCTAAGTATTCAATACAGATGGGTTGGGCCCGATTTCGTTTCTTTAGCAAACTCCACCATCAGAAAAGATATCGCCGGATTCACTATTTCAGACAGATTCAGACTTTTTCAAAATCAGTTGTATGTAACACTTGGATATGAGGCATTGAATGACAATGTAACGAATGTAAAAGAGGCAACTACAAAGACTAACTCGTTTCGAAGTAATGTGAGTTGGTATCCGGTTAAAAATGACCTTCCAAAAGTAAGCGTTGGTTTTCGTTACAGATCCAGAGAAAATGGAGTTGAACGATTTAATAGTGAAGTACCCACTGCCTTGGAAAACTCAGCTGTTCAGAATTTGAGAATTGTTGATGGGGATACATTAACGACCACAGTACCACGAATGAACAATACCTTAAATTTAAGCTTTTCTGTTACACAACAAGTGAGATTTATGGATATGGTTCACGACGCAACATTGAATATATCCTCCTTGAATACTACAGACGAAGTATTTACTTATGGCGATGCAAAGAACTCATCTGTTTCATTTAATATTGGGTCAAGATTTGAAAACATGCCGCTAAGAACCCAGCTAGGAATGACCTTCAACAATACAGAATCCGGAAATGGACAATTAGATATCAATATTTTTGGGATGTACGCAGGGGGGACGTACTTCATGCTTGATGGAAAACTCACTCTGACAAGCAGGCTTGCATTTACAAGCAATAGGTCGAAAACAAGAACATTAAGTATCGAAAATGGAGAAGATTCAAACTTCTTTAATGATTATTATGTGTTGAGCGATACACGAAATATCTCAAACTTCGGCACCTATGTATTATTAGCTGGCGCAGAGTACAGACTCGATAACAATCATTCTTTTCTTTTTGATTCAAACTTCACCAATGTATCCGGAGCAAACTCAATTAATGACCGGGTGGTTCAGCTACGTTACATCTATCGGTTCTGATTTATGAAACTCACCTCACGAAAAAAGAAAGGTGTATTCATTTACCTGCTCATTGCAGCAACTACGTTTTCCCTGTCATTTCTTTTGATGCTTACAGAACAAGTTCAAAAAACAGAGCTGGCAATTCGAGATAGCTTTTTTGAAATACGCGGACCTCTTTCTATTGAAGATTCCCCCATTGTGTTAGTTGCCATAAGTGACGAAGCAGATGAAGAGATTCCAGAAAAATGGCCCTGGCCAACAAGTGTTCATGCAAAGCTGGTGGAGAATCTGACAAGAGCAGGAGCAAAAGCGATTTTGTTTGATGTGATTTTTGCTAATCAGGATATTTACGATCTAAGTAACGACACATTATTTGCTCAAAGAATCAGGGAACATGGGGGAGTTGTACTAGCCGGAGCTTTGCAGGAGTCATCAAACCGGAATTCCAGCATGATAGTAAGAGACTTCCCAACGCAGGTGCTTTTGGATGCGAACCCAAATCCAGTTGGACTAGTCCAAACTACCGATCATATAGATGGATTTGTTCGGATTTATAATCTTGGTCAACTCGCAGATGAACAATCATTCTACATGCTAGGTTTGGAAGGTCTTAGAATTTATCAGGATTTAGAACCTGATGGTTTACAAGAGCTTTCTTCAGTTTCGCAAGAGGATGCATTTACTATTGGTGAGTATAATATTCAGAGAGATAATCTGAATTCATTTATTATCAATTATTACGGGCCTGAAGGTATTTTCCCTGAATACAATTTTGATCATGTAATTGATGATCCGTCTTATAATACCGTAGATGAGGATGGATTCTTTGAAATGAATCTTTTCGATGACCCGCAAACCCAAACTGGATTACTTTATGATGGGGTTTTTAAAGATAAGATTGTTATCGTTGGTTCCACAATGACCACCCTCCAGGATTTTCATCCTACACCATTCGCCAGTGCCGATTTTCCCCGTCCGGGTTATGAAATTCATGCCCATGCAATGCAAACCGTTTTGGATGGGAGCTATCTTTCAAGGCAAACGGGGGCATCACGTTTATTTGTAATGCTGTTTCTAACCTTGTTGGTAGTTTTTATTAATCGATTAGTTGGTGCAGGCTGGGGTTTTGGTTTTATGGTGGTATTGATGACTGCTTATTATGGATTAGCAATTCTTTTATTTTTAAAAAGTCAGTTCTTCCTTCATGTTTCCGGAGTAATGATCTCTATTTTTTTAAGCCAAATAGGTACTGTTGGTTATGAGTTTTTGAATGAGCAACGTGAAAAAAGACGGATTAAAGGGATGTTTTCATCCTACGTTTCTCCTCGACTTGTAGACCAGATGATTGAGTCCGGAGAAGAACCTCAACTTGGTGGAGACGATACTTATATGACTGCTTTTTTCAGTGATATCGTTTCGTTTTCTACATTTTCAGAGAAGCTTGAGCCTAAGGAATTGGTGACGCTTATCAACGAGTACCTTACTGCAATGACCAACATTATAAACGGACAGGGTGGTACACTGGATAAATTTATTGGAGATGCTATCGTCGCCTTTTATGGAGCTCCCTTGCCAATTGATGACCATGCACTTCGGGCATGTATCTCTTCACAATTGATGCAAAAAAAATTGGCAGAACTTAGACAAAAGTGGAAAAAAGAAAACTGGCCGGAAGTTGTTTGGAATATGCAACACCGTATTGGAATGAATACTGGGGATATGGTAACCGGAAATATGGGCTCCGAACGGAGATTTAATTATACTATGATGGGAGATAACGTGAACTTGGCAGCAAGATGTGAAAGTGGGGCTAAACAATACAATGTGTTTACCATGGTCACAGAAACAACCAAGTTAGAAGCCGAAGAACATGGAGATGATTGTGTATTTCGGTTATTGGATAACATTGTGGTAAAAGGAAGATCACAACCTGTTAAGGTGTATGAAATAGCTGGTTTAAGAGCTGATGCATCACAACAATTATTTGATTGTATTGGATTATACGAACAAGGAATGGAAAGCTATTTTAGCCAGGACTGGGATTCCGCAATTAAACTATTTGAACAAGCCCTTCCACTGGAGACTCACACTAAAAATCCTTCAAAACTATTTATTGAGCGCTGTAATTGGATGAAGCAGAATCCACCTGCAAAGGATTGGAATGGAGTATATATATTGAAGAGTAAATAGCAATAATTCGTGGCTAATTAGGCTTGATACTTGGGGTTAATAAGTCTTACCTTTAGGGTTCTTGGGCAAGTCCTATACAGTCAGCTCCCTTTGAACTCCGTCAGGGCAGGAATGCAGCAGCGGTAATTTGGTCGTAGCGACGTGATATAGGTCGCTTGCCCATTTTTTATTTTAAAGAGTTTGCAACATGTTCTGCAATCTGATCAGCATGGACTCTTGAGTTTTCGATGAACAAGCGACTGGTATCCAGTCCTCCACAAACCACACCAGCCACATACATTCCTTTTCTATTTGTTTCCAGCGAATCTTCTTTGTGAACAGGCATGCAATTTTCATCTTCAGTTAGTTCAATGCCTAAAGCTTCCATTAGCTTGTAATTAGGATGATATCCGGTCATTGCTAATACAAAATCATTTGGAATAATTTTCTCTCCATCGGGGGTCTCAAGAACCACATCAAGTTCTCTGATTTCTTTAATCTCGGTATTAAAATAAGCATCAATTTCCCCAAACTTAATGCGGTTCTCTATATCCGGCTTTACCCAATATTTAACAGAAGGCTTAATCTCTCCATAGCGAACAGCCATGGTAACATTTGCTCCTGAACGGTAGCATTCAAGCGCAACATCAACCCCAGAATTACCTGCTCCTACAACCAGAATATCTTGCCAAGCATAGGGGTGAGGTTCATCGTAATAATGCTTTACTTTTGGGAGGTCTTCACCGGGAACATTCATTTTATTTGGTGATCCATAAAAACCAGTTGCTACTACAACCTTCTTCGCTTTGTACTCAGCCTTGGTTGTTTTTACTGTAAAATCTCCATCTTCTCCTTCTACAGCAGTTACACTTTCATAGAGGTTTATGGGAAGATTATAGTGTTCAGCCGCTCTACGATAATATTCCAATGCCTCACTTCGGGTTGGTTTAAAACCATGCGAAATGAAAGGGACATCACCAATTTCCAACTTATCAGAAGTAGAGAAGAAAGTCATATTAGTAGGATAGTGATAAAGAGAATTAACTAAGCAACCTCTTTCAATAATTTGGAAAGGAATATTCTTTTTCTGAAGCTGGATTCCTGTGGCAAGTCCAATCGGACCTGCACCAATAATGATAACCATAATGTAGAAGCTCTATTATGTGAGTAAGAATAACAGGTCTAAGATAACAATCGTTTTCTACGATTGTAACCAACTCAGGATAGTTTCATTAAGCCAGTTTGGGGGAGAACTAATAAAACCAACATGCCCACCTTTTTTGGTGAAAATAGTGGATATAAAAGGACTTTCTTCAATGACATTGAAAGGCGCAAATTCAAGAGGGCATAAGGTGTCTTCTTTGCTATGGATTAGCAACAAAGGTTTTTTTACATCTTCTAAGAATCGTTTAGATGAACAGGTATCGTAGTAATGATCTGCACCATCAAAACCATGAATTGGGGCCGTTACCTGATCGTCAAACTGATAAATTGTTTTACCGTCAAAAGTAGGTAAATCAGGATAAATCGTACGTTTTTGGTCAAGTTTCTCTGCAAGAGTTCTCAAAAAACGATAGGCATACACTTTATTAAAACCATGTTCCAGATTAAGAGAACCTGCTTTTAAATCATATGGTGGCGATACTGCTACTGACTTTGTAACGGGGTGATAATCTCCTTCTTCACCGAGTGATTTTATGAGAGCATTTCCTCCAAGTGAAAACCCAACAGCATAAATTGGTTTTTCAGGAAACCGGGATTTAATCCAGCTAAAAAACACCATATAATCAGAGGTTTCTCCAGAGTGATAAAACCGACGTTGGTTATTTAAACGGCTTCCACATCCCCTGAAATTTAATGCAGCGGAGGAGAATCCTGTTTTTTGTAAGTCATGCATCAGTTTGCGAATATAGAACCGTTCAGAAGATCCTTCTAATCCATGAAATAAGGCAACAATAGGTTGATCGTTTTTCAGATCAACTAAATCGATCTCCAAAAAATCCTCATCCGGTGTATCTATTTCTATTCGTTCGACATGAATAGTTTTAACTTCACTAAAAGAGGAAATTACAGTGTGTAGGTGCCCATTAAATGCCCACCAGGAGGGCGTAAATGGTTTAGGTGAGAAATCCCGCAATTTATTTCACCAGTGTTATCCGGATCGTTTCTCTTCCACCAAGACTTTCCATTACTGCGAAATATATCCCACTTCCTAAATCACCCATAGATACATTATAACGATGAATGCCACCTTGAAGTCGTTCATTATTAATAACTGTACGAACCTTTTGGCCAAGAATATTATAAATAGACAAGGTCACATTAGATATTCTGTCGAGGTTGAACGAGAATGTTGTACTTGGATTGAAAGGGTTTGGAAAGTTCTGGAGCAATGTAGTCTCTGAAGGAAAACTTAGGTCCGGATCAGTATTTGTATCAGACAGTTCAAACAATGCTATTGCTTTAGCCGCATTCACCTGATCGATTACTTCCTGTTCGTTTTCTCCAAAAGTGTAAACGAAACCTACAGATATAGAATCTCCAGGAGGTATAAAGTATGGGCCTGAAGCCACAACTGCTGAAATATCAGAATTTAAAACCTGTGTATTATTAGCACCCGCTCTTAGAGATAATGACTTTTCATTTCTTGAAAATCCGTCGTAAATATTAAACTGAAATTCATTTCCTGAGCCTTCAAATCCATTCTCTATGGCAAGCACCGAGGAGGTATTAGCCAAATTAGAAACGGCAACTACTGGGTGCCTGGAATCACCTTCTTCTATAACATAAAGGACATCATTCGCCTCATTGTAGTACACGGAATTATTATTAAAATCACCAATATCCCAATCGTTAAAAATACCAACATATACGTCAGAATAAGACAGAGTATTAGTTTTATTTTTTATTATGTAGTTAAGAATAACAGAATTTGAGAGGTTATCTGTTTCGAATGCATATGTATTTAGAGTTACTTCAGCACCTTGAATTCCACTTGTTTCACCTGGTCTAAAAGTAGTGGTTCCATCAGCGTCTGATACTAAACCAGGTTCATAAATCTTCAAAAAAGAGACGGGGACGAAATCACGATTTGGTGCTGAAGATGGGTTATCCCTTAATGTATTTGCGATTTGGGTATTAATCTCGAGCATTAAACCGCCCTCATAAAGAAGATTGTCTTCCCTGAAGTCTGCGGTTTCAGGATATGGAACAAAACCTATCCCACCGGTAGCGTTACCAGCATCGTAAAACCCAATGTTTCCGGTTGGGGTAAATGATAGAGCAAGGTTATTAACCTGAGTAGTGTTCGACCTGATTTCATCATAAGTAATAATTCTGAAATCAGAGTATTCAGTTGGGATATCTTCAAATTCAATAAAAAACCGTGCATTTAAAGATTGAAGAATACGTTCGTCTAAGCTTATAGGAATGTCTAGAATGGAGACTTCATCTGTAGATAATGCTCCGATCTGAAACGCATCATCAGTAATGGTAATGTTATCTGAAATATTTGAGATAGTTAAAGATAGTGATGTAACAGGAGCTCCATAATTAGTTATATGTAGCCGAATTAAACCATTTTCATTCACATCTAACTGCTCTCCAACACTGTTAACGAACTCTACAGAATCGACCCTAATTCCAGGTTTTGGGTTTAAGAGGGCTTGTTCTGCATCAATTTTTCCAAGTCCCAACCTGTTTTCTAGATTCTCGTTATTTGACTCTTCTATAGATATGGAGGTTGAACGAATTTGTAGCATCATTCTTTCCGGGCTCCAATCAGGGAACTCAGTTTTTAATAATGCAGCTAATCCTGCTACAACAGGAGAAGCCATTGATGTTCCTTGAAAGGTAGAATAACTGGATGTTTCGTTCGCGGAAGTTCCAACGGTGCTTTCAATAGTCCCTGTAGCAAAGACATCTACCGAATATCCAAAATTTGAATAGTCTGCTATTTCATCTCCATTTGTCCCCAATGCACCCACTGAAAGTACATTTTCATAACCGGAAGGGTAGTGCCTTACATCTGCTCCGTTGTTCCCAGCAGCAGCAACAACTAGAACTCCTGCTTCGGTTGCAAGATTTATAACATCCTGACCAAAAACAGAGAAACCGGATCCTCCCCAGCTATTGTTTACAATATCCGCGCCATTCATTACTGCATATAAAATACCTTCATATCCAAAACCGATAGATCTGGACTCATCATCACTTGTACTTGGATCATCAGGTGCCCCACCTACTTTTATAGCCATATATCGTGCATTAAATCCGGTACCGGCAATCCCACGGTTATTATTCGGTGTAGCCGTTGCAATCCCGGCTACATGAGTTCCATGAGGGTTGTTTGATGAGAATGGATCATTATCTTGTCTGATGGTGGCATCAGTATACCCACGCTCCCAGAAATCCCAGCCTATAACATCATCTACAAATCCATTGTTATCGTCATCAATACCATTGTTTGGAATTTCATCTTCATTCACCCAAAGTTTGTCAGATAAATCTTCGTGTTCATAGTTTACGCCACTATCTACTATACCAATGATAACATCCGAAGAACTGGTGCTTATATCCCAAGCTTTATTAAATTTATGTAGAAGTATGAAATCATTTCTGATTGGATCGGAAGTAGTGAGTGTTGTTTTATAGAGATATCTTGGTTCTGCATAATCTACACCAGGTAAACGTGAAATTTTCCTGGCTAATACCAGTGGATCAATATCTGAACTATACTCGAACTCATAGACATTTTTCAATCTCTCTAAACCTTTAATTTCTGCTACCCTTCCTTTCATTCTCATATTTGTTCGGATACGGTCTGAGAATTCATCGTTCCAAATTGAACGCCCTGAATTAACATTATTAGTAGTAAATATAGATGCCTGAGGTGTAGATTTAGCTCGGTATTCTGTAGCAGCTTGAGCGTTCTTAAATTTAATGATAAGTGTGTTCTCCATGTACTCAGGAAGATTTTCCTGAGCGAAAATGACCGAAGTAAAAAGAGATAACAATAATGCAATAAAGGAAAATCTCATCATGTATTAGTTAATGAAAATGAATAGTATTAGGAGTAACTAAATTATAGGTAATAATATTTTGACACAATTACCCAATCTTATTAATTCTACTACTTCTATAAAGCGTTTAGCAGCTATAGATTTGGGAACAAATTCTTTTCATGCTGTTATTGTAGATATTTTTCCTGATGGTAGTTTTCGAAAAGTAGATGACCTAAAAGAAATGGTTCAGCTTGCTAAAGGTGGTCTTGGTAAGCGTCTGGCAGAGCCAGCATTCAAAAGAGGCATAGAAGCCCTTAAAAAGATCAAAGTATTATGTGATAGTCAAGGAGTGGAGCGAATTCTTGCTTATGCTACCAGTGCGATCAGAGAAGCAGAAAATGGTGGCGAATTCATTCAAAAAAGTATTGATGATATTGGCATTAAAATAAATGCAATTCCGGGCTCAATGGAAGCAGAGTTAATTGGCTACGCTGTTCAGCATGGAGTAAAACTTAATGAAGAACCTGTTCTTATGGTAGATATAGGCGGGGGAAGCGTTGAATTTATCTTGGGAAATAATAAAGAGTTCTTCTTTTTGACAAGTAAGAAGATTGGAGTTTCCAGGATGACAGATATCTTCAAACCCAATGACCCAATTAAAACAGAAGATATTGAGAAGCTTGAAACCCATTATTCGGAAGAACTAGGTGATGTAGAATCTGCATTGAAGAATAATCCTACCAAAACGATTATAGGTTCTTCGGGAACTATGCAAAATATTGCCTTGATGATTGCGAATCAGAAGGGGCTTTCTACAAACGTGACGTTAAATGAACTTGAATTTAGTGCTGAGGATTTCGAAAAATTTTATACGTACTTCATCAAGCTGGGTCACAAAAAAAGATTAAAGGTTTCTGGTTTAGACACAAAAAGAGTTGATTTTATCAATACTGGAGTGGTTTTAGTAAACTTACTTATCAGTAAGTTTGGAATTCAGAAAGTTAAAATATCAACCCAAGCACTTAGGGAAGGGATTATTATACGCTACTTAAAAAAAGATATGATTGGAATTCCATGGTCAGGAGAGTTCTCAGATCCTCGTAGGAGAAGTGTGTTCGAACTTTTAAGAAAGTGTAACTGGCACGAAGACCATTCCAGACATGTAGCGAAACTGGCATTAATTCTATTCGACGAACTTAAAGAATATTTAAGTCTCGCAGGTGAAGATCGTGAATTACTGGAGTACGCTGCATACCTACATGATATTGGTTACTATATCTCTCACTCAAAGCATCATAAACATGCGCTGTATATAATTCGCCATTCAGATTTAATGGGTTTCAGAGAAAATGAGATTGAAATAATTGCCAATGTATCCCGCTATCATCGGCGATCAACACCTAAAAAGCGTCATGGGGAATACTGGAAGCTAAAAGCACCAGTTCGAGCCCGGATCAAAAAACTATCCGCAATTTTAAGAGTAGCTGATGGTCTTGACAGAAGTCACTTTCAGAATGTGCAAGAATTGGAAGTGGAAATACTTGAGGAAGAGTTAGTACTAAAGATCAGCACTACTGACGAACCTCATCTGGAAATTTGGGGAGCGATGAGAAAATCGCACTTATTAAAAGAGGTTGTAGATAAGAAGATTGTTATAAAAAGAGTTTAACTTTCTTCGCCAGTTTCTTCTTTCATTGAAGAAAAAACACCCCTATTCTCAAAAGCGAATCGGTTCGCATAAAAGTTATAGATGAAAAAAGTAGCAGTAATTATCAGCTTTGTAAGTAGCAGGTGCTCACTAAAGAAAGCAAGTTTGGTTAGTAAGTAAATAGAAAGTGTACTAAGTCCCATCCCAATAAGAGAGAATGTCATCGACATGGAAAAGGTCTTTGATATTGCCCGATTTAATGAGAAAACAAATGTTTTTCGCAAGAAAAAATTAGCTAAAACTCCACAAGCATATGCAAGTGCTTGTATTAATGGGATAATTTCAGGGTCGGAAATTAATACCAGAAGAAAAAAGATTAAATAATCAACCGATGTGGCGATTCCAGAAGCAATCCCATATTTAAGCTTTGGAATAAGAAAATCTTTAAACTGTGATTTATTCATGCATTTGACAAATGATGGAATTAGACACTGTGTATAAAATTCACAGTTTATTTATTTCTATCTACAAGATACTCAAAATGTCTTTTTAGCCCACTCTGAATATCTACCTTTGGATCATAATTCAACAATTTTCTTGCCTTAGAAATATCAGCATTTGTTTGAATTACATCACCTGGCTGCATAGGTAAAGAATTAACCTCAGTATTTTTACCGGTAATAGTTCTAATTTCATCAATTATTACTTTCAGTAGTGTAGTTTTTGACTCTCCAAGATTGATGATTTCATAACCTTTACAAGAATCTATTGCCTGAATAGTACCATGAATTATATCATCAATAAATGTATAGTCTCTTTTACTGTTCCCATCTCCATACATAGTAATCGGATTTCTATTTAGGAATGCATCAAAAAACTTGTGTATGCCCATATCAGGACGTTGTCGCGGACCATATACACTAAAGAAACGTAGTGCATAAATATCAAAATTATAGAGATGATGATATGAGTAGCATAGTAATTCAGCTGATTTTTTTGATGCAGCATAAGGGCTGATTGGGAAGTCAACAGGATCTGTTTCAGAGAAAGGTACTTTTGTATTATTCCCATAAACAGAGCTACTTGATGCAAAAATAAGTTTAGTATGGTTAGAGCTTCGCATAGCCTCTAGTAGATTTAGCGTACCCATCACATTTACATCATAATAAGATTCAGGAGCTTTTAAGGAATTTCTAACTCCAGCTTTGGCAGCAAGATGAATAACAGCATCAAATCGATTTTGTTCAAAAAGCAACATCAAGGAATCAGTATCCCTGATATCCGTTTCAATAAATGTAAAGTTTGGATGATCTAGCGACGACTCAATATTTTTCAGTTTATTGGCTTTAGGATAGAATGGGTCAAAGTTATCGATACCAGTTACCGAATCACCCCTTTGAATAAGTGCCTCTGTAAGATGTGAACCAATAAAGCCTGCCGCCCCTGTGATTAGGTAATTTCTCAAACCGAATAACTATGATTAAAATGTTTGCACATTACGTAATTGGTAAGGTGTTTTTCTCTGACCTTCATAATAAATACGCATCAATATTTCTGCAATAATACCTGTTGTAATAAGCTGAATACCACCTAGCACCAAGATTAATCCCAGAATTAGCAGAGGCTTTCCCCAGATGTCTCCTCCCATTAATTTCAAGGCTAACAGATAAATGTTGATGATAGCTCCGGCAGTAAAAAGAAGTAAGCCACTAGCTCCAAAAAGATGCATTGGTTTTGATAGGTATTTCTGGAAAAATACCATGAGCATTAAATCACTAACGACCTTAAATGTTCTCCCGATTCCATATTTAGAGTTTCCCCAACTTCTTTCATGATGGGTGACTTCCCGTTGAGAAATTTTAGCCCCTTCCAAACTTGCAAGAACAGGAATGAAGCGGTGAAGCTCACCGTAAAGTCCCATGCCTTTGGCTATATCTGATTTAAAGACTTTAAGCGTACAGCCAGCATCCTTAATGTGAATTCCAGTTGCTCTTCTAATAATAAAATTGGCAAGTGAGCTTGGAATTTTACGCAAAAACATGTCGTCTTTACGGTTTGCACGGATACCTGCTACTACATCAACATCTTCAGCAATCAATTGTTCTATCAATTTAGGGATATCAATAGGATCGTTTTGAAGGTCTCCATCCATTAAAGCGATATAAGTCCCCTGACTTTCATCGATGCCTGCTGCAAGTGCATTACTTTGACCGTAGTTTTTGCGAAGCTCAACGAGCTTCATTCCAGGGCGGGAATATGCCAGGATATTTTTTACGGTATCATCAGTTGATCCGTCATCTACATAGATCAACTCAAAATCGATTCCCTCGAGAGCCTGGTAGGTTTTATCAATGAGAGCTTCAATATTCCCAGCTTCATTGTATACACAAACCACTACGGATAAAAGAGGGGATGAATCCCCTTCTTTAACCTGAGGTTTTGAAATAATTTCTAAATCCGGAGAATTTGCCAAAGATACTTGTTTTGTTCAGTGGCATGATAAGAAGAAATGAAGTTTACTTCTATTCTTCCTCTGAATTGTATGGACCATCAAAACTTCCAGCAGGACCAGGAAATACAACCGGACTTTCGAAGCCTTCTTTTGAAACTGAAGCTACTCCAAAGTAGTAATTATCGATTACCACATTCTCGAGGGTATGCTCTGTTACATCCGCGGGAACAAAGACACTTTTTTCCCATTGATTGGAATCAGTGAGTCGCCAGTAAATTTTATATCCTGCCAGTTGTGGGTTCTGACTCTTATCCAGAGCATCCCAACTCAAAGTAGTACTAGGGCGAACCGCTCCGGTAATCTGGACATTAGAAGGAGGCGCAGGAGCCCACGCCATTCCAGCTAAAACAACAGCATTTAATCCGGTTAGTTTGGCGGCATAATCAAAATCAACTCCATCGATAGTGTCACCGTACTTGATGCCATCCTCTGTTCTTAAATCCTGATGCTGCATCACATAATTTTCATTCGTTTCCATAATCCGAACACCAGGAAATCCAACTGCGTTAAATGGCCGGTGGTGACCTCCACGACCAAAGCGGTCTAATCTGTAAATCATCATTATATCCAGATTAGGGATATATAAATCCGCCATTTTATCCACATAACGAGCTATATTCCGGGACGGTGAGTCAACTTCTCCACCAGTGAATCGTCGAATTCTGGCTTCACGTTCTGTCTCAACATCTCGGGTTCCTTCAGAAAAAACACGGGCAGTAGTATTATTTATTACCCCGTTTATTCCTTTGATATTCCCAATCATATCATTGTTGAGAACCGCTTTTAGTTCCCAGCCTTGCTCAATGGCATAATCTGCCAGGATTTGACCCCCGAATAGTCCCTGCTCTTCTCCTGAAAGACCAACATACATTATAGAGCTTGGGAACTCGTATTTGGTCAATACTCTGGCGGCTTCAAGAGCTCCGGCCATTCCAGATGCATTATCATTTGCGCCAGGGGAATCATAAGTGCTATTCATATTGTCTGAAACTCTGGAGTCAATGTCTCCACTCATCATTACAAACCGGTTTGGGTGTGCAGTACCTCTTTGTATCGCAACCACATTTACAACATTAGCAGGATCGGGAATACGCCGACCGGTTACATAATCGCTTACATAAAAAACTTCTAAACAACCTCCACAATCTTCAGAAATACGCTCAAATTCTGCTTTAATCCATCTTCGTGCTGCACCAATACCACGAGTGTCAGAAACTGTATCAGACAGGGTATGACGTGTTCCAAAATCAACTAACGTCTGGATGTCTTCCTGAATACGATCGGGTGAAGGGGCTATCCCGATTTTGTGTAATTCTTCGGGTGTGATTTGCGCAGTTGAGAGCCCTGAAAAAAGGAACACTAAAATCACTGAGATAGCCAAAGAGCGTATAGAGAACATAGGAGTTAGTTTTTATTCAAATTATCGTGAGGATGTTTTAAATCATCCGGGAGCTGACCTGTACTTCGTAAATATTCTTCGAGTTGTTGCTGAAATTTTATTTGTGCTTTCAGACCAGCTCTGTGACCGAAATAGGAGCCAAGTCCGCATCCAAATAAAACAACCATAGCAAATACAATACGCAACGACTGCATCAGTCCGGATTCGTAAACGAATATCCAGATAACCGGGGTGATCGCAACTAAAGTTCCAAAAATGAAAGGAGCGGGGCTAGATCCTTCGAGTCTTCTCATGAAACGTCGACTGCTTACAAAAACGATATTCATGTAAACTAAGCCAAAGCCAATCAAAAATGCAGTGCCCTTAAAGCCCGGATCATTCATTACAAACAATAATTCTGAAGTGAATAGAGTAAAAGCAGAAGAGACAATGAAGACTCCTGATAAATAAAAAGCAAAGCGTGGTAGATTATCCAAAAGAAAAGGTTTTGTAGTTAATCAATGTTCGGTGAAAGTAACGAATTCTGAAATATCAATTTTCCAGCTTCAATAAAAAGCAAAGGGAATATTTATTCAGTAGGGTTTTGGCAATTTTAATGAGATTACTTTGTCTGAAGCCAGTCTTCTGGATTTAAGTCGGTATTATTTTTCCGAACCATAAAAAATAAGGTTTCTCCTAACTCAGACGCTTCAGTTCCGGACTTACCGATTACCGTACCAGCTGTCAATACAGTAGAATTTTGCACATTAATTTGGCTTAAATTTCCATACACGGTGAAATAAGAACCATGTTTAACAAACACAACGTTTCCAAAACCAGGAGTAGGTTGAATTGCAAACACATAACCGTCGGAGACCACACGAACATCAGAAGCGGCATCAGCTACAATATTAATTCCAGGATGTTCTGTTCGGGTTCCATATAGAGGATTTCGGGTGATCCCGAATTTCTTAGATACTGTGGTACTGTTTACTGGCCAGCTTAACTGTCCTTTTGATGCTGCAAAATTTTGTTCATAAGCTAAAAGTGTTTCATCAGACACAAATGATCGGTTGATTGGGGTAGAGTATTTTGCAACTTCATCTGCTCTTCGTGCAGCATCAGCAATTTTTCGTGCTTCGGCAAGCCTGGATAGCCGTTCGTTTTCTGCATCCCGGAGTCGATCCTCTTCTGCGATGAGTGATGAAAAACTCTGTTCAAGATTCTCTTTTTGTTGTCGGATTCTTCTTAGCTCTGTAAGTAGATCGTCACTTTCAGCTTTTATTTTTTCTACATTTTGACGTTGAACAGCTTGTTGATCATCCAATTTTACTTTTTCGTCTCTGATTTCATCAAGAACGAGTTCATTCTTAAAATGACTTTGCTGAAGATCTTCTTTAACACCTTCCAGTTCCTGTTGTCTGATCCGTATCTGTTCGGCTTGCTTTATTTTTTGCTCCTCTAGTTTCTGTAAGTAAAAAGAACGGACTAACATTTGGTTGATTGATTCCGAACTTAGCACCAGTTCCAAATTGCTCGTTCTTCCATTTTTGTATGTGTAAAGCAGGATGTCTTTATAATTTTGGATTAACAGTTCAATATCTTTTTCTCTAAGTCCGATTTCTTCTTCGGTGATTTGTATTTCTTCCTGAATTTGTTGCTGTTCGATCTCAAGGGTTCCAAGCTTATTATCCTGTAGAGAAATGAGTCGATTTATATCCTGATACTGTTTGTAGAGCTCTTCGTACTTATTCTGAGACTGATTAATTCGTTGTTCATAGGTTCGGATTCGGGCATCAAGTACATTGATTTCAGCGCGAGTATTGGTTTGCTCATCCAGGATTTTTTTACGACGCTCTTCATATGTTTGGCCAGAAACCGTATTTGAAAAGGTGGCAATCAGAAGTGCAAATAGAAAAGAATATGTAATAGTCTGTTTCATCATATTCGTTCAATGGGTATATCATTTGGGAGGTCAATTTTCAGATTTAACGAACCCGGATTGATATCCAAAGATCTCACCTGAAAAATTACTTTAGAAGCCTCATCAGCACTTAATATGGTAATTTTTCTTGGCAAAATATAGCCGTTTATTTCTCCATAATTTTCATATCGAATTGCTGAATAAGGGAGCCCCGTAAATCGTGGCTGTTCTACATATTCTATTTCCTTCTTCTTTTCAGAAACACGCGCATAACCCCCTGTTTTGAAAATGATGAAAGTGGTGAAGTTCGAGCCTTCGTAATGCCGTTCAATACTTGCAACCTGACTGGATTTGATTTTGTAGTTAAGCAAATCAATCAGATTAATAGAGGCTAGTTCATTTAAACTCGTAAGCCGACTGTCTATAATGGAGACTTTTTGGGCTACTTTGTCCAGCTTGTTGTAGATCAAAATAGAATCCTGATCTACGAGCATTACAGCCCCAACAATTCCTATTCTGTTTTTTATGGTTAGAAGGCTAATCAACGAGTCTGTTTCAAATTCAATGGTAACGCGATCGCTGTTACCCGGTTCACTCACAATAGCCCTTCCTTTACCTGAAACGGAGTACAGAGATTCAGAATAATCAGGAAGGGAATGTAGCACAGAATCATGAGCCTCTTGTTCAACCTGAATAATTCGGGTATTGCCAATATCAGGACGGGTAGTTCGACAGGCAGAGAGAAACACCACTGCCAAAGTGATATATAAAACTGGTTTCAGAAAGTGCATGGCATCAAATTTTGTCATTCAGATGCGTTCTTGTACTATCCTGATCCAGTGCTTGTTTCCACCATTTTTTTGCTTCGTTTAAATCCCCTAATTGTTCATATACATCACCAAGATGTTCGAATACTTCTGCACTTGCCGCACCAGTGTCGATGGAGGCTTTTATAAACCTTCTGGCTCGGTCATAATCTCCAAGCTTGTAATAAACCCAGCCAACAGTGTCAAGGTAAGCCGCATTTTCAGAGTCCAGTTCAATAGCTTTCAATGCTAGTTCTTTTGCTCGCTCCAAGTTCTCACCACGAACGGAAAGATTGTAAGCATAATTATTCATCGCATTATGATTTTCACTATCGTAACGAATCGCGAGTTCATATACTCGGTCGGATTCTTCATAGTTTTCAAGGGATGACTGAGCATCTCCAAGCGTTCCATAAATAACAGACTTAAAAGGTCGTCTTGCGGGGGCTCTTGAAGCTTTTTGTAGCCATTCAGCAGCTTTTGAATTATTTCCATCCAATAAATAAGCACTTCCCAGAAAGTATTGTATGAAGGCATCCTCGGGGGCGTTCTTATCGGCCTGGATTCCTACAACGATCGCTTCTTCAACCCTTCGTTCGTTTAGGAGTAATTGCAGACGCTGCCGCCAGGCTATGTCGTCTTCGGGAAGTAGTTTATTTGCCTGTTCCAGATTTTCGAGTGCTTTTTCGGATTCATTATTGATAGAGTAGAACTGACCTGCAAGCGTGAAGGCTGGTCCATATTCCGGAGCGCTTTCAGTATAAAGATCCAGAATTCGGGAGGTTTCAATTTCAAGCTGGATGTTACCTGGCTCGTTCTGTTGACGTGTATACATATATTGGGCGATCATCAGTTTTTGATCAGCCTCAATGATAGGATCAGAAATAAAATTACCCAGAAGTGTTCCGGCACTGTCCCATTTCTGTTCATCAATATAAATCCCGGAAAGATTGATAAGAGTTTGAGGATCCCGGGAATTCCTATAAAGTCCGTCTTTAAGAACTACTTTGGCAGCATTCTTTTTTCCTGAACGGGAATAATATTCACCTAAAAGATTGAGTGTATTCAGATTGTCAGGCTCCACCTTTCTTAATTCCTGAAGTTGTTTTAATGCTGAATCTGTATCTCCAATAGCTTCAAAATTCTGAAACCTACGTAGCAGAACTACGGGATCAGGACCAAGCAGTCTTCCAAGTTTTTCCAATGTTTGGTTTGATTTAAGAAACTGACCGTATTGCTTTTGGGTATCAGCAAGCATGAAAAGAGCGTCATAGTCATTGGGATAGAACTCGAGTAGTTTATTAAGTTCATCCAAAGTAGCTTGATTCTGCCCGGCACTCCGATAGATTTCTGCTAGTTTAAACCTATACCATTTATTTTCTGGTTCCAAAGCAACTGCTTCTTTACCATATAAAGCGGCATTTGGGAGATCATCCTGTTGGAAATAGACATCTGCCAACGCAAAAGATAACCCGGCCTGACCTTTTAGCTGATTGTATGCCTGTAGCAGTAAAACGGTAGCACGGTCATATTCCTCATTTACGAAGGCTTCCATGCCCTGGATATATGCTGTTTTAGCTTCCCGTTCTTTAGGAGTCTGAACCTGTGCAAAGGTTGTTGAACTAGCACAAAAACTCAGGAATAATGCTATGTAGATTGATTTTTTCATCGATTTTAGTAACGCCAATAATACCGATAAAGTGCGGGAGTTGCATGTGAAGAAATGTTACTTTCTATTAGTTTAGTTTTTTGAACAACCCACTCAATAATTATACAAAAGTGTGGACAAGGAAGTGGTTATCTGGAACTAGAAAAAGTAAATCCGAAAGTAACGGTATAGTTATCGGTCAAGGAGTCGTTAATTTGATCTTTTAAATCTTCCGGGACCCGATTTGTGAATGCATCCTCTCTGTTTTTTACTAAATATGAACCAGCGATAAAAAAATGTACATCATTACTGAGTTCATAATTTAAAAGCCCCCGGAAAGAGCCTCCTACACCAGAACGGCTGGAATATTTCGAATGCAAAGCCGGGAAACGATCTGAAGTTTCCGGATATAGGTTATTATGACCACCCATAGTCCAGGCATAACCCCCAAAGGTTACTTCTGGAGAAATTTTTGCGTCTGGGATAAATTTATAATTCAGACCAACTCCTATAGAAATTTCATGTACAGCCAGATTATCCACTGTTAGATTTTTTTCTACACTATGTACATCAAAATTTAATCGCCTGTAATATACCCCTAATTCGAAGAATGCGTTTCTGGAGTTAAGTAAATTATTCTGGAAAAAACCACCTAGAGCTAAGTTATTTGAAGCGACATTTTTCTGGTCAACTATATCTCTATCTGTAAGTATTCTTGTTCTCAATGAATGAGAGGCGTGACTTATTCCGGTATATATTGAAACAGAAGTAAGTTCATTTTTTTCTTTTCGGGTACTAACTGGATTGTTCTTATTTCTGTTAGTTTTTGAATCACTCCCAGAAGAATCAGTTATTCCGTCTAAACCAGCTTCTCTTGTAGCCTTAGAAGATTCCGGATTTTTAATTTTACATTCATTATATGCTTTGATAAGTCTGGAAAGGTCCCTTTTATTATAGTTCGTAAGGGATATTTCATCCACTGATACACATGATTCAAGAATTGAATTAAGAACAAACTTGTAGTTTTCAACTCTGTTTCTTTCGTTAGTGCTTTCAAGATCTAATAAAGCGAACAAAGTGTTATTATGTTCAAGAACAAAATCGAAGTTAGGCCCGTCATATTCATAAAGTTTTGTCTGTCCGTTTATAATTCTGTTAAGGAGTACATATTTCTCAATCACATGGCCACTTCTGGAATTATAAAAAGAGAGCCTTTTATTATGTAGAATCTTGCCAAACTGTAGTTCAATTCTTTGAACCTGAATAGCTTCAAATGGTTCATCATCCAGAAGAATAATATCCTCAAGATCTTCGTAAAATATTCTCACATCACCTTCCAAAGTAATTCCACTTAGCTGAATGATTCTATCCTGGCCGTAAGAGGATTGAATGGAGATAATAGAAAACGCTATTACAAATAAGAAAGCCTTACATATTCGTTTGATGAACATAGTTGAATATAAAATCTTAAGACGATCAAATTTATATAAAAAAGAGTAAAAGAAAATTTCTTTATAGATATGAATTATCTTTCAACCTATAGATTCAAATCATAAAAATACTCATCGGGAATTCGAGAAGGTCAATCCAAAAGTAATGGTATAATTATCGGTGAGTGAGTCATTAATTTGTCCTTTCAAATCATCAGGAACCCGATCTGTAAAGGCATCCTCTCTGCTTTTTAAAAGATAAGTACCAGCAACAAAAACATGGATATCATTTGCAATTTCATAGTTCAAAAGTCCCCGAAATGAACCACCAACCCCAGCTAAACTAGAATACCGAGATGGTAAAGCAGCAAAAGACCGGGTTGTTTCCGGATACATATTGTTATGTCCCGACATACTCCAAGCATATGCTCCTAAGGTTACCTCAGGAGAAAGCTTAGCCGAAGGTATAAATTTATAGTTTAGTCCGGTACCAATAGAAAATTCATTTACTGCTAAATTATCAACGGAAATCTCTTTTTCTACACTTTGTACCTGAAAATTCAAACGTCGGTATGAAGCTCCTAATTCAAAGAAAAGGTTTTTGGAGTTAAATAGGTTGTTTTGGAAGAAAACACCTAAAGCTACATTATTTGATGGAACATTTTTTTGGTCAACGAAATCACGATCGAAAAGAAGTTGAGTTTGCAATGAATGTGACGCATGACTTAATCCGGTATGTACAGAAATAGAGGTTATATTATTCTTGTTTGCTGAAATAGTTTCAAAATCCGGTCGGCCTGTTTTACAATGATTGTAATTTTTAATTAGACTTCTGAGAGCTTTTCTATCATAGCTCAGAGTTTCAATGTCATTCGTAGTAACACAATTTCCAAGATTCTCTGAAAGTATTTTCTTGTAGTTTTTTGCTACTCCTCTACCTTCACCTTCCTCTAAATCCTGTAGTGCAAATAGGATATCATCGATTGATAAAACAAAATCAAAATTTTGACCTGCATAACTGTATAGTGTTGCCTCGCCTTTTACTATTGGATCAAGTAGCACAAATTTTTCAATTATATGACCTCTTCTTGGGTTATAGTATAAAAGACGTTTGTTATAAAGAATATTGCCGGAAAAGATGATAACCTTTTCAATTTCATCAGGCTCAAGCTGGCGTCTATCAAGAAGAATTATATCTTCATCATCTTCATAATATATGATGACATTACCCTCAAGATTCGCACCGTATAATTGAAAAACCTGATCCTGGGCAGAAACAGACTGAAATAAAAAGAGAAGAACAATCAGAGAAAAAGGGAAAATTGCAGATTTAAATAACATGTTGATAATAAAAAGTTTTATAATCGAAGTAATTAATTTTTCGTGCAGAACCTATATTCAATCAGTACTTATCACAATCACACATTCATGCGATTATAATAAAGAAGCTCTCAATTAAAAACTTCAATCAAAAATTATCTCATCACGGTTTTAAAAATCTCGTAGGTATATCCAACAGTTAAAATCCAATTCTCAGAAACGGTATCATCCCATGTTACTTTTCGTGTTCCGGATAATCTTCCGGTATACAGGTCATCTTTTTTCCGGTTTACTATTTTTCCATTAATTGAAACCAGCATATTTGGATTAATTCTGTATTCCATTCCGGCGCCAATGACAGTACCAACACTAAATTTTGATGTCCATTGTTTTTGCAATACAGGATAAGACTCAGAAAGTGAACTGTATAAATCTTTTCGACCATTTATCACGCTCGTATATCCACTAAAACTTAGGTAAGGGGAAATTTTTCTTGCGGGTAAAAATTTTGCTGTAGCTCCCAAAAAGTACTGAATTTCAGTAGCACTCAAGGATTCAACCTCAACAGTATTATCCAGAGCCTCAACATCTACTGAAAAATTCTGGTATGCTAATCCAAGGTGGTAGTAGAAAACTTTGGATATACCAATATTACCCTGATATAAGATATCGAGAGCAAAATTCATTTCTTCCCTGCTTTGATCTACCCGTGTGGTAGTAAAAAAAGGTCCGGTAATTTCTGATGGAACCCTAGCAATCAAGCTATGCGAAAAACTATTGAACCCAGTTCTGACAGAAAAAGCGTTGTAGCGAAATTTTCCGTTACGGCCCTTAAATGCCAAAAACTTATTTGACTTACAATTGTTAAATTGTTTGGTCAGATTAATTAAAGTCTTTTCTTCAAACTCGGCCTGGAATATTTCTCTTCTCGAAACACATTCTTGAAATGATTGCAACAAAACAAAACGGTAATTTTGTACTTCATATGTATTATCGTTGGAGATAACATTCTGTAATACAGAAACCTGATTACCATTGATTAAAGCATAGCTAAAAAAGTCACCTTCATAACTCATCAGGCTTGCAGTCCCGTTTACTACATAGGACACCATGGCTACTTTTTGGGATTCTTTTTGGTCTTTTTTATTGAAGAAAGTTAGTTTGATTGGAATAAAAGCTCTTCCATCTTCAGTTTTAAGGGTCATTATCTCTTTGGCATCCAGTGAAACTCCATCTATAATGACAGTGTCATTCAATTCTTGATAATTAATCGTAGCTTTTCCTTGAAGTATTTCCCCATCTAGAGTTTCAAGAATGTCTTGTGAATGAACGTTTATAGGGAAGAGAATTAAAAACGTAGCTAGTCTAATTGGCCATTTTTTAAATTTAATTATGAAAATGTTCAAATAACTTTGCTGTAAAATAAAATCGAAAGTAGTCAATGTGAGGTTAATAAATTCCAGATTGAATACTTTCTAGTGAAATTCCAATAGATAGGGTGTAATTATTGTAAAGGTCTTCGTCAAAATAGAAGATGCCTCCATTCCTAGAAATCATTCCTTCTCCAGTTCTGAATAAATAACTTCCTGAGAAAAATAACTGTACGTTAGACACCAATTTATAATAAATACTTAGCTCAAGAAAATAATCAATACCAGCATTACCTATATAATTGCTTGGGATAGCAGGGTAATCCTGTGAAACATTATGGTATATATTTTTATTATGGACAAAACTGCTATATAATAAACCAGTGCTTATTTCAGGAGATATTTTTTTTGTTATAAATGGTTTCAAACTTAGTCCAAAGTTAAAATCTATCTCATTAGTTTTTAGATCTTCTACTTCAACATCAGAATCAAAAGATGTGATACTGAAATTATAGCGTCGGTAATTCAAACCAAGTCTGAAATAGAATAGTCTAGAGGTTAAAATATTTCTTTTTACGAAAAAACTAAGCAATAAATTATTGGATGAAACTCCACTTTGATCAACTCTTCCAATTAATGAAGGATTCCCATTAACTTTATCTGCTAAGGGTAATAATAAATCATTCATAGCATGATTAAGTCCAACTGAAAACCCAGTAAAAAAGATTCGGGTTTTTTCTTCAGCCATTTCATAAGGCTGATAATCTCCATTCTTACATTTATTGTAACTATTAACTAAGTTGATAAACGAATTTCGGGAATATAAGGTGTTAAATATCTCAGCTCGAGGTGCACATTGCTCAAGATTTACTAACAATACAATTTTATAAGTTTGAACTTGCTCAGTTTCTGTATTAGGTGGTAGCTGTTGTAATGCATTAATTTTTCCATTTACTTTTAAAGCGAAGTCAAAATTAGACCCTTTATAACTATATAATTGAGCATCACCGTCCAGAACAATTTCTAACATTACAAACTTAGATATTTCAATGTTTTCATCAGTATTATAGTATGAAATTTCTTCAGAAATTAACTCGACACCGCTTCCAAAAATAATCCTGTCTATCTCTTCAGCATCTAATTCTTGATCATTTACTTTAATAAGATCATTATAATTGTTTGTGCTATAAGTGACCCTTCCTTCAATCAAAGTTCCGTCTCTCATTTTGATTTGGTCCTGAGCAAGTAGGCTTAGATCAATTGTTAAAATAAAAGTAATAATTAATGATATGCAAAGACGTATTTTCATGCACTTGATTTATTTGTAGTTAACAGAATTTGAGTTAAAATACTATTATTATGAAAAGTTTCTATTGAGAAAAATTTTCTACTCATATATTGGATTTAAAAAATCATTTCCTTTTCTTTTAGCCATGCAAATCACTCTTGCACATAGAATTGACGTATTACATACCCCCCGGATTCCGCGGCGGCGGTAAAGCTATACATAAGTCATCCTTTTATTTTTTGGATGGCGCCTACCTTTTTCTCAATTCTAATGCTAACTGCTGTATATTCAGCATACTCACACACTCAACATCATGTCCGTTATTATTCACTATGCAACTTCTGCTCATTTAGGCTATGCAAAAGCCATTTGTAAACTGATTGAAGCGGCTGCAAAACAGCGCGGTACCGGTATTGCTAAGCGTGATCCTGAGTATATCAAAACAAAAATGCAGAATGGTAATGCTGTAATTGCTTTGGATGGGAATCAACTAGCAGGTTTTTGTTACATCGAAATTTGGGAAGAAAAGAAATATGTGGCGAATTCGGGACTCATTGTTCATTGGGATTATCGTGGACAAGGCCTCGCCAAAAGAATCAAAGCAAAAGCTTTTGAGCTATCTCAAAAGAAATATCCTGGGTCAAAATTATTTGGAATCACTACCAGTCTTCCTGTAATGAAAATCAATTCTGATCTGGGATATCGACCGGTGACTTTCTCTGAACTCACTCAGGATGATACGTTCTGGAAAGGATGCCAAAGTTGCCCTAATTACGATATTCTTACCCGAAACGAACGAAAAAACTGCTTGTGTACAGGAATGCTGTTCGACCCCAACAAGCCAAATAAAAACTCAAAGCCTCAGCGTGAACAAAATATCAATAAGTTCTACCGTTGGGTTCAGTTAAAAAAACAGGCGTTTATGAAAGCGCTGAATAACGCCAAAATTTTATTGTCATGAAGAAAGTATTACTAGCATTCAGTGGAGGACTTGATACCAGTTATTGTGCCATTCACTTAGCCAAAGACAAAGGTTATGAAGTCTGGACGGCAGCCGTGAATACCGGTGGATTTGATGAAGCAGAACAAAAAGAGCTCGCTAAGAAAGCAACTGATTTAGGGATTGAACATCATGTATGCATAGATATGGAAGAAGAGTTCTATCAAAAGGGAATCAAACATTTGATTGCAGGTAATGTTCTGAAGAATCATACCTATCCACTTTCGGTAAGCGCAGAAAGAGTATTTCAGGCGATTGCTATTGCAGAGTATGCCAAAGAAATAGATGCTGATGCTATAGCACATGGAAGCACCGGTGCAGGAAATGATCAGGTTCGCTTTGACTTAGTTTTTAATGTGCTTGCTCCTGAAATGGAAATTATAACACCAATTCGCGATCAAAAACTGAGTCGTGAAGAGGAAGTTGAATATCTGAAAAGTCACGGCATCGATAAGGAATGGGCAAAGGCGAAATATTCTATTAATCAGGGATTGTGGGGAACTTCGGTTGGAGGTGCAGAAACATTGACATCTCATAAAAATCTTCCGGAAGAAGCATGGCCAACTGAACTAGTTAACAGTGAAGAGTTAGTGGTTGAGATTGGTTTTAAGCAGGGAGAACCAATAACCATCAACAATGAATCATTAACTCCGGTAGAGGTTATCAAAAAACTTAATGAAATCGCGGCTCCATATGGAATAGGGAGAGATATCCATGTTGGAGATACGATAATCGGAATTAAAGGTCGGGTAGGATTCGAAGCTGCGGCGCCACTCATCATTATTGAATCGCATCGCTTGCTTGAAAAGCACGTTCTTGGAAAATGGCAGTTGTACTGGAAAGACCAGCTTGGGGAGTTCTATGGGATGCTAATGCATGAAGGTCAGTTTCTGGATCCGGTGATGCGCGATATTGAAACCTTCCTGGAAAACACACAGGAGAAAGTGACCGGAAAGGTTTTTGTAAAACTGGAACCTAAGAGATTTGAATTACAAGGTATTGAGTCGAAGTTCGATTTAATGGCTTCAAAATTCGGTCAGTACGGTGAAATGAATCAGGGATGGAGTGGCGAGGATGTGAAGGGCTTCACCAAAATTCTAAGTAATGCCACATTAATACAAAGAGGAATTCAGGATGATTAATGTTGGAATCATAGGAGGAGCAGGTTATACAGCGGGAGAGTTATTGAGAATTTTAATCCATCACCCTGAAGCAAAAATAGTTTCTGTGATGAGTTGGAGTCATTCCGGAGAGCCGGTTTTCGTTGCCCATCCTGACCTTGAATGTGAAACGAGTTTAGTATTCTCCGATAAACTGGATCAGGATTTAGATGTAGTTTTTCTATGCTCTGGTCACGGAAAGTCTAAAGGGATTGTTGAAAGTGATGTCATTCCATCCGGGGCAAAGATTATAGACCTTAGTTCTGATTATCGCCTGAAAGATACTTCTCATGACTTTGTATATGGATTGCCGGAATTGAATCGTGAGGGAATCAAATCAGCAGAAAATATTGCAAATCCCGGATGCTTTGCGACTTGTATTCAATTAAGTTTATTACCACTGGCTTCATCTGGATTATTAGATGAAGCAGTGCATGTAACTGCGATAACGGGAAGTACAGGGGCCGGGCAAAATCCTTCATCAACCACACACTTCAGTTGGAGAAGCAATAATGCTTCAGTATACAAAGTGTTTACCCATCAACATCTGGCCGAAATAAAGCAAAGTCTTCATCAGCTCCAGAATGGGTTTGATGAGAATATCTTTTTTATTCCTATGCGAGGAGCATTTACCCGAGGAATTTTAGCTGCGAGTTACTTAAAACTTGATGCCGATGAATCCAGCATAAAAAAATTATACGATGATTATTACTCAAAGCATCCCTTTGTTCACCTTTCCGAAAAGGAGCCGGATGTAAAACGGGTAGTAAATACAAATAAAGCCATTCTTCATATCAAAAAGGAAGGTGATCAGCTCGTGATCATTGGAGTGATTGACAATCTGATTAAAGGAGCCTCAGGTCAGGCTATACAAAACATGAATTTGATGTTCGGGCTGGAAGAAACTACCGGACTTAATCTTAAATCTTCAGCATTTTAATTATGAGTACTAACGAACACATAACCATTTTAGGAACGGGAAATCTGGGCGAAGCAATAGCCAAAGGTTTTGCAGGAAATTTTGGTGCAGAGAATATCACATTAACTCGCCGTCATTTGTCCCGATTAGACCACCTGAAAGAGCAGGGATTCCAAACAACTTCAGACAACAAAGAAGCAGTATCCAGAGCGACCTTTATTTTCCTTTGCGTACAGCCTAAGCAACTGGGAGCCGTTCTGAAAGGAATTGAATCAGAGCTTGATGTCAATAAACATGTACTGGTTTCAACGATAACAGGTGTATCCCTGGATGAGATTCAGAGTTATCTGAAAGACGAGTTTGCGATAATAAGAGCCATGCCAAATACAGCTGCAGCTATTTCAGAATCTATGACCTGCATCTGTGGAAATAAGCTTGCTGGAGATCATCTCACAAAAGTGGAAGAGATGTTCAAGTCATTGGGAGAAACGCTCATCATTGAAGAACGACTAATGAAAGCAGCTACTGTTCTGGCAGCCAGTGGAATTGCTTTCTTTCTGAGATATATCCGGGCTGCAACACAGGGGGGGATCGAGCTTGGTTTTGAGGCAGAGGAAGCTCAGAAAATAGCCATGCAAACAGCTCGAGGAGCGGCTTCTTTACTGGTTGAGGGAAGTGCCCATCCGGAAAAAGAAATTGATAAAGTAACCACGCCAATGGGTTGTACGATTGCTGGTTTAAACGAAATGGAACACCAGGGATTGAGTTCGGCACTTATTAAAGGAATTGTGGCCTCCTTCGAAAAAATAAACCGAATTACAGAATGAAATTATTCGAAGTATACACTCTTTTTGATGTAGAACCGGTGGAAGCTGACGGCTGCCTGGTTTATGATCGACAGCATACTGCATATCTGGATTTTTATGGTGGTCATGCGGTGATTTCAATTGGACACGGACATCCGCATTATGTGGAACGAGTGACTGAGCAATTGGGAAAACTGGGATTTTATTCCAATTCGGTGCCCATCACCATTCAAAAAGATCTTGCACATAAACTCGGAGAAGTTTGCGGATATTATAACTGGAATCTCTTCCTTTGCAACTCCGGCGCCGAGGCTATTGAAAACGCACTCAAAGTAGCCTCTGCTTATAATCAACGAAAGAAAGTCATTGCCTTTAATGGAGCCTTCCACGGGCGTACATCGTTGGCCGTTGCTGCAACTCATAATCCCAATATCCTTTTTCCGGTGAATGAAGGAGCTGATGTAGTTCGATTTGCTTTCGAGGATTTTGATGGAGTTGAAGCGGAGCTCAAAAAAGGAGATGTAAGCAGTGTGCTAATAGAAGGAGTTCAGGGTGTTGGGGGAATTGTAGAACCAACCACTGACTTTTTAAGACATCTTCGGGATTCATGTGATGAAACCAACACAGCGCTGATTCTGGATGAGGTACAATCCGGTTTTGGACGAACAGGGCGTTTCTTTGCTCATCAGCATGCATTCATTCAGCCTGATATTATTACCATGGCGAAGGGAATGGGAAACGGTTTTCCTGTTGGTGGTATTATCACTCATCCAAAATTTGAAGCTAAGTTTGGAATGTTGGGGACTACCTTTGGTGGGAATCACCTGGCTTGCGCCGCAGCTTTGGCTGTGTTGGAGGTAATAGAAAATGAAGGGCTCATTCAAAATGCATCAAAGGTTGGAGAATACCTGATTGAGCAACTTAAAAAAATAGATCAGGTTAAGGAGGTAAGAGGCAGAGGCTTGATGGTGGGAGCTGAATTTGATTTCCCTGTAGCCGATCTAAGAAAAAAATTATTGTACGAGCAGCATGTGTTTACAGGATCTTCATCCAACAAAAACACCATTCGTTTGCTGCCACCCTTAAACATCACAAAAAAAGAAGTAGATCAGTTTATAAAAGCATTGAAGGAGGCTCTTAAGTGAGGCAGTTTTTAAGTATAAAAGATACATTTGATCTTTCTGATTTACTGGAGGAAGCCAAAGAGGTTAAAGCAAATCCCTATGCCTGGAAATCGTTGGGAAAGAATAAATCGGTTTGTCTTCTTTTTTTAAATCCCAGTTTACGAACAAGACTTAGTTCGCAAAGAGCAGCGCAAAATCTTGGGCTTGATGCGGTTGTGCTCGATATTAATGCCGGTAGTTGGAAACTGGAGTTTGCAGATGGAGTAGTCATGAATGGCGATTCTGCTGAGCATGTAAAAGAAGCCGCCGCCCTGATTGGTGCTTATTTTGATGTGATTGCAATCCGTGCTTTTGCAGAGCTTAAAGATCGTGACGAAGATTATTCCGAGAAAGTACTTACAGCATTTGTTAAGTATTGCGGGGTTCCTGTAATCAATATGGAATCTTCAACCGGACATCCGCTACAGGCTTTAGCCGATTTGATTACCATCGAAGAACATAAGAAAGTAGCTAAACCTAAAGTGGTGCTAACGTGGGCTCCTCATCCCAAGGCACTTCCACAAGCTGTAGCAAATTCGTTTGTAGAATGGATGTCAGCTGCTGATGTGGAACTGACAGTTACCCACCCGGAAGGTTATGATCTTGCGCCTGAATTTATGGGAGATTTGAAGCCCGAATATGATCAGCGGAAAGCCTTTGAAGATGCCGACTTCATCTACGCAAAAAACTGGAGTAGCTATACGGATTACGGTAAAGTTATTTCAACTGATCCGGACTGGATGATTACTGCTGAGAAGATGAAACTCACCAATAATGCCAAGTTTATACATTGTCTTCCGGTTCGTAGAAATCAGGTGGTAGAAGATGCCGTAATTGATAGCCCGAATAGTCTGGTGATCGAAGAAGCAGCAAACCGAATTGTTTCTATGCAAACGGTATTGAAGAAAATACTGGAGTCGATGTAATGGATAGTCTGAAAGTCATAAAAATCGGGGGCAAAGTAGCTGAAGATGAAAAAACGCTGGATCTTTTTTTAGAGCAGTTTGCCGATGTAGAAGGCCCTAAAATCCTGGTTCACGGTGGTGGAGTGATTGCTACCGAAATCGCTGATAAACTGGGCATAGAAACAACAATGGTTGAAGGCAGAAGGGTAACCAGTAAGCCAATGTTGGATGTTGCAACGATGGTCTATGCCGGATTGGTTAATAAAAAATTGGTTGCAAAACTTCAGGCCAGAGGAGTTAATGCAGTAGGACTTTCCGGCGCGGATTTAAATCTGATTTTATCTAAGAAAAGAGATCCTGAACCGATCGATTTTGGTTGGGTAGGAGATATTGAAAAAGTAGAAACTAAATCGTTATCAAATTTGCTGGCTGTAGGGGTTACTCCCATATTGGCTCCATTGACGCACGACGGTAAAGGAAATCTGCTCAATACTAATGCTGATTCGATTGCATCATATGTAGCAATTGCATTATCTCAGATATATCAAACAGAGCTTATTCTTTGTTTTGATATGCCCGGCGTGATGAACGGGGAACAGTTAATTACAGAAATGAATCTGTTGCTTTATCGACACCTGAAGGGGATTAATGTTATAAAAGACGGGATGATTCCTAAACTGGATGTAGGTTTTCAGGCGCTTAAAGCAGGTGTAAAAAAAGTGAGTATTAAGAAATTTGATTCCTTCAATGAATTGAATTCCGGAACAAGATTAATACAATGAGCAACTACAAAGAACTTTCAGGTCAGGCAATTGAGTTGCTTAAAGAACTCATTTCCATTCAGTCTTACAGCAGGGAAGAGGATAAAACTGCTGATTTGATTTCTGAGTATTTAAAAAAGCATGGTTTTAATCCGCGTAGAAAGCAGAATAATGTGTGGGCCTGGGTGGGAGAAAAGGATTCCGGAAAACCAACTTTGTTATTAAACTCACATCATGATACAGTAAAGGCGACATCAAAATGGAGTTATGATCCTTTTATTCCGACTATTGAAGGTGGTAAGTTAATTGGTTTAGGAAGCAATGATGCCGGTGGTCCGCTGGTAAGTTTATTACATGTGTTTATCGAACTATCAAAGAAAGAGCAGCCTTTTAATCTGTTGTTTTTGGCTTCGGCAGAGGAAGAGTCATCCGGAAAAAATGGTGTTCCCATTGTATTGGAGGAACTTGGAGAAATAGATCTTGGAGTAGTTGGTGAGCCAACTTCTATGGATATGGCAATTGCTGAGCGGGGACTCATCGTTTTGGACTGTTTGGCTCATGGAGAAAGTGGACATGCTGCTCGCGGAGAAGGAGAAAATGCTCTTTATAAAGCGGTAAAGGATATTGAATGGTTCAGGAACTTTGAGTTTGAGAAGCAATCGAAGGTACTTGGTAAAATAAATATGACAGTTACACAAATTGAAGCAGGAACACAGCATAATGTAGTTCCTGATGAATGTAGATTTGTGGTGGATGTCCGTCCGAATGAGCACTATTCAAACGCTGAGGTAGTGGATATCATAAAGAAGCATGTGGAATGTGAAGTGAATCCCCGATCTTTAAATTTGAATGCTTCAGGTATTGATTCTGATCATACGGTAGTGAAAAAAGGACAAAAGATGGGAATTAAAACCTACGGATCGCAAACAATGTCGGATCAGGTCCATATGCCATTTCCATGCATAAAAATGGGGCCGGGTGATACCAAAAGATCGCATACCGCGGATGAATTCATTCACTTAGAAGAAATCGAAAATGGAATAGAAATCTATCTGAAGTTACTGGATGGGTTAGAAATTTAATGGGACAAACCCGTAGAAAAGACGAATAAGAATTATGGCAAAAAAACTGTGGGAAAAGGGAATTAATACAGATGAATTCATTGAAAAATTCACGGTAGGAAAAGATCGTGAATTGGATCTGGAACTGGCTAAATATGATGTTCAGGGAACCATCGCGCATATAACAATGCTGGAATCTGTGGGTCTTTTGGAAAAAGATGAGCTCGAAGTTTTAGTTAAGGAATTGAATCGAATTCAGGAAGAAGTCATTGCAAGTGGTGAGTTCAAAATCGAGGAAGGGGTTGAAGACGTCCATTCCCAAATCGAATTAATGCTAACCAGAAAACTGGGAGATTTAGGTAAAAAAGTACATTCGGGCCGATCCAGAAATGATCAGGTTCTTGTTGATATAAAGTTGTATCTGCGGGATCAAATCAAGGATATTGCTTTTTTAACCCAAAAGTTGTTTAATAGTTTAGTTGAACAAAGTGAGGCAAATAAAGAAGTCTTACTTCCGGGATACACCCATACCCAGGCCGCAATGCCGTCTAGTTTCGGGTTGTGGTTTGGCGCGTATGCTGAAAGCTTGGTAGATGACCTCGTATTGATGCAGGCAGCGCATACCATCGTTAATCAAAATCCTTTAGGGTCAGCGGCAGGGTATGGTTCTTCCTTTCCTTTGAATCGGACTTTGACTACCGAACTTCTGGGATTTGCCGGTATGAATACCAATGTTGTATATGCTCAGATGGGCAGAGGTAAAGCCGAGCAGACTATGGCATTTGCGATGGCAGGACTGGCAGGGACTTTGAACAAACTGGCATCGGACGTTTGTTTGTATAACAGCCAGAATTTTGCCTTTCTGAAATTGCCTGATGAACTCACTACGGGTTCTAGTATAATGCCTCATAAGAAAAACCCGGATGTTTTTGAGTTAATTCGAGCCAAAACGAATGTACTAAAGGCTCTTCCTGTAACCATATCTACCGTGACAGGGAATCTTACATCAGGCTACCATCGAGATTTTCAGATGTTGAAAGAGGTGTTGTTCCCTGCTATAGAGGAGCTTAAAGAATGTTTATTTATAACTGACTATTCAGTAAGTAAAATCAAAGTTACAGAAGATATTCTGGATGATCCTAAATATAAACTCATTTTCTCTGTTGAAGCTGTGAATGAGTTGGTGGTTCAGGGAGTTCCGTTCAGAGATGCCTACCTACAAGTAAGTAAAGAGATTGAGTCTGGATCGTTTACTCCTCCTAAAGAAGTGAAACATACTCATGAAGGAAGTATCGGGAATCTTGGTAATGATCAGGTTAAAACCAGGATGAAAGATGTTATTTCTAGCTTTGAGAATTAAGTTTTCAAATTGAGATAAATTCTTTTTCCATTTAATGATCTAATTATTCACATTTCCAATACTAGTTAGTCGGTCATCTAACAAATCAAAAATATCATGAATAAAATTAACTACTCAATAATTGCATTGGCATTACTTATTGTATCAGTAACAGTAAGCGCAATGGATGAAATGCCTGATAAACAAACGAGTTATAAGTATCTGGATCAGCAATTAACTAATGCTAAAGACTTCACATTGGAAGTGTTAGAAGGGATGCCAGCTGATGAATATTCCTTTAAGCCCGGAGATGAAATGAGAACATTTGGCGCTCAGGCATTTCATATCGCGTACAGCCTCGAATGGTTTAACGCTCAACTAAAAGGTGAACCTATTGCCTGGGAACCGGGAGATGAAGAACGAATGAGTAAGGAAGAACTAATATCCTACACTACCGAACAATTTGAAGCAATGATTGATATCATTCATGCTGCTGAAGAAAGTGGAGCTTTTACATCAGGAATTCTGGGTGCATTACGGCACAATTCGCATCACCGTGGACAAATGGTAGCTTATTATCGTGCGAACGATATGGCACCTCCAGCATACAAATAATCAGCAATTTAAAAGCCGGAGAGATCCGGTTTTTTAGCTAAAGAGGAGTTGTTCTCTCCATGAATTAAGTTCCTTGAACGCAGGAATCATCCGACTTCCGTACCAACTAAACCATTCCCCGTTCACCAATTCAATCTTTGAATCAGGACAAACTTCCTGAAGCTCAGAGAGATGCTTTTCTTTGAAAGGAAAGGGTTCACTACTAAGTAGAATAAGTTCCGGATTAATGGCAGACAATTCATCGAAATTGGTTGTTGGATATCTTGTTTGATTACGAAATACATTGACTAACCCATATTGCTTCATCACGTCGTGAATGTACGTGTCATTTCCGATAGTCATCCATGGATTCTTCCAAATAAAGTAGGCTGTCTTGATAGGTTTTAATGCAGGTTTCCGGCTTATAAGTTGATTGATTTCTGAAACCATTACTTTGGATTCGGAGACTTTATCCAGCTTTGTGGCGAGCTTAAGAATCCATTCTAAAGCATCATCAATAGTATCAATTTCTGTAACAATGACTTCGGTATGCTTAGCAAGTTCTACTACATCTTCCTTTCGGTTTTCTTCTTTATTGGTGATGATGAGGTCAGGCTTAAGGCTTAAAATTTTTTCAATATTTGGATTCTTAGTTCCTCCAATGGAAGGAATAAGCAGGACTTCCTGTTCAGGATGAATACAGAATTTTGTCCTGCCAACAAGTTTATCTTCAAGCCCCAAGTCAATGAGTAGCTCGGTTAGACTTGGAACCAGGCTGATAATTCTTTTGTATGACATGATGAATATGCTACTAATGAAACAATTTCTAATTAGGTCAATCCGAATTTATTTCAGAATCTTGATGACAGACAAGATCCTGAATCAAATTCAGGATGACCAATGAATTTTTATAGCTGATTAAAATGGAACTTGGCCTTTATACTTTTGTTGAAAATACACCTGATTCATCCGGGAAATTGCTTCATCCTTCAGAGCGTCTTTCAAACTTAATGGAAGAAATTGAACTGGCTGATGAGTTGGGTTTGGATGTTTATGCAATTGGAGAACATCACCGTGAAGAATATGTCTCGTCTTCCCCAACAACGATTCTTGCTGCTGCAGCAGCCAAAACAAAGAATATAAAACTTAGTACAGCAGTAACTGTTTTGGGATCTGAAGATCCGGTTCGGGTATATCAGCAATTTTCTACTCTAGATTTACTTTCGAAGGGAAGAGCAGAAATTATTGTTGGCCGTGGTTCCTTTATTGAATCATTCCATCTTTTCGGATATGATCTTCAAAACTATGAAGAACTTTTTGAAGAAAAACTGGAGTTATTGATCCAGCTTCAAAAGGAAACAAACATTACCTGGAGTGGTAAACACCGACCAGCTATCAATGATCGTGGAGTGTATCCAAGAGCTTTTCAGGATGAAATTCCAATCTGGAGAGCGGTTGGGGGAACTCCAAAATCAGCCTATATAACCGGGGCTCTTGGACTACCAATGGCAGTGGCAATTATTGGCGGATATCCTGCTCAGTTCAAACAAATGGCCGACTTACATGCAAGGGGAGCTTCGGAGCATGATCAGCCTAAACAAAAGCTCAGTATTAATTCGCACGGATTCATAAGTGAAACCTCACAGCAAGCTTCTGATATTGCGTTCCCTGCGTTCAAACAAGTGATGGATAAAATTGGCAGAGAAAGAGGCTGGCCACCAATGCAGCGAAATCAATTTGACGCATCAAATACTTTGGAAGGAGCTAATTTTGTGGGTAGTCCCCAGGAAGTGATCGATAAAATTATGTATCAGTATGAGATCTTTAATCATGATCGCTTTTTGATGCAGATGACAGTAGGAAGCATCCCTCATAAAGAAGTCCTGAAATCTATTGAGTTATTCGCCACTAAGGTGGCACCAGTCATTAGGAAGGAAACAGTAGTAGAAGAGAATTAACATCCCATTCGTACCAGTTTACTTTCAATTTTTGGTTGGGTTGATTCTGTTTCCTTATAGTAACCCAGGGTGTTTTTATCGTCTACAAACTGAGATCTTCCTCCAAAATAAGACGATAAGCTCTTCACTCTGTTTGCCAAGGCTCGATCTTCTTCAGGTATTTCTAAAGGCATGCGCGGATACAGAACCCGGATATACCAATCCTGAACTCCTCCTTTTACAAATCGTGAATTTCCAAATCTTATGTTATCCAAATTAGATAAAGTCTTTCTGGAAAGTGAATCATTCTCCGAATAAACGATGAGTCGGGATTCAGAATCGAACTTATAATCTTCCAACTCAGAAGCAGTTATATTTATGGCTGTAGGGATATGAAACTGATTGAAGTCTTCTTTACTTCGAAGGTCTATAAGAGTCATTATTTCTCTTTTTTTGATGCTTTCGGCTAAATCTAGCACGGTGATGAATTCTACTTCAGAAGGGTGTTTTAAGGACGAATTATTTGCAAAAAAAACAGAACTAACCAAAGCAAGTGAAGAAAGAATAAAAGCCAAAAGAGCCAGTTTTTGATTTAGTGAAAACTTCATTCCGGCAACTTATTAGCCATTTTCGCTTCAACTTTTTCAGAAGCCCAGAATCCTGCAAGTGCAACCATCACCAAAATAAAAACCATAATTCCTGCCGGAACCTGAAAGTAATCAGTGAAGGTAATATCTCCCATCGGTGTGGTATTATAGAAGTTCTCCAGATAGGGATAGAGCTCACCAAAAACTAAAATCCCGGTTAGCATACCTAACACGTTCATCCATCCATCAAGACTACCAGTAGCTCCGGCGACACAGGAAGTACCGGGACAATATCCACCAACAATAAAACCTACCCCGAAAACCAGACCACCAATAATTTGAGGTGCGACAAATGTTGGGGTTAGATAAACAAGTTCTAAATCCATCCAGCCAAATTGATTAAACCAAAACAATCCAATCATAGCTGTGATAATGGCGGTAAACATTATTTTGAAGACGGTCATATCTCGGCCGTAAAATTGAGCCGCCAGCTTTTTGGCGCTTCCAAGTCCGGCGCGTTCCAGAAAGAATCCGAAGGCTATTCCAATAAAAAGGGCGAAAATCAGACTGGCTTCTTCGCCAATCCATCCGTTTATAAAAAAAGGTCCGTTCATATCCACAACCTCCTTACAAACCATGCCATGGCATATGCACCTGCAAAAAGAGAAATCATAAATAGCCAGCTTCCTACATTCATTAAAGCGCCTCCGGTTAAAGCCTGACCGCTGGTACAACCTCTGGCTAATTTGGTGCCAAAAGCCATAATCATCCCACCAATAAAAGCGTACTGAAACCTACGGTTCGTTGAGATTCCTGAGCCCTTTTCAACTTTGATTTTTGTGCGGCCTGCAAAAAGTCCCGAGAGAAAACCGCCGATCAACACTCCAATAACTTCAAATACCAGCCAGTCTTTGAGTGGACTAACGGTCCCGTCTCCTAAATACCCCTGATAGAAATCATTTGCCTGGGTTGTGTGCGGAGAAATGACATTTGCAGTAGTAGCAACGACGGAAGTCATGGCTCCGGAAGCCCCGATTCCTCTTCCCATTACTAAGAAGGTGAGTAATAGGACCAATCCCAACCCAATTCCCGAGATATATGGGTTCCAGTAAGGTTCAGCTTCTTTTGAAAACAAAGACATTAATTTACCTCAAGTGGATTATCCGTGTCATGTCCCCACGCATGCATCGAACCATCAAATAATCGGGCATTGTAGCCAAGAATTTTAGTAGCAAAGTAAACCAACGTGGCTTGCTGCCCAATATGGCAATAAAGAACAATAGGAGTGTCTTTTTTGAGATCTTGTTTATCAAAAATATCCTGAAGTTCTTCTTTCGATTTTAGGATATAAGAACCATTTGGCCCATCATTCACAATAGAGGTATAGGGAATGGTTTTAGCTCCGGGAATGTGTCCTTTTGATCCCATCGCTTCTTGTACACCTTCATAATATACGGGAGAACGGGCGTCTACTATATTAAGAGATTTATTATTCAGGTTCTCTTTTACGAAACTGATCGGGACCACAAAATTCGGATTGGGGTTAAGAGTAACAGATCCTTTCGAAACTTCAGCAATTTCGGATGTGAGTTCTCCGCCTTCATGTTCCCAAAGTGGAAGCCCTCCATCTAATAGAAAAGTATTGTCTCCAAGTCCCAGATAATCGAGCGTAAAATACAGTCGGGTAGTTGGTGAAACCCAGTTGGTACCTACATAAATGACAATAGTATCTCCATCATTAACTCCTTTGGATTCAAGAAAAGCTTTAAGTTTTTCAACTGATGGAAGATCATATACATGAGTTTCGTCCTCAGAGCTGAAGGTGTAATCAACTCTTCCAACAAGTTGTGCGCCAGGAATATGCTTGTTATTGTATTCGTCTTCGGGACCAACATGGAAGAGGACCAGATCATCACGATCCAGATTATCCTTAAGCCAGTCTATAGATTTAAATGGGGTGGTTTGAGCATTCAGAAATGAATAACTAAGCAGAAAAAAAAGGATTAGTGAAATTGTGGTTTTTAGTTTAATTATCATGAGATTTGATTCTTTGAAGTTTCAAACTAGTTACGAAAGCCAGCGAAATTATGTTCTAAATTGGAAGTGCGGATGCTTCTATTCGAACATATAAGAGCTCAAAACGGACAACTTATACAGATATAAGGCGTAGATTGGTCGCAGAAAATAAAAATGACTTATAAATCTGAGTTATGTACAATTCTTCAAAAACAATGTTGAAATGGATACTCCCATTTTTGATTATATCAATGGTTGTGACTTCAGGCATTGGTTATTTCATCGACCGGAATATTGAAGGAACCGGGGTTTACTTTTGTCCTCCATGCGGATGTACCGGAGATCATATTGAGCATACTGAAGAAGGTTTTTGTGAATACTGTAACATGCCTCTGATTCAGAAAAAAGAGACGGGATTACTAGCGTTTGAAGAATTTCTAGCGGAACAGTACCGAGGTAGTAGTACTCATGCCTCCTTGTATTCAAGAGTAGTTTACCCAACCTTGTTTGGAGGAATATTTCTGGGGGTTATATCTGTTTTCTTCTTCAGGAAGAAATCCATTGAATTTTTTTTAGTGTTGTATATCATTGTATGGTCACTCTTTGGATTAAAGTTTCAAATGTATGGTACGGGATATGGCTTGGCATTAGATATAAAAACCGCATTTATTCCAATCTCTTTTCTGCTGCTATTAGGACCACTTTTATATTTTCATTCCCGGAATTTGCTGGAAGATAATTTCAGATTTAAAAAAGCAGATTGGCTTCATTTCATGCCTGGTTTGGCAACATTTTTATATTATCTGATAATGTATTTTTCCCCGCCTGAAGCGAGAATAAACCACCTTCACACTGATTTTGACCCATACTGGGTTATACTTGAGCAGTTTGGAGGGGTTATTTCTCTGGTGATTTATATGTCTGTTTCAATTCACCAAATCAGGAACCTGAATGGAACTCAGGAAAGAAAGAAAAATGAAATTCGATGGTTGACCAAGTTCTATTTTGCCACTTATGCTATACTATTGGTTTGGGTTAGCAATCTCACCATAAATGCAGTTTTCTTTGAGATGAAGTCCTCGACCATTACCTACTTCTCACTTTGGGTAACCCTCTGTATTTATATGTACTGGATCGGGTTTGAAGTATTCAGAAATGAAAAAGTATTAATTCTCAAAAACTTCAATTCAAAAAAAGTAGACTCCTCCGAATTACAGGAATTCAAGGAAAAGATTAACGAAATAATGGAAGAGGAGAAGCCTTATACAGATCCGAATCTCACTCTAAGAAAACTTGCCGAACATCTTGAAATGAAGCCCAAACAACTAAGTGGATTGATTAACGCAACCTTTCAAAAAAACTTCTATTCCTATGTAAATGAATACCGGTTGGAAGAAGTAAAGCAATTGCTCATTGATAAAGATATGGGGCACTTAACCATTGTCGCAATTGCAGAGAAAGCAGGATTCAATTCTAAATCGACATTCAATTCTTATTTCAAGAAAGAAACCGGAATGACACCTAAGGAGTTTAAAGCTCGAAAGGATAGTGGTTCTTTAGAGTGAACCCTTATTCAACATATAAAACCGTTAATCCTCCATGTCCATACCCATCTTTTTTTAGTTGGCTTTCCGGAGTCTCAGGGTTACTTGTCCAGTATCCATCCACTATAAATTTATAAAAGTATTTCCCAGTAGGTAAATCGATTTTTGTTTCCCAGCTATCTTCCGTTTTATACATAGGTAGGCTGAACATATCCCAGTTATTGAAGTCACCTACTACCGAGACTTCAGTAGCGGTTTCAAAACCTTGTAAACTGAAAGTTACATTTCCGGATTTATTGGGTGTAATAAAATTGTACTCTTTTCTGGGCATTAAGTGATGTTCATTTGCAATTTGATAAACAAGGTAGGCAACTAGTTCAGCATTATACTTTTGATCTTTTTTGGGGATGTACTCATACCGATCCATATTTGTATGATGTACCGCTGATATATAATCTAAAGGGTCCTGAATAAACTGAAATGCAGGAATATTATGATAATCTAGTAGCCAATGATCTGTTTGATTCGCATTCTGAATAGTCAGCGTGTTACTATTTTCGAATGGTTGAAGGTATTCGGAGAAGTAGGGTTTAATGGCATCATTTCCCATTAAATACAGACCACGGATTTTTCCTGCACCATTATCAAGGTTCAAATAGGCAGATATCCGATGATGGTCCGGACCTGGTTCACCGGTTATCATATCACCTATATTTTTGTTTACATAGAACTCTGAACCGGCAAAAACATGTTCTTCTCCACCCCATAGAATCAAACGTATCGACCTTTTGTAATCAGTACCAATTTCTTTTAGAATTCTCATTACCTCTATCAACACAGCTGAATTAGAGGCATTGTCAACAGCCCCGGTTCCTGCATGCCAGCTGTCGAGATGAGCCCCAATAATTACAAATTCATTTTTTAAAACCGGATCAGAACCTTCAATTTCAGCAACAAGATTTTGGTGGTATTCAGGTTCATCATAAAAGGTTGAAGTCAATTGAACGTTTAGTTTTGGATTGAACCCTTTTTCATGCAGTCGCTTCAATCTACCAAAGTCTTCATTCGCAATTACAAAAGAAGCGATAGGCTTTATATCTGATTTGTGTACAAATGAAGGTACAGATCTGTTCCCATCAGCATGAAGAATACCGTAGGGATAATCACTTGGTTCAACTACTGCAAGAGCCTTTTCTTCTCTGAAAAACTCAAAGAATCGGGTCATTCTTTTTATATGATTGTCTCTTTGTCTGAATAAACCCGGGACAGAAATTCTGGAGTGATATCCAATAATTACATCATTTGGATCGGGGTTTTCGGAAGCTTTCAGCAACGTTTGGTCACTTAAACGAGTAGACATTGGATGTCTAACGCTATGAACAGGGTGATAAAAGGCATCAAGCATAATGATTTTATTATGTAGCTTACCCTTCAGAGAATACACCTCATCCAGATTCTTAATAAATACAAGCTCGCCCTCCATTTCCCCTGAAGTTGATGAAGTAAATGCTAGAGGGTAAGCATGAACCGGTGCATATTTTGGTGTAGTCATTTTTACACTGAAATCAGAGAAGTCCCAACCCCTGTATCCGTTATCAAAAGATTCTAAATGGACATCGATTCCAAGTCTTTCCAGTTTCTCTTTTAGGTAGATCAGTGACTCAAAGTAATTTGGAGTTCCTAAAAACCTTGGTCCGTATACATCCGACAAATAGCTGATATCTTCCATTATGGCAGAATCAGAGGAAGTATTTCGGATCGAATTAAGTAAACTTTGCTGAGCGAATGAATCAGAAAAAGAGGATAAAAGAAAAAAAAAGAATATGAGTTTCTTCAAATTAGAAGCCAGTGAGTTCAATACTTTAATGAGTTAACAGAATATTGAGAAAGTGGCATCAAATTGAAAAAAGAAGGGGTTCGTCTGGATGTATTTGGACTTATTAATAAGCCTAAAAAAATCTTTTTAACAAAGATTCAGCCTGACTTAAATAGTGTCCGCCAAAAAGGTTAGCGTGAACAAGGACTGGGTAGAGGTTACAGAGTTTAGATCGCTCTTCAAATCCCTTTTCTAAAGGGTATTCTTCATTATAGCCACGATAGAAATCAGCATCAAAACCACCAAAAAGTTGGGTCATTGCCAAATCCATTTCCCGGTGACCAAAATAAACTGCCGGATCGTAAATACAGGCTTTTTCATCCTGGTTAAACATATAATTACCTGCCCAAAGATCACCATGTAAAAGAGCAGGTGGTTCGTCAGGAAAAACAACGTAGGTGTAGTTCGTAACCCGATCGAGAACAGAAGCTAAGTTTTTGGAAAGTTTGCCGGATTCAATTGCCATCTTCACTTGTGGCTCAAGCCGTTCCCTTATAAAAAACTCCAGCCAGTCGGCATGATACTTATTCTGTTGAGAAAGTCTTCCAATGTAATTTGAGTGATCTAAGCCAAAGAGCTCGTTGTTTTTTTTATGAAGTTTCGCCAGTTGAACTCCAAAATCAAAAGAAGAGCCAGAATTCGATTCTTCGATGAACTCCATTAATAAAAAATCATCTCCTATTAGAAACACTTCAGGGATAATTATATCTGTAAGTGCAGAATCGAGTAGTTCGAGACCTTTAGCTTCAGATTCGAACATATCCTCCGGAGCGGAAGTATTCCATTTTAAAAAGAATCGATCTCGGGAATCTGTTTCGATTTTAGCCGCTTGATTGATATCGCCACCGGAAACAGGTTTTTCTACAGCTATAGTTACATCGAGCTGAGACTGAATAGTTGCTTTTATCGATTCTGGTATCACTAAGAGAATAGTTGAATTACGAATTAGGAATAATTTCTATCCAAAATATTCCTAATTCTCATATTCCTTTTAAACCTTTCCAAAAATGACAATCGTATTATGTCCGCCAAAACCAAAAGTATCACTCATTACATAGTTTACTTCTCGTTCTTTAGGTTTATTAATAACAATATCTAACCCTTCTGTAGCGGGGTCTAATTCGTCTACATTTATGGTTGGGGGAATTAAGTTGTGCTCCATAGCTTTGATGCCTGCAATAGCTTCAATTGCCCCGGCGGCTCCCAGCAGGTGTCCGGTCATTGATTTAGTACCACTGATTGCAGGATTTGCACCAGAGTCACCTATTACTGTTTTAATCGCTTTTAATTCACTGATATCCCCAACAGGAGTACTTGTTGCGTGAGCATTGATATAATCAATATCTGTAATGCTGAGGTTGGCTTCATCAAGTGCTAATTCGATAGCATTTCTGGCCCCAAGTCCCTCTGGGTGAGTTGCAGAAAGATGATAAGCATCGGCTGTACTTGCTGCACCTAATACTTCACAAATGATATTAGCTCCTCGTGCTTTAGCATGCTCATATTCTTCGAGAACTAATGCTCCTGCTCCTTCACCCATTACAAACCCGTCACGTGAAGTATCAAAAGGTCTTGATGCTGTTTCCGGTGATTCATTATTAGTTGAGAGTGCTTTCATTGCTGAAAATCCCCCAACAGATGCGTTAGTTATTGCAGCTTCAGAGCCTCCGGTTAATAAAATATCTGCTTTACCCAAACGGATATAATTGAAGGCATCCATAATCGCATTATTTGACGAAGCGCAGGCAGAAGTAACCGTTTGATTAATACCCATAAAGCCATATTTGATAGCGACTATCCCTGAAGCCATATTTGGGATTGTTTTTGGGATATAATAAGGACTGAAGCGAGGTACTTTATTTCTCTCCACATAATCCATGAGTTCGTCTTCGAATGTTTCGAAACCACCAACCCCGGTACCCCAAATTACTCCAACTCTTTCTTTATTAATGCTATCAAGATCAAGTTTTGAATGTTCGATTGCCTGTAGGCTGGTATAAAGTGCATAAACAACATAAGAGTCATTCTTTCTGACTTCATTTCTATGCAGGGTATCTGTGGGTTCAAAGTTCTTTAGTTCACAGGCAAATTGGGTTTTGAAGAGGTCTGCATTAAATTTTGTGATTGGTCCAGCCCCACTTTTTCCTTTTATTAGGGAGTCCCAAAATTCATCAACGCTATTTCCAATGGGTGTAATGGCTCCAAGGCCTGTAATAACGACTCGTTTCATAAATATACTTATTGATAGGTAGGTTAGTGTATAATTTCTTTTAGTATGGAGTTTTTGATCTCCGTAAAATCATTACTGCCGGTAATTCGTGCAAGTTGTGTTCCGGCGCACATATTAGTTAAGATTTTCATGGCTTCAATTTTTGCAGGACTACTAAAGCTAAGAAGATTTTTTTCTTTTCCCTTATCCAATGTCTCAGTGATCCATTCCAGTACTGTATTAGTAAATTCAGTGACTTTATTCTGGACTTCTTCTTCCATTGAGTTCCAATCACTGGCAAAAGAACCAATTACGCAAAGTTTGCCACTTAGTTGTATAGAGGCATAAAAATTCAGGAACATCTTTATCTGATCGGCTTCATTTTTAGTGGAAGCTTTTTCCGTAAAGCGATTAAAGCTATCAGTGTGGAAGTCTACTACCGCTTCCGCAAGATCGGGTTTGGTAGGGTAATGGTAATGAATAGCCGCATTTTTAACATTTAGCTGTTTGGAAATATCTGAATAGCTAAATGCATTGTAGCCTTTTTTCCGGATGAGTTCATCCCCAAATAAAACAATTGTTTCTTTAGTAGAAGCCATAATTAACTTATTAATTGGTAAAGAAGATACTTATTAACTGATAAGTATTCAATCTTGAATATAGGGCTTCAATTCATCCAATATGGTTTGGCAGCTCCGTTCTACCATCTCAAATACATTTTCAAAACCACGCGCACCTCCATAGTAAGGATCTGGTACTTCTTTATTTCCGGGCTTCGGATCAAATTCTCTCAGGAGTTTTACTTTATTGGTGAATCGGCCTTTGCGATCCAGTTGATTTATATTAGTTAAATTGGACGAATCCATAGCCAGAATTAAATCAAATTCTTCAAGATCAGCATATTCAAAACGGCGTGCTATTGAGGGTAAGTGAATTCCATGTCCGTTCGCAGTTTCCTGGCTTCTTCGATCTGCTTTTTCTCCTGTATGATAGGCAGCAGTACCAGCAGAGTCGATATAAAAATAAGACTCTAAGCTGGCTTGTTTCACTTTGTGGATAAAGATTCCTTCCCCGGTTGGACTTCGACAAATATTACCCAGACAAACGAACACGAGTTTATAGGGATCTTCTTTTGTGATTTCTCTTAGATAGCTTTTCATAAAGAATAATTTGAGGTTCTGCTAAAGGTAGGGGCTTTATATTAGTTTTTCAGGGATAGTCATTGATATGTTAAATTTGTTACCAGAAAGTTTTTAACCGAACAAACCCTAAGCTTTTCTTGAAGAATTACTATATTTAGGGCTTACAATGATTCGCCGGACTAAAACTTTTTATGGCTAAAAAATTTAAGGAAATAAAGCAGCTTAATTATCCCAACGCAGAAGTTGAGATTTTAAACTGGTGGAAGGACAATCAGATTTTTAATAAAAGTCTCGAGAGTAGAGAGGATGGTATCCCATTCACTTTTTTCGAGGGACCTCCTACGGCTAACGGTAAGCCGGGTATTCACCATGTGATGGGACGTACTGTTAAGGATTTGTTCTGCAGATACAAGACATTAAAAGGATTCAGAGTAGAGCGAAAAGCAGGTTGGGATACACATGGTCTCCCGGTAGAAATTGAGGTGGAAAAAGCGCTTGGTCTGGAAGGACGTTCTCAGGTAGAAGAATATGGGGTTGCTGAATATAATGCGAAGTGTCGCGAAAGTGTTCTCAAATATAAGGATCTGTGGGATGATCTTACTTCGAGAATGGGATATTGGGTAGATCAGGAAAATCCCTACATTACATTCAAGAATGAATATATAGAGTCTGTTTGGTGGGCGCTGCATAAGCTTTTCGAAAAAGGCTTGGTCTACAAAGGATATAAAATTCAGTGGTACTCTCCGGGTAGCGGAACTGTACTCTCCTCTCATGAAGTAAGTCTTGGATATAAAGAAACTCAGGACCCTTCTATTTATGTGAAATTTCCGGTAAAAGGTGAAGAAAACACCTTCTTCCTTGCATGGACTACCACACCATGGACCACCATCTCCAACATGGCACTTACCATTAATCCGAATCTGGACTATGTGAAAGTGGGCCATAACAACGAAAACTATATTGTTGCTAAAGGATGTGAAGAGCGTGTTTTTGGAGAAGACTTCATCCATATTGAAGATTATACCGGGTTTAGTTTACTGGGAAGAAGCTACGAGCCAATTTTTGATTACGCTCAAAAAGAACATGATCCATCAACAGCGTGGAAAGTAATTCCAGCTGATTACGTGACTATTGATGATGGAACCGGGGTAGTACATACAGCTCCAGCTTATGGGGCGGATGATTACGAATCCTGCCAAAAGGCAGACATACCGATGTTTAATCCAATAGATCGTGATGGAAAGTTCACTTCCCAGGTTCCTGAGTTTGAGGGGCAGTGGTTTAAAGAAGCCGATAAAGAAATTGCACGGGCCATCAAAGAAAAAGGCCTGATGTTCCGTCATGAGACCTATGTTCACAATTACCCATTCGATTGGCGTAAAGGGACGCCTTTGATGAGTTACCCGGTAGAGTCCTGGTTTATCAGAACTACCGATGTTAAAAAACGGATGGTGGATTTAAATAAAACAATTAACTGGAAGCCGGAAAGTACGGGATCCGGGCGTTTTGGGACCTGGCTCGAAAATAATGTAGACTGGGCTATTTCACGTCAACGTTATTGGGGAACGCCAATTCCGATCTGGCAAAGCGATAAAGACCCTGAATATGTAGAATGTATCGGTGGAATGGATGAGCTCCGTGAGAAAGCCGGTATTCCTGAGGATGAGGAGATAGATTTACACCGCCCATACATCGATGAAATTACATGGGAAGCTCCGGATGGAGGAACCATGCGAAGAATCCCTGATTTGTTGGATGTCTGGTTCGATTCGGGTTCAATGCCTTTTGCGCAGTGGCACTATCCTTATGATAATGATCATGAGTTCAGCTACAATTATCCTGCAGATTTTATTGCTGAAGGTGTAGACCAGACACGTGGTTGGTTCTATACACTCCATGCATTAGGAACTATGCTTTTCGATGAAGTTGCCTTCAAAAATGTAGTTTCTAACGGACTTGTTCTCGATGAGAAAGGCGAGAAGATGAGTAAGTCGAAAGGAAATACAGTCGATCCTTTTGAAGTGATCGAGAAGTACGGAGCTGATTCTGTCCGATGGTACATGATGAGCAACTCTGCTCCATGGGAAAATCTGAAATTCAGTATCCAGGGATTAGAGGAAGTACAAAGGAAGTTTTTTGGGACTCTGATTAACACCTATTCTTTCTTTGCACTGTATGCTAATATTGATGGATTCACCTACTCTGGAAATCAAATTCCAATTCCGGATCGTCCTGAAATCGATCAGTGGATTATTTCAAGATTAAACACCACAATTAAGCTGGTGGAAGAATATTTCGAGGCCTATGAGCCTACCAAGGCTGCTCGTGAAATGGAGACTTTTGTTGAGGAATTAAGTAACTGGTACGTACGTAGAAACAGGCGTCGTTTCTGGAAATCAGGAACTACACTGGATAAAACAGCTGCCTATCAAACACTTTATGAATGTTTGAAAAGTATGAGTCAGCTGATTAGCCCGATTGCTCCTTTTGTAGGCGAATGGTTGTACCAGAGATTGAATGAAGTATCGAAGCTGGATGAGGAATCGGTGCATTTATCATTCTTCCCAACTGTGGAAGAAACAGCTATCTTCAAAAACCTGGAACACAAGATGGATATGGCACGATTGATTTCTTCGATTGTGCTTCGTATCAGGAATCAAATCGACATCAATGTTCGCCAGCCGCTCTCCAGAATTATTTTACCAATTAAAGATGAAGGGGAACGTCAGGCTATTCTTTCTGTGAAACATATCATTTTGGAAGAAGTTAACGTTAAGGATATTCAGTTTGTGGATGATGACTCTGGTATCGTACATAAAAGTGCGAAGCCAAATTATCCGGTATTAGGAAAGAGGTTAGGGCCAAAAATGAAAGCAGTTGCTGCTAAAGTTGGTCAGCTTAGTACAGAAGAAATCAGTAATTTTGAACAACAAGGTTATATTGACATTGAGCTTGAAGATGGGGAAACCATCAGGCTTGATGAAGAAGGTCTTGAAATCATCCGAACAGGACTCGAAGGCTGGCAGGTAGAAACTGAGCGTGGGCTTAGCGTTGCGGTTGACACTGAAATGAACACCGAATTAATCCAGGAAGGTCTGGCGCGAGAGTTTGTGAACCGTGTTCAGAATATGCGGAAAGAAGCAGATTTTGAAGTTACAGACCGGGTTGTATTGGGTGTGGTTGCTTCTGATGATTTGAAAGAAGCAGTGGTATCAATGAGTGATTACATCAAGAAAGAAACCTTGGCGGAAGAACTTCAGCTGGAGGAACTTGAAGTATCAGATTTTATTAAAACTTGGGAAATTGGTGACGGCGAGTGTACCATTTCCATAAGAAGAACGGTTAATTCCTAAAGAAGTAAAAAATGGCTAAGAAAGTAGATAAAAAAGAGGGTGAGCGCGTCTCTCCTTACAGTGATAAGGATCTTGAGTACTTTAGAGAAATCATCCTCAAAAAAAGAACGGAAGCCGAAGATGAATTGAATACATTGCAACGCAGTTTGCGCGAAAGTATGGAAAATTCATCCGATGAGTCAGCCTATTCATTTCATATGGCAGATGCAGGTACAGATGCGCAGGAGCGGGAGAAAACATACATGCTGTTCAATAGAACACGCAAGTTTGTGAAGTATCTGGATGACGCGATAAAGCGAATCGATAACAAAACGTATGGAGTGTGCAAAGTAACCGGAAAGAAAATTTCCAAGGGCAGACTTGAGGCAGTTCCTCATACACAGCTGAGCATCGAAGCAAAATTGAAACGCCGTTAACAGCATCTGCTTTTGACTTCAAAAAAACTACTGGCTTTATTTGTGCCAGCCGCCTTTGTTGTGGCTATCGACCAATTAACGAAATGGATCGTCCGGACCTCGCCTGAATTGCATCGGATGGATATCATTGATGGGTGGTTATCGTTCTATTATACCCAGAATGACGGTATGGCTATGGGCATTGATATATTTTCAACGCCGGTAATCAGTTCGATCTCAATAATTGCTACGATTGGGATACTCGCTTACCTGCTATATACCATTGATAAAGCCCCCATCGGATATCTGATTTTTATGGGATTGGTGATTGGAGGGGCGCTTGGAAATATCACTGATCGACTGATTATGGGCTACATTGAAGGATATGGTGGACTACTCGATGGCTATGTAGTAGATTTCATTTTCTTCAATCTCGAACTGTTCGACCGGACAGTGTTCCCTTACATTTTCAATGTGGCTGATATAGCTATATCAGTTTCTATTATTTCTTTACTTGTCTTCCAGAAAAAACTGATGCCCCATGATGAGGAAATCGAAGAGGAAACAGCAGAGGGTGGCATTTTAACCGAAGACACTCAGGTATCTGAGAGTAGTACCGAAGAAGACTCTTCCGAAAAGGATTAACTATTCTTTCTTGGTCAACGTCATGGCGTTTTCCTGATCCATGATGGTTACCGTCATAGCGATTGTTCCATCGTCTTTCAGTGTTCCTGCATGACCAATGTTCATTCCCTGAAATTCAACATCAAAAGAGAAGGACTCATCTTCAGGATTATATATTCCATTTTTGAAATCTATAGCTCCCATTCCGGCATTAGAAGTTCCGGTTAATGTTGTTCCATCTGTTTTAAATTCAAAAGTGATTTCCAGGCTACCCTGAGGACCTTCAATCGACCCGACCCAGGTTCCGTCAATGTCACCGGCAAAACTGATAGCAGAAATTAAAAAAAGAAACAAGGGGAGGAGTAAGGCTTTTTTCATTGTGTTTCTCCAACTAGGTTAAGGTTCCCCTGAAAGAAGCACTATTTTTTAGAAAAAACAATATTCTGAGACGTGTAAAAGCGCCAGAAAAACATCAATCTTCCAACGAAGTCTTCTTTTTAGGAGAGAAAATATCCAGATCGTCTTCGAAGGTAACCTGATCTACGATTTCCAGACCAAAACTTGTGATACCAATTCTTTTAACAGGATTATTGGTAAGCAGCTTTAATTTTTGGATTCCAAGTGAACGCAAAATCTGAGCTCCAACCCCGTAGTCTCTTGAGTCGCCTTTCTTTGGGTTGTTGTCAATTTCCTCTTCGGTAGTAAAGACACGACCTTCCTGCATAGCCTTCAGGGTTCTCAACTGATTTACCAACACAGATCCGCGTTGATTTCGGTTCATATATAACACAACGCCTTTTCCTTCGCGCTCAACCTGAAGCATCGCCTGATGGAGAAGTTCGCTGGTATCAGAATTTCGGGCGCCAAAAATATCCCCAATCAAATCAGAAGAGTGAACCCGTGTTAATACCGGCTCTTCTTTGGTCCAGGAACCTTTTGTAAGTGCAAGATGAATGTCACCAGTCAGAGTTTCTTCAAAAGCATGAAGATTGAAATCACCATACATAGTTGGCATGTTTACATCCATCACTTCTTTAACCAGGCTCTCATTTTCGTTGCGATAGGCAATGAGATCTTTAATGGTGATGAATTTCATGTCGAATTGCTTCGCCATTTTAGCGAGATCAGGAACCCGGGCCATTTCTCCATTATCGAGCATAATCTCACAAATGATGCCCACGGGTTTGAGTCCGGCTAATCGGGCCAGATCAAGGGCCGCTTCGGTATGACCTGCTCGACGAAGAACTCCGCCTTCAGCTCCAATCAGTGGGAAAACGTGACCAGGGCGGCGAAAATCGCCAGGCTTGGATTCTGCATTTGTTAACTCACGAATCGTATTTGCTCGGTCAGCGGCAGAAATTCCGGTAGTAGTTTGACGCTTGTGATCGATTGAAATGGTGAAGTTGGCTTCGTGGGGATCCGCACCCTCAATCACCATATTATTAAGATGGAATTTTTTGGCTACATCCACGGTAACCGGGGCACAAACGAGTCCCCGACCATGCATAACCATAAAGTTGATCGCTTCTGTAGACACCATTTCGGCGGCCATTAAAAAGTCACCTTCGTTCTCTCTGTCTTCATCATCTACTACGATGATCATTTTGCCATTTCTGATATCCTCAATGGCTTCGGGAATGGTATTGAAGCGAATGTCTTCCAACTTACTTGTCTTTCTTTTCAGGTTTATTCGGATTCACATCGGTGATCGCGCTTTTAAGGAAACGGATTTTAACGTTGCTTCCTACTTCCACTAACACAGAATCGTCTTCGATCGTATTCAGAATTCCGATGATTCCTGAAGAGGTAACCACTTTGTCGCCTTTTTTCATTTCAGAAACTTTACGCTGAATTTCTTTCTGGCGCTGACTTTGCGGCCGGATAATGAAGAAATAAAATACGAGGAAAATCCCACCAAGAAATACCAGGTTGATAATTCCACCACTGGCATCTCCACTAGGGCTGCCCATCAATAAATAGCTAAAATTGTGCATGATTATTTAGATAACTGTAATTTTAATTAAGCGTGGAAAGATAAGGGAAATTTAAGACCAATGGAGAATTAAGAATGATTCAATGAAAGGTTTAGAATATTGTATAAGAAGCTAAGAAAAGTTTTATCTCGCTCCGATGCTCTGTGTCGGAGCACCAGGTTACAACGCAGAGCAATGTAACCAGTTTTATAGAACAGCTTTTCTACTTCCGTTGTCATCCTGAACTTATTTCAGGATCTGTAAAGCATACAGCTTTGATTTAACTTTTTTTCAAATCAACGACTGACACACCCCTCAATCCCCTCTCAAGAGGGGACGCTCTTTAATCAAATTTAATATGTAATAGCAGGAGATGAGGAGGTCAATAAAACCTCTTCCCAGCCTTCGCATACTCTTTCAAAATCCCGGCTGGTTTAAACCTTGGTCCGAATTTCTCTGAATACTCATTCAAGCGATCTACAATCGTTTGTACACCAATTTGGTCTATGTATCGAAACGGTCCGCCGGTAAAGGGTGGAAAGCCAAGTCCAAGTATGGCGCCAAGATCACCATCAGTAGAAGATTTAAGAATGTTTTCTTCAAGACAGTAAGCGGCCTCATTGACCATCATCAATGTCATACGCTGCTGCGCTGTCTCGACATCGGGATTGGAGCGTGAACTTCCTCCAAAGAAGGAGTAAACCTCGGTGTTTGGCTCTTTCTTTTTGCCGTTGTAGGTGTAGACGCCCTTTTTGTTCTTTCGGCCGAGATATCCTGCACCCATCAATTCCTGTGCTTTGGTTGAGGATTTTCCTCCACGGGCATTAAAGACCGGAGCCATTGTTTCTCCAACATGAGCTCCAACATCTATACCAACTTCATCAAGCAAAGCCATGGGGCCAACAGGGTAGCCAAATTTCTTCATGATTTTATCCAGGAATTCGATAGAAGCTCCTTCTTCCAAAAGTAGCAATGCTTCGTTCATATAGGGAGCCAGAATCCGGGTAGTGTAAAAACCGGGACCATCATTTACTACAATTACAGTTTTGCCCTGCTTTACCCCAACTTCATACGCAGTAGCAGTGACCCATTCTGCAGTTTTTGGGGTAGTAATGATTTCAAGTAGAGGCATTTTTTGGACGGGTGAGAAGTAATGCATCCCGATAATATTTTCAGGACGTTTTGCTCCTTTAGCAATTTCTGAAATGGGAAGGGAGGAGGTATTGGATGCGAAAATGCAATTCTCGCCGGTAGCGTCTTCAATCTGAGCAAGAATCTTTCGTTTCAAGTCCAGGTCTTCAAAAACAGCTTCAATCACTAAATTTGCTTTGCCAAATGCTTCATAAGAATCGGTACCGGTCACTTTGCTGGCCATCTGATCACGCTCAAAAGTAGTAATGATTCTCTTCTTTGATTTTTGATTAAGCGCATCCCAAATCACTTTCTCACCTTTGGCTGCTGCTTCCAGAGTTTGATCTTTCAACAAGACCGAGTATCCACCTTTGTTGATACTTACATCAGCAATACCTGAACCCATGAGTCCGGCACCCAACACGCCAATAGTGCTGACCTTTTGTACTTTATCTTCCAGTGGGTTTTTCTTGGCATCGGTCATTCCAAAGAAGAGGTTAACTAACGCTCTGGATTCTGAAGTCGCCCCCGCTTCTCCAAAAAGTCTGGACTCATTCTCTAATCCCTTTTTGATCCCTTTTTGATATCCGAACTTTACGGCATCAATGATCATCATAGGAGCAGGGTAATTTCCTTTTGTTTGCCCAAGTGTTTTCTTTCGAGCCTGAGAGAAAATGATGTTTCGACCAACAGGATTTCCTTCTAGGACCTTTTCTACCAATGAGCGTTTATCTTTTTGTTGGAATGATCCAGAATCGGAAAGCTTATGAACGGCCTTGATTGCGGCTTCTTCCAGAGCATCCTTGTGAGTGAGTTCATCAACCAGTCCGATACTTTTAGCTTTTCGCGCGTATATATTTCCTCCGGTCAACATATAGCTTAACGCTTTTTGAATTCCGATTACTCTGGGTAGACGCTGAGTTCCACCTGTTCCGGGAATAACACCAAGTTTTACCTCAGGAAGTGCCAGAATAGTTTTTGAATAATTTGTGGCAATGCGGTAATCGCAAGCAAGTGATAATTCCAATCCACCGCCCATACAGCTTCCATGAATAGCTACAACAACCGGTTTTGTAGAAGCTTCGATCTTATTTAGAATAGCATGACCATCTTTACTGAGTTGCGCCAGATCTTCATCGGTTTCGCGTGCTTTGAACATTTCGATATCTGCACCGGCAATGAAATTGTTTTCTTTTCCACTGATGAGAACTGCTCCTTTCAGAGATGCATCAGATTCAAGCTGATTCAAAAATTCCTCAAACTGAGCCATCATAGACTCATCCAGCGTATTCACTTTTTCACCGGGTTTATCCAGTGTAAGTATGGCAACAGATTCTTTTGTAGTGATGTTTATGTAGCTCATTGCAAGTAGTTAAAATATAGCTTCCAAAAATCTCCTTTTGAAGGGAGATCAAAATCATTGTTCAGGTGATTTGTTGAGGGATGTTTCAGGATTCGGACTTCGGGTAGACATCCTCCGTCTTTTTGTCCCGAAAGTTTTCGGGACTGCAAAGCCACCTCCTTCAAAGGAGGAATGACTTTACACACCCCTAAATCCCCTCTCAAGAGGGGACTCTCAGTAGAAGCAAGAATTGGTTGGTCAGTTTTCATATCTCTCCAGAATAACAGCATGTCCCTGTCCACCGGCTGCGCAGGCACTCACCAAGGCATATTTTCCATCCTCACGAATCAATCGGTTGGCTGCAGTCGTGACAAGCCGGACGCCCGTGGCACCAAACGGATGCCCTAAAGAAAGAGAACCTCCTAATGTGTTTAGCTTATCCATCGGGATTTGTCCGACTTTTTTATCACGATTTAATGATTTCTTTGCGAATTCATCAGAATCCAACGCATTCAAAACCGAAAGTACCTGTCCTGCAAAAGCCTCATGGAGTTCAAACACATCGATGTCTTCTAAAGCGAGCTCCATTGTGTCCAGTACTTTTGGAGTAGCATAAGCCGGTCCAAGTAAGAGTTCATCTCCTGGATCCTGAGATACAAAGTTATATTCTCTTACATACGCTTTTGGACTTAACCCAAGCGAAAGAGCAGTTTGTTCTTCCATCACCAAACAAGCAGAAGCACCATCAGTTAAGAAAGAAGCATTTCCCGCGGTTATTGTTCCATGGGGTTTGATGAAAGCAGGGCGAAGTTTAGCGAGCTTATCCATCGAAGTATCCTCGCGGAAGCCATTGTCATGTTCCACTACTTCAAATTTGGGAGGTACTTTAGCGGGGATTAATTCTTCATCCAGTAAGCCTTCTTTGGTAGCTTTTGCAGCAAGGTGATGGGAGCGCATCGCAAATTCATCCTGATCTTCCCGGGAAACCCCGAACCGGGCCGCCATACGATCAGCGCTCTGTCCCATGGTTTCACCGGTCGAAAACTCAGCTATTGCAGGGAGTTCAGGTAGGAAATCCTTAAAGCCCAATCCTTTGAAAAACTTCAGAAACTCCAGTGGAGATTTGTATTTACGGGCAGCCAGTACATTCTGACGAAATTTCTTTTTGAACCGAATGGGAATATCCGACATCGTTTCGGTTCCTGATGCCAGAACAATCTTAGCCTGCCCGGATCGGATTAAGTCAACTCCACTAGTAATTGCCTGGTTTGATGAGATACAAGCCATAGCGGTGGTAAAAGCAGGAACTGTATTCGGAATTCCGGCGCCCAATGCACTTTCCCGTGCCACATTACTGGTACGCACTTCCTGGACTACATTACCCATTATCACTCGGTCAATAGAAACTGGATCAATTGGATTTCTGGAAAGTAATCCCTGAATAGCCATACGTCCCAGATCGTATGCCATTAGATCGTTGTATTCAGTTCCCGATTTTAAAAACGGAATTCTGGCTCCATCAACTAAAACGGCATTAAAAGGATATTGTCTGTTGGTTTTCATACTTCAATTAAATTATTCATCAGGGCTAAGTTAACAGTGTTAACCAAATAATCAATAAAAGCTTAGAATTTTCTTTGTCTGAGTTATAAATGTTCATATATTTGTCGCCCTTCTGAGGGCGATTAGCTCAGTTGGTTCAGAGCACCTCGTTTACACCGAGGGGGTCGGGGGTTCGAGTCCCTCATCGCCCACATAAAATTCAAAGCCATTCGAACTCTCGGATGGCTTTTTTTATTTCAACTATTTAGTATTCAGTGACTACAAGTTTTGTCAGGTCAATAAGTTCTAGTTTTGAATCTGTCAAGGTCCTTTCTATTATGGCTCTTGAATATCTGCTTATAGTATCTGGTTTCTGAATGATATCATACCAGTATTCCTGAAGTAGAAAGTCGGTCCCTATCAAAAATTTGTACATAACGACTTTTTCTTTTCCTGAGGTACCTTGCATGTCTGTGAAATAGGTTCTCTCAAGTAGTTCGTGGAAATCACCGTATCTGGTTAGCTGGAAAAGATGATAGGAACCATAATCGGATCCTCCACCAGGAGTTATTTTCTGCAGTACGAACAAAGTATTTCGTTTTGAGTCTCGCCCATAGTTTGGGTCTATTCTCATGCTTCCAATTCCGACACCTAACGGTTTTTGGTAAAGTTTTTGGAATTGAAGGCTATCCCCAAAAATTTTCCATGAGGTCAGATAATATGTTCCACTTTCAAACTGATCATTTTTTAACAGAACAAGCATTGTTTGACCATTATAAAATCGTAGTGTTCTGAAATGCGAATAGCTATTACCAAGGGTTAGCCTGGAGTTTATTCTTCCTTCCTCATCGAGTCTCGGGTATAACTCATCCAAATTACCCGGGTCTTCTGAAAAAAAATCAGTGAACTTGTTTTCTAAGGGTTCATTTCGGATATAAGTACTATCTCGATGCAAATCTCTGGGCCGATCTGGTGGGGAAGTTTTTAAAATACCAACAAAATTTTCTAAATCATCTCTATGGACTACTTGAGAGAAAGAGGTTTCTTGCAAAAGAAAAGAGATCAGAAGAGTCAAGAGGATTATTCTCATAAAAGCACTAAAGATTAAGCTAATGAAGGATTTCTTTAAACATAAGAAATTCGAATACATTCGAGAATTTGATTTTATCCAACAGAAAAACACAAAAGGTTTATGTATCCGGCAATTGTTATAAAATCTTTATGAAGGTTTACTAATACAAAAAACCTGAAATTTATTATAACTTCTATTAGTTGAATATATAATTATTATATTAATTATTGCATTGTGGATATAAAATTTGTCAAACGATCAGTCGTAAAATCTTCGAAAAAAAGGGCGTCTAAATTCCGTCCATTGTTGGAGGCTGTAGAAAAACTAAAGCCTGGCGGACAAGCAATAGAAGTGCCTTATGCGAATGATAAGGCGATGAACTCAATGCGAACAGCGGTGTATCAGTTTTGCAGACAGAAGAAATTTTCGGTGAAAAGCCGGAGAGACACTGCTAATAAAAAAATCTATTTCTACCGGGATAAATAAGCGCATATAATTTATCAGCTTTAATCACTACCACTTCAGGTTTTATATAAATGTGATTTTTCCTTTCCAATCCATTCGGTACATTAAGCCCGTATATTATTATTGAATAGCTTAGTGTATGAGTATTGCTGAAAAAATTATCCCTGAAAGACTTTCTAAAGAAACTATTCTAACACAGTTTCAGAAAGTAAGAGACTTTACACATTATCTGGTTGACCCTTTGGAAACAGAGGATTTTGTAATCCAGCCAATGGAAAATGCGAGTCCCGCTAAATGGCATCTGGCTCACACAAGCTGGTTTTTTGAGACTTTTGTATTGGGGAAATTTCAACCTGATTTTAAAAGCCTTCATCCACAGTATGCGTATTTTTTTAATTCCTATTATTTACAAACCGGGGTTCCTTTCACTCGCGCCAAAAGAGGATTGTTATCCCGTCCAACGGTAAAGGAAGTATTCGAATATCGTGATTATGTAAATGAACAGATGGAAACCTTCATCAATAATAGTGATGAGGAAACCTGGTCTGAGGCAGCTTCTGTTATTGAAATTGGGAATCACCATGAGCAACAGCATCAGGAATTAATTCTTACAGATTTGAAATTTCTACTAGCTCAGAATCCCTTACTTCCGGTATACAGAGAATTAAAAGGTATGAAAAATGAACCAGTGAGTGCTATCAACTGGATTGCCTTTGAAGAAGGATTGATTGAAGTGGGTAATAAAGGCAATGAGTTTACCTATGACAATGAACATCCTCTCCACAGAACATTTGTTCAGGATTTTGAGCTGGCAGATCGCCTGGTTACAAATGGTGAGTATTTGGAATTCATGGAATCCGGAGGATATGAGTATTCACCTTATTGGCTGGATGAAGGATGGTCTAAGGTACAACGGGAAGAATGGAAGGCTCCCTTATATTGGTTCAAGCGTGATGGGGAATGGATGCAGTTTACGCTTTCCGGTGCACGAAAGGTTGGTCCCAATGAGCCGGTAACTCATATCAGTTATTACGAAGCAGACGCTTATGCTCGCTGGAAAGGTTGTCGACTCCCAACCGAGCAGGAGTGGGAACATGCTTGTGGAAGTCTGGAAATTGAGGGTAATTTTGTTGATGAAGATCATTTTCATCCGGTGGCTGCATCCCCAAAAAAGGAGCTTAAACAAATGTACGGAGATGCATGGGAGTGGACGATGAGTGGATATTCTCCCTATCCGAATTACAAACCGTTGCCAGGCGCTTTGGGTGAATACAATGGAAAGTTTATGGCCAATCAATATGTATTAAGAGGAGGCTCATGTGCCACTTCAAAGTCTCACATCCGAAAAACCTATCGTAATTTCTTTCATGCTGATGCCCGCTGGCAGTTCAGTGGAATTCGTTTAGCCCGATAATACTGGTAGATGAGTAATGTATTAAGTCCACAGGAAACTATGTTGCAGGAAGTGTTGCATGGAATGAGTCTCGAGCAAAAGTCACTGCCAAGCAAGTACTTTTATGATCACAGGGGCTCTGAATTATTTGATAAAATCACAGAGCTGGAGGAGTACTATCCGACACGAACTGAGCGCAAAATTCTTTCTGAGAATCTGGATGAAATGTCTTCTTACATAGGAGATAAAGTACAATTGATTGAACCAGGAAGCGGAAGTAGTGAAAAGACCCGTATTCTTCTTTCTGGGTTAGATTCTATCTGCTGTTATATTCCTATCGATATTTCGGGAGATTATCTGAATAAAGTTGCGGAAGATTTGCGGGAGGAATATCCATCTATTGATATTCAGCCGCTTGTAGCAGATTATACAAGACCTTTTATTTTGCCAGAAATTTACTCAAAGGGCAGAAAAATTGTTTTTTTCCCTGGATCAACGATTGGAAATTTCAAACGGGAAACCGTTGAGCGTTTTTTTGAAGTTATATCTGATATTATAGGTAGAGAAGGAGGGATGCTGATAGGCGTAGACCTCAAAAAAGATATCCATGTTCTGGAAGCTGCTTACAATGATTCAAAGGGAATTACCGCTGAGTTCAACAAAAATATGCTGCTACATTTGAACCGCGAAATTGACTCTGACTTTAATCCAGATTTATTCGAGCATCGATCCGTTTGGGTGGAAGATCCCGGGCAAATTGAAATGCGTTTGATTGCAAAAAAAGATCATCAGATTAATGTAGATGGAGAGGTTTTTAACGTGATGGAAGGAGAGTATATCCACACCGAAAATTCCCATAAATACTCATTGGAAGAGTTTGAAGAAATCGTCTCATCATGGTTTAAAGTGGTGAAGGTATGGAAGGATGAAAACGAGTATTTTAGTGTTCAGTACCTGGAGCCTTTAAGTTAGTGTTAACTAAGTTGTAATTTTGAGCGAGAGGAAGAATCATAGTAGGGCAATCTGCTAAATCCTTCGGAGGTATCCTCAGGATGACTGTGTCATTCTATGATGCCTGTTAGTCTTCCGTAATTACCCTTCAACACCGGCCCAGTTCAGATACATTCCCCTAACCTCGGCTATGTGATCTTCAATGGTTTCTAGTTTCCAGCTAGAGGTATCAACCGGAGGATGGATATAGGCATCAATCTCTCCGGATTTTGTAAAGAGTGAGCCACCCATGCTCAGTTTGTCATTTCCATCAAAGTAGATGGGTACAATAGGGTATCCCAAATCGATAGCCATCCTGAAGGCTCCTTTTTTAAACGGACCAATTACACCTTCATGCTTTCGTGAACCTTCCGGCGCGATTACAAGATTCAGGTTATGTGTTCGAAGACGATCATAGGTTTTTAAAAGAGTGGCAATGGCTTTCTCACTATTTTTTCGCTTAATAAATACTTGTCCCGTTAATCGACCAATTATAAAAAAGAACGGGATATATTGAAGTTCCCATTTGGCAACTACCCTGAAACGTTCAAGTCCTAAAGCCAGAAATGCAGGGATGTCCAGTGTGGAGGAGTGGTTGAAAATATAGATTGCTGGTGGAGTGTTTTCCCTGCGTTTATCAATAACTTTAAATTTGATTCCAAGCATATAAAGAACCGGATATGCCATGTAACGGGGAAAGGTTTTAACAATCCAGTTTGTGGCCTTACCCCACGTCAGAATCGCAATGATCATGATTAATACAGAAGCGATTAGCAAGATGATCATAAACAGCAAAATGGCCAGTATGCTTCGGATATATTCAATAAAAGAAAGAGTGGTCGCCATTAAAATAAATTCTGCATTCCCGGGATCAATTGCCATGAGAATTTACCGGTAGGCATCGGGGATATGATTTATTTTCGGTTCTTTATTTTTAAGCTTAAGAATACCGATTACATCAAATCGCATAGGTGAATTTTGAAGGCCGTGCTCAATAGTCCATGCTTCTGCGGCTTTAAATATGTGCTCCACTTTTGCTTCGGTAACCTGCTCAAAAGGTTGACCAAACTGAGTGCTTGATCGCATTTTAACTTCCAGAAAAACAGTAAACATTCCATCTTTAGCAATGATGTCGATTTCAGAATGTCCGGAATAATAGTTGCGATCCAGAATCTCCCATCCTTTTTGTTCAAGAAACTCACAAGCTAAATCTTCTGCATCGTTACCGATGTGTCGGTGCGACTTACTCACCGGAACCCAGTTTTCCTTTTATAGACTCTTTTACTTCAACCAATTTGATGAGTTGTTTTAAGAATCCAAGATTCTTTTTGTTGATGTAGGGGAGCAATGCATCCGTAAAACGTTCAAACATTTCGAGGAAATCGTTGTAGTTCTCAATCCGCTGTTTAAACTCTTTACTTTCCTCATCATTTAAACCTCCTGCTTCCAACGTTTTGATACATTCCTGGAGCTCTGCCCGAATGGGAGCGATTTCGCGTTGTTGACGTTCACGAATAATGGTAGATACAATTTTCCAGACATCTGTTTCTGCGGAATAATAATCCTTTCGGTCCCCTTTGAATTGAACTTTATGGATCAGCTCCCAATCAAGCAAACGCCTTAAATTCATATTCGCATTACCCCGACTGATATCCAGCTTATCCATGATGGTATCGGTGTCAAGTGGATTGGATTCAGCATAAAGAAGGGCATGAATCTGGGACATCGTTTTATTGATACCCCAGGCAGAGGCCATATCGCCCCAAAGCTTTACAAACTGGTCAAGTGCCTTATTATATGCCGGGGAGTGTGTAGTTTCCATGTAGGAATGTACTTACAAAAAGTACAAATCGTAAGTTTAAACTATTCTCTGAACCTGATCATACTTAAATTAAAGCCCCCATTAATCGCTACAACACGGAAGGTGTAAGTTCCTTCTTTAAAATCGTAGGATCCTAAATTCAGGCTTTGCCAGGACTGAAATCCACCTGTATTAGGTACACTTGGTTCATTTGAAATGGGAAGACCATCTATATATATACCAATTCTGCCACCGGTACCAGGTGCGGCTACTCGCGCAATCATATCATAAGTTCCTGCGGTCACATTCACTGTATATTCCATCCACTCGCCTTCATCCAGCCAGCCAACATTATATTCTGTGATTGGATCTTCAGTAGTCTGTATATCAACGCCATCATTTCGGAATTCCCAGCCCACATTTCCAGTGTTTTGCTCATCATCACTGCTCACTCTTTTATATTCTGTATCATAATAAGAGACGCCGTTCATTCCGATATCATAATGAGCAGCAGGAATGTCACCGGGAATTTCAAGCTCGGTATAAGGTACATTGCTACTTCCGAAAGAAGGAGAAAAAAGTGAAGCTACAACATCGGGGCGAAAAACATTATTTTCCAGTTTAAGATCTTCGGCCATTTGAAATAAACCATCTTTTGCCTCTTGTGCGGTAGGTCTGGAACCATTTCCATTCCAATACTCTTTAACTTTTTCATAATTAGGATTCGTGGGTGAAGAAAGTGGAGAAGTGATGGTTTCCAACTTTTTATGAGTCCACCAGTTCCATCCGATATTTAATCCTTCCACTAAACGAGTGGTTTCATAAAACCATGGATTAGAGTTCTCTCCTGATTCTCCCAGCCAAAGCGGAGTGTCATGTTGATCACGAATATTGAGTAAGTATTGAATGGTACCCTGATCAGTTTCATTCCAGTATTTATGAAACGCATACACCATGTTGTCGTCCATGGGAGGGGTCAGAAAATCGAAGGTAGTGGCATAATAATTACCTTCAATAAATAGTATATGGTTTTTATCAACAGCACGAACAGCAGGTATAATCTCAGAATAGAAACGTGCCAGATCCTGGCTGCCATAAGGTTCAGGGGTTACAGGTTCGTTCAATAGATCATAACCAATAATAATGGTTTCGTCTTTATAGCGGCGTGCGATTTCTTCCCAGATCTCTATTGTGATAGGCCAGTAGGTTTCACTTTCAGTCCAGAAACGGGCAGTCCCGTCACTATCAGAAATGTCCCCTTCACTTTGGGCACCTGGAGCTGCATGCATATCCAGTATTACATCCATACGGTTCCGCTTACACCAAACAAGTAGTTGATCCATTCGTTGAAAACCTTCATTGATGAAATCCCCCTGCTCAATATCATAAAATAGATTATAGTGGAAAGGAACACGGATATGATCAGCTCCCCATTCTTTCATTAGGATGATGTCGGCTTCAGTGACGTAATTATCTCTGAAACGCTTAATCCATTCTTTAGCATCAGCAGCACCAATAAGGTCTTCCACATTTTCATAAATATCTGATGCGGCAGTGTAGCCTTCACGATTTAACCCAAACATGTAGCCCTCGGGTAGTAACCATCCACCTAAACCAAATCCCTTGATGACAACTGGTTCTCCCTGACGGTTCAGAATCTCCTGACCATCCGTCTTAAAAAAAGTATCATCGGTAAATCCGGGCACATCTGTATCAGGTCCTTCATCGTCATTACCGGTACTTGGATTACATGCCAGGATTGAAGCAAGGCTTATCAGCAAAAAAATAGTAAATCGTAAATCCATAGAATTGTGAGGTTGAGTTGATTCAAAATATTGAAGAGAAACGAGAACTTCAGAGTAAGTATTCTTAGCCAATGAACGAATAGAAGATAAAATTAATATGAAGAAAACTAGCTATCTGATTTGGTGTGAGTCTCTGATTTTTCAGGTTTTGATTTTGATTCTGAGCCTGAGTTTTCTTTAGATGTTTCGTTACCATTTTTCTTTCCACCATTTTTATAATCAGTCACATACCATCCTTCTCCTTTATAAACCACTCCGCCACCGCCGGAAATAACACGTCGTACTTTTTGTCCGGTAGTAGGACAAACAGTTAGTGGTTTATCACTCATTTTTTGGATCATTTCAAATACGGATCCATCTTCTCTTTTGTATTCGTATGTTGGCATAGTTAATATAAGTCTCTATATTTTAAAATTTTTAAGCCTATTCAAAGTAAAATTTTATTAGAATGAAAAGCCGATTAGTTACCATATCATTCCTTTTAGTATTTATTTTAATTAATTGTAAAGATAGTACTACTGGAACAGAAGAGGAAGAAGAGGGTAAGCCTGAGCAGATTACAGCTTCAATTGAAATTCAAGAAGATACGGTAAGGACCTTTGTAACAGAGGAGTTTACTCTGGAAGTAACTAAGAATATAAATCCCCCCGATACATTTCTTTCTTTGGTTTGGTCTATTAACAATACTGATGTGGCAGAGATTGATACTTCTGGATATTTGAAAGTCATAGGTTTAGGGAGAGCGCAAGTAATAGCTAGTCTCTACGATTCATCTGACCGTTTAATTGCATCAGATACTACTCAAGTTTTTTCAGAAGCAAAAAAAGTATATGAATCTGATGGTGCAGTTAGTTGGGTTTATGATACAATAACTGAAAATAAGAACACTTCAGATTTTTTAATTTCAATAACTACTGAATCAACACCTTACCATAGGTTTCTATTTTCTGATAATAGAGGAGATACTTGGATAGAGAAAGATTTATTCGATCAAGATATTCAAGTTTTACAATTAATTAGATCTGAAGCTGATCAGAATCTTCTTGCTCTGAATTATATCGACGATAATTTTTTAACTAATAATGGAGATATAGAAGCCACAGGCATTTTAATTTCAGAAGACGATGGATTAAGTTGGAGAGAAGTAGTTTATCCTTATGCAGAAGTCGAAAATGAAGAGTTCGAAGGTTTTCAACAGTTAGGCTTTTCAAATACATCAAGAGGCTTGATTTATTCATTGTTGAGACTAAGGATTCATAATAAGTGGCCAGAAGATGAAGTTTGGAGGCTATATAAAAGCAATGATTTAGGTTTGAGCTGGAGCATTGTAAAAGATTTTAATCTAGGAAGCGCAACCTTACCTGTTATGTTAGTAGATCGAACTGATGGAGATGTGGTTTACATTTCGTTTAATGGAAGCGATAATAATTTCGTTACTACTGATGGTGGTAATACTTGGCTTCAATGGCCTAAAGGTCAAACCGTAGATATCTTTACTGTTAGTAGTATCGGCACGATTTATGGACATATTTTTGATAATGACTCAGAATTTGTTGTTCAGTCAATCGATAAAGCTTTAACATGGGAAAAAATTTTTGAAAGAACAGTAGAAGAAAAAGGTATAAGATTACAAGATGTATCTACTTTAGATGAAGTAATTGCCATTCTAAAATGGAATTTTAGATCAAATACAGGGCATAGCGTATCAGTTAGTTCCGATAATGGTCAAAACTGGAATGAATATTTTTTAAAATTTAACGATAGAAGGACATTTGCAAATCCATTAAAAATCAACATAGTTGAAGTTCAGGATGAATATATTGACTTACTTGTATACTGGAATGATGATCTTGATGAGTTTCAAATATCAAAAATCAGATTTTTCTATAATTTGGGGGAAAACTAAAAAAGAAAACTTTCCTAACCTTTTTTAAATATGTTCTTCGAACAAAATTCACCTACCGTTTCCAAATTTTATACAGACTTAACATAAGAACAAAGGAAATAAACGCTCCTAACGGAAGAATATTCCAAAAAGGATCAATAACTATTCTCAGGAAAATCGCTTCCACTTCTGCCATCGGATTTATTAATCCATTCTAAACTTTGAATCGTCACAAATCCACTTATTCAGTAAATAAATGCCTATTTTTTGAGGCTCAGATAAAAAGTAATCCGGCTTCTGCTTATTCATCAAAAAAGTATCAGCCACCTCTTAGCAGAGGCATTTAAAATCATTTACAGAAATAATACAGCTTGCGGTGCTTTGCCGTAAAGAGCAAAAAACGTTTTCATGAAACAGCTTCTAAATTTATTCGATTTTTCGGCACCTATAAATTACAGAACAGAAATCCTGTCTGGTTTAACTGTTGCAATGGCTTTGATCCCTGAAGCAGTAGCTTTCGCATTGATTGCGGGACTTTCTCCACTTACCGGTTTATACGCTGCTTTTATGATGGGATTGGTTACTTCCATTTTGGGAGGTCGCCCGGGGATGATTTCTGGTGCGACAGGTGCAGTAGCTGTGGTCTTGGTGGTACTGGCTCAATCTCATGGTGTTGAATATATTTTTGCCACTGTAATTCTCGCTGGTTTACTTCAGGTTACTGCCGGTGCTCTCAAATTGGGAAAACTGATGAGGCTCGTTCCACACCCTGTAATCTTTGGCTTTGTAAACGGTTTGGCGATCATCATTTTTATGTCTCAGCTTGATCAGTTTAAAACACCTGCAGGGGATTGGATGACGGGATCTCCATTGTATGTATTATTGGGATTAGTGTTGCTGACTATGTTGATCATCTGGGGACTTCCTAAAATCAGTAAAGCAATACCCGCATCATTGGTGGCAATTTTGAGTGTATTTGGAATTGTAGTAGCGTTCGGAATAGAGACAAGAACCGTAGGTGATATTGCTTCTATTTCAGGTGGGTTTCCTCCATTTCATATTCCACAGGTGCCATTCACTTTAGAAACCCTATCACTAATTTTTCCTTACGCAGCAATTATGGCAGGTGTGGGTTTAATCGAGAGTTTATTAACGCTGAACATCATTGACGAGATTACAGAAACCCGCGGTCGTGGAAATAAAGAAGCTGCTGCTCAGGGAGTGGCTAATATCTTGTCCGGATTGTTTTCCGGTATGGGTGGATGTGCAATGATCGGTCAGAGTTTGATCAACATTTCTGCCGGAGCAAGGGCAAGACTTTCAGGGATCGTAGCCGCGGTGATGTTACTCGTGTTTATTATGTTTGGTTCAGGTTTAATTGAGAAGATGCCAATGGCTGCCTTAACCGGACTGATGATTATGGTTTCTATCGGGACTTTTGAATGGGCGAGCCTAAGGACCTTTACCAAAATGCCGGTGTCTGATATTTTTGTAATGGTGTTAGTGACATTGGTTACGGCTGTTCTTCATAATCTGGCCCTGGCTGTATTGATCGGAGTGATTATCGCAGCTCTGGTATTTGCCTGGGATAATGCAAAGCGGATTCGTGCCAGAAAGCATATTGATGAAGATGGGGTGAAACACTATGAAATTTATGGCCCATTGTTTTTTGGGTCTGTAACAGTATTTAACGAGAAGTTCGATGTGTTGAACGACCCTGATGAAGTAATCATTGATTTTCAGGAAAGCAGAGTGGTAGATATGTCTGCTATTGAAGCGCTAAACAGAATTACTGAGCGTTACCACAAGGTCGGAAAGAAGGTTCACTTAAAGCATTTGAGTAAAGACTGCCTGAAGTTGCTCGAAAATGCAGATGAGATTATTGATGTGAACGTGATGGAAGATCCGACCTACAAATTAGCTGTCGATTTGAAATAATAGTTTTTTAAGGCTGAAGAAATGTGGCTTGCCAACCGTTTTCTGTTTTCAAAAATAGTTGTCGGTTGTGAAATCTACTTTCATCGAACTTCAGGAATTCAATTCTAACTGGATTGATCCTATACCCACCCCAGTTTGGTGGACGTTCGATTTCTTGAGCATCCTGTTTCTTCATGCCTTTTTTAAATTCTTCAAAACTTGAAGAGGGGTTATCAAAAGGCTCTCCCTGGTTAAAATGATGACTGATGAATTGAGCGGTAAGGTTTCTTTCTTTGAAATAGAAATCAGCGAGTTTCAAATCTATAGGCTGTACATCACCCTGAATCCGTACTTGTCGCTTTGTCTCGGTCCACCAAAAAGTTAAAGCCACTTTAGGAGTAGCTTCAATTTCCTGACCTTTTCTGGAGTTAGTTGGTCCGGTTATAATGAAAGACTCATTATCCATCGCCTTCAGAGATAAGAATCGGGCATTTGGATAACCATCCAATCCGATTGTTGAAAGGCAACAAGCGGAAGGAATACTAACTGAGGTTCTGAACAACTCCTCTTTATACCAGTTTTCAAAAAGCTCGAAAGGGTTCATTATCCCAGACTTTCAAGTCCCTTTTTAAACCGACTCATTGCTTCTTCCAGATCTGAAATAGAAGCAGCATAACTCATTCGTAGTCCGTTAGGTTCGCCAAATGCATCGCCCGGAACACAAGCCAGTCCATATTCATCGAGCAGGTACAAGCATAAATCAGTGGAAGTCTCAATCGTTGAACCATCAGGGTTTTTGCTTCCCAAATAAGAAGAAATATCCGGAAATACATAGAAAGCCCCTCCGGGAGTGAAGCAACTTACTCCTTCAATAGTATTGAGTGATTTTACCATAAAATCTCTGCGCTTTTTGAATTCATCACGCATGGAGTGTACTTCAGAAAGGTCGTTCGTGTAGGCCGCAAGTCCTGCTGCCTGAGAGATAGAACTCGGAGCAGAAGTCTCCTGACTCTGGATTTTTGAGACAGCTTTAACCACTTCCGGTTCCGCTGCCAAATATCCCAATCTCCAACCCGTCATAGCAAACCCCTTGGAGAAGCCATTCACCACAATAACCCGGTCTTTTAAGTCAGGGGCCACATTCAGGATGCTTACATGTTCACCTTCAAATACGATGTATTCATAAATTTCATCAGACAGAATCATTACATCCGGATATTTTCTCAATACATCTGCTAGTCCTTCCATGTCTTCCTTGCTATAACAAGATCCAGTAGGATTGGATGGTGAGCAAAGGATCAATACGCGGGTTTTATCAGTAATAGCTTCTTCCAGTTGCTCTGGGGTAAGGCGGAAATTATTATCAAAAGAAGTTCTTACTGTGACCGAAGTCCCTTCAGCTAACCGTACCATTTCCGGATAAGAAACCCAATACGGTGCAGGAATAATGACTTCATCTCCTTTATTCACTGTGGCAAGTAAAGCAAACCCAACGGATTGTTTAGCTCCGTTTGAGCAAACGATTTGGGATGGGTCGTAATCCAGTCCGTTATCTCTTTTCAGCTTCGCTACAATAGCTTCGCGCAATTCCGGGGTGCCGGGATTCATGGTATAGCCATGCTGACCATCATTAATTGCCTTAATGGCTGCATCACAAATATACCTTGGTGTTTTAAAATCAGGTTCTCCGGCGCTAAGCGATACGATGGATTTACCTTCCCGTTTTAGTTCTTTGGCTCGTCCTGTTACTTTTAAAGTGGCTGATGGCTGAAGATTCTGCGCGCGTTGAGAAATCATTAGTTAATGCTGATGTTTGATTTGTGAGTGAATTGGAAAATAGAGAAAAAGAAGAATCAATATTCAATAATCAAAAAGGAATATTCATTGAGTAATTAATGTGAACTATTATTTGTTGGAAAACTTCTCTTGAAGTGCTTTTGCCACATTATCAGGGACGAAAGAAGAAAGATCGCCGCCCCAATATGCAATTTCTTTAACAAGAGAAGCAGAAATGAATGTGAACTCTTCGTCAGGCATTAAAAAGACCGTGTCGACATCCGGAGCAAGGCGTTTATTAGTAAGCGCCATTCGAAATTCGTACTCGAAATCAGAAATCTGTCTTACACCACGAATAAGAGTATCTGCTTTTAGTTTTTGGGCGTGATTAACCAGCAGTCCTGTGAACTTATTTACAGTAATATTTTTTGCCCATGATTTACCTTCAAGGCATTCATGAATGAGATTAAGTCGTTCTTCTCCGGTGAATACAGCACTTTTCTCTTTATTGACAGCAACGGTAACAATCACTTTATCAAAAAGATTTGTAGCACGTTCGAGGATATCGAGGTGTCCAAAAGTAATAGGATCAAACGATCCGGGATATAAAGCGATGTGTTTCATAGGCTGGTTTTATTCTTCGGAATCTACCGGATGCTTTTCAAAAATACTAACGGTGGTTCGTCCATAGGCTTTACTGAAGAAACAATGAGGGTGATCTTTGTAGTTATGATATTTGTCATGTTCCAGGATAAACCAGCCATCTTCTTTCAGCCAGTTGTCTTCCAGAATTGATGCGATCATTTCTTCCATCCATTCGTAATTGTATGGCGGATCACAAAAAATGAAATCATAAGGAATAGCCATTCCGTCTAAATATTGTCTCACATCAGCTACAGTAGTCCGGATCTGACTATCAATACCAAATCCCTCAGCGATCTTTTCAATATGCTGAACATTTTTTGGATCTAATTCCACATAAGTAACACTTTTCGCTCCACGCGAAATAGCTTCAAATCCAAGGTTTCCAGATCCCCCGAACAAATCCAGAATCACAGACCCTTCGATGTATTTATATACCTCAATTTTATTGAAAATGCTTTCTTTGGTACGATCGGTGGTTGGGCGAACATCCAGTCCTTTCGGAATTTCGAAGCGGCGTCCTTTAAGTTTTCCGGTAATGATCCTCATTGAGAATTAGCGATTTTGGAATATGAATTTTGAATTAGGATACGAAATAATTCAAAATTCATATCCAGCCTTTAAAATTAAATTAGAAATCCAGAGAAAGTAAAATCGCCGGGAATGCTGCTGCCAGATCAAAGCCGTAGGTCTGTTCTTCGGCAAAAACACCCAGTTCACCCAGAGAATTCAGATTTATGATTTTGGAGGATTTGTCCCAGAAGCCTGTGAGCGCTTGTTCTACTTCATGGTTTTGATGCCCGAATAGATAGATATGCTCATGCAGACCTTTCATCCAAGAAGAATGAGTAGCATTTTGGAGCCAGTGATATGGTAAATCTTCAACCTGATCAAACTTGATATAAGTGGAGGCTCTAAATTTACCGAGGACAAAAGAAGTAATCGAAACTACATTCTTGTGGCAACCAATCATCAGAAAAGAGCCTCCCGGTTTATTGAAACCAGACCATTTGGATGCAATCTCGAAATCACTTAGGAATTCAGTGGTTGCTACCTTCTCAGTAAGTTCATCAAATCCCTGCATAAGGTTTCTGCGGCGAATACTCAGGAATTTATACTGCGATTTACTTACCTCATGCCAGGTAGGTTCAATGTCTTGCCTGTCCACGCCTTTCATAATAATAGATAGGTGATCTTCACGTTCGTCGGCATTGTCGTAGACTACTTTGGGAAGGGCTGTCCAGCATTCGTGAGCCGGATTGGTTAGCGCACGTACAGAATGCACATTGTGCTGTTCCTGAAGTTTCTCAAAGGTAGATTTGATATGAGGGAACTGTTCGGAATTCTGAGAGGTAATTGCATTTACAACGTCAAAATTGAAATCAAAACATCCGATATGCAAAAGGTGCCGGTCGTTTTCCGGATCATTTATCGCGTAAAAGAGACGATCCGAAAAAAAACAGACACCTAAATTTGCAGGAGCTTCACCCATTAATTCCAGTTGGGAGCATTACGCATAGTCGTTCTGGACAAACTACCCACTTCATCATCAGAATCAGGGTCTTCCAGTAAGTAAAGTGGAGGACGAGTAGTATCATTTACTGTGTAAGTAAAACGTTCGCCAGAGCGAGGAGCAATTATCAAGCTTTCAGGAGTATAAGTAAGAGGGGCTAATTGACGGAATATGGAATCTCCCATAGCTACCATCAAAGAGTCTGTTTTAAGATAATTTACCACACTGTCTAATCCACCCTCAGTTGGAGGGAAGTGACCATAACGCGCCTCATACTGTACAAGAGCATCTTTCAAAGTTAACATGCGGTTTCGAACACGCTCCGTTTCCGCTTTTCGTTCTTCAACAACTTTGTAGGGAGTAACAATAGAATCATATAGCCACCAGGATAGTGCAATGATGATTATCCCCAGTACGACGCTTAAAATCTTATTACGAGTATCGATATTCATGTGAAAAGCAGATATTAGTTAGTATGTTTTTGCCTTTGAAAACGAATGCAGAAAATACACGCAGACCTGTATAGATGCAACCTGAACAACAGATCAAAAAAATAACACAACAATAATTTAACTTAAACAGCATCTTTACAAAGAAATAATATCATTTTAAAAAAGTGTTGGATTGAATAAACAGATCTTACGACTGGCAATTCCTAATATAATAAGCAATTTGTCGGTTCCTCTTCTAGGTGCGGTTGATACTGCTGTAGTTGGTCATCTCGAACATGTTTACTATTTGGGAGCCATTGCTGTAGGAAGTATCATTTTTGATTTTATTTTCTGGGGATTCGGATTTTTGAGAATGGGAACCACCGGGCTTGTAGCTCAGGCTTTTGGTGCCGGTAATGAGCGGGAAACCAGAATTATACTCATACGAGTATTGGCTGTAGCCGGGATTGCGAGTACGCTAATACTTCTGCTCCAATACCCTCTAATTGAATTTTCGTTGTTTATGGTGAATGCCACTCCCGAAGTGGAAGAATACACACGGCTATATTATAACATCAGGATTTTCGCTGCCCCAGCAACACTTGCACTTTTCGGAATTAACGGCTGGTTTTTAGGAATGCAAAACTCCACCTATCCAATGCTGATAACCATCGTTTTAAATTTATTCAATATTGGATTGAATCTACTTTTTGTACTCTACTATGGGATGAACGTGGATGGTGTGGCATTGGGTAGTCTGATTGCAAGTTACCTCGCAGTAGTTGTAGCGATCGGTATGTATCGAAGGAAATATTCGGGAGTTGAACTAAAAGCAAGTTTGCAGGAAATCCTTGACCCTACTGAGCTAAAGAAATTCTTCTCCGTTAACAGAGATATTTTCATCCGTACATTATGCCTGATTTTTTCTTATGCCTTTTTTGTTGCAAAGTCAGCCGAATCGGGCGATGTAGTATTGGCAGCAAACACTATTTTACTGCAACTCTGGTATATCAGCGCCTACGGAATAGATGGGTTTGCTTTTGCGGCGGAGAGCCTGGTGGGTAGATTTAAAGGCGCAAACGATGTTGAAAAGCTTAAGGAATCAGTTAAGCTAAGTATGAGTTGGGGACTCGGGTTTGGGGTTGCGGCAACCGCAGCTTATGCTCTTTTTGGAGATTCAATCATTACCATTTTTACTGACAAAACAGATGTTTTAGAAGCGGGCTTAGTAGTAATTATCTGGACCGTATTTGCTCCGGTCATAAACAGTATTTGTTTTATTTGGGATGGCGTATATATTGGCGCAACTTCAACTTCAGCCATGCGGAATTCTATGTTGATTGCGACCATTTTATTTTTTGTTCCAGTGTATTATTTAGCAGAGCCAATTGTTGGGGTTCATGCGTTGTGGCTATCAATGTCTCTGTTTATGGTAATCAGAGGAGTTACATTGTCTTTTTGGGCCCCAAGCCAGATTTTTAAACCATTATCAAAACAAGTAACACAACAATCATGAAGTTTATATTATTACTTCGTCATGCGAAATCCAGTTGGAGTGATCCAGGTCTGGATGATTTTGATCGTCCTCTTGCAGGCAGGGGATTAAAAGATGCTCCACGAATGGGAAAGTACTTAAAAAAGGCAGGTTACCGGCCAGACTATATTGTTTCCTCTCCGGCGCAACGGGCATTACAGACTACTCAGCTTTGCACCGAAGCAATGAAAAGAGATGAAAGTATTATCAAATGGGAAGAGGACCTCTATTTTAAATCCGCTGGAAAATATGTCGAAGCAATCCAGAATACACCGGAAAAAGCCGAAAAAATGATGCTAGTGGGGCACAATCCATTGATGGAATCTACGGCTACAATTCTAAGCGGAGGGAGAGAAAGTACAGCGTTTAGAATTCCTACAGCGGGTCTTGTTTGTTTAGAAAGTTATGCAGTACGGTGGGAAGATATTAAGCCGGGAACCTGTCAGGTAAAATGGATGATGATCCCTAAAGTTCTTAAAAATATTGTCGACTAATTTTTCGGTAGTACTTCTTGTAATAGTAACCCGGAACCTTCAACCATTTCAATCTCCTTAAGGATAGATGAAACTCTGTGAGCTTTCAGAAATGAGCTCTCTTGGGAATAAAGGTAATTTCCCAGAATAGACTGGTTCACTTCTTCAGTTACAATTCCGAATAATTGACCCTCCGAATTAATAATAGCTGTGCCATGTGCTTTTCCGGAGAAATCATTGGTGGTGTAAAAAGAATCTGAATCTTCTGCACTTCGGGGGTGAAGGCTTCCTGTATTGTAAGCGAGGAAAGAATCAGAATCGGGTTCTAAGCCTCCTGAAAAGTTAATACTCATTCTCAGACGTGTGAAAACCTGTTGAGCAGGATATAAATAGGTGTAATGACGGATATAATTTTGCTGTGCAGTTTCAAAAGAAAAAGCTATTTCTTCAAGCAAATTGTACAAAGGGTCCTGATTTAAAAATCCGGATTTCAAAACTTCTTGTGCCTTTTCAGGATCAAATAGAAAAGAACTGGCCAAAGCCTTATCTACATATTCTGAACTTAACTCATCAATATCTGAGGTTTCAGAATCAGCAAATAAATCGAATAGCATCAAAGGTTGCTGGTCTTCCGGAACAGATTTAAAAACGGGAATAGCCTTTTTGAGCAGATCAAGTTCTGCATCAACATTTATCCGATTCAAGAATTGCTCCTGAGAAGAGAGAGTGTTCCGGATTAGTTCCTGTGAGGGGTTTTCCTCATTAGAATAGGTATTAAAAATATTTACCAGATCATCCAGCGTACTTACAGATCTGAAATAACTTGTTGAATAGAGAATATCAGCCGTTTGTTCAGCGATATCATATGCCTGATTGATATAATTCAAGATTTTTGAATAGGGTTCAGAAATCGTAGTGTCAGCAACAATTTCCTCAATAAATTGCTCTTCATACTTATTCTTTTGATCAATGATATTATACTCCGAAATCATGTCCTGAGCAGTTTCAAAAAAGTTTAAGTTTTGTCGAATAGAGTATCGGCTTGACAAAGATCGAAGTGCATACATTTCATCTAGTGATGCCAAAGAATCTTCCTTTTCGATATACATATCAAAAAAAGAAATGATGTATGGGTTTGTTTTTGTGTGATAAAAATTAATGGCTTGGGAGCTTTCAAGTCGATAGGTCTTCCCTGGAAAGCCAAAAGATATAAGCTCATCATCAAAATCGGGTTCTTCCTGAGCTAGTGGGAATAAGAACTCTGGTGTAAATGGGGATGAAGTTTCATCAGAGTATGCTCTCAGAATTGCATATTTATCTGAAAGTCCTGAAAGAAGTGTTTGACTTTCGCTAATGTCAGAAGCAGTTAGGTCTACGGAAGGCGCAAACACTAATCGTATATTTTGCACGATTTGATAAACCGTTATAATCTGACGGTTACCAGAGTATAAGTCTTTAATTTCTACAAAAAGATCAGTTCTGTTACCACGGCGCTCATTAATGAGTTGGTTTTTCTGTTCCTGGATAGACCGGTAAATTTCATAATTGGGACTAAGATCAGTGACGTTCTTTTGTACTTCATCCGTTACATCAGTCTGCTCAATTTCAATCAGCAGAGAAATACCCGGTAACTGGATTTCTTCTTCATTTGATTCCGCGAGAAATCCATTGACTAAAAAATCAGTGTCGTCTCCTGCAGCGATTAAGTCTATGATGGCAGAATAGTTAGTAAGAAAGAGTCCTTCATCAGAAATAAAAATACCACTTCCGGCATTTGAGTTTCCTTTATATAGTTTGGCTACTCCTAAGTTTGCGGAAGCAGAAATAGGGGAATTACCTGAACTAACAGGTTGAATTCCTTTGGTATAAACCAGAGAAGAAGTTTGCTGCCCGGCAGAATTATTCGAAGAGCTGCATCCCCAACTAAAAAAAATGATATAGAAAAGTAAAAGACGAAATTGCATACAAGATGATACTTAAAAGTAAGCAAGGATTCTTTATATTTAAGATATTCTAAAGCGAACATCTAATCATACAGATATTTCAATTTCATGAACTATACACAAAATTTTTTCTATCTCTGCAAAACTCCATTAAGTGCCGAAGGTCCATCGGATGTTGAAATCATTACAAGAGCCGATAACAACGAAGATTTCCCAAGAGTATTTAAAGAGTTTGAAGAGCTAAGATCTCATGCCTTTAATAAAGACAATATTTATAGTGTAGTTCGCGCAGATGATATTTTTGAACTGATCAGAACGAACACAGATACTCAGGCAAAAGAAGAAGCCTACGAAAAAGCTCAGCCGGAAATTATTACCAACTTACAGCACCGGGTGATGCAGGGAAAGGATGCTAATGCCAAGGCAATTCTTAAAGAGGTGTACGATATAGAATCGTAATTTGACTGCCCTGAATTAGTTTTCGGAACAATACCTGTAACAGTTTGTTTATAGTATTGAAGTAAATACTAATTAATAAACATCTTGTTATGAGTGATTTAACAATTAAGGGGAACTGGAACGAAACAAAAGGAAAATTAAAGCAAAAATATGCAGAGCTAACTGATGATGATTTAGCTTTTTCAGAAGGTAAAGAAGATGAACTACTGGGTCGTCTCCAGAAAAAACTTGGAAAAGCTAAAGAAGAGATCAGAAGCGAGATTGAGAAACTTTAATCTCCGTAATTTTTATTAAGGAACTAAACCGCCACACTTGGCGGTTTTTTTATTTTAGAATGTTATTTTCAAAAATCAATACTAACTAACTTCTGGAGAAATGGAAGATTTTAATTTGGATACTGATATGTTAATGGGCTTTGTAATGGAATATGGTCCAGCTCTTTTAAAAGCTATTGCTGTACTTGTTTTAGGGCTTTGGATTGTGAAAATTATTGTCGGTTTTGTCCGAAAAATGCTTGAAAAGAGTAATGTAGACCCATCATTAAGAGGCTTTTTGAGAAGTATGATCTCAATATTGCTAAAAATAATGGTATACATAACTGCATTGGGAATGCTTGGTGTAGAAATGACCTCCTTCATTGCAATACTTGGTGCGGCCGGTTTAGCTGTGGGATTGGCATTGTCGGGTACTCTGCAAAATTTTGCTGGGGGTGTGATGATATTGCTTTTCAAGCCTTATAAAGTTGGAGACTTTATTGATGCCCAAGGACATAGTGGAGTTGTAAAAGAAATTCAGATTTTTGTAACCATATTAACTACCGTAGATAATAAAACAGTGATTATTCCAAATGGTCCGTTAGCTACCGGGTCGTTAACTAACTACTCTACTCAACCCACACGTCGTGTTGACTGGACTTTTGGTATTGGATATGGCGATGACGTAGATAAAGCATACGAAGTGCTTAAAAGATTGCTTTCAGAAGACGAACGAATTCTTTCTGATCCCGAGCCATTCATGGCGGTATCAGAGTTGGCCGATAGCTCTGTTAACATTGTGGTACGAGTATGGGTAAATGCAGCAGATTACTGGGGTGTTTATTTCAGAATGAATGAAGAGGTATATAAAACCTTTGATAAAGAAGGTCTTAGTATTCCATTCCCACAAAGAGATGTGCATCTTCATAAAGTTAATTGAAAAGTTAAGAAGCCGGTTTCAAAGCCGGCTTTTCTGTTTTTATAAATAGATACTAAGGTTGCTTAAGGTGTCTGAGATATGTTATCTTGACCTTCTGTTATCAAAATGAAGGCATGAGCCGAAAAAAAAGAACAATTGGAAAGGAAGGTAGTTGTGGCTAACCTGGAGCAAGAAAATAAAGAAACTGATCAAAACGAAAACGAACTTTCGGAAACCGAAGCTTCGGTACCAGAAGAGAAATCAGAAGCTTTGATAGAAGAAGAACCCGCCAAAGAAGTTACTGAAGAAGAAGTGATAGAAGATAGTGCTACTGAAAGCGCATCTGAAGAAAGCGCTGCTTCACAAAAAACCGAAGAAGTAGAAAATAAAGAAGAAGAGATTACTATTGAGGTAACAGAAGAAACTAATGCTGGGGAACCTGTTTCTGAAGAAAGTGAAGAAAATTCTGATTCAGAAGAAGAGAATGCAGTAGAGTTTTATACAGATATTTTAGGTAAAGCTAAAGAGTATGTGAAACAGGAAGACTGGTCTTTTGTTTCAAATGAACTAGCTAATCTTGCACTTCATATTGAAGAAGGTCCAAACCCCTCAGAAGACGGTTCAAAAGAAGCTATACATAAGTTTAACGCGATAAGAGAGGAATTCGAAGAGAAGAAGCGCACACATTATGAGGAGCTCAATAAAAGAAAGGCTGAAAATCTGGAAGCCAAGAAAGAGCTGCTTAAGCAATTTTCAGATATTATCACCGAAGAGAAATGGACCGCTACAAAAGAAGTAAACCAGATCAGGGGTAAGTGGGAATCGATCAAAGTACTCCCCCAGGGTGAAGTGGATGCATTAAATGAGCGCTTCGATGCTTTAATGGAAGAGTTTGAAAGCCATAAAGTAGACCGCCTGGTAAAGAAGCTTCAAAAAGAGGAAGAGAATCTCACATTGAAGTTAGTTATTCTCGAGAAAATGGACGCCCTTAACGAAAAGGTGACGGATGACAAAGCTGACTTTGATGAGTTGAATAAAGAGTTTCATGACCTCCTGGTTCAATGGAGAAAAGTGGGCCGGGTGCCTGTTGAGAAAAATCAACATACCTGGGATCACTTTAATGAAGCACAGGATAAATTTAGTCAGCTTCGGTTTAAGCATGATAAGGAATACAGAAAGTCCGTTGAAAAAGCTCTCGAAAAGAAAAAGAAGCTTATTAAGGAAGCGGAAGCACTACTTGATGAAAAGGATATAGCAATTGCTGCGCGTAGAGTTAACAAGTTGCATAATCAGTGGAAGAAGACAGGAAATCTTCCCCAAAAAGAAGAGAATGAGCTTTGGGACAAATTTAAAGCAGCAACGGATGCGTTCAATGAGAAGAAATCTGAGAATCTTGATGTGCTTAGGGATCAGGAACAGGAAAACCTTGAAAAGAAACTGAAGTTGATAGAACAGGCGGAAGCTATTCAGGATGCTGAAGATTTTGACAAAGGCCATCAGGAGATGCAGAAACTGATGGATGAATGGAAAAAGATAGGACCCGTTCAGCGTAAGAAATCGTCCAAAATCTGGAAGAAATTCAAAGGGGCGATGGATGTGTTTTATGAGAGACGTCGCGATCATTTTAAAGATGTGCGTAAAGATCATAAAGAGAATCTTGCAAAGAAAAACGAGTTAATTGGTAAATTAAAAGAGCTTGCAGAAAGTGATGACCCGGCTCTTGCTGTTGAAGAGACTAAGAAAATTCAGGCTGAGTTTAAAAATGTGGGTCATGTCCCCATCAAGTTTAAAAATAAAATCTGGAAGCAATACCGTGAAGTGTGTGATGTGATTTATGATCGCTATCGTGCATCCGGATCAGATTTGGGGATGGAAAGGAAACTTGCATCTGAAGGAGTTGAACCTGCTGACCGAAAAGAAATAATCAAGTATCAAAAAGAGCTTGATTCGCTGAAGAAAGAAGTTACAAAACTGGAGGCTGAGATTATTCAGTTTCAGGAAGCTAAAACATATTTCAAACCTACGAACAAGGGGAATAAGCTAATAGATGAGCTTCAGGAAAAAATTGATAAAGCGGAGGCAAAGGTTACGAAGAAAAAAGAAAGAACTTCGGAACTTAGAAGATTGATTCGTGATATCAAGACCAGTGATGAGGAAGAATAGCAGTTTAAGTTTTAAAAAAAATTTACAATCTTAACGTGGCTTTTTCTAGGGTGAAAAAAACATCCAAAGTTAAATTAAATTCTACAGTAACAGTTATTGTGTTTATTTATTGATATTTGGCAAATAGTATTAAAATAAAGTTTTGGGGAGTAAGAGGTTCTACTCCATGTGCCAACGCCGAAAATATGGTATTTGGCGGTAATACTACATGTCTTCAACTAGAGTCAGAATTGATTCCCGAATTGCTGATTGTTGATTGTGGAACCGGACTTCGAAACCTTGGAAACAAGCTCGATGCTTCCGGAAATAAAACCAAAGGCAGGATTTTTATAACACATCCTCATTGGGATCACCTACAAGGCTTTCCATTTTTTAAGCCCTTTTATGACTCTGATAGCTGGTTCCGGGTATACTTACCTCCACAGGATGGCGCTGGCTGTAAAGAAATACTTCAGGGCCATATGTCTAATACCTTCTTTCCCGTAACCATAGATATGCTTGAAGCTGATATGGATTGCGAGACTTTTTACCCCGGAAAGATAAATTTCGAAGGCTTCTCGGTAGATTTTATGTGGGCTAAACATACGGTTCAAACAGCTATGTTTAAATTTGAAATAGGAGGAAAAGTAATTGTATTTGCTCCAGACAATGAACTACCTATTGATGATGAAGATAGTTCAAAAAAGTTTATTGTTAAATTTCAGGAGTTTATCAAAGATGTAGATGTGCTAATTCATGATGCACAGTTTAATTTCGAACAACATGAGAGGCGACAAGGTTGGGGACATTCTTGTTGGGAGAATGTAATCGATAAAACAAAAGGTTTGGGTATTGGAAAACTTCTTTTAACTCATCATGATCCCGACAGTTCGGATAATTATCTAACAGAATTAGATCAAAGGGTTAAAAAAGAATTTGGTGAAGAGTTCGAAGAGATAAGCTTTGTAAAAGAAGGGCAGGATATTCTCCTGCCCATAGAATAATCTGAGTTTAGAAGTAGAATCTAACCCCTAAGGCGCCATCTCCGTTTAGATCTGTATCTGGGACTAAGTCCACAATTGGAGCAATTTCAACAAATAAGTCCAAGGGAACCTCCTCAAAAAGATAGTTAAAACCTAAAGGAATTCTTGCTCCGATTCTCGAATCAGCATTTTCTATAAAAAGTGCTCGGGCACCAATACCATAATAAAATGCTAAACTTCCTTTGTCTACATCAAAATAAGTATGCCATAGGTAATCTCCATGAAGACTAATAGCGTCATTACTCTCTAAAGACCATGCAGCGCCTGCATCAAATGCAGTTTTGTAACTTGTCCAATGTTTAAACGAGATTCCGGTTGGATCTCCGATCATAATTCCAATAGCATTTTGTCCCTTTTCAGCTTTAGTTTGTGCTTGTGTACCTACCGAAAAAGTTGTTGCTATAAAAGCTAATGCAATTGAGAATAAAAGTGTTTTCTTGAAATTCATAGATTGAATTTGGTTAGTTAGTGTTTTCCTTATTAAAGTACTCTGATAAGCTTAAGTTCCAATTTTTAAAAGTTATTTTTTATGCCGGATGTATTATCCAATAAAACAGTAAAAGTTTTTATTAAGAATCCCAAAAAAGGAGTTGTTAAAACCAGGTTAGCGGTATCTGTAGGTGAAGACCAGGCTCTATCGATTTATAAAAAATTGTTGGCTTATACAAAAGATCTGATACTCGAATTGGAGGCTCAAAAAGAAGTATGGTACTCAAAGTTTATCGATAATAATGATGATTGGGATTTAAAGAATTTTGCAAAAAAACTTCAATCCGGAGCCGATCTTGGGGAACGGATGAAAAATGCATTGAAAGAGAGTTTTGATGAAGATCCCAAACAATTAGTGATATTGATAGGAAGTGATTGTGCTGAATTAACTCAGAAAGTTATTGAAGAGGCTTTTGAAGAGCTAAGAGAAAATGATTTGGTTATCGGCCCGGCTGAAGACGGAGGATACTACCTCATAGGTATGTCGAAATATATTCCGGGAATTTTTGATGGAATAGAATGGAGTACCGAAAACGTGCTTTCACAAACACTGGCAAAAGCTAAAAATGAACATGCCAGCGTATTTTTGCTTAAAAAGTTAAATGATGTAGATACGATTGAAGATTGGGAACGAGTAAAAGGCAGGCTGGATACTAATGATTAGTATTATCATCCCAACATATAATGAACAGGAATCAATTGGGGATTTAATACCCTATTTGAAAGAGAATTGTGATAAAGAAAAAGTTGAAATCATAATCTCTGATGGAGGAAGTACAGACTCAACTAAAAAAATTGTTCAAGAATCGAGCGCTTTGCTCGTTGAAAGTTCTAAGCGAGGAAGGGGGGCACAAATGAATTTCGGAGCAAAGCAAGCAAAGGGGGAACTTCTGTATTTCCTTCACGCCGATACTTATCCGCCAAAAACATTTTTTAGTGATATAAAAAAGTCAGTCTCAAAAGGTTATGGAGCCGGATGCTACCGTTTATCTTTCGATGATAATCATCCACTTTTAAGGTTCTATTGCTGGTTTACCCGATTTAATATCGACTACTTTCGATTCGGGGATCAGAGCTTGTACATAGAAAAAGATCTATTCGAAGTAATCAATGGATTCAACGAAAAATATATTGTGATGGAAGATCAGGAAATAGTGAAGCGAATAAAGAAAAAAACTTCATTCAAAATACTCTCAAAATCTGTTACCACATCGGCAAGAAAGTACAGGCAGGTTGGAATTGTGAAATTACAACTAATTTTTACAATTATTTTGATTCGATATTACCTCGGATCACCTCAGGAAAAGCTAGTTGAGTTCTATAAAAGCGCTATCAAATAGCTAATGTTATCTGAGTGTAAAATTGAACGCTTGGAATGTGTAGTTGGTTAAATAGATTCGTATTATTGTAGTATATGTTAGCAAAATTTTTACTAAGAACAGTTTTTGTACTGCTGACTCTTCTTACGGCCAGCGAACAAGTACTTGCACAATTTCCCTTTGAACGACGAGAAACCACTACAGGTCAGCTAGGTTTATCCCTTTCAAATTATGGTACAATTGGTAAGCCTGATGTAAGAAACAATCCTCAATCAGGGAATAGTATGCGGTACCCACTTAATAGTGGTAATACTGCCATGGAGCACCTTTTTGAGGCAGGCCTTTGGATAGGTGCCTATACTGATGGGGTTTTAAGATTTTCAAGTGCAGCAGTTACGGATCCTTCAGGATACCAGACAGGTAGAGCGGGTTATGAATTCACGGCTAGCTCTACAATGCGGGTTGAAGGTGAGGCGATAACAGGAATTGGGGTTAGTGATGAAGATATTATCGCTGAATTCACAGATCGTAATATTGTTATTCCTGGGACTAACATACCTATTTCAGGGCACACTGATCCGCTTGGTGCAGATGTAAAAATGGAAAGTTTTAACTGGGGCTTCCCGTTTACAGAAAACTTCTCAATTCTTAAATACACTATTACCAACAATAGCAATCTTTATGATAATGTTGTTGAAGCTACATGGGATAGTTTATTTGTTGGAATGTATGCGGATTTGGTTGTACGAAATGTTACCGCAGAAAATGTAGAAACCGGTGGACAATTCTTTAACAAAGGGGGGTTGGGTTTTTTGGATTCATTATATACAACCTATGCTTTTGATGCGGGTTCCTCAGATGATCCAAGCCTAAACACTTACGGTTCAATATCGATCATTGGTTCTATTTACAGGGATGAATTTTTTCACCCTTTTAATGATGAATTAGAAGCGAGCGGATATAACACTCCAATGGTAGACCCAAGCTATTGGCTTTTCTTTTCGGGTACCGGACAATTCAATCAGCCTACTAATGATGAAGAAAGGTACCAAAGAATGTCTACGCCTTTCGACTTTGAAGCAGTTCAGGGTGGGCAAACCGCAAGAGAAGCATTAAGAGAAGATGGGCAAAATGCATCGGGTAATTATCTTTCTATGATTTCAATTGGACCGTATCCTTCAGTTGAACCCGGAGAGTCTATAGAGGTTTATTTTGTATATGCTGCTGCATTAAAACCGGATCAGTTTCAAAGTCAGGTTTTTAAGGAAGTTGATACAGAAGAGTCCAGAGAAATTCTTGAGAATACTATTAATTCAGCAATTCGTGTATTTCAGGGAAATGATACTAACAATAACAATCGCCTTGACCCGGGAGAAGATACAAACAATACGGGGACGCTTGATCGCTTTGTATTCCCTACTCCACCAGATGCTCCAAGAGTAAAATTGGTTCTTGAGTCAGGGTCTGTAACATTGTATTGGGATAAAACAGCTGAGCTTTCCAGAGATCCCGTTACTAATGAACTTGATTTCGAAGGATACAAAATATACCGAAGTGAACTTGGGGAAGATGCCCTTCCTTCACTAAGAGTCATCAGGGAATTTGACAAAACCGGGAATGAGGTCGGCTTTAATACAGGATTCAGTGAAGTTGAATTAATGGATCCCGTTACTTTTGCCGATGAGGATGACTCCGTTGAATATTGGTACAGATATAAAGTCGACGGGCTATTGAGTGGATGGCAGTATCAGTTTTCAGTAACATCTTTTGATGGTGGAAGTGAGACTTTTGCATTGGATCCCCTTGAGACCAGTCCGAATATAAATTCTGTGAGGGTATTTCCCGGAACTCCTGTAAATGACGATTTTGATAGTGGAAGTGAATCTAATAAAGTCGGGGTATATCCAAACCCTTATCGAGTGAATGCTGCATGGGATGGAAGCGGAGAAAACAATCGAAAAATTATATTCTATAATCTGCCTGAGCGAGCTGAAATAAGAATTTACACGTTAGCAGGCGATATTGTCTCAGAATTTAATTTCGAAAGCCAATCATATTCCGGCGATACCGAGTGGTTTGATACCCAAAGCGGGACTCCAAGAACGTTTTCAGGCGGAGAATATGCCTGGGATATACTTTCACAAAGTAATCAGACTTTAAGAACCGGGTTGTATCTTTATTCGGTAAAAGACTTATCGAATGGAGCAACTCAGACTGGAAAATTTGTGATAATTAAATAGTACGAACACTTAACATAAACTAAACAAGACTTATGAGAAATAAGCTACTAAAAACACTAAGTACTGCGACTTTTCTGGTTGCAGCGTTAACTGTTTCTCTTTTTGCACAAGACGCAGAAAGGATTACAATTAAAGATTTAAATACCTATCCGGAGCCATTAGAGGTTGCTTCTGATATTTCAGAACATCCATTGGATGATTCCACAGTAACTTTTACAGCAGTAATTCAAAGTTACCCAAGAAGCTCTGGGATTAGAAGTTATAACTCAGGTGATAATTCGATAGGCTCTGTTCATGTATTTGTAATTGATACTACAGCTAATTCAATGGGAAGAGATGGAATGTCAATGCAGGTTGTAGACTTTTCAGTTGGGCTAATGGAGACTTTCAACCGAGGTGATGTTGTAGACATCACAGGTGCACTTTCATTCTTTAATAATACCGCACAATTTGGTCCCGAAAGTGCAACATTGGTAGGGAATGTTAATGAAGAAGGCGGTGGTTTTGAGCACCTTGCAGGATTATTAGATCCTTGGGAAGTAAGCCTGGACGAACTTAACATTGCTAACGAAGATGGAACCTTTGAAATTAACCTTGCAAATTATCCAAAGTACTCCAATGCTTATGTTCGCATAGTTGATGCTTCCATATCTAATGTTTCCAGAACTGCTGCTGTTGGTGGTAGAGTTGATTATGCATTGAACGCTGATGGTTCAAGAATTTATGGTTATGATACTTCACTTCGTTTCAGAAATGACAGAAGTGCGTACCGTACTCTCGATGGTATCCCAGATTACAACTGGAGAAGAGCTGTTGATGGAGAGTTTAATCCTCCTGTTGGTGCGATTGCAGACGTAAACGGTTTTCTTCTTGTGAATGGTGACGATCCGGATAATGTAAGACCAGACGCAAACAGCGATGAATTATTTGGTATTAATCCATTTGAAGATGGTGTTTTCTGGGGTAAAGATGTAAATGGTGACCCGCTTCGTTTTGTAAATGGAGAAGGTAGTTTCGTATGGCCAAACGACTTTGTAGTAACAGGATTACCTCCTCAGGTAACTGCTTTTTCAACTGATCCTGCAGGCCCAATTGTTCCAAGTGCAACACCTATTAATATTGCTATGACAGCTGAAGGTCCGGAAGCAGGTATTTCTGTAGATTCAGTTCGAGCATTTTTTACTGCTGGTGAGATTGATACAACATTCCTTCTCACAAAAAGTGGAGATGACTTTACAGGAACGCTTCCTGAACTTGAAGAACTAACAAGTGCATCTCTATATTTTGAATTATATGGTAGCGATGGCAAAAATGGTCGCTATCCTAACACTGGCGCAGAAGGGCTTTTTGTTCTTGATCAGGAAGTTACCGCTATTGAGTTTATTCAAAAGACGGCTGATGGAATGAGTGGAGATAGTCCTCTTGCCGGAAGCGGTGCGATCCCTGTTAACTTTACTGCAACTGTAGTGGCAAGCTCGCTACAGGATGGTTTTGTTTCAATCCAGGATAAAGCAGCTAAGTGGTCTGGAATTTTTGTAGACCCCGATAGTGACACAGAGCAACTAAGCAGAGGCGATATGCTTCAGGTTAATGAAATCGAAGTTAGTGAAACTTTCGGTGTTACTTCTGTTACACTAAGTGATTTTGAAGTGCTTGAAACTACAAATGATATGCTCGACACTCTTGCTGTAGCCTTATTAACTCAGGATGTTACGGCGACAGCAGCAGGTTCTGAAGAATACGAAGGTATGCTTCTTACTTTTGCAGATGTTAAAGTAACTACAAACCAGGCTGATGGTAGCAGAGACTTTGGTGAATGGGAATTTGGTTCACGCCAAGGTGGAGAAGCTTCTGTTGATACGCTAGAAGCAGGAGATGGCCTGCGAGTTGATGATGGGACAAGCTTTGGAAGTTTAACTTATGGTGAAACACTTAATGATTTCGTAAAAACCGGAGCGGTTATTGAATCACTAACAGGTGTCCTCAACTTTTCATTTGGAAATCCAAAAATGAACCTCAGAAGTGTTGAAGAAGTTGTATCCGATGACTGGACAATTCCAGACCCTGTATTTGGACTTACTGCGCCTGCTGATGAAGCTGAAGTTGTTGTATCTGATGATATTACTGTTACATGGACTGCAACTGAAGATATCGATGGTAACGACTTAACTTACGAGTGGGTACTTTATACTGCTGATACAGTAGAAGTAGTTGCAGTTACTTCTAACAATGAAGGCGCTGATACTGAAGTACTCCTTGATTTTGCTACCGTAGATGGCCTTCTTGAAAGTGCTGGTTTAGCAGTTGGTGAATCTGCTGATTTCGTGTGGAACGTTCGTGTAAGCGATGGAAATGATACACTGGATGTTTCTTCCGGATTTGATGAAGATTTACTCAGCTTCCCTGCAACATACTATTCTTTGAACCTTGAAAGAGGAATGACTGTTAATAACGAAGAAGTTAGCGGACTACCAGAGAAGTATGATCTGAAGCAAAACTATCCAAACCCATTCAATCCAAGTACAAGTATCTCTTTTGATTTACCTGCTACTTCAAATGTAATATTGAATGTATACGATATGCTCGGAAGAAAAGTGGCTACACTGGTTGATAAATCTATGAACGCAGGTACCCATAATGTTCAGTTTGACGCATCACAACTATCTAGTGGTATGTATATTTACCGAATAGAAGCTGGTGCATTTACAAGTATCAGAAAAATGATGCTTATCAAATAAAATTTTTATTAATGAAATGAGGCTGGAATACGCCTCATTTCTTTTTACAATACATTTACGTTTTCAAGGCTTGAAAAAACTAGTTTTCATATTATTAGCGAGTTCGATTATCTATTTCGGATGTGATACATCTTTAGGTGGCTCAGAATTAGAAAACCAACCTCCGCGAACTTTTCTCACTGTTAGTAATATCGACAGAGGAGAAAACGAGCGACTATCAAGTCAGATTAATATTTCGTGGTGGGGAAACGATCCCGATGGGTTCATTGTGGGGTATGAATACGCCATAAATGACACATCTGAAGGTGCGTGGTCTTTTACCCAGAAAACTGATAGCGTGTTTGTGCTTCCAATTTCTTTTGGTCAGGATATAGACAATGTTCTGTTCAAAGTAAGAGCGATTGATAACGATGGAGCTGTTGACAGGATTGGTGCAGAAGTTGTATATCCGATTCGAAACTCAGATCCGACTGTGCAAATTAATGTTCCAACAAAACCTTCAGATCCGACGGCTCCTGCAGACACAACTTTCAATATCAATAGTTTTGAATGGCAGATAAATGATCCGGATGGATTAGTGAATCTTCAGAAAACTGAGATCGCGTTTAACGACAAGAATGGGACCTGGACGGAAATCCCAATTGAGGACAGCGACCGAATATTTATTTCAATTCTTGTCAGCGAAAATAGTACAAGTGTTTTCAGGGGAAGAAATTTTACCCAAACAGATATTGAGATTGACGGGGTAATGCTGGATGCACTTAATACTTTTTATGTCAGAACAGTTGATCAGGCTGGGGCAGTAAGTGAAGTGGACTCGGTAAGTTGGTACGTGAAGAATAAAACCTCAGACATCCTGTTTTTGAATGATGTGGACCTATCCAATAAAACGGATATCTATAATTACCACAGTGAACAGTTAAGTTCGGTTGGAATTACTAATTATGATTATTGGGATATTGGTGATGAAGCGGATTATGGCGGTGGTCGAAAAGCGCCTCTCTCAGGAAACTTTCCTTCTGTAATAGATCCAACTTTAATTAGAACGTTGGCACAGTGGGATCATATTTACTGGATTTCTAATGATTTGGACCGGAACCTTACTTATGCCCAGGAAATCCTTGAAGACTTTTTTGATAATGGTGGCACTCTGTTTATAAATATACCCGCGAAAAATTTAGCTTCTTCAGACCCACTTCTTAATTTATTACCTATAACCGAATTCGCCTCTTTTTCAGGTTTGCAAACAGGCCCTCTAATACGTGGAAATACTGAGGTTACACCTGTTGAAAACAGTTCACTTCCTGTCTTAAAAACTACCCAAAATATTACTTCAGTGTATTCTTTTGAAGTTGGGTTTGGTACAATCCCTCTGTACGAAGCAGAGATGAGAGCAAGATTAGTAACAGGAGGGTCTGAATCTTTTGAAGGAGTTAAAAACATTGCTCTTGAAAACCCGGAAGGAACTTTGGTTTATTTTGGAATAGATTTACGTTTTGTTGATGGAGATGAAACAGTCGATGAATTTCTGGACTATTTTTTAAAAAACGAACTCTGCTTTGATGGCTCATGTGAATAGCAATGGGAGTTAATATGAGATTGATAAATATGATAAAAACATCCCTGATAGTATTAATTGCACTTATTGCAACAACAGACCTTCATGCTCAGAATGGGGGTTCTTTATCAGGAAAGATTACTGAAACAGGTACTGGCGAGTCTCTTATAGGGGTTACAGTAATAATTCGTGGAACAACCTTAGGTTCTGCAACTAATATTGATGGCGATTACATAATAAGAAATATCAGACCTGGCGAATACAATATTGAGATTTCTTACATTGGTTTTGAGCGAAAATTATTTACCGGGATTAGAATAGTAAGTGGAGAAACTACCGAGTTAAACACATCTCTTGAACCTGAAGTACTAACTTCTGAAGAAGAAATTGTAGTAGTAGGAGAAGCTCCAATTTTTGATGTTGAAAAATCTGCTTCCTCAACTTCAGTAAGCCGGGATCAAATTAAAGCATCTGCAGTTCGCAAAATTGACGATATAGTAGGTTTACAGGCAGGAGTAATCAAAGACCCAACAGGAATTTATATTAAGGGTGGACGTGCTTATGAAACAGGTTTTGTAGTTGATGGAGTTTCTGCACAGGATCCACTTGCAGGAACAGGTTTTGGTTTAGATTTAGGTTCAAATTCTTATAGTAATGTGGAGGTTACAACGGGAGGAGTAGGTGCAGAATATGGAGATGTGACTTCTGGAGTTGTTGCCGTTAAAACAAGAGATGGAACTAATACGTACGAAGGTTCTTTTACTCATAAAAGAGATAATTTTGGAAGTGATAATAGCAGGAGCAGTAATTTCTATAACGATATTTATGAAATGTCGTTTGGGGGTCCTGAACTTTTAACGGATAAAGTCTTACCTGCATTAGGAATTCAAATTCCTGGTAATCTTTTCTTCTATGCAACTGGTCAGGTTTCTCTAAGTAATGAGTTTACTAAAATCTCTGCCAACCAGGTTAGTTCTTCAATTGTAGATAATCAGTTTTTCTCACCGCGACAGGATAATCGCTGGAATGGGATGCTTAAGCTGACATATCAGGTGAAGCCTGGAATGAGGTTTGAAAGTGCCTATCAGAGAAGTTTAACGGTAAACCAGAACACCAGAATGCTTCAGATTACAGGAAACGATGTCCAAATCAGACCTGGTTTCCAATTCCCATTTCAAGAAGAACTGGATAATGCCAATACATATACACATGATAGTAACCTGAGCTACTTAAAATGGACCCAGACTTTATCAAATAGTGCATTTTTTGAAGTTCAATTGAGTCGATTGTTCACCCGACTAAGAGCAGATGCTAATGGAAGAAACTGGAGACCGGAGACTATTGACGGAGAATTTGACCCAGAAAGTATTGTAACTTTCCCGGCTAATGAATTTGAAGGAACTGAAGGTTATACATATATCCTGCCCGGATCTGGATTTTATAACAATGGAGGTGTTGCGACTCTATGGCACGATCATTTCGCAGAAGAACTCACAGCCAGAGGCTCCTTTAACCAGTTTTTTGCAGATCGCACAAATCAACTTACAGTTGGTTTCGAGTTTAAATTCAATGACTACCAATGGATTGATATCACAAGACCATGGGTAGGGGCGCCTATCGAAATTGCTCCCGGAGAATTCTCGGAAACCCTTAGGGTGGGTGAGCGCTTTGATGCCTGGAGAGTTAAACCAAGGCGTGGCGCTGTATATGTTACAGATAAAATAAGATATCGTGGATTGATTGCAGATATCGGAGCGCGACTGGAATACTGGGCTCCGGGAAGTTATGTTGATGATTTAGTAGACAATCCTCAAGCTCCTATCCCTGATTTTATAAGAGAGGAATATAAAGATCAAACCACTGAAATATTTGGATTGAGATATAAGACGAGGTTACTCCCTAAAGTTAGAGTAAGTTTTCCTGTACGAGAAAATCAGGTCTTGTTTTTTAATTATGGACATTCAACCCGGGTACCACACCCAACCTTTGTTTATTCAAGTTTAAATCCCTTTTACCAAAATCAATCCTCATTACCAGACCTGGGAAATCCAAATCTAAACCCAGAAGTTGATATCTCCTATGAAATTGGTCTCAGAAACCAAATAACAGCAAATGACGCATTGAGTATAACAGCATTTTGGAGAGATAAATATGACTTTGTAACTACTCAACGAATTACAGTCGATGACCCAACTGGCAGACCGGTTGTGAGAGCATTTCGGATTAATGGAGACTACGCCCGTTCTCGTGGTATTGAAGCCTCATACATTAAAAGACATAAAGACTGGGCCCAGGGACAAGTATCTCTAACCTATTCCAGAGCGGAAGGGTTGAGTTCGACAAATAATGATAATCTACAGGATATTGCAGGTGAGCAAATTACAGGTAGTAATGTTGAAACTCCATTAGCCTGGGATCGCCCATGGGATATTAAAGGGAACATTACTCTAACCTATGACAGAGAGCAACCAATGTTTGATCTCGCCCCACTTAATCAAGTGAGAATGTTCATATCGAGTATCTGGAGAAGTGGAATACGATATACCCCTCAGGAGTTAAGTGGTTTTCAAAGAAATCCAGTTTCCGGAGAATTGGATTGGAGACCGATTTATGAGACTAATCAGGATCCTTCAGTTAGATTTAGTGAGGTAGGTCCCGCATGGTTTTACATTGATTTGAACTTCCAAAAATGGATTGAATTAGAATCTACAAGGTTTACTTTTTTCTTAGAGCTTACAAATGTACTTAATAGTAGTAATCCGGCAATTATAAATCCGGTAACTGGTGAAGGTTACAGAACCGATTATCCTTCAAGTCAGGAAGCTTTGGAAAGCCTTAGAAATAATCGTTCCTATGATATGCCGAATAGCTCCAGAGATCCAAGATATCTTGGACCTGGTGGTGGTGGAGTCCCATCGTATCTAAATCCAGCTAATTATTTACAACAGCGCCATATTGTGTTTGGCGTATCAGTGGACTTTTAAAGAATATGAGATTAGTAGTAAAAATATATACTAGCTTTCTGGCAGCACTTTTTATAGTGCTACTGATTAATGTGGATAATGTTTATTCACAAAGCTTGGTTCCTAGTTTTGGAAGTGCCAGATCAGGAACATCCGGTTTCCAATTCACTAAGATAGCAGTGGATCCAAGAAGTGCCGGAATGGGATTATCAAATGTAGCAGATGCAAAAGATGCCTCTAGTATATATTGGAATCCCGCTTTAGCAGCACAAGCAACAGGATCTGAATTAATGATAGGGCATACTTCCTATTTCGCTGATATTTCTATGGAATATTTAGCTTACATACATAGAAAAGGTTCATTTACTTTCGGTGGTTCTTTGCAATATTTAAACTCAGGTGAAATGAATGAGACTACCGAATTCGCACAATTTGGAACAGGTCGTACTTTTAGAACAGTTCACATGGCGGCAGGGTTAACCGCTTCTCATGAAATAACTGAACTATTTAGTTATGGAATAACACTTAAGTATCTCACAGAAAGAATAGAAGAGGTAGAAATCAATTCTGCAGCGTTTGATTTTGGCTTTTTTTACAGAGTAGGAGATACTGGTTTAAGGTTTTCAGTAGGATTAAATAATTTTGGCTTAGACTCATCTCCCACAGGCGAAACAACACGGCCAACTTTAAATGGAGAGGTTACAGAAAGTGATTTTGAAGATATCCCTTTACCTACAAGGTTTATTATCGCAGCCGCTTTTGATGTGTATGAAAGCTCAGACATCAAAGCCGTATTGACGGGTCAGATTAGTAATCCCAGTGATAATGCTGAGCAATTTAGCGTTGGGGGAGAAGTAGGATATCAGGATCTTATCTTTTTAAGAACTGGATATCAGTTTGGATATGCTGAGGTTGAGTTTCCAAGTGTTGGTGCAGGCTTTAAAATCCCAGTAGCAGGAAAGAATTTTCATGCAGATTATTCATTCAGTCCATTTGAAAGGCTAGGGACTTTACATAGAATCGGTATTAGATTTGCATTATAAAGTGAATTCAATGAATCGCAAAACAACATTTATTACGATCATACTTTTAGTCACTTTTTTAAGTTGTGACAATATTTTTGGTACCAAAGATAATGATACCACTGACGAGATTTTTGAAATAGGAAGGATTGATCCTAACCTGCCAAAAGAAGATGGTTATGTTCCTTTAACTCCATTCTGGGGAGAGTTTGATCAGCCAACAGATGTATTTGTTGGATATGATGAATTTATCTACGTAACAGATGCAGAAGGTTTGCATATGTTAGATCGGGCAGACTTGTCGCCAAGACGAACCATCCCTTTACAAGGTGCTATAGCTGTTACTCAGGATAGATTATTAAATGTATACGTTGCAGCACGTTATGACACAGTAATACAAAGTGTGGATCCTAATGAGACATGGAATCTTGCTGCCGTGTTTAAAATTCGAAATATTAATGGAGCAGATGGACCAAATCCCGTTTTTGTAGATACCTTAATTCATCCATTTGATGATGCGAGTAGAAGTTCAACTACTGCAAGGTTATCAAGACTAGATAAAGACAGCCCCGATAATGACGAGTTAGTTGAAATAACCGGACTAGGTACCCTCGCAGATAATACATTGTATATATCCAGGCGTGGACCTTTAAATAATATTAATACTATCGCGGCTCCTGATAATATAGTATTGGAATATTCTCCTGAACAGGTGGATGGAGAGCTAACAGGAAAAATGATTAACGTTCGTCAGGTTAGGGCCTTAAGTCCTGTTAATCCATCTTTGTTGAGTTCGATTGGCATGAGTGATATCACGACTTTGGTATCGCCTCCTCAAAGAGATATCTTTACCGATAACAGAAGTTTTCTTTTGGCACAAGCTGATCCCGAAGCAAACATTACCTTCCGAGTTTTACAGGTAAATGTTGTTGAAACAACAGATGGTTTTGTATTCCAGGCCAATACTGAGTTCTTAAATAGAGATACTACCCGTTCGAGTGGATTTATCTATGAAGAAAACAAATTTGAAGAGCCATCCGGAATAGCGGTAGGGGGAGATCAGGATAGATATATTTTTGTAGTTGATAAAAGCTTAAACAAAGTTTTTCAGTTTCAATCGAATGGGCGGGAAGGTATTACTCCGCCTCCAGGTGCAGTTGATCGTACTAAGAATCTTATCGTTTCATTTGGTGAATTTGGTAATGGTCCACGCCAATTTAACTCTCCAAGTGGAGTTGCATATTTTGACGAGGTATTATACGTAGCTGATACGGGAAACAATCGTATTGCCAGATATAAATTGTCCACTGATTTCGAATAAAACAGGAAGAGAAATGAAAAGAGCGTTGATATTATTTTTTCTCTGCTCAGTCTCCTGCTCGTTCTTTAAAGAAGAAAAACCCACAAAACTTCTTCTCATCTCTTTTGATGGATTCAGGGCAGATTACCTTTCTAAAACAGACACTCCCAATTTTGATTTACTTACAGAATCGGGAGTTGTTAGTGAGGGATTGATCCCGGTATTTCCCTCTAAAACCTTTCCCAATTATTATGCCATAGCTACCGGATTATATCCTGAGAATAATGGATTCATCGCGAATCGTATGTATGACGATAAACTAGGTCTTTCATTTTCAATGGGAGACAGAGAACAGATTGAAAACCCTGAATGGTATGGAGGAGAGCCGATATGGAATACCGTAGAGAAAAATGGATTGAATGCCGGTACAATGTTTTGGGTAGGCTCAGAAGCACCGATCCAGAATATGAGACCAACATTTTGGAAGCCTTATGATGGTAGTATGCCTAATAAAGCCCGGATTGATTCAGTTTTAGGATGGATGAAATTGGGGAACGAAAAGGAAATTGATTTCGGGACTTTATACTTCAATTTTGTTGATAGTCGTGGGCACAGATATGGTCCTGACTCACAAGAAGTTGTTGAAGCAATTCAGGAAGCTGATCAGTTAATTGGGTATCTGATTGAGCAAATGAAATCCAAGGGACTTTTAGAATCAACCAATATAATGGTGGTTTCAGATCATGGTATGGCAGAGGTTTCCAAAGATCGTTTAGTTGTACTTGATGAATTCATCAATCCTGAATTAGTGGATATTGTTTCATCATCTCCTGTTATGATGATGAACGTACCCAGAGAGCATCTTGAGAATCTGTATGAAATTCTGGAGAGGAAAGAGCAAAATTACAGGATATACAGAAAAGAAAATTTACCCGAGAGATTTCGTTTAAGAAATCATCACCGCGTGCCTGATTTAATTATGATAGCTGATTTGGGATATACAATAAATACCTGCGAATACATCGAACGCAGAGAAAACTACCCTTCCGGAGGTACTCATGGATTCGATAATCAGGAAAAGGAAATGCATGCCCTCTTTGTTGCTAGTGGTCCGGATTTTAAGGAAGGGTATAGGATGAGAAGCTTCCAGAATATTCACCTGTATGAATTAATGGCTCACCTTTTAGAAATTCCATCAGCGGGCAGCGATGGCTCCATCGACTCAGTAAAAGTAATGCTTCGTTAATCTTAATGATCCCATATTAAAATAAAGGCACGTCATTCTGAGTATACCTCCGAAGAATCTTACCGGGTTTAAGCTATTCGTTGTTTTTTTGATTTATTTGGATTGCTTCTAATCTATCGCGCATCGATATTCCTCTTGCTTAAGAAAAAATAATCTCACTCTACAAGACTATGCCATACGTTGTTACCGAACCATGTATTCAATGTAAATATACTAACTGCGCTGCCGTTTGCCCGGTTGATGCTTTCCGCGAAGGACCAAATTTCCTTGTAATCGAACCGAACGAGTGTATCGATTGTGATGCATGTGTTTCTGAATGTCCGGTTGAAGCCATTTACCCGGATGATGAAGTACCTGATAAGTGGGAACAATATATCGAACTAAACGAGCGACTTTCAGAAGCCTGGGATGAGCATATCATCAATGAAACTAAAGACGCACTTCCGGATGCTGACGAATGGGCAGAAAAAGAAGATAAACTAGGTGACTTAGTCGAAGAATGGTAATTGGTTATTAGTTAATGGTTTTTGTGTTTACAATTATAAGCCAATAATCATTAACATATTTTGATGCCTAAGGAATTATCTCATTTTTACTCATCTCCCCAGATAATGGGAATTTTGAACGCCACACCTGATTCATTCAGTGATGGTGGAAAGTTCAATGCTGTTGCTTCAGCAATGGATCGGGTGCATATCATGCTTTCAGAAGGTGCTTCTATTATTGATATCGGTGGAGAGTCGACCAGACCCAATGCTGAACCCGTTTCTGAAGAAGAAGAGCTGAAACGGGTTATTCCCATTCTTGAAAAGGTAATTCCTACGTTTAGTGATGCCATCTTTTCAATAGATACCACTAAGTTCGAGGTCGCAAAGCAGGCATTAGAATTAGGGGTTCAAATAGTGAATGATGTAAGTGGTATCGGTAAAGAACCGAGATTAGCTGACCTCTGCGCGAATTTTGATGCAACCTATGTGTTGATGCATTCACAGGGAAATCCAAAAACTATGCAGCAAAATCCTACCTACGAAAATGTAGTGGTTGATGTCTTTGAGTTTTTCGAACGCAAAATTGAAGTGCTTCAATCTAAAGGAGTCAAAAAAATTATTCTTGATCCCGGCATTGGCTTTGGGAAAACACTCGAGCACAACCTTTCTCTTATCGCTCACCTTGACTATTTCAAAAAAATTGGTTTCCCTGTATTAGTTGGAGCTTCCCGAAAATCAATGATCGGACAAATTTTGGACAACAGACCTGCAGAAGACCGGCTTACCGGAACTATTGCAGTACATTATCATTCGTTGTTAAAAGGGGCTGATATACTTCGTGTACATGATGTGAAGGAAGCTTCCGATTCAATTCGTATATTCAACGCAATTCAATCTCAATCTTAGACGGAGTTCTTCCTTGATCCCCATTGGGTTTCTCGATTTCGGTATTATGGATTTTATCGAAACGCTGCTTATTGCCGGCGTATTGGTATATCTGTATCAATGGATCAGGGGAACATTTGCCATCCAGGCCGGGATTGGGATTGTACTTCTGGTAATCGTAAACCTGGTTATCAGGGTACTGGGATTTAATACCATCGATTTCATTCTCAGTGGGATTATGAACGTAGGTATTCTGGCGGTATTTATCATATTCCAACCGGAAATCCGAAAACTGCTCTATCGTTTAGGAACAAACACAAGTCTGGACCGCTTTTTTACGCGCTCCGGTTCCGATGATATGATTGATGAAATCATTGATACGGTTAAAATTTTAGCCAAAGATAAAATCGGAGCGTTGATCGTATTTGCACGTACTTCGTCCCTTCAGGATATTATTGATGGTGGTGTTGGTATTGACGCCAAAATCAAAAGTGAATTGCTGGTTACTATTTTCAAGAAGGAAACGCCGCTTCATGATGGAGCTGTAATCATTCGGAATAACCGAATTGTAGCCGCGAGTGCATATCTTCCCATTTCTCAAAATCAGAATATTGCGCAATCCTTCGGTACCCGTCACCGTGCAGCAGTAGGAGTTTCAGAAACCAATAATGTATTTGTGTTGGTTGTATCTGAAGAAACAGGCCGAATTTCCATCTCCAGAAATGGGTCACTTACCAGTGGACTTACCATTCAAAAACTTCGTGCCGAAATGGAAGAAGCTTTTGGAACCCAAAAATTCGAAGAGGAAATGGGCTTTAGTTCTTCTCAGGCTGAGATGAATCTTAAATGATTTTGAATTACGAGTAGTTGAATTAGGAATAAGATTTCATCTGCGAGGAATGAAGCAGTCCCAGAATTAAAGGCTCACTCATCGAGATTACTTCGCTTTGCTCGTAAATGTATTTTTACATAAAAGCTAAAACAAAGCCGTCATCCTGTACCATGTGCTGAGCAACATGGTTACGACGCAGAGCATCGTAACCAGTGAAATTTGAAATGATTCAAATATTCTTATTCACTTCAATTTCACAAAGCTCTTCTTACTTTCGAAAACGGAAAACCGTACATTCTGGTTAAGAAAACCGTTTCCATGAAAGAAGGTGAGTAAAATGTCAGAGCAAAAAGCTAAGTGGACCAAGAGTGTCGAAAAGGGATTAAAAGGTGAGAAGGCAGATTCTTTAAACCGAATGAGCCCGGAAGGTGTGGAGATTCAGGCAATCTATGATGCCGGTGATCTTTCGGCGCGAAAAGTGAATCCCGGTTATCCCGGGCAGTTTCCGTTTACCCGCGGACCCTATCCAAGTATGTATACTCAGAGACCGTGGACGATTCGACAATATGCCGGATTTTCAACGGCAGAAGAATCTAATAAATTCTATCGTCAGGCACTCGAAAAAGGTCAGAAAGGACTAAGTGTGGCATTTGATCTTGCGACTCATCGTGGCTATGATTCCGATCATCCAAGAGTTGTTGGGGATGTTGGGAAGGCGGGAGTAGCCATCGACTCTGTAGAAGACATGAAGATTTTGTTTGATGGCATTCCTTTGGATAAGATGTCGGTTTCCATGACGATGAATGGTGCAGTAATTCCAGTATTGGCAGCGTATATCGTAGCTGCAGAGGAACAGGGAGTTTCCCTGAAACAACTGAGTGGAACCATCCAAAATGATATCCTTAAAGAATTTATGGTTCGGAATACCTATATCTACCCACCTCAGGAATCAATGAAGCTGGTGTCAGACATTATTGCTTTTACCAGTGAGAATATGCCACGTTTTAATTCGATTTCTATTTCCGGATATCACATGCAGGAAGCCGGGGCGGATTCTGCATTAGAACTTGCATTCACATTGGCAGATGGAATTGAATATGTGAAAACCGCGGTAGAAAGTGGCTTGGATGTGGATGCTTTTGCTCCAAGACTTTCCTTCTTCTTTGCAATAGGGATGAATTTCCTGATGGAAATCAGCAAGCTTCGCGCTGCCCGAACACTGTGGGCAGAGCTGATGAAAGAGCACTTTGATCCAAAGAATACTAAATCCATGATGTTGCGAACGCACTGCCAAACTTCCGGTTGGTCTTTAACCGCACAGGATCCATTGAATAATGTAGTGCGGACTACCATCGAAGGAATGGCAGCAGTGTTGGGAGGGACGCAATCACTCCATACCAACAGTTACGACGAAGCCATTTCGCTTCCTACCGAAACCTCATCCCGGATCGCGAGAAATACACAAACTATCATCCAGGAAGAAACTGATATCACGCATACTGTTGATCCTTTTGCAGGTTCCTATGCCGTTGAGTCGATTACCCATGATTTAAAAGAAAAAGCTAAATCCATTATCAATGAAGTGATGGAAATGGGAGGAATGGCAAAGGCCATTGAGCAAGGGTATCCTAAACGAAAAATTGAGGAAGCGGCAGCACTCAAGCAGGCAGGAATTGATAAAGGTGACATCACTATTGTTGGTGTGAACAAGTTTGTGAATGAAAAAGAAGATCCAATTGAAATTCTGGATATCGATAATGCAGATGTTCGCGAGAAACAAATTGAACGACTTGATTCCATTAAAGCTAAACGAGATAATACGGCGACCAAGGAAGCGCTGGTGGCGTTAACTGAAGCAGCAAAAACCGGAGAAGGAAATATTCTTGATCTGGCAATTGAAGCAACCCGCAGACGGGCAACTGTTGGTGAAATATCCACGGCGCTGGAAGTTGCATGGGGCAGGCATAAAGCCACCAATCAAACTATAAGCGGAGTATACGAAAGCGTGTACAAGAACGACGAGCACTACAAAGAAATAAAATCAAAGATTGAAGCTTTCGCTGAAGAGGAAGGACGTAGACCCAGAATTTTAGTAGTAAAAATGGGTCAGGATGGTCACGACCGTGGAGCCAAAGTAGTAGCTACTGCCTTCGCCGATATGGGCTTTGATGTGGACGTTGGGCCGCTTTTTTCAACTCCCGATGAAGCTGCTAAGCAAGCCATAGAAAATGATGTACATGTAATTGGGGTTTCGACTTTAGCTGCCGGACACAAAACATTGATTCCAGAACTCATCAATATCCTTAAAAAAGAGGAAGCGGATGATATGATAATTGTGGCCGGAGGAGTGATTCCGGTTCAGGATTATGACTTTCTTTATGAAAAAGGAGTTTCCGCAATTTTTGGTCCGGGAACGAATATTCCAAAAGCCGCATCCAAAGTAATTGATGAAATCAAAGCCAGGCGTAAATGACGGTTGAAGAACTAGCGCAGGGTATTAAGGAGGGAAAGCGAAGGCATCTTGCCAAGGCGATTACTCTAGTCGAGAGTAACAGGGAAGAAGATCAAATTGAAGCCGCTGAATTACTCGAGCTGCTAAATGGAAGGTATGATACCGTTCGTGTGGGAATCTCAGGGGTTCCCGGAGTGGGGAAAAGTACATTTATCGAAGCATTTGGAAATGTATTGATTGAACAAGGTCACAAAGTGGCAGTGTTGGCAGTTGATCCCAGTAGCCCATCATCCGGTGGGAGTATTCTTGGAGATAAAACCCGAATGGAAACCCTGGCTAATAATGAGAATGCTTTTATTCGTCCATCCCCAACAGCAGGTACTTTAGGAGGAGTAACCAAACGAACAAGAGAATCAATGTTGCTCTGTGAAGCAGCCGGCTATGATGTGATTCTGATCGAAACCGTAGGAGTGGGGCAAAGTGAGTTTGAAGTAGCTTCGATGGTTGATTGCTTTCTGGTAATGATGCTACCGGGAGCAGGTGATTCATTACAGGGTATAAAGCGCGGAATATTGGAAATTACAGACATTCTTGTAGTCAATAAAGCCGATGGAGATCAGGAACGACTCGCTCTAAAAGCCAGGGATGAATATGAACAGACCTTTCATTTGCTTCAGCCAAAATATGAAGGAATCCAGGTCGAGTTTCTGGCAATGAGTGCCCTGGAACAAAAAGGCATTAAGAAAGTTTGGGATGCCGTTGAAGAGTTTATTTCTTCACTGAAAAAGAGAGGGTACTTTGAAAAAATCAGAGAGAAACAGAATTTAAATTGGTTTAAAAGATTGGCGGAAGATGAATTATTAAGAGCTCTCTGGAATACACCGGAAAACCAAAAAAAAGCAATAGAACTGAAGAAAAAAATAAGTAAAAATGAGATTTCGCCTTCAGCTGCAGCGGCATTGATGGTCGAAGAAGTTAGAAAAAAAGAGGGTTAAGAAACTATTTTTAACGAATTAGGTTTGAGTAGATGAGTTAAATTCTGATTCTCAGCTATTAAAAAGAGAAAATTTTAGAAAAGTTACTTTTTAGTAGTAAAAAAGCGCTTACAATCGTATATTTTCAACCCGTTGAACCATGAATGATAATGAACGAATGAATCAAGTTGAGCACATACTTCCACCTTTGACACAATTGTCTGAGGATGAACAAATGCTTAAAGAAGCTGCAGCCGATTTTGCGAAAAGTTCAATCGCACCTTTAGTCCATGAAATGGATGAGAATGCGAAGCTGGATGCTGGTTTGATTAAAGAGTTTTTTGAAATGGGGCTTATGGGAATAGAAATTCCCGAGCGCTATTCCGGTGCCGGTGGTACATTCATGATGTCTATTGTAGCTATTGAGCAGATTTCCAGAGTTGATGGTTCAGTAGGTGTATTTATGGACGTGCAGAATACACTGGTTAATAATGCTTTTATCCGATATGGTTCTGAAGAACTTAAAGAACGATTTCTTCCGCAATTAGCTACCGGAAAAGTAGGAGCTTATTGTTTATCGGAAGCTGGTTCAGGTAGCGATGCATTCGCACTTAAAACAACTGCTAAAGAAACTGATAGTCATTTTGTGCTGAATGGTTCTAAACTATGGATTACAAATGCTAATGAAGCAGATATTTTCATAGTCTTTGCCAATGTGAATCCTGAGTTGGGCTATAAAGGAATTACTGCATTTATAGTTGAAAGAGGGATGAAAGGATTTTCGGTTTCTAAGAAAGAAAATAAGTTAGGAATCAGGGCCAGCTCTACCTGCGAGATTTTATTTGAAGATTGTAAAGTACCCAAAGAAAATATTCTAGGTGAGTACGGAAAAGGATATAAGGTTGCTATAGAAACCCTGAATGAAGGTCGTATTGGAATTGGAGCTCAAATGATCGGTATTGCTCAGGGTGCTTTTGATGCAGCCCTAGCATATGTCCAGGAGCGTAAGCAATTTGGTAAAGCTATTTCAGATTTTCAGGGAGTACAATTTCAACTTTCCCGAATGGCTACTGATATTGAAACCGCAAGATTGCTCGTGTATAATGCCGGGCGAATGAAAGAGGCTGGACAACAATTTTTGAAAGAAGCCGCAATGGCAAAATTTTACTCTTCTGAAGTTGCAGAAAGAGTCACATCTATGGCTGTAGATCTCTTTGGAGGCTATGGCTACGTGAAAGAATACCCTGTCGAAAAATTTTACCGTGATGCAAAAATCGGTAAGATTTACGAAGGTACAACGAACATGCAGCTAAGCACTATTGCGAAGCTGCTACTTCGATGAGTGAGTGAGGAAGGGGGAGTTTCGGCTCCCCCTTTTTATTTTGCACATCTGAAACCTATATCAGTTGCTTTCACATCTCTCAAAGTACCGGTTCTCCAATAGGTACGGGTTGTTGATTTCTCTTCTCCAAAGCTTCCGCCACGTATAATTCTTATGCCATCGTTTTTGTGATCGTGAAGCTCATCAGGCATACTATAGAATTGATAAAACTCATCTACCCATTCAAAAACATTGCCACTCATATCATGTAAGCCCAAATCATTGGGTTTGCGCTTTCCTACCTTATAAGAGAAGTTAATATTATCACTTCGGGTAATTGCGAATTCACGAAGAGAATCAACATTTGAAGTACCTGCATAAAGTTGGTTTTTCCCACCTGATCGGGCAGCATATTCCCATTCTGCCTCAGAAGGCAGTCGATAACCAAGACTCTTACAAAAAGCCTTTGCATCATCCCAGTCTACATTCACTACAGCTCGATCCTCTCTGCCATAACCCTGATCGTTTGGCAACTCTCTTCCAGTTGCAATCGCAAAAGCATCATATTCCTGGAAAGTAACTTCATTCCTTCCGATATAGAACGATGATATTTCCACTTCATGAGTTGGAAGGGCATCTGTATTACTTTCTTCAAAAACATCCCCGAATACAAAGCGACCGCCTTCAATGTAAACCATTTCAGGTGCATAATCTTTTTTTGAATGTTTGAATACAGAGCAAGAGTTTAAAATGAATAAAAAACTAAAGAGAAGAAGGTATTTTATCATAGTAGTACTAATATATTAGTATTAGGATAAGATAATTTTAAAAAAAATGGAATGATGTTTAGAATCATTAAGTTTTTCCTATTGGATTAAAATAACTTAGAAAACCTAAGTAGTTGAAATAACATGACTAGTTTAGACACAGATATTCTGGAACAATTAAAAAAATATTCAAAAGACGACGCTTCATTTAAAAAACTGGAAGAACTTTTTGGGAAAATGTATGCTTCCCATGAGCAATTAAGAGAGCAACTCGAACTTCTTGAAAGCGCTGTAAGAAACGATTACGATTCTATTTTGATCACCGAATTGAATCTTGAAAAGCCAGGTCCGAAAATTGTTTATGTAAATGATGGTTTTACAAAGATGACCGGTTATACTCCTGATGAAGTAATCGGAAAGACACCAAGAATTCTTCAGGGACCTAAAACAGATCGGGCAATACTGGATCGTTTAAAAAGAAGATTAATCGAAGGTCAGGCTTTCTTTGGCCATAGCATTAATTATAGAAAAGATGGCAGTGAGTTTATTAATCAATGGGATATCCATCCACTTTTAAATACAGAAGGCGAAGTTACACACTGGGTGTCTTATCAAAGGGATGTGACTGAGAAGAAGGAAACAGCGAAAGCCATTTTCAATACTGATTTTGACGAATTACTTAAAAGAACAGAAGAATTCACTCTTAAATTTTCCAGAGATGAAAGCGGTAAACATATCCAATGCAAATACCTTACAGAAGGGTTTGAAGATTTGACCGGTCTGGATAAAGCAATTGTATTCGATTCTGGTTTGGATGCAGTACTTCATAAAGAAGACGTAGACCTTATCCTAAAAGCATTAAGAAATGCATTTGAAGGCGAGTCTTCTACCGAATATTGTAGGTACAAAACTTCAGATGGGGCATTTATTTCTGTACTACAATCGTTCAAGCCGGTGATGAGCGATTCTGGAAAAAAAGTTGAAAGCGTGAAATCTGTTGCTAAACTGGAATTAAAAGAAAGTTGATTTCACTTTTAATTTTGTCTCTACGGAAAGGCCTGCTTTATGCAGGCTTTTTTTATAAGTGTACTTTGTTATTGCTTATATTTGGCCATGAAAATTGAAGATTTACAGGAAAGAATAGTTAAAGAATTCAATCTTTTTGAAGATTGGACTGAAAAGTATAAACACATTATAAAACTGGGTTCTAAGCTGGAACCTTTACCTGAAGAAGACTACATCGAGGAAAATCTGGTTAAGGGATGTCAAAGTCAGGTTTGGCTGACGGCTTCCCTTGAAGATGATAAAGTCATTTTTAAAGCTGATAGTGATGCCGCAATTACAAAAGGGTTAGTCTCATTAATGGTGCGATTTTATTCCGGGCAAACACCAGATGATATTATAAATACAAACCCCGAGTTCATCGGTAAGATTGGAATGGCTCAGCATTTATCCCCAACAAGGGCCAACGGATTGGCTTCTATGGTAAAGCAGATGAAGATTTACGCAATGGCATTTAAAAGTAAATTAACAACTTAAGTTTGTGAAATAACTTTATAATGCCTTCTTTCTTAATTAATTAAATGAAATGGGAAAGAAGTTTTCACTTACAGGATTAGGAGACGTAAAAAAGAAGGCCAAATCTTTTAAACAGTCTGTTGAGAAAAATCAGGATCCGGGGATAAAAATTTTGACCAGGGTTTCTATTTTTCTGGTACTAGTATGTATCCTGTTTTTAATTCCATTTCATTTTAATGACTCGGTCTCTGTTACCTGGTTCTTTCTATCTGAAGCAATTGCCTTTGCGCTTATACCTATTCTTGCAAAACAAGGTTTTGTAAAAACAGCTAAAATGCTTCACATTGCTTATATAGATATCGGGATTATGATTCTGAGTTCTATGTTTGGAAGCGATGCAATGATACAAGCATTCTTTATTCCTGCAATGGGTCTTTCTATTCTGCTTTTTGATACCAGAGACATCCAACTCAGGAATTTGTCCATATTTATGTCTGTGCTTTCTTTTTTCATTCTGGACTACATCATCTTCGATAAGATTTACTTTTCTGAAGAAGGTTTTTCAGTTATCAGATGGAGTGTGCTTACAGCGGCTTTTGTTACCACCTGGTTGATTTTTAATACGTTTTCTGAATTTAAGGAACAGGCTGAAATACAGTCCCAAAAGCTTCTGGAAAATGAAAAAAAGCTTAATAAAGAGTTGAGCTACAATCAAAATCGACTTGAAGAAAATATAAAAGAGCTTGAAGAAGCTCGTAATGCTTTACAGCAAAGCACAAAGGCTAAATCTGAATTTCTTGCAACTATGAGTCATGAAATAAGAACCCCTATGAATGCCATTATGGGAATGACTCACCTGCTTCAAAAAGATGATCCAAGAGAAGACCAGCTTGAGGCATTAAGTATTCTCGACTTTTCCGGCAAAACGTTGCTAACTCTTATCGATGATGTACTCGATTTTTCAAAAATAGAAGCAGGAAGGTTGGAGGTGGAAAGTATTGAGTTTGAGTTAAAAAAACTGACCGGAACTATCATGGAAAGTTTTAAAGTGATGGCAAAGAATAAAGGACTTGAGCTAAAAAGCGAGATCGAAGAAGGAGTCCAGAATTTTTTGATAGGAGACCCTGCAAGATTAACTCAGATTTTAAACAACCTGCTTAGCAACGCGCTTAAGTTTACAGAAGAAGGAGAAGTCGAGCTTTTAATCAGACAAACTAACGAATGGGAGAAAAAAGTCAGGTTAGAGTTTTCAGTATCAGATACCGGTATTGGTATCCCTAAGGAAAGAGTAAATACTATTTTTGAAAGTTTTACTCAGGCAAGTGGAAGTACAAAGAGACTATATGGGGGTACTGGTTTAGGACTTACAATAAGTAAGCAACTTACTGAATTACAAGGTGGAGAGCTTTGGGTAGATAGCGAAGAAGGTAAAGGAAGTACCTTTTATATTGAAATGGAGTTTGAAAAGGGAGAAGGGAAGAGTATCTCCAAGAGTTTAACTTCAATTGAAGAAAAAAGTAGTTCACTTAAAGGGAAAAGGATTTTACTTGCCGAAGATAATGTGGTTAATCAGAAAGTAATGAGAAGGTTCCTTGAGCGTTGGGAAGTTGAAATGACCATTGTTGAAAATGGAACTGAGGTACTTAAAGCTATGGAAAAGGGAAATTATGATGTGATCCTTATGGATTTACAAATGCCGGAAATGGATGGCTATGAAGCTACAACAGCAATCCGTGCATTGAGTGATCCTAGTAAGAGGTCAATACCTATTGTAGCGCTTACTGCCGCTGCTTTACAAGAAGTAAAGGGAAAGGTATTCGCAAGTGGAATGGATGACTTTGTTACAAAACCATTTAACCCTGCAGAACTGAAGCAGAAATTAGCTGAGCTTATTAAGTAGCAGAATTTGTCCCGGGTTGATGTTCCAGTTTGTTATTTAAGTGAACATCAACCAATAAAAAATGGAGATACCATGAATAAGTATATGTTAATTTTATTTGATAATGTTGAAGCTTTCCAGGAATCCTCTCCTGAAGAAATGCAGGAAGAAATTAGGCTGCACATGAAGTGGATTGAAAATCTGGGGGATCATTATGATTCAGGAGAACCACTACACCTGGAAGCAAAAAGTATAAAAGGAAAAGAGAAAATAGTGAGTGATGGACCTTTCATTGAAGCAAAAGAAATGGTGGGCGGGTTTTATATCATAAATGCGAGTTCTCTTGAAGAAGCTACCGAGTTGGCAAAAGATTGTCCTGTACTTCGGCTTGGTGGAAGTATCGAGGTACGGGAAGTCATGAAAATGTAAGTGAAGGCATCTGGCTTGCAAACATCATCCAATTTAGTAGAACATCTTTTCAGGCAGCAGTCAGGAAAGATGTCTGCTATTTTAATCCGAATTTTCGGTTTTCAGAATGTAGCTTTAATTGAAGACATCATTCAGGAGACCTTCCTTTCAGCTATTAAAACCTGGGGGATTAAAGGTACCCCGGAAAACCCTGAAGCCTGGCTCATGTTGGTGGCAAAGAATAAAATCATCAATGAGTTAAATCGTAAGAAGAGACATGCTGAGAAAAATGAAAAAATTCACTATGAGCAAGCGGAAGAAACTATCGATGAACTATTCCTCGATCATGAAATAAAGGATAGTCAGCTTAGGGTTTTATTCGCTTGTTGCCACCCGGATTTAAAAACTAAAGCCCAGATCATGCTCACACTAAAGGTGCTTTCCGGTTTTGGAGATACAGAAATTGCCAATGCATTATTGATGAGTTCTTCAGCAGTAAAAAAGGGAATTTTCAGAGCAAGAAGTCAACTAAAAGATGGGCGTGAACAAATTGGCATTCCCTTTCTTTCAGAAATTTCTGACCGGATTGACACCGTGCTTACTATTATTTATCTGATATTTAACGAGGGCTATAAGACTACCCGAAGCAAAATAATTATTGACGAAGAAATATGTTACGAAGCCATAAGGTTAGCAATGCTTCTTTTAGAAATTGAGGAAACAGATAAAGGCAAAATTTATGCACTGCTTTCCTTGATGTATTTAACATTAGCACGGTTCCCATCCCGATTGAATGAAACAGGAGAACTTATAGAAATTGCAGAGCAGGATCGCTCTAAATGGGATAAAGAGCTTATTGGAGTTGGTTTCGACTTCCTCAAAAAATCAAGAAGCAGTACTGAGCTAAGTAAGTACCATTTAGAGTCAACCATTGCATCGGTTCACTGTTCAGCCGTTACCTTTGAGGAAACAGATTGGAGTACTATCCTGTATTGTTATGAAAAGATTATGGATATGGATAACTCCATTATGATCCGGCTAAACCATGCTATAGCGTTGAGTAGGGTGAAAGGACTTGAAAAAGGTCTCGATGTACTCAAAGAGCTTGAAAAGAAATCAGATGCTATAAAAAGACCACTACTGTTTGCTGCTATTGCAGATATGAACCGACAGCTTGGAAGATTTGAAATAGCAAAATCCTACTATCAAGTTGCTCTGGATTTAACAGAAAAAAAGCCTGATCAACAATTCATAGAAAAGAAAATTATGGAATGCGACACCAAAAATATCCGACATAATTAAAAAAATCATGTAGGATTGATCTGTTGCCTGGTAAGTGAAAGTATATAATACCAGTGCCCGGTAAACACGCCATAATACTTGCTGATAAATTCGGGTAACGTTTGAGCATAAGTTTGAAATAGTTAGCAGGTAGTGAACAGAGCACTTAACTGGTGAATTGCATCAGGATTTATCACTAGTTGAGGAATCTATGATAATACAGTTTCACAGAATTGCTATTATTGAGCTATGATATCCCAAAACATCTGGACGATTTTAATTACCTGGGGCACGGTTCAATGCGCTATGCTTGCGCCCATTCTTTTCCTCAATAAAAAAGGAAATTACAGACAGCGGGTAATTATAGGAGTCATTCTTTTTCTGGTGGCGATTCAATCCGGTAATTTTTTATTCGAGTATTTTGAGTGGTTCAAGGAATACCCTCACCTGATTTGGGTAAGCTATCCATTTTGGTTTTTACTTGGTCCGGGACTCTATTTTTTTCAAAAGTTTTCGATTTCAAAAAACGCATCTGTCAAATGGTGGGATGTAATTCATTTGTTGCCGATGATATTAGCAACCTGGCTCGCCTTTCCGTTTTATTGGATGGAGGGAAGCAGAAAAGCTCAGTTTCTGATTGATTATTATAACAATTACTGGAATCAGGTGGACGTATTTTTCTTTATTTATGTCGGAATTCAGTTTCTGTATGGTCTCTATGCTATGGTTCGATTTAAAATTTATTTTGATAAAGTAGGGGAACACTATTCAGATACGCACCTGTACCAACATCGCTGGGTAGTTTCATTGATTGGTGGGTTCCTCATTTTCTGGGCATTGACCCTCGTATTTCATCTCTTTTTACTGGATGATTATGAAACGTTTATACAGTTCGATTATATAACCTATCTTTTTCTCACTCTTTTTGTCCAGACCTTAGGCTTTGCCGCGATTCTTAACCCGGAGACTTTTTTCGTGACCCCCATCGAGCAGGAAGGAATGGAAGCTATTTTTGATAAAGAGGGAGGGATTGAGCCAGAGGGTACTATCGTATTAGAATACATGAAGAAGCATGAGCCTTATCTGAACCCTGGTTTAAAGATCAGTGAACTTGCTGACGAAATAGGTATTCCTTCACATCGGCTGTCTTTCATCATCAATAATACAACCGGAAAGAATTTCTTTGAATTTGTGAATGAGTATCGGGTAAAAGAAGTGAAAGAGAGGCTTCCTGATCCGAAATATAAAAATCTTACCATCGAAGCTATTGCCAAAGATTGTGGCTTCAACAGCAGTGCTTCTTTCTACAGGGTTTTTAAGCAACAAACCGGGCTGACTCCAAAACAGTATCTGGCAGAAAACAACTCTTAATATCTCATTTTATAAATTGAGAGAGTCTTTCATATAAATTTAGAAACGAAGATGTGTATCTACCTGTATGTTAATTAAATTCAAATAAATCAGGTTCGATGATCAAATACAGCTCCCTTTTCCTAATTCTTTCAATTGTGACTTGTTCTCCGGTAGAGGATAAATCACAAGATTCTGCAATTATCTTTCATTCCACCAGAGATAGTGTTGCTTTCAATATCTATCAACTCGATCCACTAACACAGGAAATCACCAAACTCACTGATGACACCACGTGGAGCTATCACCCGGTTTGGTTTGGGAAAGATGAAGTTCTCTATATAAAAACGGTGGGAGAACAGGAAGTAATGAGACATCGAGTGAATATAAAAAGCGAGGAAACAGCGCCCCATCTGCCGGAACTACACCCAACAGTTTTAATGCACAATGCTCCCAATGGAAAATACCTGACCTATCATCTTGAAGTTGGAGAAACCACTCAGATTTTCACGGTTAATGCGGATGGATCTGACGAAAGGCAGCTTACGTTTGATGAAGAAGGAAACACACAGCCACGGTGGTCACCTGATAGTGAGAAGATTCTTTTTCGTTCAAACCGGGATGGCAATACCGAATTATATGTTATGAATCGTGACGGAAGTAATCAGCTTCGAATAACCCAAAGTGATAGTCTGGATCGGTATGCGGAGTGGTCGCCAAGTGGGGACCGAATTGCATTTGCATCCAAAAGGGATGGAGCCGATTTAGAAATCTATACTATGAAACCTGATGGGAGTGATGTCATCAGACTTACAGATAATGATGCTGAAGATGGCGAATTAAGCTGGTCACCGGATGGAAAGCAAATCGTTTGGAAATACCGAAATCAGAATACAGATAACAATCATGATATCTATATCATGAATGCTGACGGAAGTAACAAATCCAGATTAACAAATCACCCGGCCTATGACGGATATCCGAGCTGGGGATGGATTTCAAAAGATTAACCGACTATGGAAAAGAAACTATCACACTTTGCAACCCAATTTCCGGTACATAATCCTGAAGAAGCGGCAAGCTGGTACACAGAAAAGTTAGGTTTTTCTATTGAGTTTAAATGGGGAGATCCGAACGAATATATTGTTGCTAAGAGAGAAGATATTGTTCAAATTCACTTTGTCAGGTCAGAGTTAAATAAAATTCAGCCGAGAGTCATCTATATCTATTGCCATGATGTGAATGCCGTATATGAAGAGCTTTCTTCAAATCAGATCAAACAGATCACCTCTCCTCAAAACCATGAATATGGAATGCGGGATTTTAAAGTGCATGATCCCTACGGAAACAGAATTGTTTTTGGAATGGGGATAAATTGATGTAACATTTTCAATCTTCAGAGGTATTACCTCCACTGAACGCATTGAAAATTATGGGCAAACAACAATTCAGATCTCCTAAAGAAGGCTTCGATTTAGACGACTACATCAACGAAAAATCGATGGATGAATCCGGTTTACCTCCTGAGCCGGAAGAGGTAAAGCGAAAGCCAAAAATTTTTCAATTCACTGCATTTACGATAGTACTCTTCATTGCAGTGATGATGTTCATGAATCCATTTCCGCGCGCAACTGATTTTGTTACCGATTTTTTCGCAAATACTTTTGCCCAAAATGAAGTACCAGCCCCCATCACCGGAGAAACAACGGTAGCAGAAGTTCCAGCTGCCGGTACTTTTCTGGATTATGTAGGCCAGCTTCGTTCTATCGACATCTCAGAAGATATTTCTGTAAATGGAGCAGAGGCACTTTTCGATGCGAATGTTCCTGTTCAATTTGTTCAAAGATTAGATGAGCTGGATATTTTTGATGAAGTATCATCAGCAGGATTGCTGGCTTTATATCGCGCTGGAATTCCTAATAGCTATTATCAGGCAATCTCAGAAGCAGATCTGTTTGATGAACTTTCCTTCAATTCTTTGATTGCATTATTTAATGCCAATGTTCCCGAATCCTACTATACATCATTAGGACAAGCTGATTTATTCGATGAACTAGCCGGTAACGGAGCTCTGGCTCTATATAATGAGAATGTTCCATTAGAATACATTCAGGCAATTGGAGAAGCAGATCTGTTTGATGAGATGTCCGGAGCAGGACTACTTGCTATTTACCGATCAGATATGCCCCTCGAATATATTTTGGGAATGGCAGAAACTGGAATTTTTGATGATATGAGGGCCAATGGAATGCTGGGATTATACAATCAGGATGTTCCCGTTTCATACATGCAGGAGTTAGCCGATACCGATTTATTCGACTCCATGTCTGGTGCCGGTGCGGTAGCTTTGTACAACGAAAATATACCTATCAGCTACATTCAGGATCTGGCCAATGCGGATCTGTTTGACGAGATGTCACCGAACGGAATGCTTGCCCTCTATAACCGCAATGTTCCTGTGGATTATGTACAGGCGATGGGGGCTTCCGAGGTTTTTGATGAAATGTCCTTTACTGGAGTGCTTACCTTGTTAAACGAAGGTGTACCTAAGGAATTCTATGCACAGCTCAGTAATCTGGAATTGGAAGATCTAAGCCCGGCTGATGTAGTTCAGTTATATAAAAAAGACTCCGTAGAATAAGCTTCTTTTATTTATAGTCAGATTTTCGGTTATTCTGATAAATCAGCATAACCACTTTGAATTCTTTTTTCGGGACCAGTAACTACTTCACTTCTTATTCTGTAGAACACCTACTGCTACTTTTTGGGTTTTTACTTTTTGCGGTATGGTTTATCCGCTACATGAAAACCCATTCTGAAGAAAGTCAGCGAAAAGTATTACTTGGAATCGCCATTACCCTATCTGTTGTCCAGCTCGCTAAAATTCCCTTAAACCTGTATACCGATACTTTTGATAGTACCAAAGATATCCCGCTTCATATGTGCAATTTTCTGCCGTTTATTATGGTGGGAGTATATCTTGTTAAAAGCAGACTTGTCTGGGCGATTGTGTTTTTCTGGATTGTACTCGGTGTTTCACAAGCCAATTTCACTCCTTCTGTCGATTACTCGCTCTTTCATTATGATGCAATCCGTTACTGGATGGTACATATGGGACTAGTACTTCTGGCTCTGTATCCGGCCATAGAATGGAAGTGGGAACTTGAACTGAAAGATGTAGGCAGAACGGTTATCTGGTTGAATGTAGTGGCTGTGTGTATCTATGGAATCAACCTGATCCTGAACAGTAACTATCTGTATGTGATGGATAAACCACCCGGCACCACATTTTTTAGCATTTTACCTGAATGGCCAACCTATATTTTAGTACTGGAAGTAATTATTGTTGTTTGGTCGTTGATGGTACTTGGTATTTTTAAAGGGATTAAAAGGATAAGATTGTCCGTAGAAGAAAAAAGAGAGGTTTTTGAATAAGGCTTTAAAAGGAAATGGAAGGGAATTATATTATCAAACTAATTATTTCAAATTATTGAGTCAAAAGCAGTCTATTTTTTTTATTTTAGAATTTTAATTAAAAGTGTTTATATGTTTCGATTATTTATCCCATTCATTGTCGTTGTTTTTGTTGGATTAAATATTAGTAATAATGTCTTAGCGAATCCTTTTCTATCATCAAATGAATCAGACAAAACTAATGATGTTTCAGAATCAAACGCATTAGTTGGTCCGGAAGCAGGTTTTCGGGAAGATAGTACAAAACCTTCCTATAGTTTACCCTTTAATCCTTTCTTTTTTGATGATGATAGTACCCAAATTGGCACTCTTGATACCGCTTCAGTTTATATTAGAAACGAGGGTGATAGCGATTTAATCCTGGATAATTTTAGAATAATGGATGGAGAAGTTTTTAGAATTCTGAACGCCCCGACATCTCAGGTTGTATTAGGAGTTGCACCGGACGATCCATTAGAGAATAGAATTATTAGGTTAGACTTTGTTTTTGAACCCTCAGAGTTCAGGCATTATACAGATACCGTACTCATAGAATCCAATGATCCCAGATTTGAAAACGGACTGATCAAATTTGCAATAGAAAAATTTGCTAAGGATACATTAGGTAGGCTGACTACTCAATACAGCACTATTTTACAAGGACCTGAAGGACCAAGTGAAAATGGGTGTACAGGCTTTGAGTTTTTTGCTAAAAATACTGGCTTTAAAGATTTGACTATTAGCCATGCCGAATTTAAAAGTGGTAGTGGTATCCATGAATTTGGAGGTGAAGGCAATTCCTATACTAACTGGCTTTCATTTGATTGTGAGTACTTAGAACCATTAAATAAATTTGATGTTCCGGTAGATGAGACAATTCGGTTTGCAATTTTAACAAAACCTGAATTTCATAATTTAAAAAGTGACACCTCTTTTGTGGATACACTTGTGGTATACCATAATGGTTCTGGGGGGCAATCAGAGTTTCCTTTCCTAACTAAAATTTTTAAAACAGAGCCAAGAGTAGAGTTAGATTTTAGATTCAGTTCCGGAATAAATACAAACGTCAATTACGTAGATGGAAATGAAGTCAAGTTAAACAGAGCTTTTCAGGTTCAGAATACAATGAATGAACCTATAACGATCATGAATGTAGGGTTTGATACTCTGGTAATAGACTATGTAAATGTTCGCCCTATAACTGGAGTAGATTTCAGGGATGATGATTTCAAAATATACTTTGACCTATATGAGAATGTTCTTTTGCCTGGTGATACTACTTTTTTGCAAATAGAGTTTAATATGTATAACACTACTTCATATGAGTATGAAGTTGATATAGTTTGGAATGCTACTACTGTGTCATATGAAGAAGAGGAATTTGAAGCATCAGAATTGTATAAAATTAATGCAACTGGTTCGATTTCTGCTCCGAGGGGACCAACAATTACCCTTGAGGAAATAAGTACCGATACTCTACACCCGAGTTTTGTTAATATTTTATTTCAGGCTACGGATAGTAATACGGGTGAAGGTATAACATATTTAGATCGTAGTAATCCACGGATTTTTACAGATGGTGTGCGTAAATCCAGTTTCTTCACTTTCTCAGAAGAAGACCGTGAGATTGAGCCGGATGATGCAGAAGCTGATTTACAAATTGTAAAAAGAGATATCATCGATTATGAAGTGGCTACCGCACTCGTGATTGATAACTCCTTTAGTATTGAACCCGAAGATCTGCCGGTTATTAAAGACGCAGCTTTGGAGTTTATCAATGAAAAGTATGAAGATCAGAAAATCGCCATCTATACTTTTTCTGAGGATATAGAATTAATTCAGGATTTCACTTTCAGCAAAAGCCTGCTTAAAAGTGCAATCAACAGTATTCAAAGAAGTCGACCTTCAACGAATTTATTCGGTGCTGTTATAGAAGCCGCGGATAAAGTCAGACCTGAAATAGACGAAGACTTTGATCTTTCAGCCGGTGACAACCAGCTAAGAGAAGGAAATATTTTAGTGTTTACTGATGGGGAAGAAACACAAAACTCATTCACTATCGAAGAAGTTGAAGAAGCAATTATTGGAATCCCTGTCTATAGTGTTGGATTTGGTGAGGATGTCGATCCGGAGCAGCTTTTTCGAATTTCAGGAAGTGTGTTTGGAAGAAGTATTGTAACACCTGAGATAAGAAGGGTGAAGGGAATATTCAGAAATATTCAAAGAGATATTGAAAACACCGCAAACAGCTTTTACTGGTTGAATTATATCAGCCCGGCGCGAACCGGTGTTAAGAATATTGTATTAAGTGTGGATGAAAACCAGAACGAAGGACCTTCCGGACGTATCGACACTGATTTTAGAGCTGATGGATTTTCAAGTGTAGATCCACAACTAGTTATTAACCAGTCTTACCCTGACGTATTTGGTGTGGATGAACTGATTGTACCAGCTAATGCCATTGATTTCAGAGCGTATGCTAGTTCCATTCTGAATTTTGATCCTGCTATATATACATGGGAAATAGCCGATGAATCAGTGATAAGCATCGAAGAGCTCCGGGATAATAACGAAGAAGTACGAATTACTGCTCTGGGTGCCATAGGTGAATCAACCACGGTGACTATTACCGACAACGAAAATGTAAATTTTGAAAGTGAAAATCTTGTCAAAACAATTACGGTAACTATTGGAGCTCCGACTGAACAACCCGTTCAGGTAGTACAAATCCCAAAAGGAGCAACGAACTCATTCTTACTTGGAAGCTCGGGGGTTGTATTAGATGTGGTAGAGAATAATGGAGATTTCTTTGAAATCAGTTATACCTACGGACCAGACATTACTGGTGATTTACCGGGTGATATTGTTTCGATTCTGGGAGGACAAATCCTGACCGTCGAAACCTCAACGTATGGATCCATAGATATAAAATATAATCTGGAATTCGATGTATCAGATTATACAACAGACGAAATTGATGAGATAACAATTCTTAAAAGAGAGGACTCAGGATCAGCCTGGGTTGATCTGTCAAATGAAACCGGTGTGGAAAGAACGGTTACAGGTGGAAATACTTTGATTATTTCCGGTTTAACAAGCTTCTCACAGTTTGTATTAGCGAGCAGCAACGCTGGTATAATTAACTCAAATGAACTGGATGATTTGGGTATCCCGGAAGAATTTAAGCTTAGTCAGAATTATCCGAATCCGTTTAATCCTTCAACAAATATCAGATTTGGATTACCCAAAACGAGTGAAGTAAATGTGACTGTCTATAATATGCTAGGCCAAAGAGTTTCCACTCTATACTCAGGTAGAAAACAGGCCGGCTATCATACATTAAGATTTGATGCCTCAGCCTTATCATCGGGTATATATTTCTACAGGATTAAGGCAGGAGATTTCGTTCAGACTAAGAAAATGATGTTAATTAAGTAGTAAGCTGAATAACAGATGTTGTAGTTTTGGCTTGCTCTCAGAGTCATCCTGACCCGCCGGCTAAAGGAAAGGGGTTTGTTCAGTTTAGTTATGAGGCAAGCCCTCCGTTTAATTCAGACCCCCCCCCGTTTTTGGGCCGGTTTCTGAACTATCGGGCAGATCTTCCCCTCCTTAGATAAGGAAGGGACAAAGGAGAGGTGTGAAAGTCAAAGCTATTCTACTCTTTTACCCATCTAATGCCGGATTTTATTATTTGTCATCCTGAGGATACTTCCGAAGGATCTATTCATTTTATTATGAGGTAGGCTCTCTATTTAATTCAGACCTCCCCTGTTTTCGGGCCGGTTTCTGAACTATCGGACAGATTCCCCCTCCTTAGATAAGGAGGGGACAAAGGGGAGGTATGAAAGCCAATACTATTCCTCAACCCATCCAATGACAGACGTATTAAAACCCCGAAAAGTCCCCTCTAGAGAAGCCTGTGCTGAACTTGTTTCAGTAGGGATTCAGGGGTGTGTTAATGTAAAATCAGGAATCCTCCCCCTTCAAATTCCCCCGCATGATTCCACTCACATCCTTCTCTCCAAGCTTCTCCAGGTTCTCAATCACATTCCGCTGATCTTCCTCTTTCCTGTTCTGGTTAAACTTGAATTTCCCCTCCATCCGGGTGATTTCAATCTCCAGTCCGGTGATAGCTTTAAGATCAATCTCAAAATGCTTGCCTGATTCTTCGAGCGACCAGTCCGAATCCACCTGATCTTCGTGAAAATGAGTTAGGCGGGTGACCATTTCCCGTAATTCATCCAAATTATGAATCACTTTGGGTTTGCCAAACACATGCACGGTAGCATAATTCCAGGTTGGGACGGTCTCCCTGTTTTTATACCAGGATGGGGTGATATAGGTATGCGGACCCTGAAACACCGCCAGCACTTCCTTCGATTCATCCAGGGATTTCCAGTGCTTATTGGCTTTGGCAAAATGGGCGATCAGCGTTCCATTGGCTCCGCGGTTTTTATCCACCAGAAAAGGAAGATGCGTGGCTTCCGGCGCTTCGCCGTGCTGACTAAACAACACCCCGAAGTTATAGGTCTCGATCAGCTCAAAAAGAACATCAGGGTTTTCTTCTTTAAAAGAGGAGGGCGTATACATGGTGATTGGTTTTTGAGGAGTATAAGGAAAGGATGGAAATAAAAATGCCTGTTTCAGGAAATGGGAGTGTTTTCTTTCCTATTAATAACCTGGCCATTTATTGGTCATCCTGAGGATACCTCCGAAGGATCTTAGTGAATACGATTACGTACCCAATTGATGCTGTCACCCTGAGCTCCCGGTATATCAATAAGTGCACATTCGCTTAGCGAAGGGTATCAAACGTGGTAAAGCCTTGGGCAGGTTTATTATTTGATATCCTTCGTGAAGTATTCATAAATCTCAATAAACCAAAGGGCACTCAGGATGACAGCCTTAAAATTAAAACCACCTAAAAAGTCCCCTCTTGAGAAGCCTGTGCTGAACTTGTTTCAGTAGGGATTAAGGGCTGTGTTGTAGCCCACTATTACTATCGTCATCCCAGGCCTGATACTGAATCGAGTTCAGCACAGGCTTGTTTCAGGATCTTATGAGTAGGTTTAAAGGCGTTGATCTACTTCTTTTACTTTTGTTCATACAAAAGTACATATAAAGCAAAACCAGAAATATTTTTGGTCGCTCAAAAGGTGCATACCATAACAAGAGATGTACTTTTACCTTGATGCAAAAGTACCAAAAGATCAAGGCTGTTGAATTCTTGTCGGGTTCACGATGCTCTTGCTGAATAATTCCAAAGGTCCATGTTCTTTCAGGGCAAATTAGTAACCCGAACCGGTGTGGAATTATTCATCCTTCGGATTCGCTTCGAACATCAGTTCACTATTTCCGCCAACAATTCAAAGGCCGGGCTTTATTCTTTGTCATCCTGAGGACACTTCCGAAGGATCTAATCATTTTATTTATGAGGTAAGCCCTCTATTTAATTCAGACCTCCCCTGTTTTCGGGTCGGTTTCTGAACTATCAGGCAGATTCTCCCCTCCTTAGATAAGGAGGGGACAAAGGGGAGGTATGAAAGTAAAAGCTACTTTATTCTTTTATCAACCTAATGCCTGACTTGTTAAAGCACCGTTGAAATTAACCTACCCCATCACTCCATTTTAAAGTCATCCTGAGGATACCTCCGAAGGATCTAAGTAAATACGATCACGTACCCAATTGATGCTGTCACCGGAGCTCCCGTGTAAGTCAGAGAGGAAATAGTCTCATAGCGACGGGTATCAAACGTGGTAGAGCCGGGGACAGAGCAATTATTTGATATCCTTCGTGAAGAAAGCATAAGCCTCAACAAACCACGGGCACTCAGGATGACAGTCTTTTTTTCATAGTCATCCTTAACTTTATTCCCGTCAACTCTGATCCCGACCTAAACATCATCACTCCATTCTGGGGTCATCCTGAGGATACCTCCGAAGGATCTGCAAAATCACTTATCAAGCGTTGTACTTAACCCCTGATTTTGTTAGTGTTGGTACACTAATTGAACAGGCTAAATAAAAGGATACATGGCCAAAAAGAAAGCAGCGAAGAATGAAAAGAGTATGGAAGAAACCCTCTGGGATTCAGCCAATAAACTCAGGGGTACGGTAGAGTCATCGGAATACAAGCACGTAGTATTGAGCCTCATCTTTTTGAAGTTTGCCAGCGATAAGTTTGAAGATCGAAAAAAGGAACTCATCTCTGAAGGCAAGGAAAAGTACACGGAAATGAAAGAGTTCTACAATATGAAGAACATTTTCTTTCTTCCGGAGAAAGCCCGGTGGAGCTTCATTAAGAAAAATGCCAAGCAGGATGACCTGGCTATCATCATTGATACAGCCCTGCATACCATCGAGAAGAACAATGCGGCGTTGAAGGGAGCTTTGCCCGATAATTACTTTTCGCGACTGAATCTGGATACCAGCAAACTGGCTTCGTTGCTCGACACGGTAAATAACATCGATACCACGGGCGATGAAGAAGAAGATGTGGTTGGGCGGATCTACGAGTATTTCCTCGGGCGATTTGCAGCTGCCGAGGGCAAAGGTGGAGGTGAATTCTACACGCCTAAATGCATTGTAAACCTGATTGCCGAAATGCTGGAACCCTACAAAGGCAAGATCTATGATCCTTGCTGCGGTTCGGGCGGGATGTTTGTGCAAAGTATCGATTTTGTGAAAAGCCATCAGGGGAATACTAAAGATATCTCCATATATGGACAGGAATACACCTCGGTGACCTACAAACTGGCGAAGATGAATCTGGCTATCCGGGGAATAGCGGCCAATCTGGGTGATGTTCCGGCCGATACCTTTTTTAAGGATCAGCATCCTGATCTGAAGGCCGATTACATTATGGCTAATCCACCGTTTAACCAAAGTCAGTGGCGGGAGACCAATGAGCTGGAAGACGATCCCCGTTGGAATGGCTACACCACGCCACCCACCGGCAATGCCAACTATGCATGGATCATGCACATGCTGAGCAAACTCAGCGAACAGGGCACAGCCGGATTTGTTTTGGCCAACGGTTCGATGAGTTCCAACACCTCGGGCGAGGGCGACATCCGTAAGCAGATGATTGAAAATGATTTGGTGGATTGCATGATTGCCCTGCCCGGACAGCTGTTCTATACCACGCAGATTCCCGTTTGTTTGTGGTTTATGACCAAAAATAAGAAGGAGAATTCCGAACAGGGGTACCGGAACCGACAAGGCGAAACGCTGTTTATCGATGCCCGTGAAATGGGAACCATGATCGACCGCACCCAAAAGGAACTCACTAAAGAGGACATTGCAGAAATTACCCGAACCTACCATGCCTGGAGGAATGAGCCGGTCATTGCGAGCGGAGCGAAGCAATCTCCTGATTCCAACTCGGGACGTGGAGATCTCCACACGGCTCCAGCCACATCTGCGAGCGGAGCGAAGCAGTCTCAAAATAAAGAACCTTTAACCCGGGATCGCTTCTCCGCTAGTCAGCGGATCGCGAATGGAGAAATTACTTATGAAGACATCCCCGGCTACTGCAAATCCGCCACGCTGGAAGACATCCATGCCAACGACTACGTTCTTACACCCGGGCGGTATGTAGGCATTGCCGAAGAAGAAGATGATGGCATTCCCTTTGAAGATAAAATGACCGAACTCACCGCAACGTTGAAAAGCCAAATGGCCGAAGCCGACCAACTGGATGCTGCCATCCGCGAAAACCTGAAGGTGTTGGGGTATGAGTGAGTGGGTTGAGAAAACATTAGGGGATATTTCAGTTGATATTAGCTATGGATATACTGAAAGTGCTTCCGATCAAGCCATCGGTCCAAAATTTCTTCGTATAACTGATATTCAGGGTGGAGTTGTAGATTGGGCTTCAGTGCCATATTGTCCAATTAATGAAAATGATTTTGATAAATATCAACTTAAGGCTGGGGACATAGTTGTAGCACGTACTGGAAATAGTACAGGTGAAAATTACTTATTCGATGCTAATATTAAAGCTGTATATGCATCGTACTTGATAAAATTTACTATAAATGAAGATGTTGATTCAAAGTATGTTTGGTACACGATGCGGGCGCCAAAATGGTGGAAATTTATTCAAGGTAATAAAACAGGTTCAGCTCAGGCAGGTGCAAATGCAAAGACTTTAAGTAATTATCCTGTAAACCTCCCCCCACTACCCGAGCAAAAAGCAATTGCCCACATCCTTGGGAAATTGGATGACAAGATCGAGCTGAACCGCAACATGAACGAGACGCTGGAAGGCATTGCGCAGGCCCTGTTCAAAAGCTGGTTCGTTGATTTCGATCCCGTGCTGGATAATGCCATCGCTGCCGGTAACAAGATCCCCGACGCCCTCCACGCCAAAGCCGAACAACGCAAAGCCGTCCCCGACCACAAAAAACTACTCCACACCAATCCCGAATTAGCCGCGCAATTTCCTGATCAATTCACCTTCAACGAATCCCTGAACAAGTGGATTCCGGAGGGGTGGGAGGTGAAGAAGTTGGGTGATCGGTATAGTGTGAAAGGTGGTTATGCGTTCAAAAGTAGAGATTTTGTTGAAAAGGATGGAATCCCAGTCATAAAAATTAAGAGCATACAAGCTGATAAAACTATTGATAAAAGTGGTTTATCTATGGTTGAAACTAGTATTGCAATGCAGAGATCAGACTATCATTTAAAAAATGGGGACATCCTTATGGCAATGACTGGTGCAACAGTTGGAAAGATTGGTATGCTCGTGAAAAGTGATGAAGAATTAATTGCATTAAATCAACGGGTAGCAAAATTCTATTCGAAGTCGGAACACACTGATTCTATCTGGTTTGTTTATTGTTTCTTCAATGAACAAAGGAATATGGATTTCATCTTAAATACTGCTCAAGGAAGTGCTCAACCTAACATAAGCGCAAGTGAAATTATGAGCGCACCAGTTGCTTTTCCGCCAAAACCAATAATGGACAGTTTTGAAATATTCGTTGATCCAAGTTTTAGAAAAATTATTCAGAATCAAAAAGAAACAGAAACCCTCACCAAACTCCGGGATACTTTGTTGCCACAGTTAATAAGTGGGAAAGTGAGAGTGCCGGAAGGGTTTGGGGCCGTCGCCGGATAGTGTTTACCGCATTTCTAATAATGTTTCATTAATAAAACAATAAACAGTATATTTGTTTCATTAATAAAACATTATGGCAAATAATAGCGCAACCTTATTACCAAAAATAGAACGCATACTGGCAACGGCGGGCGAACAGATAAAACTTGCAAGGCTTCGAAGAAAACTAAGCAGTGAACAAGTAGCAGAACGTGCGGGTATTAGTCGTTCCACCTTAGTACGATTGGAGAAAGGCGACGCCGGCATAAGCATGGGGCATCTCATTAATGTATTAAGAGTGCTGGGCTTGGAGAAAGATATGTTATTACTTGCCAAAGATGATGAGCTGGGCAGAAAGCTGCAAGATGCAGACATCAGTACAAAACACAGAGCTCCGAAGAAATAGCATGGCAAATTCAACCAACTATAGAACCCTTTTTGTGTTTGCCGACTGGGAAGGTCTTAGTGGGTCACAACGGGTGGGAACGCTTGGCTCGGAAAGAGTGAGAGGCAGTGAAGTGTTTTCATTTTCTTATGCAGAGGAGTGGCTGGAAAATCCTTATGCGCAAGTGATAGATCCTGATCTTCAATTGTTTGTGGGCAGACAATACCTAAGTGATAAAGAGAAACCAAATTTTGGAGTATTTACCGATTCCTCTCCCGACCGGTGGGGAAGGGTACTTATGCGAAGGCGTGAAGCAGCACTGGCAAGAAAAGAAGAGCGCTCTGCCAACACCTTATTCGAAACCGATTATTTATTGGGGGTATTTGATGAACATCGTATGGGCGGGCTTCGCTTTAAACTGGAAGAAGACGGACCGTTTTTAAACGATAACAGAGCTCTGGCCGCTCCACCCTGGACCTCCATCAGGGAACTGGAACAGATTAGTTTACGCCTGGAAGAAGATGATGTGATAAATGACCCTGAATACCTCAACTGGTTAAATATGCTCATTGCACCGGGTTCTTCATTAGGTGGTGCTCGTCCCAAAGCAAGTGTGGTTGATGAAAACGGGCATCTTTGGATTGCAAAATTCCCCAGTAAGAATGATTCCTGCGATATTGGCGCATGGGAATGGGTTACCTATCAAATGGCGTTGAATGCCGGTATCAATATGGCGGAATCCCAAGCCCGGCAATTCTCTTTACCCAATCATACATTTTTAACGAAACGATTCGACCGAACCGTGGATAATAACAGGCTTCACTTTGCCTCTGCAATGACCTTATTAGGCTACACCGATGGAAACGACTATCAGGATGGAGTCAGTTATCTGGAGTTGGTGGAGTTTTTGATTACAAACGGTTCAAATGTGACCGAAAACCTTCATCAACTATGGCGGAGAATAGTGTTCAGCATGTGCGTGAGTAATACCGATGATCATTTGCGAAATCATGGATTCATATTAACTCCATCGGGTTGGGAGTTGTCCCCTGCGTATGATATAAACCCGGTGGAACAAAGTTATGGGCTTAAACTGAATGTGTCAGAAAATGATAATGCCTTAGATCTGGATCTGGCACGATCGGTAGCTCCATACTTCAGGCTAAAAAAAGAAGCAGCAGAACAAATTATCACAGATATTATAGCTGCGGTTAAGTCCTGGCTAACACTGGCTGAACAAGCCGGGATTTCCAGAACAGAAATAGAATTGAAATCGAATGCATTTCGATTAGCGGACAACTAATACAATGGTAGTGACGTGAGGAACAAACAGGGATGAAATTCACCGAAACGCGTTTAGAAGAAGCAATCGTAACCCTCCTGGAGGAGCAGGGGTATGCGCACTACACCGGAGAACAAATAGAACGATCTCCGGAGGATGTATTAATCATCTCCGATCTGGAGAACTATTTATTCGAGCGCTACAAGCAGGATGAAATCACAGAAGGCGAAGTAGAACAAATTATCCGCGATTTGGAACGGCTTCCTTCCTCGGACCTCTATGAGAGCAATAAGAAATTCATGAAAATGCTCTCCGATGGTTTCAACCTGAAACGGGAAGACCGAAGTAAAAAGGATCTGTTCATTCAGCTGATTGATTACCAGGTGATGGCCAATAATTGCTTCAGGATGGTGAATCAGCTTGAAATTGAAATCTATCATAAGCGCATTCCGGATGGTATCATCTATATCAATGGTCTGCCGGTAGTGGTGTTTGAATTCAAAAGCGCGATTCGGGAAAATGCTACTATCCACAATGCCTACGTTCAGTTAACCACGCGTTATAAACGGGATATTCCCGATCTGTTTAAGTACAATGCGATTATTGTCATCAGCGATGGAGCCAATAATAAAGCAGGTTCATTTTTCGCTCCGTATGAGTTTCTGTATGCCTGGCGAAGGGTAGAAGGCGAAGTAGAGGAAGTGGATGGAATCGAATCGTTGTATACCATGCTTAGGGGGATGTTCCATCAAGAACGACTCACGGACATCATTCATAATTTCATTTTCCTGCCGGATAGCTCGAAAAGAGAAGATAAAATTGTATGTCGCTATCCACAGTATTACGCGGCAAGAGCATTGTTTCGAAACATTAAAGCTCATCAAAAACCGGATGGCGATGGGAAGGGCGGTACCTATTTCGGGGCAACCGGAAGTGGGAAAAGCTACACGATGTTGTACCTCACCCGCTTGTTGATGAAGAGTGTGTACTTCTCAAGTCCAACCATTGTGTTGATCACCGACCGAACCGACCTGGATGATCAGCTTTCGGAGCAGTTTGTAGAAGCAAAAGGCTTTATAGGCGATGAACACGTACAAACCGTGGAAAGTCGGAATGATTTACGGGAGAAATTACAAGGTAGAAATAGCGGGGGTGTTTTTCTTACAACCATCCACAAATTCACCGAAGACACTGAATTACTTACCGAGCGGACAAATGTGATTTGTATCTCGGATGAAGCGCACCGAAGCCAAACGAATCTCGATCAGAAAGTCAGGGTAACCAAAGATGGTGTGAAAAGAACCTTTGGCTTTGCGAAGTACCTGCATGACTCCCTGCCCAATGCTACCTATGTTGGTTTTACCGGAACTCCAGTCGATGCCACTATGGACGTATTCGGGGAAGTAGTAGATACTTATACCATGAATGAGTCGGTGAAAGATGATATCACCATTCCGATTGTGTATGAAGGCAGAGCGACGAAAATTATCCTCGATAACTCCAAAATCCATGAAATTGAAGCGTATTACGATTCGTGTGTGATGGAAGGAGCGAATGAGTATCAGGTGGAGGAAAGCAAGAAAGCCACCACTAATATGAATACGATCCTTGGTGATCCTGATGTGCTGGATACCTTGGCTAAAGATTTCATTAAACATTATGAAGCACGGGTTGAGGAAGGTGCTACCGTAAAAGGTAAAGCCATGTTTGTGTGTAGTCACCGTGAAATTGCCTATGCGTTTTACCAGCGGGTAATTGCGCTACGATCAGAGTGGAACGAGATTCGGGTAGCAGAAGAAGGGGTAGAGCTCACCGAGAAAGAAAAAAAAGAGATTAAGCCCATAGAGCGGGTCAAAATTATCATGACTCGAAGTAAAGACGATCCCAAAGAGCTGTATAACATGCTGGGTACCAAAAAGGATCGCAAGGAATTAGACCGGCAGTTCAAGAAAGCCAAATCCAATTTCAAGATTGCGATTGTAGTAGATATGTGGCTTACCGGTTTTGATGTCCCGTTCCTGGATACCATGTATATCTATAAGCCCATTCAGAAGCATACCCTTGTGCAAACCATTTCGCGGGTGAACCGGAAATATGAGGGCAAAGACAAGGGCTTGGTGGTGGATTACATCGGCATCAAAAAGAAGATGAATCAGGCTTTAGCCCACTACAACAAAAAAGACCGCAAAAACTTTGAGGATATTCAGCAATCAATCATAGTGGTTAAAGATCACCTGGATTTGCTGGATGCTATTTTCCATAAATACGATGCCTCCAAGTATTATAGTGGGAGTCCGGTTGAACAGCTTCACACCTTAAATATGGCCGTGGAATATGTTCAAAAGACCGAAGATTTAGAGCATCGATTTATGTATCTGGTAAAACGATTGAAAGCTGCTTACGATATTTGTGCCGGAAGCGATGCATTTATTCAGTTTGAACGGGATCGGATTCATTTTTATCTGGCAGTTCGCTCCATTCTGTTTAAGCTAACAAAAGGGAATGCCCCTGATACAGCTCAAATGAATGCGAAAGTCCGTGAGATGATTCAGGAGGCTATAGAAAGTGAAGGGGTAGAAGAAATATTTAAGTTAGGTGATGAGAGTGAATCAGAAGTTGATCTCTTTGATGAAGAATATCTTGCCAAGCTGGATAAGATCAAGATGCCCAATACCAAAATTAAGCTACTTCAGAAGTTGCTGGCCAAAGCCATTGAGGATTTTAAGAAAATAAACAAAGTGAAAGGAATAGACTTTACGAAGAGAATGGAAGCCTTAGTGAAACGCTACAATGAACGCAAAGAAGTAGATGTATTGCGTAGCGAGGTGTTGGAGGATTTTACAGATGAGATCATCAACTTGTACTACGATATGAAGAAAGAGCGTGATTCGTATGGGGAATTGGGGATCGATTTCGAAGAAAAGGCTTTCTATGATATCCTTAAAGAATTAGCCCGTAAATACGATTTTGAATATCCCGATGAGAAACTTATTCCCCTATCACAAAAAGTAAAAGTAGTAGTAGACGATAAAGCCAAATACACCGACTGGAGTAAAAGATCGGAAATTAAAGCTGAACTTAAAGTCGATCTTATCATCTTACTCGCCGAAAACGATTATCCTCCTGTAGACCGGGACGAGGTGTACAAAGAGATCTTTGAGCAGGCAGAGAATTTTAAAAAAAATAACAGCTGATAAAGAAAAGCTGTTCCCAAACAAAAAAAGCCCCCCGGTTGTGAAAATCCGAGAGGCTTATTATTTAGGTGTACACCCGACAAGATTCGAACTTGTAACCGCCTGATTCGTAGTCAGGTACTCTATCCAGTTGAGCTACGGGTGCATTTCAATAAATAAAGAGCCCTAAAGATAAGGACTTTATAGCCCCAGCACAATCAAATTCGCCAAGTAATTTTCTTAACAAGTTCTCTCCCCTGATATCAGGGGAGAGACAGAGAGGGGTCAGACGATCCTGATCCGTCAGTCGACGGACAGGATTCTTAGATTAATATCTGTATTCGTCAGACTTATAGGGTCCGGTAATCGGAACACCAATATATTCAGCCTGCTCTTCAGAAAGTGTTTCCAGATCTGCACCAATTTTGGATAGGTGGAGTCGGGCTACTTTTTCATCAAGCGCTTTAGGAAGCACATGTACACCGACTTCGAATTCTTCAGGTCGGTTCCAGAGTGCAATCTGAGCCAGGGTCTGATTGGTGAAACTGTTACTCATCACAAAAGATGGGTGACCGGTAGCATTACCAAGGTTCATTAGTCTACCTTGAGAAAGAAGTACAACCTGCTTTCCTGATTTAAGGGTGAAGATATCAACCTGTGGTTTGATGTTCTCTTCTTCTGCATTCGCTTTCAGCCAGGCAACATCAATCTCGTTATCAAAGTGACCGATGTTTCCTACAATTACTTTGTCTTTCATGCTTTCGAAATGCTTTCCGGTGAGGATATCTTTATTACCGGTTGCAGTAACCACAATGTCAGCTCGTGGAGCTGCATCTTCCATACGCTTCACTTCAAAACCGTCCATGGCCGCCTGTAGTGCACAAATGGGATCAATCTCGGTTACAATAACACGTGCACCTGCTCCGCGGAGTGATGCAGCAGTTCCTTTACCTACGTCTCCATATCCTGCAACAACAGCAACTTTACCAGCCATCATAACATCCGTGGCACGACGAATAGCATCTACAGCAGATTCTTTACAGCCGTACTTGTTATCAAACTTAGACTTTGTAACAGAATCATTTACGTTGATCGCCGGGATAGGAAGGGTTCCTTTTCGCTCGCGTTCGATCAGGCGAAGTACACCGGTAGTGGTTTCTTCAGAGATTCCGTTAATACCGTCTACTAATTCCGGATAGTTATCCAATACCATGTTGGTAAGGTCGCCACCATCATCAAGAATCATATTCAATGGCTGGCCGTCCGGGAAGAAAATGGTTTGCTCAATGCACCAGTCAAATTCTTCTTCGGTCATTCCTTTCCATGCATATACAGGGACTCCTGCTTCTGCAATTGCTGCAGCGGCATGATCCTGAGTGGAGTAAATATTACACGATGACCAGGTTACATCTGCACCCAATTCAACCAGTGTTTCAATTAACACAGCGGTCTGGATGGTCATGTGAAGACACCCGGCAATACGCGCGCCTTTAAGTGGCTGTTCTGCTTTATATTCTTCTCGGATAGCCATTAAGCCAGGCATTTCAGCTTCTGCAAGCTCGATTTCCTGTCGGCCATATCTGGCCAGGCCAATGTCTTTTACTTTATAGGCTAATTTTTCTTCTACTTGTGGCATATGTTATTCAGTCTATGATTTTTTATTGTCTTCTATAATCGTTTTGGCTTTCAAATAATCCCCTTCAGTTCCAGCTGAACCTAATTCAGCTTTAATCAAAAAGCCTTCGGGATCGATAAATACTTTAAATGGGATACCCAATGAAATCACTTCGGCTCCTACATCATTCGCATCTACAGAAAATTCGAAGTCGTACTCATTGTTTGCGATAAATTCCACTACATCTTCCTGAGTATCGGCGGTAAGAGTATTTACAGCGAGTACTTCAAAATCGTCGCCATATTCTTTTTTAAGGGAATCCATTGCCGGGAATACCATCAGGCAGGGCCCACACCAGGTTTCCCAGAAATCAATCATTACCACTTTTCCTTTATAATCGGCGAGGTACACTTCCTCACCTTCCATATTCACGAAAGAAGCTCGTTGAAGTACAGCTTCAATCCGTGCTTCTTCTTCACTTAGTTGCCTTGGATTCTGAGCTTTCTGAGAAGAGCAGGAAATCATCACAAACAGCGCGATGAGAAATAGTGGTGTAATTAGTTTTTTCTTCATGAAGTAATTAAAATAGTTTTCAAAAAGATAAGAAGAATGGTCGAGAAAAGTGTAATTGGCAATCCTTAACAGCTTGATAGAGAGAAATACAAAAAACATGAATAAATCTGGATCAAAGGCTGACCTTTTTGCGGATGAATCTTATCTTTGGGGATGCAAAATTCTTCAGAGGCAGACGCTATATTTGATTTTATCATTGTTGGGGCAGGAATAGTCGGGTTATCGACAGCATATAAACTTTCGCTGGCGTTTCCGGAGGCAGAAATCCTTGTGCTCGAAAAGGAAGACCGGGTTGCAGCTCATCAAACCGGGAAAAATTCAGGGGTGATTCATTCAGGAATTTACTACAAGCCGGGAAGCTATAAAGCAAAGAACTGTATTGATGGAAGGCATCAGCTGGTTGATTTTTGCAATGAGCATGGCGTAGCCATTGATATATGCGGGAAAGTAATTGTGGCTACGGAAGAGGCTGAACTTCCACGTCTCGAAAATATATATCAGCGTGGACTTGAGAACGGAATTGAAGGTATTGAGAAAATCGGGGTTGAAGAACTGGCTGAAATTGAGCCGCATGTAAAAGGAGTCGGAGCGATCAAAGTACCTTGTACAGGTATCGTTGACTACCGTGGGATGTGTGTAAAGCTCCGGGAATTGCTGGAAGCCAAAAATGGAAAAGTATTGTTCGGTCAGAAAGTAACCGGCATTAAAGAATCAAAAGATGAAATAACGGTCACAACCAGCACATCATCGTTTAAAACTAAACATTTAATCGGGTGTGCCGGCTTGTACAGTGACAAGGTTGCTGAAAGTGCGGGCGTGAAATCTCCGGTTCAAATTGTTCCTTTTAAGGGGGAATATTACGAGTTGAAGGCGGATGCTGAATATTTAGTTAAACATCTTATTTATCCTCTTCCGAATCCCGAATTTCCATTTTTGGGAGTGCATTTCACAAGAATGGCTTTGGGTGGAATTGAATGTGGACCCAATGCCGTGTTCGTTTTTAAAAGGGAAGGCTACAACAAATTTGCCTTCGATTTGAAGGAAGGATTTGAGGCGTTGCTTTTCAAAGGATTCCGAAAGATGGCCGCAAAACACTGGCGGATGGGCCTGGATGAGTATAAGCGTTCATTCTCGAAGAAAGCATTTGTGAAAGGACTTCAGAGGCTCATTCCTGAGGTACGGGAAGAACATCTGGAGCATTCGCCTGCCGGAGTTCGTGCAATGGCACTTCTACCAAACGGAGAGATTCTCGATGACTTCTATTTTGAAGTATCCGGGAAACAAATTCATGTGTTGAATGCTCCAAGTCCTGCAGCTACGGCCGGACTTTCTATTGCCGACGAGATTGTCAAAAAAGTAAAGACAGAGTTTAGCCTGTAACTAATTGCGCCGGATTTCGTTATGGGCTCACTAACTTATGGGCATATATGCGAAGTCAGTCGGAGAACCACTTTACAGAAAAGGAGTTTAGGGAGCTCTATCTAAATTATCACCCGATAATTTTTAAGGTGGCGGTGTATATTTTAAAAGAAGAGAGTTCGGCTGAAGATATAGTGCAGGAAATTTTTATGAAGATATGGAATAAGCAGTCCATTCTTTCTGAGGTTGATAATCTCAAAACGTACCTGATATCAATGACACGAAATATGGCTTTTGATAAATTGAAAGCCCAAAAGAAAGAGAGCGAACATATCCTTCAATTGGAGAGAGCTCCGGAAGAAGAAGAGTTTACCGAAGACGATGAATTCCGGAAGGTATTGGAAAAAGCGGTATCTCAATTGCCTCCTAAATGCCGGCTTATTTTTTCTTTGAGTCGCTTTGAAGGACTTTCTAATGATGAAATTGCCGGATATCTGAATATTTCAAAACGAACCGTAGAAACTCAGATTTCTTTGGCTTTAAAGGCTTTCAGAGGGGATTTACGTCCCGTATTTGAATCCTATTTACCCCATGTAGGAGTTTCTTTTCTGGTACTTTTTCTTCAACAGCTATAAAAAAATAAATTTTCTTTACGTGTGCCTCTCTGATTTACAGTCTATAGAGTAAATCAATCAAAAGAACATGAACACATTAAAGACTTTAGCTGCAGAGATAAATAAACATCCTGAAGAATTTGATCATTTGGAGTCTTCGCTTAGTAACTCCGTATTAATAGCTGCATTACTAACCTTTATTCTTTTATTGCTATGAGCATCGATAGAGTCATTGACCTCTCCGTTAAAAAACTATCGGATTCGATTACAAGAGATGAGCTGGTTGAACTGAATGCTTTTATTTCAGAAAGTGAGGAGTTTAAACAGGTACATGAAGAAGCAATCTCCACCTGGGAAGAATCCGGTAAATATGCCCCAAAAGTAGCAGCAGATGCAGAAGCTTCATGGAGTACGTTTCAGGAAAAGCTTCACAAAAAACCTCAGGCGAAAGTATTTACGCTTTCTCCATTGTACAAAGTTGCAGCTGCAATACTAGTAGCAGTTGGATTGAGTGTTTCCATCTTTAATCCATGGGGAAGCGAGAGATATGTGACAGAAGCAGGAGAGATGCTTGAAGTCACCTTGGCTGATCAATCTGTTATCACCCTGAATGAAAACAGTTCGCTTACGGTAAGCCGGACTTTTAATGAGGATCTCCGATCGGTTGAGTTTGTAGGAGAGGCATATTTTGATATTGCAGAAAATCCCGAAAAACCATTCATCATTCAAAGCAGATCGTCTGAAATCAAAGTTTTGGGTACTTCCTTTAATGTAGATGCCAGAGAAGAGTTGGAAGCATTGGAGGTGGATGTGACCAGCGGCCGGGTTTCATTAAGTGAGATTGGGAATGTCAAAAATCAGGTAATTCTCGCAATTGGGATGAAGGGCATATTTAACCCGAAAAGTAAAGAACTGGTTAGTATCGAATCAGAAAATGAGAATTTTCAGGCGTGGAGAACAGACTTGCTTGTTTTCGATGATCTGAAAATGACGAATGTTCTTCAGGATATGGAGGAGTATTTCGAAATAGATATTTCTGCTTCTAATGAAGATATCCTGAACTGTACGTTCACAAGTACATTTTCTAAACCAACTATTGATGAGGTTATTGAAATAATTTCATTAACCCTCGATCTAGACTATCAACAAAGCGGAGACCAATACACCTTAACCGGAGAAGGGTGTAAAGAGGTACAGGAATAAACAAGAGAAAATAGATAATGATTAAAAAGATTGTATTAGGATTTGTGATCGCTGTTTTTGCAGCTGGTATAAGTTATTCTCAGAACTTCGAAATCATAGAAAGTTTTGAAAATGAGTCGCTTGAAGAGATTTTGAAAATTATTGAGGAAAGTACCGGTTATCGGTTTTCCTATAGTAGTACATCCATCGAAACGGATATGAAGGTTTCGGTCACTTTCAGTGATTCAACCATTGAAGAGATTCTTGATAAATTGTTTGAGAATACGAGTGTGATGTATGAGGTGATTCAAAAGAGAATTATCCTGAAAAAGAAAACACAGGGACAAACAGTTCGGGGGAAAGTCATAGACAGTCAGACGAAGATTCCAATCCCCGGAGCCGCTGTTGTTATTGTTGACTCAAATCCATTAAAAGGAGACGCAACGGATAATGATGGTAATTTCAGAATTGAGAATGTTCAGCCGGGCAGATATACAATTCAAGCAAGTTTTCTGGGCTACAAAAACGAACTGATTCCCGCCGTTCTTGTGGGATCGGGTAAGGAAGTAATCCTTGAGATACAGCTTCAGGAATCTCTTCTGGAATTAAGTGAAATTGAGGTTGGCGTGAGCTCCATATCTACTGCACCGCTAAATGAAATGGCTCAGGTTAGTGGACGTTCATTCACCGTGGAAGAAACCAAACGATTTCCCGTTGGTGTTGGAGATCCCTTGAGGTTAGCTTCTTCCTTTGCAGGTGTTGTCTCAACAGATGACGGAGCCAATGATATCGTTGTTCGGGGTAATTCACCAAAAGGGTTGCTATGGATGCTGGAAGGTGTTGAAATTCCCAGTCCGAACCATTTTTCAAGTGAAGGAACCTCAAGTGGTGGAATTAGTATGTTCAGTACTCAAGTGATTTCTAGGTCAGATTTTCTAACCAGTGCGTTCCCATCACAATATGGAAATGCTACCGCTGGAGTTTTTGATATACAGTTGAGAAACGGTAATAATGAACGGAGGGAGTCAACTATTCAATTTGGCCTTTTGGGTTTAGATGTGGCATCTGAAGGACCACTTACTTCCCGGGGAGAAGCTTCTTATCTATTCAATTACCGATACTCGACACTCTCAATGTTGAGTGCTGTAGGGCTACCTATCGAGGATGAAGGAGAGCGAAACATATTTCAGGATTTATCTTTTAAATTAAATCTTCCAACGGAAAAGGCAGGTACATTTTCATTATTTGGTCTCGGTGGATTGAGTAGTTACAGGGGTATTTATCCCAGTATAGAAGATGATGAAGTGTATAATATGGGGGTTGTCGGCATTTCTAATCGTTATCTCATCAATAATAGTACAGTTCTTAAGAGTACGCTTTCCTGGTCGGGGACTAAGGTAGTAGATGATTATGTATTTACCGGTGATTCATCGACTTACCGGGATCAAAGCACATTTTCAAAAGAGTACATCAGAGCGAGTTTCGAACTAAACAAAAAAGTGAATGCGAAGAATTTTTTAATGTCAGGAGTGACGGCCAGTTTTTTGAATTACGATTTTCAATCACGCCTGAAGGTTCCACAGAATGAGCCTCCATATGATGATATCAACCCATTTAGTGATGTTGGAAGTTCAGGATCTTTCCAGGCATTTACATCCTGGAAATTCCGCCCAAGTGAAAAAGTGACCATGGTGAATGGACTTCATTTGCTTCACTTTTTTTTGAGCCAGGAAACAGTGATTGAGCCAAGATCAAACATTCGCTGGCAGTTTCATCCCAGCTCTGCAGTTTTTGCAGGGTTTGGGTTGCATAGTCGTATAGAATCTCTGGATTACTATTTTGCGAACTATATCAATGAAGATGGCTCCATGGTGGATAAAAATTCAGACTTAGGAGTTACCCGATCAAGTCATTGGGTTGTAGGCTTTGATGCGAATGTTACCAGTAAAACCTATTTCAAGACTGAAGTTTATTACCAGCATATTTTCAATGTGCCAATTCTCGCAGCCTCTGAGTTTCCAGGGAATGAACATGCAGGGGCTTTTTCAACTATAAATATCAGTGACGGATATGTTGAAAATGCATTGGTAAATGGTGGAAAAGGTTGGAATTATGGAATTGAGCTTAGCCTGGAACGTAAGTTTGCTGATAATTACTACTTTTTGATCAATGGGATGCTTTATGAATCAAAGTATCAGGGAAGGGATGGAATCACCAGAAATACAAGGTACAACGGTAATTTTGGGTATAACCTTCTTGCGGGGAAAGAGTTTTATGTAGGCAGTCAGAAAGACAATATTTTAGGGCTTAATCTTAAAGTTGCTCACGCCGGAAATAAAAGATATACACCAATCAATGTTGAGCTCTCAAGACAAGAGGGTAGAGCAATCACACAAGTAGAAGATATTTATACAGAACGCTTTTCTGATTACTTTCGAACTGATCTTCAGATTAATTACAGAAAGAACTTAACCGGAAGAACCGTAGAGTGGAGACTTGATATCCAAAATCTTACCGGGAATAATAATGTGCTGGATATTTTTTACGAGCCCAATCTGGGTGAGGCTATCATTCCGGAAGAAAAAATAATTATTCCAGTACTTAGTTATAGAATTGAGTTCTAGAGCTCCAGAAGAGCATCCCAGAGCTGCAAGTTTTTGTCTTTATTCTTAATCACAATAAGAGGGAGATACTGATCGCGGTCGATCAATGCCTCGGTTATACTCCCCAAAACAAAGGATGAAAGCGTGTTCCTACCACGGGATCCCATAACTATAGCGTCAATCTGATTTGAAAATGAGAACCGATTAATCATATAAGGAATACTATCACTTTTCTTTAAACGATAGTGCATTTTAAAGAGTGAAGGATTAATGTCATTTTCTTTTAAAAACATCGTCAATTCCTGCTCAGCATTCTTTTTTAGCTCTTCGGCAAATTCATCGTAGCTGAGCCCGGTTTTAAAATATCCACTGGGCATTTTCAGAATGTGCAATCCAAGAATATTCATATCGGGCCGGTCTGCGCTAATCCGAAGCGCATATTGAAGCGCCATATAGCTATTCTTAGAGAAATCGATGGGAACCAGGAGATTGTTGATTTCCTCAGGTATGGTTGGAGGAATAAGAGCAATAGAACACGTAATGGTACGGGCCAGTTTTTGAAGGAATGTAATTTCAGAGTCATGAGTATCACTACGGTTGATCACCAGTAAATCGATATCCTGATCCCGAACTACCTTTGAAATAGTCTGAAGCTTAGCTCCGTCAAGAACTTCTATTTCAATATTCTTTAAGTTCTTGATGCCTTCATACAGGTCAATTTTTTTCTCTATTGCGCCTTTAAGTGATTCATCGATAGGAGTAATCAAGCCAGGATACTTTTCTACGAGTTGTTTTGGAACGTCTAAATCATCTGCAACATGGAGAAACAGGACAGACTCGAAGTTCACAACGCGAGACATTCGGTTTACATATTGATAAACCACTTCGTCATGTTCGTTAAGATCGATTACTACTAATAGGTGTTTTATTGAATACATGGGGTACTCTTAATAAGTATTGAAACTTGAATTTATACGAGAATATGAAACAATCAAGGAAAGAAAGTTAAGGCTATATCAAGAGTTAAACAGCATAAGATGTTCTAATTTTCAAAAGAATGATTTAATTACATGCTTTAAGAGTTGATTCAGAAGCCCTGTTAGCCTAGATTAGCAGCATTATTATTTTAACTTAAGTCATTATCATGAAGAGAAGCTACTATGTCATTATTGCGTTAATTTTTTCGAGCTCACCACTATTTGCACAGGTAGATTACGATACTGAAATCCAACCAATTTTTAATGCACGATGTACTAGTTGCCACGGGGGTAATGGAGGATTAACACTTACCTCTTTCGAAAGTTTGATGAATAGTACGGGGAATAGCTATGGAGATCGCTTAGTGGTTCCTTTCGAACCTGATTCAAGTGGCTTAGTGGATAAAATAGAGCCTAATCCACAATTTGGGAATCAAATGCCACAAGGTCAGACAGCATTAACCAGCGATCAAATTAATTTAATCAGAACATGGATTAGTGAAGGAGCGAATGCTGTACCTGCTTCTAATGAAGGAGAATCTGTGAGTCCGGAAGAATTTAAACTTCTGGGGAATTACCCAAATCCATTTAACCCGGGTACCCAGATTTTATTTGATGTGCCGGTAGCCACTCAATACACCGTTTCTATTTATTCTATTAACGGGCAGTTGATTACCGAGCAGATTGGAAATGCATCGGCAGGACGAGTTCAGGTTCCGGTCAATCTTGGATCAAATCCATCTGGATTATACTTGTATAGAGTAAGTGCTCAGATGAATGGAGCTACCAGATTGATTGGCACCGGCCAGATGACGCTTATTAAGTAATTAGAAGCCCTAAGGTCACTCCAGGCTTATCCCGGAGTCTTGAGCTTTGATAAAACCCTGGATTCTGAAACAAGTTCAGAATGACATGGAGTAGAGGTTAATTGTGAAAGGTATTCCTTTCGATTAACTCTTTGGCACTATGAAGTGCGGCATCTGAGATCTCGGCACCGCTCATCAGGCTGGCTACTTCCCGGATATGTTCTTCCTGAGACAGGGGAATGATTCTGGTAATAGTGCGTTCTTCTTCTTCAATTTTGGCAACTTTATAATGGTGATGCGCCTGACTCGCAATCTGTGGCTGATGTGTAATCGCCACAATCTGGCAGCGATTTGAAAGCACTCTCATTGAACGACCTACCTTTTCTGAGACTTCACCGCTTATCCCTGTATCAATCTCATCAAAAATCATAACAGGAAGGCTCTGCTCTTTGGCAAGAATAGATTTCAAAGCCAGCATTACCCTACTGATTTCACCACCGGAAGCAATTTTAGCTAATGGCTTTGGTTCTTCTCCTTTATTGGTGGAAATAAATAACCTGATTTCATCGCAACCATAGTCGGTGCAGTCAACGGTTATACCATCCACTTTAATCCACCCGGCTGAACTCTGTAGCCAGTCAACGCGAACAGCCAGCTTTGAATTTGGAATCCCAAGTTTTGAAAGTTCTTCCTCGATATTAGCTGCTAATTTTTTGCCTACCCGGATGCGTTCGTTATGAAGTTTGGTAGCTGCTTCCGCAAGTTTTCTACTTTGATCATCAACCGATTTCTCAAGCTTCTCAATTTCCAGATCAAAATTATCAGCAATAGAAAGCTCACGCTGGATGTCGCTCAGGTAGGAAATCAATCCCGGAATATCACGCTGATATTTTTTCTGAAGTCTGTTTAACTCTGATTGCCGCTGGCGAAGTTCTTCCAATCTGTTTGGATTGAACTCGATGTTATTTCGATAGCGCTCTGCAAACTGAACAGCTTCATTCACACTTACACGAGCTGCGTTAATTTCTTCCAGGTATGTTTCGAACTCGGGTTCTATTCGGGCAAGATCTTCCAGATTCAGTTTTAACTGATTGAGTAACTGCAGAATATTGGCTTCATCATTTTCTGCCAGTTCAGATATAGCAGCAGCTTTTTGGTCAAGGACTTCTGCGTTATCCAGAAGGTTCATCTCCGCTACCAGCTCTTCTTCTTCATCTGCTGACAGCCTTGCTTGCTCCAGCTCGTTAACCTGAAATCGATATAACTCTGTTTTTTCCTGAAGCTCAGATTCTCTTTTCTTAAGGGATGAAAGTTCTTTTTGAAGCATTTTCATTTTTACATAGTCAACCTGATAAGCTTCAAGAACCGGATCGATCTCACCAAAACTGTCAATCACTCCACGGTGATTTTCTTCTTTCAGTAACAGCTGGTGATCATGTTGTCCGTGTAAATCCACGAGTAAATCGCCGGCCAATTTTAGCACGCCGATATTTACGGGAGTATCATTTATAAATGCACGACTTCCGGTTTGCCGGATTTCCCTTCTAAGAATCAGATATTCTCCGAATTCGACTTCATTTTCAATGAGTAAAGACTTGAGGTCAGGATTTTCTCCAACTTTTATAGTAGCCTCAGAAATTGCTTTATCAGCTCCGCGGCGAATGACTTCGGTATCAGCCCGTTCGCCCAGAATCATATTCAACGCCCCGATGATAATCGACTTCCCTGCTCCGGTTTGCCCGGTTAGGATATTGAGCCCTTCCCCAAACTGAACTTCGAGTTCATCGATAAGTGCGAAATCTTTTATGTACAATGATTGGATCATGGTTTAATGATAAGTGTTAAATGCTAAATGTTAAATGCTTTCATAAATTCTTTTGAGCAGTTTTTACAATCGAGGTTAAAATCCGGATTATTTCTGTTATATCATTTAAATAGGCTGTATAGTCACCTTTAACAATCTGACTCTTTTCTAGTAACCGAAGCCAGTAGCGAGTTTCTCTTGCTTCTTTTGATGAAATACTCATTTTGTGAGCGAAATCCTTTTTGGTTTGCGCAGCAGTTGCTTCTTCGATGTTTGCGCCCACACTTGTAGCAGAACGGAGCAATTGTTTTGAAATAACATATTCTCTTTCCTCTTGAAGGTTTTTGTAAAGTGAAATAATGCTGAGAGCGAAATCAAAGCTTTTATTTTGAATAATATTTTCAGATTCCATAACAACCATTTAAAACTTAACATTTAGCATTTAACATTAAGTAAGACCAGTTGAAAGCAAAGTCCTTACAATCTGCCTATCTTGTTCAAATGGAGAAAGAAAAAACAATCTACGAATTCACAGTACCTCAGGGACAGCAGGAGTCAATCAGGCTGGATGCTTACATCACCGGATTTGTAGAGAACGCGACACGGAATAAAGTTCAGAAAGCAATTAAAGACGGCTATGTGTGGGTGAATGGAAAACATGAAAAGCCATCCTACAAGATGCTACCGGGAGATGAGATTTATATCGAGCTGCCAATAGCTCCACCGCCTGAAGCCAAAGCTGAAAAATTAGAGATTAATATTATCCACGAAGATGATGATCTTATCCTCGTGAATAAAGAAGCAGGGATGGTTGTACACCCGGCGTATGGAAACTGGACCGGTACACTGGTGAATGGCCTAATGCACCATGTGGATGAACTGGCGGGTGAAGAGGAAGACGAAAACATTCGACCGGGAATTGTACATCGGTTGGATAAAGACACCAGCGGATTATTAGTCGTCGCCAAAAACGATGAAACACTTGCTAAGCTCTCAGCTAAGTTTGCCGAGAAAGATGTAGAGCGTACGTACTGGGCAATTGTTTGGGGAACTCCACAAGAAGAAGGAACTATTGAAGGAGATATTGGCCGTTCGAAGCAAGATCGCAAGCTAATGACCGTGCTTCAGGGAGGAAGGGGAAAGCACGCGATAACTCATTACAAAGTGCTCGAGTATTTTGATTATCTGAGTTTGGTTGAAGTTAAACTCGAAACCGGAAGAACGCATCAAATCAGAGTGCATATGGCCCATATCGGTCATCATGTATTTGGAGATACAACATATGGTGGTACTTCAGTTCGATATGGACCCAATACCGGCGCTCGTAAAGTAATGTTCCATAAACTTATAACCGGATTAGGCAGACAAGCCCTTCACGCTAAAACTCTTGGTTTTGTACATCCTTCAAGTGGAGAAATGGTGCGATTCAATTCTGAACTTCCTGAAGACTTTCAACATGTACTGAATACACTACGAGAGAAATGTAAGGCTGAATACTGAAAGAATAGAAAACAAAGTTACTGAGAAGTTTTTCTTGTGTACGCTTTATGAATAATCGTCCACTTTCCTTTCGCTTTTGCCAATAAGAAATAATCGATGAATGATCTCGAATTATTTTGAGGAATAATCTCAACTTTGGCTACAGCAATATCATTTTCATAATCAATGGAAAGAATTTTTCCGGTTTCTCCGGTGGGTTCGCCTTCTTTTGTATCATTAATATAATCTGTTCCCTTCCAGATCCTAATTTCATCGTTTCTGACGTAGTATAAATTTAGTTCCGGATGGAAAGCTGTTTTTAGTCTTTCAGGTTGGCCCTCAGTGGATCCTTCTATATAATCCGTAAGTGTTTCTCTGATTAGCTCTTCATCAGTTTGAGCTTGAAGGGGAATCGTTAGAAAAAGAGTGATTGATAGAAGTATTAATTTTTTCATCAGTAAGCATTGAATTAACATTTCTAAAAACCTATTAAATGCTTAGTTAAAGAACATGAAAATGGACTTCGGATTTACAAATCTGAAGAAGAAATTAAGTGAGGTTCTTTTTGAATTCACCGGGGGTAACTCCTTTTACTTTTTTGAAAGCTGAATAGAAGGTAGAGTTAGATTTGAAGCCGCATTCATTCCCAATAGCTTCAACGGTAAGTAGTGTATTGTTTCTTAGCATGTCCTCGGCAGCCCGGACACGATATTCATTCACATAACTGGAAAAGCTTTTATTTAGCTGATCATTTAAAAACTGAGAGAGGTAGTTTGGTACGATGTCTATTTGTTCAGCAACATCGGCGAGCTTTAAATTCGGTTGCTTGTAAAGTTTCTGTTCTCGAAAGAGTTGCTCAAGTTTTGAAGCAATGGTATCAGATTCCTCAAGGGCAATAGTTTTAGTGGCATACTTTTCTGGGGATTCAAAAAAAGCGGATATTTTCCCTTTTCTGAATATCCATAGCAGAATAGATATGTAAAAGATAAAGGAAAATGAAAGCGCCCCTACTATATACGAAGTATATCCATTTGAGTAGTAAGCAAGGAATACAATCAAGATTCCGGATACTACATTTACCAACCAAATGTCTCTGTTTGAGGCGCTTAGTTTTCTCGAAAAGACATTCTTAAAAGATTCTTTGGCAAGATAACTGGCTAATCCAAGGTAGAGAAACCATTGTATATACATAAACCATCCCAGCAATCCTCCGGCTCTTCTTTGCCATAAATAACGATGCTCCTGATAAGGGTAGAAGTACCCGATTAAAATCATTGTTATTATGATTGGGATAACATGCAGTATCCAGTTCCAGGACCGATACTTTGTTTCAGAAGTTGATCGAACATGTAAATACAGGAATGGTCCGATAAGCAAACATGCGGTTAACCCGATTTGTATGAACTCACTGGATAATCCACCATAAAAGTTAAAAAAGGCAGATTTTGTAACCCTGATACTGATCACAAATAAAAGTGCAGAGAGAAAATAAGTGGTTTCATTTTTTTGTTTGATAAAAAAAGCGAAATAGGCACTGAGGAAAAGCCCGTTTACTCCTCCCAAAGCACTAAATAAAAAAATCAGTTGGTCTTCTAAAGTCATAGGTAAGAATGTCGGAAATCAAATAGAAAACCGATACCGATAAATAACAAGGGTGTTTTAATATGTCCTTGCCTAAATGTTCGTTCCGACGCAGAGCATCGGAACGAGGAAGGGTAGTCTTTGCGAGGAGTATGTTTTTTTTGAAAAAGGGATGTTCAAATTCGACGAAGCAATCTCCTTTACTCACTCACAGTTTTTTAATGTAAGCTGGAGCTTCCGGCTTGCATTCCCAAGGGTAGCTTCAACTCGCTCCGATGCTCTGCGTCGGAGCGCCCCAATCTCCAACTAGTGTTAAATTCAGGTTAGATAATCCACCTGAATAAAATTCTGCAGAAGAATACTCCCAATCCAATTGGTTAGCAACCAATCCTGCTTTAACAGGATTATAATGGATATAATTAACCTTCTGCTCCATAATTTGATCCGAACTAATTTGTTTTGGGTGAAAGCCTTCTGTCCAAATCTGATATTCCCGATCTGTTTTATGAGCCAGTTTTTGATTTCTCAAAACGATTAATTCTTTTGAACGATTCTCTCGAGTCAGATAATCTACTATCGATCTTGCAGTAAAGGATTTAAAGCTGGAAATATGTTTTGCTAAATCTGTCCCTTCTGAGATAAAATGAATGTGGTCCGGCATAATCACACAGGCATATACCTTAATGTTTCTTTCTTTAATTAAGAATTGTAACCCATCAGTGATAATTGAACTAATTTCAGGATTGAGAAATAGCGGTAGTTTCCCAACTATACTTGAAGTTATAAAGTAAGGATAGTTCTCGTCCAGAATTTTGTATCTGCTTCTTCCCATGCTTGGTTAGACCAGATTGAGTGGAATTCCTTACAGTTTTTTATGGTAGATGAATGATTGTTCGTTCCGACGCAGAGCATCGGAACGAGGGTAAACATTCCATTAAATCAAAATTACCTCGCACCGATGCTCTGCGTCGGAGCGCCTCAAACTCCAAATAAATTAATCTGAAACTTATTTCTTTCTAAAAAGTAGAGGTTATAAATTTTTCTACTATATTTGTTCTACAATTTAGTAACAAACCTATGAAAGAAACGAAACTTGGTGATTTTGAAGAAACGCTACTCCTCATAGTAGGGATACTCGGAGAAGAAGCATACGCCTTCAAAATTGCAGAAGAATTTGAAGCACAACTAGATCGCGCTGTCTCCATTGGAGCGGTTCATTCTACTTTAAACCGATTGGGAGAGAAAGGATTTCTCACTTCCGAAATGGGAGAGCCAACTGCAGAACGTGGAGGTCGGAGAAAACGGATTTATGAAATTACCGGAGCAGGAGAACGGGCTTTAAAAACTTCGCGGGATATCAAGCTTTCTCTTTGGAGTCAGTTCCCGGCCTTCTCCGATCTGAAATTTACTATTTAATAAATGAATACAAAGCCTCCCAAATCAGCGGTTCGGTTTCTGTCCTTTTTCCTGAAGCAGGAATTACAGGAAGAGGTGCTGGGCGATTTAGAAGAGGCTTTCCAGTCAACCCAAAAGAAGCATTTTCTAAGCAAAGCAAAACTTCTTTACTGGTATCAGGTTTTTAATTATCTGAGACCCTTTGCCATCAAAAATTTCTCAACTCCTACTATCTATCCTGTCATGTTTCGTCATAATCTTAAAATCAGCTATCGTACCTTACTAAAGAATAAAACCTTTTCGCTAATCAATATTGGTGGTCTTGCCCTTGGGATGACGGTTGCCATCTTCATCGCTCTGTGGATTTATGATGAGTACTCCTATAACACTAATCATGAGCATTATGATGAGATTGTTCAGGTAATGAGGAAAGATATTTCACCTGACGAAACCAGTGTTAATAGCTCTCATACCGGTGGAGTAGGGGTTGAACTCCAAGAGAAATACTCACACTATTTCGAACATGTTGCTATGACGTTTTTTCGACCGGAGACTGAATTATTAGTGGTTGAAGAACAGCCGTATAGGGAAATGGGCTATTTCTTTCAAAAAGACATTCCCCATATTCTATCGCTGGAAATGAAGCAAGGGACACGCGGAGCCATGGAAAACCCGAGTAATATGTTAGTCTCGGAAAGGTTTGCAAAAAAGGTGTTCGGAGAGGAGAACCCGATAGGTAAAACGGTTTCATTTAACGGAACTGCCGATTTAATTGTGCAAGGTGTTTTTGAGGATTTGCCTGAAAACTCCACGTTTGGAGATGCAGAATTTTTTGCATCCATGGCGCTGATCTACAACGAAAATAATCCGTATGTGTGGAATAATTACAACATGAAGATTTTTGCCAAGCTCAAGGAAGGCGTTTCAGTATCTAACGCTTCATTGGCTATCAAAGATCTAATGAAACCATACAGGGATGTTGAAGATGATCCCAGAGAGTTATTTTTGCTCCCTATGAAAGACTGGCATTTAAATTCTAGTTTTGAAGGTGGTGTTCAGATTACCAGCCGAAAAGTTCAGTTCATTCGGTTATATGGTTTGATTGGAGTATTTATCTTACTCATTGCCTGCATCAATTTCATGAACCTGAATACTTCTCAGTTCCAAACCAGAGGGAAGGAGGTAGGTGTTAGAAAAGCGATTGGTTCTGCTCGTTCTGAGGTGATGAAACAGTTTCTAACGGAATCCTTTTTGTATGCATTCGGTGCGTTTGTTATCTCACTTATTCTGATTTTTCTGCTACTCCCTTCATTTAATTCTATAGCAGCAAAAGAAATATCATTTCAATGGGGAAATCCTTTGTTCTGGTTAGTAAGCATAGGCTTCAGCGCGTTAGTAGGTTTAATAGCGGGAAGTTATCCTGCGATATTTTTGTCCTCATTCAATCCTATTCAGGCACTGAAAGGGAAGTTAAGACAGGGAAAGAAAAGCGAGCGTTTTCGTCAGGGACTGGTTGTATTTCAATTCGCGATTTCTATTGTGATGATCATTGGTACGATCACTATTCATCAACAAATTCAATACGCTAAAGACCGACCAATAGGTTACGAAAAGGAAGGGTTGATTACGATGACGGGCAGTCAATCCGTTTATCAAAACCTCGAACTTCTCAGAGCTGAACTCAAAAATACGGGCGTAGTCCGTGAAATGGGATTGGCAAATTATCCACTTATTACAACCTTAGGAAATAACGATGGATTCAGTTTGCCGGGAACAAGTAATGAAATCCAGACTTCCTTCAACACTATTTTTGTGAGTCCTGAGTATGGAGAAGCCTCCCAATGGGAATTAGTTGCAGGGAGAGACTTCTCAAGAGATTTAGGTGATGAGTCTGCAAATATTATCGTAAGTGAATCTGCTGTACAAGCTATGGGATTAGAAAACCCAATTGGTAAGGAAATTGAAGCTAAATATGAGTTTAATGGACAAAAACGCTTCACTATTGTTGGAGTAATCCGTGATATGATCAAGGGCTCGCCTTTTGATGAACCTAAACCATTAATGTTGTTTTCTACTGAATCTCCAATGAGGTATTTATTTATTCGGTTAAATACAGAAATTCCTTTAAGTGAGTCGATCGATGAAGTTCAGGAGACCTTTGCAAAAGTAGCTCCCGACCATCCGTTCGAGTATGCCTTTGCCGACAATCAATACCTCACCAAATTCCGAGCGGAAGAGCAGACAGGTACCTTAGCTACATTATTCAGCGGTTTAGCTATTATAATCAGTTGTCTTGGATTATTCGGATTGTCCGCTTTCATGGTAACTCAGCGTGTGAAGGAAATAGGTATTCGCAAAACTCTGGGAGCTTCAGTTACAAATCTATGGGCACTTCTTACAAGAGATTTTGGGCTTTTAGTCCTGATAGCCTGTGTAATTTCAATTCCAATTGCCTCCTATGTAATGAATATTTGGCTACAAGATTATGAATACAAAATCCAGATTTACTGGTGGATTTATGCTGCAGGCGTTGTTTCCTGTTTACTGGTAACCATGCTTACTGTGAGTTATCATTCCATTAAAGCTTCGTTGGCGAATCCGGTTCAATCGTTAAAGACAGAATGATTTAATCATTCTCCCACAACCATTTCAATCCTTCGGGTAAAAGCATTCCTGTATGTTGATCATTGTGCTCGCCATCAGTCCAGACAGCTTTGGTTTGATAGCGGGCACCTTCTATATTATTTCGGTCGGCAAACCGGTTGGCATAGTTGAAGGCTGCAACCATCTGCTGATTAGCCAGAAACCAGTTTCCCCATTCATTATCGAGGTCATTGGTGCCATCCTGCAGAAATATTCGAATAGGCCTGATGGGCTCACGTCGTATTAAAGCGGGATAATCCTGGCCACCTAATTTAATTGGGTTTTCATCGGGACGAAATCCAATGGACACATAACTGCCGATGGCACTGTATACTTTTCGGAAATAATCAGGGTAGTGCCAGGCAACGGTAAATGCTGCAATAGCCCCACTGCTTGTACCCCCGATTGCCCGTTCATTCGGGTCATCAGTCAGGTTATACTTTTTACCAACTTCGGGTAGCATTTCTTCTATGATAAACCGTGCATAGCGGTCATCCATGGCATCATACTCCTGTGCGCGGTGATTTGGGTTACTCATTCCCAAATTATCAGGATAATGCTCGGAGGTATTTCCCGGTGTGATAAAAATGCCAATGGTAACGGGAATCTCTCCAAGTGCTATTAAATTTTCCAGTACCTGAGGAACTAGAAGTGAACCTCCCGGGTTAGTTGCCCGCTGGCCATCCTGAAAAACCAATACACTTGCCGGTGTTTCGCTATTGTACTGAGCTGGAACAAAAGTCCAGTATTGTCTTACAGTACCTTCAATGATTTTGCTATGAAATTCAAACGGACCTAACAGTTCACCTTTTGGAGCGTTATCCTGAGGGAAATGATAAGAAGTGAGTTCAAGTCCGGTTCGTATCTCAGGTGATTCCTGTCCCAGTGCTGTGATCGATGTAAGTAAGAGAAATAAAAAAAGGCTGGTTTTCATGGTCAGTTAAATCCATTAAATATTCAGCCTATATTATTTTATTCAGGGGTAGGGTACAAACGGAATTTAAGAGGCTTCTGTATACTTCTTGAAATTATCTAAAATGACCTGCCAACCCGAGCGCTGCATTTTATTTCAGCTTCGGGAAAACTCATGAACTTAATTTGTCAACGAGTTTCCGAACACCTTTTCTAATACCCGGAGAAAGTGTACTGATATGCTGAGGTTGTGTAAGTGAAAGCACTTCATTTGCCAGCTCCGGATATTGGTTTGTCATATCAACCATCACCTGAAAGGCAAAATACCGGACAGAAGGCTTTTTTCGAACCTGTTCCCAAATGGAAACACAGGTATCAAAAAGTAGCCCCATTTGATCTTCAGTTAGTTCACATTGTATCAAAATTTTGATGAATTCTCGCTGATGTCCGTCTTCGAGTTCGGGAAGCTTGTCAAGGATATCATCAATAAAAGGGCTGAGCTTTTCCCGGTTTTCAGGTAAACTTCCTCCGATCGCCCAGGCTGCTCGCCAGGCAATAGGTTGTTTGTTAGATAATGAAAGCGTGACCGCTTCATCAAACATTTCCGGATGTTCAGAAAGAAAAGCAGACATCTTCTCTTTTTTGATTCGCCCGGTAAGTGCCTGTTCCAGAGGAGATTTCATAGAATGTGGTTAGATCTTTTCAGAATCTAACATATCATTAATTAATCGGAAAGCTCTCTCTTGTTCTCTCCATCGGAAAGATGAAATTAAGCTGGAAATGTTGATTGGTGTCATAGTTGAAATTAGCTTCAATTTGCTCGATCAACGAGTTACCAAGTATAAAACTCAAGCTCTTTATTGAAGCTGATTAACGTTATAGCCCGAAAACCTTTATCTTTCAGCAAATAAATTAAACTATTCCTATTCATGCAAAAGAAAGAAATTAATATCACCGTAGAACTGGACGAGCAAAATATCCCAACAAATATCATCTGGAAAGCAGATGATATGCAGGGCAAAAGTGAGGCACAATGTCGTGCGATGTTATTGTCGCTTTGGGATGCCAGACAAAAAGATACCCTGAAACTTGATCTTTGGACTAAAGACATGACGGTAGACGAAATGAAGATCTTTTTTCATCAAACACTAGTCACTATGGCAAGTACATTACAGACGGCGACAAACGATGAACGTATTTCAGGAGATATGATGGACTTCTGCGATTACTTTGCGGAGAAGATGGAGATTAAGGCGGAATAATTAGAAGAATTATTTTTTAAACATCTCAATAGTATAATCCAGAAGCTCTGTGCCGCCATGATTTCCATGCCCCGGAATAACCATTTGAATTTTGGGGAATTTCTTTTGGGTTCGGGAAACGGTATTTGACCATTCAGAAATATTAGCGTCTTCCAGGTTTCCCTTTCCAGCTTTTAAAGATTTAATCATACATCCGCCAAATAATAGGTTTTCATCAGGAATCATGAGAACAGTATTATCGGATGTATGTGCTTCCCCTAAGAAATAAGCAGAAGCAAATGTATTCCCGATTCTAATAGTAAGTGAATCAGTAAATGTATGCGTTGGAGGCTCCAGACCATTTTTAATAGCTAATTCTGATGTTTCAACATATCCATAAGAAGGAATACCCAGTGCATGGAACGAACTAAGACTTCCAAGGGCGTCTTCATGATGATGATTTACGACCACAGCTTTGATGGTAATACTTTGATCAGTCAGCCAGTCAATGATAATGTTCGAATGTGAAGTATCAATTGGAGTATCTGCAATTAACGCTTCTTTATTCTGAATATAAATGAGACCGTTCGAATAAAAACGGCCATAGGTTTCGGAATCAGTTAACGTTTTGTGTATGTAAACCTGCTCATTGATTTTAATTAGCTCAACTTCATCAGACAGTACAATAATATCCTCCTGAGCAATGGTATTCACAGGAACCAGTAAAATGATGAAAAATAAAATTGCTTTCATACTATGTATATAAAATTGAACCAAAACTTACAGCGCTTTCACGTTCCCGTTCATCCCAGAGGTCATAGGAAAGAATTTCTCCTGAGCGTTCTGGAAAAGCTTTTAGGAAAGTAAGTAATGGAGGGAATCCACAAATTCGGTAGGGATCATATTCTTGTTTCATTAATGATACAAGTTTATCAGGATTTCCTGATGCACCGATCTCTAAAAATCGCTCATCGTTTAATTTCACTTCATCAAACATTTTCGAAGCTTCTTTTTGATCGCCAAATTTATGTCCGAAATGGGAAAGGTCTCCACTAATAAGGAAAAAGGTTTCATCATCATCCAGCTTTTTGAGGATAGAAGAAAAGGTATCCAATTGCTGTTTTCTAAAGCCATTTTTGGAATACATCAGTTCATCCAGGCTCCCAACCAGAATAGGGGTGATCTCAAACTCATGGTTCCAGATATAGTTCAAAAACAAAAGGTGCAGTTCGATACTATGCTCAATTCGGTGGGCTCGATCATGTAGGTTGATCCCACTTTTTTCATTAACCTCTTCGTCATCCTGAACTTGTTTCAGGATTTGTGTAAGTCCTGTAATGTTTGAAGGAACTCCCCCATTCGGCATAAGAAATGTCTTGTCAGAGAGGATGAAAGGGAAATCTTCATATAGCTTTCCATATACACCGGAGTAATGTGAAGTAGCTAAAATCACTACCTTTTTTGGCTTCAATTGTTTGATTGAAGAGAAAGCTTTTACATAACTACTCATTCCTACTCGGGGATCTATATGTGGTGCATATAATGCCTTGGCCGAATCAACAGGATGTGAGTGTTCATTTTCCTTAAAGGCTTTATCGAGAAACGATTTTAACTCATCTGGATTATTTGGATATGAAATACCTGCAGTTGTACTTGGGTGATAGGATGATTGCTCATATTCCATTTCCAATATCTCAACATGTTCAGCAAAATATTCTGAATCAAGTATACTGTGCTCATCCAAAAAACGAACATACTTCAGTACCTGGTCTTTATCGATATCATTGGTACTAAACTTTAAAATATCCTCAACACTATGGTTCCTATCAATTAAAGAGAGCATGGTTTCAGATTCAATGGGTAGAGCAAAGTCGGGAGTTGCATATCCCATGCTATCATAAAAATAAAGCAACGTTTGCCCGTTTTCCTGAATTGGGATGCGCTGTATATCGAAGCGAATCTGCGGGATAGGTTTGGTGTATGAATTAAATAAATGATCCATGTAAAACTAGGAACTTCTTTCCCTCATTTTCTGACACTCGCAATTCTTACCAAACTTAACGCATAACGGATGATCCGGAGCTTTCGAAATCCGTGCTTTACAGGGTCCACGTCCATGGTGAATCATCAGGTGAGATAAATCTGTCCAGCTCTCCTTGGGGAATAGCGCCATCAAATCCCGTTCAATTTTGTCGGTATTCGATTTATGCCTGGTGAGCCCAAATCGATTCGAGAAGCGTTTGACATGCGTATCAACTACAACACCATGATTGATACCAAAAGCATTTCCTAACACTACATTAGCTGTTTTTCGGGCTGCTCCTCTTAGCGTAAGCAAATCATCCATATTCTGAGGGACTTCTCCATCAAAATCTTCTATCAGTGTTTTAGAAGTCTCTTTCAATGATTTAGCTTTGTTTCTGTAGAAGCCCGTAGTACGGACGAGTTCTTCCAGTTCTTCTAAAGGAGCTTCTGCCATAAGCTCGGGAGTGGGATAAGTCTCAAATAATTTTGGAGTCACCTTATTTACCCGAACATCCGTACATTGAGCACTTAAAATAGTAGCTATTAAGAGTTCAAAAGGATTTCTGTGATTGAGTTCACAGTGTGGATTCGGATAATATTGATATAATTGATTCAAAATTTCCTGTGCTCGTTCTCTCTGCTGTTTTGTCTTTCTTGGTAACTTCATGTCTAATATGGAATTCAGGAAATGTTATTGAGGTTAGATTTAAAATACTTTGTTAATTATGTCATCTGAAAAAGAACAAAAATCATTCCAAAATACAACAAACTATACCTTATATGGAATGGGTTTTGGTTTAGCTTTCCCGGTTATTGCTACGCTCTTTGATATAAGTTTACAGGGATTATCATTGTCTTTGGAATCAGTAATAAAAGTACAAAGCGGTAATCCACTCCACTGGATTATTGATACGGCTCCTTTTTTTCTTGGATCACTTTCCGCCTTAGCTGGTTATCGTAAAGATCAAACGGATCATTTAAATCAAGGTCTCGAAAAAAAGGTAAAAGAAAGGACTGATCGACTTGAGAAAAAGAATGAACTCTTAAAGAAAGAGATAGAAATCCGGAAGGAAACAGAAAAGGCTTTGGTTGAAGCCAAAGAACAGGCCGAAGCCGGTGCAAGAGCTAAAACACAGTTTCTTTCAACGATGAGCCATGAGATCAGAACCCCTCTTAATGCGGTTATTGGAATGTCTGGTCTACTCACAGATACAACGCTTAATAGTGAACAACATGATTTTGTAAACACCATTAACAAAAGTGGTGAGAACCTACTGGGCATTATTAATAATATTCTTGATTATGCAAAAATTGAATCGGGGAAACTGGAACTGGAAGAAATTGAATTCTCAGTCGCATTTCTGATCGAAGATGTGTTAGATCTGGTTTCCGCCACGGAAGCAGATAAGAATATTGAGCTGCTTTATAATATTGACGAAAATGTGCCGGACTATGTGATTGGAGATTCAACCAGGATACAACAGGTGTTGGTGAACCTGGTCCGAAATGCTATCAAATTCACCGAAGAAGGTGAGATTGTAATCTTTGTTAAATCCAAAAAAATACAGGATGGTTCTGTAAAGTTGGCTTTTGAGGTAAAAGACACAGGCATTGGAATCCCAAAAGATAAACAACAGAAACTATTTCAGTCATTCTCTCAGGTTGATGCAAGTACTACCCGAAAGTTTGGAGGAACAGGGCTTGGCCTCGCAATTTGTAAAAAGCTTGTTGAAATGATGGGGGGTGAAATTTCCGTTAAAAGTGAAGTTGGGGTTGGAAGCTCATTCAAGTTCAGTTTGACCGTTGAAAAAAGTGATAAGGAGCTTGGGGTTAGGAACTCAGAAAACCTGAAAGGTAAAAGTATCTTCATTCTGGATGATAACGATACTAACCTTTTCATTCTTAAGGCACAATGCGAGAAAGTTGGGATGAAGGTCAAAACTTATCAGGATTCTTGGAAGGTATTTAACTCAGTTGAAGAACTGGAAAAGTTCGATATGGGTATTCTTGATATGCACATGCCGGATAAAAACGGGGTTCAGGTAGCTGAAGTGATTCGTGAAAAGTTTTCAAAAACGGAGCTCCCACTGGTACTTCTTAGTTCAATTATGGATTTGGGGAGCGTAGAACAGCGAAAGAAGTTCAATCTGTACTTGACTAAGCCAATCAAGCAAACGCATTTGCACCACAATTTAGAAAGAGTGTTTGGTGATGTGGAAGGAGTACTCAGATCAAAAGAGAAGGAAAATCTCCAATCTTTTGATTTAGGCAGAAAGTTGAAAATTTTATTGGCCGAGGATAATGCGATTAATCAAAAGGTGGCAAGCAAAATGCTGGAGCGTTTTGGCCAAACCTGTGACGTGGTTGGGAATGGTATTGAAGCTGTACAAATGTGCCGTCTTATCGATTATGATCTCATATTTATGGACATGGAAATGCCGGAAATGGATGGTATTGAAGCCACCAAAATGCTTATCAAAATTGAGGATGACTTAGCTAAACTTCCTGTAATAATAGCAATGACAGCCAATGCAATGGAAGAAGACCGAAAGAAATGTCTGGATGCAGGAATGCATGATTTCCTCCCAAAACCAGTAAAGCTGGAATCAATGCAGGAAATTTTGAAGAAGTGGTTTGAAGAAAAGAAAACTCAGGTTTAATCTAATAAGCTTGCTATCTCATCAAACCCTTTAAACTGTGCATGTTCGATCGCAGTTTTGCCGTGAGCATCTTTCACTGATTTCTCTGCTCCGCTATCAAGGAGTAATTGAGCAATTTCAGATTGATTGAACATTGCAGCATAAATCAATGCAGTAGCACCCTGAGAGTTTTGTGCATTGATATCAGCTCCTTTATTAATAAGAAACTCGGCGATTTCTACATTTCCTTTAAAAGAAACTCCCATTAAAGCAGTATTTCCTGAAGCATCTTTTGCGTTGATATCTGCTCCTGCATCCAGTAGATAAGCCGCAACATCCTGCTGGTCAACATAACATGCCATAATCAACGGTGGGAATCCTTTAGAGTCTGTTTTCGAAAGCAGGGAAGAATCTGCTTCAACCCGCTTCTTTATTTCTTCAAGATTTCCGGAACGTATTAAATCAAAAAAGTCCATAGAAGTGCTGTTGTTTTAAAAAAGCGTAAGGGTAGTTCATGAACTACCCTTACGAGATACGTTTATATTATGCGAAGGGATTAGTCCAGATCAAATCGATCCAGATTCATCACTTTATCCCATGCACTTACGAAGTCTTTTACAAACTTCTCTTCAGAATCGCTGTAAGCATACAATTCTGCCAGTGCTCGAAGTTCGGAATTTGAACCAAACACGAGATCAGCTCTGCTACCTTTCCACTTAACTTCTCCTGAGTCACGATCTAATCCATTGAAGAACTCTTCTTTTTCTGAAACTGCTTCCCATTTTAGGTTGATATCAGTCAGGTTTTTGAAGAAATCGTTAGTAAGACTTCCCGGATTATCAGTGAATACTCCGTAGTCTGAACCATCGAAATTTGTGTCTAGCACTCTTAGGCCTCCAAGAAGAACAGTCATTTCAGGAGCGGTAAGCGTCAATAGCTGAGCTCTGTCTACCAACATTTCTTCCGGAGTGGTTTCATAATCAGGAGCGTAATAGTTGCGGAATCCATCAGCAACCGGCTTCATCCATTCGAAAGACTCAACATCTGTTTGCTCTTGTGAAGCATCAGTTCTTCCCGGAGTGAATGGAACGGTAATGTCATGACCGGCTTCTTTTGCTGCTTTTTCTACTCCGACACATCCACCAAGAACAACCAAATCAGCCATTGAAACTTGTTTGTTTCCAGACTGCTCGCCGTTGAACCATTGCTGAACCGCTTCGAGCGTATTTAACACTTTGTTAAGTTGTTCAGGGTTGTTCACTTCCCAATCTTTCTGTGGAGCTAATCTGATACGTCCGCCATTTGCACCACCTCGTTTATCTGATCCTCGGAAGGTAGATGCAGAAGCCCATGCTGCAGAAACTAATTCAGATACTGAAAGTCCTGATCCGAGAATCTTATCTTTAAGTACAGCTACATCATTTTTGTTAATGATCTCATAATCTGCTTCAGGAATTGGATCCTGCCATAGTAATTCTTCTTCAGGGACTTCTGGTCCAACTAATAAAGATTTAGGCCCCATATCCCGGTGAGTTAATTTGTACCATGCACGTGCAAAGGCATCAGCAAACTCGTCTGGGTTTTCAAGAAAGCGGCGTGAAATTTTCTCATATTCAGGATCAACACGAAGTGCCAAGTCTGTAGTAAACATCATTGGAGCATCTTTTTTATCCGGATCGTGAGCGTCAATTACAGTTCCTGCACCGGCACCATCTTTGGGTTGCCACTGGTAGGCACCCGCAGGGCTTTTAGTTAATTCCCATTCGTATTTGAAGAGGTTTTCAAAGTAGTTGTTATCCCATTGGATTGGGTTTTCAGTCCATGCACCTTCTTCTCCATCGGTAATGGTGTCTGCTCCTTTCCCGGTACCAAAATCACTAGTCCAGCCAAAGCCTTGCTCGGCCATACTGGCTCCTTCAGGTTCAACACCTTTGTGATCAGTTGGTCCGGCACCATGTGCTTTACCGAAAGTGTGACCACCCGCAATTAGAGCAACGGTTTCTTCATCATTCATTGCCATTCGCGCAAAAGAGTTTCGAATATACTTAGCAGATTTAGCCGGATCTGGCTCTCCGTTTGGACCTTGTGGGTTTACATAAATTAATCCCATGTGATCGGCTGCAAGAGCACCTTGTAATTCGCCATCTTCATCATGACGTTCATTAGAAACCCAAACTTTCTCTGGTCCCCAGTTTACAGATTGATCCGCTTCCCAGTCATCTCTTCGTCCACCGGCAAAACCAAATGTCTTGAAGCCCATAGATTCCAGAGCTACGTTTCCTGCCAAAATCAGAAGATCTGCCCATGAAATCTTCTTTCCATATTTTTGCTTTAGTGGCCAAAGCAATCTTCGGGCTTTATCTAAATTTGCATTATCAGGCCAGCTGTTAAGTGGTGCAAAACGTTGCTGCCCTCCGGTTGTTCCACCACGGCCATCCATCACACGGTAAGTTCCGGCGGCGTGCCAAGCTAAACGAATCATAAAAGGACCATAGTGACCATAATCGGCAGGCCACCACTCCTTAGAATCTGTCATTAAATGAGTTAAATCTTCCTTGAGAGCAGCTAAATCCAGGGATTTAAATTCTTCAGCGTAATTAAAGTCTTCTCCCATTGGATCAGATAGAGAAGAATGTTGTCTCAGGATATTAAGATTTAGCGCATTTGGCCACCAATCTTCATTCTTCGTACCAGCACCGGCTGCATATTTGTCGTTCACGTTTACGAATGGACACATACTAGCGTCGCCATTTCCATTAGCTAATTCTTTCATTGTTAGACCGATTTTATTTTTTCTGATTTAATTCCGTTCCAGCGCCCAACTGGCTAGTCTGACTTTATATAATATTTAAAGAAAAAGATTAGATGAATCGTTCTCCAATCAATAAACCTTTAGTCGGTAATAGGTAATGTTGATGAGCTAGAAAGATTCGTAAAGAATGATCTCAAACTGGAGATTAGCGTTTGAAGGAATGCCGCTATTTGGCGGTGGATTTCCCCCATAAGCGTATACTGAAGGGATATAAAGAGTAATACGGCCTCCACTTTTAATAAGTGGGATCCCAATTTGCCAACCAGTGATTAACCTTTGCATATCAAATACTCTGATCAAGTCAGAGGCGTCATCAAATACAAAACCGTTGCTTATTAATTTGCCTTCATAAGAAACTCTAACCTGGCTGCAATTTCCCGGTTTGTCTCCATTTCCGGCTCTTTTTACTATATAACGAATACCTGATGGATGTTCCTGAACTTCAATCCCCTGTTCCTCTAGTTCGTCTTTAATAGTTGCGAGGTGAGCGTCAATTTTTTCGATATCTTCAGCAAGCTGAATCTGATTTACATTAAGATCAGGTTCAGACTCACATTCGTTTCCACAAGAGGTTAAAGTTCCAATTATAATAATAGATAGCAGAACCCAATATGGTTTATTTATCATATAAATATATTCAGTTGTTTGGATGTTCGAGGTTCACTAAACCTCATTCAGTGCTTCGTTAAGTGCCTGAAGACTTTTCTTGGCATCACCAAAAAATATCTGGTTTTTTTGTTCATAGAACAGTGGATTATCAATGCCGGCATATCCTACGCTTAAACTTCGCTTAAAAACGACTGTGCGTTTAGCTTCATCTACATCAAGAATCGGCATGCCGTAGATTGGACTACCTGGAGAAGTTTTAGCCATTGGATTTACAACATCATTTGCCCCAATAATTAACACTACATCAGTAGTTGCAAATTCCGGATTGATTTGATCCATATCATATAGAAGGTCATAAGGTACATCAGCTTCAGCCAGCAATACATTCATGTGACCGGGCATTCTTCCTGCTACAGGATGAATTCCATATTTCACCTGAACACCTTTCTCCTCCAGTTTGGTAGCAACTTCTTTAACAATGTGTTGTGCCTGAGCAACTGCTAATCCATATCCTGGTACTATAACTACTTTCGAAGCATAGGCAACCTGTATAGCAAGGTCTTCCGCAGAGGTTTCATTTACTGATTTATCACCTGCATCACCGCCGCCACCTGAACTGCCTCCATCACCACCAAAGGATCCAAATATGACGTTAAAGAGAGATCGGTTCATTGCCTTACACATAATTTGTGTCAGGATAAGGCCGGCAGCTCCAACCAACGCACCAGAAACGATAAGCAGATTATTACCAAGTACAAAACCTGCCATTGAAGCAGCAATACCTGAATAAGAGTTTAGGAGTGATATAACCACAGGCATATCTGCGCCACCAATTGGGATCACTGACGTAATACCAATCAAAAGTGAAACACCCATAATTACCCAGAAAATTGTCAGATTTGTTGGGTCGTAAGTGAAGATTCCGATCAATACTAACATGCCGATCATAGCGCCAATATTGATGAAATTGAGCCCCGGGAAGGTGATAGCATTTCCGGATATAAAACCTTTTAGCTTTCCAAAAGCTACAAAACTACCGGTAAAAGTTACGGCTCCGATAAAAACACTAAGTCCTGTTGTTACAAGAACGGTTGCTTCAAAGCTTAAAACATCTGTAGTCCGGGCAAATTCACCCCATGCGACCAAAGCAGAGGCAGCTCCACCAAACCCATTAAAGATGGCTACGAGCTCCGGCATGGCGGTCATTTCTACTTTTTTAGCAAGTAACAGACCGATTAAGCCACCAATTAAAACTCCGGCTACAATCAATTCAAAAGAAATAATTTGCTGATCGAACAGAGTAACAACTACTCCAATCAACATACCAAAGGCTGCTAGTTGATTCCCTTTACGAGCTGTTGCAGGGGAATTGAGGAGTTTTAGTCCGCGGATAAAAAACGCGGTTGCAATAAGGTAGATGAGTTGAATAGCATCAGGCAAATAAGCTGCTATAGATTCGGGAAGAAGTTGACTAATCATTTGTCATCCTCCTTTTTCTTGAACATCTCGAGCATTCGATCGGTAACCATAAAGCCACCAACTACGTTAATGGTTGCGAGAATAATGGCAGCAAACCCAATCCATTTGCCCATTTCTTCTCCTAAAGAACCGGCAACGATTAGAGCTCCTACAATGGTAATTCCAGATATAGCATTGGCTCCACTCATCAAAGGAGTGTGGAGTGTGGGAGGAACTTTTGAGATGAGCTCAAACCCGATAAAACAGGCGAGCACAAAAATGAATAACGAAAATATTAAGACTGACATAGTTAGTTATTTCTTAAGCATTGGACTTATGATTTCCCCTTGATGAGTAATCGTTGTATTAAGCAAAATTTCGTCTTCGAAATCAAAATTAGCTTCCCCTTCTTTAATCAAGAGGTTTAGCAAGTTTAGCATGTTTTTAGCATATAGAAGGCTCGCATGGTTCGAAAGCTTACTTGGAAGATTAATCGGACCAACAATATTTACATCATGCTTAACTACGGTTTTTCCTGCTTCAGTTAGTTCGCAGTTTCCCCCGTTTTCTGCCGCCAAATCAACAATAACTGAACCGGGCTTCATATCAGCAACCATTTCCTTAGTCACGAGAAGAGGTGCAGGTCTTCCCGGAATTAAAGCCGTGGTAATTACGATATCAGATTTTTTTACATGTTCAGCAATAACCTGTTTCTGACGTTCCTGACTATCTTTAGAAAGTTCTTTTGCGTATCCACCTTTGGTCTCGGTGTCTTCATCTTCTAAAGGAACTTCCACAAATTTGGCTCCAAGGCTTTCAACCTGTTCTTTTACAACAGGGCGAACATCATAAGCTTCAACAACTGCACCTAACTTTCGGCAGGTTGCAATTGCCTGAAGTCCGGCAACACCCGCACCTAAGATCAAAGCCTTAGAAGGAGGGATGGTACCCGCCGCTGTCATCATCATAGGAAAATATTTATCCAGAGTATCGGCAGCTATGAGTGATGCTTTATACCCTGCGATAGAGCTCATAGAAGACAAAGCATCCATATTTTGTGCCCGGGAAATACGTGGTACGGCATCCATCCCCATAGACGAAATTCCTGAAGCTTTAAGTGACTCCACAAGATCAGCATGTTGCAACGCCCAAAGGAAGCAGATTAACACAGCATCCTTTTTTAGATTTTTTAAATCCTCTTGTGGTGGTGTTTGAACCGCAAGAAGAACATCCGTTTTCTGGAAAAGTTCTGCTCGATCGGAGATAATTTTAGCTCCTGCATCTGTATAGGCAGAATCCAGAAAATTAGCCTCTAAGCCAGCCCCCGATTCAATCCAAACTTCCAGTTCTTTTTTAATTAGCTGAGCAGCGACGTCGGGAGTAAGTGCAACCCTCCGTTCGTGTTCAGCTGTTTCTTTAGGAACAGCAATAATCAATGGTATCCTCCAACTTTAGTTTGGTTCAACTTAATGAAATAGAAGTTTTAGACAAATAAAAGTGGGAGCGCTTTTTTAATGAATAATATGAATTCACTAAAAAAGCTTCTGCAAATCAGGGTATGATAGTCTGAATTTCCCACCGTCTTTTATTTGAATTATCAAATTACAGAATAGAGTGTAAGCTTGGAATGTAAAGAATTTGTGCATTTTTGAAATTTTCATAACTGGATTGAACTTCTAATTTGTTAAGTCATGTCTTTTCAGCTTATTAGTGAATGTTTAATTAATTATTTGTTATGAATTTAGGTCAGATAAAAAATAGCGTCAGTAGTGCTTGTTTTGCTATTGTTGATAGGTGGATGTAAAGAAACTGGTAACGAGTTGGAAACCGGAACTACTTTTCCGGAATCGTTTCAATCTATGTGGGTATATGAAAGTCTTGAAGGTACTGAGTACGAAAGTGGTTATTACTTTGATGAGACTAAGACCTACACATGGAATAAATCAGGCTTTGACCCGGAAATAGGGAATTGTTATTTCTTTGACCTCTATATGAGATTGAGCGAATTTAATCCGACCTTTACACTGTAGAATGGAAAGATGTAAATGGCGATTTCATTGAATATATCATCGAAATTAGTGTAGATGAAACTGGGAATACACTTATTATGGATGCATTAAATTCCGGGACGATTACAATTAAAAAAATAGATTCTACACTAAATGATTTTGAACCAAAATGTGATCTTGACTTCAATGAAATTCCAGGGGCGGAATAAAATTATTACTCTGTGTATTACAGACTAAACCCATTTTTTTAACAGTTTGCGCATTTCTAAAATTATAAGTTATATTTAATATTAGAAAAAATTAAGGTTGCTGGGTTTTTATGAAGTTCATTAGTCGCATACCAATACTGATAATTGGGGTTCTTCTATACTTTGTTTTTGGGATTTCTTGTGAGGTGGTAGATGTTACCGGTCTTAGTGATGATGGTATAATCGGAAACTGGGAACTCCAGTCAAATACAACTACTGAAACCTACCTATCAATAACTGAAGACAGTCTTAATTTTTATATCTCTAATCAAGCTCAAAACTGTAAATCCGAAACCAGCTTTATAGTACGCAAGATCGAAAATGGGGGCTTTTTTTTTCTGGAAGAGTCTGAGACGGGAGAGGAACTGGTATTAGCTATTTCAAGAAATGAAGAACGAATCGATGTCCGCAATATCAATGATCCACCAGAAAAAATTGAGCGGTACACGAGAAGTGAAATATCTGCAGATTTTTTAAAAGGAGTTTGTTCAGGAAATTCAGGTGACGATAATAATCCAAAGGAGTTATTTGGGAATTGGGAGACTTTTCAGGGAAATCAAGCCAAAGAATATGTATCAATTACAGACTCTGTTATTCAATTTATAAATCCGGAGGATATATCGGCCTGTTTTTATAAAGAAACTTTCCAGGTTTTAAGTATTCAGGATAGCCTGTTTACGGTATCAGTCGATTCAATTAACAGTGAATCATTCCAGTTCATAATTTCTAAAAAAGAAAATGAAATTGAAATCTATGAAGATGGAAGCAGTAATAGTGAATCGGTCAGATATCGGTTAAGTGAAGAAGATTTTGATTCCTTTGAGCCTGAATGTGAGAATTCTGAGATTATTGAAGAGAATGAGTTTGATGAGTTTGTAGGGTCGTGGGAAACACTTCAGGGGAATACCGGAAAAGTATACCTGAGTTTAAATAAAGTTGAGTTAATTCGTATTGAACAGCAAGCTGAATCAGATTGCTACATAACTAAGAAATTTACGGTTAATGAAATAGAGGAGGCTTCTTTTACAATAAATGATGGAAACAGCATCATCAGAGTAACCGGTAAGAAAACCGGAAATAATGTAGAACTTACATTTAACTCCGGTGAAGACGAATGGAAAGAACGATATAAGCCATCTGGTACAAACAGTTCCGATCTTGTTTTATGCGAAGAAGAAACGGAAGAAAAGCCTGAACCTAATTTAGAAGAATTTCTGGGAGATTGGGAAACTGTACAAGGTAATATCGATAAAGAGTATATCTCCATTTCAGATAGTCTGTTTATAAGTATCATACATTCAGAGGATAACGCATGTTATCTGACAAAGGAATTTATCATAGAAAGTGTTGATGGGAATTCATTTAAGCTAAAGAAAGATGATGTTGAGATTCAGGTTCAGGCTATGAAGAAAGGAAATAATATAGACCTGACATTTAGTGATGGTACTAAAGTTTGGATCATTAAGTATAAGCCTACCAGAGAAAGTCTGGAAGCACTCACACCCGAATGTAGCGATGAAGTTATTGAAGAACCTGAAGAAGAAGTAATTGAATATTTGGGTGAATGGGAGACACTTCAAGGTAATGTGACAAAGGAATATATCTCGATTTCGGAAACAGGATTTATAAGCGTGTTGGAATCTGAAGGCTGCTATGTAACTCAGGAGTGGGCAGTTATTAATCTAACTACAGAGTCAGTTTTACTACGGGATGAATTTGGAGGTGAGATTGAGTTTCAAATTACAACTCAGGGCAACAATATTGAGCTCACCCGAACTATCGATTCAGAAACCACTGCCATTAAATTCAAGCCCTCAAATCAAGACTTGTCCAGCTTAATTCCCAATTGTAATGATCTTCCTGAGGAACCTGAAGAACCGGTTGAGGAAATTGAAGTGTTGGGAAACTGGGAGACCCAGAAAGGAAACGCACCGAAAGTATATGTAACAATTACTGATCAGGTTATTACTTACTATGAGTATGAAGATATGCTCAGTTGTTATTCCAGATTAGATTTGGTCATCATTGAAATAGAAGGAAATCAATTTTCCGTTCAACAGCCTGATTCTGGCATCCGAACCTTCACAATTACAAAAAAAGGTAACAACATAGAGATTGAATTAACTATTGATGATGAAATAGTTGTCGAAGTTTTTAAACCTAGTAAAGAAGATTTTGCTTCCTTCTCTCCAATCTGTAGTGTCGGTTAAAACTAATAAGAGCTTTTTTCCCATCTATAATGTATAATTCTATTTAAATAGTCAGTTAGGGGGTAATCTTATGAAGTCATTCCTTAAGTATAGTATATTCCTGTTTGGATGCATTCTTCTAGTTTCGCTTTCTTGTGAAGATCTTGATTTAGACAACGATGAGGCAGGAGGAGTCCAGGGATTTTGGGAGCTTTATCAAACACCGGGAAGTAATACCTATCTTTTAATTTCGGATACAGAAGTAATTTTTTACTACTACGACGCCCGGGAGAATTGTATTACCGTTGATGCCTATGAGGTAGTTCGGATAGATGGAACCGGATTCTATATCCTTGATCAGGAAGGGTTAGAGGAAAACAGGGTTCTCGCAATTTCAAAAAATGGAGAACGAATTCATGTAAGGGATTTGGAAGAAACACAAAGCGAGTTAGATAGATATTTTCCAAGTGAAGTGGATATTAATTCGTTAGCTCCGGTTTGTGTTGATCCAGGCGATGTATTTGGGAATTGGGAACTAGAGATTGAAGATGGTAATACAGTATTTCTTTCTGTTCAGGAAGACTCTATTAAAGTTTATGATGAAGTTCAGCAAGAAAACTGCTTTTTCCTTTCTGCGCTTGAAGTACTCGAGATTAACGGGAATGTATTCACTATCACAGATAATGATCCGGCATCAACAACAGGAACTCAGGAAGTAATATTAACCAGAACTAATGATGGACTCGAAATTGAACGTACAGAAGATGGACAAGTTGTTATAGAACTGTATGCGGAGAGTGATGCTGACTTCTCAACTTTCAATCCAATATGTACCTTTGATTTTGAATTTCTTGAAGAAACGATCTGGCAATATAATGCAGGTTTGGAAGAGGTCGATACTGAATTTTTTTTAACGATCGATTCCGAATATCTCACATTCTATTTTCGGATTGGCGATCCAATCAATGCACCTGATGATGTATGCTTTGATATCCAACAATTAAAAATCGTTTTAAGAGGTGATGGAACTCTCACCATAAGGGAAAATATTGAGCCTTTTGAAGAAATAGAACTTCTAATCGATTTTAGGGAAGAAGAAGGTCTACTATACATTGATGATATGCTGGACATCTTAACTTTTTTCCCTACTGATATTGATCCTGGATATATCAACAATCAATGTTCCGTTACAGTAGTACCTGCATTAAAGATCTTCTAAAAGCTATTGCAGTGATAGAGATATTCAACCCAAATTGATAATGGTTTTTCTTATCATTGCCTGTCTAAAAAATTAAAAGCTATTATTATGGAAGATATCGCAGGTAAAACATTTAAAGTGGTAATTATTGGGAGCGGACCAGCAGGATTAACCGCTGCACTTTATGCAGCACGTGCCGATTTAAACCCAATTGTTTTTGAAGGTCCGGAGCCGGGAGGTCAGCTAATGACTACTACTGATGTGGAAAATTTTCCTGGTTACCCAAATGGAGTAATGGGACCACAGATGATGCAGGACTTCCGTGAGCAAGCAACAAAATTCGGTGCAGATGCCAGATACGGTTACGTAACCGATATCGATTTTGAAGAGCGCCCTTATAAACTTACCGTAGATGAAAAAACAGAGATCAAAGCCCACACTATTATTATTTCTACCGGTGCTTCGGCAATGTGGCTTGGTTTGGAAAGTGAAACCCGACTTCGTGGTAAAGGAGTTTCTGCATGTGCAACCTGTGATGGTGCTTTCTTCAGAAACCAGCATGTAATTATTGTTGGTGGTGGTGACACCGCAATGGAAGAAGCTACTTTCTTAACTAAGTTTGCCAGCAAAGTAACAGTGGTTCACCGCCGTGATGAATTACGAGCTTCAAAAGCTATGCAAACACGTGCCTTCGAAAACGAGAAAATCGAATTCATGTGGGATAGTGAAGTAGAAGAAGTACTTGGTGAGCAGGTAGTAGAAGGTGTAAAAATCAAGAACAGGAAAACTGGCGAATCAACAACATTGGAAGATGTAACCGGCGTATTTGTTGCAATTGGTCACAAGCCTAATACCGATTTGTTCAAAGGTGTTCTTACCATGGATGATGTAGGCTACATCCAAACGAAAGGGCAATCTACTAAAACAGATCTTCCCGGCATTTTTGCATGTGGAGATGCGATGGATTCTTTCTATCGACAGGCAGTTACCGCGGCTGGGACTGGATGTAAAGCTGCTTTAGATGCCGAGCACTATTTAAGTAATGAACTAAGCCCTGAAGCAATAGCAGAAGAGCACTGGAAATAATTAAATTAAATGATAGGAGATAAGGTGAGAAAATCACCTATCTCTTAATCATCTTTCAAAATTATTTCTTTTTCTTCTTACCAACAGTTTTCTCTTCTTTTTCGTCGGTCTCGTTTTCCTCTGATTCAGCTTCGTCTTTAGTTTCTTTTGAAGCTTCCTCTTCTTCATCTTCTGTAATTTCGATGACTTCAGCATCTACGGAATATTCATCGCTGTCTTCATCAACTTCTCTCTCTACCAAAATTTGGTAGTCATTAATAAACATGGCGAACATGCCGATTGCAGAAATTACGGGTGCCATTGCTCCAACCAATGCCGCGCCACCGACTCCAAATGCCAGTTGCGTTTGAAAAACTACTTCTCCCTCTTTGTTCTTGATGATTAGTCTTCGGGCACTGCCTTCTTTTATAAATTCTCTGATCTTTGCGATTACCTCATTTACGCCACCCTGAACTTCTTCATAGATGCGTTTCGCTTTTGATTTTGCCTCGTCTTTATTCATGATATGTGCAATTTATGAAATTTTTTGTAAGGAGTTTCCTCCAGCGGGGTCTAACTACGCAAAGCAAAATAAAAAGATTCGGAGTTCCAATGTTAGCCAGAGTTTATTGTGCATCAACGGTAGGTGTTGATGCAAAAATCATCGATGTAGAAACCCATCATACCAATGGAATGGTAAAATTCTTTCTGGTAGGTTTACCAGATCGGGCAGTTTCAGAGTCCAGAGACAGAGTAGAAGCAGCTATTCGAAATACCGGTTCTTACTATCCTCTAGGACGCATCACGGTTAATCTTGCCCCGGCAGATCTTCCAAAAGAAGGAAATGCTTTCGATTTACCAATCGCAGTAGGACTACTTCGCATGTCAGGTCAAATTCATACCGAAAAGCTGGAAGAAACCGTGATGCTGGGTGAGTTAGCTTTGGATGGAAAAATCCGCCCAATTAAAGGAGTGCTGCCCGTAGCGGTAGAAGCGAAAAAACGAGGTTTTAAATATTTAATCGTTCCCAAAGAAAATGGTGCTGAAGCAGCGGTTGTTGAAGGAATCGAAATATTTCCTTTCGAGCATTTGAATCAAGTCAAAGACTGGCTGGAGAATCGCGGTAGTATGAATCCATTTAATATCGATGTTGCGAATGTGTTTAATCAAAATGGGCAAGCCGATTTGTTAGATTTCAGTGATGTTCGGGGACAGGAAAATGTAAAACGTGCACTCGAAATAGCTGCTGCCGGAGGTCATAATGTGGTTATGGTAGGCCCTCCTGGTTCCGGAAAAACGATGATGGCACGAAGAATTCCAACTATTCTTCCTCCACTTTCATTAAATGAGGCACTGGAGACCACTAAAGTTCATTCTGTATCAGGTTTGATGAAATCAGGGAAGGCACTTATCACTTCACGTCCGTTTCGAGCTCCGCATCACACAGTTTCAGACGTAGCACTGGTTGGTGGAGGTGGAATCCCAATGCCCGGCGAAATCTCGATGGCGCATAATGGAGTGTTATTTCTGGATGAACTTCCTGAATTCAAGCGGAGTGCGTTGGAAGTTATGCGTCAGCCGTTGGAAGATGGATTTGTTTCAATCTCAAGAGCGAGGATGAGCGTAACTTATCCAAGCAGAGTGATGTTGGTGGCTTCCATGAATCCTTCCCCATCCGGTGATTGGTACAATCCACAGGAAATGAATGGAACATCTTCGCTCCAAATGCAGCGTTATCTAAGTAAGATCAGTGGTCCTCTGTTAGATCGGATTGATTTGCACATCGAAGTAAACAAAGTCAGCTATGATGAGCTCTCAGGAAAAGCAAAAGGCGAATCTTCAAAAGAAATAAGAGAACGAGTGATTGAAGCAAGAGCTATTCAATCCAGGCGTTTTCTTGGTTTAAAGGGAGTGTATTCAAATGCTCAAATGAATACCCGACAGGTTCGGAAAGTTTGTGAGTTGGATGAAACAAGTTCGGAAATCCTGAAGAAGGCAATTACCTCATTAGGACTTTCCGCCCGAGCCTATGATCGTATCCTAAAAGTAGGAAGAACCATCGCCGACCTGGATACATCCGAAAATATTCAATCCCAACACATTGCTGAAGCAATACAATACCGAAGCCTGGACAGAGAAGGGTGGCTCGGCTAAAGATTTCCGAATATTGAATAATGAATTATGAAATACGAATGGAAAGAGTATGAGTAAAAACAGAAAATATGACTTAGAGGAAAGGTTGATAGAATTCTCCTTAACAGCTATTCACATAAGTGAACATCTACCAAAAACTTATTTAGGAATCTACTTTGCTAAACAAATAATCCGAAGTGGGACATCGCCAGCCTTCCAATATGCAGAGGCTTGTGATGCCGAGTCAAGAAATGATTTTATTCATAAACTAAAGATCGGAGTGAAAGAGTTGAGGGAGACTTTGGTTTGTCTAAAGATCATTAATAGAAAACCCTTAATTGAATCTGAAATTATGACACCTGTAATCAAAGAGTGTAACGAGCTCATCTCAATTTTAACTACAAGTATAAAAACTGCACGAACTAATGCGTCAAAAAGTACTCGTACTTCGTAATTCCTTATTCAATATTCGTCACTCAAAAGTTCACATCATCATGCGGTGAAATTTTTGGTTTGTAGAAAGTTATTTAAGGGCGGGAACTAGTCTTAAGAAAAAGAGTTTTAACTATTACTAGTTGGAGAATGCTATGAGAAAAGAAACAACATACTGGCAAGGAAGTTTGGTATTTACACTGCCAATTATCATTCTGATTTTATATCTGATTTTGACATTATAAGAGTTGATTTCAGCGTATTAAATGGATAAGCTTTTGAGCTTTAATCCAAAAAATGAATATTGCCCAAATACGCTGACATAGTATTTCCAACTGCAGTCCGACAGGAATTTACCTATCAGATACCCAAAGAATTAGAACAGGGAATACTGGTTGGGATTAGAGTATGGGTACCACTTCGTAATTATTTTGCAATTGGAGTCGTCGTAAAAATCCATGATGACACTCCTGATTTCGATACCCGGCCGATCAAAAAACTACTTGATCAAAAGCCAATCGTCGAAGGAGAATTGCTGCAGCTTACCAAATGGATTCATCAATTTTACTTTAGCAGTTGGGGAGAAGTAATTCAGGCTGCACTTCCTGCAGGACTCAATTTTATTTCCAGAAAATATGTGAGGGTAAACGAAGAAAGTATCCCAACTGGGCTTTCAAAAAATGAGCAGGAGGTGTACTCTGAAATTGAATATCAGGAAAAGCTATTTTTTGATGAAGCAAAGAAAAGGTGGAAAGGAACTGGCTTAAATAAAGTTTTCAATCAGTTGATAAAAAAAGGGGCGCTACAAATCTGGGAAGAACCGGATTTAAAAATTTCTGTCAAAACTGAACGGGAGTGGCACTGGGCAGACGATACTTCTTCACAAAAAGCAAAAGACTTTCTTTCGGAAATTGATGGCCCATTAAATAAATGGCAAACTGTGCTGAAGGAACTTACAGAAGAAAGTCTTCCCAAAAGACAGTCGTCGCTTAAGCACTTGATTGAGTTTAATAGCTATTCAAAAAGAAAGCTACAGGATTCCGGATGGATTACATATAAAGAAGTTGAGGCAGGGAGTGTAGAGCCAAATCTTAACTACGATCCTCAATCAATAAAATCGTTGAATGAATCTCAGAAAAGGGTTTATAAACAGATTCTTGAATCTTTAAGAAAAGACTCATTTGCGAACTTTTTATTATATGGGATTACCGGAAGTGGGAAAACCGAAGTATATATTCATGCATTAAAGGAAGTCAGAGGACAAGATAAGGGGGGTATTGTACTGGTTCCTGAAATTGCTCTTACACCCCAAACTGTAGCGCGGTTTTATCAGATCTTTGGAGATGAAATAGCAGTACTCCATAGCAGAATGACCAATCGGGAAAGACTGCAAGCCTGGAAAGAGCTTAAAACCGGAACAAAGAATATTGCTATTGGTCCACGTTCGGCAGTGTTTGCTCCCGTTCAAAATCTGGGACTAATTATACTGGATGAAGAACACGACGCTTCCTACAAACAAATAGATCCTTCGCCCAGATATCATGCCCGTGAAACGGCTATTATGCGGGCAAACCTCAATAAAGCAGTAGTCATAATGGGGTCTGCAACGCCAAGCATGCAGGCACTTAATATGGCAGCTAAAGGGAAAGCAACGATGCTGGAGTTGAAAGAGCGCCATGCCGAAGCTGTGCTTCCGGAAGTTAAGATTTTAGATCTTAAGCAATATTCCGGCGCTATGAGAGGTGAGCTTGCAGTTCCTTTATATAATGCCGTTGAAGAAGCTCTTACCCAAAAAAACCAGGTTATTCTGTTATTTAATCGTCGTGGTTTTGCAAGTTATATGCAATGTGAAACCTGTGGACATATCCCTCAAAGTCCGGAATGCTCAGTAAGTCTTACCTATCACAAACATAAAAATATGCTGATGTGTCACTATTCGGGTTATTCCAGAAGAGCGGATACCAATTGCGAAGTATGTGGTTCAGATAAGTTAATTATACAGGGATCAGGAACTCAAAAAATAGAGGAGAGTTTGGGGCATTTATTTCCGGATGCTACTATTCTTCGGTTTGATAAAGACTCCACATCAAGAAAGGGAGCACATGAACGAATTCTGAATTCCTTTGGGAAAGGAGAGGCAGATATTTTAGTCGGTACCCAACTCGTTGCCAAAGGTTTGGATTTTCCAAATGTGACAGTGGTTGGAGTAATTGATGCCGATACCGAGCAGGCATTTCCTTCTTTTCAATCGAATGAAAGAACCTATCAATTATTGAGTCAGGTTTCAGGGCGGTCCGGTCGGGGATCTAAACCAGGGAAAGTATTCATTCAAACCCGTCAACCGGAAAATGCAGCAATTCAGTTCGCTAGGCAGCATGATCATGAAGGCTTTGCAAAAGATGAAATGGGTTTTAGAAAACCATTAAACTATCCACCATACTCAAGATTGGTCAAATTTGTATTAAAAGGAAAGGAAGAACATAAAGTGAGTAAATCTGCTATGGTATTGAGGCGGGTGGTAGAAAAAGTTGTTCCAGAGTTGGAAGTCCTTGGTCCTTCAGCAGCAGCAATTGGCTGGATGAACAGGAATTTTTATTGGGAATTGATTATAAAAATAGATCCGGAAAAAGGGGCTAAATATATAGAAGCCTTGCTAACTAAAATAATGGAAGTGTATGAGGCGCATACAAAGATAAGTACATCAGTTGTGCGCATTAATATTAATATTGATGCGATTCGCTAAAAACTTGCAATAAGCATCAGAAAGTAAGTATTTGCTGTCTGCTAAGATTAAAACGAGAATATGGGTGAACAACGAGTAAAACTGGCGAAAACAAACGAGCAGGTTCAGAACTTTATGAAGAACGTGCTGAAAGACCTTCGTGCACTGAAAAAAATGCTGGACGAAGATTGGTTTGAAACGGATACTATCCGTATTGGAGCAGAACAGGAGCTTTGCCTGATAGATGAAAATGCGAAACCATTTTTTGAGTCTGGTAAAGTATTGGAAGCTCTCGGAGGAGATAGCGAACATTTTACTACTGAATTCGCAAAGTTCAATTTAGAGGTTAATGTAAATCCCCCACTTGAATTTAAAGGTGATGCACTCTCTAAAATGGAAAATAATCTGCAAAAGAGAGTAGATCAGGTGAGAGTTGCAGCTAAGCAATTTGGCGCTGAAGTACTGTTAACCGGAATTCTTCCAACCATCAGAAAAGCAGATGTAAGCATAGATAGTCTTACGCCAATACCACGCTATAAAGCTTTGTGTGAAGCCATCGACAACTTGAGAGGAAAAGAATATGAACTTCGTATTCAGGGAATGGATGAGCTTCTAATGAAATTTGATACGCCCATGTTGGAAGGGTGTAACACGGGTTTTCAGGTACACCTGCAAATCAAGCCGGATGAATTTGTCTCTAAATATAATGTAGCTCAGGCTATTACCGCACCCGTTTTAGCAAGTGCAGTAAATTCGCCACTTTTTCTTGGAAAAAGACTTTGGTCAGAAACAAGGGTTGCTCTTTTTCATCAATCAATAGATACCCGTGGAGTAGGGGATCACATTCGTGATAGTAGTCCAAGAGTAATGTTTGGTACGGATTGGTTACGGGATTCTATTTTGGATATTTATAAAGAAGACATTTCCCGTTTCCGGGTATTACTGAGCTCCGATATGGAAGAGGATGTGGAGGAAAAATTAAAGAATGGAATCCCACCAGAGTTGATGGCACTAAAAGTTCATAATGGAACGGTATATCGCTGGAATCGTCCTTGCTATGGTGTTGGAGGTGGGAAACCACATTTAAGAATTGAAAACAGGGTATTGCCTTCCGGTCCAACCGTAATTGATGAGATGGCAAACACCGCATTTTGGCTGGGTCTCCTGAATGGATTTGAAGATGAATATTCCGATATCACCAAAGAGCTGGAGTTCGATGATGCACGAATGAATTTCTTTGCCGCATCTAAAATGGGATTGGATACCAAGTTCGAGTGGACCAAATCACGCAAAGTCACAGCTAAAGATTTAATCATCGATGAGCTGCTCCCAATAGCAAAAGCCGGGTTGGCAAAAGCGGAGATTGATACTTCAGATATTGATACCTATTTAAGTGTAATCGAGGACCGGGTTGAATCTGCTCAAACCGGCGCCTATTGGGTGGTTAAATCCTACGCAAACCTGATGAAAGAAAATAACAGGGAGCACTCAGTTTCTACTATTACTAATTCCATGCTCAAGAATCAGAAAAAAGGAGAGCCGGTTCATAAATGGGGTTTGGCTCGAGTCGAAGATATGGATCATTGGAAGCCAACGAGTCTTTTGGTGGAAGAGTTTATGACCACGGATTTATTTACTGCCAGAAAAGAGGATTTGATTGAGTTTACCGGAAACTTAATGGACTGGCGTAGAATTCGATATATCCCAATTGAAGATGATCAAAAGCATTTGATTGGTTTGGTTTCTATGCGGATGATGCTCAGAGAATATTCAAAAGCTGTAACTGAAGATTTCGATATTGTGAACAGACCCATTAGCGAGTTTATGATAGAGAACCCAATCACTGTACATCCTGAGGCGTCTATTATGGAGGCGATGAATATTATGCAGGATCAGCAAATTGGATGTCTTCCGGTAGTGAAGAATAGTCGATTAGTTGGTATCATTACGGAAGATAATTTTATGAATATTACACGGCGGTTGTTGAGAGCACTGGCCGATGAAAATGAAAAGGAATAGATGCAACATGCAGAAGTAGAACATAGGTTGAAACCAGGTTCAAAAGCTTCACATTTTATTGGAGATATTGTAGGAGGCAATGAAGGGCCCACGATAATTGCAGTTGCCGGAATGCACGGAAACGAAGCCACCGGTATTGCTGCTATCGAGCGAATTATTGAATTGATCGAACCTATTCAATCTGAGATGAAAGGACGATTTCTGGGGCTGAAGGGAAATATTCCTGCATTAGGTGCAGGTGTTCGCTTTGTAGATGAAGACATGAACCGACTCTGGACGACCTCAATTTTAGATAAAATCAGAAGAACTAAATCCAGAGAACTCAGTTCTATTGATCGGGTAGAAGTGAAAAAAATGCTTCAGATTTTAGATCCAATTGTCTTAGAGGAACAACAAGGGGATTTGATTTATGTTGATTTGCATACATTTTCAGGTTCCGGAGGGCTCTTTACTATTACCTCGAATGATGAAAGACATGCTAATATTCTTTCCAAATTAGGAGTGCCCAGAATATTTGGAATCCAGCAATCTCTTCAAGGAACCTCGATGGAATATGTAGAGGATGCAGGACATATCGGTTTTGCCTTTGAAACAGGAACACATGGAACCAAAGAAGCAGAAGAAAATGCATTTGCAGGACTACTTATACTTCTGGAGAGTGTTGGGATGATAAACAAGAATGAAGTTGAAGATTTTGAAGGCAGGTATGACTATTTAATGAGCAGGGTTAGCGGCTATCCATTAGAGGTAGATTTCCTGTATAAACATATTATAGAAGATGGTGATGAGTTTGTGATGCGCCCGGGATTTCAAAATTTTGATCAGATCCAAAAAGGAGATTGGCTGGCTAGTGATCGTCATGGAAGAATTACATCTCAGGCAGATGGATATCTTTTAATGCCTTTATATCAGGAACAGGGAAACGATGGTTTTTTTATTGTGAGGGATTGTGAGTAAGAAAAAAACATTGAATGATTATCAATTTATTGATGGAAGTCGACTTTCATCAGTAATTGAAGCTTTAATTTTTGCTAGTGAGGAACCGATTTCGGGCGAAAAAATCCGTGACATCATTGTAGAGAATGAAGAGCAAATAGAAATTGATGAAAACACAGTAGCTGATTTTGTTGAAAAACTAAATCAGCGATACGATGAAAATGGACTAAGCTTCAGGATAGAACGACTAGCTGGTGGGTATACCTTTGTGACTCAATCGAAGTATCATTATTGGCTGAGTGTCTTTCAACATGAAAATGCATTTAGAAAGCTTTCCCAGTCAGCTATCGAAAGTCTTGCGATTGTAGCCTATCGTCAGCCAATCACAAAACCTGAAGTCGATCAAATCAGAGGGGTTGATTCGGGATATATAATCAGGCAACTAATGGAAAAAGCACTTATTGAAGTAAGTGGCAGAGCAGACAGTCCGGGCAAGCCCTTATTATACAGGACAACGAAGCACTTCTTAAGGCACTTTGGCTTGAACTCGGTTCAGGATCTTCCAAAACCCAGAGAGATTGAAGAAATCCTTAAAGACGATGACATGGCAGAGCATCGGCAATTACTATTGGAACGTCAACTTATGATGGAAGAATTAGATGAAGAGCCAATAGAGGAAGTTGAGCAGGAAGTTCAGGATGAAGAAGGAAAGGAAGATGATAATGAAGAAAAGGAATCAGGAGAGGAAGAAGAATGAAGAATAGAAAAGGAAAACCAAACAACGGTCAAAAAAAGAAGTCATACCCAAAGAAAAAGAAAACTAATGAAGTAGATCAGAATTATTCTAAAACGGAGGAAATCCGGTTAAACAAATTTATTGCACATGCAGGGTTGTGTTCCAGAAGAGAGGCGGATACCTACATTGCCGATGGAAAGGTTAAAGTAAACGGAAAAGTAATAACGGAAATGGGCTTTAAAGTCCGTCGTAAAGATAATGTGGAGGTAGATGGGCAGAAAATCACTCTGGAACCTTTTGTTTACTTACTGCTCAATAAACCAAAGAATACCATCACTACAACAGATGATGATCGCGGCAGGAATACAGTTTTGGATGAGGTTGAGAATGCAACAGGTTACCGTGTGTATCCGGTTGGTAGATTAGATCGGAATACTACCGGGCTTTTGATTTTGACTAATGATGGGGATTTAGCACATCGTTTAATGCATCCCAGTTATAAAGTTAAAAAGACATATGAAGTTCAAACAAAACGTACCCTTACTCAGGATGAGCTGGATGCCTATGCAAAAGGTGTTGAATTGGAAGATGGAGTTGCGACTGGGTATAATATCCGACCATTTGCTGATGTAAAGAATACCTTTTTGATTTCAGTGTTCGAAGGAAGGAACCGATTGATCAGAAGGATGGTAGAGTTTCATGGAACAGAAGTTACTAAGCTAAAGCGAACAGAATATGCCGGGCTGAATTTAAAGGATGTTTCGATGGGTCGATGGCGATACTTAAAGCAAAATGAAATTAATGATCTTAGAAAACTTGTTAAATTAGACACTCTCGACTTTAAGAAAGCATAGCATGGAATTCGATAATATCTCAATTTCTTCAGGACAAGTACCATCATCAGAGGGGTTACCCATACGATGGGATTTATATACTCCTATTAGTGGTACTTCCAGAGAATTTCCGGTAATCATATTTCTTCATGGCTTTAAGGGGTTTAAAGACTGGGGGCCGTTCCCGGATGCATGTGAAGATTTAGCAAGAAGTGGATATGGTGTTTTGGCCATGAACTTTTCACTTAATGGCATTGGCGAAAATAAAACAGAACTTGACCGCTTAGATCTTTTTGAGCGGGAAACACTATCTCAGGATTTAGATGATATAGGAACAATTATACATGCGCTGCAAAAGGGAGAAATACAGGATAGCCACTCTCATTTGAATACAGATAACATAGGAATTGTTGGGCATTCAAGAGGAGGACACACTGCAATAGTAGCTGCTTCGGAGTTTGAATCAATTCAATGTCTCGTTACTTGGTCGGCCGTTGGTAACTATATGAGTCGTTGGGCGGAAGACAAAATCAAAGAGTGGAAATCGAAAGGTTTTATCGAGGTAGAGAATGGTCGTACAGGACAGATAATGAAGGTGGGTAAAGTTGTTTACGAGGACGCAGTTTCCAATGCTGATCAATTAATGGCTATGAAAAGAGTTTCTGATCTTCGAATTCCTTCTTTGTTTATTCATGCAAGAGAAGACGAAACAGTTCCTTATACCGACTCTGAAGAATTACATATAGAATGTGCCGCAAAAGAGAAAGAATTGCGTCTCATTGCCAATACTGGACATACCTTTGGTGCAGCTCACCCATTTGAAGAAATGGAATTTCCCGCACCATTTTCAGAAGCTTTAGAGTGGACCATTGGTTGGTTTAGAGAATATCTTAGGTAAATTATTTAGTTTTTACGCGTATTTAGGCTTAAAAAAATCCCTTTCATATCCCTCTGAGAAGAAAAAGTGAAAAAAAGTTAACTTTTGTTAATGAAATATGTAAGTTTCACAGATCAACGCTTTATTAACAGGTGGGTTTACTAAAGACGATAACTTTCAAACTAATTAACGACGTTTCTATGAGAAAATTAATATTACTGAGGAACAGCGTGGTTGCATTCATTATAACTTTGGTTATAACTGCTTCTGCATTTGCGCAAAACCGGGTTGTAAGCGGGGTCGTTGTTGACGCCGATACCCAAGAACCAATACCTAGTGTAACGGTACTTTTACAAGGAACTGTGAAAGGGGTTGCCACTGATGTTGATGGTAGATATGAGCTTACCTTAACTCAGTCGGAACTCAATAACGGAATCTTATTATTCTCTTCTGTTGGTTATATAGCCGAAGAAGTAGCAATAAATGGTAACACTACCATTAATGTAGAATTAAGCCTTGACGTTGCCCTTCTTGATGATGTAGTAGTTGTAGGATATGGCTCTCAAATCAAGGAAAAAGTAACAGGTAACATTTCTACTATTAAAGCTAGTGATTTCGAAACTGTACCAGTTAATAGCTTTGAGCAAGCTGTTCAAGGGCGTGCATCAGGGGTATTTATTCAGACAAACAACGGTAAACTTGGGCAAGGAATCCAGGTTCGCGTTCGTGGGTCTTCCTCTATTAATGGTAGTAATCAGCCACTTTATATTGTTGATGGAATTCCTGTTACTACAGATGATTTCTCAAGAAATGCTGCAGAAACAAATCCATTAGCAGATTTAAACCCTGCTGATATTGAATCAATTGATATTCTTAAGGATGCTTCAGCTGCTGCAATTTATGGATCAAGAGGATCTAATGGTGTTGTGCTTATTACAACTAAAAGTGGTAGTGCTGGAGATACACAAATTGATGTTAACTATGCGATCGCAACAAGCGAGCCAACAGGTAAGAAAGATTGGTTAAATGGACCAGAGTATCTTGAACTATTTGACGAAGCTTTTGCTCGTTCTCCGGCAAACACTACAGGCGATCTTAACGGTACTGTATTTGGTTTTACCAGAGATGGTTTATATGACACTTTTATTCCTGGTTGGGATCAAGGATACGACACAGATTGGCAGGAGCTAGCATTTCAGGATAACACCTCTCAGAAGTTTGATATTTCTGCAAGCGGTGGTGATGCAAAAACCCGATTCTTTGTAAGTGGTCAGGTTGATGATCAGGAAGGTATTATCATTGATAACGCATTCGAAAGAATTAGTGGTCGTCTTAATTTAGATCATAGTGCAAATGAAAAGCTTGATTTAGGTCTTAATCTTAGTTTAGCAAGAACGGTAAATGATCGTTTATCTACCGATAATGCGTTCTCTACTCCTATTCAGCTAGTAGCACTCCCTCCTGTACAGCGGGCTTTCAATGATGACGGAACGCCATCTAATGTTACGGTATACGATAACGGACTTTTATACAGAGATGGTGCTACTTTTGAAACTACTGTATTCAGGTCACTTGCACGAGCTTATGCTGCATATAACGTAATTCCTGAGCTTACATTTAGAGCAGAGTTCGGTGTTGATGTATTGAATCAAAATGAAGAGCGATGGTTCGGTTCATCAGTTTCCCAGTTTACAGGTTTCGCAAATGGTACAGCTGATAACCGTTTTGTACGCTCCGTTAACTGGACTTCTCAGGCATTTGCCCAGTATCAACCTGTTATTGGTGAAGATCATGAGCTGGATGTAACTGTTGGTCTTTCTGCTCAGGAGCAAACAACTGATGTAACCAGTGTAACTGGTACTGATTTTCCTAATGACTTATTCAGACAGGTTGCTAGTACTGCGAATATTACTTTTGGTACGGCAACTACAACTGTATGGTCTCTAATTGGTTATTTTGCCCGAGCTAACTATGTATTTGATGGTAAATATCTTCTATCTTTAAGTGGTAGAGTTGATGGTTCATCTCGTTTTGGTGCTGACAGCCAATATGGTTTCTTCCCTGCAGCTTCTGTAGGTTGGATTCTTTCTAATGAGTCATTCATGGAAGATATTGATCAGATCAGTTTCCTTAAAGCGAAAGCGAGTTTTGGTCTAACGGGAAATACTCCTACTAACAACTTCGGTTCCAGATTCCTATTTGGTGCTGGATCATATTCTGGTGGATCAGCTCTTACTCCTACTCAGGTACCAAACCCTGATTTGAAGTGGGAATCTACTCAACAATATAATATTGGTCTTGAAATTGGATTATTTTCAGATCGAGTTACTGCTGAAATCGATTACTACTCTAAAGAAACTGAAGACCTGTTACTTAACGTAAATATTCCAGGTACAACCGGATTCTTAACTCAGCTTCAGAATGTTGGTAATTTGGAAAACAAAGGGTTTGAATTCCTTATAACAACGATAAATACTACAGGTGATCTTAATTGGACTACCACTTTGAATTTTGGTGCCAATGAGAATGAAATTACAAACCTTGACGGTCAGGTAATTGAAGGTAGCTTTGCAAGTTCAGCTCGTGAAGGACAGCCAATAGGTGTATTCTTTACCAGAGAATATGCAGGTGTAGATCCTGACAATGGTGATGCACTATACTGGATTAACAGCGCTGATGGAATTGATCACAGTACTGGTACAACAAACAATCCAAATGCTGCTAATCGTGTTGCTGTTGGTAATCCAAATCCTGATTTCCAGGGTGGTATTACTAATAGTCTGAGCTACAAAGGATTCGACTTTAGTGTATTCTTCCAGTATGTATATGGAAATGATATCTACAACGGTGGTGGTACATTCCAGTCTGCTAACGCTGACTTCTTTGATAACCAAACCAAAGATCAGTTAAACAGATGGCAAAATCCTGGGGACATTACCGACGTACCTGAAGCGAGACTACTTGGTGGTAACGGTACTGGTGAGTCTTCAAGATACCTAAGTGATGGAAGTTATCTGAGATTGAAAACTCTTACCCTTGGATATAACCTTCCAGCAGACGTACTAAGTAATATTGGTTTAAGAAAAGCCAGAGTATACTTCACAGGATTAAACCTACTTACCTTTACTGGTTATGATGGATGGGATCCTGAAGTAAATACTGACTTCTCAGCAAGTAATGTTACTTTGGGAACTGATTTCTATGCAGCTCCACAGGCTAAGACATATACCGTTGGTATTAATATTGGATTTTAATCATGAGGCCAACGATGAAAAACACTCAAAACGATTTAAATAAATTAAATATGAGATTTCTTAATAAAACAATGTTAACTGTTCTGGCAATAGGCCTACTCGCGGTAAGCTGCGACAGCCTGCTGGATACAGAGCCTGCACAGTCTATTGATGGATCTGTAGCGCTGGAAACTGAAGCCAATGTGCTTACCGTATTGAACGGGGCTTACGACGGTTTTAGTGATGATGATATGTTTGGTGGGCAATACCAAATGGAAGCCGACCTAATGGCGAATGACAATTCTGACCCAGAATTAAGATGGGTCGGTACATTCGAAGAGCCGGAACAAATCTGGAGAAAACAAATCCTGGTTGAGAACGCTCAGGTTTCTCAAACTTGGACTGAGTCTTACGATGCAATTAACCGAGCAAACAATGTGCTTTCTGCACTCGATGTTATCGAAGATGCAGCTACCAGAGCTCAGGTTGAAGCTGAAGCTAAATTCATTCGTGGAGTTACCTACTTCTACTTGATTCAGTTTTATGCAAAACCATTCAGCGATGGTAATGCTGCTTCCAACCCAGGTGTTCCATTAGTATTAACGCCAACAAGCGGAATTGATGAATCTTCAGAAGTTTCAAGAAACACAGTTGCTGAAGTATATGCTCAGATTTTATCTGATCTTACTGACGCTGAAGCAGGACTGCCTGACGCAAATGGTGGATATGCTACTTCTTATGCAGCAGCAGCATTTTTATCCCGCGTATATCTACAGCAAGGTAATTATGCAGGAGCAAGAGATGCCGCGAATAGAGTTATAAGTTCAAATGCTTTCTCTCTAACCGCTACTTATACCGCTGCATTCAATAATAGTGATAACTCTACTGAAGATGTGTTTGCAATTCAGGTTGATGCTCAGGATGGAGCTCATTCTTTAAATACATTCTTTGCAGCATCTGAGTTCGGAGGACGTGGGGATATTACTATTTCACCAACTCATTTAGCATTATATGAGCCAGGAGACCAAAGATTGGATAGTACAATTACTGATAGCGTGGTTACATACAAATGGAATGATTTCACAGCAAACATTCCGGTAATCAGACTTGCTGAACTTCACCTAACACGAGCTGAAGCTAATGCAGAATTAGGTACTACTGTAGGTGCTACTCCACAAGCAGATTTAGATGCAATAAGAGCAAGAGTTGGATTAGCTTCAACACCTGCCACTGTAGCTTCGATCCTTGCTGAGCGTAAGTTAGAGTTAGCTTTTGAAGGTCAGATTCTGCACGACCTTCGAAGAAGACAACTAAATGTTGGAAGCTTCGCATTTGATGCAGATGAGGTTGTTTGGCCAATTCCGCAGCGTGAGACAGATGTGAATCCAAACCTGACACAAAATCCAGGTTATTCTGCTGAATAAATTACATCAGCTATAATTTTAAACCCCGGCTCATTTGAGTCGGGGTTTTTTTGTTTTATCAATTTTTACAGCTATTTCTCACTTTTTTCTTGATTGACTGATAAGGTTATGAGACTTTACCAGTCTAAATTTATTCTAAAACTAACTTAACCTATCAGTATGAAAAATGGTCTATTAAGAAAGGAATGGTTATTTACGTTTCTTTTAAGCGGATTTCTAATTATCTCTGGTTGTAAAAGCACTCAACCAGTAACCTCTTCTTCATCATCTGAATCCTCTCGTTCGGGAAGACCCGGTCCCGGTAGTGGAGATATGAAAAAGTACAGCGAAGTAATCACTGAAGATGCAGAATCGGACGAAGGTTTGTTTAATGTGCATAAGATAGATGATAAATTTTATTATGAAGTGCCAGATTCTCTACTTGAACGGGAGATGCTATTGGTAACTCGTGTTGCGGGTTCTACCCAAAATTTAAGCTTTGGAGGAGCAGGACAGAAAGCAAGAGGGCAACAGGTTGTAAGGTGGCAGCGTAAGGATAATAATATTCTGCTTAGGCATGTTTCATACTCAAGCGTAGCTGATGAGGATGATCCGGTTTATAAATCTGTTAGGAATAACAATTTTGAGCCTGTTATATATACATTCTCAATTGAAGCAGATAAGACCGACAGTTCTGGTATTGTATTCGATGCTACGAAACTATACACATCCGATGTTCCTCTTTTAAGTGGCCTAAGCAGTGCACAGAGAAGTCGATTCCAGGTTCGTAGGTTAGATGCGAGCAGAAGCTTTGTAGAACGTATTTCGAGTTATCCAAAAAATATTGAAGCACGTCACGTATTAACTTATGATGCGGGTTCACCACCAGATGATGCCGTAACAGGTACCATTTCTTTAGAAGTAAACCAGTCTATGATTTTACTTCCGGAAGAACCAGCAACTCCTAGAAACTGGGATCGAAGGGTAGGGTTTTTCTCGATTAGTCAATATGACTATAGTTCAGATGAGCATAAAGCGGCTACAAACCGATTTATTACCAGATATAAATTGGTTCCTAAAGATAAAGAAGCATATCTAAGAGGCGAATTAGTTGAGCCCGTAGATCCAATTGTATACTACCTGGATCCTGCTACTCCGAAAAAATGGATTCCTTATTTATTACAAGGAATTGAAGACTGGCAAGTAGCTTTTGAAGAAGCAGGCTTTAAGAATGCTATTATTGGTAAACCTGCTCCAACTCCAGAAGAAGATCCCGAGTTTTCGCCTGAAGACGTTCGTTATTCTGTGATGCGTTATATCACTAACCCAATTCAAAATGCGCAAGGACCTCACGTACATGATCCAAGAACAGGTCAAATTTTAGAAAGTGACATTTTATGGTACCATAACATCCAGAATTTGCTAAGAAACTGGTTTTTTATTCAGACTGCAGCAGCAAATCCTGATGCACGTAATACCAAAATGTCAGACGAAATCATGGGCGAGATGCTTCGATTTGTAATGGCCCACGAAGTAGGACATACATTAGGTTTCCCACATAATATGGGTTCCAGTGTTGGATATACAGTTGAGCAACTACGTGACCCGGAGTTTACTTCTACTCACGGAACAGCACCATCAATTATGGACTATGCTCGATTTAACTACATTGCACAGCCTGGTGATGGAGTAACAAACTTCTATCCACAAATTGGAGAATATGATAAGTGGGTAACTAAATGGGGTTACACCTGGCTTCCTGATGTAGAAGAAGCTGATGATGAGAATGAGATTCTGAATGAGTGGATTGTTGCCAATGGAGACGACCCATTATATTGGTTTGGTTACAGAAACGGAATTGATCCAAGATCTCAAACAGAAGCGATTGGTGATGACGCTATGAGAGCCAGCGAATTAGGCTTAGCAAATTTACAGGTTATCACTGATAATCTTATAGATTGGGTTGAAGCCCCTGGTGAAGATTTTAGTGACCTTTCAGAATTGTATGCCAATGTTATTGGGCAATGGAGAAGATACATGGGGCATGTAACCATGTATGTAGGTGGTGTGTATCAAACCTATAAAACTTATGATCAGGGAGGCGAAGTATATGAGGTTGTTTCCAAGGCAGATCAACGTAGAGCATTAGCTTTCTTAAATAGACATGCATTTACAGCTCCTACATGGGCGTTTAATAAAGAGATTTTAGATCGAACTAATCAATCAACTGCAGTAGAAACATTCAGATCAGCCCAGGCAGGAGTTCTGAATAACTTAATGAGTCCTGATCGAATTGCTCGTTTAGTTGATAATGAAGTTAGAGCTGATGGTGAGACATATACAGTATTTGAAATGATGGATGAGCTAAGAGGAGGAGTATGGAGTGAGCTTCGTGCAAATCGAAATATCGATGTTCATAGAAGACATCTTCAAAGAGCGTATCTGGAACGAGCAGAATATTTGATGACAACCGAACCGCCAACAGGAGGCTTCTTCGGTTCATCCTATGATGTAAGTCAATCAGATATTCGTCCGGTAGTCCGAAACGAGCTAAACATTCTGAGAAGAGATATCAACAACAGGATTAATGCTGGAAATATTAATCGCGCTACAAGGGTTCATTTAGAAGATGCACGGGCCCGTATTGATGATATATTCGATGCAGATAACGACTAAATATTAAATTTGAAAGGGTGATGTACACTACATCACCCTTTTTTATTTTCAGAAATTAAAGGAGTAATTATGAAAAAGCTTTTTTTGGTGTTGATAGGATTGGCAGTAATGTTGCCACTTCAGGCTCAACAGTTAGATATGGAATTAATGAAGGGAATAGAGCCCCGTAATATTGGACCTGCAGGTATGAGTGGCCGTATTACAGCCATTGATGTGGTAGAAATGAATCCGGATATCATGTATGTAGGTTCGGCTTCAGGAGGAATCTGGAAATCTGAAAGCGGTGGAGTTGCATGGGAACCTATCTTCGATGATTATGATGCAGCATCTGTTGGTGCAATTGATATCTACCAAAAAAGCCCAAGTATTATTTGGGTAGGGACAGGAGAAGGTAATCCAAGAAACAGTGCATCAGCGGGTGCTGGGGTATATAAAAGTTTGGATGGGGGGCGTTCCTGGGAGCTAATGGGTTTAGAAGGAACCAGAAACATCCATAGAGTAATTATTCACCCTGATGACCCAAATACAGTTTATGTAGGGGCGCAGGGTAATGCATGGGCGGATACGGAAGATCGGGGGGTATACAAAACAACCGATGGAGGTAAAACCTGGGAAAAGATTTTATATGTAAATACCCGAACTGGTATTGCAGATATGGTGATGGATCCAATCAACCCGAACAAGATATTTGCCGCAATGTGGGAATACAGAAGGTGGCCATGGTTTTTTGAATCCGGGGGAGAAGGGTCTGGATTATATATGACTGTGGATGGTGGAGAAACCTGGAAAGAACTTACTTCTGAAGATGGCTTACCAGAAGGTGAATTAGGAAAAATTGGTGTGGCTATTGCACCAAATAAACCAAATGTGGTTTATGCATTGGTGGAATCAGAAAAGAATGCAATTTATCGAAGTGATGATGGCGGCTATACCTGGGAGCTTCGTCAAACAGTAGAAAATGATCCGGATGTAGGTAACCGACCATTCTATTATCACGAAATTTATGTTGATCCATTTAATGAGAATCGGGTATATAGCATCTATACCTATCTATCAAAAAGTGAGGACGGAGCCCGTTCATTTGAAAGTCTCTATCCTTACTATAATTGGGTTCACCCCGATCATCATGCGTTTTGGTTAAGTAAAACCAGTCCGGGTTTTATGATTGATGGTAACGATGGTGGTCTCAACATCACTTATGATGGTGGCGATACCTGGCGTTTCATTGAAAATATTCCGGTAGGCCAGTTCTATCATGTTAATGTAGATATGGAAATCCCATACAATGTATACGGAGGAATGCAGGATAACGGTTCCTGGGAAGGTCCTGCTTATGTGTGGCGTGCAGGGGGTATTAGAAATGCCTATTGGGATGAGCTCTTTTTTGGAGATGGATTTGATGTGCTAATCGATCCAAGTGATTCACGATATGCCTATGCGATGTCTCAACAAGGAAATATTGGTAGGGTTGATCGTGAAACTGGGAGTGCCCGTTTTGTAAAACCAACACATCCTGATGGCGAGAACCTTCGCTTCAACTGGAATGCAGCACTAAACTTTGATCCATTTGATGAAGAAACCATCTACTTTGGCAGCCAATATGTTCACAAAAGTACAGATCGTGGGGAGACCTGGGAAATCATCTCACCTGATTTAACTACAAATGATACCACCAAGCAGAAACAGTATAATAGTGGTGGGCTAACGATGGATGCCACAGGAGCTGAGAATTATACCACGATTCTGGCCATAGACCCGAGTCCTGTAGAGCAAGGAGTCCTCTGGGTTGGAACCGATGATGGAAAAGTACAAATAACCAGAAATGGCGGGGAAAGCTGGAGCGATGTTTCAGGAAATCTGAGAGGTGTACCCGAAGGGAGTTACGTAGCTCAGGTAAAAGCGTCTAAATTTAATGCAGGTGAGGCTGTAGCTGTGATAAATGATTATCGACGCGGAAACTGGACACCTTATGTGATGCATACCACTGATTATGGCAGAAGATGGAGAAATATTGTTCAGGATAAGGGGTTGGATGGCTATGCACTATCTTTTGTGCAGGACTTAGAAGAACCAAACCTGATGTTTGTTGGAACTGAGCTTGGGTTGTATGTAACTATTGACGGTGGTTCTAACTGGACTAAATGGACCAACGAGTATCCTACGGTTTCTACCTACGACATGGTAATTCACCCTAGGGAACATGATTTAGTGATCGGAACATTCGGTCGTTCTTTCTGGGTAATGGATGATATACGTCCACTAAGAGAGTTAGCTGCTAATGGTCCTGAAGAGCTCGAGAAAGCCGTTAAAGCGTTCCCTTCACCGGATGCCTACCTTGCAGAGTGGAGGCAGGCTATGGGCACCAGATTTACTGCTGATGGTTTCTTTATGGGAGATAACCGTGGGAGCGGAGCAATGCTAACATACTCAGTAAATACTCCAGAGCCGGAAGAAGGTGATGAAAAAGAAAAGGAAGAAGTAACTATTGAAGTATTCGATGCTTCAGGTGAGAAAATTCGCACTATGAAAGAAACTCCTGAATATAATGGAGTAAATCGTACCTCATGGGGACTAGATCGGAAGGGTGTTCGTAATCCAAGCAGAAATGCCCCACGTGCAGATGCTCCGGAACCAGGGGGTGCAGATGTGCTTCCCGGTACTTACAAAGTTAAGTTTACCTATATGGGATCATCTGATTCCACGATGGTAACAGTTCATACTGATCCAAGGATCGAAATACCAATGAGCGCACTTCAGGCAACATCTGATTTTTATGATCGAATATATGAAGTACGGGAAGAACTAAGCGACGCTGTAGCTAAGCTTCGCGAAGCAAATGAAATCATTGAATTGAATGAACGACTTATCAAATCTGATTCCCGTTCAAAAGAAGAGCTTGAGGAAGTGAGTGAAATTACTAAAACAACCAAAGAGCGCGTGGAAGAACTAATGAACCATGTGTTTGGTAAACCTGATGAACGGCAAGGAATAACCGATAGCCCGATAGTCACAGTAATGAATCGTTTATTTGGTCCAAACCGCTATCTAGGTGGAGATTTTAATGGAGCGGGAGAAACGGAGGAAAATTTACTTCGTTTAGCTAAAGAAGCAGTAGATGAAGCTGTTTCTGAAATACAAGCTTTCGTAAATACAGATTGGGCTTCATATCAGGCCGCGGTTGAGGCTGCAGATTTGAGCCCCTTTAAGGTACTAGGCGAAGAAAACTAAAATCAATTTCTGATTATATAAAAGCCTGTTTCAAAATCTGGAGCAGGCTTTTTTCTAAAGTAATTCTATCAAAAAGGTTATCCTGAACTTGTTTAAGTACCAGTTCGAGCTTTTAGTCGTTCAAAATATTTCTACTTATCGAAGCTTTGACATAAGATTCCGAAATAAATTCGGAATGAGGGCAGGTATCTTTTACGAAATGTAAGATCAGTCTATAAATTTATATATTCTGCTAATTGCTAATTGCTAATTGCTAATTGCTAATTGCTAATTGCTAATTGCTAATTGCTAAACATGGAGTCTTTCATAGAATTTTTTGAGAATATTCCCTCGGTATTCCGAGCTGGGATTCTAGTTGGAGGTATTTTTTTATTCTGGATTATTGAAGGAGTTTTTCCACTTTTTGAATTCGGATATAAGAAAGTTCGTCATGCTGGAATAAATGCGGTTTTAACCGGTTTTTTTGTTGTGATCGGGCTTGGTTTTGCGGGTACCCTTCTCGCGGCTTCCGATTATGTGACAGAGAATAACTTCGGACTCTTGAATTGGATTTCGATGCCGGTTTGGCTGCAGATGATTGTAGGAGTGATGCTGCTCGATTTCTTCGGTGCGTATTTAGTGCATTGGGTTGAACACAAAGTGAGATTTATGTGGAAATTCCACCTCGTTCATCACAGCGATACAACGGTGGACGTAACAACCGGACTTCGACATCATCCTGGCGAGGCTGTATTCCGGATGCTCTTTACCATTTTAGGAGTGATTGTTGCTGGTGCTCCGATATGGATTGTGTTTTTATATCAAACCTTTTCTGCAGCATTTACGCATTTCAATCATGCCAATATCCAAATGCCTAAGAAACTTGACAGAGCGCTCTCATTTTTGTTTGTGACGCCTTACATGCATAAAGTACACCATCACTATACCCAACCTCTCACGGACACGAATTACGGTAATATCTTCTCAGTATGGGACAGAGCATTTGGAACCTTTGCGGAAGTGAAAGATACCAAAGAACTGATTTATGGAATTGATACCCATATGGACCCAAAAGAGAACGATGACGTAGTAAACTTGTTAAAAATCCCTTTCCAGAAATACCGCCCGCCTGTAGGTTCTAAGTTTGGGGGAGATACTGAACCCGTAGAAAATGAATTGGATTAGTTTAGCAATTCATGTGTAAGAGTTTTTTCAATTCTCGGAGCATGGTTTGCACCCATTGTTACAAAGATAATTTCACCCTTCGCGACAAGTTCTTTAATTACTTGAATCATATGTCTGTTACGAAATTGGTTCGAATCATTCCAAATATCATATAGATACCCGTCGGGCCATCCATCAGAGCTTACATGAGATTTCCAATCGAATTCTGGATAATCATTTTCAAGTATCTCCTGTATTTCATTCCATGATTGAAACTGATTTCTAAGTCCGGAATAGTTAGTTCTTTCTTTAATAAGTTGATTCAAAAGAGCTTCAGTATTGTTCTTACGATAATTAATTGAATATGAGAAATATGGTCTAAGTACATAAAACAATGACAACTGTTTTCCGGGATATTTTTCAAGAAGGAAAGAGACTTCCATACTTCGATTAGGTTCCCACGTATAAAGTTGAGCATTATCTTTTTTTGCCAAAAAAGCCGTTAAACCTCTTTCTCCATATTTTTCAATTGGGTTTTGACCCCATGTAAACAGAAACCCAAGCCTGCTTTCAACTAAGGCAACTGAAGGCCCGGCCTGTTCCCATTTTACCCGCATTGAGTCTAGATGTGGATGTGATAAATCACTGGTATGATCTACTCCAATAATATGAACTACCCCATTAGAGTTACTGACAGAAAAGTAATAAGGTCTCCTATGATCATTTACAATTTCATTATAGTCCTTCATCGACATAATGGGGATATCAAAGGGTTCGTACTCAGTTACATTATAATATGGTGGAGACATCCAAATTATATCGGCAAATAGGAGTGCCAGAACTGTTAGTATATAGATACTAATACCCACTAAAAATATTTTTAAAAACTTCTTTGCCGTAAAAGTCATAGCTAATCTTTCTTTGAAATGTTTATGCTAAGTACTTTTTCCCCATCAATGAATTGTTTTACCCGGTATGAAGATTGTTTTATTTCAATTTCCCTTCGTATAGATTTGTCTTGGTTAGTTATATATAAAGTGTCGCCTACAAGTTTACCATAATAGATATGTGCCTTTTTTGTCTTGCTGTCAAATACTAACACCTCATAAACCTGAGCATAGGTATTAAAAGTAAATACAGAGAGTTCTTCGTAACCATCATTTTGAAGAATCGAAATAGCTGAGCAACCATCAAGTATACCATAAAATGTAACCGAGCCTGATTCAGATTGATTAGGATAAATTTTTGGGATTTTTTTTATCCAATCAAACTCTTCTAAAGTACATCGGTTAAGTAAGAAGTTAGTATGATTTTCAAACCCAGGTTTTAATTCGACAGCTTTTTCTTTTATACGAGAAAATTCCATAATCCAGTTATTAGACCATGTTCTTCCACCATCTCTCGAATACGCATCATCCCATCGTAAGCTATTATCGGTAATATCAGAGAATGTATATCTATTGATAACAGATGTTGAGTCATCTATTTTTCTAGTACTGAAGAACTCACCTCTTTTATGCCGGAAAGAACCTTCTAAGCTTGACGAGCCAGATCTATTTTCACCTGGCCAATTCAGCCATAAAACCCATCTTTTAAGTTCTGTGTCATAATACCTAAGGCTATAACCCATAATACCTTTTTCTCGGCCTTGTTCTTCCCACAATTCTAAGATCGCTTTCCCATCTAATACAGAATATATTCTTGCTATGGATTTATGCTGGGTTTTCCAGGATTGATCATTTTGGAAAACTCTCAGGTTTACATCCCATTCTCCAATCCAAAAGTCAAATTCATTGGAAGTAAAACTTTCTTTTTCAACCACATTAGATTGGGCCTTAAGACCAGGAAAATTTAGAAAAGTAATAAGAATTAGTATGATAATGTATTTCATATATAGGTGAATTCGTATTAGTTAAAATGAATTTTTCTATATAGTTCAGAGATAAAAGCTGATACTTCTGGTTGAGGCAGAGGTGTTTTGCCAGCTTTTGTCATCCATCGGTTTATCCATGAAGGCCCTCTTCTATGTGTTCCTTCTGGCATGGAGTAAACTTCATCAGATAAAACTTTGTCTAAATGAACGAACTGGTATCCTCTATTTGTGAATAATTCCATAAGCTCTTCGATATAATCTGCATTTAACTCATTAGCATGGATCAAGAGAATTTGAGGTATTTCATAGCCTACAAAATCAAGTGATAATTTTTCATAATGAACTATAATCCTGCGCATATATCTTAAATAATCTTTCCCAATTTGTACTTTTAGTTCTTCATTAGACCTAGCATAACAAAAGGCATAGATGTATTCGTCATTATCAATAGTTACTGGAGCCGTTATATAAGATTGAGCTTTTAAGAATTTGTTCAATCCCAATCGATAATCTTCAGTAGGTCCGGTACGTAGTTGAGTATAGCGAAAGTATTTAAGCTGTTTATTATTTTCATTTAAAATAGAACGAATTATTCTTTCGCCTTTTAAAATATCTCTTTCATAATCCTCTAAAGAAGACTGATTTATGGAGATATGAGAGTATGTGTGGTTACCTAATTCAAGATCATTTTCAACCCACTTTTCTAATAGGGCTATCCGTGGTTGAGATACTAAACTATCATTGTAGAGCTTATATTCATTTACAAATCCAATAGCAGGAATTTTATGTTGACTAAAAAAAGTTGTTAAGCGAGACATGATATATTCATACTCTTCCTCTGTATCACTAGTTCCGGGAAGATCGTCCACCGTAATACTAACCAGTCTCTCTTGTGCTTTTATTGGAGAAAAGATTAACACAAACAATACAATTAGAAGTCTTTTTCTCATACTCTTTTAAAAGATTTTTACCAGATCAAGTACTGTTACTTCTTGTCCATTAGCTGAATAATTTTGCTTTATTAAATATGGTGCGCTGTCAGATATAAAATTTATTAGCTTTACATTGTTATCTGCTTCAACAACAAAAACCCTACAGTTGAATTTTTGATTATTAACTGTTAGAACTTCCGTACGATCAAAACTAAAAGTAGAGGATAGTCCGGTTTCCAGGCCTTCAGCATTTTTTCTCCAGCGGTTAATCGAGAATTTATTTAAAGATCTACTGATTCCTGCTAATTGCCAAAACGCAAATGTTCCATCAAAAACTGGCTCTTCACTTATAGCTGTTTCTTGCTTTAATACATCACCGGAATATATCTCAAGAACAACCTTTTCGTCAGAATAACTAGCTTTGTTATAGGTCCAGGTGGGTAATGGTAATTGAAAGTTACGATAAATAAACTCACCATTTTTAGATGAGATACCTAAAACGTCAGTAATAACTCTGGATGGATTAGATAAATCCGGCATGCTCATCACAATATTATACACGGCACTATCTGGAGAGATGCTTGTTTTTATATTTAGGGTACTGCCCATTTGGGAATATTCAGCAATAAATGGTTCCAGATTGAATGTGTATGTATCTGAATTTGGATTGATTTCAAATTCAGATAAAGTAATAGAAGAAAAAAAAATTAAAATACCAGAGAGTATACTTTTCATATTAGTATGGCTTAGACGAGTCTATATTGTGTATCAATTGCATTATTAGATTCTGATACGTTGAATCCACCCTTTTATCTTGTAGTATATCAACTGTAATAGAGCCTAGCGATGTGAAATCTCCATGGGTGAGCTCAAAATTTTTATTGATGGTTACTTTACTAGGGTACTTTTTTATTAAATCGAGACTTTTGCCAAACCCCATATCGCTCCCTGTATAGTGTAAAACAGGAAAGGAAATTTCTTCCAGAGTCTTTTCAAGAATTAGGTTTTCACCATATTCATACCCAATTGAGGAATCGAGGCTAATGAAAGATGTAGTTTTGAAGTCATTTGCTAATTCCAATGTTGGTACTCCTTCGAAGCTCCATGAAATAAAAATGAGGTTTTCTGTGTAGATAAGTTCCTCTTCTGATAAGAATACTAATGCGGCTTCAAGATCTTGTTTGTATTCCAAAATCCCTTCTCTGTTAAATGGAAGAGGTTCCCCTTTTTGAAGACCAGTCCTTGGTACAAAGAGGACAGGAAACCCCAACTGAGTAATTTTTTCTGCTAGTGAAATAAAATAGATCGGATGAGCGCCTGATATCACAACTAAACCAGGTCTCGTATATTCAGGCTTTTCATTGAATAGAACTGGAATTTCGGAATGAATAAACTGCATTAATACATTATTCGATATTGAATCTTCACTAAAGTTGCTAATCATACGAGTAAAAGTATGCTCGTTTTCAAGGTTAGTTTTCTCGGAATTTAAATTCCATACATAGTTAGCATAAGTCATTCTATGGTTGGAGGCAGATTCCTGAATTGGATACCAATACCAGCCTGTAATTGTTTTTGTAGTTGATTTTATATCCCATGATTCTGAGGCTCTGGTAGCTTTAAAAATTTTAAACCCAATTTCTTTTTCCTCTTTGAAAGTGCTAAGAAATTTGGAAAAAGATTCCCAATCTTGCTCTTCATTAATTAATACAGAAGCCCCATGTCTGCCGTTAGAGTGATGAAATTCAACATCCAAACCAGAAGGTAGGAAACTATTTACCTCCTTAACCATTTCCAGTTCTGAACTCCCCGCTGAAAGATAAACCGGTACGTTGATCTTTTTTGACCATTCTGATAATAATGTAGAATCACTAGGGTGATACTCACCGGGAGAAAAAGCAGCTATTCCATCAACAGGATATCTATCAGCCACAAGCTTGAAAACAAGCATAGCAGAAAAAGAAGAGCCAAGTACAATGGTTTTTCCTATATAACCTTCACTCTTGATATACTCGACAGAAGCTTTCATGTCATCATAAGCTTTCCAAATAACTGGCCATACTTGATTAAGTTGATAGTCTAAGTTGTTTTCATAATCATCTATGATCTTAAAAGATCCATTTCTTTGGGCGGTTTCATTAGGTATTTTATTCCAAAAGTCTTGTTTACCCCATCTTAGGTCCACAGAAAGACAATTAAATCCAAGTTTATGAAGCCCTGGTGCTATAGTTCTGAATTCCCCTCTACTTGAAGCTGATTGATGGAAAAGAATAATTGTAGGGGCTTTTTTATGATGATGATAAAGATCAGCGGTAATTCTTAACCCATCATTAGAAGTAAATATTACCTCTTCAAAGCTTTGTGAAAAAGCAGTAGAACTTAAAAGTAGGGTCCCCGAAAAAAAAAGGCCTATAAAGAGTGTTTTAAATATCATAAAATGAAGTTTAGTTTAAAACTACATCGCTGGCTGGCAAAAAGTGGGAATATGAAGCGAATACCCATTTTTTTGAAATCAGTTATTCAAATTTGGGTCATAAAAAACTAAATATCAGACTATCTTAAATGCGTTCTGAAAATATTTTTACTTAATGTTTTAAGCAGATGTCCATCATTCAAAAGAATCTATCAACGTACCATTTATTATTATTCGCTTGGTTATTTTTAAGCCTTTTGGGAGGAATAGAAACCGTAATGATTTTTCTATTTAGACCCGAAACAATAATATCCTCTAAGTTCTATTGGTTTCCTTTTCTAAGAGTAGTAAATGGATTTGCAGCAATAACTTTTGTGCTATACCCTGGATACAATTTGCTAAGACTTAAAAATGTAACACATCAGGTTATAGGATATATATTTTTATTAATCCTCTTTGTTTTTGTATATCTGATTTTTGCTGTAGGCCTGTTTCAGTTTTTATTTCTTGAGATAAGCTTTGATTTATTTATTGCTGGAATTTTTGAGACAATGATGACAGACTTGCATCATATTGCCGCTTATTATTTCTTTTTGCTATTTATATGTGCCAGCAAAGATTACTATGATGACAAGACGCAGGCTATTGTTAAGCGTGAACAATTGGAAAAGGAATTAACACAAACGAAATTTTTGGTACTACAACGTCAGTTACAGCCTCATTTTCTTTTTAATACCCTGAATAGTGCAATCAGTATTATGGAAGAAAGAAAGAAGCCAGCTCAAGAGATGTTGGTCGACTTGAGTGAACTGTTAAGGAACTCCCTTGAAATCAATTTTGAAGAAAAAATACCTCTTAAAAAGGAAATAGAACTATTAAGGAGTTATCTAAGCATTGAGAAGAAAAGATTTGAGCACCAGTTGGAGTTCGAAATTGTAATCTCCGAAGAACTAAACACTGAAAAAGTGCTTCCTTTTCTATTGCAACCATTAGCTGAAAATGCAATAAAACATGGGTATAAGGGAGGTGTAAAACAGCTGAGTATTAAAATTGAAGTCATAAAAGAGTTTGACAGATTAAAAATCTGGGTAAGTAATAATGGAGACTTACTAAGAAATGAAACAATGGGAATTGGAATAAAAAATATTCAGGAACGACTCAAAACTACATATGGTGATGATTTTAATTTCGAGCTGAAACAGAAAAATAATCGAGTTATAAACCTTGTTGACTTTCCATCAAAATGAATATTAAAACCGTTATAGTAGATGACGAAGCTCCGGCACTTAGAAGAATAAAAAACCTGCTTTTGAAGCATTCTGATTTTAAACTAGTTGGCGAAGCAGATAATGGAACTGAAGCTATTGAAGTGATAAACAGTACCTCTCCGAATTTCCTCATCCTTGATGTTCAACTTAAGGACATGTTAGGTTTTGATGTTCTTAAAAAGATTGAACCGATTCCTATGGAAATAGTTTTTATTACCGCATATGATGAGTTTGCGATTCGGGCGTTCGAAAAAGGTGCTATTGATTATCTGCTTAAACCATACAAAGAGGATCGTTTCCAAACTGCATTAAATCGAATTCTGAAGCGTTTTAAAGAAGGGGAGGCTTCATCAGTGTATAATATATATGATTTACTTTCTTCTATTAATTACAAGAAACCAATTGTGGAAGTAATTGAAGGAAAAACGACCCACCTTATTAAATATAATTCATTGATTTACATTAAGGCAGATGGATATCATTGCAATTTTCACTATGAATTTAAAGAAAAAAAAATGATCAGGGTAACATTAAAGGAAGTAGAAACAATACTTCCAGAGAATTTCGTAAGAGTTGGAAGGTCATATATCCTTAATTTGGATAAACTGAAAAGTTATAAAAAACTGAACAACTCAATTGAGGTTGAGTTATTTGAGGGGTGGAAATTTTCATTTAATGGGGTTAATGCAGATAAGCTCTATAAAGTTATTATATCTTAGCTTTCCATTAAATTTAAATTTCCGAGATGAAGAATAAATGATAGCCAAACAACCTATAGTCCATTTCTTTTATCCAAGTAGCATTTTTCTAAAATCATGGGTTGATTCATATATTATACTTCACCACAGAAAAGATGGCATTAAAAGCTCACTTCCCTGGACAATTATGCCGGATTGCACCGGATACATGATATTTCATTTATTCACTAATCATTCTAATCTTTCTCTGGTTGGTCCCAGATCGGTATTCAAAAACATCAACAGAAAAAACAGGGTGCTTACCTTAATTGTGAAGTTTAAGCCCTGGGGATTATCCAGTGTGCTTCCTTTTCCGGTTAATGAACTGAAAGATTCTTCTATTCCACTTTCCGACATATTCAGAGATTCGGCCGATATTATAAAATCTGAATTAGATGAGTTGGCTCGTAATGGAGATATTAGAAAATGTATTAGTGAATTAGAAAAGTTTATAGGTAAGCATGTAGTTGGTAAAGAAAAAAATCATAGACTTGAACAGGCTTCAAAACTGATTTTTAAAAACTTTGGTTTAATTTCAATCTCTGATATAGCTAAAGAAACAGGTTTCTCGGATAGATATTTACGTAAGATATTTTCTAATCATATTGGGTTAAGCCCGAAGCGATTTTCAATGATTACAAGAGTGACTAATGTTGTTAAAGGTGTTGATGAAGGCAGAGTAGAAGACTGGACAGACCTGGCTTTATCCTCTGGTTACTTTGATCAATCTCATATGATTGCTGACTTTAACAATTTACTGGGTGAGAGCCCTGAAGTTTTTATTAACCGCTCAAATAGAGAAGAAGTTATCTGATTTTCAGGTTCCGTTTTCTACAATACAGTTTAGAATAATTTTAATAGCTTAGTTAAAATTCAGAATCAAATAAGAGCAATGAGTTTGAAGCACATTATTTTACTTATCAAAGTTACTTTTTTATCAGTTTCTGCTTGCTGTCAGACTAATCCAATTTCTGTTACAGAAAGGTATGAGTTCTATAGTAATTTTTGGATCAATCAGCATCATTTTTTATATGCTAGCGCAGATTCTGCTGAGGATGGTAATTGGGACTATGGTTTTTCAAACGGGGAATTAGATAGATTAAGTCCTTCAGAAAAAAACATCCTGAAAGAAGGGATTATTTTTTATCGCGATTCTGTTATTTCCTACAATCTATTATTCAACAGGGGCTTAACAAAACTAAAACGAACACTCATCAATTTTCACGAAGGAGAGTCTTTAGGGATGGAAGATTTTAGTGATGAATTGATAAACCATCTGAATAAAATAAAACCTATTTACCACAAGTATTTTTGGGAAAAACACAATCAGGCTAATCACGAAATACTAAAAAAGAATCTGGCATTCATAAATAAGTATGAGAACCAGATATTCGAAAGGATATCAACTTTAGCTCAAAAATCCTGGAAAGAAGGAAAAGTGCGAGTTGATATTACCTACTATGCTAATTGGGCAGGAGCTTATACCTCTACTAATCCTGAAACTCATGTTGTAATTAATTCTCTAGACGATGGGCCGTATGGAAATTGGCTGGAATTAGTTTTCCATGAACCCGCTCATTCAATAATATCTGGCAGGAACTACGAAACGGCAGAATTAATCTCAAAAACTTCTGAAAGGCTTAAACTTAATCCTCCCAGAAATCTTTGGCATTCCTTGCTATTCTATTTTTCAGGAACTGCAGTTCAGGATGCATTAGAAGAAGAAGGGATAGACTACGAGCTTTATATGGTACGAAATGATGTTTTTGGTAACCATCATAAAGTGATATTTAAGCATATGCCCGATTATCTAGATGGTGAAGTTTCTTTTGAGGTAGCACTTGAGAATTTAATTGTAGAGTATAACAGATAGGTATCAGCTTCCAATCCATTTTTTGAACTCAGCAGAACGACTGATACTAACAACGGAATCCAATTCTCCATGTATATCAGGTTGTAAGTGTAACTTTATCCTGCTCCTAGACCATGTTTCCATCCTTTGAATAGCTTCAATATTTACCAAATATTTCCTGTTAATGCGAAAAAAGGTTTTAGGATCAAGTAATGCTTCCAGAGCATCCAGAGAGTGATCATTAGGAAGGGTTTTGTTGCTGAAGGTTTTTGAAAAAACACTTTTATCTAAGGCGTAAAAAAAGGCAACATCTTTTACATCCAGTTTTTTTAAAGTGTTCCCAATAGAAATCAGAAATCTCTTCTTGTATTGTGGTTTTTCATTATGAAAGGAAGTAATAAGGGATTCAAAATCTATTGTTAAGCTGGTTTTTAGTTGGAAAAATTTTTCCAAACTTTTCTTCAAGTCATTTTTTTTGATGGGCTTTAATAAATATGAAATACTATTTAACTCAAATGCTTTTATGGCGTACTGGTCAAAAGCAGTGGTAAAAATAACAGGAGTAGATACAGATAGCTTCTCAAAAATATTAAAACTCAATCCATCCGAAAGCTGTATATCCAGAAAAATTAAATCCGCTTTGTTTCTCATCAACCATTTTACAGACTCTTTAACAGAACCAATTTTAGCCAGAATAGTACACTCAGGTTGTACCTCCTTAAGCATTTCTTCAAGTTTTTCAGCCGCTATTTTTTCATCCTCAATTATTAGGTAATTCATAATAGTTCATCGTTAATTAGAGGTAGAATCACTTTATATTTGCTAGTACCGATCCGGAATTCGGGCAGTTTATCGCTCAATAACTCATATCTCTTTTTCAAGTTCGGTTGACCGGTTCCTTTGGAAGTTCGGGATACGATTTTAAGCTGAATATTATTGGTGATTACAAGTGTGTCATTTTCATTCGTAATAGAAATGCGTAGTGGCTTTCCGTCATCGATCAAATTATGCTTACATGCATTTTCCAGAGCTACCTGCAAAGAGAGGGGAGGAAGCAATGCGCCAAGAATTTTGGTTGGCAAATCGATACTGAACTTAAGCGGCTCCCCATATCTTATTTGTTGAAGGAACATGTAGGATCGTGCAAAACTGATTTCTTCATTTACCGAGACTACCGGCCTTTCTATTGTGTCAAGAACGTATCGATAGATATTTGAGAACTCGTCAATAAAATCCTGAGCTTTTCTTGTGTCCTTTTCAATTAACCCTGAGAGCACATTTAGGCTATTAAACATAAAATGTGAATCAATTTGGCTTTTGAGGATTTCGAATCGTAGCTGAGATAACCGACCTTCTAGTTCCTTAGACTTTTCTTTAGAATTGTCCCTTTCAATAAAAAATATCCATGCCTCAAGGATCAAAACCAGGATGATATTTACAACACAAAAGATTAATACGTTATAAATAATGTTAGGTTGAACACCTTCCTTATAAGGATTAATTGAGTTAGATATAATGGTGATAATAATAGCAACTATGGAAGCAACTAATACGCTAAGCCCAAGTTGTGATACAATTCGTTTTAGAGTGTTCCTTTCCCATGAAAAATGTTGATTCATTTTATTAATAACCATCAAGTCAGGATAAGCAATCATAAAGCTTGCTAGAAGAGATAGAAATGTTCCAAGAAGAAGTCGGGTTAAAAATTCAAGAGAATTTTCAAGGATATAGTATCCGCTAAAATGGTTGAAGGTGATAACAATAAGCTGTATTGAAATGGAGATCCCAAGAAGAAGCTTAAAGAGATTCGAAAAAGAGATCAGGTTATGGATACCACGTGCGTTCATCTTTGAAAAGTATTTAAGAATCAATTCCAAGTGAATGTAAGCTGGAAATGTGAAAATAATATTTAGTTACAAACACATATTATAAACTCCAAAAAAGGCACTTTGCGAAAAGTTGTGACCGTAATCACAAAGTGCCAGTTGCATGGAGCTTTACTTATTCAGAATCTCGCTGTAAATCCTAGTCTTAGACAGTCATAGTTTAGATTGAGATTTCTCTCGGTTTCTCCGGATTCTAAATCTCTGGAAAATGAATTAAGTTTTAGGCTTGGAGTAAAACTCCAGGTATTGGTTAATGGGATATCCAGGCCCCCAGCAAATTGAAGTCCTAAACCATGTCCGGTATCCTCTATAATATCGCCATCATTATTTTCGATTTCTATATGGTTATATAGTCCACTGCTTCTTACAAACCATGAAAGTGAATTTGACTTGAATGGATGTTTGAATTGTAGTCCGAAAATATATCCGGTTTCTTCAAAATCCATATCTGATCCGGCAAAAGATTGATCGGCTGAAAACTTATTCCAGCCCCATCCCAGATGAGCACTTACATGAGGCATTATTCTATAATGAAAAATCCCTTCGAATCCTGCTCCAATATTAAGATTGGCGCCTGCCAGATCTTTATTTGCGATGGATGGACCTGAATTAAGTTCAAAACTAAATCTGGATTGTTGAGGTTGTGCAAATCCACTTAAGGTGAATAGGCTAAGCAAAATTACTGCTATTAGTTCTTTAGGTTTCATTGTTCTATGTATTAAAGTTTATCGTTAAGTTTAAAAGCTGATTCAAAAATAGGTGGGCCTAAATCGGCTTAAAACTTAATCCAGATCAATGCGTAATTGGGAACGACGAGCTTGGTAAAAGGAAAGATGAGTGCGTAAAAGATTTCTTTGAAAATTCTTTTTCAAACTATATCGCGCATAGAAGGTCTAAGTTTGAGTAGAAATAACAGGAAACCAGAAGAATTGAGAAACATAAGTACATTTTATGCTGATAAAAATGCACAGCTTGCTGGTAAAAATTTCACATGTCTAAAGCCTTATTTGAGTAAACAGTATGTTGATTTTCTTCTTAACCACAAAATATCAGTTTTTATTTTTTAAGATTGTTCCAGAAATCTCTGGCACTCTTTACTGTTCTATTTTTCCGGTGTTACTGTTCAAGACTTACTAAAAGAAAGAGGTATAGATTATGAACTATATATGATCAGGAATGATGTGTTTGGAAATCATCATGAAGTGATTTTCGATTATATGCCTGCTTATGTAAATGGAAAGGTTTCGTTGGAAGAGTCTTTGAAGAATCTGATAACTGCATATAACGAATACTAGTTGAGTTATTTACTTCAGAAGAAGAAGTATTTTCAATACCCAAATAAGTAAGATAGTTTAATCAGAAATACATTCTGAGGATCAACAGAGAACAAATCATTGATGTCTGACCCGTAAGAAAATTCTCCGGTGTCTTCAAAGCCGGTTCGTCCCTGAGTCCATACCATATAAAGTAGTGAGCCGGGTCGGTATTCCCATCGTAAAACGAGGTTGGACCGGAATTGCCTGAAATTGAAATCATAATCGTTTTCATAATCTTCACCCGAAAAGGAAACATCCTCACTGTAACGATCCCGGAAATTCTCCGCTTTTGGGTTGGTAATGTATTTCGGATCAGAATAATCAACCGCACTTACAAAAGGGGATCCGTAATATTGGATAGTGAAATCAGGAGAAAGAACCAGGTCAAAACGGGCAGTAAGGTTAACCGTTTTTTGATCAATCGCTCCAAAAATATATCGGTTATCTCCTGCTACTGTTTCCGTAGTTAAATACTGAAGTTCGTGCGAATAATTATTTAAGCTTGGACGAATAAAAACTCTGAGTGCATCAGTTGGTCGGTAACTAGCTGATAATCCATAATTAATACTGTTTGAGGAGTTATCAAACCCCCAGCGTTGGTTGTGAGAGAATCCAAAACTCAAGGCTTTTCTATTATCGGTATTCAGATTCGTGAAGTAATTCCATCCGCCTGGAAGAAGAATGGAAGGCCCGCCCCGTAAAAAGGTATTGGAAGTTTCTTGTCCATCCAGATTGGATCCAATACTAAATGACCAATGATTCGTGAACTGTGTATTAAAATTGAAATTAGTGCCGGCAAAGTTTTTAGTTCCTCCAAAATCCCAGCCCGACCACTGGTTGTAATTGAAGTTCATGTACCGGAAAATTCCTATAGGATTCGCAAAACGGTAGCTCGCCCAAAACACTTGAAAAATGGAATCACCTTGCCGGAGGTAGCCCATGTCATTCAGCTCTAACTCAGGAGAACGCCAGGTAATCCAACTTACAAAACGGAAGCCACTATTGGCTTGTTTTCCGAACTGAACAATTCCACCATGTCCCGATAACGAAGTTCTGGTAGGATCATAATCGGTATAATCGTTGTCCGGACGTTGAAAGAATCTTCTGGAAGATTCCTGCTGAAGAGTGATTGCTTCGGGATCTCCGGTAATGTGGCTCATCACTATATTAGAACTGAAATAATATTTTCTGTCATTCCAGTACTGAGCAAAGTTTAATCCACCAGTATACGCGTTCTTATTCAGGTTATTAAGAGACGGATTATCTATGAAACGGTTGGTAGAAGTAAACATCCCGCCAAAAATAGTGTTGTTATCATTCGCTTCTTTTTGAACACTAGCCAGAAAATAATTAGTTGTTGGCTCTACTATTTCATCATCCGTAACTCCATTTCGGTATACATCTGCATATTCAGCTGCAGTGATACTTTCCATAACCCCAACCGATAATCCGTTTTCTGTTTTTCCGGTTAGTTTAACAGCACCCAGAATAGTAGAATTTTGAGGTACTTTAGCATATTCATTATTACCGCCATCAATATCAGGAAAGTTTTGAGGGGACCGACCGATTCTGCGGGAATAGAAAAGGTTATCTGAAGAATAAGGGTTTCCCCCTCCGGTAATTTGAAAACTGGTGATGTTATTACCTGCAACAAAGAATGGCCGCCTTTCCTGGAAAAAGGTCTCAAAGGCAGTCAAATTTACTTCTGAAGGGTCAGCTTCAACCTGGCCAAAATCCGGATTTATGGTAAAATCAAGCGTAAAGTCGTTGGTGATTCCAATCTTTCCATCAACCCCGATGTTTGCTGTAGCATCGCTTCCGTCTAAATAAGGATTGTCAGGATCAGCTTCATAACGCTCAAGTTTTGCAACAGTATAGGGAGCGATTTCAACCTGTCTTTGTGGTTTGATTCCTGCAATTCCATGCAATTCACCAAAATGGCTCACCCAACCTGCTTCTTCTTGTGAGGAATAATTCCAGATTGAGCGCTCTTCATTTCTAAAAAGGCGGCGTGTAAACTGGATGCCCCAAACCTGCTGATTGTTGGCATTAAATCTTAGCTGTGTAAAAGGAATACGCATTTCTGCAATCCAGCCTTCGTTGTCAATGCTGGTTTCGAAATCCCATAGCGGGTCCCAGCTGGTGTCCCAGTTACCACCGTCATTAGTAATAGCTTCATCGCCCTGTACCCCGGAAACAGAAGCAGTAAAGGAAAAAGCAGTTTGTTTGTCGAAATAACTATCGATGTTGATTTCAACCCAATCGCCTTCAAAGCCATCACGGCGAGAAAGGCGTTGAACAATTTGTTCTGGATCTGTATCAAAAGCGCGAACTGCTACATACAAGTTATCGTCATCATAAAGGATTTTGATGGCTGTTTCTTGTGATGGAGCTGCCCCATCGTCCGGACTTCGTTGGGTGAAATCACCGGACCACTCCACCATGTTCCAGACTTCATCATTAAGGTTTCCATCAATTCTCGGGGCTTCCTTTGTAACCCGTTGAGTGGTGTAGGTTTTCTCCTGAGTGGGAGTTTGAGCAAATATAGATTGGACGGAGAATATAGCACAAAGTGCTAAAAGCCGGTATTTCAAAGTCATAAGTAAAAAGCGTCTTTTCGGTTGGTTAGGAAGACTTACGCCTCGGGATATACACGCTTTGATGAAGAATTAGTTACACAAGCAAACAAGAATAAATGCCATTAATATTTATTTTCAACATTATAACTGTCAAAAGCACAATATGTAGAAGGTAAAGAAGAGTGTAGATTCTTCTATAAGTCCTCAAGGTGTGTGTTTCCTTTTCTCCAGCTCCATTCGACTTCTGCCATAAACCAGGTATAAGCTTCAAGATCAGAAATTCCCCAATCATTAAAATCCTTAAGGCTTTGAAACAAGTGATTCGAATTCTTTGAATTAGGAGCTTTTAGTACTGTTTCAATATTATCTATAAAACCTGATGGTTTAGCAGGGCACTTTTCCAGATAATGCATAAGCCACTTGTGATATGGAAAGAGGATTCTATTATGAGCCAGGATAAGACGGCCTGCAAATAAAGCAAGCTGGGAAGCTGCCCGAGTTTGTGTATACAAGTTTCCATGCCGACTTGCTTCACCCATCAACCAATTCTGAATGAAAGCCATACAATAGAAAGACTTTACACGATCTTCATGGCCTTCATCAGGATAAACATTAATCTTGTTAAGGATGTTATCCAGCTTTTCTATACGGGAATAAGCGATAAAGGCGCCATCAAAAGCAGCTCTGGAGGGTTCATTTCCTTTTTCAGCAACTTCTTTCAAATAATTCATATCAATGATCTTACCGTCCACATAACCACCTGGATAATCACAAAGATCAGTTCTATTAATAAATAGATCTCTGTTTTGTTCTCTCTTTTTATACTCTTCATCAGAAGCAATAATCATAAAATCGACATCAGAATCTTCCCTGGCACATTGTTTTGCTACAGATCCTCCAATAATCAAAGCAGGAAAACGAGCATCATTTTGGTACTCTTTGGTTAGCTTATCTATGGCTCTTTGGTGATGTGCTTTTATAGCTCGACTCATATTTTTAGTATTACAACCAGTTTTTTAAACGGGATTACTTACTGGGTTTGGGGAAAGACACACTCACAACAATTCCAACAGCTACTACCACAAAAGCGCCCAACGGATTGAGCCACAAGAATTCGATGGCTTTGGAATAGGTTTCCGGAACCTGAGTCCATGGCAGGAAGAAGGAGTAGTCTCCAAGGCTTTCAGAATAGAAGAGCCGGTCGAAAGTAAATACCGCCAGCATTCCGGATAGTAGTCCGGTAAGTGCTCCGGTTCCGTTGGCTTTTTTAACCCAAAGCAGAAGGATGAACACTCCCAGAATCGAGCCATAGAAATAACTTCCAATCTGATTAATCAACTCAATAATAGATTGGGTTTCCCCTAAAGCTAAGGCCGAGACGGTGGCAATGACTCCCCAAAGCGCAGTTACTCTTCGGGATGATTTCAGGTAATGCATTTCTCCATGTTCACTAGGGTCCAGTCGTTGATACCAGTCCACAATAGAAACGGTGGTAAGAGCATTCAGTTCACTATCAATGGAACTCATTGCGGCTGCAAAAATCCCTGCTATAATCAATCCAACTATACCAACAGGGATATATTTGAGGATGAAATAAGGGAAGATATAGTTGGTGTCGTTTACATCGGCTTGTCTAATTTCAGCTTGTAATGACAGTTCTTCTTGTCTGGCTTTATTGAGGTCAGCATCAGCTTCTAAAAATGCTTGTTGAGAAACAATATCCCGGTTTTTAGCGGCCTTAAGTGCCAGTGCCTGTCGGTTTTCTCTGGCTTCATTGTATTGTTGGTCAATAAGTTGTTCTCTGGAAATTTGTTCTTCCGTTACAGCAACAGGCTCAGTTGCACGGAAAGAAATAGGGGCATCGTTAAAAATGAAAAAGACATACATCATCACCCCAAGAAGTAAAATAAAGAACTGCATGGGGACTTTAGCGTATGCCGTCATCAGCAATGATTTTCGTGCTTCCTTTACAGATGATGTAGTTAAATAGCGCTGAACCTGCGTCTGATCGGTTCCGAAATAAGAAAGCATCAAAAAGAGCGCAGCAAATACTCCACTCCAAACATTGTACTTCTCACTAAGATCAAAATTAAGATCAAGGGCTGTTAATTTATCCAGAGAACCGGCCAGATAAAGCGCATCTCCAAAACTAACCTCTTCGGGCATGTTAAACAGGATGATAAAGAAGCAGAAAATCAGTCCGAACATCATTACCGCCATTTGCTTCACATCTGTAGTAATTACTCCAGCCACACCACCTACCATGGTATATCCGGTTGCGATCAATCCAATCACAACAATGGTAGCGGAAAGTGGGAGTCCGAGCAGAAGCGCCAGCACATAAGAAGGAGCAGCAATTACAGCACCAAGAGCAAGTCCGCGTGAAATCAAAAATAACCCACTTGTGGTAAGTCGTGTTTTCAATCCGAATCGTTCTTCAAGAACTTCATAAGCTGTAAAAGCTTTCATCTTGCTGAAGAAAGGCACCAGGAAAATACAAATCAGAATCATTGCAAAGGGTATAGCCAGATACACCTGTACAAATCGCATGTCTTCTACATAAGCGATTCCGGTTGTACCAATAAAAGTAATGGCGGAAGCCTGCGTAGCCATAATAGAAAGTCCGGCCGCCCACCAGGGCATGCCTCGTCCGGCCAGTAAATATCCTTCAATATCCTGCGCGTCTTTTCCACGACGTGTTCCATCCCAAACGGTATAAGCAAGAAAAGCGAAAAGTACGATCCAATCTATCCAATGCATAGCTTAAGGTAGATTGAAGTAATGAGTGAATAACCAAAAAAGCAGTACACAAGCTATACCCCAACAAAACACATCGATGTATATTTTCTTCCAGTTGGTTTCGTCTGTAGTGTTTTCCATTTCCAATGATAGTAAATGATGCTTTAGGATGAAAGCTTTTCAATAATCCTGAAGCTCTCTCTACCTTCGTTTAATAATAAATCAAGAACCGAGCAGTTTGGCTCAAACCCACTATATGGCTGTGGGTAAATAGGATGCTCAGATAAGGCAGTCTTAGCTTGCTTACTTTGGCGTTGATAGTTTTTTGATTTATGCTCAATAAAAAGTATTTCGGCACGTAGGTTTGATGCTGTTTCATCCGGAAAAGTGTTGTAGCCTTCCACATTGCTTGCCAGTTCAAACTGAATATTCAATTCTAAAAACTGTAGTAACCGCTGTAAGAAATAAAGATTGAAATCCAGCAGATATTCAAAATCATTCACTTTTTGGATGTCTGATTTCAACTCATCTTCATAGAAATCAAACCAGGTCGCATTTTGATAGTTATGAGCAATGGCATTCCAGAAGGGTTCGAACCAACGTTGAGAGTGATCCAGCCGGACATCCTTAATTGCTTTCTTACGATCTTCCTGAAGAATGGGAAGGTTGATCCATTGAGTTCCGGCTTCATTCCTGATTTCAGCACGGTGCGTTCTTCCCTTACGTGACCACTTCTCTACATCCTGAAAAATAACTCGGTCTGCCTTCAGCATAGATGCCAGATCATACAGGTTAGGGGCAAATTGTGGGGTGAGAATCGCTAAAATCAATTGTGAATTATGGATTTTGAATGTTGAATTGAAACATAGCCAATTCAACATTCAAAATTCAAAATCTATAATTTGTTCATCCAAAAGACTTGATCAAAATTTCGTACCTTTAATGCTCTGAATTTTCAAACTAAAAGATAGATCATACATGAGCGTTCGCGTACGATTCGCACCTTCACCAACCGGATTTTTGCACATTGGCGGACTTAGAACCGCACTTTACAACTACTTGTTTGCTCGTCATCATGGCGGCACCTTTGTTCTTCGTATTGAAGATACGGATCAAACCCGATATGTGGAAGGAGCGGAACAAGACATTATCACTTCTTTAGAATGGGCCGGAATGACCATTGATGAAGGTCCACATAAGCCTGGTGATGTCGGGCCATACCGCCAGAGTGAGCGGAAGGAAATGTACCATAAATACGCCAAGCAGTTGGTTGATGATGGCCACGCATATTATGCCTTTGATACCACCGAGGAAATTGATGAGATGAGGGAGCGGCTCAAGAAGTCCGGAAATCCTTCTCCTAGTTACGATTCTATCACACGCCAATCGATGAAGAATAGCCTTACACTTCCACAGGATGAAGTGGAGAAAAGGTTGGCAGCAGGAGATGAATATGTGATCCGATTGAAAGTGCCCCGACGAGAAACCGTAAAGTTTGAGGACTTAGTCCGAGGAATAGTTTCTTTTGAAACAGCTGGATTAGATGATCAGGTTTTAATGAAATCAGATGGAATGCCAACCTATCACCTGGCAAATGTAGTGGATGATCACACCATGGGAATCACACATGTAATCCGAGGTGAAGAATGGTTGAGTTCGGCGCCAAAGCATATGCTATTGTATAAAGCTTTTGGATGGGAGCCACCAACTATGGCACATCTGCCGTTGATTATGAGCCCGAGTGGAGGGAAGCTTTCTAAGCGTAAAGCAGAAAGTGAAGGGATCCCAATTAATACCAAGGATTATATCACAGGTAATTACGAACCTGAAGCATTGATAAACTTTCTAGCGTATTTGGGATGGAGTCCGGGTGATGATTCCGAAATTCATACCATGGAAGAGCTTTGTGAGTTATTTACACTTGATCGTGTTAGTAAAGGGGGAGCAGTTTTCAATCACAAAAAACTGATGTGGTACAACGAGCATTACATTCGGGAAAGTTCTGTAGAAGATTTATTACTTCGAGTAAAAGTATTGATGCAGGAAGCAGGCTTTGAAGTTTCTGACGATGATTACCTTAAAACGGTAATTGAGCTATTGCATGATCGGGTCTCTAAAGTAGATGAGTTTGTTTCGATGGGAGCCTTCTTTTATCAGGCCCCTGAAGAATATGATGAAAATGCACTCAAAAAATGGAAAGATGACAGTGCCGGTTTTGTGAAGGCATATCAAACCAAAATAGAAGCACTTTCTGAAGAGGATTTTGTGGCTGCGAATTTGAAATCTGCACTTGAAGAAACCGTTTCTGAAAATGAAGTAGGTTTTGGTAAAGTGATGATGCCAGTTCGAATTGCAACAACCGGGCAGGGATTCGGCCCCGATCTATTTACTTCTCTTGAACTACTTGGTAAAGAGGAAACAATAAATCGAATAGATACAGCACTTGAACAACTAACTTAGTATTTATGAGTATCAGGCTTTTAATTTTGGGGATTATATTGGTGGGATTTTCAGGCTGTAAAACAGCTGAGGTATCTACTTCAACACCGATAGATTTTCAGGAAGAACCCAGAAAAAAGACAATAGCTTCCATTTTTGAAGAGTCTGATATTTTTCAGAAAACTATAACGGGTTTCATGTTATATGATCCGGATGGCGATTCCACCATTTACGCGGTGAATGAAACCAAGTATATGAATCCGGCTTCAAACACTAAGCTCTTTACCTATTTTGCCGGTTTGAATGTGTTGGGAGATACAGTGCCTTCTCTCAAGTATATCATTTCCGGGGATTCGCTCATTTTCTGGGGAACAGGTGATCCTTCTTTTCTCCATCCTGATTTCGGTACCCATGAAGCATATGATTTGTTATTAAATTTTGATGGAAACCTGTACTTCACAGATTCTAATTTCGATGATGAAAATCTTGGTCCCGGATGGTCGTGGGCAGATTATAACTCGTACTATTCTGCAGAAAAAAGTCCGTTCCCGATTTACGGGAATGTAGCCAGGGTTACCATTGAACACATTGAGGAGTATAGAATAGCTAAAAAAGATGGTGAGTATCTGATCAGCCCGAAGATTTTTAATAACTACCTGAAAGAGCAGGGTGAAAGTGAAGAAGGTAGGCTAATTTTGGAAAGAGAGCGTGTTGGTAATCAATTTGAATACGCATATACCTCTGATACTTCCAGGTACGAAACGGATAAACCATTTCACTACACACCTGACTTTCTTGTTGAGCTGCTATCAGATACTCTGAAAAAACAAGTAGAATATGTAGCTGATTTCGATATTCCTGAGGATCACGAAACGGTATATGGAATGGAGTCTGATTCGTTGTTCAAATACATGCTTCTTCCAAGCGATAATCATGCAGCGGAGCAAATTATGCTAATGGTAGCTTCAGAATTAGGAATGAAATTAAATTCCAGAGCTGCAATCAATTATGTTGCAAATGCTTATCTGAGCGATTTACCGGATGAACCCAATTGGAGAGATGGCTCCGGATTATCCCGTTATAATCTATTCACTCCGAGAAGCATTGTGGCCTTACTCGATAAACTCGATGATGTGGTGGATAATGATGCCCAACTTTTTGATGCACTCCCTCAGGGTGGGAAGCAAGGAACCATCCGACGATTATATGCTCACAAAGAAGGTGGCAGCCCTTAAGTGTTTGCTAAAACCGGGACTCTGAGTAACAATCACTGCCTCAGTGGATATGTTGTAACAGAATCCGGTAAGAAGTTGATCTTCAGTTTTATGAACAATAACTATGTAATTCCTACCCGTCAGGTTCAGGCACAGATGGACGAAGTCCTCTGGTTTATCTATAAGAATTATTGATATCTGTCATTTATCACTTCGTGAGAAATCATAAGGTATAAGGTTCCAATTAAACCCCTTCTCCCTGAGCATCTTTGAGCATTCTGAACTTGATCTTAAAGATAGCAAATATGACTGTCATAAATGGGCTTATAAGATTGAAGAAGGCAAAAGGAAAATAGGCAAAGGTGCTTACTCCAAGCACATTAGAATGGAAGGCTCCACAGGTATTCCAGGGAATCAGTGCTGAAGTTACAGTTCCTGAGTCTTCCAGAGTTCTACTTAGGTTTTCAGGGGCAAGGCCTTTGTCTTTGTAAATATCCGCATACATACGACCCGGAACTACAATTGCAAGATACTGATCGGAAGCCGTCACATTAAAGAAAATACAAGTTCCGGCAGTGGTAGCTACCAATGAACCCGCAGAATTAATTCCCGAGATAACCCCTTCAGCGATTCGCTTTAACATGCCACTGCGTTCCATTACTCCACCAAAAATCATAGCAGAAAGGATAAGCCATACAGTTCCAAGCATGCCGTACATCCCTCCTGAGGTCAGGAGATCATCTACAGTAGCATTGCCAGTTGTGATGCTAATATCACCATACATGGAAGTCATAATTCCAACGAAGCCTTTTTCCAGGGTAGTATCACCAAACTGGGCTACTTCCTGAACAAGTGATGGCTGGAAAATCAATGCAAATATTGCTCCAAGTAAACCGCCAATCGTAATCGCCGGAATAGCAGGCATTTTTTTGGTGATTAAGATCACCATAATCACAGGTACCACAAACAGGAGGAAATTGATGTTATACTTACTGTCAATGGCATCCAGGATAACCTGAGTATCTGAAATTTCTGTATTGCCACCGTACATAAATCCAAGAATCAAAAAGAGTACCAAAGAAATAGAAATAGAAGGCACGGTAGTGTAAAGCATATACCGGATATGAGTAAATAAATCAGTTCCAGCCATTGCAGGGGCAAGATTGGTAGTATCAGAAAGTGGCGAAAGCTTATCTCCAAAATAAGCTCCGGATATAATGGCGCCTGCAATCATACCTACAGGAAGCCCAAGGGCCTTACCAATTCCAACCAGGGCAATACCAACAGTAGCGGAGGTAGTCCAGGACGACCCTGTTGCAACAGAAACAATGGCACAAACAATACAGGCAGCGAATAAGAAAATGGTAGGGTTCAGGATTTGAAGGCCGTAATAAATCATAGCAGGTACAATTCCACTGAGCAACCAGGTTCCGGCGAGGGTACCAATTAACAATAGAATAATCATAGACGACATTGCAGAACTAATGCTATCCACGATACCTTGTCTGATTTGCTTCCAGTTTATTCCTAATCGTAAAGCCACTAAAGATGCAACTCCCGCCGATAACATCAGAATGATTTGATTTGAGCCATCAAGTGAGGCGTCACCGAAAATCCTTACGTTTATAAAAAGGGCAATTATGAGGAAAACAATGGGAATAAATGCTTGTAATAAAGTAGGTTTTTTGAATTTATAAGTCATTAAAGGAATCGCTAATTAGGAATAATAAACGGAAAGAATAAACGCTCTTTTTTAACTAAAAACCAGTTTAAAAGCATTCTCTTCAATAATCTCAGAAGTTTTGGGATTATATCTGCGTTCAACAAAAGTAGCATGGTCATTATGTTCGATTAACAAAAGCGTAGAACAGCGGGTGCCATAGGTCTCAGTTTTAATGAATACTGAAGAAACTGCTTTCTCCCATTCCATGGGTATTCCAGTATCGGGCAGTTGATCTTCCGGTGGCTTCTCTTCATTTTTTAACAATTGAAATAGTTGTTCAAATTCAATTTTATCTTTTTGAATAGCTGCTTCTAATTCACTTTTTGCCTGATCCAGTTTCGGCCATGGGGTATCAAGAAGTGCATTGCTTACTCCATGAATTCCGGATTCAAGTTCTGTAATCTGATCTGTTACATTCGAATAGTGAAATAGCCCATTCTTATCTCCTAAAAGAAGGTTGAAGCCATTGTAATCGACAGCCTTCGCTCTTCGTTCTTCGAGATGTTCTTGTGCCTGTTCATCACTCTTTAAGAAATCGAGAACGAGTGCTCCTCTGCTTGGTGGATTTTTTTTTATCCATGAAGGATCTCTGTAATTTGTTAAAGCTCCCCATCTGCCAGATGTATGAGCGCCCATCCAGGTACCACCTGCCTCCAGATCTTTCCCTGCCAGTAAATTTGGATAGCTTTCTTTCTCCCAAAATTGTGCCTTTCGGGTTGGGCGTTCATAAAACTCATCTCGGTTGGCTGCCAAAATTAATTGGTATTTTGGATGAGCGTTGTAAGCAAAAGTAATCAGGCACATAAATTGGTTCAAACAAAGGTTTTAAAAAACGCAGGAATCTAAGCATATTCCCGCAACCTAATTAAAGATTTCCGTATAGGATTCTCATGTTTGCAATGTACGATCAACGCTTCAGGGATATACTGCTTCTTATTCTGGGTTTTTTTGGGGCAATATGGTTTTTTTATGATTTTGGAAATAACCATCCTTTGGGTCCGGTTGAAATTAAATTATCGAATGAAGAAGCTATCGAAAAAGCCGACTCTATCTTTTTGAGTTGGCAGTATCAGCCCGTGAACCTAAAAAAGAGAGCTTGGGTCGATTCGTATTCTACCGTAATTGATCATCTTCAGAAAGAATACGGCAGATCAGAATTTCTTCAGACTATGCGGGATACATCTCGTTTGAAAGTTCCTACTTATAATTGGACAGTAGATGAGTTTTCGGTTGTAGATGGAGAAAGAAAAAGATCATATCGAGCACGCTTAAGCAAACATGGAGAAATAATCTCTTTTGATGTAGATAATGAATTGATAGAACAACAAACTCCATTTCACAGGGGGATGATTCGCTATGCTTATAGCAGGGGCAGAAAACTTACTAAAGCTTTTGAAGATTCGATAATTACCCGGTTGGTCAACTTTCAGCACATGCGTGATGACCCTGTTAGTTCTTTGGAGTTTGTAAGAAATCAACTGGATAGTGGTGATGAGTATCGTACTGGTTATATCTGGTCTGGGATCGAATTTTATATTCAAAATACCTACTGGAAAAGATTTTCCTTTAGCAGAGATTCCATGAATTTCAATGATAATGGTGCTTTCAGGTATGCAACGGCATATTTGACCTCTAAAGATACAGTGATGGGAATCACTCCAAAACTAACCATAGAATTATTACCTGCCGGAGTAATTAAAAGTTTTGACGTTAAACTTGATGAAGGAATACAGCCAGTAGGAGATATTGAAGAAAAAAGACAAAATCTGATTTTGGGTATTCTTCTTTTCTTTGGAGTCTGGCTCCTTATTTCTTTTTATTTGAGGATAAAGTCCCGCGCAGTAGATACCAGACCGGCGTTAATAGTTGCAGTTATCTGTGGATTTTTGGTTCCTTTATTATTCGTACTTCAATATGCGAAGGAGTTTGTTTTCAGTTTTGAAACTGAACAGTTATCAACGTTTCTGAATGAAATGTTTGCTTTCGGGTTACTTGGTGCAATTACCGCAACCGGATTTTTTGTTACTACCGCTGTTAGTGATTCAGTAACACGACAGTACTGGCCAAACCAGCTAAAAACCTGGGATCTTATTCGTCAGGGGATGTTTAATAATAAGCCGGTAGGTTGGGCAATTGTACGGGCTATTTCCATTGGAGCCATCTTAGCCGGTGCATTTTCGATGCTTATTAACTTCTTTCCTGAATTATATATTCGTGGAAATGTTCTCTTTTATGAAGGTGCTTTTTCACTCTCTCCACTGGCAAATATTATTATCACACTTCTTTTGGGACTGTCTTTTGTATTGATTTGCCTTCTTATTGTAGGAAATCAATTATATGCGCTTACAAACAAAAAATGGATTATACCTATTGTAAGTGGATTAATTTTTGCGATAGTAGATTTAGTGCCGATTGGTATGGAACCTGCAATTGCAGAGTTTTTTCTGAATTTTATGGTAGGAGTATTGATAGGGGTATTCTATATCAACTTTGATTTTCTCACCATTGCACTTGGGTTTTTTATCTTCCTGAATTTTATAACGACTTCTAAGGGATGGTTGGTTTCAGGCTCACCGGATGCACCAATTTTCATCGGATTTGTAATTACCATGATCATGCTTTCCGGAATTGCGCTCTATTTTCTGATTGTTGGGGATGAACGGGATCAGCTCCCTGATTATGTTCCAGATTACATCGAAGATCTTGCAAAAGAAGAGCGTGTAAAACAAGAATTGGATATCGCCCGAAATGTTCAAACTACCTTTCTTCCAAATACAACTCCGGATTTAGTTGGTTTTGATTCAGCAGCCGTTTGTTATCCTGCACAGGAAACAGGGGGAGATTATTACGACATTATTTGCCTTGACGATGAACGAGCAGCTATCGCTATTGGAGATGTAAGTGGTAAAGGTATTCAGGCCGCGTTTTACATGACGTTCATCAAAGGAGTAATTCATAGTTTGAGTTCGATTTTTCCTTCCCCAAAAATGATGCTATTCAGGGTCAACAAGCTCTTCAATCAACATGCGACCCGGGGCACATTTATTTCTATGATTTATGGGGTGCTCAACTCTACCGAAAAGACATTCACTTACATTCGTGCAGGTCATAATCCAATGCTGTACAAGAATAATGGCGAAGTAAAATGGATGCAGCCCAAAGGTGTGGCAATAGGCATGAGTAAAGGGGAAGCCTTTAACAAGGTAATGGAAGAAGACACCATTAAGCTTGAAAAAGGCGATGTTTTAGTTCTTTATACAGATGGTATCACTGAAGCACAGAATGAAGAAGGGGAATTTTATGATGAACAAAGATTGTTCAAATTGATAAAACGTGAAAAAACCAATTCCGCAAAAGAACTTCGCGATTTAATTATTGAAGATGTTCGTACCTTTATCGGAAGCGCGCTCCAATATGATGACATGACGCTCGTTGTGATTAAAGGTTAATAAAGGGCACAAATGAAAATACGAACGATATTTATTACGCTATTTCTGATAGTATTTGGGACTTTTAACGCATCTGCTCAATCTCAATCTGAGATTGATTCCGGATTCGAGTGGTATACCTTAGATGAAGCCCAGGAAAAAGCAAAAGAAACAGGAAAAAGCATTTTACTTTTTGGCTATGCTGAATGGTGTACGTATTGTCTTAAGATGAGGAGAGAGTCTTTTCCCGATTCATCGGTCCAGAAGTCCATTACCGATTACTATTATCCGGTTCAATTGAATGGCGAATCAGAAGAAAGAGTGACCTATAACGGACAGGAGATGCCTGCAAAAGAACTTGCCAGATATCTGAGATTAGCGTCCTTTCCCACCCATTATTTTATTGACTCAGAAGGAGAGATTCTTGGTGCTCAGCCTGGTTATATTGAACCGGAAGTGTATTCACCATTACTTGAGTATGTAGGCTCCGGCGCTTTCGGAGAAATGGGTTTTGAAGAGTGGCTGGAACAGGAAGGTAAATTACAGGAAGGGAAATGAGTTTAAGTCAATCTGTTGAGGATTACCTGAAAGTAATTTATGTGCTAGAGACGGAAGGGCAGGGAGCTACCACCAATAATATTGCAGAGATGCTTAATGTCTCATCAGCCTCAGTTACCAATATGCTTAAGCGTTTAGCTGGTTTGAATTTTATAGATCATCAATCCTATAAGGGGGCGACACTAACCGATGCAGGAAGAAAAATTGCTCTTGAAATTCTGCGGCATCACCGACTCCTTGAGTTATATCTTAAGGAAGTAATGGGATATTCCTGGGATGAAGTTCATGATGAAGCTGAAAAACTGGAACATCACATTTCAGAGCAATTCGAAGATAAAATTGCGGAGCTACTTAATCATCCCACACATGATCCACATGGAGATCCAATACCAACCAAAGATGGTGTGGTTCCTGAACAAGCCTCTCTAGCAATATCAGACGCGGAGGAAAACCGTTCATATATCATTGGAAGGGTAAAAGATCAGAATTCGGAGTTACTTCGTTACCTTGAGGAAATAGGAATTATACCCGGAGTAAAAATCAAAATTATAGAGAAAGCCCCATTTAATGGTCCCATCCAGCTTTTTATAGAAGAAGAGAAAAAAACGATTGGGTTCAGTATTGCTGAACAGATCTACCTTGTTGAATAAACTATCTTTAACCTGTAAAAGCTCTCCATACCTGGGCTAATATGATTAAGATTGTGAGCCCAAAACCATAAGGAAGTATTGTTGCTATCACTGTCCATTTAATACTTTTCGTTTCTTTGTAAATAGTATAAATGGTAGTACTGCATGGGTTATGCATGAGACTGAACAACATCACACTTACAGCAGTTAGTAAGGTCCATCCTCCGGCTTCAAGAACATTGCTTAAGGTGCTTAAATCTTCTGGTTCAAACATAATTCCGGCTCCAGATCCTACTTCTGTCATACCTGTAACTAATACAGTAAGCATCAAAATAGTGGGTATAATAATCTCATTAGCAGGAATAGCTACTATATATGCAAGCAGAATTACTCCATTTAGGCCAATAAACCAGCCCACCGGATCCAGAAATTGTATAGTATGTTCTGCAATACTTAGCCCATCAATATTGATATTGGCAGACAGCCAAATGAGAGCACCAGCCGGTAAAGCAAAGATAATAGCTCTCCATAACACAAAAATGGTTCTGTCAATTAGAGAAGTATAAAGTGTTTGGAGAATGCGTGGTGGGCGATAAGGAGGTAACTCCAGACTGAATGATGACGCTTCTCCTTTTAAAACAGTATTAGAAAGCATCCAGGATGCAACGAATGTAAGTACTACGCCCAATAAAGCTATTCCAACAACTGAAAGCGCAGTAGCAAAACCTGCAAACCAAGCCGGTGCAAGTGCTCCAACAAATAAACTGGATAGAATGATTATGGTGGGCCAACGACCATTACAAAGAGAGAAGTTATTGGTGATAATAGCAATCAATCGCTCACGTGGGCTATCAATAATTCTGGTTGATATTATACCTGCAGCGTTACAGCCAAAACCCATCATCATACTTAATGATTGTTTTCCGTGCGCACCTGCCTTTTTAAAAAGGCTGTCCAAATTAAAGGCTACTCTCGGGAGATATCCTAAGTCTTCAAGAAGAGTGAATAATGGGAAGAATATGGCCATTGGCGGTAACATCACTGAAATTACCCATGCTGTTGCCAGATACATACCATCAATTAAAAGCCCACTAAGCCACCAAGGCCAGGCCGTAGTCCCATCTTTTAAAATCGGATAGAGAACATCCAGAAATAAAGTCGCGAGCATTGAAGAAGGTACATTTGCTCCTTCGATAGTAAGCCATATTACTAAGGTGAATAGTCCTATCATAGTTGGGAAGCCCCAGACTTTACTTGTAAGAATTCGGTCTATTTTCTCATCTTTAAGATATCTGAGAGAGCTCTTTTTTACAGCTACTTTGCTTATCTCCGCAGCTTTTTTGAATAGCTGTTCAACATATTTATCATGTATCTCCTGACCAGTTTGTTTCTGGAGTTTCTCTGCCTTTTGCAACAGGCTATGTACATCTGCTTGGTGGCTCATGCTGTTTCACTCTCTTTATTTATATCGGCAAGTTGTTTCCCCAGATCAAGTGGAGGCTGATTATATGCAGCGATCATATTATCTAATTCATTATTAACTAACGCCTCTCTGATCCTGATATCTCCTTCGAGTAACCGTAGTGCAATCCATCTTGTATTTGGTAGATTTGGATAGATTGATTTAAGGTCTTTTTCTATAGTATTTATTGCCTCTTTAATACTATCGGGCACCGGTATTGAATCAATTTTTGGTGATTCCCATTTGTTAGTTGCAACCTTTTCAATAGTCTCGAGTAGCTTTTCCATGCCATCTCCATAACGAGCTGTTGTTGCAACAACCGGTATTCCTAACTCTTGCTGTAACTTTTCAGTATCTATTTCAATCCCTTTTCGTTTTGCTTCATCCATCAGGTTTAAGCAAAGAACTGCCTTTGGAGTAATCTCCAGAATTTGTAATACAAGATTCAAATTGCGTTCAAGGCGGGTTGCATCAGCTACTACAACAGTCACATCAGGTTGACCAAAAAGAATGAAATTACGGGCTATCTCCTCATCTTCACTAGTAGATAAAAGTGAGTAAGTGCCTGGTAAATCCACCAGCTTGTAACTTTTATCTTTAAAGTTGAAACCACCTTCAGCTCGGCTCACTGTTTTACCTGGCCAATTACCAGTATGCTGACGTAGCCCTGTCAAACTATTAAAAACGGTACTTTTTCCCGTATTCGGATTCCCTGCCAGCGCTACAACAAAGTCGTATGTACCAAACTTAACGCCAAGTTTTTCGAGTTGCTTTATACGAGAAGTTGGGCTTCTTAAACCATGTTCTGAAGGAATGAGCCTGTTACTCTTATGAGCAGAATTCATGGAATGCTTACTCTTCTGTTGTATAAATATTTTCGGTTTGTTCTTTTCTTAAGGCAATAATCGACCCTAATACTTCATAAGCTATAGGTTCGCCAGAAGCAGCTTCAAAGCGATGCGAAATTTTAGCCCCAGGATAAATGCCTAAATCCAATAATCTTCTGCGCTCAGCGCCTGTAATACTATCTCCAATTTTAGCTATTACAGAAGTTTTGCCGGATTTTAATGTGTTTAAAGGTGCCATATAGTTTTTATTTTTTCCGGATGAAATTTAGTCAAGGCTAAAACTAAATTCAATACCAAATAAATAAACTTTAAACGGTAAATAAATGGGTGTTTTCGGGGCTAATGAATCATAAAAAAGATGGCGAGAACATAATGATTCTAAGGCTAGAAAAATTTCCGGAAACCCATTCAGATAAAAATATCGATAAAGGTATTTTAGCGTAACTTATTCTATTTAATCAGCATCATTCTTCTGGTAAGTATTTCCCCACCTGAAGTAAGCCGATATATATAAATACCTGATGGAACAGCCACGGCATTCCAGTTTACCGATTGCCTGCCGGAAGGCTGAAAGCCATCCACCAGAGTAGCTATTTGTTGACCAAGTGCATTGAAAATCTCAAGCTTTACTTCTCCGGGTGATGTCAACTCAAACGAAATAGTAGTAGATGGGTTGAAAGGATTCGGATAATTTTGATCTAGTTGGATAGATGTTGGCAATTCCTCCCGAAGCTCTGAAGAAGTATTTAAGATAGTTAACTCTGCTTCAATTACATCCACGACGTCTTCATAATCCGAATTAACAAAGGAAGTTCCTTTGTACTTCACAAAACCATCAGCTCCAATAACAAGAGACCGGTCATAGAATCCTGATCCTCCATAATAATCAACGAGTGTTTGTTGAGCATTGAGTAATAATGGGTATGTAATACCGGTAACACTTCTAAAGTTTTGATTTGCAGAAACTGAGCTATTCCAGGTATCCAGGCCAAGAGCAACGAAATTTGAGTCCTCTTTGAATACTTGATAAATTTCAGTTTCAGTTACTGGGCCATTGGAACGGCAATGAGGACATCCTGCACCATAGAAAAAGATATAAACAATTTTTCCATCCAGATCAGATAATGTAATTGTGGTACCTTCTGATTCATCTAATATTTGATGAGAAAAGTCAGGTGCTTCTTCTCCTACCGAAACCTGTGCAGAAACAAAGCTAATTGAAGAAAGGGATATAAGAATTGAAAAGAAGAACGTTTTCATAATAGTATGATTATGGGTTCAAGGAATTAAGCTGTTGCTGGATAACAGAAATTACTTTTTCGGAATCGGTATTAACAAATCCGGAGCCTTTATAAGCGATTCTACCGGAAGCGTCAATAACAACCGATCGATCATAAGCTCCCGCATTTCCATAATAATCAATTAAGCTTTGTCGGGCATTTAGCAGCAAAGAATAGGTGATGCCTGTTGCATTCTGGAAAGAAATATTTTGAGATACAGAAGTGTTCCAGGTGTCCAAACCAAGAGCAACAAAGTCAGTCTCAGAAATAAATCGTTGATTGATATTCTCTGTAACCGAACCGTTGGAACGACAGTGTGGGCATCCTGCCCCATAAAAGAAAATATATACTACTTTTCCTCTGAAATCTGATAAACTGACTTCCTCACCATCCAGGCTTGTATATATGAACTCAGGAGCTACTGTACCTATAGCATCAGTAAATCCACCACTATCTGAGGAGGGTACACAACCTAGAATTAGAAATAAGGGCGTAAATAAAAAGGTTTTCATCATAATAGTCTTCAATTAAAATCGCGTTGAAAAACGTACTTCAACTCCTTCAAAGTCCAAAATTTCGTAGCATATTCCAGAGGTGCAGGCAGGACCACCTCTCCGCTTTCCGGCAAAAACGTCAATTCTGTTACTGGATGAAAAGCGGTAAGACAAATTTGTTCCAAGCCAGGTTCTAGTTTCTGTTTCTACTGCAAAGGAATTTGGATTATCTGTCTGTTGGGGATCGGTGCTGGCTTCGAAAACAATACCAGCTGAGAAATCAGGTAAATAAGTAAAAGTGATGGCTCCGTAATAATTTGAACTTGGATCAGGATCAAAGGAGCGTTCGAAAGTTTGATACTGAAGATCCAGATTTAATCCCCATTCATAGTTGAATGACTTATCTGTAATGAATCCTATCGAAATTCTATTTTCTTCACTTTTTGGTTCGTCATCAGCATAATCAAAAAAAGCTTTTAACGATAAGTAATCATCGACTTCATAATATCCTTCCAGAAAGAATTCCATATAGTTGAAATCACGAAACAAATCATTCTTAGCTGTTGTGAAATTAGCTGTTAATGCATGACCTTCTTCAAAATTATAATAAGCTTCGAATTGGAAGCCGGATTCATTTGAGGTTTCCAGAACATGTGTACTTCTGTTTAAAACCGGGTAAGTGTGTTCTTTTATAAGAGAAGGTGGGTCGTTGTAGCCTTGTCCGAGGCGAAAGTTATTGTAGTTTTTATACTCGATACTTCCCCCGAAAGAGTTGATATAAAAGTTTGAACCAAGATAGAGTGCAAAAGCATCTTCATCCTGAAAGGCTAGTGTTTTAGCACTGGTTTCAAATGCATACTCACCGAATAAACTGATATTTTGAACAGGTGTAGAAGAAAAAATAAAAGAACCATACTCACTGGGAGCATTTGAAAAGTTAGAATAAGATCTCATATAGGCTCCACCAACACTGATTTTATCACTCAAAAATACATTCGCCTGAACAGCTTCAACTAAATCAGGACGGCGGAGGGTATCAGGCTTGAAATTAGGAGGTAGAATATTAAACAATGGTTTTGCATGAAGGGCTTTTACTTCCAGCCAACTGGTGGTGGCATCAACGGCTACACCTTCCAAATCTCTGAAAAAAGAGTAGCGAGTTCGTTCAAATTCATCTTCATATACTGAGCCGGGAATATCATAACTTCGAAGGAGCAAACCCCGACCGATAGTTTCATAAAAATTCCCGAGTCTGATTCGAAAGATATCGTCTCTGTATTGAATTCGCTTCTGGGTTAGACCCTGATAATTTCGTTCTTCGTATGGCGTAAGGAAATACTCTATACGCCCGTAGAAACTCAGATTGTTATGATCATAGAAAAGATTTACCTGATCATAGGAAGAGCCAAAGCTTTTATCTTCAAAAGGAAGGTTCCCATATTGTAATTCAACGGTATTGGACCCATAGATCTGTGCATTGGAAGTTTTTATACCTAGTACAGCGAATGAGGCAAAAAATACTATGAATCCTGTTTTTTTCATTCCTCAAGTAGTTTTACAATTTCTTCCCGAATTGCAATTTCTTCTCCTGGTTTATACCCTTCGTGGAAATACACAATTTCATCATTGCTGTTTATAACGAGTAAAGAAGGAACAGCTCTTACTCCTAACTTTGCCATCACTTCACTATTGGTGTCTAACAAAATGGGATAAGTCACTCCAAGCGACCGCGCAAATGGTTTTACTTTAGCTAGATTTCGCGGGCCATCAATACTAATCCCAACAAAATTAACTCCATGACTTTCAAATTCTTCCGACATTTCTACCAATTTGGGAATTGATTTGATGCAGGGTTTACACCAGGTTGCCCAGAAATCAATCACTGTAAACTGTTCGCCCTTAATGTCTTTATAGGAAGTGGTTCGGTTATCAAGATTTTTGAGGCGGAAATTATTCACCTTAGGAGGTGCATAGGTGAATCCTCCCAGAAAAATGATAAGTGATAAAATAAACTTCATAACAGCGGATTGATGATCTATTCAAATAACATCATCAATTTAGCCCATTCAATTATCACAAAACGATAAAATATAATGTGCCTTTTTGATCATGAAAATTTACATACATTCAAATACCTAACTATATCTGTATTTATACATTATGAAAAAGCTAATCACCACTATTTTAATATTACTTTTTATAATCCCAATAGCAGTTCAAGCCCAAAATGGCAAAGTATTCGACAACCTATCCATGGATAGTGAAATACTGGATATGGAGCGTAAATTTGCGGTTTATTTACCACCGGATTATGAAACATCAGAGCGGAGTTATCCGGTTATGTATTTGCTACATGGAGCAGGAGATGATCAAGCCGGATGGGTGCAGTTTGGAGAAGTTCTTCGAATTACTGACAATGCCATAAAAGACGGCACTGCTACGCCGATGATTATTATTATGCCGGATGCTGATACCGGTCAACGTGGCTATTTTAATGATTTGAGTGGAAATTGGAGATATGAAGATTTCTTTTTTGAAGAATTAATGCCCCATGTTGAAAGTACCTATCGTATTAAAAAGGAGAAAAGATATCGTGCAGTTGCTGGGCTTTCTATGGGAGGCGGAGGTTCTTTTATGTATGCACTTCACAGACCTGATTTGTTTTCTTCTGCGGCCCCTTTAAGTGCATATGTTGGTCCTTTAAGTTTAAATCAATTCAAAAACCAGATAAGAAATGTTGAAGGGGTTTCTGATGAACAGGCAGAGGCTTATTATAAATATCACAGCGCAATCGAACTAGTTCAAAATATGCCTGATGAACAAAAAAATAGTGTTCGTTGGTACATAGACTGTGGAGATGATGATTTTCTTTACGAAGGAAATTCACTCATTCACATTGCAATGAAAAAGAAGCAAGTCCCGCATGAGTACAGAGTACGGGAAGGAGCTCATAACTGGACCTATTGGAGAGAATCTTTACCAGAAGTACTCCATTTTGTATCTCAAGGTTTTCGCCAATATTGATATTTAAATGCCCAAAAATCAAATCTTTGGGCATTTATTTCCGGTAGAAAATCTAATCTACCCAGTCGGCGATAAATACGTTAGTAGACCGGTCGCCGCCATTAAACCGGTTTGAAGCAAAAACTACTTTCTTGCCATCGTATGAGAACATTGGGAAAGAATCGAAAGTTGGGTCGAAGGAAACCTGCTTAAGCCCCGTTCCGTCTACATTAATCATATATAGATTAAATGGGAATCCACGCTCGGAAGCATGATTAGAAGCAAACAGGATCTTTTCACCGGAAGGGTGGAAGTAAGGTGCCCAGTTTGCATTACCAAGATCAGTAATTTGACGAAGCCCCGTTCCATCTACATTCACTACATAAAGCTCCATATCAGTTGGTTCTACCAAGCCTTCCTCAAGCAGAGAAGTATACTTCTCAATTTCCTCAGGAGTTTTGGGTCGGGAAGATCGGAATACTAATTGATTACCATCCGGAGAGAAAAAAGCTCCTCCGTCATATCCTAATTCATCGGTAATCTGTACTACATCCGATCCATCAGTATTCATAATGAACAACTCAAGATCGCCGGTTCTCATGGAAGTAAATACAATTTTGGTTCCATCAGGAGAAAGGGTTGCCTCAGCGTCATATCCCGGAGAATCAGGAGTAAGATTTGCAATGATCTCACCTTCGAGGTTAGCTTTAAAAATATCATATCCTTCATAAATCGGCCAAACATAAGCTCCGTTAGGACCTCTCTCAGGAACTTCAGGGCATGCTTCATTGGCTAAATGAGTAGAGCCATATACAAAGGTAGTATCACCAGGAAGGAAGAAAGAACAGGTAGTACGCCCGGTTCCGGTACTAATCATAGTAGGCATGAAGTCTTCATCTTTAGGAGTAGTTGCATCCATGTAATAAATTTGATCACAGTCCGCTCCCCAGGCAGGATTATCTGATTGAAAAATCAATTTGGTGTCTTCAAATCCCCAATATGCCTCAGCATTATTTGCTCCAAAAGTATGCTGTTTAACATTTTGAAAGTGTACTTCATCCGGGTATTTCAAGGTATCTGCTTCCGGATTATAAGGAGTTTCTTTGGGTTCTGATGTGCAGCTGATGAATGCTACCGATAACAAAAAAATAGAAAGATATTTCATGTAGTTAGTTCTTTAAAAAAAAATTTGGCGTGAAAATCGGTTTTTTATGTGAAGATTTTATGAAGAAATAAAATCAGACTATTAAAAGAAGAAACCAAAGATAACTGGGAAGAAGCCAGAGAAATTTTTTCTGAAAGCATGGAAGATTTTGAAGATAGTTTCAATGACTTTATAGATGACATGAAAATTGGATAATCCACTAGTTCCAATTCTCATAGAAACGAGCCACGTTAGTTAGCGGGGCTTTTTTATTGCTGATTTTTCCCGGTCGAAACTAGCTCCATCATCTGGGTAAAAATGCCTTTTCCAACTTTGAGAAATCGCTCTTGACTACCCATCGCAAGATATCGGAGCACTAGTCTTAGTTCAGAAAGTAAGGCTGGTGGATTTGTAATCAGGGAGTCTTCCTGAATGATATAATCCCAATCCATGGGTTTTTGAAATTTAACTCCGGCTTTACGCATTACCTCACGATATACATTTGCCATTAATCCATAGCCAATAGTAGTAGGATGGAGACCATCCAGACTGAAAATTCCACCTTTATACAATTTGCCCGTTTCTTTATTAACTCTGACAAAATCTGTTGTCAGAAGAGCCTCATTATTTTCGTCAACCAGATGTTCCGTTTTGGGATTACGATTCAGTGCAGCAACAAAATCATCAGGGTAACTTCTCAGCAACTCGCCACCTAAACGTCGACGTGCCATACTGGCTACATTTTTGGCCATTGGAACAACAAACCATCCATATTCCCGGGCTACTTTACGAATAATGGAATTGAATTCATCCACAGCGAAATCGATTTGGATGGCTTCATCTTTGGTTAGATGAGGATGTTTTTCTGGATCGAAATCTTCATCCCAAATCCAGAAACGAGTATAATAATCGAAGTAGCCAAGGTGGTTACTTGAGAACTCTGAATTCACACCGCGACACACCGGTGGAATGGTTGGATAGGGTATAGTTGGAACAAAAACGCGTTGTGCCCCAATACTTTTTACTTTTTCAGCCAGCTTTCGGTATTCCATCTCAAAATGTTCAGGACGGTAGATGGAGTGTTTTCGGAATGCCATGAATGATTCCAGATCCTTTTCCTCTGACCAAGTCAGATTCAGATTTACTACGGCTCCCAAAGCGTTATTATGTCCCAGGCAGACAATCAGGTTTTCAATACCGCCATCCTGTTGGAGGATTTCTACATTTTTAAGTTGAGTATTCTCCTCAAATTCAGGAGTAAGTCGTGGATTAAGTACCAGTCTTGAAGTTATAAACTTTGCATGTTCGGGGAGAAACCCGAAGACAGAGTAGCGTTCTTTATGCTCTTCAATAAACTCCCGACTGTTCTTTTCATTCACCATCCAGGAATCGTTTACCGCTAGCCCCCAAATAGCCTGATTATGGTAGGGGGTGTCTTGATTGACACTCAAATCTTTCAGCCCGCCTTCCCAGTATTTTTTTATTCGTTTGAGTGTCTTAAAAGTATGAGATGCTGCACCTGCAAACTCACTCCATTCAACTTCGTCACCAAATTCATCAGATAAACCCCGAAGAAGAACTTCCAGGTTTAAGGGGATTCCTGCCTGAGCAGTAAAAGAAGGTTGATCAAATTTTGGAGCAGGATCGAAACAACGATGTATAAACGAAGGGAAGTTAATATCGGTACGATAAATACCTCCATTATTAAAGCCCTGGGAAAGGCTGTCTCCAAAAACGACAAGCTTATGTTTAGGCTGCTTTTTTCCGAACATAAATAAAGTCCCCTCTTGAGAGGGGATTTAGGGGTGTGTATTAATTCCTTGAAATTTGCCACTAAATCGGGAAAGCACAAAATGTTTCTGGCTAAGTTTTGGATGACTATTCAGGGAAAACTATGTTTAATTAAGTATTCTATTCTGATCAGATACTACGTACCTTCTTCGCAATCATTTAAAAGTATTACTATGTCAAATTCAGAAGACAAAAACCGACTGCAAGAGTTCCGTGAAAGAAGAGCGGCACAAAACGAAAAAGTATTTGATCTGGACCACCTTGGAATCAAACGCTTCTTTAATATGGACACCAACACATACAAAGATGGAGCACTGGATTCCAAAACGAAGGAGTTACTTGGATTGGTTGCTTCCACCGTTCTGCGCTGTAACGACTGTATTGACTATCATCTGGAACAATGTGCTAAAACCGGCTCAACAAAAGCTGAAATAACGGACACTTTGAATGTAGCCTTAATGGTTGGTGGAAGTATTGTGATTCCTCATCTAAGACATGCGGTAGAGACTATGGAGATGCTGGAAGAGGAAGGGCTGTTCAATATTCAATAATCAATATTCATTGCTCAATGTTCATGGAGCGTTGAATATTGATTATTTAAGAATTACCAAAGTAACCCCCGCCCCACCGAAATCTTCGTTCGCTAATTTATATTTTTTCACTTCAGTTCGGTCTTTTAGGTATTTATGGATTTGGTCTTTGAGAATTCCATCTCCCTTGCCATGTACAATTTCCACCTGATTGAGTCCACGGAATACCGCTTTATCTAAATAGTGGGTCACTTCATTCAGTGCTTCGTCTGCCCGTTTCCCTCTCAGATCAAGCCGTGGTGAAAGCGTACCTTTCATGAAATCAGAATCCCCGACCATTACTGCAGAACGGGCTTTCTTCTTTTCTTTCTTTTTGGGAGGGTCCACCTTAACCAGATTTTTGTACTTGGTTCTTAGCCGGAGACCATCAGCCTGAACGGTGGCATTATTCCCTTTATGCTCAATCAACTCTCCGGTAGTATTTCCATCCAGAAAACGGACATAATCTCCTACTTTCGGAGGATGTTTACTCTTCTTGAATTTAGCTTCCCTTTTCTCTTTTACTTCTTCCAGACTACCTTCAATCGCTGATTTTTCCTGATCAATATTTCTTCGAATATCTTTAATCTGATCCTTATCAGCCTGATTTTTTACAATGATTTGTTCAACAGCTTGTTCTACTTTTTTATTGGCTTTATCCATGATTGATTTAGCCTCAATCAGTGCTTTCTCCCGGATTTTATCTTTTTCACGATTGATGCCGTCAAGCTTATTCAGATATCTGTTTCTATCAGTTTCAGCTTTGGATTTAAGGTTCTCAAACTTAGCTTTGAGTTCATCTGCTTGCTGAGTTTTCGTTTCCAGCTCAGTGATCAAAGACTCCATTTTATTCTTTTGTTCACCCAGCAAGTCTCTGGATCTTTTAAGAATACCCGAATTCAGATTCATCCGTTCAGCAATTTCAAAAGCGTAGCTACTTCCTGGAATTCCTTTTTTGAATTTATAAGTAGGGGAGAGCGTAGCCTGGTCAAATTCCATAGAGCCATTCACAGCTAATGGATGCTCGTGGGCAAACACTTTCAGCGACCCGTGGTGAGTGGTGACAAGCACTTTGCAATCTTTGTCCAGTAAGTACTCAATAAAAGCCTGGAATAGAGAACCGCCTTCTTCCGGATCTGTTCCAGCAGCGGCTTCATCAATCAATATCAGACTTCCGGGGTGGAACTTCTTCTGGGTTTCCCTCATCCACTGCAGTCGCGAAGAAAAAGTACTCAAATCATTTTCAATGGACTGGTCATCACCCAGATCCACAAATACTCCCGAGAAAACCGGAAGTTCAGAAGTCGGATCTGCAGGAATAGCATATCCGGTTTGATTCATTAACGCCGAAATCCCAACAGTTTTCATTGCTACGGATTTACCTCCGGCATTCGGACCAGTAATCATCAGGCAGCGTTCCTCTTCATCCAAATCCATGAAGAGAGGAATAATTTTTTCTCTTTCGTCTTTCTTAAGAGAAAGGTTTTTTAGTTTCAGATTAGCATTAAAAGCCTCTTTCAGTTTCAATCTTCCATTAGAAGTTGTGACAGGAATTTCGCCTTCCAGCTTAATAGAAATTTTTGCCTTGGCAGCAATCACATCCAGTTCAGCGAGGGCTTCAATATTCTGAGAAATATATGTCGCATTTTGCCGGACGTGCTTGGTGAGTTCTCTTAAAATTCGTTCTATTTCACGCTGTTCCTCAATTTCAAATTGACGGATTTCATTATTTAAATGAAGTGCTTCAGCCGGTTCCAGATATACTGTTTGCCCGGTAGAAGATACATCATGTATAAAACCCGGAATCTTTCGCTTATACTCTGCAAGTATCGGAATCACCATTCGGCCATTTCTGATCGTAGCTCCTTCATCTGAAGTCATGCCATCTTTATTGGCATTTCGCATCAACTTGTTGATGGTAGTACGAAGCTCATTTCGTTTCCCATTCAATCGCTTCCGAACAGATTTCAATTCCGGGCTTGCATCATCTTTAAGCTGACCGCCATCGGTTACTTTTTGTTTGATGGAAGCTTCGAGCTCTTTTAGTGGAATCAGTTGTTCAGAAATAGAGTAGAGTGTAGGATTGTGCTCAGTTCGGGCTTTAAAAAATTTCTTTATCAAACGAGCAGAACTGCAAATCCCAAGAATATATGGGAAAGCAGAAAGAGGGATGATACTTCCTTCACCCTTTGAAGTGATCAGAAAATCTCTTACATCAGGAAGTTCACCAAGCGGAAATGGGTCAGGATCGCGAAGTACATCCATCATTTCCCGGGTTTGAGCTAAAAGCACTTTTACCCGTTCTGTACTACTGGTTGGATGTAGTTCTTCTATCATCTCGAACGAACGTTCAGACTGCGCCGCATCAAGGGTTGCCTTTCGAAGTTGTTCGAAGCCCAGCTTTTCTAATATGGATGACGGATATAATTGCATGATCTGTTTTTGATATGGTAAAGATAAACCTAATTAAGAAGGATTTCGATCAATGTTTTTGGAGAATACTTTAGTTTACAAAGTTGTCATCCCGGACTTGATCCGGGATCTGTAGTGAGCGGAACTTTGATGAAGCTCTTTTCCAGAACAACGCTTTTATCCTCACAGATGCTGAATCGAGTTCAGCATGACAACAAATAAAAATCCCATCTTTGTATCCCTCCATAAATGCTTCTACATTATCAGAAGATCAAAATATGGAGAGCCTTATGAAAATTGAGATATATCAGGCAGATGCTTTTACAGAAACTTTATTTGGTGGTAATCCGGCGGCAGTGTGTCCGCTGAAAGAGTGGATCAGTGATGAATTGATGATTAATATCGCCAAAGAGAATAACCTTTCTGAAACAGCTTTTTTTGTAAGAGAGGGAGATGTGTATGGACTCAGGTGGTTCACACCAGCTGCAGAGGTTGATTTATGCGGGCATGCTACTCTGGCTACTGCACACATTTTATTTGAAGAACTAGGATACGATAAAGAAGAAATTAACTTCGAAACTAGGAGTGGAAGGCTTGTCGTAAAAAAAGATGGTGATCAACTGCTTATGGACTTTCCTTCCGATAAAATGCCTCAGGCAGAAGCACCCCCCATTCTTTTTCAGGCATTGGGAATTAAACCCACATCACATACTTATAAATCAGATGATTATATGGTTGTTCTGGAATCCGAGAAAGAAGTAGCAAACCTTTACCCTGATTTCAGATTGCTATCAGAAGTTAATGCCCGGGGGATTATAGTAACAGCACCGGGAAACGAAGTCGATTTTGTATCACGTTTTTTTGCTCCCCAGCATGATATCGATGAAGATCCGGTAACAGGTTCAGCACATACTAATCTGACTCCCTATTGGTCTGAACGATTGGGTAAAACCGAGATGAAAGCCCGACAAATTTCTGAGCGTCTCGGCGAATTAACTGTTCGTGATAAAGGAGAGCGCGTAGAAATTCTGGGCAAGGCAGTAACCTACTTAAGAGGGGAGATTGAGGTTTAGTGGAACTTTTCGTTTTACTTATAATCGGACTTGTAGCAGGACTGATCGCAGGGTTGATGGGAGTCGGAGGAGGAATCATTTTTACTCCCGTACTCTTCTTTTTATTTGAAGGAGCCGGAGTTGAAAACTCGGTACAATGGTCAGTTGCTTCCGGACTATTCTGTACATTAATAGCGGCAGGTAGCAGTACAGTGAGACAGTATCTTCAGAATAATATTTTCTGGGAAGAAGGAATTAAGCTTGGTCTGTTAGGAGCGCTTGGAATAACGTTGGGTAAATTAGTTCTTACTTCGAAATATTACAGCCGGGAAGAGTTTGTAATTTTCTTTAGCCTGATGTTGCTTTACGCTGCATTTATGATGTTTAGGAGAGGGAAGGATACTTCCAGAGAATCGGAGAGAGAATTCTCAGAATTAAAGCTTCCACAGCTTTTTGTCACAGGAGGTGCTGGTGGATTCATAGCCTCACTGGCAGGCGTAGGAGGAGGGGGAATAATGGTGCCAATTATGAATCTTTTTTACAAGCAACCCTTCCGTAAAGCAGTAAGCGTTTCCCAGCTTGGAATGACAATTCTGATTACTTCCGGAGTCATTCAACTCGCGTTGACAGAAAACACAACATCAGGAATCACAGAGTTTACATTAGGTTTCGTGGATTTCGGAGCAGCTTTACCACTTGCGAGTGGTGGTTTAATCGGGGGATTCGGAGGCGCATTCCTCAATCACAAAATAAACCGAAAATACCTGCAATGGGGTTTTGCGTTACTAGCATTAATTATGGCTGGAAGGTTACTAGTAGGAGTTTTTGGTTAGTTTGCCAATGTGTTTAGGTTTTCAAAAAGAGTTTTCATCTTTTCGTCAAGAACATAGACATTGTCTACTTGTTCTATATTGGGTATGGAAATAACGTCTAGTTCTTTATGTGTTTTTATATCAACCACCATTACCCGATTATCATGTTTACCGCCTGCCGGTATTACTCGTAAGTAACGTTTTCTGGTGGCTGAAATTCCTATGTATGCAACTCCTACATCTTCAGAAAAGTCGACCCCACGTCCAAATCCTCCGGTATTGATCGATCCTGTAAGTTTCCAGTCACGATCATAAATTTTTGTAGTTTGATCGCTGCTATCCTGTATCCAATATTCATTATTAATTTTACGGACGGAATGTGGACTTTGGAGCTTAAGTTGTACTACTTTTTTCTTATCGAGGTTAATTACTCCACCCTCTCCTTGTCTTCGAATCAGCATTTCCAAAACGATTCGGAAGTATTGCCAACCCGTTATGTTATGAATCAATACACATAAATCTCCATTATAATCTCTGAAAACCTGATTACAATGAAACTGATCTTTTACCTTTTCATCGGTTTCATTTTTCGCTTCTGTCCGGTATTCACTCAGTGAAATTCTTTGTACCACTTTATCAAGGTGAACATTATACTCTATAGCTTCATCATATTCTGTATTCGAGATCCAAAGAGTATCTCCCAGGAAATTAATATCATGGATGTCAGCTACATCTGATATACTTAAGACTGAATAATTCCCTGAATTTATGTCCAGTTTTCTAATCTCATCATTTATAGAAACAAAAAGATGCTCTTTCATGCTATGGTGCCATGCAATAGAACTAACCCCAACTTCACCCCAACTCTGGAAAAAATTGATCGGTGAGATGCTTCCATCTATGTGTAAAATCTGAACGGGAAATATCTGGTCACGTGAGAGCTCCTGATCCGCTTCCTTCGAATTTTGAGAACCAAGAATTAAGAGGTCGTTTTTTAGGGACATATAGAGTATGAAGGCTTCTTTTACATGTTGGAATTAATTTATCAATACAATTGACAAGAATCACAACGGAATAAGAATAGTTTTTTTAATTCTTGAAATTGCTAATTCGATTTGATACAGAAAGAATACTATCTATTCAATAAAAAAAAGAAGCTCCCTATCAAGGAGCTTCTTTTATTGTTAGCAATCTATAGCCTGCCGTCTGTAGGCCCGATCGCACTATGGCGATCCCGGCTATATTCATCCAGTAAACTAATCCGGCTTAGAGATACCATTCCCATGGGATCCCGGGGAAAAGCCGGTTTTCTTGGAGAATTAATCCATGATCTTTCGCAGGAATGCGGGTTGATCAGAATCGTCTTTTCTAATTCGCTCCGTTCTGCTTTGGAAAGGAGCTACATTTGTGTTTTGCTCTGAATCAGAGTTGGTTTCTTCTTCCTGAGCAGTTGGTTGTTCTTCTTTCTTTACGTTGAGATCTCTTCGTAAATAAGAAGGAGTATCCAATCTCTTCAGGTTTCCTTCACCTTTATAGAAATCACCCGTTGTTCTTGTGAACCGGGTTGCTATTTCTTTTTTAGGTTGGGCCTGATTTTTCAGCGCATTTTCTGCCGCAGCGTTTAGTGGTTTGTTTGGTGCAACTTTAGCTGAAGTTCTGTCTTCGGCTAAATCAAATCCTGTTGCAATTACTGTAACTCTGATTTCGTCACCAAACTCTTCATCAAGGACTGTACCTAAGATGATTTCTGCATCATCACCAGCTTCCTGCTGAATAATGCTGGTCGCCGTTGTCGTTTCTTTCATTCCAAGGTTTGAACCTGCTGAAATATTAACCAGTACATTTCTTGCGCCACGGATGCTTACTCCATCAAGTAGAGGAGAGTTGATTGCTTCACGCGCAGCAATTTCAGCCCGGTCATTTCCTTGTGCAGTTGAAGAACCCATAATTGCAGCGCCACCATCTGTCATGGTAGTACGAACGTCTGCAAAGTCAAGGTTGATCAGACCAGGCATCAGAATTAAATCGCTGATTCCACGAGTCGCGCTGTATAAGACTTCATTCGCCAAAGCAAAAGCTTCCATTAGCGAAGTATTCTCATCGGCGATATCCAGTAATCGCTCATTAGGGATTACTATTACGGTATCGCAGTTTTTCTTTAGCTCATTGATACCTTCCAGAGCATATTTTTTACGAATCTTACCTTCACACTCAAATGGAGTCGTAATAATCCCCACTGTAAGAATTCCTTTTCGTTTGGCCATTCCCGCAACTACGGGAGCGCCTCCGGTTCCTGTTCCACCACCCATTCCGGCGGTTACAAAAACCATGTCTGCACTCTCGATGGATTCCTCAATCTCGTGACGGTTTTCTTCTACCGCTTCACGACCGATTTCAGGACGCGCACCTGCTCCAAGACCACTGGTCAGAGCAGATCCAACCTGAATCTTAAGGTCAGCCATACTGTTTTTAAGTGCCTGGGCATCGGTATTAAGTGCGATATACTCTACACTATCGAGGCCCATATTTATCATATTATTGATAGCGTTTCCGCCACCACCGCCAACGCCAATGACTTTAATTTTAGCGTTTTCCTGGCTTTGTTCATCAAAAAAGAAAGTAGCCATGATTACTCCTGTTTATGTTTGTTTACTGAATTATTCTGTTTCTATAGATGATTGCTGTTTAAAGTTCTTTGAACCAACTTTTCATGCGATCGGCTATTTTTGCCATCACTTGTTCTACACTGGTTGCTTTAGCTGAAGAAGGAATCATCGTTTTATTGGTATTTGTGCCTGTTTGAAGGGCATGTACCACCAACCCAACGCCGGTAGCGTAAATAGGGCTGTTTACTTCTTCAACCAATCCGCCGGTAATACCAAGCGGGATACCAACTTTGGCATCCATTCCCAGTATTTCTGATCCGAGGGAGGTAATATTCTTAATCAGAGATCCGCCACCGGTTAATACAACTCCGGCGCTAAGTGATTCCTGATATCCACTTCTTTTGATTTCAATACTAACGATTTCTAAAATTTCTTCCATTCTAGCCTGAATGATTTTGGCGAGAATACTTTTCGTAATTTCTTTTGGAGGTCGACCTGCAATACCAGGTACAGTGATCACTTCGTCGTTCTGGATCATATCAGCGTAGCTTTCTCCATGATTTCTTTTGAGCGTTTCGGCCTGATCATCCAGCACGCTGAGTCCCAAACGGATATCATCGGTTACTTTTTGTCCTGCTATGGCAATTACAGCTGTATGTCTGATTGTATTGTCCTGGAAGATCGCTACGTCAGTAGTTCCTCCACCGATATCCACTAAAACCACACCTGCTTCTTTTTCTTCCTGGTCTAGAACCGCATAAGAAGAAGCAAGTGGCTCGAGAATAATATCTGCAACCTGATAGCCAGCTCGTTCCACACATCGGTAGATATTTTTTGCAGCAGAAACGAGACCGGTGATAATGTGCACTTCAGCTTCCATCCTCATACCACTCATTCCAACCGGGTCGCTGATTCCATCCTGCCCGTCAACCACAAACTCCTGCGGAATTACATGCAGAATCTGCTGATCTGTAGGAAGCATAATACGCTGGCAATCTTCTAAAAGACGCTCTACATCCTGACCAGTAATTTCATTGTCTTTATTGTTGATGGTGATTACACCCTTACTGCGCATGCTGCGGATGTGATCTCCGGCGATACCCACATTTACAGAATTTACCTGAATTCCGGATGCAAGCTCGGCCTGGGCAATGGCATCTTTAATGGCATTAACGGTTTTATCGATGTTAACGACTACGCCACGGTTTAAGCCATCGCTTGGAGCTTTTCCCACTCCAAGGATGTTAATCCGTTCCTGCTCATCAATAGAGGCTACAATTGCGCATATTTTTGTTGTCCCGATGTCGAGACCGACCATGATGTTTTCTTGTTCTGACATGTCAGTTCCGCTTGTTTAAATGATTGCTATATATGTTGCTAACTTTCACGAGTGACGACCTGGTTTTTGAATCTGAGATCCACCTGTTGCATTGCCTGAATTCCTTTCGTGCGGATTACATCTGCATAAAAGGCTTCCCAATTCCGAAGCTTAGTTTCGAAATCATTGGTCCCAAAGAGAAGTTTTACTCCGTTTTCGTGACTCAGAGCCACAACTCCTTCTTCGGTGCTATAGGCAACTTCGCTGATGGTTGCCCAACCAAATTCATTAATTCTGGCTCCTACCAGAAAGTCTCTAATCTGTTTAAACTCATTCGATTTCAGAGTATCCATTCCGGTTGTAGCTCTGAATCCATAAACCAAAGGCAGGTCCAGTGTCTTTCCCTCAAGAATTGGAAGTCGAACACCTTCTTCATCCACATACATTCTGTTTGAACCTTGAACTAATATCGCGATTGGAGTTCGTTCTGTAATTGTCAGTTCTAAATCGCCGCTTGGTTCTACATAAGGCATAACGGATTTCACGTAGTTTAAAACCTCAATTCGGGCAATCAGGGATGTTAAATCCAGGCTATCTGGTTTAATACCCAAAGGCACATCTGCTGCCTTAAGAATTTCTTCCTGAGTATTGAAATAAGCACCCGTTACCGCTACTTCATTGATAGTCACGTTGCGATTCCAGTACATGGCAGCAAGCACAGCGATTCCAAGCACCATCAAAATGGCGGTCAACCAGGGAAGTAATTTCCCTTTTTGAGTTTCGGTATGTGTTGCCTTCTCACTCAATTAATTTGCACTTACTTTGTAATTTCCAGATTCAATTTCATCCACGAAGCTTTCTCCGGATAGGTAAATATCACCTGCACCCATTGTGATGATGATGTCTCCGGTTTTGGTGATTTCCTTCAGCTTTTCAGTCACATCATTTTTGTCTTCCACATAAATCACATTTTTGTGACCATACTGCTCCGCGGTATCTGCAATTAATTTACCGGTGACTCCTTCAATCGGTTTTTCACGAGATGGATACACATCGGTCACAATGAGTACCTCTGCATCAAAGAAAGAAAGTCCAAATTCTTTATATAATTCCTGAGTACGTGAGAATAAATGAGGCTGAAAAACAGCTACTACTCTTCGGTCAGGCCATCCTTTGTGGGCGGCATTCAACGTTGCCTGAACTTCGGTTGGGTGATGTGCATAATCATCAATCACCATCATTCCGTTGTTATACTTCATCTGGAAGCGACGGTAAACACCCTGAAAACTTTCGATCCCGGATTTTATCAATTTGAAATCAATGCCTAACTCAATTCCTGTAGCAATAGAAGCCAGTGCGTTTAATACGTTGTGCTCACCCGGTGATTTGAGTGTGATTACACCCAGTTTCTCACCATTATTAGTAACTGTGAAGGTGGCGGTGAATTCAGATAAATTGATATCAGTAGCCCGAAGCTGCGCCTGTGGAGTCAGCCCATAAGAAAGAACACGTCGCTGAAGCTGGGGAAGAATACTTCTCACATTCGGATCGTCCAGGCATACAATAACGGCTCCATAGAACGGAACTTTATTAGCATAATCTACAAAAGCCTTTTTTACATCTTCCAGATCATCATAGATATCCAGATGCTCTGCTTCAATATTCGTAATAATGGCAATAGAAGGAGTTAAGCGTAGGAATGTTCGGTCGAATTCATCAGCTTCAACTACAATTACATCACCTTTACCAACTACTGCATTCGTCTTATCAAAACTGTGCACCTTTCCACCTACAATGATAGTCGGATCGTAATTTCCTGCACGGGTAACTAAACCTACCATAGTAGTCGTGGTCGTTTTACCATGCGTTCCAGCCACTCCGATTCCGTATTTCATCTTCATCAATTCGGCCAGCATTTCGGCTCTTTTGATGGTTGGAATACGTTGCTCAATGGCTGCTTTTGTTTCTTCGTTTTCATCCGCTTTTACAGCGCTGGTATATACGACTACATCGGCACCCTCAATATTCTCCGGGCTATGGCCTTCATAAATAGTAGCTCCAATTTCCTCGAGTCGCTTGGTTGTTTCACCAAGTGCACCATCGGAACCGGTAACTTTATATCCGCGATGAATTAAGATCTCGGCCATCCCGCTCATACCAATTCCACCTATCCCAACCATGTGGATATGCTTGGTTCTTCCAAAAATGGGTTGTGTTTCGATTCTATTCTCCATCAATTCATTCGGGATTTTGCGAGTTCTAAAATTTCCTGAGCGATTTCTTTTGCTGCATTTGGCTTAGCAAGGCTCAAAGCCGCCTTGTTCATTTTCTGTAGTTTCTCCTGATCTGAAATCAAACTTTCTACCAATTCAGGAAGTGCATTTACAGCATCTTCATCCTTCAATAGTTCAGAAGCACCGGCATCGGCCATGGACTTAGCATTTTCGGTCTGGTGATCTCCTGCCACATTTGGGGAAGGGATCAACACACTCGGCATGCCGGTAAGCATAAACTCTGAACAGGAACTTGCTCCGGCGCGACTAATTACTAAATCTGCAGCGGCATAAGCCTCCGGCATGTTATCAATGAATTCAGTAAGCCTCAAATTCGGATATTTTGCTTCATCAACCTCTTCAGAAAGTGCTTTATAATATCTTGAACCACACTGCCAGATAATTTGAAGTCCTGCTTTGTTATGCAGGGTACTCAGATTCTCTTTGATGGCTTCATTGATGGATCTGGCTCCTCCACTTCCACCCATAACCAAAATCACAGGTTTGGATTCATCAAACCCAAAAGCAGTCAATCCAAGACTCTTATCAATAGTAGTTAACGTGTTTCGTGTAGGGTTTCCGGAGATTGTAATCTTATCAGCAGGAAGGAATTTTTCAGCTTCTTTAAATGCAGTGAAAATTTTACTGGCAAACTTAGCAAGAAGTCGGTTTGTCACTCCTGGAAATCCATTTTGTTCCTGAATAACAACCGGTACTCCTCTTTTACCTGCAATCCATCCAACGGGACCTGCCACATATCCGCCACATGAAACCACCACTTGTGGTTTAAAAGAGGAAACAATTTTCAGACTTTGGGTAAGAGCAGTAATCAGTTTAATTGGGAATAAGAGATTTTTCAGAGTAAGTCTTCTATGAAAACCACTAATCCAGACATTTTTGATTTCATAACCTGCTTTAGGTACTGCTTTCCACTCCATGTGGTTTTTAGTACCTACAAATAAAATTTCTGTGGCTGAATGTTCAGCTTTTAATGCATCTGCTATTGCAATAGCTGGATATACATGCCCACCGGTTCCACCTGCAGCTATTAAAATCTTTGGATTAACCATTATAGAAGGCCCCCTGATCCCGGTTATGTTTCGAGACATTGAGGAGGATGCCTACCATAAGTCCGGCGAACATCATACTTGTTCCACCATAACTCACAAATGGCATTGGCAAACCGGTTACAGGAAGTAATCCACTGGCTACGCTTGCATTCACAAAACCATAAAGAACGATGGTGAGCGTACATCCGACCGCTAACAATGATCCAAGGGTGTCTTCAGCTTTTCGGGCAATGAAAACCACACCTCGTATTAAGATCAAGCTGAATAAAACGATGAGAGCCATCGCACCTGCAATTCCATATTCTTCTGCGATGATGGCAAAAATAAAATCATTATAAGGAGCAGGGAGGAAGTCACGCTGGGTACTTTTTCCTATTCCAACACCCAGCAATTCACCTTTTGCAATGGCAATATGCGCTTGTTGTGCCTGATACCCACTTCCTGTTAAAAACTCCTGCGTTTCAATATTCTTAATCTGTTGAAGGTACTGCTCTACACGATCCTGCCGGTTAGTTGATTGACTAAGCAATAGCATTCCTCCAAGCACTGCAACCGTAATCATGGAACCTAACTGTAGTACACTTACTCTTCCGATGAACATCATTACAAGACAAATACTCATCAGAATACCTGCACTAGAGAAATCTTCAATTCCGATCAATCCGCAGGTTAGGGTTACCCAAACCATAATGGGCAGAAAGGATTTTTTGAAATCTTTGATGTATTCCTGTTTTTCACTCAGCAATACACTCACATGAAGAAGCAGGGCTACTGTAGCTATAGTGGAAGGTTGAAAACTGAATCCACCGAGATTAAGCCATCGTTTTGCCCCGAATTGTTCCGTTCCGAATATCAGAACAGCTACCAATAGAAAAAGGCTGACGACCATTCCAAGTCCGCTAAATTTAGCAAGGGTATGATAGTTGATCTTGGATGCAATCAGCATCACAAAGAAGGCGATTCCCAGTTTTACCACATGGCGGGTAACCAAAGCGAAAGCAGAAGTCTCATTAGAAGCCGCAAAAAAGGCAATGGATGAATACACCGCTAGTACCCCAAACATCATAAGTATGATGATGGCCATAAGCAGAATTCGATCGCTGCCCTGTTTTCGGGTATCGATGTCTTCCGGGCTGGTGCCCAAAACACTGGATAAATTGCTATGTGGACTGGTGTAGATCAAAATGCAGTTGCAGAGTGACAAAGGCACAAAGTGACAAAGCAGAATTCTTCTGTACTTTGTTACTTTGTCTCTCTGTTACTTTGTTTCTTTTCATAACTTGTTTACTTCTTCTTTAAAAACTTTTCCACGGTGCTCGTAATCATCAAACATATCAAAAGACGAACAGGCCGGACTTAATAAAACTATCTCACCTCGTTTAGCTACTTTTTTTGCAGCACGAACGGCATCCCGCATGGTCTCAGCCATTTCAAAGTTGGGAGGTATATTTCCTAGTTGTTCTTTTACCCGCTCTTTTGATTCACCGATGGCAATCAGGGTGTGTACTTTTTCCTTGATTTGATCAACCAGCTCCGAGTAATCATTGCCTTTGTCACGACCACCAAGAATGAGCGTCATTGGAACGTTATAGCTATCCAGAGCAAACCAAACGGCGTTCACATTAGTGGCTTTGCTGTCATTGATGTATTTAACACCATCAACTTCACGGGCAACCTCCAGCCGATGCTCCACACCGGTAAAAGTTTTCAGGCTTTCCCGAATAGCTTCGTTTTTAATTTCAGCGGCGCGGGCTGCAAGAGCAGCAGCAAGTCCGTTTTGTAAATTATGTTGGCCTTTGAGACCGAGTTCGAACACTGACATAAGGGTTTCTTCCTTATTATTGAATCTGAAGATGATATGATCGTTGCGAACGAAAGCGCCTTCGGGAACTTCATGTTTATTTGAAAATCCCCACAACTGAGGGAAGTTTTCGTTCTTTTGGAGTGCTTCAACATGTTTCTTGATGAGCGGGTCATCATAGTTGAAGATGAACCAGTTATCTGCTGTCTGGTTTTCGGTAATTCTAAATTTGGATGCTGCGTACTTTTCCAAACTATACTCATAGCGATCTAAATGATCGGGAGTAATATTCAGAAGGACACTTATATCCGGTTTAAAGCTGGCTATATGATCGAGCTGGAAGCTGCTTACTTCCAAGATTTGATCGCAATTGTTATCCTCTACCTTTTCTGAAAAAGCATATCCGATGTTACCTGAAAGGCTGAAATCAATTTTTGCGGTTTCCCAAATATGGCTGAGCCAGGTAGTGACCGTAGTTTTTCCGTTACTTCCTGTAACTGCAAGAATTCGTTCGTTTGTGAACCAGCTTGCCACTTCAATTTCTGAGAATACTTCTTTTCCTACATTAAGGTAAGTCTGTACAATTGGAGCCTTGGTTGGAACACCAGGACTTAAAACAGCAAATTTAGCTGTTTCAGCTGTAGAGGTATGACCGTTTTCCTCAAAAGTGATTCCGGCATCAATCAGTTTGGCTTTAGCTGAGATAGAAATTGCACCAGAATCTGTTACAAACACTTCTGCACCTTTTTGCTGAAGCATTAAAGCAGCAGCAACTCCGCTTCTTGCAGCTCCGATTACGACGATATGTGTTCCTTTTACGTCTTTCATCGGATTTTGAGGGTTAGTAAACTAATAAGTGCCAGAAGGATGGTAATAATCCAGAACCGAACTACAATTTTCTGTTCAGACCAACCTTTCTTTTCAAAGTGATGGTGGATAGGAGTCATTAAAAATACCCGACGTCCTTCTCCATATTTTCGCTTGGTATACTTGAAATACGTGGTTTGAATAATCACAGAGAGTGTTTCAAAGAAGAAAACTCCGCAAATGAATGGAAGCAGGAGTTCTTTGTGCAGCATCAAAGCCAAAGCACCAAATGCCCCACCGATTGCCAGTGAACCGGTATCGCCCATAAATACAGAAGCAGGATTCGTGTTATACCAGAGAAATCCCATGCAGGCACCAATCAAAGAAGCACAGAAAATAGTAAGCTCACCAGCACCAGGCAGGTACATAATGTCGAGGAAGCCGGAGAAATCCACTCGGCCGGATACATAAGCAAAAATTGCGAATACAAACCCACAGATTGCAGAAACACCAGAGGCGAGGCCATCAAGTCCGTCAGTTAAATTGGTAGCATTACTTACAGCGGTGATAATAAATACAGAAACGGGAAGGTAAATCACCCAGCCCCATTGTTCACCAAAGAATGCATAATCGATATTTAAATCCTTGGCAAAAGGAACGGTAGAAAGCGTATTGAAAAGCTCAAAATCTGAATGGAAATAAAGCACAGAACCCAAAATCAAACCTACGGTAACCTGCCCGGCTACTTTAAATCGCCCTGCCAGCCCGCTTTTATCTTTCTTTACTACTTTGATGTAATCATCAATAAATCCAACAATGCCCAGAGATAACATCACAAAGAAAATTAACCAGCCATAAATGCTGTCCATTTTTACGAAAAGCAGGGTAGGGATAAGCGTAGCCAGTAAAATTATAACTCCACCCATTGAAGGTGTGCCTTTCTTGCTTGCATGATGATCGAGTCCGACATCATCCCGGATTACTTCACCCAACTGCATTTTGCTTAGCCATTTGATAATTCGCCGACCAATAATCAGGCTGATAATCAGCGAAGTAACCGCTGCCAGACCGGTTCGGGTAGAAATAAACTCCATCGCCGATGCGCCGGGAAATTCATAGGTAGTTTCAAGCCAGGCAAATAGTTCGTATAACATCAGACTCCTCCCTTTACATAAAGTTCAAGGGCGTCTCTTGCAATCAAGCGGTCATCGAAAGGATGCTTAGTACCTTCTACATCCTGGTAATCTTCGTGGCCTTTTCCGGCAATCAGTACGATATCGTTTTGATTTGCAGCTGCAATAGCTTGCTTGATAGCATCTTTCCGATTGCTAATACTAGTTACGTTTTCTTTGTTGCTAAACCCGTTTAGAATGTCTTCAATAATCTTGTCTGGATTTTCAAAACGAGGATTATCACTAGTTACAAAAATCTTATCTGCATACTCCTCTGCTGTCTTTGCCATTTCAGGACGTTTAGAAGTGTCCCGATCCCCTCCGGCTCCAAAAACTACGATCAGTTTTTGGGAAGATTCTTTTACCTGCTTTAAGGTCGAAAGTACATTTTTCAGCGCATCAGGAGTATGAGCATAATCCACAATAACAAGAGGGGCCGAATCAAGCCCAACCTTTTGCATTCTTCCTGCCGCACCGGTTGCATTATTTAACGATGTTGCAATAGAATCAGCTTTTAATCCAAGTGACTTGCAAATAAGAAATGCCTGAGCCACATTATATGCGTTGAACTCTCCGATTAAAGGTGAGTTGATCAAAGTCCCATCAACTACCAAAGTTAAACCGTCTGATGTATTAGACTGGATGTAGTTTTGATCAGTACCAAATGAAAGCAGCGTACTCTTAGCTTTACAATCAGCCAGCATAAAAGCACCATACTGATCATCGGTATTAATTACTGCAGTTGATGAAGAAGGAAGCCCATCAAAAAGAATTTTCTTTGCTTTTGCATATTCATCTATTGTTACATGATAGTCCAGATGATCGTGGCTCAGGTTTGTAAATGCAGCCACTTTGAAATCAAAACCTGAAACACGTGATTGAACAAGCGCATGAGAAGAAACCTCCATGGCCAAATATTCTGAACCGGCTTCAACCATCTTTTTCATGTCATTTGCAAGTTCGATAGGGTCTGAAGTAGTAAGTGCACTATCCAGCTCTTCTTCCAAGATCTTTTTTGAAACCGTGCCTAGTAACGAAGCTTTTTTACCAAGTGATGATAGAACCTGATGGACCAGTGTGGCTGTGGTCGTTTTACCATTTGTTCCGGTAATCCCGACAATTTTCAGGCTTTTAGCAGGATTATCTTCGAAAGCTTGAGCTAATTTACCAAGTAAGATTCTGGTATTTTCCACTTCCATCACGCAAACGCCTTCTGCATCCGTGTAATAACTCTCTTCGGTAATTAAAACCTTAGCACCGCGCGAGATAGCGTCTTCCAAAAACATGTGTCCGTCTACTTCATGTCCCTTAATAGCGATGAACACAGAATTTTCAGTAACCTGACGAGAGTTCTGTACAATAGAATGTAAATCTTCCTCAGGCTTCGTTCTGGAAACATGTAGTGGATTAACTAACTCTATAAGTTCCTTGATATACAACTTATTTATCTCTCCGGGCTTCAGTTATAATTTCAAGCGACTTGGCTTTTCCTCTAATTGTGACTTCACTTCCTTTTCTCATCAATTCACCGGATTTTGGGAATTGTGCGAATACGGTTCCGGATCCAATCATGGTAGATTTTAATCCAAGTGAGGTAAGTAGGTTTGATGCACTTCGCATGCTCATACCTTTCAAATTCGGAATTTCTGCAAGACCTTCTTTTATGCTTGCACTATCAATCGGAGTATAGGTTTCCGAAAGAGTTAGTAAAATTTCTTGTCCAGCTATTAGTTCTGTTCCGGCTACTGGTTCCTGAGATAACACAATTCCATCTTTACCCGATGTTTTGAATTCAATATTTAATTCCGATAGAATTTTTTCGGCTTGATGAACTGGTAATCCTTCTACATAAGGAGTAAAGGCAAATAAGTCAGATTCGGAATTTTCTATATTGAAATCACGCTGTAAATCGCTGTCTAACCCTGCAATCCGGGTTGCCACTTGTCGGAAAATAGGTCCTGCAGTATAACCACCGTAACCTACTGGTTTGGGCTCATCCAAAAGAATGAGACAAACATATTTTGGATCTTCAACCGGAAAGAATCCTACAAAAGAACCTCTGTAATTATTGGTATAGCGACCGTTAACTACTTTTTTTGCCGTTCCTGTTTTACCTGCAATGCGTAATCCCTCAACCTGAGCAAACTCTCCTGTACCCGAATCAGAAACCACACTTTCAAAAACAGGGAGTAGTGAATCCAATGTTTTTTTCTTAGCAATTCTGCGTATTTCAATTGGATCATGTTCGCTGATAATATTTCCCTGCTTGTCTTCGACTCGCTCGACCATATAAGGTCTCATCATCATCCCATCATTGGCAAAAGCTGCATAGGCCTGAGCGACCTGAATAGGAGTTGCAAGGAGCTCATACCCGTGAGACATCCACGGAAGACTTACCAAACTCCATTCATATGGTTTTGCCATTCTTCCACTTTCTTCTCCGGCAATGTCTACATAAGTAGGAGTTCCAAAGCCCATATTTCTGGCATATTGATAAAACTTATCTTTATCCAGGCGCATAGCTATTTCGGCCGTTGCTACATTCGAAGATTGTCTCATCACGCTGGCAAAATCCATATTACCAAGTGGGTCATGATCCCGGAGGGTTAAGCCATGAATGACTACTTCGCCACTTTCAGGGGTTTCAAAAATTTCTTCGAAATCAACTTTACGTTGTTCTACAGCTGCAATAGCAGTTACAAGCTTAAAAGTGGAGCCAGGCTCAACCATATCAGAAACAGCGAAGTTACGTCGGTTGATATCATCTTCATTACCTGGAAAGTTAGGATCGAAGGTAGGATAGTTAGCCAGCGCTTTGATGGCGCCCGTTTTAGGATCCAGAATAATACCGGTTCCATAATTAGCCTGATGTTTTTCAACTCCGGTTTTTAATTCGTCTTCCAGAATAGCCTGGATGTAGGCATCAATAGTAGTATGAAGTGAATATCCATCCTGTGGCAACTTTTTTGGGGCTCCAACATACTCAAAAACTCTGTTGAAAGGATCTTTACGAACCTGACGAACTCCGTCTTCTCCTTTAAGTTCTGTGTTGTAGAATGACTCAATGCCAGTTCGTCCATTCATATTATGATTCACGAAACCAAGTGAATGAGCCGCGAGTGTTCCAAAAGTATATTTTCTTCGGAAGTTCTCTTCAACAATCACTCCTTTAATTCCAAGAGCTTTTATTTCGTCCTTTGCAATTCCGGAAAGGTTCTTACCTAGAACTACATAACGGGAGCGGGAAGGTGCAGAGTCGATCTTATCGAGGTAATAAGAGGCAGTTTGATCAGTTACTTCAGCCATTTTTCTGGTTAGCTGAATTATCTGATCGCGGGTGAGTCCTTTAATTTTTGGATCGAGTGCGATTTGGTAATCGGTTGCATTAGTTGCTAGCAACGTTCCGTTTTGATCATAGATATTCCCACGCTGAGCAGGGATTGGGATATAATCAATAGCTTGCTGGCTCCAAAGTTCGCGTAACCCTTCACCTTCCACATAGTTAATGCGAAATAGCTGAAAGGCTAATGCACATGGTAAGAGGAAAAGTAATCCAAGTACGATGAACATCCGGCTTAATATGGCGGTTCTGTGCTCAATCATTCTTTAACGGTGATTACTTTGTCGACCGGGCCGCCATTTATGAAGCCCTGCTCTTTTGCTTTTTGATAAATCTCAGCAGGTCCAACCATTCGGTCGTACCTCAGCTTTAATTCATCATGCATTTGACGGGCTTTATTGTATTCCTGCTCTAAAGCTTGCACTTCCTGTAACAGCTTTTGCGTGGCAAAAACATGAGTTAAGTAGGCAAAACCAAACACCCCTATAATGATTGCAGCAAGGATTACTTTTCCGGGTTTGATTTTTGGGAAACCAATACTTCCGGATGAAGCCTTGCTGACTTTTTTTCCTCTGGCCTTTTTGGCTAAAGGGGGTGAGGGTGTTATGTCAGGTTTAGGGACTTTTCGGAGGTTTGGCTTCACTTGTTGGCGCTTAAGCGGGGATTGAACCATCATGAACCGCCTCCGTTGGTTTTTTCTGCGACCCGGAGTTTAGCGCTTCGGGCTGCGGGGTTTTTGGAAACCTCATCTTCAGAAGGGGTGATAACCTGTCGGTTTATCGGTTGAAGTGGGGAAATGACGTTTCCGTAAAAATCTTTATCAAGCTTGCCTTCTAAATTACCTGCTTTAAAAAATCGTTTAACAATGCGGTCTTCAAGAGAGTGATAGGACATAACAACCAATCGCCCACCAGGTTTAAGAACCTCAAGTGATTGAGTAAGTACATCCTTTAGCATTTCCAGCTCACGGTTTACTTCAATTCGGATTCCCTGAAAAACACGTGCCAGTGATTTTACCTGGAACTTTCCTTTGATTACTTCAGCCACAGCAGCTTTAAGCTCTCCGGTTGTTTCAATCGGACGCGCATTGATTATAGCTTTTGCAATCTGTCGACTAGCTCTTTCTTCTCCATAATGGAAAATTACATCACGTAGCTGTTCGTACTCATAATTATTAACCACCTGATATGCAGATACACCGGTAAGGTTTCCCATACGCATATCCAGAGGACCATCTTCCTGAAAACTAAAGCCACGCTCGGCTTCTTTTATCTGATGGGTTGAAACTCCTAGATCTAAAAGGATTCCGGCTACCTGACCTTGTACTTGGGGAGGTAGAAGGGTAGTCAGGTAGCCAAAGTTTCCTTTTAATATGTTAAATCTGGGATCGTCTCCAATTCGTGATGCTGCTGCAGCGATAGCTTCATCATCCTGATCTATAGCAAAAAGTTGTCCGTTCTCTCCTAAGTGGGATAAAATTTCTTTGGAATGCCCGCCACCGCCAAGGGTGCCGTCTATATAAATGCCGTCTTGCTGAATGGCCAGACCATCCATGCATTCCTGAAGCATTACGGGGATATGCTCATAATATGTAGTCATATTAATCAGCATCGGTTTGTGAGCCGCCTCCCATCACTTGTTCAAAAATTTCTTCAAATGCATCCGGATCGAGGTTTTCGTCAGCCTCGTTTAATTTTTCAGGGGACCAGATTTCGATGTATTGTCCCATCCCAATAAAAACAGCTTTAGAGCTGATGCCAGCAAAGGCAGAATGGTCGGAGGGAATGGCGATACGATTTTGCTTATCGAGCGCTACATCTTCTGCATAGCGGAGGAAATTACGTTTGGCAATGCGACCAGAGCGGGTAAAGTTATTGGCCTGAGACAGGGCGTCTTCTACATTTTGCCATTCATTTTCGGGGTATAAATAGAGGCAACCTTCTAATCCACGTACCACGACGAACCGATCTTGTGCGGATGGGCTGAGCACTTTACGCATTTTGGCAGGGAAAGAAATACGTCCTTTCTCATCTACACTATGCTCGTATTGGCCTTTAAAACTATACACGATTCCCGCTACGTGAATTTAGATTGCTAATTTGATCAGAAAAGAGAAAGTCCCCACTGTCTCCCACATCACTCCACAATGTACCCTAATTTCCCATAATGTGTCAAGAACTTTCCACTTTGAATGCAAAATTAATTTTTCAGGCTGAAATCAGAGGATTTCTGAGTTCAAAATTTGATATAGGCTGATTGAGATATACAGATACTTTATATCATATTGAATATGAGGTATCTGGATAATACTAACAGAAACGCTACAAAAGGATGGCTTAGTCGATAACAGAATACTTTTTCAGAATCGGAAGAACTTGATCAATAGGAAGGGCTTCTTGTATTCCCCGATGCCCCGAAACTGTGGTTGCCATAAATAAAGAGTTGAGGATGGCTTCTTCGGTAGCTTCTACTGCTGCCAGAAAGAGGGGAGTCATTCTGTTATTATCTAATTCTGAAATTTCACGGATTGGATTTCTTTCGTCCAGATTATTTCGGACGGATTCATGAGTTGAGAATGCAATGATGTAATCACCACTTCCATTGGAAGTAAAACCTCCCACTCTGCTTATTCCAAGAAAAGCCCGCTTGGCAAGTCTTTCTAAATTCCGCGAGGTAATAGGCGCATCCGTAGCTACAATAATCATGACGGAGCCATCTACATTATAAGGAACAATATCTGATAAGTAGTGATTCTCAAGTTCTTCACCAACAGGAGCTCCGTCAATAGTAAGGACACCGCCAAAATTAGATTGAACCAAAACTCCTACCGTATATCCACCATATTCTTCTGGAAGTATGCGGGATGAAGTACCGATACCTCCTTTAAATCCTAAAGCCCTGGTTCCGGTACCCGCCCCGACAGAACCCTCTTCCACTAATCCTGAGGAAGCATTTTCGAGAGCTTCATACACATGATCGAAGCCAATAGCTCTCGAACGTATGTCATTTAAGTACCCATCATTAGTCTCACCTACGGTTGGGTTCACTGAGCGTACATTTTATTACCGGGAAGTTTTAGGCTGTAATCCGTAATTGCATTCGCAACAGTGTGGATACTCAAAGTATTCGTAAGACCAATCGGAGTTTCAATTTCTCCCAGTTCTTCAATTTGTGTGAAACCAACTGCCTTTCCGAACCCATTACCTACATATACCGCAGCCGGTACGCGGTCTCTGAATAGGTTTCCTCCATGAGGAAGAATCATAGTCACACCGGTTCTGATATTCTCATCTTCGATCAGTGTTGTGTGTCCTACAAGCACTCCGTCAACATCAGTGATTGCGTTGAGTTTGCCGGGTGTTAATATTCCTGGTGTTATACCATAATCTCTGGCCCGAGATCGTTGCTGAGCATTTGAGATTTCAAAAATGCAAAGGGAAAAAAGTATTATTCCAGTTAAAAACTTCATGGTATAATTTTTTCCCATTTAAGAAACCTCTGCCAGAATCTGATTGATTTCGTTGTCTGTAATAGAAAGATTTCGTTTTTCTCTCAATTTCATTTCTTCCAATAAGCGGTCAGCTTTGCGCGCATTATCATCATATACGTTTTGGAAATGCAGTCCTCTTGCATATAACTGGACCCCAAAATCCGTTAAATAAGGTTTATTTTTCAGACACCAGCCTACCGTTTTCCAGAAATATTTGCGATCCTGACTTTTTATACCCAATTGATATATCGCTTTGGAGATAGCTTTTAAAATATATGGAGGAATCACCTTTTTGGAGTTTCTATGAATCTCAGGTCTTTCATACATCTCCAGAAACTTTATAACCCGATTATAGAAAGCTTCTCCTTTGTATAGGTAATTAACCGTACGATTAAACCCATCCATAAGTACTTTTGTGTCCATTTTTGGGATAATATTTGTTGCTCCTTCAAAGAACCAGTTTTGATCAAGCAGCCTGTTTTCTTTCTGCATTCTTTCATGTAGCTCGGTCCCGGGAGGGGCATTAAGTAATCCAATAATCCCCATTACAATGGCAGTTTCCTGTATAAATTCTATCTGACGGTCAAACACACCTTCGTCGTCATTATCGAATCCAAGGATAAAGCCTGCCATAACTTCAAATCCCCGGGTTTGAAGGTATTTGATATTATCTACAAGATTTCGTTTTGTATTTTGCTTCTTACGGCAAAGAGCTAAAGTATCTTCGTCTGGGGTCTCCAGACCTATAAAAACAGTACCAAAGCCGGCTTGAAGCATTTTATCCATCATCTCTTCATCATCTGCTAATGTGATGGTAAGTTGAGTAGTAAAGTAAACTTTTTTCTCCCGCTGATCCTGCCAGGTTTTGAGTTCCGGAAGTAAATCTTCTTTTACCAGTTTTTTGTTTCCAATAAGGTTGTCGTCAGCAAAAAATACAATATTGAAGGAGTCGAGATTTGGTATGCTATCAAGTTCACGAACAATTTGGAGTGCTGTTTTTGTTCTTGGTCTTCTCCCGAACAGGGAAGTAACATCACAAAAGTCGCACATATATGGACAACCTCTTGAGTATTGAACCAGTGCTGCAGCATATTTATCCAACTTTGCTAAATGCCAGAGTGGAAGAGGGGTTTTATGCACATCGGCAAATTCGGTGGTAGTATATATTTTTTTTGGGGTACCGTCTTCTAAATCTTTAAGGAATAATGGAAGGGTTATTTCTGCTTCATTTAAAATAAAATGATCGATTTCCGGAAAACGCTCATGTTCGTGCGTCAATAAAGGTCCTCCGGCTACGATAGGCTTATTAAGCCTTTTCGCTCTGCTTATAACCTCTCTCATCGAAACTTCCTGGACATTCATTCCACCTATAAAAATATAGTCCGCTTCTTTTATATGCTGGTCTTTCAGAGGCTCTACATTTATGTCGATCAGCTTTTTTTCCCATTCTTCAGGCAAAAGGGCGGCAACTGTTAACAAACCAAGAGGTGGGAATAAAGCTTTATAGCCTCCTAGCTGGATTTCCTGATCCATGGTCCAGCAGGTAACAGGCATTTCAGGATAAACAAGTAAGATTTTCATAAGGAATCATTTATCTAATGAAAAACAGAGTAATATTTTTTTATTAGAAAATGAATCGGAAAATTTTACTATTAAGAAAGTAATTTCGAAGCTCTTTTATTTTTTATGAAGGTGGTTAAATGCTCATTAATCTGCTCGAATTCAATCAGGAATGCATCATGTCCGAAAGGAGATTGGATTTCCTGATACTCTGATTGAGGAATAAGTTCTGCCATTTCTTTCTGTTCAGAAGTGGGGTAAAGTTTATCTGAATCTATTCCCATTACTAAAACTGGAATTTCAATTTTCTTCAGTACTTTTTCAAAACTTCCCCGGCCTTTTGATACATCATGGGTGTCCATCGATTTTGTGAGGCGATCGTAGGTAAGTGCATCAAACCGATCAACCAATTTCTGTCCCTGGTATTGGAGATACGATTCTACTTCAAAAAGCGATTTCCCGGAATTGTAGTTTCTTCCAAATTTTTCCTCATAGTTTTGAGGAGTTCGATAAGTAATCATAGCCATAGCTCGTGCAGCTGCAAGTCCATCGGCTGGAGGATCATTTTTCTCGTAAAAACCATCATTCCATTTAGGATCGGCATATAATGCCATTCGCTGTGCATGACTAATTCCGATAGCCCAGGGGGAGTGAGCTTTACCCATTGCTACCAGACAGGCGCTTTTGATACGTTCATCCATCAAGATAAATTCAAGGGCAATCATACCTCCATAAGAACCGCCAAGCACAAGTTCGATCTTATTTATTCCAAGATGGTTAAGAAGGAGTTGCTGAAATCGCACTACATCCCTAACCGTGAATACAGGGAATTCTCCTCGATATGGTTCTCCGGTTTTGGGATTGATACTCCAAGGATTCAGCGAACCATAACAACTTCCGGGAATATTCATGCAAATCACGAAATGCTTATCAAGATTTACAGGGCTGCTTTCAGCAAAAAAACCGGAAAACCAATCTTCGATATTGGAGTTTCCGGTAAGGGCATGAATCACCAGAATTACATTGTCTTTTCTTTCATTAAGAGTACCCCAGGTATGATAGGCTACTTCTGGCTGATCGAATGTAAAACCGGATTCGGTTGTAAAGCTATTTGAAAATGAGTGCTTCTTAAGTTTGCTCATAGTTGAGTTTAAATTAAAACAAAGAACGACAAAACCGGAGTGAATGGTCTTGCCGAACTTTGTTGTGTCGCTCATTGATTTTGCAATGAGTGAGTGAGTTTCTAACTAACATACACCACTTCACCGTTCACTGGAACCGGATTAGCAATGATGTCTAATACAGGGCATCGATCGATGGAAAAATTCTTTAAAAGCTGAAGCTTAGTAGGATCTGTTTCATCGGTTGAGATCACAGTTTTGTATCGAACGTTGTTAAAGCCAGGACGCTCATCTGAGAGATTGAAAAACCCCTGGAGATCAAGATCTCCGGATGCTTCCACTTTAACTGATTTCAAATCGATTCCGAGTTGACCAGCGTAAGCCTTAATTACAATTTCCTGGCAGGATGCCAGTGCTCCAAGCACATACTCAACCGGGTTAGGAGCTTCATTTTCTCCCCCCAGGCTTTCAGGCTCATCAACGATGAATTGAAAATCCCGGACATTGATTTCAGATCGAAATCCTTTTTCCAGCTTTGAATCTACCGAGAAGGTTACATCTTTTGCTGTTGGATTTTCTTTTACATGATTGATCACATTCGAGATGGTCTCGTTTAATTTTTGATCGATGGTGTTTATTTCAGTTGTTATAGTACTCATTGTGTTTCTATTTTAGTGTTGTAGAATCGTTTGCAGAATTTCTGCGGATGTTTTTTTACAGGATGCGGGGTGGCTAGACCTCGCATCCTTTTTTTATTTTCTCAATTTGTCATTCTGAGCGAAAGCGAAGAATCTTGTTGGGCATCTGGTTAGATCCTTCGAAGGTATCTTCAGGATGACTTCAAAGGCTGTTTTTTTAAATTTCAAGAAAGCACTGCAGCAGCTTCAAAAGCTTTTTCGAAATCTTCGATAATGTCATCGATGTGTTCGATACCAACAGATACACGGATAAGATCCGGTTTTACTCCGCTGGCAGCTTGTTCTTCATCATTCAACTGTTGATGTGTAGTTGATGCAGGGTGGATTAACAGTGTTTTAGCATCCCCAACATTTGCAAGGTGACTTCCCAACTTAACATTGTTTATGAAAGACTTTGCATTATCGAACCCTCCTTTCACACCGAAAGTGAGAACAGAACCAAAGTGTCCAGGAGTGAGATACTTTTTAGCTCGCTCGTGATATTCATGCTCAGGAAGTCCGGTGAAGTTTACCCACTCCACTGCATCCTGCTCTTTTAACCATTCGGCTAATTTCAGTGCATTTTCGTTATGTCGCTCAACTCTGAGAGATAGAGTTTCCAGACCCTGAAGAAGAAGGAAGCTGTTAAATGGAGATTGAGAAGAACCCAAATCTCTAAGCCCCTCAACTCTTGCACGTATTGCAAAAGCGATATTCCCGAATGGTCCATCCGTTCCAAATACTTCCCAAAAGTTCAATCCGTGGTAAGAAGGAGAAGGCTCAGTGAATAATGGATACCGGCCATTGCCCCAGTTAAAGTTTCCTCCGTCCACAATCACTCCTCCGATAGAAGTTCCATGTCCGCCAATCCATTTTGTAGCAGAAGCAGTAACAACATTTGCTCCATGTTGTAATGGCTTAACTACAGCACCACCGGCGCCAAACGTATTGTCTACAACAAGAGCAATTCCATATTTCTCGCTCAGTTTAGCAAGCCCTTCAAAATCAGCGACATTACCTCGTGGGTTTCCGATGGATTCCACGTAGAATGCTTTGGTGTCGTCATCAATTAGTTTTTCAAATTCCTCAACAGTGTCTTCTGCTGCAAATCGAACATCAATTCCCAAACGAGGGATTGTAACTTTAAACTGGTTATACGTTCCACCGTACAAATTTTGAGTTGAGATAATGTTATCTCCTTTCTGCGCCAGATTTGTAATAGCAATAAACTGTGCAGCCTGTCCGGATGATGTAGCTAATGCAGCGGCTCCTCCTTCCAAAGCAGCAATACGCTGCTCAAAAACATCCGAAGTTGGATTCATGATTCGAGTATAAATATTTCCGAATTCACGAAGAGCAAACAGGTTTGCAGCATGATCTGAATCGTTAAAGTTATAAGAAGTTGTCTGGTAGATCGGAACGGCACGTGAGCCGGTAGTTGGATCTGGTTGCTGACCTGCATGAAGTTGCAGGGTTTCAAATTTGAGTGTTCTTTCGGTTAATTCGTTGCTCATGATTTTGGTTGGTTATGTGAGTGATAATTAAAATTCGTTGTCATAAAAAAAGCCTCGTCAAAATGAATTCGAACGAGGCTTTTATACCAAATATCTATCGAACTCATTTTCCCCAATGCCGGCTTAGCAAACATTGAGCAGGATGTAGCACCTTTCCCGAATGTTAATTCGGACGGTTGCCAAGGCTTCGTAGGACCTGATCCCTCCACCTTTCTTAATGAGAATGCAATATGTTTTTAAAGAACGCTGAAACTAACTCCAACAAAAAAGCCCTTCTGATATTGCATTCAAAAGGGCTTAATGTTTTTTAAAACTATTTATATCTCGCCCTTAGGATGTGCACATTGAGCACATACACATGCAACAGCATGCGAGAGTAAAAGAGATATGTTGATTTGAAAATTTCATTGCTTAAAGCTTACGGGATGATGAACTTTGATGCAATACCCTTTCAAAATATTTTTTTGGGAGCATAAATTTTAAGAAAATAATACTATTTAAATCAAATTTTATCAATGACTAGCGATACCCCAAATTCCGAACCAAATTTTTCATTTTATCTGGTTACGATGCTCTGCGTCGTAACCTTCTTGCTCCAACGCAGAGCATTGGAGCGAGAAGAACTTTGATGCAACAGTGAGTGAAAATTTTTTTTAGGTTTAAAAATTTAGGAAAAAAAAGAGTTAAGTTTATATTTTTAATTGATTAACGGTATCCTAAGTTCCGGACCATATTTTCATTTTCGCGCCACTTATCCCGGACTTTGACATGAAGGTCGAGGAAGACTTTGCGATCAACAAACTTTTCAATCGATTTACGTGCTTCAGTTCCGAGCTGTTTTATAGCTCGCCCACCTTTGCCAATAATCATCCCTTTTTGTGACATTCGGTTCACGATAATTTCGGCGTTGATATAATCTAAATCTTCGCGTTCTTCATATTGAATTACTTCAACTGTTGCCGAGTAAGGAAGCTCTTCATGATACTGAAGAAATAACTGCTCACGAATTAATTCGGATGCAAAAAACCGAACAGGGTGTTCACTCAATTCATCCTTTGGATAGAAGGGGGGACCTTTTGGAAGTTGATCAACAATGGTTTCAAGTAAACCTTTTACTCCTTGTCCGTTTAGTGCTGATACAAAGACAGTATCAGTAAACTTAAACCTGGAATTCAGAAATTCACTTAAATGATTTACTACTTCCTGTTCTTCAGAATCTACTTTGTTGATGACAAGAATTACTTTTTTCTGAAATCTTCGAAGTTCATCAAATGCATAATCAGGAATATTATTCTCTGAAACTTCAACAATAAAAAGAATGATATCCGCATCCTTTTCAGCTTTTTCTACAAAGCGCATCATCGCTTTTTGCAGCTCATATTTTGGGTTGATGATGCCGGGTGTATCCAGAAAAATAGCCTGAGCGTTTTCCTCAGAGTGAATACCTACAATTTGATGTCGGGTTGTTTGAGCTTTGTGCGTCGTAATGGAAAGCTTAGTTCCCAGAATCTGGTTCATTAACGTAGATTTACCTGCATTAGGTTTTCCAACAATCGCTACATAACCTGATTTGTGCGGGGTATCGCTCACTTTACATCCTCATAAATACTCATAATTTCTAAATATGCTTTTACCGTTTTGGGGAGTCCCAGGAATAATGATTTGCTAATTAAAGCGTGGCCAATACTTACTTCATTCAAATGTGGAACTACATCCAGAAAAACAGGTAGATTTTCGAGATTAAGGCCATGACCGGCATTTACTTTCATTCCGAGCTCATGAATTTGTAAAGCCGCTTCTTTCAATCTTTTTAATTCAATGATACGTTCTTTATTAGTAGAAGCATTTGCAAAGGTGCCTGTATGTAGTTCAACGGCATCACTTCCAAGTTCAAAAGCTAAGTTAATATCCTCTAGGTTAGGGTCAAGGAAAAGAGAGATTTCGATATCTGTTTCCCGTATAGATGGAAACACTCTCTCTTTAAAATCATCGAAAACCACAGACATGTTGAGTCCACCTTCAGTGGTAAGTTCCTCACGACCCTCTGGTACCAACGTACACAAATCAGGGTTCGTTTTTTTGAGGATATCAAGCATTTCATCTGTCGCAGCCATCTCAAAATCGAGAGTGCCTTTTACGGTTTCTTTGAGAGCTTCAACATCATGATCCATGATATGCCTTCGATCCCCACGTAGGTGGAATACAATTCCGTGAGCGCCTGCTTCTTCGCAAATTTTTGCGGCTTCTGCAGGAATAGGATATCCTTCTCCACGGGCATTTCTAAGGGTAGCTATATGATCGATATTAACAAGTAAATTCATTCCTTCTGATTCTCTATCACAACTTTCTTAAGTATTCCTTTGAAAATAGGCATTCGGTACGTTATTTTTTAGAAACAAATTAAATACATGATTCGCAGCTTTACGTTGGTACTATTGTTTGGAATTTTAGCGTCCTCATGTGGAATGGTAAAGAGGGGGACGATTCCTTGGGAAGAGAGAAAAAAGAAAGAAACGATCCAGGTTGCCATTGCTGCAACACGAGTTCCCGAACCTGAAGTTAATACGGGCAGGCTTTCCAGAGGTGAAAGAGCGATCAAATCTTCTCTGGATCAAGCCTACAAAGATTGGAAAGGAGTTCCTTATGTGTTGGGAGGCTCAGGTTATAATGGGGTAGATTGCTCATCATTTATGCAGATTGTGTTCGCCGATTATTTTGAAATGGACTTACCCAGAAATACTCGTGAACAGATGAAAGAAGGTTCTTCGGTGAGAAGGAATAAAATCAAGCTGGGAGATATGGTGTTCTTTAAAACAGGGAGGGATTCTTATCATGTGGGAGTAATGATTAACAACGAACAGTTTCTGCATGCTTCAACCAGTTCTGGGGTAATGATATCCGGCTTGCAGGAACGCTATTGGGCCGATGCTTACCTAACTACCCGAAGAATTCTTTAAGTCGATAATTATTAATAAGTATTAACCCAATTGAAATGTAAACTAATGTAAATTATTGCTTATTAATAACGGGTTCCGTTTCTTTTGTTAGAAAGTTTTAATGTTAGTTTAAATCTTAATGCCTTGGCTTTTAATAGTATGTGAATACTGGAAAGGCTTAATCCCAAGAAGTTAGTCAATTTAATGAGCAATAAGTCGGGGAAAAAATTCTCTAAAAAAAGTGCGTACCTGATCGGGTTATCTACAGTTATAGTGCTCACACTTTTTAATCAGTTTTTAATTCAGCGTATCCTGAGTGAACAGAAGTTTGATGCTACGGTGATTAATCTTGCCGGCCGGCAGCGAATGCTGAGTCAGAAAATCGCAAAAGAAGCATATCAAACGATTGAAAAGGAAGCGCAGCTTGATTCTCTGAAAAAGACTACAAGGCTATGGGATCAAGTGCATGAAGGCTTACAGGAAGGGGATCCAGAACTAGGGTTGCCCGAACTTCAAAATGAAGAAATACAGTCACTATTCGATCAATTAGATATATCACAGGAAATCATTTCTGAAGCGATACTTTCTGCTAGATCAAATGAAGAATTAGCTGGGAGTTTAGAATTAATTCTTGAAAATGAGCGCCAGTTCCTTCCAATGATGGATACCATTGTTAATACTTTTGAGCGGGATTCACAAGATAGAGTCAGACGCTTAATTTATTTAGAAATGTTTCTGGCGTTTTTTTCCATGCTGGTACTTATTTGGGAGTTTCTGTTCATTTTCAAACCAATTTATGATGAATTGGATGAAGAAAATGAGGAGCTTGAAAATACCATCAAAGAGGTTACGCTTTCAAAAGGTGAACTATTTAAATCCACACAACGATTCGACCTTTCTATTGAAGCTATAAATGCCGGGATTTGGGATTGGTACATACCGGATGGAACCGAGTGGTGGTCAGAAAAATTTTATTCATTGCTTGGCTATAAAAAAGGGGAAATACAAGCCTCATATAGAACTTTTCTTTACGATTTATTACACCCCGATGATCGCGAAAAAGTTGAAAAAGCAGTGAAATTTCATCTTGAGAAAAAGAAGAGATATAAACTCGAAATCAGGATGAAAACAAAAAAGGGTAACTACAGATGGTTTGAGACAGTAGGTCAGGCAAGCTGGGGTTATGACGGTGAACCAATTCGAATGGTGGGTTCTATTATTGATATTGAGGAAAAAAAGCAACTTGAAGCTCAGTTATCCAGTGATGAGCAAATGCTGCGCATCCAAAAGACCGAGTTAGAAAAAGCATTAACTGAACTTTCAGAAATTCAGAAGGTCGCCAAAATTGGTACGTGGGAAGTAGATCTGCAGACTATGACTGCCCATTGGTCAGACGAGGTTTACAAAATCCATGAAGTTCCATCCGGGGTAGAAATAAAAGTGGAAGATGGGATTAATTATTATCGGGAAGATTATCGCCCGGTGATTCAAAATGCGATAGATAATGCTATAGAGAATAAAGAATCGTGGAACGTAGAATGTATTCTTGTAACTGCCTTAGGAAACGAAGTCTGGGTTCGTGCTATAGGATTTCCAGTATTCGAAAATGGTGAGTTAACAGCATTAAGAGGCTTGTTCATGGATGTTGATAAGGAACGACGAGCCATTGAAGATAAACAACAGGCAGAGCTAGTATTTAGAAGTATATTCGATAACACCTTTAACTTTACCGGCTTGCTAGAACCGGACGGTACTCTAATCGAAGCCAACAAGTCGGCACTTGATTTTGGTGGGTTTACTATGGAAGATGCCCGAGGATTAAATTTTGCTGATGCGCCATGGTGGTCTTTAAGTGAGGAGATAAATCAACAACTAAGAGATGCAATTAAAAGAGCAGCCTCAGGAGAATTTATTCGCTATGATGTTGATGTGGTAGGTGTTGGTGGAAAAGTAATTACCATAGATTTCTCAATTATTCCAATATTTGATGAGGAAGGAAATGTAGTTTATCTGGTTCCTGAAGGGCGTGATATTACTGAAAGAAAAGAACTGGAAAATGAGATTATCAGTAAAACAGAATTACTGAAATTAAGTGAAAAACAGCTCCAGACATTTATCAATCAGGCACCGGTTGCAGTTGGTATGCTTGATAAAGATATGAATTACATAGCCGCAAGTAATAAATGGTATGAAGAATATGGTATTAAAGATGATAATATCATTGGAAAATGCCATTACGATTTGTTTCCGGAAATAAGAAAGATGCCTGACTGGCTGGATATACATAAAGATGTACTCTCAGGTAGTGAGAACTCTAATCCCAGAAGCAAGTTTATAAGGGAAGACGGTTCAATTCAGTGGATTAGCTGGAAACTTCTTCCTTGGTATGATGAACCGGGTGAAGTAGGCGGAATGATTATGTACACTGCTGATATCACTAACGAGGTAAAATATCAGGAGCAGTTGGAAAACCTGAATGAGGTTCTCGAACACCAGGTCGAAAAAAGAACAGAAGAACTAAATAAAGCCAATCAGGAGCTTGAAGCTTTTAGTTATTCAGTATCCCATGACTTACGTGCTCCACTTCGTTCGATAAATGGATTTGCAGATATCTTAGAGGAAGATTACAGGGATTCTTTAGATGAAGAAGGTCTCAGATTACTTGGAATTATTAAATCCAGTGGAATCAAAATGGGGCAATTAATCGATGATATTTTAGAGTTCTCACGTCTGGGTAGAAAAGAGCTTAAGAAAGGTAAAGTGATAATGCAGGATGTGTTCAAAGAAATAACAAGCGAAGTTTCTCTTCATCACAAAGACCTGAATATTAATTTTAAGATAGACCAACTACCAGATGTAAAAGGAGATTTATCTTTATTAAAGCAAGTAGTGACTAATTTAGTTTCGAATGCGGTTAAGTATTCCTCAAAAGAGAAGGAAATAATGATAGAGGTGTCATCAATTGAGAAAGAGGACAGGGTAGTATTTAGTATTAAAGACAATGGTACCGGTTTCGATATGAAATACCATGACAAATTATTTGGGGTGTTTCAGCGATTACATTCTTTGAATGAGTTTGAAGGTACCGGTGTGGGATTAGCAATAGTAAGAAGAATAGTAACCAAACATGGTGGAGAAATTTGGGCGGAAAGCGAACTTGATAAAGGTTCTACGTTTTATTTCTCATTACCATCAAATTGAACAGAGAGCAGATATAAATGAAAGAAGATAAAACTGTAGAAATACTTTTAGTTGAGGATAGCGATCAGGATGCAGAGCTATCTATGAGGGCACTCAAAAAAAATAATATTACCAATAATATTGTAAGACTTAGTAATGGAGAGGAAGCATTAGAGTTCATTTTTGGCAGAGGTAAATTTGAAGAAAGAAGTATTAAAAACCAACCGAAGGTAGTTCTCCTTGATTTAAAAATGCCCAAAGTAGATGGACTGGAAGTACTAAAAAAGATTCGTGAAAATAAAGAGACTAGGAACCTACCAGTTGTTATTCTTACTTCATCCAAAGTAGAACGCGATGTGGTAAGGAGCTATAAATTAGGCGTGAACAGCTTTATTGTAAAACCTGTTGATTTTGATAGTTTTACACGTGCTGTTGCCGAAATCGGGCTTTATTGGGTATTGTTGAATCAGAAACCATAAAGATGGTCTATGAGCGGTAAAATTAAATTACTCGTGTTAGAAGATTCTGAGCTGGATGCAGAGCTTATGATTCGTGAGTTACGTCATTTTGACCAACCACTGGTGATTAAAATTGTATCAACTAAACCTGAGTTTGAGGAATTAGTATTAGGATGGGAGCCAGATCTCATTATTTCGGATTTCAACTTGCGTACATTTAATGGAGATGAAGCGCTTGAATTTGCGAAGCAAAATATGCCTAATACTCCATTTATTACTTTATCCGGTTCAATCACACAAGAGATGGAGCTGAAATTGCTCAAGAATAGAGCGAATGATGTGCTTACAAAAGGTAATTTAAAGCGACTTCCTTTTGCAATAAGAAGAGTATTAAATGAGCGTACTGATAAGCAAAAGTTAGATAATACACTGTTTGAGTTAGCAGGGAATTTGAAATTTCAGGAAGCATTAGCAGAAATATCGATCAGATTTAACTCATCGGAAAGCTTTGATTCCAAAATAAATTATGCACTGGAAGTCCTGGGTAAAATGACAGATGTCTCTAGGGTATACATGTTCGAAGATTTTAATAATGGAAAGTATTGTAAAAACACGTATGAGTGGTCTGCGGAAGGAGTAGAGCCTCAGATTCAGGAACTTCAAAATGTATCTTATTTGGATGATATCCCTTCATGGAAGCCATATTTAATAAAAGAAGGTAGTGTTTACGCTTCTAATATTGAGGATTTACCAGTAGATATTAGAGAAATTCTTAAACCTCAGAATATCAAAGCGATAATTGTATACCCCGTACAGATGGACGACGAATTTATAGGCTTTATTGGTTTTGATGAAGTGAGAAATAACCGTAAATGGACAATCTCGGAAGACAAATTATTAAAATCGGTTTCGGGCATAATATCAAATGCCTATAGCGAAAATTTGGCAAGGAAAGAACTCGTTACAAAAAACGAGGAATTAAGTAATCTACTGAATGAAAAAGAAGTGCTGGTAGGAGAGGTGCATCACAGGGTGAAAAATAATCTGGCACTTATTTCAAGTTTCCTTCAGCTGGAGCAATTAGGAGTTTCCACTTCTGATAACAAAGACCAAATTATTTCGGCTAATATACTCCGGATTAAGTCCATAGCGATTGTTCATGAAACAGTATATCAACTCGGGTCATTTTCAAACATTAATGTATTAGATGTCTTAGAACAAATTATTGAGGTGAGTTATATTGAAAAAGTAAAGATGAAGCCAGTAGTTAATATCCATCGTCCTGAAAGCCCCGTCACTTTTAATATTAATATTGCAGTTCCATTTTCACTACTAATTAGTGAATTGATGTTTAAGGTGTTAAGTCTGGATAATCCAGATGATTTTACTCCTAATGAGGATATGTATTTGTCGACTTCAGAAAATGAAAATGATGTTACCATTACAATTGGAGAATCAACACTCGCCAAAGTAATTCTAAAACTTCAAGAGGCTGATAAATTTAGTGAAATTATAGAAGTACTTGCCAGACAGATAGGGGCAATCCTAACTGTGGATGAAGAAAATGGTAGAACAAATATTACTTTTGATAATAAAAAATTAAAAGGTTCCAGCAGTAGCTTGAGTTAAGGAATTTTGTTTTCAAACAGAGATTCCATCATTTGTCTGTAGTTCTCATCCAATTTAATATTCCTGCGCTTCATCATGGCTTCCATAGCCTCAATGGCTTTATCAAACCGGTAAGTTTCAATGTCTCCATCTCCAACCCACATAAAAGACGGAATATATTTTGGCGGGAAATCAGAACTAAAAATATTTGAACTTACTCCGCAAACAGTTCCGGTATTAAGCATGGTATTAATTGATGTTTTTGAATGGTCACCCATCACTGTACCCAAAAACTGTAGGCCTTGGCTGTAGGGTTTTTTAGTTTTCCAATTATGAAGATGAACCTTCCCATAATTATTTTTAAGATTTGAGGTATTTGTGTCGGCTCCAAGATTACACCATTGACCAATAAGAGAGTTACCGACATAACCATCATGCCCTTTATTTGAGTACGAATGAAAAACACTATTTGATACTTCACCGCCTACTTTACAAGCAGGACCAATGGTGGTTGAATCGTACACTCTTGCTCTCATCTTAATCGTAGCACCATCACACACTGCAACCGGACCCTTTAAAATGCTCCCGGCTTCAATAACTGAGTTTTTACCAATATAAATTGGTCCTTTATCAGCCATTAAGATACACCCTGGTTCAATAATGGCACCATTTTCGATAAAAATTTTCTCTGGGAAAGTGAAAACTGAATTAATAAATACCGACTCGTCAATCAGTGGCTTAGTTCCAAATCTTTCGATGTCAACTTTAATTTGTTCACCGTTTTTCGAAAGTAAGTCCCAAAGATATATTATTGAATTTGTATCGAATTTGGCCTCTTTTTGCTCCAATCCTGATATATCGATTGACTTATTTTTAAGCATTACTTTAGAATCAGAAGATGAGATTCTTGCAGCTATCACTGTATCTCCTGATTTCAAAAAAGAGTTTTCTGGTAGGTTAAGGAGGCTGTCTGTTATCTCATTATTAGGTAGATAACGACTGTTGATCCAAATACAATCATCTTCATTCAGAGTTTGCTCGTTATCAAAAAGTGACTGGAGATGGGGTTTAAAAATCCCTTTTATAAGAGTTGGAGAGAGTGCTTTTTCCCACTTTTCACGAATGGTAAGAATTCCTATCCTCAGGTCCCATACTGGACGTGTTAGTGTGAGTGGTTGAAAATTATCTGCAATCTTATCGCTAAAGAAACAAAGTTGCATTTTAAATGTTTACCTATTGAATTTTTAATCAAGATTGGCATTAAAATACATTAATTTAACGGATCTATATAGTTCTAAACAAAAAAGTGCATTATGTGTGGAATAGTTGGGTATGTTGGCAGTAATAAGGCGAAAGATGTAGTTATAAAAGGCCTGAAAAGACTTGAGTATCGGGGATATGATTCTGCTGGCATAGCAATAGTGAATGGCTCTTTATCAGTTAAAAAATGTAAGGGTAAAGTTGCTGCACTGGAAAGTCTGATAGCTGAAGATGAAGTTGGAAATATTGCTATTGGTCATACTCGTTGGGCCACGCATGGTGAGCCTAATGATATTAATTCACATCCACATGTTAGTTCTTCAGGAAAAATCGCTTTAGTTCATAATGGGATTATTGAGAACTACAATATTTTAAAACATAAGCTTCAGGAAGAGGGATATGAGTTTTATTCTGAAACTGACACAGAAATAGTAGCGAAGCTTATCGAGAGTTTTATTGATAAAGATCCAAATATTGAATTTGTAAAAGCAGTAAAGTTAGCATTAGCCCAAATCAGAGGCACCTATGGCTTGGCAATTTTACATGCTGATTATCCTGATACTATTATTGTTGCAAGAAAAGGATCGCCATTACTAATCGGGGTAGGAGAAGGAGAGATGCTAATTGCTTCTGATGCTTCGGCAGTAGCTGAATATACTGACAAAGTGGTTTATCTGGATGACGGAGAGTTAGCAATTATAAAAAAGGACGAGTATCAGGTTTTAAATGCTGAAGATATTGAGCTCTCAAAGGAAGTCCATGAGTTGGCGATGAGTCTTGAAGAAATCGAAAAAAGTGGCTTTCCTTTCTTTATGCTAAAAGAGATTTTCGAACAGCCTAAGACAATTTCTGATAGCCTTAGAGGTCGTTTGAATGTAGAAGACGGCACGATTACACTTGGTGGGCTTTCAAAAGTTATGGATAAGCTTGTAAATGCCAATAGAATAATTATAGCTGCATGTGGAACCAGTTGGCACTCCGCCTTAGTAGGTGAATATTTATTCGAATGGTTAGCTAAAACACCTGTTGAAGTTGAATATGCATCTGAGTTTAGATACAAGGATCCATTAATTGGGGAAGGAGATGTATTGCTTGTAATTTCACAAAGTGGAGAAACAGCAGATACTTTAGCTGCACTTCGTGAAGCAAAAAAGAAAGGGGCTACTGTTCTGGGGATTGTTAATGTTGTTGGTTCAACCATAGCAAGGGAAACAGATGGAGGAGTTTACTTACATGCAGGTCCTGAAATTGGTGTAGCTTCAACAAAAGCTTTTACTGGACAGGTGACCGTGTTAACTCTGATTGCTTTGAGTTTAGCTCAGCATAAAGGCGCTATCGATCAAGCTCATGCCAGAAGAATAATTACAGCGCTTTCTAAAATTCCGTCTCAGGTTGAGGAGATTCTAAAGCAAAGTAATGAGATTGAGAAAATTGCAAACCTATTCACTTATGCTCCCAATTTCTTGTATCTCGGTAGATCTTACAGTTTTCCTGTAGCGCTGGAAGGAGCACTTAAATTAAAAGAGATTTCTTATATCCATGCTGAAGGTTATCCGGCTGCAGAAATGAAGCATGGACCTATTGCCTTGATTGACGACATGATGCCAGTAGTAGTAATTGCATCTACGCAGCATACCAATGATAAGATGGTAAGTAATGTCGAAGAGGTTAAGGCAAGAAAAGGAAGAATTATTGCTATCACTTCGCCCTCTAATGAAGAAGTGAAAGAACTTGCAGAATTCAGTTGCATGATTCCTGAAACTGAGGATGTTCTTTCCCCACTTTTAAGTGTAATTCCTTTGCAACTTCTCTCATATTATATTGCTGTGAATAGAGGTTGTGATGTGGACCAACCGAGAAACCTTGCCAAAAGTGTTACAGTTGAGTAAAATTTAATAATTAAATTTATTAGGTCTAGTCTAGTAAAATTAACTATATGGAGTTCTTTCTATTTTGGAAAGTCCTTTCCTGCCTAAAAAAAAGCTGTGGATAACTTGTTTTTGGGTAAAAAATTTAGTTCCATTGCATCTCTGTGTAAATCTCTCTGTGAAAGGAAGTAATGAAAAACTGGAAGACCATTATCTTTAAGATTGTTGTATTGGTTTTGGTGACAATAGTAATTTTTACTGGCTAGAAACCACCTCTCTTAAGCTAAAATACAAGTTTGAACTTAGGTTACTTGTTTAACCTAATAGTGAGACTGTATGTATTAAATTTTACAGAAGTTTGATCGAAATAACCTTACTTTTATTTATTAATCAAACACAAAGTCTGGAATTTTGAATATTGATCTTTCGTATTTAGAAGATATTACCGGCAGCGATAAAGATGTGATGCTAGAGATGCTCAATCTGTTCATCGAAGATATTCCATCACAGGTTATAAAGATAAGAGAGGCGGTAGAAGAGAAAGACATGAAATCTCTGGGAACCGAAAGTCATAAACTTAAACCTACACTTCAATATGTGGGTTTGAACGAGATGTACGAGTTAGTTAAGAAGCTGGAGGCAATAGGAAAATCTGGTGAGTATACAAATGAAGTGTCTAACTTAACTCAAGAGTTGGTTAATAAAACGAAGATAAGTTTACCATTACTTGAGGCCAAAGCGGAAGAATTTAAATAATATTCTTTAGTACCATTTGCAGGTGATCAATATCATCAACAATGTATATATCTCCTTCTTCAACAAATCCCAGTGAGTTATAGTATTGTTTCAAAGCTGCCTGGGCCTCAATTCGAATATCTGAGCCTTTATACAAGTCAAATGTTTTTTTGATGCCAGTTTTGATGAGGTCTCTTCCAATAACTCCGCCCCGATATTTTGGGTTAACAACAATCCTTCCTAATGATGCTTCTTTAAATTTAATACCGGGAGCAAAAACCCGTAAATAGGCAGCAAGTGATTCATTGTCATACATAAGCAAATGCTGTGCTTTTTGATCCGCGTTGTCCATATCCTTGTATAGGCAATTCTGTTCAATCATAAAAACATCTTGTCTGAGTTTTAGCAGATCGTATTGCTGATGTAGACTCAATTCCTGGAATTCACAAAAAATAGTGGTCATCTTTTTTTATTGAAAGTAAACAAAATCGAAAGTTCTTCGTAGCGGTAAACTGACTTTTAACAAAATTCCATCATTATGATCTGGGCTTGGCTAATAAACAGTGTATCCGTTTTTATAACCGCAAAAGTATTGAGCGGTGTTGAAATAAAAAACTTTTGGAGTGCCGTTTGGGTGGCAGCAGGTATTTCACTAGCTAATTTTCTTTTAGGTCCCATTCTCCACTTTTTAGCTCTACCATTTACAATCATTACTTTTGGTTTATTCGCATTAGTTGTTAATGCACTTTTAGTAAAGTTGGTGGATGAGTTTGTTGATGGATTTAAGATCAAGAATTTTGGTTGGGCGATAGCTTTCACCATCATAATGACCATTGTCAGCTCAGTGCTGATGAGTATTTTTAGCTAATTAAAACTTTAAAAAAAGCTACCTGATTTCGAGGTAGCCTTTTCTAATACAAAATTTTTAAATGTTATCGCAAACAGCCTGAGTAAAGGTAGAAGTAGTTCCTTCTCCACCAATATCCGGCGTGCAATACACTTTTCTTTCAACAAGTGTTTTGTAGATTGCTTTTCGAATATTTTCAGCCACTTGCTTCTGGTCAATATGTTCGAGCATCATCAATGCGGAAAACAAGAGAGCAAGAGGATTTGCTTTATTTTGTCCTGCAATATCCGGAGCCGAACCGTGAACTGCTTCAAACATGGCTGCATCATCTCCAATGTTTGCGGCTCCAGTAACTCCAAGTCCACCAACAAGTCCGGATGCTAAATCTGACAGGATATCTCCGAAAAGATTCGTTGTTACTACCACGTCAAAACGTTGGGGTCGCATTACCATTTGCATAGCCATATTGTCGACAATTAAATCCTCAAATTCGATATCTGAGTAATCAGAAGCTACTTCACGACCTACTTCAAGAAAAAGACCTGTGGTCAACTTCAAAATATTAGCTTTATGAACCAATGTGACTTTTTTACGACCATTGGCACGCGCATACTCAAAAGCTGCGGTGATAATTTTTTTACTTGCCTCCTGCGTAACTACTGCAATACTCTCTGCATGTTTTTTATCCCCTTTTTCTTCAATCCAATGCTCTTTACCAATGTATAATCCCTGAGTATTTTCACGGAAAATAACCATGTCTACATTTTTGAAGGGACTATCAATACTTGGTAGAGTGCGGGCTGGGCGAATGTTGCTGTAAAGGTTAAACTTTTGTCGTAAGGCAACATTTACTGAACGGAACCCGGTGCCAACAGGCGTTGTGAGCGGACCTTTAAGTGCAACACGATGTTCTTCAATTGCAGCGATTACTTCATCAGGTAATGGGTTCCCTTTTTCTTTGTAGGCAGTTAGACCTGCAGTTTGTTCAACCCAGTTAATTTCTGCCCCTGCTTTTTCTAATATTGTAGTAACTGAGCTTGTTATTTCTGTTCCAATTCCATCTCCGGGAATCAATACAACGTTCTTCATGAAGAATTTTTCAGGTTAAATTTCTTTTATGATCAAATATACAAAAATAGAAACCGAGGATTTCATCAAACAGTTCAATATTCAATCTTATGAATACATATCAGGCTTGATAAGTAACCCGATAAATTTTACCGGAATGATCATCAGAAATTAACAAAGAACCATCAGCGAGTTGAACAATAGAAACCGGTCTTCCCCGGATATCTTCCTCACTTTGAAGCCATCCGGTGATAAAAGGTTTGTAGGAAGTAGGATTTCCGTTATGGTCGAAAGTAACCATCATGATTCGGTAGCCGATTTTTTCGCTACGATTCCAGCTACCGTGCTCGGCAATCAATGCCTGATTTTGGTATGATGAAGGGAACATTTCCCCAGTGTAAAAAATAACTCCAAGAGGTGCTACATGAGGTCCTAGTTCCTGAACAGGTTTAATAAAATCTATTTCAGATTCTATTCCAGTATCTCCAAATTCGGGATCAATGATAGAAGCTCCATGAACGTAAGGGAATCCAAAATGCTGACCCTCTTCTGTAATTTTATTGAGTTCACAGGGAGGTATATTGTCTCCCATCCAGTCTCTGCCATTATCAGTAAACCATAACTCCTGAGTTTCGGGGTGCCAGGTAAAGCCTACTGTGTTCCGAATTCCATGAGCTACAATTTCACGATTACTACCATCTGGGTTAATTCGGGTTAAAGAGGCAAAGATTGGGTTCTCTTCTTCATTATTACAAATATTACATGGTGCTCCCACAGGCACATAAAGCTTACCATCTGGCCCAAAGGAAATATACTTCCAGCCATGACTGGTTTCTCTTGGATAATCATCTCTCAATAAAGTTGGTTCAGGAGGATTTCCCAAATCGGATTCAATATCTTCAAAGCGCCAGATATTACTTATTTCGGCTACATAAAGGTCTCCATCTCTGAAAGCGACACCATTTGGCATCCGCAATCCTGAAATAATAGTGTACACAGTATCTGCTTTGAAATCATTGTCAGAATCAACAACGGCGTATACTTTCCCATCTTCTCCAGTTCGTCGGGTACCTACATAAACAACCCCGGAAGGACTAACTGCGAGCTGGCGTGCACCAGGAACCTGGTCAGAAAATTCTTCAATCGAAAATCCTGAAGGAGCCTCCAGAAAGCCTAAAGAAATTTCTGTGGTTTCAGTATCAGGGACGTTAGGTTTTTGCTCTGAGGGTGAGCATGCCCAAATAAATAGTACAAAGCTTGTAAAAATTATTAATCTCATCGATAAGTAGTTAGTTAGTCCATAAAGATGTGTTTTCGGGAGATCATATTCTGTTAAAATTTGAGAAGCTTTTACAGGAATGATATAAGATTCATTTCCAGTTAAAGATATAAAAATGGGAAAAACACTCGTTTGGTTTCGAAATGATTTAAGGATTCATGACAATGAGGTTCTTGCCAGAGCCTCAAAAAGTGGAGAGATTTTACCGGTTTATTTTTTCGATCCACGCCATTTTGAGAAGACCTCTTTCGGCTTTACGAAAACCGGCTCTTTTAGAACTCAGTTTTTAATAGAGTCTGTAAAAAACCTTCGCGAAAATTTACAGAAGCTCAGTGGAAACTTAGTCATCAGAATCGGAAAACCAGAAAAACTTATTCCTGAACTGGTCCAGACCCATCAAATTGAAAAAGTTCTTGCACATAAAGAAGTAACAAAAGAAGAGACCGATGTAGAAAGTAATGTAGCTTCATCGCTAAAAATCCCAGTCGAGTTTATCTGGGGTAGTACATTGTTTCATATAAAAGATATTCCATTCACTAAAGAATCTTTGCCGGATGTATTTACCTCTTTCAGAAAAAAAACAGAAAAGAAAACAGAGGTACGTGAATTGATTCAAAAACCGGACTTTATTCATCAAATGGAAAACATAGATCAGGGAGAGATTCCTTCCCCTGAAGAGTTGGGAGTTACACAAAAAGAGATTGACGATCGTGCAGTACTTTTTTTTAAAGGAGGAGAAGACGAAGCTATAAATCGAGTTGAGGATTATTTCTGGAGCGGAGATAATCTTAAAAATTATAAGTATACCAGAAATGGATTATTGGGAGCAGATTATTCGTCTAAGTTTTCTCCCTGGCTTGCTAATGGTACGCTGTCTCCTAGAAAAATTTATTGGGAAGTGAAGCGGTATGAAGAAGAAAGGGAGAAGAATGTATCTACTTACTGGATGATCTTTGAGCTTATCTGGAGAGACTATTTCAGATTTTCTGCATGGAAACACGAAAATAAGTTTTTCCTCCGCGGCGGCATCCAGCAAAAAGAAAGAAACTGGAAACACGATCAAACCTCATTTCAAAAGTGGGCAGAAGGTGAAACAGGTATTCCACTTATCGATGCAAATATGCGGGAATTGAATGAAACAGGTTTTATGAGTAATCGTGGAAGGCAGAACGTTGCGAGTTTTCTTGCACAGAACCTGAACTTAGATTGGCGTATGGGAGCGGAGTATTTTGAGTCGTTGTTGTTGGATTACGATCCATGTTCCAATTACGGGAATTGGATGTATAATGCTACGGTTGGGCATGATCCAAGAAATCGATATTTCAATATTTTAAATCAGGCCATCCGGTATGATAAAAAAGGCGAGTATGTACGCTACTGGTTGAATGAACTTAGGTCAGTACCATCTGAATTTATTCATGAACCACACACAATACCTCCCGACCAACAAAAGTTATATGATTTAGAGTTAGGAATTGATTATCCTGAACCTATGATAGATTTGGAGCAAAGCTATGAAGAAATCAAAAACAGAGAGTAAGTCTAATATTCTTTATCTCGCTCAGAAGCGAAGTGTCAAGGAGATCAAACGTTCTTCAGACATGGCTCGATCTTTATTTTCAGAAACATGGAGAGTATATCTTGATGAGGTAAACATGGTATCTGTAAAAATGAAGAAATCGAAAGACCACAAAATCGAGAATTCGACTAAAAAAGTTCGGTTATCCCTCGTCGATTGAGATCTAAGTTAAGTGAGTAGAATGAAGAAAAAGTCGGAGCTTCCGACTAAAGTATGTCCTGTATGTAAGCGACCATTCAGTTGGCGAAAGAAATGGGAACGTGATTGGGATTCAGTAAAATATTGCAGCGAACGTTGCCGAAGAAACTCAAAAACGTAATCTGTCCCAAATAAACTGAGGAACAGATTTAGCAACCCAGGCAATCAGTCTCCATCTTTTGGTAATGTACGCAAGGTTCTTTTTTGCTTCAATCCCACGAATCATTTGCTTAACGGCCTTGTCTGCTGGTGCAACCCAAAACATGCCCTTATTGTTTTCTGTCATCTCAGTATGTATAAAGCCTGGTTTGATATCAGTGATAGTAATATCGACTCCCATACGGTTTGCTTTCTGACGAAAACCGGTCATATAGTTCGAAATGAAATGCTTGGAAGCAGTATAAGCGGCAGCTCTGCCCGATGCGAGCGTAGAGGCAATGGAGGACATACCCACAATTTGGCCGGATTTCTTTTCATCCAAAAAATATTGAAAAGCAACATTCATCCCGTGAGCAAAAGCGGTAACATTAACATCTATGGTTTGCTTATCCGAATCCCATGTTAGCCTTCTTGAATCACGACCAACTCCTGCGTTCAAAATCATAATATCCAACCCACCCATTTCCACGATAAGTTCGTGATAGGCAGATTCAGCTTTTTGAATGTTAGTTACATCCAATGGACTTATAAATGCAAGCTCTCCGATTTCTTCTTTTAGTTCTTCAAGTCGCTCAGCTCTTCTGCCGATTAAACCTACTTTATATCCCTTTTCTGAAAATTGAATGGCTAACTCTCTTCCTATTCCTGAGGTAGCGCCTGTAATAATCACCTTCTTCATTCTATTGAATCGATATTCTCTGACAAATAATTAACTAATGGTTGTTGAGTTAGCAGGTCGAAAGTAAATAAAAACTCTAAATACTGTTCTAACACACGTTGCTTTGATTTTAATAATACTTCTTCGAGTTTTAAAATTCCCTCTTTCATTCCCAGTATCGCAATTGGGTCATAGTCTTCAACCCTTGCAAGGTTTTGAACCAGATTTTCAAGATCAATCTCCTCAGTTTGCTGAACGATTTGATTATGATGGATAATCAGGTTTTTGAGGTACTCAAATTCAAGTATTCTGTTTACGGAATCCCGAAGTTGTTCGTTTTCAAATTCACTTCTTAATTCAATTTCATCCAACTTTCTTTCAGCAATTTGGGCCCGGTTATTCCGGAAAATAGGAATAGTGATTCCTACCGAATATCCAATTTCTGAATCTCTGTTGGTAAAGGGGAAATACTCCCCTTGAATAAAGCCGATGTCAAAATCTGCTTTTTCAACCCGAACTTCCTGGCGGGCTACCTCAATTCGTTGTGAAATTAAGTCAAGTTCTTGAGAACCGATGGAAGAGTTTGCTAACTCATTAGCCAAACTATCTATTGTTGAAACAGAAATCAGCTTAAAGCTATTCCAATCAAAATCCGGCACTCCAAATGTGATAGAAATAGCTTGTCGTATTTGATTCCATTCCGTGAGCACATCATCTAAAGCCTCAATCTTTTCTACCTGATCTATTTTTGTCTCTGCGAAGTCGCGTGCATCAAAAAGGTCACTTTCCATATTCTCCTGGAGAATTGTAGCTTTTTGAGCGGTCAATGAAGATTGTTTAAGAGTCAATTCATAAAGTTCCTGCTCAAAAAAGTATTCTAATACATCTTCGTACCGGGAAAGAAGGTTTTCTTTGAACTCAAGTTCTTTTCTTAAGCTCAGTTCTTTTTTTGTGGCATTAAAAAAAGCATTATTGCGACGAATTTTCCAGGGGTTTCCAGGTCTTATTCGAACTGCATACTGTAAGTCCTCATAAATGAGCTCATCATTACCGGCACGTACCTCGAGCTCGTCAATAATAGGAAGGCGATAATTTCTTGGGCTAAGAAAATTTCGTTGAGCATCGTACTGTTTCAGATTGAGATCTTCAAATGCTGTGAGTAAATAATCAGAAACAGTTTCCTGAGCAACCGAAGCAGTAATCGATGAAAAAATGATCCCTAGAACCAGACTAATTTTAGAAATGGAGTGGTTCATTTTATGATAATTTTCTCTCCTACAGGAAGTCCGTTCTGTTCAGGAATTTCAATAAATACTTCCAATCCAAAAGCCTTTACGCTGGTAGATTTTTGGAGAATCTCGGGAAGCTCAACCACTGAACCGAAACCAATAATGCGCCCGGTTGCAAATAAATCGTTATGCTCGAGTGCAAGAATGGTAACCGTTTCCCCAAGAGATTTATCCCTGTCTTTCTTTCCGACCAAATATCCAACTGCTGAGGTTGGATGCAATGGGTTTACCGAAACTACGGATGTAAATGCTTCTATTTGTTCACCTTCTTTCACATACACATTTTCAATAACTCCTGCGAAGCTAGCATATTTATTAAGACGTTCATCTTCTTCAAGTTTCCAGTCTAACTCCTGTTGTGCGAGATCAATTTCTGCCTGAATCTGAGATTGATCAAACTCATGATCCTGACGTAAATCCTGTTCTTTTATATTCACAGCTTCTGTTTCCAGAAGTCCTTTAGCTCGGATAGATTTTATTTTCAGTTCAAGAGCAGTAAGGCTGTCTTGTGATAGTGATCGGTTTTGTTCGGGTAGGATTTCATTAGTCAAGGAACGGTTCAGATTGATCCTGTTTTGAATCATCGAAATTTCGCTTTCTGTATCGTTTCTAATAATCCTCTTTTCTGATTCCAGAAGTTTAATTTCTGACTCAAGAAGCTTTTGCTTTTCGAGCTTCTCTGATTTTAGGAGTTCAACTTTTTTTTCAAGCTTCTGTATTTCGAGCGTTAATTCCTGGCTAGAAAGTGTTACCAGTAAATCACCAGGCTGTATAGTTTGACCGGGCACAACATATACTCCATCAATGGTGGCAGATTTTTCTGCATTTATTTTATACTCTTTAGAATAAGTGATTCCCAGAAATGAACTACTTCCTTTGAAATACCTATTGTTAATGGTGAGAAGACTTACAAAAAGAATAGCTACGAATATGTAAAATGAATTTAGCCTGTTTTTCATATTAATCTCCTAGTTTTCTTCCTGAAATGCACGGTAATCAGCTCTGATACGATCGATTCCTTCTACCGTTTGCAGTTCAGATAAAAACTTAGTGTTGTCAACTCCAGGTTTAAGTTCAATAGAATATTCAAAATCAAATCGTCCGGAAGCTCTGGTTCTTAGCTGTACATCTTTGAATTCTTCGCAAAATTTTTCTATCACTGTAATTGCGTCAGTAAGATGCTCTTTATCAGCAAGTCGAAATTCCAGTTTTCCTCGTACCCTTTCTTTCGAAGAAAAAGGAGTCATATTTAAAATCAGAGCCATGATACAGAATAGAATAGTTCCCACAAATGCGATAGTATATCCAAATACACCTATAGCCAGCCCTACACTTAATGCAGCAAAGAGAAAGATGATATTTCTTGCATCTGTAATTCGGGTTCTGAAACGAATGATAGCAAGTGCACCAAAAGCGCCTAATCCGCGAGCCAGACTGTCACCAATAGCCATCATTACCATAGCTGCTACAATAGAACCAAGGGCCATTGCCTGGAAAAAATTCTTTGGGTATTGATGTCCCGAAAAAGTAAGCTTATGAGTGATTGCAATGAGTGAAGACAGTACAAACGACCACAATAAAGAATAAAAAACATTCAGGAATGTGGGGTAGTCGTAAACCGGTTGATCCGGAAAAAGTTCAAACATAGTGTAAAATTAGTGCACGCCAACCGGCTGCTGATCAATTCATAATAGCCAACACCAATTATACTATACTTTTTACGATAAGAAAAGCGGTTCTGTTAAGCTTTTGAAAGTTCTGGCATTCGTGTTTTAGCATATTCAAATCCACCAAAAAGAACAGCAGAGTACACAAAGTCTCCGAGCAAAGTATTATGGAAAAAAGGAATTGCCATTTCATAGCATAAAATTAACCCACCAATATTGAGTGGATAGTCAGGATCACTTAACCAAACACCAAAGTTTGAAACGGTAAAAAAGATCACAGATGCACTCAAACTTCCGATAAGCACACGGGGAAGAGTAACTTTTTTAAGAAGGAAAATACCTGCAATTACAATAAGTGCGATGGATCCATAAACCCAGGCAAACCCGGGTGTAAATATAGTGAAGCCCTGATAATAGCTGGCGTAAAGAATATTGTTAATAAGCAGGTCGCTCAAAAACATAGCCAGTAAGGGAAGAATAAACGAGAGTTTCTTATCTGAAAAATAAGCAGCACCCATTAAAGACATTGCTCCTATTGGAGCGAAATTATAAGGGTGTGGAATTAATCTTGAAATTGCAGCGGCGAGAATTAATCCTGAAAGAATAATAAATCGTTTATTCATAATGTGATTTTAAAAGTTCCTGTAAAATAAAAAAAGCATCGCTCCCATGAAACGATGCTTTTCGATTAAAACAGAATAAAATTATTATTTACTGAGCAGTTGCATTAAGCTCTACATTTAAAGTCACGTCAACTTCATCACCGACTACAGCGTCAGACACCCAGTCTCCGGTACCTACTCCAAAATCATTTCGTAATAGTTGGAATTCCGAAGAAATACCGGCTACTAAACCATTTTCCTGAAAAGGATTTTCTTGCACACCAAGAAGTGTGAATGGTAATTCAAAATCTTTACTCACATCTTTAATGGTGAGAGTTCCATAAGCAACAAAATTGTTATCACCTTCAGCGGCTTCAATACGCTCGCTTGTAAATGTGATAGTAGGATATTCAGAAGCATTGAAGAAATCAGCGGACTGTAAATGTCCATCTCTTCGTTCGTTCTTAGTATTAATGCTAGCAACCTGTATAGTTACGTCAATACTACTTTCTCCAAGATTGTCAGGAGAAAAGTTTACATCTGCAGAATAGTCTTCGAATGCGCCGGGTACTTTAGCGAAAAAGTGACGTACTTCGAAATTGATTGAACTGTGAGATTTATCTACAGACCAAGCTGTAGCGTCCATTTTAACCATAGCTACAGAAGCTACAGTAAATATAGCCAATGCGAATAATGAGAATAATTTTTGAGAGAATTTCATATCAATAAATTGTTTGTTTTGATTGAATAGTTGCTTTTACAACTATAGGTAATAATAATTCGTTCAATATTAAACTATTTTTTCTTATACATGAAATTCATTTATGCTATCAGTCTGATAGAGAGGGGATTAGTACTATTTGGCAGGGCTTGTAAAGGGGTTGTCTTTTACCCTGAATCGCCAGGGAAGTTTGGCGTCTTCTCCTGCATAGTCAACCCCCACTCTGGGAGAAGCAATGATTTGAGAATCTGATAGTAGACTACCGTGATCTTCAATCCAGATTTGATCCCCTAGTAAATCGATGCCATAATTTCTGGTCGAAATACCCAGTGCCTGAGATGCAATTCCCGGTCCACCGCCAACTGAACGTTCCAACTTGGTTTTATTTCTTCTTAGCAGGATTTCATCCGCTCCTTCTAACGGCTCTATTGCCCGAATCAAAACGGCATCAGCTAATCCTTCCTTATTGGTTACTACATTGAAGAGATGATGGATGCCATAACAGAGATATACATACGCATGCCCCGGTTTACCAAACATGATTTTAGTCCGCTCTGTTTTGCCGTGAACATGGGAATGACAGGCTTTATCTGTTCTTCCATTGTAGGCCTCGGTTTCTACAATAATTCCTGAATTTTTAATTCCATCAAATTGGGTACAGAGTACTTTCCCAAGAAGTTCTTTGGCGATTAGGACTACATCATCTCTTTCATAAAAAGTACGGGAAAGCTTAGTTGGCTCCATCAATCCAATGCGGCGTAAGGATTATCTTCATAGGAAGATTTATCTGTAAAATAAGTTTCCTTGAAGGCACGGGTTAGAATTACTGAGATTACAAAGAGAAGAGAAGTGTAAAAGGCCCAAATCCCTATAATCACAAAAATGGCATATCCCTGATAGAAATATTGATAGGTTGAGAAGGCATAATTGAGATAGGTGCTTACAACCAACTTAGCTAATTCAAATAAAGTAGTATATATAATAGCCCCTGTCATAGCCACTTTAGGAGAAATGCGACGTTCACTTACAAACCGGAAAATGGCATAAATCAAGAAGAAAGTGAAAATGATCGGTAGAGTGAAATCCAGTATGTCATAGATCCATGGAAGACGAATTTCAATATCCGTATATGGAACCCGAATCACACTTAAGTCGAGCAGAGAAATAACAGAAATAGCCAGACTGAAGAAGAGAAAAACCGAACCAATAACCCCAAATCCAAGAAAGTTGTAGAGGATATCTTTTAGTGGATGCTTTTTGTCTTTGATATCAAAGACCTCGAAAATTACATGTTTGAAGCTATGAAGAAGACCCTGCGTGAAAAGCATGAGTATTATTAAACCGGCAATCCCAAAAATGGTTCGGGCACCTACCAAAGGACTTAAAATATTCCGAAGCGTTTGCTCTCCCTGAATAATATCCGATTCAGTAGCCTCGAACGTAAATACTGGAATGAGTTCTGTGCCGTATCGAACGATTTCATCAAAGGCTGCATCATACGAAAGAATATATCCGATAATGGAAACCAGAATGAGTGTGAAAGGAATCGCACAAATAAATAAGTTGAAAGTGATTGCAGAGGCATTAAAAAAAATGTCTTTATCTCCCAGGAGGGAAAATGCTTTCTTCCAAAAATCCTTTAAATGTTCCACATAGTGCGTTTTATTAAAGCTAAAATACATGCGTTATACCTTTAATTCAAAACATGCAGCATGCTTAGTTTTTAACTCTATTCATTGGTATGTTTGATGCTTAGTAAAATCGATAAAATAAAGTTAGCAAAGCACATTACTGCCGATGGCCGCTCGCAAGCAAACGCCTTTGATGAGGCAATACAATGAGATTAAAGAGCAAAACCCGGGAACTATTCTGTTATTTCGGGTTGGGGATTTTTATGAGACTTTTTCAGACGATGCTGTTCTTGTAAGTAAAGAGCTGGGCATTACGCTAACAAAGCGTAATAATGGAGGAGACCAAACTCAATTGGCAGGGTTTCCTTTTCACGCTCTTGATTCCTACTTACCTAAGTTGGTAAAAAAAGGCTATAAAGTCGCCGTATGTGAGCAGACTGAGAATCCCGATGAAGCAAAGAAAGCCGGGCGTAAAATTGTAGAGCGAGAGGTGACAGAGATCACCACGCCCGGGGTTACGATGTCAGATAAATTACTGGAACACAAAAGAAATAATTACATCATTTCTTTGTATTGGGATAAGGATGTAATCGGAGTAGCCTTCTCTGATATTTCAACCGGAGAATTTGGACTTAGTGAGGTGAAGGAGGACCAGCTCGATAGTTTGCTTGCAGCCATTCAACCTGCTGAAGTTTTGGTTCAGGCCAAAAAGAAGAATAAGCTTGAACAGGAATTTCTGAAGTTCAATATCACTTATATCGAAGATTGGGTATATGAGGGTGATTATGGCTACAAGATTCTAACGGAGCATTTTAAAACGCACTCGCTGAAAGGCTTCGGAGTTGAAGAGTTGAAGACCGCTCATTTTGCGGCAGGTTCGTTGCTTCATTACATGCAGGAAACTCAGAAGGCTTATCTGAGACACCTCCGGCGTTTGTATGCTTATGAGAGCAATGAGTATATGTCGCTTGATCCGGCTACCAAACGGAATCTGGAATTAACAGCAAGTTTACAGGAAGGCGGTACCGAGGGGACACTTATTTCCATCATGGATAAAACCTCCACTGCAATGGGAGGAAGGTTACTCCGACGATGGATTATGCGTCCGTTGAAAAGGTTAAAGCCCATTCAACAGAGATTGGATGCAGTTGAAGAGCTATTTAAATCCCATGAGATCCGAAATACCCTTCGGGAAGAACTTGAGCAAGTCGGCGATTTAGAACGACTTATTTCCCGGATTTGTGTGGGAAGAACCAATGCCCGGGACATTGTACAGATTAAACTGTCGTTGGCGCAGATTCCGAGAATTAAGAGTCAGTTTGCTGCCATTGATAATCCATTGCTCCAGGATATTGGCAAGCGAATGAAGTTGTTGATTGAAGTTCAGGAAAGAATAGGAACGGCGTTAGCAGATGATCCTCCGGCAAGTATCCGTGATGGAAATATGATCCGGGAAGGATTTAATGAAGAGCTGGATGAGCTTCGGGATATCGCCCGTAACGGGAAATCCTACATAGCTAAAATTAAAGACCAGCTTTCCGCGGAAACCGGGATTACATCCCTCAAAATCGGCTATAACAAAGTGTTTGGTTATTATATTGAAGTAACCAATTCCCATAAAGATAAAGTCCCAGAGACGTTTATCAGAAAGCAAACATTGGTTAATGCCGAGCGGTACATCACTCCTGAACTGAAAGAAATTGAAGAGAAGATTCTTTCTGCGGAAGAACGAAGCAAAACGCTGGAATATGAGTTGTTTGAGGAAGTCCGGTTGTTCGTGGCTGAGTATGCTGATGATATCCAGCAGATTGCTTTTGCAATGGCGCAGTTAGATTGCATACAGGGATTTGCTGAAGTGGCTTTCAGGAATAACTATGCTAAGCCGGAGATTCGGGATTCGGAAGAGGTTGATATCAAAAAAGGCAGGCACCCGGTAGTGGAGCAATCTTTGCCTTTGGGAGAGCCCTTCATTCCAAATGATATCGAGCTGAATAACGCCGAGCAGCAGATTATGATCATTACAGGGCCAAATATGGCTGGTAAAAGTATCATACTTCGACAGACCGGATTGATAGTATTACTTGCTCAGGTGGGAAGTTTTGTGCCTGCTGAGTCAGCGAGTATCGGCTTAGTAGATAAGATTTTTACCCGTGTTGGCGCTTCCGATAATCTTGCCGCAGGAGAATCTACTTTCCTTGTTGAAATGAACGAAGCGGCTAATATCCTCAATAATGCGACTCCAAGATCGCTCATTTTATTGGATGAAGTTGGTCGTGGAACAAGCACCTTTGATGGACTCAGTATTGCCTGGTCACTGGCGGAATATCTACACAATCATGCTCCGGTTGCAGCAAAGACATTATTTGCGACGCATTATCACGAATTGAATGAACTCGAGCAAATGTACGAGCGCATCAAGAACTTTAATGTGCAGGTGAAAGAGCATGATGGAAAAGTGATCTTCCTCCGAAAATTGATTCGTGGTGGTGCTGATCATAGTTATGGAATACAGGTTGCGAATATGGCCGGACTGCCGGAAATAGTAATCAATCGAGCAAAAGAGATTTTAAGTAATCTGGAAAACCATAGTCTCGACATCACTAACAAAAATGGAAGTATTGAAGGCAAAGCTACCAAGCAGAAAGAAGCAGCTAAAAATCTCTCCCAAAAAGTAGATAAACAGGAAGAGATTGAACAAATGACTTTATTCAATACGCATATTGATCCCAGAGTAGAAACTTTGATGAATAAGCTGGAAGCCACCGATCCCAATCGAATGACACCTATTGAAGCGTTGATGTTGGTTACAGAGCTTAAGAAAGTGTTGGGGAATTGAAAACCTCCGCTAATCACATTCGGCTGATGATTTCCACCAAGCAGTTTCAGATAGAAAAATATTGTGGAAGGGTTAGTTTAGAACAACCCAAACGCTACCCCAAGTTCAAATTGGAAAAGATCCGTTTTGGAGGTGCTTTCATCAAAAGTAAGTTGACCGTTGTTCACTATTATTGATCCAGGTTGCAGGTAGGAAGCTTCGTTTCCGAACAAATAACGGGTTTTCAAATTTACATATACATTTTGTTTGCTTCCCGCATAAACCAAGAATTTTAACCCTGCTCCAAATCCATAACTTAAAGCGGTATCGTCAAAATTGGTATCTGAAGCTATCGTATCGTAATTATTATTGTCTTCAATTCTTGTTTCGGTGAATAAGTATTTAAAACCAAACAGACCATCTACATAAGGTTTAATCCTGCCTGTTTCCGGCTCAAACCGTAAAAATAGATGTCCGGTTAAAATATCGTAATCGGTCTCAACTCTTACTCTTACTTCCGGTACATTTGGATTAAATGATTCTCTCCTGCTATCAACCCCATAGGTCATAATACCAAACTCTGCTCCAAGTTGAATTGGAGATGAAGGAATTTTAAATGCGGCAGCCAAATCTATTCCAACAGCTACTCTATCTAAATTATCCTGAAATTCACCTTGTGGATTTCCAATAAATATATTGACATCAGAAGTATAGTTTTCACCTTGTTGTGCTTGAGACGAAAGAGGTAAAATTAACACTGTCAGAAGTAGTAAGAATTTATTTTTCATGTACGTATGAAATTGTATTATTTAAAATAAATACGCAATTATAAGTATTTTAAAAACTTGAAAAAATTAAAATTAGTTCTCTCAGGTTTAAGTCTGAACAAAAAAATTTATTTCAAATTGGGGATGCGTTGAAGGAAATAGAACGGTATGTTTTGGAGTATGAAAAAAAAGAATGGGATTGAAAGACAAGAAACAAATTAACACACCCTAAATCCCCTCTCAAAAGGGGACTTTTCATGAAAACCTCCGCCAAACATATCGCCGATCGGATTCGACTGATGATTTCCACCAAGCAGTTTCAGGTGGGGGAAGTGTTACCTTCTACCCGGGAATTGGGTCAGCAGCTGGAGGCTAGTTTTCATACCGTGAGGAAAGCATACCATATTCTCGCAGATGAGGGAATGATTACCGGTGAAAAAGGACGTGGTTTTATCGTTAATCGTCAAACTTCGCTCATGGATAAAGAAGCCCGGCTTGAGATTGGTGGTGGGAAAGTTCAGGCGTTAATCGAAGAATTAGTTGGCTATGGGCTTGACGATTCCGAAATCGAATTTCTTTTTCAGGAGCAACTGGATTACATGGAATGGCCCAACCGGATTCAATCATGTGCCAGTGTAGGGGAAAATCTTGAGTTGGGTGGAATGCTCGCCAGCGCAATCAAAAAACAAATCGGGGTAAAGAGTAAAGTCATCGACATCAATCAATATGAAAGTGCCGCTACGTACGATGCTTTATTTGTGCCCATTCGGTTCGTTCATAAATTTCGATCTTTAAGCGAAACCATTATGATCATCCCGATTATCTATAACTACGATCCCGAAGTACTACTTTCTGTAGTTGATCAGTTTGGAATTCAAACTATTGGCTTGGTAACTTCAGATGAAGAAACCATCCCCAAAATCATTAACGAACTTAAAAATTCGATTCCTTTTGAAGGATCGTTTGTAGCAGGTAGTATTTATGGGAAGTCACTTCCATTATTTGTTCGGGAAACGGATTTAATCATCTATACACCAGACAGTGCTCGTTTGGTAGAGCAAAAAGTCCCGGAGAAAAACAGAATCCGGTTAGAGTATAAATTAACCGACCGAAGTGCCGAAATGATCAGATCAGAACTTTGGGATCAATAAAATTATGAATGTTAAATGCTCAATGTTAAAATGTTAAGTTTCATTGAGCATTTAAAACTTAACATTTAACATTGCTGATAAAAGAGACTATTCAGAAAGCCATTGCGGCGATAGAAAAAGAAATTGAAGCAGTGAGGGAGACTCCCTCTCACGATGTCTTAACGAACGGGACAAAAGAAAAGAGAGCTGGTCACCACATTTATGTGTTTGAAAGTAACAACCAGGGATTACGTTTTGCGGAAGAGATAAAAGCACGAATCGGGCTTGATAAAGAGCAGAAAGTAGAAGAAGTAGATTTCAAAGATGGGAAAGTCTGGCTGGAATTCGATCAGGATGAAGGGAAGAAGATTGATGAAGTATATCTGGAATGGGAAAACGATTTTGTGCTCAGAAAAATGGAAGATCATCTGCACACCCTGAAAGATAAATGGAAAGAAGTTCCACAACTTGATGCTCTCTTAAATCCTGTGTCAGCATACAAGGAAGCCGAATTTGCAGCGCCTCCAAATCTGGATGAATTAAGGAATGAGGCACAGATTGAAGCCATAGAAAAAGCGCTCATCAACAATGTATTATACGTTTGGGGGCCTCCCGGAACCGGTAAGACGGCCACGCTTGGATTTATCATCGCTAACCTTTTGAAGCAGGGTAAAAGAGTGTTGTTTGTCTCAAACACAAATCGTGCGGTAGATGTGGGACTACTCAGCGTGATGGATGCTTTGTATGAGGTTCAGCCTGAATTTGATTTACAGCAAACCACTCGGTTTGGCGAAGCATGGCTGGAAGACGAACGATTGGAAGATCTGCTGTTCGAAAATCAGGTTAAGATTAAGCTGGATGGCAAAAAGGCGGATGCTATCGAGCTACAAACAATGATGGATAACTACAATGCTCTTCAGGATCAGATTGATGAACTGATGACCAGCAATGAAGAAGTTCCCCAGGCTATGGATTTACAAATCCAGCTTATTGGTGAAAAGATAGATCGAATGGGGGGCAGAGAGGAGGTTGAAGAGAAAATTGAAAAATTGCTGAATATCAATGAGCGCTACGAGTTGAAGAAAAAGCAGTTGGTTGCCACTACAATGGCTAAGGTTTGTACCTCTGAGTTGTTTTTTGGGATCAGTTATGATGCCGTAGTGGTGGATGAAGCTTCGATGGCAGGTATTCCTTATTTATTGTTGATGGCAGCTAAAAGTAAAAAACATCTGGTGGTTGCCGGTGATCCTATGCAGCTTCCTCCAATTTCTATAACCAATGACCCTGATGCCCGGTTCTTCCTGGAACAGGATGTATTTACGTATGTATCCGGCGCCGATTCCACCGAATCTTTGTTCCAGTGGCATGATGAAAACCCACAATTCACCTGTTTTTTTGATACCCAATACCGTTTGAAATCAGACCTTGCCGGAGTGATCAGTTCAGTCTTTTATGAAGGAAGGTTAAAATCCGGCAAAGAAGAAAAAAAAACCCGGAAATCCAGCAGTTCCGTTGCTTTGGTAGATTCTTCAAAATACGGACCTTCTATTGAACAAGAGAAATCAGAAAGGGGCTTTAAGCCGGTTAATGAAGTACACCTTCGTTTGATTGAAGAGAGTGTGAAAAAACTAAAAATGAAACATATACCGGAAGAAATCGGAATCATTGTTCCATTCCGTAGTAGTGTGTATCAGGTTCGGAATTATTTGAGAGAGAAGAATTTCAGGGGAATTGAGGTCGGCACCATTCACACCTTTCAGGGAAGAGAGAAAGAAGTAATTATATTCGATACAGTGATGAGTGGCGAACTCCAATATGGTCAGCTCCGCCACTATTCGGTTCGGCCATTCGATGAAACTAAAAACGGAATGAGTGTTCCAAGACTCCTGAATGTAGCTTTTTCCAGGAGCAAAGAGCTACTGGTAGTAATTGCTGATATGAATCACGTTAACAGGATATATGGGAAGAAATTCCTTGGAAAACTTTTAGGGTCAGTTAAGGAAATATCTTTATAAAATACTCTATTGGTGAGCAACCCATTCTGTTTTAAATACAATGCTATCAGCATAAACCCTCAACTCTCTGCTGTATTGGTGGTGTACATCTTTCCCTCCAATATGAGCGATGCCTAGGAGTCCTAAGTAATTTCCATGATCACTAGCAAGTACTACGAGAGTACCTTCCTCATTTTTACAAACAGTTCCAGAGGCACTAAACGGAATTCCGAAATTACAGGGTACGTTGGTAAAGTCTACCTTACCCCAATCATGGGCACCCCCACCAAATAACTCTGGTTTTTCATAGGTAGCACGAAACTGTTCTCCTTGCTCTAACATAATCTGAGTATATTGATCTTCCTGAAACTGAACTTGTACTTCACCGCCCAAATTTAATGCCACAATCACAGCGATAGTAACTACAATAAAAACGACGATGAGTAAAAAAATTTGTTGTTGGCCCATGATAGAATAGTACGTTAGAATTAATTTTTGGAAAGTTAATTGTATCAGCTTAAAATCAAAACTATATGAAAAGAAAAGTTGAAGTTATTGCGTATCACGGCTGGGGAATGAATGCTCATTTCTGGGATCAATGGGATGATTTATTTGGAGATCATGTGATCTTTAAGAAAAACGACCGGGGTTACTTCAGTGAACCGGTTAACCATCACTTCAAAGAAAAAGACGCAGTACAGGTGTTATTTGTTCAAGGCTTTGGGATGCATTGGGTTGCAAATGCGGACTGGAAAAATGCACACTTAATTGTAATGTTTTCCACCTTCAATAATCTGAGACAGATTATGAGCAAGAAGCGAACAGTAGAGCACGTGGTAACACAGTTACAAGAGCAAATTGAAACCCATGCCTATAAAACTCTGGAATTATTTTGGGACGCTATGTTCAAAACCGGAGAAAAAGTCGTGAATATGGATGATTTTGATATTCGTGATAAAGAACTCCTGATCAATGACCTGAATGCCTATTACCAGAATTTGGTGGATTTTATACCAGTTAGCGAAAAAACGAAGATAATGTTGTACGAAACCGAATACGATGAGATCTCAAACTTTTCACAAGCCAATGTGATGAAAAAGCTCTTTGGTAAATTAAATTATCACAAGAGTTTTAACTTTGTAGGACATGCTTACCCCTTTAATCATGCCAAAGAGTGTTATGAGGATTTGAGCTCTCATATTCACATCTTCGATTAGCGGATATCCAACTCTTCGCAAATCCTTGTATAAAGATCGTCCCGGTCTTCTTTCGTCTTGAAATTTATATGCACAATGTCTTTACCGAAATAGAGTGAGATTGATTTCTGGTGAGTTTGCTTTTCGATCATACTTATGAGAGATAAGTTCAGAATTTGTTCGTGACCGAGTGCATTAACATATTTAATAGCCTTCATAAAAGTAATTTGGTTTGAGTATTTTAGTTAATCAGCCCAGAAATATCCCAATTCGAGGCTTAGGAAAGGAATGGTATCGTGAAGGCTTGCACTAACTTCAATATTAAATTTACCAATTCTTATACCGGCATTCGGTACAATGGTGAGCTCTTTAAGATCTCCGAAAAAGTAGACAGCGTCTGTACCAACAAAAACCCTATTCAGGAAATATTTTCCACCGGCGCCCATTGATATAGAATTTTCTTCAACATTAGTATTGTTATCGTCTTCCAAAGACCAGCTTTGATATCCAACTTCTATATTTCCACGAAGCTGGTTTAAAGCCGGGATAGGTATTTCCAGGTTTCCATTAAGGGAGACACCAGCAGCATAAACTTCATTAAATGGATCTGCAGGAGCAATTATAATCAGAGAGTTACCTCCGATCATCTGGGCGTAAGCAGTAGTTACCAATAAAGTTGGTGCAAGAATAATAGCCAGTGAGCATAATTTCTTAAACATAGTCTCAAAATGTAAATGAATAGTTAATATCAATAGTAGAACTGAAATTAACTACAAAAGAGTTCAATCTTAAAATTGATATCGAGTAGCGGTTTTATTTTTAAAAATTAAATCTTGAAATAGAACCTAAATGAATCGTATATTTGATGCCCTTCCAAATCGGAAGGTTTTTTATTGAAACGCGAGAATAGCTCAGTTGGTAGAGCACAACCTTGCCAAGGTTGGGGTCGCCGGTTCGAGTCCGGTTTCTCGCTCTTTAAAAGGGTCTTTAATGAAATTTAAAGGCCCTTTTTCTTTTTCAGCTCTCCCAGTAACCACGCCGATTACTGATTAACTACTGAGATTATACTGAGAAAATAGCCGACAATCCCACTCAATTTTTCTTCGCTTATAATCAAAGAAAGTTTACTTAACACTGTTAACTATCTCCAAATCTTCTTATCTTCTTGAATGCCTTTATAAAGGCATTACACTTTAACACAGTGTAACGGAGTTACCCCCAGTAGGGATATTCGAATCTTGTCGGAACCTCGTAGTTCTAAGTTGTCCTAACAACCCAATCGGCAAAGGTGACTCATTCATATTACGAACTACACTGATTTCCAAAAACCGTGGTATATCTAATTAAAGGTATGCCCGAAATTATTAGAAAATGGAACTCAGTAAGTTTTCAAAAAACATCAAGAACATTACCCCTGAATCTGAAGTAACTCTCAAAGAGATACATGCTTTTATAACTTCAGATGATCCAAGAGAATCAACAATTGCCCTTCGGGATATAGAACAAACGGATTGGGCGAAAGACTATAAAGCTCGAAACTTTAAGTTCGCAACCTTCTCTGGAACTTTCACTAAACGTAAAGAGGATTGTCTCAAAAAGTTTAGTGGCTATGTATGCATCGACATTGACGATGTAACAAACCTTGAAAAGGTAAAGAATGCGTTAATAGCAGATGGAACTCTACAGCCAGCTCTAGTCTTCACTTCTCCTAGTGGGACAGGGATTAAGGCGGTCTATAAAGTCGATAAAAATATAAGTATTGATGCTTTTCCCTATGCTTATGATTTCATTGCTGAACGCATTGAAGATAAGCATGGAGTATTTACAGACCGCCTTCCTAAATCAGTTGTATCTGCTTGTTTTCTTCCGTGGGATACCAATGCTTACTTGAATGAAGAAGCTGAGACTGTCGAATTACCTGAGTTTGACATGCCAAGCAAAAGTGTGTCACCTAAGTCCACTATGTCACTTCAGGAGGACGAAGATTCATTTGATAAAATTGAAGCTCTAGTCAGCCATCTTGAAGAGAATGAGATCAACATAGCGGATAGCTATGAAAATTGGCGCAATATAGGATTCGCATTTGCTGAATTCAGTGAAGAGGGGAGAGAACTATTTCATCGAGTAAGCAAGCTTTCTCCAAAATACAATCAGGCTGAAAATGATAAACAGTTTGACGCTTGTCTTAATGGAGGTAGCGGGGAAATCACGATAGGCACTTTCTATCATTTGTTGAAAGAAGCAGAAGTCCCCAGTGGCGAAGTGCTCAAATCCTTTAACAAGCTGTCAATTGTAATTACAAAGCCTGAAGAATTCTGGACGGAGGATAAACACGATGCCCACATATTAAGAGTAAATAGGTTGGTTGCCGAAGCAGATCATCCGTTGGCTCAGTGGGTTATGAATAATTACAGCGTAACTCACGAACAACTCTGCGAATTCAATATTGGATTAGGCCAACATTCCTTCAAGACTGGAAATATTGAAGACTCCCTCTATGTTCCTCACCACTTTGGATTAAGAGTATATGCATTAGATGGAGAACAGTTCACATATGAAGATATAAAAGGTTCCCATGTGACTAATTCATTTTTTGGGACACATCATACTGCTAATAAAAGTATAGCATATATAGCCGAAACCCCATTTGAGGCTATTGCACTATCAGTGGATGCAAAAGTGGATGTAATAGCTCCGATGTTTCAGAACGGAAGTAAGCTCTCTGAAAAACAAAGTGAAATTATTACTGAAATAGGTAAATACTGGGAGCAGGTATATGTATTCAGGGACGCCGATTATGGAGATGAAGAACGCACAGCCAGAAAGTATGTAAGGAGCTATGCAGATGCTTTAGATCAGGATACTGAAATCTGGTGGGTGAACCCTGTATTCCAAGGGTTCGGCAAAAATGTGAATCACAATAAAATTATAGCTGAATTATCTGCTTCAGGTATAAGCCTCAAAAGTGTCTCAGAATATGTTTGGAACACCTGGACACAGAAATATAAGTTCTGGCTCATCGGAGGTGTCAAAACACCTAAACTAGAATTAGACCTAGAAAAATTGCCTCGGGTTCTCAGTAACTTGGGCATTAACAAGACTTATTTTGCTGAAGAGGAGCCGACATTAATTCGTAGGAAAGTTAATATCCTAGAAGAATTACATGGACATGTCTTATTTGATGTGATTCGAGACTCAGTCATTGGAAAAATGAGCAAGTATATTGATATCTCTTCTGAGGAAACAGGCTCTACGTTGATACCAAGAATTAAATTAGTTCAGGTGTATCACAAGCATATGACTAAAATCCTAAATGATGACTTTAAAGCTCTATGTCTTAAGAAGACGGTCACCTTGCTTGAAGACACAATTGATATGGCCTTTCTATTTTATCAGAATAGGGTTATAAAAGTCACGGCGACAGGTATCTACGAGGTAGAATACTCGGATTTAGATGGGGCAATCTGGAAATCGCAAATTTTGGGTCGACCTTTCAATCCATCAAGTTCATCTAAAAAGGGTGAATTCGAACAGTTCATAGAAAATGTATGTGGCGGTGATACCGAACGTAAGAAAGCTTTTATGAGCTGCTTGGGATATCATTTGCATGGGTATAAGGATGTTGGTAATGCTCGTGCTTTAATCCTCGTAGATGAATTCAGTAGTAAAGGTGTTCATGCTGGTGGAACAGGAAAGGGTATCTTTGCAAAGGCTATCCGGTATATTCGTAAACAAGGCTATATTGCTGGAAAGAATGTGGATACCGAGAGCCGCTTCTTATTCATGAACGTCTATTTAGGTGATCAGTCATTCCATTTTGAAGATGTAAGAGATAGCTTCGACTTCGAAGTTCTTTTCAATGCGATTACGGATGATCTACAGGTTGAAAGAAAAGGAAAAGACAAGTTTACTATCCCTTTCTCGCAGTCGCCAAAAATTATCATTTCTACAAATCATACTATCAAAGGTAATGGACACAGTTTTGATCGGAGACAGGTTTTCTTGCCATTCAGTGATTATTATGGCCCTCATCTGAACCCTCAGAAAGAGTTTGGTCATAACCTGTTTGATGACTGGAATGATGAAGAGTGGATGCTGTACGATCAATTTATGATTCGTTGTATACAGTTATACCTTAAAGAAGGCATGATTTTTCCAAAAACAGGTCAGTATAAAGTCAGAAGCTTTACCGATTCTACATCAAAACCATTTTATGATTGGGCTGAGAACTGGATCGAACAAGGTAGGGATTATGATTTACGATCACTGTTCAGAGGGGACGTAGAAATGCAGGATGGTATAGCGAAAGTAACTTCAGAATTACATTCTTCAGGCAAGCAGATACCTGCATTTCATGAAGTACACCCAAGTGAACTAGACATAACTCAGTCTAAAACATTCAATGCTTGGATGCAGGAATATGGCAATTTCAAAGGTTGGACAACCATTAAGCGAGACTCCAATGGAGCTGTTTTAATAAAGTTCAGCTAGGAATCGAAAAGCTTGACCACTAAAGCACTTCACAGTGCCGAAGTGGTCAAAGCTTGCTACTCTGGGTAAAAACCAGAAAACACTTATAATTTTTCAAACTACATAATGAGCCAGCCTTCCTCCGGGAGGGCTGGTTTTTTAGTAGTGGTTAATTTCGATCTTAAGGATTTAGGTTCCATAACCCACCCCCGGCATTTTGACCAGAAAGCCCCCCACCTAATATTCACCCAGGCTTCGCCTCAGATTCGGATTCTGAAAATTTTTTGGGTGTATTTTTTCTTTTTCTATCTAAGATTTGAGTTAAAAGAAGGTGTTAACCTTCTTTCATTAGTCCTTCTTCCCTGAATGACAGGTAGCTATCCCGAGTTAGAATAATGTGGTCATCGACAGAGATTTGAAATAGCTTCAGGCCCTTCATGAGTCGAACAGTGAGATTGATGTCATTTGCTAATTCTTGGAGTTTTCCAGATGGGTGATTATGTGCTAGAACTACACTCGTGGCGTTTCCCAGCAACACGACTTGCGCGACTGAAGCGGTATCTACTAAAGTAGCATTTCTGGTTCCTTGTGAGATTTGAGACCATCCTAAGACTCTTCGAGCTGCATTTAGGAGTACGATGATAAAGACTTCGTGTAATTCTAAAACCTCTTCATCAAAAATTGTCCTCAGGTAAGTTTCTGCCTCAACCGGTGTACTTATTTTAGGCCGTTCGTCATAAGAAGTTTGGGTTTTATATCGAAGTGATACTTCGGCTACTTGGTGCATAATGGGTTCGATTAATTATGGTTACAAGGCTAACAAGCCTCACCATTCTTATACCCTATTTTTACTCAGCTTGAACCGTTTTTTGGTATAAGAACAATGGTAATAATGCCATTGAACTCTTATTCCAACTCAAATGACAAATCAACTCTTAACCCACTGTGGTTCATCCCGAGTATCGCTTGAGCAGCTTCTCACAATCCCTGAACCCAAGAAAACAAAATCTTACACCCCACTTAATCATTATGATTTTGCAGTAAACATTCTGACCATTGCCTCTGACCTTCTCAAAGGCTATCGATTCGATGGAGACAGCTATGCTCTTTCTTCTGATGGGCAAAAGATGTTCGGAGTAATCACTTTCCGGAAGATCAATCCACGTCCTGATGAAGAACTGAAAGTCGCCATAGGATTGCGTAATTCATATAATAAAAGCATGTCCGCCGGGCTGGTTTTGGGGAGCACAGTTTTAGTATGTGATAATCTCGTCTTTTCAGGGGATGTAAAAGTTATGCGAAAGCATCAAGGCGAAGACATGCATGAAGATCTGCATGATCAGATTGTGACAGCGATCTACAAAAGCCAGCACAACTTTCATCAGATCAGCCAGGATGTGCAAGCCATGAAAGAACGGCCTATGAACCAGCAGGAGAAGTACGAGTTTATCGGACTACTCACTGGGGAAGGCATTCTTTCAGCTACCCAGTCCACAACTGCCTTTAAAGAGCTTTGGAAACCTTCGCACCCTGAGTTCGAAATGGATACGCTATGGGCAGGATATAACTGTGCAACAGAAGCCTTAAAGAGCTCGCCGGTTGATAAGATCATCCAGCGCCACAGTGAATTACACAAGCTTACCAAAGGGTTATATCTAAACTAAGGAGGAAACCATGGGAACAGTAATTGTGAAAATTATAATCAACATCTGTCGGGGTAAAGTATGAGCACAAAAACAGACCTCATCGACTCCCTGACTGAGTCCATAAAGCATGGATTAAAGCTACTCCTAATCGGTGATGAGCAAGATCCACCTGATGATACTAACCAACAATCTGAAGAGCCTACTGAGTAATCTGTGGGCTCTTTTTATTTCTCGAAACTTACACCATTTAACCACTGAAAAATGAATTTACACGAACTTAAACCACCCTCCGACTTCTCTGTACAGAGAAGAAATTATATTGGAGGAAGCGACTGTGCATCGATTTTACAAGAGTCTGAATACAGCACTCCTTTACAAGTTTTCTTACGAAAGAAAGGATTACTTCCTTCAATTGAGGCAAATCCAATCATGGATTTCGGGCATTACTTTGAACCTCAACTGGCTGCTTATTTCGAACAAGAAACGGGTTTTAAAACCCGGAGGGTAAATGAGCCGTTTAGTCACCCAGAATACCCATTCTTGAAAGCAAATATAGACCGCCAGGTATTAGCCGGAAAAGGCTTGGATTCCACAGCAGTTTTGGAGCTAAAGACGACCACGAGCCATCGTATGAAAGCAAATGATGGAGAGATTCCAAGAGAATGGTATCTACAAATCCAGCACTATCTTGGTATCACTGGGTACAGTAGGGCTTTCCTTCAGATCTATGAAAGAGACACCTGCCTATTCCACGAACCACAAATCATTGACCCCAATCACAAGCTCATTGAAGAAATGACTCAGAAGCTTGTGGACTGGTGGCAAGCATATATGCTTGATAATGAGGAGGGCGAGGGCCGTAGGCCCGAGCCTATCAATGGTGAAGATGCTTTTATATTGTACCCGGATTCACAGCCGGAAGAAGTCGTAGAAATCACACCCACTGCGTATGCACTCTATACAGAGCTGCAAGAAGTCAGAGCTAAGAAAGACGATCTAATTAAACAGGAAGAATACCTTAAGACCAAGTTGAAAGACAAGCTTGGAAAAGCGGAACGTCTTGTATTAGCAGGAAAGACATTGGTCTCTTGGAAGAGTCAATCTACCAATCGGTTTGATGTCTCTGGTTTTCGGCGTGAGCACCCCATTTTCTATAAACAGTTTTCTAAAACAACTAAAACAAGGAGGTTCTTATGCCACTAATAGTAAAAGAAGATCCTAGCGAATATCCCCTATGCCCAGATGGTTTGCACTCAGCAGTAATAGTTGACGCTGTAGATCTCGGCCAGCAGGAAAGTCCATGGGGAGCTAAACATAAACTGTCTTTGGTCTTTGAGACTGAACTTCAGGACGAAGAAGGAAACCATTATATCTTAACTAAAAGATATACTTGGAGCCTTCATGAGAAATCCAGCTTGCGAAAAGATCTTGAACGACTACTTGGTAAGAAGTTCACTCCGGAAGAGCTACTGGCTGGAATAGACTTAGAAGAAGTACTAATAGGGATGAGCTGTCAAGTTCTTGTGGTTCATAATGATTCTCAGGAGAACTCTCGTACTTACGCGAATATTGAGTCAATTCTGCCTTACAAGACTTCCAGTGGCCAAGTGGCGAAGAATGCTATAAAGTCTTCTGGAAATTATCAGCGAGTGGTAGAGAGAGCTGACTATAAGACTCCTGAGGAGTTTGCACTTAATGGAGCTTAAAGCTCCGAAAGAGAAGGCTTTGCTTTCTCTTTTAGGTTAATTATTGAGTGTTTATGCAGGATGAAATTTTTTGTATTCAATAAATACTTTAAGCCCGCCATTTGTATACATCTCACTAAATCTTCCCAAACCTGGTGTATTACCACTATGTGTGTAACATTGAGTTCTTTTGTAACCAAATTTAAGTGGCTCGTGCTCGCTATCGAGTTCATCAAATATCTTTCTCGCCCATTTTTTCGTTTCACGCCCAGCAATTTCTTTCATTTTTGATTTTGAACAATTATTAACACCTCGATGTGTAGGATAAATAGTACCTACCGTTTTTTCTGGAAAAGTTTGAACCGGACGAACTATAATAGGATATGAAGATTGAGTTCTGCCATCCGAGAACTCTTTTGCATTTTTTGCCGGAATTGTAAATGGGTGTGTTGGCATTATATAATCTAATTAGTTCTCTGGAGAATATTATAGGCTAAAAAACATGTTTTCACCATATTAATTTCAAATGGCATTGTTCGAAAATGTTTGTTAGGAAAGTTATCTTTGTATAATCACTAAAGTTTTCGTCTAACAAAAAGTCAGGAAACTTTACCACTTCGCCACTGATTAGTTACCGCTTCTCTAATCTACACATGTTGAAGCTTTGTCTTTCCAATATTGGAAGTCAAAGGTTAACTAAATGACTATTTATGACTTGTTATCAAGGTTAACAAAAATATAGACTAAGGTTTTTCATGCAATTTCACAGTGAGTTTAAGATATTAGTTAAAAAAATTAATTTCATTTTAAGTTTAAATTGACTAAATACAATTAATTAAATATAAATTTATAACTAGTTTTTGTCATGAAAAAGCTATTTCTGTTTTTTTTTACACTATTAGTACTTGGATTAAGTAACCCATTATATTCACAATTTCAGCAAGAAGAATTTATAATAGGAGCTTGGAAATATCCAGATATTGAATATATATCTGACGCAATTGCTGAGGCTCGGTTTCAGCAAGTATTAGACGCAAATTTTAATTTACTAGTTTATCCAGAACAAGTATTTGATTATCAGTACACTTCTGGGTATATGTTTGATGAAGATTATAATGATAGAGCAATCGAGATTGCAGCAGAAGTAGGATTAAAAATAATGATTAATGATCGGCGTCACATTCCACTTCGATGGTGGGATGAAACCGGCCCGACAAACACATTTAACTCAACTACCGCTAATTCACTAATTACTCATTATAGTGGACATGCTAATGCTTCTTCGATATATGGTTACCACATAAAAGATGAACCTTCACCATCAAATTATAACTCATCTCATTTACCATATGTAAGAAGTTATATCGAATACATTAAAAATAATCACAATTCGAAACTTGGCTATATAAATTTGTTGCCATACTATGATGGTTATGGATTTAATGATAGTAGAAATGAATATGAAGATTATTTGGATGAGTATTTAAATGACGGTAGTAGTGATCAAAATCCAGATTTAGCTGGGTTCGACTACTACTTAAGCATTAAGGATACAGATTATTTTTACAATTTGAGAATTATTAGAGAAAAAATACGAGATAGGAATTTTTGGGCTTATCCGTATGTGAGAAACTCTCCAAATGGTTTTGTCCCTGATAATTCTTCAATGAGGTTTAGTATCTTTTCTCCATTAGCTTATGGGGCAAAGGGATTGATTTATTATCAGTATGAAAAACAACAATCATATACCGCACTTGCTTCTAATGGTACAACTAATACTCGATATGATTTAATAAGCGATATTAATAGTTATATATCAAATGTTATTGGTGAAGTAATAATGAGTTCAAATCATCTAGGAGCTTATCACAAAACAGACTTTAAAAATAGTTCAAATAATACAATCGAAACTATTCCAAATAGTGAAAAAATAAGTTCATCTCCTTTTGTAAAAAGTGTAACTCATGATAATACCTTGGTAGGCCAATTTTATAATATTGAGGATGAAGCTTTTTATTTATTAGTTGTTAATAAAGGTTATGATGATTCTTTTCCTACTATTTCTACAACTATTAAATTACCTGGAAACTTAACAAATAATGTCTTTACTACCTCAACTACAGGATCTCCTAATTGGAATTTTAATACTGTTAGCACATCCTATTCAAATAATGAAACTTCATTTACAGTTTCGAACTTATTACCTGGAGAGGGAAGATTATATAAAGTAACAAATACAGGTTTAGCTATATGGGATAGATATGTATCCGTAAATGATAATGTTTCTATACCCTCTGGAACTAAAATGATTATTAAGGATAATACAGAAGTACGAGTTGCTAATGGTAAGCGAATTAATGTATATGGGGAATTAGAAGCAGATGGGGTAACCTTTACTGCCTCTCATAATAATTGGAGTGGAATAACTTTTCACTCAGGAAGTGATGGGCATATTAAGAATAGTACGATCGAAAAAGTACATGGATATGGAGGAGCGGCAATAGAAGTAAAAACAAACAATTCATTCGATATTTCGGGCAATATTATTCAAGATTTGACGGGCGCAAAGTCAGGAGTTAACCTTAGTAATGCGGATTTCATCTCAATCTATAACAACCGAATAGAAGATGTGACCAACTATGGAATTTACGCTTATAATTCCAACCCAAAAATCTACGATAACTTCATTAAAGATTTTACAAACTCAGGTATTTATGCCACAGGCTATTCTTCAGCGGTACTAAGTGCTATAAGTGGTTCTAACTATGTGGGAGAGAATACGATATCTGGAGGTAAATATGGACTCCAAATTGGTTCACAATCCTATTTGAATGCAGGAAGCAGCTCTTCATTTGCAAGTCAAAATAGGATTATGATGCAAAGTGGTTCTGGTTGGGCTCATATTTATAGTACAAGTAGCTATTCGAATACAGCTAAGTATAATTATTTTAAGCACTATAATAGTTCATCGAACTCACCGGTTACTAATGGATCAATTAGTGTTTACCCTTGGTTGTACTCAGATCCTGATCCGAGTGCTGGTGGATACAAAGCTGTTTCATCCGAACAAGAATTAAGTGAAGATCAAATATTACTAGAAGAAGCAATAATTGCTCGTTTGTATCAAAACTATTCCAAGGCAGAAAGAATATTATCTGAACTTTTAAGAACAAGTTCAGATGAAGGAGTTATAAACCAAAGTTTATTTGAGTATGCATGGCTTGCTCAACTTTCTAAAGAGGATACCTTTCTTTTAAAACTTGAAGGCCTAGAGAAAATTTTCGATAACACCTCTTTAGAGCCTATGTCAAAAATTGCACTTGCAAAAGTGTACTATTCGAGAAAAAAATATGATAAGGCTTTAAAATTTATTGACAAACTAGTCGAGAAGTATCCAGATGCAAGTGAAAAGGAATCCGCGCTAATTTTAGCTTCATATATTGCAACAGATGCTGGTTATCATGATCGAGCAGAAACATATTACTTACAGTTGAATGATTTGAATGTAAAACACAAGGAAATAGATAGTGATATTAAAGAACTCCATTATTACATGACAAACTCTTCGACACAGGAACCCTCATATGTGGATCAATATGATGAGAAACTAGATAATACTAATAACATAACATTATCTAATTATCCCAACCCTTTTAATCCTACTACGAATATACAGTATTCTATTCCTAAGCAGTCTCAAGTTAGTTTGAGAGTTTTTGACTTGATAGGTAGAGAAGTAGCAGTCCTCGTGAATGATGTAGTAGACGAAGGAGAATATTCTATTACATTTAATGGATCGAATTTATCCAGTGGTATATATTTCTATCAGTTAATTACAGGTGCTCAGATAGTAACGAAAAGAATGATTCTAATTAAGTAGCAAGTTAATACATGTGAAATTATTATTTTCAAGTATGAACTCAATCTTCTAGTTGTTGCATAATTCATGAGAAAATTATTTAGGATCATTTCAATAAATATAATTGTATTTATTTTTATTGCTTTATCAATAGAACTAATAGTAAGACTTAGCTATCCAAGAATTCAGTTACAAGGAACTGATAGAGACTTTATTGAGGAGAATAAATATGGAAATACTCCTGGGTTAAAAGCTAACTCAAATGGTTATAGTAATGAAGTAATTAAAGAAGTAGATACACATGGTTTTTGGAAATATAATAGCGTAAATAAATCCGGAAGAAAGGTGCTTCTTTTAGGTGATTCTGTTACAATGGGCATAGGAGTAGAATCTGATTCAACATTTGCTAGCAAAATCATGATGTTGAGGAATGACATAAGGATTTATAATCCTTCACTTATAGGTTACTCAAGTCAAGATTACCTCAATATTATTAAGCATTTAATAAATTCAAAGCAGTCTGAACTTTCTTTTTCTGAGGTTTCAATAGTTTGGTGTCTGAATGATGTTTATGGTCGTAATGAAGCTGTAAATATTGGTTATGGTGGTGAATCAATTATAGATAGATTTTTTGGGTTTGTTAGAAGTAACATTAAAACATTTCATTTATTAAAAAAGATTTTCTTTGATAGACCAAAAGTTTATTACGACTATGACAAAAAATTCTATCTTGAAGAAAATGAAGAAAATGAAGAAAATGAAGAAATTGAGAAAGCGGTAAGAAATCTTACTGAAATAGATACAATACTTGAAGAAAATCTAATCAATCTTAAGATTATTTTACTTCCGTACGAGGTTCAGCTAAGAAAACAAGGTGATAACTTACCTCAAAAAATTTTAATTGAATACCTTGAGAAGCACAAAATTTCAGTTTACGATTTATACGATTCTATTATTAAGTCAGGATATGATTCAGAAGACTTATACTTATTTGGAGATGGTATTCATTTTTCAAAATTAGGTCATGATCTCATAAGTAAGATAATGGTGAAAGAAATATATTTAGACTGAATAATTGCTATATCACTTCCCCACTGAATTTGGTATAAGAACACTGAAGCTTAAAGCTTGACTAGTTGAGGGAGGCCTCCGGGCCTCCTTTTTATTTCTTCAAGTGTTTCTCAATCATAGAAACAATTTCACTCGCTGATTTCTTCAAAGATGGAGCGATCTTAATCAATATATCCAAAGATGGAAGCCTTTCTCTCCTTTCCACTTTGTCAATCATACTCCGAGTAATCCCTGAGCTAGCAGCTAGTTCTTCCTGAGATAACCCAATCTCCTCTCTCAACCTTCTCAGGATAATAGATGTCGCTTCCAGTAACTCTGCATCGTACTTCATAACAACAAGATGCAGGGAAAACTAATTTGCAATTGCTCACAAGTGTGCGCAATTTAAATTCCAACCTAAACCTTGAATCCAATGAAAATAATTCAACGATTAACGATACTTGTAGGAGTGATCCTGATAATATCAATCAATGCACCGGCCCAAACCCCAGTTGATATAATCCCGGAACATACTGTCAGTGGGGTTTTAATCTACTGTGATCTTATTGATTACTTCGATACAGAACTACTAAGCCGGAATAATGAAATAATAGCTACTGGTAAAATGGGATCTGTTTGGAAGCTAAAGTTCAATGAGTCTGTAAGTAAGCAATCCTTCAAAACAGCTGTAAATCAAATAGTATCCAACAGTCCGTACTTATCTAATCCTATGGGAGGCTGGACAGATGAACAAGGTGATGTTTGGGCACTCATTCAGTTGGATGTTAAAGAGGGCTATAGAGGGGGCATGATTGTCCTCTATAATCCTTCAAGTAAGATCACTGTATTAACAATAATGACATCAAAACTTTAGGAGACTAGTATGAGTTCAAAGAAAAACATGTTCATCAGACATAAAATCACTACAGCGCTTTCTGTAATTTGGTTAGCAATCGGCATATTTACTATTTCAAACGTAGCTAATGACAATGTTTCTACACTCGGAAGAAATTCATCCGGCCAGCTACAATTCTCTGAGGGCGCTCTGGGTGTTGGTTACTACTGGGAAGCTTTTCTGATAATGTTCGTTCTACCAGTGGCATTTATCTGGGGCATTATTTGGTTTTGGAGAAGAATGCGAAAAGGCAATTCTGAAAAAGAATCCTGATAATTGCCCACTTTGTCACTACCAGTGGCGAAGTGGGCAAATTTGTATAATATATTTCACTTAAATGGTTTAATCTGCGTATTTGAAATCTTTGGATTAAAGTTTTGTCATACTTTAATCCAAAAGTGATCTAATTGAATAGAGTCGTTCGAAGTTACATGTTTTGAACAGAGTCTAGCGGATATTGATAGCTTTATTTCTTCAAGTTTTTCATCCTTTCCCCATTTCGCATCATCAATCCATTGGTTTATTAAATCAAACCAATAAGTATAATCTTCAGCTTCGACATATGCGATCATTCCACTATTTGTTAACATATTTCCATCATTATCTATACCATGATTCCTATTCTTAAACCTCTCTATTCCTCCACCTTTACCATATACGTATTCATGTTCATGTCTAGTCGCATTTATAGGGGTAGGTAGGATTTTTGCTTCAAGTGTATAAAAAAGTTTCGTGCCCCAATAAACTCCAACATCAACTGTATTAGAACTTTTTTGAGGTTGTTCATTGATAAAATTAAAATGTGGATTCCTTTTACTCCTCAAGTAAAGTAAAAATGCAATAGTATAAAGGTTCTCATTTTTGCGTGTAGCTAAAATTCTTTGAAATTCATCTGAGGAGGGGAAACCAGAAATTTCGCCTTCAATAAATTCAACCAGAACAGTAATCAAATTATTTGGAGCTAACTTTTGGAAGGATTTTATTCCAGTAGTATTCATTTTCTAAAACCCTTCTTTACGTAAATCTCCAAATATCTCATCTGCATCTCTCAGTGCAATAGATTTTAACCAGTATCTATAGTTTTTTGGTTTGATCAGAAAAATGCAATCCAAACCATCAACATGTTGATAATACCTAATGATCCTATTGAAGAACGCACCTCGATTTTCTGTTAGGTTATTAAAAATAGATACAACACTAGCTTTACTTACAGGACTAGGTATTGCAGAGCTAATTTTCTCACCAAAACCAATTTGGCATATTGAAAACGACTCAGTACATGTTGTTTTTATTACTTGCCAATACTTTTCTTCTTGATGGTATACTGAATTCAATTCAGAGCACAATATTTCTGCAAATGAATATATTTGTCTTTCAGATGCAGGTTTATTTAATACATGTCCAGCACTTCCTCGTGAGATTGATTTTCCTAAATGGCGATAGTAGTTCAATACATCATTTTGAATTATTTTTTCCGAAGAGGATAGTTTTAGAGCTTCATTATTATCTGAAAATGGGATATCAAGTATCTCAGATTTATTTATGTCTGTCTCAGTAAGAACTAAGCTACTGCTACTAATTGATATTATGAATAACTGGTAGTTAAGGTTTTCTGACTCGCAGTTTTGAGTTATACTTTCAAATAATCTCTTTAATGCTTCCTCATCGTTTTTTGGAGCGCTTATTCCAATGAAATCTCTACTAAAATAAATACGACTCTTATTAGAAAATGAATTCGCACTTGGAATAAAAGAAGCCAATAGAGAATTACTTCCCAATATTTGATCTATTATTAAAAAAGGAGGCTCATAAAGAAACAAATCCTTTATTTTTTTTGCTGTAATGGATTTCTCGGATTCTATAAAAGGTTGGTAATTAGAATCAATTGAAGAAATTATATCACAGTTTCTAATCTCGTTACCACCTTTTCCTTCAAATCCTCTAGCTTCGAGCCAACCTTTACGATCTTGAATGAATTCTTTTAAAGTTGGTAAAGCTTTTAACCTATATATAAGATGGAATAACCTACCACCTCCTAACAAGTTTGTCTTCCAAATAAATTGCTTTTTTGGGTCAACAGCCCATTTGTAGGGTACTCGATGCTGATCATAGTAGTCTATTTCAAACTGGATTTTATTTTCTGACGAAATTGTTCGTTTAATAACTGTATGATTAATATTGCGTTCAATATTAGGGCTATTATTGACCACAATAGCAATCACGGGTGTATCTGCAGTCCCATGAAATAAGTCTCTCCTCAAATGTGTGAAATCGTAAATATCACATACTTCAAAATTAGTAATGAGGTTCTTTCTATATTCAAATGCCGTATTTGAAGAGTCATATAACAAAATACTTGCGGGTAAAATCATACAAGTTTTTTTACTGAATGTTAGTGAACCTTCAAAAAAATGGAGTGCAAAATTATTTCTAGGAATCTTAGATTGGTTGAAATTTATTCTTTCAATAAGTTCCTCTTTTAACACATCTTTTTTATCGACATTTGATTCTGGGTTAAACGGCGGGTTACCAATTATAAGGTCAAACCTATCTTCAGAATCTTGTCTTTTACTACCCCATTCAAAAAAATTGTCTTTAATTACATTCTTTTTGGTTAGATCTTTAAGCTTTAAATTACTCCATATCTCTTTTGGTTGAAGCTTGTCTAATAAAGCTGTTGTTAAACCGAAAATACTTACCAGAATTGCTGTTTCTTTTACATCTATACCATATATGTTTTTCTGCAAAATTTTTTGGGAAGTCTCGCTATCTGGGTATTCAATTTTTCCGTTCCTAGAATTATTAATAGCCCACCATTGCAATAGCCTTTTATAGGCAGCTACAATAAAAACCCCAGATCCACATGTAGGGTCTAGTACTGTAAAAACCTCATCCCTAAAAAGCTCTTCAGCCTTTTCTAAAGGCATAGCTTCATCAACCAAAAAATTTACTAGATGAATAGGAGTATAAACTACTCCTTTTTCTTTTTCTCCTTTTGTTCTTTGTGCTTCAGCCTGGATAAAGTTTTCGTAAATAGCACTTATTACTTCAGCAGGAAGATGCTTGAAACTATATTGGTCCCACAGAAACAATTGCTGAGTATCAATATCAATTTTTGCTTGTAGAAATTGAGCTAAAAGGACAAGTGATGAATTTTGGATAGCAACCTTTTCAACACTATCAAACGTGTCAAAAATTCTGCCATTAAACTCATTAGATAATTCTTCGAAAACTTCTATGATTAGACCTTCATATACAGCTGAGACAAAAGAGTCGACATTAAGCTTTTTATATATAGCTCGTAGAGTATGATTATGTTCATCATCGTCTTTTATCTCTTCTAAAAATTTCACCAAAATAGAGACTACAAGTAGTTTGTCAATTGTAGCAACATTTAATGATAATCCTTGCTTGGGGTCTTGTAGTTTCTTTCTAACAGCCATTAAATAATTGAGAAGGTGGATATGCGGACTATTTTTTTCATTCAACAAATTTGAAAAATCCGATTGTTCCCAAAATGTGCCGCTTTCGAAAACCTCAGCAGAAAATTTTGCTGCTTCAATATTTTGTATGGCATTTGATGCTAGAATGAGGCTTTCATCAATACTTAGTCTGCCATTTTTTGGTGTGGCAGGTTTTCTTGAGTTAATTATGTCAACTTTGGTTTGACTTAGTATTATATAAATTTCATTTTTTCCGGAACTCCAAAGCGCCGCATGGAGAGATAAATGTGATGGGCTATTAAATGCTATTTGTTCTTCCTTAAATATACATACAGCAGGTTCAGACTTGTAGGGTATAGTTTCATTTCCATCTTGATAAAACCGACGAAATAGCACAGCATATGCACCTAGCTTTGAAACTTCTGAGATGTACAGTTTTTCTGCATTATTAATAGCAGTTTCTGGCCTATGGCAAAAAACAAGCCCGTTATTTTCGTTGTAACCTAGTATATAATCAGACATTTAAGTATGTTCTAAAAGTAGAACGCTAGATTTTTATTAACCAATTTATCGGTATTCAAATTTAGCTCAAGGAGTGACAAGCTATGTCACCCATTTTAGCTTTTTTTTAAAATAGGTAAGTATTCTTAGTATCTCTAATAAAAGGGTTTGGGGAGGTTAGATGGAGAATGGTTTTGATCCAACGCACGTCCAACCTGCTTACTAATGTCCATATTCAGCAGATCAGCATAGCGCTGAGTAGTCTTTACATCTGCATGGCGTAGCCAGCGTTGTACAGTGTAAATAGGAACTCCGGCTCGAAGGAGTTCAATACAGCATGTATGCCTGAGGCTGTGGATATTCAGGTAAGTCTTCTTTGGCAGTGCCTTTTTCAGATACTTATTGAATAGCCGGTTCGTATGCCTTCTACAGCTATGCCCAAATAAGCGGTCATCGTCAGAGGTGCATGCTGATAGTTTCTTATTGGCAATCACTTTCAAGGGCTCTACACTTTCAATAGGTAGGATCTGCTTCTTCTTACTCTTAGTGACGAAGTGGTCATTTCCGATGATTATTTCCCAGGTATCAGAATTTATATCACCAGCTCTAAGATTCAGGGTTTCTGACAGACGCATTCCAGATAAACGTTGCCAGTGAATAAAATCGACCAGCCAGAGTGCATTACTACTTTCTTTTTGAAAACCTTTTTTGAGATCTGCGGCCACTTTACCACTGATATAGCTTGTTAGGGTCTGGATGTCTTCTCTGGTGAAGTAATTAATATTTTCTTCCTGCTCGTGGCTTTCATTATTTACTATCAGTTTTTTCTTATTCAGAGTGCTAAGTTCAACATCATTAAGCCATATCAGGAACGTTTTCAGCGTTTTCTTGTAGGATCTCTTCGTCTCATACTTAATGGAAGACTGATTCAGGAAGTCATTAAAATGTGATTCATTTAGTTGAGTAATTGGGAAACTCTGATCGAATGAACGAATAAAGCTATTCAATACATACTCAGTATTTCTTGCAGTACCTGAGCGCCAATCTTTCTTCTTCTTAGTCTCGATAAAAAAAACCATGACCTCCTGAATAGTAGAATTTTTTTGTGATTTGGGCTTCTTTTTCAGAAGTCCAGTCATTAAGCCATGGATCAAATTCGCCGGTAACAAATTGATCTTCGAGCTTCCGTTGGAGTTTTAATGCGGTTGATTTTGTGCGTGTTCTGAGAGGGATTCGCTTCTTGTTAGGTGTGCGTAAAGCGGAGTAGAACTGAAGGTAGTAGTAGGATTTCTGTTTGATCAAGCTGGCCATTTGTATAGCAATAGTATAGCAGTCACTACTATACCAGTGCTATACTGGCCTGACTTGCGAGGACAAAAAGTGCCCTCAGGTGTCGAGGCGACAGGATTTGAACCTGCGACCCCTCGGCCCCCAGCCGAGTGCGCTACCGGACTACGCCACGCCTCGTTGATTCAAAGATACAATGAAACAATGGGTAAACTCAATGTGAATTAACACGGTTTCTATTGGATGGATTGACAGAGCTCAACCAACACTCCATGATTATCCTTCGGATGTACAAAGGCGACTAATTTATTGTCAGCACCCTTTTTTGGTTGATCGTTTAAAATAGTAAATCCATTTTCTCTCAATCGAACCAATTCATTCTGAATATCTCTGACTTCAAAAGCAATGTGATGGAGTCCTTCTCCTTTATTTTCCAAATACTTTGCAATTACTGAGTCAGAAGAAGTTGCCCCCAATAACTCAACCTTAGATTCTCCGGTTTGAAAAAAAGCTGTCTCTACTTTTTCAGATTCAACAATCTCTCTTTTGTTGCAGGTTGTATTCAGAATGATTTCGTAAGTAGTAATAGCAGACTCTAGATCTTTTACTGCTATTCCAATATGATCGATGTGCATGTTTAGTGAATTTAGGCAGATTAAAAGTGAGGTATTTCGTACTATCAACCGCACTAATTGTTAATATAAATTATCAAATCTTACTCCCTGATGAAAAAACTTTCCTTGTTACTTCTGTTGGTTACTTTAATCCTGGCTTGTAATAAATCCAATGAAAGCGAAGCTACCCCCGAAACAGATGAAATAGCAATTATAAGTACGGATTTTGGGGATATGTATGTTTTACTTTATGATGAAACCCCTCTTCATAAAGAGAATTTCCTAAAGCTTGCCAAAGAAGGTTTTTACGATAGCACCACTTTTCATCGGGTCATTGAAGGATTTATGATTCAGGGTGGAGACCCTAACTCGAAAGATGAAATTCCTTTTAACGATGGACAAGGTGGGCCGGGTTATACCATTGAAGCTGAGTTAAATTCTGATTTAATTCACAAAAAAGGTGCACTTGCTGCAGCCAGACTGGGAGATCAGCAAAATCCTGAAAGAAAATCCAGCGGTTCTCAATTCTATATTGTTCATGGTCAGCCGGTTCCAAGTTTACAACTTGATCAGATTCTTGGAAATGCCAATAATGCTGAACGTCAGATTATGATCAGGCAATATGTACAAGATCCTGCGAATGCAGCAGTTTTACAGGCATTACAAGAAAATCAGAGAGCGGGAAGACTTGATAGTGTACAAGCAATTATAGAACGAATTGAGCCTTTAGCAACCAAAGGCTTTATTCCCAGAACCTATTCAGAAGAACAAAGGGCACTTTATAATTCGATCGGTGGTACACCTTTTCTTGATGGAAGCTATACCGTATTCGGGGAGGTGATTAAAGGAGTAGCTGTTATTGATTCAATTGCGGTGCAACAAACAGGTCAGGCAGACCGACCTCTGGAAAGCATTATGATGAAAGTAAGTGTAGAAGAAATGGAAAAAGAAGCCATAACTCAGGAGTTTGGTTATTCATACAATTAACCCTGATGAATCCAACCCACCTCTATATTGTTCTGTTTATTCTGGTGCTTTGCTCAGGATGTAATAAGAATGATGAAAGGGTATATTTTTTTCTAGACGGATATCCTGAACTTTTTTTTGTTAACAAAGATGGGAATCCTGTTCCTACTAGATTTTTTGTGGAGCATATCAATCAAAACGGGATGTCAGTATATCAGGTGCAGGATACTTCACTCACACTGGTTTATAGAAAATCGAGAGAACCTTATACAGGTTTTATAAGAACATATCATTGGGATATATATAATATTGAAGGGATATTTGAAGAAGGTAAAATAAAGCGTCTCAGATATTGGCACCCAAACAGACAACTAGCTATGGATACTGATTTTACTACCGGTGTTGGAAATGTATGGACGTTCTCTGGTCAGTTATCCATTAGTTGGGACAGAGAGGAAACACAAACCAGGAATCATTTGACGGGTAAAATTAAATCGATTAGTAATGATAGTATGAGTTACTACTTTGACTTTGAAGGTGAACTGGACTATTACACCACAAGAAATGATTCTGTATACTTTCAATATTATGCTGATGGATCTCCCCGTTTTGAACTACCAATCTGGAATAACGGCAATCGAGAAGGAACGGTAAAACGTTGGCATTCAAATGGACAGTTGCAGGCAATTGGGCAATATAGAAATGGAGTTGAATCCGGTACCTGGATCGAATATGATTCGCTCGGTAATGAAATAGAGCGGATTGAGTATAATTGAGTAAGAGCTTTATCTGCTCACGAGCTTTTTGATAAAAGAAATTGGCTTCGTAAATAATATTAGTAACTTACTTTATAACTATAAGTAAGTTTATATTATTTATGAAAAAGGTTTCAGCCTTCGTTTTATTGAGTATCATTGTATTTTTTGGTGCAACTTCTTTAGCAGATGCCTCAAATTCATATGCACCAGAAATTGAGCTTTCAAGTACTTCTTTAAATTTTGGTCAGGTTTTTGAAGGAACAACCCTTCTTAAAAAAATATCCTTGGTCAATTCAGGTAATGAAACACTTACTCTAGGTCCTCTTAGCTCTTCTAGCGAAGATTTTTATGTTTTTTACACAGGGGGAAGTGATGTTGGTGGAATTGATATTTCCCCAGGTGATTCTATTAATATTTTTGTGGTTTATGAAGCAAATAGTCTGGGCGAAAGTACAGGTGAGATTTCTATAACTAGCTCTATACCTACCGTTTTTTTTACTGTAACAGGGATTGGTGTAACTCCTCCTGTTGCTTCTATTAATCCAGACTCTTTAAGTGAGGAAATAAATTCGGGAGATATAGTTGATCGAACTATTACTATTTCAAATTCAGGTGGAGCTGATCTTGATTATTCTCTAGGAATTCAATTTGCAACCACTTCTGAGTTAATTTCAGAATCAAAGGTGTTTAACAATGTTGGGCCGATTCAAACAAATAAAACCGTTTCATTAAATCCAAGATTATTCACTACTCCCCAGCAGCGATATGTTACTCCCGCTGAATTTAGGCAACGTCCTTTTTTAGAAAACATTACCCTTAATAATGGGTTCGATCCCGAACTGGAAGAAATTCTAGTAAATATTGATGAAGGTTTACAAGGAATAGCTGATTTAATCCAAGACAGATATAATTTTTCCGAAGGCCAGAATGGTAGCTACATTAGTGATGGGGGTGGTGACATGTATGACGGCGGGAATTTTCTCAATATTGATGAGAGCTATAATTTGGAATATTCAGATCTGACGATTAATTCTACCGCTGGCTTTGGAAGCGAGGTTAGCTATTTCACCTCAAAAAAAGATGGTATTTTCACTTTTGTAGGTGATTTAGAAGGTGCAAATAGTTTTGAAATAGTTGGAGGTTTAGGAGCAGATGGGGGGGGTAGTGTAAAAGGTGCTTCATTTGAAATCATTATATCCGGACAAAAATTTACAGCATACACTAAGCAAGTTTACAATGCTGGAGACCCCTCAGTAAATCATATTATAATAGTCGAAGATGGAGAGGGTACAAGCCAACAGTTCTCCACTTCTACCAATGAAGATTACCATCAGATTTATGATCTGGATGATAATACCAGAATTTACTACATCCTGTTTGCTGGGAATAATGGAAAAGAGTTTACGTCTCAGGAAATGGAAACAATAGCTACTTCCTATTTAAACCTATTTTCATTTACACCACCATATCTTATAATTACAGAAGACAATCTTTCTGGAAGCATTGTGAGTGGTAGCGAAGTTGATATTCCTATAAAAATAAATGCAAGTGGGCTTATTGATAGTACTTATACTGCAGAAGTTGTCGTTTCAACAAACGATCCTGCTCTTCAAAATACCACTATTCCAGTTGTTGTTAAAGTAAATGGAGCGCCAGGAATTGTTGTAAATCCTAATGGATTGGATTTTGAAAATCTTTTCGTTGGTGCAGTAGATTCCATACAAATTGATATTTTGAATGGAGGAACAGACGTGCTTGAAGTTTCAAATATTGTGTTCTCCAATACTTCTTTTTCATTTAGTAAAGGTGTAAATCTTCCTCTGTTATTAGCACCTGGTGAAAGTATAAACAGAATGATTGTATTTGCCCCCACATCAGTACAAGATGCTACATCAACTCTAAGTCTTACCAGCAACGATCCCAACAATGCTATATTTGAAGTACCAGTAGTTGGGTTTGGAGTTAATCCACCTATAATAAGTTTAGATACAGATTCTTTATTTTTTAGCCTCAATTCTGGAGATTCTTTAGAGTCGAATTTCCAAATTAATAATACTGGGGAGAGTGATTTATTCTATAAAATAGATCTTAAAAGCAGCTCCCAAGCTTTTACTGGAGAGGAATCATCAGAATCAGTATTAGGGTTAACCTCTGATTATGATCCAAGTATAAATGATTATGCATCATTTATTTTAGAATATTCTCTACTGGATGGCTCAATTATTGATACCGTATTTAGCAAACGGATCAATTATGCTGAAATAGATGCACTTGCAAGAAATGGTAATAAACTATTTTTCCACGAACCCGGCTCCTTTAATCGAATTTATATTCTGAATATTGAAAGTGGAATTATAGAAAGTGAGCTGATTTTACCGAGTGATGTATTCATTTATTCCTTAGCGCATTCTGGTAAAAATCTGTTTGGTATCATACAGGATGAAGGACAGAATGATATATACCTTGTTGAAATTGATAAAGAAACAGGAGCATTTACAGATACACTTGAAGCAACGTCAGCATTCGACCCTTCTTTCTTAACTGTTACCGTAAATGTTGCCGAAAATAAACTATATACTTCAGCCAATTCTTCTGGTATTATTAGGGTTTACGATTTAGAAACAAGAGAAGAACTTCCTAACTTGATAAACCATAACGGATTAATTTTTTACAACTTAAGCTTTTCATCGTCCAGGAACAGCCTTATCGCTTTCGGGTACGATCAATTCTCAGGACAAAGTTACCAGTTTTTTGAGTTAGACCCTGAAGACGGTACAATTACTAGATCAGTAGAATTGGAAGCGAATAATTTTATAACTGACTTGGCGGCGGATGAAGTTCAAGGAATCGATTATTTATCAACAAATTCCCCATTAGAAGATACTTTAACTGTTGGAGGAGCTAAGGATTTCAATTTTAAAATTAATACTGCGGGAATGCTCGGGGGGGTATATAATTCAGAATTTGATATTAAATCAAACGATCCATTAACCCCTGAACTCAGATTGCCTATGAGTTTAACCGTTGTTGGTATTCCTGAAATCTCTTTAAATGAAGATACATTGATATATGGGGAGTTATTCACAGGATTGTCTAAAACTCTGGAAATAAATATTGAAAATTCAGGTACTGATCAACTCGAAATATCAGCTATAAATTTTTCCGGTACGCAATTTAGTTTAGTAGAAGGTGGCAGCTTTCCAATGTTAATAGAGCCATTCAAGTCGAAAAAGGTTCAGGTTTCTTTTAATCCCACTAGTGCTGGTGAAATAAGTAACATATTAACTATTCAAAGTAATGCCAGTACACTGCCTGCTTATGAGGTTACTCTTTTAGGGGTTGGTATTGAACCACCAGTAATTGTTCTTTCTGAAAATGAACTTAGTTATTCAGCAAATGCAGGTGATTCAGTAGCTGGCTCTTTCGTAATAAGTAACGATGGAAATAGTCCTCTTTTTATCAATACCAGTGCTTCAACAGGCCGCTCATTAACTGAGCACAGAAAAAAAATTGATCCACGTGTACCAGTTGCAGAAGCAGCTTCTATACAATCAAATTCGAGGCTTTTTGGGCTTACACTAAATACTGGTAATGGTACTTATATTGCAGAGTTTTCTCTTCAGGATGGAAGTATTATCGATTCTACTTTTATTGTAAATGATTCAGGAGTTGGCCCGGAAGGTTTGGCTTATGACGGCGAGTTCATTTATTACTTCACTTCTGTATATAATAGTATGATATTTAAAGTTAATCCCGATCGAAATGCCGATGTAGATACATTGTTTATTCAAAATTCAAACTTCGATGCATTAGGTCATTCAGGTAAGTTTCTTTATGCATTAGATCATACTCAGGATTTAATTGTAAAGATTGACCCTGAAACTGGTGAGTTCGTTTCTACACTTGTTTTTGGAGACGAATATGATTTGGTTGGTGGGCTGAGTTTTGGTGGGTCCAGGGGGACTATATTCGTTTCTGCAGGAGAAGGTCCTGTACTTGAGATTAACTCTGAGACGGGAGAAATAATTAATGATGTAATCAATCCAACAAGTGGATTTAAAGCAGGGCTTGGTTATTCTGATATTTCAGGGACTTTGTGGATTTCAGCTCTTGATACAGAGAATGACAATAATGAAACCTTATTTGAAATAAACCCTGATAATGGTCAGATTATAAAAAAGTTTCCTATTAAAGCAAGCATTTATGCTCTCGCATCGAATGAAACTACAAATCCTGGGTTCTTAAAATTTCTGACTGCTCCAACGGATACAATAGGAGCAGGAGATGAACTTATTTTTGATTTTGAATTAAATGCCACGAATCTTTTTGGAGGTATTTATGATATTGAGTTTACTATATCCAGCAACGACCCTGTAAATCCATTATTAACCATTCCGTTAGAATTTGAAGTTATAGGAACACCAGAACTTACTTTTGATTCTGACACGCTTGATTTTGGAAAACAAATCATTGGTAAAGATTATACTCGGTACATTACTTTTAAAAATACTGGTACGGATGATGTTACTATAAGTAAATTGAGCGTTACCGAAGGTAACTTTTTTACTGTAAGTGAAGACACTTCAATTACTATTCCACCTATACAAAGTATTCAATATCCAGTTTCTTTTTCTTCTGCTACGGTTACAGGAAAGTTTCAGGGACTTTTTGAGTTTAAAACCAATGGTCTGGAATCTGGTGAAGGAACTATTCCTTTAATAGTAGAAGTAATAAATGGACCGGCAATAGAGTTTGAAAAACAAGATGTACAAATTGAAATTAGCCAGGGTGAAGTAGTTAATACCGAATTTAAAGTTTCAAATACTGGTGATTCCACACTTGTATTGAATCTAAAAGCATTAAATGGTTTAAGTTCAGAAACTCAGTCTCAACCAGCAATAAATCAGTCAAAAGACATTTTGGTCATAGAAAATGAGTTTTCATGGAATATTAGCGCTACGAATGTTATTGAAGATGAATTCCCGAACCATACTCTTACTACTATTCAATCATCTGAATTAGTGAATCAAGGTCTTGATGAGTCTGACTTTATTGTAACTGTTGGAGGACAAGATGATTCTTACTATTCAGATTTATCTACAAATCAAAACCGATTAGAGCAGTACATAGAGCAAGGAGGGGTCATGCTATATTCTGCTTCAACTTTTGGATCATCTATAAATATAGCAGGCGGTACAGTTTCTGTATTTGAAAACGAGTTCCATCAAACAATTATGAATGAAAATCATCCAATACTAGATGGACTTGTAGATGAGAACTTTACTTCTATTAGTAATAATAATGTTTTAAGATATATTCCTGATAATGCAGAAGTCTCTTTGATAGGAAGGGAAAGTAGGGAACCAACATTTATTGAGTATGAGCTTGGGAAAGGCTATGTAGTTGTTTCAAGCGTTGCAATTGAATATTTGCACAACAGAAACGAGGTAATTTTTGAAATGCAGGATTTTTATTTAAAAACTCTGCGGTATGTAGACTCTATTATTTTAGGTCCGTCATGGATTGAGATGAATGCTTCGTCAATAAAAATTGCACCAGGAGAAGAAGTAACCATTAGCATAAATATTAATGCATCAGATTTGGAGCTAGGAGAGCATAAGGCACATATTATTGCGGACTCTAATCTTCCGGATGGTTCTGAGGTAGTTTTAGCAGATATCGATTTGACTGTTACTATGTCTACTTCTTTAGAGCCAGGAGATGATATTCCGAACAAGTTAGAGCTTTCCCAAAATTATCCCAATCCTTTCAATCCATCTACAAACATTGCATATGGATTACCTGAAGCAGGAAAAGTTCAGATTAAGGTATACAACATTTTAGGTCAGCAGGTACTTACACTGGTTGATGATTTCAAAAAGGCGGGTAGGTATAACGCAACCTTTGATGCAGGTCAGCTTTCAAGTGGTGTCTATTTTTATAGAATGACTGTAGATGGACAGGAGCTTGAGATTAAGAAAATGCTTTTGCTTAAATAGTTAGGTTAGTCTCCTTAATTCGATTGTCTGACCCACAGATTTTCCTTACTGTATAGGTGTTAACCAACTCAGGGTCATGAAACTATCACTTCCATCCTTCGATCAAATCGGAGCAGCTTTACTTCGAATTTATAAACGGTTTCCGTTTGTAATATTTATATCTGTTATAGGAACTGTTTCTGCAATATGGCTGGCAGAGTTATCGTACACAGAACAAGATGAGCATCCAAGAATATTAGCCATGGCTTTTTGCAGTGGGTTAGGAATTTCATTTCTGTTTGGTGTGGCAACATTTTTGGAGCAAAAGAACTGGAGTGCTGTAGCTAAATACGGGGTTCAATTTACTGGATTAGTACTAATAGCTATTTACTGGATGGTTTTAGGCGATCAGATGATAGAAGGTCCACATGAAGTCTGGTATCAGTTTTTCTTATTTGCTCTCGTTTCACATTTGTTTGTGGCTTTTGCTCCATTCCTGAGTTCAGATAAGTTAGATCAGTTCTGGGAATACAATAAATCACTTTTCCTCAGGATTTTACTTTCAGTTCTATATTCAGGGGTACTGTTTGTAGGCTTGAGCGTGGCGCTTTTAGCGTTGGATAATTTGCTTGATTTAGATATTGATGGCGAAACCTATTTTCAACTATTTCTTTTTCTTGGTGGGATTTTTAATACCTGGTTTTTCTTAACCGGAGTACCTGAAGAAGATAGTATTCAGCAAAAAGAAACTACATTTCCCACTGGCCTTAGGGTATTTGTGCAATATGTACTTATTCCACTTGTCACGGTGTATATTGTGATTTTATACCTCTACCTCGGGAAAATCATTTTGCAATGGGAACTGCCCAATGGCTGGGTTTCAAATCTGGTACTCACTTTTTCTATAGCAGGGATTCTTTCTCTGTTACTTCTTTATCCGATTCGAAACAGTAATGACTATAAGTGGATTCAAATTTATTCTAAGGGCTATTATCTAGCGTTGATTCCTCTGATTGGATTACTAATGCTTTCGATTTGGGTTCGAATCTCGGAATATGGAGTAACGGTAAACCGGTATTTTGTTGCTACTCTCGGAGTTTGGCTAACCGGCATCGTGATATACTTCATCGTCAGCAAAGCCAAAAGTATTAAGGTGATTCCGGTTTCACTTTGCCTGATCGCAATCGGGGTTTCTTTCGGTCCAGTTGGTGCATTCGCAGTTTCTGAACGAAGTCAGCTCGGTAGGTTTGAAGAGATTCTGGATCGAAACAATATGCTGGACAGTCAACTGAAAGTTCAAAAAGCAACATCCGATGTTTCATTTGAAGACAGAAAGGAATTGAGTTCTGTTATTTCATATATGACAGAAACACATGGAATGGACTACTTCAATGGCTATTTTGAAAGTTTTCCTGATTCAATCAGTAATGCAAAGGATATATTCGTTTTGATGGAGCTCACATACGTTTCCAGATGGGCTAATATTGATATTGAAAAGAATACATTTCAATTTTCGAGTAATAGAACATGGGCTGGAGATGTGTCTGGATTTGATTACTATCTTAGGAATGTATTTTTAAATGCATCTGTGAATGAAAAAGTAGAAATCGAATCAGGAGAAAAAACCTGGATACTTTCAGTAGATAAGGAAACGAAAGTATATCATATTGAAGAAGCGGAATCTCAAAAAAGAATTGAAATCAATATGGTTCCAATTATACTTCAGTTACAGAAAAAAAGTGTATCCTTTGAGGATAATTACTTTGTTCCGATTTCTGAATTGACATTCGATTTCGAAAACGAAAACCTGCAGACCAGACTTTATATAAATAACATTTCCGGCTCTTTTAATAATGATACCACCGTATCAAACATTACTACTGATATTCTTATCAAAATAAAACAATGAAACACCATCCCATAAAAACAGTTCGTCAATATCCTTTTTGGCTGAAAGCATCGGTTACGCTAATTGGACTTTCGCTTCTTTTTGTGATTATGAGCTATGGTAAGTTCATTCTTATGCCTATCGCTTTTGCTGCCTTTCTTTCAATGCTTTTGAATCCTATTGTAAGCAAGTTGGAGAGTTGGAAACTAGGACGAGCCTTCAGCATTATTCTTACCATTCTGCTGGTGCTTATCGTTTTTGCAGGGATTATTACCTTAATTTCAGCACAGTTTGTTCAGTTTGCTGAACGAATTCCTGAGGTTACTGAACGCCTCAAATCGGTTACTGCAGACGGGATTCAGTTTCTTGAAGAAACAGTGGGGCTTTCCCAGGAACAGCGTACCAATTACTTGCAACAGGGACTTACCAACCTGATAGATAGTAGTGGTCAATATGCGAGTTCTTTTTTAGGAGCAACAACCAATGCGTTCACATTGATGTCGCTGATTCCGATTTTCATTTTCTTCATGCTCTATTACAAAGAGATGTATCAGACTTTTTTTGAAAAGATGTTTGAGCAAAAAGACGGCACCTCAAGAATCGATATCGTACTTACCGATGTACAGGAGGTAACACAAAATTACCTGGTAGGAATGCTTTCGGTGATTGGAATACTGGCCGTTCTTAACACTACCGGACTTTTTATCATCGGAATGGAGCATGCTATTTTCTTTGGGGTGTTTGCTTCGCTGTTAGCGGTTATTCCCTACATCGGAATTATTATAGGAGCACTTCCGCCATTACTCTTCGCTTTCCTTCTGGGAGATTCACTACTTCAACCGGTATTGGTGATTGCTGTATTTGGTTCGGTACAATTTTTAGAAGGTAATTTTATCACACCAAGAATTGTGGGTTCCAAAGTTTCCATCAACCCCTTTATGGCAATGCTTGCATTAATTATTGGTGGTGAGATTTGGGGGATCTCAGGAATGATTTTGTTTGTGCCGTTGATTGGAATTCTCCGGGTCATCTTTGAAGAAATCGAAGAACTTAAACCCTATGGATATTTGCTGGGGAACAGGATTGAGTATGATTTAAATGACGCTTAAATCTTTCTATCATTAAAAAATTCCATCACCTCTTCAGCGCTTTTAGTATTTAGAACACGTTCTTTTTCATATTTCCCTTTTCGGGCAATACGGACACCATATTTCATCACATCAATCCCATCAATACTATGGGCATCGGGATTGATGGAAGTCATTAGACCAACCGATTTTGCCTTGGTACCAAAACTCCAGTCTAAATCCAGTCTCCATGGGCTCGCGTTAATCTCGATAGCGGTGTTATGCTCGGCTGCTAAGGCGACCAATTCATTCAGGTCGATGTCACTACCATTTCGTTTTAGAAGCAGCCTCCCGGTTGGGTGTCCTACCATTCGGGTGTAAGGATTTTTGATTGCGTTCCTGAAGCGTTCCATCATTTTTTCCCGGGGCATGTCCAGTGTTTGGTGAACACTGGCAATCACAAAATCAAAGCCTTCAAGAATATCATCAGAGTAGTCCAGACTTCCATCTGCCAGAATATCTGACTCAATACCTTTCATGATGACAAAGTTTCTTCCAGCGTTCTTAAACTCTTCGTTTAGTTGATCAATTTCTTCCCATTGTTGCTTTACTTCATCCTCTGAAAGTCCGCCCGCATAAGCGGCTGTTTTAGAGTGATCGGTAATGCCCAGGTATTCATAACCTCGTTCCATACAGGCTTCAGCCATCTCCTTGATAGAAAACTTGCCATCACTCCATGTACTGTGCGCATGTATTACTCCGCGGATATCTGAATTGGTAACCAGCGGTAGCTCTTCCTGGTCCTCATAAATATCAAATTCCCCGCGATCTTCACGAAGCTCCGGTGGTACCCAATTCAGTCCCAGCAGTTTATAGATATCAGATTCGTTTTCAAAAGGGTGAGGGGCGTCCCAGTTCGTTTCGCCATTTTCGAATAAGTCGTACAGGCCGTATTCGTTCAAACTCATTTTTCGTTCTCTGGCACGGGATCGCATCACCACATTGTGTTCCTTGCTGCCTGTGAAATACATTAATGCGGCAGCAAAGTTTTCGGGTTTCACAATGCGAAGATCCACTTGCCGACCTTCTTTTGTACGAACGGAGCTTTTGGTATCACCACGACCGAGTACTTCGGTAACTCGCTCATGAGCAATAAATACATCAAACAAATTTGAGATATGCTGTTCTTCGGCGGCTATCAGGATATCGATGTCTCCAATCGTTTCTTTTGCCCGGCGCAGAGAACCTGCTACCTCAATTTTCTGAACACCATCAAGATCTTTAAGGCTTTCGTAAATAGCTTCGGCAATTATTGTGGCTTCATCCAGGCGGCATCGCTCATCGAACTTCTCCATCCACTCAATGGAATTGGCGATTTTTTCTGCGGATTTACCTCCTAACCCTGGAAGTTTGGCTAATTCCCCACTTTCAATGAGCCCTTTCAATTCCTCAATCTCTGTAATGCCGAATTCTTTGTGAATTTTCAGGATGTTCTTTGGTCCCAATCCGGAAATGTCTAACCATTTAATCAAGCCAACTGGAACCTTCTCTTTAAAAGCCTCCAAAACGGGCATTTTACCGGTTTCAGCATAAGCATAAATATCTTCGGCAATCGACTTCCCAATCCCTTTAATGTCCGTCAGATTTTGGTTTTCGATGTATTCATTGATGTCCTCACTTAAGCCTTTAATGGTTTGTGAGGCTTTATCAAAAGCGATGGCTTTGAACCGGTTTTCTCCGGCCAGCTGCATCAGCTGGAATACAAGATTAAGTTGTTCGGCTACGTCCTGATTGGTTGGCATGGCAATTAGTTTTTTAAAATAAACTCAATATCGAAAATTAATTTTTCCGGATACATTAATACTCATAAAATAATATTGTCCATGGGTATCATATGCTTCTGTTTTATTAAGAAGGTTTCTGAGGGTCAGTTTCGTTTCGAGTCGTTGATTAAAAAACCACATACCTGTACTAAAATTTAAGAGGGGGAAGGGACGGACCCTACTAGGTGGGAATTCGGTTTGTTCTTCAAGGTTTTTGTATTCAACAATTCTTCGAGCAGGTATGTATCTGAAAAACAATTCCAACACAAAATTTTCATGAGCTTTGTACTGAACTATTTCCGAAAAAATATAAGCAGGGACTCGTTCATAGAAATTTTTAAATGAGTTATTACCGTACAGCCCGAGATTTCCACTCAACATGGTTTTAGAACTGATTTTGGAATTTAGCTTTAATGATAGTTGAGTAAAGAATCCCAATGTTCCGACACTACTTGTATCAAAATAATAGAGAGATGAACCAAGTCTTCGACGATTTCCAAGGTAGAAATAGTTGGCATCTTCATTTACATAATTCCAGAAATGCTGATAAATGAGGCGGCCTGAAAACATATAGCTGTCTTTTTCGACATTGTATGAATACTCAGCAAAAGTGAGTTTTTCAATCTGCGATGACTGATTCGAGAGATTATATGTATCGGGATTATCAACAATAAAACCAATATTTTTCGTAATTAGTGTTGGATGAAACGAGGCCTTATTGAGTACATTACTTTCGAAGCCCGCACGAATAAAGTGGGAATCAGTAATTTGGGTAGAAGCAGTTATGGAGTTATAAATGTTTCCTAAAGTAGCATGCAGAGTAAGATAATTACTGAATTTTTGATGAATCGAAATTTCATTGTCGAAATAGGAATATCTATTCATCCGTGCTTTATCACTAATATGGTAGAGTCTGTTTTTTATGGTGATAAATCCGGGAGACTTCAAAAGCCTGAATGAAAAATCGGATTCATGTTTAACCTTTTTCTCCTCAAATCGGTAGAGAGCATCAAGTTCCTGATAGAGTAATGTGTCAGCTGTGGCAGAAGAGAAGCCAATTTGAGTGCTTTTATAAAAGGAGTTCCCTTTGTTCCGATATGTACCACCTACCTGATACTGAAATGATTCAAATGGAATCTCAATACCAGCTAAATCATGCCAGTCATAATTTTCTGGTGTTACATTTAACCCAATAAGGAATGAGAGGTCTCTTTTTTTATTCGTGTGAGTAACTAACGAATTAACGTTATGTGAAATAATTCGGGGAATAGATTGATCACCATCAGAGGTTTGGTAGCTTGTCCTCCCATAGATATTGGTTCTTTCAGTATAAGTGAAGGAGTCTGAATAACCCAGCAAACCCGTTCGGGAATAGTTTTCGTGGGTATATGATAAAATAGCTTTAACCGAGTTGAAATTTTGAGCGATGTATATAGATGCAGGCTTATTGATATACTCCACATTCGGGGAAAAATCGTCGGTCTCAATTAAAGGTCCGGGGTCATTAATTTGATTGATTCTGGCAGTATAAAGTGAAACAGTATTGTTCTTTGAGTGAGGATATATATAAATATTGGTTGAAGCTAATGAGTGCTTTCCTTCAACAATCACCACAGAATCTAAATCACTAATAGTGTAATTCGGAAGACTAAAAAGAGGATTATTCAGCCATTGGGTTTGTAGTTCTACCCCATCAATAAACACACGGTATTGCTCCCTTTGGTTTCCTGTATACCCGACCTGGTAAGGTTCAAAATGAACTAAATCCAGACTGCTATATCCTGTATTAGTATTCGCAAGAATCCATTCTTTAAAGTTATACCAATCAGTGGCATTTTCCGATGGTTTTAAAGTGATTGATTGACCAGAAGCCATGCCCGGGAACAAAAGGTATAAGAAAAAAAGACAAAGAATAGATTTAGAACTCATTACTACCTTATGATGTCCTGAAGACTTTCAGGAAGACTTAATTTGTAGCGAATTCCCCCGCCAAAGAACACAATATCCTGTCGGTTATAAAAGAAAGTCCGGGTAGTTTCTGCTGAAAGAAAAAAAGAAACTTGCTTGATGCTAAAACCAGGTTCAATTTTAATTCCATAGAGCAGTTCTCTTTCCTGCACATTATCTATGGTTTCATCAGCTATTAAATCCTGGATACCCACATAAGGTCCGAGAGTTATGAAAAAGTATTTTGCTATTGTCTGTTCAAAGAAAAGACCGAAAGAGTACACATAGGATTCATATTCAATATTCTGATCATCAGGAGAGGAATAAAAAAAGTAATCAATACCTAAGCCTGCCTTTCCGATATAAAAGGGAGTAAGTATGGATAGTGAAATACTATTTTCAATATCCCATCTCGAGGAAAATGGATCATTCATTAAAAATGCTGAATTATAACCTAAACCAATGTCCAGTTTTGAAAATGGCTGGGAGTTTACATTTGTACTTAAAAAGATGGAAAGTGCAAAGCTAATTAAAGTGATGCTTAGAGCACATCTTGTCTTGAAATGCAATGATAAACGAAGGAAATAAAGATGAATGTTCACATTGTAAATTTAATGAATTCTGTATTGGAATAAACAGCTTGCTTTACCTCAGATCATGAATTCAGTTTTTCGTAAAACTTATTCAAAAAGGTTGTTCATTCCATTTGTATGCTGTAAAATAGCATCAAACTAACACGGAAATGCCAGAGTGAGTTTATTATCATTTTAACTCTGCATTTATGTTCATATAAATAAACTGTTTAACATGAAAAAAGCTGTATTTCTTTTACTGCTGATGAGCTTCATCAGCATTCCAACATTAGCCCAATTACAAACGCCAGCCGAGTTCCTCGGATATGAATTAGGCGATCAATGGACACCACACTATAAAGTGTATAATTACTATAAACATGTTGCCGAAAACTCAGACTTGGTCACGTTCCACCAATATGGAGCCACTTATGAGGGACGGGAATTAGTATACGTGGTTGTAACTTCTGAAGAAAACCAAGGGAATATTGAGGAGATAAGAACCAATAACCTGAAACTGGTTGGCTTTGAAGAAGGAGAACCTACAGAAAACCAAAAGGCGATTGTATGGCTGAGTTATAATGTCCATGGTAATGAGACATCTTCGAGTGAAGCAGCTTTGCACAGTATTTATGAATTGGTTACTAGTAAAACAGCCTGGCTGGAAGATGTGGTTGTAATTATGGATCCAATGATTAATCCTGATGGTCGTGATCGATATGTTAATTGGAATCGAACTCAAATTGGTGCACATGCCAATGCTAATCCAGACGCACGTGAGCACAACGAACCGTGGCCGGGAGGAAGAACCAATCACTACATGTTCGATTTAAACAGGGATTGGGCATGGCAGACTCAAAAAGAAAGTCAGGAGCGAATTCAGGCTTATTTTGAATGGATGCCTCATGTACATGTGGATTTCCATGAACAATCTTATAATTCACCATATTATTTCGCGCCGGCAGCAAGACCTTATCATACAGTAATTACAGAGTGGCAGCGCGAATACCAACAAATTATTGGTAAAAATCACGCAAAGTATTTTGATGAAAACAGCTGGCTGTACTTTACCCGTGAAGTTTTTGATCTGTTTTATCCTAGTTATGGGGATACCTGGCCTACATATAACGGCTCTATTGGTATGACTTATGAGCAAGCCGGTGGAGGGACTGCCAGTTTAGCTATCAAAACAGCTGAAGAAGATACTCTTACTTTGTTAGATCGATTAACTCATCACAGCACTACCGGACTTTCTACGGTAGAAATTACAGCGATGAATAAAGACCGGGTGATTTCAGAGTTTACGGATTATTTCAGAAATGCCCGTGAAAATGGATCTGGTCAATACAAAACCTTTGTAGTTAAAAAAAGTAGCAATCCTGATAAAGTTGCCCGTTTGATGAGATACTTACTGGATCAAAAAATTGAAGTTCGAGCTGCATCAGGAGCAAGCAGACCAAGTGGTTATAATTTTGCGAACGGAAATGTTGAAAGAGTTTCTATCGAAGAAGGTGATTATGTTATTAGTACCGCTCAGCCACTGGGCAATATGGTTCGTGTACTTTTTGAGCCGAAGCCGGAATTAGAAGATTCTCTTACCTATGATCTTACTGCATGGGAAACACACTATGCCTACGGTGTAGACGGTTTTGCATTAACTGGCGAGGTTGCTGTAACAGGAGTTTCAATGGAAACGGAACCAACGCTTCCCCCAAGCATCGATAAACCATATGCATATCTCTCTAAATGGAATTCCTTTGATGATGCTAAATTTCTTGGGCACATTCTTAAGCATGGAGTAGATGCGCGTTTTGCGGAAGATGACTTTAGTATGAACGGAGAAGAATACTCAGCCGGAACACTCATCATTACCAGAAACGGAAATGAGAATCTGGGTGACCAGTTCGATGAAATAGTTAAAGATGCTGCCAGTTTGTATAACAGAACCCTTACTCCCGTTTCTACCGGTTTAGTTTCTACCGGAGCAGATTTTGGTTCATCTAATGTTGGGTTTGTGAAGGCTCCAAATGTGGCGCTTCTTGCAGGTGAAGGAACCAGTTCTTATACCGTTGGTCAGGTGTGGCATTTCTTCGATCAGCAGATTGAATATCCTGTAACACTAGTTGATCTGGATGATGCAGGGCGGGTTGACTGGTCTGATTACGATGTAATATTTATGCCTACAGGAAACTATGGTGGTACACTTGGCGAAAGTGGTATGAGTACATTAATGGATTGGGTTAGAGGCGGCGGAACCCTGATCGCCCTTGAGGGAGCAAATCGTTTTCTCTCCAGTCAGGATGGGTTTGACTTAACCATTAAACGTGCAGAAAGTGAAGACAGTGATGATCCTGAATCAAAATTGAGAACCTATGCAGATGCACGTAGGGGGTCAGCTTCTAATATCAATGCGGGCTCTATTTATGAGTTAACAATGGATACCACCCATCCATTGGCTTTCGGATACGATGATACCTATATGTCACTAAAACTGGGTTCTACTGCTTACGAATATCTTGATGGTGGCTGGAATGTAGGGGTTGCAAAAAGCGGGGCTCCTCGTAGCGGATTTGTTGGTTCAAGAGCTCAGGAAGCGCTAGAGCAGTCTGTTTCATTTGGTGTTCAGAATATGGGAAGAGGTAATGTTGTATATATGGTTGATAACCCACTGTACCGAGCATTCTGGCATAACGGAAAACTATTAGTAGCCAATGCCATCTTTATGGTCGGTAACTAGATTACTTAGGAATGAATTGAGAAGGCGTGGGCATTACTCACGCCTTTTTTTATTGAATACTATTTCTCAGAATCTCAAAATTAATAAACCAACTTAGTTGACTGGCTTTAGAGTAATCTTTATCCGTATAAAATTGATGTGCTAGCGCTTCAATTTTGGCAAAATCATAGTAAGCACATTCTTTAAATTGCCGTGAGTTGATTGTATCCAAAACATACTCTTCTAATGATAAAATCAGTTTTATATGAGTGGTATTTTTGAATCCCAATCCCATTTTATTCTTTAGTCTCATCCAGGCCATAGCGGAAATATCTTTCATCCAGTAAGGATAGGTATCATCACCTTTTACTAGATTCACTTTTGTTAATTCCGGTGCATTCCATTTGATGAGAGACCTGAAAAGAGTGGCATTAGTTCTAAGTTTTTCCGGGGTTATGAAAACTGTGTTCAAAAAAGAAGGTTGGATGAAAGGCATATAATGGAAAAGCAGTTCATCAGAAATGCCTTGCTTTGGGCCAAACAGATTCTGTGCCCGCGTTCTGATTGTAAACAAATCCAACCAGTTAGCAATACCTAATTCTTTTACTGGAGGCATGGTTTCAAATTCCTTCTCAAAACCTTCTGTAAGTCCCTGTTCCATCGTTTGTATAATCTCAGGGGTAAAAATATCTGCTTTTGCTTGGTTAAAATAGGGGAGTAGTCGCTCAGCACTCCATTGTATAATTCGATCTTTTTCCCGTAACTCAACACCTCGTAAAAAACGTCTTCGTCCAATTTCACCAAAAGCTCCGTCAATAGTTATGCGCTTTTCCTTTCCCAACTGCCCATACATACTATGATTGGGAAGAGCGGCTATACTGGTAGTAAACTGTGAGCGTAGAGCCAGTTCTCCCATTTTATTGATTATTTCATCAGCTTCCGGAAGCTTGACAGGAAGCATATGATGTGTTTTTCCAAAAGGTTGATTTAATTGTTTTGCGATTTCCACGTCTGGGTGTCCGGAATTATCGAAGGTGTAAATACCCCATTGATCTGAATTCTGACCTAGAAGTGAACCGAATAGAACACGGGAATCTAATCCGCCGGAAAGTCCTAGTGAGGTTTCGGAGAAGGTGTTGAGTGCGGCTCTTGAAACAGATTTAAGTGCTCGGTTTATATCAGAAGGATCATCCGGGTATTTTGGGCTCCATCTTGTATTACTGAAGGAATAACCAGCTTCGGAAATGCTGGCTCTGCCATCCTGAGCAAGACGGTCAATTTTATTAATGAGGCATCCCGAAGAAAAAGGATTAATCCCCAGCCAGTTGCTACCAAATTGATGCCAGTTTATGGAAGTATCCTGGATAAGTTTGATCATCCAATCCAGACGTGTTGAAAACAAGGTTCTTTCTTTGTTTCGGTGAATGAAGATATTCCTCATCCCAATCTGATCAGTAAACAGCTCTACCGTATTCCCGTCCCATTTAGCTATTGCAAAATGACCATCCAACTCTGCCTGAAGATCAACATTCTCTTCAAAAGAGGTGCCCCATTCTTTTTTGCTTAAAACTCTTGCATGTTCTCCCTGACTGATTCCGATTCCGCAAACAATCCAGCCTGAATCATTAGTCTCATTTTTAAAAACATGTGTGGTTTGCGGGTTAACATCAGCATGAATAAACAGAGACTGATTCTGAAATGAAAAATCGGGTTCGGGAAGTAGTTGTCTGATTTTTTCTTTGATGGATTTATCTCCACCAACAACACCAATAAAACTACTCATAACTTCCGGCTAATTCGGCTTCACTGGCAATATATCCAAACGAGGCCCAGCTGCTTCCTTCATACACTTGTCTCCATATCTCCATTGCCCGTTCTTTTCTGCCATTGATGTAGTGCCAGTTTCCAATTCCATATCCGGTAGTAGCGCTTGATAGAGCATCAGAATCTTCATTCAGAATAAATTCCGGATCAAACTCAGCTTTGAATACTAATAGTAACTTCAAATAGCTGTCATTCTCGATGATATCCATATCAGGATGTATAGGCTCAATAATTTTACCAGCCAGTTCGTCCTGACCACTTCTCTTCAATGTCATGTAGTACCAATACACAGCAGCGACCAGCATGTCATCATTTGTACTTGCCATGATACATTTTTGCCAGGATTTAGCCGCGTTTTCAAAATCTCCGGTTAGATAATAACTAAGCCCAAGGTGATACCAGATGTTCGTATGAAGGGAACTGCGTGGCATATTAAGAGCGTTTGGAAGCCCATCCTGTTCCACGATGTCTTCTGTTCCGGTGATGAGTTCTCCGGCCTTTTCAAAATCACGAGTGGCATGATCAAAGGCACGAAGAGTAATGTATCGGTGCCCCCGATGACGATATAGCTGGGGTTCATCCTCATGAAGCTCAATACCTTTACTGAACACATCCACAGCCTCTTGATAATCGCCCAAATACGCTAACCGCCTACCTAGCCAGATAATATTATCGATATTAGTCGAGTCCGTTTTATAATCCTCTCCGGCTTCTACAAGGTTTTTAATAAATACAGCACGAATACTGTCGCCTAAAGCAGGAGGACGAAGAGAATCACCTAATAAAGAAATGGCTTCAACAGAACTACTTTCCGGAATGGATTGAAAGATGGGCTCTGGTAAATCCTCACAGGAAACAATCAGAAAGCATAAAGTAAAAAAAGCTAAGAATTTCATGTTGGGAACATAATAATTCTTAGCTAAAGATTGATTCTGATTCTTTGGTTTTACAGTTGTAAATCCAGTGTCAGCCTTTCACCATCACGTAATACAGTTACTGTGGTTAACTGGCCTTTTTTGAGTCCGTTCAAAGCTTCCATATACCCATAGATATCTGCAAGATCTTTACCTCCTAGTCCAATAATGATGTCTCCACCTTCAAGTCCTGCATTGGCAGCAGCTCCACCGTCATTGGTTCCCGTAATTTTCATGCCATCTCCATCGTAACCGTAATCGGGAAGTACGCCCAATGTTGGACCTTCTAATCGCATACTTTGCTGTTGTTCACCCGGTGCCGCAATAAATTCCATGTCTTCTTTATCCAGCTCGTCCAGCTGCCCGATTACCCTAACAAGGTGATTAAGAGTCAGGGCGATTCCTTCATTATTAATGTACTCGGTATCATCAGAAGGGCGGTGATAATCGGAATGCGTATCAGTGAAATAGTGTAAAACCGGGATATCTTTGTAATAGAAACTGGTGTGATCGCTGGCACCGGTACCATCTTCAACTAAATCGAGATCAAGTGAATCAGTATTGGCGATGGTGTTAATCTCTTTCCATTTTTCAGCAGTTCCATTTCCGAAAATGATTAGTTTTTTGTCCTGATTCATTCGACCAATCATATCCATGTTGATCATCGCAAGGGCATTATCCAGATCAATAGTTGGATTGTTCGCATAATGCGCTGAACCCAATAATCCCATTTCTTCCCCTGAAAAAGCAATGAACAGGATGTCGGTAGCTGGTCGGTTTTCCGATAAATATTGAGCAAGCTCCAATAAACCTGTGGTACCGGAGGCGTTATCGTCAGCACCGTTATGTATCCTTTTTACTTCACCACGATATAAGGAGCCAAATTCCCCGTATCCGAGGTGATCGTAATGAGCTCCGATGATAATCACTTCATCAGAAGTACCGGTTCCTTGAAGTATTCCCGCTACATTTTTTGAAAGTCTTTTTTCGCCGGTGGTATCATCTTCAGATGCATGAGGATTATTTAGCAGTGCCGTATTAATAGTGAATTCCTGAAAGAAAGTACGGTCATCTCCGGCAGGTTCAAGTCCGAAATCCCTGAAGTAATCGGCAATGTAATTAGCAGCTTTTGCTTCATCAGCAGTCCCTGCTTCTCGTCCATTCAATTCATCTGCAGCAAGGAATGCGATATGAGTTTTAACATCTTCAGGAGTGATATCTACAGATAGGGAAACTTCAGGTTCTGATTGGGATGGAGAGCAGGCAATCATTAAAAAGATAATCAGGGCAGGAAGAACAGAATGTTTTGTGCTAAGCATAGGTGTATAATATTTTTTCAATAGAGCATAAAGGTAAGGTTGTTAGATGTAAATTTTGTGAAAATTGTGATTATATAAGTGATGTTTCAAACCCTTTGTTCATGGAAATGAATAGCTACTAAAAGTCCTCCCTTGAGGGAGGTGTCCCGAAGGGACGGAGGGTGTCATGAAAGGGCTAATAATTAAGTGCCAATCAAACAGCCTTCACAAAACCTAAGAAACTAAACGAATACCCAACGAGATCATTCTGAAGTATCCTCAGTATGACAAACACAAAAGACTTAGCTACCGATTGATAAATAAACTTCCTACCTTTATGCCATCGGTTAGGGGTGCTTCCTCAAAGTGTGGAGGCTGAGATTATACCCTAATACCTGATCCGGGTAATACCGGCGGAGGAAAACCAATGCACGTCGCATTTTTGTTGACCTCCTCCCATTAATTAATCACTAATTTTTTTAATCGGAGGAATAATGTTTACTAAAACATTCTTTTCTACGTCGCTATGGGCGACACTTTTTTCACTATTAATTTTTACACAAAGCTATTCGCAAACCATTTCAGGATATGTGTATGATGCGGAGAGCAAAGAACCTTTGATAGCAGTAAATGTACTTCAGGTCGGTACAACCAATGGAACCACTACAAACCGAGAGGGTTATTTCGAGCTTAATTTGATTGAGTCTGATAAGTACTCTATTAGTATATCCTATATAGGATTTGATCTAAAAATTATTGATGTGGAGGAAAGAAAAACCTTTTATGAAATTTATTTAGATGAATATGACTGGTCTTCGGATCCTGATCCTTTAATTGTTGGAGAGCCTTTTAGTGGATTAATTGTCGAAGCCATACGAGTCGACGAAAGCACTCCCTTTACCTATACTAATATTACCAGGGAAGAATTGGAAGAACGCAACCTAGGTCAGGATGTGCCTTATCTGTTAAATCAGGCTCCATCAGTGGTTACAACATCTGATGCCGGAGCCGGAATTGGATACACAGGAATTCGAATCCGGGGAGTAGATCCGGCGCGGATTAATGTAACCATCAATGGAATTCCGGTAAATGATGCGGAGTCACACGGAGTTTTTTGGGTGGATTTACCGGATATAGCGTCCTCTTTAGAGAATATTCAGATTCAGCGTGGAGTGGGAACATCCACTAACGGCGCGGCTGCTTTTGGTGGCTCCATCAACCTGCAAACAAATACCACGCGAACAGAACCCTTTGCAGAAATCAACACCGGAATCGGTTCATTCAACACCCGGAAAGCAAACATTCAACTGGGTTCAGGTTTAATGGAAAACGGCTGGATGTTTGAAGGACGTTTATCCAAAATTCTGTCGGATGGATATATCGATCGGGCGAGTGCAGATTTAAATTCCTTTTATCTGTCCGGTTCAAAACGAGGGGAGAGAAGTATTCTGAGAGCTGATGTTTTTTCAGGAAAGGAAATCACCTATCAGGCATGGTATGGGGTAGAGGAGAGTGTGCTGGAAGGCGGAAATCGTACGTTTAACGAAGCCGGAACGGAAAAGGCGGGTGATCCCTATCAAAATCAGGTAGACAACTACAGACAGGATTATTACCAGCTTCATTATTCCTATGAACTCGCATATAACTGGACAGCCAACGCATCTCTGCATTACACAAGAGGAGAAGGGTATTACGAAGAATATAAAGCCGGAGAAGATCTGAGTGAGTATGGGATTTCGGCAGATACTTCTAACTCAGATTTAGTCCGTAGACGATGGCTGGATAACCATTATTACGGTGGAGTATTCTCAACCAATTACGATAGTTACAACTGGGATCTGACGGTTGGAGGGGGAATCCACCAATATGACGGAGCTCATTTTGGAGAAGTAATCTGGGCACGTTTTGCGGGAGACAGTGAAACTGAAGATCGCTATTATGATAACGACGGCGATAAGCTGGATATGAACATTTATGCCAAGTTTAATTATGAACTGACGGAAGCATTGAATGTTTATGGGGATGCTCAGATCAGAGCTATTAATTATGATTTTGTTGGGATCGGAAATGATGGGACAGGAAATCTTATCCCTATCAATCAAACCGATAAGCTCACGTTCTTTAACCCAAAAGCAGGAATAGTGTATCGAAATGTGCCAACTGGAGATCGTGCTTTTCTTTCGTTTGGTGTGGCAAGTAAAGAGCCAACACGGGATGAGTATGTGAATTCGACTATTCAAAGTCGTCCAAATCATGAAACTCTGTATAACGTTGAAGCCGGCTATACCAAAGATCTGACTAATTTCAGATTAGGGGCGAGCGTGTATGGGATGTTTTATAATGATCAGCTTGTGTTAACCGGACAAGTAAACGATGTGGGAGCGTATATACGTGACAATGTGGAAAGCAGCTATCGGGTGGGGCTGGAGCTTGAGGGAGCAGTTCGGATAACGGATCAATTTCAGTGGGCCGGTAATGCCACATTCAGTCAGAATAAAATCGATCAAATTTCTGAATTCATTGATGATTACGATAACGGTGGTCAGATTGAGCGAACTTTTACAGATACTGATATTGCTTTTTCTCCCAATACCATCGCGAACTCCATCTTCAGTTTTACAGATGCTGGTTTTACGGGAGAGTTGATCACCAAATACGTGAGTAAACAATACCTCGACAATACTCAGAATGATGCAAGATCCATTGACCCATATCTGGTGAACGATGTGCGATTAAGTTATTCCTTCTCAGAGCTTGGCTTTGCCAAAGCAGTATCGGCGAACCTGCTTATCAACAATATTCTGGATCATGAATACGAAACCAATGGCTATACCTTTGGATTTGTCGCCGGTGGGGAGCAACGCTTCAATTACTACTACCCACAGGCTGGAAGAAATTTCCTGCTTCAGATTAAGTGGGAGTTTTAAAACTACTTAATCAGAACCAATCTCTTTGTAAGGGATTGGTTTTTTGTTTCTAACCGATAGAAATACATGCCACTAGAAAGATTGGAGGCATCGAAATGAACCGAATGCTTACCCGACAAATACCTTGAATTGACTAAGGTTTGAACCAAACGTCCTTCAATTGAAAATACTTCCAGCTTGATATTAGAAGGCTCATTCAATTGAAAAGAAATAGTAGTTTCTGGATTGAATGGGTTCGGGTAGTTTTGAAATAACTGAACTTGCTGTGGATGCTCTTTTCCCTCTTCATTTGAGTTAATGAGACCGTTAGCTGTTCCGGGAGTTGGATGATCAAAAAAACCAAGCTCTTCACCTCCATTTCCATTTCTACCATAAGAAACATCCGTTTGTTGATTAGAAAAAGAGAATGCATCTACTGTTAAAAAGGTGTCACCTGATTGCTCAAAAAGACCAATATCCTCTCCTTCTTTATTCAGATTGAAAGAAGCGTGCATTGGTCCTTCTTTTTCATCATCATCAATCCATACCAGCAGATACTCTTCAGGTTGAATAGTTGTATCCGGAAAAGCCCATTTATTTTTGATGGTGAGATTATCAGACAGGTAAAAACCCGACATAGAAATGGGGGTATTTGTTGGATTATAAATCTCCAGCCAGTCCGCAAAAGCCCCGCCTTCATCTGCTATGGTAGAACTATTACTGGCCATGAGTTCGTTAATCACAAGTTGAGAGTTGCTTTTCCCAACTTGCTCTTCTAGAGTAGTGGCAGGGTTTTTCGGGAATCGTTCTGTTTTATCTGAAGGGTCGGTCGCGGTTATGAAATAGGTAATGACTCCTTGATACTCACCTGGTACAAAAGTTCCAGTATAAACCCCATCATTAGCTTCTTTATCTCTTCCGTTTCCATCATCTGATAAAGTAATTGAAGTTGTTACATCTGTAGTTACTTCAGCCGTAACGGTTAAAGTGTTATCATCATCTAGTACCGTTGCTTTTATAGTTAGCGTTTCCTTATCTTCGAGAAAAGTAAAATTAGTTTTTACTTTTTTGATAACCGGACTAATATTCATCAGGTTAATCTGCTCAAGTGCAGAATTCACTCTTGTTGTTATATACGGCTTAAGACCATAATCAACATGGCCGCCCAATGCTGAGGTAAAAGAGTCGTGATATTCTGTAATGCCATAATTATAATCTTTGGTTCGGAAGGTATCGGCTTCAGCTGCAGTTTCTGTTAGTGCTTTGACCCTATCAATTTCCGGGAATAATATTTCTTCATTAAAGTACTCATCAATTATTTTATTGATATAAAAATGAAGCCGGTTCTCATATTCCTCAACTTCAAGAATCCTGCGAGTAAGGGGTTTATCCTGTCCCCAGCCATTTATATCCCGTGTGCCCCAATTCTGACCAACCCAATCAATTCCAAAGGTGTTGTCATAATCGTAGGGGATAAATTCGAAACGCTGATCATTAGTATTGAAGTAGAGATAGTAATTATTCTGATTATACCAGTAGTTATCCCAGTTTCCGGTAAGAATATCAATAGCCATCCAGCGAAGAACTCCATCCACATTGATATAATCTTCAATTTGGTTTTCAAACTCTGATAGATCCGAATGTTCCAGAAAACTGATTAGAGCAGCTAAATCAGAATAGTCATCTTCCTCGGTATTTGTTTTCAGATCATACACCCTTCGGTCAGCCCAATCCGGACTCCATTTGTAGTCATCTGGATTTTCACTGATGTAAGACAGATCAGCCGGCCATAGATTTTTATAAAGATTTCCTTCTTCTCCATCGAATCTATCATTTATAAATTCATCATCTATGTGTTCTACATTAATATATAATCCATAAAATTCATCATTTATAAACAGTTTCACATGATTAGCTCTTGGAGCTGGTACATCAAAAGCTTCAAAAATATCCCAGCTAAGTTTAGACCGTATGATGGATGGGTCGTTATGTTCTCCGTTTAAATTCATTTTATCCAATCCATAATATTCTCTGCCCGGAATAAAAGTATTGAAGGAAACTTTAAATGATTTTTTAGCAGAACTTCTGGAGGTATTTCCTCTGATTCTAAAGCCTATTTCAAAAACTGTATCAACCTCTGCCTCTCTTTTAAAAATGAATGTAGCAGGATATTCATAATCACTAGACCAGTTATCTTCAGTCATAATTTGGTCTAACGAATCCTGATCAATGACAATATAAACTTCGGGAAGCGTGGTATCGTCGAAAATCCATTCTGTGGTTGATTGAGCAAATCCAAAATCTGGAAAGATTAGTAGGATTAGTAAGAGGAGGTCTTTTCTTCTCATGTATAAAAGGTACAAAATGATGACTATAGTACCTCGATTAATTCCATTTTAAGTGGAAATACTAAAACCATTCTAAAGCGCTTTACACTCCTGTAGAAGCATTCCGTCACAAAAAAACACAATTTACCCCATTAGTTCCGATATTTCCTGATTAAAGTTTTCTATGCTCTTTTGATAAATCGTCTCGATTATATTATACCCGCAATTACGGTGTTTATTTTCACCCTATACCATGCTGTACTGACCAGCCTGGTTATTGCAAGAATTGATTCTTTGGATTTTGGATTCGGTTATATATTCTTTGTTGAATGTGTTGCTTTTATTCCTGTCGGTGTTGCAATGGTGGTGATTATATGGCTTGGGAAAAAATACCCGGATCTATTTACTACGCTATCTTATAAAACCATTTTTAAGCATGTATTAATTGCGTTAACCATATTTATTATCCATTCATTTTGGCAACCCTATATAAGTCTTTTTTTCTTTGACCGGACATATACACTGGAGCAATCACTCAATGATTTTGTAGCTTTTTTGGAGATGCGCTTTCTGATTTATGTGATTATTGTAGGGCTGGTTAGTGGACTAATAAAAATCAGAGAGCAAAAAAATATTATTGTGAAGCAGTCTGAGCTGAATCTAAAACTGCAGAAAGCCAGATTGAAAGAGATCGAATTGAAAATGAATCCCGAAATCATATATCCAAATTTGGGGTTTATTCGCGAAAAGGCAGAAACCCATCCTGAATTAGCTTCTCAAATGGTTATTTTGATGGCTGGAATATTGAGAAAGCTGGTTGACAATATTGAGAACGAGCAAGCAAAGCTTTCTGATGAATCTGTTTTTTTTAAAAAATATGTAGAACTCCTGATACTCAGGAAAGGACATATGGTTGATGCCAGTGTAGAAATTCCTTCCGACTTACTAAATGAAAGAGTTCCCTCACTCATTTTATTGATTCCTCTTTTCGAAGATCTGCTTTTTGGTAAGTACGAAAAGCATTTAAATGAAATCCAGAAAATTAATTTTACTGTCCGTAAAACAGAGAAGCATGAACTAATAGAAGTGATCGAGTTTGTTGGGGTGCGTAATGGAGATGCTCTAATAAAGTCACTCAAAATTAGTTCGCTGATTCACGGTATCAATGAATTGTTGGGAGGATTACCTGATGGAGTATTTTCATTTAATCCATACATAAGAGGGTCAGTTTTGGTATTGGAACTTGAATCTAAAACTGAAAAAGAAGAAACCAGTGTCACTTAGTAGCACATTAAAATATAATGATTTCAAAAAAGCATTATTGCTGGTGACAGGGGTTCTCTTTGTTCTGATGTTTATTGTAAACTATAAATATCGAATGGATTTCTACGACAATTCAGTGAGGTATGTGTTTATAAGATCTCTTGTCACCTTTTTTGTACCGGTTGTTTCATTTCCTTTTCTAATATGGTTTTCAACACGGCTTTCACTTTTAGAGTATTGGGGTAATGTTCTGATTCACCTGTTAACCAGTTTGATTTATGTAGCTATATGCACATTTATCGTACAATTCATTTTACTACATATTGCAGGTTATTATATGTTCGATGAATCGCTGGATAGAATTTTATTTATGGTGAGGAGGCAGTTTCTGCTTGTTGGGTCAACCTCATTTTTACTTTATTGGGGGATTTCAATTCTATCAGGAGTAGGAACTTATTATGCTAAGGTTTCATCTTTGGTAGATAAAACAAATGCACTAGAATCTCAGCTATCAAAGGCTACATTATCAACATTAAAGGCACAACTGAAACCTCATTTCTTATTTAATACATTGAATATGGTTGACCACTTGATTCACACAGACCCTAAGAAAGCGGTGAAGACGGTCACTCAGCTCGAAGATTTAATCAAAAGTACGTTTGACCAGAACCGCCCAAACGAATGTACACTCAAAGAGGAAGCTATATTCTTAAAAAAATATCTCGATATCGAGAAAGCAAGATTTAGTGATCGTTTATCTGTTGAGTTTGAAATAGAAGAGGAAACCAAAGAGATTCAAATCCCATGTTATTTGATTCAGCCTCTGGTTGAAAACTCAATTAAACACGGGGTTGGTAAGTCAATTGGGAAATGTACAATTTTGATTTCTTCAAGGTTTAGAGGCGATTTTCTTATCATTGAAGTTTCAGATAATGCAGAAGGAATAAAAAAGAAACCTGAGAAGATGAATTGGAGTATAGGTCTCAGAAACATTGATGAACGACTAAAACTTTATTTCGGAGACCATGCTTTTCTTGATTTAAATGCTTTTGAGAACAAAGGTTTTAAGTCTTCGATACTAATTCCAAAGAAATACCTAACCAATTATGATTAAAACACTATTAGTTGATGACGAGAAACACGCCAGAGAACGATTAAGTTTAATGCTTAAAGAACTTGATGGTATCGAATTAATAGGTGAGTGTAAAAACGGTATTGAGGCTATCAAAACAATAGAAAAAAAAAAGCCAGCCTTGGTTTTTCTTGATATCGAAATGCCTGAATTAGGCGGTTTTGATGTGATTTCGAATATGGAAGTGGATAATATGCCATTCGTAATATTTGTTACGGCTTTTAGTGAATATGCTGTTAAGGCTTTTGAAGTAAATGCGCTCGATTATATTCATAAACCGTTTGATAAGGAAAGGCTTAAAAAGGCAGTAACTAAAGCGAAAGCGGCACTTGAGTCTTATGATGACCAGAAAATGAGAGAGAAACTCAATAGATTACTAAATTCTGAATCGCTAAAAGAAGATCATATTGAACGTTTCGTAATAAAGAATGGCTCAAATATTTATTTAGTGAGGGCTGAGGAAGTTTTATGGATTGAGGCAGCTGGGAATTATGTGAACATAATTACGGAGAATAAAAAGCATCTTCTTAGAAGTACGATGAGTGGGTTAGTTAACCGTTTAGAGGAAGATGTTTTTTATCAGATTCATCGTTCTACCATTGTAAATCTAAATTATGTAGAACGTATAGAGGAATGGAGTTATGGGGACTATAAAGTGATTTTAAAAAATGGAACGGACCTGAAAATGAGTCGTAATTATAAGTCACTAATCAAAAATTTGTAATTCATACCAATATATAGCGGGTCATCACATTTATTATATACCATTAATTAAGCCTGTTATATTTGATCAAAGCTTGATGCTCAAGCCCTAATATATAACATAGATGACCAACTATTTATAATAGGAAACTTACCCACCGAGCATCAAGCTTTTTTTATTTTCTATTCTTAAACAAAAAAGGCGACCATAATTGATCGCCTCCTTGATTTTATAACGCTGTGAGTATCTATTCTACAGTAATAGGCACAGCAACTTTGGTTGTTCCCCAATGTAAATTTAAATGTGCTTTTTCAGCGGAAAGGGTGTCAAAATAAATTTCGAACCATTCAAGATTGGAACCTTCTCCAACGGCTGCAGTTGTTCTGGCAACATCCATCGATTCGTCATATTGAGTTCCCCAGGAAAGTTTCTCGTTTATGATGATAGTCCATTCTTCTTCACCCGGAATGGTATACAGTGAATATGTGCCTGCAGGAACTTCCTGATCACCGAACATAACGTCTGTTGAGAAAGTAATTGCAGTGGATTCATTTGCTCCTGTTCTCCAAACACGGCCCAGAGGTGCAAGCTGGGAGCCGTCCGCAAAGTATGTTCTGCCTTTAAGTGCTGGGCGTCCATAGGTTACGCTAACAACAGTAGCGCCAATATTTTGGCTGTTAGCAGCATTAGGGCTTGGGCGAACACCGCTGCCCCGTTCCTGAGCAAAAGTAAGTTCAGAAGTAAGCAGGAGAGCAAAAACCGCAAGAACTCCAATTTTAAGAAAAGTTTTCATAGTAGAAAGTTTAAGAATTAGTAATTAATACAAGTTATATAATTTTATCTGTCAAGTTATAACGAGAGTTTAACAAATACTTCTCGGGAAATAATTCATTTCAAGCAACTATATTTAGACTAGTCTGATGGAAAGAGGGAAGCGTCAATGCCAGGGATAATCTTTAAAGCATTTTTATAGTATACTTTTTTGAGAACTTCATCAGGCAAGTCAAGCCCATACATTTTCCAGAATGCATGTCGTTTTCTGAAATAGTCGAAGTATTCATCATCGCTTTCTAATACTCTGAAATATGTATAATATTCTTCTGGTCTATATGTATCTTTTCCAAACAAAAGCCGATCCTGATATTTTATAAAGAACTCTTTTGCAAATCTCGGTTGCCGACCTAACTCTGCTATAATTGCAGCTATTTCGGTATATACATTCGGAAATTCATCCAAGTGTTTTCCAAGTCTATCCAGATCATTTGCCATCCAGCCAAAGTGCGCGTTTATAAATGTAGTCTCAGGATGTTTTCGAAATAGATTCCATTGCTCGCTCATCACTACTTCCCAGCTAGGGAATCGGGTAGTATCACCTCTATGGCGATTTGGGAATTGCTTCATTTCCAACCATCGTTCGTTATGCTCATCTATGGGCTCCCAAAAGACTGCAGGTTCACCAGTATGGATTAACACAGGAATACCCAACTCTCCAGCTTTCGCCCAAACAGGGTCAATTCTTTCATCATCTGTATGTACCCGATTTCCCTCTGAATCCAATACCGTTAGCCCGAGATTTTTAAATATTTTTATACCTCTGGCTCCATTTTCATAATCTTTTTCAAGTTGATCCACTGTCCTTTCTGTCCAATCAGGTTCGTCAATTCCGTCAAAGTTGATGTTAGCGAATACTATAAATCTTCCGGGAGCCTGTTCATTTGCAGCATCCACCATTGCTTTAAGGGCTTCCCCAGAGCGACCACTCAAGTTGACCACAACACGCATATTCAGGCTATCCATCTGTTTCGCAATAAATGCATTATCCTGAGAAGCCATTCTCCAGTGATGGCTATGGACATCGATAAATGGAAATTTAGCTGAAGTAATTTCACTTCCTGGTACAACAAGAGTTGATTTGGGATTATAACGTTCAAAATCCATAGTCATTTCAGAATCTTGAGCGAATAAAGAATTGCTTAAGAAAGTAATGAAAATGAATAAAAGTGAGCATTTAGACAGGATTATAAGATTCATACTAATAACCGAATTGTAACGTAAAATTAAATATTGAAAGATCATTTAGTTGTTCACCTTCCAGCATTGAACGTAACGAGTATTCTCCTTTCAACCTAACCCCTCTCCAGGGTTCATAGGTTGCTTCAACCGTTAATCGGTTCCAGCGGTGTAAATCACCTTCTAAGTATTCTGTAGCCCGTATTATTTGCTGGGTGTCTGGGTCAATATAATAACTGTCATTTATATCTCCTCCAGCATCAACAAAATCACCATTACTATCAAAATAGTTCAAACCATGTCGGTCGTAGTCATAGCGGATCAAAACTCTTGTTCGGTGAGAGAGCCATTGTTCAATTTGGAAAGATAGTTCATCTCCATTAGGTCCTACCTGACTACCTAGCCCAATTCCTTTTTCAGCATGTGTATTTAGTGGGAATTTATGAGCATAAATACTGGGTTCAACTCTCTGATAACTGGAACTTAGAACGGTACCTGTTTTAAGAGCATAATTAAAGCCCAAATACCTCGCAAAGGTGCTATTAGATGCCTTTTTTTCTTCCCACCTGAATAAATCCTTGGCATCTCCTAAATCATCAATAAGAATCTCGCCAAATAATTCTAAACCATCAAAAGGTCTTAGGATTCCTTCAAAGCCAGCAAAACCATTATCCTGATCCTGTAACTCCCATTCCATTATAGATAACCGATTGACAGGGTTTATGTAAGCCAACTCAATTTTCCTGTTGCTATAATTGATAAGTTCGTAGAAGCTGAATGAAATCCATTCAGCAGGTTGGAATTGAATTCGTTGGTGAACAGTGAATCTGTTAGGAGAGGTTCTTGTGTATAAACCATCAAATCCTTCTACCTCTCTTCTGGGTCTATTATCCCAGGATAAGAATCCATGAATCAATGAGTACTTAATATACTTTGAGTTAATATTCAGGCGTACCCAGTCAAATGGAATGCTCTCTCTGGAGTAAACTAAATTATTACGCTGTCCAACACCATATTTGAGCATTCCTCTTCCAATATGTACAGACCAATATCCTTTATGAAAACCTGCAGAAGTGTTTAAATGATGTTTGTTAATATTTAACTCTCTCAATGCTTTATAATTTCTGGTAAGAAAAGGTAGGTACAGAAAAGCTTCAGTATCACCAACTTGAACAGCACGCCATTGTTCATAATGGTAACCAATTGTATTTGAAAATGTCCCATAAGACCTTACTCCACCAATAGTGTAATAAGGGGCGGAATAATTTATATCACCATCTTCAACAAAGACAGCACCGCGCCCCGGAAACCAGTCAAAAGCAATGGTAGCATTTTCTTCATCCCACACATAGAGATGAGGTTCTTCATCAGAAAAGAGAAGGTCTTTTCCGCGATTATAAAATTTATCAGAACCCTGAATAAAAGAATTCGATTCATATTTTTTTAAGCTATCAACAGAAAACTCTCTCAGATAACTATGTCTGACATGCTGGTCGCCTTTATTTAGTTTCCCCTCATCTATTTGTGATAATATGGAAGTGATTTGTCCTCTGGTTAATGGCAGAGCTTCGTAATTATAAAGTGGGGCATTTCCGCGAACTCGTTGATAATGCATCCAGTCATACACTTGATGATAGACTGGAACTAATGAGGCTTGGGAAAGCCCATCTTGAATTCCAACAAATAGTACTAATACAAAAAGGGAGGTAATTCTTTTAAACATTTTAATAATATAGAAATAGATAATCTTAATTGGATGATATAAAAAAGCCCTGAATATTATTCTTCAGGGCTTTTAACTGTATAAGAAGATAAAAATTATAGACCGAAGGCGTCATGACCTAAGAAAATGGCTGAATCACCTAATTCCTCTTCAATTCGTAACAACTGATTATACTTTGCAATACGATCAGTTCTACTCATAGAGCCTGTTTTGATTTGACCTGCATTAGTGGCTACTGATAAATCAGCAATAGTTACATCTTCAGTCTCACCAGAACGATGTGAGATAACAGCAGTATAGCTATTTTTATGAGCCATTTCTATGGCATCAAGAGTCTCAGTAAGAGTTCCGATCTGGTTTACTTTTATAAGAATAGAGTTTGCTATACCTTTTTCAATTCCTGTAGCAAGTCGTTCAGTATTGGTTACAAACAGATCATCACCAACTAACTGTACCTTGTCTCCAATGGCTTCAGTAAGTTGTTTCCATGCGTCCCAGTCATCTTCAGCCATACCGTCTTCAATAGAAATAATAGGATATTTATCTGCCCAATTAGCCCAAAATTCAACCATAGCATCAGTGTCTTTTTTAGACCCATCGCTCCATTTAAATTCATACAAACCAGATTCTTTATTGTAGAACTCAGACGATGCAGGGTCAAGTGCGATTAGAACGTCATCTTTTGGAGTATAACCTGCTTTTTCAATAGCAGACATGATTACTTCAAGTGCTTCTTCATTTGATTTAAGGTTGGGCGCAAATCCACCTTCATCACCAACTGCTGTACTATAGCCTTTCTCACTTAAAACTTTTTTCAGTGTATGGAATACTTCAGCTCCTATTTGAAGAGCATGTGAAAATGATTCCGCTCCTGCAGGCATAATCATGAACTCCTGAAGATCTACACTATTATCAGCATGAGAGCCTCCGTTAATAATATTCATCATGGGTACTGGCATTACTTTGGAATTTACTCCCCCAACATATCTCCAAAGCGGCATTCCTAATTCACTCGCTGCGGCTTTTGCACATGCTAAAGAAACACCCAGAATAGCATTAGCTCCAAGCTTGCCTTTATTAGGAGTGCCGTCTATTTCTAAAAGAAGTGAATCTAACTCGGTTTGATTGTATACCGGTAGTCCTTCAAGCTCAGAAGCAATAATTGTATTTACGTTTTCAACAGCTTGTGTGACTCCTTTCCCTAAAAAGACATCTTTGTCGCCGTCCCTTAATTCAACAGCTTCATGTTCTCCGGTAGAGGCACCAGAAGGAACGGCTGCACGTCCCATTGCACCAGAATCGAGAATAACATCAACTTCTACAGTTGGATTTCCGCGCGAGTCAATGATTTGTCTGGCATTAATATCTTCGATAAAACTCATTATTTCTCCATTATGTTTACGATCAGTAAGTAGGCTAAAGGTACTACGAATTAATATGTTCTTAAAGAAAAGACATACTAAGTTTCCGTAAATTCCTCTCGTAATATAAATTTTGAATGAATCTTATTAAATCTTGCCTGAAATTCATCCCTGGATAATTCTTTTTGACATAGATGGAACCCTTCTCACCGTAGATAGAAGTTTTAACCGACCACTTCTAAGGAGTATAATTGATGATTTGAATATCAATTATCCGGATATGGAGAAAGACACGTTTTCTGGAAGAACTGACCATGATGTCATTACATCCTTTTTGGTAAATCATGATTATGATGAAGAGCTGTACCATGTATTTAAAAGTATTTACTTAGAACGCTTAAACGGTGAGATAACAGAAAAGCACGTATTAAGACATGATTATATTGATGAAGCTATAGAGTTCTTTTCGCGGGGAGGATTTATTAATGGACTTCTAACCGGTAATTATCCGGATGCTGCGGTTGCAAAATTAAAGGCTGCCAATATTCAGTATAATTTTAAAATCGGTGTCTTTGGTGAGCTTCATAAAGATCGGAATATGTTACCTCAGCATGCGCTAACATTAGTACAAGAAATGTTGGAAATAGAAACAGATCCGTCTCGCTTTATTATTATCGGCGATACTCCAAAAGATGTAATTTGTGCTAAAAGTGCTGGCATGAAATGTGTTGCTGTTACTACCGGCAATTTCGATTCAGGTGAACTTGACGAATATAGTCCGGACTTAATAATTGAAGATCTATCAAGTCCGGAAAAATGGTTTACAGAATTAACAGGTGAATATTAATTGCTTACCACATCCAACCAAAAATGAATGTAATCTGAGCTGAGCCGAAATAATTTATTTTATCGTTGGCTTCTGTAAAGGTGCCTTCATCAGCAATACCGTCGTTATTAGTATCTGTGTAATTACCTCGAGAGTCTCTGATTGGTTTAAAGGGTTCGAGGATTTGCAGTCCATCCTCAAAATAATTGAAAGTATATCCGAATTGGAAGGTTTGAAGACGTGCGAAATTATCACCAAAATCGATTCCTAAAACTAAGTCTCCAGTCCATCCCCATTTAGTTTCAGCATCTTTCAATCCAGAAAATATATCCTGTACAGGCTCATAGATACTAAACTGAGTAATGTTTGCTTCACGAAAACCATTATTGTTGAAATCTTTAAAGTAAGGAGTTGTCAAAGCCATTGTAGGTCCAAAGCTCATAGAAGTATGAACCCTGAAATTATCAGAAATCTGTCGTGCGAATACCCTTCTCTTTAAACCAACAGTAAGAGGAAAAGTAACTACTCTTTTATATTTACTTGGAATGGTTCTGCTACCAAAGTAATAATCAATGTAGGTTTGTTCACTTGGGTCCCTGAGGCCGGCAATCTTAAAATTTATTAGGCCTTCTGTATATGGCCCCAAACCAAGCCTTAGTTGTGAACCGACTCCAAAACCAAAATCATTTAAGTTGAAACTAAAACCAAAACCAGCCTTATATCCTTCATCATAAAGATTTTTTGGTGCTTCGATACTTTGAATTTCTGGCTCTCCGTATTGGGCAATAACAGGATTGGCAATTAAGGCTATAAAAAACAGTAAATAAAGCGGTGTAATTTTTTTCATATTTTCTCTACTATAGGATAGTCAAAGGTAAACAACAAAGTTTAAACGAAAAAAACTTCATTTTCTTATTGTGTTAAGTAGATATCCTGTTATTTTCCTCTCGCATTTTAAAAGAAGTGAATTTTTGAATTAAAGCCTTACTCAAAAGAATGAACTCACATACTACGTATCTTGTTTTTGGCCCATCAGCAACTTTAAAAAGAATGGCAAAAAAGCTATTTGATGAACATGAGCCCAAGTTTTTGTACACCAAAACTTTTGGTGAGATTCAAACGGACTTCTTTATAGCAGTTTACGAGGAGTATGAAAAGCAGATAAATTCCAGTGTTACTCTTACTTGTATATTTGAAAACACTCCTAAATTAAATAAAATCGTGCTCAAGAAAACCGGAGGGCGAATGGGATTTAGAGGAAGTTCTTTATCTGAAGAGAGAAATGTTGAATCCAATGTAATGGATTTCATTTTTGATTTTTCGAAGCGTTTTGGTCTTACTGTTCAGGAAGAGATGGTATCTGATCAAAAAGAAGAAGAATAATATATGGTTAAGCCACCATCTGAGTGGACGGTGTTGTCCATGCTCAAATGGGCTACTGAGTACTTCGAAGAAAAAGGAATAAAAAACTCCAGATTCAGCATAGAGTGGTTGCTTTCTTATGTACTTGAAGTAAAGCGTCTTGATTTGTATCTCATCTTTGATCGTCCTCTTACCAGTGATGACCTTGCAACTTTAAAACCACTGATTCAAAGGCGTGTAGCTCACGAGCCTCTTCAATATATAACGGGAGAGACAGATTTCCTGAATGCCAGAATTAAAGTTAAGCCAGGTGTTTTAATACCAAGGATGGAAACTGAACAGCTTGTTGAGATGATTCTTCAAGAGCAGCAAAGCGTAAATTCAAAAAAGGTCTTGGATATTGGTACTGGGTCTGGCTGCATACCTGTTTCAATAAAGAAAGAAAGACCTCACTGGCAAATAGTAGCAACAGATGTTTCTGAAAAGGCTTTAGAAATTGCAGAATCAAATGCCCGATACAATGAAGTTGAGATCTCTTTTTTAAGAGATGATATTTTTAATAGTGAAGTTTTTTCAAAAGAAGCTGAGTTTGATCTGATCATTTCAAATCCTCCTTATATTTTAGAAGAGGAGAGAGACACGTTAGATGATGAGGTGAAAAATTACGAGCCGGAACAAGCCCTTTTTTGTAAAAGTACAGATTCAATGTATAGGGCAATCCATGATTTTGCGATTCAAAAATTAAAGAAAGAAGGTAGTTTATATCTGGAGCTCCATGAGAATAATGGAGCGGAAGTGAAAGCCATATTTATTAAGGAAGAATGGATGGTTGAAATCAAAAAAGACTATGATGGGAAGGATCGTTTTTTAGTCGCAAAAAAAGTGAAATAAAAACAGATTCTAATTTTGAAATAACAGAAATTTTTTATCCGCCAAAATGTGGAAAACTTGTGGAAAAGATTTTTCATGCACGTAATTCTCCCTCTAAGGTAACTCATTTGTGTATTAAGGCAATGTTACTAGCTGTCAAGTAAAAAAATAGATTTACACATAGTTTTTATTAATCAATTGTCCTGCAGTAACTTAACACCATTTTGTGATTGTGGATAACTTTTAAAAAGTTCTCAAACTCTTGTTTGACAAGTCGCATATAATTCTTCATTTTCAATCAAGCTTTAGGTCAAAAATTCTTTTTTTGGCTGTGGATAACTAACTCACTTATTGAAACTATAACTTTTTTCCGGGAGGACAAGAGAACATTGCAAATGGTATCGGCTGAGGCGGCTTGGGACAAATGCCTTGAGATTATTAAAGACAACATCAGTTACCAAAAATATAAGTCGTGGTTCGAGCCGATTAAACCGGTAAATCTGGTAGATGATACCTTAACCATTCAGGTACCCAGTCAATTCTGGTACGAATGGCTGGAAGAGCATTATTATAACATGCTCCGTTCTACTCTTGCGAAAGTACTTGGTCCCGAGGGTAAACTTGAATATTCTATATTAATGGAAAAATCTGAGCAATTTGAAAATAATCGTTCTGTCCGTTTGCCCCAACGACCTATGCCTCCAGTTCAGGAACAGCAAATGCAAGGTTATCCTGAACGTTATCCCGAGCGTATTGAGAATCCATTTGTAATTCCTGGAATTCGTAAGACTAAAATCGATTCAAATCTTAATAGCTCTTACGTTTTTGAACGATATATAGAAGGGGACTGCAATCGCTTGGCGCGCTCTGCAGCAATGGCAATTGCTGATAATCCGGGAAATAATTCTTTCAATCCATTTTTTACTTACGGACCAACCGGTCTTGGAAAGACTCACCTGATCCAAAGTATTGGAAACAGAGTGAAGCAAAAGTTCGGTGATGAAAAATCGGTTTTGTACATTTCTTCTGAAGCTTTTACCAACGAGTTTGTTCATGCGATTAGAAATAACAGAGCCAGTGAGTTCTCAATGTTCTATCGAAATATTGATGTATTGATAGTGGATGACATTCAATTCTTTAGCGGTAAGGAAAAAACACAGGAGGAATTCTTCCACATTTTTAATGCACTACATCAGGATGGTAAACAAATTATTTTAAGCAGTGACCGTGCTCCAAAAGATGTACCCGATATACAGGAGCGTTTGATTTCAAGATTCAGTTGGGGATTAAGTGCTGACCTCCAAATGCCGGAATATGAAACCCGTTACGCAATTCTCGAGCGCAAAGCTAACGACAACGGAATCGAGATTGATCCTGAGATTATTGAATTCATTGCTCACAATTTTAAATCGAATGTCCGGGATTTAGAGGGAGCAATAATTAAGCTTCTTGCACATGCTTCCCTTCAAAATATTGATGATATCGATTTGGCAATGGCCAAACGTGTACTCAAAGACATGGTGAAAGAGTCTCACACTCAGATATCTATTGAATCTATACAAAACTATGTGTGTGATTATTTTGGAATAGATACCAACAAAGTTCGTGAGAAAACCCGGAAGCAGGAAATCGTGGAAGCCAGACAAATTGCAATGTACCTGTCTAAGCGCTTCACAAAATCCAGTCTAAAAACTATTGGACTACACTTTGGTGGAAGAGACCACTCAACTGTGATTCATGCTATTTCAACAGTAGAAGAGCGTATTACAACAAGTCCTAAGCACAAACGAATTCTGGAAGAACTTCATCAGCGTATCGAAGTAGCCAGTCTGTAATCATGGACAAGCTGGTTCTGAAAGGGCTCAAATTTCGGGGCTTCCACGGCTACTTTGAAGAAGAGCGTATTGAAGGAAATGATTTTGAGGTGGATGTTACTTTTGTTACCTCGCTTGAAGAATCAGCGAAAACAGATGACCTCTCAAAAACCATCGATTATTCCAAAGCTCAGGAAATAATTGCTTCGGTAATGGAAGGGGATTCAAAGAAGCTTATTGAAACACTAACTTTTCTTATCGGACAAAAACTATATTCTTTTTTCCCTGAAGTAGAATCGCTTGAGGTGAAAGTCAGAAAATTAAATCCACCTATGCCTGGAGATACGGAATATTCCGAAGTTACTATGTTATGGCCCAGGTAATAATCGCTCTTGGTTCAAATCTCGAAGATCCGCACGCCCAGCTCAAAAAAGCCAAACGATTTTTAGAGTCCATATCTGATAAAGAAGTTTTGGCTTCACCTATTTATTCTTCGGAACCAGTTGGTCCTTCAGAACAAGATTTTCTAAATGCGGTGGTGGTGTTAGAATCAGGATTAAGTCCCGGGGAACTTTTTCAAAAATTGAAAGCACAGGAAAAGAATCAGGGTCGACCTTCCCGTTATCCCAAATGGACTGCCAGAACGATTGATCTGGATATAATTGCATACGACGACTTGGTGCTTCATACAGATAGTCTTATCATTCCACACAACGAATACACCAAGCGATTGTTCGTTCTATTGCCTCTGAAGGATGTTTTATCGGATTGGAAAGATCCTGAAAACGCTCAACGGATTGATGAACTGATTGATGAGGCACCAATGATTAGAATTTCGAAGACCAAATTGAGCTGGTAGATGTCCAACCCATTAGATTTTATTGCCGTTGAAGGAGTGATTGGAGCCGGGAAAACTTCTCTCGCTACCTTACTTGCTGAACGAAGGCAAGGCCGACTAGTGTTGGAAGAATTTGAGGATAATCCGTTTCTGCCCAAGTTTTATGAAGATCGTGAGCGCTACGCCTTCCAGACACAATTGGCATTTCTAGCAAGCAGGTTTAAGCAACAGCAAAATATGATGGCCCAGGATTTGTTCCATCAGATTACGATTTCGGATTACATTTTTGAAAAAGATCGGATTTTTGCACGATTGAATTTGCAGGAAGATGAATTGGCATTATACGATTCCATCTTCAATATCATGACAGGGATAGCAGCCCAACCGAATCTCATTGTGTTTATTCAGGCTTCAGTAGATCGCCTGATGGAGAACATCGATAAAAGAGGACGCGAGTATGAGCAGCATATTACACCCGATTATTTACGAGATTTGAATAACGCGTACAATCACTTTTTCTATCATTTCAATAAAACACCTGTTATTTTTATAAATACAACAGAAATTGATTTTGTGAACAATCCGGATCATTTGGCGTACATCGAGGAACAAATTTTTGAACGTCCGATTCATTCCAATACACATATTCACATTGCACCATAGTCATGCTTTTTAAATTCCTATTTTTTATGGCTCTTTTTTTCGTTCTGATGAGATATATAGGACGAATGTTCTTACCTTCCAGTGGTCGAAAACAACAGTTTAATCCGTTCCAGAGGAACAGTAGAAAAGGTTCCAACAAATTCGACCAAATTGAGGAAGCGGAATACGAAGATTTATCTGATAAAAACAAATAGTTACATGAATTTTGAAGAGAAACTAAATCGAGGCTTTGAATTATTACAAGACAAAGACATTGATCACAGTTTAGATATAGCGAGAGAATTACAAAAAGAGAATCCCGAATCTCATGAACCATTTTATTTAGAATCGCTCATTTTTCAACAACTCAATCAATACGAGATGAGCGAAAAAGCGATCAATACAGCAATCGAACTTGCTGGTGAAAAGCCATCATATATGAATATGCGTGGTAATTTGTATATGCAGCAAGAGAAACTAGAAAAAGCTGAATCTGATTTTGATAAAGCAATTGCTGATGGTGACTTACCTAACGCTCATCGAAGTAAAGTGATGCTCATGCTTATGACTGATCGCGGTCAGGAAGCTATTCCTTATTTGATTGGTAGAATAAAAGCCCATCCTCAAGATGCTGAGAACTGGATTTTGATGGGGGATATGATCAAGCGCGGTGGTCAGGATGACAAGGCTCGTACCTACTATGAGCAAGCGCTTAAGATTGATCCGGATAACGAATACGCTCAACGACAGCTCGAAGAATAATTCGACATCTTTATTAAACTAATTTCAGGATTAGTTCGTCTTTGATATAACGTTGAATGCTTGGTCGCAAAAAACTCAACATAGAATATCATGAAACGAACATTTAAAACAACACTGATCCTGGCAATAATAGCTCTTGTAGCATCTCCAATCTTCGCGCAACCTAAACAAGGAGACAAAGGAAGAAATTCTGAACGGGGTATGATGAGGGATGTGCCTTTCGAAGTTAAATCAGAAGCACACATTTCTGTATTTGATCAATACCTGGAATTATCAGAAACTCAGGAAGAACAAATAAAAGCAGTAGATGAGGAGTTCGCTTTGAAAGGAGAGGAACTTCGTGAAGAAAAAGTCAATCGAAGAAAGAAAATGATGATGGCTAAAGAATTGAGAAGCGAACACCAGCAAGCTATCCATGAAATACTCACCAAAGAACAGTATTCGATTTATCTGGAAAAAAAAGAAGCTATACGACACGATATTCGCCAACGCCTGATAGACCATGTTAAAGATGGTAATTAGAAGCGTCGAACCCTGCTCTCAAAAAGAGTAGGGTTTTTTTAATCATCGAATTTTGGGGGATAAAAGAGCTATCTTTGCAGCCCTTTCCTGCTCACGTGGCGGAACCTGTCTGCCGACAGGCAGGTTGGTAGACTTTTATTTTGAATTATGTACGTTGATTATGTCATAAAAAGTCGGACTCGAAATTACATGTATATTGGGATGAGTTCGGAAGTCCAAAAGAGACTAGAAAGACACAATAGAGGACAGAATAAAACTACCAAACTATATGTACCGTTTGATCTGGTTTATACTGAAGAGTTTAATACAAGACCGGAAGCAAGAGAGCGAGAAAAATATCTTAAATCAGGCATTGGTAGAGAATATTTAAAGAGATTGCTAAGTAAAAGCAACTAATGCTTTTTATTTATGAGAAAGCTATCTTTGCAACCCATTCTTGCTCACGTGGCGGAATTGGTAGACGCGCACGCTTGAGGGGCGTGTGACCTAACGGTCGTGATGGTTCGACTCCATTCGTGAGCACACTTTAAAAAGCCTGGTTTCTTTGAGAAATCGGGTTTTTTTATGCACTATAATCAGAGTGGTATTAGTCTAATTAGTTATTCGGAAGCAAAAACCACCTTATATGTTTTTACTACTCCCTGATAATCGAATTCTACTATGGCGGTTCCTGACTCAGATGATGCCTGAGTAACTATCACTTTTACATCTGAACTATTTGCCGTGGCAGATACTTCGGGTATTCCCACATTATCAGATGGAATACTATACGTAGTTTCATAAAGATCATACCCAACAATACCATTTTCACTATTCGATCGGACTGGATAATCTGGTAATTCAATTTCCTCGCCGTTAACCATAATGCCAACTGAAGGTGGAACTGGTCGTTCAATACTCTTATCGTTTGAACTGAAACCAAGCCCAATGAGATCGAATAGTTCTGTATTGTCAATTCCTTCAGCTACAAGAAAAATAGCATGTTTTTCACCCAAATTATCCACAGCATCTGATACGTCGATTGTAAACCTGGCTGTTTCCTGAGTAGCATTTGCTGGTACCGTTATTTCACCAATCTTTGTGCCGTTCCAGGTATCGTTATCCCATGGACCATCCAACCAAACATTTACTTTAAATTCTTCGGTTGTTTTGGGAGTTAGGTAAAGATTGAATGCTGTATTATTACCAGGCTGAGTTCCCTCAAAAGCTTTCAATCCTTTTTTGTTTTCTGAAAGTCCTCCAAAACCAAAATACTTATACCCTATAATATTACCATTCTGAATACCTGTAACGGGCATGTTATTATCCCAAATATCCCAGGTATCTGATTGTAAACCAATATCAGAGAGGTATGATGCATATCCAGCAGAGTAATATTGATAAGGATCGAGTCCGTAGATATGAAATCCTTCAGAAGTTACTTCAGCTCCTTTATATTCATTTCCCTGGCTGTCTTTTGCAGTCCAGATGTTGTCTTCCGCATAAGGATCATATGCTCTGATAGATACTTTACCACCATCTTCAACGGACGCCTCATCCCATTCAATAGTAACAGGCGCAACCATTGGCTGACGAGCATTACCGAACCCTCTTGGTGCCCGGTGATAGAATGCATACCACTGATCATTAATCAACTCTATACTTCCATGAGTGTTATGTCCGGCGTAGGAGGTTTGAAGTGATGAACCATCTTCATTTGGTACTACAGCTCGGGAATCAACCAGCACGCCACCACTTTTCCAGGGTCCCAATGGAGAATCACCATAAGCATAACGCAATGCAGAGTTGGTGCTGCCAAGTCCGTAATCAGGTCCTGAATACCCGCTATACACCCATACATATTTGTTGCCAATTTTTCGGATAGATGCGGCTTCAAAAAAGTTAAATGCGTTCAAATCTTGCCCCTCGTACACGTAAGGATATTCAGTGCCTTCCGGGTCTCTGATGTCTCCGTAACTATTACTGGCTGGAATAAACCGATCAATGACTTCTGTTCCCGGGCGAATAGAATACATAGTACTCTGATCCAATTCAGCAGCAAGTGAATGACGGAAACCCCAGTAACCGTAAGCTCTGAAACCTATCTCATAATCGGGATCTTCGGGATCTGTGATATATTCAATATACACTGCCGGGTCGAATCCCATGATACTACCTTCAATAGTTCTGGTTCCTTCTTCATTAAGGTTTAGAATTTCAAATGGGCCATCCGGGCGACTGCCTTTAGCAACCATGGCCTCCCTGCCCCAGCCTCGACTGTGTGGGTACAAATAGTATTCTTTGGTGCCGTCTTTTTTCTTCACTTCTACAAGGTCAGGAGCGAACATTACATCCCATTGTCCATTAACCTGGTATGTAAAAATTGAGCCTTCATCTCGCCACTTAGATAAATCCTCAACGGGAGCAGACCATGCTCTGATATCCGGTCCACAGTAATCCCGAACTCTTACATCATGTGAACCAATAATGTATACACGATATTTCCCGGGGTTATCAGGATCTTCAAATACCCGAGGCTCTCCATCGGGTAGGTGCTCCCACAAAGGTAAGTAAGGATTCCCGGCACCATTATGGACATACATTCCAGTTTCCGGGTCTACTTTTAATTCATTTTTGTCAGTACTTGATTCACAGCTAGCCATCGAAAACACAATTAAGGTGACCAACACTATTTGTGACTTATTTAAAACAGCCAATATTTTCTTCATTTTGATCTATTATTCGAAATTTCAGGTAGTTACTTCAAAGAAACTCTGTTAAGAAAGACTTTTTTTAGTGTAGATTATACACTAAATCAATTATCAAGAGGGAAGGTAAACCAGAAGAACTATTTTTCAAATTATCTATATTTAAATCAGTTACTCGCTTTAGATAGGTCTGATTATAAACGAAAAATACAAAGGCATAACCTACTTGCGGAAACACGGATTTAAAAGCTAGCTTTTCAGAAGACAGGCTTTTTTCATAATTTATTTAAAATTATTTAGTGTAGTTATTTTAAATATGATTAAGAAAAATATAAAGATCCTTAGCTGGATTTTTTTAATTGGATTTGTGTGTATTTCTTGTGGAAAAGACTCCAATCCAATCTCTATCAATATACCCGATGACGGTGGTGATCCCCCTGTCAATGATCCCGATCCAATTGTTGTGAGCTTCAGTTCAGAACAGGCGGCATATCAACCGGGAGAATTGATTCAGTTCAAAGTTTCTAACACAGTGCTTACAGAAGAGGTATATAACTTTATTGGAAATGATTCTGTCTCTTTTGAAATGGCAAGTTTTACCGATAGCCTTGGAGGTCAATACCTATTGTATCTGGTAAGAGAGCTTCCGCCAGATAGCTATGCTATAAAGTTTGATTCGATTGGTTCCGAAAGTATCCTCACGATTAATATAGATGAATATGAAATTATAGCCGAACCGGATAATTATATAAAGAACGTAAGTTCTGAAGTGATCAACGAAATTGATAATATTTTGTCTGAGTCCATTGAACCTGAATTTTACGACTCTTTAAGCGCTGTCAGAAATCGACTTCAGGAGCAACTTGACAGATTAGACGAATTATCATCTGATGATCAGCAATTATTAGCAAGTATTATCAATCAAATAGTTGATGCGCGTAGTCAAAATAAATCAAAAATTATATCTGTTGATCCCCTTAATTGTCCAGATGCAAAAACAGTTTACTGGGATAAAATCAGAGAAACAGTAAAATTAGCGGTAGTACTTGGATCGGCAACCTATGTGACAGCTCTGGCGAACCCGCTGGTAGGGATTATTGCAGGTACTTTCTCAGTAGCATTACTACATCAAGACTTGAAAATTCTTTGGGATATGACCTGGTCTTTTATAGATCTTTGTGTTGTTCCTGAACTATCTATTTTAAACCCATTGAGCAAAACTAGTAATGACGCCATTATTTTCAATGAATTTGATAAGCGAACATTTCGTTACGACCGGGGTTATTCGCTTGATAAAGGGTTCAAAACACTACTGGATGAGTTCCAAAAATTATTAGATGATGTACAGGAATATGTTCCGATAAGTTTAGGCAATGTACCTGATGAAAGTGAATTAGACTTAAACCGCCCGTTTGATTTAGGAAGTGATTTAATTGGTTTTTCAGTGAGCGTACAAAGTACTCCTACCAGGGGAAATTATAGATACCCGATTAGGGAATACGAGCATGAATTCACAGACTCGTTAATTACTTTGAGTTGGACTTTTGGAAAAGACCCTGACCCACTCAGAGATGAAGACTACGTTTTTCTTTTTAACCTTTATGCAGAATATCCTGATGAAAGAATTCTTTTGCAAGAACATGTAGAGGCCATTTTAAGGATTCCGGATTATCGCTTTCCTGAAGAAATCACTTTTGATGCTGCTACAAATCAAACATTATATGATACAATTTTTGTTGAGCATGTCAGGCCGACTTGTTGCGATCCGGAACCTGAAGCGGGTACTTTTAATTATTCCGTTACAGATGAAGGTTATTTAGCTTTTGAATACCTAAGCAAATATGAATCTACTGACCAACCATTTACTATTAAATGGCGTGATAAGTACCTAAGGCAGATAGATGGACAAACTACATTTGGTGAAACCGATGTAACTATTAATACGCTAGCTGATGAGCTCCCTGTAGCAGAAGGTGATATAAAATGGAGGCGTGGTAATAAAGTGTATAATTCATTCACCGGTGAGCTATTTTATAAACCCATTTATGACAAACTGGAAATACCGAATGCAGGGGGATATGAAGTATTAATTCCACCATCATTTGGTGAGTTTGAGTTTTATAGCGGCCCACAAGGATCATATAAATTTACTCCGGATCCTGAATTTGCAGGCTTTGATAGTGTAGTATATCGGGTAAATAATAGTCAGGGTTCTGATGAAGAGACACTTATTTTTGATATGTATAACGTACCATTGCTTGAATCGGATATAGTTGGAGAATGGAAATTTTATGTTGGTAGTTATCAAAACTCTCCTTTCTCAGGTGGAGTCCCGGAGTGTTCACAAAGAGAAACACAGAATCCCTTCGAACTAATCGCTTTTGACCCTTTTACTTTAAACGATCCGGTATACATTGAATTTTCAGAAGCACACCAGCTGGCAACTTTTAATGAGGATGGAACTGTACTATTTCAAGCTACTGATTGTGCTGGAAATATCATTGAAGAATTTAATTATGAGTGGTTCATAAATGGGGATGAGCAGGGAATTATAGATGAAAACCCGGAAGATGGAGATCGTGATAATTTATTCTGGTTACAATACGGTAATACCAGGTTCCCGGTGAGGAAAGCTTCCAACGAGTTGAACATTACCTTCAGAGAAAGTAATACCTTTATAAAAATGGTAAAGCAAGAGTGACATTTGCTTAGGCATGAAATGTATTGCGGCCAAAAGATGTTATCTTTCTGTGATACTCGATAGTGATAAAATTCGTTTTTTGATCAAAAAACAGAAAGAAATCAATTACTATGTTTAGAAAAATTATTTTAACAGGATTTTTTTTAAGTCTTACATCTTTAAGTTTTGCACAGGAAATGAATAAGAAACTAGAGCAAGCTACCTTTGGCGCAGGATGTTTTTGGTGTGTTGAAGCCATTTATGAATTAGTGGAAGGAATTGAACACGTAGAATCAGGATATTCCGGAGGTCATGTAGAGAATCCTAGCTATCGTGAAGTTACAACCGGTAGAACCGGACATGTGGAAGTTGCCCGAATTCATTTCGACCCGGAAGTGATTTCCTATGAAGAATTACTTACCGTACTCTGGCATACTCATAACCCAACTACCTTGAATCGTCAGGGAAATGACGTAGGGCCAATGTACCGCTCTGTAATTTTCTACCATAACGAAAAGCAAAAAGCGATAGCAGAGAAATCACTCAAAGAAACGGATGCTTCAGGTCTTTGGGAAGATCCAATAGTCACTACAATTGAACCACTTACAAATTATTATGTAGCAGAAAACTATCATCAAAATTATTTCGAGAATAACCCTAATGCCGGGTACTGCTCTTATGTAATTGCGCCAAAAGTGAAAAAATTCAAGAAAGAGTTTAAACATTTGCTGACATCTTCACCTAAATTTTAAAATTAGTTCTGATTTTAGAAAGGGAGTGGGAAAATCTTTCACCTTCGTATTTCGTTTGAAATAGTATATTTTGATGGCTTCGTGCCTAACGCAGCAGAGTAGAATTTTATGAAATACAGATCAGCATTAAACCTACCAAACCTGGTAGCGCTTTTTTTTGTGCTTTTATTTTTAAAAGCAGAGGAAATTAAAGCACAGATTGTAATCAACGAAGTCGTAGCTTCTAACAGTAAGGGCATTACTGATGAAGACGGTGATTATCCCGATTGGATCGAAATCTATAATTCTTCAGGTAATACAATAAACCTTCAAGGATATGGAATCTCTGATGACATAGAAGATCCTTTTAAATATGTTTTGCCCGATGTAGAACTTGACGCGAATGAATATTACCTGCTCTTTGCAAGTGATAAAGACCGGGGCAGTGACTCTGATAACGAACCAAAGTTTTGGGAAACGGTAGTTCGGCAGGGTGATGCAGCAAAATATATTATTCCCACTTCTTCAGTATCATCTTCCTGGATTGACTTAGGATTTAACGACACTGGATGGCAAGATGGCACTTTTGGTTTTGGTTATGGGGATAATGATGATGAGACGGTGGTACCAAATGGTACTATTTCTGTGTTTACAAGAACCACATTTTCAGTCGAAGATGCATCACTTATAAATGACATGCTTCTTCATATTGACTTTGATGATGGTTATGTAGCGTACCTTAATGGTCAGGAAATATCGCGTTTCAATGTGACAGGGGACTCCCCTTTACCGTTTGATGCAGGTACAACAGATTTTATTTCTGATCCTTGGCTGGTAAGAGGAGAAGAGCTTCCTGCCATTGAATTAGGTGAGTTTAAAGACCTTCTCGTTGATGGAGAAAATGTGCTTGCGATACAGGTTCATAATACCAATGCACAATCTTCAGATATGTCGTTGATTCCATTTCTTAGCCTTTCAAGAAGTGAACAGCCACCAAACTCACGAGGTATTGCTGAAGAAATTACGATTGAATCTTCAGGATTATCGTATCCACATCTGAATTTTAAACTCAGCTCTGAGGGTGAAACAATTATTCTTTCAGATCCTGATTCTGTATTAGTCAATGAAATAACCTTTCCATTTTTAAAACCGGATGAATCGTATGGTCGATCGGAAGCTGATGAAAATGTATTCTATATTTTTCAATCTCCTACTCCTTTGGGGCTAAACAATACAGAAGGATTTACAAGTAGACTAGCTGACCCTGAAATTAACTTGAACGGTGGTGCATATCCGGCTAGCATCGAGCTTTCAATTAATGGAACATCGTCGGGGAGTATCGTTCATTTTACTACTGATGGGAGTGCACCCACTGAAAATTCTGAAGTCTTTGGAGTGAACCCCAGAACAGTTTCTTCCACAACAACATATAAATTTATCGCCATTGAGTCGGGTAGTCTACCCAGTAATGTGATTACTCAAACCTACCTGATCGGGGAAGAACATGACTTACCAATAGTTTCTCTAAGTACACATCCGGATAACCTTTGGAGCGACCAATCGGGAATTTATGTAGAAGGTACCAATGGTATTGAAGGGAATTGTACCGGACCAAGAAACTGGAATCAGGATTGGGAAATCCCCATAAATATAGAACTATATGAGACTGATGGCAGCTTAGCATTTAATTCCGGGGCAGGCGCTAAAATTTTTGGGGGATGTAGCCGAACAAACCCAGCAAAGTCCTTATCAATTTTTTTTAGAGGAGAGTATGGGAACTCAGAACTGAACTACAAGCTCTTTGATGAGAAAGATATTGATACCTTTCAGGCATTTGTGTTACGAAATTCAGGGAATGACTTCACTTCGCAAGGCCATTCGATGTTTAGAGATGGTTTGATGAAAACCCTAGTAGAAGATGCTGATTTAGATTATCAGGCATTCAGGCCAGCTGTTTTATATTTAAATGGAGAATACTGGGGTATACATAACATAAGAGAGAAAATTAATGAGCATTTCATCCAATCTAATAGTAATGCAGATTCTGATGAGATAGATCTTCTGGAAGGTGAAGGTTGGTTAATCCATGGAAGTGCTGATTCATACAATGAATTTATCTCAGCTCTGGGCTCAGCGGATATGTCAAATATGGTTGAATATCAAGAATTAGAGAATATGATAGACATCGATAACTATATCGATTATATGACAGCCCAAATTTATTATGCAAATACAGACTGGCCTGGAAATAATATCAAATTCTGGAGAGATAGAAGGATCAATGGAAAATGGCGTTGGATTCTGTATGATACTGACTTTGGTTTTGGATTGTCTTATGGAGGGCACGTAGATCATAATACGTTAGAGTTTGCTTTAGATCCTGTTGGTCCTGTCTGGCCAAACCCGCCCTGGTCTACCTTTATATTCAGAAAAATGAATGAAAGTCCGGTGTTTGTAGAAAAATTTGTTAATCGAATGTCAGATTTAATGAATACTTCCTTTTCGACTGATTTCGTACACCATGTGGTGGACTCACTTTCCTCAAAAATTGAATTAGAGATTCCAAGACATGTAGAAAAATGGGGGGTGTCAGTTGAGAGTTGGGAAGCGCAGGTTGAGTTGCTTAAAAACTTTGCATTTGAAAGGACTGGAAATATGCAGACCTACTTAATGGGTCAGTATGATTTACTTCCAACCTCCACTATTACCGTAAATACTTCAGATGAAAACCAGGGTATAGTGAAAGTAAACAGGGTGATACCAGATTCTTATCCGTGGGAAGGTAAATATTTCAGAGAGTTTTCAATTCCGGTAACTGCCATTCCCAAAAGGGGGTATAAATTTACTGGATGGAGTGGCGGGTCTAATTCTACAGAACATACAATTGATGGAGATACCGGATCCGAATATATAGCGAACTTTGAGCCAGTAGATGGAGAAATAACAGATATTGTTATAAATGAGATTATGTATAACGATTCTGAAGAAAATGAATCAGGTGACTGGATTGAGCTTTATAATTCAGCTGATTATGAAATTGATTTAAGTGGATGGACTATCAAAGATGATGATAATACACATGAGTTTACGTTTGTGAATGGAACAGAAATTTCTGCAGGTACCTTTCTGATTGTTGCTTCGGATTTAGAGGAGTTTAACTCTGTTTATCAGTTAGAATCTGATCTTTATGGTGAACTCGGATTTAATTTAGGTGGTGGAGGTGATCAGGTTAGATTATATGACAATGCAGGTATTCTGGTAGATTCTCTACAGTATCTTGATGAATCTCCATGGGATGCTAATGCTGACGGAACAGGTTTTACATTAGAACTTAAAGATGCTACCATGGATAATGCGTTAGGTTCAAACTGGATTGCCTCTTCAATTCCCGGAGGCACACCCGGATCTGCCAACAGTATATTGGTTTCCACTGAAGATCAAGACGTTATTCCATCTGAAATTAGATTACTACAAAATTACCCTAATCCATTCAACCCCTCTACGCATATTACCTTTCAGCTTCCCGAACAATCAAGAATTAAATTGTCTGTTTTTGATATGTTAGGAAGGAAAGTTTCAACCTTAGCAGATGAAGTTCGTTCAGCAGGTAGCCATGTGATAAACTGGAATGCGGGAGAACTCTCAAGCGGGGTATATTTCTACAGACTTGAAGTAGCTAACCAAGTACTTACTCAAAGAATGTTGCTTATAAAATGATTTCAGGGAGTCTCTGATGAATAGATAACATTGATGTGTTATCTTTGAGAAATTTAAAGATGTACTCCATGAAAAAAGTCACCCTTCTCTTTCTTACTGTATTTTTATCCTTTTCGGCTTTTGCTCAGACCGATCAAATTGCGCCTAAACTCACGAAGGCCGAACTAATCAATTACCTGCAGGATAATTATTCTGTTACAAACCCTTTGGGTTATAATGGAGCAAGAGACGCTATGTATGGGAGTATTGATAATAAGAGTGGGAACATCATTTGTGTATATACGGGTTATACAGTTGCAGCAAATACCCGTGGAGATGCTTTTAATAAAGGAATAAACACAGAACATACCTGGCCACAAGGTTTGTTTGGAAGCGATGAACCCATGAGAGGAGATATTCATCATCTGTTCCCAACAAGGGTAGAGGCAAACAGTGCAAGAAGCAATTATAAGTTCGATGAAATTCCCGATGATCAGACAGATAGTTGGTTTTTCGACGATCAGGAGCAATCCTCAATTCCTTCTGATGATATTGATTTGTACAGTGAATTATTAAATGGAACTTCATTTGAACCCAGAGAAGATCACAAAGGTAATGTTGCCAGAGCAATGTTTTACTTTTGGGCAATTTATCAGAATACTAATGATGTAAGCGATGATGCATCCTTTTTTGAAGGAATGAAAGAGGTACTTTTAACTTGGCACGATCTTGACCCGGTTGATTCATCCGAAGTAGCCCGAAGTTTGGGGGCAGAACAGGCTCAGGGAAATCGAAATCCTTTTATACATGATACTACACTTGTGCGGAGAGCATTTTTCGATGGAGTAGTAGTTGAACCCGATCCAGTACCAAATCCGGTATCAGGCTTTGTGGAAAATATAGAAGCTTCCACCTTTGATTTAACCTATTTAGAAGGCAATCAGGAAAGAACTGTACTTTTTCGTTATGAGAACTCATTAACTACAAGTGATACAGCAGGGGATCCTTTCATCCTTACAGATTATGATACTATTCTGGAAGCAGAAATTGAGTGGGAGGCTGGTAGTAGTGATGATGAACGAACCGCAACCTCCTTTTCGGTGATCAAGTTTGAAGAGAAGGGGGATACGTTAATTACTGGCCCGAAAGCATCAAGTTCTGCACTTTTAATTTCCGGAGTATTGGATGCAACACTTACGGGAGGGACTCCAAAAGCCGTAGAACTTTTTGCTGTAGAAGATATTCCCGATTTAGGAGTATTTGGAATTGGATCAGCTAATAACGGTGGAGGAAGCGATGGAGTTGAGCTCATGTTATCAGGATCGGCAGCTAAAGGAAGCTACCTGTACATAGCAACAGAAAACACCAACTTTACAGCCTGGTTTAGCTTTACTCCCGATTTTGTTGATGAATCATCTGTTGCAATAAATGGAGATGACGCTATTGAGTTATTTTATGATACCACTAAAGCGTTTACTGGTGATGAAGTAGTAGTTGATACATTTGGAGAACTGGATCAGGATGGTAGTGGTACTTCCTGGGAGTACACCGACGGCTGGGTTTATAGAAAGGATTTTACAGGGCCAGATAGTACTTCTTTTAATATCGATAATTGGATTTTTTCAGGAGTGGATGCTTTAGAAGGGGGAAGTTCAAATGAAGATGTTCAAACTCCATTTCCAGCTGGAACGTATGACCCCGGAATGACCATAAACAATGAGAGTGACAGCGAAACAGGCTCTCCAGGGGCAATAAGACTACTCCAAAACTATCCCAATCCATTTAATCCCGGGACAGTTATTTCTTATTCTTTAGCTAAAACGGGTAACGTAACTTTGAAAGTGTACGATCTAATTGGAAGAGAAGTAGGTGTGCTTGTTGATGAACTTAAAAAAGCAGGAAATCATGAAGTCAGATTTGATGGTACAGGTTTACCAACAGGCATGTATGTATACCAGTTAACTATGGATGGAGAAATAAGGATAGGTAAAATGCTATTGATCAAATAGTTAGATTACTCTTTCACCTATCAATTTTGATATAAATTAACTATTATTGCGAACATTTAGCAATCACGGTAGTAGGGTGTTTTATAATGCATGAGGTTCAACCCCAAAAAAAAGGACTTACAAAATCCGTAAAAAATGGATCCTGGGAAGTTCTTTTGACGGATCCAAGTCTGAACAAATTTAACTTTGTTGAGCACTTGTCTGATAAATATATCACAACAGATATCCTATCTCCATTGGGTGATAAGTCTATACTCTATAATACGGTTCCTCGTAGCTTAAATTCTGTTATGATCATCGGATTAAATTTTCAGGATATTGATCAAACCCGAATTTCTGAAATTGTGATTAAGGCTTCTGAGAGCTTTTTTAAGCACTGGAATGTAGAGCTTAAAGACAACAGAAATGGACTAATCAAAGAAGTTTCAACAGAAACAGTATTTGCTATTGAACCTGCAATTGATCTCAATAAGCTTATGCGAATGGGGTTTTCTGAACAACAACCGGAGCAAAGTAAATCATACTTCGAGCTCCATCTGGTAAAAAATAGTTCTGAACGCTAAAGTTGATTTAAAAACAAAGAGATGTTTTATACTTATAAAACACCACTTTTTTTAATTGACAACTTCTCTCAGGCTGATGCTCTCTATTTCTTCTTTGGCAAACTTATGTTCAGATGCAGCAAGTAAGTAGAGTAAAAATTTCATGGGATTAACTGAAAGGTGTACAATCTATATCCCTATCATATGCAATTTGACTAAGCAAACCTGTTTTATAAATCTCTACAAATTCTCTACAACCTAAAATCAGTTTAAGTTGAACTGATTTTAAAAAGAGGTTCTATAGGCTTTACAAGGCGTTTTTTTTGGATTATTAAATTGAAATGAGAAAATCCATAAAAGAGTAGTTTTGATAGAACTCTACTAAGTTGAGCATGACGGCTATAAATGATCTCTACAAAATCTCTACTATTCAAAAATTACTCCTTCTACTTAAGTAGATTCTTAAGCGAACTAAAAAAGTATGGATATGAAACCAACAACCAGAAAGAAGAGTGAGATGTTAAACTCTACTACAAAACTGTGGACGATAGAGCTTACAGATTTAGGAGTTCATCAGGCTTTTATGGGCTACTCACTGAGTGATAAGTATCTCATGATTGGGATTACCTCACCGATGTTTGAAAATCAGATTTCTATCAACTCTGTTCCAAAGAATGGTGATGAAGAAGTGAAGGTACCTATCCATCTGGAAAAATGTGACTGTGGGTTATTTGGGAATATCAATTTTACAGGAATAGTTAAACTTTTACCAAAATGGAGATTATTCTTCTATGATTCAAGATTCGGTGAAGAAACAGAAGTGATTGACGGAAATTTAATTCCTATTAAACAGTTAACGAATAATACACGCAGCGAAAACTTAAAACTGATTGGTTATTCTAAAAAAACTGAAAAAGCTGAGTCATTATTTGAACTGAGACTCAGACCAAGAACATAACGCAACGAAAGACCCGTCGGGTATGCATCCAATTAAGTGAATCATGACCCGATGAATAGAGACAAGCCGGATAATTAACCGACGGGCTTTTTTTCCAATCTTACGTTTAATTCTGCATCAAATATCACTACTATTGATGCATGTTAGTCACAAAGCTAGAACTCCTTCATTTCAGAAATCATCAGAAAAATGAAGTGGAGTGGGCACCTCACCTAAATGTTATTACAGGACCAAACGGCGCTGGTAAAACGAGCCTTATTGACGCCATTCACTATTTGTGTATGTCTCGTAGTTTCGTTTCTACATCCGATATGTATGTAATCCATCAAGGCGAAAGCTACTTTATGCTGAAGGGTGATTTTGAAGGGGAGATCCGGGCAGAGTTTGAGGTCAGTTGTACTTATTCAAGAGGAGATGGAAAGAAGATTTTTGTAAATGATGGTCCTCTTGACCGACTCTCAGATTTGATAGGTATGGTTCCCGTAGTGGTACTTTCACCCGATGACAAAAAGCTGACGTTAGAAGGCCCTACTGAAAGACGGTCGTTTTTAGATTCATTCATTAGCCAGATATCATCAGCATATCTGAGAGATTTACTGGATTATCGAAAAATCAGGAAACAACGAAATACGCTGCTTCAGAATTATGGTACAGCACCTCATATGCTGGAGATGTACCTGGAGCCATGGGACAATCAATTGGTTGAAACAGGTTCGCGAATTATTGCTAAGCGATATAAGGTCCTCGAAAAGTTCAAAGAATACCTGGAAAAAGATTACGCAATGATTTCCGGAATGAATTTAACTACTGGTCTTAAATACCAGACATTTTGTGAACCTTCTTCCGATCCAAAGGAAATAGAAGAACACTATCGGAAGGCTCTTAAAGAAAACCATGAGAAGGAACTTGAGCGCGAACAAACTTTAATTGGGCCACACCGTGATGAAGTGGTTTTTTATCTGGGAGATTTTGAGCTGCGTCGCTTTGGATCTCAGGGGCAGCACCGGTTGTTCGCCTTATCACTCAAACTTGCTCAACTTCACTACTACTCTGATGAATTGGATGACTTACCCATTTTCATGCTTGATGATGTGTTTGGTGACTTAGACCTTTCTAAAACTGAGATTTTATTAAAAGCGTTACAACAACATGAAGGTCAGACTTTTATCACGGCAGCTAACCCCATTCCATTCGAGAATTATGTACATTTTGATGGTGAGCGAAATCGTTTTTATACTGTGGAAGATGGTATAATCGAGATGAAAAGCTGACTCAAGGATTTAATGATAACTCCAAATCTCAAACTCTAAATTGCGCTTCGATAAACCAAAACCTATAAGTTCAGCACTTCAGGATTTTCTGGATAAGTTCCCTCAAAAGAAAAAACTGAAACAGGGGATGATTCTGTCTGCCTGGGAACAAGTAGTTGGTGAAAGAATTGCATCTCAAACGGAGGACCTGCATTTCGAAGGTGAAAAGTTAGTATGCAAAGTTAAAAATCCGGCATGGAGACATGAGATTCATGCAAATCGATTTAGTATTGCAAAGCGACTAAACGCAAAAGTGAAAGGGCAAGTAGTTGGAGATATTATCGTTCGAGGATAGTTGTAATAACCATAGTGTGATTCTATATTCATTTCATGGCGCCTGAGCTAAAAGAAACAATTCTACAGCGGATAAAACGCATCTTTAAATTTGGTATTCCTCCCGGAACTACCGAAGAGGATATGCGTGCAGCTCGCAGAGAGCGTATTGCAGTTTTTGCAGTTGCCTATATCATGGCAATGAGTCTCTGGTTTATTGTGAATCTGAATGGGGACTATAATATCAGTATTAATGTACCGGTTGAACCGGGTACGATCCCAAGTGATATGGCACTGGTTGATGATCTTCCTGAGTTTGTACAGGTTGAGGTGAGCGGTGATGGATGGAAGCTTGTAAACCTGTTCAATAATCCGCCGAGTGTTATTGTAGATGTAACCGAGGGGGAAGTGAATTTATTCGATCAGGTTCGGCAACGATTTACAGTAGAACAGGATGTGTCTGTATTAAAAGTTCAGCCGCTTGTTGTAAGTATTGGGTTGGAGCCAAAAATCTCGAAAAAGGTACCAATTCGACTTAATACAGATATCGGGTTTATGAATCGCTATGGACTCATCGGACAGCCTGGTATTAATCCCGATAGTATTACGGTAACTGGCGCCGCATCTCAGGTGTCAGATATTTCTGAATGGGTAATTCCTGATACGCTTAGTCTGGCAGATGTTCGGGATGATATCTCGATTACTATTCCTATTCAGCCAATTGATCCATTGATTGAACCATCTTTAGAAGAGATTACTTTCTCTGCAAATGTCTCAGAGTTTACGGAAGGAGAAACAAGTGTATATATCAGAACGAGAGGCTTGCCACGGGGACAGGTAATCAATTATAACCCTTCTGCAGTTCTTATCCGTTTTGATGTTCCTTTAGAGCAATATGCCGAGATTCAGAATATCCGACCTTACGAAGTGTACGTACCATATTCCGAAATTCTTGAAGACTCTACTGGTTTCGTAACTCCCGACATCGAATTAACAGCTAATCAGTATCAAATTAAGCTCCGAAGCTTTCAGCCTAAGGCTGTGGCTTATTTTAGTGTGGTTGATCAGTAATTATAGAAAGCTAAGTTCATGCAAAACGAAACCGAACAGCAAATTATAGAGGCAGCAAAGAAAGTATTTATCAAAAAGGGTTTCGATGGAGCCCGTATGCAGGAAATTGCGGATGAGGCAGAGATTAACAAATCAATGCTTCACTATTATTTTCGCAGCAAGCAGTTTTTGTTTGAAAGAATTATGAGAGATTCCCTGGATATCATGCTGCCAACATTAATGAAAACTATAGGTGGTAAAGGTTCTGTTATTGAAAAAGCAGAGTCACTAGTGGATGCTTATATTGATAATATCCTTTCTAATCCCCACATCCCTATGTTTGTGATCTACGAATTGTCGCAAAACCGCGTCGATTTTCTGGAAAAAATGAAAGAAAATATGGAGATGATAGGGCAGCCGTCAGGGTTTCTGAATCAAATTGCAAAAGAACAGGAAGAAGGACTCCTGAAGAAGTATCCGCCAGAGCAGGTGCTCATAAATATTATTTCATTAATCATCTTTCCATTTCTGGCAAAACCGATGTTGAAAGGTATTTTCAGTTTAGAGGAAGATAATTTTACAGAAATGATGGAGGTCAGAAAACCCGTGATTAAAAGTTTTTTGAGAGAAGCTTTGTTAGTATAAAAAAATTTTCTAAGTTATCAACCATATGGTTGAACCAATTAGTTGAATTAATCATTTAATCAGCGTCTATGATAGCTTCATTCAAGAGATTTCTTTTACTTTGCTTTTTTTCTATTACAATACTTGGTATTACTAATGCTCAGGAGCTCACAGAGCTTGACTTAAAAGAAGCACACCGTCTGGCAAAACTAAACTATCCACTATCTGAGGAAAGATTCTTGCTCCAGAAAATATCAGAGGTTAATCTTTTGCTGCTAAAAAAGAACAGATTACCCGTTTTGTCATTTAATGCAGAAGGAAGGCTGCAAAGTGACAATGTTCAAATTGGAGGCAATGACCCCAATTTTCCAATTAATGTGGATGTGCCTTTAGAGAGCTATAAAGCATATCTAGGATTGAATCTGGATATTTATGATGGAGGAGTTAATTCGGCGCAGAAAAAAATCGAAGAGGCAAATGAAACAGCAAATCAGGAAGCGCTTAAAGTTAAACTTCGGAGTCTGAAGGATCGAATCAATCTTGTGTTTTTTAATATCCAGCTTGCAAGACAGCAAAGAGATCTGCTTAACACTTCACTACTTGATATCGAAGCTAGTATCAAAACTTCAGAATCAAAAGTAAACAATGGAGTACTTCTTGTAAGTGAGTTAAATAAACTAAAAGTGAGGCGCCTGGAGTTATTATCTGATCAGGAAAAGCTGAATGGTGATATTTCTGCTTTTATATCAGTACTGGAGAGTTTGATTGGCTCTTCCATTAGTGAAAATGTGGTACTTAATTTCCCGTCGATTTATACACTTCCTGCCAATTTGAGGCTATCCCGGCCGGAGCAGGATCTATATGATGCACAAAAAGAAGTGTTGAAGGCCCAAAAAAATATCACGAACGCCTCCAAAAAACCCAGGCTTTCGGTGTTTGGTGAAGGTGGGCTTGGTTACCCTAATCCGTTAAATTTCTCAGATGTGGAGTCTTCTTTTTATGGTGTGGTAGGGGTAAAGCTTTCCTGGAGATTTCTGGATTGGGGACAGGGCAGAAAAGAAAAAGAGAAAATTGATCTTCAGATAAAACGAAGTGAAACAGACAAACTCACCTTCGAATTTGACCTGTTATCAAGAAAGCAGGAATTCATAAAAAGAATTAAAGCGATTGAAAAACAGATTCTTAATGATCAGGAAATTGCTGAACTACAGAGTCAGATTCTTTCTCAAACCAATAATCAGCTAAGAAACGGGGTAATTAATTCTAGCGATTACTTACAGCAAATAAATGCTGAGTTAAAAGCAAAGCAACAATTAAAACTGCACGAAATACAGCTGGAACAATTAAAGATCGAATACTTAACACTATTTGGAAGCCTATAATGAGAACTCAACAAATTGCTCTATTACTCATAACCAGTACGGTTTTATTCGCTTGTAGTACTGAGGATAAATCTGATGCTTACGGAAATTTTGAAGCATCATCGGTAACCATTAGTGCAAAGGGAAATGGAGAACTTTCTGAATTTATCATTCAGGAAGGAGCATCATTTAAGAGAGGGGAACAGGTCGGACTGATTGATACTACTCAGCTTCATTTGGAAAAACTTCAACTTGAGGCTCAACTGAATGCACTGCTTCAGAAAACTAAAGAAGCTGGTCCTGATATTCGTGTGCTTGAAGAGCGAAAAGCGAACTTTCTACGGGAGAAGAAAAGAACAGAGGCGTTACTTGAAGAAGACGCTGCAACCCGAAAGCAATTGGACGATTACGAAGGCGAAATTGAGCTTATTAATCAACAAATCTCTTCGCTAAGGAGAAGTATAGAAATAACCAACCGTGGAATTCTTGCCGAAAGTGAACCACTAAAAGCTCAACTACAGATTATACAAAATAAGATTGAAGATCATCAGATTCTTTCACCGATAAGCGGAACCATTCTTACTAAGCTGGTTGAACCTTTTGAATTTGTAAGTGTTGGAAAACCTTTGTTTAAGATTGCGGATTTAAATGAGATGAAACTCAGGGCATATTCAACAGCCGGGTTGTTACAGAACGTAGCTTTGAATGATGAGGTAACGGTGTTAGTAGATGATGGAAAAGAAACGTATAGAAAACTTTCAGGAAGATTGATTTGGATAGCATCAGAGGCAGAATTCACACCGGAGAATATCCAAACAAAAGAGGACAGAGTTGGCTTGGTGTATGCTATTGATATTCTTGTTCAAAACGATGGAAGCTTAAAAATCGGAATGCCGGGTGAAGTAGTTTTCAGTAAAGAAGAAAACTAATGCCAGCTCTGAGTATCCAACATATAACAAAAAGCTTTGGTGATGTAACGGCTCTCGGCTCAATCTCTTTTGAAGTGAATAAAGGGGAACTTTTTGGGTTGATTGGTCCGGACGGAGCCGGTAAATCAACCCTGTTCAGAATTCTAACCACCCTGTTAACTCCTGACTCCGGGGAAGCCTACGTAACCGGAAGTCATATCATAGACGATTTCAGAACCATAAGAAGTAAAGTTGGTTATATGCCCGGGAAGTTTTCGTTGTATCAGGATTTATCGGTAGAGGAAAATCTGTCTTTCTTTGCCACTATCTTTGGAACTACGATCGAAGAGAATTATGACTTAATAAAAGATATATACATTCAAATTGAGCCTTTCAAAAACAGATATGCTGGAAACTTATCAGGGGGAATGAAACAGAAACTGGCTCTTTGTTGTGCGCTTATTCACAAACCAGAAGTTCTTTTTCTGGATGAACCTACAACCGGTGTGGATGCAGTTAGTAGAAAAGAATTTTGGGACATGCTCAAAAAACTAAAGACAAAAGGAATCTCAATTTTAGTAAGTACTCCTTATATGGATGAAGCCAGTCTATGTGATCGGATTGCCTTAATCCAAAAAGGAGAAATTCTGACCATAGATTCTCCTGATACTCTTATCAATAATTATAGAAAACCCCTTTATGCCGTAAAAGCTGACGACTTCTATAGCCTTTTAACCTACTTGAAAACACATCCAAAAACGGAAAGTGTACTTCCTTTTGGTGAGTTCCTGCATTGGGTTTGTTCCGAAGAAATAACAGAAGAAAATATAGCAGAAGCTCTGACAAATAAGGGTTTCAGAGGGGTGGAAGCGAACCGCATTTCGCCAACCGTTGAGGATATCTTTCTGGAATTAGCAGAGGAGGTATCATGAGAGATTCTTCTGGTAATAAGGTGATTGAAGTCAAAGACCTTACCAAAAAGTTTGGAGCATTTACAGCTGTGGATGAAATTTCATTTCATGTAGATGCTGGAGAGATATTTGGTTTCCTGGGAGCTAATGGCGCCGGTAAAACTACTGCAATGAGAATGCTTATCGGATTGAGCAAACCAACAAGCGGAACTGGTTCTGTGGTTGGGTTTGATGTTTTGAAGGACGCTGAAAGTATAAAAAAAAGTATAGGGTATATGTCCCAGAAATTCAGCTTGTACAACGATTTGACCGTTAGAGAGAATATTCGCTTTTATGGAGGAATTTACGGCTTAGGCAAAACCCAAATCAAAGAAAAAACACAGCAGATTCTGGAAGAGCTTTCATTATCTGAGGTTGAAAATAAACATGTGAGTGAACTTCCGCTGGGATGGAAACAGCGTCTCTCTTTTGCGGTTTCTATGGTCCACGATCCAAAGGTTGTATTTTTGGATGAACCGACCGGAGGGGTAGACCCGAAAGTACGTCGACAGTTCTGGGAAACCATCTATCAGCAATCAGAAAAAGGGAGAACCATTTTTGTAACCACTCATTATATGGATGAAGCCGAATATTGCGACCGCGTCTCAATTATGGTGGATGGTAGAATCGATGCATTGGATACCCCTGAAAATCTTAAGAAAAACTTCAATGCTAACTCAATGGATGAAGTATTTCTTCAACTGGCTCGCAAAGCTAAAAATGCATCATGATAAAAGTACCAACATTTCTTATAACTCTGTTTTTTGGGGCTTCAATAAGTATAGCACAAACGACAGGAGACGTAACCATCATAATCAATGAAATCAAAAATCAGGGCGAAGGAGTTATGGTATTGATGCTGTTCAGTTCAGAGGATGGATTTCCAATGGATTCAGAAAAAGCCAGTTTTAAAGCAGTCATTCAGGAATTTGGTGAATCACTTGAATATACGTTTGTGGATGTTCCTTTTGGCAGGTATGCACTGGCGGCCTTTCAGGATAAAAACAGAAATGGGAAAGTCGATACGCGGAGATTGGTTCCAATTCCTAAAGAACCCGTAGGCGCACTTAATGTGACTAAGAGAAGCCGTCCAAAATTTGAAGACAGCCTTTTTGAAGTAAATGCACCTTTGATGTCATTATCACTGACACTTATTAATCAGTAAAACCATGTGGAAAGTATTTTGGGCATTTGTTAAAAAAGAAGTCTACCACATTGTTCGAGACAAACGAACCTTGCTGATTCTTTTTGGGATGCCGGTTGCCCAGGTTCTGATTTTCGGTTACGCGGTTACAAATGAATTCAATGATACTTCCATAAATGTGTTAGATCATGCCAGAGATGAAAGCAGCTTTCAACTGATACAGCACATTCAAAGCTCTGGTAATTTTTTAGTTGATGAGATTCTTACCTCAGAAAAACAAATAGAAGCAGGTTTTAAAAATGGGAGTACAAAACTGGTTTTAGTTATACCAGAAGACTTTTCGGAGGAATTCTATTCTGGAAACACAACCTACATTCAACTTATTACGGATGGATCTGATCCTAATAACTCAAATACTCTGGTGCAATACATCACGGCTATGATTTCTGACTTCCAGGCGGAGCGTGGAGATCAGGGGTCAAATCCTTACCATATTAAGATTAAGTCCCGGATGTTTTACAATCCCCAGCTGGAAAGTGCTTATAACTTTATTCCCGGAACCATTGCGTTGATTCTTCTCATCATTTCGGCGATGATGACCTCACTCACCATCGCCAAAGAGAAAGAGACTGGCACAATGGAGGTATTACTAGTGTCACCTCTTTCTCCATGGCTTATTATTCTGGGGAAAGTAACTCCCTATGCGGCTCTTTCTTTTATTGATGCGGTATTGGTACTGGTTCTCGGTTACTTTGTATTCAACGTTCCGATTCTTGGAAGCCTTTTATTATTGCTGCTGCTTTGCCTATTATATGTGCTTACCGCCCTTTCTTTGGGAACACTCATTTCCACTGTTTCGAAAACCCAGCAAGATGCTATGCTTCGCTCATTGATGGGACTGATGATGCCATCTATGCTTTTATCCGGCTTTATTTTCCCGATAGCGAGCATGCCTGTAGTGCTGCAGGTGATTAGTAAAATTGTTCCGGCAACGTATTTTATCGAAATCCTGAAAGGGATTATGCTTCGTGGAGTATCATTTCCATTGATTGCAACACAGGTTGGCGTGTTGGTGCTGATGACGGCATTCTTTTTGGTCGCAACATGGAGAAAGTTCAACATCCGATTAGAATGAAGGAGAGAGCATCATGAATATTCTGGGTTATTTAATTCAAAAAGAGTTTATACAGATTTTCAGGAACAAGGCGATTTTAGTTATGATGACGGTATTGCCCATCATTCAGCTTATTGTGCTTTCAAGCGCAGCTTCGAATGAGGTTAAGAATGTAAATGTAGCAATCATCGACCGCGATTACTCAGAATACTCACGGTTACTGATCAGGAAAATTGATGCCTCAAACAGGATGTCGATTTATGCTGCTCCAACCAATACTAAAGCTGCCATGGAGCTAATGCAGGCGAACAAAATTGATATTATTTTGGATATCCCATCCGATTTTGAAAAGAAATTCCTTCGAGGAGAACAACCTGAATTCTTGTTATCCATTAATGCGATCAATGGTCAACAGGCTACGGTGGGTTCGGGATACCTTGTTCAGATTATCCGGGGATTTAACGGGGAGATTATTTCAGGCATACCTTTAGGAACAGTTCAAACTGCTTCCCAGGGTACGATTGAAGTGGTGAATCGAAATTGGTACAACCCGTTCTTAAAATACACTGATTTCATGGTGCCTGGTATTCTGGCTGAACTGACTGTGTTGCTCACCATGATTTTAGCCGCTATGAATATTGTGCGTGAACGAGAAGTGGGAACCATTGAACAGATTAATGTAACTCCTATCAAAAAATGGCAGTTTATTCTCGGGAAACTGATTCCATTCCTTTGCATAGGCCTTGTTTTGTTAACAGTTGGACTTACCGTCGGAAAACTGATTTTTCATATCCCGTTAAATGGAAGTTTACTACTCATTTTTGGCTATGCAATTATTAACCTGATCGCCGTACTTGGATTGGGACTTTTGATTTCAAACTTTGCGGAAACTCAACAACAGGCCATTTTCGTAGCCTTTTTCTTTGTGCTCATTTTTATTTTGATGTGCGGATTATTCACCCCTATCGACAGCATGCCTGAGTGGGCACAGATCGCAACCATTCCAAATCCATTAGCGCATTTTATATCAGTTTCCCGGAAAGTATTGATGAAAGGAAGTGGTCTGGCAGATATAAAGATGGAGATTATTTATATCACTTCACTAGCTATAGTATTTAATACACTTGCCGTCTGGAGCTATAAAAAACAGGAGTGAGAGTTGATACAGTGAAAGTTGAAGAAATCAACCTATCACTGTATCAACTCTCAACTTTCGATAGCCTCAAAAGGAGCAATTACTTCATCTACTTCTTTAGTACCATCAAAAAATTCAAGAAGTCGGAGTAACACTTCATCCACCAACACATCCGGACAAGATGCTCCTGAAGTCAACGCAACTTTAAGCGGAGAGTTATTTTTCGGAAGCCAGTTTTCTGTTTCCAGGATTTCTTTTTTCCATTGATTAAAGTGATGAATCATAGAATCAGATTTCATTTCACCTGCATCACGTACATGGTAAGTAGGAAAGGAATGCTCTAGAATTTCTACGAGGTGCATGGTATTGGAAGAATTGTATCCACCTACAACTAATGCAATATCAGCACCAGTTTCAGCTAGTGCAAGTGTAGCAGATTGATTCTCGTTGGTAGCATAGCAAAGGGTGTCAGAGGTATCAGCAAAGTGATTCAGGATATCAGTCTCCCCATGAATTTTGATGGCTGCTTCTTTCAGGATATCCATGACTTCCTGAGTTTCAGTTGCAAGCATGGTGGTCTGATTGATCACTCCAAAACGTTTTAAGTCTTTCTGCGGATCAAACCCGGGAGTGGATTTATGTCCGAAGTATTTTTCAAAATCAGTATCCGGACGTTCTCCAAGCATAATCTCAGCAAGAATCGTTGCTTCCTCAGGGTTCAAAACCACTACTACTGCCGAATGTTCAGCGCTGTGTGAGAAAGTTGCACGTGTTTCTTCATGCTGATGTTTTCCGTGTACCACCAAGCTGTATTCTTTTTTACCAAGCTGCTTTCCACGCTTCCATACTTTCTCCACAAATGGACAGGTAGTATTAAATTCGTAGGGATCAATACCCACTTCTTTAAGCTGATCCTGAATTTCAATGGTTGTTCCAAAAGCAGGTACAATCACAATATCCTCTGAATTCAATGAAGAAATTGGTATACGTTCAGTGCCATCAGTATCAAACAAAAACTTCAACCCTTTAGACAGTAGATTTTCATTCACCGTTGGATTGTGAATCATCTCACTGAGTAGGTAGATATTTTTATCAGGATGTTCGTCCACCGCCCGGTAAGCAATATCAATAGCATTCTCGACACCGTAACAAAACCCAAAAAAGCGAGGGATATAAAAATGTACCGGACCAAAATCCAGGATTGTTGGCTCCAGGTCCTTCTTCATGGGATCGGTAATTTTCGTCGCTTCCTTCACCTTACGGATGATCGGCGACTTGTACATGTCTGGTATTTGGAATTCTTTTCTAGCCACGGTTTGGTTTGTGGTTAATGGTTATTGGGCTTTTACGATTCCTCAATTCAAACTCTTTTTTTATTTTTTTAATTCTTTTCTACTCTTAAATACATTTGTTCTGTGGAATATCTCTTAATCCAGAATTTTTAGCCCCCACAGATCCTGAAACAATACTGAATCAAGTTCAGCACAAGGTTCAGGATGACAATATTGGCGAGATTATTCCTAATTCTTTATTGAATATTCCTTGTTGGATATTCGTCATTCAGCAACTATGCTGCGTCATCAACCTGGTCCATTTTAACTCCCACCAATCGACTGACACCTGTTTCCGGCATGGTAACTCCATACATCATTTCGGCTTTACTCATCGTCTTTTTGTTGTGAGTGATAATGATGAACTGGGTTTCCTCGCTAAAGTTCTTAATCATCTTTGCGAAGCGTTCGATATTGGCATCATCCAGTGGAGCATCAACCTCATCCAGTACACAGAATGGAGAAGGTTTAACCAGATAAATTGCGAAAAGAAGAGCGATGGCAGTAAGCGTTTTCTCACCTCCTGAAAGCTGTGAAATTCCCGAAGGTCGTTTCCCTCTTGGCTGAGCTTTAATCTCGATACGGGCTTCCAGCGGATCTTCCACATCTTCTTCAATTAAAAGATCACAGTAATCATCTTCGAAGAAAAGGGTTTTGAATACTTTCTGGAAATTCACCCGAACCTGCTCAAAGGTTTCATTGAATCGCTCGGTTGCTGTTGTATTGATTTCATCTATGGTTTCCAGAAGCTGCTTCTCTGCTTTATCTAAATCTTCAATTTGCTCCTCGTAGAAATCCAGGCGCTCTTTCTCTTCTTTGTATTCCTCGATAGCGAGTGGGTTTACATCCCCAATGCTATTCAGTTTTTGTCGAAGCCAACCGATCCGTTGTTTAACCTCATCAGGGGTTTTATTCTCCGGCATTTCAGCACCTTCGATCTGCTTCATCAGAATGCCATAGGTTTCCCAGATATGATCTGAAAGTCCCTGAACCTGCATTTCCATCTTTTCTTTAGCCATAGAAAGGTGATGAACCAATTCCATATTTACTTCTTTCTGTCGGCGGACTTCCTTCAGATTCTTCTCAATTTCGTTGATTTGTCCGCGTTGCTTAGCCGCTGCTTCTTCTGCTTTCTGAAGGGCTTCATCGGCCTGAGTTTTTAGCTCTTTATTAGACGCGAGTTCCTTTTCCAGTTTGTCAATGTAGGAAGTGGATTCTTCGATGTTCTTCTTGGACTGCTCAGTTAGTTTGGTACGATTCTCTATGCGGGACTGAACACTGTCAATGCCGGTTTCAGCACGTTTTACATCCCGCTCGTGGTTATCTACTTTGTTCTTTAAATCCTGATGCTGTAGTTGTGCATCATTATAACGACCCTGAGCAATAGCTCGTTCTTCTTCTAGAGACTCCAGCAGCTCTTTCTTTTTGTTTTGCTCCCCATCCAGCTCTTCCATCTTCTTTTTAAGCTCTTTTTGCTTGGGTTGCATAGAATCCAATTCTTCCTGAGCGGTTCCTTCACTGCTTTTCAGATAATCTTTTCGATTCACCAACTCGGTGATATTTTTCTGATAGACCTGAACTTTAGAGCTCAAACTGTGCTGCTGTTGCTCTAACCGGCGGACTTCCTGCTCTTTTTCTTTTAATCCGGCGCTTAGCTTGCTGATATCGAGTTTTTCATATTTCTCAACGATCTGCTTCAGATAGTCGGTGAGTTTATCAATTTCTTTAAGAACTCCGGCCTTCTCTTTTTCGAGTCGATCAATCTTGTCCTGTAAGCCAACCCTAACTCCGGTATTCTTATTCTTACTACCACTTTTGAAGAATCTATTCCGGTTGATTACTTCCCCGTCATAGGTAACCCCGATTGCTTTCGTTTTCTTAAGGCCTTTGTACGCGTCTTCAACGGTATCAAAAACCAATACATTTCCGAGAAGTAGTTGTTTCAGTGCAGAATACTGAGGTTTTGTTTTAACGTGATCAAACAGTCCGCCATCAACCACATCATACTTAGCAGAAAGCTTATCGAGTGGGATGAAGGTTGCACGACCTTTATTGGCTTTTTTGAGAGCATCAGCTGCACGTTTGGCTTCATCCAGAGTAGGAAGAATTACGAAATTAAGGGCTCCACCCAGAACCGATTCCAGTGCGATTGCATGTTTCTCATCGGTATTAAAAACTTCCGCTACGGTAGTCATTTCCTTAAAATCAAAGCGATGATTTTCAAGTAAATACTTCACGCTGTTTGGGAATGCTTCATTTGAGTTCGCCAGGTCGTTCATCAGACGCACCTCACTCAACAGAGAAGAGTGATTACTGTGAAGTGATCTCAGCTCATCTTTAATTTCATTCTGTTTTTCAGCAAAGCCTTCCCGTTTTTCGCGGGCGGTTTCCAATTCCTTTTCCAGCTCGTCACGTTCTTCAACCAGATTTCCGAGCTTTCCTTCAATAGAACCTTGCTCTGTATTCAGGGAATCAATTTCATCATTCAGATCAACGATTTCATCATTGATGCGCTCCAGATCACCTTCGGTGTTTTCAAGGCGTGACTCAATTTTGATTCGTTTTGTTTCCAGCTGATTAAGTTCATTATTAGTCGCGCTCAGCTGAACTTCCACTTCATACAATTCATGGCGCTCACGGTTGTACTGCTGCTGAATTTGAGAGTACTTTTTCTTTGAGTCTTCAAGTGCTTTTTCAGACTTATCCAGATCTTCATCAAAAGATTCCAGCTTGGAGCGGCTATTCGCAAGCAAGTCCATGAGCTCCTTCAGATCACGCTCACCCTGTTCAATATCTTTACTATACTCAGTGATCACCTTTTTCTCGTTCTCAATCTTCTCTTTGGTGATCCGGATATTAGTATCAGCTTCCCGAATGGCATTATGAAGCTGACTTACTTGTCGCTGAGCCTCGGATTGCTGACGTTCTTTTTCTATCAACTGTGCTCTGAATTTCTCATCGGAAGACTCAAGCTCTTCGGAATTCTTGGCGATCTCTTTCTTCTCTTTCTCAGCATTGGCAATGCGTTCCTGAAGCGGCTCCAGTTCTTCCTGGATTTTGTTGAAATCGTGCAGAGTAAGAGCTTTGTCCAGAGTTTCGAGTTCGTCTTTATAGACTTTAGCTTTTTCTGCTTTCTCCGCCTGAATTTCGAGAGAACGTGCTTTTTTGCGGAGTTCAATTAATAAGTCATCAACCCGCTGTAGATCTTTCTTGGTTTCATCCAGCTTGCGAAGGGTTTTTTTACGCTGATCTTTGTAGCGCGTCACCCCGGCAGCTTCTTCAAATAAACGACGGCGATCGTTATTCTTGTCGTTCAGAATTTCTTCCACCATTTTAAGCTCAATCACAGAATAGGCATCTGAGCCCATTCCGGTATCCATGAAAAGCTCCATAATATCTTTCAAACGGCAGGAAGTATTATTGATCAGATATTCGGAATCTCCTGAGCGGTAAAGGCGACGGGTAATAGTAACCTCGCTGTATTCAATGGGGAGAATGCCTTTGTCATTCACAAAGGTGAGGGAAACCTCAGCCATCCCAAGCGCCTTCTTCTTAGCCGTACCATTGAAGATCACATTGCTCATTGCTGATGAGCGTAGGAGGGAAGGACGCTGCTCTCCAAGTACCCAACGAAGTGCGTCAACAATATTAGATTTCCCGCAACCATTAGGGCCAACGATAGAGGTAATCCCGCTATCGAAGCTCACCTTAGTCTTGTGAGCAAAACTTTTAAATCCCTGTAAATTGAGTTCGGATATATACAATGTTTACGCTTCGCTTAAATTCAAGAAGTCTTTGCGAGGAGATGCGGATGCATCGACGCGGCAATCTCGTTTTGAGGCTACAATACTGAGATTGCTTCTCCCGGATAAAGCCGGGATCGCAATGACCATTACACCGTCATTATTTCAGTTTCTTTGTGAGCCAGCATATCATCCACGCCTTTGGTATGATTGTCCGTAACCTTTTGGATTTCATCTTCGGCTTCAAACTTTGAATCCTCAGGAAGTGACTCAGATTCTACGGTCTTTTTGATAGCATCGTTGGCATCACGGCGTGAATTCCGGATACTGATCCGGGCTTGTTCAGCTTTGTCTTTAGCTACTTTTACCAATTCTTTTCTTCGTTCCTCTGTCAAAATAGGGAGTGGAATGCGAATAAAATCGCCATCATTCATAGGATTAAGTCCAAGTCCGGCAGCCATGATTGCTTTTTCAATATCCGGCAATGTAGATTTATCATACGGAGAAACCATCAGTAAACGAGGTTCAGGTACGGTAATATTTCCTAACTGTTGAAGTGGAGTCTGTGCACCGTAGTATTCAACTTTCACTCCTGAGATTAAAGCCGGGTTAGCTTTTCCAGTACGGATATGTGAGAATTCACTTTTCAGATACTGAACGGCATCGTCCATTTTCATATCTGCTTCGTCTATAATTTCCTGTAATTCGTCCGCGATCATAACTTCAAATTTGGTTCAAAAGGAGCTTTTCCAGCCTGATTTTCAATTCCGTGAAGTTAATAAAAGTGAGGATTAAATCTTAATGAAAAGCTTGTTTTAACCTTCAATCTTGATTACAAAGTAAGGCAACCAGAGGTCTCCCCTCGAGGGGAGTACCGCGAAGCGGGGAGGGGTGTCAGAGGTTTGAGCTATTGCCTGACACCCTCGGGCTTTTCTTCTTGCTCCAATGCTCAGCGTTGGAGCAAAGATTAGCTTATAATCAAGGTTCCGACGGAGACCATCGGAACCAGAACAAATGTAGCTCAGGGTGACAGAATAGAGAAAGAACTGTCTCCCTTTTGAGGGAGACAGATTTTCTGCGCACAGAAAATCAGAGGGAGGACGGTGGTGGCTAAGAACAAACGAGCTAGCACTGTCCTCTCCCTGAGCCAAAACAATTTTGACTCTGTCCCTCCCCAAGGAGGGACGACTAGAAAAAGAAGAGATTTCATTGATCAATTCTTAATTGAAATTGACCTCACTCCCAAACCACGGTAGTTCCTAAATCCTCGCCATCACATACAATTTTCTTGAAGTTCCCTTCGGTATTCATATTGAATACGATGATCGGAGTGTTGTTTTCGCGACAAAGGGTAAAGGCGGTTAAGTCCATCACATTAAGACGACGGGTAAGTACTTCGTCTCCGGTAATAGTATCGAATTTTGTAGCATCCGGGTTTTTCTCGGGATCAGAGTCATAAATACCGTCTACACGGGTTCCCTTCAGGATTACATCCGCTTCAACCTCAATAGCACGGAGAGCTCCGGCTGTATCGGTTGTGAAGTAGGGATTTCCGGTTCCCGCACCAAAAATAACTACGCGACCTTTTTCGAGGTGACGAACAGCACGTCTTCGAATAAAAGGCTCGGCAATAGCTTCCATTCGGATAGCACTCAGTAAGCGAGTCTTTACATCCTGTCGTTCGAGCGCATCCTGCAAAGCCATGGAGTTGATCATAGTAGCAAGCATGCCCATGTAGTCACCCTGAACACGATCCATTCCTTCTGTGGCACCTTTAACACCGCGGAAGATATTTCCACCTCCAATCACAATGGAGACTTCGACACCCTCTTCCTGAACTGATTTAATTTCTTGGGCGTATTGGGTGAGGATATCACCATCAATGCCATGTCCTTGTTCTCCGAGAAGTGCTTCTCCACTTAGTTTTAGCAGAATGCGTTTGTACTTATTAGCCACAGGTAGTTAGTTGAGTTCAGAAAGTATAGGTCAAAAAAAAGGCTGTTCCGAAATTCGAAACAGCCTAAGGTATAAAAAAAAGAATTAAGCGTCTTCCCCTAATTGAATTCGGTGGAAAGCTTTTGCTAACGGTGCTCCGTTTTGCTCTAAGTATTGCTTAACAGAAACGCCGTTGTCTTTAACAAACTTCTGGTTCAAAAGAACGCGCTCTTCGTAGAATCTTCGAAGTTTACCTTTCGCTGCTTTCTCAGCGATTTCAGCAGGCTTGCCTTCGTTGATTAATTGCTCTTTAGCGATTTCAAGTTCTTTCTCAACTACAGAAGCGTCAACTTCATCCTGGGTTACTGCAATTGGCTTCATAGCTGCAACTTGCATAGCAACGTCTTTTCCGATTTCTTCATCATTCAGTTGACCGTCAAATTCTACCAACACACCTAACTGGTTACCAGGGTGGATGTAAGAAACCAGTGATCCGTCAGTTTTAGCCAGCACAACAGTGCTGATCTGAATCTTCTCACCGATTTTTCCGGTCATGTCCTGAAGGTGAAGTTCGATAGAACGTCCATCTACTTCATAGGCATACAAGTCTTCTACATTGTCGATGTCGTTATCGTATGCAGCATTCAGGAAAGCCTCAGCTTGTGCCTGGAAATCATCATTACGGGCTACGAAGTCAGTTTCGCAGTTAATTTCGATAGCCGCAGCTTTTTTAGCGTCGTCGCTGATGCGGGTAAGGATTAATCCTTCTTTCGCTTCACGGTCAGAACGCTTGTCAGCTACTTTTTGACCTTTTTTACGAAGGATCTCAACAGCTTTGTCGAAATCGCCTTCAGCTTCAGAAAGTGCCTTTTTGCAATCCATCATGCCGGCACCGGTCATGTCTCTTAGTTTTTTTACGTCAGCAGCAGAAATGCTCATTAGTTTAAAATCTTTTTAAAATGGTTACAATTATTCTTCTTCGTCGTTGTCGCTACTATCATCCGAAGCCGCGTCATCGTTAGCTTCTAATGTAGGTTCAGCAACTTTATTTCTTTTTCTTCTTGATCGGAGTTTAGTTTTCGCTTCAACTCCTTCACTTTCCTGAGATTCTTTAGCCTCAGCAGAAGCCTGCTCCAGCACTTCTTCCTCATTTTGTGCTTCGCGTTCTGCAGCACCTTCGATGATTGCATCTGCAACCTGAGAACTAATTAACTGGATAGTTCGCGCAGAATCATCATTACATGGAACGATGAAATCAGGAACATCAGGATCACTATTGGTATCAACCATAGCAATAATTGGAATGTGAAGCTTAATCGCTTCGCTTACCGCAAGGTGTTCTTTAATGATGTCTACCACAAAGATAGCACCAGGAAGTCGGCTCATGTTTGCAATACCACCAAGAGTATCTTCCAGTTTGCCTTGCTCACGTGTAAGCATCAAACCTTCTTTCTTGGTTAGCTCGGCGAAAGTACCGTCAGTTTTCATACGCTCAATCTCTTCCATCCGAGAGATACTTTTGCGAACGGTAGAGAAGTTAGTCAGCATTCCACCTAACCATCGGTGAGTCACATAAGGCATTCCTGCACGGATTGCTTCTGTTTTGATAATTTCAGTAGACTGCTTTTTAGTTCCTACAAACAGAATAGTTTTTCCTGCACGCGAAAGTTTTTGAACTTCGTCAAGTGCTTCCTGTAGGTAATTTTGAGTCTTTTTAAGGTCAATGATGTGAATCCCATTACGTTGCATAAAGATGAAATCCTTCATTTTTGGATTCCAACGTCGGGTTAAGTGACCGAAATGTGCACCTGATTTTAACAGGTTTTCAATAGATGCTGCTTTAGGCATTTTATTAGTATGTATGTTTAGGTTTATCCGCTGTGTGGGTCAACCCCAAAAAACCAATCCCGATTAAATTATCGGGACACCAGGCTTTGAGTCACCACACATGTGTGATTTAAAAATTGTGTGCGTAAATATTAACGCTTAGAGAACTGGAATTTCTTACGTGCTTTCGGCTGACCTGGTTTTTTACGTTCTACCATTCTGTCATCACGAGTAAGTAAGCCATGTTCTTTCAAAATTGAATGAACATCTTCGTTTTCTCCGTCTAGTCCACGAGCCAAAGCGTGCGATATTGCACCAGCCTGGCCAGCTTTTCCGCCACCACGTACAGTAACTTTGATGTCGTACTTTCCTTCCATTTCAGTAACATGCATTGGAAGTAGTGCGATATTGCGGATAGACTTAACAGGAAGATATTCTTCAATAGGAGTTTTGTTAACGAGGAACTCGCCTTTACCTGGCTTAATATATAAGCGGGCAGTAGAGGTTTTTCGTCGTCCGATGTAATTAGCTTGTGCCATTATAAAAATCGATTAAATCTCGATGGTTTCAGGGTTCTGAGCTGTTTGATCATGTACAGGACCTGCATACACTCGAAGGTTGGTCAAAATTTTACGACCAATTTTATTCTTCGGAAGCATTCCCTTTACAGCTTTCATAACTAATGAGGTTGGATCTTTTGCCAACATATCTTCTGCACTTGTAAAGCGCTCACCACCAGGGTAGAAAGTGTGACGGAAATACATTTTGTCAGTCATTTTATTTCCGGTCAACTTCACTTTTTCTGCATTGATAACAATTACATTATCACCAGTATCCATGTGTGGAGTAAATGTGGGCTTTGTCTTGCCTCTCAATATAGATGCTACAACAGTACTCAATCTACCCAAGGGTACATCTTCTGCGTCAACTAATACCCATTTCTTTTCGATGTCGCTGGGCTTTGCTGAGTATGTTTTAAAACTTAAAGTATTCACGATAACTCGTTTATTTGCTTTTTTGGAAAGACACAAAAAATACGGCAAAAATATTTCCATATCAACAACTATTTGTACTTTTGTTGTCGAAAATTTAACAGGCTAAAGTCTCTTATTTATTAAGTTGAAATGGAAGAGTGAATGAAAAGGTTAATACCTGAAAGACAATACACTAAAAGATTTGTATCTTATAAATCTATTCGAATTTTAAAAAGACAGTTGAAATGAGCGACAAATTTAAAAGCACCAAGCAAACATTTGAAACCGGTAGTGGTGAAGCTACCTTTTACAGCCTGCCAAAATTAAAAGACTTAGGGTACTCAGTTGACAAACTTCCTTTCTCTATTAAAATATTGCTGGAAGCAGTTTTAAGGGAAAATGATAGCTATGCAATTACCGATGCCGATATCGAAACGCTTGCTACTTACAATGCAGCTAAACCGGAAGGAGAGATTCCTTTCAAACCATCCCGTGTAGTTCTTCAGGATTTTACCGGGGTTCCTGCAGTAGTTGATTTAGCGGCACTTCGCTCAGCTATGAAAAGAATGGGTGGTAGTCCTACCGATATTAATCCTCAGGTTCCTGTTGATTTGGTCATTGACCATTCTGTTCAGGTTGATATGTTTGGTCAGGATGCGGCGCTCTTTTTTAATGTTGAAAAGGAAATGGAGCGAAATAATGAGCGCTACGAGTTTCTGAAATGGGGAAAGGAAGCCTTCGATAATTTCCGTGTTGTGCCTCCCGGACGTGGAATTGTTCACCAGGTAAACCTTGAGTATCTGGGACGTGGAGTTTTCACTCGTAAAGAAGCGGACGGAACTACAACAGCTTATCCGGATACCTTAGTAGGAACTGATTCTCATACTACAATGATCAACGGTCTTGGGATTCTAGGCTGGGGTGTTGGTGGAATTGAAGCAGAAGCAGCAATGCTTGGACAGCCTATTTCTATGTTAGTTCCGGAAGTAGTTGGAATGAAGCTGACCGGAAAACTTCGTGAAGGAGTAACAGCGACTGATTTAACGCTTACCGTTACTCAAATGCTGAGAAAACATGGTGTGGTTGGTAAGTTTGTTGAGTTTTACGGTGATGGAATCAGCAATATGAGTTTACCTGATCGTGCTACTATCGCCAATATGGCTCCGGAGTATGGAGCAACTATGGGCTTCTTCCCGATTGATGATGAGTCCTTAAGATATATGCGCCGTACCGGTCGTTCAGAAGAATTGGTAAATCTGGTAGAAAACTATACTAAAGCGCAGGGGCTTTTCAGAACAGATGATATTCAGGATCCTGAATTTACATCTACTCTTGAGCTTGACTTAGGAACAGTTGAGACTTCACTTGCAGGACCAAAACTTCCTCATGACCGCATCACTTTAAGTAATATGAAGTCTGCGTTTGAAAATTCACTGACTAGCGATAATCCAACAATGGGTTTTAATCTCGCAAAAGAAAGACTTACCAGTAAAGGACTTTATAAAAATGGTCAGGAAATTGAGATGGAACACGGTGATGTAGTAATCGCTGCCATCACCAGCTGTACCAACACTTCTAATCCAAGTGTAATGTTAGGTGCAGGAATTGTTGCTAAAAAAGCAGTGGAAAAAGGATTGAAAGTTCCTGCGTACGTAAAAACTTCTTTGGCACCAGGATCTCGTGTAGTAACAGAATATCTAAATGAAGCCGGCTTAACCGAGTATATGGATCAGCTAGGATTTAACCTTGTTGGTTACGGATGTACTACCTGTATCGGAAACTCAGGTCCACTTCCTGAGCCTGTTGAAACGGCCATTAAAGAAGGTGATCTGATTGCTGCAGGTGTGCTTTCAGGAAACAGAAACTTTGAGGGACGTATTCACCCATGGGTAAAAGCGAATTTCCTGGCTTCTCCTCCATTAGTTGTTGCTTACGCTCTTGCCGGTACCGTTCATATTGATTTAAATAATGATCCTCTTGGTAAAGACAAAGACGGTAATGATGTATATCTGAAAGATATCTGGCCGACTACGGAAGAAATTGCTGAGCATTTAGACAATGCAATTCGCCCCGATCTTTTTGAAAAGATGTATTCTGATATTTTTGAATCTCCAGCCTGGGAAGAGATTCCGGTTTCAGGTGGAGACTTATTCAATTGGAAAGATGAGTCCACCTATATTCAGGAGCCACCATTTTTTATGAATATGAGTGAAGAACCAGAGCCTATCAAATCCATTGAAGGAGCTCGTGTTCTTGTTAAAGTAGGAGACTCTATTACTACTGATCACATCTCACCAGCTGGTAATATTAAAGAGGACGCTCCTGCAGGAGTCTATCTTAAAGAGCATGGAGTAGAAAAGAAAGACTTCAATTCTTATGGATCTCGTCGTGGAAACGACCGCGTTATGACCAGAGGTACTTTTGCTAATGTCCGATTTAAGAATCAACTGGCTCCGGGTACTGAAGGTGGATTCACCAAGTATCACCCAACAGGAGAAGTGACAACTATTTATGATGCTTCATTAAAGTACAAAGAAAACGATACTCCGCTTATTGCCATTGCTGGTAATCAGTATGGTACAGGATCTTCACGTGACTGGGCTGCTAAAGGAACCAACTTACTTGGTGTGAAAGCAGTTATTGCTGAATCTTATGAGCGTATTCACCGATCTAATCTGGTTCAGATGGGAGTACTTCCGCTTCAATTTAAAGAGGGAGATACTCCGGAAAGTCTGGGACTTGATGGAACAGAAACTTTCACTATCCATTTAAGCGATGACATCAAAGCGCGTGGAGAAGTAAAAGTAACTGCTGTAAAAGAAGGTGGTGAAGAAATTAATTTCACAACCAATAGTAGAATCGATACTCCGGTAGAGGTTGATTACTATCGAAACGGTGGTATCCTTCACACTGTTTTACTCGATTATCTTAAAAAGAGTAAATCGTAAGGTTTTCATTCAAAAATCCCCGGTCAGTTTTGGTCGGGGATTTTTGTTTTTTTGAAGTGTAAACGCCATCTTCAGGGCTCATTTTTCCAAAATCTATAATTGTGAATGGCCGAAAATTTTAAACATATGCAGTTGTTGCTTCATGCGATTGAAGGAATCAATCGTACTATGGAGCTTAAGTCTCTGTTGTTAAAGTGTATGAATTCTGCTTGTCAGGTAATGGAAGCTGAGGCCAGTTCACTTATGCTGATCGATGAAGTTACGGGAGAGCTTCATGTTAGTGTGCCAACCGGCCCCATCAAAGATAAAATAAAAGGGATGAGTATACCCCGTGATAAAGGGGTGGCAGGATGGGTGCTCAAATCAAAAGAACCCTATTTTACGAATAAGCTTGAGGAGTCGGATATTTTTTGGGGAGAGCTCAGCTCGGAGTTTAATACTCAAAGTATCATGTGTGTACCCCTTCTCAATTCTAAAAAAGAAGCCATTGGAGTACTTCAGGTGCTTAATAAGATGAACGGGAAGGGATTCAGAAAAGAAGAAATCCCGGTATTTGAAACACTGGCTGGCCACGTTGCACTTTCTATCGAAAAGGTAAAGGAAGTTGATGATCTCAAAAAACAGATCAAGGATAAGGAGTCGAAGTTAAAAGAAGTTCATCAGGGACTTAAAAGTAATCTTGCCGCAATTAATGCACTTATTCAATTGGAAGTGCCAACTATTGAAGATGAATTAGCTCAGTTTGTTCTAAAAGCCACTGGTTCAAGAATTGAGGCGATATCCAATGCACATCATATACTCTATAATCAGGATGAATTTGAGTATTTGGATCTGGGACTTTATCTGGGCCGTTTAACGTCTATTGTTTCTGAAATCTTTGAACAGGAAGGGAAAGAAATCAGCTACTTGATAGATATGGATAAGATTGCACTTAAGGCAAGTGTTGCGCTTACTGTAGGTCTTATAGTGAATGAAGTACTTGTGAATATGTATAAAGACGCGTTCGTAATCGAGTCTTATGGTAAAATTTCATTGGCCGTAAAAAAGGATGAGCAAAACTGTGTAGTTATTAGCATTTCGGACGATGGGAGTGGTCTTAAATCTAATCTTGATGGAAGTGAAGAAGATTCACTTGGTTCAGTAATTATTAAAACCCTTGCCAGTAAACTGGATGCAACTCTTACTCAGCGTGAAAATGAAGTCGGGGGCACTACATTTTCTATACTGTTCTATATCTGAACAAATTCTTCCTGACTTTTAGTTTGAATTCCCTACTTTCTTCGGGATGGATACAGCACGTCTTTTAAAACTATTGCTTGGTCCGGCGCTTTTATTTGCAAGCGCTGCTATTGGTGGTTTTGATAATGATCAGGCACTTATGGTTGGTATTGTACTGTGGATGCTAAGTTGGTGGATCACTGAAGTAGTACCAATTGCCGTTACAGCGCTTCTCCCGATGATATTATTTCCTTTACTTGGGATTATGGAGCTTCGCGATACTACCATTAATTACGCGAACCCGGTTATCTATTTATTCTTTGGCGGATTTGTACTGGGCCTGGCCATAGAAAAGTGGGGGCTTCATAAACGCATCGCTCTTAACATCATGAATCTTGCAGGTGAAAAACCGTCGCGTGTAATTCTGGGATGCATGCTGGCTACATCGCTTCTTTCTATGTGGATTAGTAATACAGCAACTACGGTAATGATGTTGCCCATAGGTATGTCGGTAGTAGCACTTCTAAAAGATAAAATGGATAACGGAGCCGGAGCCAAAAACTTCGCTCTAACTTTGATGTTGGGAATTGCCTACGCAGCAAATATTGGGGGAATAACTACTCTTATTGGAACACCACCAAACCTTGTTTTAGCCAGTATTGTGGATGAAAGCGGACTGGAACCACTTGGGTTTTCTGAGTGGTTATTTTTTGCACTTCCATTGGTAATCATTCTATTCACCACCGTTTACTTCATTAATACAAAGTTGGTATTTCCGGTTCGCATTAAAAAGCTGGAGGGAATAAAAGGACTCATTTCCGGGGAGCTTAAAGAATTAGGTGCTATGGGTAAAGCAGAGCGTAATGTATTGATGATTCTGATTGTCACTGCTATGCTGTGGATTTTCCGGGCTCAGCTAACTAAAATAGTCTGGTTGGGGGGATTAAACGATACGATTATTGCCATCTTTGCTTCCGTAATGCTATTTATTTGGCCATCTGGAAAAAGAAATAAACCTATTCTGGAATGGGCAGATACGAAGAAGCTCCCATGGGATATTTTGCTTCTTTTTGGAGGAGGAATTTCATTAGCAAAAGGACTTGAAATCACCAATGTAGTAGGAATACTTGGCGATTGGATAAGTAGTTCAGTAGCCCCCAATCCATTTCTTGTAATTTTAGTAGTCTGCGCGTTTGCTGTTTTCCTCACCGAAGTAATGAGTAACGTAGCACTGGTAGCTGTATTTATTCCGGTCTCTTTTGTAATCGCCCAAAACTTTGGGTTTAGCGAACTTCAATTGGCGATCCCACTTACTATAGGGGCCAGCTGTGCATTTATGTTTCCAATTTCTACACCGCCTAACGCCATCGTTTTTTCAAGCGGATACATTAATATGAATCAGATGGCGCGAGTAGGGATTATTCTAAATATAACCTGCATTCTTATCATCACTATTTACAGCTATTTCTTTCAGGATTATTTTTTTTAGAAATATATCATTCCCCAATAACGGAACCAGAAGGGGTGAATTCACACCCAAAAAAATACGACTTACAACATTAATCCTGCCATTTGCAACAATAGTTAAGAGAGGCTATAAGCTGATTCTTAATCTTTCAGTCGAATTTTCCGATAAAAGAACTCGATATGAAAAGCCTAAAGAAAGCACCCCTACACATTGGAATTTTATTCCTCTTTACTTCAGCGATAATAGCGCAAGACAATCAGGATACCACTGCTCACTATATGAGCAAGTTTAAAGAAGACCTTCAATACCTTGTAAATAGTAAACCTTATAAAGGTGCAGCAATAACTGTATATAAAGACGGGCAATATTGGTCCACCGATTATGGTATTAAAACAGAAGGAGTTCCGGCAGACCATGAAGACCGATTTATATTTCGATCATTTACTAAAACCTTACTAGCCACCGTAATCCTTCAGCTACAAGAGGTGGATTCCTTAGATATTGACGATCGATATATTGAGTACATAGAACCGGTAACCAATGTAGATACTACACTCACACTTCGCGAATTGTTGAGCATGAAGGCGAATGTATGTGAATTCGTTGGAAATACCTGGGAGATCATAGATCAGGACCCAACGGCTGTACATGATGTAAGAGATATATTAGAAAGAACAATACCTGCTGGTCCGTGTAATGCAGAAAAAGCAGTAGTTTATACCAATACCAATTATATGGTGTTAGGATTAGTAATGGAAGAAGTATTAGGTGAAACAGGAGAAGATATATTTTATTACAGGTTCTATAAAAGAACAAAAAGCCCATTTCTAGGTCTTCATCCTTGGGCCTACTGGGGTGGGGGCTTCGAATTAGCACCTATAGATATAGATCCAAACACACTAAACGGAGTTTGGACAGATAATAATGGAAATCCATCTGATCAATTTGGGAAATCTTTGAATGCTGTACTTACTGCTCAAAAGTATGCAGGCAGTGTAGTTGGCACTACAGAACAAATGCTCAGAATCTTGAATGCGATACTAACACCCGGGCTATTGCTTTCACAGGAAAGTCTGGATGAAATGCAGAATATAGAGAATAACTATGGTTTGGGTTTAATGGGATATGACCTGATCGATGAAGAAAACAACCTTATCAGAATGGTAGGACATTTTGGGGCAGGACTTAATTCAACGGCTACATTTAGTATTCCTGAGTACGACTTTGCAATATCAATTGCATTAAACCTGACCCCATCTACAAATGCTTTTAACGATGGTATTAATAACCTGATCTATAATTTTAGTTATTTGTTCAATTGTGTAGAAGGAGGAGGTTGTACTAACATTGCTGCTCCTGATTCGGTTAAGGGAATAGCGTCAGAAATCACGCTCAATAAATATCCTCTATCGACTATAAATCCACATGGATTTATAGTTGAATATGAAAACTGGGATGGTGAAACGGATACACTTACGTATGCATTTTCTAATGATTTAAATGTAGTTGACTCGGAAGGAAAAGAGATAGATATAGAATCTCTGATTTCATCAAATCATAACGTGACAGTCTATTGGGAATCAATTAATTCAACCAGATATTTACTTGCAAAGTCTATCATATTGGATGGTGTGTTAACAACTGCTGAAAAGAATTCAGAAATTGCTGAATCTTTCAATCTTCATCAAAACTATCCAAATCCATTCAACCCGAGTACCAATATTTCGTTTTCGCTTCCTAAAGCATCATTAGTAGAACTAAAGGTATACAATATGCTTGGTCAGGAGGTTGCGACGCTCGCAGATGGTAGAATGAGTTCCGGATTACACTCTGTAAATTTTGATGCGACACAGCTCTCCAGCGGGATTTATGTTTATCGCCTTATATCTGAAGGTCAGTCCATCACCAAGAAGATGATGTTAATTAAATAAATCTGATATGAATATTTTCAAAAGACTTTTATGCACAACTATTTTATTATCCGTTTTAACACCTTTCGTTAATGCGCAGTCTGGTGAACTAATTGATTATACTTTTAACCATGATGAACTATCAAGAGAGTATTCGATATATGTTCCGGAAGATTATACTTCAGAAGAAGAGTGGCCATTGATTCTCAATTTCCATGGGTATTCTGGAGATGTGCCTGATCATATAGACCGAACTCAAATGCACGGACTGGCTGATGAGTTTGGATTTCTGATTGCTTATCCGGTAGGTTTAAGTATAACGCGAGATCCTGAAATACTTCCTGCATTTGTACCTTCATCCGGAGCAGGATGGAGTGTTCCCGGCTTTAGCAACGAGCGTAATGAACTGGTATTTGTCGATTCTTTATTAAATAATATTCAGTCAGGTTATTCGGTAAACCTTAAACGAGTTCATGCTACAGGCTTATCTTTAGGTGGATACATGGCGGCGTACATCGGTACTCAAATGCCCGATAAAATCGCTTCTTTTGCTTCAGTGGCAGGGCATTTTACTAATGAAACTACCGATCTCATTGATGATAGCACTAAAATATCCGGGATCATGATTCATGGAACTTCCGATGCGATAACAAATTATAACGGATTGGATAACCAATATGAATCTGTACCGGAATCAGCTGGATTACTTTCTAATCTAAATCAATGCTCCTCAGAGTCTGAGGAAACCAATTTACCAGATTTAGATTCCAGTGATAATACGACTGTTACTTTAATAGAGTATCTGGGTTGTAAAAATGAACGACAGGTGAAAGTATATAGGGTCAATAACGGAGGTCACAGATGGCCGGGTTCAGGGAGACTAGAATCTGCTCAGGTTTTAGGAAACAATAGTCTGGATATAAATTCGAGTAAATTGATTATGGAGTTTTTTGAAGCCAATCAACAAGTGATAGTCAGTAGTGAATCAGAAGATTATTCTGCAATTAGGACTTTCAAGCTCTCTCAAAACTACCCGAACCCTTTCAATCCTAGTACTAATATTTCATTCCAACTTCCTGAAGCAGGGTTGGTACAATTGAAAGTGTATAATTTGCTTGGACAAGAGATAGACTATCTGGTAAATGGGAGAATGAATGCGGGTAAACATAACTTGACTTTTGATGCCAGCCAGCTTTCCAGTGGAGTATATATCTACCGATTGATTACAGGAAACCAGTCCATCACCAAAAAAATGATGTTGATTAAGTAGCCATTCCTGGATAAAGAAGGCTTATTCAGTTTGAAACAATATTCCAGTTGTCTGCAACAATATTGAAGGGGATATATAGAGCTGTTCAATACATTGATAAAAACTATAAATAAAAGTGGTATATGAAAATTACAAGTACAATTTCTTCATTAATTTTGGCAATTATACTATCCGGGATAGTAAAGGCACAAAATGCAGATACAACGAATTATTATCTGACATTAATTGATCAGGAAGTTCAGGAATTGGTCAATAACACTCAGGTTGTTGGTGCTACAGCTACCATCTACTTCGGCAATGATTACCATAGTTACACCAGAGGTGAAGTAAGTACAGGAATTGTTACCGAGTCCGATCGTTGGTACCTCACCAGGTCGTTGACAAAATTGATGGTGAGTACCATCATATTCCAGCTCCAGGAAGAGGGAGCTCTAAATATAAATAATGCGATTGAGGATTATATTGATCCTCTACCAAATGTGGATGGTTCCCTTACTCTCCATGAACTTCTTTCTATGCGTGCTAATATTTGCGACTTTCTTACGAATTCCTGGGGGGTGATTCAGCAAAATCCAAATGCAATCCTTAACACCAGAACCATTCTTGAATCAACTATTCCATCAGAATCTTGTAATTCGGAAAAATCATACAGTTACAATGATTCAAATTTCCAGATACTCGGACTAATTATAGAAGCAGTCACGGGCAATAATGGAGAGGAGGAATTTAACAACCGGATATTTAGTCAAATTCCTGGAAATACGGCAGAACTGGCTCCTGTAAATGCATCTGCGGATCAATTTAATGGATTATGGTCTTTCCCAAATGGCCTTGGTGGAAATCCGGTTGATGTAAATCAAACATCAAAAAACTCCATTCTTACTGCTCATAAATTTAATGGAGGGGTAGTCGGAAGTACACAGGATATGCTAAGCTTTGTAGTTGCATTACTTGAAGGAAGACTTACTTCCAAAGAAAGTTTAGAAGAGATGAAGCCGGTGATTGGAAATGGATACGGATTAGGGATGATGCAAAGGAATCTTAGTGGAAATTTCACAGTATTTGGACATGGCGGCGGAGGATTAAATTCATCACGCACCTTCTATCATCAGGAAGAAAAAATAGGTGTTTCTGTGGCCGGAAATTTTTCAGATTCGGACAATATGGAAGTTACCATGCAGAATATATTTTCGCTTCTGAGAACTTGCCGGGAAGGTGGTGGGTGTAAAGAAAAGATTAGTGAACATGATGAACTCGTAGGAGAACTTCAGCAAATTCTAGATGATAATATTCCAACTTATGGTATTGAAGGAGTAGCAACTACCATAGTTTTCCCAAATGAAGAAGTTCACACTATAGGGAGTGGACATGGACAAAATGTTAATGATCCGGTTGATCTGGATAAAAGCTGGCACTGGGCGAGTGGAACAAAACCAATGACCGGGTTTGTGACATTAAAGCTCATCGAGGATGGTGTATTAAGCATCGATGATCCAGTTGGGAAGTTCCTAGATACCAATTCCATTCCCAATCTCGATAGCACCATTACGGTGAAGAGACTATTACAGCATACCAGCGGATTAAGCGAAATTTGGAGCTCGACAAATAATAGCACGTTATGGCAAGAGGTCTGGAACGATAGGGATAGTGTTTGGAATCCAAGAGAGTTCTTAAACTATATGCCAGCTCCATTTGATGGACTTACTGAACACTATTATGCCAGTACTAACTCATATATACTCAGTTTCATCATCGAAGAAGTGACAGGAAAAAGTCTGGAAGAGAATTTTCAGAAATTTATTTTCAATCCTTTGGCGATGACTTCTTCATATTTGAGTACTGGGAAAGATATTGATATGTCAGAATTCAATGGAGCATGGTTAGGAAATGAAAATAGAAGTACGTTGTCTCATACATCTTATCTAAGCTCAAGGAGTGGTAATAGTGCTCATATTGCAACTTCGGAAGACCAAGTGAAATTTTATCGCAGTTACTATTCCGGTGAATTGCTATCAAGTGATTTAATGGACGACGTAAAAGTACCAGCAGATGGTTCTTCGGAAGTGATTTTCGAGAATTACGCATGTATTTCTAAAGTAACGCAGTTACATGGGTACGAAACTACAATGTTTGAAGTGATAGATATAGATGGACATGCATGGAATTTATATGGTCACGGAGGCAATGGTATTCATAACTCGTTCACGTATCACTGGGAGCAGAAGGATTTAACCATAGCAATGGTGATCAATGACTTCCAGGTACTAGAACCAAGTCCCTTGGCTGCATTGATCTTTGATGTGCTCTGTAAAATTGATGAGGAAATTGATGACATTCCTGTGAGCAATGAAGAAGAAGATCAAACTGCTAGTCCAGTTGATTTTACACTTTCCCAGAATTACCCGAATCCCTTTAACCCAACAACTAACATTTCGTTTGAACTCCCGATAGCCGGATCTGTACAATTGAAAGTCTATAATATGTTGGGACAAGAAGTTGCGAACCTTGTAGACGGAAGGCTGAATCAAGGAAATCACACCGTGAATTTCGATGCCAGTCAGCTTTCAAGTGGCGTATATATTTATCGCTTGGTAGCTGGTGATCAAGCTATCACTAAAAAGATGATGCTGATTAAATAGAAACGTTGTAACACATAGAGCAAATCTAAGCTGCATAGCAGTATTAGATGTCCTTAGATACCGGATCGTTTAGTTTTCAATCCGGTATTTTTAGTCAGCTTTAAATCCAACTTCTTTATGGCTTCCATCACAGAAAGGTTTATTGGAGGAAGCTCCACATCGGCAAAAGCTCATTTTCTTTTGAGTTGAAATGGTTTTATCCGAGCCATTCAGGCTGTACTTCCCTTCAATAACAAATGGTGCATTTGGGAAAATCGTGACAGACAGCTCACCACCTGTTTCATCGGTTTCTTCCAGAAGAAGTCGTTCCGGGTTGTATTCAGTTCCCGCCTTAAACTCTGCTTCGATATGTGAGTTATCACAGAAAGGTTTATTGGATGATTTACCACATCTGCAAAACGCAGCCCGTGTTTCCTCAGCAATTACTTCACCATCCAGATTCTTAATCTGAAGATTTCCTTTTAAATATACAGGGCCATCTTCAACCAATGTGAGAATGTTTTTTTCCGGGATTGGTTCATCTGCACCACTATCTTTTCTCTTGTACTGAAGCGCTCCACTTGGACATTGCCGAATTACTTCTGCGACTTTATCCGCATTAGCCTGACTAGGTTGAATCCATGGCTTTTCATCAATATTAAAAACTCCGGGTAAACCATGAACACATTCCTTTGCATGAATGCATTTAACTTTATCCCAGGTTACTTCAATTTCATCAGACTCGTAGGTAAATATTTTTTCTGGCATAATGAGGTATTAGTTAATAAGACAACTGTGAGTTACTTAAAATAATTCAAACCCACCAGTCTTCAAGTCCCCGCATAGTGAAAAGCTGAGCCATTTTATCATGGAATGGTTTTTTAAGCATCGTTTTAACCAAACCAGTTCGAAGTGGATGAAGCGAAGTTTTCTTTCCAAGCGTCATATTGAAAGCGGCTCTTCGGGTTACTTTTTTTGCAATAGGTCGTTGTTTGGCATCATATACAAATAAATCAGCGATAGGTAAATCTTTAGAAATTCCCCGACAGAAGGACATCACATTAGCGAGATGCCAACAATCTATCCAGCCAAGATTCATTCCTTGTCCGCCTATGGGACTTACTATATGGGCAGCATCCCCGGCAAGTAAAATTCGATCTTTCACAAACTGATCAGCAATAAAATGAGATACCCCAAAACTACTTACCATAGTATTAGAAAGAGCATCAACTTTTTCTGAAACCCGATCCTGGATAAGTTGAGTGATTAACTCCGGATTCGGTTCAGAAATATAATCTTCGGTCTTAACCACCCATCTTCTTTTATTATCGGGTAGAGGAAAACATTCTACTAACCCATCTTTAGTTAAATAGACTACGGCATTATCTCCGTAATTAGTTGAATCCTCAAAATCTCCCATGATATAGGTATCGGGATATCTTTTTCCTTTGAATCCTATGTCTGCAGCTTTTCTGACAAAACTAGCCTTGCCATCACAACCAATAACATATCCGGCCTCTATAGAATGTTCTTTATTCTCTTTTTTTATGGTGAGGGAGACGAAGTCAAATTCTTCTTCAAGTCCAATAACTTCTGCACCTGTAATGAGTGAATCGGGATTGAGTTTTAGAAACTGCTCTTTCAGAATTCGTTCAGTTTCAAATTGTGGATTAATCAGAATGTATTGATAGGGAGCCGGGCAGGAATTAAAATCAATGGATCCAATTTCTTTTTCCCCATCATGAGCAATACCCTTTATAACTTTTATCCCCGTTTCAAGAAACTCATCAACAATGCCCAACTTCTCAAAGAGTTCAAGCGAAACCGGGTGAATTCCAAGAGAGCGTGATTCTTTAACCGTCTCGGTTCTCTGCTCAATAATAGTACAGGGAATTCCATGATAGTGAAGGCATATCCCCATGAATAAGCCAACTGGACCGCCCCCTACAATTATTACATCTTCAGTTTTCATAACTCAATAACAACCTGAATGGAAAAGAACGTTCGACTTTCCAGCCATAGGGAGAGATTTCGTTTAGCTCTCTTTTGGTGTAGCAGCGTTTGATGGAGGTAAGACCATCTTCGGTAATAAAGGAATTTCTGAATAGCAGACGAGAAAATATATTAAAAAGAGAATATCCAATATCGCTTCGTTCAATGTCATTGAAGATAACCAGAGAGGTAGCAAGGCTTTTGGCCTCACTCAGAATTTTTAAAGTGCTTGATTCATCAAGGTGATGAAGCACATGGTTTGATATTACAATATCAAAATAGTTTTGCTGCTTTACCAGATCACTAGAACTACAGTTTAAAAATGTAACAGTTGGGTTTTTGGGTAGTTCCTGGGCAAATTCGTATGCACGCCTATCTGTTTCGATCGCCGTAATTTCTAACTTAAAACCGTCCTTATTTGCCCATTTAGCAATAGAAAGAGGGATATCACCTCCACCAAATCCAATATCCAATAAGGAGTATTTTTTATCAGGATTAGTGGTTAGCAAAGGATGTATTCGTTGCTTATAAATTCGCTTCCAATTAGAGAGTAGTCCATTAATAACAGAAAACTGTCTATAGGTATTTTGCAGTTTGATAGGGTCACAATCAATCCTGTCCATTTGCTCAACCAAATCAGGTTGCCGTTCAGACAGGAAAAAAGGCATGATTATGAAGTAACTTTAAGTAGTCCGGACTCTATAGTAAGGCCTGGTCCAAAAGCAATAGGAAGGACGGAGGAGCCAGCTTTGGGATTTGAATTCAGTATCTCTTTAAGAACAAAGAGCACGGTTACACTACTCATATTTCCATAATTGGCGAGGACACTTCGTGAAGCTTTCACCTGCTTTTCAGCAAGTTCCATAGATTTTTCCACCTTATCAACAATAGCCCTTCCGCCGGGATGAACTGCCCAGATATCAATGTCTTTTTTTGAAATAGAATATTTCTTAAAAAGGGGCGCCAGTACGTTTTTCAGGTTGGCAGAAATGATCTCAGGCACATAACTGGATAGAATCATGTTGAATCCGGTATTTCCAATCGTCCAGGCCATATCTTTTTCGCCTTCATAAGCTAAAGAAGAAGCAAACTCGACCATATCATACCCTTTTTTAGCAGGTTTTTTTGATGAAACTAAAACTCCGGCCGCACCATCAGCGAAAACAGAAAATGCAATCAGGCTGTCAGAATCGTTTTTATTCTGAAGGTGAAGAGTGCATAGCTCACTACAAATTACCAGTACATTGGCATCAGGATCTGCCTCACAGAAAGCTTTGGCCATTTTTAATGCGGGTATGGCTGCATAACATCCCATAAAACCCAGATGAAAACGGTGTGTATTCGGGCTAAGTCCGAGTCCTTGTACTACATCAAAATCGGGACCAGGCGCATAGAAACCAGTACATGAAACAGTAACTACGTGGGTAATATTCTCTTTTTTGAACGAAGGGTTTTGTTTCAGAAGTTTCTCTCCTATTTGGAGAAAAAGTTTAGAAGCCTCAGTTTTATAAATCTCATTTCGTTCGTAGGTAGTCGGCTGGTCATCTTCAGACAGTGCACGTTCAACAAAAGTCTTTGCAGAATCTTCTTCTAAATAGTTTAGAAAGGTGTTTCGGGTATTAATTCCTGATTGTGAATATAACCGATGAATAATAGCCTGAGTTAACCGGTCTTTACCAAGGCCCTCTTTAAAAAGATCCCGAATATACATCTGATCTGTGGATGTATCAGGGTTAGCAGTTACTATATCGTGTATAAAGATGCCCATAGTCCAGGATACAACTTTTATTATAATTTAAGTCCCAGGGTTAAAAAAAGATATGCCATAGGTTATGCATTTTTCGTAAGAAGATGAAACCTAAGATTGTGCAAAATAGCGGCTACAGAAAGCCCTGAAATCAGCCCGATCCATAGTCCCTTTGGTCCAAGATCAGTGTGAATTCCTAAATAGTATCCTACAGAAAAACCGATCAGCCAGTAAGAGATAAAGTTAACCAGCATAGGCACTCTGGTGTCTTTCAGACCGCGCAATGCTCCATAACCTCCAACTTGGAGACCGTCTGAAATCTGGAATAACCCCGCCATAAAAACCAGAGAAATAGCGAGTTTTTTTACTTCTGGATCGCTTGTATAAATTCCTACGATAGGTCCGGGAATAGTGAAAATCAAAAATGCAGTGAAAACCATGATGAGCGTACAAACGGCTGTTCCAAGGAATCCACGGAAGCGGGCGTTTTTTATTGAACCCTGACCTACAGCTAAGCCCACGCGCTGAGAAATAGCCATTGAAAGTCCGAACGGAATCATAAATACCGTAGCGGCAATACTCAATGAAATTTGATGAGCTGCTGATGCAGTTACACTTAGAGTCCCCATTAATACGCTTACAGATGCGAATAACATAATCTCGAGGGTGGAGCTAGCACCACTTGGAAGTCCGACATAAAGTAATTCTTTGATGTACTTCCATTCCGGCCCCCTTGTACGGGCAAAGATGTTGAAACGTTTAAAGGGTTTAAAAGAAACAGTGAACAGGATCATGGAGATGCCAGCCGCTAATTGTACTATAGTAGTCGCGTAGCCGGTACCTTCTGCACCCATGGCAGGAAAACCCAACTTTCCATACATCAAAATATAATCGGCAGGAATATTCAGGAGTAGAGTTAACAAAGATAAATACATTGCTGGCTTGGTAATAGCTAGTCCTTCACTAAAAAATCTGAGCCCTGCAAAGATTAGCAACCCGGGAATGCCCCAGGCAACGGCTTTAATATATTTTGTGGATAGTGGGATAATCTCCTGATCAACTCCGGCAAAGTGAAGCACGAAGTCCAGATTTCTAACCAGAAAAAAAGAAGGAATTGTAAGAAAAAAGACCAGCCAGAGCATTTGCCGGGCACTTTTGCCAATTTCAAAGAATTTACGGGCGCCCAAATATTGAGAAACAATCGGATTGATGGCTACAAGTGTAGCCATCCCAAATAAAGTAACCGGTTGATACAATGCGTTCCCCACGGCGACCCCGGCCAAATCAGCCGCTGATAACCTGCCCGCCATAATCGTATCGGTTACAGTAAGTCCCATCCCAAGTAACTGAGTCCCAACGATAGGAACTCCAATTTTGAGTAAGGTTGAGGATTCTTTTTTTATGTCTGGAAGATATGTTTTCAAAGCTCCAACAAATGAGCGCATATGGTAAGGAAGTTCCCAGAGAATTACTTCTTTACTTTCTTTGAAAGAGGGATGCGAATGGTAAAGGAAGTGCCCTGTCCAATAGTGGAGATAAAGCTGATTTCTCCATTATGTTCTTCAATAATTTTTTTAGTAATGGCGAGCCCTAATCCTGTTCCGCTTGATTTAGTAGAAAATTTCGGAACAAATATTTTATCCTGATCCTCTGATGAGATTCCGGTCCCGTTATCAGTTACGGTAACAAAAGCATACATATTCTTTGCGTCCGGGAAAGTAGAAACAGTGATCTTTCCATTTTCATGTAGTGACTCCATCGCATTTTTGATGAGATTGACAAGTACTCTTCTTAGTTCCTCCTTTGCTCCAAGAATAGGGAGTCGCCTTTTTGAAAAATCTGTAATTAGTGCAAAGCTATCATCTGCCTTGTACATATCCACAACTGAATGAGTGAGATCGTTTAGATCAATCTGAGTAAATTCATGTTCAACAGGCTTGGCAAATTTTGAGAAATCAGAAGCAATTTTGTTTAATGAGTCGATTTGCTCGATCATATTTTCGGCAATTTTTTTCACCTTAGGTTTCACAGAGTTCAGGTCTTGTCCTGTCGACTCGAGTTGCCGTTCCAGATGCTGAAGATTTAACTTCATGGGAGTAAGAGGGTTCTTGATTTCATGTGCAATTTGTTGGGCCATTTCTTTCCAGGCTGCTTCCCGTTCTGTTTCGGCTAATTCTTTTTGAACCGTCTTTAAGCGTTTAGCCATCAGGTTATAAGCCTTCGTTAAGGCGCCTATTTCATCTTCACTTTTTATTGGAAGTTTGGTATCCATATCCCCATCAGAAATTCTCTTAAGTGCGTTACTTATTTCTTCTAAAGGTGAAGTAAGTTGTGATGAAATAAAGCCAACACCCATCATTAAGAGACCAAAAATTACCGTGTAGAAAGCAATTAAATAACTGGTGGTAGATAATAATCTCTCATAAAATTTCGGAGCTTTAAGGAAAGTAGGGATAGCAGCGATTCCTGCAATTTGATTATCCGTATCAAACCAGGGTTGATACCCAATCATCATTTCTTGGTTATCAAGTTCAACAATAGATAGTTCGCGATTACTCTCATTATTAAGTATTCGGGAATATATGTTCCAGGGGATGGTAGTTGGCAATAAGTGCTGGGTAAAAATTTGGGATGTAGTAGAATTCATTAGTACTCCATCTGTATAAAGAGACGCATCTACATCAAGGATGGAAGTAATTCTTTGAAGTTCTGCAGGATCAGATGCTGTATATGAAAGTTCACTCTCCAAATTAGAAACCAGATTTTCGAGTCGACTAAACAACTGGTCTTCCACGTCGTCATTATTTTGTTGTGTTAGAACAAAATAGGAAGCTCCAACAAGGGCCAGTAAGCATACAAGGCTGGCTAAAATAAAGCGATCTATGAGTCTGTCTTTGAACCTTCGCGAAGATCCGAAAATTTGCCAGTTTGGGTTCCATGAAAAGAAGAACATAAACAAGATGCCTAAAATGGTTAGCACAAAGAATAGTCTCAGAAATGAAAACAGATGTTGTGCTACACTTATCTGCCTACTGGCAACTCGTACAATATTTTGCTCACTTTTTTTAATAAAGAGCTCTTTTATTTTACCATCTCCGTATGAAAAAGAAGTTGAATAAATTGAATCCCTGTTAACCTGCATTCTGGTTTGTTCGGGAAGTATAGAGGGTTCGGGAATCTCGAGTGGGATTCCTGTTAACAGACTTCTAATAGCTACTCCATTTTCGTATTCCGAAGAGAGCAGAGTTTCACCCCAGTTTCCTGATTGTTGAGATGATATTACGGTACGAAGTGGCCGATCGAGTTGAGGAAGCTCCTCATATACAGAACATAAAATCCAACCGATTCTTCTGTCTGATTCTGCACTTTCAAAAATGGGTATCCATCCACGAATAAAGGATGAATAACTGGCATTTATTGTATTTATAGGTTGACGACGTAATACAGGCCGAAGATTTTCTCTCCGAATCTGTTCGTCTTCAAATGGGATTTCAAGCTCATCAATTCTGAATGCAGTACTCCATTGTGGAGGAGAAAGGCTGGTTGTGTAGTCAGTAAAACGGTCTCCATCAGGGTCGATAATTTGAACGGAAATCGAATACCTTAGCCATTCCGGTTTGAGAAAGTCTTCAATAAATTGATCAAAAAAAGCATCGTCAAAGGCATTTTGAGGAGAATTACTAAGCTCATTACCTAAAGAGAGAAGTAAGTCAACAGTAATGTTTTGAATTTGATTTTCCTCATCAAGAGAAAATGTATCAGCTGCTTCAAGCATACTTAAATCCTGCCGGACAGTATTTCCACTTGCATAAGCAATGTATATAAAACAAACTGCCAGATAGCTTATGAAAATTAATGGTCTCAGTTTCGAAGATTTTATAAAGCTGGAATTTTTTCTAACCAGATAGATAGAAAAAATTCCAGCTAGAAAAATGAAAAGCGTAGTTATAACAACAATCCAGTTAGAATCACTAGCCTGAGCAAACACAAACTTGCTGACAATTGCAAAGATTACTATTCCAAGAGTTAAACCTGAAATAGTATACCATGCTTTTTTGGGGCTGTTCTTGAGAATGAACCAGCAAATAGTAATGAAAAGAACAAATAAGGAAATAAAAGTAGCACTTGAGCAAAGGTAGAAGATCAGGGTAGGGAAAGAAGGTAGTAACTCAAGATCCATCACCTTAATATTAGAGTTAATAATGACCCCAGTAGTGTTGGATAAGAAATTAAAAAATGTAGCACCGACTGAAACGCTTAGCGTCGCTCCCATGATCAGGAAACCGCCAGCATTGAAAGAGATCTCCAGCTTTCGTTCTGTAATAAGGAAAATTGTAGTCGAAAAGCTAATCAGTAAGGTGTAAATAGAATTAACTGCGTAGTTAACCAGATAGAGATTAGCCAATAGCGGGACATTAAATGCCTGGATATTTATAAGCGGGTAAAGCGTTTTTATCAGTAACCAGATACATGTATAAACTGAAAGCTGAACAAAAAGGCCTGCCCAACCGCCTAACTCTTTAGAGAAAGAAAATGTCAAAGCCCCAATGAGCATTAGAAAACAAACAAGAAAAAGCGCACGCCATATACCGTTCTTTTCGAAATGATAGGCCTCGTATTCTTCAAAGCCTTCTGGCAGAGCATAAACTTCACCAAGTGAATCTGAACTTACGGTGAAGATCACAGAGGAGGCAATGGTGTTTGGGGTACTAATCCCACTAAAATCAAAATGTACGGGATACTGCTCCGGATTAGTAAAGAGTTTTTCAGGTGATAACTCAAGGTTTTTGCCAATAGTGAGGATATTTTCCTGAGAAATTTTAACCTGATTATATACATCATAACGTACTACGGAATCCTGGCTTTCAACAAAAAAGGGAATTAAGCTAAATATGTAGGTTACATTATTATCTGTATCAATAGATACGTACAGGGATTCATCCTGCTTATATACTTTATCGGGTAGGCTGTCTGGAATAAATCCATTCCAGGCTATTTTTTTATTTTCTTTGAAAATAACAGAACCCCAAAATAAGTCATCTTGATGCACTGCTTCAAAAACAGACTCCAGACTTTCATTATTCTCAACTGCTGTTTTTAACTCGTTAGTGAAAGAAGTAGAATTGTTAGTAAAGTCGAATACGAATTGCCTGAAATTCTCGGAAGCAGATTCAACTGATTCTTCGGCAAGAGAGATAATTTCATTTTTCTGTGGCGCATTTTGATAGTTCAGCCATTCAAACAAACTATACCCAAGAGCAAGTATACAAAGCAATCCGAAGAGGATTAGGGTTCTATTTTTGTTTAAAGCACTCACAATTTAAGCTACTTAAAAAAGTAACTAACCTGTAACCAGATTTGAGATCTCTGAATCAGAAACTCCTTCAAGTACTTTTTTAATTGCACTGGCAGCAAGCATACCAATAGCTTCTCTGGTTTCGAAAGTTGCACTGGCAATGTGAGGTAGCATTGTGCAATTGGGAGCTGTAAGTAACTGAGGATGAACTTCAGGTTCATGTTCAAAAACGTCTAAGCCAGCCCCGGCAATTTCGCCAGCATGAAGGGCTTCTGCTAAGGCTTCTTCATCAACAACAGGTCCTCTGGAAATATTTATGAGGATAGCGTGTTTGGGCATGATGGAAAGAATTTCTTTATCAACCAAGTGATGAGTTTCCGGAGTTAATGGGCAGTTTAAACTTAATACATCACTTTGGCGAGCAAGTTCCTCAACGGTAGAAATAAATGAGCAATTCAGCTCTTTTTCAGTTTCATTGGGCAACTTAGATCGGTTATGGTAAACGATATTCATCCCAAAAGCTTTAGCGCGATGAGCAAAGGCCTGACCAATTCTACCCATGCCAATAATGCCCAGAGTTTTACCACGTAATTCCATTCCAAGAAAACCTAATGGTTCCCATCCATTAAAATTGCCATTTCTCAGATACGTTTCCGCCTGATAGAAACTACGGGTGGTTGCCATCAGCAGAGCCATTGCAAAATCACCACAAGCTTCTGTGAGTACATCGGGAGTGTTAGCGACTTTTATATTAAGTGCAGATGCAGCTTTGATATCAATGTTGTTATATCCTACTGCAAAGTTTGCTACAACTTTAAGATTTGGGGCTGATTGTAAAACTTGTTCTGTTACTGGAGTTGAGAGCATACATAGAAGTGCATCATACTTATTAAGTTCATCAAGTAATTCGTCTTCGGAATTAAATTGACCCTTTTTACCAACAACGACTTCACCGAATTCTTCGAGATATGAAATCACCGTTTTTGGGATGGGTTCGGTGATAAGAATTCGGGGCTTATTCATGTTAGATCAGCTTTCATTTTCGATATACGTAACTTTAGCATCATTCCACATATGCTCGATATTGTAGAACTCACGCTTTTCTTTACTCATTACGTGAACAACGGTATTTATGAAGTCCAGAATAATCCAAGAACGTGCCTGAAGCCCTTCCTTTTTCCAGGCCTTTTCGCCTGCCTGTTCTAATAATTCTTGTTCTACAGAATCTGCTATAGCTTTAATTTGAGTATCTGAAGTACCACTACAAACCACAAAGTAGTCAGTAAGTGTAGTCAATTCGGATACATCCAGAATAACAATATCCTGTGCTTTCCTTTTCTGTAATCCCTCAACAATTAACTCTACCAGCTTCTTTGATTCAGGCTTTGCATCTATAAACTGATTATTTGCTGGTTTCTTTATATCTGTCATTTATTCTTTGTTAAGCTGTTCATAATCGTGCCCAATTACCACGGTTACATCTAAAAAGTAGTCTGGTGATTCTTCCCTGATCACGTGAATTGGTTCAACTCCAAGTGCGCTTGCAACTCTTTTGGCATTATCCAAAACACCACTTCTGGAAATTACGATGGTTTTTTCGAGATTAAAGTGATCAAAATTTCCTGTCTCGACTACATCAAATCCATTTGATCTTAATATCCCGGTATAGGCGTTAGCTATTCCGGGAATTCCACACCCATTTAGTACTTCAATCTGAATAATTTCACTGATCAGTTGTGAGGAAGCTTCAACGCGTTGATTAAAAATTCTTGGATAAATAATCCGTGTTGAAAGTGCAACCAAAAGTACAATCAGGAGGATACTTAGAAATCCTATGGCTGCATTTAAAAAAAGGTTTTCGGAACTGGAAGGTTTTTCTGGTTGGTTTTCACCCATTCAACAAACTCTTAATACCAAAAAGGATTACGGGAGTACCTGCTGTTGTATCTTCCGAAACGACTGTATCCAAAAGGATCATATCCATATCCGCCGTATCCATAATATCCCGCAGGTAATTGTTGATACTGGAACCGGATAGTTGCGTTATCACTGATTCTATAGTTCAGTTCTGCATTTCGTATAACTACCTGATTTTGAAAACTGGTTTGCCCCTGAGCTAAGTTATTCCCAAATGGAGAGTGTAGAAAAGATACATCAACACGCCCGTCCATTTTTGGGCTGATATCAAATGTTAACGTATTAGTGTAAGCGTTCACATTTTGATACCCTCCACCAAAGGAAGAAAAACTCATGCTGTATGAATGCCCCATTTCAATACTATTGAAAAAACGATTCAAGCCTGACTCTACAGTAGGAGCACTCCTGTTTATAATAGGACCACTATAATCATATGGCGAAGATAAGTCAGACCGCAATTGAGCATTAACGGTTCCAACTAGTAAAAATGAAAGTAAAATGAATGATAGTAGAGTTCTTTTCATGGTCTCCTGAATTATAAATGAACACCAAGACTGAATGCGCATTATAACGAATTGAAGGTAAATAATAAACTTATGTTCTTCATCGAATCGTTAATTTTTGTGATGTTGTAAAAGTAATCAATTCTTAAAAATCTTATTCCAGGCATAGAACATTCCCAGCTTGCCAACGACTTGAGCAAAATTGTCTTCAGGATTTAATGCTAAAGTAGAATTATAAGATCCTGAATTGATGTACTTAAAAGTTGGGGGAAGGGTCCACTCAGAGGAAAACCTGTCAGAAAAAGATCCTTTGCTGGAATGATTAACTAAAGAGATACTCTGGGTTACACTGGTCTGGAATAATGAATTACTCAACGTAGTATCGCTATTCAGAACAGGTCCTGTTTTGCTAAAATTAGCCTCCAGATCTTTTCTAAGTTGGGCATTTGATATGCTAAAAATCAGAAGGCAAAAGCTGAAAGTAAGGAGTAATCGTGAATTCATAATTGGGCAACGTTAGTGAGCGGCAATTAGTTTACTTTATATCAAAAGCTTTTTCCAAAAAAAGGTAACTGTATAGCTACATTGATATACATCAAAAAAAACACTATTTTTGCTCTCTTTTCGAAAAAGTAAACTAACACTCCAAAAACAAGCTGAGGAGAGATGAAACTCACCGATTTTAGATACGAGATTGAAGGACTGAATGTACCTGAAGAACCTTTAAAAAAGCGAGATTCCGCCAAACTTATGGTGTTGAATCGTGCAGAGCAAACAATAGAGCATAAGAAATTTTCTGACATACACGAGTATCTGAATGAAGGTGATGTTGTAATCTACAATAACACCAAAGTTTTTCCTGCCCGCCTGAATGGTAAAAAGGAAAAGACTGAGGCAGATATTGAAGTATTTTTGCTTCGTGAGCTTCAGCCGGAAAACATGCTTTGGGATGTATTGGTTGAGCCTGCCCGGAAAATCCGGATTGGTAACAAACTTTATTTCGGCGAAGGTGATGATGAATTAATGGCCGAAGTAGTGGATAACACAACTTCACGTGGACGAACAATTCGTTTTCTGTATGAAGGTCCTAACGATGAGCTATATGACAAGTTGGATGAGTTGGGTAAAATGCCACTGCCTCCGTACATAGAGCGAGAGCCAGTAGATGCAGATAAAGAGCGCTATCAGACAGTTTTTGCAACAGAGCGGGGTGCTGTTGCCGCCCCAACTGCAGGTATGCATTTTACTCCGGAGTTAGTCGAAAAAATTGAGAAAAAAGGTGTAGAGTTTCTTCCAATTACACTTCATATAGGATGGGGAACATTCCGTAATGTGGAGGTTGAAGATTTGACCAAGCACAGAATGGACTCTGAAAACTACTTTATCTCAAAAGATACTTCCGATAAAATTAATATTGCTCTTAAAAAGAAGAAGAATAAAGTAGTAGCAATTGGAACGAGTGCGGTTCGTACAATAGAGACTAGCGTGATGGCTAGTGGTATGTCAAAGATGGGAACTGGTTGGACAGATAAGTTCATCTATCCTCCTTATCAGTTTAAGATTACTGAAGCACTGATTACTAACTTCCACCGTCCTGAATCAACATTACTGATGTTGGGAGCTGCTTTCGCTGGATATGATTTCCTTATGAAAGCATACGAAGAGGCTAAAGAAAAAGATTATCGCCTGTTCTCCTTTGGCGATGCAATGCTGATTATTTAAATGACAAAGCTGGCGGTCATAATACCGGCTGCCGGCTCGGGTTCCCGTATGGGGACTCGCGTTCCGAAGCCATTTTTAAAACTTCGTGGTGTTTCTATTCTGGAATATACCGTTCAGGCTTTTGCCAAAGTTGATGAAGTGGAGCAGATCATTGTTTCGACATCCACTGAATGGATGGGGGATGTGAGATCCATGCTCGAAAATTATAAAGAGGAAGTCCAAAGCCTGAACGTAGTAGAGGGAGGGAGGGAGCGCCAGTATTCTATTCATAATGCCTTTTCGGGAATATCAGAAGATATTGATTTGATTGCGGTACATGATGCTGTGAGGCCATTCGTCAGTAAAAAGTTGATCAAAGAATGTTGTGAGGTGGCTGCTAAACATGGAGGGGCTATAGTTGCTGTCCCGGCCAAGGATACAATCAAAAAAGTAGGTACCAATTCGTTTATAAATAGTACTCCCGATCGGAGTGAATTATGGCAGGCTCAGACCCCTCAGGTTTTCCAAAAGAATCTTTTAATAAAAGCCTATGACTCTGCTATTAAAGATGAATTCACAGGTACTGACGATTCTTCTTTGGTTGAACGGATTGGGGGAGTTGTTAAAGTCGTTGAGGGAGATCGGCGAAACCTGAAGATTACTTATCCGATAGACCTGAAAGTTGCAGAATTAATTTTGGATGAACGAGGTGAAGAATGAGAATAGGATATGGCTTTGATATTCATCAGTTAACTGAAGGACGAAAACTCGTTTTAGGCGGAGTTGAAATTCCATTCGAAAAAGGTTTGCTTGGGCATTCGGACGCAGATGTTCTCCTTCACGCAATTACCGATGCTCTACTTGGAGCACTTGCGCTGGGTGATATAGGTCAGCATTTTCCGGATACTGACCATGAGCACAAAGATGCTGATAGTAGAGTTCTCCTTAAGTATTGCTATAGTCTGGTAAAAGAAAAAGGGTATGAGCTTTCAAATCTTGATGCTACTATTGTTGCAGAGCGACCAAAATTAATGCAACATCTTACTGAAATAAGGCAAACAATCGCAGATGATCTTGAAGTAAAACTGGATCAGGTTTCTGTAAAAGCTACAACTTCAGAGAAAATGGGTTTTGTTGGTAGAGAAGAAGGGATATCGGCAACAGCAGTAGTACTAATTCAGAAAAGATAAATGGCAGATCAGGTAGTACAAACTATTATTGATTGGATAAGTATTGTTCCCCCCATTGGTGTGTATCTGATTTTTACTTTAGTTGCGTATCTGGAAAATGTATTACCGCCAGTTCCAGGAGATGTTCTGCTTGCCTTTGGAGGGTATCTTGCTGCTGAAGGTTTGCTCTCACTTCCGCTCATTTGGGTGCTCACAGTTTTGGCTTCAGTAGTTGGATTTATGAATATGTATTGGATTGGTTATAAACTAGGGGGACAAATTGAGGAAAAGAAGGACGGGCATATTTTACTTCGATTCATTAATTATCGCTACTTCAGAAAAGGAAAAATCTGGATGTATAAGTACGGTCAATGGGTGATTTTTGGAAATCGTTTTTTGGCCGGTACTCGCTCTGTAATCTCATTAACTGCAGGGATGGCGCATCTCAAAATCAGCTATACAGTGGTTAATTCATTGATTAGCTCAGCATTATGGAATTCCATCTTACTGTTTATGGGATGGTTCATTCGTGATAATTGGCATGTAATAGGGGGCTATCTTTCAACTTATGGTAAAGTTATACTGGTTTGTATCGGGCTATTAATTATTGTCAAATTGATGTGGTCTAAAAAGGAGTCTGACAGCCCTGAAGAAAAGATGTAGAAAACTCAAAAATTTTATGCTTTAAATATTGACAATCTTTGGAGACATAGGTATTTTTGGAGTCTTTCGCAAAAAGCCAGTGTAGCTCAGTTGGTAGAGCAACGGTTTTGTAAACCGTCGGTCATCGGTTCAAATCCGGTCACTGGCTCTTTCTGTGAATGGGGAGATACCAAAGCGGCCAACTGGGGCAGACTGTAAATCTGTTGTCTTACGACTTCGTAGGTTCGAATCCTGCTCTCCCCACATTGACATATTGACAAGCGAGCGTAACTCAATTGGTAGAGTGTCAGCCTTCCAAGCTGAATGTTGCCGGTTCGATCCCGGTCGCTCGCTCAAAAACTAAGCCGATATAGCTCAGTGGTAGAGCACTTCCATGGTAAGGAAGGGGTCGTCGGTTCAAGTCCGACTATCGGCTCTGTTGTTGGTAGATACGGAAAACAATTTTTTAACAATACACATAATTAGATTTAATCATGGCAAAAGAGACCTTTCAACGCACCAAGCCCCACGTGAATGTGGGAACCATTGGTCACGTAGATCACGGAAAGACAACATTGACAGCGGCGATTACGACCGTAATGGCGAAGACCTACGGTGGAGTAGCGCAGGCCTTTGATCAGATTGACAACGCCCCGGAAGAGCGCGAGCGTGGGATTACCATTGCAACAGCGCACGTGGAGTATGAGTCTGACGAGCGTCACTACGCCCACGTAGACTGCCCGGGTCACGCTGACTATGTGAAGAACATGGTAACAGGTGCAGCTCAAATGGATGGTGCTATTCTGGTAGTAGCAGCAACTGACGGTCCTATGCCACAGACTCGCGAGCACATCTTGCTTGCTCGTCAGGTTGGAGTACCTCAGATCGTGGTATTCATGAACAAAGTTGATTTAGTAGACGACGAGGAATTATTGGAGCTTGTAGAGCTTGAAGTACGTGAGCTGCTATCCAGCTACGAATTTGATGGAGACGATATTCCTGTGATTCAGGGATCTGCTCTTGGTGCCCTTAATGGCGAAGCGCAGTGGGAAGAGAAAATTGTAGAGCTTATCAAAGCCGTTGATGACACTATTCCTACTCCAGAGCGCGATGTAGACAAGCCGTTCCTAATGCCGGTTGAGGATGTATTCTCAATTACCGGTCGTGGAACTGTGGCAACAGGTCGTATCGAGCGTGGTGTTCTTAAGCTGAACGACGAGATTGAAATTGTAGGGATCGTAGAAGATCCGATGAAGAGTGTGGTAACCGGAATTGAGATGTTCAGAAGACTTCTTGATCAGGGACAAGCCGGTGACAACGCAGGTATTCTGCTTCGTGGAGTTAACAAAGAGCAGATTCAGCGTGGAATGGTGCTTTGTAAGCCGGGCTCGATCACTCCCCATAAGAAGTTTGAGTGTGAGGTATACGTATTGAGCAAAGACGAAGGCGGGCGACACACGCCGTTTTTCAAAGGCTACCGTCCACAGTTCTATTTCAGAACAACGGATGTGACAGGAGCTTGTGAGCTTCCTTCTGGAGTAGAGATGGTAATGCCTGGGGATAACGTGAAGTTATCAGTAGAGCTCATCCAGCCGGTAGCGATGGAAGAAGGATTGCGATTTGCGATCCGTGAAGGAGGCCGTACCGTAGGTGCCGGTGTTGTAACTAAAATCTTAGATTAATCTAAGAAACATATTGACAGCACATCTGGAGTAGGTGACTTTGGTCGCCTACTCTTGTGTGTATCTACGGGTGTAGCTCAGTTGGTAGAGCACTGGTCTCCAAAACCAGGTGTCGGGAGTTCGAGTCTCTCCACCCGTGCAAACATAATAGTACTGTAACATGGAAAAACTTATAAATTTTTTTGAGAGTGTTGGTAACGAGTTCAAGAAAGTGTCTTGGCCAACCCAGAAGGAATTAGTAGACAATACAATTATTGTAGTGGTATTCTCGATCATTATATCCGCATTCATATTCGGTGTTGATCAGGTTTACAGCACAGTACTAGAAGCTATTTATCAATAATGAGTAAAGAACTAGAACATGGTTGGTATGTGGTTCGCTGCTTTTCCAGCCATGAAAAAAAAGTTAAAGAGTTTCTCGATCGTGAAATTGAAGATCAGGATTTGGGGGATAAGATCATTGATGTTCTTGTTCCAACCGAAACTGTGGTTGAAATTCGTGGTGGAAAGAAACGAACCAGAGAGAAGAATTTCTTTCCGGGATACATTTTAGTGAATACTCATTACGACGAAGAGGTAAATAACCTCATACAAAGCGCACCGTCCTGTTTAGGATTTTTGAAAGGTAAAACTGACACGGTGCCCTCTCCGCTGAAAAAGCACGAAGTTCAACGCATCATAGGACGAGTGCAGGAAGCAGGAGATGAATTAAGGAATGTTGAAATTCCTTACAGCGAAGGCGACTTGGTGAAAGTGATATCCGGACCGTTCAAAGATTTCGATGGAACGGTACAGGAAGTGAATCCAGAGAAATTAAAGCTCCGTGTTTTGGTGAGCATCTTTGGGCGACGTACTCCTGTCGAAGTGGATGTGAATCAAGTCGAATCCGCCACATAAAGAACCTAGTTGATGCAACACTAGCTATTACGCGATAAACTGAAGTTATATAAATAGATTAGGATCCTGAAAATCCATGGCTAAAAAAGTTGAAAGAATCCTGAAGCTCCAAATTGTTGGTGGACAGGCAAACCCTGCTCCCCCTGTTGGACCGGCGCTCGGTCAGGCAGGTATCAACATTATGGAGTTTTGCAAAGCCTTTAATGCTAAGACTCAGGACAAAGCCGGAACAGTTATTCCTGTTGAGATTACTGTGTTCGCGGATAAGTCTTTTACATTTAAGACAAAAACTCCGCCAGCACCCGTACTTCTCAAAAAAGCAGCGAAAATCAAATCCGGCTCAGGGGAACCAAACCGCGTTAAAGTGGGAACGGTAACCTGGAGCCAATGCAAAGAAATTGCGGAGGAGAAGATGGAGGACTTAAATGCGTTCGACGTTGAAGCTGCTGCAGAAATGATTGCAGGTACGGCTCGTAGTATGGGTCTTAGAGTTAATCGCGACAGGTAAAGGAAATAGAACTCATGGCAAAAAGAGGAAAAAAATATGAACAGGCCGCAGCGCTGGTAAATCCGGAGTTGGAATATACTTTGGAAGAAGCATGTGACCTTGTTAAGAAAACATCGAGCACTAATTTTGATGCTTCTGTCGATATCGATATCCGTTTGGGTGTTGATCCGCGACATGCAGATCAAATGGTACGTGGAACTGTGAGCTTGCCTCACGGAACTGGTAAAGAGGTTCGGGTTTTGGCTCTCGTTAATGAGGCTAAACAAGGCGAAGCTACTGAAGCTGGCGCAGACTTTGTAGGTCTGGATGAATATATCGCAAAAATTGAAGAAGGCTGGGCGGAAATCGACGTGATTATCGCTACGCCGGATGTAATGGGCAAACTCGGTAAGCTTGGACGCTTTTTAGGTCCTCGCGGATTGATGCCAAATCCCAAAAGTGGAACTGTAACAATGGATGTTGCTGAAGCTGTTAAAACAGTTAAAGCCGGTCAGATTGATTTCCGTGTTGATAAAGCCGGAATCCTCCACACATCTGTTGGTAAAGTAAGTTTCGGAGCTAGCGATTTGAAAGAAAATGCTGAAGCATTTCTTCAAACTGTAATGCGAATGAAGCCTGCTTCTGCAAAAGGTATTTACGTGAAAAGCGTATACATGAGCAGCACGATGGGGCCAAGCATTCCGATAAGCAGAACCGCAGTTACATCTCTTAATTAGGAGGAATTAAATTATGCCAACTGCAGAAAAGAAAGCAGTTTTAGATGAAATCGCAGAACGACTGAATAGTGCTAACGCTATCTATGTTACCAACTATTCGGGAATGTCTGTAGATGAAGCTAACGAGCTGCGTGGTGCATTTCGTAAGGGAAATGTCTTCTTCAAAGTTTACAAAAACAAGCTGATGAAACTTGCTATGGAAGAGGTTGGAGGATACGATTCCGTAATTCCATCTCTGAACGAGCAAAATGCATTCGCATTTGTTGAAGAAGAATTATCTGCACCTGCAAAGGTTTTAAAAGATTTTATCAAGGACAATAATAAGCCGCAATTTAAAGGCGCCATCGTTGATGGTGAATTTTATGGCGAGGACAAGCTTGAAGCGCTTGCAGCAATGAAATCTAAAAATGAGATCATTGGCGATATCCTTGGTTTACTTGCTGCTCCAATGTCGAACGTACTTGGTGCTCTTAACTCGCAGGGATCTAACCTTGTCGGTGCTGTAAAAGCTATCGCTGAAAAAGGCGAAAATTAACCCCTTATATCAACTAAGAATTTTACTTAAAAAAACAACTGGAGATAAAAATGGCTGACGTTAACAAACTAGCTGAAGAGCTTGTCAACCTAACTATCAAAGAAGCTAACGAACTTGCTAAAGTTCTCGAAGAAGAATACGATATCAAACCTGCTGCTGCAGCTGTTGCTGTAGCCGGACCTGCTGGTGGTGGAGACGCTGCTGGTGGTGCTGAAGAAAAAACTGAGTTTGATGTTGTTCTTGAGTCTGCTGGAGCTAAGAAAATCGCTGTAATTAAAGAAGTACGCGGTATTACTGGCTTAGGTCTTAAAGAAGCTAAAGAATTAGTAGACGGTGCCCCTAATACAATTAAGGAAGCTGTTTCTAAAGACGAAGCTGAAGAGATCAAAGGAAAGCTTGAAGAAGCTGGAGCTACTGTAGAGCTCAAATAAGCACTTTGTTTACATTTCGTTGGTAGCCAATGTCGTGAAAACGGCATTGGCTATTGGCGTCTATATCATTTAACCCCTGAGTTATCAAGGGTTTTTACTGTACAATCACCCTTCAACTAAAAGGAGAGGTTCCTTTTGAGCAAGAAGATGCAAATTATTCCAAATACGGAACGCCAATCTTTTGGGCGCACACAACATGTTTTAGACTATCCGGATTTTCTGGATATACAATTAGAGTCATTTGAAAAATTCGTACAACTTGACATCGCACCTAACGAGCGTGCAAATCAAGGGCTGCAACGAATTTTCAACGAGAATTTCCCAATACAGGATACTCGTGAGACTCATATTCTTGAATTTCTTTATTTCAATGTTGACGTGCCCCGTTATACAATTAAAGAATGCCAGGATCGTGGCTTAACCTATTCAGTACCGCTGAAAGCTAAACTTCGCCTATCATCTGTGGATGACAGTGACGAGGCTAGCGAAACCATCGAGCAGGAGGTTTTCTTAGGAGATCTTCCCTGGATGACAAATCGCGGTACTTTCATCATTAATGGAGCTGAACGAGTTATCGTAAGCCAGCTACACCGTTCACCTGGTGTATTCTTTGGCCAGTCTGTTCACCCGAATGGTACTCAGTTATACTCTGCACGAGTTATTCCATTCAAAGGATCATGGATTGAATTCACTACGGATATCCGCGACGTTCTTTGGGCATACATCGACAGAAAGAAAAAGATTCCTGCAACTACACTGCTTAGAGCATTAGGATATTCTTCTGATATCGAGCTGTTGAGTTTGTTTGAGCTTTCTGAAGAGATCAAATTCGGATCTAAGGCAGACTACAACAAGAAATTGGTAGATCAGCGTCTTGCTCAGAATATCATCGTTGAAGAGATGGAAGAAGTCGTTGATGATGAGACTGGTGAAGTAACAGAAGCACTCAACAGAAAAGTAATTTTCGAACGTGATCACAAGCTTACAGAAGATGATTACGGTATGTTGAAAGAAGCGGAAGTTAAAACGGTTCTTGTACAGAAAATCACTGCTGAAGAATCTGAACGTTCTGTAGTAATGAATACGCTTAGAAAAGATCCTACCTGGGATGAGCACTCTGCACTTGGTGAAGTGTATCAGCAAATTAGATCTGGTGAAATGCCCGATCCTGAAACTTCCCGTGCTATTTTGGAACGATTGTTCTTTAGCGACAAGAAATATGATCTAGGTGAAGTAGGAAGATATCGATTGAATAAACGTCTTCACCAGGATGATACAGATGTACAATATCTGACTAAAGACGATATTGTTGCTATCATCAAAGAGGTAATTCGCCTTAAGAATATGAAATCTCAGGTTGATGATATCGATCACCTGAGTAACAGACGTATCCGTACAGTAGGTGAGCAACTCGGTCAGCAATTTGCGATCGGTCTTGCCCGTATGGCACGAACCATCAAAGAGAGAATGAACTCTCGTGACGCTGAGCAGTTGACACCACAGGATTTGGTGAATGCACGGACCATTTCAAGTGTGATTAACACATTCTTTGGTACCAATCAGCTTTCTCAGTTTATGGATCAAACCAACCCACTTGCTGAATTGACTCACAAACGTCGTATGTCAGCGCTTGGTCCTGGTGGTTTGACTCGTGAGCGTGCAGGTTTTGAGGTTCGTGACGTTCACTACACTCACTATGGTCGTCTTTGCCCGATTGAAACTCCGGAAGGTCCAAACATTGGTCTGATTTCTTCGCTGTGTATTCATGCGAAAGTTAATGACTTCGGTTTTATTGAAACTCCTTACCGAAAGGTGAAAGAAGGTAAAGTGAGTAAGTCTGTAGAGTATCTTGCTGCTGAGCAGGAAGATGAGACAGTAATCGCTCAGGCGAATGCTGAACTCGACGATAAAGGGATGTTTAAAAACGAGATGGTTTTCTCTCGAATGCGTGAAGGTAACTATAACAACGCACGTAGAGATGAAATCGAATATATGGATGTTGCTACCAATCAGATCACATCCTTGGCAGCGGCATTAATTCCATTTATTGAGCATGATGATGCAAACCGAGCTTTGATGGGCTCGAACATGCAACGTCAGGCCGTTCCATTACTTAGACCAGAAGCACCTGTGGTAGGAACTGGTTTAGAGCATCGTGCTGCACGCGACTCACGCGCAATTATTACAGCAGAAGCTAATGGTGAAGTAGTTTATGTAAGCGCAACTGAAGTTCGTGTTAAATATGACAGAACTGAAACAGAGCAACATTGCTATTTTGATGGTGGAATTAAGTCGTATAAACTGGAGAAGTTTACCAGAACTAACCAGGATACTGCTACCAACCAGCGACCGATTGTTAAAGTTGGTGATAAAGTTAAAAAGGATCAGGCAATTGTAGATGGTTGCTCTACCGATGGTGGAGAACTTGCTCTTGGTCGTAACCTTCTTGTGGCATTCATGCCTTGGAGAGGATACAACTTTGAGGATGCGATTGTGATTTCTGAGCGTATCGTTCAGGAAGATATTTATACTTCTATCCACGTAACTGAATTCGAACAACAGGTTCGTGACACTAAGCGTGGTGAAGAAGAGCTAACTCGTGAGATTCCTAACGTAAGTGAAGAAGCTACACGTAATTTGAATGAGCAGGGTATGATTCGCGTAGGTGCGAAAATCAATCCGGGCGACATTCTTGTTGGTAAAATCACTCCTAAAGGTGAAACTGATCCAACTCCTGAAGAGAAATTGCTTCGTGCAATCTTCGGTGATAAAGCCGGTGATGTAAAAGATGCTTCTCTGAAAACACCTCCGGGCGTTTCAGGAACCGTAATCAACACCAAGCTTTTCAGCCGTAAGCGTGATGAGCTCGTTTCAAGAAAAGAAGAGAAGAAACGTGTTGAGCAGGAGCAGGAGCGTCATTCTCAGAAACTGGCTGAATTGAATCAGCAGTGGGCAGACAAGATGTACTCACTACTTCGTGACAAAACATCTCCAGGCGTTCTTGATTACAGTAATGTAGAACTCATCCCGAAAGGCGAGAAGTACAAGAAATCTGTATTCGAAGAAATTGATCCTGTAAACATCAATGAAAATATTGATTGGGCAACAGATAAAGATCTCGTTGAGCATGTAAAACTGTTGTTCCATAACTACAGAGAGCTTCGTCGTGAGATTGACAGCGAAGCTAAGAGAAGAACATTTGCGATTCAGGTAGGAGACGAGTTACCTCCTGGAATTATCCAAAAAGCCAAAGTTTACATTGCTAAGAAGCGTAAACTTCAGGTAGGTGATAAGATGGCGGGTCGTCACGGTAACAAAGGTGTTGTTGCTAAAATCGTACCTGTTGAAGACATGCCATTTATGGAAGACGGTACTCCGGTAGACATCTGTCTAAACCCGCTGGGTGTACCTTCTCGTATGAACCTTGGTCAGATTTATGAAACTATCCTCGGATGGGCTGCTAAGAAGCTTGGAACTACATTCGCTTCACCAATTTTTGATGGTGCGAGCATGGATGATGTGAAAGAACAGCTTCGTGCAGCAGGTCTTCCTGAAGATGGTCGTGTAAACCTATATGATGGTAGAAGCGGAGAACCATTCTCTCAGAAAACTACCGTAGGTTACATCTATATGATCAAATTGAATCACTTGGTTCAGGATAAGATGCACTCCCGTTCAATCGGGCCATACTCGCTGATTACACAGCAACCATTGGGTGGTAAAGCTCAATTTGGTGGCCAGCGACTTGGTGAGATGGAGGTATGGGCACTATATGCATACGGTGCTTCCAGCATCCTGAAAGAAATGCTCACTGTAAAAAGTGATGACGTAAAAGGGCGTTCCAAAGTTTATGAAGCCATTGTAAAAGGTGAAAACCTTCCTGATGGAGACGTTCCGGAATCATTCAAGGTATTACTTCGAGAGCTTATGGGTCTCGGTCTTGAAATCCACTTAGACTAATCACTGTTAATTAAATTCGGAGGAAACACCCTTGCCAATTACACAAACATTAGCAGTAACGAACGACTTTAAAAGCATTGGAATCTCCCTTGCTTCTGCTGAAACTATATTATCACGTTCTCATGGTGAAGTATTAACGCCAGAGACCATCAACTACAGAACCTTTAAGCCGGAAATGGACGGTCTTTTCTGTGAAAAGATTTTCGGACCGGTTAAAGATTACGAATGCCATTGCGGTAAATACAAGCGTATCCGATATAAAGGTATTATCTGTGATCGTTGTGGTGTTGAAGTAACCAGAAAAGCAGTTCGCCGTGAGCGAATGGGACACATCACACTTACTGTGCCTGTAGTTCATATCTGGTATTTCAAATCTCTGCCAAACAAAATCGCTTACCTTCTTGGTCTTTCTTCAAAGAACCTTGACCGTATCGTGTATTACGAGACTTTTGTGATCATTAATCCGGGTCTTGCCCGCGATCTTGGTTACGCAAAAGGTGACTTGATTTCAGAAGAAGAGAAGTATGATATTTTTGATCAGCTTCCGGAAGATAATTTTGATCTTGATGACGACGATGATGATAAATTTATCGTAAAAGAAGGAGCAGATGCACTAGCAGCTATGCTTGCTGATCTTGATCTCGATGAACTTGCTTATCAATTGCGCTATGAAGTGAAGCATGAGACTTCACAGATGCGTAAGAAAAAGAAATTGAAACGACTCCAGGTTATTGAGTCATTCCGTGCAGCAGCACAACACACTGAAAACCGTCCTGAGTGGATGTGTCAAAGTGTGATTCCGGTAATTCCACCAGAATTACGTCCGCTTGTACCTCTTGAAGGTGGTCGATTTGCGACTTCGGATTTGAATGACCTGTACCGTCGTGTAATTATCAGAAACAATCGTCTTAAGAGATTGATTGATATCAAAGCCCCTGATGTAATTCTCCGTAACGAGAAGCGCATGTTGCAGGAAGCTGTTGATTCTCTTTATGATAACTCCAGAAAATCTAACGCAGTACGAAATAACAACCGTCCTCTTAAATCACTTTCAGATATGTTGAAAGGTAAGAGTGGTCGTTTCCGTCAAAACCTTCTTGGTAAGCGTGTTGATTATTCCGGACGTTCCGTAATTGTGGTAGGACCTGAGCTTAAAATGCATGAGTGTGGTCTTCCAAAAGAAATGGCGGTTGAGCTCTACAAACCATTTATCATTCGTCGCTTGATTGAGCGCGGTTATGTGAAAACCGTGAAAAGTGCGAAAAAAGTAGTAGATCGCAGAGACGCGGTTGTGTGGGAAGTTCTCGAAAACGTAATCGATGGACACCCGGTAATGTTAAACCGTGCTCCAACGCTTCACCGTTTAGGTATTCAGGCTTTCCAGCCGGTACTTATCGAAGAGAAAGCAATTCGTCTTCACCCTCTAGCATGTACAGCATTTAATGCTGACTTTGATGGTGACCAGATGGCGGTTCACTTACCGTTGAGTCATGATGCAGTACTTGAAGCATCAGTATTGATGCTTGGTTCTCATAACATCATGAGTCCTGCAAGTGGTGGACCTATCGCGGTTCCTTCTCAGGATATGATTTTAGGTCTTTATTATCTAACAAAGCCAAGAAGTGGCCAGTTAGGAGAAGGCAAGACGTTCGCTTCTGCAGATGAAGTAATTATTGCATTTGATCAGGGACGACTTGACGTTCATGCTAAGATCAATGTTCGAATTCAGACTAAGAATGAAGAAGGCGAATCTGTTTCTGAAGTAGTTAAAACTTCTGCCGGTCGAGTAATCTTTAACGAGATTATTCCCGAAGAAATGGGATTCATCAACAAAACTCTTGGTAAGAAAGAACTTCGTGTGCTGATTGGTGATATCCACGGCAGATGTGGGACAGCCAGAACAGCTGCGTTCCTTGATGATATGAAGAAGATTGGATATGAAAATGCTACTCTTGGCGGTCTTTCATTCTCTCTTGATGACATCATCATCCCGGATGCAAAAGCGAATTTGATCAACGGAGCCAAAGACGAAGTGACCGATATCCAGGGTCGCTATGAAATGGGTTTCATTACAGATAATGAGCGATACAACCAGGTTATTGATAAGTGGACAAGTACCACAAACCGTGTATCCGAAACGTTATTCCAGGCACTGGCTGATGATCGTGAAGGATTTAATCCGGTATTCATGATGGCCGATTCTGGTGCGAGAGGTTCGAAAGAGCAGATTCGCCAGTTAGGTGGTATGCGTGGATTGATGGCTAAGCCACAAAAGAGTTCTATGCAGCAAGGGAATGAGGTTATCGAGAACCCAATTCTTTCTTCTTTCAAAGAAGGATTGACGGTACTTGAGTACTTTATCTCTACTCACGGTGCTCGTAAAGGTCTTGCCGATACGGCTCTTAAAACTGCAGATGCCGGTTACCTTACTCGTCGACTTGTTGACGTATCACAGGATGTAATTATTACCGAAGAAGATTGCGGTACACTCCGTGGTATTAAGATGGCTGCATTGAAAGACAACGAAGATATCATTGAGCGTTTAGAAGATCGTATTATCGGTCGTTACTCTCTGTATGATGTAGTTGATCCTATTTCTGATGAAACGATTTGTGAAGCAAATCAAATGATTGATGAAGAAGTTGCTCAGAAGATTGCAGAAACTTCCATCGAAGAAGTAGATATTCGTTCTGTACTAACCTGTGAAACCGGTCGTGGTGTATGTGCCAAATGTTATGGTCGTGACCTTGCCCGTGGAACTGTAGTAGAGAAGGGTGAAGCCGTAGGTGTTATCGCAGCTCAGTCTATTGGTGAGCCGGGTACACAGCTTACACTTCGTACTTTCCACGTTGGTGGTACAGCATCTCGTCTTGAGGCAGACTCACAACACAAAGCGAAATTTGACGGTAAAGTTGAATTCGAAAATGTACGTGTGGTTGTTTATGATGATGGTGAAGAAGAGCACAGTGTAGTTCTTAGCCGTGCAGGTGAAATGAAAATTGTAGATGATGAAGGAAAAGTTCTCATCAGTTATAATGTGCCTTACGGTTGTGAAATGATGGTAGAAGAAGGCGACATGGTTCCAAAAGGAGCTCAGCTCTGTAAGTGGGATCCATATAACGCACTTATCTTCTCAGAAATTGAAGGTACTCTTGAGTATAAAGATATCATTGAAGGAATCACCTTTACTGATGATACTGATGCTCAAACCGGTCACCGTGAAAAAGTAATTGTAGACTCAAAAGATCGTACACTTGTTCCTACACTTGTTGTGAAAGGTAAAGGTGATATCTTAAGAGAAAGTACACTTCCTGTAGATACACACATCGTTGTCGATGATGGCGAAAAAGTAGCTTCAGGACAGGTAATCGCTAAGATTCCACGTGCTACTTCAAAATCGAAAGATATTACAGCGGGTCTTCCTCGTGTTACTGAGCTATTTGAAGCTCGTTCGCCAAGCGATCCTGCTGCTGTATCAGAGATTGATGGTATTGTGGAAATGGGTGGAAGAAAAAGAGGTTCTCAGGAAGTTATCGTCAAGTCAAAAGACGGTACTGATGAGAAGAAATACCTCATCTCCCTCAGTAAGCATATCCTCGTTCAGTCAAACGATTTCGTTAGAGCAGGACAGCCACTATCTGACGGAACTATTCCTGCACAGGATATCCTGAACATCCTCGGGCCATATGCAGTTCAATCGTATCTGGTGAATGAGATTCAGGAGGTTTACCGTCTTCAGGGTGTAAAAATCAACGATAAGCACATTGAGGTTATCGTAAGCACCATGATGCAGAAAGTAGAAATCACTGATCCAGGCGATACGATGTTCCTTGAAGGCGATAAAGTTGATCGCTTTGAAGTGAATGTTCGCAATGATGAATTGATTGGTAAATTTGTGATTACCGATGCAGGTGGAAGTGAGCTTAAGAAAGGTACCATCCTTGACCGACGTGAAGTACGTGATGTAAATAACGCATTGATCAAAGAAGGAAAAGAAGAGCTTCAAACAAGAGAAGCTGAACCGGCAATTTCTAAGCCGATCCTTCTTGGTATTACAAGAGCTGCACTTTCTACTGAAAGTTGGTTATCAGCCGCTTCATTCCAGGAGACAACCAAAGTTCTTACTCAGGCTTCTATAGAGGCTAAGAAAGACTTTTTACGTGGACTTAAAGAAAACGTGGTGGTTGGTCATAAGGTACCTGCAGGTACTGGTCTTCGAGAGTACAACGATATTATTGTTGGCTCTAAAAGAGATATGGAAGAAGGCGACGAGGAAGTCGCAAAAGTATTCGAAGCCCTTGGTGGCGACGATACTGAAACGGTAGAAGGGGAAGAATAATCCCGACTACTGATTAGAAATTAAAAACCCCGCGCATAACTTGTGCGGGGTTTTTTTATGTTTTACTATTTCCAAATCTGAAACAATAAACGTTTGATATGGCATTAACCTCTGGTAAAAAAGCTCTCTTTTGGGGCATCACAATATTACTTCCTTTTCTTCTTCTCACATTAGTTGAATTTGGATTACGTATTGGTGGATATAATGAAGAAGTGCAGGAGTTATTTATAGAGGCTCCAAATGATCCTAATTTTTTGATAGCCAATATATCGTTTGTAGGCAGGTATTTTCCTTCTTTTACTCCGAAAGTAGCTTCAAATCCATTCCGAAAAGAAAAGTCGCCAAACACATTCAGAATATTTGTTTTTGGAGGGTCATCAACACAAGGTTTTCCTTATAATTTTTACTACAGTTTTTCAGATAAACTAGAACAGAAGCTATTACTGAACACTAACGGTCTTAACATCGAAGTCATTAACCTTGGGATGACCGCTGTTAACAGCTATGTAATTAAAGACTTATCAAAAAGAGTACTGCCTTATGAACCAGATGCAATTGTTATGTATGGAGGGCACAATGAGTTTTACGGTTCTTTTGGTGCGGGGAGTACACAGTTTGGGTTGATCAATAACATAGCATTTAAACAGCTGGTAATAAGGTTAAAGAATCTGAGGATATATCAATTAATTGAACAACTTCTCAAGTCAGAACCTGATCAAAGCAGGGATAGAAGAACTCTTATGGCTAAGGTTGTAAGAGAATCTGATATTGAATTAGAGAGTGAAGTTTTTGAAAAGGGAGTAGAACAGTTTGAAAAAAATATCCAGGACGTCATTTATTTGTATGAGAAAGAAGATGTTCCTGTTTTCATAGGAACAGTGGCTTCAAATTTAAAAGATCAACCTCCACTTGGAGATAATGAGAATGCACTCAATTCTTATAACAAAGCTCGTGAACTCTTTGATAAAGGAGAAATAGACTCAGCATTAGCAGAGTTTATAAAAGCTAAAGAACATGATGGAATTAGGTTCAGGGCACCTCTGCAAATCAATGAAATCATAAACGACTTAGCAGAAAATGAAAATACTTATCTGGTTGATATCCAAAAGATGATGCGCAATAACTCAGAAAGTGGTATTGAAGACAATTCACTTTTTATCGATCATCTTCATCCAAATTGGATTGGTCATGAACTAATTGCAGATTCCTTTTTAGATGAATTAATAAATGTGGAAAGAATTGAACAAGCGTTTAATCAAACATCTTTTGATACACCAAAAACAATAAGCAGGTTTGAGGAAATATATGCTAATACAGCTATATCAAGATTGTTGGTAGGGTATCCGTTTCAAAAAGGACTCACCCAAAACCAGGAACTTGCTCAATTTCAGCAGATTTATGATAACTACTTATCATCCTCATACATAGATTCACTAGCCGCTGCTACCTCAAGAAATCAGGAAGAAGTTCCAAAAGCTTTAACAGATATAATTAATTATGCGAGAGTAAATAAAGATACATCAACTGTTCTTACACACTATTATGATTTACTAAAATGGCAATTAAATTCGGTAACCCTGATTGAAAAAGGAATTGAATATTCGGTTAATAACCGAGAAGCGGATGTCTTTTTAGTTGGAATGATTCTTCAGGCCTTGAATGATGGATTGTATGATCCCAGATATATGGATGTACTTTCCGCAGTCTACATCATAAATGGAGAACTAGATAAAGCAAAATATTGGCTGGATGAAAGTGAACGCTTGGGCTCAAACGCACCAATGCTGTACTATAATTTGGCACGCTATCATATTTTACAGGGCGACACTTTGAAGGCTGGTGAATACTATAATAGATTTATGCAAACTCAGCGATCTAATTGACTTCTTTGTAAGATTATTGCGATAAGAGCTTTAAAAGGAATAATTGGAAACTACCTGTATTAAAAAGAAATAATTTAGCTCGAATTTCTTTCGGATAGGGTAACGGGGATAACGCTTAAAATGCCACTATGAGAAGATGAGTTTTTAGTAGTCATTTTTTCTGTAAGTATGTTAAGTGTTTTGTTTGCTAACATTTGATAATCTGTATGTACAGAAGTAATGGCGGGGTGTACAAACTTACAAATGGGTAAATCGTCATATCCGGCAATCGCAACATCATCAGGTACCTTAACTCCATACATTGCAGCTTGTTCAAGAAATCCTAAAGCAGTGTAATCGTTACTTGCAAAAATTGCCCTGGGTTTCTTTTTGAGTGCATAATATGATTCGAATGCTTTCTTACCTGAATCGAAACTGTAGTCACCTTCAAATCTCCATATTTGGTTGATATCCTCTTTTTGATTTAAGAAATCAAGAAACCCATTCTTTCTAAGTAAAGCTTCATTTTTATTAATTGGTCCGGTTATAACACCTACATCTTTATAGTTCCTGTCATAAAAATGTTTTGCTACAATATATCCTCCACGGTAAGAGTCAAAAGTAACGGTGTCAAGAATAGGATTGAACAATGGAGCAACGGAGATCATTGTAAAATCTTTTGGGGCTGATTTAAGCAACTCTTCATAGTCTTCCTCCTGAAATAAAGGAAGGAATAAAATTGCAGCATCGATTGAGTTATAACTCAATTGGGTAATAAAGTCAGAAAGATTATTTTTTTGAGGATCAAAAGAAAAAAGGGAAAGAGTTACATGAAAGTCTGAAGACGCTTCATTAAAACCACAAAAAAATGTTGAGTAGAATTCATCAGGATAAAAGTGAGTAATTAAAGCGACCTGAATTTTTTTCTTATAATTATATTTACCATTTAAAACTCTTGTATTAATGGGGTAATTAATTTCCTGAGCAACTTTAATTGTCAGTTCAATATTATCCGGGCTAGTTTTAGATTCTCCTCGTAAAATCCTAGAAACAGTAGAGACTGAAAGCCCCGTCTTTTCTGCAATATCATGTAGTGTAGCTTTTACCATGTATAATAATAACCAAAATCATGATAAATTTTCTATAAGAAGAAAAAAAAATTGTTCATTATGGGAAGCGCTTTCAGGAAGTTTTTACATAATGGTTAATAAATTAAGTAATGGTAGCGCTTTTATATTAAAAAAAATGAAATATAGCGTCTCTATGAGAAAATTTCTCATAGAGACTGAAAATTTTAACTATTCGGTGTTGTTTCTTTGGAAGGGTTTCTATAAAATAGACAAATGGTTTTGCAGATTGGAATTGTTATGTAAACATATCCAAAATGTTAAATGACCATAAAAATTAATTGTAATAAACTTAGGACAAAACATGATTAAAGCTACTATAAAGCAGTTGGCATCATTTACTTTTATGATAATGCTGACCGTTATTTTTACTAGTACGGCCTATTCTCAAAACACTTTGATAGGAACAGAGCTTATCGACGACGGAGATTTTCCTGCTGATACATTAACAGCAAACTGGAATGTTGAAGGTGGCGATAATGGTGCAACAGCTATAGTGAACGGTGAGCTTGCCATCACTGACATTGCTGAAACTACAAATATTTATGACTTTCAGGTAAATCAGAATTTAAGTGCAGAAGATATCGCTGAATTGGCAAAAGGTGGTAATTTCGAAGTCTCTTTTGATGCCCGTTCTGAACTTCCTACAAAAACATTTCATGTATTTTTAGGGCAGGTTGGTGGAGACTGGGCACGTTACTGGCAGCCAGGTTCTGACGGAGATGTTACTGTTACTAACGAGACTCAGAGATACACTCTGACTACCAATGTTGAGCAAGTTTGGGATGCCATGAGATTAGGCTTTGAAGTATCAGGTGATACATCAGATCTTTATCTTGACAATATCAGTCTAAGACGAGTAGAAGATAACATTCTTATAGATGGTGAGCTTGTAATTGGAGAGGATTCTTTAAGTACTGCCTGGACACAGGTTAATGATGCAACAGCGACATTTTCTATCGATAATGGGGCTGTGAAAATCTCTGAAATGGCAAACTTAGTAAATAGCTATGATATTCAATGGTATCAAGAGCTGGATACTGTACAGATTGATTCTATTTATGCCGGACCTTATTACATGGAGTTTCAAGCAAGAACAACAGTTGATGCAAAAAATATTCAAGTATTTTTTGGAAATAATGGTTCTGATCTTGGTTCAGGTGCAGATTGGACAAATTTTGGACCTCAAGTTACGCTTGATGATACTATGAAGACTTACTCTCTAATCATTGATGCGGAACGAAACTTTCCTATGATGAAGATTGGTTTTGAAGTTTCTGCTGATACTGCTTCTGTTTGGTTCGATAATGTGATTGTGCGAAGAGTACGTGAAGTTGCACCAGATGCTCCAAATTTTAGTTTATCTACAACTGATGGAGTAGTTACAATAACTGCTGATGGAATGGAAGGAGGCTTTGAATACGATGTGTATTTTGCAGACTCTGCATTTACTTCAACGGAGGGAGCAACCTTAGTAGGTTCTTTTCTTGCTGGTGAAGGATTGACATTTCAGCACTCAACTCCTGCCCCTCATCCAAGTCTGGCAACTGATTTCACAGCACATTATGGTGTAGTTGCAAAATCAGAAAATGGATCTGCTAGTGAGATTACTGTTAGTTCAATTGAAACAGGTATGACAACTGCTGAAAACTACATGGTTGAAGTTTCAACAACTGCAGCAGATGCAATTTTTGACGCAATTGATGCTGAAACAATACCTGAGGCTTCTGTATTAGCAGGTTTCTTCCCTGATGGTTACAAACCATTTGAAATTAGCGAAGCTAGTGGTCGTAAAATCATAGAAAACGGAAGCGGTGGAGATAATGACGCTGATATTTCCGGTAAAATGTGGATTGGTTTCGATCCTGCTACCGCGTATTTATTCATATATGCTGAAATTACTGATGACGTATTAGTGCCAACACCAAGAGCGACTGCTGGTGGCGGTGGTTGGAATTATGATAGCTGGGAAATGGGTATTGGTGCTTATTCTCCTGAATCATTTATTAATGGATCAGACCACCAAGACTTCTTGCGTGGAGACGAGCCTGATTATCAACTTCGAGCTGGTATAAGAGCAGATACAGCTAATTATATGCATGCTAATGACGGCGGAGGCGGTACCTTTGATGTGGATAATGTTAACAACTCTGCAACAATAGGAGATGCTAGTACGACTGGAATGTATAGATTGCTTTCTATTGTTCAAACGAATGCATTTACAACATATAACCCAGATGCAGCAAGCTTTAATTTACCAACAGGTGAGGAAGTAACTACTGTTCCTTTTAACTGGACGATCAATGATGCTGATGCTACAACCAGAGACACTCAGGTTGGATGGTCAAGAAAAGGTGGTGATGACACATGGTGGAATACGCCTGCAAAATGGGAAACTGTTGCGATGGTAGGAGCGAATGCTGTTCCACTTTCGAGCGAAGATGAAGGGCAATATAGAGTTAATGAGTTTTCACTCGACCAAAACTATCCAAACCCTTTCAACCCTACTACTAATATTTCATTCAAACTAGGTACATCTAGTAACGTTACACTAGAGGTTTATAACCTACTAGGGCAAAAAGTTGCTACAATACTACAGAACCAAAAACTAAGTGCTGGTTCTCACAGCCATAAGTTTGATGCTTCAAGCCTGGCTTCAGGATTGTATGTGTACCGTATTAGTACAGAGTCATTTACTCAGTCTAGAAAAATGATGCTTATCAAATAAGCAGGGACTGATTTTATTTAAATAATTTCGGGCACAGTATACTTGTATTGTGCCCGAATTAAATTTCTTAGCTATGATTAAACTATTCTTATCGAAGTATGCAATCCCCTCACTACTAGTAATATTGTTAACCAGTACAGCAATATTTGCCCAATCTAAAGGTAAGGTAAGTGGTACGGTTATAGATGAATCTGGGGAGCCATTAATTGGTGTACAGGTTATAATTGAAGGTACAACACGAGGTGTATTAACAGATTTGAATGGTGACTATTCCATAATAAATCTAGAGGCAGGCACCTATGTTTTAGAGTTTAGGTATATTGGTTTTGCTACTACTAAAGTTGAAGAAGTAGAGATTCGTCTAGATCGAACAACAGAAATAGATGTCACATTAAGAGAAGAAGTAATTGAAGGGCAGGAGATTGTAGTAACTGCTGAGCGCCCTATTGTAGAAAAAGACCGTACTACTACTACGGCATATGTAAGTTCAGAGCAATTAGAAGATTTACCTATAGTAAGTTTAAACGAAGCAGTAAACCAACAGGCTGGAGTTGTTGACGGACACTTTAGAGGAGGTAGAATTGGTGAAGTTGCATACCTTGTGAATGGTGTCCCAATAAATAATGCATTCAATAATAATGCAGCTTTTGAGGTAGAACAAAATATGGTTTCTAGTCTCGAAGTAATTAGTGGTGTTTTTAATGCAGAATATGGACAAGCCTTAAGTGGAGTTGTCAATATAGTGACCAAAGGAGTATCTAACGAGTGGACCGCGAACTTTTTAGGGTATGCGGGTACCGTGTTTAGTAACAGAAAAATAGAGTTAGTTAACAGAACAACGGGTCCGGGATCTTTTCTGACTATCGACGATTTTACTAATGAAGAGATTAGCTATACAGAAGCCTATGAAACGTTTGGGAATAGAGATGTTCAATTTTCTGTTGGAGGTCCAATTATTAAGGATAAATTAGGGATTCAGGCAACGTTGAGATATGTTTCTGACCCAGGCTTACAAATAGGTAGGGATCTTTTTTCTCCCGGAGATCAACAAATCTCATTCACGGAAGGTGGTAGTCTTGTACAGGGATTAGCTGGTTCAGGTGGAAAAGAAACCTGGTTGCTTGAATCTACAGGGAGTGGTGATATTGTAGGTATTAACTATTATGACAGATACTCTCTTAATACATCATTTGTTTATCAATTAACAAGTAAACTCAAACTAGACTATAATTTGTTTCTTCAGAAGCAAGATGGTAGAGGAAGTAATGCGCAGTTAAAGTATGTGCCAAGAGGTATTAATAAGTATTACAATTTCTCACAAAATCATATTGTAGGTCTGAGATATTCAATAGGACAAAATTCTTTTGCCAATCTATCTTACAGTTACTTGTATGATCAGGGGGAGAGCTATTTATACAGTGATGCCAATTCAACTGAGCTAGATCAGCGTTATGTTAATCCCAACTTTGGAGCCCAGCAAGGACAGTTTGCATTTAATGTTGGAGGTAATGATTTAAATTCAAATGAGGGTATTACTTCTTCACATACCATAGTTACCGATTTCACTTCTCAGATTAATAGTGTGGTTCTTTTTAAGACAGGACTTTCAGCAAGGTTCCATTCACTTGACAACGAAAACTTTGGGATAACTAAGACTGGAAATCAGCCGGCAATCAGATCAAATAGTATTTACGCAAATTCCTCTTTGGAGGTCTCCCCGTATGAAGCCGCAGGTTATTCACAAGTTAAGCTAGAATTCGAAAACTTAATTGTGAATGCAGGACTTCGTTTCGATTATTTTCAACCAGATTTTGTTACGGTAAGAGACATTTCTCAGGGAGCTAGCGAGATTATAGCTGATGTTAGTACTGAGGCAGAAGGTGATTCAATTTCTAACAGGCTTGATGCTGAAGACACTTTTCAGTTAAGCCCGAGATTAGGTATTGCATTTCCGATTTCAGAAACTGGGGTTATGAGATTCTCAGCTGGGTTATTTTTCCAAACACCTCAGTTGAGTCTGCTTTACCAAAATAATGAATTTGAAGCGAATCCAGCTAGCGCTAGTATTACTTATGGAAATGCTTCGCTTAAACCGGAAAGAACACTTTCTTTTGAGGTGGGACTACAGCAAGGGCTATCTGAAACACTTGGAATGGATTTGACTCTCTTTTCAAAAGATATCAGAAATCTTTCAGGTTTAGAGTTCTTTAGGAACTTCAATGGACAGTATACGGCACAGCTTGTCAACTTAGATTATGGTACAGTAAAAGGTTTAACTGTTTCTCTATATGAGAGAGGGGCAGGGCCAATAAGTTGGACGATAGATTATACCCTTCAATTTGCTAATGGTTCAGCATCAGATCCACAAGAAACTTTACAAAGGGCTCTAAATGGTCAGGATCCTGTTATTCGAATAAACAGATTAAACTGGGATAGAAGAAATGTTCTTAATAATACAATTACCTGGAATAGCCCTTATGGTTTGACCATTTCGTTTATTAATACTCTGCAATCAGGTAGCCCATATACTTCTCAAAGAGAGTTCAGGCAATCTAATATACCTAACAATGCAGACTCACCTGCCTGGTTTAATTCTAATGCACGTGCATTCTATAAGCCAAAGGTGTTGAAGCAGGATATTGAGTTATTTGTACAGGTAAACAATGTATTTGATAACACTCCTGAATTTGGAATTTATTCTGATACAGGATTGGCAACAGAATCTTCAGAGTTAGCAAGAAGGCTAGAAGATGGTGCAGAACCGGTTGGCCTGAACACTCTTACAGAATGGTTTCTTAATCCCGAAAGGTTAGGAAATCCAAGATCAGTAAGGGTAGGATTAAGCTTGAAATTTTAAATCGAATGAATAGTTCAAAGAATTTTTATATGCGGAATATGAATAAAATTTTCTCAATACTCTTTTTAGCTTTAATTGTAAGCAGTAGTGCAATAGCTCAATCAGTCCCCGATTCAGCAAATGGAGTAATTTACAGGGGTAACGAAAATTCAATAGCAAGAGGGGTACTTGATGGTAACCTTATACAAACGAATTTCCGAAATCATGGTGAGCTTTCCAGATGGATGGATATTCCATGGGGAGTTTGGCCAAGAGATATCGGTGGTAGGCATATTGATGGTGTAGGAGTTGTTGTTGCTGGTAAGGTAGTTGGAAACAGAACCAGTCCAGATGTAGCACCCTATTTTACAGCTACTACGGATACCATCCTCAACCCGCTAAGTATCCATTACAGGCAAGCTGGTCTGAGGCAAAGTCCAAGAACCGGAGATATTTATGGCTGGCTACCAATTCCTGGATTTAACAACAGGGACAGAGTTAACGATTTGCTGCAAGCAGAACCAGTTCCTGCCTTATCGAACGATGACAGTTCCTGGCCTGCTTTTTGGCCCGATAGACTAAATGAAGAAGATCCGGGTTGGCCTGATACTTGGAACGGTAGGGATGGTAGGTTTGCAAGTGCCGATTTAGAATCCTTTTATGTAATGGATGATTTTTCTGATTTGGAATACGCATTTGGAATAGAAGAAACAGGTCCTCATAGTGAATTTGGAGTATATCATCCAAGCGATATCGATTCAACGATTGGTGGTCTTGCGATGCAAATGCAGGTTCGTATTTTCCAATGGGCGAATGTACTTGCTGAAGATACCGCCTTTCTTATTTACAGAATCACAAACAAAGGTGACTACAAACAGGATAGCTTATATTTTGCTCAGATTGTTGATTATGGGCTAGGTTTTGAAGAGGCTGATGATAACGCCAATTTTGATCCCGTCCTTGATGTAGTCTACGGTTGGGACAGGGATGGAATCGGAGAACCGACTTTTGCAGGACAAGGAACATATGATCTTGGTTACACAGGTTTTGCTTTTCTGGAATCTCCTGCGAATGATTTAAATGGTATTGATGATGATGTTGATGGAATAACAGATGAGTCGAGATTTGATAATAATTACCTGGTACTTAGTTCTCAGGAAGAAATAGATGCCTATGTTGATGCAAATTACATACGCGAAGATTTTGAAGAGTTTTACGGAGAAGCTATAGAGGATCGACCTGCTTATCAGGAAGGCTTATGGTATACAACAGATGAAAATTTAGATTGGGTCGGTTTTGAAGATGCAAATGGTAATGGTTTGCGTGATGATGGAGAATCTTTAAATAATGATGTAGGTAGAGATGGCCTAGGAGACCTTGATTTTGGATACCCAGGGCCTGATGCCGGTGAGGGGGATGGCATACCTACTGATGGTGAGCCGAACTATAACCAACTAGATGTTGATGAATCTGATCAAATTGGTCTTACTGGTTTTGATTTAGGAACCCGACCCGAATACGAATCAGGAGATAATCTTCGGGATGATACTTGGTTATGGGGGAAAATAGAAGAGAATTTATTCGAAGATCCGGATCAGCCACCACTAGTAAGTCCTTTAGCAGATGAAGAACCGTTTCTGTTATTTGTTTCAGGACCTGTAGAGCTTGCCAACGAAGAATCGAATGAACGCTCAACGGATTTCTTCTCAACCGCTTGGATTTTTGGTAATGATGAACAAGATTTTTTCAAAAACAGAAGAACTGTTCAAAGTATATATAATGCAGATTATAATTTTGCTCAGCCACCGATAACTCCAAACCTAACAGCAGTCGCTGCTGATCAAAGAGTTATTCTCTCATGGGATGACATTGCACTTCTAAGTTATGATAGATTTTTACAAGAAAATGACTTTGAAGGGTTTAAATTATATCGTTCTACAAATAATATTTTCAATGATACTCGTACAATTACTGATGTAAATGGTACTCCTATATTTTATGAGCCATTAGAACAATGGGATTTGGATAATGACATTAGTGGAAATGTGACTGTATTAGATGGGGATGCGGTATACAATCTTGGGTCAAATACAGGTCTTGCATTTTCATATATAGATGATGAAGTGGTCAATGGAAAAACCTACTACTATGCTTTAGTTTCTTATGATAAAGGTGTTCCAGGTGAGGGTGGTGCTCCAGGAATTGATCCTCAGGAAAGCCCATTCAGAGTTACTGTAAATCAACAGGGACTTGTATCCGGGACTTCTACAAATACCGCAGCAGTGGTTCCTACTACACCTCCTGCCGGGTTTGTAGCTGGAGGGTCTTCTTCTGATTTAAGTAATGTATCAACTGGAATAGGGACAGGATCTGCATCAGTTACAATTATTAATGAAGAGCTATTGATTGATGAGAACATTTATGAAATTCAATTTACAGATAGTGCAGCACCGCCAGAATTTGGTGATGCACGATTTACTGAAAATTACAGGCTAGTATTAAAAACTCCGTCTGGTGATAGTACATTAATTTCTGAAACCTCATTTTCCACAACAACTAAGGTAGTAGATGGTTTCACGGTTGAGATGACAAACTCTTTAGCCGCTGAACTTGATGAGTTAAGGACTGGATATAGGTCGAATGCTGGTACTTCTAACGAAATGTATTCTCAAAACCCGAATGATTTGGATGGTGTTTCCACAGATTGGGAACTATTTATCCTTCCAAGGTTAGGTGGGTCACAAGAGAATTTCTTGAAAACGGATAATGATTTCGAGTTTCTTTTTGTTGATCCTGCAGATTCTGTGTATACCCCTCCACGCTTGTTTGGATCAGACTTTGCAAGGATAGACATTCCTGTGTTCGCAAGAAATACTACAAAAGGAATTCCGGCTGAAATCTTCGTACTTGATACAGATGAGTCAGAAACGTTAACTCCGGGAGATCAACTGGTTCTTGCTGAAGAGGTAAATACCAGTGTATATACTTACAGATATACTATTACTATTGACCCTGATGGTAACAATCCCCCAGATCCGGGCGAAAAAATTTACATCTCCACTACAAAAGAGTTCAGAAGTGGTGATACTTTCAGGTTTAGTGTGCAAAGTGGATCAGTAAGTGATTCCTTAGCTCAAGATGAGTTAAAAGATATCTATGTTGCACCTGATCCATATGTTGGAACAGCTTCATGGGAAAGGCGATCGAACTCAATTGGACGTGGTGAGAGAAAAGTTGAGTTTTTCAACCTTCCAAGAATTTGTACGATTCGGATTTTTAATGTACGAGGTGAGTTGGTTAGAGTTATTGAACATGAAGGAGCATTTAATGATGGTTCTGCGTCATGGGATTTATTGACTGATAATAATGAGGATGTCGCTTACGGTATGTATTTCTATCACGTTGAAGGAAAGTTCGAACAAGAAGATGGTACAATTACTAATATCGGTGAGTTTACCGGTAAATTTGCAATCATTAAATAATTGGTTTATGAAATTCAATTTTAACACAATGAAAAAAGCACTTACATTATTTGTCCTGATTGCAATGATCGGCGGATCTCACCTCTTTGCTCAAAGTAGAGTTGGAACTTCAGCAGCACCATTCCTTACTATGGGGGTTGGGGCAAAAGGACAAGCGCTTGGACATGCAAATACAATAAATACTTCTGGAGCTGAAGCATTATTTTGGAATCCCTCTGCTATTTCTCTTGAAAATAGAGGAGGCTCTGCAAGTTCTGGCTTCTTTTCCGTAAATCAATTATTTGTTGACGTAGAAGCATATGGAGCTGGCTTAGTTCTTCCTTTAGGAGAGGGAACAGGCAAGAACCTTGGGTTTGGTATTAACTATGTTGATTATGGCAGACAAAAAGTTCGAACTGTTGATCTCCAGGAGGGAACAGGATCTACCTATGGAGCAAACGATTTAAGTATTGGCGTTACTTATGCTCAAAACCTTACAGAAACCTTTCATTTTGGAGGAACAGCAAAGTTTATTCAGCAAAAAATATATGACATGCATGCAGAAACGTTTGCTGTTGATCTAGGATTTATACTAAAAACCAACTATTTCAATGGATTGACTATTGGTGCCTCTATTTCGAATTTTGGAGGCAAAATGCAGATGGATGGTATCAACTCGGAATATTTCATCGATATTGATGAAGGCAGTGAAGGTGATAATGAAAACGTACTGGGTCGTGTCAAAATGGATCAGTGGGATTTACCTCTTTCCTTCAAAGTTGGTTTATCTCTTCCAGTAATTAAGCAGGATAATCTGGAATGGTTAATTCTATCAGAAGCACAGCAAACTAGTGATAATGATTTGAATATTGATTCAGGCTCTGAATTGAGCTATATCTCTAATACAGTAAAATTCCATGTCAGAGGTGGCTACAAAGATTTATTACTAGGAGATCGGGTTGACTCCCATATTACTTACGGCGCTGGATTTGTATTAAAAACTAACTCTGGAATTGCAATTGGAGTAGATTTTGCACAGGTTCCATTCGAGTATTTAGGACAAACTACAATAGTAGATCTAAAGTTATTCTTCTAGATGTTTTTAAAACATATTTTTTCAAAAGGCTGCTTGAAGTTTAAGCAGCCTTTCTTATTTGTTCTGGTTCCATTTATAATCTTATTTACTTTCATCTCATGTTCAGATGAGCAAAATTTGGAAAGTGATATTATTACGACCATTGAAGGAGAGCCAATCACCAGCGAAGTATTTGAGTCAAAATACGTTCGTCATCTTATACAAACCGGTCGGAATGATTCTCGGAAAGAGCGTTATTCCTATTTGAATCAATTTCAGGACGAAATTCTTTTAGCCAACAAAGCTGCCGACACAGGTTTTCTGGATCATCCAACCTATCAACGGACTATTTCTTTTGAACAAAGGAAAGCTATGGTGGATTTCTATTTTATAGATGAGATGGAAGAACAACTTGAACCTGCAACTGATGAAGAAATTCGCCTTGCTTATGCCAAATCAAAAAGGAAGGCTTATGTCAGGCATCTTTATTCAGCAGATAGGCTTGAGATAGAAAATTATTACGACAGGCTTATTGAAGGTGAGGATTTTATTGACTTAGCTAATGAGCTTTATGAAACGAATGCATACGACTCCTCAGCTGGATACATTGGACCTATAAAATATTATTCTGTTGACGATGCTTTTTCAGAGGCTGCATTTTCTACTAATCAGGGAGAATTTTCTAAACCAGTTCGCTCGAACTTTGGTTACCATATTGTATATGTTGAATATTTGGAAATTCCGGCAATTCTTACCGAGGATGATTACCAAATAAGAAAACCTGGTATTGCAAGTCAGGTACGGTTAAGAAACCAGGAGCTGGAGGCAAATGAATATGTTAGAGAGTTGATGGAATCATTACTTGTTGAGGTTTCTGAAGAAAATATATTGAGTCTTAAAAATGTGATTGATGGTCTTGCGCAGAACAATATTGTTAATAACTCCAACCAATCTGAAGAACAATCTTCGGATACTTGGCAGGATGCTGATTTCAGGCAACTCCAGTCAGCCATGGATGGAACAACAGTACTTGCCATGTATATTTTTCAAGGGGAAAAACAAGAATTCACTTTTGATGATTATCTGAAATGGCTTCCTTATCTATCCTATTCAGAGTCCAAAGGCAGGACAGCAGCCTCAGTGGGAAAAGGGTTAAGAAACGAAGTGTTTTATATGCTCGCAGATCAATCGGGTTACCAGAATGATGAACGTGTTCAAAAAGAAGTTAGATTTAAAGGCTATGAAGTGCTTTCTGAACTCTATCAAAGAGACTTAACCAGACAAGCATTGCAAGATACTTCTAAGGTAGAAATTCCTGAAGATATTAAAATTCGTCTTATTGGGAACAGAACATTTGCAATGGATGCCTCATATTGGCAGTTTTCAATTTCCGGTGTGGATGAAGGTCTAAAGCTAAAAAGACAATTAGAAACAGGAGAATTTAGTCCTGAACAAAGATCAACGTATGAAGAGCAATCTGTTTCAAACCTGCCAAACTCTGATCCTAAATTTAGCCTTTTAAGAAAGGCATTACTTGGAAAACCGGTCATTGCATTTTCTGAATTGGAAGGCTGGTTGATCATTAATGTACTTGACAGAGAAATACGAGAAACAACTAATAGTCAGGTAAATAGTCAGATGCAGAGACGCTACAAAGTATACCGTTATCTAAGTGATGAAGTAGAGTCTCTGAGGCAATCCACAGAAATCCAAGTGGATACAGCTCTCTTTAATGGAATGTATGAATTGAATAAAAAGAAAGAGAATAGTTAAAGTACAGGTTAATTTTCCTGAGCATCTTCAATAGAAGACAGAAGCTCTTCAGCTTCCTTAATCAAATCTTCAGCTTTCTCTTTGGCTTCAACAACTACTTTCTCGCCTTTTTCCTTTGCTTCAGACATTAGCTTTTGCTTCTCTTTCCTAAGTTCAGCAATAAGGTCCGTTAATTCATCTCTGTAATTGCTCAAGCGGTAAGAAAGACGGTCTCTTGTATTTTTTCCTGTGTCTGGTGCATAAAGTAGAGCCATTACTGTACCAGCCATTGCTCCTGTTAAAAGTCCCGCTAAAAAATTTCCTGATTTACTCATGACTTTATTTTTTTATCTAAGTTTTAATAAATTAAGAATACCTAAAAAGACATCCAAATACCACTTCTGAACGTTAAAATGCGTTTAAGTTGGTTGAGATAATGGTGATTCAGATTTTTTGAAAAGTCGGTAAATCCAGACAATTATTTGTTTAAATCCTACTGAAATTGAAGGAGTGATAAATAAAGTAAATAGAACTCCAAATAACAGTCCACCGATGACAGTTTTTGCAAGGGGAGACCAGATCTCTGCACCAGCTCCAAATTCAAGAGATAAAGGAATCATTGAACAAATCGTAGTGATTGCAGTGAGTAATATTGGTCGCATTCTACGCTTACAGGCTTCAAGGATGGCATTCATAAATTCAGAATCGGTACCGATTGAGAATTCCATACCTTTCGTTCTAAGATGCATATAATCAACCAATACAATTCCATTGTTGACGATAATACCAACAAGCATAAATAGCCCAATATTTCCTGTTGTGCTAAGCGGTGATCCGAGAATCATCAAACCTGCCAATGCTCCAAATAATGCCATCGGAATACAGAGCCAGATTACAAATGGATCTCTGAAATTCTCAAACAGGGAAGCCATAATCATAAACATCAATACAAGTGCTGCAAGACCAGCGAATAAAAATTGTTGGGCTCCTTCTTCTGCTTCACGGCTGGCTCCTGTAAATTCATATCGATAGCCTTCGGGCATGATTACTTCATTGTTTACAAAATCTGTGATTAACTCGCGATATACATTGGCGTCACCATCGAATTGTATGCTTACATCCAATAAAATTTCGCGGTCTCGTTTTGAATAGGAATCAACTCCTTTAGTTTCTGTAAATTCGCCTACTGCTACAACAGGAATCCGCTGATCTTCATATTGTAAAACCTCTAAATCGAATAAATCTTCCCGTGATTGTAAAGCGGTTTTAGCAGTGCGAACTTCAATAGGAATTTCTCTGCCACCGGTTCTGAAATATCCTGCTTGATTTCCCAGTGTTTGCGTACGCAGGTTTCCGGCGACTTCACTAATTCCTGCATTCATCATTCCAACTCTATTACGATCTACTATAAACTGTAACTCCGGAGTTGGATCAGTTCTGCCGTTATCTACTGAAATGATATTCGGATCTTCCAAAAATTTATCTTCAATTTGTTTAGAAATGCGAAGTAGTTCGGTCATCTCCGGGCCAACCAGGCTAAGGCGAACGGAACCTCCGCCAGAACGGAACCCACGACCTCCGAAGCGGATTCCCCCGCCTTCCACTGAAGCCCTGACTTCCACTCCGGGAGCAACCAACTCCTGTCGTAAAGCTGCTGCTAATTCACTGCTGGTTACTTCCCTTTCCTCAACCGGAACTAACTGAAGGGTAAAGCTTCCCCGATTAGATTGAGCGGTCCATCTGCTTCTTCCTATGGAAGAAATTAGTGTTTCGATTTCAGGTTTCTGAAGGAGTTGTTCCTCAAATTTTTCCATAACTTCAACGGTACGAATCAGCTTAGTTCCTTCCTGCAGGCTGATATCTACATCAATTTCTCCGGAGTCGGTTTCAGGAAAGCCTTCCTTACTGATGTTTTGATACATAAAGAAGGTTCCTCCAACAATAGCTAAGAGAATCAATGTTGGTACCCACTTATGCTTCAAAATCCATCTTAGAATAAAACTATAACCGCCTTCCAGTTTGTGAAGCGCGGTGAACATAAAACTACGCTTGTTGAATTGATCTCTATCTAAAACTAAAATAGAAAGTACGGGCACTAAAATAATTGAAGAAATAAAAGAGATTGCAATTGCAAAACTGATTGTCATGGCAAACTCACGGAAGAAAACTCCCTGAATTCCAGTGATTAATGTTATGGGGATGAAGACTCCCAAAGTAGTTAGTGTTGATCCAAGTAGTGGTCCGATAACTTCATTTGTGCCAGTTAAAGCAGCCTGATATCGGGTTAATCCATCTTCGAGCTTTCTGGCGATACTTTCGGCAACTACGATAGCATTATCGACCAACAATCCAATTGCAAGAGCTAGGGCCGAAATCGTGAAAATATTAAGTGTAAGGTTAGCAGCATACATGGTTGCAAAGCTTGCTGCTATAGAAACAGGAATGGATAGGGCAACTACCAAAGAAATTCTCCAGCCACCCATAAATATCAGAATAACCAGTACAACAACGACGAGAGCAAATAAAGAAGATTGTGCCAGATTATTAATTGAATCATCTATTGCACGGCCTTCATCTGAAAGAATTCTAAGCTCCACTCCCGGAGGTAGAATTTCATTAATCTCAGGTACTACTGCTTTTACGGCATTTACTACATCCAGTGTATTTGCATCGGAGTTCTTTTGAACTTCAATCGATACACTATTATTTCCATTTACATTAACCAGACTGGTTACTTCAGTAAACCCATCAGAAACATCAGCAACATCTTCAACTCTGATTGGAATACCATTATCAGAGACTTTGATGATCGTTTTTTTAATTTCATCTACTGTTTCGTACATAGATTCGGCCCGAACACTATAGCTGATATTTTGTGCAATTACATTACCCATGGGCAACTGAGTATTATTGTTGCGAATTGCATTTTCCAGCTCCTGAGGTACAATATTATGCTGTGCAAGTTGCATCGGTGAGACGTCAACATAAATTCTGCGTTCAAGACCACCACGGGTTTCTGCGGAAGCAAGTCCAATAATTCGTTCCAGATTTGGTTCAACTACATCGATCGAGAGGTTTCGGAGTTCATCCAGCCCCTTTAACCCGGAATTAATACTTAGCTGCATAATAGGACGGTTCTCGGGGTCAAACTGAAAGATAGTAGGTTCCTGAGCCTGTTCCGGTAGGTCGGCCCTGATCTGATCGATTGCCTTTTGAACCTTAAGCTCTGTTTTACGAATGTCTGTTCCTTCATATAAGCGAAGGATTATAAAAGCATTGCCACGACTAACCCGCGCTTCAAGACTTTCGATTCCCTCAATAGCTGCTACAGCCCCTTCAATTGGGGTGACAATAATCCGGTCAATATCTTCCGGAGCAACGTTTTGATACCCTGAAGAAACCGCTAGCACAGGAATGTTAAGACTTGGGAAAAGTGTAACACGAAGATTAGTGAGGGAAAAAATTCCAAATCCCACAACAATAAGCGTACACATAATCACCGTGATCGGGCGATTTAAAATTCCTCCGGTAAGCGAAAACTTTCTCATGCGGGTACCTCTTGTTTTTCTTCTTCGAGTGGGTCTAGTTTATGGATAGCGTCAAACCCAAGTTTAGCTACACCCTGATTTACTAAGTTGTAAATGCTTGGTACTACAAACAACATCAATATAGTTGACATAGTTAGTCCGCCAATTACGGTTCTGGCCATTGGGCTCCAGGTTTCCGATCCAGAACCCAGCTCCAGTGCTAAAGGGACCATAGAAAGGATTGTGGTAAGTGCAGTCATTAAAATCGGGCGGAGTCTTCGAGTTGCTCCCTGCAGGATGGCTTCATGTCTGTTAAGCCCACGTGCCTGTAGAATTTTTATATAATCGATCATTACAATTCCATTGTTTACTACAATACCCGATAATAGGATCAATCCAACCATTGAGGTTACACTAATGGGAGTTGATGTAATTCCAAGCATAATCAATACGCCTGAAAGTGCTAGTGGAATGGTAAAAATGATAATGAAAGGCTCAACAAGACTTTCAAATTGTGATGCCATTACCATATAGGTAAGTATGCCGGCAATTGCGAAAGCGATTAATAAAAAGTTGAAAGACTCGGCTTGTTCTTCGGCTGAACCAGCTAGTGCATATCGGTATCCATCCGGCCATTCAACTTCATCTAGCAATTGTCTTGCCTGGGCTGATGCAGATTTCAAATCCACACCATCCAGCTCAGTAAAAATCTCGATTACACGTTCCTGATCGATACGCGTAACATTACTGGGTCCGGTGAAGCGTTCAACTCTTGCAAGATTACTAAGCGGCATCCATTGACCGTCAGGAGTTTGAATCTGGATATTCTCCAAATCTGTTGATGCTGCTTTTTGTGTCGGATCAAGTTCTACTTTCACTTCAAATTCCACGCCTTGATCCACAAAACTTGTAGCAACGCTTCCCTGAATGGCATCACTTACAGAGCTCGCAACCTGATTGGTTGTCATTCCAACCAAAGAGATACGTTCGCGATCCATGATAAGCCTGAGCTCAGGTCGTCCCTGATCTGCTGTACTATAAGCGCTGACAACTCCATCAATTTGAGTGATGCGTTCTTTAACCCCATCAGATAATTCTTTTTTCACGGCTGCATCATAACCGAATACCTGAACGATCAATCCATTTTCACCATCCGGACTTAGTGGATCCTGGATAATTTCCTGAACATCAATGCCCGGTACAATAGTTAATTCATTTAATAAATCACTTACAATCTCAAACTGACTTCTGCTACGTTGATTTAAAGGAACTAATTCAACCCTGACCGATCCGGTAAATCCTCCGGGGTTATCAGCGCCCTCAATGCCTTCTTTATCTCCATAATCTGAAACAACCATACGTGCTTCAGGTACTTCCTTTCGGATGACACTTTCCACTTGTTTAAAGGATCGCTCCAGCTCTAACAAACTTACTCCGGCTTCACGGCTTACTTCGAGAGTGAAGGCTCCTTCATCTACACGAGGAAAAAACTCGCCCCCCAATTGATAGAAGATGGGAAGGGTGGCTCCAAAGAATAGTACAGAAACCAGAACTACCAACCCGCTTCTTTGCAGGGTTGAATCTAACAGGCGAGCATAGCGGCTTTCCAAACGATCTAGAAGATTCCCGAAGTAATTGGCAAGCTTGTTATTCGCCTGAAAGGAAGATTCTTTATCACTGAAAAACTGTGAAGTCATCATTGGGATAAGCGTTAAAGCTACGAGAGAAGAAACTGAAAGCGAAAATGAGATAGTGAGTGCTAAGTCGCGGAATAAAAACCCGGCAATACCAGGTACGAATAAAATTGGAAGAAATACTACAAGGGTAGTAAGGGTAGAAATAACGACAGGAACTGCCACTTCTTTCGCACCAAAGATAGCAGCATCTTTTCTGTTTTTACCTTCCTCTCGAAATCTGAAAATATTTTCGAGAACCACTACAGCATCATCAACAACTAAACCAACAGCTAATGTCAGTCCGGAAAGTGAAATAATGTTAAGACTCAAATCCGCAAAATTCATTACTGCAAATGTGGTAACAATCGAAACTGGAATCGATATTGCAATAATGAGTGCAGAACGCCCGCTTCTAAGGAATACCAAAAGAATTAATACAACAAGGATAATTGCCTGTAAACCTGTCAATAATAAGTTCTGGATAGAAAGTTTGATGAACTCGGCTTTATTGGTCAGTACTTCAACCTCTACATCCACAGGAAGACTTTCTTTAATAACCTCAAGACTACTAATTACTTCTTCAGCAGCAACAACTACATTGGCATCACTCTGACGGTAAATATTTATAATGATACCATCCTCACCGTTTACCTGAACATTTCCTATTGGCTGAGCGATACCATCCTGTACATCTGCCACATCCTTAAGATATAAAGAGCGGCCATCTCTAACTGCGATGACAGTATTCTGAATCTGTTCAACGCTCTTTAACTCGCCCATAGTCCTGAGTGAATACACCGTATTTCCCTCGGTTAACTGTCCGGCTGGAACTTGTATATTTTCTGCATTCAGTCGATTTGAAATTTCAGAAATTGTGATGTTATACAATCTCATTTTCTCATTGTTGATCACAACATTGATCTGTCTTTCTAAGCCGCCGGAAGTTTCAGCTGATGCAATGCCATTAATTCGTTCTATTCTTTGCTCTAGAACCTGAGTAGCATAGGTTCTTAAGTCGCGAGAAGAACGCACATCTGAGGTTACAGCAAGAACTACAATAGGTTCCTGATTCGGGTCATAGCTGAATACAAGAGGTGTTTCAGCATCTCTCGGAATTGAGCGCTCAACAAACCCAAGTTGTTTTCGAACATCATTCTCTGCCTCATACAAATCGGTTCCCCAATTGAAATTCAGCTTGACTACTGATGCACCCTGACTTGAAAGCGAACGTACTCTTCTGATTCCACTAATACTACCAACTTGTTCTTCAATTGGTCGGGTAACTAATGCCTCGATGTCTTCAGGAGCTACGCCTTCATAACCTGTAAAGATGGTGATAGTTGGAAAGCTAACATCAGGGTATAAATTCAGGCGCAGTTGTAGAACCCCAAAGATCCCAAACCCAATTAAAATCAGGCTGGTCATTAAAAACGTAATGGGACGTTGTACCGCTAACTTTGATAAACCACCCATATTATTCTGAAGCTGTGTTAGCAGTACGAATACTATCCATGAGTGCACTTCTTTCTTCCTGGCTCATGTTTTGCATTCGTGTCCGCATTTTTTGTCGCTCTTCGTCGGTCATATTTGCAAAGGCTGCTGCACCAGGACGATTACCGCCTTGTCCAAAACCACGTTGTGGAGCTGAAGATTGTCTATCGGTAAGGGATTGTTCAGGGGATGAAAATGTGGAACCTGTCGCAACTCGGATTCTTCCTCCATCCTGCAAGCTTTGTTGGCCAGTAACTACAATCTGTTCTCCCGGGCGTAATCCGGAAAGTACTTCAAGGCGATCGCCTTGTTCAATCCCAAGATCAAGTTGTCGCAATTCAGCAACAGAATCACCCTTAGAAACAAATACGGAATAGGTTCGGTCTAATTGAATTGTATTTGATTCCGGATCTACGACAGTTTCAACTTTTTCAACCAAAGCGCTTCTTGGAATTACAATAGCCCTTGGCTTATTCACGATATCAATTACATTTTCAGTAAGTACACCGGGATAAATAGAATTTCCAACCTGGGTAAGAGTAATTACTACTTCACCGAGTCCGGTAGTTGCATCAAGTTGAGGGCTTTTTCTAGAGACAATACCTTCAGCTGTAGCTTCTGCTTCATTAGAAACGCGGAGCTTTACAGGTTGACCAATCTTAATAAATCTCCAATCCTGAACCGGAAGAAAAATTCGGGTTTCGTATCCAACCAGATTTGCCACCTCAAATAAAGCCTGTCCGGTAGTGGCGATATCACCTTCCTCCCCGATTCGCGAAATAATTACCCCACGAACTGGTGAGCGAACTTCTGTAAAACTAAAATTCTCCTGAGCCTGAGTAAGTTGTGCTTTAGCAGATTCATATTGTGCTAAAGAATTTCGATAGGTTGCGAATGCGATATCATATTCTGACTCACTAATTAGTTCTCTTTCCAATAATGTTTTCTGGCGTTCGAACTGTGAACTGTCTCTTTGCATTGCAATTTGGCTCTGTTCAAGCTGAGCTTTTGCCTGATTCAACTGGTCACGAAAGGTCGCGTCAGAAATTTTAGCTAATAGCTGTCCCTGACGAACAGTATCTCCCAAGTCTACATAAAAACGGGTAATACGATTACTGACCTGAGGTGTAATAGCAATTACATCCTGCGCTTTAATAGTTCCGAATGAACGAACCTGATCTGCAATAGAGCTAAAAGTAACATTTTGAGTTTCCACGCTTGTGACTCTTGATTGAGCGCTGCCAAATCCGCCGGCTGCCCAGCCCCCGCTTTGATCTCTGTTTTGACCCGACTCTGAGTTTCCGCAACCCATGAACAAAATGGATGTAATTAATGCCGTAAAGAATATATTTTTCACTGTATTGATGTAGTTGAGTGTATTTAATAGTAAGACCCATAATTTCGATAAATAGTTCAGTTTTCGATAATGCTGTGATGTAAAAAAAAGCAATGTTAAGTTTACATTTTGAAATGATTTGCATGGTCAGTTTTCGTATTTTGCGCTAAATTTGAACAACAAAATCTCTTTATATGAAATTTTTTATCGACACTGCTAACCTGGAAGAAATACAAGAAGCAAATAACTTGGGAGTTCTGGATGGTGTAACAACAAATCCCAGTCTTTGCGCTAAAGTTGGGGTAAGAGATTTTGAAGGTCATATCAAGAAGATCTGTGATATTGTAGAAGGGGATGTTTCAGCAGAGGTAGTTTCAACTACCTATAACGAAATGGTGGAGGAAGGAAGAAAAATCGCTAAAATCGCAGATAATGTGGTAGTTAAAGTTCCTTTGATTAAAGACGGAATTAAAGCGATTAAAACATTTTCTGATGAGGGTATCAAAACGAATTGTACACTTTGTTTTTCACCTACACAGGCGTTAATCGCTGCTAAAGCAGGAGCAACTTATATTTCTCCTTTCCTTGGAAGATTAGATGATATATCTACAGAAGGGATGCAGTTAATCCGTGATATCGTACAAATCTATCTCAACTATGGATATCCAACAGAAGTACTTGCAGCAAGTATTCGTCACCCAATGCACGTAGTTGAATGTGCTAAAGTTGGTGCTGATGTAGGAACTATGCCTTTAAATGTAATTACTGCGATGTTAAATCATCCACTTACAGATTCTGGTCTTGCGCGATTCCTTAAAGATTGGGAAGATCTTCAGAATAGCTTTAAGTAAGCTGAGACGATTAAAATTGTTTCAAAAGCGAAGACATGAAGTCTTCGCTTTTTTTGTTTCTGAAACTATATGGGAATATTAATACCCTATTGCAGCTCCATTTGGACTTGAAGAATCCGAATGTCCTAAAATCAATCCGCGTTCATGATCGACGGTGATACCCATAAGGTTTCCTAGTCGTGTTCTTGATTGTAAGGTATGTCCCATTGTCTCGAGCGCTTTTTTGGTATCAGGAGACATAAGATATTGCTCGTAAAGAATACGGTCGGGTAACCACTGATGATGAATTTTAACCGCCTCGATAGCACGGTCAATTCGCATGTCGTATTCCAAAACATTCAATACGGTTTGAAAAACAGTATTAATAATAGTTCTTCCTCCGGGAGTGCCAATGATCAATACCGGCTTCCCATCTTTAGCCACAATTGTAGGCGTCATGCTTGAAAGCATTCGCTTTTCCGGTTCAACAAGATTAGGAGTACTTCCAATTCTTCCCCGACGATTAGTTACCCCTTTTTGAGGATTGAAATCTCCCATTTCATTATTGAAAATAAATCCAAGCTCTTCAGAGCCCATCTTTGAGCCATAACTTTGCTCCAAAGTGTAAGTAACTGAAACCGCATTACCCTCTTCATCAATAACAGAAAAGTGCGTTGTGTTTGTACCGTCATAAATCTGGCCGAATTTGGAAGAGTCGCTTGGTGATGCTCGTTCGAAATCAATATTATCGAATCGATTTTTTGCATGCTCTTTAGAGGTTAGGTGATCCAACGGCATATCCGGGTTGAAATCAGGATCACCTAAATACTGAGCACGGTCAGCATAAGCCCGGCGCATAGCTTCAGCCACCAAATGAAAATACTGGGTTGAGTTGAATTCGATTTCCTCAAGATCAGCCTGCTCCATAATGTTCATCATTTCAATCAGGGCTACTCCGCCCGAACTTGGAGGAGGCATGGAAATGATGTCATATCCTTTGTAAGTGCCTCTCATAGGTTTTCTCTCAACAGCCTGATAGGCAGCCATGTCTTCCTCTGTGATCATGCCCCCGTTTTCCTGCATGAATTTTGCAATACCTTTGGCTACTTCTCCTTTATATAATCCATCATGTCCGTGATCACGGATTAGAGCTAAAGTGTGACCAAGTTCAGGTTGTTTCCAAAGTTCTCCAACTTCCACTTGTTTGCCTTCCTCATTGTCAAAAAAAGTAGCCATAAAAGGAAATTCATCTGCCTGAGCCGCGTATCGCTCTGCGTGATCTTTCAACATCCAATTTAAAGGGAAACCATCTTTTGCCAGCTTAACCGCCGGATCCACTAAATCTTTCCAGGGCAGAGAGCCATATTTTTGATGAGCAAGATACATTCCTGCAACAGTACCCGGAACCCCAATCGATAATGCGCCTCTGTGATTAGAATTATCTTTTACCTCTCCATCATCTCCTAAAAACATATCTTCAGTAGCAGCAAGAGGAGCTTTTTCACGGAAGTCGATGGTGGTTGAGGTTCCTTCTGAGTCCATAAAAACGATGAATCCACCACCTCCAATATTTCCTGCCGGAGGGTGGGTTACAGCTAGTGCGAATGCAGTTGCTATAGAAGCATCAATAGCATTGCCACCTTTTTTTAAGATATCGACCCCGATTTGCGAGGCTATATCACTGGTAGAAACTACCATGCCATTAGAAGCATGAGTTTGAGCTCTGGCTTGCTCTGTGAACAGTATCCCCACTAAGATAGCGAAGCTTAGTACTATTCTTTGTTTGTTCATCGAAAACCTCTTTTTTTAAAGCCACTATTTGTGACTCAGAAAAGAGACAATTTCTTTCGAAAAAGCAAGAGCATTAGATTAATTAAAAAAGGACCAGGCTAAGCCTTGCCGATCAAATTTTGAGCGATGATACTAGATGAAAGAACACCCGGAAGTCCCGCCCCGGGATGTGTTCCAGCTCCCACAAAATATAAGCTGTCTACATCTTCAGACTTATTATGAGGTCGGAACCAGGCTGATTGAGTCAATATCGGTTCAACTGAAAATGCGGATCCTTTATGACTATTCAGCACATCCTGAAAGTGGAGCGGATCAATGTAATGTTCGGCGACCAGATTTTCCTGTAAATCAGGAAGGTAGTTTTCCTCAAGGAAATTCATGATTGCATCCCGGTATTTCGGGGCAAATTCATTCCAGTCCGTGCCGCTATCTAAATGCGGGACAGGGGAGAGGACATAAAAGCCTTCGTGACCTTCCGGCGCGATACTTGAATCTGTTATGGTTGGCATGTGTAAATAGAGGGAGAAGTCATCTGCAACATGCTTTTTATGGAAAATATCATCAAGTAATCCTTTATAACGCTTTCCAAGAATGATGTTATGATGTGCCAGTCCGGAGTCTAAATATCGTTTTTTAGTCCCAAAATAGATCACAAATAACGACATGCTGTATTTGGTTCGATCAATTTTACGGTCTGTGTATTTTCGGCGGTGCTCTTGTTTGATCATATTTTTGTAAGTAAAACCTACATCTGCATTAGACACCACAATATCTGCGTCCAGCTTTTCACCATCCTTAAGTTGAACTCCAATTGCTTTTCCGTTTTTAATCAGGATTTCATCTACTTCAGCTTCTAAATAGAATTTTCCACCCTGTTCTGTGATTAACTGCTCAAAAGCATTTACAATAGCTCCGGTTCCTCCCATTGCATAATGAACTCCCCATTCCCGTTCCAGATAATGGATCATTGCATAGATGGAAGTTGTATCAAAAGGATTCCCACCAACTAACAGAGGGTGGAAAGAGAAACATTGGCGAAGAAAGTCATCCTTGATAAACTGTGATACATATTTGTACACATTTTTATAGGATTGGAGTTTGATTAAATCAGGTGCCACCTTCAGCATATCGGTAAACTTGAGGAACGGCTGATCTGCAAGTTCGGTAAACCCCTTATCAAAAATAGCTTTCGTAGTACCTAGAAACTTCTCGTAGCCTTCCGTATCAGAGGGGCTTCTTTTTTCAATTTCTTTAAGTGTGAACTCATGATCATTATTATAATCAAAGCTCTTACCATGGTGATCAAAAATTCGATAGAAAGGATCGCAAGGAACAAACTCAACATAGTCAGATCGTTTTTTACCTGCAGCTTTCCAAATGTCATCAAACATAAATGGAGCGGTGATAACGGTAGGACCTCCATCAAATTTAAACCCATTTTGCTCGTATACGTATGCACGTCCACCTAATTTATCTCGCTTTTCTAAAATAGTAACGTCATGTCCCGCTGAGAGTAGACGGGATGCAGCACCTAAGCCTCCAAAGCCACTTCCAATAACAATAATCTTTTTCTTCATAGATATATGATCTTTAATTCAGGCACATAACCTAAATCAACCATCAATCAATCCCGAAGAAATTAATCGTTTCCTTTTTGTTTTACGAAGCCTTCATGACCCAGACCTTCCAGACGTTGTTGAGCTTCAAGGGCGATAGCTGGATTGTAGAAATCACCGAAATATACCCGGTAGTATTTTTTTCCTTTAACTGTAACTTCTTCGACATAACTGCTTCTGATTTCATCGGATTTTTTTTCTGCTGTAGCTCTGTCAGTATATGATCCTAGTTGTACAGTATATTGAGCTTTCTTAATGTTATCGGGCAGATTTTCAGCTCCCCCAACGATATAGATTCGAACTCTTGCAGTACCCGGACCAATCATTTCTACTTTTTCAGCGGCTCCTTTAGAGAGATCAATAATCCGGTCTTTTGCAAAAGGTCCGCGATCATTAATTCTAACCTGAACACTTTTTCCGTTGTCCAGATTTTCTACCAGAACCTGAGTATTAAATGGTAAGGTGCGGTGTGCTGCAGTGATCCCATTCATATCATATTTTTCTCCATTTGCAGTTTGCCTGCCATGGAAATCAGGTCCATACCAACTTGCCACGCCGGTTTCAATTGCACTAATGTCTGATGAGCGGGATGAATTTGAACCTGAAATACCTGAATTGGTGCGGTTTGTAACACCGCAAGCACTAAAAAATAAAAGTATCGCCAACAAAAACGCAGAGGATGATAAACGATTCATAAATAGTAGATGATAATTTAGCCGTTCAGTAAATATATCCTCAAATTGAGAAAATAGAAATCAGGCGATGTTAAAAAGTACCTTAAATGTAGTTCCTTTACCTAACTCGCTTTCAACCAATATAGTACCATTCATTTCAGTAACTAAGTTCTTCACAATAAATAACCCAAGACCGGTAGATTTTTCATTGCCTGTTGGTGATGCAGATAATTTTTCGAACTTTTTAAAAAGTTTAGAGCGATCTAATTCGGACATGCCCGGTCCTTGATCGCTAATAGCAACCTGAACCTGGTTGCCTTCTTTTATGGCCGAAATGGCGACCGTGCTTTCTTTGGGGGAGAATTTATATGCATTACTGATTAAGTTCTCGAGCACTCGTTGAACTGCATCATAATCAGCAAGTACATCCGGTAGATTTTCCTCAATTTTGATGTCAGTTTTAATATTTTTTTCAGCCCCCAAAAAAAATATAGATTCGGCAATCTCTACAACGGCACTTTTAATAGAGGTAGGTGACAGTATTAACTTAGCATTTCCGGTTTCAATTTTATTTACATCCAGCATATTACTTATCAAGCCCTCCATTCTTTTACTGGAATTAAGGATTATGGAGCTATACTCATTAATTTCTTTAGCTGAGCTTTCTGAATCATCAATCATTAGGCTTGATAAGGCCATTATTGAATTGAGAGGACTTCTTAAATCATGAGAGACAGCACCAATGAAATGGTTTTTTTCCTCATTAATTCGAATTATTTCTTTTGAAGACTCATCACGTAGTTTCATTAACCGATAAGCTCCTATAGCAAGTAAAAGAGCTATCAAAAAAAGAACCAAAACAATTGAAAAGTAAATCTGTCTTTCTTTAAGCCGTTCTTCAGCTGCATTTAGTTCAAACTCTGCTTTTTCTATTTCATGAATCTGGTCTGAGAGGCGGTTTTGAATTGCAAACTGCCTCGCTTTTAATAAATTATTTTTCTGAACTTCATATTTGGATAAGTAATAATATGCTTGTTGAAAGTTCTCTTTTTGGGAGTAAAGATTTGATAGGAGCTCGAGTGATTTAGTTAAATAGAAGTTTTCTTTCTGGAGTTCAAAAAGGTCTAATGCAATCATTGCATGTTCAATTGCTCCATTTAAATCACCATCATTTTTTAAGAGTAATGATCGTGAAAAATTAATTATCCCTCGATAGTACCTTCGGTTATGTTTATTGATGTAGGGTGTAACTCGCTTCAGCAAATCTCTAGCTTCATCAAAATAACCAAGGTTCACATATGCCTCAGATAATACAGCATAGTGAAAGAGATAATCAGGGTTTAATGCCATTTCATTATCTGGTATATAATTTGCAAACTCCTCCAGATAGGCAACGGCTGTAGTAGTGTCTCCCTCCAATAAATTAACTCTGAATAACTCATATATTGGCAGAGATTTATTTCTGTTATTTACAAACTCTACTTTTGCTTTTTCAAGAAAACCTTCAGCGGTTTCATACATATGCAGATCAAGATAAGCGACTCCTAAATTGAAGTTTATCAATCTGGAAATATTAGTTTTGTTAGAATTCTGATAAAGGTGAAGTCCTATAGAATAGTTTTCCAGAGCTTCATCAAATTTAGCTTGTTTAAAATAAGCATAGCCTAAATATAGGCGGCTCATAATAATTTTATCTGTCAGGTCAATTTGTTGTGCGTATTTGTGCGCTTGTTTAGCAGCTTCAAGGGCGAGTTGAGTGTCATCATTTATATACAGATAGTACAGCTGCATAGATACAAAGTATCTTACAGTATCATCATTAGCTTGTATAAATTGATTATTTAAACTGCTGATTTCATCTTCTTTAGAAACTACAGCTTCAAGGTCTTGACCATATATAAAATTCGTATGCATAGTAAAGAAAACTACACATAGAGCTGATAATAGCTTGTATATAGAAAAAGCTCTTCCTTTTTTGAACACCTGAAATGTAATTACCTAATTTGTTAGTCGTATTTAATATAGGTTTTATATTCCAGAAAATCTTTTTGACTCTTGTAAACACGTTTAAGTTTTTCGTTTTTTTCGAACTATTTTACATATTAAAATTTTTACTTTTTGATCATATTTTAATTTGATTACAAATAAAAAAATCGAGTTATTTAATTGTAACTAATCAAATTTTATAGTGGGTATAAAAAAATTTAGGGCTTTTTCGGGGATCATTTTATTAGCGTTATTCTTTTCTGCAGCAAATGCACAAACGCTTATTTCTCCTCTCTCAGGATTTCAACAAAACGGGAATATATCTTTGGCATTTTCTTTAGGCGAAGTAGTTTCAGGGGATTTCGCTTCCGATTCATTCTCTTTTACTGCTGGTTTTGCAGGAATAAATGGTGGTGTTTTAACTTCAAATGAGCCATTAGGAAATGACTTACCTAAGCAATTAAAGCTTAATCAGAACTACCCGAATCCGTTCAATCCATCTACAAATATCGAGTTTTCTCTTCCTGAGCGTGCTAATGTTAGACTGGAAGTATTCAACTCTATTGGTATGAGAGTTGCAGTATTGGTAGATGAGAATAAACAAGCCGGGTACCATACTGTCCGTTTTGACGCTTCTTCCTACTCAAGTGGAATGTATTTCTATCGACTTATTTCAGATGGAAATATAGTTTCCACTAAAAAAATGATTTTAATCAAATAATTATCAAATAATTCTAAGATGTTTAATAAGATAAAATTCGCAGCAATTTTGTTGTTTATAGGTTTGCTTTCTGTAGACGTATATGCTCAAGTCCCACAAGGGTTTAACTTCCAGGCGATAGCACGTGGTTCCGACGGTTTACCTTTAATAAATCAGGAAATTAGTATCCGAATAAGTATTCTGGAAGGATCAGATACCGGGGAAGCAAGTTACGTGGAAACACACAGCGTAACTACAAGTGCAGTTGGATTATTTCAGATAGTTATTGGTCAGGGAACAGCACCAGAAACTTCTTTTAGTGAAGTAAACTGGTCTGGCGCAGATCACTTTGTTAAGTTAGAAGTTGATCCTGCGGGTGGAGATGCCTTCGAGAGCCTCGGTGCTACACAACTTCTATCGGTACCATATGCCTTGTTAGCTGAGAATGTGGTGAATGGAGGTGGAAGTGTTGGAGATTTTCCATTAAATCTAAATCTTAATACTGCTGATACAGACTCTTCTTTTATAATTAATATTGAAGGTAGTACCACTGCAAAACCATTTCAGGTATTCAGTAAGTCGACAGGATTTAATGGTGCTGTATGGGGTGAAGCAATAAGTGATGCTTCAAATTCACAAAATCAGCGAGGAACATTTGGTATGGCAAATGGTCTCGGAACAGGCCAGCACGTTGGATTATTTGGTGGAGCAGTAAACTTTGACGCAACGGGAGGTAACCGACGTGGTGTCTACGGGCAAGCCGCTTCTAAAGCAAAATTTAATCAGGGGGTTGTTGGGCTTGCTGCCGGTGATGGAAATGGTGAATCTGAAACAGATCCGGAAAATGGTGATTTTGGTTCATTCAATGTAGGCGGTTATTTTCAATCTTATGGGAATCTGAATGGTAATGTAGGTGCTGAAGGGGTAACTACTGGTGAAACAGGGAGTCTGAGAAACTTCGGATTGATTGGTACTGCCCGAACCGTTGCTGATGGACGAAATATTGGTATGAGAGCTGAAGCTTTTGGTTCTTCTACGGAAAATACCGGTGCAGAAGCTGTTGCAAGTGGAGAAACAAAAAATGTTGGGCTCCGTGCCGAAGCTAGAAACGGATCTTCAAACATTGCAATTTTTGCAGAAGCTGATACAGCAGCAATTTTGAATGGTGATGTAGTTATTAATGGATCTTTAATTCATAACGGTGGATCTGTGGGAGGTGGAAGTGCAAATGGCTCTACACTGGACTCATTATTTTTTGCAACTGCTCCCGAGGTTAGTTATCAACGAAACAGCTCATTCTATGCCGGTTATCAAAGATATTCAGATCAGGATGGTAATTTCTCAGTGCTATCCCGTGGTGTATTACAATTTGGCAATGATGCCGATGAAGGAGCTGTATATAACTGGTATAATAAAGGTGGAATGCAGGTAGCCACTGAAAACTATACAAATGGAGAACAAGCTTCGGGTATAAATCCGGGACGTCTTTATATGGATATTTCTGAGAATGGGGAATTTTATGTTCCATTAGAATTTGGTATCGGAAATGCGTCAGAAGGAGGAAGAGCGTGGTTTACCATGAATTCTCTTGAGCGTAAAAAAGCAGATAAAGCCGGAGCAATAAACTTCAATGTGGTAAATAATGCTGAGGGCAGTGATCCAACTGGAGAGTCCGGAGAGCTTTTCCTTAATGGCGATGATACACCGAACTTTCAGATTGGAGGACAAAACTGGAATGATAATGATCTTCCATTTTTTGCGATGTATGGAAGTACTCCTGATGGAAGTGGATGGTACAGAAATAATTTTAACATGAGTGTTGGTTCCGATGGAACAAATGAATGGGCAGATATTTCAATAGTTAAAACAGATATAGCAGGTGAGTCTGTTGTCTCTGAAACGGTATTAATTAATGGTAATAACGGAGATATAAATACAGTAGGAGCTTTAAAAGCAGCTACCCTGGAAATTGCCGGAGATTTGGCTAGTGATCAATTCAATAGAATTACAGGAGGAGGAATCAGCGGTGGCCAGGATTCATATACAGATGGATTTGTACTTAATCATGAAGCTTCCGGAGGACCTCTGTTGGAAATGTTTGTAGGAGGTACTAAAACAGTTGATATAAATGGATCAAGCGGAAGTATTACCGTTACATCATTGACAGAAACTTCTGACCGTCGTCTAAAAACGAATATTCAGCCACTTCAAAATGCACTGGATAATACGTTAAAACTTCGTGGAGTAAGCTATAACTGGGCAGATGTAAATAAAACTCAGGATAACCAAATTGGAGTAATTGCACAGGAAGTAGAAAAACTTTATCCGGAGTTTGTACATACCGATGAAGAGGGAATGAAATCGGTTAATTACTCACAGATGGTAGCCGTTCTTATTGAGGCAGTTAAAGAGTTGAATACAAAAATTGATAATCTGGAAGCTGAAAATAATATTCTTCAGGCGAAAGTGGATGAGATTGATGAGATGAAAGCTCAGCTAAATCAAATCATGAGTTTGATTTCCACTCAGTTACCTGCACAAAGTCAGGAAGTTCCAGCCGATAAATAATAGGTATCTTTTATAATGGTAAGCCTCTCTTTTTTAAAGAGAGGCTTTTTTTATTGTAGTATCATTAAGAATATTATTCTATCTATTTTAATTTTTTTAAAATTTAACTTTCCAACAAGCTCTGATGTCAGTTACTCTTATTTTAATTGCAATCAATGTCGTGGTTTCATTAGCCGCATTTTCTGCTCCAAAAATTATGGAAACAGGAATGTTTATGCCTTACAGAACTATGCGGCAGAATACCTGGTATGAATTGATTACATCTGGCTTTCTGCATGGCGGATGGACTCATCTCGCTTTCAATATGATCACCCTATTTTTCTTTGGTCCGGTATTAGAACAAACCATTGGAAGAGAACATTTTGTCATACTCTATTTTACCGGATTGCTTGCATCCTCAATTCCATCATTAATAAGGCATAAAAATAACCCGGAGTATGCCACTATTGGTGCTTCAGGAGCAGTAGAAAGTGTATTATTTGCTTTTATAATTCTCTACCCGTTCGAAAAATTATATCTAATGTTTATTCCGATTGGAATTCCGGCTCTTATCTTTGGTTTCTTATTTATCGGATACAGTATCTGGGCAAGCAAAAAAGAAGGGAAGGTTAATCATGAAGCACATATAGGAGGTGCAGCCTGGGGAGTTATCTATATGTTTATATTCGTACCCAATTCTATCGATCATTTTCTCACAATGATCGGTATTTTGTGAAATTAAAATATACCGTAGTAGTAGTTCATGAACTACCACTACGGTTATAAAAAATTACCCTTTCTTAGTACGGAACTCTTTCATGAAGTTAACCAGAGTTTCAACACTTTCCCGTGGACAAGCATTATAGATACTGGCACGGATTCCACCTACACTTCGGTGACCTTTTAAAGCAACCAAATCATGAGTTGCAGCTTCTTTAAGGAACTCTGCTTCTAAATCTTCGGATCCTAATCGAAAGCAAACATTCATATTTGAACGGGAAGCTAACTCAGCCGTACCTCTGTAAAAGTCATCTGAGTCAATTTCATTGTAAAGCAGTGCAGCTTTGTCTTCATTGAAAGTTTTGAAATACTCAAGTCCGCCTTTTCCTTCAATCCATTCCAGAACCAGATTCACCATATATACAGCAAAAGTAGGAGGAGTATTGAACATAGCTCCATTTGCGTGTGTATTGTAGTCAACCATAGTAGGTACACCAGATTTATTAGCCTTGGCAAGGAAATCTTTTCTTACGATAACAACTGTTACACCAGCTGGTCCCAGATTCTTTTGAGCTCCGGAGTAAATGATTCCATATTTATCTAGATCGATAGGGCGAGAAAGAAAATCTGAGGACGCATCACAAACTAAAGGTATACCGTTCGTCTCTGGTTCTGTAGCGAACTGAGTCCCAAAAATAGTGTTATTAGAGGTTATGTGTACATATTTAGCATCAGCAGATAAATCTAATTCATTAGCACCAGGTATGCGGTTGAAATTAGAATCAGCACTGGTGAACGCTTCATGAACATTACCAAAGGTCTTGGCTTCTTTTATAGCCTTCTTAGACCATGCCCCGGTATTGATATAATCAGCAGTTTCACCTTCACTTAAAAAGTTAAAAGGGACAGTGAAAAACTGGGTGCTGGCCCCACCCTGAAGAAACATAATCTCAAAATCATCACCTAGACCGAGTATGTTGGAAAGACGTTCTCTTGCCTCAGCGTCAACTTTGGTATATTCAGGACCACGGTGGCTTTTTTCCATGATGGAAGATCCCGTACCCTGATAGTCGATGAACTCTTCTTGTGCTTTTTTTAGAACTTCTAAAGGCAGAATTGCAGGTCCTGCACTAAAATTGTGTACTCGTTTCATTTAATTTTTGAGTTTGAGTGATGATTAAAATGTGTGAATTAAAACACCTGATCTAAGCTTTGGTTCAAACCAGGTTGATTTTGGGGGCATCAATAAACCTGCATCAGAAACGCCAATAAGTTCATTGATACTTGTGGGAAACATACTAATGCCCAATTCTGCTTTCCTTGAATCTACAAGTTTTTCTAATTCTTTGGGGCCTCTTATTCCGCCTATAAAATCGATATTCTTATCGGTTCTTTGGTTAGTAATATTCAGATAAGGTTCCAGGATGAATTCCTGTAGACGAGCTACATCGAGAGCAGCAGCAGCATTTTTCTTGGCTGAATCCGGAAGTCTTAAACCAAACCATGTTCCATTCATATATAATGAAATAGTTCCTTTTTCTGAAGGAATAGGAGAAATGTTTTCTATAAGGTCAAAATCTTTTTTCAAATTCAGAAGGAAATTCTTAGGAAGTGAATGAACAACCCTGTTGTAGGCAAGTATTTTAGTTTCTGATGTTGGAAATAAAACAGCCGGAAAAAAATTGTATTCCTCAGTACCATTATGAGTAGGATTTTGTGACTCCATCTCATGAGCAGCTCTTGCTGCACTGGCGCAACGGTGGTGGCCATCCGCTATATATAACTTTGGTATATCAGTAAATGCAAGAACCAACGCTGTAACCTCATCAACCTTCCAAAAAGTATGTTGTACACCATCATTAGTTGTGAAATTATACAGCGGATTGTTTGATTTACAATGATCTTTTATAAGATTATTAATCAGATCGTTGTCTCTGTATGTGAGCATCACCGGCTCAGCGTGAGCTTGCTGAGTTAGAATATGCTTGGTGCGGTCATCTTCTTTTTCTGGTCGGGTTAACTCGTGTTTGAGTATAATTTCGTGATCGTAATCCTTTACACTAACACATCCAAAGATTCCTGTTTTAGAATTCCCATTCCAACTCAATCGATAAATATAAAGAGCATCGGCTTCTTCCTGGAAAAAAGAAGGTGAACTCAAAAGTTCGGATAAGTTTTTCTTTCCCTGCTCATAGACTTCGGTTGCATGGATATCTGTATTTTTGGGCAGATCTATTTCAGGTCGGATAACATGAAGAAAACTATTCGGTTTTCCTTCAGCCAGTTCTAAGGCTTCATTGGTATTGATTACATCATAAGGAACAGAGGAAACTTCATGCACAATTTCCTCATTTGGTCTCCACGCTTTGAAAGGCTTAATAATGGCCATATTTTATAGATGTAAATCTTGTTTATCTGGGGCAGACAAGGTAAAGAAAAAAGAAGTTTATTAATTTTAAATCCCCTTAAAGTTTAAACTCAAAAAAACCAAAAAAGGTTACGAACATGATTAGTGGAGAAAATTTAAATGCGGATCAACAAGACCAATTATTATTTATGATGTTGATACAGCAGCATCTACAAATTGGAATGATGGGATTAGGAAAAATCAAGAATCCAGCCACCGATGAAATGGAAAGAGATCTTTCTTCAGCGAAATATGCTATTGATACTTTAAACGCACTTGAGAAATATACATCAGGAAATTTACCAAAGGAATTAAAAGGTTATCTGGATCAGACCCTTACTACATTAAGGCTCAATTACGCTGACGAGTTAAAAAAAGGTGATACAGCTGCTTCAGAAGAATCTGAAAAAAATTCAGATGCCTAAACCTATCATTGCAGCTGGAGGAGTTCTTTATCAGGTTAAAGCTGAACCTGAAAACCCTTTAGTACTGTTGATTCACCGGAACGGACTTTGGGACCTTCCAAAAGGTAAACTCGAAAAGGGAGAATCTATCCCAATGTGTGCCGCCAGAGAAGTGGCTGAGGAAACAGGTTCTGAACTTCCTGTGATTATCTCATCATTAGGAACTACTTATCATGAGTATAATGAAAAGAAAAAGCATTATGGAAAAACTACTTATTGGTATGCTATGATTTACCCAAGACCACAGCACTTACAACCGCAAAGGAGTGAGGGCATCGAAAAAATGGAATGGGTAAAATTGTCGAAGGCAAAAGAAATAGTGGGTTTTTACAATCTTAAAGAAGTATTGAATCAGTTCGAAAAATTAATGGTATAAAAAAAGGCGTGATTAAAAAATCACGCCTTGAATTTCGAACAGCTAATCTTATCAGTTCTGCAGTCTGAATACAATTGGTAAACTGTATTGTACACGCACTGGGCGTCCACGCTGCATACCTGGAGAGAAGCTTGCTTGTCTAACTGCTTCAAGAGCTGCTTCATCACAGCCACCACCGATACCACGAATAACACGTGGGTTCTCAACTTTACCTTGCTCATTCACGATGAATTGAACAGTAACACGTCCTTCAATACCAGCTCTACGAGCCATTTCGGGATATTTTACTTTTCTTTGAAGGTCAGCAAGTCCACCCTTCAATTGGGGCATAGTTTCTACCACAACAAAGAAATCTTCTTCATCATCATCAGATGGTGGAGGAGGAGGTGGAAGGTCAAGCGGACCGTCAAGGTCTAGCTCTGCATCCAAATCCAAAATTTCATCCTCAATAATTTCATCGTTAGGTACTTCTACAGGCACCGGTGGACGAGGTGGTGGGGGTGGAGTTTCAATTTGCTTGGTTTGGATTACTTCCTCCATCATAATTTCTTCTTGTTCTTCTACCGGAGGCGGAGCTGGTGGCTCGCTATATAAGTTGATGCGAACCAAACCAATGATAAATAGTAAGGCGATAATAAGACCAGATTGAAGAAGAATGTTATAGGATCTTCTTAAATCTACTCCTGCCTGTTTTCTTTCGTTAACCATATTTTATCCTGATTTCAAATGATTTTTAGGGACTAAAAAAGAACGGGTTTTTTTACTAAGTCCGCAAGTCATTTATTTTATAATTACTCTTTTGTAACGAAATTAATGTGAATTTCGTTTATCTACTTAATTTTGAAGCTTAAAAGTTATGGTTTGAGCCATCTTTACCTTAACAAAATTACCATTTTGAATGCCCGGCGTAAATTTCATTAGCTTGATCACGCGCAATACTTCCTCGTCACAACCGCCACCAATTCCACGGAGTATTACCGGTTCTTCAACCTCACCCTTTTTGTTAACAATAAATTGTACTACAACTCTGCCTTCAATTCCAATTTGCATAGCTTGTTTAGGATATTCAATTTCCCGGTATAGTTTTTCAAGCCCCCCTTTCATAGTTGGCATAACTTCAGGTAATAATTCAAAAGTGTCGTTTTGAATAATTGGTGGTGGTCCAGTGATTGGGCCATCAAACTCAATGGGATCAAAATCAATAGGATCCGGTTCAATTGGATTATCATTTGGTATAGGATTGAATACAGATGGCCTCATGGGCGGAGGAGGAGTATCTGGTGGAATGATCGGAGGAATATCAATTAAATCAATATCAGGCTCTGGGATTGGTTCAGGAGTACTGTCTACCTGAGATTTTATATTCATGTTTGTCGCAGCTATCATAAATAACAGCGAACAAATGATTCCCAGTTGGACGAAAATTGTATGTTTAGAGCGTAAATCGGCTTTTGGATTCTTCTTAATCATCATGCACCTCTCTTTATTTTATTAATGCCTGTATCAAGAAACAGAAGCTGCATGCCTGATAATATCACATTAACATGCAGGGAGGAGCTAATCGTCAAACATTCTTTTGAATACTGGCTTGAGGAGCAAAACTGCTAATCCTGAGCCAAGTGCATCGGCAATGAAGTCATATAGTTCAGGACTACGATTAGTAGGAAGCATAAACTGTAAGACTTCTATCAATAACCCGTAAAAAAGACCCAGGGCAAAAACGATGAACAAATTAGGCTTTTTTTGGTTCCAAACGGCTCGGACAACCCCAAATAGAAAAGTCCATGCTGCGAAAGCTAATAAGTGCCATATTTTGTCATAGCTCCAGATATCGATTTTGGAAAAGCTGTCTGCCGGAAATAGCATGCCCACAAGAATTACTACGGTCACAAGAACGAAGAGTGTAGCCGTGAGTTTTCTGTATTTAAATAGAAGTGTCTTGATGATAGTGTCTTTAAATAAGATCCAATGGTTCCAATGGTTGATCGGAGCTTAATATATGATGGTCTGCTTTTTCTTTTCCATCTAAAAGTGCAAAAACTGCCGCAAGTTCCTGATTTTTTTCCTTAAGCCAGAATCCTGCCGTTTTTCCTGCCAGTATATCCCCAAAGCCAGCGCGCGAAAATATACGCGTATCATATCCGGTGAGTAAGGCCTGATTCTTATTTACAACCATAGATGGAAGTCCTTTGGTAAGAATTGTGGCCTCAAGTTTAGCGGCTAATTCTTTTGCGCTGTTAAGTCGATCTTCCAGATTATCTCCCAGAAGTTTTTTCAGTTCGCCCGGATGAGGAGTCATAATCCATTCAGCCTGTTTCGGTTTTTTTAGTAATCCGTCCTCAGAAATGGCAAACAATGCATCTGCATCAATTACAACATTTCCGGAGAACTCAGAAAGAAGAGCTCTTGTGAAATTAATCGTTTCAGGATGTCTTCCTAATCCGGGACCGATCAGCAGAGAACCGGGTTTCTCTGCAAGTATAGTTTTCACTTCATCCAGATGATCCGGAGAGAAAAAAGAGTCGGTAGAATCACCGACCGATTTTTTTATAATCTGGACTAAATTCTTTTCAAAAATTTCCAGCAACCCTTTTGGAGTGATGATTACCACACCGCCGAGTCCTGTTGACCATGCACTTTTAGCAGTAAGAACTGCTGCTCCGGTTAATCCTTCAGATCCGGCTATTATATAGAGTACGCCACCCTCATACTTATGCTTTCTCTGTGGTGATGCAGAACTAAGCTTGTCCACCCACTCATCGTCAATTAGGTAAGTGTTGGAGTTTTTGAATGTTGATGGAAAAGGAAGCTCGCAGAAAATAACCTCTCCGCAATACTCATAGCCTGAATTCATGAAGAAACCCTGTTTCAGCGTCCCAAAGGCAAGAGTGTAGTCTGCTTCAACTGCTGCACCTAAAACCTCACCGGAATCTGCATTCAATCCGGTAGGGATATCCATCGCGAAAACCGGGGTGCTTTGATTGTTCACCCATTCTATGACTTCTTTATATGGAGAACGGACTTCAGAATTAAGTCCGGTTCCCAATATACCATCCACAATGAAACCGAAAGTTGTGGCAGATGGTAATTCATCAAAGGAAGAATAGAAATGAATTTCATGATTGAGCTTACGAAGGAGTTCCAGATTTTTGGTACAATCTTTAGATAGGTCCTCCATCCCCGAAATAAATAAAACCGAACATTGGATTGAATGCTCACTCAGAATTCTGGCAACAACCAGTGCATCACCGGCATTATTTCCTTTTCCACAAATAAATAGGCCGTGAGTACCAGGTTCAATACGTTGAAGAATGAAATCAGCGGCACGTGTTCCGGCAATTTCCATCAAAGTGAAGCCATCGATTCCAAATTCGGATATGGTACCCTCATCCAGTTTCCGACTACCTTCGGCAGTAAATAACTGATATGAGTGTGGTATCTTCATGGAATTGGTTTAGTAAGCTTTTGCGAACAACACTTTTTGGTTGGACGGTTTTCCGGTTACCATACATTTCCCAGCTTCACCTTCGGTTAGCGGGATGCATCGAATAGTGGCTTTCGTTTCGTTCTTGATCAATTCTTCAGTCTCAGCAGTTCCATCCCAATGAGCATAAATAAAGCCACCTTTTTCTTCCAGAACTGATTTAAACTCCTCATAGGATTCCACCTCGGAAGTTAGTTCATCCCGACGCTTTTTAGCGGTTTCAAAAAGGTCTGTTTGAATAGTTTCGAGAAGATCTTGAACAAGCTCTCCAATTCCATCTCTGGATTCGAAGCTTTTATTTTTAGTGTCACGTCGTGCCAGTTCCACATTTCCTTTTTCAACATCGCGGGGACCAATAGCAATTCGGAGAGGAATTCCTGCAGCTTCGTGCTCAGCAAATTTGAAGCCTGGTTTATAGTTGTCACGGTCATCCAGTTTTACACGGATTCCAAGATCTTTCAATTCGTTGAAGATGGAATCTCCATATTCCAGTACCGTAGCTCGTTGTTCGTCATCCCGGTAGATCGGAACAATGATTACCTGGGTTGGAGCCAGTTTTGGAGGAAGTACTAATCCCTGATCATCAGAGTGAGTCATGATCAATCCGCCAATCAAGCGTGTTGAAACGCCCCAGCTGGTCGCCCAAACAAGCTTATGATCACCGTCACTATCCTGAAATTTTACATCAAAGGCTTTGGCAAAATTCTGGCCTAAAAAGTGAGATGTTCCGGCCTGGAGAGCTTTCCCGTCCTGCATCAGCGCTTCGATACAATAGGTGTCTTCGGCGCCGGCAAAACGTTCGCTTTCCGTTTTTACTCCGGTGATCACTGGCATGGCCATATATTCTTCCGCAAAGGTGCGATAGACTTCTAACATCTGTAGGGTTTCTTCTACCGCTTCTTCTTTAGTAGCATGAGCGGTGTGACCTTCCTGCCAGAGAAACTCCATGGTCCGCAGAAACAGACGGGTTCTCATTTCCCAGCGAACCACATTTGCCCATTGGTTGATGAGAATCGGAAGATCACGATAGGATTGAATCCAGTTTCGGTAGGTATCCCAGATAATAGTCTCAGAAGTAGGACGAACAATCAGTTCCTCTTCCAGTTTAGATTCAGGATCTACCTCTACACCGCCATCAACAGCTTTTAAACGGCTATGGGTAATCACTGCACATTCTTTAGCGAAGCCTTCCACATGCTGGGCTTCTTTACTTAGAAAAGATTTTGGGATGAAAAGAGGGAAATAGGCATTCTCATGACCGGTTTCTTTGAACATGGTGTCTAAACCTTCACGCATATTTTCCCAAAGTGCCATTCCATTAGGTCGAATCACCATGCATCCGCGAACAGGTGAATGTTCTGCGAGTTTTGCTTCCTTTACTACATCCAGGTACCACTGCGAATAATCCTGTTCTCTTTTTGTAATCTTTTGTGCCATTATCTGTTGTTAGCCTGCGTTCAAATGATAAAATTGAAGGTAACAAACTTAGAAATGAGATTTGGAAGATTTAACCAAAAAATTGTTACGTCTAAGTGAGGAAAGCCTTATATTTGGTGCTCTTTGCGAAAAGACACGGCGTGGTAGCTCAGATGGTTAGAGCGCACGACTCATAATCGTGAGGTCGGCGGTTCAATTCCGCCCCACGCTACAAAAGAAATTAGAGGCCCCGCACATGGGTAATGTGCGGGGTTTTTTATTTGGTACATTCAATCGATATTTACTTAGAAACTTATTTTCTTGTAAGACGAAGGAGTTCAACAGTTAAAATCCCCGAATACAATCAGCACCATTGAAAAAAGCAGATCAGTTTGAATTAGTGGCACAAGCCCGACAGGTTTTTGAGGAAGCATCCAGAAGATATGAAGGGTTACTTTCTGAGCTGGATGAAACAGAATCGGTTCGCACCAGCAGTCTTGCTATCACCATTTCAGATTCACTTAAGAACCTGAATCGTAAGATTAATGCTTTTCAGAGTGGTACTATTGATCTGAATAAGCTGATGGATGAATTCATCTTTGAGGAGGAAATGATTTCCGGAGAACTGGAAATCCAAACCACCAGTCATGTTCAGTTAAAACGCTTTGCAAAGCGACTTCTGCAAAGCATCAAAGAGTTTATTTCTAAGACGGGTGGTAAGAAAAGAAAAGTCAGGAATGTTGTGGTGAACCAATACAGTTCTGCACAAAAATCGAAAGCGATCGCTTACCTGCTTTGGTTTTTCGGTGGGTTTGGTACTCTTGGACTTCACCGATTCTATTTGGGTAGAATCGGAACCGGAATAGGATGGTTATTCACGGGAGGCGCGTTCTTTCTTGGTGCAGCTTATGACTTATTTGCCTTATCAGGCATGGTGGACGACCAGAACTATATGAATGAGCTGAGAGAAGTAAAGTTGAAGCAGCTTTCTGAACATAAAGAATAAACCCTGTCAATTTCAGAATCCCCAAAGATTCCAGTCTTCCATTTTGTTTCTGAGCCATCCATGAAATCCATTACCATAGATCCAACCAAAAATGGCGGCTATTCCTAAAGCTCCAAGGAAGTAATAATTATCAAAAAGAATTATTACTGAATGTGGAAAAACCGAGATCCTGGTTAAAGTAAAAAGAATAATCTGAGTTAATAGTATAGCATAAACAACGGCAAGAATTGCATTAAGAACCCTTTTAAAAATGCCTGGAGCTTCAGTAAGCTTACTTTCGTCTATTTTGATATCCATGAAAATATTTTCTCCAAGTATAACAAAAATAAAAAAGCCGTCCCCAAATCAATGGTCGACGGCTAATATCATCTACAGACGGCTATTACCCCATTTGCAGTTAGAACTTACTCTAATGCCTGCGATTGCTCAATAGATGCTTTTACGTAATTTGACTACGTATTTATACGTAGTTGAAATTTCGGGCTACTGATTCGTTTAAAATTTCTTTGTCATTTCGAACGAAGTGAGAAATCTGCAAAGTGTAAACAACGCCAAATCATTAGATTTCTCTCCCGAATTCTCGGGATCGAAATGACAGAAAATATTTAGTTTTAAACCAGGTTTTTATTCTGTAGGGCGTATCTAACAAGCCCGGCAGTGTTCTTTTGACCGAGCTTTTTGAGGAGATTAGTACGGTGTTTATCGACCGTTCTGGGGCTGATGAATAATTTTTCTGCGATCTCAGAACTTGTCATTCCTTCTATTAACAGAGACAGGACTTCTTTCTCACGACGAGTAATCTGTTTTTTCCCTTTTTTCAATCTGGCTAGCCGCAGGTATTCACGTGTCATCATTTTAGAGAATTGTTTCCCCAAAAAGTTTTCGCCGGAGGCTACTTTCTTTGCTGCATCAACAAGCTCAATTTGGTGAGCTGATTTCAGGAGTAGTCCATTTGCTCCGGAGTCGAGGAAATCATTCAGAACAGCATCGGAATCAGAATCAGCCATCATTAATATTCTGGCATTGGGGAACTTCTCTGTAATTTTATTAGCTAACTGAATTCCACTTATTTCAGGCATCGAAAATGAGAGAACACATAAATCTGGTGTTACACTTTCGTATGCGGTAAGAACTAACGCACCGTTGTCAACTTCGCTGCAAATCTCGAAGTCAGCTTCGCGAAGGATGGAACTTAGTCCATACCTGAATATTTCGTTGCCATCTGCAACAATCGTTTTGATTGTCCCCATTTAAGACCTCCCCAGGCTCAATGAGTTGTGTCTGATATTTTTAAAGGACTGCTAAAGTAGTTAAAAAAAACAGTTTGGCAAAGGTTTTTTCAGAATTAAAAAGCCCTCCCTTGATGGCGAGTGTTGTTTCCGACACCCCTCCGGCTTCGCCGCACTCCCTTCAAGGGAAGACTATCATCATGCATTAAGAAAGAATATAAATCGATAACCCACTTTTCACTGTCCAGAGAATAGTTCTCACCCAATTGGTATTTACAAGGCTGTTTATAACAGCATCATCTTTACCATTTGCAAGCTTAGCGTGGTTTGGAACAGACAAAAAGAAAGTGGAAAGCCAGATCAGGCATACCAGATAAAAACCTATTCCATTTAGACTGAATGCGCCATCACTCCACCATAAAATTCCGGAAGTAGCCAGTTCGGAAATCATTACAGGGATTACAATAAAGCTGATTCTACGATTATGAAATGGGTGAAATTTTGAAAAATTAGCTTCATCAAAAAAACGAAAGGATGGATAATGTACCAGCTGAATAGTCCATATCAGCCCCGTCAGAAATAGGGAAGTTGAAAGATTTATAAGAAAAATAAAGTTTAAGTCCACCTAAACAAGCGATTCGTTTTCATAATGCGTATTTTCTGCGCCTTTGCAACATAAAATATCACTCCACGATTCATCGAACAACAATGACTTTAAAAAGAACACATACCTGCGGCGAGTTAAAAGCGGAACATATTGGGCAGGAAGTCACCCTTAATGGTTGGGTTGGGCCGAGAAGAGACCTGGGCGGACTTATTTTTATTGATCTCCGTGACAGATACGGAGTTACACAAATTGTATTTACTGAAGAAGATGCCAAATTGCACGCTAAGGCTGAAGGATTACGGGCGGAATACGTGATCGGTATTACAGGTAAAGTGATCGAGCGTGGTGCTGAGAATATCAATCCGAATTTGATTACGGGAGAAATTGAAATCGAAGTGAGCGAACTTGTGATTTATTCGGAAGCAGAAACCCCGCCTTTTGAAATCAAAGATGGAATTGCCACTAACGAAGAAGTTCGGTTGAGATATCGATACCTGGATCTTCGTCGGCCGGAAATGCAACAGAAGCTGATGATGCGTTCAAAAGCATACCAGGCTATTCGCTCCTATTATCATGAGCATGATTTTGCTGAAGTAGAAACTCCGGTCCTGATGAAGAGTACTCCTGAAGGAGCTCGTGACTATTTGGTTCCAAGTAGGGTAAATGCCGGGAAGTTTTTTGCTCTTCCTCAGAGTCCGCAGACCTACAAGCAGTTGTTGATGGTTTCCGGATATGACCGCTATTTCCAGATTACCAAGTGTTTCAGGGATGAGGATTTAAGAGCTGACCGACAGCCGGAATTCACTCAGATTGATGTTGAGATGAGTTTTGTGGACGAAGAAGCTATTTTTGCTCATCATGAGAGCCTGATTAAAAAGATTTTCAAGGAAACGATCGGCAAAGACATCGAAGCTCCTTTCCAGCGAATGAGCTATGAAGACGCCATGAATACCTACGGCTCTGATAAACCGGATACTCGCTTCGGACTAAAGTTTGTGGACTTTTCTGAAATCGTAAAAGATGCAGAATTCAAAGTTTTTTCCGGAACGGTTGCCAATGGTGGTGGCGTAGTAGGATTTACAATCCCGGGACTTGGTACCATGGGACGTGGAGAAATTGACAGATGGACCGATCGCGCTAAAAAAGAAGCCGGTGCAGGAGGATTGATTTACATCAAAATGCAGGAAGAAGGCCCTCTTTGTAGTGTAGGTAAATTCCTGACTCCCGTAATCGTAAACGAAATGGTGGAAGCTTCTGGTGCAAAAACGGGAGATCTTGTGTTTATGCTTGCAGGGCCAAAGCCAGCTGTGCTAGAGCAACTTGGTCATCTTCGTTTAATGGTTGGTGAAGCTCTGGATTTGATTGATAAAGATGCATACAACCTGCTTTGGGTAACAGACTTCCCACTACTGGAATGGGATGAAGAAACACGTAGATATCACGCGATGCACCATCCATTTACTTCTCCTAAAGATGAGGATATGGGTAAATTGGATTCGGATCCGGCATCAGTAAAAGCACGGGCCTATGATTTAGTACTCAATGGTTCAGAAATTGGTGGAGGTTCCATCCGAATTCACAACCGGGAAGTTCAGCAGAAGATGTTCAAGTTATTAGGAATCGGAGAAGAGGAAGCGGAAGAGAAATTTGGATTCCTTCTTGATGCCTTTAAATACGGCGCTCCACCTCATGGTGGAATTGCACTTGGTCTCGATCGGATTGTGATGTTGTTAACCGGAGCTGGAAGTTTAAGAGATGTGATTGCTTTCCCGAAAAATCAGCGTGCTCAAAGCATGATGGATAACTCTCCGGCTGAAGTAGATGTTGAGCAACTGAATGAACTTCATATTTCTTTAAAAAGAACGTTGAAGTAAAAGTCTTTGCGAGAAGTCCCGAAGCATCGGGAAGACGAAGCAATCTCGTAATCCGAGGCATGATCAACGAGATTGTTTCAGGTTTTGCTTCGCAGAAACTTCGCAATGACAGATTTATAAAACTAATCAGTATTTATGAAAACAGCAGGCATAGACGGTTGTAAACTAGGATGGATTCTCATCAGCTTTGATGAGGGAGAGGAAAAGTATCGTGTCATAGAAACGGAGGAGGATCTAAAATCAACCTTCGAAGAATACGACCGGATTTTTATTGATATGCCGATCGGTTTGGAGGATGAGGAATACACCCGTGAGTGCGATGCTTTGCTTAGAAAAGAACTGGGCGGAGAATATTCCTCCAGTGTATTTAGTCCGCCGATTCGCCCGGCGCTTGATGCTCCAAGTTATGTGGAAGCGAATATGATCAGTTTCGATTGGACAGAGAAAAAACTATCGCTTCAGGCATGGAACATCACACCAAAAATAAAAATGGTAGACCGCCTGCTCAGAGAGAATGAAGACTTGAAAGAAAAAGTGCTTGAGAGTCATCCTGAACTGCTATATCAGCAATTAAACGGTGGAATGATTTTCCAGAAGAAAAACCTGAAGAAAGGAATCCGGCATCGCTTAGAGCTCATCAAAGAAGAAGAACCCATTGCGGATGATTTTTTCCGGGATATCAAAGAAGAATGGCGCAGGAGTGATGTGGGTGAAGATGATATTGTTGATGCAATGGTAATGGCTTATTACGCCAAAAAATCTCAGACAGATGGTATTCGTACTATACCATCAGAAGTAAGTCACGATTCAGAAGGCCTGCCCAAGGCGATTCACTTTGTTTAGAATAAAGTCGAAGCAAAATGGAAAAGGAAATATCCAATCATATAAAGGAGTTTCTAGAGAGAGACTCATCTAAAAGATTCCTAGAAGCTGCTAATAGCTTCGTAAAGCTACTGGAATTAAAAAATATTGGGTTAGATAAATTTCTACCTCAACTACATTTAAGTTTGCTTGAATTATATAAAGCTGGTCATAACCTTGATATAATTGAATTGAAAAGCAGTACTGATGAAAGAGATTTTGAAAGAGAGGAATTATTTGTTGATATAAATACCCATTTAATATCTGAGTTAGGTGTGGACTGTTTTTATTGGGAAGTATTAGATCCTACATATACTGAAAAAAATGGTAAGCCAGATTCTGGCTGGGAAATAACAGATAAAGAAGCTACTCAAGGTTGGCTTGTGGATGATTTGGCTGATATTTACAGAGATTTAAAAGTCGAACTTATTAAGATTGAGGAAATAGGTACAGAGGAAGCCATTGAAGATGCATTTTGGACTTTTAAATGGAGTTTTACACATCATTGGGGTAAACATTGCATTGACGCCTTGAGATATTTGCACTATTTATATTATGAAGGGAAGGTTTCCCTTTAGATGATTATAACCATCTTTAAATCAGAAGGTCTGCCCAAGGCAATACACTACGTTTAGAACATTGAACAGTTGAACAAGGAACTTCGAAGTTCAGAGTTCTTTATTTGATGTTCAACTGTTCTCATAGTGTTAACAAATCGCTAAGATAGATTCTTTGTATGGTCTCAGGAACGATTTTGAGGCTTAGATTGATTATTTTGATGCCAGTTAAATAATTGTCGTTCAATGAGTAACATTTTGGTTTGAACGATGGAACAATCAATTTAAAAGAGGAAAATATGGCTTATTCATTACCTGATCTCCCATACGCATATGACGCTTTAGAACCACATTTTGACGCGCGTACGATGGAGATTCATCATACAAAACACCATCAGGGATACACAAATAAAGTAAACGCAGCATTAGAAGGAACTGAGTTCGAAGGAAAAGATATCGAGGATGTACTTTCAAATATCGATGGTCTTCCTGCAGACAAGCAACAAGCCGTAATTAATAACGGTGGTGGATTTGCAAATCACTCATTGTTCTGGAGCATTCTTTCACCAAACGGAGGCGGAACTCCATCAGGAGAACTTGCTACTGCAATTGATAAAGCTTTTGGAAGCTTTGATGCATTTAAAGATGAATTTAGTACTGCCGCAGGAACCCGATTTGGTTCAGGTTGGGCTTGGTTAGTAGTTGATAATGGTGACTTAAAAGTTATCTCAACTGCAAATCAGGATAGTCCGATTATGGATGGTCTTACACCAATTTTAGGATTGGACGTTTGGGAGCATGCTTACTACTTAAACTATCAAAACCGTCGTCCTGATTACGTTTCAGCTTTCTGGAATGTAGTAAATTGGGATGCCGTAGCAGAGAATTTCGATAACGCGTAATTCCTGACTAACGACCTTAGACAGCCGACGAAGGACTTTCTTTCGTCGGTTTTTTATTATCCTTAGTCTCAGGTCACTGGTCATTCGTCTTCGTTACGAAAAATGCTTAAATTATTATTGAATTAAACCTGGAGAAAATATTATGCAATTTGGATTTGGAATGGGCCCCGACACTTCATGGATGAGAGAAGAACTCACCCAGTTTGGAGTAGAAGAACTAAAAACTACAGAAGATGTAGATCGTGCGATGAAAGAATATAAAGGCACGATGTTACTGGCAATTAACTCAGTTTGTGGTTGCGCTGCAGGAAATGCACGCCCCGGTTTAGGAATTGCACTTCAGAACTCAGAAGCTAAACCTGATCACATGGTTACTGTATTTGCCGGACAGGATAAAGAAGCTACGGCACATGCACGTGCTTATTTTAGTGAATTTCCACCGTCATCTCCTTCGTTCGCATACTTTGTAGATGGCGAGATTAAAGCAATGATCCCACGTCACAGAATAGAAGGAAGAACCAGTCAGGATGTGGCTGCGGATCTCAAAATGGTTTTCGAAGCCTTTGCTAACAAAGAAAAAGAAGGCGAAGAAAGCTAAAATTATTCAAAAGTTCTTTTAAGAAGACCTGCTACATTATTTGTAGCAGGTTTTTTTATGCTGAATGGTTTAGAATTTTGTTTTTTTGAGAACGCTGATGGATAAACGGGCGGTTTGATTATTTATCTGCTCCAAAATCCACTTCTTTGCCGTCTTTAAAAATTCTCAATCCATCCGGGTTTCCTTTTTCACCACCCGGACCAAAAGCTTGTATTCCAGTTGCCAGCTCATCTTCCGTTCTTGATTCACCCACTTCTCTTGGTTGATCTTTGAAGAAAGAATCCACATGGAGTGTTTGTGTTGGAAAAGCGAATTCTACTCCTAATTCTTTAGCAAGGCGAAGAATTTCTAAAAAGAAATTATGCCGTTGTTGAAGCTCTGTACTCCAGTCAGGGACATCAAAAAATACGTAGATTAATACATCCAGAGAATGGGCACCGAAGGAATTAAAATGCACTTCATAAAAATCCTGCCGGAAGTGTTTATTCGCTTTTACAATACCTTTTATTCCTTCTACAAATGCTTCCATTTGTTCCGGTGAAGTGGAATAGGTTAGGTTTAAAACGGTTTTTAAACGACGATACTGTCGCATTCCATAATTGTCGATGTCGGTGGTGGCAACCTGTGAGTTAGGTACCGAAACCAGGGAATTATAAAAAGTGCGAACTCTTGTGGTTCTGAATCCAACTTCTTCAACCACACCTTCTACATTTCCAACTTTAATCCAGTCACCAATTTTAAAAGGTCGGTCGGCAAAAATGGTAATCGAGCCGAAGAAATTGGCAAGGGTATCTTTTGCGGCGAGGGCAACTGCAAGTCCACCAATTCCCAGCCCTGCAATAAGTGAAGCGACATTATACCCATTGTTTTGAAGAATCAAAATAACTCCCATCACCACAATAAAAAACCGCAATGTTTTCCGGATAAGAGGTACCAGCTGATCATCCAGCTTATTCTCTGTTTTAGAAGTGATAACACTCAGATACTTCGCAAATACATCCGCCAGATTGTAAAAAAGCCAAACAAATCCTACCGAAATAGCAATCTCAAGAATAGTAGAGAGGTAGAGGTTAATTGTTACAGAGAGCTGAAGATTAGTGTAACTAACGAGGAAGAACGCCATCAGGAAAATAAAACCAGCCGGACGTTCCACTCCGTCCAGTAAATCATCATCCCACGTAAATCTGGTTTTTTGGGTAATCTTTCTGATATAGTTATCCAAAATGAACTCGAAGATTTTCCTCAAAACAACACCAAGTAATAACCAGATGAAGACGGCCAGATACTGCCATATCTCAACTCCAAGCCACTCATTCTGGCTCCATTCCGGGAGTCGGTCAATCAGAGCTTCAACTACTCCTGAAAATGTAGCCTGATATAAATCCGGAATTTGTTGGATGGTGGCAGAGGAAAATACCCACTGATTGTTTTCTCTGGTGAGATAGACTTCGGGGAGTTCATCGAATAAAATGTACTGATTCAGCCCGGAAAGACTATCGGTATAACTTGGGTTATTTGGGACATTTTCATACACAACCAATAGTCCACGTGCATCCAATATTTTTCTAAGTTCGGTAGCCAATTCAATTTTTTCTTCCTTGGGCTCATCCGAAAGTTTAAAGGGAAGAATTACACGATCCAGATTTTGATGTCCCTGTTGCTGCCAGTGTAGAAATGTGTGAACTGCTCTCCTGGGATTAGATAAATATCCATCCTGATTGGATTCTGTCACAGTTTGAAACCCAAACAGTTGAGATGGTAAGGCAATTAATAAGCCAACAAATAGTATTCTGGATATCTTCATGAAATCGTACTCTCCGAGTTTGAAAATTAAGAATCTAAAGTTACGGAAAGTGTTCGTCGGTAGAAAGTAAACAGATTGCTTGAGAATGCTTACCAGGCTTTATTCCCGCCTACTTCTGCAAAATAGAAAAGGATATCAAAATTACCGGGTGTATAACCCAGCATTCTAAGATCTAAAGCGATTTGTCCACGGTGATGTGTATTATGGATGATGATATGCTGAAGTAACTCATTTCTGGGCATTGAACATTCTTCTCCCTTCCCATTCAGGTAAACTACATTCTCCTGTAATTGATCCTCATCAAGGCGATCAATGTACTTTAAAAAAGAAGGTTCCAAAGATTTCCACTTAGAAATAATCTGATCCGGATTAATAAATAACTCGGGAAGTAGTTTCTCTTTTCTTTTCGGTCCTCCTGAACGTGAAATCCATCCCCATTCAGCACTGAGCATGTGAACAATAGTATTTCTTATAGAACTATGTCCACCTGAAACTTCATGTATAAATTCATCCTGTTTTATCGACCTTAGAACATCAAAAAGATGATCATTTGCCCAGTAGTTATAGCGGAAAAGTTTTTGGATATACTCAGCTTTCATTATCTAAATTTGTTTCGAGAAATGGGATTATATGATCTTCCAGTAAAGTAAATACAGGGCGTTTATAAGTTCTTCTACGGCTTTCATTAGTTACGGATGAAGTCATTACTATCACTGCATCTAGTTCAGGGATCATCATAATGTATTGCCCACCGTGTCCCCATGCAAAAAGAGTGGTGTATTTTCCGGTTTTCTTATTCCACCACTGGTATCCATAGCCATATGGATTATAGTTGCTGTAAGTATAGGTTTTAAAAGAGTCGATAATCCAATCCATAGAGATGATTTGTTCTCCATTCCAAACTCCTTTATTAATGAGCATTTGTCCGATTTTAAGCATATCGAATGGCTTGAGTGCTAGGTTATTTCCGCCCATATAATAGCCTTGTGGATCTCTGTCCCAGCCTCCAACTGTAATATCCAGAGGATCGAACAGATATTTTTCAGCAAAGGCTTTGGTACTTATTCCGGACGCCTTGGCTACAATTACAGAAAGTAAGTGAGAGGTTCCGGTACTGTAAACCATTCGACCTCCGACATCAGACACAAAATCCTGATCGAGGGCATACTCGACCCAGTTCCGGCTCATAACCCAGGCTCCGTAATTCCCGGAACTGGTAGAACGAAGTCCTGCCTGCATACTCAGTAGATTTCGAACAGTAATTTGTTCTTTTCTGGGATCGGGATTCTCTTCAAAATATTGGGGAAAGTAGGTAACAATGGGCTCGTCAACAGATGGGATAAAGCCTTCTTCAATGGCAATACCTACCAACAAACCCATAATACTTTTCGATGCAGATTTTATGTTGAAAGGTCGGTTTGGAGAGCGTCCATTAAAAAAAGATTCCCCCAGTAATTCTCCATGCTGTTGAATAAGCAGACTTCTAAGTGATGAAATCTCATCCGCTTTCTCAAAAATTTCGGAAAGCTTGTCCTTATCTTCCGATGAAGGTTGGGCAACAATTGGTGCGGATATAATCAGAAATCCAATCCACAATAAAAGGAGTTTAGTCTTCCTTAATAGAATCTGAATCTTCGGAGGAAGTTTTATGCCGGAAAGTGACCGGAATACTGCCTTCATAGGGTGTGCCAATGTGATAAAGTTCCCATTCTGAATCATAATTTAAGATGCGATATCTAAGTAAAGAGACCAAATTTTCGGAACTTCCATTTTCGTCATCCCATTCAAAAGTCTCAACACGAAAACGAAGATTTCGCTTTTCTCCGTTCACATAAACATCAAGATTTGCGACTTTATCTACATTTGGGATCGTAAACTGTACACGTACATTATGCATAATAATTCGGGTTTGATTAAGGCTGTGTTCCTAACGTCAACAATCATACCAAAGTTACATAAAGTCTAATTGTGAGTCTTTTTTGATGTTATTACCGCAATAAGTGTTCGAAAATCAACAATAAGTGTTCGATTTTGGACAGTATCATTATTCGGATTTTAATGAATCAACCGGCTTCATCTTTATGCTTTTAATTAAGTGATAACTAATACTGATTACAGTAATTATTAAGATCGTTGTAAAGGCTAGTAAGAAAACACCCGGACCTACTTCAATTCTATTTGGAAAACTTTTTAGCCAATAATTTGCAAATATATAGGCAACAGGAAAACCGAGAACAGCAGCTATAATAAGTAGTTTCCAAAACTCATTAAGTATGATGAATGATGTATGGAAAACGTTTGCACCAAGTACTTTTCTTATACCAATTTCCTTTTTTCGTTGAATGATGACCAACGATGCAAGACCAAATAATCCTAGACATGAAATAAAGATGGCAAGTAACGAGAATGCTGTGAACACATTCCCAAATTGTTGGTCTGATTGGTATAACCGGTTAAAATAGGTATCAAGGAAAAAGAACTCGAAAGGACTTTCTATAAAAATATCACGGTAAGTTTGTTCAACAGAAGCTAAAGTTTGTTGAATAGAAGCATTTTCCAAACTTAGCGTTATGAATCGTGATTCATCAGTTTGAAGCAAAAAGACCATTGGAATAAAAGGGTGGTTTAGTCCTGATTGATAGTAGTTATCAAAAACACCAACAATACGGTACTCACTCAGGGAGTGTTCCAGGGCTTGTTCAGGGGTAGAAAATTCAAATAAATCCAAAGCTTGTTTATTGATGAGAATAGCCTGTGTATCTGTAGGAAAGGCTTCCGAAAAATTTCTTCCCGCTAATAGATTTAATTCGTAATCATTTACAAATTCGTAATCTATCGCAGACATATAAACCGTATTCTGGGTAGCACTTTGTATATCATCACGAGACAGTCTGGTGGTCCAACGGATTTCTTGACCAGGAACATAGGAAGAATTACTAACACTATTAATTCCGGGAATTGATTTAAGATCATCTTTCAATTGTTCAAACCTTGTCGAATATGACAGGTCATTTTCGTTATATACGGGTCCCCGGAGTACAAGCTTCTGTTCAATATCCAGTCCGACTTCCTGGTTTCTCATATAATTAACTTGTTTGAAAATGGTAATTGTCAAAACAATTAAGATTAATGAAACAGCAAACTGAACGGTAACCAATCCGCGTCTTAGCTTAATTCCTTTTGAAGTATGAGTTAACGAGCCTTTTAAAATGGAACTCGGTAAAAAGGATGAAAGAATAAAAGCCGGATAAAGTCCCGAAAAAAGAGTTCCGGTTACAATCAAACCTCCCAGTACAATCCAAAATGAACTATTGGAAAACAAGTACAGGGCTTCAAGATTTGGAGTGTATTCTTTCAAAAAGGGAAAGAAAAGAAAGGCTAATATCGCAGCTATAATGCATGCCAGAATATTCATTAAAAGGGACTCACTAAGAAACTGAAAAATAAGTTGAGTTCTGGTTGCACCTGAAGTTTTTCGAATACCTACTTCTTTAGCACGATCGACAGATTTGGCGGTAGTGAGATTCACATAATTAATCCAGGCTATTAAAATAATTATTATGCCAATTATGATAAGATACTTGAGTACATACCCATTCCCTGAAACTCCCGCCTCTTCATTTAAGCGGGAGAATAAATAAATCTCAGTAAGAGGTTGCAGAGAAAGTTCTTCTCTGGTATTCGATCCCTCATAATAATCACTTTTATTAGCTATAAGCAGTTCCGGAAATTTTTCAGTTACCTGCTGAACAGATGCCTCGTTATTCAGGAGCAGGTAGGTATAAAAGGAGTACCATCCCCAGCTTGTATTTACTGCTTCCCCCCTAAGAATTTCAAGCGTGTTATAAGAGAGTAAATAATCTATATCCAAATGAGAGTTTTTTGGATAATCATTAAAAACTCCGGTAATTGTGAACTCATTCACATTATTAAGAGTCAAAGTTTTCCCAATTGGATCTGAATCCCTGAAGTACTTTTCCGCCATTGATTCAGATATAATAATGTTAAATGGCAAGTGCAGCGCACTCTGGACATTTCCGGATTTGAGATCTAAAGAGAAAACATCAAAGAAACCTGAGTCTGCATAAAAACCATGTTCTTCTCTGAATGAAATTTTTGTGCCATTCTCATTTGTAAAAGAAAACACTCCACGTCCCGGGTATAAACGAACTGCTGATTCCACTTCCGGGAATGTATTTATTACTTCCGGTGCAATTGCCGGGTATGATGTTGCAGATTGCCATGCAAAGGCTCCATTTTGATAACTGGTTAAGCTAACCCGGTAAATCCGATCCTTTTTGTGATGAAAAGAATCATAGCTGTACTCGAACGAAACATATTGTGCAATCAATATGGCTGCTGCAATTCCTATCGAAAGACCAATGACATTTAAAAAAGAAATGCCTTTTCTCTTAACAATATTTCTTATTCCCGAGCTGAGAAAACTAGGAAGTAAATGCAAAATTTGAGCGAATGAATTCAAATCAGATGATTTGGATAATGTACTTCTGGTTTTTGCCAACTCGTTACTAATATCTTCTGGTTGGCCCAATTCCTCAATTGCAATCCTGAATGCATTTTTGGTGTAGTGACCTTGTTCTTCCAAAGCCTCAATCCGATCTCTTAAATGAGAATCCAGCTCTTCAATATCTCCATCTTCATATCCGGTGTTTTTATGGAGCTTTTTTTTCCAGTTTCGAATGGCGTTTTCTAAATCGTACATAATTTACTCCTATTCATCCTTTAAACTGTTAACTGGATTAGCCCAAGCGACTTTTACGGTTTGATAGCTTACAGTAATGATGGCTAACACCATGACAACTACCCCGGCTATGATGTAGCTGGTCACTCCATTATTGATTCGATACGCATAGTTTTGTAACCATTCTTCAGCCAGTAAATAGGTGAGCGGTACGGCAATTGCGAAAGAGATAGAGATTATAATGAGTACTTCTTTGTTAAAGGCTAACAGTAAGTCACTCATTGTGGCTCCCAGAATTTTCCGAATTCCCATTTCTTTACTTCTTTTCTCGGCATTGAAAGTGGCCAATCCAAATAACCCGAGGCAGGCGACAACAATGGCAATGATAGAGAAGGCAAAGAAGACCTTTCTTTGTCGTGTATCACTTTCGTAGAGCTCTGCAAACTGTTCATTCACAAAACGATACTCGATTGGATATAATGGTGAGAAATTGTTCCAGATGTCGGTAATCTGTGGGAGTAACCCAGAAATACTTTCGGTACTTATCTTTACAACTATATTTCTATAATCTCTGGTCATCGAAACCGCCAAAGGGTCAATCTGGTGATGTAGTGAGGCAAAGTGAAAATCTTCAACAACTCCAATGACTGTTCGTGGAACTTCATCTCGTGATGCATTTCCAATTTGTTTACCAATAGCTTCCTGAACATCCCAACCAAGGAAATCAGCTGCTTTTTTGTTGATGATGATAGCTGAAGCGGAATCTGTAGAGTAGGCTTTATCAAAGTCACGGCCTGTTATCATTTCTAAATCAAAAACCTCAGAAAAACTATCGTCAATAAAGAGGGTATTCATTGTCAAAGGGTTTTCATAGCCTTCTACATTAAATGAATAATTATCAAAAAAGCCACCCGGAGAACCAGACATAACACTTACTTCCTCAATACCTGGAATCGTTTTTAACTGCTCTAGCATTTGGGGTAAATTCTGTCTTGCTGTTCTGTTATTCACTGAAATATCCAAAAGTTGATCAGGCTGAAATCCCAGCGATTTATTGGAAATATAATCCAGTTGTTTGTTCACTATAGAAACCCCAATAATCAGTAAGCTTGAGATCACAAATTGAAAAATAATTAGCCCTTTCCGTATTACTATTTGGGAAGTACCGAAGCTTATTTTTTCTTTCAATGCTTTAATAGGTTTGAATGATGAGAGAAAAATGGCAGGGTATACTCCCGCTAAAAAACCGGTTAGTAGTAAAATGGAGGCAGTTATAAGTAAAATCTCGGGCGAGAACAGATCAACTGAAATCGACGTACCAATCAACTGCTCAAAAGGTGGCAGTAAAAAGTGAACAAGGATAAAAGAAATGAAACCTGCCATAAAAGCCATTAAAAAAGCTTCGGACATAAACTGAGTGAAGAGGACGAGCTTCTGTGCTCCTAACGTTTTTCTCACCCCGACCTCTTTGGCTCGACTAACAGAACGCGCTGTTGCGAGGTTAATAAAATTTACTCCCGCCACTACTATAATAAGAATTGCAATAATCCCGAAAATATAAATCACTTTTTTATCCCCATGTTCGACTTGCCAGTCGAATGCAAGGAAATTAGAGAAGTAGACCTCTTTCAACGGCATTAGATTAAGATCAATACGGCGGTTCATTTGCGCCATATTATCTCCGAAATATTTATCCATAAAAGCAGGGAGTTGAGCTTCGATATCTGCCAACTGAACTCCGTCACTTAATAGTGCATACGTATGTACTTGATTCCACCCCCATTCATTATAGAAATCGTAATCGCTAAAAGTGACAATGCTTACTGCGAGGTCAAAATTTACGTGACTTTTAGCTCTTTCTGGTACCGAAAAAACTCCAGTGACTTCAAAGCTTTCTTCCCCATCAATGATGATGGTTTTCCCAATCGGGTTCTCATTGTTAAAATACTTTTGGGCAGTTTCTTGAGAAAGAACAACGGTATATGGTTCAGTTAATGCTGTTTCCGGATTACCCGTAATAAATGGATAAGTAAATACCTGAAAGAAATTTTTATCAGCCATATACAAACGCGGCTCCATAAAATTCTGATCATCAATAGTAACTACTCCATCCCCTGGCCCGAGAGTGGCTGCCATTTCAATCATTTCCGGAAACTCAGCTTCCAGTCCCGCTTTAAATGGATTTGAAGTAATCCCAACAAGCTCTGTGCCCTCGGGTCTTTCCATCAAGCGATGCACTTTATAGATACGGTCACCTTTCTCATGAAAGGTATCGTAGCTTAATTCATTTTGGATAAACAGATAGATAAAAAGAGCACTGGTAATACCAATTACCAATCCTAAAATATTTAACGAGGCATATAATTTATTCCTGAAAAGGTTTCTTCGTGAAATTTTGATAAAATTATTCAGGATACCCCAAGTTATTCCGGTGGAATTGTCCAGGTAGGGTTTCGTAGTTATAGTTTTATAGAACTCTTTAGCAACTGTTTCAACATTTCCAATTTCACCTGTAGCCTGCTCAAAAGCATGTTCGGGTGATTCGCCCGACTCAATCAATTCATCTATTCTATCCCGAAGGTGAGATTCCAGCTCTTCAATATCTCCATCTTCATATGCTCGGTTTTTTCGAAGACTTCGCTTCCAGTTTTTGATTGCTTTTTCTAATTCGAACATATTATTCATTTTTTAAACTTTTAACAGGATTTAGGTGAGCAGCTCGTAAAGCCTGACTGCTTACAGTAACCAGGGCAATAGTGAATGCAATTAATCCTGTGATCAAAAATATCCACCAGCTGATATCTGTTTTGTAGGCGAAATCTTTAAGCCATTGGTCCATCAGAAACCAAGCCAGTGGGATTGCTACAAAAAAACCGATAGAAACTAATTTCAGTAACTCAGCACTTATTAAGCGTACAACTTGTATGGATGTGGCTCCCAGAATTTTTCTGATTCCAATTTCTTTCGTTCGTTTCGCCACCATAAATGCAGCTAGTCCAAATAAACCCAGGCATCCAATAAAAATGGCAAGCCCTGCAAATACACTGAATACCCTAATCAGATTATCCTCAGTTTTATACTGAGCTTTTAAATCGTCTGCCAAAAATGAGTACTCCATCGGGAGTAAAGACAGCTTATTCCATTCGGTTCGTATACCCTCGACTACTTGAGGAAGGTTGGCTTCTTCATTTACTCTGGCTACAAAGAATCTTGGAAATCTTCGGGGACCAAATAAAGCCAATGGATATATCTCAGCGTGTAGCGATCGGTAATTAAAATCTTTCACTACTCCGATGATATCATACTCTCGTTGGCCTTGCACCAGTTTGTGATTAATGGCCTCTTTGGGTGTCCACCCAAATTCACTTACAGCTGATTCATTTAGGATTACATTAAATGTATCAGCAGGAAACTCTGTAGAAAAACTGCGCCCAGCTATAATTTCCAGATCCAAAGTTTCTATATAATCAAAATTTATAAATGAGTAATCCATGTTGTAGGCTTCTGTTCCAGATATATCTGTTTGCCACATAGAATTGATGAAAAAACTACCTGGAACTGAAAAACCGGAAGATATATCCTCTATACCAGGGATTCTTTCCAATTCCCCTATAAATGTAGAGCGCTGATTTCCGAGAAATTGAGCTTGTTCGATAAGAATTACATTATCTGGTGAAAAGCCAAGCCCACTACTTTTCATAAACTGAACTTGCTTATAAATTATAGCCGTTCCCGCAAGTAAAGCAATTGAGATAGTGAATTGAAAAACAACAAGACTTTTCCTGAGCATGCTATTCTTAGGATTTACAGAAGCCCCTTTTAAAACCTTTGAAGGTTGAAAGTTGCTTAATACAAATGCCGGGTATATACCAGCTAAAAAACCAATAATAATGGTTAGAGAGGTAAAACCGATCAGGTTTGCCGGAATTAAAAGGTCTCCTAATGACATGGAAGAGCCTGAAATAGTATTAAGGAAGGGTAGAGTAAATTTACTGATAACAAGAGCGAGTAATGATGCGACAACAGCCATTAACAATGATTCACCTAAAAACTGAAGTGCTAGCTGGAGTCTGTTTCCACCCAAAGTTTTTCTTACACCCACTTCCCTTGCTCTTTCCATAGACCGGGCAGTTGCAAGATTCATGAAATTGATACAGGCAAGAATTACTATAAATACAGCCAGCGCAATAAAGAGATAGAGATATTGAACGTTTCCTTCCGAACCAATATCAACAGAAACGCCACGCCCAAGATATATATCTTTTACAGGTTGTAAGTGTGGGATGAATGAATTGCCCGTTTGTGTTCTTTCCGGATCAGTATTTTGTAAAATTAGATCGGCAAGCTGAGTAGTGAAAGCTTCTTTATCAGTGTTTTCTGTAAGCAGGAAATAAGTGGTGTAATTGTTACTTCCCCAAGACAAATCATGTTCCCAAAGCGAAGCAATGAAATTAAACTGTAAATGAGTATTAGAAGGAGGGTTTTCAAGAACTCCAGTAACTTCAAGATCTCTTCTGGCAACCTTTAAAGTTTTTCCTATCGGGTTTTCATCCCCAAAATATTTGGTTGCGGCTTCTTCTGTAATAAGAATAGTATTTGGTCGATTCAATGCTGCTTGCCCTTCAACCAGAGGAAAGCTGAAGATCTCAAAAAATCCATCTTCAACGTCTAAGAAAGAGGATTCGACAAACTTTTTGTCTTCATATTCAATGGTGAGGCTTGCTTGTTGTATACGAACTGCTTTTTCAACAGCAGAAAAATTTTCTAAAGCAGCCGGTACAAGTGCCGCAGGTGTAGTAGCAATTGTAGCTTCTAAATCCGGAAGTTGAAATTCCCTCAGAACCCGGTAGGTTCTGTCGGCTTTATCATGAAAAGAATCATACGACCATTCATATTGAACAAAGAGAGCTATAAGTAAACAAGAAGCAATTCCAACTGAAAGGCCAATGATATTTATTGCCGAATATCCCTTTCTATAGATCAGGTTTCTACAGGCAATTTTTATATAGTTAGGTAAGAGGGACGTTATGTTAGATGTCTGATTCCAGTAAATTTTTTGTACACGCGTTTTATAAAGTTCATTACCAACCTCATCTGAATTACCGATTTCATCCAAAGCAAGTTCAAAAGCATGTATGGTTGATTCTCCTGATTCAACCAGAGCATCAATCCGATCTCTTAAATGAGACTCCAGCTCTTCAATATCTCCGTCTTCATACCCCCGGTTCTTTCGAAGACTTCGTTTCCATTCCTTAATAGCTTTTTCTAGTTCAAACATATAATTCTCTGGTTATTCGATTGCCCATTGAGGAGTAGGCCCCCAGATTTTTGCAAATACTTCATGAATACTTAACCATTGCTCTTTCGCAGTTTGAAGTTCTCCTAATCCGGTTTCTGTGATTGAGTAGTACTTCCTTCTCCTTCCTTCATCAGAAACCACCCATTTTGACTGAATACACCCATCTTTCTGAAGTTTATGGAGTACCGGATAGAGCATTCCGTCCGACCACTCGAGTGTGCCCCCGGAAAGTTGCTTAACATCCTGGATAATTTGATAGCCATAGCTTTCGCCACGTTTTAGAATCGATAAAATAAGTGGGCGTGTTGACGCCGCCATGAGTTCTTTTGATAGCATAATGTATACCTTGAGGTTCTATGCATTAGAATACATAGAAGTTCAATGTAAGTCAACACGAAAGAATTTTGGAAAGGTTACAGATTAATCTGCGAGCACAAGCAACGCAGTCTCAGAATTTTTGTATCGAAATACAGAGATCACTTCGCTATCGCTAATGAATGGGTGAACATCTGCGAACGGAGTGAAGCAGTACCAGTAAATAGGTACATAAATACAGAGATCGCTTCGCGTAGCTCGCGAATGTTAGCTATACTTTAACATGGAAATCGATACAACATACTATGTTTACATTCTAACCAATAAAAGGAGAACAGTACTTTATACTGGACGAACCTATGATTTATCCAGAAGGATGAATGAACACAAACAAAAACTGGTGCCAAAAAGCTTTACTGCTAGATATAATATCGACATGTTGGTTTATTTTGAAAAATTTGGAGATGCTGAAGAGGCGAAACAAAGAGAGCATCAAATCAAAGCAGGCTCACGTCAGAAAAAGATAGATTTAATAAACTCCTTCAATCCTGACTGGAAAGATTTAAGTTCCTAACCATCTGCGAGCACAAGCGAGGCAGTCTCTGAAGTGTTGTTCAAGAATACAGAGATCACTTCGCTATCGCTCGTGAATGTTTTAAATATACTTCTCAGACCAGGTTCCGAGAACTTTCCCAACAAACTCGCTATCAGATTTTTCGTGTAGCAGATGATCAGCGGTGTCCAGAGAAATAAAGCTTTTCGGGTGTTTGGCAGCCATAAAAATTTTCTGGGCATTATCGATACCCACTGTATTATCGATAGGAGAATGAAAAATAATAAGCGCCCGATCGAGATTTCTGATGTAATCTTTCATCTTTACTTCTTCCAGGTCATCCACAAATTGCTTCTTAATAGTAAAAGGTCTTCCCGCTAAAGTAACTTTAGCTTCACCTTTTTCTTCAATTTCGTCCAGACTCATTTCAAAGTTTTGTTTTACATGCTCAGGCTCTGCAGGTGCTGCTATGGTTGCAACTGCTTTAACAGACTCCATCTGGTTAGCAGCTTGTAAAACGGCAGCTCCTCCAAGCGAATGACCAATTAAAATAGAAGGACCTTCATACTCCTCGGTTAAAAATTTACATGCAGCCACTAAATCGTCAACATTAGAGGAAAAGGTCGTGTTGGCGAAATCTCCGGCGCTTTCACCCAATCCTGTGAAATCGAAACGGAGGGTTGCAATTCCAACTTCTGCCAGTTGTCGGGTAATATTCCCAACCGCTTTTAAATCTTTGGAGCAGGTAAAGCAATGTGCAAACAGTGCATAGGCTTTTATATTTTCTTCTTCAGGAAGATCCAGTTTGGCTGCTAAGGTATCGCCAAGTGCTCCGGTAAACTCTACTTTTTTTGATGGCATGTTGTTGGTATAATCAGTTAATCGTAAATCACCTCTGTTTCATATAGCTATACACTTTTAACGCTTTTGTGATTCCGAGATTAATTAAAAGAATATGAATCCATTCCATCTCGCTTTTCCGGTTAAAGACCTCGAAGAAACCCTAACTTTTTATACTGAAATTCTGGGCTGTAGTACGGGTCGGACTTCCGATCACTGGATTGACTTCAATATGTGGGGTCATCAGGTTGTTGCACATTTGAGTCCGGATGAGGCTAAGGAATCTGCAAAAAGCGCAGTTGATGGAAAAGGAGTTCCTGTACGACATTTTGGAGTAATCCTGGAAATGGACGAATGGGAAGTTCTCGCTGAAAAAGTAAAGGCAGCTAACATTGAATTTGTGATCGAACCCTATGTTCGCTTTAAAGGCGAACCTGGCGAACAGGCTACTATGTTCTTCCTTGACCCAAGCGGTAACGCCCTAGAGTTCAAAGCCTTTGGGGATAAAAGCCAGATTTTTGCTAAGTGATCCGCTTCGCGGAATTAAAAACTATGGATTAGAAATTTAGAATTGTTTTGTCACGGCGTGCTGATGTGAGAAATCAATGTAATATTAATTTTCTGTTTTAGGGTTCTATCTCAAGCTATAGAATAAAAAGATGTTAGTCTCCCCTTGAGGGGAGTACGCCGGAGGCGGGAGAGGTGTTGTTTTAGCTCCCAATTTTGAATCGAAAGACATCCCGAGAACACTCTCCGTCTCATTCACTATCGTTCAACGATCCATCTCCTTCTAGGGAGGACTTATCTAAGTTTTAATTCTATATTTTGTAAGGAATTAAGTTTTAGCTGATCTAACAGGTATGGCGAGGAATGAAATCATACCATACAATCCGGGTCTGAGAAAGTTTGCAAGAGAACTCAGGAATAACTCGACACATGGCGAAGTTCTTCTCTGGAAACGAATCAGCAGAAAAAAACTGGGAGTGCAATTTCATCGGCAGGTTCCTGTGTATGAGTACATCATCGATTTTTACTGTCATGAGCTAAAACTGGCCATCGAAGTAGATGGGAGTTCACATAATAATCCTGTCCAAATAGAAAAAGACCAGTTAAGGGATTATCAACTTAGACAATTGGGAATAATCGTTTTTCGGATTGAAGATTCAAATATAAAACAGAAAATGGATTCTGTGATTAGATTTTTAAACTCCAGAATAGAAGCTCTATCAGAGAAAGAATAATCCTCCTTTGAGGGAGGTGTCCCGAAGGGACGGAGGGTGTCCGGTAGGGTAGGAAATTGAATTAAAGTTCTAAACACCCAAATCAAACATTAACAAATTCTCATGTAAGGAATTCGGTGTTCATCCCTCTTACTTGTATGTCAGAGAATACAAGCATACAAACAAGTACAGAAAAAAAGAGGAATTCTATGCTGGGACAGATTTTACTTTGGAAAGCATTGAGTGGAGGGAAACTAGGAACCAGATTTCAACAAAAAGTTTCAATCCAGGACTTTATCATAGGGTTTTATAGCGAAGAGCTTAAGCTGGCTATAGAAATAAATAAAAACTCAGAGTACGATCCCGTTCAACATGAAATTAATCAGTTACGGGATAATCGTCTGCACGAGTTGGGAATTACTGTGTTAAGGATAGATGATCAGGAAATAAAACGAAGTCTTAATTCGGTACTTCGATTTCTGGAGCATAAAATTCAGTACCTGAGACAGGGAAGTAAAGTAGCTTCTTAGTCTAATTCACTTTCCACCGCTTCGATTCGATTGGAATAATCTTCCCATTGGTACATTAAGTCGGTAAGAGTTTTCTTGATCTCTTCGTATTCCAGAGTGACGTTCTTAACTTTTTCGTTGTCGTCATAGAAGTCGGTCTGAGCCATTAGTTCTTCGATTTCAGCTTTGCGCGTTTCTTTGGCTTCTATTTCTTTCTCAACTTTCTCAAGTTTTTGTTTAATGGGGCGCACTTTCTTATTCAATGCATTCCGTCGCTCGGCTTCTAGGCGACGTTCCTCTTTTCTGGACAGATTCGTTAATGAAGGCGCTTCCTCTTTTGTTTTTCTTGCTTCATCAACCTGATCTGCTTCTTCTTTCTTTTTATCGAGAAAATAGCTCACATTCCCCAGGTAGGTACGAATTCTACCGGGCTGAATTTCAAGTACTTTGTTTACAATAGGATCCAGAAAGGCACGATCATGAGATACAATCATACACGTTCCTTCATATTGCTGAATCGCTTGCTGAAGGATGTTCTTACTGCTCATATCCAGGTGATTGGTAGGCTCATCAAAAATGAGAAAGTTTGCCGGAGAAAGCAGCATTTTTGCCAGTGCAAGTCTCGATTTCTCTCCACCGGAAAGCACCTTCACTTTTTTAAAAACATCATCTCCTGTAAATAGAAAACTTCCAAGTATAGAACGGAGTCTACTTTCTTTTTCACCGGAACCAGCCTGCATCATTACTTCAAGAGGATCGGCATTTAAGTCTAGTTCATCGGCCTGATGCTGGGCAAAGTAGGAAGTTGTTACGTTATGGCCCTCTTTTCTATTTCCGGCCTGGATAGGTTCGTTCCCGGAAAGAATTCGAATCAAAGTTGATTTACCTGCACCATTGGGACCCACAACCGCAATCTTATCTCCGCGATCAATTTCATAATAGAGCCCTTCGAATACCGTGTTATCGCCATATTGCTTAGTGATGTTTTCCAGCTTCATCACGACCTGCCCGCTTCTCTCAGGAGGAGGAAATCGAAACGATACACTTGCGAGTTCATCACCTACTTCGATTTTATCAATTTTCTCCAACTGTTTTACCCGACTTTGCACCTGTCGTGCTTTTGTAGCTTTGTAACGGAATCGATCGATAAATTCCTGAGTTTCTTTGATCTGCTTTTCCTGATTCTTTTGAGCATTCATGAGTAATTCACGCTCTTCTTCCCATTTTTTTTCATAGAAGGAATAGTTGCCGGCATAATCACTCATATCACCCTGTCGGATGGCCAAAGTTCGGGTAGTAAGAATATCGAGGAAAGCCCGGTCGTGAGATACGACAATCACAGCTCCCTCATAGTTTTTGAGAAAACCTTCAATCCATTGCAGAGACTCAATATCCAGATGGTTAGTAGGCTCATCCAGCAATAAATAAGTTGGCTCCCGAAGCAAAAGTTTAGCCAGTGCAATACGCATCAGCCAGCCACCACTGAATTCTGAAGTGGATCTGGTAAAGTCCTCTTCAGAAAATCCCAATCCCATAAGGACTTTCTCAATTTCGGAACGGAGAGTATATAATCCCGAAGTCTCCAACTGAGTCTGAAGTTCGCCATACTTCTCCATCAATCGCTCATATTCTTTAGAATCGTGATCGACGTTCGCCAGTTTTTCCTGGATGGATTTAACTTCCATCTCTAAATCGAATAACTCTTTGAAAGCTGTTTCAACTTCTTCAATCACAGTGAGTTCAAAGTCCGGATCAACACCATCCTGTGGGAGATAGCCTAATGTTTCGGAACCGGCCATTGAAATATTTCCACTGTCCTTCTCCTGAATGCCCATAATGATTTTCAGAAGAGTCGATTTACCTGCACCATTAGGTCCAACGAGTCCTACCCGTTCGCCGGGGTTAATAATCGTACTGATTCCATCGAGCAGGTCACGGTCGCCAAGAGAAAGAGTTATATTATCGAGCTGGAGCAAATTTTAGAGATATAGAATTAATCAAAGCGAACAAAATACCCATAAAATGGATGCAATCTGAAATAATTAGTTAGAATATTCTTTAAAAATTACATCGATTATTGATTATGTTTCGCCTATGGTATTACTGATTTTTTATTTAACACTCGCCATTGCAGTGTCATTCTTATGTTCCATTCTGGAAGCTGTTTTATTATCTATTACACCGTCTTTCGTCGCTTTGAAGGAGCGAAAAGATAGCAAAACCGGCTTGCTTTTACGAACGCTTAAAAAAGACATAGATCGTCCTTTATCGGCAATTCTTACACTGAATACGATTGCCCATACGGTAGGTGCAGCGGGTGTTGGTGCTCAGGCTCAGGTAGTATTTGGGAATGCTTATGTAAGTATTACTTCAGCAGTATTGACGCTGTTGATTTTAGTTTTTTCAGAAATTATTCCCAAAACTCTGGGTGCAAATTACTGGAAAGTAATGGCAGTATTTGCAGCCAAAACCACCAATATTTTAATCTGGATTACTTATCCGTTTGTATTGCTCTCTAAGGGTATAACCAAGTCGTTGAGTAACGGAGAAAAGGGACCTACCTTGAGCCGGGAAGAGTTCTCAGCAATGGCCGAACAGGGAGTAGAAGAGGGTGTTTTTGAGGAAGGGGAATCAACGATTTTTAAAAACCTGATACGTTTTTCATCTCTCAAAGTGAAAGATATTATGACTCCTCGAATTGTGGTTATAAAATTTCAGGAGGACACTAAGATTGAAGAAGCACTGAGTGAAAAACTTCATGTTTCAAGAGTGCCTGTTTTTGGGAAAAATGAAGAAGATATTACCGGTTATATATTGAAACTGGACTTGTACTCGAATCTCGCAGAAGGAAACCAGTCGAAGACGTTAAAAGAAATAAAACGGGAAGTACTTATCGTGCCTGAGTCAATATCATTGAAGATGTTGCTCGAAAGTTTTCTGGAGAAGCAGGAGCATATCGCTGTAGTAGTTGATGAGTATGGAGGTTTGTCCGGTGTTGTGACAATGGAAGATGTTGTGGAGACACTCCTGGGAATCGAAATCGTTGACGAAATTGATGCCATTGAAGACATGCAGAAGCTGGCCCGCCGCAAGTGGAGAGAAAGAGCAAAGAAACTCGGTATTGTTATTCCGGATTCTTTGAAAGAAGGTGTATGAATCAGAACAAGTTCGAGTGCATGGCCTGGGCAGTTTCAACCAGTTTGTCCTGATCAACCACAACACTTAAAATTCTTTTTTCTTTGGTAAAGGTGATCATATCCACTTCTTCAGAACCCATTGAATCGAATACTTTATTGGTGATTTGATCCATTTCTGAGATGGTGCATCCAATCAAGCTAATCAATCCTTTTTGCTGCTCAAGAGTAATTGTGCCAACCTCAATCAATTCTTTTGAAAGCTGATCCAGTTTATCGGAATCTGAAAGTGCAATGGTTACAGATGCTTCTGTAGTGTTTACTGCATCTACAGGAAGACGAAGTTTCTCCAAAGCTGCGAATGCTTTTGTTAAGAAGGAATATCCCATTACCGTTTCATAAGCGCTGACCGTAAGCAAAACCATGTTCTCTTTGAAAGACATTGCCAGAACTTCTCTGGAGTGATCAGACTCACGGATAATTTTTGTCCCAGGGTCCTTAGGCTGAAACATATTTTTCACAAACACAGGGATGTTTCGTTCCTGAGCAGGTTTTAGTGTGGACGGGTGCAGTACTTTGGCTCCAAAATACGCCATTTCAGTTGCGTCAAAATAGCTGAGTTCTGGAATTGGTTTGGCATCAGTAATAAATCTTGGATCGCTGGTATACACTCCGCTTACGTCGGTCCAGATTTCTATTGCCTGAGCATGAAGAGCTCCACCAATTAAACTGGCAGAATAATCAGAGCCTTCAAATCCCAGCGTGGTTGTTGTCTTGTCCGGCGCTTCTCCATAAAATCCGCCGATAATTGGGGTAAATCCACTATCAAGTACCGTTTCCAGCGCTCCCGTCTTTTGATTGATCAGAGCAAGGTTTGGATTTGCATTTCCATATTCAGCATCCGTTTTGATGATCTTCTTTGCATCAATAAACTGGGTGAGTTGATTCACCGCTAATCCACACTGTGCCAGTAGATAGGAAGAAATCTGCTCACCGATCGAAGCAATGGCATCTTTCATTGCAGGAGTAAGCTCTCCTGTTTTATGAGTATAGGTTAACAACTTAAACAGGAGCCCAATTTTTTGATCCAGTTTTTGCTCACAGCTTTCTTCAATTAACTGTCTTTTTGGATGTGGATTCTCCGTGAGAAAATTGTGCAAAATATCGAGATGCCGAGTCTTGATAGACTCTCCAATCACTTCTGCTTTTTCCAAATCACCATTTGCAGCGAGTTGACCGGCTTCAATGAGCTGTCGGGTAGTGCGGGCGGTGGCAGAGACTATCACAACGGGATATTCATAGTTCGAGATTATATCCAGAACCTGTTTCCAGGTCTGGTGATCGTTCATCGAAGTTCCGCCAAATTTAAGTACGTATATATTCATGCAATTCTTTTGAGGAGCTGAAAATAAGGGTTCTTGAATCGGATTTCATTCTTTATTGGAGATAAAGTTCCTGATGGCAATGGGAGTTTTTGAGATTCTTTTACTGGCTTAAAAAAGAAACCCTATCTTGCCAGGAAAAAATGCAAGTTGCAGTTATTGGTGGCGGAGCTGCCGGATTTTTTAGCGCGATTTCAGTTAAAACTCATCATCCGGAAGCGAAAGTTACCATTTATGAAAAGTCGGGTAAGCTGCTTTCAAAAGTGAAGGTTTCTGGAGGTGGACGGTGTAATGTTACGCATCATTGCTTTAAGATTGGGCAACTTGTGAAGTACTACCCACGGGGAGAAAAGCCACTGAGAAAAGCGTTCGGGATTTTTTCAACTACCGATACCATTGCCTGGTTTGAAAAGCGCGGGGTTGAACTGAAAACAGAAGCAGATGGACGGATGTTTCCAACGACTGATTCTTCCCAAACCATTATTGATTGCCTGATGGGAGAGGCTCATAAACTGGGTATCGGGATCAAAATGAAATCAGCTATTAAGAAGTTAAATCCTCAGGAAGAGGGTTATTTGATGATCTTCAAAAATGGAGAATCAAAGTTTGTTGATAAAGTAATTGTAGCTACTGGTGGGAGTCCAAGAACAGAAGGATTTAATTGGCTGAGGGAATTGGGCCATACTATCGAAGAGCCGGTTCCATCACTCTTCACTTTTAATATGCCGGAAGAATCTATTAAAGAATTAATGGGTGTGGTTGCCAATCTGGTTTCAGTTAAAATTATGGGCACAAAGCTCAAAAGCTCAGGGCCGTTATTAATTACACATTGGGGAATGAGTGGACCGGCTATTTTGAAACTATCTGCTTTTGGAGCCCGAATTCTTCATGAAAAGGATTATCGGTTTAAAACGCTGATAAACTGGACCGGAGAGATGTCGGAACAGGAGATTCGACAAACTTTAGCTGAAGTTGTATTTGAAAACCCAAAAAAAAAGATTCGAAATGTAAATCCCTTTGAGCTCGCAGGTAGGTTGTGGGATTTTCTACTTATAAAACTTGAGCTTCCTGAGGATATGATTTGGGGTAATATGGGGAAGAAGAATATCAATAGATTGGTTCATGTGCTAATGAATGATGAATATTCAGTACATGGTAAAACTACCTTTAAGGAGGAGTTTGTGACTTGTGGTGGAATTAGTTTGCAGGATGTGGATATTAAAACTATGCAGAGCAGACCGAGCCCTAATCTTTATTTTGCCGGCGAGGTATTGGATATTGATGGAGTAACCGGAGGCTTCAATTTCCAGAATGCCTGGACGACCGGGTTTATTGCGGGGAAATTGGGGTGATTTGAGATTAGAAAGATTCAGTTTCCACACACCAAATCTACTTTTTATACTGGAGCAATCTCGGGCTAATTTTATAATGATTCCTACTTCTTTTTATAAATAAAAAAATCGGCAGGTGTACTTGTTTTATTATCACCCGATTCAGGAGGGTATTTATTTGGAATATGTTCAATTAACTCAAAACTTTGAACATTTTTTTCTACCCAATCGGTAAACTTTCGATGCCTTACATGGTTTTCATAGTTTTCTGAATCATCAAAATTTGAGGAATAGATAACAACATACATTTCAGAAGCGTCAAATAATTGATGCATATAGGTTTCAAAAATTTTGTCTTCAACTAAATGAAAGAGTACATCTAAACTCAAACTCATTTTAGCTTTAAAACTTTCGATTTTACTTATGAGGTAAAAACTCTTTGTTTTATCAGCCTTGAATTTTTGCTTACACAATTCGATTGCATCAGGACTGATATCGAAGCCTACATATTTCGGAAAGTCGAAATAAATTAATTGATTACCATCCCCTGAACCTAGTTCTATTACACTTTCTATTTCGTTTTTCTTCACAAAGGCATTCAGTACTTCTGCTTTAAACTCAGCAAGATGGTTATATGAGCCGGCTCCGGAATTGCCTCCTCTTTTGTATCGTTCGATCCAGTATTGGCTTGAATTATCAAACTCAATCGGCTTGGAAAGCTTTGCTTTTACTGTAGAAATTACTCGCTTAACTAAAGGGGATTTTTTATTCATGGAGTTTTTTTAGTTACTAAAGGTACTATTTGCTTAGATCATCAGAAAACACAGAAGCAATTTGAGGGCGTAGGTTATACAGACTTTTCATCACCTCGCCGTAGGCACCACAGCTTCTTATAGCAATGATATCACCACGGTGTACTTCCGGGATGTCGATGTCTTTACGAAATGTATCAGAGCTTTCACAAATCGGACCAACGACATCATATTTTTTTCTGGGAAGATCGCTGGTTAGAACATCAATCCGGTGAAGTGCCTGGTATAATGCCGGACGAATAAGCTCAGTCATGCCCGCATCAACTACAGCAAAGTTTTTAGTACGACCTTCTTTGGTATAAAGCACTTTGGTAATCAGGCTTCCGGCTTGACCAATCACAGATCTACCTAGTTCAAAATGAAGTTTTTGATGAGGTTTAAGCTTGATGTTTTTATCGAATAATTCAAAAAAGCCTTTAAAGTCAGGAATAGAGTTTTCATTGGGATGATCGTAGTTAATCCCAAATCCACCCCCAACATTAATTACAGTAAGTTCAAAGCCTTTACTTTCAATATGCTCATTCAGCTGATTGGCTTTACTACATAATTCCTCAAAAGGAGTGAATTTTTGGATTTGTGAACCAATATGAAAATGGATACCAATTAGTTTTAGATTAGTCAGCTCAGGAAGCTTTTCAAGAACATCATCCAGATCTTCTTCATTAATCCCAAACTTGTTTTCATTCAAACCGGTGGTAATGTAATGATGTGTATCGGCATCTACATTTGGGTTAATACGAAGTGCAATGCGTGCTTTCGTGCCTGTTTTGCCTGCTAATCCATCAATCACTTCGAGTTCTTGCGAACTTTCACAATTGAAGCAAAAAATATCGTTCTTAAGGGCGGTTATGATTTCTTCATCACTTTTACCAACTCCCGCAAATGCGATTTGAGAAGAAGAAAAGCCGGCTTCCAGTGCTCGTTCGATCTCACCTCCGCTTACACAATCAGCTCCTAGTCCTGCATTTTTAATGATCTCCAGAATCTGAAGTTGGTGGTTGGCTTTTAGTGCATAATGGATATGATAACCCCGGTCAATCCCGTGGGTTTTGATTTCTGAAAGAGTGGCTTTCAGAACATTCAGATCATAGTAATAAAAAGGGGTTCTTAATCCCCTGAATGAGTCTACAACTTGATTTGGGAACATACTGTTTCGGCTACGCCGTTTCTTCGGTTGTTTGAGTTGGAGTGAGTTCTTCTTTATCTGAAATCGTGAGTGCGATTATGGTATCTCCCGGTTGAGGAGAAGGAGGGTTGTCAATCGCAAACGGTATGACGGTTTCCTCATCGGAACTTAATACAAAAACAGGAATTGAGTCGCTTCCATATAAATTTTTGTACTGTTTGAAGGAGAATTCTTCGGTAATCGGTGTGTTGGTTACCACCACATCCGAGTCTACAAAAGTGGAGATAGCATCGAAATTCATATCATTAGAGAATAGAGTACGACCTCCGAGAAACTCGCTGGTTTCATTTTGTCGGCGCTTTGAAGTTGTAGTGGCCGGTAGTTGAAACACATTGGAGGTTCCAAAAAATTCAGCGAAACGAATGGCTGCTAAGGAATTTACCTCATCATTAGGTGTGAACGCTATTAAATGCCCTACTCCATCCAAGCTAATTTCATCCAAAGCGTATTCAGATAGAATATTTCCGTAATAAGTTTGAAGTCCTGACTTTCTTGCTTTGGAGATGTTCTCCCAATTAGAATCAGCTACAATCACTTTCAGCCCTAAATCTTTTAAAGTGATGGCGATCATCCTTGACCATTCATGTGCTCCAAGGAATAAAACTCCATGTGGTTGTGGCTTTGCTACGCCAAGTAAACGTGCCACAGGAATAGCTGAAAGTCCGTAGATGGTTACCGTCGCTATGATCACTATAAAAGTATAAGGTACAAGTTGCTCAGCGATCGCATACCCTTCTTCTTCCAGTCTGAGTGCAAAAATAGCAGAAATAGCCGCCGCCACAATACCTCTCGGTGCCATCCAGGAAAGGAAAGCTTTTTCCCTGATGTTCAATTTAGATTTCATGGTTGCGATAAAGATAGACGCAGGTCGAACAACCAGAATAAGTGCAAGTAAGAAGTATAAGCTGTTGATGTTAAAATAATCGAGATGCTCAATTTTCAAGCGTGAGGCAAGCAGAATGAAGAGGGTAGAAATTAAAAGAACCTGAAGATTTTCCTTGAATTCAATGATGTGCTTAACCCGTACATCTTTCTGATTAGCCAGAAGAATTCCCATAACAGTTACGGCCAAAAGTCCGGATTCGTGTTGAAGAAGGTTTGATGCAGTAAATATGACGATCACAATCATCAGGGTTACGGGATTTTGAAGAAAATCAGGAATCCAGTGCTTTTTCATCATAATGTACATGATGCCGGCGCCCAGAGCACCAAAAAAGGAACCATCAATAATAGTGGTTACAATTACCATTCCTGCTTTACTTGAAATACTCTCAAATCCACCGGCAATAATGATTTCAAAAACCAAGACAGACATCATTGCACCGATAGGGTCGTTAACGATACCTTCCCATTTTAGTACAGATCCTGCAGTTTCAGTAGGGCGTACCTGACGAAGAAGTGGGATAATTACGGTGGGGCCGGTAACAATCAAAATTGCTCCAAATAGTATCGAAATCTCAATTCCCAGATCCAGAAAATAATAAGCGGCAACGGCAGAAAGAACCCAAGTAATAGCTACCCCAATCGTTATAAGTTTTATAACCACCCCTCCAATCTTGCGGAACTCTGACATGCTAAGGCTTAATCCTCCTTCAAAAAGAATAATTGCTACCGAAATGGACACAAATGGGCTGAGTAAATCACCCATCAGTTTATCAGGATTGATAAGACCTGTTACTGGCCCCGCAACAATACCAAAGGTAAGTAACATTAAAATAGCGGGTAATTTTGTTCTCCAGGCAAGCCATTGTGCTGAGATTCCTAACGCAACAATGGATGCAAGACCCACTAAAATTTCTTCATTCATTTATGAGGATTTTAATCGAAAAATCTTATTTATAATATGATATGAACATAACACTCTTTTTGATAACATTTAATTGGAACTAAGTAGGCAAGAAAGTGGATTTGTTTAGTAATGCTGAAAAGCTATTGCATTCTCTGCGAAGCATTTAAACCGAATTATGTATAAACATAGGGTATACTATGGCCAAGAAGAAAGAAAAACTATCCAAAAAACTCACATTATTTGATTTATATGCGGTAAGTACTGGGGCGATGTTCAGCTCAGGGTTTTTCTTGCTGCCAGGTATTGCTGCGATGGAAACTGGAAACGCAGTTTATTTAGCATATTTGGCGGCAGCCTTCCTGATTCTTCCATCTATGTTTAGTGTTGCTGAACTTTCAACTGCAATGCCAAAAGCGGGAGGTACTTATTATTTCCTTGATCGGAGTCTGGGACCACTAATTGGTACCATCGGAGGGCTTGGCTCCTGGATCGCGCTTGTTTTCAAAAGTTCATTTGCATTGATAGGTATGGGTGCCTATTTAACGTTATTCGTAGACCTGCCAATACTTCCATTAGCATTAGTACTCACAGTCGCGTTTGGGTTATTGAATATCTTCGGGGCTAAAGAAACTGCTTTACTCCAACGTATTTTGGTTGCTTCTCTGGTAGTAATCATGGCATTTTTTGTGATTCAGGGATTGAACTATATGTATATCGCACAAAACCCACTCCCTGAACTACGACAACAGAATTTTTTTACAAATGGTATTAATGGGTTTATCTCAACAATAGGTTTAGTATTTGTATCCTATGCTGGATTAACCAAAGCAACCAGTATTGCAGAAGAGGTTCAAAACCCTGATAAAGTTATTCCTCTTGGAATGATGCTTTCTTTATTAACTGCGAGTATTGTCTATGTGGTTGGTGTATACATTATGGTAAATGTTTTACCGGCAGAAGAATTGTTCTCCAGTTTAACTCCTGTCGCAGATGCTGGTAAAGTGATTTTAGACTTTATGCCGGGTAATTCAGGTTTACTTTTAGTTGTGATTGCGGCGATAGCTGCATTTGCATCAACAGGGAATGCGGGGATAATGTCTGCTTCCAGATATCCACTCGCAATGAGTCGGGATAATCTGATCAGTTCTAAATTCGGAACTATTGGGAAATTTAAAACTCCTCATATTTCGGTATTAGCTACAACAGGAGTAATGTTTTTGGTTCTTCTTCTATTTGATGTCGAAGCTGTAGCGAAGCTTGCGAGTGCCTTTCAATTATTGCTGTTCTTCCTGATTAACCTATCTGTTATAGTTATGAGAGAGAGTAAAATTGAGGCTTACAAACCAGGTTATAAATCTCCTCTTTATCCATGGGTACAAATTGCGGGCATGATTATTTCGCTATGGCTGGTAGCAGAAATGGGCTTGTTAGCGGTTGGTTTAACAGGTACACTTATTATTATTTGTATCGGGTGGTACTTTTATTACTCTCATGGTAAAGTGAAGCGCCAGGGTGCTATTTACCATATTCATGCACGATTAGGACAGATGCGCTACGAGGCTCTCGAACATGAATTGATGACTATTATCAACGAAAAGAATCTTAACAGCTCGTTGACATATGAGGAAGTGATCGCCCGTTCGATCGTTAATCAGGTAGCTAATAATCAATCAGACTTTGACCGACTGATATTAAAATCTACTATTTCACTATCTAAAAGGCTGAATGTTGACAAGAACGAACTCAGAGAAGGTCTTTTCGATCTTGAAAAGGATTTTACCAAGCTTAAGGATGGAGTGTACTTCAATTTTGTGCGTATGAAAGAGGCCCAATTCCCCGAAATGGTAGCCATTCAGTCGGTGGAAGGAATCACTCTTAATCAGGGAAAAGAACAGGGAGTCGCGAACGCTTTGATTTTTCTTGTTACTCCTTCAGACAGACCTCTACTCCATATGAGAATAATTGGTCATTTGGCGGAATTAATTGAGGCAGAGGATTTTTTAAATCGTTGGAAAAAAGCTCAGAATGAAAAAGAACTCAAACAAGTTCTGTTAAGTGATGAACGATTTATTCATGTTCGCCTGCAGGAACATTCGAAAAGCGAACAGTTTATTGGAAATAAAATTATGGATATAAACCTTCCGGGGGAATGCTTGATTGCAATAATCGAAAGAGATGGAAAAATAATTATTCCGAAAGGGAATACACTACTTGAGTCAGGGGATGTATTATCTATATTGGGATATCCAAATGACATTAAACAACTCAAGGATGATCTTGAAGAATAATAGAATTTAGTAAAGTATTTTTTTCACGCATTATATTGATACTTTAATAGTATAAAATTAAAAGGTCATCACACCCAAGCTTAATACATGAGCCACGACAAATTATCTAAAGAACTCGGACTATCGGATGTTTACGCGATTGCTACCGGGGCAATGTTCAGTTCAGGTTTCTTTTTACTTCCTGGTTTAGCCGCAGCTGAAACCGGACCTTCGGTATTTCTTGCATATCTTGTTTCAGGAATAATTGTGCTACCAACCATGTTTAGTGTTGCTGAATTAGCAACAGCAATGCCTAAATCCGGGGGAACTTATTATATCATTGATCGAAGTCTTGGTCCGATGATAGGAACTATTGGAGGCTTTGGCTCGTGGGTTGCATTAGTACTCAAAAGTGCCTTCGCATTGATTGGAATGGGGGCTTATATCGCCATTTTTTATGAAGTTCCGATTATTCCGGTAGCTGTTATTCTTACCATTATATTTGGAATTTTAAATGTGGTAGGTGCAAAAGAAACCACTTTTCTCCAGAAAATACTTGTAGCAGCTTTAGTAACCATTATGTTCTTTTATGTGTTGCAAGGGTTATTTGCGGTATTCTCTCCGGATTTGATTGAACAAACTAAGACACGATTTACCCCGATGTTTATTGATGGGTACTATGGTTTCTTTGCAACAGTTGGGATGGTATTCGTTTCTTATGCCGGACTTACTAAAGTTGCCAGTATTGCTGAAGAGGTTAAAAACCCGGACCGGAATATACCGCTTGGGATGTTCCTGGCAATCATAACAGCGGTATTTGTATATGTGGTTGGGGTATTTATTATGGTTTCGGTATTGGATCCAAATGAGTTTCGGGAAGATTTAACTCCGGTGGCAACCGCTGGAGAGGCATTCTTATACTGGCTTCCTGAACCCACTGGTTTAATTTTGGTGGTGGTTGCTGCAGTAGCAGCTTTTGCATCTACCGGAAATGCAGGAATTATGTCTGCTTCACGTTACCCAATGGCTATGGCTCGCGATAAACTAATTAATGAGCGCTTTGCTAACATTGGTAAACTTGGAACCCCGCACTGGTCTGTGCTTGCTACTGTTGTTATGATGGTAATCATTTTATTAGCATTCAATGTAGCAGAGGTTGCTAAACTTGCCAGTGCTTTTCAATTGTTACTGTTTGGGTTGTTAAATCTTGCGGTAATAGTAATGCGGGAGAGTAAGATTAAAGAGTATGATCCAGGTTTTTATTCTCCATTTTATCCATGGCTACAAATTGCAGGAATTATTCTTTCCATTATTCTCATTTTTGAGATGGGTGGATTATCTATTCTCTTCACTATTATAGTGAGCGTTTTCGGGGTAATCTGGTTCAAATATTATGCATCTGACAAGGTAGATCGGCAAGGAGCGATTTTCCATGTTCATGCCCGACTCGGTGAAAATAAAGACCAAGGACTTGAAGTGGAAATGAGGGGTATTCTAAAAGAGAAGGGACTTAGAAGTGAAGATCAATACGAAGAAATGATCTCACGGGCAGAAGTTCTTGATATTACCCGTAACACAAAATATTCTACAGTTGTAAGTAAAGTCTCTCATTTATTTGCCTCAAAACTTAGCAAGACAGAAGAAGAGTTAGCAGAGATTTTCAGTGATTTTGATGAAGAACATATTATTCCAATTTCAGAAGGTGTGGCTTTAAATCACGCCAGGATTCCCGGGGAAGTTCATCCTGAAATGGTAATGGTTCGAATTAAAAAAGGAATTGATACTGCTGATTTAGGCCATTTAAAAGTTGAGAAGTCAGGTTCAGAAACACTGCATGCTATTCTGTTTTTAATTAGTTCTGAAGATGACACTGGTCAGCATCTGAGAATGCTCGCACAAATTGCTGAAAAAGTGGGAGTAAAAAACTTTATGGATCGCTGGCTTAATGCAGAAGATGAAGGCGAAATGCGTGAAATACTTCTCCGGGATGAGCGCTTTATCCGATTAGTATTAAGCGAGGAAAATGGAACTAATCAATATGTTGGGAAGATGATTAAAGACCTGAAATTACCGGGTCAGAGTTTAATTACCATCATCTATCGAAATGGAGACATCAAAATTCCACATGGAATAACGGTACTTCAGGAAGGAGATGAGCTCTCTATCATCGGAGATAAAGAGGATATCAATACCCTGAAAAAGCTGATGGACTGAGTTAATTCAAAAACTCGACAATATCTTTGAAAGAGAGGTGCTTCTCTTCACTCTCTTTCATATTGCGAAGAGTGAATTGTCCTTTTTCAAGTTCATTATCACCAACAATGAGTGCATAATTTGCATTCTCACGGTTAGCGTCTTTCATTTGTGCTCGCATCGAGCGCCCCAGATAATCCATGGTTGCTGAAATACCATGTTCTCTGAGTTTTGGAAGTGAAGTTAATCCCCAGGTTCGGGCTGCATCACCTAAGGTTACTATATACACATCTACTTCTTTGGGATCGGCTAGTTTAATGTCCAGTTCTTCACAAGCAATAAAAAGACGCTCCATTCCAGCGGCAAAGCCAACAGCCGGTGTAGGTTGCCCTCCGATTTCTTCCACCAGGAGGTCATAGCGGCCTCCTCCAGCCAGAGCATCCTGAGAGCCAAGATCAGGACTGGTGAGTTCGAATGCAGTACGTGTGTAATAATCCATTCCACGTACTAACAGTGGATCGATAGTGAAATTGATTTCGAGTTTGTTTAAATATTCACAAACCAGTTCAAAATGCTTAGAAGACTCTTCATTCAGATAGTCACTTATGACCGGAGCATTTTTAATAAACTCCTGATCTTCAGGTTCTTTCGAATCCAGGATCCTCATTGGGTTCTTCTCAAATCTTTTTTGAGAAAGTTCGCTGAGCTTATCAAAGTTAGGTTTTAGATAATCTCTCAATACAGTTTTATACTTGTCGCGACTCTCGGGATCACCTACTGAATTGATCTTCAGGTCAAAATTTTTAATTCCTATACGCTTATAAATCTGCATCATGAAAGCGATGCATTCTACATCTGCAACAGGGTCATCGCTTCCAATAATCTCAACTCCAAACTGGTGGAATTGACGCTGCCTCCCTTTTTGGGGACGTTCAGCTCGAAACATAGGTCCGATGTAGTATAGTTTTTGTGATCCGCCACGCTGGTCCAGGCGATGCTCTACAAAAGAACGAACAACAGGAGCGGTAAGTTCAGGACGAAGTACATAATTGCTATCACCCTTAGTAAAAGCGAAAATCTCTTTAGTTACAATATCAGTTAACTGCCCAATACCACGTTTAATAAGTTCAGTTTGCTCCAGAATTGGTGTTCTGATTTCTTCAAAATTAAACTTAGCTGCCTCTTCGTGTATAATATTCTCCAGAGCTCTCCATTTTGGAGAATCATCAGGAAGAATATCAAACATTCCAAGGTGTGTAGTGTATTTAGTTTTAGCCATTTAAACTGTTTCTGAATTTTGGAAGTTTCCTAGACTTTGATTAGTGGTAGATGTTTGATAAGATTAAATTGCTTATCTATTGTACTAATCTGAGATCTTTTCAAGTCTTCATAGTATGCTTCTTTAGGAGTGCATTCCTTTAATATTTTAACTGTTTGAAAAAGATCACTCCACTTTCTAAGAGCCTTAATTGGTCTCATCATTAAAAAACTGTTTTAAATTATTTAGCAAAGCTCCTGGGTTTTTCCATTTAATGAATGCCCCTTTTAGCCTGTTTAATTCAATTTCCTCATAGAATTTTCCCAAATACAAAATTATAGGGAAGAGTAGTATAAGTGCAAATTTTAAAGGGATTCGAATCCAAGCATCAATTGAATTTGTTAGTATCCCGGCATAAATCAGTGCTGAAGCCAATATAGGCATTACAGCAATTTTACCCCACTCAAATGGGATAAAGTACTCTTTTTGTGAAATTCTATACCCAATAACAAAATATAGCATTTGAGAAATGAGTGTAGCAATTGCTGCCCCCATAGTTCCGGCAATTGGAATCAGATATAGATTGAGGATTATATTAAGAGATAAAATAAAAGTAGTTAGAATGGTTAGATACCACATCTTTTTTGAAATATGTAGACCCATGAAGCCTACAGATCGGATCGCTACAAAATATAAGCTCATACTTAATACTGGAATTACCCAAAAAGCCTGCCAGTAAACAGTTGAGCCGGTAAATACTTTGATCACCTCGTAACTAAAGAGTGAAATAAACATGATGAAGAATAGGATTACAAATCCATAATAAGTCATCGATTTTGAATAAAATCGTTTATGATCCGGTTCATCAATTTTTTTAAATAGAAATGGTGTTAAAGAAAGGCTGAACGTACTGATTACGAAGACCTTGATTACATTAGTGAGTTTAACTGCCAATGAATAAATGCCTACTTCTGCTAGTCCCTGAATTGAATTAATAATAAATCGATCAATAAACTGAATAAGGATACCAATCAGAGAAGACAGCATAATTGGAAGTGAATAGGACAGTAAAACAGTAGGAACCCTCCAATCTATTTTGAACTCCATATTCTTCCACAGATAAGGAAGAATTATAATAAGAAAAATGATTTCTGCTATGCCTAATGCTGTAAAAATTGCTTTAAGACCTAGCGATTTGGATACCAGTAGAACGTATGTAAGTAAAAGTGTAACTACTAACTTTATAATGGAAGTTATTGAGAAAATCTTTGGGTGATTTTTCAATCTCATTACCGTAACAGGTAGTACCGAAATTAGTTGTAACGCGCCCGTTATAAGCATCCAATTATATGCAGGTATGAATTTTGGGTCTTCGAAAAGCCATTGTGTAAAAAAATCACGGTACAAAAACCCAGCTAGAAGCCCCAATCCCGCCGTTATACATACTGTTAGTAATGAAGTGAAAATTAAAGAACCTTGTCTGGATTCATCCTCATAAAACCATCGGAATACTCCATTGTAAATACCCAAACCGAATAAGGTTATGAAAAACTGAACAATTGCTTCAAAAAGACCAAGCAATCCATAAGCCTCTACCGATAAATAAGCTAAATTTGTAAAGTAGGGTAAGAGTAAAAGTCCCACTACCTTAGTGGAAATATTTCCAAGGCTATAAATTGCTGTACTTTTAGCTAGAGAACGTAATTGGCTAAGCATAATGTAATTTAAGAAAGAAAAATTTGTTAGTTTGCAACGATTAGCGGAATACGGTTATTAATTATTTAAATGAATTATTCGAAAAGGCAATTTATTAAGGCCCTGTATAAGAGATTATACTTGGGTAAAGTACAAAAAAAGATGAGCCTTTATGATCTAAAAAAAGAGGAGTATCAATCTTTAGAGGCACCCGTTTTCGTATTATCGACAGGTCGCTGCCGTACCAAGTGGTTAACAACATTGTTAGCAGAACAAAAGGATTTATTCGTTCTGCATGATCCTGAGATTTCATTTCTTGAAGAAGGGAAGCTAATTTATGAATCGGAGTTAACCGAGGATGAAGAAAACCTTTTTTTAAGGCAGCTGGTTTGTACGGGACGAGATCATCTTTGGCTTGATTGTGCAAAGCGGAATTTAAGATATATAGAAACCAATAATAGAATTACATTTGCTGCACCCATTTTGTCAGAACTTCTTAAAGACTCAAAATTTGTGCATTTAACAAGGCATCCGTTGGATTTTATTAAGTCTGGTAGAAATAGAAATTGGTACGAAGGAAATAGTCACGATTTAGGACGAATTGAGATGAGTGATAAAGAGCTTTGGTCATCTCTAACACTAAATCAAAAAATTGGATGGCTCTGGTTAGAGACAAATCAGTTTATTTTAACTCATACAAAAAGTCTTTCACCAGAAAGAATATTTACTATTCAATCGGAAAAATTAGAAGAAGAACAGACCCGGAAGTTATACATTTTTTTAAAACTAGATGACCATAAACTGGATAGTAAATGGTTCGGTAAAAAAATTAATATCCAGGAAAAAAATGCTTCCTTAGACTCAGAAGAAATATTGAAAGAGCTAGAGAGAGCTCCATTTATTAAGGAATTAAAAGTAATGTGTACAACCTTAGGCTATTCTTTATGAACTTGAAGGTGGCTATCGTACAAAACTATATCAATAAAGGAGGACGTTTTTCGGTACTGGCGAGGATGATAAAAAATCTAAACAACCGTGGTGTGATCCCAGATATTATTACGGGGGGTATAAGTTTTGATCTTTCTGAAACAGAATCTTTATATGGTTATCCTATTCAAGCAAATCTTATTAATAATAAATCATACAACAAACACCTTGCCGAATATCATATACTGAGTTTTAATCGTAAAGTAACTTCGCTAATAAAAGGATATGATTGGGTTATAAATAGCAGTAATACCGCTCATTATTTATCCCATCCAAATTTGTTCGACTATATTCACTTCCCTCGTTTTTGGAGAATTCTACATAAAGAAACGTACAAAAATAGATCAGGGGCTATCAGGGTGATGAAGTATTTAGAATATGCCTTTGTTAAATACTTATATAAGAACTCGGAATATCCAAATTGTGAGATTTATACTAATTCCAATTTTACATCAGAAAAACTTATCGAGGTTTATCCGAAACTAACTCAAAGTACTGTTTTTTATCCTCCAGTCTTGATAAACGAAAATGCTGAGCCTCGAACCTATAGTAAAAGAATAATTAATATGGGACGGTTTCATCCCACCAAAAAACAATTCGAATTGATACTACTTGCACAGAAAATCCCGGATTATAGATTTGATATTGTAGGCTTCGCAAATGAGAGTGACCCATATTTGGATAAGTGTGCAAAATACATTGTTAGTAATGATGTAAAGAATGTGTTTCTCCACCCTAACGCTTCCGTAAAAAAACGAGATAAGTTGTTAAGTGAAGCTTCATATTTTATACATTTATTACACAATGAGCCTTTTGGAATTTCTACTGTACAAGCAATTGCTAAGGGTTGTATTCCTATTGTGCCAAATAGTGGTGGGCAAAAAGAAGTTGTTCCAATAAAGGACTTATATTTTGAAGACTTGGAAGATATTAAGTCAATAATCGATAAAATTGATGAAATGTCGAATGAAGAAAGAATGGGCTTGTTTGATATGATCTTTGCTCATATCAAACAATTCGGTTCCAAACAATTTGACAAAAAGTTTAATAAAATAATTGATCAACAATATGCCTGAGAATAATACCTCAAATTATATTCGTAAGGAATGGATGCATCCCGAGGATATGAATCTTGAGAAGCCATCAAATATGGTTCTTTATTTAAAACATCTAAAGGCTTATGAATTTGCATTACCTCTCACAGATAAAAAAAAGGTTCTCGAAATAGGATGCGGTTCCGGATATGGCAATCAATTGTTAAGTACAAAAGCAAAGCATATTTATTCTGTTGATATAGATTCAGAATCGCTCGAGTTTGCTCAGACCCACAATAAATCAGATAATGTTGAATACATCGAAGCTGATGTAACAAAGGGAGTCCCCCTAGAAACCAACGCTTGTGATATATGTGTTTGCTACCAGGTTATAGAGCATATTATGCCTGGAAAGGATATGCAATTATTTTTAGATGAGATTTCCAGAATAGTAAAGCCTAATGGAATAGTTTTGTTTACTACTCCAAACAGAAAAATAAGACTATTGCCTTTTCAAAAGCCTTTTAATCAATATCATACAACTGAATATTCCGGTAAAAGCTTGGAGAATTTATTAGTAAATTTTTTCAAAGGAGTTAAAGTTCATGGCTTACAGGCACTTCCGGATTTAAAAAAAATTGAAATAAAAAGATCTAAGGTGCCGGCCTTTTGGTACTATATAATCAGACCAATTAAAAATATTCTAGTTCAATTAGGGATTAAAAAAAAGGCTACACCTGTATCTACTATAAGTCAACCCATTGACCAAGCATTAATGGATCAGTTTACTACTGAAAGTTTTTGGTTTGATGAAAAAGTACCTAATGATTCGATTGATTTATTAGCTTATTGCATCAATTAATAAGCTTATTTCTATATTTTGAATTGAAGAACCTCACCCAATTTCATTGGTATTCATAGTAAAATGAAGTTTACCGTTTACATTCCTACGCACTTACAAGATGTATCAAGGCATATCATATTAGTTGTGTTTAAAAGTTATTGGAAAGCCGAAGCTTCCATAGTAGTACATAACAAGGATTACTATAAAATTACCAATGATGAAGGTGATGAAGAACTTATTTTTCCTGCTTTCTTTATAAATGAGGAGAAAGGTAAATGGCATACATTGAGAAAGAAAAGTGTATGGGGACTAGAAATAAAAGAGCTTCTTGAAGAGAAAAACTTCCCAGTATTATTTAAACAGAACCGGGATGAAACTATTTATGATTATGAAATAGATTTTTTTGGCACACTTTTTTTTCTTCTCACCAGGTATCATGAAAGGGTTGAGCTTCTTGATAATGATAATCATTACAGAGTTGTCGCAGATCAAACTTTTTTGGTTCGAAATAATCTAATAAACAGACCCATAGCAGATATCTACGTTCAGAAATTCAAAGAGATTATTCAAAAGAAATTTAAGGTTAACATTTTTTCAGAAAATTCATTTAAGATATTGCCTTCACATGATGTTGACCGTCCCTTTGAATACTTATACTATTCAAAAAAACATTTGCTCAAAAGGGTTGCCGGAGATGCACTCATAAGAAAATCACTACAAAAAGCAGGGCAGCGAATAAGAAAATATAGACAAGTAAAGTCCGGTGATCTGGAAATCGATCCTTATAATACTTTCACCTGGATTATGGATACTTCCGAAAAAAGCGGACGTAAAAGTACATTTCACTTTATAGCTCAGAATACTAATTCAAAGTATGATCAGGAATATGATCTTGAGAATCCTGAAATAATCAATTTATTGAAGGATATTCATTTAAGGGGGCATCAAATAGGACTTCACCCTTCATATAGCTCTGCCGAGCAAATGGGACAAATTGCGAAAGAATTCAAAAGGTTAAAAAAGGTTTGCTCCTCGAATGATATTATCCAAAACACCTGGAAAAGCAGGAATCATTTTCTGCGTTGGAATAAAGATTGTTTGTCAGAGCTTGAAAATTCCGGTGTTCATGTTGACCAAACGCTGGGATTTGCCGGACGACCGGGTTTTAGGTGTGGTACTTGTAAGTCTTTTCCTGCATTTAATTTTAAAGAGATGAAAACTTCTTCAGTTATTATTGAGCCCTTAATTTTAATGGAAGTATCTTTATTTAATACTTCTTATTTAGGTTTGGGTAATACGGCTGATGCCTGGAATATTGCTTCTGAGTTAAGAGAACAATGCAAAAAATATCGGGGTAATTTTACGCTATTATGGCATAACAATAATCTTGTTACTAATGAAATGAAAGAATTTTACACAAGTTGTATTCAATAAAGATGCATAAATCATGAAGATTTTAATGGTCCTTGATAAGCCATTTCCTACCGATTTAAGGGTTGAGAATGAAGCTACATCACTTATTAAAGCCAGTCATTCTCTTGGGTTACTTTCCATAGCTCCCTATGAAAAAAGTGGGATAATTATCCATAAAGGAATAAAAGTATATCAAGAAGCAGTTTCTGTTTTTCAAAGTAAAAAGATGCATGGTTTAGCTGCTATGATTCCATGGATGGATCGGTTTGTAGCTAAAAAAGTTCTGGAAATCTTTAAAGAAGAGGAATATGACGCAATTCATTTTCATGATCTGTATTTGTTTGGTGCAGCTACTGTTCTAAAGAAAAAAACAAATGCATTGATGATTGGAGATCTCCACGAAAATTATGTAGATGTATTGAAAGATTACAAATGGAGTACAACCTACCCCAATAAACTGCTTATATCATTTCCGAAGTGGAGAAGAAAAGAAAAGGAATGGCTAGCTCTTATGGATAAAGTTGTTGTTGTAAATACAGGTATGCTTGAGAAGACTCTTCCTAAAGGAGTAGATAAAAAAGACATCGTGATTGTTGAGAATATGCTCAATACACAGGTTTTTGACGAATATGAGGTAGATCAATCAATTGTTAAGCGATTTAACAAAACGTTTAATCTGCTTTTCGTTGGGGGATTTATTGGTAATCGTGGACTTGAGCATGTAGTAGATGGGATGAGCCTACTCAAAGATTATCCCGATATACACTTAATATTGGTTGGAGATGGTGCTGTTAAACCGTTATTGGAGTCTAAGGTAAAAGAGTATGCACTCGAACAGAACGTACATTTTGAAGGGTGGCAAAATCAGGATAAGGTGAAAACCTACCTAATGGTTAGCCAAATTGGGTTGGTACCATTTAAGAGAACCCCTCAAACCGATAATTCAAGTCCGAATAAACTTTTTCAATACATGTACTATGGATTGCCAATTTTATCAACGGATTGCCCTTCTATAAAGGAAGTAGTAGAGCAAGAAGAAATAGGGCTGATTTATGAAAGTGAGAATAAAGAACAATTTGTCGAATCAGTTCTTATGCTGTATAAGGATGAAAAGCTAAGAGATGATTTCCATCAAAATGGGAAAAATGCCGTTGCTGAAAAGTATAATTGGGAAACAAATGTACAGGACTTAATAGGTATGTATTCTGAACTGGAAACGAATTTATGAGATTCGATTAAGTATCCCCGAAAGTTTCTTCGTTAGTTCCGAACGGCTGTATTGTTTAATAGAGTTACTGGCATCAAGAGTAAGAGAGCCTTTTTTGTAGCTTTCAAATAACTGAATTAAACGTTGTTTTAAAGATTCTTTTTCAGTTTTTGAAAAAGTTCTTCCTGTACCTGTTTCTCTAAGTATCAAATCCGAATCACTATTTATTGGTCCAATAGATATAATTGGGCGTTGAGCAGCCAGATACTCAAAAATCTTCCCGGGAATAATGGTCTCCTGATTTTGGGAATTACGGATTTTTAAGAGTAAAACTCGTGCCTTTTTAAGCTCACTTATGATTTGTTCATGGGGTACATAATCTATAATCTCAACATATGGGTTGAGGTCTCTCTTGTTTATTTCAGTCAGAATTGATTGGTCAACGCTTCCGATAAATCTCAAAAGAAGTTTTGACGCTAAATCAGGTTTTTCATCTACAAGCTCTTTAATACAATCCCAGAAAAAGGGATGATTTCGGGAAGGAGTGAGAACCCCTATATGAGCAATAACAAATTTGTCTTCAGGTTCAGTATCGATGTCTTCGAAATCATCAGGGTCAAATCCATTAGTAATCACCTCAATGGAACTATCAGGCGAAATTTGTAGAAAGTCCTGCTTTGTACCCGAAGTAGTTACTGTAACACAATCAGCTTTTTGGAGGACTTCTTTTTCTAGTTGTTGATGTTTTTTCTTAGCCCATGGGGTCAGCCTCAGGTCATCAAAAAAATCGATATTCGTCCATGGATCTCTGAAATCGGCAAGCCATGGAATGTTGAATTTCTCCTTTAAGCCCAATCCAATTAGGTGAAGCGAGTGAGGAGTACCATTCGAAACTATGACATCAATAGTGTTATTTTGAAGGTATTCCGAAAGAAATTTAATAGAGGGCTTGATCCAGAATTTTCGGGCATCAGGGATAAAGAAGTTGCCGCGGATCCACACCGAGATTTTCTTGGAAAGTGAGATATTTTCTTTCTCTTGAACTAACCCCGTTTTGAGTTTAGTGTCTTTATTCAGCCCAACAAATTTTTTATAAAAACTGTAAGGCTCCCAAATAGGATGTCGAATTATCTCTAATCCCTTAGGAAGATCTTTTTCTAATGAAAGATCAATTTCAGGGAATTCTGGATTGGAAGGGGTATAGATAATAGGCTCCCATCCATATTTTCGTAAATACTTTACAAATTTAACCCATCTTTGTACTCCTGAACCTCCACTGGGAGGCCAGTAATAGGTAATGACTAATACTTTTTTAAGCCGTTGTGACATTACGGTTTCTGAAATATGTAACTGCGAACAATAATAAAAGAAGCAGCTGAAAAGAAAACGAAACCCAGGAAAGAGTATAACCGAGCGCAATTGATTTTGGTTGGAAATCAAGAGTCAAAGTATGATCTCCTTCTGGTATTTGGATTCCTCTTACCATATAATTCGTTTTATGTATTTCAACTCCTTCACCATCGAGTAACGCAACCCAGCCTTCGGGGTAATACATTTCACTAATCACCAGAAAACCTGGCTTTGAACGGGACAATTCTAATGTGATTTCCTGACCAGTATAAAATGTAACTTCGGCTTTAGAAGTTGAATCTCGTGATGTATTCGCATCAAAATTTTCAACAATAGCGGTTGATTTAAAATCTATTTGGCCTGGATAAAGTAAATCATATGCCTCTTTTGGAGTTTGAACAGAAACCACAGAGTCAACAAAAAAGGCTTTAGGTAATATATCAACTACTTCATTTACCACACCAGATTGACTCTGAAACACCGGAGTTAATCCTGGAATTCCTAACGGTTGATTATACGTGATATACTTTGTATTGAGCATGGCTAAAAGATCAATATTGATGCCAACCGGTCCGGAGAATACAGGGTTATTATCAGTCATAAAAATATCCTGAAATGTACTCAGTTTTGCTGCGGTATAACCTCCAAGGATCGGATAAAAATAAGCCTGGGTAGCATTCCCGAAAGGATTGTCTAACAATGGGAAAACTCTATAGGGATATTCCTGATCTGTGCTGATGTTCTGCTCAATATATTGATCAAGATCTCTTCTTTGAGATTCAATATATCTTGCAGGGTCTACATTGCTGGCTACAAAACTTTCTTTGGCTATATATCTCGAATCAACCTGGAGCATATCAACAGAGAATAAAACAATAAGAGCTAGCCCCCCAACCCCAGCGGATACTTTTGAGGTAGTAATTAAAAATATTACTCCTCCCGAAAGAGCCAGAAATAGGAAAACCCGTAATGCATCAGCTTCTGCTTTTTCTTTGCGATCAGGTACTATTCTGGTATTGATATAATTTAGGGCTTGTTGCTGTACTTGTGGATTATTTGGGCTAACCTGATTTTGTTGTGCTATTTGATAAGCAATTCGGTCGACTTCTCCGTCTTTAATAAAATCCTGAGAGTTGGTAAAAAGAAACAGGGATACCGCAATTACTGCTCCAAATCCAAGAGAAGCATATAAAGCTTTTATAGTTGCTCCTTTGGTTTTTACAAAATCCAGAAACCATTCTAAACCGAATAGGGTAACTACAGTGAAACTGAAAATGGTTAGTACAAGCCATGTTTCGGGTGCGCGAAATTTGTCGAAGAAAGGGATAACATCGAAGGCAAACTTGTTGAGTAATAAAAAATTTCCACCCCATGAGAATAGTATTCCAAGTACTCCGGCTCCAAGAAATACATACATAATTTTTTTTCTGACTTTAAAAAGGGCAATCAAAAAGAAAAGAAATATCGAAATACCTATATAGTGAGGACCACTTGTAAATGTTTTTGGTCCCCAGTATGTTGGGCCTGATCCTCCAAATAAATTTGGTACAAGTAATGTTAATGTTTCTGAAATACCCTGCGACCATCCAAAAGCATAGCTGGTATCCATGGTGTTCGTCCCTTTGATATCAGATCCTCCACGCAAACTGTATTGAGCATACTCCTGTAAGGCTAGAAATTTTTCACTACTACCCATCACACCAACAACTCCGCCAACAATTAGCAATGCGGTAATTATTGCCCATGGTTTGATATTTTTTTCTTTAATCATTGTCCATGAATCAAATAGCCATAACAGCCCGAGCAGGTACATGAAGTAGTAGGTGATTTGTGGGTGACCAGCTCTTACTTCTAAAGTCATCGCAACTGTCAGGAGTAGTAATCCTGATAATCTTTTTTCTTTTTTTACCAGAAGCCAGTAACCGGCCAATATCCAAGGTATATAGGATAATGCAAGAAATTTAGAAGTATGCCCTGCCATAATTATAATTGGAAAATAGGAAGTCAAGGCATACATCAAGCTTCCTAGACAAGCAGTTAAGGGTCGGAATCCCATTAAAATCAAAAAGAAATACATGCCACCTAACATCACCCAATAAGGTAATGCTGGATATATTTTTTTAAAATAGCCATGTATTCTATCCAAATGAGGAGTGGCCTTTTCAATTCTTATTACATAAGAAGGCATCCCTCCAAACATATTGGTAGCCCAATAAGCATTTTCACCATACTTTTTCTGATATTCATATACTGATTCAACAGCGGCTCGATATTGAGTAATATCATGCCTTTGAAGCTCTTTTCCACCTAAGGTAGTTTCGAAGAAAAGTATAAATGGTATAACAAAAAGAATAGCCAGAGCAATAATATGCTGGCGCGATTTAGGAAGTCTGTAAAAAAAGTCGGAAGTGGAAGCGTTGTCTGAGTTGGACATGAAAAAAAGATTATTCAATTACTTTTGGAACCCGGAAATAATCAGAATCTGCATCCGGAGCATTTTTAAGAGCTTCTTCGTGTGAAATGGTAGGCTTGGCTTCATCTTTTCTTAATCGACTATCCATATCAATTACATGCTCAAGAGGTTCAACCTCAGAAGTGTCTAACTCGTTAAGTAGATCCATGTAGCCAAGGATTTTATTCATATCTAAAGCCAGATTTTTCACATCCTCTTCGGAAAGCTGTAATCTGGCTAAATTTGCTACATAGCGGACTTCTTTTTCTGATACTGACATAAACTTATTTCTTTACAATTACATCCTAAGGTAAGAAAGAAAGCTATAAAGGTTAATGAATAGTCCAAGAAAAATTTTTTAACAGTAAGGTCTATTATTTTTAACCAGTTCTTGGATTTTTCTTTAAGGAAGAATACTATATTAGACCATGATCAAAAAGAAGGTAACCATATTAAATAGTTCCGGACTACACGCAAGGCCATCTGCCGCATTAGTTAAACTGGCCAGTAAGTATAAGTCCGATTTCTATATCCACATGTACGGCTATCGCGTAAATGGCAAAAGTATTCTTGGCGTAATGACTCTTGCAGCCGAGCAAGGAGCTGAGCTCGTATTTGAAGTAGATGGACCGGACGAGAAAGAAGCCATTAAAAATATCCTGGAGCTTGTTGAAAACAAGTTTGGAATGCAGGATGAGTAATTACGATGAGCATTCGCAAAAGACGAGAAATATCGATAAAGGGATTACCCGGTAGTGAAGGTATCGCTATTGGTTCAGTACTTGTACTGGATAGGAAGAAAAGGAAGGTTCAGCCAAAAAAGATAAAGTCAGATAACATATTGACTCACCTGAAACGATATGCAAAGTCTAAAGAGAAGTTTCTAATTGAGCTGGATGAACTTACCATCAATTTGGATCAGGAAACAGCGGGTATTCTTGAGACACAAAAGCATATAGCCTCAGATATAGAAATTGAAAAAAGAGTAAACAGCTGCATCGAAATTGAACTCTATTCGGTTGATTATTCCATTTATAAAGTTTTCAATGAATTTATAGAGCGCCTAAAAGAAAGTGGTTCAGAACTATTCCAACAGCGAATCATAGATATTGAAAACATTCGCGACCGTTTGATTGATCTTTCCTGCGAAGATGAGCAAAGACTTGAAATCGAAAAAGGAGCCATCCTTATTGTTAAGGATATTAGCCCAACCGATTTAGTTACTTTTTATGAGAAAGGAGTAAAAGGGTTGGTAATGGACAAAGGGGGAGTGACCTCTCATGCCGCTATAATTGCGCACTCACTAGGTTTGCCTTGTTTAGTAAGTTCAAAGATAGCGGTTAGCTCTGCTTCTGAGACAAAAAAAGCGATATTAGATGCTAATAAAGGTGAACTCTTCTTAAATCCTACCAAAGAAAGACTGGATGAATACAAAAAAGAAATCCGAAGACTCAAACGTAAAAAGAAGGCCAGAATAGGGCTTGAACAACCATCAAAAACTAAAGATGGAACGGTATTTCATTTAAGGGCAAATATTGAATTTGTGCAGGAATTAAAAGCTGCTAAAGAATATGGGGCAGAGGGGATTGGGCTTCTTCGAACAGAGTCACTGCTGTATGGAGGAATTGCCAGAAAAAGCGAAATAGAGCAAGAAAAGTTTTATGATCATATTTTATCGGAGACAGATGGGCCGGTGGTGATTCGTTTGTTTGATGTAGGAGGGGATAAGTTAAATGCACATACTCCTGATGAAGCAAATCCTTTTCTGGGCTGGAGAGGAATCCGCATGTTGCTGGATGAAGATGAGATGTTTGACAGCCAACTGCGCTCAATCTTAAAAAGTGCAGGTGAGTATCCCGGTCAGATTCGAATTCTGGTACCGATGATTAGTTTGTTGGAAGAAGTTTATCGTGTTAAGGAAAGAATTGCGAACATTCAAAAGGGGTTAAAAAAAGAAGGATTTCCAATTGATGAGTCTATTCCCTTAGGAATTATGATTGAAGTACCAAGCGCAGCGTTGTTAGCGGATCATTTTGCAAAAGAAGTAGATTTTTTCAGTATTGGTACGAACGACCTGACCCAATATGCACTGGCCGTTGATCGGGGTAACGAACAGATCGGTACAATGTACCAGCAACATCATCCCTCTGTTTGGAAACTGATTGAGTTAGCTAATAAAGCAGCCCAAGAGAATGGCATTGAAATAAGTGTATGTGGAGAATTAGCGGGTGATGAAATAGGTGCTGCCTGCCTGATTGGTATGGGAATAACAGACTTGAGTATGTCTCCTTCAAATATTCCAAAAGTAAAAGAAGCCCTAATTAACAGATCGGCTAAGGAATTACACGCATTCTCGAAAGCGGCGCTTGATTGTTCTACTTCAGATGAAATTAAATCTCTATTTAAAAACTGGGACTAGTACTTGTAAACCAGATTAAGTTATTTAATCGATTTCAGTAATAACTTCATGTGGTTTTTGAAGGAAACGGTTCCATACTTAAATAAAAAAGTTTAATCGATAATAAGGATTAAATTATTAATATAAATACATTAATTAAACAATTTCTTTATGGTAAAAATATTGTTTTGATTAAATAAAAAAGGTATTTTTGGGTAACCTCGAAATAAATCTGATTTTGACATGTTGGAAAAAAAATTCACCCCGAAACGTACTGTATGTAAAGTTACTTTTTCTGTTCCTTCAGAAATTGTAAGTGAAGAAGTGGCGCTGGCCGGAGATTTTAACGACTGGGACCCAACTTCTCTAAAGCTGGAAAAAAAGAATGGCGTTTATAAAACCGAAGTTCGTTTAAAGCCAGAAAATGAATACAAATTTAAATATCTCATTGATGGCGAAGTTTGGGAAAACGATTACGAAGCTGATGCTTATGTTCCAAACGAATTCGGAACAGAAGATTCCTTAGTATCCATCGGAAAATAAAACACGTTGTTTAACACACAACATTTTGAAGATAGTTTAGCTACGTCCTGGTTGGGACGTAGCTTTTTCTATTTCCCCGAACTCAATTCAACAAACTCCTATGCAAAGGGAATGAGTAGAATTGATACGCTGCATGGGGCATTGATAATTGCTGATGCTCAATCAGCCGGTCGTGGACAGTATGAGCGAAAATGGCAAGCCGATCCAGGCGAAAACCTGACGTTCAGTCTTGTATTCGAGCCTTCTAATCAATACCGATTAACCATTCTTACCCTTGCTTGTGCGCTAGCGGTAGCAGATGTGTGTGGTGATCAAGTGCAGTCTCCACTTAACCTTAAATGGCCAAACGATGTGCTTTTTAAGGACAAAAAACTATGTGGCTTGTTAACAGAAGCAATTTTCAATGGTAATTTATTAGAGAGGGTAGTAATAGGTATTGGAATCAATGTAAATCAGGAAAACTTTACTGAAGAACTTGCTTCATCGGCAATTTCGCTGAAAACCATTACCAAAAAAAGATTTTCAAGAGAACGCTTACTAGCCCGAATTCTTTCCAAAATAGAATTTTATTATCGTCTGTGGGAAAATCATGATATAGACCTAGTACGAACGATAAATAAAACTATGCTCGGTTACGGTAATTGGACTAAACTCAATGTAAATGGGCTTGACAGAGAGGGTACGTTCAAGTTTCTTGGCGTAAACGAAAATGGAGCGCTTGTTGTGTTGAATAAGGATCTTGAAGTGGATACTTTTTCTTATGAACAAGTTCGTATCCAAATCGATTGAAGAATCGGTACAAAGCTCGCTTATTAATCTTGCAAATTCGTCTCCCTTCCTGATTTTGGGAGTTAGTGGCGGGCCAGACTCTATGGCGCTACTCTATGCACTTTTCAAACTGAAGGCTAAGGTCTTTGTCGTTCATATTAATTATGCCTTAAGGGGTGAATCATCTGATCTTGATCAGGAATTGGTAGAAGGAATGTCTGCCTCATGGGGCTTCGAATGTTGTTCTGTTAAACTTGATTCAAAAAAAGGCAATAGAAATTTTCAGAACTGGGCAAGAAAAGAACGTTATAGAATATTTCGGAAATTAAAAAAAGAACTTAAGGCAGATGCAATTCTAACAGCTCATCATCAGGATGATCAGGTTGAAACTATCCTGCAGAAAATATTTCGTGGTGGTAGCCCAAAAACCTGGCAAGGACTTTCTATTTGGGATGGAGAATTATTAAGGCCATTGCTCTCATTTAGAAAAAAAGAAATTCTGGCTTACTGTAAAGAAGAGGCAATTCCATTCAGAATTGATGAGAGCAATTTGGAATCAACATACGCCAGGAATTTTCTCCGCCATGAATTTTCAGAAACAATGGATAAATTTTTTCCTGGTTGGAAGGAAAATATTCTTCGCTTACAGGAGAAGGGTAGAATTACCGAATCAGCAGTCAATCATATATATGATAATCTGCGTAAAGATTCCGCACTGGATTTAGTAGGGTTTTCTGAATTGGCTGAGGAGTTAAAAGCTTCGATCCTGAAAAAATATATTGAAGATCAGATTCCGGATGTGAAGTTATCTAAAGGCTTGCTTTTAGAGCTTGAGAAAATTGAAACTTTACAATCAGGTGTTTCCATCAATATTGATGAGGAATACGCTTTGTTAAGAGGACGATCAGTTATCAGTATTTCTAGCAAAAAAGATTCTGGTTCCCCGGAAAGAAATTTATATAGAGAAGAAGTGGAAGTGGGTGTATCTGTTAAAAATTTCACTTTTGAGATTCAGGAAAATCAGGATCGAAGCCCGAACCTATCCATCGATTCAGAGTCATTGGAATGGCCTCTCACAGTAAGGAACTGGAAAAATGGGGATCGGTTCAGACCATTCGGAATGAATGGATCTCAAAAAATATCAGATCATCTTACTAACAGAAAAATACCTTCAGCAAAAAAAGAAAAAGCTTTGATATTGAGTGGTGCAGATGGTACTATTTACGCTATAATTTTTCCAGAGGAAGGAATAAACAAAGAAATTGGTTCAATCTCAGAAATTGCTAAGTGTACCGAAACCACAAAGGATTTCCTTACCATTAAATTGAATATGTAATTATGAGTTTTTATTTACCCGAAAGTGTTAATTGTAATGGTGAGAAGTTCAGTGTCTTTATCAGTAAAGAACAAATTGACGCACGAATTTCACTATTAGGTAAACAATTGGATAGAGATTTTGATGGGAAGAAACCTATTTTCATTGGTATTCTAAACGGGGCCTTCATATTTCTTTCAGATATTATGCGCCATGTTACCATTGAATGCGAGGTAGATTTTATGAAGCTTAGCAGCTATGGAGATGAAAAAGTATCTTCAGGCGAAGTAACTGAGCTAAAAGAAATTGATGCCAAAGTAAAAGGGAGGCATATTATACTTGTTGAAGATATCATAGATACTGGACTTTCTATGAAATACATGGTAAACAGGATGAATATGTATGAGCCTGAATCAGTCTCAGTAGTTACATTATTACATAAAAAGGATGCAACCAAACATGATGTACAAATCGATTATGTTGGGTTCGAAATTCCTACCAAATTTGTTTTAGGTTACGGTTTGGATTATGCGCAGGAAGGACGTAATCTTGCTCAGATATATGCTTTAAATGAAGGATAGACTTTAGGTTAACTAGACCGGATGTAATCCGGTAATATTATTAAAATGACAAGGTTCATAGTATTATTAATCTGTTTGTTACAGGTCAGCTGGGATGGGTACACCCAGTCATACAAAGAACTAGTCGATTCTGACAGTTTAACTACCAAATTCTGGACTATTGATGACGGGCTTCCAATCAATACAGTAAACCAGGTAGTGCAGGACGATGACGGTTACCTTTGGTTTACAACTTACGATGGTATCGTTCGTTTTGATGGAATAGAATTTGTGACCTTCAACCACTCAAATACACCGGAAATTCCTCATAACAGAGCTACAGAAATTCATAAGCAAGATGGAGTTGGGATTTGGGTTTCGATGGAGCACGAAGGTGTATTGCTAATCAATGAAAAAGGGTTCCATCATTTTGGAGTAGAACAGGGTTTTTCAAGTTCAGATGTTACTCAAATCCTTGAGGATAAGAGTGGTACCATGTTCTTTGTTACTCATACAGGACTTTATATTTACAAAGATGAGAGTTTTCGGAAATTTTTTAACGGCAAAGATATCTGGCAAAATCAGACTCGGTTTGTTTTCGAAGATTTCGATGGTTCAAAGTGGATATCTACAAATAATGGATTAGTCCATGCTCTAAATGACGGTTCTTTTAAAGAATATTCGGTATCTGAAGACCAGAATGAAAATATCTTTTTCACAACTTTTAGAAGTGCAGAGGGTGAATTATTGGCAGGTTCATCAAGTGGGCTATATATCCTGCAAAACGGTGAATTAGTTTCTCCAAGAGAGTTTAATGTGCTTGATGATTCAGATGTATATCGGGTTTTTGAATTGGAAGAGGTGTCAGTAATAAGTTCTTATAAGGGTGTTTATCTGTATCAAAATGGTAGATTATCAAAACCATATGATCCCTTTAGAAAGGATAATGAAGCGTATCATATTTCAATGAAAGACTCTGATGGCCAACTTTGGTTAATTGGAGATAGAGGTACTCTTAGTATACTTAGAAATGGGGAAATCGTAGATAGTGAAGCACTAAGAGCAACAGGACTCACGTATTTTATTTATGCTTTCCAGGATCGTGAGAAGAATATTTGGGTTACAACGCCTCGTGAAGGTATCATCAGAATAAAAAAAGCATTGGTAAGAACCATTGGAAAAAAAGAGGGATTGTCTGAAGATAATATCCTCGGAATGCTACAGGATTCGAAAGGTAGATATTGGATTGGAACCCGGGGAGGAGGACTAAATTTAATTGATAGAAACCAGATTAGTCACTTTAAAGAGCATCGTGATATTGCTTCAAGTGTTGTACAAAGCATCGCCGAAGACAGTTCAGGAAATATCTGGATTGGAAACTATCAAAAAGGACTGAACCGGATTAATGAATATGGAAGAATCACTCATCACTTGCTTGGTGAAACCTTTAATATGAATAACATTCATGCACTATATACAACTGATAACGGTCAGCTTTGGATTGGTAGTTATGGAGGTTTGTTCAAGTACAGTGAAAAAGAATCAGAGCGACATTTATTTACAACAAACGACGGGCTTGCAGGAAATAAAATCCGATACATTACAGAAGCAGAGGACGGATCTCTTTGGATTGGAACTCTTGATGGTGGTGTAAGTCATTTTGAGGGAGATGAGTTTACAAATTATACTGTAGACGAAGGACTATCATCCAATAATATTCGATCGATTTATATCGACAAGGACGATCAGAATGTAATCTGGGTAGGCACAGAGAATAATGGGCTGAACAGAATAAAATATGGCGAAATCACTTCCATCGGAACGGAAGATGGTTTACCGAATTATAACATTCATTGGATTTCAGAAGATGATGCTGGCAGACTTTGGATGTCATCCAATAACGGGATAATAAGAATCGGAAAAAACTCTCTAAACGATTATTTAGATGGTCTTTCCTCAAGCTTCAGGATGAGGGTATTTGGCACAAATGAAGGGATGAGAAATCAGGAGGGCAACGGATCTATTCAGGAAGCCGGGATGAGGGACAATAAAGGGGCATTTTGGTTTGCGACACAGAAAGGTGTAGCTATTTTCGAGCAAGAGCTACATGCTCAGAATAATTTTGTACCAAAAGTAATAATCAAAGAAGTGTCTTCTACAGAGGGAAGCGTTACTTCCGATTCAGTGATATTTCCAGCATCTGTTAATGATTTTACCATTAATGTGCATGCAATAACGTTTATTAATCCAAAAAATACCAGATTTAGATATACATTTTCAGATGATGAGAATGAAGCCCAGGAATGGGTAGAAATTGGGACTAATAGAGAAATATCATTTAATAATATTTCCCCTGGAGAGTATTTTTTTAAAGTTCAGGCAACCACCGATGAGGGACTTTGGTCTGATCAGGTTGCTACTGCATTCATAGAAATTACCCCAAAATATTACCAGCAGATATGGTTTTATTTTTTATGTGTATTAGGGTTCTTTTTTCTATTGGTAGTCGGGTGGAAAATTCGGTATCAACGGTTGGTTGTAAAACAGCAGGAAATGGAAGCAATTATCACAGAGCAAACCAAACAGTTAAGAGAAGAGAAAATTGCGATTCAGGCTCAGAAAGAAATTATTGAGAAGCAGGCGTTAAAACTTGAAGAGAGTAATAAAACCAAGGATAAATTCTTTTCTATTATAGCACATGATCTGAGGAATCCTTTCCAGGCTTTGATGGGATATACAGATTATTTATACAAAGATCTTGAAAACGTGGATTCGAAAGAGCTTAAAGAAAGTATTGGTATTATAAAAGATTCATCGAAGTCACTTTTAAGTCTCACCGAGAATCTACTGGAGTGGGCCAATCTTCAAACTGGAAAAGTAGAATCAGAACCTAAAAAGTTTGAACTCAGAAAATTGATAGATGAAAATAAAAAACTTTTTAGTCAGTCAGCATCTCGGAAAAAAATAGATCTTTCGTTTAATATCGAAGAAGAAATTCAGTTATATGCCGATAAGAATATGATTGACACCATTATTCGTAACCTTGTCTCAAATGCAATAAAGTTTACTCTAGAAGGTGGAAAGGTTGAGGTCTCAGCTTCTGCGAAAGAAAAATCTTGCTCAATCATAGTATCAGATAACGGTATAGGAATGAGTCCAGAAATACTACATGGAGTGTTAAGTCTGAATTCAAAAACAACAAGAGAGGGAACCAATGATGAGCAAGGTTCTGGCTTAGGGTTAGTGCTTTGCAAAGAAATGGTGGAAATGAATAACGGTACTTTAGAGATTGAATCCGAAGAAAGTAAAGGAACTACGGTATCAGTTATTTTTCCATTAATAATAAATGAGTAGAATCAAAGAATAATTGAATCTTCCATTGCTTACGCCTACTAAGCGCCGTATATTTGGTGCCCTTCAAAAAGGAGAGGTGGCTGAGTGGCTGAAAGCGCTCCCCTGCTAAGGGAGTTTATATGGAAACATGTAACGAGGGTTCGAATCCCTCCCTCTCCGCATTTAGCTAATGTAAAGTTAAACCCGGTTCAGAATTTCTGATCCGGGTTTTTTTATTTGCTCCCGCTTTCCCATCTTTAGTAAAATTTTTCGGGATGTTTTTATCTGCATTAGTCATAGTTTTAGGTTTCTTACAAGCTCAGGTAATACCAGCTGAATATTTTGATACTCGTAAAGGCCTTTCCAATAATATTATCTACGATGTATATCAGGACAAGAAAGGCTTTATATGGGTGGGCACCGAAAATGGTTTGAATAAATTTGATGGCTATGAGTTTGAAGTATTTCATCATGATGGCTCTGATTCTGCCACCATAGCAAGCAATGTGGTACGAACCATTACTGAAGATAAATATGGCAGGATTTGGGTAGGTACCTTTGAAGGTTTGAGTCTTTACAATCCAAATAAGAAGAGTTTCAGAAACTACAGTTTCTCAAGAAATGGAGAAATGGGTTCACTGGATGTCCAACATATTTACAAGGCTTCTAATGGTAATTTCTGGTTCTTGACCAATGAAGGAATTACCCGGTTTGATATAGAATCCAAAGAATTTGAATTACTCCCGTTTGACCAACAAATAGTTACCATGGTTCTGGATAATAATGACCAGCTATGGATCACAACCAATCAAAACGAACTCTTTATTTACGATATAAATGATCGATCCTTTAAGGAGTCGGGGCTTGCACTTGAAAGTCCAAGCTCAGCTATTTTTTTAAATAAATCCGGATCTATAATTTTTGGTTTTAGTGAAGTAGTGGGAAATTCCAAATGGCAAAGGTTGAAACCGGCCCCAAAACAATTTAATACTCTTAAGCTACTAGAAGATAAGACTGGAAAAATTTGGGTAGGTAGCGATAGTAACTTTTGGATATATGATATGCTTACAGGAGACTATTCTGAAGTAACTATTGAGGGGGCTGATAATTCATTAACTCAAAATATTAAGAGTATTAGCGAAGATAAGAGTGGAGGAATCTGGATTGGTACGCTGAATGGTTTATTCTATTTAGACAACCAAAGGAAACCTTTTTATTCATTACCCAAAAAAGGAATGGTAATGGGGGTAGAGGTTGAAAATGATAATCTCTGGGTTAACTATTTTTCAGAAGGAATCACAAAATGGGCTAACGATGGAACGGGAAAAAAACTACCGGAAACCAACTGGAGCCTTTTCCCTGGGTCTAACCAGATTTGGGATATAGAAAAAGATAAAGATTCAGGATTTCTCTTAGCTACAACTGCTGGACTCATGCAGTGGAATTCAAAAAGCAGAAACCTGATTAAAATTGAGTTGCCAAAAGAGGAGGGTACAGATCCAGTAGTTTTCTTAATTAAAAAAATCGGTACAGATTTCTGGGTGACCGGAAAAAATACGATCTATAAAATATCTCCAGACGAGAACTACACAGTTACCGATTTCCATCTGGATGGAAAATATCTTAAGCCATTGCTTCAGGATTTGGAAGTATTTGATGGCGACACATTGATCGCTTCTGAAGGGAACGGAATATTTAACTTCAACAACGGTAACCCTGTAAAATGGTCAAAGATGATAGATATTCAACCTGAATTGATCAATTCATCAATTTGGGATTTATTTGTTTCCGAAAAGGGAATATTATGGATAGCAGGTAATATGGGATTGTGTGGGTATTCAAGAGATTCAGGTTTTAAAACATATAAACTTGACGAGAATGAAAATCAGATTGTGTTTAGCATTACTGAAGACAAGCAGGGTAGTCTCTGGTTAGGAACTGACAAGGGAATAGCTAAATTTGATCCAGATACTGAAACAAGTATTTTTTTTGATGAAATTGATGGTATCGAGAGCCAGGAATTTAATCGCCGATCAGTCGCTAATTCGGGAAATAGTGTTTATATGGGAGGAATGGGTGGATTAGTATGGTTTGATCCAAGCCTTATTCAAAGTAACACAACAAAGCCGGATGTTTGGATAACTGAAATCAATGTGATTAAACCTGATTCCAGTAATTACATGGAAATTACTGATCAAAGTGAGATGGAATTGGATTGGGAGGAAAATAGTCTGGAAATTGATTTTGTAGCTCTCAGTTATTCCAATCCGAGACAAAACCAATACCGCTATAAACTGGAAGGTTATGACCCCGATTGGGTAAAGGATGGAGATACGAGGAAAGCTCGTTATGTTCAACTTCCAGCTGGAGAGTATACTTTTAAAGTAATCGCATCAAATAATGACGGAGTGTGGAATGAGGTTGGAGATGAGTTCAGAATTATTATTAAACCTCCTTTCTGGCAGACGATATGGTTCAGGTTGCTGATTCTAATCGCTATTTTGGCAACAGGAATGGCATTATATCGATATCGGGTTCGCCAGTTACTTGAGGTGGAGCGAGTTAAACTGAGGATTGCCGGGGATCTGCATGATGAAATTGGCAGCGGACTTAGTGGCATTGCTCTATCTGGAGATATTCTGCAAAGCCATGCGGAGTCAGGTGAATTAAAACCTGAAATAATCCGGCGAATTACAGACAATGCCCGAAATCTGGCTTCTTCGCTAGATGCAATAGTATGGCTGATTGATCCGAATAAAGAAAAAATATCAGACCTGATTCAAAAGTGTAAGTCGGTTGGTTCAGAAATGTTGCTGAAGCATAAACTCATTTTTAAAGAGGAAATTTCCGAAATATCTAAGGTGAAAAAAATTGACTCACAGTTCCGGCGTAACGTGTATCTGATTATTAAAGAGGTGATTCATAATATTTACAAGCATGCTGAAGCAGCAACTGTAGAAATATTTTTTAAACTAACGGATTCTATGTTGGTTATTGAAATTAAGGACGATGGAAAGGGATTTTCAGAGGAACTTGTTGAAAAAGGAAATGGTCTTGCAAACCTGAAAAGAAGGGCTGAGGAAATCAGAGGCGGATTGACAATAACCTCAACGCCCGGATCAGGCACAACAATCAGTTTAAAAGTACGACTACCGTGATTACGGTATAGCGCTTATAAAAGACCTTTAGTAATTATAGATGATGAAAAGTAATCCGAGACATATTATTTGGATAGTAGAAGATGATCCTCTTTTTAAAGAGTCAATGGAGGAGCTGATTAGGTTGAGTGATCATTTACAACTGGAGCTTTCGGTTTCTTCAGTAGAAGAGATGACAGAGAAAAAAAACTCGGTAGCTACACCAGACGTTATCTTGCAGGATATCGGTTTACCGGGAAAGTCGGGATTAGATGCGCTGGAGATTTATCAGGAAGAATTACCTGAAGCAAAAGTGATCATACTCACAATTTTTGAAGATGATGAACGCATTTATGAAGCGGTGAAGCGAGGAGCTTCAGGATACCTTTTGAAGCGAACTCCGGGAAAACAGATTATGGAAGGAATTGAGCAGGTTGTAGCTGGTGAAGCCAGCGTTTCGCCACTCATTACACGAAAAATGATGGAGATGATGGTTGATGGTGGCCCTATCAAAGAATCGAATCTTACACACAGAGAAAAAGATATTCTCAGACTGCTTGTGGATGGGATGTCGATGGACATGATTTCTGCCGAGTTGGAAATTAGTACCCATACCGTTGATACACACATCAAAAATATCTACCGGAAGTTGAAAGTTCATAACCGGGCAGAAGTAGTTTCAAAGGCCATAAAAGAGCGGTTTATTTAGGCGGTTCTACCGTAAACACGGTATGTATATTTAGTGGCTCAAAAAGTAACGTTCAGTGAATCTGTTAAACAAAGAATTTCATCATGAACAAATTGCTACTAAGATTTTCAATTCTGTCATTCATATTTTTTTTATCTGCTGTATCACTTTCCGCACAAATAAGGCAGGAAAGTTCAATTAGTGTTCACAAATCTGTTAATAGTGATGACCCGCTAAGGCACTTCCACCCGGCAGATATTGGAATACCAGCAGGAGATATTAATGGAGATGGTAAGCAGGAATTTATTAATCATACTTTCTTCAGCCCGGATCTTTCTACAGAAGAGCTTGGCGATGTAATAGATAAATCATTGGTGTGTAACTTTAGCGATACTGGTGTGCGCGAAGAATGTGTGATTTTCGAAGGTGTACTTCTATTTCCTGCTGGTGATTTGAGCAATGATGGAAAGGATGACCTGCTTGCCTTGATAGAGGAAGAAGTAGGGGTTTATACATTTCCGAATGGTGAAGTAGTCCCGGAGCTTCCGGAGCCAACATTATTCATTGATGGTTTTGAAACCCCAATTGACAAGACTATATGGGGAAATGACCTCGATGGGGATGGAACAGATGATGTAGTGGTAAATTCTGTGGATTTTAATAATGGTCATTCTCTATGTATTGGATTTGGAGCTGAGAATCCCATGGATTTTGAAGTAAAGTGTGGTGCAGGTGAACCTTGGTTCGAGGATAATATAGGTAGCAAAGACTTCGGTATAGGAGTTGGTGATATGGGGGGAGATAGTGCTAAAGAACTTGTATTACTGACTGCTGATAATAGTACGTTTCCAGCACCTTTCGGGGCTACTTATTTTGGAATAGGTACAAACCGAGAAATTACTAAAGTTGGTGAGTCAGATCTTGGAACGACCAGCGGAAACGCCAGTAGTTTACGTCTCTTTATAGGAAATGCAGATGGAGAGAATAATGACGATCTTATCTGGAGCAAAGACAGGTACAACACAGGCAAAGGATTTCGCCAGATTTTTTTTGATGAGCCATTGACTAATATAGCTCAATCAACTGGTAATTACACTATTGCACAGCAAAGAGCTTTTGGTATAGGGTTGGATGTGGTTAGCATGTCTTACACAGATGTTGATGTTATAGCCTTTGCTTTTACAAACCTGGTTACATTGTCAATTTGTTTTGGAGTAGATATTTTTGGGCCAAATGAAAATCCTGGCGAGGAAGCATGCTCAAACATGCAGGAGGTTACTGATGTTCTTGAAGAAGGAGATCAAATATTTATTAACCGGTACTCACCTAATAATTTCAGGGGGATTAATGGCCCTTCAGAATCTCCAGAGTTTATTAATGGGGTATTGAGCAGGGATCAGTTTGCAGGAGGAAGGGCTGTTACAACAGTGGATGAACAAATCTCATCCATCGTAAATTTTACCCCTTTGCGTAATGTATTTTCAGAAATATTCTCAACACATGCTACTAATCCCAGTCCGCCCGAAATTCCATTTGGTGTGGCTCATTTCACAGAATATTTCCCTACCGGGTTTTTCTCAGTACATGCTGAAACCGGATTTCGATTTGATTTTTTAACGGAAGAAGAAAAAGCTAATGTTTCAGGAAGTGAACCTGATGTAGTTCGTGCCATTAATGGATTTTTAGCTGCTTCAGGTCCTGGTAATACCAGTATTGTTGGATCAGAGGGCTTTGTCGTTTGGTTTAACAAAGCGACAGTAACTGAAGATACCTCCAATATTGAACAAGTTATTACCTATTCCGACTTCCAGGATTTGGATGATAGTACCCGGTTTTTTGGTATAAATAATGTAGGTGACTTTAATAATGACGGCTTTGATGATCTGCTTATCGGATCTAAGTTTGCCCGATTAGATAATGATGTAATTAATAAAGCGTGGCTATTCTATGGAGGAGAAACCTTTAGTTCGATGCCGAATATAACCTGGGATTTTAATCAGGATTCAACTATTGATGGGTTTACATTTGCCGGAGTAGGTAATTCTATAGAAGCTCTGGGAGATATAAATGGAGATGGAATTGATGATTTCGCGCTAGGCCTCACAGGGGTAGGTGGTACTGGGCAGGTATATATTTATTTTGGGGAGGAGATAGCTGAAAAAGGTTCAGCTAAGATGGATTATGAATATCCAGACCTAATTCTTAAACCAAGAGTTCTAGCTGGTCAATCACTTGGAAACTTTGGGTCTCAAATAAGTGCAGGAGACTTCGATGGTGATGGGGCCAAAGATATCGCTGTAGTTGCTGATTACGGATCAGGACCACCGGATGTGCCCTCAGTTCAAATATTTCTTGGTGGCGAAAATTTTGATGGAATAGCAGATATTTTTCTTTCTGCTACACGAGCAAATTTAGGAGGAGATGGAGACGGAATTATATCCGGTTCATATAGCAGTAGTATGAGCTTTCTACCATTAGAACAAGAAAAGACTCATCAGGATATATTATTCTATACACCCGAGTATCCTAATGCTGTAATTTTTGAAGGAGGAGCTCAGGCAGATACTATTCCCGATATCCAACTTATAAACCCAAATCAGGAAATTGGATTCGGAATGTATAATAGATCGAAACCTGCGGTAGGAGATTTGAATGACGATGGGTTTTACGATATAATTTTAGTGAATCAGATTTCCGACGAGGATGCTTTCGTCTCAAGTCGAGCCTACTTTTTCAGTCCAAATTCTGGGATAGAGCCCGTAAATAATGAAGTGGAGTCGATTAACCCACTTCAATATCGCCTCTCTCAGAACTATCCGAATCCATTTAATCCAAGCACCAATATTGAATTCAGGCTTGGCAATAGCGCACTGGTAACCTTAAAAGTATATGATATTCTTGGAAGGGAAGTCGCAACTCTGATTGATAACCAACGGATGAATGCAGGCTCTCATCAATCCAGATTTGATGCTTCAGCCTTAGCATCTGGAATTTACCTATACAAACTACAGGCAGGATCATTTATACAAACCCGTAAAATGATGCTAATTAAGTAAGAGTTCAGAGCTGATAAAAAAGAAGTCTACCATATAGACTTCTTTTTTTGAACGTTACTTCTTCTTAAACTGGTTGTCTACATAAATCATAGTAGGACAAGCAGTTATGTACCTTTGGGAAATACTTAAAAAGACGTTCAGGGAATTTGTTGAGGACACCCCTCTTAATTATAGTTCTACAATTGCGTTTTATGTGATTTTCTCTCTTCCCGCTATTCTTATGATTATAGTTTCTATCGGTGGATCTGCTTACGAAGATCAGGTGGTTCGGGAAAACCTATTGTCCCAGATACAGAATCTTTTTGGAGCAGAAAGCTCTTCTGCCGTTGAAAAAGTACTGGAAAATGCTTCTGCATCGGGCTCCGGTTTTTTTACCAAACTTGTTGGTTTCATAGCGTTGGGATTCAGTGCAACCACTGTTTTTATATCTCTTCAGGATGGAATTAACAGAGTATGGAACATCAAACCAAAACCGGAAAAGGATTGGGTTAATTTTTTAAAGAACAGGCTGATTTCTTTAGCAATGGTGGTGAGTATAGGTTTTTTACTATTGGTATCGTTGGGGGTGGATACATTTTTAGCAGTGTTCAAAGAATTCATAGAGTCCAGCTTTTCTGAGCTTACTTTCTTCGTTGTCTCCGGGATAAATCTAGTGTTTTCTTTTCTGGTGATTACCTTAGTTTTCGCTTTAATCTTCAAAATCCTTCCTGACGCAGTCGTACAATGGAAAGATGTCTGGATTGGTGCAGCGTTTACAACCCTTCTGTTTGTTTTAGGGAAATTCTTGATGGGATTTTATTTAGGGAGCAGTGCTTTAGGTAGTGTCTACGGTGCAGCAGGTTCACTCGTGTTACTCTTGCTATGGGTATTCTTTTCTGCAATAATTGCCTTATTAGGAGCTCAGTTTACCTTCGTTTATGCCCGTGAAAGAGGCAGAAGTATCACTCCCAAAAAGCATGCGGTTTTTATTGAACAGGTAGAAAGAGAGAGGGAGTGATTATTCACCCATCAAAGTAACAACCAGTTTTCTGGGGCCACCATGATTCCGGTGCTCACATAAATAAATTCCCTGCCAGGTTCCCAGATTAAACCGGCCATTGGTGATTGGAATGGAAACAGAAGAGCCAAGCAGTGAGCTTTTGATATGAGAGGTCATGTCATCAGGGCCTTCAAGTGTATGCTTGTATAAAGAAACATCTTCCGGGACTGTTCGGGTAAAGAAGGTTTCGAAATCCTGTCTAACTGTTGGGTCTGCATTTTCATTGATGGTTAGTCCGGCGCTGGTATGCTGAATGAAAACATGAGCTAATCCAGATTTTATTTTCCTGATCTCAGGAATTTCAGCAAGCACTTCACTCGTGATCAAATGAAAGCCCCGTGGTTTGGGATGTAGTCTTAATTCTTTTTGTTTAACAATCATTTCTTTCTGTTTTGCTTTTCCTGAATGATACTTTTGTAAAGCTTGCCCATCTTCTTGTCCTTGGCTCTTCTTTCATGAGTACTTCTGGAAAAATGAGCTTGCTCTCTTTTTAATTTATGGTAGTTGTTGAATACTTCCTGATTTAAATCACCTGATTCAAGGGCTTCCAACACAGCACACCCAAGCTCTTCGGTATGTGAGCAGTCCCTGAATCTACAACTGTTTGAGAGTGCGTGGATTTCTTTAAAGGTTTCTTCAACACTACCAGACTCACTTGCAATACCAAGCTCTCTCATTCCCGGAGTATCAATTATTACTCCACCTTCCGGCAGTATCATCAGCTCACGGTGACTGGTTGTATGCCTTCCTTTAGCTGTGCTTTCACTAACCTCGCTAACTTCCATTCTTGAAATTTGCAGAAGGTTATTAGTCAAAGATGATTTTCCAACTCCGGATGAACCCAGAATACAATAGGTATTCCCGGCTTCAATGGATTGCATTAGCTCTTCATAACCATGCTTGGTTTCATTACTGATAGGAAATACTGGGCTTTTGGGTATTCGATCCTTAATTTTAGAAATCAAAGTTGATAGCTCGTTCTCATCAATAAGATCAATTTTACTGAGAATAATGACTGCCTCGATAGATGAAGCATTACAAATAGTTAAATAGCGTTCCAGCCGGTTAAGATTAAAATCATGCCCAACTGCTTGCATGATAAAAGCTACATCAACATTAGAAGCGATGGGTTGTGTCTCGCCAAATTTACCAACAGCCTGGCGTTCCAATAATGAAAATCGAGGTAACACTTCGATGATGATCCCCATTTCATCAAAAACGGAAAGTTTAACCCAATCGCCTACGGCAGGGAAGTCGGTTCTTGCTTCAGCCGAGAAACGCAGACTTCCCGTAATTTCCGAGTTAAAAGAACCAGCTTCAGTTTGAACAATGTATCGTTCTTTATGCTCTGAGATCACTCTTCCCAGTTCAAAACCTTCAAATGAATGACTTTCAATGAGTTCTTCGATTTTCTGATTGTATCCTAATTCTTTTAAAATCATTTTTATTATTTAAATTCAAATTATAATACATAGTTAAAAAAACAGATGAAAAAGGTATGCGTTTATTGTGGGAAAAAGCCCACTACTAAAGATCATATTCCTCCGAAGAGAATTTTTTCAAAGCCAAGACCAGATTCATTAATTACAGTTCCTTCTTGTGAGGATTGTAATGCGAGTTTCCAATTAGATGATGAATATTTTGATCTAATGCTTTCAATGACTGAAAATGTTGAAAATAATGAAGACGTGTTAAAGAGAAGAAAATCTATAATCAGGAATCTTTCTCGACCCGAGAGCAAAGGACTATTAAAAATGGTTCAAGATTCTGTGAGACATGTAGTTGACGAGTATCCAAATGGTGAAGAAAGAACAAGAGTGGCGATTTCAATAAACTATGATAGAATAAATTCATTGATTGCAAGAGTTATCAAAGGATTGTTTTATGTAGAAAAAGGCGTTCGCTTACCTGATAATCTAAACGTATTGGTAAGGGAATTTGAATCTATTGATGTATTTAATAAACAAGCTGTAGATTCTACTATTAGAATTTTAAAAATGATTCAAAATTCTGAATGGAGAACGATTAGAGAAGGAGTCTTTGAATATCAAATGAGGTTTGCAGAAGATTCGAATGTTGGTGGTATCATCATTAACATTTTTGGAAGATTTAGTTTTTTGGGTTTAGTAGTCCCATATAAAGAATTCAAAAGATATTCTAAAAATTAGTCCAAACATTTAAGTATTTCATAATCATTATTTGTTTGAAATAGCTGTATCTTTAGGGCTGCTAATTTTTCAATCAATAGACCTTAATGTCACAAGAACTTAGAAATATCGCCATCATCGCTCACGTAGATCATGGCAAAACCACTCTGGTAGATCAGATTCTTAAACAAAGCGGGACCTTCAGAGAGAACCAGGAAGTGGAAGAGAGAGTCATGGATTCCGGTGATCTGGAAAAAGAACGTGGTATTACAATCAGCTCAAAAAACACCGCTGTACACTGGAAAGGCACTAAAATCAATATTGTGGACACTCCTGGTCACGCCGATTTTGGTGGAGAGGTAGAGCGTATTCTGAAAATGGTGAATGGGGTTATTCTTTTAGTGGATGCTGCTGAAGGCCCTCTTCCACAAACTAAGTTCGTACTTCGTAAATCGCTTAGTCTTGGGTATAAGCCTATTGTATTAATCAACAAGATTGACAGAAAAGACGCACGTCCTGACGCAGTTCTTGATGAGATTTTTGATTTATTTGTGATGCTGGACGCAACAAATGACCAGCTGGACTTCCCGGTATTGTATGCTGCAGCTCGTGACGGATATGCAAAAGAAGAGCTTGAAGGAGAAAATGTAGATTTATCTCCGCTCATGGATAAAATTGTGGATCATGTACCTGCACCTTCTCAACCTGTTGATGACGATTTCAAAATGCTGGTAAGTAGCATTGACTGGAACGACTATGTTGGAAGAATTGCAGTTGGACGTATAGAGCAAGGCACTATCAAATTAAATCAGGAAGTAGCACTTGTTAGCGGAAAAGGCGACCAAAAAATGAAAGGCCGTGCTACAAAGTTATTCACGTTTAATGGACTACAGCGTGAGCCGGTAGAGCAGGCTTTTGCAGGCGATATTGTGGCCTTAGCTGGATACGATTCTGTAAACATCGGTGATACGCTAACAGTAGCTTCAGACCCAACTCCTCTTGAGTATGTGGATCTTGACAAGCCAACCATCGCGATGTATTTCAGAGTAAACAACTCTCCGTTTGCCGGCCTGGAAGGAAAATTTGTGACCTCAAATCAGATTAAAGATCGTTTAGAAAGAGAAGTGAGAACCAATGTGGCTATGCAAGTAGCTGCAACAGATAGTCCGGATGTATTTAAAGTTTCCGGTCGTGGTGAGCTGCAAATGGCAATTTTGATTGAGACCATGCGCCGCGAAGGGTTTGAGTTTTCAGTTTCTCGTCCGGAAGTATTATTTCAGGAGATTGATGGTAATATTCATGAGCCTGTGGAAGAAGTAATCGTTGATGTACATACTGATTATTCTAACAAAGTGATTGATAATCTTCAGAAGAGAAAAGGGATTATGCAGGGAATGAGTCAGGAAGGAGAGAACAACAGAATCGAATTCCGCGTGCCTTCCCGTGGCTTAATTGGTTTCCGTGGGGAAATGTTGACTGAAACTCGTGGTACCGGAATTATGCACCAGCAATTCGATGGATATGAGCCTTTCGCAGGCGAAATTCCAGGCAGAACTCGTGGAGCTCTTATCGCTCTTGAGAAAGGTGATGTTACGGGATATGCATTAGAAGGTATTCAGGATCGTGGACAATTCTTTGTTGAGCCGGGTGATTCTGTGTATATGGGTATGGTTGTTGGATTAAACAACCGAAGTGATGATATGGTAGTTAATGTTGCAAAAAAGAAAGCACTAACCAACCACCGGGCTTCTCAAACAGCTGATGCAGTGAAGATTTCTCAGGCTAAAAAAATGAGTCTGGAAGAGTGTATCGAATTTATTGCAAACGATGAGCTGCTTGAAGTAACTCCTCAAACTCTTAGAATTCGCAAGAAGTTTTTAGATCACAACGAGCGTAAGCGCGAAGAGAAGAAGAAGGCTACTGTTTAATAGCAGGCTCTTTTAAAGCTCAATCCGAATAAAGAAATCTAAGTTTGAAGTTGGGTCGCCATCAAAGGCATCCGGTAAGAAACTCTGGCGAAGTACAAAGCTTACAGGCAGGACGTTGAGCATTACATTATCAAAAATGAGCTCCCCACCATATGATTTCTGGGTTAAGGTATAATCGGCAAAGAAAACGTTCGACTCAGCTACATCAAAAAAGCCATTCAATCTAATTCGTTTGAAATAAGCAAAGTTGAAGAATCCCCAGTCAGGATAGAATAATGGTAGCTGGTAGTTCAATGAAAGCCTGTAGACTTCATCATTAAGTACGTAAGAGTAGCCACGGGCGTAATTAAATACATCAGAATATTGATAGACATTCGAGAGTGATTCCCGTTGATATTCACCTTCAACTAAAATACCATGATTAAGTCCTATTCCGGGTAGATAAATTCCACCCTGAATGTTGAAGCGCTCTCCTGAAATACTTGCCAGAGATTTTGAATAATAGACGAAAAGATATTGCCCAAACCTGGATTGTACATTTTGATATGCACGTCTACGTATATTAAATGCCTGAAGACTCAGCTCAAAAGAAGTAATATTTTTTGAGGTATTAGTGACAGAAAACTCATCATTAAGCTGGTATCCAACCAGATCAGTTCCAAAAGTAACTCCGGTAGAATAATTCCCGCGTTGCCACGATAGAGGAATCGAAATTCCGGCACTTACTTGGTTTTGTTCAAAACGATCAACAAATAATGAATCATTCTGGGCAAGAGCTACAGCACTTCGTCTTGAATTAAAAGCCGATAGTTCAATTACCGGAAAATATTTTCCGTATTGAGCTGAAACTCCATATCGAAACGCCTCCTCATTGGTATTGTATCCACCAATCAGGTTAGCATTAAAATCGTTTAGAATGTTAGTGAAACCCAGCCTGCCATATACTTCGCTTGAACCGCCAGAAAAACCCCAATCATGCAGTTTGGTTCCCTTCAGAAAGCCTTTATAAGATTGGATTTGTACATCCGAGTCCGGAATTTCATTTAAAATATTCCCCTCATATTCTGCCAACTGAATGTTAAATCGGTCCATATCTGCAGGCTCAATGGGGTCAACTTCCTTTTGAAGGGATGCTGAGATATCGAGTGAACTTAGTATATAGCCTTTTTCTGTAAATTCGCTGAAAATGAGGCGCTTTCCATCCGGTGAGATATCCGGCTGGTAGGCTCCGATTTTTACAGAAGTGAGCTGAGTGATTGTTTTACTCCCATCCAAATCCACCGAAAAAATATTATCAATTCCGGAATAGGACGATGTGAAAACCACCTGGTCTTTTCCTGCAGAAATATTCCCAATGGTATGGTGTGTCCAGTTGGTGAGAGGTGTGGTTTGATCGGAGGCCAACTCATATTTCAGAATGGCTAACTCGTGATCTTGCTTGGCTACGTAAACGATGGCTCTATCATCTGCAGTCCAGTTTGGATATGAAATAATATGGTCTTTCGGGTTTTGAAGTACTTGCTCAACAAGTCCTGTTTCAGTATCCAGAATTACGATATCAGACTCCAGCTCCGAAGTGTATCTGGCTGCTACAATTCTGGATCCATCACCTGAAACTTGTGGTGAGAAAAGTTTAGTCTGTTGAGCAACAGTTTTCTTTTCTCCGGTTTTGATTTCGAAAGTAACTACTTTAGTATAACTGCGATTTCCCCATCTGGGATCACGCTGATATTCAGTCCAGGCAAGGCGGTTTTTGTTTTCAGACAAAAAGGTATTAACAGAGCTTCCTGCAGTTGTAATTTTGCTATTGGTTTCTCCTTTTAAAAGATAAATCGCAGGAGTCTTCTTATAACTAGAACTCAAATAGACAATACTCCCATCCTCAAGATATTGAGCATACTGATCATTGGTGACCGTGCGCTGTTTTTGGGTCACAGCCGTGTGAGTAGTTAATGGAATGTCTCCTAACTCCTCTGTCCATTGATCTTTAAGCTCTTTATAGGCTGCTTTATACATGGCCGGGGCTCTCATTCCGGTGTGGATGTTCATTGCTCCGGAAAAGGGATAGATAATGGTTCGGTAAGACCCGGCATCCGCGAGAATATTTTTCCATACGTCCTGACCAAAATGGTTACGTCCATAATTGTTGATGACATATCCTAATGGATAATGACTTGGTACGATATCCTGATAGGAACCATTTCGGGCTTTCATATAGGAGTAGTCAATTCCGTTTAGCAGAAGAGCTCGCTGTTCTTTAAAAAAAGAAGGCGCCCGACCCCGACCACTATTCGTTAATACCGTTTCACTTACAACAGCATCGCCTTCAAGATGCCAATTTGGAATAGCCAGAAACATAGCACCTGCCCAACCACCTTGTCCCTGGAGTGCGTGGAATACTTTCGTTGCCCCACGGTTTGTATTCGAAAACTGGAGAGCATGTCTATATTCGTGGATAGCTAGTTCATCCAACCAGTCTGCAGTACCTATTATTTGATTATTCTGAAAAGGAGTAGCATAAAATTCACTGATATAGGGAGACAAGCTTACATACCCATTACTAATTACACGATTCGTTTGAAGAACTAAATCAATTTTTTTAGTTCTTGTACCCACCGTTGTAAGGTGATTTTGGTAGAGATAATGGATCAGGTTAGAAATTCTTTTAGCTTCCTTTTCCTGACCTTCGGGGTAGATTACTCGCAGGACTTCCGTATCAATTTGCATCCATTTAACAGAAGGGGGGTGTCCGCCAAATGGGACTTGGCCATACGAAGACAGAACAGGAATAAGTGCAGTCAAAAAAAATAAAAGAAGCAGGCGGTACATTATCTGTTTTAGATCAATTAATTGAATAAAGATACTTTTAATGAATTAAAATAGAAGCTTATGATTACAAAAGATTACCTGAATGAAAAGATTCTTTTTAACAAAGAGCGGCTTTGAGGATAATTTCTTTCAGCATTTATAAAATTACGCTCTTTAATACGGCATCCCTGACAGGCCAGCTTAACTTTGCTTTCAACTACAATCTTTAAGAGATTTACAATATAATTATCTACTAGTATGGGTTTACCTTCCAGTGAATTACAAAATTCACAATGTCTCTCGGATTCAAATTCTCTGTCCGCAATATAATCGTCAATAATCATTACCTGTGCGCATTGTATTTATGCAGATTGATTATATCAGAAAGAGCTTCTATTGAAGCTCTGTAGAGTTTTTGTAGATGTATTAATTCATTCCTAGTATTTTGTTTTCCAACTTAAAAAGACTAGCGATTTCTCTTTCTAAGTTTTTTTAAAGCATATGCCCCACCCACTGCAGCCAGAATTCCAAGTCCCCCGTCAATTGGAGCCTGAGAGGGGGAGCCTGGTAATCCTGGCTGAGCTGTCAAAGGTAGGCTTATAAATAAAAAGAGAAGGACAAATAAGGATATTAGTTGGAAGTTTTTCATGATATCTACCCCACTATTTGACTAAAGTGAATGATTTAGTCTGAGTAAAAGACCCGGCCTGAATCCGGTAAATATATACTCCGCTCGCAAGCCCGCCGGCTTCAAAAACCACATTGTGAAACCCGGCTTGCATGGGTTCATTTAAAAGAGTTGCAACTTTACGGCCCAGGATATCAAATACTTCCAGCTTAACATGCGAAGGAACCGGTAAAGCGAAATCAATAATGGTTGTGGGGTTGAAAGGGTTAGGATAGTTCTGAGAGAGGCCAAATTTTTCAGGGATATTATCCAGTAATTCATTGTTTGTTATGATAGTGTTAGATATATGCAGGATGTAATCAGAGGCAGCAGCCCGTTTTTGTTTTCCAAAATTACCGGGAGCCGGGGGTGTCGAGTTATATGAGTGAGGACTTTTTTTCGTAGACTGTTCATTAATGATTGAAATTTTGTCAGATTTTCGGAGATCGATTCTACTACCTGTTGCGAGGTTCTCAAGCTCAAGTAGCCATAGAGATGGCACCGAATTTATATCCCACGATAGTTCAAACTCCCCATTTACGGTAATGTCAGTGTATAGTGGAATCGAATAGACACTGTCGGCAGTCAAAGTTTCGTATTTAGCCAACCATTTTTGGCCGATTGGGTCGCCAAAATAAATGTCAGCATACTGTGGAGACAGGCTGCTTAGTTTTGGGATGCCAGGTGTATCACCAATTCTATCTTTGAACAAAACACTGCTTTCATTTTGAAACCCGTTTCCTTCTAATCTGAATATTAAAAAAGGATTGGATTCCGGTTGGTTTTTAAAAGCCTGCGTGTTGGTGATGAAGTGATCTTTGGTTAGTTGAAGTTCGGCATTAGCTGCATTGGCTTTCACCCAAAACGATTGAAAAGGAGCAATGCGCCCGTCAAAATTTGCGCTGCCTGGTAATCCAGGTGCAGAAGCAGTCCCGTAATTAGCAGCATACCCTCCATAACCACCAAACATACTGTGATCCCATATAAAAATATAAGGTTCGATATTTTTGTTGGCCGAATCTGCTACAATCTCTAACCAGTAAAGAGAAACCGGATATGGATTAGATACTAAATTCCAGCCGTCATTACCCCATATATCCGATTCAGTATAGCTGACAGGAATGGTTTCATCGTAAAGAATGAATAACTTTTTATCCAGTGACAAGGTTTTAGGAAAGGGATCGTCGGTGCCGTCGAAATCGTCATCAGCATAAACATACACCAGTGCGCCTTTTCCTAATGCACTAGTATCACTGCTTTGCGTTCCAAATAAATTGGATGAGCTCTGAGGGGTTTTCCAGCTGCGGGTTGACTCTTCATAAAAATACACATTGGAGGAACCACCGGATGCGTCGGCACCAGTAAAACCTTGTGTCCAGATAGGATCGAGTAATTCATCATAAGTAGAACTGTCGCCCGGTGCTCCTATAAATCGCCACCCTTCGGCTCCCTCAAACGACATTTTAAGCGGTGGGAAGGTTGTGTCAACGATACTCACATCGGTATAGGAGATAGGAATGGTATTTTCTGCGAAATCTAATCCACCTTCATACCCGGCAATTCGAGGAATCCAATTCCCAACCAGATTCTGTTCTTTTCCGCTGATTAACAGATTCATATTATTCTGAATCTCAGCTTGAGTTCGGGCGTCATTCCAGATTCTGAAATCAGCAATAGCCCCATCCAGCGAGTAAGTATTCATTCCACCATATTTACCAATCAGGAGATCGCTGTTATTTGTGGCAATACTTCCGGTCACATTTTGAGAAGCTCTTTCCGCGCCATCGATATAAATTGTTGCTTTTGTGCCATCATAGGTGACCGCCACATGATACCATGTGCTATCCGTTATATCCGTCCAGTCAAATGAAGTACCACCTGAACTTAATCCCTGGTGATAGAAGGTGAGTGTATTGTCTGCGGTTGATGTATTCAAGATCAAACCATAGCTGCCCGGAACTACATCTTTCACGAATAGTGTCATGAACTCTTCTCCTGAAGAACTTCGATCAATATCATCAAAATTGACCCATAATTCGATAGTCAAGGCATCTGAGAGGTCTATGTCGGAAGTGTCTGGGATGGTGGCGAAGCTGGTGCTGCCGTTGAAGTCAAGTGCACCTCCGTAAATAAGACCCGGAATGGAGTCGGGAGGATTATTCTTTAGATAGGGGTATGAAAATGGGTTTTCTGAGTAAATCTGCCATATTTTTTCAAAGTCCCAAGATAAAAACGATGTGGGTTGTCTCATCTCAGCCGATTTTAAACCTACACCTGCATCCGAAATTACCGTACCTGATAATTCTTCATCCCAATAACTACTTATCACGGTACCATTATTTACTCCAACCAGTCCTCCTCCATTAGGATTGAAGCTATCGTTATCAGATGTTGTCGCTGTAGAGTAAGAACTAAGAATAGTGCCATTGTTGTCACCAACTAATCCTCCGTAATAATATAAATCATTGAAATAGGAACCATATACATTCCCACTAGAATAACTGTTTGCTATTACCCCAAAATTTCTACCTACAACTCCACCAACACTGACAGTGCCAGAGGCAGCCCCAGTAAAGTAAGAGTTAACAAGTGAGTCACCGCCAAATTCACCAATCAGTCCTCCAATACGCTCATCATCACTTGAAATCTGGGAATTTGAAAAGGAATTGAACACTCCCTCCCCGGTTAAGTAGCTCCCAACTAAACCACCAATTATTTCGCCATCAATCTGTATTATAACTTCTGTCCAACTTGAATCTATCCTGCCTGTACTCAAGCCAAGCAATCCTCCTACGATACTATCATCAAAAGGCGCTGCAGAATTTACTCCATCATTTCCATCGCTTTTTATCACCCCGGATACAGATGAATTTGAAATATCTGTTCCAGAACCTGCTAATCCACCAATAAACACTTTTCCTTTGATATCGATATCTGTAAGCGACAGGTTTGATATAAAATTAGCAGATCTAAACAGCCCAACAAAACATTCATTTGGTCTATTAATATAAAGTCCAATGATTGTATAATTACTTCCATCAAAAGAACCTTCTAATCCATCATACCCGCATGTACTTTGTGATTCGATCCCAATTGGCTCCCAACCTTTGCCATCATTCCAGCTACCTCCTGAAGGATTTCCCGTATAATTTGAGAGATCAATATCATTATTGAGAATAAAGTGATTTGCAAGATACAACCGTATTGAGTCTAATTGTTCTGGTGTTTCAATGTGCCAGGGATCGGCTTCCGTCCCCGATCCACCGGCAAAGGGTCCGCTAAAATCAACTAAGGGTTGATATCCGGGCAAAGAAGGAGGAGTATAAGATTGTAAATAGGGAAAAGAAGAACCACTTAAATCACCTTGAACCCAGGTAGAATCAAAGTCCCATCCAGCAAATGAATCATTATTTCTTAAACTTTCGCTTGAAAGAGGTAAGCCTAAGGTGGAATCTGTAATCGAAGAGTCTGTTCCAGAATCCCAGTAAGAATTAATTACCTCACCAAAAGTAGTAGTTTCAAAATTTGTACCACCACCTACCAAGGGGATTATATTTGTACCATATAAATCGGATATCAAATCTCCAACATATGATGAATATGAATTACGAATAGTACCATCATAAAATTGACCAACAATACCACCAGAATATCTGCTATCGCGATTTGATATTTCACCAGTGGAATATGAATTAGAGATAGAAATATTAGATGGTATTTGAACTAGTTCGTCGTAATCTGCGATAGTTCCAATTAGTCCCCCGACAATAGAAACGTTGGGATTATCCAAAAAACCCAAAACACTATTAATGATCACATCAGAAGATGATTCATTGATTTCTAAATTTACAGTTGAAGCACCTACAATTCCTCCTGCATAGTCTAAGGCATCAATCGAACCTTGAGTATGTACATTTTCAATTACACCACCGCCCCAACCAGCTAAAATACCTGAAATTATGCCGGTTATATGAGCACTTTGAATTTTAAGATTTTGGATAGTCCCATTTAAGTATCCAAACAGTCCTGAATAATCCGCATCAGAATATTGAGTATTTATATTTGATATGATGAAATTCTGTCCATTTAGGACACCAACAAATTGATCAAATTCATTACCTATCGGGGTCCATATCCCATTATTGTATTGTTCCAAATCGACATCATTAGTTAGCATAAAATAACCATCCAGATAATGCCTAATAGAATCCAGCTGTTGCGGGGTCTCAATCTGCCATGGATCTGCCTCGGTTCCCGAACCTCCGGCAAAGGGCTGGGCATATAGAACTGAGCAAAAGCTCAGTAAGATTAAAATGGAATAAGTGGTAATAATGGTTTTCATAATGGCTCCAATTATGAATGTTTGAGAGTAAAAGAGAGAGTCCGTTCAAGGCACTCTCACGTGGTCATCTGTGGTTTTGGACATGTTAAAATTCGAGGGTACCGGTCCAGGTGTGGTCGGTGCGTTCGGGCTGCATTACAACGAGACCTAGGGTGGATACTTCGAGTCGAATTTTTTGATACCGACCGGTTCCTTCGGTTATTGTCATATCTCCACTGAATTCGAGGTTATACCCTTCTTCATCGGTGGCGGTGATTACACCTTCTTGAGAGGGGAGGAAAAGAGTATCCCCGTTTTCGGCGACAACATAAGCTTCCGTATTATCAGTACTGAAAAATTCGATCTCTCCCGACTCAAAAGTGGATAAGTCCACACAGAAAGTGGCGTAATAGGTAATGGTTCCCAGCTCGGTTGCCGTACCGGTACCTTCCTGGATATTGTATCCAAATGGACCTTCCCCGCAGAATCCGGCTACTTCTTCAGCAGACATATTTATTTGAATACCGCCTGTAGTTGAAAATTCAGCGGTGAAAGGAATTGGATCAGGATTTGAATCGGAGGCGCCGTATCCTGTACCAAGGACAACAAGGAGCAGCGAATAGAAGAGGAAATGAACTGATTTCATGGTGATGTAATTTGTAGTGGTTTACATCACCAAAATCAGTTAATGCATCTTTAGTGGCTCTAAGACTTGTTTCAACATGTTTAAATTTTGTTTCGTTGTTTTAACTATTGTCTCAAATCAGAGACACGAAGGTACTTCAGACTTTAGTAAGAGGAGAAACCGGGTTCCAGTTCAAGTCTCCATTCTCCCTGTTCTTTCAAATATGCGATTACATTTCTCCTCATACTATATAGGTCGGTATAGATACGTTCTTTTATGGGAGAAAATTCTTCGGAAGTATAGAATTCATCAAATACAATAGAGGATAAAAATCCTGGCCAGTTATTTTTGAATTTATTCTCGAAATAGTGGGCTTCTGCGAGGTTTGCTGCTGACTGGAAATCTCCATTTGCTGCAGAGCACATTATATCAGCTGAGTTCTTAGTATCCACAGAAATGGGATTACCTTCAGTTATTTTCATTGCTTCAGCAAGCTTGCATCCTTCGTTCCGGTATTTTTCGGAGAGTTCAGATTTACCTGTTTTACTCAAAATTTTGGAGTAGGTAAACAAACTAAAAGGAGAGCGATTATGTAAAGAATCAGTCAGAGTGATCTCAGGAACCATTTGTTGAAAGTACGCATCAGCCTTCTTATAGTAACCACTGTAATAAGCCACAGTAAACCGGGTGTTGAAGAAGTCATCATTATATTCCGGATAGTTCTGGTCGATTTGGTTAAGCAAAGTCTGTGCTTTATTGAAATTTCTGAATGTTAATTGATGTGCGACTTTACTAAACAAAACTATTGAGCTTTCAGGATTGTTCTCTGAAGCGTATTTGAGTAAATCCTGAGTCATTTCCATCCACTCAAGCTGAGTAGAGTATTCGATCAAATGTGAGATCAGAGATCTGTTTTCCGGGTCCTGTACCCAGGCTTTATAGATCAACAGAAATGATTCGTCAATTCTGCTGTAGGGAGGAACGGCCAGTAAATATGCTTTCATTCGGTAAGCTATGGCAAATTCCGGGTGTAAACTGATGACCTCATCATATCTTTTCATAGCCTCATCCAGTTTTCCCTCGAATTCAAAAAAGCGCTCTGCGTATCGTGTGGCAATCCAAGGGTGTAGGGGATCAAGCCGGTACGCTTTTTTAAGCATTTGTTTACTCTCCTGATTTCGAGTCGTATCAGCCCTATTTACCCCAGCCCAGAGATAATCTGATAATTCAAAATGAGCTTGTGCGTTATTGGGCATCAGTTCTACAGCCCGTTTAGCAAGCTCTATTCTTTGATCATTTTTCCCTTTTTTAGAAGCCAGGTAACTTGAGGCAAGAAAGGCCATTCCGTTATCAGGATCCAGTTTGAAGGAATTATCAATATATTTTTGCATCAGTTCGATGCATTCATCCAGATTCAGATATCCGTATTGGTGCCAGAGACCGTAGGTGAATGCAAGTGTTGAGTGTGCATCTGCATAATTTGGATCCAATTCGATTGAAGTTTCCAAACGCTCAATTGCCTGTTTTATGTCTGATTCTCTACGACTCATTACAAGGTCGTTGGCAATTACCAGATTGCGGTAGGCTTCGGGATTAACTGTAGGCTCTTCAAAAATGAATGAAGAATCGGCAGGATTTAGTACCAGATCTATAGAACCAGCTACTTTTTGGGTTACTTCGTTAAATAAAGAGAGTATGTTTTCAGTCTTACGGTCAAAGTTTTCGGCCCAGATATGTTTTTCTGAGGGAAATATCTGGATAAGCTGGAGTTGTATCCGGATGCTGTCTCCAGCCTGATAAACTGAACCCTCAATTATATTGTTGACCTGCAAACGAGTGGCAATATCGGATATACTTGTTTCAGGGTCTTTAAACTGTAGGGTGGAGGTTCTTGAAATGACTTGTAAACCGGAAAGCTGACCAAGTTCGCCGATTAATGCGTCATGAAGGCCGTCAACAAAATGGTCATTATCAGCATCTCCCGTCAGGTTTTCTAAAGGCAGAACTGCAACAGACTTTGGATCAGAAAATGAGTTCTCTGTTTTAATGAAAATCGAAATGATAAAGAGAGATGCGAGCCCGATTAATATGATAATAGAAGCGGCTACATATTTTCCGGACAACTTTTTGGTCTCTTCCAGCTCTATATTTATTTCAACAGTTTTTTGTCTCACAGAATGCTCATGTGCTTCACTGGGTCTGAATCCATAGAAGTCTGAAAAAGAGGAACTGAAGTAAGTAAGACTATTGAAACCTACTTTAAAAGCAATTTCAGAAACATTGCCTTCTTTATTAGCCAGTAAATCATAGGCTTTTTTAAGGCGGTATTCACGAATAAACTGTGAAGTAGCCTGTCCGGTAGTTTTATCAAGCAGCCTGTGAATCTTAGATCGGCTCATATTAGATTTTATAGCCAAATCTTCAACGCCAAATTGATCATCATTTATATGATGTTCAATTATTGACTCTAACCTCTTGATTGCTTCAAGATCAGTTGATGAAATTTCGCCCATTTATTAACCACTTATCTAATAAACCAAACCAAGTATATAAAAGAAGGAGAAAACATCAATATTAATTATCACCCCTGGTTAAGCTTACCCCATCCCATAAAAAGAAGCTTTCTCTTTAAAATACGGTTCGAAAATTTTCTGGAGTGCCAGATGTTCCGATTGACTTAATTCTGGATCTACTTCAATAAGCTCTTTGGCTTTCTCTTTGGCCTGAGCCAGAATGAATTGATCCTCTACAATATCAGCGACTTTGAAATCCGGGAGACCACTTTGTTTGGTTCCAAGAAAATCACCAGGGCCTCTAAGCTTCAGGTCTGCTTCTGCTATTTTGAATCCATCATTAGTTTCTTCCATGGTTTTAAGACGGAAGGCACCCGACTTGCTCACCTTTACATCCGGCATCAAAATACAATAGCTCTGTCGCTCGCCCCGGCCAATTCTTCCTCTGAGTTGATGAAGTTGTGACAAACCAAACCGTTCAGCATGTTCAATAATCATGATGGAAGCGTTGGGCACATCCACACCCACTTCAATTACCGTAGTAGAAACCAGAATTTGGATTTCGTTTTTGATAAAGTCTTTCATCACAAAATCTTTCTCTTCCGACTTCATTCGCCCATGAAGCAAGCCAACCTTAAATTCTGGAAATCGTTTTTGAATTTTCTCGAATCCGGCAGTAGCATCTTTTAAGTCGAGTGCTTTAGATTCCTCCACCAGAGGGTAGATTACATATACTTGTCCGCCATCTTCAACTTCCTGTTGTACAAAGCTAAACACATCGTCCCTTTTCTTCTGCCCACGAATTGCATTTCGGATAGGTTTGCGCCCGGCAGGTAGTCCTTTTATAATCGATATATCCAAATCAGCGTAAACCGTCATAGCGAGCGAGCGAGGTATTGGTGTGGCACTCATTACTAAGATATGAGGATGTTCTCCTTTATTCAGAAGCTCGGCTCGTTGTTTCACCCCAAATCGATGTTGCTCATCAATTACAGCAAGACCAAGATTATGAAATTTAATCTCCTTCTGAATAACTGCATGAGTTCCCACCACAATCTGACAGTTTCCACCTTCAATATCGGTAAGCACATCCCGGCGCAATGCTGTTTTCTGTCCACCGACCAACAATCTAATATTTATATCTAGTTCTTTAAGATGCTCAGAAAGGGTTCTGAAATGTTGTTCGGCCAGAATTTCAGTTGGAGCGACAAAGGCTGCCTGGAATCCATTATCCAGAGCCATTAACATTGCTCCAAGAGCAACAATGGTTTTTCCGGCGCCCACATCGCCCTGAATCAAGCGGTTCATTTGGCGACCGGATCGTACGTCCTTTTTAATATCGGCAAGAGAAGACTTTTGTCCGTCAGTTAACTCAAAGGGAAGAAGCTCCTTAAAATAGCGTGAGGTATATGTGCCAACTTCAGAAAACAGATGACCGGTTTTACGCTCTTCAACAGTATGATGAATCTTCTCCATACTCAGCTCAAACAAAAACAATTCTTCAAACTTAAACCGCTCCAACGCTTTTTTTCGCTCTCCGTGATCTTCGGGGAAGTGGATCATCCGGTAGGCTTCCTTTCTTTGGGGGAGTTTGAGATCTTCCAGAATGGAAAGAGGGATGAATTCGGTGAGCTCTGTTTGATCCAAAATTACCTTTACCCAAGACTGAAACAAGCTGCTTGTAATTCGGGCTTTGCTGATCTCTTTACTTCCCGGGTAGACCGGCATAATTCGTGAAAAAGAATCCAGATCGTCTTCATCTGAAATTTTATCTACTTCAGGATGGGCAATGGTGATGTTCTTTCCATATCGCTTTGCAGCGCCAAAGAAAGCAACAACATCTCCTTGTTTAAATATTCGTTTGAAATAGGAAGCTCCGCGGAACCAAACTCCTTTGAGTGAACCTGTTTCATCTTTGATGGTTACCTCAAGTCGTTTCTTCCTCCCAAAACCGACTTCATTAACTGAAGTGACTTTACCGGATACCGTAATCTCTTCACCAGAACCCATTAAATGGGTAATAGGCTGCACATTGCTTCGGTCAAGATATCGGCGAGGGAAAAAATTGAGGAAATCCACCACTGAAACTAAGCCTTCTTTTGAGAGAGCCTCAAGTCTTTTTGTACTTAAACCGGGTAAAGATGTAATATTCAATTGATATAATGTTATATATCGGTTGTTAATTAATAACCCTAAACAATTAAGGTTTGGGGTGCATTTCTGAGTGTTAGAAGCTTTTCTTCAAATAAAAGAAATATTCATTAATAAATATTTTGCAAAAGCATTTTAAACTTCCCTATATTTGCAAGCTCTCGATTTGATGGCAATAACCAAATTATTTGAACAGTGCCAACTATACAACAACTTATTAGAAAAGGTAGAAAAAGTAAGATACGGAAAACAACTGCTCCGGCGATGCAAAGTTGCCCGCAGAAGCGAGGAGTTTGTACACGTGTTTACACAACTACACCAAAGAAGCCGAACTCAGCACTTCGTAAAGTAGCTCGTGTTCGATTAACAAACGGGATTGAAGTAACAGCTTACATCCCTGGAGAAGGTCACAACCTGCAGGAGCACAGTATTGTGTTGATTCGTGGCGGTAGAGTAAAAGATTTACCTGGTGTTCGTTACCACATTATCCGTGGTACACTTGATACAGCGGGTGTAGACGGACGTACTCAAAGCCGAAGCTTGTACGGTACTAAGCGACCAAAAGGGTAACCATAAAGATTTAGACTGATCGAGTATGCGTAGAAGAAAAGCTGAAAAACGAGACGTACAACCAGATCCGATATTTGCGGACAAAATGATAACACGTTTCGTGAACAACCTGATGAAAGACGGTAAGAAGAATGTTGCCCGTAAAATTGTTTATCAGGCATTCGAAATTATTGAAGAAAGAACTGGCGAGGCCGGATTAGAAATTTTCCGATCTGCGCTGCAAAACTCAACTCCAGTAGTTGAAGTTAAGTCACGCCGTGTTGGTGGTGCTACTTATCAGGTGCCTGTAGAAGTTCGTCAGGAACGTGGTACTGCACTTGGGATGAGATGGTTGATTAAAGCTGCTCGTTCAAGAAATGATAAGTCAATGTCACTTCGTCTCTCAAGAGAGCTTATTGATGCTTCCAAAAATGAAGGTGGAGCAGTTCGTAAGAAAGATGAGACGCACCGTATGGCTGAAGCCAACAAAGCATTTGCCCATTTTAGATTTTAAAAACTATTCACAAACATGTCTGAAGTAAAAACAGCAATGGATCCTAAAGTACTCGATAAAATGCGCCGAACGCGTAACATCGGGATTATGGCTCACATCGATGCCGGTAAAACTACTGTGACCGAGCGTATCTTATTCTATACAGGAAGAAGTCACAGAATTGGTGAGGTGCACGATGGAGCTGCTACTATGGACTGGATGGAGCAGGAGCAGGAAAGAGGTATTACCATTACTTCTGCTGCAACTCACTGTATCTGGAAAGATCACCGTATCAATATTATTGATACTCCTGGTCACGTTGACTTTACAGTAGAGGTAGAGCGATCTCTGCGTGTACTTGATGGAGCTGTGTTTGTGCTTTGTTCAGTAGGTGCTGTTCAGCCACAGTCTGAGACTGTATGGCGTCAGGCTACTAAATACAAAGTTCCTTGTATGGCATTTGTTAACAAAATGGACCGTACTGGAGCAGATTTTTATAATGTAGTAGGTCAGCTTGATGACAAGTTGAATGCTAATCCTATTCCTATTCAAATTCCTATCGGAAGCGAAGAGAACTTTAAAGGAGTAGTTGACCTTATCAATATGCGTGGAATCGTTTGGGATGAGGAATCTCTCGGTGCCAAATATGATGTTATTGATATTCCTGAAGACATGGTTGAGTCTGTTAATGACTACCGTGTAAAAATGCTTGAAGCCATTGCTGATCACGATGAAGAGCTGATGGAAAAGTATTTGATGGAAGAAGAAATTGAAGCAGAAGAAATTATCGCTGCTATCCGAAAAGCTACCATCGCAAAAGATATTACCCCTGTAATGTGTGGTACTGCTCTTAAGAACAAAGGTGTTCAGGCAATGCTTGACCGTGTTCTTGATTTCATGCCTTCACCTCTTGATGTTCAGGCTGTTAAAGGAATCGATCCGAACACTGAAGAAGAAGTTACTCGCGAAGCTGATCCTAACGGACCATTTTCAGCGCTTGCTTTCAAAATCATGACGGATCCTTACGTTGGTAAATTGACTTTTACCCGTGTGTACTCTGGTACGCTTAACAAAGGTTCTTATATCCTGAACTCTTCAACAGGAAATAAAGAGCGTGTAGGTCGTCTTCTTGAGATGCACGCCAATGATAAGAAAGATGTTGAGATTGCTCAGGCTGGTGATATTGTTGCAGTTGTAGGTGTTAAAGAAGTATACACCGGAGATACATTCTGTGATTTAGACAGCCCGGTTATCCTTGAACAAATTACATTCCCTGAGCCAGTAATTAAGCTTGCAGTTGAGCCTAAAACAAAAGCTGATAGTGACAAGCTTTCAACTGGTCTTCAGAAACTAGCTGAAGAAGATCCTACTTTCAAAGTAAGTACTGACGAAGAAACTGGTCAGACTACAATTGCAGGTATGGGTGAGCTTCACCTTGAGATTATTGTTGACCGATTAAAGCGTGAATTTAAAGTTGAAGCTAACGTTGGTGCTCCTCAGGTATCTTACCGTGAGACTATCTCTAAGAATGTCACTCACCGTGAGACTTATAAGAAGCAGACTGGTGGTCGTGGTAAATTCGCTGACATCCAATTTGAAATTGCTCCAATTGAGTACTTCGATAATTATGATGGAAAAGAAGATCGAATTAGCCGCGATGAAGGATTTATGTTTATCAACGAGATCGTTGGTGGTAACATCCCTCGTGAATTTATTCCTTCTGTAGAAAAAGGATTTAAGGCAGCTCTCGAAGCTGGTATCCAGGCAAATTACGGTGTTCAGAACATTGGAGTAAGATTATTTGATGGTTCTTACCACGATGTTGACTCTGATCAATTGAGTTTTGAATTGGCCGCTAAACAAGGTTTCCGTAATTCAGCCAGAAAAGCTAAGCCGGTATTACTTGAGCCAGTAATGAAAGTTGAAGTAACAACTCCGGAAGATTATATGGGTGATGTAATCGGTGACTTAAATAGTCGTCGTGGAATTATCCAAAGCATGAATTCTGATCCAAATGGATCTGTAGTAAAAGCTAATGTGCCTCTGTCTGAAATGTTCGGGTACTCAACCGACCTTCGTTCAGCGACACAGGGTAGAGCAGTATACTCTATGGAATTTGAAGAGTACACTCAGGTTCCTGAAAAGATTGCTCAGGAAATCATTGAAAGCCAAGCATAAGAAATTTAACCAATAAACTGATTTAATCATGGCAAAAGAGACCTTTCAACGCACCAAGCCCCACGTGAATGTGGGAACCATTGGTCACGTAGATCACGGAAAGACAACATTGACAGCGGCGATTACGACCGTAATGGCGAAGACCTACGGTGGAGTAGCGCAGGCCTTTGATCAGATTGACAACGCCCCGGAAGAGCGCGAGCGTGGGATTACCATTGCAACAGCGCACGTGGAGTATGAGTCTGACGAGCGTCACTACGCCCACGTAGACTGCCCGGGTCACGCTGACTATGTGAAGAACATGGTAACAGGTGCAGCTCAAATGGATGGTGCTATTCTGGTAGTAGCAGCAACTGACGGTCCTATGCCACAGACTCGCGAGCACATCTTGCTTGCTCGTCAGGTTGGAGTACCTCAGATCGTGGTATTCATGAACAAAGTTGATTTAGTAGACGACGAGGAATTATTGGAGCTTGTAGAGCTTGAAGTACGTGAGCTGCTATCCAGCTACGAATTTGATGGAGACGATATTCCTGTGATTCAGGGATCTGCTCTTGGTGCCCTTAATGGCGAAGCGCAGTGGGAAGAGAAAATTGTAGAGCTTATCAAAGCCGTTGATGACACTATTCCTACTCCAGAGCGCGATGTAGACAAGCCGTTCCTAATGCCGGTTGAGGATGTATTCTCAATTACCGGTCGTGGAACTGTGGCAACAGGTCGTATCGAGCGTGGTGTTCTTAAGCTGAACGACGAGATTGAAATTGTAGGGATCGTAGAAGATCCGATGAAGAGTGTGGTAACCGGAATTGAGATGTTCAGAAGACTTCTTGATCAGGGACAAGCCGGTGACAACGCAGGTATTCTGCTTCGTGGAGTTAACAAAGAGCAGATTCAGCGTGGAATGGTGCTTTGTAAGCCGGGCTCGATCACTCCCCATAAGAAGTTTGAGTGTGAGGTATACGTATTGAGCAAAGACGAAGGCGGGCGACACACGCCGTTTTTCAAAGGCTACCGTCCACAGTTCTATTTCAGAACAACGGATGTGACAGGAGCTTGTGAGCTTCCTTCTGGAGTAGAGATGGTAATGCCTGGGGATAACGTGAAGTTATCAGTAGAGCTCATCCAGCCGGTAGCGATGGAAGAAGGATTGCGATTTGCGATCCGTGAAGGAGGCCGTACCGTAGGTGCCGGTGTTGTAACTAAAATCTTAGATTAAGGAGTTCTGATCCGTGGCAACACAACAAAAAATCAGAATCAAGTTAAAGTCATACGATCATAATTTGATCGATAAATCAGCTGAAAAAATTATTCAGACTGTAAAATCAACGGGAGCTGTGGTTTCGGGACCGATTCCACTTCCAACTCGTAAGAGCATCATCACTGTTAATAAATCAGTGTTTGTTGATAAGAAGTCTCGTGAGCAGTTTGAATACAGAGCACACAAAAGACTGATTGATATTCTGTCTACCGGTTCACAAACCGTAGACGCGTTAATGAAGCTGGAATTACCTTCCGGCGTTGATGTAGAAATTAAAGTTTAAACGAAAGGATCAAGAACACAATGCGTGGATTGATTGGAAAAAAAATTGGGATGACAAGCGTCTTTGACGAAATCGGTCGCAGTATACCTGTTACCGTAGTTGAAGTACCAGCCGCTGTTATCACCCAAATCAAAACTGAAGAGAAGGATGGTTACAACGCTGTTCAGGTTTCTAGTTTTGACAAAAAAGAAAAAAATATTTCAAAGGCTGTAAACGGTCACCTTGCAAAAGCAGGTACATCCGGTAAAGCTGTTGTTAAAGAGTTCAGAGATTATCTCCCTGAAGGTCTTGTTGAAGGCGACGAGCTTACTATCGAAGATGTGTTTTCTGTAGGTGATATAGTTGACATCGCGGGAACTTCTAAAGGACGTGGATTCGCTGGTGTAATTAAGCGACACAACTTTAGTGGTGTAGGTGATGCAACTCACGGCCAGCATAACCGATTAAGAGCTCCTGGTTCTATTGGTGGAGCATCTGATCCTGCTCGTGTATTTAAAGGAATGAAGATGGCGGGGCAATACGGTAATTCACGTGTAAAAGTGAAGAATCTTAGTATTGCCAAAATCCTTCCGGAATCAAGTCTTGTACTAATTACAGGAAGTATTCCAGGGCCAAAAGGAAGCTACGTTGAACTTCTCAACAAATCTGCTGAGGCTTAAGAGACATGAAATTAGATATTTTTAAAATAGACGGAAGCAAAGGCAGCAAGAAAGCTGAATTGAGCGATACTATTTTCGCAATTGAGCCGAATGAAGTTGTTATGTACGAAGATGTTCGTCGCCACATGGCTAACAAACGTCAGGGCACGCACAGTACAAAAGGCCGTTCTGAAGTAGTAGGTAGTACTAAGAAAATGTACCGCCAGAAAGGAACCGGTAATGCGAGAAGAGGCGATATTAAGTCTCCACTATTAAGAAAAGGTGGAACTGTATTTGGACCAAAACCTCGTGATTACAGCTTCAAATTGAACAAAAAAGTAGTTCAGTTGGCTCGGAAGTCAGCACTTTCTGTTAAAGCAGCTGCTGAAGCAATTACTATAGTAAACGACTTTACATTCGAAGCTCCAAAAACAAGTCAGGTTTCTGAAATGTTGAGTGCTTTTGAATTGAGTGGTAAGAAGGTATTGATCCTTACTCCTGAGACTGACAGGAATGTGTATGTGTCAGCTAGAAATATTCCAGGGGTTACAGTGGTTGAAGCGAATAAGCCAAACACATATCAAATTTTACATGCAGATGCTATCGTAATTCAGGAGAGTGCAATCTCTGTTCTCGAAAGCAGCATCGAAAAAACTGAGGAGGTTGCAGCATGAGCGTATTAATTCGTCCTGTAATCACAGAAAAATTAAGCAGACTGATGGAAGTGGATAACAAATACACTTTCGAAGTTGTAAAAAGCGCAAATAAGCCTGAAATCAAAAGAGCAGTTGAAGCTCAATATCCAGGCGTAAAAGTTGCGAAAGTAAACACATTAATCATGCCTTCTAAACCAAAAGGGCGTCATACCCGAAGTGGTTTCCAGGCTGGTAGAACTGCTACCTGGAAGAAAGCGATCGTAACGATCAAAGAAGGCGAAATTGATTTCTTCAGCGAAGTCTAAGATTAGAGAATAATGGCTACAAGGAAATTAAAACCAACTACTCCCGGTACCAGACATAGAATAGCTCCTGTGTTTGATGATGTTACTGTAAGTAAACCGAAAAAGTCACTTACCCTTGGTATTGGCAAATCAGGTGGACGTAACCATCATGGTCGTAAAACATCACGTCATAGAGGTGGTGGACACAAGAGACGTTTTCGTGTTATCGACTTTAAGAGAAACAAGTTTGATATACCGGCAAAAGTTCAGACTATTGAATACGATCCAAACCGTACAGCACGTATTGCATTGTTAGCATATGCTGATGGTGAGAAGAGATATATTATTGCTCCAAACGGATTGAAAGTTGGAGATACAGTAATCTCAGGATCTAAAGTGCTTCCAGATTTAGGTAATGCACTTGAGTTAAGACACATGCCTCCTGGTACATTCATTCACGCGATTGAATTAGAGCCTGGCCGCGGAGCAACTATTTGTCGTAGTGCAGGTACTGTAGCTCAGTTACTTGGTAAGCAGGAAAAATATGTTAGTGTAAAACTTCCTTCTGGTGAAGTAAGATTGATCCTTGGTACTTGTTTAGCCACTGTTGGGACTACAAGTAATCCTGATCACATGAACACTACAATTGGTAAAGCAGGTCGTAGCCGTTGGTTAGGTCGTCGTCCACAAACTCGTGGAGTTGCGATGAACCCGGTTGATCACCCAATGGGTGGTGGTGAAGGAAAATCTTCCGGAGGTCACCCGCGATCACCTTGGGGCCAGATGGCTAAAGGTAAAAAGACACGTAATCGAAAGAAGCTGTCTAACAAGTACATCATCAGAAGAAGAAATACTAAGAAATAAGAATAGTAAGTATGCCACGCTCATTAAAAAAAGGCCCTTATATATATCACAAACTTCAAAAGAAGATTGATGAGGCCAACGAAAGCGGAAGTAAAAAAGTGATCAAAACCTGGTCCAGAAGTTCATTGGTAACTCCTGACTTCATCGGCTTGACACTTGCTGTACATAATGGAAAACAGTTTATCCCTGTTTTCATTACCGAAAACATGGTAGGGCACAAGCTTGGTGAATTTGCGCCAACACGTACTTTCCGTGGGCATCCAATGAAAAAAGCTAAATAAGGTAGAGTAAATGGATACTCCAGTATTAGAGGCGAGAGCCATACAACGACATTTAAGAAGAGCTCCACGTAAAGTGAGATTAGTTGCTGATGCAGTTCGTGGCGCTCAGGTAGACAAGGCTCTGAAAAGACTAGAATTCACGAAAAAAGGTTCTGCTGTAGAAGTTGCAAAAGTGATTAAATCTGCAGCTGCAAACCTACGTGATAAATTTCAGGAAGAGCGTTTTGAGAACGAAGATCTTGTGATCAAAACAATCTATGTAGACGAAGGCGTAACCCTTAAGAGAATTCAACCTGCACCGCAGGGAAGGGCTCACCGAATTAATAAGCGTTCTTGCCATATCACTGTTGTGGTAGCAAAACGTGTTGAAGAAATGGTAAACGACTAAACGAGTAATACCTTGGGACAAAAAACAAATCCAGTTGGTTTTAGATTAGGAATTATTCGCGGTTGGGATTCTAACTGGTATTCAGAAGATAACCAACCTGCATTAGTGCTTGAAGACACTAAGCTTCGCGAATACCTGCAAACCCGTCTTCGAAACGGTGGGTTGTCAAACGTAGTAATTGAAAGAACTCCAAAAAGAATTCTTTTAACTCTAAGAACAAGCCGTCCTGGTGTTATCATCGGGAAAGGTGGAGAGCAAATCGAATTGCTTCGCGAAGAGTTAAAGAAAGTGACTAACAAAGAAGTTCAAATCAATGTAAGTGAAATCAAACGTCCGGAGTTGGATGCAAGTTTGGTAGCACAAAACATTGCTCAACAACTTCAGGCGAGAGTTTCTTTCCGTCGCGCAATGAAAACTTCTATTGCTTCGGCAATGAGAATGGGCGCAAAAGGTATTAAAGTACGTTGTGCTGGTCGTTTGGGAGGCGCTGAAATGGCCCGTACCGAGCAGTATAAAGAAGGTCAGATTCCATTGCATACACTAAGAGCGGATATTGATTACGCTACTTCAACTTCAAATACCATTTATGGTTCTATTGGAGTAAGTGTTTGGATTTTCAAAGGAGAAATTATTGGAGATGTTGATTTAACTCCTGGAGCAAAAGCTCAGCAGGAAGCAGATCAGTCTCGTGGAAGAAGAGGCGGAGACAAAAAAGACCGACGAAATAACAGACGTCGTAATAACAGAAACCGCAATCGCGCTAACAAGAACTAATAGAAAGTAAGTAACGATGTTAGAACCAAAAAGAGTTAAAAGACGACGAGTCCATCGCTCCAGCCTGAAAGGCAAGGCGAATAGAGGACATTTGATCAGTTTTGGTGATTTTGCTTTGAAAGCAATGGAACCAAAGTTTATCACTTCCCGACAGATCGAAGCTTGCCGTATTGCTATTGCACGTTCACTTCAGCGTGATGGTCAAACGTTTATCCGAATTTTCCCGGATCAACCAATGACAAGTAAGCCAGCTGAAACCCGAATGGGTAAAGGTAAAGGTGCATTGGATCATTGGGTAGCTGTAGTTAAGCCAGGTAGAATTATGTTTGAAATTGCTGGTGTTGACGAAGCAAGAGCGCGCGAAGCGATGAGACGTGCCGCACATAAACTTCCAATTAAAACTAAGTTTGTGGTTCGAAGAGACCTCAACGGATAACAGGAAGTAACTATGAAAGCACACGAATTAAGAGATTTATCAACTGCAGAACTAGAAGCTCGTGTTAAAGACGAAAATGCAGCATTGCAAAATTTGAGCTTCTCAAAATCTGTAACCGGGCAGCTAGAAAATCCTGCTCGTATTAAAAATCACAGACGTGAAATTGCACGTTTGAAGACCGTTATTAATGAAAAAAGAAGTGCTGAGTAATCAGTAGGATTTTGACTATGGCAGAACAAGCACAAAAAATTGAAAGAGCACAACGCCGGGAAAGAACCGGACGTGTAGTTAGCGATAAAATGGAGAAAAGTATCTCTGTTGCTGTAGATCGCCAGGTGAAACACCCTATTTACGGGAAGTTCATCACCAAAACTACCAAGTACATGGCTCATGATGAAAACAATGAAGCAGGGATTGGTGATACCGTACGTATCATGTCTACCCGCCCACTATCAAAGCGTAAAACGTGGCGTTTAGTGGAAATCGTTGAAAAAGCTAAATAACGCATAGATTTAGGAATTAGCGATGGTTCAGACTCAAACAGTATTAAACACAGCAGACAACAGCGGAGCTAAAAAGATCATGTGTATCAAAGTTCTCGGGGATTCCCGAAGACGATATGCACGTGTAGGAGACATTATCTCTGCATCTGTTAAAACGGCACTTCCTGGCGGTAACGTTAAGAAGGGTGATGTTGTAAAAGCCGTTATTGTAAGAACAAAAAAAGAATTCAGGCGTCGTGACGGAAGTTATATCCGTTTTGATGAGAACGCCGCAGTAGTTATTAACAAAGATAAGGAACCGGTAGGTACACGTATATTCGGACCTGTAGCACGCGAACTTCGCGAAAAAAGCTACATGAAGATTGTGTCCTTAGCACCGGAAGTACTTTAAAAGGATTAGAGTATGCCACGCAGGTTCAATACACAGAAAAAATTACATGTCAAAAAAGGCGATAACGTTTTAGTTCTCGCTGGTAATGACAAAGGCAAGAAAGGTAGAGTACTGATGGTATTCCCAGACAAGGACAGAGTTCTTGTAGAAGGAATTAACATCAGAACACACCACGAAAAGCCTTCACAGGAAAATCAACAAGGTGGCCGGGTTCAGAAGGAAGCTGCAATTCACATTTCGAATGTGATGGTAGTAGATCCTTCAACCAGCGAACCATCTCGAATTGGTCGAAAGCGTATCGAAGAAAACGGCAAAGGTCGTTGGGTACGTTATGCAAAGACCAGTGGCGAAATCATTGACAAATAATCGGTGTGATTAATAATGGCTGAAGCAAGACTACACACTTTATATAAAGAAGAAATTACTTCGAAACTGAAGGAAGAGTTTAGTTACGAGAACGTAATGGCGATTCCAAAACTCCAGAAAGTTGTTATCAATGTTGGAGTAGGAGAAGCAATCCAGGATAAAAAAGCATTGGATACTGTTGTTGAGAACGTGGCGATGATCACAGGTCAACAGCCGGTTACAACTAAGGCGAAAAAATCAATCTCTAACTTCAAGTTGAGAGAAGGAATGCCTATCGGTTGTAAAGTTACTCTTAGAGGACGCATCATGTATGAGTTTGTTGACAGACTTATCAACCTTGCGCTTCCAAGAACTCGTGACTTCCAGGGAATACCTGATAAGAGCTTTGACGGACGTGGTAATTATACCATGGGTGTTAAAGAACACACAATTTTCCCGGAAATTGATACAGATAAGGTTACAAAGTTGCACGGCATGGACATTACTTTTGTAACCTCTGCTGAAACAGACGAAGAAGCTTTGGCATTACTGAAGCACTTCGGCATGCCATTTCAAAGAAGAAACTAAGAAGAGATTCCACTATGGCTAAGAAAGCTTGGATAGCACGTAACGAAAAAAGAAAAAGAACAGTTGAGAAGTACGCTGAAAAAAGAGCTGCGCTTAAGGAAGCGGGTGATTATGAAGGACTTCAGAAACTACCTAGAAATGCGAGCCCGACTCGTGTGAGAAATCGTTGTAGCATAACCGGCAGAGGTCGCGGTTACATTGGTAAATATGGTGTTTCTCGTATCAAATTCCGTGAACTGGCTCTGGATGGAAAAATCCCAGGCGTAAGAAAAGCAAGCTGGTAAAATAACTATGAATGATCCAATAGCAGATTTTTTAACACGTATTCGTAACGCACAAACTGCAGGGCATAGAAAAGTAGATGTGCCTGCATCAAAGTTGAAGCGTGCAATGGCGAAAATCCTTGTTGACAAAGGATATATTTCAAAATTCATCAATATTGAAGACGGAAAACAAGGTGTGATCAGAATGTTTCTGAAATATGATTCATATGGTCTTCCAGTAATCCGCGATTTAACGCGCTACTCAAAGCCAGGCTTAAGAAAGTATTCAGGTGCAGTTGATGTACCTCGTTCACAAAATGGTCTTGGAGTAGTGATACTTTCTACTTCGAAAGGTGTAATGACAGACAAAGAAGCTCGCAAACTGAATGTTGGCGGCGAAGTATTGTGCACCGTTTACTAAAAAAGAGTTTAAAACTATGTCTCGAATAGGAAAATTACCGGTACCTCTATCAGATAAAGTTGAGCTGACAATCAGTGCAGACAACGTGATTACTGTTAAAGGTGACAAAGGTTCAAATACACTTCAAATTCATCCAAATATCTCAGTTGAAAAAACTGAAAATGAATTAGTTGTAAAGCGTAATTCTGAAATCAAATCAGATCGTGCACTTCACGGTTTGTATCGTGCGCTTATCAACAATATGGTAGTTGGAGTAACTGAAGGTTATACTAAGAAATTGGAAATTATTGGGGTAGGTTTTCGTGCCGCTATGAATGGCGACGTACTGGAACTTAACCTTGGATATTCTCACCCGATTTTCTTTGTGCCACCACAGGGAATCAGTATTGAAGTAGATACCAAGTCAAGCAAAAATCCAATTCTTGTAATCTCAGGTGTAGATAAAGAATTAGTTGGTCAGGTATCTGCAAAAATCAGAGGATTCCGTAAGCCTGAGCCGTACAAAGGAAAAGGTATCAGATATGTTGGTGAGCAAATTCGCCGTAAAGCCGGTAAATCAGCTGCTAAATAAGGGAATTAAGAAATGAATAAGAATCAGAAGAAAACAGCTAGCAGAAATAAAATCAGAGCCAGAATTCGTTCTACGGTTCAGGGAACTGCTGAGCGCCCAAGATTAAGCGTTTTCAAAAGTAATAAGTTTACCTACTTACAGCTTATTGATGATGCAGCTGGTACAACAGTAGCTGCTGCTAAAGGTGAAGCCGGAGTAGACAACGCTAAAGCCGTTGGTGCTGAACTTGCTAAACTAGCGCAAGACAAAGGAATTAATAAAGTTGTATTCGACCGAAGTGGATACAAGTATCATGGAATTATCAAAGCGGCTGCCGATGGCGCCCGTGATGGTGGTTTAGAGTTTTAATCGAATCGTATTAAGCAATGCCTAAAGTAAGAAGAAAACAATCTATCCCAGCCGGAAACCTGAACCTTGAGGAAAAACTGGTTCATGTTAACCGTGTTGCTAAAGTAGTAAAAGGTGGACGTCGTTTCAGCTTCAACGCAATTGTTGTTGTTGGTGATGGAAACGGTGTTTGTGGTCATGGCCTTGGAAAAGCGAATGAAGTTTCTGACGCTATCCAAAAAGGATTCGATAACGCAAAAAAGAATTTGATCAGAATCCCACTTACTACAAGTAAGAGTATTTATCATCCGGTAGTTGGAAAAGCAGGCGCTGGTAAAGTGTTACTTCGTCCGGCATCTGATGGTACCGGTGTAATTGCAGGTGGTGCAGTTAAAAACTTGTTGGACGTTGCAGGTGTACATAACATTCTGTCTAAGTCGCAGGGTTCATCGAACCCACACAACATGGTAAAGGCAGCATTTCAGGCACTTAAAGAATTGACTGACCCGGTTGAAGTAGCTCAGCGAAGAGGGGTTTCTCTAAACAAAGTATTTGAAGGTTAATACCTATAATCAATTTGAATCATGGATTTAAGCAATTTAAAAGCACCGTCTCCAAATAAGAAAAACACTAAGCGTGTTGGACGTGGAGAAGGTTCAGGTAAAGGACAAGAATCTGGCCGTGGAATGAATGGACAGAAATCACGATCAGGTTATTCAAGAAGACCTTGGTTCGAAGGTGGTCAGATGCCACTGCAGAGACGTGTTCCTAAGTTTGGTTTCAAAAACCCAAACAGAGTAGCATTCAGACCAATCAACTTGAGAACAATTGCTGAGTACATCGAAGCAGGTAAACTTTCTGAAAAGATTACAGCTGCTGATTTTATCTCAGCCGGACTGGCTCACAAAAATGAGCTGATCAAAGTACTAGGTACTGGCGATTTTGAAACTAAAGTTGAAATTGAAGCACATGCTGCAAGTAAGTCTGCCGTTGAGAAGGTAGAGAAAGCTGGCGGTTCACTTACAATCATTAAATAACACGGATCTAACGACGAATGAGTCTGATAGAAAATTTCCGCAACATCTTTAAAATTGAGGACCTCAAAAACAGGATTTTATATACTGTTGGTATCCTCATGGTTTACAGACTTGGAAGCTACGTTACACTACCTGGTGTTGACGCTGCTGAATTGCTAAGCCAAACAGCTGGAAATGCGAATAGTCTTCTCGGGCTATTTGATATGTTTGTGGGAGGTGCGTTTTCAAGAGCAGGTGTATTTGCTTTGGGAATTATGCCTTACATCACGGCGTCTATTATCATTCAGTTGATGGGAGCCGTAGTGCCTTACTTCCAGAAACTTCAGCGCGAAGGGGAAGAAGGAAGGCGTAAGATAACAAGGCTTACAAGATATGGTACGGTAGGTATTACCGCATTGCAGTCAGTTGCATTCGCAATTAATCTTATTGCAACTGCGCCACAGGCTATAGTAGTAAGTAATGTCGCCTTTGTGATTACCTGTGTGATCGTATTAACAGCAGGAACCACTTTTGTAATGTGGTTAGGTGAACGAATAACAGATCGTGGAATTGGTAATGGTATTTCATTAATCATTATGATTGGAATTATTGCAGTACTTCCTGCAAACCTGATTAACGAAGTAACTACCAAGAGTAACGCCATTATTGTAATAATTGAGCTTGCAGTGCTTGCATTAATTATTGCAGCAGTAGTGTTATTAACTCAAGGAACAAGAAAGATTCCTGTTCAATATGCAAAGCGTGTTGTTGGCCGAAAAGTTTATGGCGGAACTACTCAGTATTTACCATTACGTGTTAATGCTGCAGGTGTAATGCCAATTATCTTTGCACAATCAATTATGTTTATCCCAAGTACAATTGGGTCATTCTTTCCGGAGAATGAAACTGTGCAAATGTTGACCGCATGGTCAGTTGATTACTCAGGGTTTTTATACTCTGTTGTCTTCTTCCTGATCTGTGTGTTCTTCACATTTTTCTATACAGCTATCGCCATCAATCCTAAGGAAATGGCAGATACTATGAAAAGACAAGGTGGATTCATCCCGGGTGTACGTCCAGGTAAATCTACTGTAGAGTTCATTGATAATATTTTGACAAAAATTACCCTTCCGGGTTCACTATTTCTTTCTTTTGTAGCGATTCTTCCTGCAATTGTAATCAACTTCGGAGTAACTCCGGGTTTCGCACTTTTTTATGGCGGAACCAGCTTGTTGATTATCGTTGGGGTAGCGTTAGATACACTGCAACAGATTGAGAGCCACTTGATGATGCGTCATTATGATGGTTTCATGAAAACAGGAAAGATCAAAGGTCGCAGCAGACGCGCCTGATAAATGATCTACCTGAAGAGTGAATCGGAAATAGATAAGATGCGAGAAAGTGCGCAGCTTGTTTCCAGAACCCTGGGTGAAGTTGGGAAGCATATTGAGCCCGGAGTAACAACCGGAAAACTTGATCGCATTGCAGAAGATTATATAGCAGCGAATAATGCTCGACCAGCTTTCAAGGGATACGGACCAGGTAACAATCCATTTCCCGGAACGCTTTGTATTTCAGTGAATGAAGAAGTAGTTCATGGTATTCCGGGTGATAGAAAACTGGAAGAAGGTGATATTGTTTCCATCGATTGTGGTGTAGAGAAAGATGGTTACTTCGGTGACCATGCTTATACCTTTGCAGTAGGGGATTGTGATGAAAAAGTTTTGGATTTACTCCGAACAACACTTGAGTCGTTATATGTTGGTATTGAGAACGCGATTCATGGAAACAGAATCGGAGATATTGGTAATTCCATTCAAACATACTGCGAAGACGCTGGGTATGGAGTGGTAAGAGATTTAGTTGGGCATGGATTGGGCAAGTCATTGCATGAAGATCCATCAGTTCCTAACTATGGAAGAAAAGGACGAGGGGAACGCCTTAGAGAAGGTATGACGCTCGCGATTGAGCCCATGATTAATATGGGATCATGGAAAGTAAAAACATTGAATGATGGCTGGACAGTTGTCACTGCGGATAACAGCATTTCCGCTCACTTTGAACATGATGTTGTAGTGAGAGAAGGAAAAGCTGAAATTCTAAGTACTTTTGATTATATTGCCCAGCTCTCGAAAAATCAAGATAAAGTAATTCATTATGGCTAAACAAGAGCCGATCAAACAAGACGGAGAAATTTTAGAAGCATTACCAAACGCACAGTTTAAAGTGCAATTGGAAAATGGTCATGAAATTTTGGCTCATGTTTCTGGAAAAATGAGGATGTATTACATCAAAATTTTACCAGGTGATCGTGTAGCGGTAGAAATGTCGCCATACGATTTGACCAAAGGAAGAATCACTTATCGATATAAATAAACACTGTAGACATGAAAACAAGATCTTCGGTTAAAAAAAGAAGTTCAGACGACAAAATCGTTAGAAGAAAAGGTCGTTTGTACGTAATCAATAAAAAGAACCCGCGCCATAAGCAGCGACAGGGATAATTGCATAAGAGTATAGCATGGCACGTATTGCAGGAATTGATTTACCAAAACAAAAAAGAGGCGTAATTAGCCTAACCTATATTCATGGTATAGGTCGTTCGCAATCACAAAAGATTTTAGCGGAACTGGACATTGATGAGAATATCAAAGTTCAGGACTGGACTGAAGAGCAAGTGAGCGCGATCCGTAATCTTCTGGATGAAGAGTATAAATTAGAAGGTGCTCTTAGAAGTGAGGTAAATGGTAACATTCGCCGCTTAATAGAGATCGGTAGTTACCGTGGTGTTCGTCACCGTAAAGGATTGCCTGTTCGTGGACAGCGCACTCAAACTAATGCGCGTACCCGTAAAGGTAAGAAGCGTACTGTTGCCAATAAGAAGAAAGCGACTAAGTAATTTAATTGATAAGTAATCATGGCTAAGAAACAACCAAGCGCAGCAGCTGCGGCAAAAAGAAAAAAGAAAAAGCAGATCAGTGATCCTAATGGAATGGCTTTTGTTAAAGCTACTTTCAATAACGTGATTGTTACTATTACTGACAGTAATGGAAATGTTCTCTCATGGTCATCAGCTGGTAAGGAAGGATTTAAAGGATCTCGTAAAAATACTCCTTATGCAGCTCAGTTAAGTGCAGAAACTGCAGCAAAATCTGCTCATGAAATGGGACTTAGAAAAGTAGAAGTGTTTGTAAAAGGTCCTGGATCTGGTAGAGAAGCAGCCGTTCGTGCAATGGCTAATGTTGGCTTAGAAGTTTCCTCTATTGTGGATAGAACTCCAATTCCTCACAATGGATGCCGACCACCTAAACGTAGAAGAGTTTAATTCGTAATTGTAGTATAAAATGGCAAGATATAGAGGCCCAAAACAAAAGAAAGCCAGACGTTTTAAAGAGCCAATCTTTGGAGCAAGTAAGGCATTAGAGCGTAAACCATACGGTCCCGGACAGCATGGTCGTTCCAGATTTCAACGTAAATCTGAATATGCTATCCAGCTTGAAGAAAAGCAGAAAGCAAAATACACCTATGGTTTGCTCGAGAAGCAATTCCGTAATTTATATGAAGCTGCAACTGCTAAAGACGGCGTAACTGGTGAGATTTTACTACAGTCATTGGAATCCCGATTAGACAATACTGTATTCAGAATGGGATTTACTAAAACAAGACGCCAGGCCCGTCAGCTTGTTTCTCATAAGCATATTGTAGTGAATGGAAGTACTGTTAATATTCCATCCTATGTGGTTAGGCCTGGTGATGTAATTTCTCTCCGTCCAAAATCAAGAGATCTTGAATTGGTAGAAGAATCACTAAGCAGCGCGCCTAGAAATAAGTACAAGTGGGTTGAAACAGATCTTAAGTCAAAAAGTGGCAAGTTCTTATACGAACCTACTCTGGAAGAAATCCCAGAAAACATCAATGTTCAGCTTATTGTTGAGCTTTATTCGAAGTAATTTTAAAAGTTTACCGTATCACTATGAGTAACTATAGTATTCAAATGCCGGAAAGTTTAGACGTTGTTAAAGACGACGATAACTTTGGTACCTTCGTTCTTCAACCGCTAGAAAGAGGATTTGGAGTAACTATCGGAAATTCTTTCCGACGTGTTCTTCTTTCATCTCTACCGGGTATCGCAATTAATGCAGTGAAGATCAATGGAGTTGACCATGAATATTCCAGCATCAAGGGAGTTAAAGAGGATGTATATGAAATCATCCTGAATTTTAAGCAAGTTCGTTTCAAGCAGGTTGAACAAAGCAGTGGTGTAATTCACATTAGCAAAAAAGGCGGTGGGACACTAACAGCAGCTGATATTGATGCAGCTACTGGTGAGTACGAGGTGCTTAACACCGATCTTGTAATTGCTAACTTGGCGGATGATGCTGAGCTCGAAATCGAATTAAGAGTAGGTCGTGGTCGTGGTTATGTACCTGCAGAGGAGATGTCTTTTGAAGAAGAAGATGTTAATCTTATTGCAATCGATGCGATTTTCACTCCAATTAAGTCAGTTAAATTTAATGTTGAAAACGTTCGCGTTGGACAACGTACAGACTACGAAAAATTAGTGATGGATGTTGAAACTGATGGTTCTGTTAATGCGAAAGAAGCATTAACACTCGCCGGAAAGATTCTTAAGGAACACATCGAGAAATTTATTACAGAGAAGATTGAAGAGCCATTCACTCAAGAGGAAGAAGAAGTGGATGCAGAGAAGCAACGTGTTGCTAATCTTCTAAGAACAAGCATTGAAGATCTTAACTTAAGCGTGCGTGCATACAACTGCTTGAAGTCTGCAAACATTAATTCTATTGGTGAGTTAGTTGCAAGAGACGAACAAGATCTTCTGAAATTCCGAAACTTTGGTAAAAAGTCTTTGACTGAGTTAATCGAAGTTATTGAAGAAAAAAATCTTCAATTTGGAATGGATGTAGCTAAATATTTGGACTAAGAATAGGAAATTAAATCATGCGCCATAAAGTAAAAGGTAGAAAGCTAAGCCGTACTGCATCGCACAGAAAGGCCACATTGCGAGCGCTTACTACTGCGCTTGTAAAAGAGCATAGAATTGTAACTACTGTTGCCAAAGCTAAGGAGCTTAGAAGATTTGCTGAGCCTCTTATCACCAGAGCAAAAGAGGATACTCATCATAATAGAAAGGAAGTTTTTTCCTCTTTGCAGGATAAAACCACAGTTTCTCTTTTGTTTGATGAAGTTGGTCCAAAATCCAAAGATCGACCAGGTGGTTATACTCGCGTAATCAGAATTGGTCACCGTCAGGGTGATGGCGCAGAGATGGCAGTTATTGAATTGGTTGATTTCAACGATATTCAACCTGAAGGTAAAGCTACTAAGAAAAAGCGTACCAGAAGGGCTGGTAAATCGAACACACCTACTTCAACTAAGCAAGAAGCAGATGGGGTAGAAGAAACTGTAGCTGAGGAAGTTGTTGAAGAAACCGAGGTAACTGAAGAAGCTGTAGAAGAAGTAAATTCTGAAGCTGAAGAGGCGACAGAAGACGCTCAGGAAGAAGAGTCTTCAGAAGAAGATACTAACGAAAAAAAGTAATCACTTTAAGTGATATCTAAGAAGTATTGGCTTATGCCAATACTTCTTTTTTTATGCCATTGATTTATTGATAAAAAAATTCAGAATTTTATCACAAAAATAGTTGACATCTGAATAATTTATCCCTTATCTTTGGTTTCTGTTTTGGAAATTGTTTGAATAACCAAAACAAACGTTCTTTGAACATATTGAGAAGCAATAGACAGATTGTTTGTGCGAGCGAGAGCTCGGAAAATTCTTTTGAATGAAGAGTGAGCGCAGGATCGGCTCAAAACGTTATATGTATATATTACAATGGAGAGTTTGATCCTGGCTCAGGACGAACGCTGGCGGCGGGCTTAACACATGCAAGTCGAAGGAGAAGGTAGTAGCTTGCTATTACTGGAGACTGGCGGACGGGTGAGTAACGCGTAGATAACCTGCCTTTGCCTGGGGGATAACACTGGGAAACTGGTGCTAATACCGCATAATGCAGCGGGGCCGCATGGCCATAGTTGTTAAAGGTTTCGGCCGGGTAAAGATGGGTCTGCGTACTATTAGCTAGTTGGTAAGGTAACGGCTTACCAAGGCGATGATAGTTAGGGGGTCTGAGAGGATGATCCCCCACACTGGGACTGAGACACGGCCCAGACTCCTACGGGAGGCAGCAGTGAGGAATCTTGCGCAATGGGCGAAAGCCTGACGCAGCCACGCCGCGTGCCGGAAGACGGCCCTATGGGTTGTAAACGGCTTTTGCCAGGGAAGAACGAGGAGGTTTCGATCTCCTGTGACGGTACCTGGTGAATAAGCACCGGCTAACTCCGTGCCAGCAGCCGCGGTAATACGGAGGGTGCAAGCGTTGTCCGGAATCATTGGGTGTAAAGGGTGCGTAGGCGGACTGCTAAGTCTGGGGTGAAATCTTGCCGCTTAACGGTAAAATTGCCCTGGATACTGGTAGTCTTGAGTGTAGAAGAGGCAGGTGGAATTCGTAGTGTAGCGGTGAAATGCATAGATATTACGAAGAACATCAGTGGCGAAGGCGGCCTGCTGGTCTACAACTGACGCTGAGGCACGAAAGCGTGGGGAGCGAACAGGATTAGATACCCTGGTAGTCCACGCCGTAAACGATGCATACTAGGTGTTGGTCCTTCGGGGCCAGTGCTGCAGTTAACGCATTAAGTATGCCACCTGGGGAGTACGTCGGCAACGATGAAACTCAAAGGAATTGACGGGGGCCCGCACAAGCGGTGGAGCATGTGGCTTAATTCGATGCAACGCGAGGAACCTTACCTGGGCTAAATCCACAGCGCTACCTCTGGAAACAGAGGGTTCCTTCGGGACGCTATGGAAGGTGCTGCATGGCTGTCGTCAGCTCGTGCCGTGAGGTGTTGGGTTAAGTCCCGCAACGAGCGCAACCCCTGTGGTTAGTTACCAGCACATAATGGTGGGGACTCTAGCCAGACTGCCTACGCAAGTAGTGAGGAAGGTGGGGACGACGTCAAGTCATCATGGCCCTTACGTCCAGGGCTGCACACGTGCTACAATGGTTGGTACAATGGGTCGCCACCCAGCGATGGGGCGCAAATCTATAAAACCAATCTCAGTTCGGATCGGAGTCTGCAACTCGACTCCGTGAAGTTGGAATCGCTAGTAATCGCGTATCAGCAATGACGCGGTGAATACGTTCCCGGGCCTTGTACACACCGCCCGTCAAGCGATGGAAGTCAGGAGTACCTAATGTCGGTGCGCTAACCTTCGGGAAGCAGCTGCCTAGGGTAAGCCTGGTAACTGGCGCTAAGTCGTAACAAGGTAGCCGTACCGGAAGGTGCGGCTGGATCACCTCCTTTCAAGGAGAGCGGATTACTTTGGTAATCGACGAACCTGCGCAAGCTCGTTACAAACAATCTGTTTATTGCTTCTTTTTATACAGCGGGCAGGAGCTCGCCGGAAGGCGGCCAGGCTGCCTGTGCGAGATGCCCAACGGGGGCTTGTAGCTCAGGTGGTTAGAGCGCACGCCTGATAAGCGTGAGGTCGGAGGTTCAAGTCCTCCCAAGCCCACAAGTGTTTGGGGCTATAGCTCAGCTGGCTAGAGCACTGCCTTTGCAAGGCAGGGGTCCAGGGTTCGAATCCCTGTAGCTCCACAGAATTTGATATAGTGAAGTGAGTAAGTTTGATTGAGATGGGTCGGAAAGTGACGCCTCGCTCAAGCTGTTTCCCCGGACGCCGGGGTAGCTCCACAGATTTTTTTTGAAAGATTGAAGAGGTAAGTAACTGAGAGGATGATAGTCCCAATGCTTGCCAGAAGGAATGTTTTAGGTTTGAAGGATTGGATGTGTAACCATCCATGAAGGCAAGCCGCAACACGCCGCCCGTCGAACGGGCAGTTCTTTGACATGGTGAAGAAGTAACAATGTAAAATAAAGGTCTAATACTGCAAAGTATTAAACTCAGTATTGCATGTAGCGCGAGCTACGTGTAATGCGCCAAGGTAGCCAGATGTGGTTCGTCCCCATCTGGCCCACAATAGAACCAAAAAGCTAGGTTTGTACGCCGCGCGAGCGGGTCGTGCAAGCCATATAAGAAAAGCGAGTAAGGGCACACGGTGGATGCCTAGGCATACAGAGGCGATGAAGGACGTGTAAAGCTGCGATAAGCTGCGGGGAGTTGCATAAGAACTGTGATCCGTGGATTTCCGAATGGGGCAACCCACTCTAAGTTAATTAGGGTATCCTTTCGAGGAGGCATACCCCCCGAACTGAAACATCTAAGTAGGGGGAGGAAGAGAAAACAACAGTGATTCCGCAAGTAGTGGCGAGCGAACGCGGAACAGCCCAAACCGCATCCTACGGGGTGCGGGGTAGTAGGACCTGCATAAAGCAAAGACTCTTAAATCGAAGCTGCCTGGAAAGCAGCGCCACAGAAGGTGAAAGCCCTGTAGGTGTACGGAGTGTTTGTGGGCGGGTATCCTGAGTAGCGCGAGGCCGGTGAAACCTTGCGTGAACCAGCCGGCACCATCCGGTAAGGCTAAATACATCTGTATGACCGATAGTGAACCAGTACCGTGAGGGAAAGGTGAAAAGAACGCCGAGAAGGCGAGTGAAATAGTACCTGAAACCGTGTGCTTACAAGCGGTCGGAGTCTGCATTTATGTGGATGACGGCGTGCCTTTTGTATAATGAGCCTACGAGTTACTCCTGTTGTGCGAGGTTAAGCCCCTGAGGGGTGGAGCCGTAGCGAAAGCGAGTCTGAACAGGGCGCGCAGTACAGCGGGGTAGACGCGAAACCAAGTGATCTATCCATGGCCAGGGTGAAGTGGCGGTAAAACGCCATGGAGGCCCGAACCCGTTGACGTTGAAAAGTCTTGGGATGAGCTGTGGATAGGGGTGAAAGGCCAATCAAACTTGGAGATAGCTCGTACTCCCCGAAATATATTTAGGTATAGCGTCTGGTATTGTCTGTCCGGAGGTAGAGCACTGATAGGGCTAGGGGGCTTCACCGCCTACCAACCCCTGACAAACTCCGAATGCCGGCACAGAGCCACCAGGCAGTCAGTCGTGGGGTGATAACGTCCTACGGCGAGAGGGGAACAACCCAGACCACCAGCTAAGGCCCCTAAATAATGGCTAAGTTGATCAAAGAAAGTTGAGTTGCTCAGACAACTAGGAGGTTGGCTTAGAAGCAGCCATTCCTTTAAAGAGTGCGTAATAGCTCACTAGTCAAGCGACTCGGCGTCGATAATAATCGGGCATAAGCCATTTGCCGAAGCTGTGGGAATGAATAATTCGGTAGGGGAGCATTCCAGTTGCATCGAAGGTGCTGCCGCGAGGCGTGCTGGAGCGACTGGAAGCGAAACTGTAGGCATGAGTAACGATAAGAAGGGTGAAAAACCCTTCCACCGTAAACCCAAGGGTTCCTGATCAACGCTAATCGGATCAGGGTTAGTCGAGACCTAAGGTGTACCCGGTATAGCCGGGGAAGCTGATGGCAAAGCGGTTAAATATTCCGCTACCTGGGTGAACGTTAGGCTAAGGCGTGACGCAGAAGTGAAACTCCCGCGTGCTGACGAATGCACGTTAAAGGGCGTAGGCCGGGGGGTAGGCAAATCCGCCTCCCATTAAGGCTGAACCCCGACAGTACCCGGATTCTCACGATGAAGGGATAGTGGAGGTAATCATGCTGCCAAGAAAAGCGTCGTAGTTTGTTCAACCAGCTCGTACCCCAAACCGACACAGGTGGGTGAGGAGAGTATCCTAAGGTGCTCGAGTAATTCATGGCTAAGGAACTAGGCAAATTAGATCCGTAACTTCGGGAGAAGGATCCCCATCCTCTGGATGGGCGCAGTGAAAAGGCCCAAGCGACTGTTTACCAAAAACACATGTCTCTGCTAAGCCGCAAGGCGATGTATAGGGACTGACACCTGCCCGGTGCTGGAAGGTTAAGGAAGGGAGTTAGCCTCGGCGAAGCTCTTAACTGAAGCCCCAGTAAACGGCGGCCGTAACTATAACGGTCCTAAGGTAGCGAAATTCCTTGTCGGGTAAGTTCCGACCTGCACGAATGGTGTAACGACTTGGGCACTGTCTCGGCCATGAGCTCGGTGAAATTGTGGTATCGGTGATGACGCCGATTACCCGCAGCGGGACGAAAAGACCCCGTGAACCTTTACTACAACTTTACATTGGCTTTAGCTGTATCATGTGTAGGATAGGCGGGAGACTTTGAAGTGGCGTCGCCAGGCGTTGTGGAGTCACCCTTGAAATACCGCCCTTGATACAGGTGAAGTCTAACCCTTTGCGGGGAACAGTGTATGGTGGGTAGTTTGACTGGGGCGGTCGCCTCCTAAAGAGTAACGGAGGCTCCCAAAGGTACCCTCAGCACGGTTGGCAATCGTGCGTAGAGTGTAAAAGCATAAGGGTGCTTGACTGCGAGACATACAGGTCGAGCAGGCACGAAAGTGGGGTTTAGTGATCCGGTGGCACCGCATGGAAGGGCCATCGCTCAAAGGATAAAAGGTACTCCGGGGATAACAGGCTTATCTCCCCCAAGAGTTCATATCGACGGGGAGGTTTGGCACCTCGATGTCGGCTCATCGCATCCTGGGGCTGGAGAAGGTCCCAAGGGTTTGGCTGTTCGCCAATTAAAGCGGTACGCGAGCTGGGTTCAGAACGTCGTGAGACAGTTCGGTCTCTATCTGCTGTGGGCGTAGGAATATTGAGGAGGGCTGCTCCTAGTACGAGAGGACCGGAGTGGACGAACCGCTAGTGTACCTGTTGTGTGGTCGCATGCATCGCAGGGTAGCTATGTTCGGAAGTGATAAGCCGCTGAACGCATCTAAGCGCGAAGCACGCTCCAAGATAAGTATTCCCTATGAGCCTCCCGGAAGACGACCGGGTAGATAGGCGGCAGGTGTACGCATGGTGACATGTTTAGCCGAGCCGTACTAATCAGGCCATTGGCTTTGTTTATATGGCTTGCACCGCCTTACCGCGGGCGCAGGTCAAGCAAAGTTCTACACACTACACGCCTTTATGATTACCAATTACTTCTTCTTTATCCGACTTAGCTTTGGCGAAGTCGGAACATGTCAAAGAACTCTTTTTTTTAGTGAAGACTTTAGATTGAGGTGGCCATTGCGCAGGGGCCCCACCCGTTCCCATCCCGAACACGGCCGTTAAGCCCTGCAGCGCCGATGGTACTGCTACGCGGTAGAGTAGGTCGCCGCCTCTTCTTTTTTTATAAACCCTCCCTTGTACCACAAGGAAGGGTTTTTTTATTTCCCTTTATAGGTAGATTCTTTTTATACTTATAAATTAGAATCGAAGGCAAGTTTAATCCAAAAAATGTGTTATATGCTATAAAGCTACTATCAGTAATCAATTAAGATGTAGTTACACATTTATGCACTTTTCTAAAAAATCGGTTCTTATTTTACTGGCTACTCTCAGCACGGTAAATCTTTTCTCACAAGATCTGGAGTCATGGAATATTTATTCATCCTTCTCCACAGTTAATTCAATAGCAATTGACAATAATAATGTTATTTATGCAGCAACCTTAGGTGGTGTTTTCACAGTAACAGGAGATGAAATTGTAAATACATTCACAACTATTGATGGGATGCATCGTCTGGACCCATCCCATGCTGTATTTGATGAGGTTAATAACCGAGTGATATTTGCCTATCCGGATGGAGTAATAGACCTATTAAATCCAGAGAGTAATACTTTTGTAAAAAACGAAGATATATTCAGAGTAGATCAATTCTCTTCCAAAAAAATAAATGATGTCTTACTATATGAGAACAAGCTTTATATAGCTACAGATTTTGGAATTGTTATCTATACACTTGATGGTTTTTTTGTTGAGAGTAGCCTTCTAAAACTGGGAAGTTTCGATCGTGGGATTCCAGTTAATGATATAGATATATCTAATGGGGCGATTTACTCAGCAACTTCTCAAGGTGTTGCTCTTGCTAATCTGAATGATAATTTATTGAATTCAGCTTCCTGGACTAATTATTTAGAAGCAGATGGTTTTGTTAACTCAATAATAAGTAAAGTTGTTTCTTTTGATGCCGATATATTTGCTATTTCAGGCGATAGTGTTTACGCATTTGAAAACAACACATGGTTTGTAAGTGATGAGTTTGGAGATCTTCCAATTGATCAATTTCATAAAACTGAAAGTAATCTGTTTGCTGTATCTAACCAAAGGATTGTGAAAAAGGATATTTTAGGTGAGGAAGAAATTATCAATTTTGATGGTAGCATAACCCTTCAAACGATTACTTCTAATGGGGATATACTTCAAGTGGGAACCTCTGATCAGGGTTTATTTTCTATTGACCTAAATAATACAAGTAGCAGAACACAGTTTCTTCCTGAAGGCCCGTATTTGAATTTTTTTGGAAAAATGGAATATGGTGAAAATACACTTATATCTGCTAGTACATCTGCGTTTCCTCAAAGTGATCCATTTAATCCTGTTAGGGGGTATTACCTTTTTAATGAAGGAGAATGGAGTAATTATAATATCCGAACAAATGAGGAAATGAGATCTTTTAGATTTGGTTCTACCTATTCTCTTTCCGGTACTTTAACTGATTATTATTTCGGAAGCTGGGGTGGAGGTATAGCGAAGCACAATATCGAAACTAATGAAGTCACGATTTTTGATGAGACAAATTCAGAACTATCAGGAATAAGCCAAAATAGAGACTTTATCGTAATTTCCGGACTAGCTTCAGATAATACTGAGAATATGTGGGCAATTAGTTACGACTCAAACTTCCCGTTAAATCTTCAGGAACAGGGAAGCAATGAATGGATTCGTTTCCCAAAGGTATCCCTTCCAGCAGATAATTTATACTTCGATCTTTTCATTGATTCCAATGATCAAAAATGGATAACATTGTCAGATTTTAGTTATAACGGTAAAGGACTACTTATAGTAGACACAAAAGGGAATACCGATCCGTCGGATGATGAGTATAGAAAATTAACAGCAGATAATAATAATGGTAATTTACCGGATGAACTCATTACCGGATTTATTGAAGATAAGAATGGGGAAGTTTGGATTGGTACAGCAAGAGGAATTGCACGATTCATTTTTCCTGAATTTATTGTTGAAAGTTCTAACCCAAACGACTATCAAGCCCAATGGCTTATTAATGAAGATACCTCTGCAATATCCCGGTTTTTATTGAGGGACGTAAACGTTTCTGCTATGGCTGTAAATGAAGCTAATCAAAAATGGATTGGTAGCGTAAATCAAGGGTTATGGTTATTAAATGAGGAAGGAAGCAGGATTGAAAAAAGGTTTACAACTGAGAACAGTCCGTTACTTTCCAACAATATTCTATCTATTGCAATAGATGATCAAACAGGGGAAGTATATATTGCAACCGACCTGGGACTTATTAGTTATTCCGATTTAGCCATTGCTCCAACACCAAAAATGGATGAACTAAAAGTGTTTCCGAATCCATTTCTATATTCAAGACATAATCAGGTTGTGATAGAAGGATTAGCAGAGGCAACAGATATAAAGGTACTTGGAGTAGATGGTACAGTAGTCAGGGAGCTTGAAACCATGGGTGGCAGAGTAAGCTGGGATGGCTTTGATTACAATGGAAATCAACTGGGAACAGGAGTTTATTTTGTTGTTGCATTAGAGTCGGATGGCTCTGAAAAAGGAATTGGGAAAGTGGTTATCATAAGATAGCTTAGCCACACTTGAATATAAATTCTTGAAAAAAAATCAGGTCGACATATCAATAGTAATCGTTAACTATAAGGTTAGGGAATATATCTCTAACCTTCTGAGTTCGGTTTTAAAAGCTAAGCAAAACTTCAACCTTGAGATTTTTGTAGTAGATAATAATTCAGATGATAAATCTATCGAATTTCTTAAGGCACGGTTTCCAAATGTACACTATATCGAGAATTTTGAAAATCTAGGTTTTGGCAAGGCCAACAATCAGGCTATAAAAAAAGCTACCGGTAAATACACGCTCATTATCAATCCGGATACACTGGTAAGTGAAGATACTTTTTCAGTTCTTTTTAATCATATGGAAGCTAATCCAAAATGTGGAGCAGCTGGTTGTAAAATTCTTAATCCTGATGGTACTTTTGCACCGGAATCTAAAAGGTCTGTTCCTACTATATGGTCGTCTTTTACTAAAGTCACCGGTCTTAGCTCGTTATTTCCTTCGAGTAAATTACTGAGCGAATATTATCTGAATTGGATTCATGAAGAAGAGCAGGCTCAGATACCAGTATTATCCGGCTCGTTCATGTTTTGGAGGTCAAACCTGTTGAAAGGTTTAGGTGGTTTCGATGAACGTTTCTTTATGTATGGTGAAGATATCGATTTATGTTATCGTGTTCAGGAAACCGATTATCATATCGATTATGTACCAGAAACTTCCATTATTCACTATAAAGGTGAAAGCTCGAGAAAAGGTGATTTAAGATATATCAAGGTCTTCAATAAAGCACTTTATCAATTCTTCGATAAACATCACAGTTCCAGATATAGTCTTTTTTTTAAGGTTTTTATCTACAGCGCAGTCTGGTTAAAAGCTCTTATTTCTCTTTTTACCAATAATGTTCGTTTGGTTGGATACATCGCTTCTGATCTTATACTTCTCAACGTTTCGGTGATACTTGGATTTTTAATCCGCTTCCAATTCAGTTATGAGGTATTGACTAATCTTCAAAACCTCAAGTTCCTTTGGATTAACCTTCTGGCATCAATTATTTATGTGATAGTAGGCAGTTTTTTGGATTTGTTTCAATCAAAGAAGGACTCCATTTCTAACCAGATTAAAGCAATAATTGCATCATATTCAGGCGTAGCTTTAATCACTTTCTTCGTGAGAGAATATGCTTTTTCCCGTCTTGCACTAATTTTCGGTTTAATTACAGCTTTAGTACTCATGTTGCTTTTTAAGGTAATTCAGATCAATCTTTCGAAAAGCGATAGTAAGGTTACAGGGAAGCTTAAAAGACTAAAGATTCTTTTAGTCGGTAATGTTGAACATACTTCCGGAATAAAAACAAAAATTCACTCCAGACCGGATTGGAATTATGAGGTGGTCGGAACAATAGGGATAGAAAATCAAGAGAAAGACGAATTAGGAGAATTATCCCAACTTAAAGAACTGATAAAGACCTATCAAATTGATCAGGTATTTTTTGCTCTCTCTTCAATTTCGTATAAAGATATGCTGCGCCAGATTTCTTTGCTTCAGAATGAAAAAGTTGTATTCAAGTTAGTGCCAGATTCTATGGATTTCATTCTAGGAAAATCTAACGTCGAGTATTTAGAGTCTATCCCTTTGGTAGAGGTTGGGTTTGCGTATTCAAAAGGGGTAAATCAGTTTCTAAAGCGGGTATTAGACTTTTCTATTGCCTTGCCATGCTGGATGATCTGTTGGTTGGTGTCCTTACCTGGTCACCTTTTTAGTAAATCGGAAAAAAGAAGAATAAGAGATATTAATTTCTTTCAGGATCCAGTAAAACATAAATGGAAGAACAGGACAATATTGTTTTGGAATATTTTGAAGGGGAAAATGAGTTTAGTAGGAAGTTCATTGTATTCGGGAAATAATAACTCACAAGTTAAACCAGGTATGACTGGTTCTGTACAAATGAATTCTTCAAGAATAAGTTCAGACACAGACCAGGAAAATTATGAGCTTTATTACCTGCAAAACTACTCTATCTGGATGGACATAGATATTCTTTTGAAATCTTTATTCTCCGAAACGTCTTTTTCCAAAGACTTGGAAAAGGCAATGAGTTAAGCTTTTAAAGCCGGATTTCTACTTGCTTAGCCATTTTTGGGTACCACTCACCAAAAGTATCATTTTTTATGTGAGTTCTTATCTCTTCCATCAACCAAAGATAGAAGGTAAGGTTATGTATGGATGCTAAAGCCAGGCCAAATATCTCATTGGCTTTGATAAGGTGATGGATGTAAGCCATAGAATATTTATTGCACAAATCACTTGGGAAATCCTTATCCAGGAACTCATGATGATCTTTCCATTTTGTATTTCGCAGATTGACCTTACCAAAACGAGTGAAAATCATGCCATTCCGGGCATTTCTGGTTGGCATTACACAATCAAACATATCAATTCCACGTGCTATCGATTCTATTAGGTTTGCCGGAGTACCCACCCCCATTAAATAACGAGCCTTTTCTTTTGGAAGGTAGTCCGTGTTCAGATCTGTCATCTCATACATCAAAGGAATTGGTTCTCCCACACTAAGCCCTCCAATTGCGATACCTTCAAAATCCTGGTCAGCCATAAATTTTGAGGATTCGATTCTTAGATCTTTATAGGTGCCTCCTTGTACAATTCCGAATTGAAATTGTTTATGATCATAATGAGGTTTGGTTTCAAGAAAATGTTTTCTTCCCCGTTTTGCCCAACGATGTGTGAGCTCCATGGAGTTTTTTGCATACTCATAGCTGCTTGGGTAAGGCGGACATTCATCCAGCAACATCATGATATCAGAACCTAATATCCGTTGTGTTTCTACAACATTTTCGGGAGTAAACAGATGTTTTGAACCATCAATATGACTTTTAAAAAAAGCACCCTCTTCTTCCAGCTTCCGATTATCAGAAAGGGAAAAGATCTGATATCCACCCGAATCTGTTAAAATTGGCTTATTCCATTTTATGAATTCATGTAAGCCACCAGCTTTAGAAATAATATCACACCCGGGACGAAGGTAAAGATGATAGGTATTACCCAGAATAATCTGAGCTTTGATCTGCTCCTTGAGCTGATCCTGTGAGACTGCTTTTACAGTGCCAAGAGTACCTACAGGCATAAAAATTGGAGTTTCAATTTCTCCATGATCGGTCGTTAATTTTCCAAGTCGTGCTTTTGTGGTAGAACAAGAAGATAAATGCGTGTACAAACCTATTTATTTAGTAGTGACAAAGTTATGCAGGGTACTTAAAAATGCTTATTTTCAAGACTGTTTAAGTTAACCAATCAGGCGGAATTTTTTAATTGAGTAAATTAAAAAGATATCGGGAGGTAATATTCACCAGTATCATGGACTTTTTAATTGTCCTTGCAAGCTGGTTTATATTTCATTTGTTTTTTACAGAGACGATAAACATGCATCTCCGCCATTTAGGGGTAGATTTTGTTACCGGTGGTGTGGTAATAAGCACGTATTGGGTAATCGTGTTTGTAATATCAGGGTTATACAAGAAACTCTACCTTGTATCCCGTTTGGATGAGTTTTTCAAAGTGCTCAAGTCTACTATCATTGGCGCGCTTATTCTCTATTTCTTATGGGATTTTGGAGAAAGTGCTTCTTTTGTGGTAGATCGGAGTATTATTTTCTTTTATTGGATGTTCGTATTCACAATTACCGCTCTGAATCGATTCATTATCCGTACAGTTCAGCGTATATATGCACAACACGGGAAAGGACTGCATAGAACAATTATTATTGGTACCGGGTATAATGCCAAAGTCGCCTACGATGATTTGATGCGAAATAAAACGCTTGGAATGGAAGTACTTGGATATATACAGGTAAATGGAAAACTGGCTGACCCGGAATCAGGTATCACTCAGGAAGAAGTAATTGGTCATTTAGAGAATATCACTGAAATAATAGAAGAGAGACAAATTCAGGATGTTTTGGTAGCAGTAGAGCCTGACAGAAAAAAAGATTTAATCGACGTAATCTCAAAAGTAGATCATCCTGATGTTACGCTTAAGCTCCTGCCAGATTTTTATCAATTGGTAAGTGGGCTAAACAAAACCAACCAGATTTTTGGGATGCCCCTTATTGAAATCTCGCCTGAGCCTATGCCACTTTGGGAAAAAGGGGTAAAGCGATTGTTAGATGTTGTGTTCTCATTAGTGGTTTTAACACTTTCTCTTCCATTCTTTGTAGCAATTGCATTGCTTATCAAATTTGATTCTCCAGGCTCAATTATTTACAAACAGAAAAGAGTAGGTCGTGGAGGGCGCCTGTTTACGATTTATAAGTTCAGAACGATGTATGAAGGTGCCGAGTCTGAAACAGGGCCAACCTGGGCCAAACAAAATGATCCGCGGGTAACCAAGGTTGGATATTGGCTTCGCAAAATGAGAATTGATGAAATTCCACAACTTTGGAATGTATTGAGAGGCTCCATGAGTCTGGTAGGTCCAAGACCAGAACGACCTCACTTTGTGGATCAGTTCAAAGTTCAAATCCCATTATACACAAGAAGATTACGAGTTCGTCCGGGAATTACCGGATGGGCACAGGTAAAATGGAAGTATGACTCTTCTTTAGACGATGTGAAAGAGAAGACGAAGTATGATTTATTCTATGTTGAGAATACATCACTAAAAATGGATTTGAAAATACTCATCATCACTTTGATCACAATGGTAAAAGGGAAAGGGCAGTGATGAAAGAAGATAAGGCACTAATTATTATTCCAACCTATAATGAGTCAGGTAACATCAATAAGATGATTGATCGACTTCTCTCACTTGAGGAAGAAGTTGATGTTTTGGTAGTGGATGATGGCTCTCCGGATGATACTGCCGGTCTTGTAAAAGCAAAACAGAAAGAGTATCCCGGTCGGATCCACTTACTTGAACGAAGTGGAAAACTTGGCCTTGGAACTGCTTATGTAGCAGGATTCAAATTTGCTATAGAACATGGCTATGAATATGTGTGTGAGATGGATGCTGATTTCTCACATTCTCCTGAAGACATTCCCAGGTTGGTTAAAGAAGTTCGATCAGGAAATGCTGACATTGCTATAGGTTCCCGTTACGAAAATGGGATTAGTATTATTAACTGGCCTCTGAGCCGATTAATTTTATCATACAGTGCAAATATCTACGCGCGGACAATAACGGGTTTACCTGTACTTGATACCACGGCCGGTTTTAAGTGTATTCACAGACGCGTAATTGAAAATATTGCTCTTGATCGTATCAAATCAAACGGATATGCATTCCAGATAGAGCTTCATTTTCGTGCATGGAAGGCCGGGTTCAAACTAAAAGAAGTGTCGATTATTTTCCGGGAAAGAGAAGAAGGCGTATCAAAAATGTCAAAGAAAATAGTCCGTGAAGCAATGTGGAGAGTCTGGGCTATAAAAGTGAGAAGCCTTTTTGGAGTACTTTAGAAAGTACTCCGATTGCAATATTAGTTGTGTATATTCAACCAAAGAACTTAAAAGATAGATATGCAGTATTTGGATTTTGAACAACCAATTGCCGATTTAGAAAAGAAAATAGAAGAACTGGAAGGAATTTCTTCGGTAGGTGATGGAGTGTTAAATAAAGAGATCAGCGGACTCAAGAAAAAAGTAGACGCTCTTCGCGAAAGTACTTTTAAAAATCTTACCCGCTGGCAAAGAGTGCAACTGGCACGTCATCCGGATCGACCATATACATTGGATTATATCGAGTTGATTTGCGATAACTTTATTGAGCTTCACGGGGATCGGTATCATGCGGATGATAAAGCCATCATAGGAGGATTAGCTACTATTGATGGAGCTTCTGTCATGATTATCGGGCATCAAAAAGGTCGTGATACCGTTAAAAGAACATATCGAAATTTTGGAATGGCCAATCCAGAGGGATATCGCAAAGCATATCGTTTGATGAAGCTGGCCGAAAAGTTTGGTGTACCAATTATTACCCTTCTTGATACTCCGGGTGCTTTTCCTGGACTTGAAGCTGAGGAACGTGGTCAGGCAGAAGCGATTGCCAAAAACCTGAAAATGATGGCGTTACTTAAAGTGCCATTTGTGACCATTGTTATTGGCGAAGGGGCCAGTGGTGGGGCAATCGGAATTGGAATGGGAAATGAAGTCTATATGATGGAAAATACCTGGTATTCCGTTATTTCTCCTGAGTCATGTTCATCCATCCTTTGGAAAACATGGGACTATAAAGAACAAGCTGCTGAAGTATTAAAATTAACGGCTACCGATCTCCAAGAATTAAAAGTGATTGACGGCGTAATACCAGAACCACTTGGAGGGGCACATCGGGATCATGAAAAAGCAGCAGAAGCAGTGAAGAAGCAAATTAAGCAAAGTCTTACCCGTTTAAAGAAGCTCAAACCAGAAAAATTAGTTGAGCAACGAATAGAGAAATACTCGGGAATGGGCGCATTCCAAAAAGCCTGATTCTGTGGATTTTCCCCAAGAACAACCGCTCGTAGAATTCGATCATACTCTAAGGAGTAGATACGGTGAAACGGATAAAATGGGCTATGTGTATTACGGTCGCTATCTCGAATATTTTGAAGTTGCACGAACCGAAATGATCCGTTCTTACGGACTCTCATACAGCAAGATGGAGGATGACGGAATTATGCTCCCGGTAATTAATGCAGAGCTGGAGTATAAATCACCGGTATTTTACGATGAGGAAATCATTATCAAGGTGATGGTTTTTGATAGCCCCGGTGTTCGTCTTCAAACCTGGTATAAAGTAATTGCCAAAGAACGGGATCAGTTGTGTGTGCTCGGTAAAGTAGCCCTTTGTTTTATGGATGAAGAAACACGACGACCCTGCAGAGCTCCGTCATATTTTCTGGATCAGTTTAAAAAAGAATCTTCAGGGTAATCAGGTGTGGAAGTCAGGGCTCATCAACAAGGAATCTATTTTCCACTTCTTATAACCAGTTTAGGCTTACTTGTCATCGGGCTTGGTCCCGGATTATTTCACCAACCGGATTTGGGAGGGTACAGCTGGCAGCATCAGGTATTTGATATGGTGTGTCACCAACAACCGGATCGTTCTTTTTTTATCAATGGGCAAGCGATGGCAGTATGCTCACGATGCTTAGGTATTTATGGAGGTTTTGCCATAATAGTGCTTCTAATGCCCTTAATTCCACGGTTCTTTAGTGTAATAAATTCAGTACTATTGAAACTAATAATGGTATCAATCGTGGTGAATCTGGTGGATGTAATTGGTAATCACTTTTCAATTTGGTCAAACACATTACATTCCCGATTTTGGCTGGGAGCTTCTTTCGGAGTATTTCTGGCTCTATATTTAGCCAACGAGTTTTTTAAACGAATCGTTAAAAAGGAGGAATCTTATGGAATATGAAAACATGCAAACAGAGAACCCAAGCTATTGGACTTCAGTAATGATTGGAGGTTTAATTGCAGCAGTTATTCTTTCTGTGTTAGGACTAATAAGTCAGTACATGACTATCAGCAGCGAGCCAACAGGCTCTAGTTTTGGTCTCTCTCAGGCCATTGGAACATTTGCTTGTCTTTTTGGTGCAATTGGTGGATTTATAGCCACACGACATTTTGCTAAAGAGTACGATATCACTTTCCCAATCGGAAAAGGGGCACTTATTGGTTTATTAGCGGGGGTAGTAGCCGTGGTAATAAGTACAGCAATTACCTGGATATGGACCAGCTTTATTGATGCTGAATTAAATCAGGCTTTTTATGACTGGAGCATTGCAAATCTTGAAGCACAAAACATGACCGACGACCAGTTAGAAATGGCTAAAGGGTTTATTCCTGATCCGGGTATCAGCGTAGTTACAGTGTTGATCTCGTTAGCTATGATGGGAATCTTAAATGCAATCTCCGGGTTAATCGGTGCAAAAGTCTTCGCCAGCGAAGAATAAATATAATAGTTAAGTAGTAGATGGAAGAGGAAAAAAAGGCGGCTCAAACTTCGCAAAAATTTAGTTACACAGAATTTGAACCGTCGCCTCTTGCCCCATGGGTCGAGAGAAATGGCTTCAGCCATTGGGCCGTTGCCTTTGGATGGCTGTTTGTAGGATTAATTGCCTTTCAGTTATTGGGTAGCATTATTTCAGTAATAATGATTCTCCCGACACTTGATACTATTTCTTCTGATCCTCAGGTTATCATTGAAGCGCTGACACAGAACATAAGTGTACAGCTCCAGGCCAATTCTATAGGTCAGTTTCTGATCATTGGATTAGCCTCTTATTTTATATCCAAAGCTCATAGTGTAAAAGGAAAGCATCATGAGTTTTTGAGGTTGAAGTCGGCCCCTAATCTCATTCCAAATACAATTCTGGCCATTATTTTACTGGTAGCATCCTGGGGGCTAGTTGGATTTCTGGGATGGTTAAATCTGAATATCTTCGAATGGCTGATGGGTATTTTCCCGGGATTAAGTTTTTTTCAGGATTTGCAGGATCAGATGCTCGAAGTCATAACCGGCTTTATCAAAACTGAAAACGCAGTTATATACGGATTGATTTATATCGCATTAGTGCCTGCTATTTTCGAAGAGGTGATGTTCAGAGGGTACATTATGCGGGCATTAGAAAAAAGCTGGGGAATCTGGGCAGCGATTATCGTTTCCAGCGTAATGTTTGGAGCTTACCATCTTCAGCCCTCAAACCTGCTGCCACTCAGTTTTATAGGATTTATTCTGGCCTATGTCACCTATATCTCAGATAGTTTAATCCCAGCAATGATCCTTCATTTTATCAACAATGGAAGTCAGGTAGTATATGGTTCAATGAACCCCGAATTCCTCGAAGCTGCAGCCGATCCATCAGAAATGGCGTTCCCCTGGTATATGATTGTATTAAGCGTGATTGTTACCATAGGTTTGCTTTTATTGATGTATAGACTAAAAACGAAACCGGAAGTATGAGTTTGTTTGATCATCCCAAGCCTAACGATATAGATAACTGGGTATGTGTGCTGGAAGGTAGTACTGACTACGAAGTAGACATGGCCAAAAATTACCTCTCGAATCTCAAGATTCCTTCAAATATTCTATCAAAACGGGATTCAGCCTACAGCTTAGTTGTTGGGGAGATGGCACTTATTTATCTGTACGTTCCGGTTGAATTCGAGAAGAAAGCCCGGAAAGCATTGGCAGACTTAGAAGCTTCGAATCCGGAGTTTAATTCTGAAGAAGGAGAAGACGCTTGAGCGAACTGGCTAAACGCATTGCTTTTGCAGTTCCGGCAGCGGCACTATTTATTTTCTTAGCCTGGCTCGGCGACTGGTATTTTAAAGGGCTAATGATCGGGATTGGCTATTTCATTATTCATGAGATGATAAAAATTCTGGATGCCGCCCGTTCCCCGGTGGATATGCTGTTCCCCTATACCATCGGACTTTGGGTGATGCTCTCCCAGGAAATTCCCTTCAGCCTCGAAATAGGGGTTGGAATCTTTTTACTATTCACAGCTCTACAGACCTTCAATACCTCGGAGTACAGCACCTCCGAACTGAGCTTCACCTTTTTTGCCGGATTATACGCACCGATCGGAATACTCTCATTAATCATGATTTCTGATCTTGGAGAAAACGAAACCGGCTTTCTGCTAACCATGACGGTCGTCTTTATGGTATGGGGAAGCGATATCTTTGCCTACTTCGGCGGCAAGACCTTCGGGAAGCACAAGCTGGCATCGGACATCAGTCCCAATAAAACGTGGGAAGGTTTTTTCTCAGGCTATATAGGAAGCTTTGTAGCGGCATATCTTTTTCTGCTGGCCGTTCCTTATGAGTCTCCACTCACACTGCTACAACTCATTCCTCTAGCCATACTGGTAGGTACCTTCGGCCCTATTGGCGACTTGCTGGAAAGCAAACTCAAACGCAAAGCCGGCGTTAAAGACTCCTCCAACCTGCTACCCGGCCATGGAGGCTTCTTCGACCGTTTTGACGCCCTCATCCTCGCTGCACCCGTAGCCTGGGTGTATTTTATGGTGTTGGAAGAATTAACTACTATCTCTTTCTAACACAAAAAGGAGAGAGGATGGAAAAGTTTAAGAACAACGGAAAAGATTTATTCTACATGACCATGATGATCGTAACCCTGAATCTCATGGTGGATTATGTGTATCCGGTTACCAAAGCCTTAATTATTTCTTTATTCTAAGCATTTCTTTATAAGAAATGAGTTGTCTCTCCACAGTAGAGAAAAGAAGGAAGCGAATACTTCTCCAACGGTTTCGGGTATGTGGCGCGGCGGGCTTTTGCCTGGTATGAACACATACACGTTGTTAGTGCCAGAATTCTTTTTTTATTGATAAAAAGGTATTTTAATTGTCTCCATCATATATATTATCACTTTATAGAGTAATATGAACGTCCAAAAAAACATGAAAAGCTTTATCAACCATGTCATATATTTTGAAGAAGATTTGTATTCATTAGGGATGGGGTCAGTTCGTGATTTCTCCTCAATTATATGTAATGGCTTTATGTGCCATTGTTTTTCTATTTGTTTTAAAGGTGTTTTCCATCTATCTAAATAATATTTTCCAATAATATTTACATCAAGCCAAATTCCGCAGAGAACCATTCCAAAAATGGAAACAATAATTGCAATTAAGTTATCTTTTGAAAAAGATGTTATAAATAGTAATATTGCGCCATTTATTGTTAGAAAAACATTATTTCTCATCCAAAATCGGTCAGCTTCTTTATCCCAAATATTTATTATTCCCTCCCATACTCTTTCTTCCTGGTCTAATTCATTTGAAGAAACAAGATTTGATTTACCACTATATTGACTTCCTGGCAAAACTTGGCTATTAGGCTCAATTACTCGCCCAGGCAATGTGTGAACATTAACACCTATTTGAGAGTTATTGCCAATAAAACATCCAACTTTTTTGTCTATTTCAACAAATTTATCGCTAATTTTTGACTTGACATTTTTCAAATCAAATCTTTTGACTGCCGAGATAAACCCTGCTCCGATATTGACGTTTTTTCCGATAATAGAATTTCCAATATACCCAAAATGATAACATTTCACTCCATTTAATAGGATAGAACCTTTAATTTCTGCACCTTGATTGACTGTTGAATTTGAACCTATATACACACCGTGATGAACATAACAATTAGGTCCTAACGTGCTTTTCTCTCCAATAAAAACGGGACCTTCTATAGTTGTACCTGACTTTATTACACAACCAGATTCAATTTTGACAAGTCCCTTGATTATTGCTCCCTCTTCAATAGTTACATCTTTTGCAATCAAATTGGATCTAAATGAATTAATATAATTTTCAGTTGCAACACAAACATTAGAATCTGTAATAAAAAACAGATAGCTTTCAAGGTTTTCAAACCAATTTTCATCATTAATTAATTTGTGCAGATTCATTTTTTAATATTTTTTGAAAAAGAATTCTATGTTGTACTGCTCTTTTTTCCTGAGAGAAGTTCATTAAGATAAACCTATTTAAATTTGGTAAGTGTTTTAAAGCTTTAGATGGTTCTTTAAAATATTCAATTAAACTTGAAATTATTTTTAGCTTATCCCGATTCTCAATCAAGAACTTCTCCTTTGATTTATCTTCAAACATTTCAGAAAGATGACCTGTTTCAAAAGCAAATACAGGTTTATTCAAAAAGATGGCTTCTTTAAGCGAGCCCGGAATTGATTCATGACCATCTGAGGTTAGTAATAAAACGTCACTTCTTTTAATCCAATTTCCTACATACATAGAAAGGTCAACAAAGTAGGTACAGCCTATCTGGACAAAATTCTTGTCAGGGTAATAAGTAGCTTTTAGATTTAGTTTATTACTAATTCTCCTTATAAGCTGCATATCTATTTTTCCTACTACTACCCCAAATGTATTTGGAATTTTATTGTTTACACCTTCCACTATTTCAACAAAATCATCATGTTTTTTATATTCCCTCATGCTTGCAAGAGAAAGAATAATCCTTGCTTTGGAATCAAAAAGGCTATTAATCTTGATGTTTTCCTTTTCAGAAAACAAGATTTTTACACCTTGTCTAATGGTTTGAACAATAACTTGGTCTGATTTAATTATTCCTCTAATTTCTTTTGCGAACTGTTCAGAAACGCTTACAATAGCTTTTATTAATGGTTTTCTTAATTGTCTAATTAGGTTATCATCTAAATCAATACTGATTCCGCAATAAACTATTATTGGGATTTCTCTTTCTAAACTCTCAACAGCACATAATAAATATTTAAGCGCATTTAAATGGCAGTATAAAACATCAATATTATATTTATTGATAATTTGTGTTACTATATCAGGGTTTTCGTGATAAGGCTCTATTATTGCATTTTCATACTGGTTTATGTTTTGTTTGAAATCGACAGAATAATCGCTGTTTTCCCAATATTTGTACAGTATCTTATAATTATAATTGTACTTTTTTAATGATTCTCCAAGCATTCTCATCTGAATTGAAGAACCACCATCATTATGACTTGTATTTACTGTTAGGAAGAGAATGTTCTTCATTTTTCGAGTTAAATTCTTTAATAAACTTTTTGAGTAACAGCATCAAGAAGAATTTTATGACCTTGGTTTGATGGATGTAGCCCATCTGAAAGATTATTAAGATTATCTATCAGTTCAGGGACATAAATATATGAGACTCCTATCATGCTTGAAGTTTCTTGCAATTTTCTATCAAAAATTTCAATATTCTTATTTAGGTAATATTTGTCATGCTTATAGGGAGAGGTTTTAGTTTCATCAACTTTAGTCAAGCCTGTAAAAAAAATTGATACTTTAGAATTTCTTTCTGTGAAATAATTGGCGAATGAAATTAATCCATCTTGAAAATTATCTAAAGAAATTTCATATCCATTTTTTGAAGGTCTATATCTACTATCATTTATTCCAACTCCAAGAATTACAATGTCAAACATGTCTTTATCCAAAGATGATAATCTATTATTAACCTTTAATATATTATCTCCACCTACTCCGGATATTTCGACATTAAGTTGTGGGTTATTGTTCTTGAACATTTGCGCCCAACCTAAATTATTTTGTGCTCCTGTTCCTTTAATAAAACTATCTCCGATGATTAAATAATTCATTTTTTCTTTTCCATGATTTTCTGTTTTATTTTTTTGGCACTAACATAAGAGTGTCACGCACTAAGTTGGTGATATCCCAGTTTCATCTTTAAATTTTATTCATGTTACTCCTATAAATAATAAGAATAACATGAATAAAGCTGATTTATTAATAAAGTACAAACATCAGCTTACGCTTAAGAATTATAATGTGAAGATTCGAAATTGAAGGAATGTATTTCAGGTATGAGTAGATTTAAAGACAAATAAAGGATTCTACTAACGAAAAAAATACTCATCACCTTCAAAACACGATTTATCGGTCGGGATCATAACGAGCTACCTCCCTGTTAAAAGTTTAAGCGTATTGTAAACATGTGTGAATAGGCTTGTACATTTTTTGTGAATCCCCGATCTAAGGATGTATTCACTAATTACATCTGATGAAAAAGACTTTTTTACTGCTGCTACTTTCACTTTTAAGTTATTCCACCGTTTGGGCTTACCAGACGGAAGAATTAAAAGTATCTCTCCAACAACTAGCGGATCATGCGACCGAAGCCGATTCAACCATCCCCGGGGTGTTAATCCATGTGGAAGCCCCCGACATTGATTTCTCCTATTCAGTGGCTTCCGGTGTTTCTGAACTCAAGAGTGCAGCTTCTTTGAAACCCGATGGAAGTGTGAGAATCGCCAGTAATACTAAAACCTATGTTGCGGTTGCGATCCTCCGGCTTTTGGAAGAAGGTAAGCTGAGCCTCAACGACCCGATCAGTGCATATATATCACAAGAGCACAAAGAGATTCTGGAAGGCGATGGCTATGATATGGATGCAATCACCATTCGTTATTTGCTTACCCATACTTCCGGTATGTACGATCATGCAGCATCAAATACTTATTTCCAGAAGGTGTTTTCCAACCCATCCTATGAATGGACCAGAACCGAACAAATTCAGGGCTGCGCAGATTGGGGAGATCCGCTTTTTGAACCGGGAGAACAATTCAGTTATTCCGATACCGGATATATTCTTCTGGGAGAAACCATTGAACGCCTAACCGGGAAATCGTTAGGCGAAGCAGTAAGAAGCCTGATCGGTTTTGAGAAGCTGGGGTTACAATCTACCTGGTGGGAAAAACTCGAACAAAAGCCGGAATCCGCATCAGACCGAATCCACCAGTATTTTCAGGGAAATGATACCTACAAATATGATCCTTCCTTAGATTTAAATGGCGGCGGTGGACTGGTAGCCAACAGTGAAGACATGGCGATGTTCTATCAGGAGTTGTTTGCAGGGAATGTGTTCGATGAATCCTCAACATTGGATACCATGCTCACTAAAGCAGACTTCCCTTATGGCTATACCCCTTCCAATGACTACAGAATGGGTATTTTTTACTTCGACCTGAACGGAGTGGAAGTGTATTCTCATTCAGGATTCTGGGGTACGGAGGTAACCTACATTCCGGAATTAAATGCGACTGTTTCGGTGGTAACAACTCAGTTTGGAAAAATCGGAGTCATGAGACAGCTTTTAAGAGATGTCATTGAATTGCTGGAAGAAATAAAATAGAACCGGATTATAGGGTTGAATGGAATGAGTAAACTTTTATTTAAGTTTATCTGGTAAATATTCAGTGAATCAGGAAATGAAAAATATACTCATTACAGGCGGAACAGGGTTTATCGGGCAGGAGCTGCGGATGCTTTTGCTTCAACAAGGACATTATATCACGGTGATCACCCGAAGCCCGAAGAAATACAAAGACGAAGCGGCTAAGAACCAGCAGTTCATAAGCTGGGAAGACGATTTGGTGGAAGCCATGAATACCGCCGATGCAGTGATTCACCTGGCCGGAGAAAGTATTTTTAGTCAGCGCTGGAATGAGGAAGTAAAGAAGCGCATCTACGATAGCCGCATTGATTCCACCCGGCAATTAGTAGAAGCGATGAAAAAAGCGGAAAGCAAACCCGGGGTATTTGTCTCGGCTTCGGCATCCGGTTTCTATGGGAATCAGGGAGATAAAGTCCTGGATGAATCCAATCCGGTAGCGGATGATTTCCTGGCTCAGGTATGTAAAGACTGGGAAGAAGAAGCCCAAAAGGCTTCAGAATTTGGAGTTCGGGTGGTAAATCCACGGATCGGAATTGTACTCGAGAAAAATGGTGGTGCGCTGGAAAAAATGCTTCCACCTTTTAAATTTGGAGTGGGCGGACCGGTAGGAGATGGCAAGCAATATATGAGCTGGATTCACCGAACCGATCTTTGCAATGCGCTCATCTACCCGATAGAACATGAAGAGGTAGAAGGGGGTTATAATGTTTGCGCTCCCAATCCGGTGGATATGAATGAATTTGCGGAAACACTCGCTTCAGTAATCAATCGGCCGAATATATTTAGAGTTCCGAAACTGGCTCTTCAGGTGGTGTACGGGGAAGGAGCAAAGCCCATCACCGATAGTATCCGCATGCATCCAAAGAAATTGCAGGTACATGACTTCGAATTCCGTTTCGAAGAACTAGAAGAAGCACTCGCTGATATCCTTCAGTAATGGTACATTAAGCCTGTAACGGCTTAAGTATCCATGAACATACGCACGCAACATCGGCTGAAATTATTTTCAATTACCTTGGTTTACTGGGTAATTGCGTCGATAATTTATCACATCCTGAGAAGAATTGGTCTTGGAGGGGAAATGGGTGTGGAAGTGGTTGCCCCTATTTCTAAGCTGGAAGGTTTTAGAATCGCCTTTTTTATTGGCATGATCACTGGTACGTTATACGGTTTGTTAGAACTGGTATTTGAAAATGAATGGTTGCAACGGAAGTCCCTTGGTAGAAGATTATTCATTAAAACCATAGCCTATACCGTGATGATTGGGACTGTTCTTACGGTCACGACCAATTATGTGAACCATATCATCGCGCTGCCCATCACCTTATCGAAAGAGCGTATTTTCGAAAGTGGCGCTATTTTTTCGATTCTTACTTTTTTTATTCTGGCCAGTTCTCTGTTCTCATTTTTCAGAATGGTGAATGAGAAGTTTGGTCCTGGTATTCTTTTTGATATGATTATGGGGAAGTACAGAAGTCCGAGGGTAGAGAAGAAGATTTTTATGTTTCTGGATCTGAAATCATCTACCTCACTTGCCGAACATATGGGGTATCTGAAATACAGTGCGCTGATCCAGCAAAGTTTTTATGATCTGAACGAAGTCGTTCAGCATTATCATGGACAGATTTATCAGTATGTGGGAGATGAAGCGGTGATATGCTGGGATTATGATACCGGTATCAAAGAAAATGCCTGTATCGATTTCTATTTTGCTTTTAGCAAAAGACTGTATGAAAAAAAGGAGTTTTATGAACGAGAATTCGGAGTGATGCCGGAATTCAAAGCCGGACTACACGGCGGGGAGTTGATTGTAACTGAGGTTGGAGTGATTAAGAAGGAAATTGCCTATCACGGGGATGTAATCAACACCACGTCACGGATACAGGATCAGTGTAATATTTTTGATACGCATCTGCTGATTTCAGGAGAATTGTTTAAAGACCTGCCCCTGAATCAAAAATATCTTCCTTCTCATTTGGGAGAGGTTCTGCTAAAAGGAAAAGAAGCTCCTGTTCAACTACATTCGGTTGATACTGTGTGGTGATTGAGACAAGTAAGTCTCCCCTTGAGGGGAGTACGCCGAAGGCGGGAGGGGTGTCCGTATTAGCTTCGGTCTTCTAACTCTGCCTAACACCCTCCGTCTTTCGATCTGATTGGTCATGTTTAATTTGTTCTGGCTATTAAAAGTCCCCTCTTGAGAGGGGATTCAGGGGTGTGTACATTAAGGGCAATATTTACATTTAGATATGTCAAGAAGAAAAATAATACCATACAATCCTCAACTTAAAGAACTAGCGAAGGAGCTGAGAAATAACGCGACCAAATCGGAACGTGTATTATGGAAATCACTAAGTGGGAAACAATGTTTTGGTTATGATTTTCACCGGCAAAAACCACTTGGTAATTATATTCTAGATTTCTTTTGTCAGGAGTTAATGTTAGCTATCGAAGTGGATGGCGTTTCACATAATCAGGAGGATGTCCGCGCAAGAGATAAAGAAAAAGAAGCTTTTTTAAATGGATTGGGAATTACGGTACTTAGATTTCAGGATAATGATATCTATCCGGAAAACAGAGATGCTTTAGCTGAAATAGAACGGTATGTATTGGAGTTTGAAAAACGGAATACTACCTAGTTTGACACACCCCCAACCCCCTCTCAAGAGGGGGCTATTAATACCTCATTGACTTAAAGTCCTAAACTTCTCTGAGACCCTCCTTCTTTTGAGTTGATTGGTCATGGCTATCAAAAGTCCCCTCTTGAGAGGGGATTTAGGGGTGTGTCAGAAATGATAATCAATAATAAATCACAAAATCACCCCTTGAAAACCCTTCAACTCTCCGTACCTTTGGGTGCTTAATAAAGTCATTCTGAGAATACTCCCGAAGACTCTTGGCAGATATCCGGCAAGATCCTTCGCTTTTGCTCAGGATGACTGCCTGAAGATCAAAAACTAACTAAACATCTAAAACCTTGAGCGACCAGAAGATCATTTTTTCCATGGTTGGAGTGAGCAAAGTTCACAAGCCCAACAAAACCGTTTTGAAAGATATTTACCTGTCCTTTTTCTATGGGGCGAAAATTGGTGTGCTTGGTTTAAACGGTGCCGGTAAATCCACCCTGCTTCGAATTATAGCCGGAATCGATAAAGATTATCTTGGTGATATCAGCATTCAAAAAGGGATCACTTTTGGATATCTGGCACAGGAACCTCATCTCGATCCTGAGAAAACCGTTAAAGAAATCGTGGAAGAAGGTGTTCAGGAAACAGTTGATCTACTTAAAGAATACGAAGACATAAATGCAGGTTTTGCAGATCCTGATGCCGATTTTGATGCGTTAATCGCAAAACAGGCAAAGCTTCAGGAAAAGATTGATCATTTGGATGCATGGGATTTAGATGCAAAACTCAATCAGGCGATGGATGCATTACGCTGTCCTCCGGGCGATACTTCGGTAAAAGTGCTTTCCGGTGGTGAAGCACGGCGTGTGGCGTTGTGCCGACTCCTTCTCAAAAAACCGGATGTATTATTATTGGATGAGCCTACCAACCATTTGGATGCAGAATCAGTGGGTTGGTTAGAGCAGCATTTAGCCAGATATGAAGGAACGGTAATTGCGGTGACTCACGATAGGTATTTCCTCGATAATGTAGCGGGTTGGATTCTGGAACTGGATCGTGGCGAAGGGATTCCGTTTAAAGGAAACTATACTTCGTGGCTGGAGCAGAAGTCAGAACGACTGAAGCAGGAAGAGAAGCAGGAATCAAACCGACAAAAAACTCTGCAGCAGGAATTGGAATGGATTCGTCAAAATCCGAAAGGCCGACGTGCCAAGAGTAAAGCCCGTATAAACGCGTATGAAGAGTTACTAGCTCAGGACAATGAGAAGCGTAACGATGATATGCAGATTGTGATTCCGGCAGGTCCTCGCTTGGGGAATAAAGTGATTGTAGCTGAAGGAGTTTCAAAGGGTTATGACGACAAGCTGCTGGTTGAGAATATGGAGTTCATGCTTCCTCCCGGTGGGATTGTGGGAGTAATCGGACCGAATGGTGCGGGTAAAACAACCCTGTTTAAAATGATCATTGGAGAGGAAAAGCCCGATTCCGGAAATCTTGTATTAGGAGAAACCGTTGAGCTGGGCTATGTGGATCAAAAACGTCCTCTTGATCCTAATAAAACTATTTGGGAAGAAATTTCGGGTGGACATGACATCCTGCAGCTGGGAAATCGTGAAATAAATTCAAGAGCATATGTATCGCGATTTAATTTTGCCGGTAGTGACCAACAAAAGAAAACAGGGCAGATTTCAGGTGGTGAGCGAAACCGGGTTCATCTCGCTAAAATGCTAAAAGAAGGTGCCAATGTATTGCTTCTGGATGAGCCTACAAATGATCTGGATGTGAATACGCTTCGTGCACTGGAAGAAGCCTTGCTTAACTTTGCAGGTTGTGCTGTGGTTATTTCTCACGATAGATGGTTCCTGGATCGCGTGGCTACACACATTCTTGCGTTCGAAGGTAATAGTCAGGTGTACTGGTTTGAAGGAAACTACCAGGAATATGAGGAAAACCGTAAGCAGCGCTTGGGTATTGATGAGGATCAACCGCATCGGATTGCCTATAAGAAGTTGACGAGGGATTAATCTGGATTAATTTTAAAACGATAAAAGCTTTTACAGCTTAAGTCTCAAAGTTTTACAAAAAGACAATCCTTTTTTAGAGAGATTAGCGATGGATTTGGTCAATCCAATTTTAATTATAGCTAATAAAGGGAAATTTATGTCACGAAAACTAAACTGGATATTCGTGCTTCTGCCAGCGCTGTTATGTACATCGGTTGCAATTGCACAAGAGTCGGAAGAAAGCGACTCCACCAAAATAGAAAAGAAAAATAAAGACCTTCCGATGGATCCGGAACGGTTATTTGAGTTTACCACAACCGAAGGTACATGGATGTCGGTAGATGTCAGTCCTGATGGACAAACGATAGCCTTCGATTTGCTTGGGGATATTTACACGATGCCGATTACCGGAGGCAAAGCAACGCCGGTAACCGATGGTATGGCTGTAGATGTTCATCCAAGATTCAGTCCGGATGGAAAACACCTGCTGTTTATTTCGGATCGAACCGGATCAGAGAATGCTTTCTACATCAATCTGGAAACCGAAGAAGAGCATCAGGTTACCAAAGATAACAACGATGAAATGATTAACGCAGAGTGGTCTCCGGATGGGGATTACATTGTGGTATCACGTGGTCGAAGATTCTTCAAGCTTTGGCTGATTCATAAAGATGGCGGAAGCGGAACCAAGATTGTGGATGGTTCCACAGGACTTAAAGCCATTGATCCGGCATTTAGTGCCGATGGGCGTTATGTATATTATTCACGAAGAAATGGTGCATGGAATTATAATGCGCAGCTTCCTCAATATGGAATCGGAGTGTATGATCGGGAGACGGGAGACAATTCATTTTTAGTTTCGAAATATGGTTCTGCATTTACTCCAACAACTTCTCCTGATGGAAAGTGGCTGGTGTATGGAACCCGTCATGAAGCAGAAACGGCGCTCATTTTAAGAAATCTTGATACGGGCGAAGAACGCTGGCTGGCTTATCCGGTTCAGCGGGATGATCAGGAGTCGCAAGCTACTCTGGGTGTTTTACCTTCTATGAGTTTCACTCCGGACAGTGAGTATCTGGTACTTTTCTATGGAGGTAAACTTCACAAGCTTTTCATCTCAGATGGCACTACTACTGAAATTCCTTTCGAAGTAGATGTTGAACTGGAACTGGGTCCGGAGTTGACCTTCAAATATCCAATTTCTGATGACAAAGAAGCGCTGGCAACTCAAATCAGAGATGCAGTTCCTTCTCCGGATGGATCACAACTGGCCTTTACAGCACTCAATGATTTATATGTGATGGACTTTCCGGATGGTAATCCCCGAAAGCTTGCAGCTACAGAAGCTACCGAAGCGGAGCCTGCCTGGTCACCTGACGGTAAGTACATTGTCTATGTAACCTGGGATGAGGAAAACGGAGGTGATATCTACCGTATCGAGCCTAAAGCAAGACGCCCAAGAGCTCAGAAGCTGACACAGGAATCAGCTTTCTATACACAACCGTCTTGGTCGTACAATAGTGATCGGATTGTGTTTATTACAGGTTCTAAGTTTGATTATATGGATTCCGGAACGGGAGGTTCTTTCTTTTCAGCAGCGGATGATATTGCATGGGTTCCATCTGATGGAGGAGCGACTAACTTCGTTGACTTAAGAAAAGGACGTACCAATCCACACTTCATTAAATCGAACGACCGTATCTACATGAGTGATAATGACGGACAGTTAGTATCGATGCGATGGGATGGTACCGACGTGAAAGAGCATATCAAAATCACCGGTATTTCAACTTATGGAACTACAGATCCGGTTCCAGCAAGTGAAGCAAGTGTTTTGTTGATGGCTCCTGAAGGAGATCAGGTGTTGGCACAGGTTAATAATGAAATTTATACCGCAACGGTACCGGTTACCGGAGATGTGGTAAGTGTTTCCGTATCCAATCCATCCGGAGCTGCATTCCCCGCTAAAAAACTGACGGTAATTGGTGGCGAATTTCCACACTGGTCCGGTGACTCCGATAACGTACATTGGTCTCTTGGTAAAGGTCATTTTGTATACAGTTTAAGTGATGCCGAAGCTTTTGCAGACAGTGTTGAAGCCGCTAAGAAGGCTGAGGAAGAAGCTAAAAAAATTGCTGAAGAAGCAGGTGATGACACAGAAGAGGCAGAAGCTGAAGACAAAGATTCTGAAGAGGAAGAGGAAAAAGGACCTTCGGAATATCAAGCTGAGGAATACCGCATTGAGGTAACCTATGAGCGGGATATTCCTGAAGGAACTGCCTTACTTCAGGGAGCCAGAATTATCACCATGAAGGGAGATGAAGTCATTGAACGTGGAGATATTCTGATTGAAAATAATCGCATCTCGGCAGTAGGAAGAACCGGTACTTTGAGTGTGCCTTCCGGCGCTGAAGTTATTGACCTTTCAGGCAAAACTATCACACCCGGTTTTGTGGATACTCATGCCCATCTTCGTGTTACCCGTGGTATTCACAAATCACAGCCATGGAGCTATGCCGCAAATCTGGCATATGGAGTTACCACTACCCGTGATCCCCAAACAGGAACTACTGATGTATTAAGCTACAGTGATATGGTTACAGCAGGAATAGCGCTTGGTCCAAGAGTCTATTCTACGGGGCCGGGGGTAGGTTTCTGGGGATATAAACTCAAAAGTTATGAGCATACTCAGGAAGTACTTCGTCAGTACAGCGAATATTTTGATACGAAAACAATCAAAATGTATCGTGTTGGTAATCGAGAGCAACGGCAGTGGATCATCATGGCATCTAAAGATCAAAAACTGATGCCAACCACGGAGGGAAGTTTAAATATCAAGATGAATCTGACTCAGTTGATTGACGGGTATCCCGGACATGAGCATAACCTGCCTATTTATCCGATTTATAATGATTGGGTAAAAACAGTAGCAGATGCAAAAATGGCGGTTACCCAAACTATGTTGGTTGCATATGGCGGGCCATTTGCTGAAGATTACTTCTATGCCCGCGAAGATGTGTATAATGACGCCAAGCTTTCCTACTTCACACCTCATGATGTGATGGCTTCAAGTACTCGTCGCCGTGGTTTCTTTGCTATTGATGACGAGCAGATATTCCCGAAGCACGCTGAAAAAGCGAAGCAAATTGTAGACGCAGGCGGAATAATAGGGGTTGGAAGTCACGGTCAGCTACAAGGACTAGGATACCACTGGGAGCTTTGGGCAGTTGCAGCCGGAGGCTTAACCAACCATGAAGCACTAAAAGTAGCAACGTTGATTGGTGCCGAAGCTATTGGGCTGGATGGCGACCTTGGTTCCATAGAGGCAGGTAAACTTGCAGACTTGGTAATCCTTGATGAAAACCCTCTGGATGATCTCAGAAACTCAAACACTGTTTCTCATGTGATGTTTAACGGTCGTCTATTCGAAGCGAATACACTGGATGAAGTGTATCCTCGCCAGAAGGTATTTGATATGAAAATCTGGGAACAAAGCGTGCCGGATAAAGCTTCGTTGCCAGGGGTTGATGATTAATTAATTAAACAAACCAGGAAATCTAAAGCGCACCTGATCAGGTGCGCTTTTTTTATTTCCTGTCATTGCGAGGAATAAGCAAAGCGAATGACTAAGCAATCTCCTTAAATAAGCCCAAGTCTTTAACAACGGGATTGCTTCGTCGCATAAGCTTCTCGCAATGACTTTAAATTTTGTTGAATAGCTTCCCCAAAATACCCCGTTTGGGTGATAGATAACTCTGCCAAATAACGTGAGTTTGAGTCATACTAATTAAAACAGAATTAATATGAAGAAACTACTAATTGGCTTTTTCGGGGTATCAATATTTTTGATGTCCTGTGCGACGGTTCAACAACAGATTGGAAAGGTTGCGCTAAAATTAATGACAAAAAAAGAAGCGGACTTTAACAATATGGCTGTGATTGGGAAGTACCAATCCAACATATATGCTTCGGATGTGGGAATTACAACTTTAGGTACTGAAGACTGGGAGGAAGGAGAGAATCTGGTTGGAGTGATGTTTGTAAAACCCGAAGGTAAAGTGGGGGTTATCTCACTGGATGGAACCGTAACCGTAGGTGGTGTTGAAGCTAAAAGTTATGGGGGAGGAGCCTATTTCGCTCGTTTTGATCATAGCGACTTGTCACCGAAAGAAGTGGTTATTACCAGTTCCGATGGCTCAACTACAGAGTTTGAAATAGCGCCGCTACCTGCCATTCAGATTAAAAGTGTAAATGGTAGTAGCGAAGGCGCAACGATAGATATAAACGCTCCTTTAGAAATCGAACTGGAGTATGGATCCGCTGCAGAGGGAAAAAGGGTAACCGTTTCTCTGATAACAAATGCAGTTGGAGCTAAAGGATTTGCAAACTTTCAGACTACCGTAATTAATAATAAAATTACAGTACCTGCAGATGCTTTCAAACACAAGCATATTGCCGGTGGTGGACCAACAGGCAAAGATGTAACCAACTGGACAACGGGTGAAAATCATTTGCAGGTGAGTATGGTAGAATACGATCGGACTGATGCGGGGCAACCGTTTCCATATTTCAAAAAAGAAATGATGTCCATCGACACTGTGCCGGTAACTGTTACCGGAAATGCAGAAGGAAGAGCGTGGGTAAGGATTAGTGGAGATTCAGAAGAAGCCTCAGGTAAATTCAAATACACAGCAACCTCAAGTAACGCATGGTATGCCCGACCTTTGAATACCAATATTGAGCGAATTGGTATTTCATCTCTGAGTGTTTCCGGTACTTTATACAAAAAGGAAGTAGAAACCAGCGAGCGGGATAACTATTTAACAGGATACAGAGAGATAACGACCACGACTACCACCTTTCAATTCCCGGAATTGGATGACCAGTATTGGAATCAGTTTTTGGAGAATATGTATTCAGACTTAACAGGGTTCCTTAAAAATGATTATAACGCTTCAATTGTTGACGTCGATCAAATCACTTCAAATCCTATATACGATGAATTTTACACGCCCGAAGACGTGAATACGGAAGAATACATCGCCAAGAATCTAAGAGACACCAAGCGTCTGATACCACGAACTTTAGGAGAAATAATGGGTGACAGAACTACCGCGTTAATTGCTGATGGAGGAACAACCCCTCGATTAATCAGAGACATGAATATGGATGCTTTTATGGATGTGGTAATTAATTATCAGGTTGCCGGTGGAGAAGATAATACGATCGTGCTTCTTCCAAATGTAAGCTATCGGGTTGTTGGCCAAACTCAGGCTTTTGATGGGATGTCCAATGTTTGGCTTCAGGGATCTGTTCAGGGACCGGGGGTTTCGTTTAGCGAATCTGAATTTTCGAATTTGAATGCATTGAATCGCATCGGACAAAAAGATGTGATCCTGAAACTCATCAAACAATCGATACAGGAATTGACCTCAGAGCAAGCGAAGTTTGGTTATGATGAGGTGTGGAATACCGCTTTATCAGACTAGATCTTACTAACCAGACAAATCATAAGCGCTGACCAAAGACTACTCAGGAATGAGTAGTCTTTTTTATTTATAACAACTTCATAATCATTGGCTAAGCTTCTTCTAAATCAAATAGGAGAAGACATGGCTACTTATACAACGGCTGAAAAAGCAGTAAAACTTATTAAGTCCGGAGACAGGGTTCTTATACATGGAGTAAATGCCGTACCAATTACTTTGGTAAAAGCCATGGTAAACCGTGCGGATGAACTCCAGGATATTGAGATAGTTCATATTCATACCGAAGATGAAGCCCCGTACTCAAAACCTGAGTTTGCAGAGAGTTTTCAGGTAAATGCGTTTTTCGTAGGAGCGAATGTTCGAAGTGCCATAAATGAAGGCCGGGGAGATTACATCCCCATCTTTTTGAGTGAAGTGCCGGGATTGATTCGAAAAGATATTCTGCCCATAGATGTGGCTTTATTGAATGTTTCACCGCCTGATAAACATGGGTATTGTTCTCTTGGGGTTTCTTTAGTAGGGAGTTTTCCGGCTTCCCAGAAAGCAAAAAAAATCATTGCACAAGTAAACCCGAATATGCCGCGAACACATGGGGATGGATTTATCCACGTAGATAAGATTGATGCTTTAGTAGAAGTTAATGATCCACTACCTGAGCAGATTATTCCCGAGCCTGATGAAACCGAAATGAAAATCGGGGCTTATTGTACCGAACTGGTTGAGGATGGCGCAACGCTACAAATGGGGATAGGAGCAATTCCAAATGCGGTACTTAAAAGTCTTTCAAATCATAAGAATCTAGGGATTCATACCGAAATGTTTGCGGATGGGGTCATTGATTTAGTAGAAAAAGGAGTGATTAACGGTTCGCAAAAAGTGAAGTACAAAAACAAAGTAGTAAGTGGTTTTGTGATGGGTTCTAAGCGTGTGTATGATTTCATAGATGACAATCCTATGGTAGCCATGCTGGATATTGCTTATGTAAATGATACCGCTGTTATTCGACAGAACCCAAAGGTAACCGCAATCAATAGCGCTATTGAAGTCGATTTGACCGGACAAATTTGTGCAGACTCTATCGGGACTTATCATTATTCCGGCGTAGGTGGACAGATGGATTTTATTCGTGGGGCATCTCTATCACCAGGAGGAAAACCCATTATCGCGCTTCCATCAACTACTAAAAAAGGAATCAGCAGGATTGTCCCATTTTTAAAAGAAGGAGCGGGAGTAGTTACAACCCGGGCACATGTTCATTATATAGTTACTGAATATGGGATTGCTAATTTATATGGTAAAAATCTGCATCAAAGAGCAAAAGCGTTAGTTAAAATAGCTCACCCTAATCATAGGGAATATTTGGATAAAGCTGTTTTTGATAGGTTTAAAGTGTAAATCAGATAGAAGTACTTCAACACTTATTACATTTACTTAGTCATGTAGAGATAGTTAGTAAAAACAGTTTTGCTCTATCACATAGAATTTATTAATGTTACCAGATAACGATAATTATTTCTAGGGATTATGAAAAAGATTGAGCAACCATTTTATCCTATCATTTATATCAGGGGATATGCAATGAGAGATAAGGAGATTAATGACACTGTATCTACTCCTTATATGGGATTTAACCTGGGTTCAACCAAAATCAGACAGGAATGGGACCGATCTGTAACCAAGCATATTTTTGAGTCGCCATTAATCCGATTGATGAAAGACTTCAATTACAAAGATATTTATCAGGATGGCAGAGAAATTGACCATGACATTCCTTCACGAAGCGTAATAATTTATAGGTATTATGAACAGGCTGATGATGATTTAGGCACAGGAGACAGACCGTCAATAAAAGAAGCGGCGAAAGGTCTAGGTGAGTTAATTGAAAGTGTGAAAGAGAAGGTTTGTGGAGACAATCAGGAATTAAATGATGGATTTAAGGTGTACCTGGTTGCTCATTCTATGGGGGGACTCATTGCCCGTTGTTTCCTTCAAAATGATGAGGTTTCCAGCCAGGTTACAAAAAAACTTGTTGATAAGGTATTTACTTATGGCACGCCTCATAACGGAATTGAACTGAGAGGTTTAAATGTTCCCTCATTCATAGGAATCTGGGACATAAGCAACTTCAACCGGAAAAGAATTGCGAAGTATATGAACCTATCCTCAAGTAAGCGGGTGGATTCACTGGATGGAAAATTTAGTACAGATAAGTTCTTTTGTCTGGTGGGAACAAATCACAAAGATTACAGCGCTGCGCAATATGCGGTAGGGCCAATGAGTGATGGGTTGGTTAAAATCAAAAATGCCACCGTTAGAAATGCACCGAGAGCGTTTACTTATCATAGCCACAGTGGGCATTATGGGTTAGTAAATTCAGAAGAAGGATATCAAAACCTAACCCGGTTTTTATTTGGAGACACCCTTATTAAGGGAACAATAGAGGTGGATAATCTACCACTGCCTCCTACTGTAAAAAAGGAGTTTGATAACGGGCATGATGTAAAGGTTTCCTATTACTTCGAATCTACGGTGATGCCCCGAGGTTCAATCACATACAAGCTTACTGAAAGGAAAGTAGAGACAAATTCAGCAGTATTCAGAACCTTTGATGAATTATTTCGGCCTGAAAAAGAATCTCTTACTCAAGCCCGGTCTCCAATGATGTTTTCTCTTTTCCTTGATACACGAAATATTGAGCTGAAAGGCAGTAAAACAATCGTTTTCTCAGTTGATCTTGCCGTCAGAACCACGGAATACCGTATTGATGGTTTTTTATTTTTAAAAAGAAGGATACCAGAGGAAAATTTATTTCGCCAGAAAATCACGGTTAGGGCTACACAAACTTCTTCAGGATGGAACATCCGGTATATAATGACAGATTCGAATTGGGGGGAAAACAGAGGTACAGAGGCTTTAACCGATCCGCAAGATGGAAACACAGACTCTATACCTGCTTTCTATATTCCATTGTCATCTAAGAAGGGTTTCAAAGCCAAACTCAGATTAAATATTGAACATTGGAATAAGGCTTAATTCATCTCATATCATATCGTAAAAAAGCGAAGAAGCTACCACCGAATGTTGCAATGATGAATACAATGAGTAATCCAAAGTCCAGGATACTGTTGCCAAGGGTAGTACCAGCTTGTACTACCGGCGCAGAATACTGAGGCATTTCACTCGTATCCAGAGTTTGGTCATTTCTGCCAAAATCGAGCTTCACTCCTTCGTTGGAATCAACTTCAATTCGAAAACCTCCATGTCCGCCATCTTCTGCTTGTTTTTTTTCAGTAAACTCAGTGAAATCATCTTTATATCGTCGCATACTCTCTTCATAACGACTCTTAAGATCAATATCAGTTCCGGCCAGGTTCATAGCTGCAAGTCTGAATGAAGATACCGGTGAGATTCTTGCAAGGTTGAACGCCAGCTGTTCCTGAACCTTCTTTTTATTTTGAGATTCTTCCAGCAATGTCCGGTTATTTTCGATGATATCCGCCTGTACTTTTTTACGGGCAGCATCATCTACTTCCAGCCATTCCCATTCTTTCTCATCTCTGTAAGCCCGGCGCTCATCTTCATCCATGCCTTCCATTTGCTGTTCCCTTGTTCTCCAGATTTCCGATAACTCAGCAGAATAGTCCTCCCAACGCTGCCTCTCAAAAGCCTCTTGTTTTGCTTCCAGTTGAGCTACTGATTCGATTGATACTAATTGTCCTGCGGCCATAACTCCCATTCTTGGAAGGATCAAAACTCCGCTAATCCAAATCACCAGCAAAAGCAGGAAGGAGAGGGACGATTTTCGTGTAATGGCTGATATGAAAAGTCCAATACCAATGAAGAAAGTTATATACAGAATGGAAAGAGCAATAAGGCTGGCAATACTCATCCAATCAGAAGGAGTAACAGAAACTTCAAAAACAGTGAGGAGTAGCAAACCAATTAATATTGGGATTAGCAGAGGTACAATTAACCCAAGCCAGGTACCGGTGAATTTTGCGATTAAATATTGAATTCTTGATACAGGATTAGAAAAAGCCAGCTTTAAGGTTCCATTTTCTCTTTCTCCATTGATGGCATCATAGGTAAACAGGATTGCGAAAAGCGAAAGTACGACCTGTACAATAAACGCAAAGTCGATAAAACGAAAAATAGCGAACAGAGTCTCATCGGAATAAGGACTTCGAACCAGCTTTACATCATCAAACGATGAAATACCGGATAAACGACCCACATCAAAGTGTAAACCAGAAACAAAGATTTGCATTGGAGTTGGTTTTCGGTGGGCAATATTTCGGACTTGCATCCAGCTGGTTGCCTGTTCAACATCCTGTTGTGCGATCAGTTGGTTCGTTTCAAACTGAGTAACGGAGTTCTTGTACTCATTAATGCCGATAAATACACTAATCAGTATCAGGATTGAACACACTAAAAAAGTGGCAAAGAATTTTGGGCTCAATAATATGTTTTTGAGCTCTTTTTGTACGAGTATGGATAGCATGGTGGTTTAGGTTTAGTGATAAAATTCTTGTGAATGGTCATCCTGAGGATACTTCCGAAAGATCTTGCTGAATACCCGCCAAGATTCTTCGCTTTCGCTCAGAATGACTAGTGGACTATTTTACCTCAGATCATATCTCAGAAAAGCGAAGAAGGCTCCTCCAAAGAAGATGATGTTAAAAAGTACGAGTAGTCCCATATCGAGAATACTGTTAGCGGCAGCCTCTTCAACCGTTCCTTTCGCAAATTCAAACTGAGGCATTTCATTCGGGTCCAGGTTTTCGGGTTCTTCCTGTTCTTCATCGGTTATCATGATCATCCGGAACCCTCCTCCCTGGTTTTGACCGGTTTTTTCTGTCATGAAATTACCGTACACATTCTGGTATTCATTGGCTGAATCCATGAATCGGTTCTGAAGCCTTAGAGAAGTTCCGGCTAGTGCTGTTGAGGCCAGCGTAAATACAGATGTCGGAGATACTCTGGAAAGACCAAGCGCGAGTTCCTCCTGACGTCTTTTTTTGTTTTCGTAGTCTTCATTAATTCGCTCCGTAAAGGTGTCGATTTTCTCTTGTCTGGTTGAGGAAAGCTCACTCATAAATGAACTGAACATGGTCATTACTTCTGAAGGATCAGTACCATCTGGGACGTTGAATTTTTCCATTTTAGGGCGGTCTTCTTCGAATAGTTGAATACGGTATCGGTTCTTTTGTGCAGTGACTTCATCCACATTAGGCACTTCAGCCAATCTACCTGAAATCAGCACCGAAGCACGTGGCACGATTAATACAGCAAAAATCCAGACAACAAGCCCAATTAAGAAAGAATTAGAAGGGCGGGATGTAATAGCTGAAACTCCGACTGCCAAAGCGAGAAATAATCCAAAGTAGGCTAATCCGGAAACGATTATTAATGCCAGTCTGGCCCATTCATCAGCACTTAATTGTATTCCGAGTAAGGGTAGCAGTGCGCATCCAATTAACATAGGAATTAGTAATGCCACACTTAAACCGACAAAAGAACCTGCCAGTTTACCACCGATAAAGGCAGCCCTGGATACAGAGTTAGCAAAACATAGCTTAAGTGTCCCACTAACCTTTTCACCATTAATGGCATCGTAGGCGAAAATAATAGCAAATAAAGACAGTACGATCCCGAAAATAAATTCCAAATCCATAAACCGGAAAATGGCAAAAATAGGTTCGTCATTAAATCGGGTATTGCTAGCCCTGAGCTCACCCCGACCACTCATTTCAATATTTCTGCCGATATCATTAGAGATTCCATTTACCAATGCCATTAAGGGTTGAGGAGGGAGCGTGATCGTATGATCGACCATGATCCAATCTGTATTAGCTGCAATTTGATTTCGGTTCTCCTGCACGGCAGCTTCGTACTGGGCTTTACTGGATAAGTAGTTTTGAGCTCCCATAAAAAAGGAGAGAATAATCAGCACAGAGCATACCGCAAAACTAATCGTAAACCGACTGCTTTGGATAATCTCTTTAAGTTCTTTTATAAATATGAGTTTAAACATCGTTATTCGTGATTGGTTATTCGTTAATCGGTGTCGAATAACGAATAACGATTAACATTTTAAGTGAGGTTGTTAGTCAGGGATCCTGTTTCCAGAGTTTCTTCCATATAACCAGCCATATACTCCACGTATAGCTCTTCCAGATTAACTCCTTTCAATTCTGCATTAGTTTTTTGAGTAACCAGTACTCCGCCATTCAGAATCCCAACATGATCGGAGATTTCTTTTGCACGGAAAATGTCGTGGGTACTCATAAGGATCGCTTTACCTTCATCCCGTAGATCTCCTACAAGTTTGGTGAATTCTTTTCCTGCTTTAGGATCAAGTCCGGAAGTAGGCTCATCTAACAGAATAGCAGGAGCATCCTTCAGAATAGCGATGGCAATACCGCATTTCTGGCGCATTCCTTTCGAGAAATCTTTCAGCTTTTTATCAAAAGCTTCGCGCTGTAAACCTACACGTATAAGAGCGGCTTCATAATCGCTTCTTTTATAATCATGTTTGCCTCCAAGGCGAACAAAGAAGTCCACATTCTGCATAGCAGTAAAATTGGGGTAAAGCTGTACGTTTTCAGATACAAAGGCTACGTTTTTCTTGGCTTCCAAAGGGTCTGCATTAGCATCGATGCCATTTATAAAAGCATGACCACTGGTGGGCTGGATAAAATCCAGGAATAGATTGATGGTAGTAGTTTTTCCAGCTCCGTTACCTCCAAGCATGGCAAAAATCTCGCCCGGATTAACCTTTAGTTGAAGGTTATCGAGAGCTTTTACGCCGTCCTCATATATCTTTGTGAGATTTCGGGCTTCAAGTAATGGTGCTTGTTTGATGGTTTCGTTTTGCATGATTATGAGATTTTGAATGCTGAATTATGGATTTTGAATTGCTTATCAGCCAATTCAAAATTCATAATCCATAATTGAAGGTTATTTTTTGGTTGGGTTATGTGGTTTTTGGTTTGTGAATTTTTGATCATCACCCTTTTACTTCCTCGATAGTTTAATTCCGAAGAACACCAGTCCGCCTACCAATCCGATGATCAGGAATAGAATCAGAGTAGTACCTAGTACACTAGCCTGAGCGGCAATTTGAACAGTAAAGGTTTTGTCCTCGGCATTTACCGGCTGGTTATCAGAAAGTGAAGTGGATCGCATTCGGGTTTCGTATCGACCCACACTTACATCGTTAGGAGGAGTAAGAAAGAGCTTTACCGTTTGTTCTTCCCTTATATCAAGTTCAGGAATAATGGCAGGCTCAATTCTTTTTTCCCATTCGAAAGGAGCGTCCAGCTCAAACTCAATATTATCGAGCCTTCGGGAACCTTCATTCACAACTCTGAAAGTGAATTCTACCGGCCCTTCTCCGTCACCTTCATCGTATAATTGAGGAGCTTTGATGACTAAGCGACCAACTCCGCGAGGAATCATTTCCAGTCGCACATAGCCTGCATTCAGGGCTTCAATTTCTGCTTCAGTCCATGTGTCATTCAACCGCGGATTAACTTCATCCAACTGGTTGATGGGGAGTGCTACCACATAAAAGCTGATAGGGTTGTCCATTGGGACATCATCTGTAGGACGATCAGGAAGTGCGATATCCAGATTAGCTGAGATGTTATTCTTGCTCTCCGTAAATTTTATTTGGCTGATTCGGCCGGAAGCACCCTGCTCAGAAAAGTAACGGGTAACCGTGGAGGGTAAATTCAGAACTTCAAGCTTGTAGGTGTCATTTAACCCACTGAAAAGCTCCAGCCCCAACCCAAATGTCGCATTATCGCCGAGTTCAATCTCCTGAGAAAAACGTTCAGACTGAATTAATACCCGGTTAGCAGAAGCATCTTTCTCCAGGAAAACCTTTGGGCTTCGGGATGATCCATTACCATAAATGATATTGACGGTGACTTCGTCCAGATCCTGTAGAAGCTCAAATTCTACAATTTCAGGACTTCCACTCCGAAGCTGATCCAGTTTAATTTCATAAGGAGAACTGATAATAGCGCCATCATCATTACTTAGGGAGACATAAATATTATGAATTACATCCGGCTGCAGGGATCGGAAGAGTTCATCTTCCATATTCACAATTTGCGCAAATTCAGCATTGGCGCTGGAAGTGTTTTCGAGGGTAACCCGGACTCTTTTTTTGGAATCCTCGTCCTGAGACTTCACTGCTCGTTTGATGCTCACAAATTGTTGTTCAAAAAGAAGTACAAGCAACGACTGTTGATAGTTAACTTCCGCGTCTTCAAAAGAATTGACTGCAGTTTCATACTCCTCAGGAGAAATCAGATTTTTCTTGTATAGTTCTTCTTTACGTGATAGTTCACTTTGGGCACGGTCATAGGAGCTTTTAGCACGCTTTAATCCCAACAAAGGGTAACTGTCATCCCGTGCATTGGGAAAGGGACTCTGAGCTAAAGCAGACTCAGAGATCATCAACCCAGAAAAGAGAAGAACCAAAAATAAAGGGAAAAGCCGTCTCATAAATTAATTGTCTTCTGTTGATATGGTGAAAGAAGCACGAGGTTCTTGCTTCTTGAATACAACACTTTTCTCGTCACCATCTTTTTCAAATATGATGGAGATATCCGCTCCTACTTCCAGCGCTTGTAGTGTTTTTAGAACCTGATCAGCATTTTCAGGAGTTTCTCCATTTAATGCTTTGATAGAGTAGCCTTCAATCTCCAAAGCTTTCAACTCTTCCGGTTGCATAGGAGGAATGATACGATCAAGTATAACTGCTCCGTCACGGTCAGCAAGTATTGCGCCAATTTCAGGTGCAATTGCAGGAGGGGGTCCATCGTCTGTGTCAAAAGTCATCATCATTCGCGGACCGCCTTCGGGCACATCTCCTTTTATAGCATCAAGGATAAAACGCTCGATACCTCGTCTTACACCTATTTTTATTTCCTGATCGGCTTCTACACTTTCATAGATAGACCGGAGAGTTTCGATATCGGTTGCGCGTTTACCATTCATCATCAGGATTACATCCCCGCGTTCCAGCTGGTCTGCTCCTTCTTCAGCTTCTCCGCTACCCATACGCATTCGAACTGATATTTCGTCATTTTCAAATACCAGCATTGCTTGAAATTCCTGCAGCATCAGACTTGTGCTTGCGTCGAATTCCATCTGTTGCATTTGTTGTGCTTCAGATAGTGAAGGGAAAAAGATCAGTACAGGAATAATCAGAATTGATAGTTTTAGTGCTTTCATAGCTTTATTTCGTTATTGGTTTAATTCGGTGCCAATATTCGAAAGCTGAGGATGTGAGTTGTTAAGCACTCGCAAAAACTTTGTTAAGGATGTTAAATCGGGGTTAAAACTTTTTTTATGGTCTTAAAAGGAAGTAATTTTGAGCCGTGAAAAACACGATGTATACATATGGATTTTTAGGAGTGATGGTAGTCGCTTTGGTTTCTCTCGCGGTTCTGCAATATCAGTGGCTGGGTAGTGTAAGCGATGCCGAAAAAGAACGGCTTGAAGAAAACTTATCTGCTGCATCAGAAAACTTTGTAGCAGATTTTAATGAAGTATTCACAGAACTAGGTCAGATATTTCGTGTTCAGGTTTCTGATCCAAATGAAGATTTAAAACCCGCATTGAGTAAAGCGCTTACTTCCTGGACAGGGAATAGTAATTATCCCGGATTAGTCGATTCCGTATTTATTGTTAAAACATCCGAGGAAGAAGCACCTGAAGTATTTTTATTTTTATCTGACCCTGTACTATTGAATAAAATCCCCCCATCAAGTACGGTAAAGAATTGGGTAGCTGATAATAGTAAAGATGTGTTGTCTAAAAGAGTTTCATTACGAATTCATCCGGAGTTGGGAGATCCATCCTTCATGTCTGTACCGGTGCAGTTTCTGGATATGGTTCAGATTTCGAACAGAGAATTTGGCCAAAAAGTTGAAGTACAATTAAGTGTGGATCAACTTGATGATATTGTGCTTTTAAAGCTGGATGATGACATCATAAAAGAAAATATTATCCCTGATATTGCACGAACTTATTTTTCGGATTCCTTTGATGACCAATATACTCTAAGTCTCGTTAAGGATGAGGAAGACCCAACCGTTTATTACACCTCAGGTAATGCCGATAAACTGCCTGAACCAGATTTCAGAAGTTCTCTGGATAAATTCAGTTTGAATAATATTCTGGTATTTCAGTCAGATCCGTATTCAGTTGATGGTGTAAAGGTTCCGAATATTTCAGACAGTATAAGAACAAGTCTCAAACAACTCGATTTTATAGAGGAGTCAGGTTTTGATACTTTGCTCAGTGGTGAGCATCAAATACAGTCTCATTTTTTATCAAAAAGTGTGGCAAGTATAAAAACGAGCAACTCGAATTCGTGGCAGGTACAATCCCGGGATACCACTATAACTTCAAGCGTGAGAGGTTCTTTAGCAAGTTCCCCATGGCAGCTTTGGCTTAGTTTCAGAGAAGGTTCATTGGACACGTTTGTAAATAAAACACGGAATCGGAATTTGGGGATCAGTTTTGGGATACTTTCTATACTGGGTATAAGTGTGGTATTGATTGTTGTTTTTTCTCAACGCTCACGTGATTTAGCAGAACAGCAGATGCTATTTGTAGCTGGGGTTTCTCACGAACTTCGAACACCTATCACAGTAATCAGGTCAGCTGCAGAGAACCTAAGCGAAGGGGTGGTTCAAACCGAAGAGCGGAAGAAACAATATGCCAGCCTGATGTTGAAAGAAGGCAGGCGTTTAAGTGATATGGTTGATCAGATTATGGAGTTTTCGGGAATTCAAACCGGAAAAAGAGTCTATCATTTCACTCAGGTTAACCTGGATGAGCTTTTTACCTCCATCAAAGAAGAAAGCCGGCACCTGCTTGAAGAAAAGGGGATGTATCTGGAATATTCCATTAATACCAAAGAAAAAGCCATTTACGCCGATCCGGACGCCCTGTTTTTAGGTATATCTAACCTAATAAATAATGCCATCAAATTTAGTGGAGATAGTAAAAAAGTACTTCTAAAAGTGGACGATGAACTCTTAAAAGGAAATAAGGCTCTTCGGATTCAGGTACAGGATTTTGGGCTTGGAATCCCTGAGAACGAACAACCGGAAGTATTTAAACCATTTTTCAGAGGTGAAAAGCCTGTTAATGATCAGGTGAAAGGAAATGGAATCGGTTTAAGTTTAGTACAAAAGGTCATACAAGCACATAAGGGCGAAATCATTCTTAAAAGTGCAGAAGGTGAAGGTTCAGTATTTAGTATCATTTTACCACTGGAGGGAGTACATGGCGGATAAACCAAACATTTTGCTGGTAGAAGATGAAGCAGGATTAGTAATGACTATTAGAGACCGCCTGGAGGAAGAACGGTATGAAGTTGAAGTCGCTGAAGATGGAGCAGAAGGTTATAAAAAAGCCTCTTCCGGTACCTACGATCTTATTATTCTCGATTTAATGCTTCCCGAAAAAGGAGGATTAGATATTTGCAGAGATTTGAGACAGAATGGAATTGAAACCCCAATTCTAATGCTTACAGCAAAAGGTCAGGTAATTGATAAAGTGCTGGGGTTAAAGCTGGGTGCCGACGATTACATGCAAAAACCTTTTGAGATGATGGAGCTTTTGGCAAGGGTGGAAGTTCAGCTTCGAAAGAAAAACGGTGCACAGGAGAAGTCAGAAATTGGTGAATATTCCTTTGCAGATGTTCAGCTAAACTTCAAAAAGATGCTGGTTTCAAAAGCGGGAGATGAAATTACCTTATCTGCAAAAGAATTTCAGTTACTTCGGTTTTTGGTAGAAAATGAGGGCAGTATCTTAACCAGAGATCACCTGCTTAATGAAGTCTGGGGGTACGATGCGCTTCCTTCAACTCGAACCGTTGATGTACATATAGCCTGGCTGCGGCAAAAGCTGGAAGATGACAGTCGTTACCCAAAGCATATCCTCACAGTGCATGGATTTGGGTATAAGTTTATTGGGTGAAAAAACTCCTTTCAACTTTGCCCACCCCGCCCGATATTCGTGTACATTTTTCATGTACCTAACCAAATGACACATTCCGGGAAATCAACCAAGGGACTTTTTTCGTGGGCACTATACGACTGGGCGAATAGTTCGTATTTTGTAATCATTCAGACCTTTATTTTTGCGGCCTATTTTACAAAAACTATAGCCGAAAATGTAGAAATTGGTACTGCTCAGTGGGGAAATATGATCAGCGTTGCCGGAATTGTGATTGCGATTGGCGCCCCTGTTTTTGGAGCTATCGCTGATCAGGCAGGTAAACGAAAACCCTGGATCGCTTTCTTTACAGTGATGTGCGTGATAGGTTGTGGAATTTTATGGTTTGCCAAGCCTGACCCTTCATCACTCTGGCTCGCATTGTCTATGGGATTCCTGGCTACGATTGGAGCAGAATTCGCTTTTATTTTTTACAGCGCAATGTTGCCTGACTTGGTACCTGCTGATAAACTTGGAAGGTGGAGTGGCTGGGGCTGGGGACTTGGATATGCCGGCGGACTTGCTTGTTTATTGGTTGCTTTGTATGCATTCATTCAAACCAATGGAGCATGGCTTGGGCTTGACCCTGAACAGTCTGAGCCAGTTCGCGCTACCTTCCTTCTGACAGCCATTTGGTACAGTTTATTTAGTTTACCCCTGTTTTTTAAAACACCGGATACCCCTTCGACAAATAAAAAAATTGGAGCTTCGGTAAAAGATGGGTTTAGTCAGTTACGGGTTTCCATTAAACAGTTGGGAGAGTTTAAGAACATTGTTCGGTTTTTAGTTGCCCGGATGTTTTATAATGATGCAATCGTCACCATCTTTGCAATGGGAGGTGTGTACGCCGCCGGAACATTTGATATGGATGAACAAGATATTCTCTTATTTGGTATTGGACTTAATGTGACCGCAGGACTTGGTGCTTTTGGTTTTGCCTGGCTGGATGATAAATCAGGAAGCAAATTCACTATTAATGCTTCTATTCTGGGTTTAGTAATTCCATTAATAGCATTGATTATAGTTAAAAGTGTGTATTGGTTTATAATCTGGGGGTTAATTCTTGGAATTTTTGTAGGTCCCATTCAAGCAGCTTCCCGATCATTTATGGCCAGAATTTCTCCTCCTGATCTGACCAATCAGATGTTTGGTTTGCTAGCACTCTCAGGAAAGGTGACATCATTTATAGGGCCTTTTTTAGTTGGATTTCTAACGGTACAGTTTGGGAGTCAACGTATTGGGATGGCAGCTATTCTTTTGATGTTGCTGATCGGATTTGTCCTTATGTTTAGTGTTAAAGAATATCAGGCTCCACCATTGGAAGAGATAAAAGCAAAGGATTATGATTGAGCTCCCGCAAACCAGAATAAATGAAAATGCAATTAAGGCCTGGAAAATTTCTGCAACTTTGTTTGGACTGATTGGGTATGTAATTCCCGGGGTGCTTTTTATTCCTTATATGTACGGGGATTTACCTTTGATAGCTCCGCTGATAGCGGGTCCCTCTGCCTTGATTTTGCATTTGTTACTTATCTTTGTGCTCCCAAAAGTTCGATGGAGCCGCTGGCGGTATGATGTGAATGAGCAGGGCGTTGATATGTATCGCGGAATTATTATAGTAAAGCGTACCATTGTGCCTGTTAATCGTATTCAACACGTAGATACAAAACAAGGTCCCATTTACAGAAAGTTTGGTTTGTCATCTATCAGTATTTCTACCGCTGCAACCACACACGAAATTCCTGCACTGGATGATGAAACAGCGACTCAGCTCAGAGCTATGATTTCAGAATTGGTAAGAAAGGCTAAGGAAGATGTCTGAATTCAGAAGACAACATCCTATTGCTGCAGTTACCCAGTTTCTTACGGTACTTCGGCAAAATATTGTCCCAATCGTAATATTTTTAGTAGTAGGTACCAGGAATACGGATAGCTATTTCTGGTATTTTTTTGCTTTTGGAGTGGTCTCAACCCTAGTTCTGGGAATAGTTGGTTGGGTAAGATTCACTTATCGGGTTGATGGGGACGAACTTCAAATTAAAAAAGGAATATTCGTCCGAAAGAATTTATACCTCACCAAAGACCGTATTCAGGTAATTGACATTACAGAAGGATTACTACAGCGTATTTTCGGGTTGGTAAAAGTAGAGGTTAAGTCCGCCGGCAGTGGGACTGATAACGCCACTATAAGTGCGATTACGAGGAATGAAGCCCTGGAATTGAGATCCTTACTCCGTGGAGAGATTAAAACTGAACAGGAAGAATCGGTAGCTGAAGTTGACGAGGTTTTTGAATCTGAGGTTATCGAATGGAGGCTCCCGGGAAGAGATTTATTGTTGGCAGCGCTTACTTCGGGAAACTTTGGATTGATTGCGTCTATTCTTGGAGCTATATCCGGACAAATGGATCAGTTTATTACCGAAGAGAATATGTACTATATCCTTGATAAAGTACCCGGACTTGGAAATACTTCTTTGTTTGTAGGGATTTTTGTCCTCATTTTTATAATCTCCTACCTATTCTCATTTATAGGTGTAATTTTTCAATATGCTGATTTTAAAGTCGAAAAGAAGGAAAAAGAGCTTCACATCACCAGTGGTTTGCTGGAAAGAAAGCACATCACCATTCCATTTAATCGCATTCAGGCACTAAGGTTTGTAGAAGGGGTTTTTAGAGAACCCTTTGGATATGGTATGCTTTATGTGGAAAGTGCCGGGTTCGAACAAAAAAATAATGAGCGATCTATCGTGCTGCTACCGTTCATCAAAAAGACAAAACTGGATGGTTTTCTGAGTGAATTTATAGAAGAAATCGAACAACCTGAGAAAACTGTAACCCCTCCAAAACGTGCTTTTTTGCGATATCTGAGAAGACCTAATTATATTTTAGTGTTAGCGGTACTTATCATTTGGTGGTTCTGGGATTTCGGTTGGATTTTCTTTGGATTCCTTATTCCAGCTACCTTTCTCGGATGGCTGCGCTTTAACGATGCGAAGATTGGTTTCACACAGAAAATGATGTCTCTGCAATACCGGGTATTAGCAAAACGAACCGCATACTTCAGAAAAAACAGGGCTCAGGTTTCTGAGCTCAGCGCTAATCCATTTCAAAAATTTGGAGATCTGGTAACCGCACATATTATAGTAGCTTCGGGTGCAGGAGGAAAGGCATTTTCTGTGATGGACCTGGATCATGAAGATGCAGAAGATATTCTTAAATGGTCAATACGAGATTCGAATGAACATTCAGTATGATACTGTTAAGGCTGAGAGTTCTGACCTTAGTATGGTTAAAGCTCTATTGAATTCTCACTCCCTTCCTACCGAAGATATAGGTACATCGAACATCATCTTTTATCTTATTAATGAGGGAGAGGGTTTAAAGGCTTGTGCAGGTGTTGAAAGATTCGGTGAAGTAGGTTTACTGAGGTCGGTAGCGGTAAAAGACGAAAGCAGAGGAAAAGGTATAGGTTCGAAGTTAATCAAGTTGGTATTAGAACAATCAAAAGGTGATGGAATAGAAACCCTTTTTTTGTTAACAGAAACAGCCGAGTCTTTTTTCAGCAAAATAGGATTCAAAAAAATTGATCGATCAAAAGCTCCCGAACTCATCAAACATAGCAATGAATTTGCTGAGTTATGCCCTGTATCAGCAGTGCTTATGAGAAAAGTTTTGTAAGTATTTTTTATTTGGGCTAATTAATCGTAATATTACGATATGGGAAAAACGAAATCATCCTCCTTTACTGAAACACAAAACAGACTGGCTGCTACAGCAAAAGCTATGGGGCATCCTGCCAGGATTGCAATTCTTCAACATCTGGCGAAAAAAAGTAGCTGTGTTTGCGGTGATATTGTGGATGAATTGCCGCTTTCTCAATCTACCGTTTCCCAGCACCTTAAAGAGCTGAAGGCTGTGGGCCTTATTAAAGGTGAAGTTGATGGAGCGAGTGTTTGTTATTGTATTGATGATCAGGGATGGCAGTCACTCACAGACCAACTTAGTGTGTTCTTTAGTAAACCAGATAGCAAAAACTGCTGTTAATTTTTTTGATTATATTAATCGTAAAATACCGATAAAATGAAAACTGAATATCTTTTTGAAAAACTCGACAAAAACCTCACAAATAGACTAAGGTTTATACTACCAAATGGAAGGGAAATCCAGGGAGATCTACACTTTACTGAGGTCAAAAGTATAACTGTGAATTCCACAGATTGTGGTTCTAACAGTCATTCATTTAATGAAACAGTGATCCAGCTATGGCTAAATGAGCGTTCAGGAAAGGAAGCGGAATGGTCGGGGAGAAAAGCGATTAATATTTTGAATAAAGTGGGCTCCAAACTGCGATTTGACCTCGAAAGCGAAGCTTTTATTGAATACGGAGATAGTGTTTCCCAAACGGCTAAATACTCAATCGAATCAATGAATCGTGTTGGGGATGACCTAATAGTAAACCTCTTTGTTAAACCAACAGAATGTAAGCCAAGCCGGAATAAAGCATTTGCTTGTTGCTGAAAGTTTGAAATGGACAATAAAAATGAAAGACTTTATAGTTCAATAACACTGCAATATGTATCATTGCAGAAATATGTTGAGTAATGTAGGATTATGAAAAAGATACTTGTTTTGTGTACCGGGAATAGCTGCAGAAGTCAAATGATGGAAGGATGGATTCGTAATTACGGTGGCGAGTCTGTCGATGTAAAAAGTGCAGGTGTGGAAACACATGGAGTAAACCCAAAAGCCATTAAGGTGATGGGAGAAGCTGATGTAGATATTTCTGCCCATACTTCAAATCATATTGATGAATACCTTAGTGAGGATTTTGACTTGGTGATTACCGTTTGTGATCATGCTAAAGAACGGTGTCCGGTTTTTCCTTCAACAGCTGAAAAACTTCATCACAATTTCCCGGACCCTGCAAAAGCTGAAGGTACGGAAGAAGAAATTCTGGATCAGTTCAGGGATGTGCGTGACCAAATCAAAGACTATGCTAAAGATTTAATCATTAAGTTTATTCCGTGATTTATCCTAAAGCCACGTCTAAAACCATCATTACACAAAAGCCAACCATTGTGCCTAAGGTTGCAATATCTGTATTTCCGTGATGCTGACTTTCGGGAATCAGTTCTTCAACGACTACATAAATCATTGCTCCGGCTGCAAAAGCGAGCGCGTAAGGAAGAATAGGTTGTACGAAAATCACCGCTGCAGCCCCAATGACCGCTGAAACAGGTTCAACTGCTCCTGATAGCTGTCCATACCAGAAACTTTTACCCATTGGCACACCTTCCCTTCGAAGAGGCATTGATACAGCCATTCCTTCCGGGAAATTTTGGATTCCAATACCAATTGCAAGTGCTATTGCGGCGGCGACAGTGGTAGTACCGGTTGGATCAACGCCTATTGCGGCAGCACCAAAAAGAACACCCACAGCTAATCCTTCAGGGATATTATGCAAGGTGATTGCAAGTACTAAGAGAGTAGAACGTCTCCAGCTGGTCGGAACTCCTTCAGCTTCACTGTCAGGTAATCCAGGATGAAGATGTGGGAGGTACTGGTCGCATATCCGAAGAAAAATCCCTCCGGATAGAAACCCAATTACTGCAGGCATCCAGGAGAGAACTCCCTGAGCTTCTGCCATATCAATAGATGGAATAATTAAAGACCAAACACTGGCAGCAATCATAACACCTGCAGCAAAGCCCATCATACTATCTAAAAAAACATAATTAATTTTCTTAGTTACGAATACGAGGCTTGCACCAAGTGCAGTTAATCCCCAGGTAAAAAGTCCGCCAAGAAGAGCTTGTAGAATAGGATTAAGTGCGTAGAACCAATCGGGAAGTACCATAGTTTTCTTTATAAAATACAATTAGATGAGACATATAAAAGCTAACTCTTAACTATATGTTACTTCAATATTAGCCTTTTCTCATGTTAGATAAACGGTAAATTCAATATTTTATACCAAAGGTTATGGTTTATGATTAAAAACAACACAGCTTTTGAAATTCCAATTAAGGAAGGTAAAGCAAGAATTTTATTGAGGGTACGTGATATAAAATGTGAGGTTGAGAATAGTGCACCTGATTTTATTTCAACAAAACAGGACGAAGTTACACTCAAAATCGAGCTTCCTAACGATTCAAAAATATCCATTCCTGAATTCGAAAAATCATATGAGCTAAATCTAAAAGAGTATTCCAATGAGAGTCTTACGGCAACTTTTGGGCTTGAGGAAGAAAGCATTTGGTTCGATATCAATATTGATAATGTAAAGGATATTTGGGTAGAAGATTTAGGCTTTGTGTTACAGAGTAAAAACTCGCGATATCTTGCGTACTACATCAAGGAGTTAGATCATCAATTTGAGTGGTTGCAACCTGATATGAAATCAGGAGAGATTAAGACCATGAGTATTTCTAAGAAGAAGTACAAGGTTCCTAAAATATCGGGTAAAGAAACTTTTTCAGCTACAGAAGTTATCCGTTGTGCAGATATGCTCAATCGCTCCATTCGAAAAATAGACCTCAGGATAGGAGGAGCATATGTCAAGTTTAACACGGATAAGGGAAAGCTTGAGCCCCTTATTGTAGGTATTGCTGATCAATTAGGCTACGAAGTTGAACCTCTTTCTAAAGAAATTATTCTGGATATGGAATCGAGTGGCGAAAATGTAAGCCACTCTATCTTCCTTAAAGAACGCTCCTAATTTACCTGTTTCCAGAAGTAGATTCCGCCGGCTTGTTTACCGGTTTCCACATGATCTACCAACGTATTGGTTTCCAGATTAATGATATCTACAGAACCGGGTTCACCACCAATTCCTTCTACTGAGATAAACGCGTATTTGCTATCCGGAGAGATCGTAACACCGTGACTGACTCTACGCGTATTAGCAATTTTCGCTAACTCTTTACCTGACTCAATATCCCAAACGCCTGTTGATCCTTCTCCTTTATAGCTTACAACAACGAGTTTTCCGTCCGGACTTACTTCAAGATTATATGGAGCTTTTCCGGTTTCAAACCTTCGGGTCACTTCCCAAGTTTCAGTATTAATTTCAATTAGCTCGTTAGAACCGTTGCCCGCTACATACACTAAAGGTTTTGTAGGGTGAGGATCAGCCCACGTTGGTTTTTCTACAGGTTTGTGTTTCATGTCTCCATGATTCATTGCTGAGTGATCCATGCTGGAATGATCCATTCCTCCCATGGAACCAGATTCTGAAAGTTTGAGCCGTCGGGATACTTCCATGGAAGCAGTATTTACTTCAATCAATTCATCGGTCATCATTGACACATGATATTGATGTTTTCCTGAAGGGCTGATTCTGGAGCCATGTGGCATAATGCCAGTTTCAATATCAGTTAGCCGAAACATACTTTCGGGTTCTATCACTGATACCGTGCTTGGCTCCATTTCACCATGTAGATTGAAATTCACTACATATAATAGCCCTGTTTGCTCTGAAATTTCCATCGTAGCTGGAAAAAGTCCAAGTTCTGTAGTGGCAACAAGCTCATCTGTTCCTGTTTTGTACTTGGCAAGCATTCCGAATGGATTACCATGTGCAATGGATACAAACCAGTACTCACCATCAGGAGATACGGAAATTCCATGAGGTCCGTCGATCTCAGTTGGATACCGACCTACATCAATAGTTTTGGCGATTTTGCCTCTTTCAGTTTCAGCATTAAAATGAATCAAATGAACCTGATCTTCTGATTCGGCAGCTACATATAAGTAATACTCTTGCGCAAACCCATTCAAATTTAATAAAAGGGCAAAACTGATAAGAAATACACTTGATAATGTTTTCATCGGATTTTTTCTGATTAATTAGTTCCTGCAGTTGGATCTTCACCAACTTTAACTGCCCAGATTCCTGAGTTCCAGTCGGAAAGGAAGATCAATCCTTTATATGGCATTGGTCCCCAGGTGAACGGAGCATTTGGAATGGCTGCATCCTTATCAGCTGGAAGAAACATCCCGATCTCACGACCTTGTTGGTAGAGGTCGCCCATCAATTCTCCGGAGATATCCACGATTCGTAAACCGCCGTTGTAGAAAGCGGCGTACATAATGTCATCTTCAATCCAGTAATTGTGAGAGCCGGCTTCGGGAACCTGATACCGAGCTACTTCTTTTGGATTATCCCATCCATCAAATTTCACAAAATGAACCCAGCCTGCCGCACGGTTTGGACCTTGTGTATCCAGACCGTAGGGAAAAGCCTCATCACCTGCAGCGATATAGAAATCGCCTGTGGATTTACTTTTGAATGGGAAAGCAGCGTGATTCCATCCGCTGGGATAAGTGTAGCTTCCAAGTGGAACCGGGTTTTCCGGTGACCCACCTGCTCCAGGCATATCAGCAGAAGTATTGCTTCCAATATCAACAGCAACAACGCCATCACCCCAGTTTGAGGAGTATGCAATTCCATCCTGAATCCAAACATCATGTATGGAATGCCCCGGAGTATCTAATTCGAACTGGCTTACTGTTCTTGGATTTCGTGGATCTTCAATGTTAATGATATCATACTTGCGACCATTATTTACAGCATATACATGGTCTTCGTAGATGAATGCATTGTGAACACCACCGGTTAAATCTTCATTATATTCTGAAAGAATTTCAACATTAGAAGGATCCGTTACATCGAGTATAATAATTCCATTTTTACGGTTTGAAGCTCCTTCACGGGTAATTACTGCAATAGTACCGTCTTCTGAAACTTTTACGTCATTTACAGTTCTTGCATCTACCTGCACAGTGTCGATAGTGTGTATGTTAGTTGGATCGGTTACGTCCCAGAAGAAGGCTTCTCCTCGAGCACCCCATGTACCGGTAACCGCGTAATCACGACCGTCAACACCTTCCCAAACCCAGAGGTCAGAAGTTTTTACATCAGGCACTATTCCTTTCCCAACTACGGTAATCGGGCGTTGTACATTTCTAAGTACCACCCGAAATGAGGTTTCTGAAATCGTATTACCTGATCGAGCCATTACGGTATATTTTCCCGGGTGATTGGCAACGAATCTACCGTCCTGTTCAATTTGTGCAGAAGCGCCCTGACCTAAATTATCATCCGGACTGGCTATAAATGAGTAGTTAATTGGAGCGTCTGGCACTTCACGACCTCTGCGATCTAAAGCAGAAGCTTCGAAACGAACTACATCACCAGTGCGAATGGACTTACCTTCATAATTATGAGTTAAGGAAACGGAAACTGTTGGGTTTTCTTTTACCCTGATATCCCATTCCACACTCACATCTTCTGCTTTTGCAGTGATAGTAACGTTGCCTGGTTTTAAAACTTTCAAGTCATTGAACTGGTTAATTGAGGCCAGACCTTCATTTGAACTGCTTACCATTACTTCCACATTATCTCTGGATGCACCGGAGGCGTCCGTTACTGTAAAATGAAGAGGGAAAGATGTCCCTGAATACACATTAGCCGGCATTGTCTTAAACTCAACAGAGGTAACCGGAGGAAACTGAACCATAACTGGCAGATCTTTACGTACACGATTTTCACCTAACGTAATAGCAATTATTGAAAATGAGCCAGGCTTAATGGCCTTAACCATTCCCGATTGACTAACGATTAAAGACCGTCTGTTTCCCGAAAAGAACATTACTGTATCAGGTAATACATTACCATCTGCATCAACTACTTTGGCAGTAATTTCTGTTTCTTCATCAATTTGAAGAGTAAGCTGATCCATTTCGAATACGATACTCTTTTCCTGTGCATTGGCAATGCCGGTGATCATTAAAAAAGAAAGCATGAAAAACAGTGTAGTAAACCCGGTTTTTTTAAAAGTGTCCATAAAAGTATTTGAATAATTAGTATTGCATAAAGACATAACTTTCACATCTGATAATTTGGTTAGTTACGGCTTTTGATAAGCAGAAAAATAATAAACCAAAAAAAAGGGAGAAATAATATTTCCAAACTTCCTTTTTACGCTTATTTAAATCTTAAATTCCTTATTTTTGGAAGCCGTCTCGGAACTTATAGAGCCAGCAATTGTTCTGTACGAACATTGATGAATTAAACTACGTTAGCAAATTAAATTCAGGACTATTTCCTAATGAGTATCGACTTTAAGAAAGAACTCTTCGCATCACGTCATAACGGATCAGATACACAGGCAACCAAAGATATGTTAAACACGATTAAGGCTGATAGTCTTAATCAGCTTATCGATGAAACAATTCCGGATGGGATACGCCTTCCTAAACCTCTAAACCTGCCGGAAGCACTTAGCGAAGTAGAGTTTCTGGAGGAATTCAAAGCGTTGGCTTCAAAGAATAAAATCTATAAATCGTTTATAGGGATGGGGTATTACGACACCCATGTCCCAAACGTAATAAAAAGGAACATTCTGGAGAATCCTGCCTGGTATACCGCATACACTCCTTACCAGGCTGAGATTGCACAAGGAAGACTGGAAGCACTTATCAATTTCCAGACGATGGTAAGCGATCTGACCGGAATGGAGATAGCCAATGCTTCTTTATTGGATGAAGGTACTGCTGCAGCCGAAGCAATGAGCATGTTGTTGGGTCAACGAAAAGGAGCGAAGCGAAAAGAGGCGAACGAATTTTTTGTGAGCGAGCTGTGTCATCCACAGACCATCGATGTACTACAAACCCGGGCAGAGCCGATTGGGGTAGAGATTATAGTCGGAGATCATAAAGAATTGGATGTGACTAATCCAAAACTATATGGGATGCTCCTTCAGTATCCGGCAACTGATGGATCAGTGGAAGACTATTCGAGTTTGATTGCTGCTGCACAAGAACATCAGGTACATGCGGTCGTTGCTGCAGATTTGCTAAGTTTAACTTTACTTACACCTCCGGGTGAAATGGGTGCCGATGTAGTTGTGGGAACAACGCAGCGATTTGGAGTCCCGATGGGATACGGTGGGCCACATGCAGCATATTTTGCAACGAAAGAAGGTTTTAAAAGACAAATCCCCGGAAGAATTATTGGGGTAACTCAGGATGCGGAGGGAAAACCCGCATACCGAATGGCACTGCAAACCAGAGAACAGCATATTCGTCGAGAAAAAGCTACATCAAATATTTGTACCGCACAGGTATTACTAGCGGTTATGGCTGGAATGTATGGTGTATACCATGGACCGGAAGGGCTGAAAAAGATCGCTTCTAAAATCCATGGATTAACGAAATTGACGAAAGCAGGGCTGGAAGCTCTGGGTCTCGAAGTAGAGACTAAAACGTTCTTTGATACCATCACAGTGAAAGCGAATGAGACTAAAGTTCGAAAAATAGCAGAATCTAAAGAAGTGAATTTCCGATACTCTGGAGATGGCAGTATTGGTATTGCCTTTGATGAAGCTAAAGAACTTGAAGATGTACGATTGGTACTTTCTATCTTTGCGGAAGCTGAAGGCAGGACGTCAAATTTTGACGTTGCCGCTCATGCTGAAGAAGTTGAGATAAGCTTACCAGAATCGTTAAGCCGGACTTCGGATTATATGGATCATCCCGTGTTTCAGTTGTATCAAACCGAGCATGAGATGCTTCGCTATATGAAGCAACTTGAGAATAAAGACTTGTCTCTGGTTCATTCCATGATTTCACTGGGTTCCTGTACTATGAAATTGAATGCAACTGCTGAGATGATTCCGGTTACATGGCCGGAATTTGGTCAGATTCATCCCTTTGTGCCAAAGAATCAGGCAGAAGGATATACTCAGCTATTTGATGATTTAAATGCATGGTTGTGCGAAATCACAGGATTCGATTCAGTTTCTTTACAACCTAATTCCGGCGCACAGGGTGAATATGCTGGTTTAATGACGATTCGTGCTTATCACCAAAGCAGGGGAGATCATCACCGCAACGTAGCGCTGATTCCATCATCTGCACACGGTACAAACCCGGCAAGTGCAGTAATGGCCGGAATGGATGTTGTTGTTGTAGCCACTGATTCACACGGAAATATATCCAGTGAAGATTTGGCTGAAAAAGCAGAAAAATACAGTGATCGATTAGCTGCTCTAATGATTACCTACCCATCAACACATGGAGTGTTTGAACACAAAGTGAAAGAGTTTTGTGAAGTAATTCACAAGCATGGCGGTCAGGTTTATATGGATGGCGCCAATATGAATGCACAGGTTGGATTAACCAGTCCGGGAGAAATTGGAGCGGATGTATGTCACCTTAACCTGCACAAAACATTCTGTATTCCTCACGGTGGTGGAGGTCCGGGAATGGGACCAATTGGTGTTGCTAAACATCTTACACCGTTCTTAAGCGGACATACCGTAGTTGAAACCGGTGGAGAACATGGAATTTCTGCAATTTCTGCGGCTCCATATGGAAGTGCGAGTATTCTTACGATCTCTTATGCCTACATCAGAATGATGGGAGCTGAAGGTTTAACAGATGCTACAAAACATGCCATTCTGAATGCAAACTATATCAAAGATCGCCTGGAAGAACATTATCCGATTCTGTATACCGGAAAAACCGGACGTTCTGCACATGAGTTTATCATCGATCTTAGGCCGTTCAAGCAATCGGCGGGAATTGAGGCTGTTGATTTAGCTAAACGGTTGATGGATTACGGATTCCATGCTCCAACTATGAGTTTCCCTGTAGCAGGTACGTTGATGATCGAGCCGACTGAAAGTGAAAGCAAGGAAGAGTTAGATCGTTTTTGTGAAGCGATGATTGGGATTCGAAATGAAATTCGTGAAATCGAAGAAGGCAAAGCGGATAAAGAAAGCAATGTGCTGAAACATGCTCCGCATACTATGAGAGTTGTGATGGACGAAGACTGGAACAGAAGCTATTCCAGAGAAAAAGGAGTGTTTCCAATTGAAGAACTTCGCTATAATAAATTCTGGCCAAGTGTATCCAGAGTGGATGACGCTTACGGAGACCGAAATTTAATTTGTTCATGTATCCCGATTGATGCATATGAAATCGAAGAGGTAGAAGGATGAGATATTTATTAAGCATACTTTTTTTATCGGTAATTGCAGGTAGCTCGGTAGCTCAGGTTTCTGATGTTGAACAACGAATGATCAATCACATTGATCAAACCAACGAAGAAGCGCTTGAACTTCTCATAGAAAGCATCAACATTAATAGTGGAACGATGAATTTTGAAGGAGTGAAAGCTACTGCGGAACATCTGATGCCACATTTTGAAGCACTCGGTTTCAAAACCTGGTTTGAGGATGGATCCGAGTGGAACCGTGCGGGTCATTTGATCGCTGAACATCTTGGTAGTGATAATGCCCCAAAGATTATGTTGATTGGTCATTTGGATACCGTGTTCGAGCCTGATAGCCCATTTCAGAAATTCGAAATGGTGAACGATACCACTGCCAAAGGTCCGGGTATTGCTGATATGAAAGGTGGGAATGTGATTATGCTTCAGGCACTCAGAGCTTTAAAAGAAGCCGGTGAGCTGGATGATATGAATATCAAAATAGTGATCACAGGCGATGAGGAGTTAAGTGGTCGACCTCTGGACTTATCCAAAAAAGCACTGGTAGATGCTGCAAAGTGGGCCGATATTTCTCTTGGATTCGAAAATGGGGATGGAAGTCCTAAAACCGCGAATGTATCCAGAAGAGGTTCGATTGGTTGGGAACTAACTGTTAAAGGAACCCGGGCGCATTCATCGCAGGTTTTCAGAGAAGATATCGGGGCAGGAGCTATCTATGAAGCATCCAGGATTCTGATGACATTTTATGAAGAATTAAGAAGCGAGGAATTCCTCACCTTCAACCCGGGACGAATTATTGGTGGTACTACCGTAAATAATGATGAAGGGGCGAATAGTGGATCTGCATTTGGTAAGACTAATGTGGTTGCAGAAACCGCGATTGTCGCCGGAGATTTAAGAGCACTTTCTCCGGAACAGGAAGAGAGGGTAAAAGAGAAGATGAGAGAAATCGTCAGTCGTAACCTCCCGGTTACTTCTGCTACTATTGAGTTTGATGAAGGATATCCGCCAATGGCACCAACAGACGGAAACTATGAGTTATTGGAAATCTACAGTCAGGTAAGTGAGGACTTAGGTTTTGGTGAAGTAGTTGCGGTTAATCCACTCAGGGCCGGCGCAGCTGATGTTTCCTTTACAGCAAACCATGTAGATATGGCCATTGATGCACTTGGAATGAGTGGTACCGATGGGCATACTGTAAACGAACTAGGATACATTAATCAATTACCAAGACAGTCGAAGCGGGCGGCTTTATTATTATATCGGTTGAATCAGTAAAACCTTGGTTTCTTAAGTAAAGATTTATTCTATTACAGAGTTACATATATAATCCGGGATAATTCCTGATGAACTGATATTCAATTCCACACGGTCTTCGCGCGTGTTTCCGGAGAGGACCAGCATCGTTTTAACACCGAATTTATTCCCGCCAAGAATGTCGGTTTCAAGCGTGTCGCCTACCATAAGAATATCACTTTTGTCAATCTCACCAAGTTCTTCAATCAATCCTTCGTAAGCGTACATAAACATTTGTGAATCAGGTTTTCCGAAGTGAATGAATTTTTTGCTCAGCATGCTTTCTACCAACTTCGCAATTCCACCGGTCGCCACAGCTACATCATGTTTAGCAACCGGATAAAACTTATCAGAATTGGCGAGGATTACAGGGATCGTTTTCTTCCGAAGCAGGTTTACTGTTTTATTGATATCGGTGTTCCAGTCAAAGCCTTCATCATCTAAAAAAACAAAAGCAGAGATATCATCAATATCTTCTAAATCCACATCGGCTACAGATACATGCTTAAGTCCAGACTGAAGGATATACTCTGCTGAGTTTTCTGTTCCTAAATAAGCAATCCTTCCGTCTTTAATTTTCTGCTCTAAAAACTGTTTCGCCATCATTCCTGAGGTAACAATTTCATGGAGTTCAATACCCGGCAGTCCAAGTGAAGCCAGGCTTTCCATTTGCTGCTGCTGACTTCGGGAGGCATCATTTGTAAGTAACCGAAAGGTTTTACCTTCCTTTTTAATCCAGTCAATGGTTTTGTCGATACCTGCAATTAAACCCTTATGATTTTTAACCACTCCGTAGGAGTCGAGCATAATCACTTTAAAGTCTTTGGCGATGTCGAAAAAGGAAGGGTAACTCATGGTCAGAGATTTAAAGCTTTGAGTAAAGGTTCAGGATTGAATTTTTTCTCAATGGATGGAAGATGAATATCGAAGGTTTCTTTCTGTAGTTTTGTGGCAAATACTTCGTGGAAGAAATACCGGCCATATTTAACTACATAAGTAAGCAGGAAGAACCGATAAGTTTCCCGAAGAAGCAAGATTTCCCGCTCCGTAAGTGGAAAAACTTCATGATAGCTTTGTAAAAACAAGATGAACCGCTCTTCCATCAAAATATCGATGTTATAGGTGAAGATAGTTCGGTCGCCTACATCAGAAACTACCCGACTGAAGAAATAGAAATCCATGATTCGGGAGCTCATCCTGAACCAGTCGTAATCCCAACGGGAGAAGAACCGAAATTTTTCTGTGACTGAGAAGTTCCCAATATTCCAATCCACAAAAACGGGGATGGTATCCATCGAATCTGCATCCAGCTTATCATAATTCTCTTTGAAAAGCTCACACTGTTTCTGAATCAGGTCACTGTATTGATGAAAATGAAATTGACCTTCTTCGGTACTCAAATCTTCAATTAATCCATCAATATCTACATTCATACTTTTAGCAGAGGGAGGAAGTGTACCCCGAACAGTATGACATGCTTTATGGAATTTAGCAGCTTCACGTCCCAGTCGGTTAATCTGATGCTCATCCAGCCTTCGGGGAAGTTTATGGCGTATTTTAATAGGTCGATAAAAAACTACCCAGGCGTCAATAACTTCGCTCTGATGGCGATGTACAAAGAGTTCATTTCCCTTCATGAGGGATCGAGCCAGAAAATTCTCAAAAGGTCCCGGGAGATTATTCGAAAGTGCGTTTATGATGGTGTGATCTTCCACAAAATGCTCAAATTTCCCGAAATAGGAGAGCTTGGCAACGATAATGTGATGATCCTTTAGGGTGATCCGGTATACATGGTTGGTCGATACCTTTGCACTGATGTCTTCGATCCGTAATATCTCACGGGAGTTGTCGTAAGCCATCCAGGCTTCATGTACGATGTAATTAAAGTCTATAAAAGACATATTTGGTTAGTTAAGAATGTAAGAGATTGCTTCGTCGAACTTATTCCGAATTAGAGTGGTATTCACCTTCTCCTCGCAATGATTATTAGTTGGTTAGATAATTTCAAAATAGCGTTTCATTTCCCAGTTCTTTTGTCCGGGCTTATACTGGCGCCACTCCCATTCTCTTGTTCTTATGAAGTGGTCCACAAAAGCTTTGCCAAATAATTCTACTGCTATCTCCGAATTCTTCATGGCTTCCGTTGCCTTGTGAAGATTTTCCGGAAGAGACAAAGAGCCTTCGTTCTCATATTCATTTCCTTTAGTTGGAGGGGCATCCAACGTTAATTTGTGCCTGATGCCATACAATCCGGAAGCCAGACTTGCAGCCATGCTCAAATAAGGATTTGCATCTGCCCCCGGAACCCGGTTTTCAATCCTCATCGAGCTTTCTCCGTGATTAATAATCCGTAGTGCGGTGGTTCTGTTCTCGATTCCCCAACTAACGGAGGTGGCTGCCCAGGAACCTTCCACATACCGTTTATAGCTGTTCACTGTTGGAGCATACATGGGAAGAATATGAGGCAGACAATGCAATTGTCCGGCAATATAATATTCCATCAAAGGGCTAATATGATGATTACTGGACTCATCAAAAAAGAGGTTAGTACCTTTCTCATCCCATAAACTTTGATGAATGTGCGCGCTGCATCCCGGTAAATCAGGATTCCATTTCGCCATAAAACTGGCAGTTAAATCATAGTCTGAAGCTATTTCTTTAATAGCTGTTTTAAAAATTGCAGCGCGATCGGCAGATTCTAAGATTTCATCATAAGTGATAGCAGCCTCATACACTCCATCACCGGTTTCGGTGTGAATGCCTTCCAATGGAATTCCAAAACCATCAAGGAGCTCAAATATATCATTGATGTAATCACTGTTTTGGGAAGCCCGTAGTACCGAATAGCCAAACATGCCGGGGGTCAGTGGAGTTGGATCGGTGTACTCTTTTTCTTTTAAAGAGTGCATAGTTTCATCAAAATTAAACCATTCGAACTCGGCGGCGAATTTTGGTATGAAGCCGGATTCCAACGCTTCTTGTCTGACTTTTTTCAATAGTGATCGGGGGCAAACCTCTTTCATATCTTTTGATTCAGAAAAATCACCCAGAAAGAAAGGTTTATCATTTTCCCATGGGATTTTACGATAGGAACCGGGATCGATGGTTGCAAAGGAATCCGGGTATCCGGTATGCCAGCCACTAACCTGAGAATTGTCATAGCAGACATCATTCATATCCCAGCCAAAAATCACATTACAAAAACCAATATTATCGTTGACAGATTTCAGGAATTTTTTTGTGCTGATGATCTTTCCTCGCAGTACCCCATCAATATCTGTGACTCCAAACTTTACGTTTTTAACTCCAAGCTCTTGAATGAGTTGTGTAATTTCTTCCTTAGTCATAATCACCATTTATTTTGAGTGAATATAGAAAATGGCAGAGGGAATTGTGAGGAAGAGTTAGTGCAAATTGAAATAATTAGTCGGGAGTATCGTCTCCTTCATCAACGCGCTGCCACCCTAGGTTAACTGCTTTATTTTCATCAGCAGAATTAATAAGCGCATTATACTGGATTCCTGTGGGGCAGGTACAAGCCTCACAAACCACATAGTTCAGTTCGTTAGAACTTAGGACGGTAATATCATTTTGGGTAAGCTGATTTACAGCTTCTTCGAGTGAGGAATATTCAGGAGTGATACACTGACGTTCGGCAGAAGGGACAAACATCCAGACTCGTTCTGAGGATTGTTCATTTTGAAAAACATTACATCCTGTTAACAGGATACCAATTATTAGAAGAGTTCTGCAGTGCATATTTCCTAATTTCATTCAGACCACCAACGAGCTTTGTATGAATTTATTGAACACTGATTTTACTTTCTATTCGAACCTCAGTTAGTAAACTTTTATGCACGGGGCACTTCTTTGAAATCTCTAACAGCTTTTCTTTTTGTTCATCAGTGATGTCACCTTTAATAATCAGCTCTTTCTCAATAAGATCTATTTTTGAGGAAGGCATATCACAGGTCTTGCAGTCTTCTACGTGACTCTTATTATGCTTAAGCTCCATATACATTTCACCAACTTCCCAGCCTTTTCGCTGAGCATACATCTTAACGGTCATTACAGTACACGAGCCCAATGCCATCAGGAGTAAATCATAAGGATCGGGACCTAAGTTCTGACCGCCTTCAACACTGGTAGGTTCGTCAGAAACAAGTTCATGTTTACCTGCTGTTAATGTAGTTTTAAAAGCCTCTTTTTGTGGAAGGTGGACGTGGATGATTTTTTGCTCTTCTGACTCTGACATTTCTTTCTTTTTTATGAATACTGACCCTTTAATGTAGCTCAAAATTTATAAAACAAAAGAATCGAAAGAGCTCATGAGGTTACGATTCGGTAACATTTCGATTACCAAATAATAATAATGAAGCTAATCTGTGATAACACAGGAGCCTGATATTATTAAGTAAATCATCAATTACAGGCTATGAAAAGATCCCTTGATACGGTAGTGATCTCAGATGTTCATCTGGGAACAGTAGGTTGCCATGCGGTAGAGCTCGTTCAATATCTCAATTCCATTAATCCGAAGCGTATTATCCTAAATGGCGATTTTATTGATATGTGGCAGTTCAAAAAGTACTACTGGCCGGAAGCACATATGCATGTAATCAGAACGCTTATCACAATGATGACTAACGGCATCGATATCTATTACCTCACAGGTAATCATGACGAAACACTCCGAAAAATCTCAAGCCTCCAGCTGGGGCCGTTATTTATCAGGGATAAGCTGGTACTGGAGATGAATGGCGAAAAGGTATGGTTTTTTCATGGAGATATTTTTGATGTAACCATGAAGTATTCTAAATGGTTGGCCAAGCTTGGAGGAAAGGGCTACGAGCTTTTGATTCTCATAAATCGGTGGGTGAATACTATCTCTATGAAGTTGGGATATGGAAAAATCTCTCTTTCAAAGAAAATCAAAGATAGTGTGAAAACGGCGGTTAATTTCATCGATGATTTTGAAGTCACTGCAATGGAGCTGGCCATCGAAGAAGGCTATGATTATGTGATTTGTGGGCATATTCATCAACCCAAAATAAGAGGCTATGAAAACGAGAAAGGTTCAGTGATTTACCTGAATTCCGGTGATTGGATTGAAAATCTTACCTGCCTTGAATACGACGGAGAAGAATGGAGTTTATATCGATATGAAGAAGATATTGCTTTAAAAGAGAGTCCAAAGGTGACTCAAATGGTGCAACGTCACACAATGAACTCTAAAGTTATGATCGGATGAAAATACTTTATGGTGTTCAGGGAACCGGACATGGGCATATAAGCAGAGCAAAGGTAGTACTCCCAAAACTTCGTGAGTTCGCTGAAGTGGATGTGCTCATTAGCGGGTACAATTTCCATATGGACCTGGATGGTGAGATTGCTTACAAGGCGCGGGGAATCAGCCTGACTTATGACAGTAAGGGAAGTGTAGACTTTTTTAATACCGCACTAAACCTAAATCCGGTTAAACTCATCAGAGATGTACATTCAGCTCCGGTAGATGAATATGATTTTGTAGTAAATGATTTTGAGCCGGTAACGGCATGGGCAGCTCAGACAGCCGGAATTCCTTGTATTGGGATAAGTCACCAGGCATCATTCATGTCGTCAAATGTCCCAAGGCCAAAGAAAAAATCGGTGGTAGCAGAAGGAGTGATGAAGCATTTTGCTCCTTTCAGTGCTGCGGTTGGCTCGCACTATCTCAGATATGACGATTTCATTGAGCCACCCATAATCAGAAAACAGATAAAGGAATTAAACCCCATTTCCGGAGATCATATTACAGTATATCTACCGGCTTTTGATCATGAAACCTTGTGTTCGGTATTCAACAACATTCGTCAAATTGAATGGCATATCTTTTCCCCGACCTGTGAGAGAGAGTATCAAAAAGGAAACGTAAAAGTCAGACCAATAGGAAAAGAGTCTTTTTTAAAAAGCTTAGAAGGCTGTCTTGGTGTAGTATCCTCAACAGGGTTTGAAACCACTTCCGAATCCATGTTTTTGGGTAAAAAACTACTCACTCTTCCTATCAAAAATCAGTATGAACAATTAAGCAATGCCGCGGCAATTGAAGAACTTGGAGGTCATGTGATCTACAGCCTCGATGGTACTTTCAAATCGAAAGTTCAAGAATGGCTAAAGGATGGAGATGCGTTAATACTACCGGAAATTTCAGATGAAGACGATTTGGTTCAGAAAATCCTTACGGCCGGAGTCACAGAGAAGCAAGCAGTCTGATTAATCCTCAGCAAGGTATTTTTCTTTAATGATATTTAAGTGATGGATATCATGTCCGGCTATAATAAAAGCTAAAGCCCGCACAGTTACATCGGTTCCACTTGCGTTACCTTTTTTAGCAATCATTGCTTTTGTCATAGCACTGAGTAAATGGATAGTTGACACCCGAACAGCAAGATATTCGTTCGAAAGATTGGCGAGGGTACGACTATTATAATTATTGTCCTTCATATACTCGTTCTGATCCATTCCGGGTAATGATTGTGTATCTCCCCGGCTGATCGCAAAAGCCCGGTATGAGAATACCCTTTCAGTTTCAATCATATGTCCGAGCACTTCTTTCAGGGTCCACTTATCAGGCGCATACTTGAAATAAGCCTTATCACCTGGAACTGAATTCGTAAGGGTAAACACCTCATGCATTTGAGTATTCAGAGTAGTAATGATATTCGTTTTTTCAACCAATCCTACATAAGTAGAATAGAAGTGTGCATATTCTGAGCTTTCAGGATATTCATTGTCCCACGTTTTCATAGCCAACAGTCTAATTTTAATTTTGTTTTATATACCAATTTGCTGAATTAATGGCTACAAAAAACGATCATCATTATCTAAAGATTGAATTTTGGTACAAACTCTTTAAGTGGTAATCCTTGTTTACAGGATTCAGTATTGTCATCGCTCCTGAACAATTCAATTTCGTATGAGATGTAGGCGGGATTGTTATAGCGTTTCTGGAAATACACTTTCTTACCTCCAGTTGTCCTTGAACAACGATCAATTTCAAAGACCGGACTTCCTTCTTCCAGGTTTAAATGTTTGGCGATGTATGCATCAGCCTTTGTAGCAGTGAATTTATATCTCCCGGCCGAGATCGGTATAGAATAGGTGTCCTCAAGAATTTCATAGATTGTTTTATTAGTGAGGTCTTCATCAAGCAGTAACTGACCATAACTCCCGGGCAGCCAGGTAATATCAAAAGCTACTGGTACTCCGTTACCGATTCGAATACGATCAATTCTTATAAGCGGACTGTTAGGAGGAATTTCCAGGATTGGATTGACTTCAGGTTCAGCATCAACCCTCTTAAAGCGAATAAGCTTAGAGGAGCTCGAATACCCGGCGCGGCGCATATCTTCGGAGAAGTCGGTGAGTTGCACGAGCCGTTGTGCATTATTGTCATCACTGACAAAAGCGCCGAGGCCCTGCTTCTTAAAAATGAGACCTTCATTCTCTAACGATTTTAAAGCCTGTCTTACTGTAATACGGCTTACATCAAAATAATCACACAACCTTTTTTCGGAAGGGAGCTTATCTCCGGGCTCAAATTCTTTTTTTGCAATTTCCTTGCGAAGATGGTCCGCAATTTGCTGGTGTCTTGGAACGGATTGATCAATCATTTTGTAACTCAATACATCTTGTTATAACATGTTGTAACAAGTTTACTAAAACTCTTACCATTGATCAACAAATAAAAAACAAAAACTTTAAAATGATTTACGAATTATTATTAAATCCAATGCCCTGGTACATTGCTGGTCCGCTAATCGGATTAACAGTACCTCTATTATTAATTGTGGGCAATAAAACCTTTGGTATTTCATCCAGCTTTCAGCACATGTGTGCTGCAGTAATGCCCAAAAAATTTCCTTATTTCAATTATGACTGGTGGAAAGACGGGAAATGGCATCTTCAACTTTCAGTTGGAATTGTATTAGGAGGTGTATTAGCAGCATTGTTTATTCCTGAAAATTATGCAATCGACCTTTCAGCTGATACGATAGCTGCCCTAAAGGGGATGGGACTAACTAATATGAGTGGATTTGTTCCGGTTGAGATTTTTACATGGTCAAATCTTGCCAGTGTGCCCGGTATGTTAATGATGGTAGTAGGCGGATTCTTAATCGGGTTTGGAACCAGATATGCCGGTGGTTGTACTTCAGGTCATGCCATTACAGGATTGGCTACGCTACAAAAGGCGTCATTAATTGCTGTTATCGGATTTTTTGTGGGGGGAATTATTTCCACCTACTTCATTCTGCCAAATATTTTAAGCTAAGGAGAGAACAATGAGATTTATAATTGCAGGAACACTATTCGGTTTTATTCTGATCAAATCAGAAGTAGTATCGTGGTTTCGGATTCAGGAGATGTTTTTATTCGATTCCATTCATATGTACGGAGTAATCGGCTCAGCTATATTGGTGGGCTTAATCGGAACGATGTTAATCAAAAGATTCAACCTGAAAGATACTTCAGGGAATGAAATCAACATCAAGCCAAAAGATAATAGCCTGACCAAGCGGTACATCATTGGCGGTTCATTATTTGGATTGGGATGGGCGCTGGTTGGAGCTTGTCCGGGACCATTATACGCTTTAATCGGAACCGGTTATTTGATATTCATCGTGCCCTTAATTGCTGCGATAGTTGGTGCAGGTACCTACGGAGTTTTACAAAGTAAACTTCCTCATTAAGATTTTTAGTAAATTAGAAGAGTAAAGGAGTGACAACATGTTTTTTGAACAAATATTTGAAGAAAAGTTAGCGCAATACGCGTATTTGATTGGATGCCAGAGAAATGGCTCAGCAATTGTGATTGATCCAATGCGTGATATTGATCGCTACGAGAAACTGGCTGCAAAACATAATCTGAAAATCGTTGCAGCTGCCGAAACTCATATTCATGCTGATTACCTTTCAGGCTTGAGAGAATTCGCAGAACGAGGCATAAAAGTATATGCTTCAGACGAAGGCGATAAAGACTGGAAATACGAGTGGCTGATCGGAAGTGACTACAATTACCAGCTGCTTAAAGATGGTGATGAGTTCAAGATTGGCAATATCAAATTCACAACAGTATACAGTCCGGGACATACTCCTGAGCATGTAAGTTACCTGGTTACGGATGGCGCAGCTACCGATCAACCGATGGGCATTCTTTCCGGCGATTTTGTTTTTGTTGGTGATGTAGGACGTCCCGATCTATTGGAAACTGCAGCCGGACAAGTCGGTGCAATGGAAGGTTCAGCAAAAGTATTGTATCAGTCCCTGGAAAAGTTCAAGCAAATGCCGGAGTATCTCCAACTTTGGCCCGGACACGGAGCCGGAAGTGCCTGTGGTAAAGCATTGGGCGCAGTTCCAAAATCGACAGTTGGATACGAGCAGAAATTTAATACTTCGATTCGTTCTGCTATATCGGAACAGAATTTTGTGGATTACATCCTGGAAGGACAACCCGAGCCACCTTTATACTTTGCCCGAATGAAACGGGATAACAAGCTAGGTCCCAAAGTGCTTGGGGATTTTCCATCTCCTTCAAAAATGAGCGTTAAGGATATCGCCGCAAAAGGCGCTTCTGAGAATGCAGTTGTTGTTGATACCCGAAAGCGTACAGAGTTTATGGCCGGACACCTGGAAGGTTCTTTGTTGGCAACAATAAACAAGCAATTCAATACGATTGCAGGCTCTTATGTCACTGAAGACCAGGATATTTATCTGATCATCGAAGAAGATAAAGTGGAGGAAGCGGTTGTGGATTTAATTCGAATCGGATTGGATAACATCGTTGGATTCGCAACACCAGCTGAGCTTATCGAGAGCGGTGAGAATCTTGTTTCAACAACTACGATCAATTTCGAAACGGTAGACGAATTGATGCCCTCCGGTGATTACAACCTCCTGGATGTTCGGAAGAAGACCGAGTACGATGCCGGTCATTATCCCGATGCTATTAATATCTCGCACACTCGGTTACTTGATCGCATTGATGAAGTACCGAACGACAAACCGGTGCTGATTCATTGTAAGTCGGGGAACCGCGCTTCTTTTGCAACTGCATTGTTGGAATCCAAAGGATACGATGTTCAGTTTATTGATGACGCGGTAGAACCGTGGTTAGAGAAGAAAAATCTTCTTATTGAGGCAAACTAATGTTGTGGGCACTTTTAGGTGCCCTGTTGATCGGAATATCGCTCGGATTATTGGGTTCGGGCGGCTCCATCCTCACGGTGCCTGTACTCGTTTATTTAGTTGGTGAACCTGAAAAAGTAGCCATTGCCGAGTCTCTCGGAATTGTTGCTTCCATCAGTTTAGTAGGAGCAATTCCTTATGCCATCCGGAAAGAAGTAGACTGGAAAAGTGTATTCTTTTTTGGGATTCCCGGAATGGCAGGCACGTACGGAGGTGCAGCCTTATCACAATTCCTTTCCGGCAATACGCAGTTGCTAATTTTTGCAGTTGTTATGATTCTTGCAGCCATTATGATGATCCGAAATGGCAAAACAGTAGAACGCAAAGAAGGATATTCTGCCCCAAAATGGTTGCTTATTTGTGAAGGCTTAATTGTTGGAGTGATTACCGGATTAGTCGGAGTTGGAGGCGGGTTTCTCATCATACCGGCACTGGTACTTATCGGAGGCCTGGACATGCGTATTGCCGTTGGAACTAGTCTGTTTATTATCGCAGCTAAAAGTTCGTTGGGTTTCTACAAATACCTGGATGTTCTGCAGCATGAGTCTCTCAATGTAAACTGGGAATTACTTGGAGTATTTACGGTAGTTGGAATCGCCGGCAGTTTTCTGGGAGGAAGACTAAGTCAGAAAATCCCACAAGCCAAACTCAAAAAAGGCTTCGGTTTCTTCCTCGTCGTGATGGGAGTTTATATTTTGGGAAGTAGTTTGTTTTAGGATATCTACCTGGATAATAAATCCCGAAGGGATTAAATTTTCTTAGCCCCGGGATTTATCCCGGGGTAATTAGACAGTAAGACCCCAACCCGAGTCGGTTATTTTTGAGAATAAATTTTCATTTCGAAGGGTTGGCATGTGCCGCTGATCAAATAAAACAACCAACCTTCGGGAAGAGCAAACCTTTTTTAATGATTAGCCTCGGGTGTATTTTAATATTCTTTTTTCCCCGGGGATAAATCCCGGGGCTATTTGATATCAGGCTCCTTCAGAGCTTGCATTCCTCCTCGCCGCCCAATACAATCCTGTACCAACAGCAATAAAAGCTGCCGTCATCCAGATGTTAGTAAGGCTCACCTGAAACATCAGCCAGAGGCAGGCAATTATTCCTAAGACTGGAATCAGGTATCCTCCTTTCAAAGTAAAAGTTCCTTCTCCCTGAAAGCGGGCACGGAGTTTTGGGATCGCCGCGCAGGTTATGATATAAAAGAATACACGTGCAAGGACGGTCATAGCTGCCAGTGCAGTAAAAGAACCAAGTGCAGCTCCAATAAAGGTACAGACTCCAAAGAAGATCACGGAGTTCGAAGGAGTTAAAAACTTAGGATGTACTTTCCCAAACCATCCCGGGAGTGATTTATCCAGAGAAAGTGCATAGGTAAGTCTAGGAGTGGAAAACATATTACTCACAAGATTCCCGGTTACGGAAGTGGCTACGCCAATCATCAAAATGATAGCACCAACTTCTCCAAATAATGCAGCGGAAGCATCGAGTAAAGGAGATTCGGAAGAAGCTAAATCAGGAACTGCAGCTTCGGCCACCAGCTGAATCAACATATACAAAAAAACAATGGAAATGAGTGCGAAGATTAGGGCCCGGGGCATATCTTTATTAGGGTTTTTAGCTTCACCGGCAGGCACGACTCCACCTTCAAATCCAACAAAAGCGTAAATCATTAAAAGAACGGCAGCACCTAAATCAGTACCGGAAGGAGTAGGGGAATCAAAATTGGGCAGGACTTCGCCTCCAAGAAGGATTAATCCCCCGAAAATAAGGAGAATCAACACTGAAAATTTGACGAAGGTAAATACCGCGAGCGAGCGAATAGATTCTACTGATCCAAGAACATTAATGATGGTAAGTGCCCCGCAAATCAAGGCGAGACAAATGAGCCGACCAATTCCTTCTCCGGCGGGGGCATAAAAATATCCGATGCTTTCAACCAGTAACACGGAGTTAGCGGAAAAGGAAATCATCCGGGCAAAGTAGTACAGCCAGCCACTCTGAAACCCTACAAAGGTGCCAAAGGCTTCCGTTCCATAACGAACAGGTCCGCCCGTACCCCGGAAGTAACTTCCCAGCTCAGCAAAACACAAAATCACAGGCAGAATAAGTAGCGCACAGAGCATATAAACCCAAACGCTGTATTCGCCGGCCAGCGCAGAAGCGCCACTGGGTAAGCCAAATATTCCGGCGCCAATTAAGCCATTTACTACCAGTAACCAAAGTCCCCAAACACCAAGTTTTCGGGGTAGTTTTTCTTGTGTAGTATCAATTTTCATTTTTACCATACTTTAGCCAAACCAATCTGGTTCCAAAGAAAAGACCGATTAAAAAGGTGATTCTTTGACCCGAGATAAGTACCCAAAGAGGTATGAAATCGAGGTAGAGTGCGCTGTAAACACCTCTGGGGTTTACACCAAGAAAAAATGGGTTTTCAACTACTACTGGTAGTTTTTGAATAACAGCTGGAATTGCACTTACCAGAAAAACTGCCAAAACAACGGTAGCCAATAAAAAGCTGACACACAGTTTAGCGGATTTCTTTTCCGTATCAGTAAGAATATTTTTAAATGCAAAACCAATAAACCCTATAAATGTAGAGGAGAGAGTAATGATCCACATACTCCATTGTTGAAGCATTTTTAAGGCATCCAGTTGTAGTTGTATCGGTTCCATTTTTGAATAGTGTATTGATTTCAGGCAAGAATCTAATTCGGAACGATCTATTTTACAATTTTAAAAACTAAGCTCTCTAACCCATACGCATTTTTCCGGGAACCAGCTTTTGTAGCACCGATTTTCTCAGCTGCTTTTTGGGACCGAATATTATCAGGGCCAATGAGCAATAAAACCTGATCTACATACTGAAGGGCATGATTAATCATCAGATGTTTCATTTCACTATTATAAATTCCACCCCAATATTCCCGTGCAAGGAACGTCCATCCAATTTCAATTTCGCTATTCTCAGGATTGAATCCATGAAATCTTGAAGATCCAATAGCTTTGTCTGATTTGTTGTCAATAGCTATTAATGCTCCACCTGATTCTAATGCTTCTTCAAAGAACTTCCTAAACACCGGTTTCTTGTAGCGATCCCATGCCGGATGCTGCTCCCAGATCTTAGGATCAGATGCGGCTTTGAATAACTCCTCAAAATCATCTTCCTGCAAAGGGCGCAGGGTAAGGAGTTTTCCTGTCAAAGTAGGTTGCTTGTTGAAGCGCATTAAAATTGTCGTATTGGGCTCAAGGCTTAGTTAAACTGAATCCAATCGATGTGAGCTTCGCCTTCGCTGTTAAGCACAACTTTCACATGCTGAATTCCTGTCGGGAGATCTTCTACAGGAGTTTCAACCATCTCCCAGCTGTCTCCGGCGGGTACTTCGACTGTAAAGCGTTTGGTCTCGCGGCTGTTGGTCATAATAACTTCCAGCGTAGCACCGGTTGGCGAATGAACTTTTGCAGTAAAATTGCTTAGTGCATCTTCTCCAAAATCCACATCGTTGTAACGAATCCATCCGTTCTGTCCGGTCAGATCAGTTTTCCATCCATCAAAGGTATTTTCCGGATCGTTGAATGATATCGCTGCGCCGGTAGAGCTTATAACACTGTAACGATCGATCTGGATTTCATGTGTTGCCGGTGTGATGCCAACTCCACGGTGGGTAGGCAGAACTTTGCGAATCGTGCCATCTTCATTAAACGAAATTTTTTCGGCACGTATAGAACGGTTTTTATCAAAATCAGGGGAAAGATCGTTGTGGTGATAAAACAGGTACCATTGGCCTTTATACTCAACCATAGAATGGTGATTGGTCCAGCAGCTGGAAGGATGCTCATCCATAAATACCCCTTTGTATTCAAATGGTCCTAATGGATTATCACCCATAGCATACACGAGTGCTTCGGTTTTTTCGATTACCAAAGGATAGGTGAAATAATAAATCCCTTCGCGTTCAAACATAAAAGGACCTTCTCTTAATCCTGTCCGGGGAACATTTTCGACGATTAATGGCTCAGAGTCGAGCTCTTTCATATTGTCTTTTAGTTTGGCGATGTACAGGTTTCCACGCCCTGACCAGGAAATATAAGCCTGACCATCATGATCGATGAACAGCCCCGGATCGATTCCTGAAACACCTTCGATTGGTTTGTCTTCCGGCTCGAAAGGTCCGTATGGAGTATCAGAAACCGCTACCCCGATTCTAAAGCCAAAATATCCGGAATTGGTATCTGCAATAGAAGGGAAGTAGAAGTAATATTTTCCATCCTTTTCAATAGCATCGGGAGCCCACATGGAATTTGCCTCAGGATTCACCCATGCCACATCTTTCTGATCAAGTATTTTACCATGATCTGTCCAGTCTATCAGATTCTCTGAAGAGAATACATGATAATCTTTCATGCAGAACCAGTCGGTTCCACAGTTAACATCATGGGAGGGATATACATACACTTTGCCTTCAAATACCCTTGCAGTCGGGTCGGCAGTAAATTGATCCATGATGAGAGGGTTTTGCGAAAATGCAGGAACTGAGATAAAAATGGCTAGAATTAAACCTGCATAAGATTTTTTAAGGTTATTCATATTGACTCCGAATTAGTTTTGAGTGTAAAATATACACTTCAATATCAATTTATTAAAACCGGTAATGTAAACGTATAAACCGGGCTCAATTTTTTTCTGATGCGGAGTTTGTTCAATGAGCACCCTTCTCCTTGCGAAGCAGAAGGATCGGGGATGAGGTCGAAAGATAGTTATTTGAGGTTCCGACATAATGGGAGCAGGAGCTTCCGGCTAAGCATCACGCAGCAGAGCTACCTGATGAGAGGAAACATAAATTAGATCTGTTTTTTTATTTTATATTTAGATTATAAACATCGTAACTGATTACTCAACACATTAGCATTTTGAATTACTTCAAAAGTATGAACTACCTTGTTTTCAAATTGGTAAGAAATAGTTTTAAGATCTGATTGTCTTAGCTTTATACTATTTTCTTCAGTAAGCTCATAAATTGCTTGTGCTAGATTACTACCACCAATATATGACAACCCTCCATTTACTAGAGGAAGCTGTAGCATATTATTATTCTGTAATCGAAGCGATAAATTTCCATCCAATTTCTCTCCATCTTCTCGGAAACGGACATTTATAGATATATAATTTTGATTTTGAGTTGTCATTAAGGATAGGGCAGTTTCAGTATTTTGGTCAATTACAACAGGAAGGGTTTCAAAAACTTTAATTTTTACACCGTCAGACCTGTTTACTGTTTCATATTCACAACTAATAGTGCTTTTTGGGTCGTCACCTGAACTCTTAAAATCGCTGAACTCAGATTTATTATTAGTTTCTAGAGCTTGACTGTGTAATTCTTCATAATTTGGTAACGAAAATGTTAAAGTTGATTTTGATTTTTGAACGGTACGATCATAACTGAAAAAAAAGTGATCATAGTGTACTAATTTTATTTGATCCGTAGCCCAAATCAATTCGCGCCTTGACCCATTAGAGACAACCGGATCGGCACCCCGATCATCTTTAATATTAGGGGTGCCAAAATTGGCAGTTAAAAACCGATGAAATTTTTCGCCTAAAAAGTAATTCTCATTAACGTCCATTTGTATCTTCATGAGCTTATCAGATAAGAAATATAATTTGAGGTTCTCAACACTCGCTGGACCTAAGTCAGCCGAATAGTTGCTAACTTTATAGACATTTGTTACTAAATCTCCATCAGAAGTTAAGGTCAAATTAAAGTTATTATAATCCTTCAAATTAGTTTCTAATCTGAAATCTTTAAAACCGTCTAATTGATTAAGCTTTTCAATGTCCTGGCTAAATGCTAAAGTATTTAAAACAAGCAAAAACAAACACATTAATAAGAATATTCTCTTGACAAAAAAATTTCCTCTATTTTTTCCAATAAACATATTCAAACTTATTTGAGGGTATTAATATTTTATCGTCTTACTATTTTTTATCGCTTCTATAACTTTAGGTAAAGGCAGTTCTATTTTTTCCTTTCCATTTATTTCTTTTAGTATAGCTCTATAGGGGCTCGACCCAAAATAATCTTGAAGTATATAATATTTGGCTTCCTCAGTTCTATGGTTCGTTTTAATAATCTTGACATGACGTCCAATTAAATTTTCTGGATCCATTTTCATTTACGATATGTGTATTTAAAGGTAGCAGGCTAACATAATATTATCCAAACAAGAATCTGGAATAAATTTCTCTAAAGCAATTTAAATCAGAGGCTTTGGAAAAATTTTAGTTTCACTAAAATTCCTACACTTTCTTGTATCTAAAACAATCCACAGTGTGATCATTTACCAGTCCGCAGGCCTGCATATGGGCGTACATGATGGTACTTCCCACAAATTTAAAACCACGCTTTTTTAAGTCTTTACTCAGGGCGTCGGATTCAGCAGTGGTTGCCGGGACTTCATTCTTAGTTTTCCATGAATTCACAATGGGTTTGCCTCCCACAAAGCTCCAGATGTAGGCATCAAAACTTCCGAACTCTTTCTGTACTTCCAGAAACTGTTGGGCATTCGTTACTGCTCCGCGGACTTTCAGCCTATTCCGAATAATCCCTTCAAACTGGAGTAACTCCTGAATTTTATCTTCACCGTAGTTCGCTACTATCTCCGGATCAAAATCTGCAAAGGCAGTTCGGTAGCCTTCCCGTCGTTTCAGAATGGTTGCCCAACTGAGTCCGGCCTGAGCACCTTCCAGGATCAGAAATTCGAAGTGTTTGCGGTCGTCGTGAACCGGGACTCCCCATTCTTCATCGTGGTACGTGATGTATTGTTGGAATTGGCCTTCGGCCCATGCGCATCTTTTTTTCATAATTCTTTTTAAGTCATTCTGTGGATACCTCCGAAGGATCTACACAAACAGGTAGACGTGCAAGTAGTTCCTGATACTTTTGAGTTATTCCCGTACTCCAACGGGACAGGCGTCAGTAGGCAAAATCCATTGGCTATGAATACTTCGCGGGTTCGTCAATAATTCATCCTTCGGATACATTGAATCATTGCACTTTCTTTTTCCGCTCAAATGCCGAACTTTTTTGAGGGAAAGCTGTTCTGCGATTACCTCCGAAGGATCTACACAAATTAGGTAGATGTGCAAATAGTTCCTGATACTTTTGAACGATCAAAAGTATCCAAAAATCGCCGGAAGAAATGAAGATGTTCACATGTCTCCCCGCTGATATTCTTTCTATAACTGGATACTTCCTTCCTCCAAATTACTACCTACCGCATTTCTCCCGGATTTACTTTTCTTGCCGTTTAATTTATTTAGAGTACAAATTTTGACGGAGGATGTTTGAATTAGTTTTTAAGTTTATAATTAAATACTATGTGGTTAGTATTTAATTAATAGTATATATGATTCAATTTTATTTCGCGCTTCTTTTGTTAAGTATTTCTCAAATAGCTTTAATGGCTCAGGAATATCCTTGCATTGAAGAATATTCAGATTCACTGGCAACACATACGACCAGAGATATCATCATTGAAAGTAAAGGAGATTCTTTATCAGGAACATTGTATCTGCCGGGAAATCAGTCTGCCAAAGCGGTAGTTATTTTAGTGCCGGGTGGAGGAAATAACGCCGAAATCCTTCGTTCAACTCCAAGATCTCTCTCTAAAAGAATGGCTAATTGTGGTTTAGCTGCTCTGATGTTTGATAAGCGCGGAGTTGGAAATTCAGGTGGGGATTATGAATCCACTACTTTTCTGGATTATATCGATGATGCCAGCAGAATGGTGGATGTACTCAGTGAAATGCCGGAATTAAAAGATGCTCCGATTGTAGCATCGGGTTTTAGTCAGGGGGGGAGGCTGGTTCCGAATATTGCCATCAAAAACAGTAAGGTAAAGTTTATTACCAGTGTGTCCGGTCCAATTGCAGGAGTCGGCTATACAAGAAACTATGCATTCCGAAATTCTATACTGGAGAGTCAGATCAGCGATTCTGTGCAGGAAGTCATTCTACCCATTTGGGAGGCACAGTTTACTGCACTGGATAATAGGGATGAGGAAGAGCTAATCAGAATTGATTCCCTGATCAGGGAGAAATCAACCACACTGGCAAGAGGAGTATTGCCTCCATTTTCAGCAGATATTCCAAAAATGCCGATTTACAATTCGATGGGAATAGATTTAGTATCAGAATTAGACCAACTGAACATCCCATGGTTGAGCCTATATGGAGAATGGGACCGGGTTGTTCCGGTGGATGAGAGTATCAAAAACATAGAGAGAGAAATGAAGGAAGGAGGAAACAGCAGTTATGAAATTGTAGTGGTACCAAAAGCTGATCATAACTTAAGAAATGTTGAAACAAGGGAGTGGTATCCAATGTTTGCTAACTTAATTGGTTGGATTCTCACTCAGATTGAGTAAAAAAAGCGGTAATTATTAGTTACATTCAAGCTTCACTCATTTAGAAGAAAGACTAATTAAGACTTGAAGTAGCAGATGCATTGGGAATCGACCGTAAAAGAACTCTCTGAAAAAAGTAACATCAGTGAGAATCTTGCAAATCATATTACTACCCTAACAGAAATTCTTGAACAACTAAGTGCAGAGCGTTCCGGAGAAGAGTTCATAAAAATCCTTGGAGAGTTTCCTCTAAACAGTAAAGAAGCACTGGACGGAGGCAATGAAGAGATGCTGGATCAGCTTAAGAAGCTGGTTAAAGATATTCCGACTAAAGAGATCAAAGAATATCTTCGGATTTATACGACCTTTTTTCATCTGATAAATTCTTTAGAACAGCATGAGATAAGCCGGATCAACAGAAAGCGGGAATTCGAGGAAACACCGGAAAGTCCAAGGAATGAAAGTATTCTGGAAGCCGTCCATAAAATGAAGAAAGCCGGCTATTCTTTAGAGCAGGCAATTGGGGTTTTTGAGACGATGGATATCCAGCCAACCATTACGGCGCATCCAACCGAAGCTCGTCGCCGAAGTGTGCTAACCAAGCAGCACGAAATCAGTACTATGATTGCGGATGTGGGTAGTGACTCACATACGGAAGATGAAAAAAAGCATCTCAAAAAAGAGATTTTAAATCAGATGAAGCTGCTTCTGATGACCGATGAAGTGCGAGCTGAACGTATGTCGGTAGAAGACGAAGTGGAAAACGGACTTTTCTTTTTTACCCATACGATCTGGGATGTGGTGCCAAGTTTATATCGTGATATCCGATTGGCGCTCGAAACCTATTATGGAGAATCCGGGGATATCCCGATTGTGCTAAAATATCGCTCATGGATTGGAAGTGATCGAGATGGAAATCCAAATGTAACCTCTTCCGTGACCTGGAAAACGATGTTGGAACAGCGTAAAACGGCTTTGACTACCTATCTGAAGAAGCTGGATCATCTGCGCCGTTATCTTAGTGTTTCTTACAAAGAGACGAAAATTTCAGATGATCTGAGACTTTCTCTTCGGGATGAGGAAACGGCAAACCCACTAAGCGACCTCTACGAAAGACGATACCAAAGAGAGCCGTATCGCCGTAAACTCACACATATGATGCAATACATTCAGGAACAACTGGATGCTACATCTAAAGAGAAAAGTATTGTACTGAAAACAGCTTTGAAATATACTTCAGCTGACTTTGTACATGATCTGGAGCTTATCCGAAACAGTCTGATTGAGAATAATCTTGTTGGATTAAGTGAACAAGGCCGTCTTCAGGACTTACTGATTTGTGCCAAGACGTTCGGTTTCCATCTTACATCGCTTGATATCCGCCAGCATAGCCGCTTGCATGAAGAAACGGTAGAAGAGTTACTCAGTAAGGGAAAAGTTATTGAAGGATACACCAAGCTCTCTGAGGAAGAAAAGATCGAAGTATTGGTGAAAGAGCTTCAAAATCCTCGACCGTTAAGTCCGTTTAAGAGTGAACGTTCTGAGGTAGCAAGTAAAGTAATGACCGTTTTTGAAGAAATACGGGATATGATTTCGCTCGATCCGAATTCCTTTGGAAGCTATATCATCAGTATGACACACGGGGTAAGCGATATGCTCGAAGTGCTGATCATAGCCAAAGAGCTCGGGCTCTGGAGTTACATCGATGGTAAAGTAGAAACTTCGCTGGATGTGGTCCCTCTGTTTGAAACTATTGAGGATTTAGGAGCCAGCAGTCAAATCATGTCAGAGATGTTTGAGCACGAGATGTTTGCAAAACAAATTGAAGCTCGCGGTAACTTCCAGGAAATTATGCTGGGGTACTCTGATAGTAACAAAGATGGTGGCTACTGGATGGCCAACTGGGCACTCAACAAAGCTCAGTACGATTTAGGAATTGTGTGCAGAAAGTATGAGATCGACTTTAGATTATTTCACGGTACAGGTGGTACGGTAGGTCGTGGTGGCGGACAGTCTAATAAAGCAATTGTAGCGATGCCACCGGTAGCTAATAACGGTAGGATTCGTTTTACCGAGCAGGGTGAGGTAATTTCATTCAGATATTCACTCACTTCGATTGCACATCGCCATCTTGAGCAGTTGGTAAATGCGATGGTTCAGGTTACCATGGCTCAGAAAGATAAACCGGGTTACCTCAGCGATTCCAACTACGAATGGGATATGATGCAGGAACTTGCTTCAACTACCATGGATGCTTACCGGAATTTGATTGACGATGAAAAATTCTGGGATTGGTATTCAGGAATCACACCTATTGAACATATTGGTAAACTTCCAATTGCATCCCGACCGGTTTCCCGGGGAGCAGGAGGAAAACTTGATTTCTCAGGGTTGAGAGCAATCCCATGGGTATTTGCCTGGACCCAGGTTCGCTATAATGTGCCGGGTTGGTATGGAATCGGAAAAGGATTAGCGACTATTTTCGAAAAGTATCCGGATGCAAAAGAGATTATTACTCGATGGCAAAAAGAGTGGAGATTCTTTTACACGGTGATGAATAATTCTCAGCGGGAAATCGCCCGTACCCATATTCCAACTTCAGTGATTTATAATGATCCTGAAGACCATTATTTCCATGAAAAAATCACAGGTGATCTTAAGTTGGCAATAGATGGAATTACCACAATTGCCGGAACTGAGAAAATTCTGGATCATAATCCTGTGATCCAACGCTCTATTCTATTCCGGAATCCATTCACATATCCGCTGAATATCATTCAGTCGGAATTACTGAAACGTTGGGATGATGTAAAAACGGACGAAGAGAAAGCAGAATTGACCGAATTAATCTTTCTGAATATAAACGGTATTGCTGCGGCTATGCAGAGCACAGGATGATGAATGGGATGCTAAAATAGGTTATATTAACCAGCCCCCATGTTAGTAGAAAGACTTAGAGAATTATGAACGAGACATTGACAAAACCAGCTATAAAAATAGAAGAAGCCGAATACAGCAGAATCGGTGAAGTAGATTTCGATAATTTACAATTCGGAAGACTCTTCGGAGACCATATGTTCGAAATGGAATTCCGCGATGGAGTATGGGGCCAGCCAACCATTAAACCGTTTGGTAAAATTGAGATTACTCCGGCATTGAATGTGATGCATTACGGTCAGGCTGTGTTTGAAGGGATGAAAGCTTTTTATGTGGATGAAAATACGGTAAATATTTTTCGTCCTGATGTTCACTTCGAGCGTTTTAATAAATCAGCCCGAAGAATGTGTATTCCGGAAACGGATTACGAAACGTTTATCGCAGCATTGGAAGGTCTCATTCGGCTGGATAAAAAATGGATTCCTAAAAAATCAGGTACTGCGATGTACATACGTCCTGTTATTTATGCCAGCGATGATTATCTGGCAGCTCGGGTATCGGATGTGTACAGCTATTACATCATCACATCTCCTGTGGGAGCGTATTACGCAGAAGGTTTCAATCCGGTATCTCTGACTACACCAAATGGATATGTTCGTGCTGTGAAAGGTGGAACCGGCGAAGCTAAAACTGCTGGTAATTATGCAGCAAGCTTCCTTCCCGCCAGAAAAGCACAACAGGAAGGTTATACTCAGGTACTTTGGCTGGATGCCATCGAAAATAAATACATCGAAGAAGTGGGTACGATGAATATTCATTTCCTGATTGGCGATACTTTAGTTACTCCGAAATTAACCGGCTCAGTATTAGCCGGAGTTACACGTCGTTCTGTTACAGCTCTTGCTGATGAATGGGGCTATAAGGTGGAAGAACGTAAGATTTCCATTGATGAAGTATTTGAAGCTTCAGAAAACGGATCTCTTAAAGAAGTATTCGGTTCCGGAACTGCGGCTGTTATTTCTCCGGTAGGCACGATTGAACACAACGGAAAAACTATTCAAATTGGTAGCGGTAAGATCGGTGATTTTGCCCAACGTTTATTTGATGAGATTACCGGAATCCAGTACGGCAAAGTAGAAGATCGCCATGGCTGGGTACATTCGGTAGAAGTCTGAAGAACTAAAAAAGAGTAAGTCATGAGCTCAATAGTTGTACATCCTAAGAATAAAGAGGAATTAGAATTTATTACTCGGTTGTTGGAACAACATGGGATTGAGTTAAAAGTTCTAAGCGAAGAAGATAAAGAGGATATTGGGCTTTCGGTGTTAATGAAGGAGGTAGTTGATACCTCAGAAAAAGTTACTGAAGATGAGGTTCGTTATAAACTTAAGAACTGATGAAGGTTGAGTTTCTTAAGAAGTTTTCCAAAGATCTGGACAAGAATAAACGTCCTAAAGACAAATCAGCAATCCTTAAAACAATTGATACAACCAAAGAGATTGGCTCTATAGCTGAGCTCTCATCAGCAAAAAAGCTAGTTGGGTTTTCCAATGCTTACAGAATAAGAGTTGGAGATTTACGAATCGGGGTTTTTATTGAAGGTGAGACTGTTATTTTTGCTCGGGTTGCTAACCGAAAAGATATTTACCGGATTTTTACATGAGTCATTTCAGTCTTATTAGTCTTCTTTCTGTTGGAGCCGGGGGGTTCTTAGGGGCAACCAGTCGTTATCTCTTGTCTGTTTCAATTGATGAATATCTAAAACCGGAACAATTTCCTCTGGGCATCTTTGCAGTTAATATTATTGGCTGTTTGATGATCGGATTACTGGCCGGATTTTTTGAATTAAAAAGCTGGATGAATGTCGAGCTTCGCTTGTTCATTTTTGTAGGTTTCCTGGGAGGATTCACCACCTTTTCCACCTTTATCAATGATACATTTTTGTTGGGCAGGGAAGGGGAAATGATGGCGGCCTTACTGAATATTGGTGGTCAGGTACTGCTGGGCCTTCTTTTTGTTTGGATTGGGTATAGCGTGGTTAAGTTGTTTTCTTAAGGCCGTGGGCTATTAATAGTCTTGCCTATAAAGTCCACTTTTCCATCAGTATATACATGGAATTCATAATAATCGTGATAGATACAACCAGAGGGGCAGTCTCCATATCCGAATACGTATGTTACCTTTAAATACTCATTTCTCTGACGTTTTCTTTCCACAATTATAGTACCTCCATCCCCAATCAAACTGTTAATTTCTGCATATCCAAAATGATTCGTTTCTTCTAGTAAATCAGCTATTCGAACCGTATTGGTTGGTACTTTATTTTCAAATACGAATGTGTCCCCAAACAAGATTCCTGAAATCTCGAATCCTTTCTCAGACAAAATAGCATCAATAGAATTTATCCCGGTTTCTGCTACAGAATCCTGCCATACTTCTATAAATGGAACATCGGCTTTAGGTTTTGCAATTAATGAATAGAGATTGATGTAAGAAAAAGACTTAAGGGTAGATGTTACTTCATATTCTGATCCGTCTTCCGAGGTGGCAACTGTAACCAATACATCGTAATAAAAATTGATTAACTCATCAGATAAGTCAATAAAGGTAGAATCATCTTTTAACTGTTCCTGATAGGCGAGTAAAGTTGCATTAGACAATAGTAAATCACGCTGATCTGCTGAAAGTGAAGAATCATCTGCTTTACTTCTTAATTGATTGAATTCACCTGTTCCTGTTATAGAAGAACATGAGGTCACAGCAAAAAGAAGGAATAGAGAAAGAATACTTAAATATTTCATTCTAAGTATAATGTGCATGTTATTGTTAGATGATGATAACATAAACCTGGTCATAATATTATTTAGGAAAGGTAACTTAATACCCCCTATCTCTCTCAACCTCATTCAATAATTCCATCCCCGAAAGACTTCGTTTATAATTCTCTACAATTAGTTCAGCTGCTTCTGCAGGATCGGTGATTGAGGCAATATGAGGAGTAATCATAATATTCGGGCGATTCCAGAATAAGTGATTTGTCGGTAAGGGCTCTTCTTCAAATACATCGAGACACGCTCCTTTCAGTACACCGGTATCCAACGCATAGATTAAATCCTCTTCCACAAGATGAGCTCCGCGTGCGACATTAACCAAAAAAGCCGGAGATTTCAGTTTCTTAAACAAGTCTAGTTCAAGGATACCCGCAGTTTCGTTAGTAAGCGGAAGAAGACATACTAAGATGTTTGTCGCGGACAGAAATTCATCCAGTCTATGTTCATCAAAACACTCAACACCATCAATATTCTTTTTTGATCTTGACCAACCGTTAACCTTGTACCCGTTAACTATTAACCATTCTGCCACAGCAGAACCTATTTCACCCACCCCCATAATTCCGACTACACAATCTTTTTTTGGAACAGGGTCATGTTTACTCCAGTAAGCTTCTTTCTTTTGATCGACATATCGTGCTGTATGAAAGCGATAATTTTGAACCGCATTCAATACATATTCACTCATCTGTGATTTGAGGGAAGGAATCATCACTCGTGCGAGCTGGACACTTTCCGGAATAGACTGATCTTTTAAAAGGTGATCAACTCCCGCGCCTAAAGAAGTCACTGCTTTTAGGTTTGGATAACCGTCCAGTACTTTTTCCGGGTGATTCCAACTCACTGCAAAAGTAACCCGGTCTTTATTTTCTATCCTCGGCCAGACTTCGATATCCAGATTGTTATCAACCTTCAGGAGGGCTTCCTTCCATGGGTTCATATCCCGGTTTTTTGCGATAAGGAGTAGTGACATGGGTATACTTTTAACGTCTTTGCGAAGGCTTCAGCGTAGCAAGCCTGAAGCAATCTTTGATTTCTGCCCAAATCTACGGGATTGCTTCGTCGAATACATTTCAAATAGTTATTAATTTTAGCGCTCCTCACAAATCCTTCGAGGTTTTTCATTTCGAACGAATGTGAGAAATCTTCAAAGCTATATGATTGTGCAGATACTTCGGAGGTGTCCTCAATATGACGATTTTTAGGATATTTCCGTTTTCGCCACCATCAACTCATCCCACCGGGTGGTGTAGCGATTACTCAGGTAATTTTGGTTCATCAGCCATTTATTGCGATGGTCACCCTTTTTGTGGAGTCCGGTTGCGGCAAAGGAAGTATGGTTTCTACCAAACCGGGAGTTAATCTTATCAATGCATTCCATAAGCCGAAACTGCCGCTGAGTGTATAATTCGGGATCGAAGAGATCCATTTGAATTTCGCTATTGGGAACAATTCCAGTGAGCATGATTCCAGCTTTCTTGTATTTTCTGCCCTCTTCGAAAGCGTAAGCCGTCAGTGCTTTTGCGACTTTAATCATAGTTGGAGTATGTGCTGTAGGGACTTTCATTGGATACCCGGCACCAAATTTATATTTCCCGCGGATATTCTCATACTTATCCCCAATTAAATTCACATGAATATTGGAAGCTACAGAGTTTTGTGCCCGGAGTTTTTCAGCAGCCCGGCTCACAAAAGTGGCAACAGCTTCCTGTACATCCGAAAGATCATAGAGTGGTTTTCCAAACATCCGTGAGGTAAGGATGCCCTTACGTGAATCACGACCGTCACTTAATCCCGAGCATGGAAATCCATTCAGTTCCAGTACAGTCCGCAACCCGGTAACGGCCAGATGTTTTCGAACCCATTTTTTGTTGTTAATGGTTTTCTTCAAATCCAATGCATTATTGATGCCATATCTATTCAGCCTAATCGTAAGTCCCTGGCCTATTCCCCAGATATCCTGTATGGGAGTTTTTTCCAGAAAAGTGTCTATGTGGGGGTGATCAGTGAGATCCAGTACATGATCAAACTCCGGGTTTTTCTTAGCAATATGATTCGCAATTTTCGCCAGTGTTTTGCTGGGTGCGATACCTACCGATACAGGTAGTCCGGTCCATTGATCAATCGTATTTCTGATTACTTCACCATATTCGTTCAGGCTGGGATAAATATTAGTAGAAAGTTCTGCAAAAGCTTCATCAATGCTGTACACCTCGATATCGTGAGTAAGATACCGCAAAGTTTCCATCACCCGGTGCGACATATCTCCATACAAAGCATAATTCGAAGAGCGTATGGCGACCCCTTTTTCTTTAAACTGTTTCCGGTATTTAAATTCGGGTGCTCCCATGGGTATGTCGATATCTTTAGCTTCCTGAGACCGCGCAATGACACAACCATCATTATTCGAAAGAATAGCGATGGGTTTGTTATTCAGGGATGGGTCAAAGACCCGCTCGCACGATGCATAAAAATTGTTGCAATCGACCATGGCATAAGCCAGATTCCGGGGATGAGATGGTAGAAATTTGAGGTTCATATGTTAGAAGCACAGAAGCACAGAAGCACAGGTTATTTTAGTTTATGGATTAAGGAACTCAGCATTCGTTCAATTTCTCTGCAGTCCTCAAACAAAATGTCGAAGTACTCTTTTTTTATATATTGCTGATTAAGTGAGATTTCAAGTTGGGTCTGCATTTCGAATAACGACCCCATCGCAATATGAAGGAATCGTATGTAATCTTTTGTAGAGCTTCTTCCATAACCTTCTGCAATATTTGAAGGAATTGAAATGGCGCTTCTTCTTAATTGACTACACAAAGCAAATTTTTCAGTATCCGGAAAATTTGATAATGACTTATATACCTTATTAACAAGTACCATAGCTTTCTGCCATACTAGTAGATCCCGATAATTCTTAATTGTATTCATAGCTGTTTCCTCATCTTATTAGCGTTTATTTCTTTGACCCTTTGACCCTTTGACCCTTTGACCCTTTGACCCTTTGACCCTTTGACCCTTTGCTTTATCCAAACTCATAGCTCTTCTCCTCTTGTTCTGCACCTTCTTTCCGATTTCTGAAGCGGTGAATCAAATGTGTGGCCACTCCCCAAACCATCCATTCGGTGCCTTCATTAATGGGGATGGGAGCGTACCTCACATCTCCCGAAACCAGAAAAATTCGGTTTCCCTTCTTCACAAGCCGTCGGATAATGACTTCTTCATTCAGAGAAACAATAATTATTGAGCCGTTTCTTGCGGTCAGAGAGCGATCGACAACGAGGATGTCTCCATCATAAATTCCAGAGGCTTTCATGGCATTTCCTTCTGCCCGAACATAAAAAGTGGAAGTTGGTCTGCGAACGATAAGTTCTTCCAGACTTAACGCTTTTTCGAGGTGATCTCCTGCAGGTGAAGGGAACCCGGTTTCGATTTTCCGGGATAGCTTATGCATTTCTGAGTCGTCTTCAGGTGCCTGCGTTGCATACGATGTTAGTCCTTTCATTAGTCAATTCTCCTTACATATAATTATATGTGCATTATATGTGTAATGATTGAGAATGTAAATGTCTTTTTTAGTTCTTTGAAAAATTAATCCCTTAACAACTTGTGGAAAACTTCCTGAGATAAGGTCTGTTTTGTATACTATATTCAGCATAGTAATTCAGTAGATCACGCACGCAGCAAAGGCATTTTATGTATCTGATTTTTGATACCGAAACCACGGGGTTACCCCGCGACTATTCCGCACCCATTACCGATTTTGATAACTGGCCACGTCTGGTTCAGTTAGCCTGGCAGCTACACGATCATACCGGAAAGTTGATGAGCAGCGGGAATTACATTGTGAAGCCGGAAGGATTTACGATTCCCTTCAATTCAGAAAAAATCCATGGTATTTCCACTAAGCGTGCGCATAAAGAAGGGCACGATCTGGAATTTGTACTGAAAGAATTTCGCAAGGATATAGACAGAGCTTACTTCCTGATCGGGCACAATGTATCCTTTGATGAAAGTGTGATGGGTGCCGAGTTTCTTCGAAAGAAGATTCCATCTGCGATCATAGACAAGCCCAAAATTGATACCAAGGATGAAAGTACCGAGTATGTTGGTATCCCAAATGGCAGGGGTGGATTTAAGTGGCCAACATTAGGCGAGCTGCACCATAAACTATTCGATAAAGGGTTTGAAGATGCACACGATGCAGCAGCAGATGTAGAAGCCACAACCCGTGCTTTTCTGGAACTGGTTCGGTTGGGAGTGATCAATGTAAATTTCCCGCTGGATGCCAAACTCTATGAATCGTCTCAGGGTTATATTGTTCGGGAGAACTATATCGATCTGGTGTCCCCATCACGGTTGAAAAAAAAAGAGGACACCACACTTCAGAGTACCACGGAAGGTTCAACTCCCTCGGAACCGGAAGTAAAACTTGATGAAGATGTAGTTTTTACGCATCTCCATTGCCATTCTAAATATTCTGTATTACAGGCTACAGCCGGAGTAAAAGATCTGGTTGGCAAAGCTAAAGAATTGGGTATGCCTGCTGTTGCACTTACCGATAAAGGAAACATGTATGGTGCCTTTGCTTTTGTTTCCGCGGCAGAATCAGCAGGTATCAAACCGATTGTAGGATGTGAGTTTTTTGTAGTGGATGATCGTCTTCAGAAGAAATTTACCCGCGAAAACCGGGACCGGAGATATCAAATCCCAATGCTCGCTAAAAATCAGGAAGGGTATAAAAACCTGGCTAAACTATGTTCTGTTGGTTTTACGGAGGGCTATTACTACAAATTTCCACGTGTTGATAAGGAAGTAATTAAGCAGTACAGCAAGAATCTGATTTGTCTGAGTGGGAATACTCGCGGTTTACTGGGTGATTTGATTCTGAACAAAGGAGAAGAGTTTGCGGAAGAAGAACTAAAATGGTGGATGGAAGTATTCGGGGATGATTTCTATCTCGAAGTTATCAATCACGGTCTAGATGAAGAGCAGCGGGTAAACGAAGTCTTCAAAGAATTTTCGGATAAATACGGAGTAAAGCTGGTTGCCAGTAACAACGCCTTTTATCTGGAGCAGGAAGATGCCAAAGCTCATGATGCACTCATCTGTATTGATGATGGCACGTTGGTGAGCACACCCATTGGCAGGGGAAGAGAATTCAGATATGGATTTCCAAATGAGGAGTTCTATTTCAAAGATACTGATGCGATGGTAGAGCTGTTCCCGGATATGCCGGAAGCCATTGCGAATACGCAGGAAATTGTAAATAAGATTGAGCCGATCAAACTGGCACGGGATGTAATTCTTCCAAAGTTTGATATTCCGGAAGGGTTTGCAGATGAAGATGATTATTTACGTCACCTGACCCTTGAAGGAGCTAAAACCCGATACCCTGATTTTACCGATGAAGTAAAAGAGCGTATCGATCTGGAGTTAGGAATTATTAAAAGCATGGGCTTTCCCGGCTACTTTTTGATTGTTCAGGATTTCATTGCAGCGGCACGTGATATGGGGGTATATGTAGGTCCGGGACGGGGTTCTGCGGCCGGTTCGGTTGTGGCTTATTGTACAGGGATCACCAACATCGATCCACTGAAGTACGATCTTCTTTTTGAGCGATTCCTGAATCCTGAGCGTGTATCCATGCCGGATATTGATATCGATTTTGATGATGATGGTCGCCAGAAAGTGATTGAGTATGTGGTAGACAAATATGGCAAGGATCAGGTAGCGCATATCATCACGTTTGGTTCGATGGCAGCCCGGTCTTCAGTTCGTGATGTAGCGCGTGTACTGGATCTGGATTTAGCGGATGCCGATCGAATTGCAAAACTTGTTCCTGAACGACCCGGGACTTCGCTGGATGATGCATTTTCAGAAGTGAAAGAACTACGAGACATCAAAGCGGGTGAAGGTCTGGAAGCAGAGACGCTGAAGATGGCACATGTGCTGGAAGGTTCCGTTCGAAATACGGGAATTCATGCTGCGGGAATTATCATTGCTCCGGATAGTCTGACCGAGTTTATTCCGGTGAGTACTGCCAAAGACGCCGATCTTACGGTGACTCAGTTTGATGGAAGTGTGATCGAATACGCCGGAATGTTGAAGATGGATTTTCTGGGTTTGAAAACTCTTTCCATCCTAAAAACAGCAATCGGTTTTGTTAAAGAAAATCATGGCAAAGAATATAATCTGGATGATATTCCCTTAGACGACCCGGTCACCTACAAATTATATCAGAAGGGTGGCACCTTAGGTACGTTTCAGTTTGAGAGTGAAGGAATGCGTAAACATCTTCATAATCTGAAGCCAACGGATATCAACGATTTGATAGCTATGAATGCTTTGTATCGTCCCGGACCAATGCAGTTTATTCCAAACTATATTGAAAGAAAGCACGGTCGCGAGAAAGTAGAGTATGATCATGAAGACCTCAGAGCTCTCTTAGAACCAACCTATGGTATCATGATTTATCAGGAGCAGATCATGAAAGTAGCACAGCAAATGGGTGGCTACACGTTGGGAGAAGCAGATGTACTTCGCCGTATCATGGGTAAGAAAAAGCCCGAGCTGCTTCCACCTGAAGAAGAGAAGTTTGTGAAGCAGGCAAAAGAGCTTGGATATGAAGAGAAGACAGCAAAGGAAGTGTTCGATAAGATGGCCATGTTTGCGGGCTATGGATTCAACAAATCTCACTCTGCGGCTTATTCGGTAGTGGCGTATCACACCATGTATTTCAAAGCAAATTACCCGGCGGAATATATGGCTGCAGTAATGACGCATAATATGAACGACATCAAAAAAATAGCGTCGTTCATTGAGGAATGTCACAAAATGAATATTCCTCTGGATCCACCAAATATCAATACAGCCAGAGGTAAGTTCACCGCGAGAGATGGACGCGTTCAATATGGGATGTCGGCAATTAAAGGTGTTGGGTCTTCTGCTATTGCTCATATTGTGGAAGAGCGCGAAGAAAATGGATTATTTAAAACGGTATTCGATTTTGCTTCCAGAGTAGATCCTCGTGTGTGTAACCGGCGCACTCTGGAGAGTTTAATCCAGGCAGGCGCTTTTGATGATTTAGAAGACAACCGGGCGAAGTTATTATTCGGCGTTGAAGATATTCTTGCCTTTGCCTCCAGAAAACAAGAAGAGCAACGTTTGAATCAGGTTAATCTTTTTGGTGGCGGATCAGGCGGTGGAATACTTCAGGAACCAAAATTAAAAGAGGTTCCAAAATGGAGTACGATTGAGCGACTTAACAAAGAGCGTGAATTGATTGGTCTGTATCTGAGCGGACATCCGTTAAACCGTTTTAAAGAAGATATAAAGCTATTTGGGAAACAGAACCTGAAGGAAGAAACTATTCAGCAATTAAAGCATGAATCAGAATTAAGGTTTATTGCGATTATAACCGGGAAGCGGCAAATCGTGGATAAAAAAGGTAGGCCTATAGCTTTTCTGATGGTTGAGGATTTGTACTCTTCGATGGAAGTATGTGTGTTCAGTAAGGAATTCGATAAATTTTCTGCCTTGCTTGAGGTCGATAACGTAATCTATTTTACCGGTCGCTATAGTATACGTGAGCGTGGAAATAGCTTAATTGTTACGAATATGGAGCGGGTTGAGAATCTGCGCGAAAAATTTCAGGATCGACTTCGGTTAAAGCTTGATGTCGTAACGGATGGTCTCACCAATGACGATCTCAATCAAATGCAGTCTTTATTTGAGCTTAATAAAGGAACTACGATGGTAAAGATGGCGGTGCATAGCAAAGAAGCCAATGCTCCCATCAAAATGAATATCCGGAATTTCGTGGTAGAGCCGAATGATGAATTGTTGAAAGGCCTGAAGGATGTACTTGGCGAGGAGTCGGTTGAGTTAGTACTGACAAATTGATGAATACTTTGAAGTGGCGCCGCACCACCTTTTGTTAGTTTAAAATATGCGTAAGAAAATAGAAAAGAATATTTGTCTCATAAGCGAATGCAATCTTCCCGATAATGATAAACAATGTGTAAAAGGGGTAATAAATTCAGATATTCATATCCGAAATTGAAGAAAGTATTAATTAAATAAAGGTAACAGTTATGGCTAACACAGTAGAATTTACTGACAGCAATTTTGAAGAAGAAGTATTAAAGTCAGAACATCCCGTATTGGTGGATTTTTGGGCAGAGTGGTGCGGACCTTGCCGCATGATTGGACCCGTTGTAGAGGAAATGGCTGGTGAATATGCAGGTAAAGCAAAAATTGGAAAAGTGAATGTAGATCACAATCCGGAAGTATCCGTGAAATACGGAATCAGAAGTATCCCAGCATTAATGATTTTTAAAGATGGTCAGGTTGTGGATCAGATTATTGGAGCCGTTCCAAAAACACACCTAACCAAGCAATTAGATGCTCAGTTAGATTAATTTGAGGTCCATTTAGTTATTTTTAAAAGCCGGTTCATTTGAATCGGCTTTTTTTGTTGTAAATAAACTTTCACTTAGCTCGCTTTCCCATCTTAAAATTGCCTACTCTGAGCAATGAGTGAATACAGAAAAAACTTCAAAGGGTCCCCAAAGAGATTCCACCCAAAAGGAATTACCATTCTATTTGAGGACTATGATATCATTGTCATTGAGAAAATACATGGACTTTTGACGGTAGGTAATGCCAAAGAAAGTGAAAATACGGTCACCTCTTTATTGAACAATTATGTTCGAAAAGGAAATTCGAAGTCAAGAAACAGCGTATTTATTGTTCATCGACTAGACAGAGACACCTCAGGAATTTTAATCTTTGCTAAAACCGAACAGTCCAAGAAATACCTTCAGGAACACTGGAAGAAAACGGTTAAAACATACTATACCGTGGTGCACGGACTACTTGAGAAAAAAGAAGACATCATTAGTTCATACCTCACCGAAAATAGTATTCATCGGGTGTATTCTACAGAGAATACTGAAGAGGGCAAGCTTTCCAGAACAGAGTATAAGGTCTTACAGGAATCAGGAAAATATAGCTTACTGGAGATTAATCTTCTTACAGGAAGAAAAAACCAGATTCGGGTTCATTTTTCTGAAGCAGGTCACCCGGTAGTGGGAGATAAAATGTACGCGGGTAAAGATAAAGGAATCAAACGCCTTACCCTTCATGCAGCTTCGTTGTCTTTCAATCATCCGGTTAGTAAAGAACGAGTGACCTTTAAAACAGAGATGCCGGAGTATTTTAATTTTTTAATGACTGCATAATCGGGTTCTTCGGGTGGGTAGTTTTGGAATTCCGGGCTAATTTAAATTCAAATCTTTTACATCCTTTCAAACTGCAATGGATTGCTATAGCGTAACTTTCGGTTAAATTTAAATATTCTCACTGTAATTAACGTAGATGAAAAAAATTATTACCATAGCGGCGATTGTAATCTTAATTGCGATCCTGGCTTATCCTAAAGTGCAGGGCTTTTTTAGTTCTTCTGAAAATCCTCAAGCCGCACAACAAAATAATGCACCTCTTTTGGTTGAAGTGTTTGTGGTGCAACCCGATACTATCGACAATAACATTTTCACAAACGGAACACTCATATCAAATGAAGAAGTTGATCTGGCGAGTGAAAGTTCAGGGATAGTGCGGGACATTTTTCTTGAAGAAGGAGCGGCTGTAGAAAAAGGCGATTTGCTATTAAAAATTAACGACAGCGATCTGCAGGCTCAATTAAACAGGGCGGAGTATCGCTTAACACTGGCTGAAGAACGGGAAAGACGTCAGGAACAACTTTTGGAAAAAGGGGGGATCAGTCAGGAAGAATATGACGCCACCTTGAATGAGGTTAATGTTCTACGCGCAGAAGTGAATTTAATCGAAGCTCAAATCGATAAAACAGAAATAAGAGCTCCATTTTCCGGACAACTTGGATTGAAATATGTAAGTGATGGTAGCTACATCTCTTCGAATACCCGAATTGCTACTCTGCAGGATATCGATCCAATTAAGATCGACTTCTCAGTACCCGAACGGTACGCTTCTCAGGTACGTATTGGAACAAAAGTACGATTTACGATTCAGGGAATTGATGAAGAACTGGAAGCAACCGTATATGCAAAAGAGCCCCGTATTGATACCGAAACAAGGACATTACAAGTTCGTGCCAGAAGCCAAAATGAAGATTGGTTATTATTACCGGGTTCATTTGCTGACCTTGAGTTGACTTTAAACACTATTGAGGGAGCGCTGATGGTTCCTACTATTTCTCTGGTTCCAGAGCTTCAGGGGCAGAAAGTTTTTCTACTGAAAAATGGAGTTGTTCAACCTCAGAGTGTGACAACAGGATTGAGAACAGATACTAATGTTCAAATTGTAAACGGAATCCAATCCGGAGATACAGTTCTTACAACCGGACTACTTCAGGTTCGTCCGGGTATGAAAGTGAGAATAAATAATGTGAGGAACTGAAATGAGCTTATCCTCTCTGAGTATTCGTCGCCCTGTACTGGCTACCGTATTTTCGATCGTGATTGTGCTCTTTGGCATCATCGCATTTAACTATTTACCTGTTCGTGAATATCCTGCAGTTGATCCTCCTATCATAACCGTTAGTACTAACTATATTGGTGCTAATGCAGATGTAATTGAGTCACAAATAACTGAACCTCTCGAAGATCAAATAAACGGGATTGCCGGGATTAAGAACTTAACCTCTGTAAGTCGTGAGGGTAGAAGCACAATTACCGTAGAATTTGAACTTACAATTGATCTCGAAACAGCAGCTTCAGATGTGCAATCGAGAGTGGGACGTGCTGTTGGAAATATTCCTCCCGACGCTGATCCACCAATTGTTTCAAAAGCAGATGCAGACGCACGCCCCATTGTGTTCTTTAATATTAAAAGTGACTCCCGAAATCTACTTCAGCTTACTGATATAGCTGAGAATTATTTCAAAGAAAGAGTTCAGACGATTCCCGGAGTGTCCAATGTGCAAATCTGGGGAGATAAATCTTATTCAATGCGGTTGTGGCTCGACCCAATGAAACTGGCGGCTTATGATTTAACTCCGCTTGATGTCCGTAATGCATTGAACAGTGAAAATGTAGAGTTGCCATCAGGGCGGATTGAAGGGCAGTTGACCGAGCTGACCGTGCGTACAATGGGTAGAATGACCTCAGTTGAGGAATTTAATAACCTGATTGTAAAGCAATCTAATGGTAGTACAATCCGACTTCGTGATATAGGATATGCGGAATTAGGTCCGCAGAACGAGCGTACGATTTTGAAACGTGACGGGGTTCCTATGGTTGGTGTAGTGCTGATTCCACAACCCGGGGCTAATCAAATCGAAATTGCCGACGAATTCTACCGACGTGTTGACGCTATTGAGAAAGATCTTCCTGCCGATATTGAAACAGCTACCGGTTTCGACACTACGACTTATGTACGTGCTTCTATCAATGAAGTACAGCAAACCATTTTGATCGCTTTTATACTTGTGATCACAATCATTTTCTTGTTTCTAAGAGACTGGCGCACAACAATTATCCCGGTAGTAGTAATCCCGATTGCGTTAATTGGAGCGTTCTTCATAATGTACATTGCTAATTTCTCAATCAATGTATTAACACTTCTCGCAATTGTATTGGCAATTGGTTTGGTGGTAGATGATGCGATCGTAGTACTCGAGAATATCTATAAAAAGATCGAGGCAGGTCAGGAACCTATTGTGGCAGGTATTATTGGATCAAAAGAAATCTTTTTTGCTGTAATTGCTACAACAGCAGCCTTGGTTTCCGTATTTATGCCCATTCTATTTTTAGGTGGAATCACCGGTCGGCTTTTTCGTGAATTTGGTATTGTAATAGCCGGAGCCGTAATGATTTCTTCCTTTGTGGCTTTGACATTAACCCCGATGCTGGCAACCAAGTTGTTGAAAAAACGGGAAACTCATAATCGTTTTTACAAAGCAACAGAACCTTTTTATGTGGCACTTAATAATGCCTACAGAAGCACTCTCGAATCATTTATGAAAAACCGCTGGGTTGCTGTTCTTATAATTCTTGTTGCAGGAGTGAGCATCTATGGGTTTATGAACTTTTTACCCAAAGAGATCGCGCCATTAGAAGATCGTAGTCGTGTTCGTATGTTCGCTCAGGCTCCGGAAGGCGCTTCCTACGAGTACATGGATAATTATATGGATCGTTTGGTACAAATAATTCAGGATAGTGTATCTGAAGCCGATGCAGTTATCTCAGTAACATCTCCGGGATTTGGTGCTTCCAGTTCTGTGAATTCGGGATTCGCTTTTTCTATTCTCAGTGATCCGGAAACCAGAGAAAAGTCTCAAATGGAGGTTGCAGATAAACTATCGGATTTAGTTAACGAAGTGAGTGGAGCCCAGACATTTGTATCTCAGGAACAAACCATTGGAAGTGGAGGGATCGGAGGTCTTCCGGTACAATATGTGCTTCAAAACCAAAATTTTGATCGACTTAAAGAGGCAATTCCACTTTTTCTCGAAGAAGTTCGCAATGATCCGACCTTTGTTTATCAGGATGTAGATTTGAAATTCAATAAACCGGAATTGCAGGTTGAGATAGACCGTGACCGGGCTCAGGCGTTGGGAGTTTCGGTTCGTGACATCGCACAAACACTTCAACTCTCTTTAAGCGGTCAGCGATTCGATTTCTTTATCATGAATAACAAACAATATCAGGTTATTGGGCAGGTAGGAAGAGCAGACCGTGATGAGCCGGTTGATTTACGTAGTTTATATGTCCGCAATAATCAGGGACGGCTTATTCAATTAGACAATTTGGTAAAAGTTGGTGAGGAAAGCAGTCCGCCCCAATTATATCGATATAACCGATATCCTTCAGCAACGATCTCTGCAAGTTTGGCATCAGGTAAAACAATTGCTGATGGAATTGACGCCATGGATGCTATTGCAGCAAACATACTCGATGATACCTTTTCCACTGCATTATCGGGGCCATCGAGAGATTATGTAGAAAGCTCTTCCAGCTTACTATTCATTTTCTTCCTGGCACTGGTCCTTGTTTATCTTGTGTTATCCGCACAATTTGAAAGCTTCAGGGATCCCTTCACCATTATGCTGACGGTACCACTCGCGCTTGCCGGAGCCTTACTGAGTATGTGGTACTTCAATCAAACGGTGAATATTTTCAGTCAGATTGGGATGATAATGTTGATTGGTCTGGTGACAAAGAACGGAATTCTTATTGTGGAATTTGCCAATCAAAGACAACGACAAGGTCTATCCATTCAAGAAGCAATTATGGATGCATCCGCAGCACGTTTCCGGCCAATTTTGATGACGAGTATTTCTACTGTATTGGGAATTTTACCAATAGCCCTTGCTTTAGGAGCCGGCGCTGAAAGCAGAACTTCGATGGGTATTGCTGTAATTGGAGGATTGATCATCGGTAGTTTATTAACATTATATGTGATTCCGGCAATGTATTCGCTACTTAGCCCGGTGAAATCAGACGACGATTTTATTGATGAAGAGACCATCAAAAAAGCAGAACAGGAATATCAAGAAGTTGCGGCTGCAGGATAATCATATGAAGAGAAGAATAATATTTATCACTACATGCTTTATTCTGAGCTACGGTTCTTTGTTTGCTCAGGATACTGATACACTCAGGATTAACGAAGCAATTCAAATCGCTCTTGAGAATAATTATTCCATTCGGATTGCAAGAAATAATGCAGAGATTGCGAGTAATAACAATAGCCTTGGTAATGCAGGTTTTTTACCCACGGTGACAGCTGATGCTTCGATTAACCAGAGTATTCAGGATAACCGTACTGAATTCAGTAGTGATGCAATTCCGGACCGGAATGACAAAGGAGCTGAGACTACAGTAACTACCTACGGAGTGGATGCAACGTGGACCGTCTTTGATGGATTAACCATGTTTGCGACTTCCGACCGTCTGCAATTTCAGGCAGATATAAGTCAGATTGAGGCTCAAATTCAGGTAGAGAATACGCTGGCAGATATAGTAAGCACGTACTTTCAGGTAGTTGGCCAGCAGCAAGCGTATCAGGTGTTGGAAAACACACTGGAAGTTTCTCAGGAAAGAATCAGAATTGCAGAAACAAAACTGGATCTCGGATCAGGGTCACAATATGATTTACTGCAAGCGAGAGCTGATTTCAACGCCGATCGGGCAGCTTTAATTCGAGCAGGTACAGGCTTAAAGCAAGCTAAAGTGATAGTAAATCAAATTCTTGCTAATGCGATTGGATTTGATTTTCAGGCTCAAGCTAATATTGAATTAGCAGAACCATTTGCGCTGCAATCACTACTTGATGATGCACTTTCTCAAAACGGAGATTTAGCAGTTTTAAGGCTCAATGAAAGTGTTGCTCAGGCAGAAATGAGAGAGATTACCGGAGACTGGTTCCCTCAGATTAATCTGGGCGGTGGATATCGTTTTAACAGATCGGAATCGAGTGCCGGCTTTTCAGAATCAAGTGAATCAGATGGGTTTAGCTATGGAGTTACTGCCCGGATTAATCTTTTTGATGGATTCAATAAAAACCGAAGACGGCAGAATGCTCAGGCAGAACTTAAGAATGAGCAGCTTCGACTGGAAGAACAGGAATTAATCATAACTGGTCAGATCCGGCAAATTTATGAGCAATACGCGGATGCCTTATCTCTTATTGATCTTGAACAGGAGAACCTTCAATACACCCAGCAAAGTCTGGAAATAGCATTAGAAAGGTTCAGGCTGGGTACTATAAATTCAGTAGAATTAAGAGAAACACAATTGAGTTTACTGAATGCAGAAAACCGATTAATATCAGCGCAGATTGAGGCTAAAGCTGCAGAAACTGAATTGTTGAGATTGAGTGGAAGGTTGATTCAGTAAAGCTAGGATACAGTAAACTGCAAAACTAACTTTGTACCATTTTCCTGGTACTCAACTTCATCGGCGTATTCTTTCATCAGGAACACACCTCGACCACTGGGTTTGAGTAAATTTTCTTCTGCGAGGGGATCAGGGACTTCATCAGGTTCGAAGCCAGGTCCTTCATCTTTGGAGGTGAAAGTGAGTTTTTTCCCATCATATTCGGCGGTTAACACCACTTTTTTGGAAGCATCGAGCTGGTTGCCATGAACAATTCCATTGGTAGCTGCTTCCGAAACGGTGAGCATCAGCTTTGCATAGAATTCATCATCAAAGCCGATTTCTTCCTGTAGCTCATTCAGTAGTCCTTCGACCTTCTCAACCTCTTCGTATTCTGATTTTAGAATCAGTTCCTTCCGTATGTCCATTAAAAGAATCCCCGTTAGTCTTAGTCAGGGAATACTATACTTTTTGGATTCCAGAAACAAGAGCTTCCAGCTTAGAATAAACCAAAGCTCGTAATACTATGTTAATATCTGTTTGGTATTCTTTGCAGAATAAAAAATTCAGCACAAAAAGATATTAATGGCAGATTCTAACGGTTCACAGAACGGCGGCAGTTTTATTGAGAGCTTAATTCCGAACAGCTTTTTCACAGTAATTAGAGAAGAAAGAATATTCATTGGTCTAATTGGACTGTTCTTTTTTGTAGCAGGAATTGCTTTTCCATACGCTCAAGCGGCCATGTGGGTGGGCTTCTTTTTTGCAGGATATTCAGCCATCGCTAATGATAGTATCCAAACCATAGGGACTTTTCTAGCCTCCAATATGGATAAAAAGTGGTGGCATTTATGGCTATATATTGGCGGCATTTTTCTGGTAGTAGTTACTATAAGTTTTGTTCTTTTTGATGGAGATGTAAGCTATCAACGTCTCACGTCTAAAGGGTTTAGTGAAAGTCCCACAGATTTTACATTTCTACAGGTTGCGGCACCCATCTTTCTGTTAATTCTAACCAGAATGAGAATGCCGGTTTCGACGACATTCTTATTACTAAGCTGTTTTGCAACTGATGCAGAAGCCATCGCATCTGTGTTGGGTAAAAGTTTAAGTGGATATGGGCTAGCACTAGCAGCCGGCTTGATTACCTGGTTAATTGTTACCAAGTCACTGGAAAAGAGATTTTCAAAATCAGAGCCTGCTAAATACTGGTTACCTATTCAGTGGATTACTTCGGGATCTCTCTGGGCGGTTTGGGTGATGCAGGATGCTGCCAATGTTGCTGTTTATCTTCCAAGATCACTGAGTGTTGGTCAGTTTCTTGGGTTTGCCTTATTTATTTTCTTTGGTTTAGGACTTCTGTTCTACCTTCGTGGCGATAAAATCCAACGCATTGTTACAGAGAAATCAAGAGTTACAGATATCCGGTCGGCAACTATTATTGATTTTATTTATGCACTTCTTCTCACCTACAAGTTAACAGTGAGCACAGTCCCAATGAGTACCACTTGGGTATTTCTTGGGTTGTTAGCAGGACGTGAGTTGGGGATGAGTATTATGGACAATATAGATATGGGTAAGCCGATGCCAAAAGTTCTTAAAATGATCTTTAAAGATCTTTCATATGCCCTATTTGGATTATTAGTTTCGATTTTGCTAGCCATTTCTATTAATGCCGATGTTAGGGAACAGTTACTAAACATGATCGGCTATTGAAATTGAAGTCAAAAAAGTTCATACTAAGGCGTACTTGCACACAGCGGGTACGCCTTTTTTATTGTTTATATCCTGCGTTCTCTTCGAAAGAAAATCATCTACATATCAACAACCAATCCTAAACCGGATGCAACATGAACGCTAACGTACTTGTGCTGAATCAAGACTATCAACCGTTGAGTATCTGCTCGGTGCAACGCTCAATGAAGCTTCTTTTTCTGGAAAAGGCAGAGCTCCTTCATGACGATCCTGAGAAAGAACTTCGAACCCCAAGAGACGCCTATCAATATCCATCAGTAATCCGATTAAGAAGCTACATTCGAATTCCTTATACCAAAGTGGTGCTATCCCGGCGAAATGTAATGCGACGTGATAACTTCACCTGCCAGTATTGTGGAAAGAAGTCGAAGCTTACAATTGATCATGTACTTCCCAAAAGCAGGGGAGGACAGGATACCTGGGAAAATCTGGCTACTGCCTGCGAAAAGTGTAATGTGAAAAAAGGGAATAAAACTCCTAAAGAGGCAAATATGAAGCTCAGTTCAAAGCCTTACCGTCCTATTCCAATTACTTTCTTTCGTGATTATAACGGCAACGTGCAAGAGCCCTGGAAGCCATATTTATATATGACATAGGCCCCGGAATTTTCTGATTACTAATTTAAAGTTCACTTCAAAAGAACCATTTTCCGCGATTCGATTTTATCACCAAATTGCAGACGATATATATAAATACCGCTCGCTAAGCCTGAGCCATCAAAATAGACGGTGTGATTTCCAGCTTGCATGTAACCCTTGGCTAATACAGCCACCTTATTTCCGAGTAAATCATATACATCCAGTTGAAATGTACCAGCTCGGTTAAGAGTATATTCTATCCGGGTACCCGGATTGAATGGGTTTGGATAATTCTGATTTAAAGTGAATGCTTTTGGTAGAAGATATTCAGATTCAGTGCCGTTGGGTAGGGAACCGCTGGATTCAAAAGTTACTTTAAAAATCCCGCTTTCTCCGGGGGCTATGGTTAGCGTTCTTGAAGGTCCGTCAAAATTACTGAATTCATTACCCTCAAGCGTTACCTCTGTTATTGACAAAAGGCTGTCGAAAAAAGCTAATGGGTAAAGCGAGATTTCCCGTTCTTCCTGAGTTGGTAGTATTCTGTAGTAAAGGTTTACGGGTTCATCATACAAATACAGGTTACCATATAAGTAAATGTAGTAGAACATTTCCACTGAGTGATAGCTTGTTTTGTAATAAGATCCTTTGTGATCATTATCATCGAAGAAATAAAATTCTCCATATTCGGGATCCCAAAGATTATCCATCATAAGGTTGATTTGTCGGTCGGCAAATTCCAGATAAGCCTCATTACCAGTTAGGTAATAATTCATAATTCCGGAAGTAAGTCCTTCTTCATATTCCCACCACTGGCTTATTTTCTCATTGTACTGATCTTCTTTGGCTAATACATCATTCAGGATTTTCTGAGCCCCTTCCAGATATTCCGGTTTGGGCTCGATTTGATAAATCCGGGCAAGGCACCAGGCCGTTTTGGTGATATGCCCGGTAAAGTCAAAACGTCCGCCACCTCCCCACCAGCCTCCATTTGGATTCCATCCCCATTCGCTGTCATAGATTTCATTAAAACCAAAATCCATTTCATCCATAGAGGGCACAAGGTACTGAACGATAATATCTCCAAGCTGCAGAAGCCGCTCTTTGTGTTCTTCATCACCCGTCATTAAGTAAAGATAAAGTGCGTGAGTTGTTATACCATCAACTGTTGATCCGAAGGTTTTTCCATCTTTTCCGGACCAGTCCAGATTTGCGTTGTCGTAGTAACCGAAATATTCTTCACGGTCATCCCAAAGGTTTTGATCTGCTTCATGACCTTTCATAAACCATTCCCAGTCAACTGAATCATTTCCTGCTTCAAACATAGCAGAAGGACCTATCTGGGCATAATGGTGATCGAATGCACTCTTCGAGTTACTGTTTTTTAACCATCCTCCGTAAGTAGTATCCCACATATTCGCATACATCCAGTCGAGCGCTTTGCGGCCATACTCCAGGAAGGTGGTGTCTCCGGTAATCTGGAATGCACGAGCCATACCATATGCATTTTGCGATTGTGTGATCATTTGTTTTTCATCATCACTCGGAAGCCCGTTACGCGCAACATTAGTAAAAAATGCACCTGCTTCATTATCAAAAGAATCAAACCAGAATCGAGCAGAGGTATCTGCCATTCCGATCCCAAGGTCAGGGTTGACTAAATATTCATTCTGAAGTGTTACTTGTGCTTGAGCTATTGAACCATAAGCGATTAATGCAGCAAAAACAATGCTTTTCTGTATTGGATGTTTCATAATGTTTGTAAATCTGTGACTAGTTATTCTAGTCCTAGTTTTACAAACTTAGTTTGAAGATTATATGAAGTGTCAATCGAACACTAATGGAACAAAGCCGTTATTCATATAGGTGGTAAATACCGTAAGCATAGAAAGCCCGATAGTGATTTGAGGATTAACTTCACTTTGAGCATAATTGCGGGAAAGCAGTGATTGCCCACAAACATAAAGTTCTACACCGGCTTCTTTCAGAATATCAATCAGTTCCAAATTCGGATTATCAACTTCATATCGCTCTTGATAAGCTTCATTATTCAAAATCAGATCAGTCGCACCTCCATGAATTACTACAGCTACATTCAGGTTCTCAGCTTTTACTCCACCCAAACCATGTAGATTCATCATACGTGCAACGTTATTTAATCCCCGGTTTACACTTTCTTTATCACGATCCAGAAGTTTTAGGTCTATTACAATATTGTATTCCATTTCTGTATCGGGATTAACAGCTCCTTCAATAGCATAAATACCGCCATACATAGGAATTATTGGATGTTCTGCTTCCTGACCAATAAGATTTCCGGAAGTGATAAGTAGAATTAAAAATGATAAAATTGTTTTCATAGTCTTAAGGGTGCGTTGTTTTCAGAATATAGGTTTTAAAGCTCTATATACTTGATAGCAATTAATGAATATCTCAGAAAGTGCATCAATCAAAAAAGCTGTATCTTTATCAGTCAATCAAGAGCAAAATAATCAAATGAGTACAAAAGGCAGAGTATTAGTGGCTATGAGTGGAGGAGTAGATTCCTCGGTAGCCGCAGTTATGCTCAGAGAACAAGGATACGAAGTAATTGGCATCACTATGAAAACCTGGGATTACCACCGTAGCGGCGGTAATTCGGGGAAGGAAACCGGATGCTGTACAGTTGAGAGTATGAATGATGCCAGGCATATTGCAGTAAATCATGGTTTCAAGCATTTTATTGTAGATATCCGGGAAGAATTTGGCGACTGGGTAATAGATCGATTTGTGGATGATTATCTTGGAGGGAGAACGCCAAACCCATGTGTACTATGTAATACCCACATTAAATGGGCTGCGTTGTTGAAACGGGCAGATAATCTTGGATGTGATTTTATTGCTACCGGACATTATGCTAAAGTGCGTGAAGAAAACGGTCGCCATATTATTTCCAGAGGGCTTGACCCAAAGAAAGATCAATCTTATGCACTTTGGGGCGTGGCTCAAAAACACCTTGCTCGTACTATTTTTCCGCTTGGTGGATACTCTAAAACTGAAATCCGGCAAATAGCGGAAGATCATGGATTATTGAATGTGGCTAATAAACCCGATTCCTATGAAATTTGCTTCGTTCCGGATGATGATTATCGGCGTTTCCTAAAGGATCGTGTGGAAGGGCTGGAAGAAAAAGTGGGTGGTGGTAAATTCGTTGATAAGGACGGTAACATTCTGGGAGAGCATGAAGGTTACCCGTTTTATACAATTGGTCAAAGACGTGGGTTAAATCTTCCTATGGGTAAGCCGGTATATGTGACTGATATCAATCCAATCACTAATACGATTACAATTGGAGAAAAGGAAGATCTGGTAAGTTCAACCTTGATAGCGAGAGAGATAAACCTTATCAAGTATGATCATATCCCAAAAGAAGAAATGGACATTATTGGAGCTATCCGCTATAACGATGATGGAGCTCACGGAACTATTACTCAAACAGGAGATGATGAAATCAAAGTACATTTTCCAGCAGGAAGAGAAGCCATTACTCCGGGACAGGCCGTTGTATGCTATGAGGGTGATGACGTTGTAGCTGGAGGATGGATCAAAAAAGTAAATGTTGGGTTAGATGATCTTATAACTGTCTGATGACATGTAACAAGACGGCTACTCGTTCGTTTACCGCATCATGTTGAACAACTAATAAAAGATTTATGAAGATTAAAAAGATACTATTTGGTTTTGCAATGCTGGTTTTGATGGGAATCTCATCAAATGCATTCGCACAATTTGAGGGACAAGTTATAATGAAACTCTACAGTGAAGAAAATGGGGTTCCTCAAACCAGTGAAATGAATTTATATGCAACAGCAAACAGGATCATATTAAAAGGGGATCAGGCGGTTAGCTTTTCAGACGACTTTGACGCAAGTGGTTTGCTCATCAGAAATGATAAGAAAGATTTTGTAGTCCTGATGGGCGAGAATAAAGGGCTTCAGTTTACCAAGGAAGAGCTGGAAGGTTTTTTCCAGATGGCAGGAATGATGGGAGACAATAATGGAAGTGCAGATATTGATTCTGACACCGATTTCAGATACACCAATAGAATTCGGACAATTTTAGGATACGAGTGCACCGAGTTATTAATTGAGAATGATGAGAATAATAATTCAGTATCTGTATGGCTAACTTCCGGCATCGACATCAACTGGGGGATGCTTGCTGAACCCTGGAAGAATGTACCCGAGAGCATGAAACAGTCTTCATCGAGATTGACACAGGAGTTTAAATCAAAAAATTTCCCAATGTTGGTGGAAGTGAATGAAAAAGGTGAAACAGAAACTGTGTTTGAAGTCACCAATGTGAATAAATCAAGCATAGCAAAAGCTATGGTGGAAATACCTTCTGGAGTAAACCTGATTGGACTTCAGGAACTCATTTTTAGTATGATGATGGGCAACTAAGATAAGCTCATATAAATTTTTAAGGCGTATTTATTAAATACGCCTTTTTTATGCCCATAAAAAAGAGCCACCCATTCCTGAGTAGCTCTTATCTCTATCACTTAACTAACTAATAACGAGTGTTACATTGTTAAATACGAAAGAACTAGAAGAATGGATTGCAATAAAAAACCCTTCCGTAATTTTATTACGGAAGGGTTTAGCTACTATAGATTGAAGTGAAAGTCGAGGCTAGATCGCCTTTTCGAAAATCCGGTAGGTTTTATAATGGACACCTTTCATTATTTCTGTAGCACCTTTTTTCATGGGTTCATTGTCTTCAAGTATCCAGGAAGCTTCACCATACTCGATTCCTAATGGGCGGCTTCTTTTGCCTACTTCATAGTAAAGAACAGAATCGAAACCCTTACCCTGGAATTCAGGTAATACTCCAAGAATCAGGATTCGCATGGTATCAATGAGTTTTTTCTTAGTGAAAAGGTGATAGGCTGCACCCAGTAAAGAGCCTTTTTTATTATGAATTAATACCTGATTAAGATCAGGAAGTCCCAGAGAAAAACCGGCTAATTTACCTTTCGATTCAAGTAATAATACATAGTCTTCTACTGCAAAGGTTTTCAAATCTGCTGCGAGAAAATCGAATTCTTCGTCAGTAATTTTGACAAAGCCCCAGTTTGGTTGCCATGCAGCGTTGTAAATCTGCTTCAGACTCTCAACGTCTTTATCGAAATTCTTTTTGAAATCGATTTTTCGAATGGTTAAATCGTACCTGTTAATTATTGCTTGCTGCATTCTTTCCATCCGGTCAGAAATATATTCACCATTGGTAAGGTGATAAGCATAAAGGTCTTTAACTTTGCTATAATTTTCGTTTTCGATCAGGTCTTTGTAATACGGTGGATTGTAAGTCATCAAAAGAACAGGAGGCTGGTCGAATCCATCAATTAAAAGTGCACACTCATCATTCATTGAAGGATTAACTGGGCCACGACAGGCATTCATCCCGTGTTCTTTCAGCCAGTTTTCGACTTCCTTAAAAAGAGCTGCTGCAACTTCCTGTTCATCAACACATTCAAAGAATCCAAAAAAACCAACCCTATCATTATGAGTTGAATTATGATTATGATTGATAATTCCTGAAATCCGACCAATAACTTCAGAATCTCGTTTAGCTAAAAAATGTTGAATCTTGGCATGTTTAAAGAAAGGATTCTTTTTTTCGTTAAGTAACTTTTTACGGTCATGGATAAGAGGAGGGACAAAATTTTCGTCACCCTTATAAAAATTCCACTGTGACTTGATAAATGTATTTAGCCCCGATTTACCCTGAACCTTCTCAATATTGAATGACATTAACTACCCTTCCGTATTATTTACTACATCATTGCCTGTAATAAGCTCCATCAACTGCTGATTTTATGTATGTCTATTATAAAGCCTACCCGATTTCAGTCAATGTACAATAAAAATCTTAAAATTTAGACTTCGATCGGGTTCGTAATTACATACTTCCTAACAGGTACATATCACCGGTTGGTTGAGGAGAACCACCTTCCGGTTCTAAAGTAATTGCGAATGCTCCGGAACCTGCCTGTTGAAACTCTGATATCTTGAAGAAGTTATCCTGTGCAGGATCATTCACGGCAAACACACCGGCACTTATAGGTTGGTTATTCACTACAAACCACAACTGGTACTCTTTAGCAGTTGGTACCGTTGGGATATTTGCTACCTGAAGCAATGCCTGACCATTATCTTTATCCCAAACTACTTTTCCATATCCGGTTGGATTTACATCCAGACCATCCATCAAAATTAGGTCTACATCGCGGGCTTCGAGAATGGTTAACAACTCTTCTTTTCGTTCTACTTCGGTTTCCAGAATTTCAATTTTACTTTGCTGCTGATCTACCAGGGCAAGCTGTTCTGATAAATCTTCATTCAAATTTTGTGTTTGGAAAAGTAATCCTATAGATACTAACATGAATACCACCGATGCAGCTACTGCATATCTGAAACGCGATAAATAGTGGATGTTAGCTCCGGTTTTGGAATTTACAGAGGACCAGGCCATTTCAATGAGCTGCTGTTTGATGGAAGGAGAAGGATCTAGTTCTGGATAAAGAAGCGCCATTTCCGCTGCTATCACTTCCATATCATCATAAAACTGTTGTTGCTCATCACTAGCTTCAGCTAATAAATTTTCAAACGAAGCTTTTTCGTCACTGTTTAATGAACCGAGAACATAAGCTGCGCAAAGTTCTTCAAAGTTTTGTGTGTTTTCATTCTGTGCCATTAAGCCATCTCCTGAGCCAGAAGCTCTCGTAATTTAATCATGCCATCACGCATTCTTGTTTTAACTGTACCCAAAGGAATGTCATATTCATCTGAGATTTCGGATTGACTCAAGCCATCGAAATAAGCAACCTGTATTACTGAACGCTGCTTTTCTGTTAAATTCTGAAGTGCATCGTACACTCGCTTTGCCCGATCTGAAAGAATTGTATTTTCCAGAGGGTTATTTTCCTTTGAATACAGAGGATGGAAAACGTCATCATCGTTCAGGCTCGTCGATTGTTTTTTCTGCTCCTTATATACTTTTGATCTCAAGCGGTCAATGGCTTTATTTCTGGTTAATGAGACAATCCATGTGTACGCTGTTCCCCGTTCTGCATCAAACTGATCCGCTTTCTCCCAAATAGTCGTAAATACTTCCTGAAGAAGATCTTCTGCTTCCTCCTTTTTCTTAAGGATGGATTTCAGAAGTCCGAATAGCAAGCGGTTATAGTGATCGTACAACACACTAAGTGCTTCCGGCTCTTTTGATGCAATACGACGCATCAGGTCCCGGTCGCGGGAATTATTCTGGGTAAGAAGCTTCCCTATTGTTGATAGAATTAAAAACAGCATATACTTTTTATGTTCGTTGTTAAGTACGAAAGATTAAGTTGGTTGGATTGGAATGCAATACAAAAAAGTGAGCATCAAGCCTGAAAATAATCGCGCTTATAAATCCGTGATCTCAAATACGGGTTTTTCACAAGAATAATTCCTGCAGATATACAAAGTGGTTTTATCATTTCTGGCAGGTTGATTTTCCAGGTAAGGCGCTATTTTCGACAGAATTTCGTCTTTTTCTGTTGGATTAAATAGAAGAATCCTAAAAGGATCAAAGGTAGTTTGAAAGTGCTTTACAAATTCAGAAGAGCCATTCTTTCCTTCTGCGATAATCACCTCTTTTGGATCATTAAATAAAAATTGAAGCGCCATCATGCTCATGGTACTGCTTGATCCTGATCGTATTAAATCAGAAGAAAAGCATTCCCCAAGTTGATTCGCCTTTTCTTCCAATTCAGTATTCCCGGTAAAACGCCCAAGTCTTATCAGGTTCAAAAAAGCAACAGAATTTGAAGAAGGAACAGCACCATCATAAATCTGTTTCTGTCTGCCAAGAGGTTGATCGGCATCATTTACACTAAAAAAGAAACCTCCATTTTCGTCATCCCAAAATACATCAAGAAGACGCTGATTCCATTGAAGGGCGAGCTCCAAATATCGAGATTTAAAGGTGGCTTCATACAATTCAATTCCTGCCCAACTTAGAAATGCATAATCATCCGAAAATGATTCTATAGCGACTTCTCCATCTTTATAGCGATGAAAGAGTTGTTCTTCATGCACCAGGTTTTGCTCAATAAATGCAAACGCTCTTTCTGCTTGTTGAGTAAATTTCGTCTCCTGAAAAGCAGCTCCCGCTTTTGCCAGAGCTGCAATCATCAACGCATTCCAGTCTGTTAATGATTTGTCATCGAGTTGGGGTCGGATTCTTTGTTCTCTTGCTTCGAAAATTTTTGCTCGGATTTGGGCCCATCGTTCTGATTCTCCCTCAGATAATTCTTTATTCAAATGAGGAATATTTTGTCCCGTTAGTTGTTTGGTAGCTTCGTCCTCAAAATTTCCTTCCGCTTTTAAATTGAAATGTATTTTAAAGAAAGACGCTTCTTCTTTATCCAGAATGGAATCAATCTCTGAAATGTCCCAAACATAAAATTTACCTTCCTCGCCTTCGCTATCTGCGTCTTCGGCAGAGTAAAAAACACCTTCTTGGCTCATGAGTTCTCTTGAGGCATACTCAGCAATTTCAAAAACTGTACTTTTGAAAAGTAGATTTTTTGTGATTTGCCAGGCTTCGGTATAAGCCATCATTAGTAGCGCCTGATCGTACAACATCTTCTCAAAGTGGGGAAGAAGCCACTCCCTGTCGGTGGAGTAGCGGTGAAATCCAAATCCAACATGATCCCAAATTCCTCCCAATCGCATTGCCGTTAAAGTCTCAGTAACAGCATTCAGAAAACGTTGTTCACCGTTTTGTTTCCAATGGCGAAGCAGGAACATTAAATTATGAGGAGAAGGAAATTTTGGAGCTGAGCCGAAACCTCCGAACTCGTCATCAAAACGCATGGCAAGTTGCTCAGCGGCATAATCAACAGCTTCGGTTCCGGGAAAATCACCGGACTCAAACTGCTGCGATTTTCCAAATCCTTCTTTAATACTCTCAACGGCTTTCCGGATTTTTTCAGGCTCATGTGTCCACATTCCTTTGATTCCGGGAATGAGTTGACGTAATCCAATTCGCCCGTATCTTGCTTCTTTAGGAATATATGTAGCGGCAAAAAAAGGTTCTTTATCAGGAGTTAGTAAAATAGTTAAAGGCCATCCACCGTGCCCATTCAACATTTGGCAAACCGTCATGTACATGCTGTCGATATCTAGGCGTTCTTCTCGGTCTACTTTCACATTGATGAAAGCATCATTTAATAACGCTGCAATCTGCTCATCTTCAAAGCTTTCGTGAGCCATTACATGGCACCAATGACAGGTGGCATAACCTATCGAAAGAAATACAGGTTTGTTTTCTTCCCGAGCTTTCGAAAATGCTTCATCACCCCAGGGATACCAATCAACCGGATTGTCTTGATGTTGAAGAAGGTAAGGGCTCTTTTCTTTTGTTAATTTATTTGGCACCGAAATCTTTTTTAAAACGCTGGCTGTAGTCTACAATAAAACGATCGTACTTAGATTCCATAAGCGGAGAAGTAATTAGAAAATCTGCAGAAGATCGGTTACAGGCTAATGGAATATTATAAACCACACTGATCCTTAGTAATGCTTTGACGTCCACATCATGAGGTTGGGCTTGTAATGGGTCCCAGAAAAAAATCATGATATCAATTTCATTATCAATAATAGCAGTTCCAATCTGTAAATCCCCGCCTAAAGGACCACTCTTAAATGTAAAAACCGGGAGTTTGCACTTTTCTGCCACTAATGAGCCGGTGGTTCCTGTACCAAATAGATTATGTTGAGCAAGATGGTCCCGATTGTATTCAGCCCAGTCCAGTAAATCCATTTTCCGATGATCGTGGGCAATAAGTGCGACGTTTTTTTTTGGTTTCATGGACGTGATGGAATCCATGACCGATGGATGATGATTCTTTTTCTTATTCATATCTGTTTTAAAAGAATGTGTGATGGTGGCTTAAACCTACAATAAATTGTGTATTAAAGTAGGAATATTTTAAACCACAAGGCGTAAGGAAGGGCGTTCGAGACGAATTTGTTTGACTTTGAATTCCTGATTGTTGAATCCTTTAAGTTCGATTTTATTTTCTTTTACAAAGAGTGATTTATCTTTTTTATTGAGGTAGAGTGTTACATCCGGATGATTATAGAATTCTTCAGAAAGCACTACTTCTTTCTCTTTGGCGGCATCAACAAGTCTGGCAGCAATATTTACGGTAGTCCCAAAGTAATCCGTTCGGTCATCTAAATTCACAGCCACACAGTCACCATAATGAATGCCAGCTTTAAGCTTAAATGAATCCCCTAAAGAGCCTGGTCCTGAAAAGATTTGCTGAATACGTTCAACGGCTTTTACGGCAGAAACAGGTTCTCTGAATACTGCCATTACAGAGTCTCCGATCGTTTTTACTATACCTCCACGCTCTTCTGCAACGATAGATTGTATGATCTTGAAATGATTCATTACCCGACCAATAGCCATATCGTCGCCTTCCTGCTGATAGAACTCGGTTGAATTCATAATATCAGTAAAAAGCATGGTTACTCCGGAAGCTTTTATACTGGTTCCTTCCTTTAACGCTTCTCTGGAAAATAGTGTTCTGAAATCATGTACTGAACTTACTTCACTTGCGTAAGTAGCTTCTTCTTTCCAGTCTTTTTTCTCGAGGAAACAGACTACTTTTTTGGAAGAATTGTTCACAAAAGTAAGGTTTGGATTCGTAGAAATCGTTACCTCTTCTCCTTCAAAATTGTCATCAGTCATTATTAAAGAAACGGTATCCAATCCATCTTCACGCACATGAAGAATTAATTCACCTTCATGCATATGGCTCTTAAAAATATAAGTTCCTTCTTCAAGTTTAACTTTCAGATAGGCAGACTCGCCGATGTTTAAAAAGTGCTGTGAAACTTTATGTGGAGTAGACTGTGGATCTCCAAATGAAAAATTTAGATCTGAAATCTTACGAATTAGTGGATGTACAGTAAATACTAAATGAGTATTCTTGTTGAAGTCCATCTCATAGTCAAGATCACATTCTTCGCAATATAAACTAGCTCGGGCTTCTTTTAGTTTACGGAAATTATTTCGGGGTGCTTTGCAATTTGGACAACAAACATCCCATGAAAAATCAAGAAGATTATGCTTTGCCGCGTGAAGAAAGACATTTAAAACAGCATATTTTTTTTCGCCCCAGTATTCTGCGAGTAAAAAAGGATGAATTCTGACTAAAGCTTCATCATCTGCTTTTCGAATGTATTCCAGCAGGTGATTAATAATTCTTTTTCTTCGGGTTTCTTTAATTAACTCAGACTCAATAACTCGTATTTTTGACTCTGCCCCTCTTACTAATGCCTTTGGGGTGTTTTGTTCGTAAGGCAGAAGATTCTTGTTGGCACAATGGTCATAGCCTTTTAAAATTCTGAAGAAGCGTCTTTTGAGTATACTTTCAAAACAAAACTTTAAAAAGGAGAACGTGCTGTTTTTATGTGGCGTAATCCAAAACCGGGTTTGAACAAGGGTCCCTTCAGAATTTGGAATCAAATCAACCAAATATCGGAAATTTTTAAAAAGTCCGAGTTTGTAATTACGATTGGTACCAAATCGAAAAGGTCGCTCCCAGATAAAAGGTTCCTGCTCCCAATGTAGGTAAGAGCTCATTCGGGCATTTGTGATACCCAAAAACCCTTTTGGAGCAGATCTTGAAAGTTGGGTTTTTTTTACACTGGCAAACCCCATAAGTCTGAAAATGGCATTCGTATCAGAAACTAAAGGCCATAGCTGCTTTGGGCTGGCGTTTAGTTGAATCGACCAATTGAAATAGTGTTGTTGTCCTTCTTTATTCACAACTTTTATGGAGTAGTTAGGTCTATAAATGTTCCGTCAAAACCTTATCTTTATATGCTTTCTGAAGAGTAACGCTTCGGAAGCTTGTTACAAAATTTTAATTAAACTAAACAATGGCAATAGAAAGAACATTAACTATTCTCAAACCCGATTGTGTCAAAAAAGGGTTAATCGGAGAAGTAACAAAACGAATTCAGGATGCTGGTTTTACTATTCTTGCAATGAAAATGACCCGCCTCACACAGGATACAGCAGGTGGTTTTTACGCAGTACATAAAGAGCGTCCATTTTATGGAGAGTTGTGCGAGTTTATGAGCAGTGGAGCTTGTGTTCCAATGATCTTGGAAAAAGATAATGCAATAGCGGATTTCCGAACCTTAATAGGCGCAACTAACCCTGCTGAAGCTGATGCCGGAACTATTAGAGCTGACTTTGCTGATAGCGTTGGAGAGAATATCATTCATGGATCCGACTCAGTTGAAAATGGAAAAATCGAAGCCGCATACTTCTTTCAGGAATCGGAAGTAGTTGCAAATCAGGCTTAACCAATTTTTCCGAGAATATATTAAAAGCCCCGAATTGTTCGGGGCTTTTTTGTTTTAAGAACACTCTGTTTACTTTTTGTTATGAAACTACTTCTGATTTTGTTTTTTCTCCCACTTCTTATTTGTTGTGATTCTATTCAGGAAGAATCTTCTGCAGGTATAAAGACCGGCGCGCAGATATTAATTGAAAACCATATATCAGAGCTTGAGGGTAAAAGAGTAGGCTTGGTAATGAATCCCACAGCTCGTGTTAAAGAGATTCACGTACTAGATACACTACTAGCACTAGATGTTAACATTACAGCCCTGTTTGCTCCTGAACATGGTTTCCGGGGTGATTATGCAGATGGCGAAGTAATTGAAGGTGGCATTGATAGGGATTCTGGGCTTCCTGTTTTTTCATTATATGGAGCAAACAAGAAACCTTCGGAAGTAATGTTGAAGGAAGTGGATATTTTATTATTTGATATGCAGGATGTCGGGGTTCGCTTCTATACGTACAATTCTACTATGAAGAACATAATTGAAGCAGCAGTAGAATTTGACAAAGAAGTTTGGATTCTGGACCGCCCTAATCCTGCAGGCGGAGAATATGTATCAGGATGGGTATTGGAAGATGAGTATGAATCATTTGTAGGATCCTATCCCATTCCAGTAGCTCATGGATTAACTTTAGGTGAACTCGCCTTGATGGCAATTGGAGAAGGTTGGTTGAACACCGAAAAAAAACCAACAGTCAAAGTAATTAAAATGGAAGGATGGGAGCGAAGTATGCTATGGCCGGAAACGGGATTGAAGTGGATTCCTCCATCACCAAATTTGCCAACATTTGAACACGCTTATGTATACTTGGGAACCTGCTTTTTTGAAGGAGTTAATATCTCAGAAGGAAGAGGGACAAACTCGCCATTTCTAACTATTGGTTATCCTGGAATAGAATTAAATCTGAGTGAAATTGGGAAATTGGGAAAAAAGTATAGAGTCGAAATAGATACGACCAGTTTTATTCCTCAGACGATACCTGGAAAAGCTTTCAACCCAAAGTATGAAGGAGAAAGGATTAAGGGGGTATCAATTCAAATAACTCAGGATTTCAACGACCCGGTCTCATTCGGTTTGGAGCTGGTTAAACTATTTCGTTCAACAATAATAAATCAGGATAAAGAATTTACTTACAGAAGACATTTACTTCTTCTGAGTGGAAGCGATGAAATTCTTAACTGGGAAGAAAAATATGATTGGGTAATTGAGATAGAAGACTTCAAGTCAAAAAGAGAAAAGTATCTTTTATATAATTAACCTCTACGTTTCCATTCATAACTTATCAATGCGGCACTTACCGAAGCGTTCAAAGATTCAACATTATGCTCCATTGGAAATTTGATAAGCTGATCACATTTTTTAATTAATCCTTTTGAAATTCCTTTCCCTTCATTTCCAATCAGGAAAGCGACTGGATTTTCAAAATCTGCTTCCCAAATTTCATTTTTTGCTGCCCCATCAAGTCCCACTATTGAAAAGCCGGCAAGTTTAAGATCTTTAAAACCCTGAGTAGTGTCATGAACACGGATGATTGGAATTCTACCTGCAGTACCGGCTGAAGTTTTGAAAACAGTGGCATTTACAGGAACCTGATTTTGTGTTGGAACAATTACAGCTTTTATTCCTGCTGCTGCGGCAGTTCTCAGAATAGCACCAAGGTTATGAGGGTCTTCAATTCCATCTAATAAAAGTACTGCAACTTTTTTGGATAGATCTTGAGTTTCAATCCAATCGAAGAAGTTGGAATAGGTTATATTACTCATCTGTGCAACAAATCCCTGATGATTTGCTCTTCCTACCAGATTGAAAATTTTAGCATCGGGAACGGTGACTAATGGGACATGGTTTTTGGAAGCGGTTTCATATAGGTTTTTGTAGCTGTTTGAGCTAATTGAGTTCTTAACAAAAATCTTGTCGATTTGTTTTGGCCTTGCTGATAAGGCTTCTTCTACTGGTTTCTTGCCGTAGATGAAAAAATTTTCGGTTTTGGACATATTTAATTTTAATTGAAACCCGCTTTTTATTATAATAGAAAGCAATTGTCGCGGTTAGTTAAAAAATAAGGACATGTACGAGGAACCCAAAGAAAAAAATTCTTTAGTTCAAGAGAACTCGATTCGGGTAGATATACCTACTCGAAACCTAAGTAGTTTTTCTGTGTTTTTTGATAAAGTGCACTCTATCAATGGGTTGCATCTTCTATCTGCATTATCACAGATTTTTTTAGGACTTAGCGTGGTAGCGCTTTCAGTTCTCAATATTATTCAACCTGAATGGATTGCAACTGTTATGACGATAGTTGGAAGCATGACATCGATAGTAGGACTTTATTTTGTGTATTACATTCTCACTCACACAGATTCGTTTGACTCACTATTAAACAAAGCAATCAAAAGAGTTATTAATTCTCAGAACTAGAGTATTAAGAAGTTATTAATTGGTCACCCATTTTGGATTTATTCCATCGGGGGAGAACCATTTCCAGAATTTTGCAATCAATAATATTGCCATAATGGAAAAGTTGTTATTATCAGGTAAGAATTAATAAGCCTGATATGAAATTATATTGTCTACTAACTATTCTTTTAGTTCAGCCCTTCTCAGTAATGTCTCAAGAGTATAAAATTCCACGCCTGCCGATCCATAATGATGATGGTTTCATTGTAATTGCTCACCGAGGTGCAAGTGCGTACGCTCCTGAAAATACTCATTCAGCATTTAGATTAGCTATTGAAATGGAAGCAGACATGCTTGAGTTGGATGTTTCTCTAAGTAGGAACGGTTCCGTTGTTGTAATTCATGATGATACTTTAGATCGAACAACACACGCATCAGGTTTAGTTAGCGATTTTACGTTAGACGAGCTTAAGGAACTTGAAACGGGCGCATGGTTTGATGATAAATTTGCGGGTGAGCCATTTCCAACTCTTATTGAAGTGCTTGCATACACTAAGGATAAAATTCTTGTTAATATCGAAATCAAAACTGAAGCAGTAACAGATTATCCAGGTGGAAGCATTGTAGATAAAGTTGTAAGGATTGTGAAAGAGGCTGGAGTCGAAGATCAGGTGATTGTATCCAGTTTCGATTACCGTGTAATGAGGCATATGGAAAAACTTGCCCCTGAAATGCCGAAAGCGATTTTATATGAAAAGAGACAGTCAGGTGAACTTAGTCCTTCAGAACTTGTTGAAAAATATAAAGCAGATGCGTTTAACTGCAGCTATAAAGAGTTAAGTGAGGAGTGGGCTAAGGATCTTACTTCAAAAAACATTCCTTTTTTTGTTTATACCGTAAATGATGAAGCTCTTATGGAAAGAGTCATAAAAAAAGGAGCTAAGGGAATTTTTTCTGATAAACCTGATTTATTAAAACAAGTTGTGGAAAACTTGTGAGTAAATAATCCCATTTAATTAAGGTTTTCGATTGAAGAAGGGGAGTGAGTGTACTATCTTTTCCATCCATCAACTTCACTCTCTTCTACATGTCTACTAAGTACATTTTCGTTACCGGTGGGGTAACATCTTCTCTGGGAAAAGGAATTATATGCGCTTCACTGGGTCGGTTATTGGTGGCCCGGGGACTTAAAGTTACCGTTCAGAAATTAGACCCATACATTAATGTGGATCCAGGAACCATGAATCCATACGAACATGGGGAAGTGTATGTCACAGATGATGGGGCTGAAACGGATTTAGATCTGGGTCATTACGAGCGTTTTCTCGATATAAAAACATCTCAGACCAATAACGTTACTACAGGACGCATCTACTACGATGTAATTATGAAAGAGCGCCAAGGCGCGTATCTTGGTAAAACGGTTCAGGTGATTCCTCATATTACCGATGAAATTCAATCACATGTTTTAAAGCTTGGTCAGTCTGGAGATTATGATGTTGTGATTATTGAAATAGGTGGGACGGTAGGTGACATCGAAAGTTTACCTTACATCGAAGCAGTTCGGCAATTACGGTATAACGTCGGTCGTGCTAATACACTTTCTATTCATCTGACTCTGGTCCCATATTTAGCAGCAGCTGGAGAACTGAAGACAAAGCCAACACAACATTCCGTAAAAACACTTTCTGAAAGCGGGCTCCAACCCGATATTTTAGTATGTAGAACTGAGCATACTTTAGATGAATCTATTCGTAGCAAAGTAGCTCGTTTTTGTAATGTGGAGATTGACGACGTAATTGAATCTATCGATGCACGGAGTATTTATGAAGTTCCTCTTTTAATGCAACAGCAAAAGCTGGATGAGCGGGTAATTGATAAGCTTAAACTGGAAACCAAAGAACCAAATCTGGACAACTGGATTGGTTTTGTTGAAGCAGTTTGTAATCCTTCAGGAACAATTCAAATTGCTTTGGTTGGGAAATATGTCGAGCATCATGATTCCTATAAATCGATTGTTGAAGCTTTTATTCATGCAGGTGCAGTGAATGATTGTAAGGTTCAAATCAGATGGGTTCAGTCCGATAATCTTACAGAAAAAAATGTAGCCAAGAAATTGGCTGGTGTTTCCGGAGTTCTTGTAGCCCCGGGCTTCGGTGGTCGAGGAATAGAGGGAAAACTTTCTGCTGTTAAACATGCCCGTACGAATAATATTCCTTTCTTTGGAATTTGTTTGGGAATGCAGTGCGCGGTTATTGAATATGCTAGAAACGTATGCGGTTGGAAAGATGCCAATAGTAGTGAATTTGATGAAAATTCAGAGTACCCGATTATCGATATAATGCCGGATCAAAAGGATATCGAAAATATGGGTGGCACTATGCGGCTGGGTAAGTATGCTTGTAAGATTCAAAAAGGGTCGTATGCTCATGCAGCTTATGGATCTGAATTAGTAGACGAGCGTCACCGCCATCGTTATGAAGTGAACAACAATTTACGGTATAAGCTCACTGAAAATGGGATGCAACTTACTGGAATGAACCCGGAAAGAGATCTTGTAGAAATAGTAGAAATTCCTGATCACCCGTGGTTTGTAGGAGTTCAGTTTCACCCCGAATTAAGAAGTACTGTAAATAATCCTCAGCCACTTTTCGTGGACTTTGTAAAGGCAAGTCTGAAGTTTGCCAAATCAAATGATGGCTACATCCCCAAAAAGGAAAGTAAAGTAGCTGTAGGAAAGTGAGTAACTCCATCTATTCCGGAAAGCTCAGAGTTAGAGTGGCCGGATTGTTAGTAGAAGATGGAAAATTGCTCTTAATTAAGCTGCATTCACCTGTTTCAAATTCAGATATTTGGACTGCTCCCGGAGGGGGCGTGGAGTTTGGTGAAACCATAGAAGAAGCTCTAACAAGAGAGTTTCAAGAAGAAACGGGGTTAAAAATACGGGTAGGAGAATTGCTTTATATTAACGAATTGATAGAGCTGCCTTATCATGCAATTGAGTTCTTTTTTAAAGTCACTAAAGAATCTGGGTATTTAAAACTAGGATCTGATCCTGAGCACTCCCAGAATGAACAAATCCTCGAAGAAGTCCGCTTTTTCGGGAAAGATGAATTGTCAGAGATCCCCTTGAAACCAGAAGCATTGAAAACACTTTCTATTTTCTGAAGGAATTATCATAGCTTGAAATACTTTTTAGATAAAAATCAGCTAACTAATAATTAAAGAAGTACATGAAGAAATTACTGTTCGTTTTACTATTAACCGTTTTCATAGGATGTTCGAAACCTCCTCAGATTACTATTATCGAAAACGTGAATGGATATACGTTTTCCGGAGATGAAATAATCAATTTTTCAGTTTTAGTGATTCAGGATGGTAAAGTATTGGAGACAGGAGATGAGGAACTTTCCGAAATGTATTCGGGAGAAGTGATCGATGGAGAAGGTAAGACTATGTTGCCTGGATTGATTGATGCTCACGGACACGTAATGGGGCTTGGATTTCAGGAATTACAAGTAAACCTTGCAGGTATTCCTACGCTGGAAGAAACCCTTGAAAAAGTTGGTGAATATGCAGAGGCGAATCCTGATCTTGAGTGGATTCAGGGACGTGGTTGGAATCAGACTCTTTGGCCGGAGAATGAATTTCCTACTGCCGAAGATCTTGATCAGGTAGTTTCGGATCGCCCGGTTTGGTTAAGTCGGGTAGACGGTCACGCCGGTTGGGGTAATTCAATGGCGATGAGATTAGCAGGTATCAGTAAGGATACGCCAGACCCTCAGGGAGGAGTAATCATTCGAGATAATCAGGGTGAAGCAACAGGAGTATTTATTGATGCTGCAGAAGGATATGTTAATTCAGTAATTCCTCCAAGTACACAAAGAGAAAGAGAACTTGCTTTGGAAAAAGCTTTGGATCAGATGGCAAGTGTGGGTATAACCTCCGTTCATGATGCCGGAGTTGGAGTAAATACCTGGGAAATGTATAAAGACTTCGCTGATCAAAATAAGCTCAAAACCCGAATTTATGCTATGGTTGGAGGAGCAGGCCCGGTATTCGATACGTTATCTGTAAATGGTCCTGTTGATTCTTATGCTGATGATATGCTCTCACTTAGAAGCGTGAAGTTGTATTCAGATGGTGCGCTTGGAAGCAGGGGCGCAGCAATGCTCGAACCCTATTCCGATGACCCTGGTAACAAAGGGCTACTCTTTGTAAGTCAGGATGAAATGAATCGAATGGCATCAAAAGTGATGGCTAAAGGATTTCAGGCAAATATTCATGCTATCGGGGATGCCGGCAACCGACAGGTATTGGATGCTATTGAATATTCAAAAAATGAGAATGGAGACCAGAGACTCAGGAACAGAGTAGAGCACGCTCAAATAGTTTCATTAGAGGATATCCCAAGATTCAAAGAGCTAGATGTAATTGCTTCTATGCAACCTACCCACGCCACCAGTGATAAAAATATGGCTGAAGACCGAGTTGGTCCTCAACGTATCAAAGGTGGCTATGCCTGGCAAACATTTTTAGATCAAGGGACGATTGTCGCTGCTGGATCTGACTTTCCTGTTGAGCATTCTAATCCATTCTTTGGGTTATATTCTGCGGTAACACGGATGGATCATGAAGGAACTCCCGAAGGTGGTTGGTACCCAAAGGAATCTCTGTCAAGAGATCAGGCATTGAAAGCATTTACTGTTGACGCTGCCTATGCCGCTCATCAGGAAGAGGTATTGGGATCTTTAGAACCAGGCAAATGGGCTGATTTTATATTGATTGAACAGGATTATTTTGAAATTCCCGCAAGTGAAATCTGGCAAATAGAAGTTTTAGAAACCTGGGTTGCCGGAGAAAAAGTATTTTAAATACCGACGAGAATGATTTTTAAAAGCCAGGCTTAATAGCCTGGCTTTTTTTATTTGTGATTGGTAAATCAAGCCGTAAATTATATGTACAATATATGTGTAATTTAATTTTGATGAATGTCCCAATTACAAACGCCTAAAAAAGGTAGAGGAGCTTCTGATAACCCTATAAATAGATTTGAGGGTCATTATGTGGATTACGATCTGGATGAGGAAACAGGAGAAAAACCCTCTCAAAAAACCCAGCTCTTTAAAGATGACACCAAGAATATTATTTCCTTTAACAAGAGTCCGGACATTCCTTTCGATGCCGGTTTAAATCCATATCGTGGATGCGAGCACGGATGCATTTATTGTTATGCTCGTCCTTATCATGAATATCTTGGGTTTTCTGTGGGATTGGATTTTGAAACTAAAATTATAGTGAAATATGATGCTCCTGACTTGCTCAGAAAGACATTGATGTCCCCAAAATGGGAGCCTCAGGTTATTGCAATGAGCGGAATCACAGATGTATACCAACCACTGGAAAGGAAGCTATTGATTACAAGAGGCTGTCTTGAAGTGCTCGCAGAATTCCGAAACCCTGTAGGTATTATTACCAAGAACCATCTGATAACCCGCGATATTGATTATCTGAAAGAACTGGCCGAATATAACTGCATAAGAGCAACCATCTCTATTACTTCACTTGATAAAAGCCTGACGGAAATTATGGAGCCAAGAACATCCCGGCCCGCAAGAAGGCTCAAGGCTATCGAGTCTTTGGCAAAGGCAGGTATTCCCGTTGGTGTGAATGTTGCTCCGATTATTCCAGGACTAACGGATCACGAATGTCCGGATATTTTGAAAGCAGCAAAAGATGCTGGAGCAACTTATGCTGGATATACTATTGTTCGCCTTCCATATAAAGTAAAAGATATTTTTGTGGATTGGCTGGAGCAGCATTTTCCCGATCGGAAGGAAAAAATTAAGAACAGGTTATATGATATGAGAGGAGGGAAGTTGTATGAAGCAGAGTGGGGGAAACGTATGAAGGGAGATGGAAACTTCTCACAACAGATCAGAGATATCTTTGCCATTCAAACCAAAAAGTTAGGATACAACGAAAGCCGAATCCCCATGACAACAGAACATTTCAAAAAAAGCTCAGGAGATCAGTTAACACTTTTTTAAAAAAATTCACTAAAAATATTTAAAAGTGAAGGAAACATTTGAGCTTTTCACCCGTGTACATCATGTAGCTTCCCGATACCCCATTTGAGAGTAGCTTTTTAAACATAGATGACCACTATATTTATTTTCATTTGGGTATCGGGTTTTTTTATGCCATCCATTTATGAAATGAATCAGGAATATAGAGCTTTCCCTTTAACCTCTTTCAGATAAGCCGTATTTTCATAAAGAATTCATCAAGAAAAATTATTATCCCAGCGTGGCTAGCTGAGAAACTATTAAAAGAGGAGATAAATGTCAGCAGTAGAATCAACGATGTTGGAGTTGGGAACAAAAGCTCCGGATTTTACCCTGCCAATCGTAACTGGCGGGATTTTAAACCTGAATAAATATTCAAAAAACTCAAAAGGAACTGTAGTTGCTTTTATATGCAATCACTGTCCCTATGTAAAGCACCTTAACGATAAACTTGTAGCGGTTGCAAATTCTTATATACAGCAAGGAATAGGATTTGTAGCAATCAGCTCAAATGATGTAGAAAAATATCCTGCTGATTCTCCAGAGAAGATGATCGAAGTGGTGAAAGAAGAAAATTACCCATTTCCTTATTTGTATGATGAGACACAGGAAGTTGCCAAAGATTATATGGCAGCATGTACTCCTGACTTCTTCTTATTTGACGAGAATAACGAACTGGTTTATAGAGGTCAGTTTGACGAAAGTCGTCCAGGTAATGGAAAAGAAGCAACAGGAGCAGATCTCAAAAAGGCTCTAGATGCACTTCTCGAAGGTGAAAAACCAATTGAGACTCAAATACCAAGTATTGGCTGCAACATTAAATGGAAACCGGGTAACGAACCCGACTATTTCGGATAAATATGGACACTATCGATCTTCAGAAAATCAGGCAAGAGTATACTCAACATTCTTTAGATGAATCTGAGGTAGATAAGAATCCATTTAAGCAGTTTAAACTTTGGTTTCAGGAGGCGATTGATTCTCAGGTTAAGGAACCAAATGCGATGTCCTTAGCTACCGTTGATGGATCGGGTAGACCTCACAACCGGATCGTTCTGTTAAAGGGTTTTGATGAGGATGGATTTACTTTCTTTACTAACCACGCAAGTAGCAAAGGTGACGAAATTCAAGTAAACCCAAATATTTCTTCCTGCTTCTTTTGGGTAGAGCTTGAAAGACAAGTACGTATTGAAGGTAAAGCTGAAAAGCTTTCCAGAGAAGAAAGTGAAGCCTATTTCAAGACTCGGCCACATATGAGTCAGATTGGGGCATTAGCTTCTAATCAAAGTGAAGTTGTGCCAAGCCGGGATTTTCTTGATAAGAAATTTAAGGAGTTAACCAGGAAATACTCTGAAGCTGAAGTCCCAATGCCGGATACTTGGGGTGGCTATAAAGTGAAACCCACCTACTTCGAGTTCTGGCAGGGGCGAAGAAGTCGCCTTCATGATCGCATCGTGTATTTACAGGAGAATTCAAACTGGTCTGTAAAAAGACTCTCGCCTTAAGATGCCTAAAGTTAAAGAGCAACGGATGGAAGAAATTCGGGCCATGGAGCATGTATTCGAATGGTCGGATTACAACAGCAGGAACCCGTTTCCAAAAGGAAGCTGGAATTCAAGTATTTTTCAAAATGATAATCCAATTGTCTTAGAGCTTGCTTGTGGGAAAGGTGAGTATTCAATTGGATTAGGGAAACTTTACCCTGAGAAAAATTTTGTCGGTTTTGATATTAAGGGAAACCGAATGTGGGTTGGCGCCAACAAAGCATTGGAAGAAGGGATTGATAACGTCCGGTTCTTCAGAGCGTACATTGATCACTTGGATCAATTTTTCGAAGAAGGTGAGGTTGATGAAATCTGGATCATATTTCCAGACCCACAACTTAAGAAAGATCGCAAGAAACTCACTTCTCCCAAATTTCTGGAGCTCTATCGACCCTTACTTAAGAATGGAGCAACCATCAATTTAAAGACCGACAGTCCTGAGCTGTATGAATTTACTAAAGAGGTGATTCATCAGAAAAATCTGAACCTGCACAGGGATGTTTCTGATGTCTACAAAGAATGTCCAAATGATCCCGAGCTTTCAATTCAAACGTATTACGAGGGTTTGCACCTGAAAAAAGGCAGGACGATTCGCTTCCTTTCATTCTCTTTGGGTTAAACACCACTCAAAAAAACAATCCTTGATTTTCTATCAGGATTAGTTAACTTCGTTAAGTTAACACTGTTAACCAATCTTACTATATGAGCGAAGAAGAGTTATCACTTAGAGAAAAAATTCTGAATATAAGCAGGCATTTACTGTTTACTCAGGGTTATTCGTCCCTTTCGATGCGAAAGATTGCGAAAGAAATAGGCGTATCTGCAACCAGTATTTATCTCTATTTTGAAAATAAAGACCACTTAGTGCATACCTTAATCGAAGAATCGGTGGAGGAATTGAGTGTAGCTATCGAACAAGGAGCAACTAAGCATCAAGTAACTATCGACAAGTTTGAAGCTATTATCCGTGCCCATGTAGACTTTGCTTTTAGTAATCCGGAAAAATATCAGATTATATATTCAGTTCAATCTAGTAAGATGAGCCGGTATCCCAAAGAAAAATTCAGGAAAGCAAGAAGAGGTTATGCTCTTCTGGAATCTGTTATTCTAAAAGGCATAGAAGAGGGGTTAATGGAACTGGACGAGCCAAAGATTGCAGCCTATTCAATCTGGGCACAATTACATGGAGTAATATCAGTAGTGTTAAATCAACGGTTAGACAGTAGAATTGATAAAGAAAAATTTATAGAGGAATCCATTGAACACATTGTTCAGGGATTTTTGGTCAGGATCACAATATCATAAGGAGATATTATGGAAGCAATTACAGAACTATTCGGATTTTTATATGAAGTTCCGCTTTGGGCATCAATTGGAGCTGCGATTATTTTGGCAGTGGGTTTTGCCTATACCGGCGCGCCACTCTGGCTGTGGGCGATAGCAGGTTATCTTGGGCTTGCAGGTCTGGAAGCGCCAAATTGGTTACTAATTACCTACACAGCCCTTGTGTTAGTATTCAACATAAAACCTATTCGGAGAAACTTGTTAAGTGCTCCAATTATGAAACTGTTGGATGTATTAAATTTTCTTCCCACTATTTCAGAAACCGAGCAAACTGCCATTGATGCAGGTACTGTTTGGGTTGAAGGAGAGCTTTTTTCCGGAAAGCCAAACTTCAAACGAATTCTGGAAGAGCCCTATCCCGAGTTAACTAAAGACGAACAGGATTTTTTAGACAATCAGGTGGAAGCGCTTTGCGGGATGGTAAATGATTGGGATGTTTTCGTAAAGAAAGATTTCAATGAAGATGCCTGGGAATACATGCGCAAAGAAGGCTTTTTTGGATTGATCATTCCAAAAAAGTTTGGAGGGCATGAATTTTCCGCAACTGCCCATAGTGCGATTGTAGCAAAGTTGGGATCACGATGTGGTCCGCTGGCTACTACTGTTATGGTTCCTAACTCTTTAGGCCCTGCAGAATTATTGATGCATTATGGAACCGACGAACAAAAAGAGTATTACCTGCCTCGTCTGGCAGCCGGTGTTGAAATGCCTTGTTTTGCTTTAACTGAACCAAATGCAGGTTCTGATGCAGGAGGGATGACTTCTCACGGTGAAGTATTCAAAGGTGAGGATGGAGAGCTGTATCTCAAACTGAACTGGAATAAACGCTATATCACTTTAGCAGCAATTTCAACTGTCTTGGGATTGGCTTTCAAACTTCGTGATCCGGAGAACTTACTTGGAAAAGGGGAAGATTTAGGCATTACATGTGCATTAATTCCATCCGATACAAAAGGTGTTGTTCTAGGAAAGCGTCATGATCCATTAGGAGTTCCTTTCTACAACTGTCCAACTCATGGAAATGATGTAGTGGTTCCAATTGACGCAATTATTGGTGGTAAAGAAGGTGCTGGAAACGGCTGGAGAATGTTGATGGAATCACTGGCAGTTGGGCGTGGAATTTCACTTCCTGCACAAAGTCTGGGTGGTGCAAAAATGGCCACAAGAGTTGTTGGAGCATATGCCATGATCCGAAAGCAATTTGGGCTCAACATCGGAAAGTTTGAGGGGATTGAAGAGCCAATGGCCCGAATCGGTGGATATACTTATTTCATGGAAGCGGCACGAAAATATACAACAGGTGGTCTTGATAAAGGGGCGAAACCTGCAGTAGTTACCGCGATAATGAAATACAATTTCACTGAGTTGATGCGTGAAATCATTAATGATGGAATGGACATAGTAGGTGGAGCCGGTATTTCACGTGGTCCACGAAATATTTTTGCCAATGGCTATGTTTCCCTTCCTATTGCCATTACAGTTGAAGGGGCTAACATCCTCACAAGAACATTGATGATATTTGGTCAAGGTGCTATTCGCTGTCATCCATATGCACTAAATGAGATAAAGGCACTAACAGATGGTGATGCTAAAGCCTTTGATGATAATTTCTGGGCGCATATTGGTCATGTTGGCAGAAATAAAGCACGGGCATTTATGTTGAGTATAACCCGAGGTCGTTTAGCTGGTTCTCCGGTGAGTGGACCGGCCTCAAAATATTTTAAAAAGCTAGCATGGACTTCTGCTTCTTTCGCGTTTTTTGCGGATATCGCACTAGGATCTTATGGCGGAGCGCTCAAAATGAAGGAGAAGATTGCAGGTCGGTATGCAGATGTATTAAGTCATATGTATCTCGCAGCTGCGACCTTAAGGAGATTCGAAGCTGAAGGTAGACGAAAAGAAGATGAAGTTTATTTCAAATGGGCAATGGATTATATCTTCTACAGAATACAGGATGCTTTTGAAGGAATTCTGCGTGAGATCAAAGTACCGGGTTTAACCTGGGTATTTCGATTAGCAGGGGTTTGGTCACGAATGAATCCGATTGGAACATACCCATCAGATTATATGGGACATAAAGTTGCTTCAGCAATGCAAACAGTGGGTGAACAACGCGACCGCATAACAGAAGGAACGTACATTCCAAAAGATCCAAACGAGGCTATAGGAAGATACGAGCATACGCTCAACTTAATTACAGAAGCTGCGCCAGTATATAAGAAAATGTATATAGCGATGAAGAAGCGGGAAATTCCAAAGGCCCGTGTACCTGATTTAATTGATCCGGCTTTAGAAAAGGGCGTCATCACAAAAGAAGAAGCCGATTTAGCCAGAAAAGCTGAGGATGCCCGATACGATGCCATTCAGGTGGATGAATTCACACAGGAAGAATACATGAACGAAACGACAAGGGCTCCGAAGGGGAAAGGATTACCCACCGAGGAGGTCGCTGAACAGGTTTAAAATTATTGGTAGTTCGAGTTAACATGTCTAAGCCCCGGAGATTGGTCAACTCCGGGGCTTTTTTCTCACCAGCCTCCGCTGGCGCCTCCACCACCTGAACCAAATCCGCCACCACCTGAAAATCCTCCGAATCCGCCACCCCCGCCGGAACCGAATCCTCCACCTCCCCAGGAACTTCCGCCTCCGCGGCTTCTTCCACCGCCAAAAACCTGACTCCAGAATAGAGCTTCGACCACATCCTCAGGACCGAAAGTTCTTCGACGATTGCCTCTTCCTCCACGACCGCCTTTCGTTACAATAAAAATGATGATTATAATAATGATGATAACCACATCGATTGGAAAACCTCCATCACCATTACTTCTACTTAAACCCTCTGGTGTACCTTCAAACTCTCCGGAAGCAAGCTGTATCATCGCAGAGGTTGCTCTGTCTAATCCTCCATATACATCCTGACTTCTAAAATTTGGTCCCAGGATATCATTGATGATCCTGTTACTCATTGCATCTGTAATGGCTCCCTCAAGTCCGTACCCAACCTCGATACGTATAGCGCGATCACTTTCTGAAATGAGAATCAAAACACCATTGTAGCGATCACCTTCCCACATACGCCAGTTGTTGAAGAGTTCAGAAGCAACTTCTTCGATGGAATTTCCCTCAAGACTTTCAAGAGTTGCTATAGCAATTACGTTGGTAGTAGTATCCCGGTAATTAATCAACTTACGTTCCAGCCGCTGCTCTTCGCTGGAGGTAAGCATGTCGGCATAATCATTAACCATACCGGAAGGGCGATCAGGTAGGAAATCTAAATTCTGGGCAGAAATCGGAATAGCAAAATTTAAAAGTAATACTACAATAAAGGCTGTACCTGCGAGAAGACGGAAGCTTAATAAAGAACTTTTTTTATGATCTACGAACCAATCTCCTGAATTTAAATCTTTACTTCGGGATTGCTTCAGAATCTGCTTCGCTTGATTCTTCGCAATGACACTTTCTTTTTTATTTTGCATCCTTTCCCCCATAACTAATTTCATCATCCAACTCGTTTACATCGTCTGTTTGATAAGGGAAAAACTCTTTCAGCTTTTGTCCAACCATAAGAATAGCATCTCTTAAACCGCTTTCATAATCATCAGCTTGAAAATATTTTTTCATCAGGGCGATCTCTTCATCCCAAAAAGATTGCCCAACTTTCTGGTGGATTCCTTTGTCTCCCCAAATAGCCATTTTATGATCTTTAGTCGCAACATAAATAATGACTCCATTATGGAGCTCAGTTTCATGCATGCCTAATTCAGCAAATACTTCCTTGGCTCGAATGACTGGATCTTTTTCCTTGCATCTGGGCTCAATATGTACCCGAACCTCTCCTGATGTATCCAGTTCAGCTTCTTTTATCGCTGAAACAATAGTTTTTTCTTCGTCTTTTGATAAAAATTTAGCCATAATGAAATGTTCGCTTTTGTGAGAAATGAGTGTAGTGAATGACGAAGCAATCCCAAATCACTAAGATTGCTTCGCTTCGCTCGCAAATGGATTAATTATTAAAATCTACCGTAGGTGCCTGTTCAGCGCCTTGGTCAGCTTCGAAATAAGCTTTGCGTTCAAACCCACCTAATCCCGCAAAAAAGCTCGTAGGGAACTTACGGATTGAGGTGTTATAGGATTGAGCAGCATCATTGAATCGTTTTCTCTCTGTGGAAATTCGATTTTCAGTTCCTTCCAGCTGAGATTGTAAATCTCTGAAGTTTGCATTGGCTTTCAATTCAGGATAGCGCTCTACTGTAACCAACAGTCTTGATAATGCACCACTTAACTGAGCTTGTGCCTGTTGGAACTGCTGCAGTTTTGCCGGATCGTTCAAATCAGCTGCACTAATATTAACAGAGGTAGCCTGGCTTCGTGCTTCTATAACAGAGGAGAGTGTTTCCTGCTCAAAGTCGGCAGCTCCACGTACCGTATTCACTAAATTTGGTATTAGATCTGCCCTGCGTTGATATTGATTTTCAACCTGTGCCCATGCGCTTTCCACGCCTTCCTCTCTTTCGACAAGATTGTTATTTACGCTTATTCCGTAAAAAACAAGGAGTACAACTACTCCGATTCCAATTAAAACTTTTCCCTTCATGATTTTGTATTTAGTTGATTAACTTTGCGCCCGTATTACGAGCCAAATTGATTTATGTTCAATTTGATCTAACAATAATCAAAAACCGTTCCATTGTCAGTTCTCAAACCCGAATTCATTTATTTTGACTTAGACGACACTCTTCTTAATCACAAAAAGGCAGAACAAAACGGATTGTCAGATGTTCATCAGCATTTTGAGGTGTTCAAGTCTACCCCACTACAAAAGTTAATTGATACGTATCATCACATTAATAAAGGGTTGTGGGATGAGTATGGAAAAGGTGAAATCGACCGGCATATTCTTCATAGGCGCAGATTTGAAGAGACTTTTATTGAACTAGGTATCGAACCGAGTTTATATGAAGAAGCAGGAAAAGTGTACATGAGCTACTACCGGAATCATTGGGAATGGATTGAGGGGGCTAAAGAAGCTTACGATGCCATTGCATCAAAATATAAGACCGGAATCATAACTAATGGCTTTGCGGAAACTCAATGGATGAAAATCGAACAATTTGAATTCAAGAAAACCACCAGCCAGATTGTCATCTCAGAAGAAGTAGGTGTGATGAAGCCTCATCAAAAAATATTTGATCATGCCACTGAACTGGCGGGTGTTCCAAGAGACAAAATCCTCTATGTAGGTGATTCAATCACATCCGATGTAAAAGGTGGGCTCAAGGCTGGGTGGAAAGTGGCATGGTATAAATCCAATCCAACTGAATTTGAAGCGACTTTACCTGATTTATGCTTCGATAATTTTGAGGTATTGAAAGAGGCTTTGGGGGTTAATAATTAAGACTTTATGATATAAATTTAGAAAATTCCAATACTGCACTTTGAAGTCTTTTTCTACTTGCTTCAAGTTCTACTTTATTTTTCCCGGATATCTTTATCTCATTTAGAAGTCTAATAACTTTCTTCTTTAAATTTTCATCTCCGTTTATAAGAATTGCTTGCTTGTACCTTTCAAAAGCAAGCTCAAGATCTCTTTCCTCTGCTTCAAAAGCAATATCGCCAAGGTTTTCAAAATATTTAGCTAATCCTAAAACATCACTTACAGATTTCTTAAAGTCTGCTTTTAATTTCTCGTTATTATATGAGTAGCTTACCCATTCAGTTCTAACAAAATCAGAAGGCGCTTTTGCTTTTTCACTCTTTATTATAAGAACGGGTTTCCCGAACATATTACATAGTCCTATCTCAAAAAAAATGTTTGCTAAGGAAGTAGAATTTGTGAATTCAGAAAATATCGCTACGCCAAAGCCACACCCTCTAATCATTTGTACGATTTTTTCAAGAAAATCTTTAGATGCTCTTTTTGATGTTGCTTTAAGAGGGGTGAAATTTGAAGTGAGCAGATATTCAGATACAACGGTATCCATTTCTTTATCAACAATCGGTGTACCCTCATTATCTTGTAGCATGATGAAGGCACCTCTAGGATAAGGCTGAAAAGGTCCTTCAAGAATGTCTTCGGATAAAGGAGAGAAGATTAAAGACATCTTAACTTTTCTTTTTTATGCCTTTATAAGGTCCTTTTGTTTTCTTGTGATCAATGATTCGACCTGTTTTGGTATCTATTTTTACCCATCTATCAGTTACAGGATTCTTAACCTGCACCCGTTCTCTTATTTGTCCTTTTCTTCCACTCTTTGTATTAGTAGCCATGTTTGTTGATGGTCTAGACTTTAATGTTGCTCAAAAGTAATAAAACAACACTACTAATAAAGGTAAAATTTAAATTCTAAACCAGATAATTCTTCTCAAAATTTGCCCTCTTGGAAGCATTAAGTATATTCCCAAACTAATCATAAAAACGCTTCCAAATGAGACTCAAATATTACTTCTCTGTTCTTCTACTAAGCTCTTTGTTTATAACCTGTCAGACAGAACAGGAACCCTGGCAACCCCTTTTTGATGGGGATACATTAAACGGATGGACACAAATTGGGGGTGTGGCGGAATATTCCGTAGCCGGTGGTGCTGTTGTTGGAACCACAGTGGCAAACACCCCCAATTCTTTTCTAAGGACCGATCAAACCTACAGTGATTTTATCCTGGAATACGAAGTTAAATTGTCTGCGGAGACTAATTCCGGAGTGCAAATTCGAAGTAACAGTTTTCCGGAATTTGAAAATGGAAGAACGCATGGCTATCAGGTTGAAATCGACCCATCAGAAAGGGCCTGGACCGGCGGAATTTATGATGAAGCCCGACGAGGATGGCTTTTTCCACTTCGAGATATGCCGGAAGCGCAGTCAGCTTATAAACATTTAGAGTGGAATAAATTCAGAGTTGAAGCGATTGGCGACACCATCAAAACTTGGGTAAATGGAATTCCGGTTTCACATTTGGTGGATGACCGAACTGCTGAAGGGTTTATCGCGCTACAAGTACACAGTATTTATTCGGATGATGACGAAGGAATTGAAATTCGATGGAGAAATATCCGAATCATTACAGAGAATCCACGAGCCTATGCTATGGAAACTTCTGTTCCTGCCAAAGATATGTACAATAAATTAACTCACAGTCAGGCAGATTGGGGGTGGGAGTTGCTGTATGATGGCTCCAATATGGACAAATGGAGAAGCGCACGTTCCGATGCTTTCCCATATTCCCCTGAAGGTACCGGCTGGGATGTAGAGAATGGAACCGTAACAATTCATGAATCTGGTGGATCAGAATCAGCTGTAGCAGGTGATATCGTTACCCGTGAGTTATTCAGTGATTTCGAGCTTTGGGTAGACTTTAAAGTTACTCCCGGTGCTAATAGCGGTATTAAATATTTCGTGGATGCCGACCTGAACAAAGGTGAGGGATCTTCTATTGGTCTGGAGTATCAAGTATTAGATGATGATTTACATCCCGATGCAAAATTTGGGGCTCAACCGGGAAGTCGAACTGTAGCTTCATTGTATGATTTGATTAAGGCGGAAGACAAACCTATTAATCCGGTTGGAGAATGGAATCATGCACGGGTTATTTCAAATGGTAACCATGTGGAGCATTGGCTGAATGGGCGTAAAGTGTTAGAATATGATCGGAATACTCCTGAATTCCAACAATTGGTGGATGAAAGCAAATACAAAGTATGGCCTGGATTCGGAACCTGGGAAGAAGGAAATATTCTGCTACAGGATCACGGTAATGAAGTACACTTCCGAAATATTTTTATAAATCGATTGTAGTTGAAAATTCTCATTAATGTCATTCTGAGGATACCTCCGAAGAATCTTGCTGGTATCCAACAAGGTGCTAGGATCTTGCTCAGGATGATGTTCTAGATATTAATTGGGTTCTAAATAGAAAAAAATAATGAAAAACCTCGACAGAAGATCATTTCTCAAAAAAAGTACAACAGCAGGACTTGGAGGAGCCTTGGCACTTGGATTTCTAACCATCCTGAAAGGAAAACCAAATGAAACCATTAATTTCGCGGTAGTTGGAATTCGGAGTAGAGGTAAAGCTCATGTTGAAGCGGTTCATAAACTTGAAAATGCCCGTGTCACCTGGATGTGTGATGTGGATGATGTAATTATTGATGAGCACAAAACATGGTCGCAGCGAATGACAGGGTATGTTCCTAAACTGGAAAAAGACTTTAGAAAACTGCTCGAGAAAGACGATGTGGATGTAATTACTATAGCTACTCCTGAACACTGGCATGCCCCTATGGCAATTATGGCGATGCAGGCCGGTAAACATGTGTTCATCGAAAAGCCTTGTAGTCATAATTTGCACGAAAACGAATTGCTTGTTGCCGTTCAAAAGAAAACAGGAATGCTTTGCCAAATGGGGAACCAACAACGTTCTTCTATTACCTCAAATCTGGCAATCAAAGAAATTCAGGGCGGTATTATAGGAGATGTATACTACGCAAAAGCCTGGTACTCGAATAGAAGAGGCCCAATTGGAAATGGAAAAGTTGTGCCAGTACCTGACAGCTTAGATTGGGAATTGTGGCAAGGACCTGCTCCCCGGGAAGACTATCGTGATAATGTTCATCCATATAATTGGCATTGGTTTAAAAGCTGGGGGACCGGAGAAATTCATAATAATGGGACTCATGAAATTGATATTTGCCGTTGGGCTTTGGGAGTCGATTTACCTAATAAAGTAACATCGGCTGGTGGTCGTTTTCATTTTGATGATGACTGGGAATTTTATGACACCCAAAACACCAGCTTTGAATTCGAAGGGGATAAAATGATAACGTGGGAAGGAAAAAGTTGCAATGGATTTCCCATTATGGGACGAGGTCGGGGCTCTCTGATTCATGGAACAAAAGGAAGTGTTTTATTGGACCGTGATGGGTATTTATTGTACGATTTGGGTGGCAGGCTCATCAAAGAAGAAGTAGAACCTGCAGGCGGCGGAGCTGCCAATACTGCTGATACCAGAGGATTTGATGCACTTACTGTAAATCATTTTATAAACTTTACGAACGCGATAAGGGAAGGTGAAGCGTTAAAAGCTCCAATCGACGATGCAAGTATTTCAACACAGCTATGCCATTATGGAAACATTGCTCAGGAAGTTGGAGGTAGTATTCAGGTTGATCCAAAAACAGGGAAAATTCTTAATAACGCGGAAGCGATGAAGCACTGGAAACGTGAATATGCGGAAGGTTGGGAACCAAAAGTTTAAAGAGATGAAAAGAAAAGACTTCATTAAAAGTACCGGATTAGTAGGGGCAGTAGCGTTAACCTCAGGTTTTGCCGGAGTGTATAAATCAAAAACATTTGTTGACATCAATGTTGGTGTGATTGGAACCGGAGATCGCGGAACGGGCTTGTCTCAGCTTATTAAACAGATTGATGGAATTCAGGTTACTGCCTGTAGCGACATTATACCATTCAGACTTGAAGATTGTATAAAAAATGCCACATACGGGGCAAAAGGCTATGAAGATTACCGGAAAATTCTGGATGATGACTCTATCGATGCGGTTATTATTTCGGTTCCATACGGGTTACATGATGAAGTTCTTGAGGATACTATTCAGTCAGGCAAGCATATTTATTGTGAAAAAACGATGATAAGAGGCATTCAGCCTTCTATTGATTTGGTAAAAAGAATTGAGAATTATGATGCTGTTTTTCAGGTGGGACACCAGTATCATAGTAGCAGAGTATATCATCGGGCTGTCGAAATGATACACAATGGTTACTTGGGACATATTGAATCTATAGAATGCCAGTGGAATAGAAACGGTGATTGGCGCAGACCAGTACCCGATCCAAAATGGGAGCGGATGATAAACTGGAGGATGTACAGGGAATATTCGGGGGGATTAGTAGCTGAACTTTGCACCCATCAGATCGATTTTTGTAATTGGGTTGCAGGAACTACCCCCACAAAAGTGACTGGGTTTGGTGGTATTGATTACTGGAAGGATGGCAGAGAAACTTATGATAATGTGCACGTTATGATGCAATACCCAAATGGATTAAACACCAAATTCACAAGTTTAACCACCAACTCTTATGAACGCTATCAGATTAAAGTTCAGGGGAAAAAAGGAACTATAATCATCAATTTCGGCAGTGCAAAGGTATATCTCGAAAATCTGGACGAAGCAAGGGAAACCGGATTAGTTGATGGTGTTTCAGGGGCTACTTCAGAGGCATGGGAACGGGGCGAAGGAGCACCCATCAACGTATCGGATGACATTGACGCATCAAAACAAGCCCTGATCGACTTCAAAGATTTTATAAATAATGGAGAAGAACCGGATTCCAATGTTAAAACCGGCGCAAATGTTTCTATTTTGGTAAGTATGGCTATTGAAGCTATGGATAATAATAGTGTTGTAGAGTGGAAAGATGAATATTCTTTCTAATAGTTTAAAAGATGTTGCAAAGTTACTTCTGCTGCTATTGAATGGGCTTTTTCATTCCAGTGAGCGTCATTATTAATCCACATGTCTACTCCTTTATTTACTTTTTTTTCAAATTCAGGTCGGATATCGATGAATTGAATAGGAGAGTCTGAACTCAAACTATACAATTGATCATATATAATTGCTTGATTTTCAAAAATCTCGAATTTACGATTATGTTGAATGATGGGTAAAAGATAAATAACAGAAGAAACGGAAGTATCAAGCCTAAGCAATTCATTAAAAGCAGCCTGACTTAGATTAGAATATTCTTCAGGAAATTTTGCAGTTTCAGGTGAAGATCTAAATATTTTTTTAAGAGAGGTAAAGAGTCCGAATCTAATTCTCTCTTCTACGAATTGATACAATACAGAGTTCTTTTTTAAAAATATTTCGGTATTCTTATAAAACCCAGTTTCCCAAACTGAGAAATAAATTTTTCCATCTATAACTTCAGCATTAGGAATAGCGGACTTTCTTACACTAAACCCTTCATAGTATTGGAGGGGATCATGAATTCGGTCTAAAGAATTAAGATAAAGTCCGACAATAATAATATCAGGTTGGATTAATTTCGATAGTTCAATTCCATTATTTACCGCTTGAGAAATACTAAATCCGGAAACTGCAGCATTATAAATCTGAATTGACTTAGATCTATCAGAGAGGCTTGCTTGAACGAGGTCAGACCACCTGTATTCATTGTTGATACCAAAACCTGCAGAAAAAGAATTACCAAGAACTAATAAGTTTGTCTGAGTGGTATCAAAACTCCATTGCTCGTCTCTGAATCCGAAGCTATTCGTTTTAATATCTATACTGTAATCAATGGTTACAAGTTGAGTATTTAAATTTGATGTATATCTGTAGGAAAGAAGTGTGTCAGGCTGAATAAAATCACTGTCGTTTATTGAGGAGTACTCTTTAACCGGGTTAAAAATCCGAAAAATAAGTTCAAGGATAAGTAAGCATATAAAAACACTTAGAGTAACCAAGCCAATATTTTGAAGCCTTTTTTTCATCTTGGGATGATAATAAAAATACCAAAATACTGTGCTTTTGATTATTGAGTACCCGGAAACACACAAAAACTCTCAACGCTTTCTGCAATGATTCTTGGTAGATATAAATCCTGAAGAGCGATCCCTCGCGCAATTAGAAATAATCCTAAAGAAAAAGCCAGATAGGGAACAAGTTTCCGGATTGAGTTCCGAAGATCAAGAGAGAGAATAGAAGGAGCGAGGTACATGAAGTACATTGCTGGAAATGTTCCGAGTCCGAACAATGCCATATACATCATACTATGAGACGGAGATTCGGTAAGTACAGCTACTGCTAACCCGGAATACACAAAAGCACAGGGTAGAAGACCATTTAGCACTCCCATTCCAAAAAGAGCGGGCAAAGATTCTTTTCTTAATAATAGTCCGTAGTATTTAGAAACTCTCTGATTGAATTTTTCAAGGGATATAGGCTTGGGGCGGCTTTTAAAAAACCGATTCACGATAACGGCTGATACAATGCCCACTCCGAGCAGGATTGAAATCCATCCCTGAAAACCGGCAATGGTAATTTGAGTACCTAACAAACCAAATATCAAACCCAACGCGGCATAAACTAGAATTCTTCCGGAATTATAGATGAAAGCATGACTGGTGAGAACAAAAAAACGCGAACTTGACCTTGGAATAGACATCGCAATGGGACCGCACATACCCACACAGTGGAAACTACCTGCAAATCCTAAAAACAATGCCGTCCAGAGTTCCATTCTATATTCGGTTTATAAAATGGTAGTCATCCTGAGGATACCTCCGAAGGATCTTGGCCGCTATACGATTAGTTTTTTCGCTTTCACTCAGAATGACTTTGGGTATTAATTTAGTCGCAGTCATATTACAAGATCAAAACTTCCTCTTTCTGATATTCCAGTTCATTCATCTTCCATTTCAAAGTAAGTATCCATTTACCTTTATCCATTCGCTCCATAGGAATTACATGGGTTGAGCCTCCGGAAAACTCAATAGGAAGAGTAAGGTCTTTGGCAGAGTCGTTAGGGCGATATAACTGCATAGTTCCATCCTGAGCATTCTGAAGTACTTCATCCGGAAACATCACTTTCAACGCAATTCGCTCTTCATCAAACAAGATGACTACTTGCTCATCTAATGCATTGGCTCGTTCTTTACTATCTATGGTCTCCTGGTAATTCACTCCTTCTTTATAGTGATCATTGTTTACCAGATAAAAGTCCAGGCTGATGAGATAGCTCACCATACTCAGGGTTCCGATTATAAAGAGAGCCACAACAATTACAATTCCTTTTCCCCAGTCTAGTTTTTTCATGATGTATATTTTTTTAGAATGTTTAAGATATAATTGTTGTCATTCCGGACTTGATCCGGAATCTGTTGTGGAAAAGTCTTTTATATGAAAAGAGATTAGAAGAAGGTGCAAACCCCGACAGATCCTGAAACGAGTTCAGGATGACAACGGGTACATATGTTTTAGTCCAGTTAGAGATATTCATATCAATCTTAATTCGCAGGGCCTAAGAAGCCTGTTTTTACGGTTTCGACGACTTCACCATTTGATTTAACCTGGAAAGTAAGTTCGGTTTGCAGACCGGTAAGTTCTTCTCCCGGAAGTTGAACCATAAACCTGCCCTCAGCAATACTTTGTCCGGCAATAGAAGCCACGTTACCAAGTGAAACTATTTCACCCTGAGGTGAAACTAATTCTAGCTCGTAATCCACATCATCAAAGGTTTTATTGATCACTTTGATATCATAGATGTTGCTGAATCGACCTCCGGGAAGTTCCTGATAGAGTGTCCCCGGTTCGCGTAGAATGGTAGTTTCCAGATCAGTACGCATACTCATCAAAACAATAAAAGTGGTCATTAAAACTAACAAGACTGAGCTATACCCAATTACTCTTGGGTTTATGATTTTTCTTTCTTTTTCGCGAATTGCATTTTCTGAAGAGTAGCGGATCAGGCCTCTGGGCTTATCAATTTTATCCATCACGGTGTCGCAGGCATCGATACAAGCAGTGCAGTGCACACACTCCAACTGAGTACCATTTCTAATATCAATACCCATTGGACACACTTTTACGCATTGATAGCAATCGATACAGTCTCCAAAAGAACTGTTTTCACTGAAACCGAGATCAGCAAGTGTGGCTTTACCAGCTTCTACTTTTTTACGATCACCTACTTTGGCCCGGTCCTCTCCACGAACATAATCGTACATCACATTGATGGAATTATTATCCAGCATCACTGACTGCATTCTACCGTACGGACATACAAAATGGCAAACCTGTTCGCGCATGAAAGCAAACACCCCATAGAACACGCCGCTGAAAATAATCATTGCTGATAATCCACCTAAGTGCTGAGAAGGAGGATCAGTTATGAGTTCAAACCAGGTATCTTTCCCTATCACATAAGCCAGAAAGAGGTTGGATATCAGGAAAGCCATACCATAGAAAATAGCGTGTTTACTGGTTTTCTTAAGTATTTTCTCGGCATTCCAGGGAGCTTTTTTTAGTCTGATTTGACTGGATGCATCCCCTTCAATCCAGTATTCAATTCGTCGGAATACCATTTCCATAAAAATTGTCTGGGGACAAGCCCATCCGCAAAAAAGTCGCCCGAATACAGCGGTAAAAAGGACAACTGCTATGATAAAGGTCAACATACCAAATACAAGAAGGTGTAAATCCTGTGGCCAGAATCGAACTCCAAAAATCACAAACTCCCGTTCGAGAATGTTAATCATCAGTAGTGGTTGACCATTAATCTCGATAAAAGGTCCGGAGAAGAAAAATGCCAGTAGAAAGAAGGCTACGATATTACGGGCTTTATAATATCTGCCACTAGGCTTTTTAGGGTAAATCCAATTACGACCGCCTTTTTCATTTACAGTGGCGAGGTGATCCCGGTAAGTGTCTTTAGTAATACGTCTGTCTTCAACGGATGCCATTATGATTCTCTATTTTTAAATAATTCTATTTCCACTTTTTATGTGGTACATCAAATGTTGTCAATAAATAATTATAGTTCAGTAACCCATGTTACTGAAGTTGTTTTTTTGCTTAAAAATGGTCCCTTATGAAATTGATTAAAGTCTGGATTTCTTTTTTCAACACTAACGCGTTTCGGTTTTACTGATGAAGACTTTGTATTAACAGAATCTTCATCAGTTTTAAAACCACACTTGTTCTTGCATGTACCTGAACAGGTTTGCTTTAGAGTATTTTCTAACGGATCAAATTTCAGGCACATGGGAACTCCTATTCAATGGTACACTCAACCGCGCGGGTTTCGTCTACAGCTTTAGGGTTAGCAGGGTTTGTTCCCTGAATAGAAGCGATATAACTAATCAGGTCAGTCATATCTTCATCCGAAATTGGTGCATTACTTCCGTAGGGCATCATTCCTTTATCCATAAAACCGGTTGTAATATTAGTTGCCAGTTCTTCGGCAGAACAACCGTGGATCCAGAACTCATCGGTAAGGTTGGGCCCTACAAGACCTTCTCCCGCATTACCATGGCAAGTGAAGCATAGGTTGTTAGTGCTCATGTAGACTTCTTTCCCATTTACGATTGATTCCTGATCAGTTTCAAAACTCCATGAAACGCTGGCAATATCACCACCAGGTTCATCACCTGAATTACCATATTTTTCGGCTGCAGCAGCCATTTCCATTTCATACTGTTCGTGCTGATCCGGACCTACATCCGTAAACTGATAGTAGAGCAGGTACAGGAATCCCCAGCCAATTGTGAAATAAAACAACCAGAGCCACCAAACCGGCATGTGATTGTCCAGTTCTCGGATTCCATCGTATTCATGATCGAGTAGTTTGTCCTTTTCGTCGTCTAAAATCTTCATGATTGTGTGAATTTCTGGTTTATAGTTTCATCGGATTCGAGAGGGAGGTTTGCTGCTTCATCCCAATGGTGTTTACCGGTTCTAACCAGGTAAGCCACCAACAGGATGAAAAAAGCGAAAAACAATATGAGCGAGATGCTTGGGAAGATCTCAACACCTTCCATAGTTCTGAGTACTTCTTTATACATGACTAATTCTCCTTAATATTTGCACCCATTCGACTGTCTGATGGCAGTCCTTCAAATGGATCGTTATTTCCGGAAATATCAACTCCTAGACGTTGCAGGTATGCAATTAAGGCAATGATTTCTTTTTCTGAGGTTATTTCGATGCCTTCCACTTCACCAAAGCCATTTTCCCGGAGTCCAGCAGCAATAGTTTCAGCCTGAGCTTTAGCATCCCGGGTAGCTATCTTTTCATAACCTTCCACATAAGGGACACCAACTGTTCTGAGTGCATTTATTTTATTTGGAATGCTTTCGAAATCAGTCTCGGTTTTAAGTAGCCATGAATAAGCCGGCATAATGGATCCCGGAGAAGTTGAGTTCGGATCATACATATGTCTTAAATGCCAGGAATCTGGATACTTTCCTCCGATACGATGCAGATCGGGGCCGGTACGTTTAGAACCCCAAAGGAATGGGTGATCATATACGAACTCGCCAGCCTTAGAATATTCACCATAGCGCTCAGTTTCAGAGCGGAAAGGTCTGATCATTTGGGAGTGACAGTTATTACAACCTTCTGAAATATAGATATCTCGTCCGGCCACCTCGAGTGGAGTATAAGGCTTCACACTTTCAATAGTCGGAATGTTGGAATCAATCAATGCCGTTGGCATGTATTCTACAATCCCACCAATCAGGATGGCTACCAATACAAGTACAGTAAACTTAAGCGGACGTCCTTCAAGTTTTCGGTGCCATTTGGTTTCGTGACCATCAGTTGGGTCAATCATAGCAGGGGCCTGAGCTTCTTCTTCGGCTTCAAGGCTGCCAGCTGTAGCTGTTTTCCAGATATTATAAACACCGACAACAGCACCAACAATGAACAAACTTCCACCAACAGCTCTTAGTGCATACATCGGCATAATCTGAACAACGGTTTCAAGGAAGTTTGGATACTGAAGGAATCCTTCTGCAGTGAATTGTTTCCACATTAAACTCTGGGTGATTCCACCCCAGTACATTGGAATCACATAGAAAATGGCTCCAAGTGTGGCGAACCAGAAATGAATATTCGCCAGTTTTACTGAAAAGAGTTCGGTTTTGTAAATCCTTGGCGTGATGTAATACAACATCGCAAAGGTCAATCCACCATTCCAGAGAAGCGCACCGTTATGAACGTGTCCGATAATGTAATCTGAGTAGTGAGCGATCGCGTTTACGTTGGCAATAGAAAGCATCGGGCCTTCGAAAGTCACCATCCCGTAAGCGGTAACCCCAACTACCAAAAATTTCAACACCGGATCTTCCCGAACTTTATCCCACGCTCCACGGAGAGTCAGTAATCCATTCAACATACCACCCCAGGAAGGCGCGATAAGCATCAAACTGAATACGGTTCCCAAAGCCTGTGCCCAACCTGGTAGCGAAGTGTACAACAAGTGGTGAGGTCCGGCCCAGATATAAATGAAAATGAGTGACCAAAAGTGAACGATTGACAACCGGTAAGAGAAAATAGGTCGGTTAGCTGCTTTGGGAATGAAGTAATACATGATTCCCAGGAATGGAGTAGTAAGGAAGAAAGCCACCGCATTATGACCATACCACCACTGAACCAAAGCATCCTGTACACCGGCATACAGAGAATAACTCTTCAACATGGAAGCAGGTACTTCAAATGAATTAACCACATGAAGCACAGCAACCGTTACAAAAGTGGCAATGTAAAACCAGATCGCAACATATAAATGCTTCTCACGACGCTTAAGAATGGTCATGATCATATTAATACCAAATACCACCCAAATTAGAGTGATTGCAATATCAATTGGCCATTCCAGTTCAGCGTATTCTTTACTGGTAGTAATCCCGAAAGGAAGTGTAAGTACCGCTGAGAGAATAATAGCTTGCCACCCCCAGAAGTGAATTTGCCCAAGAAGTGGACTCCACATAGGTGTTTTACACAATCTTGGAAGAGAATAGTACACGCCGTAGAAAATTGCATTCCCAGCAAATGCGAAAATTACCGCGTTAGTATGAAGTGGCCTCAGTCTTCCATAAGAGAGCTCAGGTATGAATCCCAGAAAATCAGGGAAGATGAGTTTTAAGGCAATAATCAGTCCTACAAGAAAACCGATGATACCAAATGCCATAGCCGCAATCCCGAAATTGCGAACTATCTTATTGTCATAATGAAACGTGTCCATCGCCATGGTTAATCCGTTTTATTAGTTAGCGTTTTATTTTTTGTTGAAACAGGTTTGTCGTCAAAGAGCATGCGCATTGAGGGAGTTTGCGGGTCATCAAACTGCCCGGTTTTAACTGCCCAAAAGAATGCGCCTAGAAAAATGAGGGCGACCATTAAACTGAAAGCAATGAGTAGAACAATTACGCCCATATTTTTAACCTCATTTTTTTAGCGGTTACTCGTGTTGCCACGGTTGTAAATGCCATAATGGTTATCGAACTCAATGGCATCAGGATCGCAGCTACAAGAGGGGAAAGGTGTCCGGTTACTGCAAATCCAAGCCCTGTCAGATTGTACATCAATGAAATGCCGAAACTTGCAACGATCACCTTAAAAGCGGATTGAGTAAATCCAAAAAACAGGTCCAGATCTTTAAGGGAATCAGCATCAATAATAGCATCACAAGCAGGGGAGAAGGAACTTTTATCATCGGATACAGCTATTCCGAAATCACAGATTTTTAAAGCTCCCGCATCATTAAGTCCATCACCAATCATTGCAGTTTTAGCTCCATCTTTCTTTAGAGATTGGATATACTCTAATTTTTCAGTTGGAGATTGGTTGAATTCGAGCCTTTCCCAATTTGGGAAAAGTTGAGTAAGAGATGTTTTCTCTTTTTCATTATCCCCTGAAAGCAGGTAAAGTTTTGTTCCTAATTTGCTGAAGTTGGTAAGCAGCTTATGCAATCCATTTCTATATCCTTGTAGAATTCTAAAAAAGCCTTTGTACTCATTATCTATTGCGACATATACAGCTGATCCTCTTTCTGCATTTTTAATGCTGACTGTGTCTAAATCGTCGATTTCATCCATCAGGAACTCAAGACTTCCAAAATAAACCCAGGTTTCCCCAAATGAAGCTTTTACGCCTTTACCGGGAATCTCTTTGAAGAAATTTCTATGAGGTAATTCAGACAGGTTTAAAGATTTAAAAACCGATGTAGAAAGGGGATGGAAGGAGTTTCTGAATGCTGAAGCAAGCATCTGAAGTTCTGTTTCCGTCAGTTGTTCTCCTACGAATTCTACTTCGGCATTATTAGAGTCTGTGATAGTTCCTGTTTTATCAAAAACCAGGGTATTGATGTTTGAAAGTTGTTCTACGACGGAAGTGTTTTTCAAATAGAATCCATTCGCTGCAAGAATATTTACCGTTGAACCCAATGTGAATGGAGTTGAAAGGGCCAGTGCACAAGGACAGGCTACAATTAGTACTGCTGTAAAAATATTGAATGCTTCAGAAGGTGCGATCTGAAGCCATACCAATAATGAAATCAGAGCTATGCTAATTACAGAGAATGTGAAATAAGGACTTATTCGATCTGCAAACGAAGTCAGGTTATATTCTTTTGGTGATTTGAAAGACTCATTTTCCCAAAGTTGGGTGAGATAACTGTGCACAACTTTTTTAGAGATAACCAATTCAGCAGTTTGCCCAATTATTTTACCTCCTGCAAAAACCCGTTCGCCTGGGCTTACAGTTACAGGATCAGATTCTCCGGTTATGAAACTGTAATCTACATTTATGGATTCGGTCATATTAATTGAATCGGCAGGAACCAGTTCCTGATTACGTATGAGCACGTGATCACCGATTTCTATTTTACTTACCGGGATAGATTCTTCCTCACCTAGTTTCGTTCGGATTACGGAAATAGGGAGATAAGATTTGTAGTCTCTGTCGAAGGAAAGTTGATCGAAGGTTTTCTTTTGTACCACTTTTCCAATCAACAAGAAGAAAATGAAACCGGTAAAAGAGTCAAAATACCCTGCTCCGGTACCACTAAGGATTTCGTAAAGGCTTCTACCAAAAAGCGCCAGCATACCAATAGAAATTGGTACGTCAAGGTTAATTCCTTTCTGGCTAAGCGCGGTCCAGGCAGACTTCAAATAATCAATGCCACTAAATAACAGAACCGGAAGAGCCAGCATGATATTTAATCCGCCAAAAAAGTATCGGAACATTTCGGAGGAACCGGACTGATCCATTTTTAGATACTCAGGAAAACTGAATAGCATGATATTCCCAAAACAAAAACCGGCAACACCCAGCTTAAGCCATAGGCTACGCTCAACAACCCCGGATTTCTTCTCCTTTAGCTGTTCCAGCTTTAAATCGGGTTCGTACCCTATAGTTGTTAAGAGCTCAACAATAGATCGTAAATCAGTTTGAGACTCATCAAAAACCAAAGTAACCGTTCGCTTTATAAAATTGACGGTTCCTTTCAGAATACCTTCATTAATATTGTGCAGATTTTCAAGGAGCCATACACAAGAGGGGCAGTGGATATTCGGAATAAAAAAAGTGATAGAAGTGGTAGAGCCGTTTTTAAAGTCAACCAGCTTATGTTGAACATCGAGATCTTTCAGATACTCAAAACGTTTACGCTCGATCCCGGTTTTTATCGTTTTTCCGGGCTGTTCATCAAGGGAATAATAAGTGCAGAGATTATTCTTGTCCAGGAGCTGGAAAACAGTCCGACAACCTTCACAGCAAAAAGCCTTATTCTCATAACTTAAGACAGTTTCCTCGATATTTTCACCGCAATGAAAGCAAGATGTTTGTCCTATGAGAGTGTTTGGTTGCATTAAAATACAGTTCCATTTGTGAAGGAGAGCCGTTCATTAAACCAAGCCTGACTCATCACCTTCTCGGCATCATCAAAAGAGGTTTGCTCCAGCCAGTTTTTTATCTCGCCACGTTTAACCGACCAGAAGTTGTGGAAAGGGCAGGGTTCGATATGTCCGCATCCCTCAATGCCCATAAAGCATGAAGAGAAAAACACCTCTCCATCGATGGCAGCGATTACGTCGTAAACTGAAATTTCTTTTAGTGGCCGGGCAAGAAAAACACCACCATTGAGTCCACGCTGAGAGCCAAGAATTCCCGGAGCTTTAAGCTTAGCGAGAATTTGTGATAAGTACGCTGCCGGACAATTAAGAGATCTTGATAATTCAGCAGCAGAGATAACATCGCTGGGATGTTTCGAAATAGCGATTATCGCTGATATTGCGTATTGAGCACCTTGCGAAACGAGCTTCATATACCTCTATTTAAATTCTAATATTCATATTCTAATATCTGTATTAGATTTTAAGGACATTCAAAATCAGATGCAATGGGGGGAGGGAAAAATATATCCGCTTTGTCATTTCGAACGAATGTGAGAAATCTAAAAATGATCGAATCCTATCAAATACCATTGATAGTACCAATATGCGGAATGGAGTATAAACAAGACTTCAAAGATGAGGAGTAAGTAACGGAGTTTCTTGTGCTGCTCGAATTTCAAAAGAAAAAAAATGGACGCAATTATATAGCAGACTCCTATAATGCTGTTTAGAATGTTTGATAATACAAAAGTAGCATCAGTTCTATATTTCCACTTAAATGCATTTTCTCCAAAATGATGAACTTGATGATATACTTCAGGGTTTTGAATAAAACCGATTGTTTCATCAACGAAGATAAAAGTTAAAAGTCCTGCCAGTGCTATTCCTAAAGAAGAAATAATGATGAAAACTTTACTCATAATTAGATGATATCATTTCTGTTCTCTAACCCCGTCATCCTGAACTTGTTTCAGGATCTTTGTGGAATTTCAAATCAGAGCCATACCATAAAATCCTTGATCTGGTCCGGGATAACCAAAATTTATTGTCAGTTCTTTAATAGGTCTTATCCACAATTTGTGTGGAAAACATCTTCCTCATTTTTTTGAAAATCATCGTACCTTTATGCTTCTCTGAATTCCAACTCACAACTTGAAGCATTCATGTCCCAAGAACCAGAAGTAACTCTAGAACTCGCTCTAGAACACGGATTAAACGAAGAAGAATTTGAAATGATAAAAACCCGGTTAGGTCGGGTACCCACTTTTACTGAATTGGGCGTTTATTCCGTAATGTGGAGTGAGCACTGTTCCTACAAAAATTCTATCATCGAGCTTAAAAAATTGCCACGAGATGGAGAGCACCTGTTAGTTGCTGCCGGAGAAGAAAATGCTGGTTTGGTTGATATAGGTGACGGACTTGGGTGTGCATTCAAGATTGAGAGTCATAACCACCCATCCGCAGTAGAACCCTATCAGGGAGCTGCAACGGGAGTTGGAGGAATTCACCGGGATATTTTTACGATGGGGGCCCGTCCGATTGCAAGTTTAAACTCACTTAGATTCGGAAGTATGGATGAACCACGTGTTCGTTTCTTACTGGATGGAGTTGTTCGAGGGATCGGAGATTACGGCAATTCATTTGGTGTTCCTGTCATCGCCGGGGAAGTATATTTTGATGAGAGCTATGAGGGAAATCCTCTCGTAAACGCAATGAGTATCGGAATTGTGAAAGCCGGTGAAACTGCTTCTGCAATCGCGAAAGGAATTGGGAATCCTGTAATTATAGTAGGAGCCAGTACCGGCCGTGATGGAATTCACGGAGCTACTTTTGCTTCGGAAGAAATCAGCGAAGAAAGTGAAGCAAAACGTCCGAGTGTTCAGGTAGGTGATCCATTCACTGAGAAATTGCTGCTTGAAGCGAGTCTGGAAGCATTACAAACCGGAGCAGTAGTTGGCATGCAGGATATGGGCGCGGCGGGAATTGCCTGCTCAACAAGCGAAATGACGGCAAAAGGCGAACAAGGTATGTTAGTTGATCTTGATAAAGTGCCGGCGCGGGAAGATGGGATGACTGCTTATGAGTTACTTCTTTCTGAAAGTCAGGAGCGTATGCTGATTGTATCAGAAAAAGGTCGTGAGCAGGAAATCATCGACATCTACGAAAAATGGGATTTACATGGTGTGGTAATTGGCGAGGTTGTTGATACCGACCGTGTCACATACATGAAGGATGGCGAAGTTAAAGCCGATATGCCTGCAGAGCATTTAGTGTTAGGAGGAGGAGCTCCCCAATATGTTCGTGAGACAAAGAAGCCTGCGTATCTGGACGAAACTCAAAGTTTTGATATCGAGTCATTAGATCATCCGGGAGATCATATCGAAACGATTAAGAAATTACTGAACTCACCAAATGTCGCTTCTAAGAAATGGGTGCATGAGCAGTACGATACAACAATACGAACCAATACGGTAACTCCTCCTGGAGCATCAGATTCGGGCGTAATCCGCATCAAAGGGACAAAACGGGGATTGGTAGCCAAAACAGATTGTAACGGTCGTTACGTTTATTTAAACCCTCGTCGAGGTGGACAGATTGCCGTTGTTGAATCAGCTCGTAATGTAGTTTGTTCTGGTGGACGTCCACTGGCAATTACCAACTGTCTGAATTTTGGAAACCCATATAAACCAGAAGTATACTGGACGTTTAAAGAAGCTCTTGGAGGAATGGGAGATGCTTGTCGCGCATTAAATACTCCGGTAACAGGTGGTAATGTAAGCTTCTATAACGAAAACCCCGATTCTGCAATATTTCCTTCTCCAATTATTGGAATGCTTGGGCTGATTGAAGATGTGGATAAACACACTACTACACCTGACTTCAAGAACAATGGAGATGTCGTACTTTATATTGGAGCTGACCGTAAAGGACTTGGAGCTACCGAATATTTAAAAGTAATCCATGGACTTACCAAAGGAGATGCACCTGAGCTGGATATTCCATTCGAAGTGAAGCTACAGGAGTCATTACTTGATGCGATAAAAGCAGGACTTATCTCTGCTGCACATGATATTTCAGATGGTGGACTTGCCATTACACTTGCTGAAATGGCTATTCATGGAGAAAAGGGAGCAAAGCTTACGTTAGAAGAAATTTCAGGTCAGACACTGGAAATTCTATTCAGCGAAGCTCAATCAGGTGTTGTAATCACTGTTGATGCAGATCATCTACCGACGGTACTTTCACATTTCGAAAAGGCGGAAGTTCCAACACATGTTCTTGGTAACGTAAACGGGACTAAGCTGGTGATTGAAGGAATCGGAGAGATTGATGTCGCCGAAATGAAAGAAACCTATGAGAGTGTGATTCCAAAGGCGATGGATATTTAGACGCGCATTGACTAATAAAAAAAGATCGAATATGACTTTCACTCCAAAAAATAAATCTGTAGTCATCCTGTCAGTCAGCTGACGAATTTGGATATGTAAAGGAAACAAACCTTACTCAACTTAAAGTCAGATCAATGAATCATTCCTTGCAGATGCTGAATCAAGTTCATCATGACAGTTAGAAGGAAATAAGATGGTAAAATTGCCTCTACTTGGGATAGAGATTTTAGCTAAAAGGGAGAAAAGAGAGGTGTATTTTGATAAACAATTTTTTGGTTTTAGATTAGCGTGGGTAAGTTGTCATTTTAAAATCAAAATTTGGAATACATGAAATTTGGATTGATAAAACTCACTTACCTGGCATCGCTTATCTTTTTTGTTAATTGCTCAATTGAAAAACAATCGGAGGATTTATCTTCGTACTCAAAAGAAGAAATTGAAATCACCACTGCGGATTCAATTGAGATTTTTGGAGATTTATACGTTTTTGATGAAAATGCTCCGTTCATTTTATTATTTCATCAGGGAGGGTCTAATGCAAGAGCTGAGTACGGGAGTGAAATTATCCCCACATTAAAAGAGTATGGGTATAATATTTTAGCAATTGACCAAAGACAAGGAGGGCAAATCTATGGGAGCTATAATCGAACTCTAGAACAGTTTAGTCTGGAAAGTTTCTCTTATTGTGATGCTTACCCTGATTTAGAAGCAGCTTTGAATTATTTGGTAAATCAAGAATTGATTCAAAGTAAATTAATCGTTTGGGGAAGTAGCTATAGTGGAACACTTGCGATTCAGCTTGCCGCTAAAAATCAGGATAAAATTTCCGGTGTATTAGCTTTTTCTCCAGCCTCAGGTGGGCCGATGGAAGCTTGTTTACCAAATGAATTCTTTGATCAAGTAAGCATGCCATTATTGGTACTAAGACCAACCGCAGAGGTGGAATTTGAAAGCGTTCAAACACAAACGGAGTTTATTGAATCTGCGGGGCATCAAATATTTATAGCAAATCCAGGTGTTCATGGATCTTCTATGCTGGTATCAAGTCGGGTTGGAGCAGAGACAAATGAGAACTGGGACGCAGTTTTGAACTTTATAAATTTAGTTATTAATGAAGAATGAGAAAGAACACTATTTACTGGTAATTACTACTCTGCTGATATTCTTCACTTTTAATTCAGGCTATGCTCAGGAAAAGTCTTCCAACTTTATAATGGAGCAAAGTTTAAAATTTCATGACCCTGACTCAAAATGGAATTACTCAACAATTTCGATTCATATCCAGGAACCTAGACTTCAAAACCCAGGCCGCTTTTCTAAACTTAGCCTCAATCCGGGCAGCGGAGAGTTCAGCCTTTCCAGAGATTATGAAATAGGAGAAATTGATCGGATTATTTCAACTACCGGAGAAGCTAGTGTGTTAGTTAATGGAAGAAGTACTTTTTCGGAAGAAGTAAGGGAAGAATACAGACTGGATAGCTCCCGGAATATGGGTTATAAAACTTTTTATCAAATGCTTTATGGGTTTCCAATGAGCTTAAAAGGGGATTTAATAAAAGAAGCCTCTAAACCAGTAACAGGAGAAGTATTTGATAAAGAATACATTATGATTGAGTTTTCTCTCTCAGAATCAATAATCAGCGATCGATGGCAGGTATATTTTTCTAAAGAAGATTATTCCGTACGCGCACTGAAATTTTTACACGAAGAACCGGATGAAGAAGATGAGGTTATTCTTTTTGATGGAATTTATACTTGGGATGGAATTTCAATTCCAAGATATCGTCATTGGTACTTATCAGACTCAAGAGAGTATCTGGGATCAGATATCATAGTAAAAGAGCTAAAGTAGATATCTTCTATGGAACGATACTACGGTAGAGAATCATTTATCCATATGACTATTCATTAAGAAAGACATACGGAGCATGAAAGGAAAAGTAGTACTAATCGTAGGCGGTTCAGGTGGAATTGGATCAGCCACAGCAAGAGAACTAGCGGGAGCAGGAGCAAAGGTAGTATTAGCTGCCCGAAATAAATCGAAAGCGGAAGAGGTAGCCAAAGAGATTAACGAGAGAGGAGGAGATGCCTATGCAATCAATGTTGATGTAACAAATCCTACATCAGTTTCAAACATGGCAGAGGAAGTAGAAAGTAGTCTTGGAAAAATTGACGTGCTGATAAATGCGTTTGGTCAGGGACTTATCCAACCCTTAAAAGAAATAAATCCTGAAGACGCTAAAGAAATCATCGATGTAAACGTGTATGGAACTTTTCTGGTCACCCAAACGGTGATGAAGCACATGAAAGAAGATGATCCAACTAATGTGATCATGTTTCCCGGTACAATGGGGAAATATGTAATGAAAAACGCATCCGTTTATGCTGCCTCAAAGTTTGCGGTTCAGGGATTCACCAAAGCATTGGTTGAAGAACTCAAACGAGACAAAATAAAATTCACTTTGTTCTATCTCGGTGGGGTTGATACTCCATTCTGGGATGATGAACGCGTTGGAATGAGGGTAAAAAAGGAGATGATGCTGAATCCAAAAGATGTAGCAAGATCAGTTTTATCAGCAGTAATGGCTCCCGGTACTGCAGTCGTCAACGAAATAGTAATGCAGCCCGAAAGTCATCAATTGGTTTGATAAAGCTTTAATCTTACTCCAGAGTCATCCTGAACTCGTTTCAGGGTCTTGGTGAAGTTTAAAAAACGGAATTAGTTCGCCAATATTAAAATCAAAACTTTTTTCGTAAGATCCCTGGTCGAGCCTGGGATGACTTCTAGTAGTTATATAACCGGACATTTTTCGATTCCGGACTTATATGCTTTTTCCAGAATCTCCAATCCTTCATCAATCTGCTCAGTAGTTACTGTAAGTGGCGGACGGAAACGTACAGTTTTATCTCCACAAGCAAGGATCATCAATCCATTTTCTACGCATTCTTTAATGACTGCATTTCGTGAATGAGAATCGGGTAAATCAATTGCGCAGAATAGTCCTTTCCCGCGGGGATTTGACATATGTTCATACTGATCAGCAAAAGCTTCTAACCGGGTTTGAAGATAATTTCCAACAGTAGCCGCGTTTTTAACCAGATTGTCTTCTTCGATAATATTCAGAATTCTACCAAAACGAACCATATCCACCAGATTTCCTCCCCAGGTAGAATTAATTCTGGAAGAAACATTAAAGCAATTGGTTTCTACTTCGTCGACACGAGGTCCGGCAAGAATACCACAAACCTGTGCTTTTTTCCCAAAAGAGATGATATCTGGTTGAACATAATGTTCGTGTGCCCAGAATTTACCAGTCATTCCAACACCTGTTTGAACCTCATCATAAATGAGTAATGCTTCGTATTTATCAGCAAGCTGACGAAGTGCTTCATGGAATTGAGTACGGAAATGTCGGTCACCACCTTCACCCTGAATAGGTTCGATAAGTATTCCGGCGATTTCATCTTTATATATCTCGAAATAGCGTTCTGCCTGAGCAATTGCCAGATATTCCTGCTTCTTTACTTCAGCAACGCGATCCGGTGTGGAAGGGAATTCCATGGCCGGACTAATTACACGTGGCCAGTCAAATTTCGGGAAGTATTTTACTTTGTCATGAACCGTATTGGTAACTGAAAGGGTATATCCTGAGCGTCCGTGAAATGCTTTTTCAAAATGAAGTATTTTGTGGCCTTTTTCTTCTCTGTAGCCTTTCTGGAAATTCTTCTGAACCTTCCAGTCAAAGGCAACTTTCATTGCATTTTCAACAGCAAGAGCTCCACCGGAAATGAAGAAGGAGTGAGGGAGATGATCTGGAACTGCCACTCTGCTGAATGAATCTACAAATTCAGCCATCTCTTCTGTATAAATATCCGAATTTGAAGGCTTGTTAATGGCAACACGACCAAGCTTAGCAACAAACGCTTCATCCTGAGCGATTTTTGGATGATTCATACCAAGAGGATTGGAAGCAAAGAAAGTAAAGAAATCGAGATACTTTTTGTTGTGCTTAGAATCGTATAAGTAAGCTCCCTGGCTTTTCTCAAGATCTAAAACAATATCGTAACCATCGGTAAGAAGATGCTTGCTTAAAACAGACCGGACATTCTCCGGAGAAATAGACTTTGTGTGTTGCATTCGAAGTAAATATCAGTTCATTGAATTATTTAGGTAAAACTAGTAAATAAGGTATATCAGCTCAATAGCGTTTAAACTGTATAGAGCTATTTCAGGGCAATTCAGGTATACCTTTCAGAGCGAGCCCGTAATTTTTTTGGGATGAAAGGGCTTTTTTAAGTGATAAGAAGCTTTTGCTTCCGATCAGGATATATGTAGCTTTTCGAAAACAAAATTACATCAATGAAATATTTACTGCTCTGCGCTTTTTCAATAGGGGTTTATTCTTCAACATTTTCTCAGGCTTATATTCAACATTACAGGGATGGTGTTCAGGCCTTTGAAGACAAGGATTACGAAACTTTTTTGTATCACTTTGAAAAGGCAAATTCACTGCGGCCAAACCATCGGGTGATACTCTATAATCTGGCTGTTGCTCAAACTCTGAATAATCAGTCCGAAAAGGCTTTCGAAACGTTAAAGTACAGGACTGGTTTTTATGCAGTAGATGATTTTAGTGATGACAAGAATTTCAGCGACCTTACTAAATCCGGATATATTGATAAACTTCAGAAAATTATTGAAGAATCAAACAAGCCTGAAAGAAAGAGTTTAAAAGCATTCGAAGTTTCAATAGAAGGATTTCATGCAGAAGGAATTGCTTATAACAAACAAGAGAGCAGGTTTTATTTAACAGATATTAGAAATGGATGGGTGTATAGTGTTGATGTAGATGGAATGAACCCGGAGAAAGTGCTGGATCTTAAAGACGTTGGCTACTGGTCGGCAATGGGAATTAAATTTGATCCTCACAATAATGATCATCTTTGGATTACAACTTCAGCAATGGAAAATTTTGTTGAGTTTAACGATACTTTATCTGGTAAATCCGCAGTTTTAAAAATTGACCTGCTAAATAAAAAAGTAATTAAAGCCTATGAAATCGAAGGGAATCATGTATTCGGAGATCTGATATTTTCCAGGTATGGCAGCATGATTATATCAGACAGTGGTGAGCCTAAGCTGTATATTCTTTCTCAGGAGGAAGATAAGCTTAAAGAATTTCTAAGCCATCAGGAATGGTGGAATCTTCAGGGAATTGCGCTGTCAGAGAATGAAGAATTCCTGTTTGTTTCTGATTATGTCACAGGAATTTATAGAGTCGATTTAGCAACAAAAGAAGCATCCCCATTGACGAAAAGAAATGAGTTGCTGAGGGGTTCAGATGGTATTTATTTATATGCAGATAAACTTACAATGCTGCAAAACGGGACGTCTCCAAAAAGAGTAGCAAGTATATATCTAACGGAAGATCATTCTGGAAATCATGAAAGTATTGTCTTCCCGGATAATTCGTTAGAAGAATTGGATGAACCTACATTGGGGGTAGTGGTAGGTTCCGATCTTTATTACGTAGCGAATAGTCCCTGGGCTCATTATGATCAGGAAGGGTATCCAGTTTTAGAAGACTGGAAACCCATCCTGATAAACCGACTACCTCTTAAATGATTCGAGTGTTTTTTGGATAATGGCAACACATTCCTGAAGTTGTTTCTCTGTCATTACTAAAGGTGGTGCAAAACGAATGATATTCCCATGTGTTGGTTTTGCAAGAAGGCCATTATTTTTAAGTGCCACACAAAATCTCCATGCGGTATCACTGTCCGGGGTATCATTAATTACAACTGCATTTAACAAACCTTTACCTCTCACTTTAACAAAGAGTTCAGATTCTTCTACCAATTTCTTCATTTCTGACCGGAAGATAGTCCCTAATTTTCGGGCATTTTGAGCAAGATATTCATCTTTTACTACTTCAAGTGCAGCCATTGCAACTTTACATGCTAAAGGATTTCCGCCGTATGTAGAACCATGTTGGCCCGGTTTGATAACCTCCATGATGTCATTATTTGCTAAAACCGCAGAAACCGGATAAGAACCTCCGGAAAGAGCTTTTCCTAGAATCAGAATATCAGGCTTAGTATACGTTGATTGTCGTTCGCAATGTCCGGCACAGGTACAATCTCCACAAACTGCGAGTAATCCACCGGTTCGTGCTATCCCGGTTTGGATTTCATCTGCAATAAAAAGAACGTTAGCGTCCTTGCAAAGTGATGCTGCACTAGAAAGAAAGTCAGTATCAGGAACAACAACACCTGCTTCTCCCTGTATTGGTTCGACAAGAAAACCAGCTACATTTGTTTGTTTGAGAGCTTCTTTTAAAGCGTCAGTATCATTGTAAGGAATTTTAATAAATCCCGGTGTATATGGGCCAAAGTTTTTCTTTGCGTCAGGATCATTTGAGAAAGAGATTACCGTAGTAGTTCTTCCATGAAAGTTGTTCTCGCATACAATAATCTGAGCTTCATTTTCAGGAATTCCCTTTTTTTCATAAGCCCATTTTCTACAAACCTTAATTGCTGTTTCAACCCCCTCAGCTCCGGTATTCATTGGCAGTACTTTATCAAAGCCAAAGTAATCCGTGATATATTTCTCATACTCACCCAAAACATTATTGTAGAATGCTCTTGATGTGAGAGCAAGGGTAGAAGCCTGATCAATAAGTGCTTTGGTAATTACAGGGTGGCAATGCCCTTGGTTTACTGCGGAGTAAGCTGAGAGAAAATCGAAGTATTTATTTCCTTCCGGGTCCCAAACATACACGCCTTCACCCTTTGCAAGTACAACAGGCAAGGGATGGTAATTATGTGCTCCGTATTCATTTTCAAGAGTAATCGCTTCTTTTGATGATATCATTCTTTTCTATACCTCTTTTTAAATTCTCCCAAAAATATGGAAAGCCCGGAACAAGTAATTGTGAAAAAAGGAAAAGTTTAGGTTGATGTTGGGGTGATAAAACTTGTATCTTTCTTGTCCTCAAATCGCGGGGTGGAGCAGCTGGTAGCTCGTCGGGCTCATAACCCGAAGGTCGCAGGTTCGAATCCTGTCCCCGCCACAATAAAGCCGTCTCAGATATTCTGTGACGGCTTTTTTATTTTTTCATTTCTTTAAACAAAAAAAGGCCTCGGGAAACCCGAGGCCTTTTCGTCCAATAATCTATAAATAGATTAGAATCTGTTACCTCTTCCGGTAGCAATTGTTCTGTTCAGGTTATGCTGAATAGTAACTTGTTCATCCGGAGTATCTATGGTATAAGCATCGAACTCTGCAATTGGAGGTAGATATGCAGGAACGGTTGCCTGTCGATCGGAAGCTACAATATTTGGATTGATTAACGCTTCACGCTCAGCAACCGGCCATCTGATACCTAAGTCAAACATTCTGCGACCTTCACCGAAGAAAATCTCCTGACGAAGAAGATAAAGCATCGTAAGGGCATCTGTTGCGTCACCTAGTGCAGCGATATCAGCAGCTGTTACCGAAGTTGCAGAAATAGATGGTGTTTGTAAAGTAGCAGTACGGTCAAGTACTAAACTGTCAACATAAGCATCTGATGCACTAGCACGTACACTGTAAGAGCTGGTATCAGGGCGTTGAGCTACGGTTCCTTGTCCATCACGACCTTCATTGGAGTCATCAACTGTAGATAATGCTCTGGAGTTAGCTAACGCAGCAACGTTAGTCATTACTGTCTGAGCCCCCGGAAGGTCTCCATCAGCAAGTTCTGCTTCTGCAAGAATCAGGTGTGCTTCTTCGATTTTAACTAACGGGATATCTGAGTCAGTGGTCCCGTCAATATCGAAAAATTTTGGATCCAGGAAGTCTAAGCGTGGAAGAGGTTGGAGATCATCAAAACCTCCGCGATCATGAACAGCGTTCTGGAACGTGTTCGTAGGACCATTAACGGCATCAAATAAGATGTATCGTACGTAGGTTCCTGATGCGTCAGCGGCAATAGCTGCGTTTGCATCCGCTACAGCTGCTGTCTGATTCCCAAGATTATAGTTTGCACGTGCACGGGCCAGCAGATACCCTACATTATCAGAATCAATAGCCAGTGCTGCAGTAAAGTCAGCAACGGCGGTATTGAAATGCGTAGCAGGAGCTACTGCAGGAGCAAGTGCTTCATCCGGAAGCGTGGTGAAGATTTCACCAGACCACAGATTAGCAACACCCTTGAAGAAATGAGCCTCAGCTTCTAAAGCTCCCCCTTGTGCGTTTTCATCAATAGGGATTACTTCATCCAGCGTATATTCAGCTTGTTCTCTTAATGCAGCAATACCGATTTGGCAGTTACGGAAATCGGTATCGATATCACGATAAGTACCGCCATCTACGTTTTGATTAAAGAAGGTTTGCACATTCTCGTAGTTATCGGTTGCAAGCTCCTGGGTAGTAATACAGTTATTAGCCATCGTAGCTAATTGTTCCTGCAGCCCATTCACAAAAGCGGTTGCTGGGTTAGGTAATTCCTTCGCAGCATCCAGTGATAAGTTTGGATTTTCCACCCCGGTTCCATCGATCAAATCGCAGGAAGCGAAGACCGCAAAAGCCAGGAACGTGGTTAACATTATATTCTTTTTCATAATAATAAGTTTCTTTGTGTTTGAAGATTGATGATTAATAGGATCAAAAGTCAATTTTGATGCTACCGATGAATTGTCTTGGCTGTGACTCCGTACCATATACGAATCCACCAACACCAACTTCAGTTCCACCACCTTGTGAACCAATACCTGCTCCTGAAACTTCAGGATCCACATTATTAGCTACAAAGTTGATTGGGTTAATCGCCATCGCGCCAACGCTGACTTTTCTTACAATACCATCATACCATTCTGCAGGCAGATCATAGTTCAGAGAAATCAGTCTGATTTTGGCATAGCTGGCATCTTCTACCCAAATACCTGCAAGATCGAAGAAGTTATTTCCTGCCCCTTGTGGGTATCTGTCATCGGGTACTCCACGAATAAACTTAAGTACCTCTGTGGTGTTAACAATACCACCACCAGACTGATAATCACCTGAGATATTCAGAGATAATGCCTTGTAGTTGAAGTTTGCACCAAACGAGCCAAAGAAATCAGGAATCGTACTTCCCAGATCAGCATTCGGTTCTACATCTACTAGGTTTCCGGCGCCATCAAACACGGGATTGTTTCCTCGGAAGTATCCGATCGGCTTGCCTTCTTCCACCCAGGAGCCTAAGAATGAGAATCCACCAACGTTGAATGGAGCACCACCGGAGGCAGTAACTTCATTGGTAAAGCTGTTAATCGAAGCTCTTAGCGAAAGGCTGTAATCACGAGCCTGGAGTACTTGTACTCTGGAAGAAAACTCCCATCCTTTGTTCTCGATTTCTCCAACGTTTTGCAGCGAAGCTCCAAGACCGGTAGAAGGCGCATTGTTGGAATTAAACAGAGCGTCTTCGGTCGTGGTTTGATACACGGTAAACTCTACATTCGCCCGGTTGTTCCAGAATCCTAAGTCAATCCCTGCTTCGTACGTTTTAGAACGCTCAGGCTTTAGCTCAGGATCACCGGCCGTACCGAATTCGATAGATTGACCATTACGGAAGGGGTCGATATCAGCGAGTACCTGATTTGAGAAGGGAGTCGGGAAGTTACCGGCTTCTCCATAATTCGCACGGATTTTTACGTTTGAAAGAATATCCTGTGGAACCAGATCCTGGAAGAATCCTTCTGAAGACAGCGAGTAGCTCAATCCAACTTTAGGGAATAACTGCGGATCTACTTCCTCACCGAAAGCGGTGTTGTCATCCACGCGAGCTCCAAACTCCACGAAGTACTTATCTTTGAAGCCAATGTTTTCCTGGAAGAAGAAGCCGTAGTTGGCTACTGTTCTTCTGAAATCAGCTACGTTAGTCTCAGAGGCAGCATTCATGGTTTTAACCCCATCCGGGATTTCGCTACCAAGAATGTTTACCTGACGGTCATCCGCTCTGAACAACTGTCCACCAACAACGGTAATCGTTGAGATATCTTCGAAGTCTTTTTGATACTGAACGCTACCCTCTAAGGTAATACCAAGCTGATCACGCTCAAATAGTTCTATTGATCCCTGATCAGAAGTCCCTGCAGGTTGATCTCCTAATGCTATCAAATACGCATTCGTTTGGATTTGTCGCTGACGGGAGGTACGGTTGTCAAGACCAACCACTGCTTTAGCAGCAAGGCCTTCCATAATGTTGAAGTTAAGACTATGGGAAGTCTGGAATCGTTTGTTGTTCTCGGTGAAGTCTACATTCTCTTGAATATTGAGAACAAAGTCTTTTAAGTCTTTTAATCCTTGATCGTCCAATGCATCCGCATCGCCATAACGAGCCCCTTCAATACTACTAAATTGACCAAAAGAGCTATTCGCATTGTTATCGCGCTCGAATTCAGAGCTGGAAAATCCTAGCGAACCGGTATAGGTAACGACCTCATTGAGTTGTGCATTTACGGTAGTTCGTAGGTTGTGTCGAACCTGACCATTATTAGGTCGGAAACCGTCATCATCTAACATAGATCCACCAAAAGAATACGTAATGTTTTCTGACCCGCCACTTGCTGAAAGCTTGTATTCCTGATACATACCTGTTTCATATAAGATTTCTGCAGTATTGTCGAAAAACAAGAAGTCTTCGGTCCCTTTGGTAATACCAATGTTGGACTCAAAGCTAAACTGGCTGGCTCCGCGAACACCTTTTTTGGTGAAAATCTGGATTACACCATTTGCCGCATCTGCCCCATATAAGGTAGTTGCGGCACCACCTTTAATCACCTCAATACGTTCGATGTTTTCGAGCGGGATATCAGCAACGGCCGAACTTTGAGCTCCACCAGTAGCAATATCCTGTGATGCACCGGTTGAGTTATCCACACGAACTCCATCTACATAAATTACCGGAGTGGTGGATGTTAAAGCTGAGTTGATACCTCTACCTCTAATTAAGGAAGCTGTACCCGGCTGACCGGAGGAAAGTCGGATTTGTGAGTTAGGCAGGTTGGCCTGAAGTACCTGATCTAATCGTTGAGCAGGAATTGCTTCCAGGTCTTTGGCTGAAATAACATCTACGGTAGTAGAAAGTCGTTTCTTGTCAATCGCCTGTCCCTGACCGGTTACAATAATTTCTTCCAGACCGGCAATATCTTCCTCAAGATAAATGTCCAGATTGGTTTCACCGTCTACGGTTACTGTAAGATCTTGTCTTAAGTATCCAATATAAGTGACTCTAACATTGTAGGTACCATTAGGAACTGCAGACACGGTGAAATCACCGTTGATGTCCGTAGATGCTCCTTTTTCAAGTTCTACAATATATACGTTTGCACCAGGGAGTTCTTCGCCTGTTACATCGTCAGTAATCTTACCTGTGATACTTCCAAATTGAGCAAATGCTAAACTAGAAAATAAGACACAGAAAAGACCTGAGCTTAATAGCTTTTTAAACATAGATGACCTCTATATTAATTAATGTTTAATAGTGAGAAGTAAAGAAAGGCATTTAGTGGGAAATAGGCAATATCTTTTGTCTAAATAAAAGAGCTCCTTATTCTAAAAGAGTCTATAAATTATCTCTTAAAATACTACCGGTCAGCCACATTTGTATCTGTTGGTACTGAACACTATGATATTGTTGAGTTCTCATGAGTAAGTAATTATCAAAAGGAAAAAACTTATTCTTAATTCGAGGTGTTCTGAAATAGAAATTAGTCTCAAATTCGTTGAAGTTATAGGAGTATGACCAAATGGTCTGATCAAGAGAAGAATTTATATACCAAGGCGGGCCGAAAAGTATGTATATCATTCCCATATCAGTTTTCCATCCTTCTTTAAAGCTGGCGAATTGTTTATTTGCCTCCTCTACACGTTCATAATATAAGGAGATAACATTCTGAGCTTTTTTCGAATTTTTTATGTTTCTAAGCCAAAATCGATCAATAGCTCTTTTCAATTCTCTGTTATCCTCGATAGACATGATTTGCTCATATTCTTTCTTGTCCATTAAATAATAAAGTGGAGCAGCAAGTTCTTTGGGGGTCTTAAGGGAAGGATAATTGAGGCTCTTTACACTAAAATCTCTTCCCTTAAATAATTCATTTTCATCATCAGTATCAGATCGTACTTCAAAGCGATAATTTCCTCTGGGTAGGTTTGGAAAAATGAACTCGATTGAAACACTACCGGGTTGGTTTAGAATTCTTCGGGATGAACTCACGACTTCATACTTGTCGTACAGAATGCCACGGTAAGCAATATGAGAGCTATTATAATTTGGCCAACTCATGGGGCGGGAAATAGTAGTATCTGAACGAAATTTTATAAGCCGTGAATCAATAGTAATTGGACTCTCTGGTTTATTATTCGTTACCTGAAAAACAAAACGAACAGAATCCGCCTGATTAGAAATGTCGTAAGTAGTGATCGGATCAAAGTTATTACCATAAGTTTCATCTTTGGAAAAAATCTGAATATTGGTAATGTGAGATATCTGATCGTTGGGATCAGGAATATAAGTTTCGGCAGTACGGATGGTCTGTTTATTATTACTCAGATCTGTAACGGAAAAATTAATGATGTATTCACCAGGATCAACATCGTATACTTTTTTTACCAAATACTCTTCCTGACTTACTACTTTACTGGAACTTTCTTCTTCTATAGTAATTGGGTAGTTCTTTGCTTCAATTATATTTTCTGGGTTCGTCTGATCCAGAATTTGAACCTCAACAACAATTTCTGATCTATAAATTTCACCTACTTTTTTGAATACGAGACTTGCATAAACAATCTCCCCGGTTACCGTTATTCGGGTACTGTCGGTATACTCATCTATAGTTCCTGCAGTAACAAGTCGGACTTCAGGAAATCCTGGTCGGAATTGATAACCTCCACTCCTATCTACCTCATCGACATAAGAATTGGAACAGTTAGCTAAAAGGCATAGTGATAATAGTAATAGAGGAGTTTTAAGAATGTACTTAATTTTCTCTCTTGTGTTATTAAGCTTTACTCGCATATTTTTATCAAATAGAATATAAAATGGGCTTCAGGACGAAAAATTTAATAAAACATTTACCATAGATAGTCATATTTAAAGTATCTTTGGATGATTATATAGTAAGTAACGACACACACAAGCACAAATTTTAGGATTTATGATTACCCCACTTCGAAGAACAAAAATTGTTTGTACTATTGGACCAAGTTGTAACACACAAGAGGGGATAACCAATCTTTTTTTACATGGCATGAATGTCGCACGAATAAACTTCTCACACGGTTCTCACGAAGTACATGGTCGATCAATAGAATACATTCGGAAAACTGCACGCGAGAATGATTATAGTATTGCGGTACTAATGGATTTACAGGGCCCTAAAATAAGAGTTGGGCAAATGAAGGATGGAGGACAAGAACTTAAGGATGGAAGCACTATTACTATTACCGGAGAAGAAGTTGAGGGGACAGAATCAATCATCCCAATTGACTATAAAAACCTTGTAAAAGAAGCCGAGGTTGGAAATAGAATTTTACTTGATGACGGCTTACTTGAGTTTCAGATCACTGCAAAAAAAGGGAAGGAACTAGAAGCAAAAGTTATAGTAGGTGGACTTCTTAAATCCCGTAAAGGAGTAAATCTTCCTAATGTTAAAATTTCGATTCCAGCCTTAACTGAAAAAGATATAAAAGATCTTGAATTTGGATTATCACAGAATGTGGATTTTGTAGCTTTGTCATTTGTGCGGACTGCGGCTGAAGTACTTGATCTGAAAAGAAGAATCGCTGAATCAGATTGTGAAGCAGCAGTAATTTCAAAAATTGAGAAACCTGAAGCGATTGAGAATATCGACGAGATAATTGAAGCTTCAGATGGAATTATGGTAGCAAGGGGAGATCTGGGTATTGAGATTGCTACGGAAGAAGTACCTTTTGTCCAGAAAATGATTATCGAAAAGTGTCGTAGCTACGGTAAGCCGGTAATAACGGCTACTCAAATGTTGGATTCTATGATTCATAATCCCCGACCAACTCGTGCAGAAAGCTCTGATGTCGCAAATGCAGTCCTTGATGGAACGGACGCGGTAATGCTTTCAGGAGAAACTGCTGCCGGTAAATACCCAATGGAAGCAGTAAATGTTATGAACCGTATTTGCCGTAAGATTGAAGAGCGTCGTCTTCAGCTATATAATAGTCTTCAATACCGGAAACCAAATTTAAAAGAAAAACAAATTATTGAGTCGATTGCTCATTCCTGTATTTCTATGGCAGATAATGTTGAAGCAAAAGTGATCAGCACCATTACCCACACCGGAAATACAGCTCGTCGCATCGCTAAATTCCGGCCTAAGGTTCCAATTTTTGCATTTACGGAATCTCAAAAAGTCCGTCGCCAGTTAAACTTAGTCTGGGGTGTTCAGTCGGTTCGTATGGATGAGCTTTTTGATACAGATAAAAGTGTTAAGATGATGGAGCACTACCTTGAAGACAGGGGCATGGTTAAAAAGGGAGATCGTATTATTATTGCAACAGGAATGCCTATCGCAAAACGTGGACACACGAATATGATAAAAGTAAGTACGATTGACTGATTTTAAACGTTGATGTGCTGAATTTTAAAACTAGCAGATGCGTAAATTAATAGGTGTTTTATTAGTAGTTCTATTCTTATCGGGGTGTAAAACTTCGTTCAAGTCAAACTTTAAGAACTTCAATGCCTACTATAATACCTTTTACAACGCGAAAAAAAGTTTCAACCTGGGTCAGAAACGCTCGGATGAACAACAGAGGAATTATAACACGCTTCTACCAATTCGAATCCACGAAACTCCGATGGGGGCCGGATCCGGGGAATTCCAAAATGCTATCGATAAAGGGGCAGATATACTTAGGAAATATGATGATACTAAATGGGTTGATGATGCTCTTGAAATAATTGGAAAGTCATACTTCTACCGAAGAGAGTATTTTTCAGCTGACCAAAAATTTGAGGAACTTTACCTTTCAACCGAAAATCAAGTAATGAAGCAACGCGCAGTCTATTGGAAGGGACGAGCGCTATTAGAGCTTGAGGTACATAATCAAGGAGTTCAGTATTTAACAGAAGAGCTAGCTTTGTTTGACGGAGAATGGAAAGAAGGTCTCGAATTTCAGGTAAGGGCAGTACTAGCTCAGCATTATGTTGAAAGAGAAAATTGGGTAAATGCTTTAGATCAACTTGTAATTGCTGTTCCAAAACTTCCCAAAAAAGAATACAAAGAGCGGGGCTACTTTTTAATAGGACAGCTTCATGAAATACTAGGTAACAATGAGGAAGCTTTTAAAGCATACGATAAGGTTACTAAAAACTACACGAATTATGATATCCAGTTTGAAGCTCAAAAGAAAAAAGCAGAAGTAGCACGATCTCTCGGCGATTCGGAAGAAGCTTATAAAGTATTTTCGAGCATGGTCAGGGATGATAAAAATACCGAGTTTATTTCTGAGCTTAATTTTGAATTAGGCAAAACGGAGCAGGATCGGGGCAATTACCAAAAAGCAGAAGACATTTATATCCGAATTCTGAGAGATCCCAGAATTACACCTGGAGCTGTTACTAAGGCAAGAGTGTATAATGGATTAGCTGAAATCAATCGATATGAATATAATAATTTTGAGCTTGCAGCAGCCTATTATGATTCTGCATCTGGAATAAATGCGAATGAACAAGAACTTCCCGAAGATTTTAATGCCCGTGAATTCGCTTCTTCTTTTGGCGATTATGCCCGATTAAAAAATGAAATTCATCTACAGGATAGCCTGCTTTGGCTGGGGCAGTTACCACAGGATAAATTTGATTCAGTGTTGGTTGTTCTGGAAAATCAAAAAAGAGAAGAAATTGCCCGGCTACAAAGAGAGCAGGAAGAGCGAAGGAACACTTTAATTAATGTTAATGCACCAGGCAATCAAAATAGGCAGCAGGAAAATACCGAAAGGAATGGGTTTTTAAGTCACAAGAATCCTGTGCTGCTTGCAGAAGCTTCACAACAATTTAATGCACTTTGGGCCAGCCGTCCTTTAGTCGATAACTGGCGAGTTTCATCATTAATAGTAAATGAGGTTCAAGCTCAAAATGACGTAGGAACAGATAATGCAGGAATAAACTCTAATGAAGAAGGTCAGATTTTTGTGAGCATTGATTTAAGTCGGGTCCCTTTTACTCCAAAAGAACAGGATTCAGTGAGGGAAGATTTATCTTCATTAAACTACGAACTTGCCAATTTATTTTTTCTGTCATTAAACTTGCCTGATAGTGCTGAAATCTATTTCAATAAAATTTTAGCAGAACGCCCGAATAGTAATGTAGTTCCGGTCTCACTGTATTCTTTATCAGAATTGTATGTTATCCAGAATGAGAACGCAAAAGCGGAGGAAACCGCGAGAGAATTGCTCAATAGATTTCCAAACTCGATATATGCAGACCGTGTAATTGAAACTTATGGCTTTGAACGTCCTGAATTGCTCGAGGAACTGAATGAAGATCCCAGGGAAGAGTATTTTTCAATTGTTGAAGATGAAGTGCTAAATGATACCTTAAAAGCAGAAATGCTTACGGAATTCGAAGAAAAGTATAGGGGGATTAAAATTGCAGAACGAGCATTATTTGATGGCATTCAAACGTACATAACTATAGCAAAAAAGGACTCTGGCTTTACAGAAGCGATCGCTGAATGGAATCAATTTAATGAAGATTGGGAAACAAAAATTGAATCGCTGGAGGCTGAAAAGGATTCTGCCCGTATTGCTCTTACCGATAGTAATATTACTAATTCAGATAGTCTGTATTTCTCTGGTTTGTTAGACTCAACATTAACGGAACCGGATTTTAGAGAAGTGTTTCCTTATAAGGGAGCTTATTGGGATTCCACTCGTTCCAGGATCAATTTGTTTTTGGATAATTATCCTGCCTCAGTGTATATGAATCAGATAAAAACCTTAGAGTTGGAGTTTGCATTACCTGTTGAGCCAGTCTCAGAAAACTTTGAAGAAGTAATTCCGGAACTAAATCCTTCAAAAGATTACCTAAGCTGTGAGGATGTTGATCAGAATGTCTTTATACGAGGAGGAAAAGAGAGTTTTCTGGAGTTAGTGCAAATACCTGAAGGAATACAGGAGACTGAGATTAGTTTTCTATTTTTCATAAACTTCAGAGGGATTATTGATGAATTTAAGCTTTCATCAGAAACCCGGAATGAACAGTTGGTTAATGCATTCGTAACGGCGATTGAAGAGAATGTTACTTTTGATCCTGTTTTGGTAGAAGGTGAAGCAACATCTGTTAGTTGCGAAGTTACATTCACATTTGGTCAATAAGATTAGCACAGACCCTTTTTAATACGTTTGATTAAGCCCGGACCTTCGTAAACCATACCGGTATATAACTGAATTAAATCAGCTCCAGCAGCTATTTTTTCAATAGCAGATTCAGGACTATCAATACCTCCAACTCCTATAATTGGTTTATTTCCTTTAAGTATTTCAGATAACCAACCGACTACCTGAGTACTTGAACCAGCAATTGCGCGTCCACTTAGCCCTCCATTTCCAATTTCTTCTAGTTTTGAAGATGAGGTCTTAAGATTAGTTCTGGATGAAGAAGTATTTGTGGCAATATATCCGGCAACAGAATATCTTTCACAGATCTCAACAAGTTTTTCGAGTGTTTCTTTATCTGTATCTACAGAAAATTTTACGAGGGTTGGTTTTCTTTTTTTCTGATCGATATCCAGTCCTTTAAGAAGAGCCTCAAGAGCATCCGGATCTTCAAAGGTTTTACCCTCTCCAGTATTTGGACAAGAAATATTCACAGTGATGTAATCTGCCACCGTATTAGCAAGATTATAACTAGTCAGGTAATCCTTAATGGCTGCATCCCCATGGATGGAAGCATCATTGGTTTTGGCAATATTCACCCCAAGAGGAATTTGCAATTTGAGGGTGGAAAGTCGCTTAACTACTGCTTCTGCACCTTGATTATTAAGCCCCATTCTATTGATCAGAGAGTGATCTTTCGGAAGTCGGAATGCTCTGGGCTTCGGGTTTCCTTTAGAAGGCTGAGCAGTAATACTCCCAATCTCAACAAACCCAAATCCCAGTGCTTGCATAGCAAGCGGAGTTTCTCCATTCTTATCAAAACCTGCAGCAAGACCAACCGGATTTGGGAACCTTAATCCAAAAAACTCACGGTTAAGTTTCGGATTTTCATATCCATAAATTCCTTTTGCCAAACTTTGAAGAAAAGAAGAGGAACTTGTTTTGGCTGATACTTTAACAGCTAATTCGTGAGCCGATTCGGCATCTTTTTGGAAAAGAAATGGTTTTGTGAGTGACTTATAAAGCATCCAAAGAAGTTTAGCAGAATGATACGGAAAAGACTGATAAAAATTAGACAGAAGCCGTATCATCACCATTTAATTTCATGCAGAAAGATAAAAACTACATATCGAATTTAATCCGGTCTTTGAAGAAAGAAGGACCGGTAGTGTTTCTGGAATCACAAAAAAAAGATCATCCGGCAAGCGAAAAATCATATCTGGCGGGTAAGCCAAAAGCATGGATCAAGAGTTTTGGGGATGAGGTAGTTGTTTGGGAAGGTAAGCAAGAGGATATGCACAAGACTAATCCGTGGATAGCATTGGATCAGTTCAAGCAGAGTAATCAGGATTGGATGTTTGGATATTTAGGATACGATCTAAAGAATTACATGGAAGATCTGAAATCCTTGAATCCCTATAAAACCTCTGCACCGGATATGTTTTTTATGGTTCCCGGTTTTTTGATAGAGATTACAAAAGATGATGAAGTACATGTTTTGAGGGGAGATATTTCCGATGACCTGGAAAAGAATCATGACTCCGCTGAGACTTATATCACTCCAAATAACAAAATTGAGAAGAACAAATATCTTGATAATATTCGGAGAGCTCAGAAATCCATTACTGAAGGCGATTTTTATGAAGTGAATCTTTCACATGCTTTGGAATTTAATTTTAAAGGTGATGTATTCGAGCTTTACTCAAAAATGAAATCTTTCGGCCCGGTACCATTCGCTTCATTTATAGATGTGGATGGAGTGAGTATTTGCTGTTCCTCTCCAGAGCGTTTTTTATCAAGAAAAGGGAACAAGGTATGGTCGCAGCCAATCAAAGGAACACTGTCAAGAAATGGAGACTCCGATGATGAGAGCTCAGAGCTCCTTCTTCAGTCTGAAAAAAACAGAGCAGAAAACCTGATGATTGTAGATTTGGTAAGAAATGATTTAAGTCGGATAGCGGAAAAAGGTACTGTTGAGGTTAAAAACCTATTCGAAATACAGAGTTTCGAGACCGTTCACCAAATGGTTTCAACAGTAGAATGTGAGGTAAGTGAGGCAGCTGATTCGATTGAAATTATTAAGGCTTGTTTTCCTATGGGATCAATGACAGGAGCTCCAAAAATTTCAGCGATGAAAGCCATTGAAGAGCTCGAAAATTATAGACGGGGAATCTATTCAGGGGCAATCGGTTATGTTACTCCGGAACAGGATTTCGACTTTAACGTTGTGATAAGAACAGCAATTATTGAGGGAGATAAATTGGTCTATCCGGTCGGTGGAGCAATTACCAGCGATTCTATTCCTGAAGAAGAATGGGAAGAGACATTAATTAAATCAAGAGCTTTAACAGTTCCTTTGGATTAATTTTCAAAAAAGTGAATGATTACCGATTCACGAAAGTTAAGCAGTAAATTCACTGCATAAATTTGGCGATGAAAGATTTACACAAGAAGGTACGTACGCTCAAAGAGTTAAAAGAAAGCGGTTGGCAATCTGTCTCTGTAAAAGATGAAATCAGAAAGAATCTGATCCATAAAATTAAAGCTAAAGAGGCCATATTTGAGGGGGTTCTAGGTTATGAGAAAACCGTATTACCTCAAATCCAGCATGCTATACTCTCCCGCCATGATATGATTTTACTCGGGTTAAGGGGTCAGGCAAAAACGAAAATTTTACGCATGTTAACTCAGTTTCTGGATGAGTACATGCCAATTGTCGCCGGTTCAGAAATTAATGACGATCCACTTAAGCCTCTATCCAGATTTGCTAAAGATCTTATAAGTGAGAAAGGGGATGAGACCCCAATAGAATGGATTCATCGTTCGCACAGATATGGTGAGAAATTGGCAACTCCTGACACCACAGTAGCCGATTTGATCGGAGATATTGATCCCATTAAAGCAGCAACTCATAAGCTGAATCTTGCCGACGAAAACGCAATCAATTTTGGACTTATTCCCCGAACAAATCGAGGAATATTTGTGATTAATGAGCTGCCTGATCTTCAACCCAGAATTCAGGTTGCGCTGCTGAATATTATGCAGGAAAGGGATATCCAGATACGCGGATTTAATGTTCGAATTCCATTGGATATTTCAATGGCGTTTTCTGCAAACCCTGAAGATTATACCAATCGTGGTAATATTATTACCCCATTGAAAGACCGGATTGATGCTCAGATTATTACTCATTATCCCAAAGAGTTAGAAACTGGAATTAATATAACAAAGCAGGAAGCCTGGGATGATCGGGGCAAAGATATCAAAGTTCATATACCTGATGTATACCGTGAGATAGTGGAACAAGCTGCCTTTGAAGCTCGTGAATCAGAATATGTTGATCAGAAAAGTGGTGTTTCAACCAGAATGACTATCACTGCGATGGAGCAGATTATTTCTTCCGCCGAACGCAGGGCTGTTATTAACGGAGAATCTGAAACATCCGTTAGAATTGCTGATGTATATCATGTAGTACCCGCACTAACTGGGAAACTTGAGTTGGTATATGAAGGTGAGCAGGAGGGAGCAATTAGTGTCGCTAAGCACATTGTCGGCCGTTCTATAAGCAAAACGTTCAAGAAATACTTTCCAGATCCTCAAAGTCGGTCTGAAGAAGAAAAAAGTAGTTATAAGGCTATTACGGATTGGTTTTCTAGTGGCAATGATGTCAACATATCGGATACTCTTTCCAACAAAGATTATCAAAAAATGTTGAACAAGGTATCTGGATTAAAAGACCTGGTGAAGAAGCAGGTGAAACCCTCCGGAGACTTCGAATTTAATGCTTGGATGGATTTGGTTTTAGAAGCTTTGCATCAAAATTCTATGCTTAGCAAGCAGGACTTGGATGACCAAACTTCCTACTCTGATATGGTCGGTTCCATGTTCTCATCATTCAGCGATCTGGATGATTCAGATTTCAATGATTTTGAAGTATAAAAGGATTGAAATAGCCCTCAGATAGTCTTATATTTCTAGCCTTTCCAAAAAACTGAAGGAAGCGAAGAAATTATGAAAAAAGGAATTCATCCAGATTACAAAGAAATTACAGTCGTATTGAGCGACGGTTCTGAGATTCAGACTCGTAGCACATTGAAAACAAACGACGGTGTATATAAGAGTGAAATTGATTCAACCAATCACCCCTTCTACACACGTAAGTCTTTTACTGCTAAAGCGGGTCGTGTTGACCGTTTCAAGCGTATGTACGACAAAAAGAAATAAATTTTATTTCTTACAAATTTTAAGAGGATGCACCAGAAATGGTGACATCCTTTTTTATTTTAAGCTATGCATATAAAGAATTTTGAAGTCGGACCATTCATGGAAAATACTTATCTGCTATCGAAAGATGCTGCCGGTATTATTATAGATCCCGGATTTTCGAACGAAAACGAGTTCACGAGTTTTAGTAATTACCTTTCTCAGGAGAATATTGAGCTGAAAGCAGTGGTGCTAACACATGCTCACGTTGATCACATTTTGGGACTCCAACGCCTACTCAAGGATTTTGACATTCCTGTATATCTGAATACCAATGATCTTTTTCTATGGGAAAATTTTGGTAATCAGGCCACCATGTTTGGGCTAAATCAGATTGGGTTTAGTTTTACCCCGGAAGCATTGCCGGCAAGCGGGAGCTTTGAAGTTGCTGGTTTTACGTTTGAATGTTTATACACTCCAGGGCACTCTCCGGATCATACTTCGCTTTACTTTGAAAAAGACAATATGGTAATTGCAGGAGACGCTCTTTTCAGAGAAAGTATTGGCCGCACCGACTTATACAAAGGTGATTTTGAATTGTTGGAGCAATCTATTCAGGAGAAATTATATTCACTACCTGAAGAAACCGTTGTTTATCCGGGGCATGGTCAGGAGACTACGATAGGGCACGAAAAGAAAAACAATCCCTTTGTGAAAGCTTAATCTTTCTTCAACTTAGAAATCTCAGAATTGTACACTTCAGCTTTGTCCTCATTAATGGTAATGAGTCGCTCGTACATTTTGATAGCCTCTTTTTTATTACCCTGAGTAACATGAATTTTTGCAAGAGTTTCTGAGATTATATCCTCTACTTCTGTGGATTCCTCACTCAAATCAGTTTCGTCTGCATCTTCATCTAAAGAAATTTGGATGCGTTGGGATTCAACAGCTTCGAGCAATTCAATCAATCTGTCAAGATCAAGAATAGGAGAAGTGCGAGACGCCTGCTGTAGTTTTCGTTGTGAGCTATACTCAGTATTCGGAACAGAGGCTTCGAAAAGTTCGGGGTGAACTAAGAAATAATGTAAATGCTCCATTAAAGGACTACCGGGTGCATAGGTCTTAGCAACCAAAGCCTCTTTAATTGCAGCCTGATTTTCATCTTGCAGATGATAAAACCATGCAAGAAGGAAATGACCTACTGCATCAGGGTCTCTCTTATTAATATGGCGATGGAGCTTTTTTGTGACACCTTTCGGGTCATCATCAAACTTTTCTACATAGGAAGAGAGGGATTTGGGAATATTAAATGGAAGCTTTTGCATAACTATCGGTAATAATACTGTGACTCGATATGACTTACAAAAGGAATTACCAACTACTTACCGCGTCGTTAAACATATCGTTGGCGATTTGCTCAAGAGCTTCGTCAGCAGCTTCCTGCTCTCCGTTGATAGGATCGTCAGAAGGATCAAAAGTAAAAGTACCTGTAAAATTTTTATTCCATAGTGCTTCTTCTTCGGTTTGATACTGAAAGCTTCCCCGAACACTAATCTGAACCTGGTTTTGATTAGCCTGCTCATCTCCTCCAATACTGAAAGGACGGTTACTGTAACTTACAATTGATCCATCAATAACAGCATCCGCATCACTTTCGTTATTAGCCAGTTGTAATCGACTTTGATTTACAAATCGTTCAATTAATGCCTGATTGAGTCTGTCACTCAGATCACCAAACCCACTATTTGACTGATCCGGAAAGAATGGAATGTAGATAGTATTTACTCCTTCGGGTATAGAAGTGCCGGTAAAGCTATATCGTAAACATCCGGATTGAAGGAATATGATTCCTAAAACTAAGACTAAAGAAAACCTTTTAAGCCAAACCATATTGATCCAGTTTTCGATAAAGAGTTCGCTCACTTATACCTAAGGTTTCTGAGGCTTTTCTTCTATTTCCATCAAATTTGTCCAGTGCTTTCTTGATGAGAAACTGTTCTGTGTCTTCGATAGAAGGGATCTCTCCATCACCAAAGAACTTCATCAATTCAGACTCCTCAGGATCAATAAATTCAGAATCATCATGATCAGAATGTGGGCTTGGCAGAGAGCTCATTCCCAGAGAGGCTTGATTCCCAAGATCTATATTTAAATTTGATGGGAGTTCTGTATTTACTTCATCACGAATTGCAGGAGGCAGCGCCTTAATGCCTTTATCAGAAAGTGAGGAATACAGAAAGTTGGCTAACATTCGTTTTACATCGCCAATATCATTTCGGAGTTCAACCAAGGCACGGTATACCAGTTCGCGATCTCTGCGATCGAAATCAGAGCCCGATGCCTGACTTGATTCAGAATTTGCAACCATAGGGAGATTATCAGCAGAGCCTTCGTGTTGCCGGCCTTTTAAATACTTCTGAAGTCGCTCAACATCGATAAACTGAGACTTTTCTAATACCACAAGCTGTTCGGCTACATTCCTAAGCTCTCGGATGTTTCCAGGCCATCGGTAAGAAATGAGTAATTCACGGGCCTCATCAGAAAACCCTTTAAACACAGAATCATATCGGGCTGAAAATTCCTGGACAAATTTTCTGAAAATTGGAATCACATCTTCTTGACGTTCTCTTAGTGGTGGAAGATGAATTTGCACCGTATCTAATCGATAATAAAGATCTTCTCTAAAAGTGCCATCTTTTACCATTTGCCAGAGATCACGGTTGGTTGCCGCAATTAATCGAACATCAGTTTTCTGAACTTTGCTAGAGCCAACTCTGAAAAATTCACCATTTTCCAGCACTCTCAGCAGTTTAACCTGCACATTTTTTGGGGTGTCACCGATTTCATCGAGGAAGATGGTTCCTCCATCCGCTTTTTCGAAATATCCTTCTCTGGAGTCATTGGCTCCGGTAAAGGCTCCTTTCTCATGTCCAAAAAGCTCACTCTCAATAATTCCTTCAGGAATAGCACCACAGTTCACAATTACAAGATCATTGCGCTTTCGTTCGCTGGTCCCATGAATTGCACGAGCGGTAACATCTTTTCCAACACCGCTTTCCCCTTGTAGCAAAATGGTAATATCGGTTTTGGAAACCTGCATAATTTTATCAACAACCTGTCTAACCGCTGGGGAAGCCCCAAGCAGCCCAAATTGTTCCTGAAATACTTCGCGATCCATACTTATTCTATTACGTCTGTCATTCTGTCGTAAAGGTAACGAATCCCGATGTGTTTATTAACTCTTTTATTGAGTTAAATCTGCTATTTTATAAGTTCTGTAGCCTGTTCGATTGGAAGTGCGCGTGTTTCCTTAAAACTAGAGAGAACAAGATTTGAGCGAGTTTTATCAACTCCATCCCAGGATTGTATGGTTGAGAGTAGTCGCTCAAAAGAAGCTGTGTTTTTGGTTCGTACTTTTAAAAGATGAGAGCCATCACCCGTAATAGAATGGCATTCTAAAACTTCAGGCTCACTGGTAACTTTTCGTACAAATTCCGGGTAATGTTCTGACCCATCAACCTGTACAAATAGAAAAGCGGTAATATCAAAGTTGAAGTCTTTACTGTTTAAAATAGCATGATAACCTTGAATAAGTCCTCGCTCTTCCAGCTTCTTCATGCGTTCTGATACCGATGGCACCGATAGACTTACAAGCTCAGCAATTTTATTTCGTTGCGCTCTACCGTTCTCTTGAAGGTGATTTAAAATAGCGATGTCTATGTCGTCTAAAAGATGAGTCATGTAAAATTGCCTTTTTTCCTAAAATTTCTTTGGGATAAATAAAATTACCTAATTTATTAAGGTTTTAAGTTAGATAAGCCCCATCAAAAATAAAAGACAAAAGTTCAGGCTATCGCAAAAAAATATTATTGAAGTCATGATTAGGTCTTATCTTTAAGTCTTATTTCAAATTTTAAAAGAACCGATAGGAATGCTGGATATAAATTTCATCAGATCAAATAAGGAACTCGTGGAGAAAGCCATGATTAACAAAGGAGAAAAAGACAACTCCTTTGTTGAAGAAGTTTTATCAAAAGATGAAGAATGGCGTTCATTAGCTCATAAAGCAGACGGTATTCGTAGCGAAAGCAATTCCAAAGCTAAGCAGATTGGAATGCTAATGGGGCAGGGGAAAAAGGAAGAAGCTCAGGCCATTATTGCAGAGACTTCATCTCTGAAAGAGCAAATAAAAGAGATCGAAGAGAAAGTAAAAGCCTTGCAGGATGAGCGTGAAACATTGCTCTTAAAAATACCAAATGTACCTCATAAGAGTGTACCGGTGGGTGCTACTGAGAGTGATAATGAGGTATTTTCAACCTGGGGAGAGCCTAATAAAGATGAATGGAGAAAGCCTCATTGGGAACTTACAGATCGTTATGGATGGGTAGATTTCGAGCGCGGTGTAAAGGTTACCGGAGCAGGATTTCCATTTTATGTTGGCCCTGTGGCTCAACTTCAGAGAGCATTAATCAATTATTTTATCAATGAAGCGGGTAGTGCAGGGTATACTGAATTGCAAGCTCCATATTTTGTAAACGAAGATTCGGCCCGTGGAACCGGACAGATTCCCGACAAAGAAGACATGATGTACGTGGTACCCAGAGATGAATTTTTCGCAATTCCGACAGCAGAGGTTCCCGTAACCAATTTTCACCGGGATGAGATTTTAGCTGACCAGGATCTTCCGATTAAATATGTCTGCTATACTCCATGCTGGAGAAGAGAAGCTGGGTCTTACGGAAAAGATGTGCGTGGACTTAACAGATTACATCAATTTGATAAAGTTGAATTGGTGAAAATTGTAAAACCTGAAACTTCTTATTCTGAATTAGAAAGTCTTCGTGAGCATGCCGAGAAATTACTTCAAGCTCTTGAGTTACCTTATCGCACGTTACTAATGTGTACAGGGGATATGGGCTTTACACAAAGTAAAAAGTACGACCTGGAAGTTTGGAGTCCTGGACAACAGCGCTGGTTAGAAGTGAGTTCTTGCTCAAATTTTGAAAGTTTCCAGGCCCGAAGAATGCAACTGCGTTATCGAAAAGAAGAGAAGAATACTGAAATGGTACATACTCTGAATGGCTCTGCATTAGCTTTACCAAGAATTGTTTCTGTAATACTGGAAGCCTATCAGGAAGAGAACGCGAAAGTGAGAGTTCCTGAAGTATTAAAACCATTTATTGGAAGGGATTATTTATAAATAGAAGTGAATTAAAAATGCTTGTAGCTTAAAACTCTAACCAATCTTTGATTTGATTCTTATAATGCTATATTGGGCTTTTTAAAATAAAAGCTCTTTATGCGCCTTGTGACTGTCCTTTCCCTTTGTTTTTTTCTCTCTATTAATGTGTATGCTCAAAAGAGAGCAATGACAACCGACGATTATCTCAATATGGTCGGTATAGGTTCTACTATCATTTCGCCTGATGGAGAATCGGTTATATTTGGTAAGAGGACGTTGAATTGGGAAGAAAATACCTATGATACCAAGTATTATTTTATTCCTGCAGATGGGGGTGAAAGCTACCAATATCTTGGAGAAGAGGGAGGAAGTAGTATTACGTATTCGCCTGATGGAAAATACATTTCTTTAAAAAGAACAGTAGATAAAGCTTCTCAGATTTTTCTGTTACCCACATCAGGTGGTGAGGCTGTCCAGCTTACGAATCATAAAAGTAGTGTAGGCAGTTATGAATGGTCGGCTGATAGTAAGGTGATATATTTTTTAGCTGATGTTCCTGAACCAAGTGAGGAGCAAAAAAAGTATAAAGCCGGGTATGACCATTATTTCATGGATGAGGCACCTAATGGACAAACAGAAGGTGATTGGAATCAGCTTTGGAAATTTGATATCAGTACAAAAAAAGAAACTCAGCTTACCAAAGGGGAACATATAATCAGGGACTTTGAGGTTTCTCCAAATCAAGAAAAGATTATTTATACACTAAGGGTAGAGAACCGCAGGAACCAAGGGAATCTTTCAGAGATTTATTTACTGAATTCAGGAGATAGTACCGGAACCCAACTAACCGATAACAATGCTCCTGAAGGTGGTTTAACCTGGTTACCAGATAATGATCATTTCATCTATACAGCACCAGATGATAAAGAATGGGAATTAAGAGAGACAAAAATCTGGAAAATGAGTTCAGGCACCAGGGAGTATGAACTCGTTTCTGGAAATTTTAATGGAGATATAAGAGGCTTTTACTTAAGTGCAGATGGAGAAACAATTTATCTGAACGGCCTTGTACAAACGAATTCTAACTTATTTTCAATAGATGTAAACTCAGGAGATATTACTCAACATTCAGACCTTGACGGAATTCTTTCGATACGAGGGTTTGATAAAAAAAGAGAAAAAATGGTGTTCTCCAGAGAGGATGCGGTTACTCCTCCTGATCTCTATACTTCAAATATTAATGATATAGAAAACGCAATCAGATTGACGGATCTAAACCCATTTATTCGGGATAGTATTCAGCTTGCTGATTATGAGGTGGTGAACTGGACAAGCTTTGATGGATTAGAAATAGAAGGTATTCAATACACTCCGAAGAATGTTAAGAAAGATGGAAAGGCGCCCTTTCTGCTACACATACATGGTGGTCCGGCAGGAGTTTTTACTAATAGTTTTAGCACCAGATATCATGTATGGGCCGGTCTGGGATATGTACAACTTGCTCCAAATGTGCGGGGAAGTTCTGGCTATGGAGATGACTTCCTTAGAGAAAATATGAATGATATTGGAGGTGGGGATTATCAGGATTTAATGACTGGGGTTGATAAACTGATTTCTGAACGAAAAATTGATTCGAAAAAAATGGCTGTAAGAGGGTGGAGTTATGGCGGTATTCTGGGAGGAACTGTAATCACAAAAACAGATCGGTTTAAGGCAGCTTCACTTGGGGCCATGGTTTCAGATTGGACATCAGAATATGGACTCGGTTTTAATTACGATATAAGTCTTTGGTACATTGGAGGCACACCATGGAGTAATCCTGAAGGGTATAGGGAGCGCTCACCAGCTACACATGCTGATAAAGTTACTACACCAACGTTGTTCTTACATGGCTTAAGAGATAGAACAGATACACCAATGCAAAGTCAGATTTTCTTTACGTTCTTGAAAGATATAGGAAAAGTTGATACCCGTTATATTGCTTTTAAACGAGAACCCCATGGTTTTAGAGAACCCCGGAACCAACGCACGAGAGATATTGAAGAAATTAAATGGATTCAGAAGTATACTCTAGGTACAGAATGGCAACCTTGGGAAAGGCCAGATAACAAGGAAAAATAAAATCAACGTTACTTTTTCTTTTTAGCGAAATACCAGATAGCCCAGCCTATTCCAAAAATAGCAAGTGCGAGTCCGAATCCGCCTAAAAAAGCATAAAATAAATAGGGGATAATTAAACTGACTACAATCCCGGTAATTGCTTTGATTGGGGAAGCAGCAACTCCGGCGGCACCAAGAAAAGATTTAAAAACCATCGCTAATCTAGACAACATGACAATCTCCTTTGTTTAAACGGCGAGTAAGTACGAAGTATATTTAGAAAAGATACATAGAAAGTTGTCACTTCGAACGACTGTGAGAAGTCTTGAAAGTTAAAAGCAAAAACATAGAATTTTAGATTTCTCACCACCAAGGGAGGATTCGAAATGACAAAAAACTAAACCACTGCAAAAAACTCTTCTTCTTTGTAATTGAGAAGAATCTCCAGAATCGGGTCCATTGTATCATACTTCATCAGTTCCAGACGGAGCTTCTTACCGTTACGAATTCCTTTCAGATACTGACCATAATGCTTTTTCATAATTATAACCCCATATCGTTCTCCCTGATGCTCTACGGAAAGGCGAAGTTGTTCAGCACAAAGCTCCAGCTTTTCATCAAGGGTGGGTTCCGGAAGTAATTCCCCTGTTTCTAAGTAGTGACGTGATCGTTCAAAGATCCAGGGATTTCCAATAGCCCCTCGACCAATCATCACCCCATCCACGCCAGTTTCATCAAACATCTTTCTAGCTAGTTCGGGAGAAGTGACGTCTCCATTTCCAATTATTGGAATTTCGAGTCCCGGTGTATTTTTAAGTTTCTTTAGCCATTCCCAACGAGCGTCTCCTTTATATTTTTGAGAACGGGTGCGGGCGTGAACGGTAAGAGCTTTCACCCCAATTCGTTGTAACATTAACGCTACTTCCTGAATTCGAATAGTGTCATCATCCCAGCCAAGCCTTGTTTTTACGGTTACCGGCTTATTCTTTACAGCGTCTACCACGGTTCCGGCCATACGCTCCATCATATCAATATCTTTCAGGCAGGCAGCTCCGGCTCCTTTTTTAACAACTTTGTAGACAGGGCACCCAAAATTGATATCTACCAAATCGGGATTATTATTTTCAGCGACTTTTGCTGCACCCTCCATGGCTTCTTCGCGACCACCAAATATTTGTATACCAAATGGTCGTTCACTCTCAGTATAACTCATCTTATGCAGCGCAATATCAGAGTCTCTAATCAGAGCTTCGGAGCTTATGAATTCTGTAAAAACAATGTCTGCTCCTTTCTTCCGGCAAATCTGACGAAATGGAGAATCGGTTACATCCTCCATAGGAGCGAGGAAAAGCGGTTTTTTGGGAAGGGTAATAGTATCAATCTTCATAATTCACAAAATATTAACAAAAGATACGGATTTTGAAGCGTTTGAAGTAACCTAATTGGTAGTTGTATATAAGTTGAGTTAGTCATTTGATTGATTAACTACTATATTTTCTGTCCTTAAAATTAATTTTAAAAACTAAAGACATGTCACTTGATATAGCGAAGATTGAAGAAATGTTAGGCGATGAAGCCTCATATCTTCTCGACCATAAAAGCGAAACCATTAGCAAAGATCGTTTAGCTTTACCATCTGGTACATTTGTGGATGATATTTGGTCTCACTCTGATCGGAATAACAGAGTATTAGGAAATTTACAATGGCTTTTTGAAGCGGGACGTTTAGGCGGAACTGGCTTTTTATCAATCCTGCCTGTAGATCAGGGTATTGAGCATTCAGCGGGAGCTTCTTTTGCAAAAAACCCGGATTATTTTGACCCTGAAAACATCGTAAATCTTGCTATTGAAGCAGGATGTAATGCAGTGGCATCAACCTTTGGAGCGCTAAGAGTAGTATCAAGAAAGTATGCGCACAAAATTCCTTTTGTAGTTAAAATTAATCACAACGAGCTACTTACATACCCAAATACATTCGATCAGATTATGTTCGGTACGATCGATCAGGCATATGATATGGGAGCTGCAGCTGTAGGAGCAACAATCTATTTTGGATCTGAAGAATCAAACCGACAAATCCAGGAAGTAGCTCAGGCATTTGCCTATGCTCACGAACTTGGATTGGCAACTATTCTATGGTGCTATACTCGTAATAATGCTTTTAAAGTAGACGGTGTTGATTATCACACTTCTGCTGATTTAACTGGTCAGGCAAACCATATCGGAACAACTATTGGTGCAGATATCATCAAACAAAAGCAGCCAACCAACAATGGTGGGTACAAAGCTTTAAATGCAGGTGATTCCAGCTATGGTAAACTTGACGAGCGCATCTACAGTGAATTAACTTCTGATCACCCAATCGATCTAACCCGTTACCAGGTAGCGAATTGCTTTATGGGGCGTGCAGGATTGATTAATTCTGGTGGTGCCTCCGGCGATAATGATTTTGCTGATGCAGTAAAAACAGCAATCATCAACAAGCGAGCTGGTGGAATGGGACTTATCTCAGGTCGTAAAGCATTCCAGCGTCCAATCGCGGAAGGAGTTAAGCTTTTGAATATGATTCAGGATGTTTATCTGAATGATGAAGTTACCATAGCGTAACTTTTTCGTAAAAAATTGGTAGCCACGTGCATTCTTGTGCGTGGCTTTTTTTATACTTGTTCAAATAAATCAATTGAGTACAGACACAACCAACATAACGCAGCCCCAAAATTTTATCTCGAAGAGATATCTGGTGATTTCTATATCACTAAGTGTTCTTACGATGGCGGGTGTTATTTGGTATACCTATACACCAGGTGTGTTAACTCATCTAGCACCTAAACGTCTTCCTGGGCTGGGAATCGCTTTAGTGGTTTCATTTCTAAGGGTCTGGTTTACAGCTGCAAAATTCAGAGTTTTATCAGAGGGAGTAATAAGCTGGATAGGGGCGTTCAGAATTGTACTTACCTGGGATTTTACCTCGGCAGTAACTCCATCTACGATCGGAGGAGCACCCATGGCAACCTATGCAATGTCGAAAGAGGGATTAAACCTTGGGGAATCTACCGCAATTATTCTGTACAGCGTTTTGCTGGATCAAATCTGGTTCGCAATTGCCATCCCGATTCTTTTAGTAACCGGGATTTTTTATGAAGTAGTACCTCACGAAGTAGGTCTGGTAGGTGAGGCATCAATGATTTTGTTATATGTAATCCTACTTAGTTATGCCAGTATATTAGCCTATGGAGTACTTGTTAACCCTGCTGCTATCAAGAAAGTTGTAAAAGCAGTATTCAAGCTCCCAATACTCAGAAAATACAGCGACAAAATAAATTCGGAGGCTGAAAACCTTGAAAGCTATGCGCATCAGCTTCGCAAGAAACCATTCAGCTTTTTATTAAAAGCATTCTTTTTTTCTACCATGACCTGGTTGGCTAGAATTGCACTACCAACGATTATTATCCTGAGTTTACTTCCAGCACCTGAAGTACTTTCTACACTAAGAAGTCTTGCGATGAACCTTGCCTTTTTAGTTGTACCAACACCAGGAGGAAGTGGAGGTGTGGAAGGTTTGTTTGTGCTATTCCAGGGACCGCTTATTTCAAGAGATTCTTTCATTGGTCTGGCTCTGTTTCTCTGGAGGGTAATCAGTTACTACATCACAATTGCTATTGGGATGGCCGCCACTACCTGGTATATAAATAAACAGGTTGTTGAGATTACGAGTAAGGACTGATTGTGGCTAAATCAAAAACACAATTTGAGTGTAAAACCTGTGGTCATATTTCCCCCAAATGGCTGGGGAGCTGTCCATCATGCGGTGAATGGAACACCTTTGTTGAAAAAACACAAGCTTCCAAAAGTGTAGATCATAAAGCTAAGGTATCCGGGCTTGATGCAGCAGAAGCTCCCAGAAAATTATCAGATGTAGAGACCTCCGAGAAATCCCGTTTCCTCAGTAATATTTCAGAGTTTGATCGTGTACTTGGAGGAGGGTTTCTCCCCGGAGCCTATATTTTGATTGGCGGTGAACCTGGTATTGGGAAGAGTACACTTACGCTTCAAATAGCAAAATCAAATCCTGAATTGAGCATTTTGTATTGTGCAGGTGAGGAATCATCAGGACAGATTAAGCAACGAGCTCAACGGCTGGGAGTAAATTCTGAAAAGCTTTTGGTATACAATGAAACACAGGTTGATAAGGTCATAGAGGAAGCGCAAAAAGTAAATCCTGATTTACTGATTGTAGATTCCATTCAAACAGTATATCGAACTGAGCTTTCGAGTATGCCAGGAAGCATTCAGCAAGTGAAAGAATGCGCGGCACTATTTCAGCAGGTGGCTAAGAAAAAGAATATTACTACGATTGTGATTGGTCATGTTACCAAAGAAGGAGACATTGCAGGTCCACGGGTTTTGGAGCACATGGTAGATACTGTTCTCCAGTTTGAAGGAGATAAAAACTATACTTACCGATTACTTCGAAGTTTGAAAAACAGGTTTGGACCGGCGCAGGAAGTCGGCGTTTTTCAGATGGATGAAACCGGGCTTTCGGAAGTTACTAACCCATCCGAACTATTCATTTCTGATAAAACAGAAGGAGTAAGTGGTAATGCCATTGTGTGTACGATGGAAGGTTCGCGTCCACTTCTGATTGAAGTACAGGCTTTAGTTACCCCAACGTCTTATGGTACACCACAACGAACGGCAAATGGGTTCGACAGAAACCGACTCGCATTACTTTTGGCTGTTCTGGAGAAAAGAGCCGGATTCAGTTTCGCGAATCAGGATGTGTATTTAAATATCGCAGGAGGATTTCGACTCAATGATCCTGCCGGAGATTTAGGTGTATGCTGCGCACTGGTTTCAAGTTTGATTGACAAACCTATCAATCAGCAGACTGCTTTTATTGGGGAAGTAGGTCTGGGAGGAGAGGTTCGAACAGTTCCTCATATCGAACAACGGAAAAAAGAAGCAGCCAAACTTGGATTTGGGAACTCCATAGTTCCTTCGGGTAAATCTTCTGACGGGGTGAAATATATCAGAGATGCCATCAAAAAGGCACTTGGATAGTTTTTAAAGGGACAAAGGAAGAAGCTTTATTCTTTAGATTGAAGTAGCTAATGTTCCTAATAAAAAAAGCCATACTATAAATAGCATGGCTTTATAAAATGTTGTGATAACAACAATAAACTATCTAGTAGTTTTCACGTTGACGGCGACGTTGTTCGCGAACGGCTTTTTTCATAGCCTCGCGTCGTTCAATAGAAGGTTTGGTGAACTGTTGTCGGTCTTTGTATTCATTAAGAATACGTGATCGAGTTACCATCTTCTTGAAACGATTGATCGCTCGTTCAACACTTTCGTTGTCTTTAACTTCAACGCCTAGCATTGAGCCTCACTTCCTTTCATTAGATTATTTCCCATAATTGGGAGCCCTAAATATATAAAATTTTATCAAGAAGACGAAGTTATTAGATGGTTCTAAATAAATAGTCATTCTGAGCACAAGCGAAGAACCTAGTCACATACCCGGCAAGATCCTTCGGAGGTATCCTCAGAATGACTTTCTAAGTAAGTTTTGGGTTAACAATAAACTTCTCATCAACGAACTCCGGATACACCCCCAATCCAAATAGTGCAAAATCATATTTAGCGGGATCTTCGGGGTCCATACTGCAGAGTTTCTCAGTAAGTTCCTGAACAGCTTTCCAATCGTTTTGTTTACGAGACAGAAGTCCGAGCCGACGAGCCTGACGAGCGACATGAACATCCAGTGGGATTTTAAGTTCTGCGGCTGGCATAAAGCTCCAGATTCCCGGGTCTACCTCACTTTTACGAATGCACCACCTCAAATACATGTACAAACGTTTAGCTGAACTGTTTTTTTCTGTGTTCGAAATATGCTTTCGGGTACGCTGAGAAGTTTCGGGATGCAACTCAAAAAACCGCTCATGAAATACGGCAATTAGTTCTCGTTTTTCCTTTTTCGCTTGTTGATAGCAGCTTGCCCAGAATCCTTCAAAATCTCCGAATTTCTTAATAATAAACTGTAATCCTTTTACCAGCCAATAAATATCAATCGGTTTGAAAGTACGGTGCTTGAACGATTCTAAATCCGGTACATCTGATTCACAAAAGTTCTGCACATACTCCGTAGGTTGGTAACTCATCCGCTTCAGTAAATCATCTACTTTTGCGATGACTATATCTCTGCGCCCCCAAGCCATAATCGCAGCAAAAAACCCGGCTATTTCCCGGTCTGATTTGGATTCAAAGGCATGCATGAACTGAATGGGATCTGAATCGATATACTCCGGGACTTCTATTTTCTGGACGAGTGAGTCGAGGTAGGGTTTGAGGGAAAGAAGTTTTTTCTTAGGTAGGGTTTTGATCTTTGGCATTTATATTTCAAAATAGTTCAGATATAAATTACTTATCAGAATTAAAAAGCTTCTTCAAATTAATACCTATTCCACTGAAATTTGGTTCTAAAATTATAGCATCAGCAAAACGGCGAGAACGACTTTTACTTAATGTTTTAACAATAGAAAAACCTGTTAGTTCTTTTTTTTCTCTAATGTCTTTGAAAATAGAATTGATGAGCTTGATGACATCATCTGTTGTATCGCAAACAGATTTTAAAGGTATTAATAAAAGTTTATCATCAATCTCATGTATACCTCTTTGCCTCTCATTATTTTCTTTAAAATAATTAGGAGTTAATGCCGAGATAAGTATTGCTGGTAGAATAGACTCTCCATCTTCACCATTAATTGAGTGGAATGAGAAGACTTCATTTGCAAAATGAATGGGATCAATACCAGCTACAACTATTGATCTCGATTCCGAAGCTTTTCTAGCCATATTTGTAAAGTTGGCTACTAAAGTATTGGTTAAAGGTTCTTTCCAACCATAATCTAAAACATAAATAAAATAGTCTCTGCCATCTATTGTATTCGGCAGATTCCCAAGGTTATGTATATGAAGTCCCATGTCAATTATATTGGTTAGATTTCTAAAGAAGTTCTATGAAGTTCAAGTAAAATCAAAATCATCCGATCTCTGAAACATTGTCGGAGAAATCGAACCAAGCTTTTTCAGACCTCCCCTCTATCCCCTCCTTATCTAAGGAGGGGAGGCTCTATAACTAAACTCAGAATTTGACTCGGAATCAGGGGAGGTCTTAATTAACAACGATACTTTAGTTATGATCACTAATCAACTTCTCTGTCAACTGCTTATTGGCTTTAGGGAAAGGATATTCTTCAAGTTCTTCAATATCTACCCAGCGGATTTCCTGACTGCTTTTGGGACTAGGTTCACCGGAAATTAGTTTACAATTAAAAGCATGCAGAGTGATAGAGAAATGAGAATAGACATGTTTCAATTTCATGAATTCTTTGTAAGCATAGACTTCGACTCCTAACTCTTCTTTTAATTCCCTTTCTACGGTTTGTTTGATGCTTTCGCCTTCTTCCTGTTTGCCACCGGGGAATTCCCAGAGTCCACCAAGCATTACATTTTCAGGCCGGAGGGCGATAAGTACTTTTCCATCTTCACGTTCAATAATTCCTACACCGATATGCTTGTGAGGTTTTTTTTTCGCGGGTGATTTGTATGGTATGGAATCAGTTTTTGCCATTTTGGTAGCCACACAACCGGGCTGAATCGGACAGTTTAAACAATCCGGATTTGTTGGTTTACAAACCAATGATCCAATTTCCATCAAGCCCTGATTGAATTCAGCCGGATGCTCGTGACTAATCAGTTCATCCACATGCTGCTGAACCTGTTTTACAGTTCGGGTGCTTCGTACATCTTCTTCAATTCCAAAGTAGCGGGTGATGACACGAATTACATTTCCATCCACAACGGCATTGGGTTTTCCAAAAGCGATACTTGTTATGGCGGCGGCAGTATAAGGACCAATTCCTTTTAATTTGATGATTTCATCGTATTCTTCAGGAAGGTTTCCATCAAACTCTTCAACAATCATTTTGGAGGCAGCGTGCAAATTTCTTGCTCTGGAATAATATCCTAATCCTTCCCAGGCTTTAAGAACCTGCTGTTGATCAGCGTTAGCTAAATCAAAAACGGTGGGGAAAAGCGAAATAAACCGTTCAAAATATGGCCAGGCTTGGTCGACCCGGGTTTGCTGAAGCATGATTTCCGAAATCCATATTTTGTATGGATCTCCTGATTCACGCCAGGGCATTTCACGTTTGTGTTCTCTATACCATTCGAGTATATGTTTGGAGAAATCAGCTTTTGTCATTCTAAGGATACCTCCGAGGAATCCCGTTGGGTATCCAACAAGTTCCTTCGCTTTCGCTCAGGATGACTCAAAAAAAGTAATATCATTCCTGCCCTTCTCTAGAGATATTAATCACAGTAAGGGTAATATCTTGTGAGCTGGCTGAACCCTGAGCATCAGTAGCGATTATTCGAAAAGTAGTTTCACCAATTTGACGTTCAGTTGGAGTCCAGGTAAACCGACCTGTACGTTCATCAAGATTAGCTCCATCCGGCAAGTCAACACCTAAGTAACGAATTAACGATCCTGCTGGATTTTCAGGGTCGACGGCATTGAAAGTGATTTCGTAAGGATCATTCACCGCAATGGAGGAATTTCTAACCGGACTGAAACGCGGTGGTGAATTGAAAGTTCGAACATCCACACTAAACCGAACACTATCTACTTCGCCTTTCGAATTGGAAGCTATTATAGTAAACCAGTTATATCCTACCTGATTTACTGTTGGCTGCCAGTACAATCCTTGCCCTTTAAGAGAGGCATTATTCACATTCGATCGGTAGGTGAATTCAACACCAACAGGTGGGTAATTCCCTTCTAATTCTACTCCTAACAACAAAGGTTTTGGGTAGGTAAGAATTAAATTTTCGATAGGTTTGATTTTCAGTTGTGCTGGATATTGAGCTTGATTAAGGGAAGTTGTCTCTACCTCTTCACCAACTTTCAACGGACTCAGCTTATTAAAAATATTCAACCAAACGGTATAGCTGCTTTTGGTGATATGATTCATTGGAGAAGGTTCTGCTTTCCAAGGCTGAAATCGTTGCTCATTTGTTGAGATCCAGATTTTACCGGAAGCGCCTCTGGCAAATACATGATTTCTCCAGCTTACTAAATCAGTAACAGATTCTTCAATAATCCCGAGGTTTTTACCAAGTCCATTCGCATTTACTTCGAAAATCTGTCCGGAATTTGAAGCAGCCCAGATCAAGCCTTCATCTAAAAAAAGGTGATGCAATTGTGCGCCTAACTCTACGGTGGATTCTAGTCCAAACTCACTTTCTTCAATTACAAAAACATGAATCTTAGCATCATTGGTGAGTACAAAAAGCTGGTTACTAATGATGGATGAAGCTACATCCAATACACTGGCTCTCCCTATAATATCATTTGCCACTAACTCAGCTTCAGAGTCAACGGTTTCAGGGGTGGCCAATGAAAGTTTTCTTAGACCTTCGCTGCCGAGTGCCACATATAAATCGTTTTGGAGTCGGGCAACACCAAGAGTGCGGGTTGGTAAGAGAGTGGAAGAATAAACTCCAAGAACAGAAGTTGGCTCAAGAACGGTTAGCCGGCGTGAATCTCCATATAAATACGCAAAGCGAATATCTGCATCGATCACATTACCACGTCGCTGCATCCCCGAAGAAGTATACAGCCATTGAAGCGAATCTTCATAGGTTCGGAAAACAGCCATTCCATCTGTTTCTGAGAGTACATACAGATGAGAGGAAGAGGCTTCCATGGTTTTAACATTCGGGATATTGAGAACCCGGCTGTAATCCTGGATAATTTGGTTTTGGCCAAAAGCTTGACCCAGGCTAAATAAGAAAGTAAAAAGTAATGCAGTTCGTCTGATCATAGATGATTATAGCCAATTGTGTTTCTTGTACCAACGAATGGTTCTGGAAAGTCCTTCCTGGATTGTAACCTTAGGATTATATCCAAGTTCTTTTTTCGCTTTTGCAGAGGAACAAACCCATTCTAAGACCATCTCGTTAGCTTTTTCCTTGTTTACAACGGGGTACTTTCCGAATAATGATGCAGTGTTTTCAACAACAGAAGCTAATTTCTTTACCCAGTCCGGTTTCAGTTTAATTGGGATTGCCTTTTTACCCATAATAATGGAAGTAATTTTCCGAATTTGATTCCACGTATATTCATTCTCAACTCCACCGAGAAAATAAGTATGAACACCCGCATCTGTTTTCTTTGCTGAAAGCATAATTCCATCAACTAAATCGCTCACGTATACTAAGGAAAGGGTAGGATGGTTCCCGTCTCCAACCATCGGGCAAATTCCGGTCTTGAATGTCTTGAAGAAGGTGTAAATATCAGACTCGCGCGGTCCGTATACGGCAGGTGGGCGAATAATCTTTATACTATCCGATTTCCCGGTAATTTTATGAATAATGGTTTCCATCTCCTTTTTTGATTCCCCATACATGCTTACCGGGTTCATTCGAGCTTTTTCGGTAAGGGGTATTCCGGAACTTGGGCCCACACCTGCCAGAGATGATGTCACAACAATGTTTTTTATTCCTTTCTTCTGGGCAATTCGAATCAGGTTTTCTGTTGCCTCTACATTAGCGCGGGTAAAAGCTTTCTTGGATGGAGCACGTAGCACCGCTGCATTATGAAAGATAATATCAACTCCTTCTAATGCTTTGCCAATGGCCTGAAGGTCAAATAAATCTCCCTTTACTCTTGTAAAGTTCAAACCAGTTAGCCATTTATCAGAAGTTCTGACTAAACAACGCACTTCAGAGTAGCTGGGGTCGGCAATTAAGGCTTCAACCAGATGACTTCCAACAAATCCGGTTCCACCGGTTACAAAGGCTTTCATAAATGCGTATATTTTCGGATTATTTTTTTGAACCTAACCAGCCAGGAACTCAGACCAGTTAATAGAGTAGAAGATACGAATCTGGGTTTTGCTTTTAAACTTTTATGACAGAACTACGAGTAGCTCTTTTTACTGGTAATTATAATCACATCGGAGATGGAGTTTCCCTCACCTTAAACCGATTAGTTCATTATCTGGAAAGTCAGAATATACCGGTGTTGGTATTTGGACCCAGTGTAAAGAACCCCGCGATTGATCATTGTGGAGAGTTGGTAGTTACACCCTCTATCCCAATGTTAGTTCCCGGAAGAGAAGAGTACCGAATTGCGACTCATTTTTCACGCTCTGCAAAAAAAAGGCTGGAAGAGTTCAATCCTACATTGATACATATCGCCACACCGGATGGATTAGGAATAGGAGCACTACGCTGGGCCAAGAAGCATGATATTCCAAAAGTAACTTCTTATCACACGCATTTCCTCAGCTATGCAGATTATTACGCAACCTATTTAAACCCAATCAAAAAGCCATTTAAGATGCTGATGATTTGGTTCTACAAGCAGTTTGCTCATACCTATGTGCCTTCACAGTCTATGATTGATGAACTTCATAGAGAAGGAATTCCGGGAAATATGAAAATATGGGCGCGAGGAATTGATATTGAACGATTCAATCCGTCTAAAAGAGACATGGAATGGCGCAGAAGTGTTGGCTTTGATGATGATGACATTGTAATCACATTTGTTTCCAGATTGGTTTGGGAAAAAGAACTCCGGACATTCATAGACAGTGTGAACCGGATTCAGAAAAAATATCCAAAAGTGAGAGCCTTAGTTGTTGGTGATGGGCAAGCTCGCGAAGAAGCGGAACAGCTTTTACCCAACGGTCACTTTACTGGATTTGCGAAAGGAGAAGATCTGGCCCGTGCTTATGCCAGTGCCGACATTTTCCTTTTTCCATCACATACCGAAACTTTCGGGAATGTAACATTGGAGGCAATGGCTAGTGGTTTACCTTGTATTGTAGCTGACGCTATAGGAAGTAAGTCTTTGGTGGATGATGGAATGAACGGTTTTTGGGCTGAGAAAGAGAATACAGATGACTTCACTAAACAGCTTGAAAAAGTTGTTGAAGATCCAGAAATGAGAATCAAAATGGGGAAAACATCCCGAAAAATGGCAATGGAATATCAATGGGACTCGATTAATGGTGGACTTGTAAAAAACTACCGGGAAGTACTAAAGAATTCAGAGAAGGGATAGGTTTGCGCATACTTTACATTTCACATCTTCATCCTCCTAAAAATGCACCTTTGAAAAGTATAGGTGGTATGCAGCGGGTAAGTATGCAGCTGGTGGAAGAGTTGGAGCAAAGAGGTGACGTCGAAATTAAAACCATTATTCAACACGCACCCTGGAAAGGTATTGAAATCAGAACGTCATTCTTCCTGGCCAAATTAGCCAGAAAACTTCCGAAGATTGTGGATGAGTTTAAACCCGATGTGATTCTTTTTTCTTCGATGGTAACTGCGAGCCTGGCTAAAATAACCAGGTCCAGAGTTGATGTGCCAATGGTAACGATTAACCATGGACAGGACGTGAAGATGCCCATTGGGATTTATCAGAAGTTCGTTCCTAAAGTATTCAATGCGTTGGACGGAGTTATTTCAGTTTCAAGAGCTACGAGGGAAGAGTGTATCAAAAGAGGTATGGATCCGGAGAAAGGAATTGCTCTTCCAAATGGGTTTGATATGTCTGATTTTAAAGAAGTTCCTGATCGGGATGAAGCTGTCAGGAAAATGGAAGATACATTTGGTATCAACCTTTCCGGTAAAAAACTGCTGCTTACTGTTGGAAGACAGGTTAAACGAAAAGGGCATGAGTGGTTTATTAAAGAAGTGCTACCCAAAATAAATTCTGATGTTGTTTATCTCGCAATTGGGGATGGACCAGAGCACGAAAGCCTCACTAATCTACGCTCAGAATTGTCTTATAAAGACAAAATAATATTAGCCGGTAAGCAGCCCGATGCAGTTCTGAAGAAAGCCTATTCTGCTGCCGATTTATTTATCATGCCTAACATACCTGTTTCAGGTGATATGGAAGGATTTGGAATAGTTTTGCTGGAAGCAAATCTTGCTGCAACTCCGGCCGTAGCCTCTGACCTGGAAGGAATTAAAGATGTTGTAGAAGATGGTATGAATGGGTATAAAATCCCAATTTATGAACCAGTTATATTTGCACAGAAAATTGATAAAGTTCTCGAAAACGGGGTTAAAAAATTAGGAAAACAGAGCCGGAGTTTTGTTGAGCAAAATTTTGCGTGGAACAAAGTTGCTGAAAGATATATTTCGTACCTTCAGCAAGTAGTAGAAAATTATAAAAGCAGCCACTAGCCAGTCTAAAGCCATTCAATTTGAAAGGAATTCAATACTAGCTATATTGCGACGTTTATTTAGAAAATTTGGTAAGGATCAACCATATGGGTGATAGTAAAAAAGCAGCTACAAACGATATTTTTTCAAAAGCTTATAACTTTACAAAGGCTGATGAAGTTAAAGCAATGGGTTTATATCCATATTTCAAACCATTGGAAGCCACTGATGGTACTATTGTAGAGATTGAAGGACATGAAGTAATCATGGCGGGTTCAAATAATTATCTTGGACTCACCAACGACCAGCGAACTATTAAAGCCGCACAAGACGCTTTAACAAAATACGGTACTGGCTGTACCGGTTCCAGATACCTGAACGGAACGTTGGATATTCATTTAGAACTTGAAGAAAAGCTCGCAGAATTTTTAGGTAAAGAATCTTGCGTATTGTTCAGTACCGGGTATCAGACCAATGAAGGGTCTATTCAAACCATTGCTGCAAGAAATGATCTTATCTTTTCAGATCGGGATAACCATGCTTGTATCGTAGTAGGTACATTGGTTTCCAATGCTAAAACTATTCGATATCAGCATAATGATATGGGGCAGCTTCGTAAGATGTTGGAGAAAGCAGATCCTGATGCGGGAAAAATTATTATCAGTGATGGAGTTTTTTCCATGTCTGGTACGCTTGCTAAAATTCCGGAGCTGGTATCACTTGCCAAAGAATTTGGTGCCCGACTTTATCTTGACGATGCACACGCTGTTGGCGTTATTGGGGATGGAGGACGTGGGTCTGCTTCAGTATTTGGGCTAACCGATCAGGTTGACCTGATAAGTGGAACATTTTCCAAATCATTTGCTTCTCTTGGAGGGTTCTTAGTTGGAGAAAGACCGGTAATCGAATTTATTCGACATCATTCTCCGGCGCATATTTTCAGTGCATCAATGCCTCCAGCTAATGTGGCAACCGTTTTAAAAGCTCTTGAAATATTACAGGAAGAGCCATGGAGAGTAAAGCGACTCGAGGAAATTTCACTATATATGAGAACTGAGCTAAATAAACTTGGTTTCAATGTGTGGACTAGTGAATCACCGATCATTCCTGTAGTGATTGGGGATATGATGAAGTGTTTTCAGTTCTGGAAAGATCTGTTTGAAGAAGGAGTATATACTAACGCAGTAATTCCTCCGGCAGTCCCCCAAGGGCAATCCCTTCTGCGCACTAGCTATATGGCAAGTCATACCGATGATCATTTAAATCAAATTCTGGAAGCCTTTAGAAAAATTGGGCTTAAGCATGGTTTAATTGATAATAATGGACATTCTGCAGAATGATTATCTGACATGAGTACAAGCAGTGTTACCATTGTTACTACTGATAGTGAGAAAAAGAAATTCATAGAATTTCAATATGATCATTATAAAACAGATGGTCACTTTGTTCCGCCGCTCAGGATGGATCAGAAAAAGCTGATCAATACCGAAAAGAATCCCTTTTTCAATAACGCTGAAATCGCTTTATTCATCGCTGAGCACGAGGGAGAAGTTGCAGGTAGAATAGCTGCTATTGTAGATCATCGTTTCAATAAGCATCATGGTACTAAAACCGGACATTTTGGCTTTTTTGAGTGTATAGATCATCAACCCACGGCCGATTTACTATTCCGGGTAGCAGAAGATTGGCTCCGCGATAAAGGGACGCAAGATGTTCTGGGACCTACTAACCCTGGTATGATGGACATGGTTGGTTTTCTGGTAGATGGGTTTGATAAAGATCCTTATATCCTAATGCCCTATACCAAACCTTATTACGAAAAATTAGTTACCTCTGCAGATTATGAGCAAGCCATGGATTTACTGGCTTATATTATTGATAAAGATTCTGCGGATTTGGAAAGAAGTGCAAGAGCCAAGGAAATCGTAATGAAAAGAAATCCCGGGTTAAAAATCCGACCACTAAATCTGAAAAAAATTCATGACGAAGTGGAAATAGTCCGTGCTATTTATAATGAAACATGGAAGAATAACTGGGGGTTTTTACCTCTCACACAAGAAGAACTCGCTGCCACAGCTGATGACTTCAAGCTTATACTAGATCCTGATCTTGCTCACATTGCCGAGATTGATGGTAAGCCGGTTGCTTTTTCAATTGGTCTCCCGGATCTGAATGTTATCTTCAAAAAAATGAATGGAAACCTTTTTCCATTTGGGATTTTTAAACTGTTATTAGGTCGCCGGAAAATTAAAAGGTATCGAACTGCTTTGATGGGAGTTTTACCGGAAGTACAGGGACGAGGAATAGATGCCCTACTTCATCAGGCGGCAATAGAAAAAGCACTGCCCAGAGGGATTGATACTTCTGAATTGAGTTGGGTGCTCGGTAATAATCCTGATATGATCAGAACCGCTGAAAGACTTGGGGCTAGCCTGGATAAAACCTACCGCATGTATTCCAAGAAGCTTTGAATCTTCTTTCATTGCTATTTGTTAACAGTTTGAAAATTCACCCAATTTTCACGATTTCACAGTATCTTCAACGCAGAAGTCTTAGCCTAATTAAAATAAAAGAATGAGCGATTACAGAACGGAAAAGGATTCAATGGGCGAAATTAAAGTACCCGCTGAAGCACTTTATGGAGCACAAACACAACGAGCATACGACAATTTTCCAATAAGCGGGATACGATTTAGCAGAGAGTTTATTCAGGCTTTAGGATATGTGAAGAAATCAGCAGCGTTGACAAACAATAAGCTAGGTTTATTGAGTGATGAAATAGCCGAAGCCATAAATCAGGCCGCTCAGGAAGTCGTTGAAGGAAAGCATGACAAAGAGTTTGTAATCGATATTTTCCAAACCGGTTCAGGTACCTCAAGTAATATGAATACGAATGAGGTAATCAGCCATTTGGCGAACGAGATGAAATCCGGAACCGATGAATTTATACATCCCAATGATCACGTTAATTTCGGTCAGAGTTCGAACGATGTAGTTCCTACGGCAATTAGAATTGCTGCACTTCTATCTGCAAAAAATGATTTAATACCGGCGCTTAAGCATCTTCATGATACGTTTATCGAGAAGGGTAAAGAGTATGCGGATGTAGTTAAAACAGGTCGGACACATTTAATGGATGCTATGCCTGTGACTATTGATCAGGAATTCGGAGGATATGCCCGACAGATTGAACTGGGAATCCAGCGAGTTGAGTCTGCTCTTGAGCGAATTAAGGAACTTCCACAAGGGGGAACTGCAGTTGGAACCGGAATCAATACTCATCCTGATTTTGGGAAGCTATTTGCAGAGCGTGTATCTGAGTTGACAGGACATGATTTTATTGAAGCTGAAAATCACTTTGAAGCACAAGCAACTGTTGATGCTCCTGTAGAACTAAGCGGACAGCTTAAAACGATTGCAGTTAGTTTAATGAAAATCGCTAACGACCTTAGATGGATGAACTCAGGACCGAATAGTGGAATTGGTGAAGTTCAGCTGGCAGCTCTGCAGCCAGGGTCATCCATCATGCCGGGAAAAGTAAATCCGGTTATTGAGGAGTCAGTCACTATGGTCTGTGCGCAGGTTATAGGGAATGATGCAGCTGTTACCGTTGGAGGACAAATGGGGAATTTCGAACTTAATGTGATGCTGCCTGTGGTTGCCCATAATTTGCTTGAATCCATTAAGATTTTAGGAAATGCAGGCCGAAATCTTGCGGATCGCTCTGTTTCAAAACTTACCGTTCGAAAAGATAACATAGCTGATATGGTAGGTCGTAATCCAATTTTAGTTACAGCTCTTAATCCCATTATTGGGTATGACCTGGCGGCTAAAATTGCTAAAAAGGCCTATGCCGAGAATCGACCACTTAAAGATGTTGCTAAAGAAATGACTGATTTGTCGGAAGAAGAACTTGATCAGGCTCTGGACCCGATTAAGATGACGAAGGGCGGTTTTACTGAGTAAATCAGGATTTAAAGCCATGTTTTTTTATAGCTTAAGTTAAAGTCGTTATTAGATTTAACGGTTTTATTACTTTAAAAAAAGACAGTTTTACCCTATATTGAAAGCCCTTTCTTTAGGGTAAGAAACTCTTAAAAAGCAATATTAATCTATGGCTGAAGTCAAGGCACCAAAAACCAGGAAAACCTTTACTGCTGCTCAGAAAAAAGAAATACTCGGAGACTACCGTTTAGGTTGGGTCAGTCGGTATATGTCTTTAGTGGGTAGAAAAGAAGTACTTTCCGGTAAGGCCAAGTTCGGCATTTTTGGTGATGGGAAAGAAATCCCGCAGATAGCCATGGCAAAAGTGTTTCGGGAAGGGGATTTCAGGTCGGGATATTACCGTGATCAAACCTTTATGCTGGCAATTGGTGAATTAACCATCGAACAGTTTTTTGCTCAGCTTTACGCTCACCCCGATGAAAAAGCAGATCCGTTTTCTGCGGGCAGACAAATGAACTCTCACTTCGGGACTCGTTTGCTGGATGAAAAAGGGGAGTGGATTGATCAAACTAAAAGTAAAAATACTGCCTCCGGAATTTCCCCTACTGCAGGACAAATGGCTCGGTTGGTTGGATTAGCTCAGGCATCAAAAGTTTATCGGGAGCATAAAGGACTTCAAAAGGGGAAATGGAAGAAATTTTCGAAAGGAGGAAATGAAGTTGCATTTGGCACTATAGGAGATGCAAGTACTTCGGAAGGGGTATTCTGGGAGACTATGAATGCCATCGGAGTGTTACAACTCCCATTTGTGATGTCAGTTTGGGACGATGCTTTTGGAATCTCAGTTCCAAAAAAATATCAAACTACAAAAGAAAGTATTTCAAAAGCGCTGGCTGGTTTCCAGCGAACAGAAGACGAACCCGGCTACGAAATTTTTAATGTAAAAGCCTGGGATTATCAGGAACTGGTTTCAACCTATGAAGAAGCAGTTGAGTTAGCCCGATCTGAACATGTTCCTGTTTTAGTACATGTGGAAGAAGTAACACAGCCTCAGGGCCACTCCACCTCGGGTTCTCATGAGCGTTACAAAAGTAAAGAACGTCTTGAGTGGGAAGTAGAATATTGCTGCCTACAACAACTCAGAAAATGGATTCTTGCAAAGAAAATAGCGAACGAAGCTGATCTTGATCAGATTGAAACAGAGGCACTTCAGGAAGTAACAAAAGCAAAAGCGAAAGCCTGGGAAGCATACATCACTCCGATGAAGCAGGAGAAGAAATTTGTGAGTGAATGTATTGATAAGTTACAGGATGCTACCGGTGATCCCCGGTTAGGAGATTTGATTAAAAAGCTGAAAATCACCCCTAATGCAATCCGCAAAGACATTATTCCGGCTGCTAAGAAAGCAGTTCGATACTCTGTGGGTCAGAATCACACTGCAAGAACAGAATTAATTAATTGGCTTAAAGAGAATGAGCCGGTTAATGAAGAACGGTATAATTCTTATTTATATAGTGAGACATCTAAATCACCTCTTAATGTAGAACATGTTCCTCCTACATATTCAAAAGAGCCCGATATGGTGGATGGTCGTATCGTGATCCGCGATAATTTTGAGAAAATTTTTGAAGCAAATCCTGAAGTTCTCACCTTTGGTGAAGATGTAGGTGCTCTTGGTGATGTGAATAAGGGTATGGAGGGTCTGCAAGAGAAATTTGGTAAACTAAGGGTTACCGATACCGGAATTAGGGAAGCAACCATTCTTGGTCAGGGAATTGGGATGGCACTTCGTGGACTACGTCCAATCGCTGAAATTCAATATCTGGATTATTTACTGTACTGCTTCTTTGTACTTAGTGATGACTTGGCTACACTACGCTACAGAACTAAAGGCGGACAAGCTTCTCCGGTTATTATTAGAACCCGTGGTCACCGACTGGAAGGAATCTGGCATTCCGGCTCTCCAATGGGAGTAATATTGAGTGGAGCCAAAGGAGTACATTTATGTGTACCACGAAATCTTACCGAAGCCGCCGGTTTTTATAATACATTGATGAAAGGAGACGATCCGGCCATTGTTGTTGAGCCTTTGAATGCATACCGCCTGAAAGAACAACTACCAACCAACCTGGGGGAATTCACTACCCCTTTAGGAATTCCTGAAGTATTAAATGAAGGCACAGATATTACTGTGGTTTCCTATGGTTCAACCTTGAATATTTTGACTTCTATAATTCCGGAACTGGAAGAAGCCGGTATTTCAGCAGAAGTGATCGATGTCCGCACGTTAATGCCTTTTGATATCAACCATACCATTGTGGAATCTCTGAAGAAAACGAATCGGTTGTTGGTGGTAGATGAAGACGTCCCGGGTGGTGCATCCGCATTTATTATGCAGCATGTAGTTCAGGAGCAGCAAGGGTTTTACCATCTGGATTCTGAGCCAAGATGTTTAACAGCAAAAGCACACCGCCCTGCATATGCATCAGATGGAGATTATTTCAGTAAGCCCAACGCTGAAGAAATCTTCGATGAAATCTACGACATCATGAGAGAATGTCGCCCCGACGATTTTCCTGAGATTTATTGAAACTGAATTCAGACTACTTTAATTAATAGTTAACTTTTCGTTTCGAAAAAAGTAGAGCCGAAGATAGATTTGGAACTACATTCTCTCAAAAAGTATTGTATTTCGCAATGCAATCACCTAAAAATAAAAACTGATATGAACGCTTTTTCAAGAACCATTCTCGTAGCTCTATTTCTAAGTTTCACAAGTTCACTGGCAATGGCTCAGTTACCTGTATCACTGGAATTACCCCGTGTAAGTCCGTTCGAAACTCGCTCCATTACAATCGGGTATACTACAATTGGTTTTGAATACAGCTCTGTAGGGAAAAAAGGAAGAGAAATCTGGGGAGGACTGATTCCTTATGGCCAGGTTTGGAGAATTGGAGCTAATGAAAACACAGTATTCAGCGTTACTGATGATGTATTGATTAACGGAAATCCACTTCCTGCAGGAACCTATGGATTACATTCAATTCCGGGAGAAGAAAGTTGGACACTTATATTTTCCAACTTCTCAGAGGCTTGGGGAAGCTATTTCTATGATGAAAGCGAAGATCAGCTTAGAGTTGAGGTTATCCCGGAAGAAATGAACAGTACATATGAGTGGATGAAGTTCTCCTTCGAAAATTATACCGATACTTCTGTGGATATGTCCATGAAATGGGCCAGACTTCATGCTAAAACAGGTGATAATGAAGCTGCACTTTTAATGGCAGAAGAACTTGTTTCAGAATTCCCGGATGAATGGAGAGCCTATTATGGAGCAGCCTTAACGCATCAGGATTTAGAGGATATTGATACCGCTATTAAATTGATGGAACAAGCCATTGAATTAGCTCCTGATAACATATCAAATCAGCTTAATTCTGTTTTGGAGGGTATGAGGCGGTAAAATAAAGTGCACTAACGGTTTGGCAAATAAGCGGCTTGTACTTACCACTTAGGAGTTCTTTAATAAATATGATTTTAACAACAAACAAACAATACACCAACGAGCAAAATAGCATACAAGTCCGCTTAATTTGCTTTGTTAGGTACGGGGCATTCAGGCAATGATTTTAGCACTTGTCATTTTTTTATTTAATCAACATCATCTTTTTAGTTTGCAGAAACTCCCCAGCTTGTAGGTGATAGATGTAGAGGCCGGAAGAAAGATTGGAAGCATCAAAATGAACTTCATGTTGCCCGGCTGGAACTACATCATTAACCAGTGTGGCCACTTCCCGCCCCAACATGTCGAATACTCTCAACGTTACCTGGCTAGTTACGGGTAGTTGATAGCTTATTACCGTGGTTGGGTTAAAAGGGTTAGGGTAGTTGTTGGAGAGCATAAATTGCTGAGGAACCGTTTGCGGGTTTTCGGTGTCACCGCTTCCTTCATCATCAGAATCTTCTTCCCCTGAGTTATTACCTCCGGCTATTTTAAAAGCACCACCCGGTCCGCCAATGGTGATTGTGCCGCTGGCGGCAGCAATGTTTACAGTTCCGCTTTCGGATTCTATGGTGAGGTTAGAACCTGAAGCAAAACTAATGTCATCATGCAGTAATAAATCAGAGTGTAATGTAAATTTGGTATTAGGATTCTGAATAGTTATCTCATCAGTAAGTGTAACCTGGTTCATTCCAAGACCCAAATCGGCACCATAATTTTCTATACTATTTTTCAGTGCATTGAATACATTGAGCCGCCCTTCCGTGACCGTGGGATAGGCTTGCAGTGAGGTATTCGGGTCAACAGAATTCAAAATAGTGGTTTTGATATCTAATGGAGCTTGGGCAGGGTTCGTTTTATAATAGGTAAGCAAATCCTGAGGTAAAATAGAATAGATTAATGGAATAGTTCCTGTGACATGTGGAGTTGCATAGGATGTTCCAGAAATGGGACCAAATACATTATAATCGCCATAATTATCATCTGGAACTGTCGAAAATATCAATTCGCCAGGGGCTCCCAAATCTATTGTTGTAGCTCCCCACCCAGCACCACCAGATGGTCCATTGTATTTATTATCATTGTCATCTGTATTCGTTACACTAATAAAGTAGTCGCTTTCGCAAGCAGTGGGAACATCGGAAACTTGATCTATGTCAACATTATAATTAGCTGTTGCCGCAATATTTAGAATGCCATGTACTCCCAAAGAATCATATGAATCGCACCAAACTTGGTGATAGGTAGGGTTTGCTCCATAAGCGCCCAATCCAAATGAAGAATTGGTGGCAACAATATACAAGCCTTCTTGGCCATTCGTTTGATTATATTGCTTACGTAAATCAAGAATATATTCATAAGAGGCTATCACATTATCTTCAAAAATCAATGTATCAGAATCATATACATCTCCGATTGGAAGTACAGTGGTATTCCAACCTATACCCGTAATACCATCTGTATTATCACCTTGTGCTCCAATTATCCCAGCTATAGCAGTACCATGATCACCTACTGGCATATCTGCTGGATTCTCTGAGTCAATTGATACATTGTATACTAAATTAGTAAAACCTAAATCTTCGTGATCAAGATCGAACCCATCATCAACAACGGCAGTAATAATTTCGTCTCCCAAAGAGGTATTTCCACTAACTCCAGTAGTAATATTCCATGCATCAGTAGCTGAAATATCTGCACCTGTCGTTCCCCCTGTTTGTCCGGTATTACGTAGGCTCCATTGGTTACCAAAATATTGATCGTTGGGAATTGTGGTCCGTAGTGTTACTTGGTGGTTAAATTGTACAGATTTAATCCGGAAATCTTCCTTTACCCGCTCCAATAATTCCCGGTTTGTACGTGAAGGATCTTCATAAGAAAGTAGCCACACTTCTAAATTTGGATAATGTTCTTTAATCTTAACGTTCATTTCTGAAAATCTGTTTTCCGATAATACAGAACGGGCTGTTTGGTTGGGTGCAAATTTTACCAAAAGCTCTCCTTCCTTGTATGCCGGTTGTTGAGAAAGAGCTGGTATATATAGTATTACCGAAAGTATCAAAAGCAACAAAGATTTGTATGTACTTTTTTTCATGACTTTTCCCTTTTAGTTTTCATTTCTGTAATCCTACTAAAGGATAGCATACTTTTTGCCCAGCTTTTTTCAGACGGTTGAGTTGCTTCAAAACCTTTCACATTCAGTTGTAATGTGTCATCTTGTCTAAAAAAAGTAACAGCGTTAGCTACCATTCCCAGAAATTCTGTATAGCGACTACAATGTGGCCCTCTGGGAGTAGTTATATCTGTCCATGAAATCTGTATTGAGTCTTTCAATGTTATCTCATAATCTCCGAAAGCAAGTGTACATGCATTTCGTAATTCAAATTCATCAGGTGTAGTTGTTATAGTATCCTCTCCTACAAAATCAAGGTAATAGGCATAGCCTTGCATTTCCGGTTCCCACTTACTGTTTTCATGGTCTGGAAATACATTCCCTTCTTCGGCTTGAATATAATCAAGCCTCCAGGTAGTGTTAGCTAAAGCTTCTGTTTCTTCAAGATCAGCATCTGTATTACAACCACTGCCCAATATAAACGGTACAGTAAGTAATAAACCAATAACAAATAGTTTTGGCTTATAATGCTCCAAATTTAACAATGTACGTTTCATAACATTACCTCTCTTCTAATTGAGTTTTCAATTCCTCTACTTCAGCTTTTAATGTTTCCAATTCGGCTTGTTGTTTTTGCACAGCTGCCAGTAATGCTACCGTCAGTTCCTGGTAATTAATGGCTTTGGTAACTACGATTTCAGGATTTTCACCAATTTCTCCCTGTTCATTCTCCAAAGGCTGAGCCACATCAATCACAAATTCAGGGAATATTTGTTCTACGTTTTGGGCAATTAAACCTATGTGATTTCCGACCCTTGTCTTTATTGCAGGCAGGCGATTTTCACGAAGTTCTGGTTCACTTAAAAACTGATAACGTACCGGCTCCAATTGCCCTATTTTTGACAGGATATCACCTGTATTAACAGGGGTGATGTTTTTTTTGAACCGCTGATCCGAGGACTGATAACTTCCAGTGGTGTATACACTGCCATTAAAATATCCGGCCCAATTGTTAGCCCCCCCTGATGCATAGCCATATACCCCATAATTGGTATAACCTGACGAGGTAGCCCTGCCATATAATCCGTAATTAACTATAGTACCCGATCCCCCAGAACTTTCAGACCGGATCCCATATAACGAACCTGCCGTTCCACTCATAATCACCCTTAATTTATACTGGTAATTAGGGGAAGTACCAATGGCGGAAAAACCATCTACCGTTAAATTATTATTCAATGTAACGTGACCTGTACTGGTAAGATCAATTTGAGCCCATGCTATTACAGGCAGCAGCGTTAAAGAAAAAAGGAGGAAAAGAAAAGATGATTGTTTTTTCATGGCATTCTCTCGTTTGGTTAATTATTATATCGCACAGCAGAACTGCCTAAAACCTACCGTGCCATTTATTCTTGTCCAGCGTTTAGGTAAATTGGAATTTTATTAAGGACTTAATGCTTAAGTGTGTACAAAAAACAAAAAAATGTCAAGTTAGAAGTCTGAATGCCCCGGTACCTAACGACCCGGCGTTTAAGCGGCGCAGGTTTTCGGTTTTTGTTGAAGTAACTGAATATTTTTATTGTCCACAAGCTTTCCGGCGAACCCTACCTGCGTCCGACTTGAAACGCTTGTTATACGCTACTGTATTAAAAGGCTTTACGTTACCGCTGTTATTGAAATACCGTCATAAAATATTTCCAAAAGAGTCCCATTATTGTCGAAAACAACTACTCGTTTTTTACCAGTACTCAAGAGGCAATCATCACCACAGTCATAACGAAATCCTAAACTCATTTCCACCACATAAACCTCCTCAAAAGAACCAAGCAAGTGTTCTGATGTTGGATTGGTATACCCAAGTTCATAAATATTAATTGATGTATGAAAACTCACTTGAGCTTCATATTCAAAATCTGCTGTTTTATAAAAATCATCTTGCTCTTTTGAAGCAAGTGAATCGATAAAATTTTCATAGTATGAAATAGCGTCAATTGTTATTGCAAAAGGTAGGTATACTCCATCAAATCTTGAATACCACCAATACTCAGTTTCGGGAATCAAGTCATGTTGCCAGGGAAAAACAGCTGCTAATACGCTGTCACGTGGTGGGTATTCTGCCTCTGCTTTTTCAATAAGCTCTTGTTCAAATTCATTGTCAGCAGTTCTCTCAATGGATTTAGTATAAAATTCATTTTCGGATGAATCTGTTGGATTGTCTGAACAACTAAATTGTGCTGTTGCTATAAATAAAATTAATAAGGTTGTTGTGATTCTCTTCATGACTATTGGTTTTAGCGTATAACGACCCTGCGTTTAAGCGGCGCAGAGATTGGTTTTTAATTGAAGTAACGGATTAATTTCTTTGCCCACAAGTGGTTGTTCGCATTACGTCTGCGTCCGATTGAAACGCTTGTTAGGTAACCAGACATTTTAAATTGGCACAATGAATTGTGGTAAAATTGACCAGTGACCAAGTAAATAAAGTAATAGTAATAGAATTATGCTCACATAATATTTAAACTTTTTATTCTGTTTATTCTTAACCATCAAATAAATATTCCAGCTAATCTGAACTAAAAAAATAAACAGGTAATCAAAAAAGGAATATTTATCATTCGGACCGATCCCATTTAGAAAGATTGTAATAATATTTAAATATCGAAGTGCGATAAACCCAAGAATATTTAGAAAGATAAAGGGAAGTGGTTTTGAAAAGAAGTCCTTCATTTCTCGATTTTAAATGGGTTACCTAACGACCCTGCGTTTAAGCGGCGAGTCTAATTACTCTTTTAAGGATTTAGGTTTTGGACGAGTCCGCTTAAAACGCTTTGTTAGCCAACGAAATGGTCTAAGATTTTCATCTATTGTCTCTACAACAGACTCTAATCTACTTTTATACTTTATTAATTGTTTAGAATCTCTATTAAAAACTTTTTGATACAATTTCCGATTATCAACAATATTCTCGTAAGCATGTGTCGCTCCATGTAAATAGGGTAAAATTTTACGAGCTCTTGCATCGGGTAAGTTTTCTTGGCAATGATCTCTAAGAGGATTGATTAAACTGTTAAAGATATGTGTGGTATTTGCATCGTCCCTTTCCTGCAGCCATTCATAAATTATGTCATTGAACTTTTTAAAGAAATCGTCTTCTTCTCCTTCTTCATAATATTCTGATATCAATTCATCATTTAAGCGGAAGATTTGATTGACATAATCATTCCATTCCTTCTCATTATATGAGGAATGATCACGAAAATCAGAATAATTAGACTTAAGATGTTCTTGTTGCTTTATAACACCATTAATTGAACCGCTTAGCTCTTTTATTACTTTATAACTCTCGTTTTCATTCTTTTCAATGAAGCTGTGGAAATCTTCGATAATATTAGGACTATAAAATGCAAAACTTAGATCAGTGACAATTTCAAGACTAAAATTTCTTTTAGATAAATCATCCAATTCTCTGGACAGATTTTCAAATTTATCAGATTGTTTTTCAAGTAATGGAATATTTGAGCTAATTGATTCCCTTAAAAAACTTGTTCTTTGTTTAAGTCTTTTCTTCTCTTTTCGTTTTTCAACAATTATTTGAATTATCCATCCTAGAACAAATATTAATGAAGCTAAAAGGGCAGAGAAAATCGCGTCTACACTTAACTTATCAATAACAATTTCGAATTTTTCAAACCAATTAGAATTCATGCTACTCACTTAGCATTTGGTAAATTTGACTTAGTCGAGAATGAATTTCACCAAATGTACAGTCAGTTCCAGGTCTGAATTCATCATCATAAAACGTCACTGGCTCAGGCAGTAATTCAGAGATATCGGGATTTTCTTCTTTTGCCTTGTTAATGAGTTTATTTACATCCTCTCCAAATTCAACGGATGGAAAATCACCCCATTTGCCAATCTTTTCTATAGACTGCAAAATTCCGAATGCTTTTTTTGATAGGACACTATTTGTTTTATTCATTAGTCTTCGATTAGCAAGGTTTTAAGTCTGGCTTCTAATGTACTTCTTTCATTCTCGAGGTCTTTAATCTTTTCTTTACTTGACTGCGTATTCTCCCTTGACAAACGAGTGATTTCAGTGCTAATGCTCGATATTAAAAGATTTAAGCTTTCAATTTTATTTTGGAGTACTTGTAATTCAAGTTGTTTTGTCAAGGCACTAGCAGTCAACTCTTGAGCTTTTCTCGATTCCCTTATTTCCTTTCTTTGCTCTTCTAACTCCTTTTTTTGTAGAATAATCGCAATTATCACACCTAAAAAAGCAAGACCAGAAAAAAGAGCATTGATTGCTCCAAATAGATCACCAAATGTTCCATGTGATTCTGGTTCTGGAAATACATTAAGGATTATAATAGCAGATAAAATCCATAACCCTATTATTGTTACTGCCCCAATAACAGATCCCAGTAGTAATTTTCTATTTTCAGTTTCAAATGCCATGTATGAAGTTGGCTAACGACCCGGCGTTTAAGCGGCGCAGGTCTCAGTTTTTGTTTGAAGTAACGGATTAATTTTATTGCCTACAAGCTTTCCAGCGAACTCTACCTGCGTCCGACTTGAAACGCTTGTTAGCCCACCAGAGCTATTCTGAAGCGCTTGCAGTTTCGAATAAAGATAAATGATTTTCAATTTCACTAGTGTCATTTAATGATGAAACGAAGTTGACATAATCAGGTGCCGAAAAAAGTCCGAAATCCTTTAATGACTCAAAGGTTACATAGAGTGTAATGTCTTTAAGTGATTCTCGAGACTCTTTCGATATATTTTTTGCAGTAATTACATATCTATAGATGATGCCGAAATTGGAAGTGTCAGATTTGACATCTTTTACTATGATATCATCAGTATCTATGAATTTGGATTCTATATTTATGTTTTCCGTTTGATGTTCAACGTAATTTCCTGCCATTAAAAAAGAGTCCATATGAAAAAGGATATTTCTGTCGGCATCATATAGATACCCATAGATTGAATCATATCCCATTTCATGTCCTGAGATAAATAAACCTGAGTTCGAAAACTTAATCCCACCAGGTACTTCTAAAGATTGATAATTGAAAGACGGAAATGGCCCTAAGAAAACTTTCCAAGCTCCTACAAGTAAAAATGAAGCGAAAACTAAAATTGATACTATGATGACTTTTGTTTTCATGGTGGGCTAACGACCCTGCGTTTAAGCGGCGAGTCGAGTTAAAATTATTAAGTTCCGAACCCTAATCGAGTCCGACTTGAAACGCTTGTTATATGCACGGATGCTAAACAAAAGTACGTGAATGACCTTCATTATGAATCCAATTTTCAAGCATTTGATATGCGTTATCCAAGACAGATTTCAGATTTCTTACACCTGTTTTCCAAGTTTTTTGGAGTTCCTTCTTTTCCTTGATTGGTGTCATTCTCGTTCCTCTTTCAATCAAACCAACTGATACTGTCATTCGATTAACTAAACTTGGCGGAGTAATAAATAACTCATATTTATCACCCGAATCATCAATGACCGAAATATGACGTACTTCAAAATCTCGGTCTTCTTTTCTAACAATGAGTCCTTTTTCCTTAGCCCAACCTTCCAACAAAGGATCAATTTTTTCGAAAGTTTTTTGATTCATTGAAAGTGCATATAACGACCCGGCGTTTAAGCGGCGAGCCTTGCGTGAGTGTTAATTAAGCTTCGGAAAGTATTCACTTCGCCTGCACTCCGAAGCTTTAGCGCAGGGGTGAGTCCGCTTGAAACGCTTGTTATGTGCTGTTTTTATTGAATGACAAAGTAAGAACTGGGTTTTCACCTAGAACTATTTTAGCATAATTGACAAAAGCAGAGCATTCAATGATAGCGTCGTAAATATCCTTATTTCTTTTAGAAAGTGAAGAAACGTTTCCCAATTCAAGAATCAAAGTTTCTCCAGTTTCAATATGAATAGATGTCATTCCATCTTCTGGGGAATCCAATGATACCATACAATCAATCCAAGCATCCATATTTCGACCATAAAAATCTGGAAAACCGAATTTATTTGAAAAGAGATCATGGAATGAATCCCAATCAAAAATTTCATCAGTATTTATAGTGACAATTTTCACGATGAAAGCACATAACGACCCGGCGTTTAAACGGCGAGTCTGGTTATTAAAATTAAGGCCCCGAAGCGCGTTCGAGTCCGTTTGAAACGCTTGTTATAACGCGACAAGCTGATTAAGCTTTTTAAGAATTTCAATTTCTGACTCTTTCCTAGGTTTTATATTCTGTTTAATTAGTTCAATTTCATCATCTACCCAATTTAATATTGATTTAGAATCATTTCTTGGGTCGATTAGACAAGACAGTTTGTATGAAAAAACGCCAAGTTCAGATAATGAAATTGAATTCGATTTAAAAAGTGAAATTAAATGCTCTACAATAATAGAAATATGGTCTTGATCAATATTGGCTAAGTTTAGATTTAAATCATTTTCTGACTCAGAATCTTGAATAGAAATATCAACTAAATATGTTGGGATTTCATCTAATTCTAAGATTTTCTTATCCACTCTTTGAATAAGTTCATTGTGACTTATTAGTCCAATTCTTTCTTCGATAAGCCAATATTTCACTTCACTTTTTAAGTCCATTTTGAAGAAAGCGTTATAACGACCCGGCGTTTAAGCGGCGAGTCGAGTTTTAGTTATTAAAGTTCCGAACCCTGTCCGAGTCCGCTTGAAACGCTTGTTATACTGATGATTCTATAGTTTACGTTTTTCGTTTCGCATTTTAATAAACTCGTCATAATCATCTCCTAATTGCTCTTTTAAATCAGATTGCTCTTGCTTCTTTTTTCTCATTTCCTGGATTGCTTTTCCAACTCCAATGAAAGCACCGAATATTAGCATTAAAAAAATGATGTCCATATCGAAATCTACAATTTATTCTAAGCAGTATAACGACCCCGCGTTTAAGCGGCGAGTCGAGTTTTTATTATTAAAGTTCCGAACCCTAATCGAGTCCGCTTGAAACGCTTGTTATGCTACTACATATTCTTGAATAGTTCTAATTATTACAATGATGAGAACAATAACTTTTGCAACGACCGACAACCAATAAATAACAGGATCATTTTCTTTTTTAGGAAATAATTCTTGAGTCATTAAGAATGCTCTTTTCTTTGTTATTTCGAAAACCAAGATTCCCGATATCACAGAGGTAAAAATTATATTGTCGATCATTTATGAGTAACAGTAATTAGGAGCATAACGACCCGGCGTTTAAGCGGCGCAGGTTTTCGGTTTTTGTTGAAGTAACTGAATATTTTTATTGCCCACAAGCCTTCCAGCGAACCCTACCTGCGTCCGACTTGAAACGCTTGTTATACCAACTACTTAATGTCGATATATGCAAAATATCTTCCAACACCGGCACCTCTTCTTTTTGTTTTTATTCTTTCATCATCAGCTTGAAGTTCTATTTTTTCAGTCTGTCCATCTAATTCGTAAACAAGAGCACCAAATTGATACGAACTAACACTGCTACCGTTGCCGATATAGATAGTTGATGTCGGTGGTAGAATTATTTTTAAAGAATCTTCTGAAATGAATTCTGCTGAGGTTTTTTCATTAAATGAGTTATCAATTCCTTTTCCAATGTCTAAAACTTGATCAGCGAATGGATAAACATAGGTCGAATCAGGAGAGAAAGAAAAACCTTGGTTACTTAATAATAGAACTTCGACAGTATCATCTGTGAAGTTTCTGAGATAGTGTTTACCAGTAACAACACAACTTGAAAACAAAAATGAAAGAAGTATGATTACTAGAAAGTTTCTCATTTAGGATGAGTTGGTATAACGACCCGGCGTTTAAGCGGCGAGCCGAGTTTTAATTATTAAAGTTTCGAACCCTAATCGAGTCCGCTTGAAACGCTTGTTAGTTGCATGGTTAATCAAGATATCTGGCGCCCACACCTATAAATTTTTTTTCTGTTTTATCCCAAATATAGTAACGGCGAGAAGCTTCCGATAGATGATTTATTCCTACAGAAGTTATATTTAAGGAATCTCCATAACGATTTATGTTATAATAATTTCCTGGTTCCAATAAACTAAGTTCGCTAAGGAGTCTAGGATCAAAACTTTGACCACCTCCTCGAAAGTAAAAACTGCTATCAATAGAATAACTATCATTTTTACTTAGAAGGGCAAAAGTGTAAAAAGTAAAACTCTTATTTACTATTGCATTTGTATCCACAAGGGTCATGACATAATCAGGCATTGAATCACTATTAAAGTCAGAAGAAATTAAACTACCATTCCACTCGCCTGAATAATTATATATTTCAAATTCAGGTAGGTAATCATTTAAAAATCTTTCTGCTTCAACTGAGATTAATTCGAATCGCTGCTCTATAAAGATTTCTTCCGAAGTTGTACTGCTGGGTTTTCGACAACTTGTAACCAAAGTGAAAAAAAGTAATAGTAAAACTAGGGTTCTTATCTTCATTTGTGATTAATGCAACTAACGACCCGGCGTTTAAGCGGCGCAGGTTTTCGGTTTTTGTTGAAGTAACGGATTAATTTTATTGCCCACAAGCTTTCCAGCGAACCCTACCTGCGTCCGACTTGAAACGCTTGTTAGCTGTCTGATTTCTTTACTTTTTGCCAAGAAAACGTTTCTAAATTATACTCAAATAAAAGATTGTTGTCTCCAAAATCATGATCCACTTCAATTTGAACACTACTTGATTCATCATTCCAAACTAAAGCAAATCCAGGATCATGATATCCAGTTGGAGTAAAATCTATATCGACAATTGAGACAGTTCCATTGTCAGATTTTATAGCGAATCGATAATTCTCTCCAACTTTTATTATTTGTGCTACAAATTTAGAGTTTGGTGATTCTTGCTCAGTGTATATAGTTCGTTTTAATTCAGTTGTCTGACAACCCGAGACTGAAAATAGCAAAACAAAAAGGAAAATATATTTGAATGATTTCATTTTGGTTAAGACAGCTAACGACCCGGCGTTTAAGCGGCGCAGGTTTTCGGTTTTTGTTGAAGTAACTGAATATTTTTATTGTCCACAAGCTTTCCGGCGAACCCTACCTGCGTCCGACTTGAAACGCTTGTTATACGCTACTGTATTAAAAGGCTTTACGTTACCGCTGTTATTGAAATACCGTCATAAAATATTTCCAAAAGAGTCCCATTATTGTCGAAAACAACTACTCGTTTTTTACCAGTACTCAAGAGGCAATCATCACCACAGTCATAACGAAATCCTAAACTCATTTCCACCACATAAACCTCCTCAAAAGAACCAAGCAAGTGTTCTGATGTTGGATTGGTATACCCAAGTTCATAAATATTAATTGATGTATGAAAACTCACTTGAGCTTCATATTCAAAATCTGCTGTTTTATAAAAATCATCTTGCTCTTTTGAAGCAAGTGAATCGATAAAATTTTCATAGTATGAAATAGCGTCAATTGTTATTGCAAAAGGTAGGTATACTCCATCAAATCTTGAATACCACCAATACTCAGTTTCGGGAATCAAGTCATGTTGCCAGGGAAAAACAGCTGCTAATACGCTGTCACGTGGTGGGTATTCTGCCTCTGCTTTTTCAATAAGCTCTTGTTCAAATTCATTGTCAGCAGTTCTCTCAATGGATTTAGTATAAAATTCATTTTCGGATGAATCTGTTGGATTGTCTGAACAACTAAATTGTGCTGTTGCTATAAATAAAATTAATAAGGTTGTTGTGATTCTCTTCATGACTATTGGTTTTAGCGTATAACGACCCGGCGTTTAAGCGGCGAGTCGAGTTTTAGTTATTAAAGTTCCGAACCCTGTCCGAGTCCGCTTGAAACGCTTGTTATACTGATGATTCTATAGTTTACGTTTTTCGTTTCGCATTTTAATAAACTCGTCATAATCATCTCCTAATTGCTCTTTTAAATCAGATTGCTCTTGCTTCTTTTTTCTCATTTCCTGGATTGCTTTTCCAACTCCAATGAAAGCACCGAATATTAGCATTAAAAAAATGATGTCCATATCGAAATCTACAATTTATTCTAAGCAGTATAACGACCCGGCGTTTAAGCGGCGAGTCTGGTTTAATTTATTAAAGGTTCGAACCCTAACCGAGTCCGTTTGAAACGCTTGTTATAAGGCATTTTTTGGTGGATTAAATTCAAACTTAGTTCTGTTTTCTTTTGATACCACTTCATGAACCCATTTTTTGTCGCTGGCACCAAATTCAGCAAAGTTATTACGACCTTCTCGTAAAGTTAAACCATGATTTGCTCCTGACTCTAAGTCAATTTCTAAATCCCACTTTTCTCCTTCATCTTCCCAATAACAAACAGGGCAAATTTCATAAATATTTCGCTCCTTAATTGCCACATAATGACAACATGGACAAGTTGCTTTTAATGAGGATATTGAAGAAATGTTAGACATTTTATTTTGCCTTATAACGACCCGGCGTTTAAGCGGCGAGTCTGGTTTTTGTTATTAAAGTTCGGAACCCTAATCGAGTCCGTTTGAAACGCTTGTTATGTGACAAACTACCCTGCAACTTGTTTTGGAAAATTGTTTAAGCCAAGCTTTTGATACGCTGATGACAAAGTTTGGCGGTGTTGTTTTTTTAAAGACAAATCCGTGGATACAAATCTATTAGCACCGTGCATAATACCCAACTCACCAGTTCGATCTTTGATAACAATTTGAGAAAGAACTCCACGAAGGAGCTGTAATTCGTTTTCGCTGAGTTTTATATCCATACTGAATTAGTTCTATTGACACATAACGACCCGGCGTTTAAGCGGCGAGTCGAAGTTTATGAATTAAAGTTTGGTATTTCATACGAGTCCGCTTGTAACGCTTGTTATGTGGAAACTGACCCACGCCCAAGCTGCCCCTAAATGTGGGAAAAGCAAGCAATTAGTGCAACCTGGTTTTTTGCACGTTGACCGGACAGGCCAACCGGGACTTTGTTGCAGGAGTTTTTGAACAACGTTGAAGAACCAGATTAGCTTACCAGCCCAAAAGTGCTCTGCCACAAACAACGGCTGTTACCAGCTACCCGAAAAGGGAAGAGAAAAAGACTGGAAAAAACACCAACACTTTTAGTGGCCTGACCGGGCACATAACATATTATTAGTTGTATGAGCGGTTTGACATCCTGTGAAGGATAAAATCCTGAATCCCTTCCAAAAAACAATAACTAGGCTATTTCAAATAGTTATCCATCGTGTAAGACGGATAATCACTTCAGATAACATCAGTTTTTGTAAGGAATAGATCGCTCATCGGTCTAACATAATAATTTATATTATTTAATCCTTATTTATTATGGCTAAGTCAAAGTTATTAGATCAGGTACGATCAGAGATACGAAGACGAAATTATAGTTATAAAACAGAGCAATCTTATCTGAACTGGATCATCAGATACATAAGGTTTCACGGAACCCAACACCCAAATGAATTGTCCGAAGAACACGTGGAAGCTTTTTTAAATGATCTTGCTAATAACAAGAATGTAGCGGCATCAACGCAAAATCAGGCATTGTCCGCTCTGGTGTTTCTTTATAGAGAAATACTAAATCGAAACTATTTGAATCTTGAAAACCTGGATCGGGCAAAAAAGCCGGCCAGATTACCGGTTGTACTTTCGGTTCCGGAAATCACTCTAGTTATGGATAAGCTGGATGGGAAGCCCTTGCTTATAGCATCACTATTATATGGGGGAGGGCTTAGAATTTCGGAATGCCTTAGATTGAGGGTTCAGGATGTAGATTTTGAATACAAACAACTCTGGGTAAGGTCTGGGAAAGGAAATAAAGATCGTGTCACCTTATTGCCTGTCAAATGTATCGATCCTTTAAAAAAACAAATCCAAAAAGTAAAAATACTCCATGAAAAGGATATTAAACAAGGATTCGGAGAAGCTAATCTGCCTAAAGCACTTGCCCGAAAATATCCATTGGAAAATAAAAAATTGGGCTGGCAGTATGTGTTTCCCTCGTCTAAAAAGATTCAAGACCCAAGAACCGGAAAGACACATCGGTATCACTTGTCAGACTCTTGGGTAAGTAGAAGAATAAAAGAAGCTGCCTTAAAATCGGGTATTGATAAAAAGGTTACTCCTCATACACTAAGGCATAGTTTTGCAACGCATCTGCTTCAAAATGGATATGATATCAGAACCGTTCAGGAACTACTGGGACATAAAAATCTTAAAACTACCATGATTTATACGCATGTGCTGAACAAAGGCGGAAATTATATCAAAAGCCCGGTAGACAGTCTATAAGATCTGGGATTACTAATGTGGGGAGTTGATGCAACTTCACACCCACCCATGTTCCCTCCCTGCGCTCAGGGAGGGAGACGTTATTAAAGGGATGGGATATCAAACAACGAGTCCCCTTCCCTTGGTTAAAGGGGAGGATTGAGGAGGGGTCAGAAAAAGGAGGGACAGAAAGAAAGAGTAGGGTAGTAGCAAAGAGAGTGTATTCACACCCACCCATGTTCCCTCCCTGGGCTCAGGGAGGGAGACGTATTAAAGGGATGGGATATGAACAAAGAGTCCCCTTCCCTAGTAGAAGGGAAGGGATAGGGATGGGTCAGAAAAGGAAGGGTCAGAAAAAGAGTAGCGTGGTAGCTTAGGATGCAACTTCACACCCACCCATGTTCCCTCCCTGCGCTCAGGGAGGGAGACGTTATTAAAGGGATGAGATGTGAACAACGAGCCTCCTCCCCTTGGTTAAAGGGGAGGATTGAGGAGGGGTCAGAAAAAGGTGGGACAGAAAGAAAGAGTAGGGTAGTAGCAAAGAGAGTATATTCACACCCACCCATGTTCCCTCCCTGCGCTCAGGGAGGGAGACGTATTAAAGGGATGGGATATCAAACAACGAGTTCCCTTCCCTTGTAGAAGGGAAGGGACAGGGATGGGTCAGAAAAGGAAGGTCAGAAAAAGAGTAGCGTGGTAGCTTAGGATGCAACTTCACACCCACCCTTGTTCCCTCCCTGCGCTTAGGGAGGGAGACGTTATTAAAGGGATGGGATATGAACAAAGAGTCCCCTTCCCTTGCAGAAGGGAAGGGACAGGGATGGGTCAGAAAAGGAAAAATTCAGAATAATTAATCTCTTAATACCGATTTAATGTTATCCAAAACCTTATTCATATTTTTAAGTTCTTCATTTTTGATTCTTAAAACGTTCACCCCTAGCTGTTTCATAACTAAATCGCGTTGGTTGTCATATTCCTTTTGGAAATCATGGATCTTCCCGTCTAATTCGATGACTAATTTCTTCTCCGCACAATAGAAATCCGCAATAAAAAAGTAAGTTCTTTTTTTATTCTTGCGATAGATAATGGGCTTCTGACGAAGGAATCTATAACCCAATACCCTTCGGTATCGTATCTCTTGCCAAAGCTTCTTTTCTGAAGGCGTTTGGTTTCTCCTGAGTTCACGCGCTAATTCAGTTATGCTTTTTTTGTTGAAGGAGTCCATACCTTGTAAGAGCAGTTTGAAGGATACTCCTTACAAAATTCGTACCCACTCTCCCTGCGCTCAGGGAGGGAGACGTATTAAAGGGATGGGATATGAACAAAGAGCCTCCTCCCCTTGGTTAAAGGGGAGGAACGAGGAGGGGTCAGAGAAGAAATGTACAGAAAGAAAGAGTAGCGTGGTAGCAAAGAGAGTGTATTCACACCCACCCTTATTCCCTCCCTGCGCTCAGGGAGGGAGACGTTATTAAAGGGATGGGATATGAACAACGAGTCCCCTTCCCTTGTAGAAGGGAAGGGACAGGGATGGGTCAGAAAAAGAAGAACCAAGGATGAGCCAAAAAAAAGAAGGAATAAAAACTAAATCAATCCTCTGGCCTTCAATTCCAGATATTTATTAATGGCATTCACCGAGAGTTCTTTGGGAGGGGTGAAGATGGAATGGATGCCGTGGCGGGTCAGCGATTTCACAATCTGCTTTTTCTCAAAATTGAATTTCTCAGCGACGGTTTTGACATAAATATCATCCAGATTTTCAGACTCTTTATTGAGTAATGAACTCAGTTCGGTATTTTCAAAAAAGATGGTAACCAGCAGATGGTCTCTGGCAATTCGCTTAAGGTATGGGAGCTGTCGCTCCATCGCCGAATAGGTCTCAAAGTTGGTGTAGAGTAACACCAGACTTCGCTGATTCAAATGGGTTTTAAGATTGATCAGCAATCGCTCATAATCCGATTCCATATAGTTAGTTTCCATATTGTATAAGGCTTCCTGAATTTTCCGAATATGGGTTTTCTTCTTTTCCGGGCGCACTACTACCGAATCGGTATTGGAAAAGGTTACCAGCCCGGCTTTATCATCTTTAATAAGGGCTATATTCGAAATTACCAGCGAGGTATTAATCGCATATTCCAGCAGGTTCAATCCATCAAAAGGAAGCTTCATCACTCTTCCCATGTCAATTACATTCACAATCTGCTGTGAGCGCTCATCCTGATATTGGTTCACCATCAAATTCTGAGATCGCGCGGTTGCTTTCCAGTTAATAGAGCGGATGTCATCGCCGGGCACATATTCTTTAATCTGATCGAATTCCATGGTGTGTCCAAGTCGGCGCATTTTCTTGATCCCAATATCAGAAAGTCGGTTTGAAATGGCGTACATCTCAAACTTCCGCATCTGGATAAAGGAAGGATAGACCGGCAAAGTCTGCTTCTGATCAAAAATATACCGGCGTTTAAAAAGTCCTATGTTGGTTTTTACAAACGCGTTGATGTTCCCAAATTCAAATTCACCACGATTGGTGGGGCGCAAAGTGTATGAAAACCGATGTTCCGAATTCTTTTCAAATGCGGCGACTATTTCAAAATTCCGGATCTGAAACTGATGCGGAATTTCATCAATAATAGAGCATTCTGTTTTAATGCCGTATCGTGAGGTACAAACGAGTCGTATGGTATTTTCATCCCCGTTCGACAATCGTTGAGGAGCAATTCGTTCAATCTCTAATCCATCTTTCTGAGAAAAGAGAAGCAGGATATCAGTAAACCCGGCTACTACCAGCGCGATAAGCAGAACATCACCAAGAGCTTCGAATCCGGCATAAAAGTAACCTAGTATGTAAGAAATACTCACCAACGACAAGGCCAGGAAAAACCGGGAATCTGCAAAAAAGCTCTTGAAAAAATTCACTAGCGGGGAACCTCTACATTGTCGGCTAGTTGTTTGAGAACACTGTCGGGGATGATGCCTTCCATCTCTCGTTCCGGAGTAAGGGTAATTCTGTGGCGCAGTGCAGGTACTATAACTCGTTTTACATCTTCCGGGGTGATGAAATCTCTTCCCTGCATAGCTGCCCAAGCTTGTGATGCTTTCATCACATACACCGAAGCTCTTGGAGATGCACCAATGTAAATGGAACTTGAATTACGGGTTTCCTGAACAATTTTGGCGATGTAGCTCATCAGTTCTTTTTCTACGTGAATCTGACTTACCAGCTCACGTTGGCTTTTCAGTTCTGTTGGAGAAACGACTGCCTGTATGTTTTCCATTTCAGAAGCGGTCTGCCGGGAATAGCTTCCTTCCAGAATAGATACTTCTTCGTCAATGGATGGATATCCTACTTCTATCTTGAACAGAAAACGGTCCAGTTGAGCTTCAGGGAGCCGGTAAGTTCCTTCGTGTTCAATCGGGTTTTGTGTCGCAATTACGATGAAAGGAGGAGCTATCGGGTAGGAGGTTCCATCTACAGTAATCTGTTTTTCCTGCATCACTTCGAACAGAGCAGACTGAGTTTTTGCCGGTGCCCGGTTGATTTCATCAATAAGCACCACATTGGAAAATATCGGTCCTTTTTTGAACTCGAAATCAGTGGTTTTTGCATTGAATACACTTGTTCCTATGATGTCGGCAGGCATTAAATCCGGCGTAAACTGAATTCTGGAGAATTCGGTATCCAGCGTTTTGGCAAGTAATCGAACAGTAAGAGTTTTTGCTACTCCTGGTACGCCTTCCACCAACACATGTCCGTCAGCGAGGAGCCCGCAAATCAGCAGGTCGATCATTTCGTCCTGCCCGACAATGACTTTTCTTATTTCATTCCGGATGTTACTCACCATCGTCTGAATACCGGACAAATCTATCCTGCTCTCAAAGGGTGTGGATTCGTTAGTCTCGGAATCGTTGGTTGTGTCGTCGATTGGGTTTTGTTCGTCGCTCATCGCTGTGATTTTTTATAGAATCGGTCGATTCGTTCTGTTATTCGTTTAAGTTCGTTTTTGGTGATTTCTTCCTTCTCTTCCAAAAGATCTATCAATTGAAAAAGCTGCTGTATTTCTTCCGGCTCAATTCCTGAACGGCTGGAAATATCTTCCAAAGTTTTTGCGCTAAGATCCTCGGTTTGCACATGCAGGTTCGTTCGAATGTACTCATAAAGAAAGAGCACTTTTTTCTTAAGAATATCTTTGTGCGTTCCGTTATTCAGGTAGAGGTTTGCAATGGTTTGTGCAAAGTCGATGCTGGAGTTTACCGGAGCTTTGATTACCGGAATGATTCGCTGGGTGCGCCGTCCGTTCAATATCAGAAAGGCAATCATTCCGAATACCGCAATAAACCAGGCCCATTTTAAATTCGAATTAGAAACCACATACCGAAGGGGTGAAGAGAAAGAAAGTCGCCCGACTTTATAATATTCATCCCAGATGGTTGTTTGTGCCGGAAGGTAAGACAACGCCTTGAAAGCATAATCGTAGCGCTCGGTATCTTTCAGATAATAATTGGTAAAGAGAAAGGGATTTGAGTGAATGAGATAACTTCCTTCCCCATAATTAAGCCGGATATAATTGGGCTGGTCTTCATCACTGAATCCAAGAATTTCTGTATTGGTGGTATCAAAACTGGTGAAGTATGATTCCGTTAAGTTGATCGGAAAGAGCCATCCGCCATTTTTTTTGATCTGAGGATTCGTGTAATTAAGCACGTTGGTTGTCAGGGAATCGAGTGACGTGGTGGACGGATCGATAGAAGGAAAGGAATTCCTCAGCCTTAGATTCAATGAATCAGCAAAGGCCCCTCCAAGCTGTCGGGCAGAAATAAATACAATATCTCCTGATTCCACTTTCTCATGTAAAATTTCGGTTTCAAACTGATCCAGTTGAAAATCCTGGTTTATAAAAATCCAATTGGTTCGATCGATTCCCAGCTGAGATTCAAAAATGGGCTGATTGTTTATAGCTACTTCAGTAATCTTAAAATTCGTAGCAAGAAGCTCGTTCAGAATATATGCGCCAAAGGGTTTCTTTGCTGATGCTGAATAACTCTCAGACCAATCAACAGGGGTAGGTTGCAACACTTTTACTAACACCATTACGATGGTTAGAATCAGCAGAATAAGTACATATTTACGATCTGTATTACCCATGACTCAGCTTCGATTTAAGAGCGTTAAACAGAGTTTCAACCTTGGAATATCCACCTTTATCAATTTCGAAATCGCCGTATTCCACAAACTCATAATAGGTTGTAAGTTTACTGAATAGGGGAGATGATGGATGTGTTTCCAGTTCTCGTTCGTAATCGAAGTTCGTTTTCTCAATGCTCCAGCTAATCAGATTTTGGTCGTTCAACATCTTTAGGGTAATGAGATACAGATATCTGGTAGCGGCATGAAAATCAGAATTGGAAAGTGCTTCATCCAGCATTTCCTGGAGATTTAACTGATCGAGTTCTTCCTCGCCGATATTCAACGAAAAGGATTTCCCCGGTTTTTTTCTGCTAAACACATTGACAAGATTTCCACCTATTGCCTGATTTATAATGACCAGTATCAACGAGCCGATAGCGATGTACAGAAACAGCCTGAGGAAAAACCCTCCGATCGGGTTGCCAAAAAGAAAGTTGAAAAGCATATACAACTGGTACAGAAATCGTTCGGCGAAAGACTCGGGGTTTTCCGGTACGCTTTGATAGTTGAAATCAGAATCGGAAGCGTAATCTTCAATAATCTCGACATCAGGAACACGAACATCCAACTCTGCTTCTGTTTCCGTTTGAAGGGAATCCTGGGCAGAAAGCGGAATATTCCAGCATGGTATAAAGAGAATCAGTAGTAAAGTCTGTTTAAGAACTTGATTCATAGAGATTAGTCGATCAAACCTTCAATCCGTGAGCGTAAACTTCCACCTTCTTTTCGTTCTACCAGATTATAAAATTGCAGAGCAAAAGAAATATGAAGAACAGCGGTAAATAAAGATCCTAAAGCTGCTGAGAAACTTGTAAGTACCGTAAATAGCGTGGAGAAATTATTTGATTCTGAAGCTGCACCTGAATCCATCAGAAAAATAGAAAGGATGGTAGTAGGCAGAATAAAAACATAGGTTGAAAAAATTACGATGATGTACATGATAAAAAACAAAGCAAACGTAGCCCACCAATAGCCTTGTGTTAATTCCCAGGAGCGTCTGATGGCTTTATCAACACTCAGGTCTTCAAGTATAAGTGCAGCAGGGGCCAGACTTAATCGGATCCCCAGAAAAATAGCGGGGAAAAAGAAAAAGAAAGCGGAAGCAATCAGAACTAGAAAAAGGAGTATATATAACCAAATGAATCTTAAGATAAGTGGGACAGAATCTTCCATTAGGTCATTTGCTTCCGGATTGATGCCCTGATCTGTTAAGTCCAGATGCTTTAATGCAACCACAGAAAGAACTCCATAGGCCAGGAGTGAAATACCAATACTTGCGAAGTAACGCCAGCCCAGGAAGTCAAAAATTGCATCCGGTTGGAAAAGGGTAGAGAAAATTTGATCAGAGTAACCCTGCATCAGAAAAGCCTGAATCAGGTATAGCGGAAACACAAAAAAGACCAGTCCTTTTCCCAGGGTTTTGTAATGAATGCGAATGTACTGAAAAGTGTCGGTTAAGATATCTCCAATATCTCTGGAGACCCGGTGATCAAAGCTCTGCATGTTGTAGTTGTCTTCTTTTTAAATAAATTTTTGTGGGCATAATAATGTAGTAGCCGATAATAAAAGCGAAAGACCCGATAATGATGAACAAGCTCAGAAAGACCGGCATTTCAGTATATCGGGTGACAAAACTTTCCAGAAACCCGGCTGCAATAAATACAGGAATCAGGCTTATCAGCATTTTAATTCCATCTTTTACGCCTTTTATAAAGGCTACAGATCGCTTATAAGTACCCGGAAAAATAAAACTGTTTCCCAGTGTAAATCCAGCTGCTCCTGATATAGTGATAGCGCTTAACTCGAGCGCTCCGTGGATAAAAATAACCAGCATGGCCTCAGAAAGCAGATCATAGCTTTGGAAGAAAGTGATAAATACCCCGACCATAATGCCATTTTTCAACATGATCCAACCGGTTCCAAATACTGTAAAAATCCCAAGAATAAAGTTGATAAAAGAAACCCGGATATTGTTAAAGGTAATCGCATAGAACATATTAAGCTGGGTATGTTCTTTATACACGGCTAAAGGATCACCTTGCTCAATATTGTTGATGGTCATATTAACATAAGCATCACCAAGGATTAACCGGGCAAAGGAGGCGTCATTTTGTTGAGAGATCATCCCGATGGAACAGAACAGCAGAAATACAAAAATAGCAGCACCAAGTTCTTTCAGACGGTACGAAAAAAGCTCGGGGATTTCCTCACTCCAAAAAGTAATAAGCCTTGAAGACCGTTCTTTTCGGTTTTTGTAGATCGTGTTATGGGCCTGAATAGAAAGGTCGTTTAAGTACTGAGCAGTTTTAGAGCCGGTAAAGCAACTTTGGGCATAAGCCAGATCGTTATTCAACTCGATATATAACTCAGCGAGATCATCCGGGGATTCCTTTCGATGGTTTTTCAGAGCGACTTCAAACGATTTCCACTTATCTGCATTCTTCCTTAAAAAGGTAACCTCACGCATGTAGCTTTTTTCTTGATGTTCTTTTTTTCACTGAGGATAAATCGTGTATCTTTTGCCAGATAGTAAGTCTTTTAATACTTAATAGAAACCGTTTTTGGGATGAATCAGATTGGGGTAGAAACCACTCAGCATGTAAAACTAAACTACAACCCTGCACCAATAGGAGATCGGTTAATTGCCTTTCTTATTGATGGGTTTACGTTAATAGCGTTTTACTTTGTGGTAACGATGGCATTTGGTGTGGTTAGTAGTTTTAATGACTCATTAAATGAATTTGTCGTTGAAAACCAATGGATTATTTATGCCGTGTATGTGATTCCATCATTCTTCTATCATCTGATCTTTGAGATAAGCTGGAATGGAAAATCGTTCGGAAAATGGCTCATGGGTTTACAGGTTGTGAAAGTAGATGGGACAAATCCTTCCATTGGTAATTATATCATTCGTTGGATGTTTCGTTTAGTGGAGATCACATTCACAAGTGGAATGATTGCTTTTATAACAGTTCTGGTAAATGGTAAAGGTCAACGTCTGGGAGATATTGCTGCAAAAACATGTGTGATCAAAACCAGAAAGAAAGTGCAGTTAAGTGATACTATTTATTCTGAATTAAACGAGGAGTATGAGGTTAAGTATCCGGGAGTGCAAAATTTAAGCGATGAGCAAGTCAGAACTATTAAAGATGTGCTGGCTTCAAAAAAAGATTACGATCGATCAACCTGGTTTGTAATGGTACAACGAACAGCAAATATCATTCAGATGAAAATTAGGGTCCAGAAACTGGAATCAAATGCGGATGATTTTTTAGAACAGGTAATCAGGGATTATAATCACCAGCACCAATCATAGAAAAAGCATATCCACAAAAACAGCTACCCAGATCATCGGCAGGTAGATGATGGAGGCGAACATCAGCTTGCGCGCATTCAGTCTTGTACGGTCGAGAGCAAATCGGATTCCATACACAAAAAAGATGAGCGCGAATAGTATGCTCAATACCAGAAACACAATTCCTGCAATGTTCAATGCAAAAACAGCATAGCTGATTGGGAAAAGCATCAGAGTACAAAGAATAGCGTAAAAGGCAGTTTTCTTGCCCTCTGCATCATTTTTTGGGAGCATTTTGAAACCGGCTCCTGAGTAATCGTCTTTGTACATCCAGGCAATGGCCATGACGTGAGGTATTTGCCAAAGAAATAATATTCCGAAAAATAGCCACATCCCGGGATCATTAACGGTTCCGGTTGCAGCGGCCCATCCACCCACAGGGGGAAGCGCGCCCGGAATGGCACCGATCAAAATGTTAAAGGCAGAAATACGCTTCATTGGAGTGTAGGCTGCAAGATAAATTAGTGCTGTGGCAAAAGAGACAATTCCTGCCACTGGATTCACCATCAATACCAAATAAGTAAGTCCGGTAAACAGTAACGTAAGGGAAAATATGGCTCCTTGTTTTGCAGGAACACGCTGTGCCGGGAGAGGACGTTTTTCGGTTCGCTTCATCAGTCCATCAAGATTTCGCTCCATAAACTGATTATGAGCTCCCGTACCTGCTGCAATCAGATAGGTTCCAATAACCGCGTGAATCATAATCATAAAATCGAAAGAGCCTGCACTACCTACCGCAAAACCGACCAGCATACTGATCAAAACAGCAAAAGTGATTCCGGGTTTGGTTAGTTGGTAGTAATCAGAAATGATCTGCGAAAAGGAACGCTCGATCAGTACTTTTTCTTTTTGTGAACTCATGAATTTCTTTGAATAGAAACGTATTTTTAGAGACTCCAAAGTTAACCAATTCATCACAATATTGGTACCTGTTTCCACATGAAATTAAATGCCTACCAAAAAACCGCGATAACCACTGTAGCAGCAACTCTCTTCTTGATTTTAGTAGGAGGGCTGGTTCGATCAACAGGAGCTGGAATGGGATGCCCGGATTGGCCGAAATGTTTCGGGCAATGGATTCCGCCAACTGATGTGGCTGAGCTTCCATCAGATTACCAAACCGTTTTTCTGGAGCAACGAATCGAAAAGAATCAAAAAATTGTGGGCTATTTAGATGCGCTTGGATTTGAGGAACTGGGAGATAAAATTGAAAATGATCCAAAAGTAAATATTCCGGAAGAGTTCAATGCCATTAAAACATGGACGGAGTACTTAAACAGGCTGGTTGGGGCAATTATTGGATTGCTCGTTTTCGCTACATTTATCACTTCTTTCAGATATTGGAAGTCGGATAAGTCGATTACCATAGTATCAGGTTTGGCGGTATTTTTAACCGGATTTCAGGGATGGCTGGGTTCTATTGTTGTAAGTACAAATCTTTTGCCCGGGACGATAACCGTACACATGATACTTGCGCTGGTGATCGTAAATGTACTTTTGTATGGCGCTTTTAAAGCAACTTCTGAGTTTGTTACCATCGAAATAAACTCAGGTTTGAGACAGAAAGTGTATTGGGTAACGATAGGATTGTTGGTCTTAACAACAGTTCAATTGGTACTTGGAACTCAGGTTCGTGAAGCAATTGATGCTATCAAACTCACCACAGAACGAGCAAACTGGGTAACTGAATCCGGGAATATTTTTCTGATTCATAGAAGTTTTTCCTGGCTGGTTGTGATTGCAGGCGCCTATTTGTTTTACATTGTGAAGAGTAGCAGAGTAAAAGGGTTACTTCTTAAACTCAGTTCAGCGAATTTATTATTGATTCTGTTACAAATTGCGGCGGGGATTGCTCTGGAGTTTTTCGAAATGCCACCAGCATTTCAGGTGATCCATTTGGTAGGAATTGCACTTATGGTTTGCGCACAGTTTCTTTTGATACTGGTAGTAAGATTGAGAACAAACTAATTAAAGCTTCTCAAGTAATTCATTTAGAAAAACTTTCATCTCTGCCAGATCTTTTCTTAAATCAGCTGAGAGATCCTGATGTTCACCTGATTCAGAATCATCACCATTCAACATTTTTCGAACCCCTTCACTGGTAAACTTCTTTTCCTCAAGCAGCTCTTTGATTTTAAAGATGAGATTTACTTCTTCCTCTTTATAAGCTCTGTTTCCGGCGCTGTTCTTTTTTGGGTTTAGCTGAGCATAGGTCTTTTCCCAGTTTCTTAATACATGTGGGGCAAGTCCGGTGAGTTTACTCACTTCTCCCATCGAGTAATACAATTTTTTCATAGCATCCAGAAAGTGTATTTTAGGCAACAAATTTATTTTAGTTAAGAAAATCATTTCTAACCTTTTTTAAAAGAATCCATTTTGGCAGTTGAGGAAAAAAATTATCCGGTCGATATCAGTGTGGTTATCCCACTTTATAATGAAGAGGAATCATTACCTGAATTAGAGAAGGCTATTGAAGCAGCATTAAATGGCTCGTTTACCTACGAGGTAATATTTGTGGATGATGGATCTTCAGACTCATCCTGGGAAGTAATTAATACCCTGGAAGCCAAAGGTGATCACATCAAAGGGATCTCATTTCGCAATAATTACGGAAAAAGTACCGCACTGCAGGCAGGCTTTGAAAGAGCGCGAGGAGAGTTCGTAATCACCATGGATGCAGATCTTCAGGACGATCCAAATGAAGTTCCTGAAATGGTTCAGATGCTTAAAGATGGGTATGATCTTGTGAGTGGATGGAAGAAAGAACGTCACGACCCTATTTCCAAAACAGTTCCCTCAAAATTCTTCAACTTTGTAACTCGCATTTCTGCTGGAATTAAGCTACACGATTTTAATTGTGGTTTAAAAGCCTATAAAAGTGAGGTAATTAAGAATATCTATTTATACGGTGAACTCCATCGTTATGTGCCTATGCTGGCAAAAAGAGCCGGTTTTGGAAAGATTACTGAGAAAGTAGTTAAACATCACCCGAGAAAATATGGAAATACTAAGTTCGGACTTTCCCGTTTTATCAATGGGTTTCTGGATTTGGTGACTATTCTATTCGTTCAACGATATCTCCAAAAACCAATGCACTTTTTTGGTTTGATTGGGGTGCTCTTACTATTGGTAGGAGGAGCGATAAATATTTATATGGCATTTCTCAGATTAGTGATGGATACAGGTATTGGAAACCGTCCACTTCTTTTCTTAGGTATTCTTTTAATGGTTCTTGGAGTTCAGTTCTTTTCAACCGGACTGATTGGTGAGTTAATTAACAAAAATCATGTCGAGCATCAGAAGCCAAATATTAAAGACCAGATAGATTAATTCTTTTTCTGGTAAACACTGATTTCAATAGTGTGGAATCCCCAGGGTAAATGGTCTTCTGCGCCAATAAAAAAATCGATGTAACTATCTATTTTTTTATAATTTGATTGCTGATATTGAAACCAGTTCTGCATTTCTGATTCAGGGACTTCTTTCCACAGTAGAAGATCAGCGGGTGCTACCTCATTCTTTTCAGCATCAGTGAGTTCTTGATAGTTCTGAATCTGTTTAGAAACCTCAGGCATACTCTCGTACAATGCGAACCGGGTCCGGTAAGTACCTACATTTGATATGATGGTGCTTTCTTCTGTGATATTCTCACTTAATATTTCATTGGCTTTCCATAAGTCAGACCAACTGTTGAAAATAACTATGTACTGAAGAAAGAATATCAGTCCCCCAATTAACAGGGTTGTTTTTGGAGCTTTAGCTAATGTTTCTTTGAAATTGAAAACAAGTAAAGGAGCTGAAAAAACTAACCCAAACAGTATATGCTTTTGTGCTGAAACAGGATTCCCGGAGATAATGTGAAAAGTGGGCCAGAGAAGTAATCCGCATAAGAATAAAAGAATCCATTTTTTAGGCAGGTTAATTTTTGATCGTGTAATTAGATAATTCAGAATGAAAGGAAACAGCATAAAGAAACTTATTCCGAGTGAGTATAGACTGTTAAATCCCAGTCTGACAGAATTTACTGTATAAGAATCATATGACACTGGAATAATAGATTCGAAAACCAAAAGATTGTGAATAACTACTACAGACCCTGAGACGCCACATAAAAGTAGTAATGGAGCCATCCATTTCCTTTCATAGCTAAATACCAGGAAAAGCATCAGAAAAGGAAAGAAAATGATAAAAGCGTATTTAGCCAGAACTGATAGTCCTGCAAATATTGCTGCTAAAAATATAAACCCGATTTTTTTCTTATGAATGAGCACCACAGCTAACATAAAGAAAAGGAGTCCTGGAACATCATATACAGCTATTTGACTAAATGTCCAGAATGGTGCGAATAAAGCAAAAATTAAAACAGTTAATCGAGCATCTTTTTCTGCCATAAATTCCTTTGAGTGCAAGTAGGTCAGATATAATATTGTTGTACCGATTAGTACAGTTATTATTCTTAAGCCAATCAAAGAAGTAAAAGAGTAAATCCAGCCAGCGAATAAACTCCAGATAAAGGGGCTTCCATTATGCCATGAAGAATAGGTGTCGGGAAGTCCATCCAGTAATTCCAGACCTGATAATATGTAGATTCCTTCGTCTCCACTTGGCCCTTGTTTCAGTAGCACTACCATGGTAATGTTTACAAAAAAGAAAGTGATAAGGATGGTTCGTATTTCTGGAATCTTCACAAAAAAGAAGTCTACATCAGTTCATATTGAGGTCGTGAATATACAATGTGATGCACACTTTTCATTCATTTCTTTGGTTAGTAAGAGATATTTGAATATAGAATAAGGTCTATCTCAAAGATTCTAAAATAGTTTATGAGTTTGAAGAAGCAATATCCTAATTGAAGGCAGGTTATGGAGTGCAATTGAACCAGATATAAATGATTGGCTTAGTGGTGATAAACAAAATTTTAAATGGGGTCTTTTCTGATAATGAATATCACAATTCGTATTTTCAGTGCTTTCAAAGAAAATATCTCTGCAAAGAAAACCAGACTAATTATTTGATGTTCCGCTTTCTTCTGTTAACAGTACTACTTCCTGCTTTTTTTAGCAACGTGCTTGCTCAGGACTCAACCAATGTATATGAAGAACCTATCTTGTATTACGAGTATTCAGAATGTGTGCGAAATTTGCTTACCGCTGGCGATAGCATAAAAGCAGTAAGCTCAGAAGAAGCGGAGATAAACTGGTTAAAAGAAAACAAGTTCAATTGTGAGGAGATTAGTCCTATTAGTAGACGAATCTCACTTCGCTATTTAGAGTGGGGAGATACGGTATATGACGAAAAAGGAGTAAAAGACGAATTCGACAAAAAAGAATTGTTCGAGGAAGGTTTAGAATGGGGAAGAAAAGCTGTAGAAGAAGATACGCTCAACCATTTAAACTATGAGAATCTTTCTATGGGTTTTGCAGCAGTAGTTTCTGTTTCAGGCTTAAGAGGTAAGGCAAATATGGCAGATAGTGTGAGAATATTTGCAGAAGAAGCAATAAGGCTTCATCCCACAAACGACAGAGCATATCATATACTGGGCCGGTGGCATTATGAAGTTTCTAAGCTAAGTTGGTTTACCCGGATGTTATCCCGCGTAATTTTTGGAGATTCACCTAAAGGATCGTTCGAGAGAGCAATTAACTACTTCGAAAAAGCTATTGAGTTGGAAAATATTGCTGTTCATCGTTATTGGTTGGGGATGGCTTATCTGGAAAGTGGAAAAAAAGAAGAGGCACTTGAGCAATTTACCATTCTGCAAACCTTGCCTATAGTACAACATAATGATCAATATTTTAAAGACGAGGCGCAGAAACTAATTGATAAGCATGGTTAATATTTTAAACCGTTGCCTGCCATTTAATATGAAAAAGCTGCTGATTCTGTTTCTTTTATTGCTCCCAGTAGTAGTTTCTGCTCAGGATAGTCTGCGAACAGGAGTTAAGTATGGAGTTTTACCAGTTCTTTCTTTCAATTCTGATGATGGAGTTTTTATAGGAGGGGAGGTGAAACGGTATGATTATCGTGGAGCATTACCCTTTAAGTCATACACTCGTATTGCTGTTAATTACAAAACGGATGGTGCTTTTTCAGCAGGAGTATATAGGGATGAGGTAGATGTTTTTGGTACAGATATTCGTATTGGTTGGGATGCTTTCTCCACACAGAATTTTAATAATTATTACCTGGGAAATACCGATGAAATCGAGTTTGATCGCCAACGCTTTGATACAACCAGTTACTATTCGTTCAAGTCATTTCGGGTAAATGTAGGTGGAGGAACACGTTTTCCAATATCAAGAGAAGGGGCAACGAATCGTTTTGATTTTAAAACCGGGATACGATTTGTATACGAAACCCCATGGGGTACTCCGGAAAGCAGATTCATCAAAAATCAGAATATTGAAGGTAATAATGGAGCTTTTTTAACTTTGCTCGATATTGGCTTAGTACTCGAGAGAAGAAATTCAGAGTTCAGAGCAGAAAGAGGTTATCAGCTAACTACAGGTACCAAATATGCGCCTCCTGGAATAAGTACCCATCATACATTAGAAAATTATTTCATTGGATTAGGCTTTCTCCCTCTTACAAAGAAAATACCGGTTACTTTAGCTACAAAATTATACTTCCAGAATACCATTGGTGAAACTCCATACTGGTTCACACCATTTCTGGGGGGTGGTTCGTCACTCAGGGGGTATATGTACCGCCGTTTTTCGAGCGACAATGCTTTGTCATATACTCTGGAACTTCGTTCATGGCTTCTCAAAATCCCTTTCAAAAATATCGAGTTAGGGGCTAATTTATTTATAGATGGGGGTAGAGCTTTTTCAAATAATAACTGGTCAGAAGCATTTACTAATCACAATATTACATTGGGATTCGGAGGAGTTATGGCTATCTTCACACCCGATTATATATTGAAGTACGACATCGGTTTTTCTGAAGATGGCATTGGCATTTATTTAGGCACCGGGTACTCATTTTGACAAAATTGGATTTATCAAGACGGAATAAAAGAACACAGACGCATTAGATGTTAAATACGCCTCTTCCTGAAATTATAGTAGGGCTTTACGCTTTATCTGCATTTCTTATTACACTTTATTCAATCGGTGAATTTAACCTGGTATACTACTTTATAACCCCAGGTAAAAAAAATAGATTTCACCCTGAAAGACCTGATTATGAATGCGAAGAATTGCCTCATGTTACGGTGCAATTACCAATGTATAATGAAAAATATGTAGCCGAAGCTCTTATTAATTCATGTGCCCAATTAGATTATCCTGCCGATAAATTGGAAATACAAGTAGTAGATGATTCAACAGACGAGACTGTTGAGATCGTTGATGAGCGAGCGACTTATTGGAAAAATCAGGGTATTGATGTAACAATTGTACATCGGGAAAACAGGCAAGGTTTTAAAGCAGGTGCTTTACGTGATGCAACCCCATCGGCTAAGGGTGAGTTTATTGCTATTTTTGATGCCGATTTCCGTCCTAAACCGGATTTTTTATTAAAAACTATTCCATACTTCCAGGACGAAAAAGTCGGAATTGTACAAGGTAGATGGGGACACTTAAACCGAAATTATTCTGCACTTACTAAATCACAATCTATGTTTCTGGATATGTTCTTCATGATTGAACAACAAGCTAGGTCATTGAAAAGCTTCTTTCTACGATTTAACGGTTCAGGAGGTGTATGGAGAAAGTCTTGTATTGAAGATGCGGGAGGTTGGTCTGCAGATACATTATCTGAGGATTTGGACTTAGCGTACCGCGCCCAGCTTAAAGACTGGAAGGTAATTTATGATACAAATGTAGAAGCTCCTGCCGAAATCCCCGTAAGTATCCTGGACTTTAAAGCCCAGCAATACCGATGGACGAAAGGGAAGGCTCAGGTGATAAGAAAACTATCAGGAGAAATTAGAAAGAAAAAACTCCCATTCTTTGAAAAACTACATATCTGGTTTGATCTCTATAATATATTAGCCATTCCAGCAATTATGGTTCTGGCGCTTTTGAGTACTCCTTTAACCTTTATTTTATTAGAGACTAAAGAGTTTAACACGTTTCTTTCTTTCTTCTCTATTGCTTTGATCAATATCATCGTTGCGCCTTGGTTTACCTGGCTCACATTAAAGAGATATAATGATAGCAAGTGGGGTACTTTTAAAGAAATCATGAGCTCATTTTTCCCATTCACTTTCTTGTTATTAGGTATGTCTTTGTTTCAGTTCACATCAATGTTAGAAGGCTTTTTTAGTGATGATGCGTACTTCCACAGGACTTCTAAATACAACATCACCAATAAATCAGACAGCTGGAAGGATAAAGTATACTCTCCCAAGGAAATCCCTCTTCTTACCTATTTAGAAGGGATCCTATGCCTTTATTTCATGTATGGTATATTTGTTGACTTTAAATACATGACCTTTGGCTTTTTACCCTTCCATTTGATTTTGACTATCGGGTTTGGTTACGTATTTATCTCCTCATTTAAGAGAGCATAAATAAAAAAGCCCGCACTAAAATTGAGTGCGGGCTTTTTTTTATTCTGAATGATAGTCCTGTAATCCTAATCTTTAGGCTCTTGGCTAAATAAGATTAGTCAGACTCATCATCATAATGTTTATTGGTTTTAGTAATAAGAAACCAATAACCAAAGGTACAAATGATGAAGACTATAACTATGAAGTAAATAAGACTAGTAGGCATATCTAAACAGAATAAGAAGTCAGCTCAGTATTTATAAGGGCATTGTTATCACCCAAAAGATATTAAAAAAGCCTTCGACAACATAGTCATCGAAGGCTTCTTCTGTACCGCGTACGGGATTTGAACCCGTGCTACCGCCGTGAAAGGGCGGCGTCCTGGACCCCTAGACGAACGCGGCGTAAATCAATAAATGGGAGCCTGATGGGAATCGAACCCACGGCCTCTAGTGCCACAAACTAGCGCTCTAACCGACTGAGCTACAGGCTCCATCTGTAACTTTGCCAGAGGCAAAGCTAAGTACCGCGTACGGGATTTGAACCCGTGCTACCGCCGTGAAAGGGCGGCGTCCTGGACCCCTAGACGAACGCGGCATTTAAAATCAATATGTCAAATTAACCAAATGGAGGCGACAGGCGGATTCGAACCGCCGTACGAGGTTTTGCAGACCTCTGCCTAGCCACTCGGCCATGTCGCCTTTAAGTTATAAGTACGCCCATCAGGACTCGAACCTGAAACCTATTGCTTAGAAGGCAATTGCTCTATCCAGTTGAGCTATGGGCGCTCAACTATATCAGTATGTCAAATTGGGCTGGTTAGAAAACGAAGTTTTGAAACCGTCCCTAAATCAATGCGACCAGAGCAAAAGCTATGGGCGCTCAACTATTCAGTATGTCAAATTGGGCTGGTTAGAAAACGAAGTTTTGAAACCGTCCCTAAATCAATGCGACCAGAGCAAAAGCTATGGGCGCTCAACTATTCAATATGTCAAAAAAAACAGGAATCCGATTAAGAATTCCCTTCTTGTCGGGGAGACAGGATTTGAACCTGCGACCCTCCGCTCCCAAAGCGGATGCGCTACCGGGCTGCGCCACTCCCCGTTTTCGAAAGACGAGAAAGATAAGGGTTTCTGCATTCGGTTACCAACAGAAATTCATAAAAATCTTTAGAAATATTAAACAATTCACTCAGCCTTTCAGAATTGCAGTAACATAATTATCCCAGCTCATTTTAGAAGCTGATTCACGAACATTTTCCCTGGGTAGTGGTTTATCCAGATAACGGAGCATCTGCTTTGCCATTGATTCAATATCTTCGGGCTCAGCCAAATATCCATTAAATCCATCCTTAATAGTTTCGGGGAAGTGTCCTACACGTGTCGCCAGAATAGGGAGTTCAAAATTATAAGTGAGTGACTCAACCCCTGATGGTGTTGCCGTAAGGTAGTACAGAACGCTGCAGTCTGCTACCTGAAAGTACTTATGAACGTCTTCATTTGGAATGAATTCGTTCTTTACAACTATACTTCCTTTTAAGTCAAGATCCTCTACTAATTGAAGTGGACGATAATCCTGTTCACTTTCTTTGTTTTTTAGGAATAGTTTCTGAGCGATTCCAAATAAACCTCTTTTTATTTTAGTAGTAAGTTTGGAGGTGTCTAAAGTAGCCCAGAATTCTTCACCACAAATCAGAAAAGAGACATCATCTCGTTCATCTGCAACTTTTTGAAAGGCTTTAATTGCATTATGCAGACCTTTATATTTTCGAATGAAGCCAAAATATAGGAACACATTTTTCTTCAAACCCAGTGTGTTTTTAAATGCTTCAATATCAAAGTCAGGATCGGGTTGATATAAATCATACACCGGGTGAAAGAGTTTGATAACTGTAGTTGAAGCGTCTTCAGAACGGGTTCCATTCTCATTAACTGAAAAAGTACGGTTCGGGTAAAGGGCTTTTAATTCATCAACTGTTTTGTAAGCATGGGCTATGTAAGTATCTGCATGCTGAATCCCTCTTTTAGTTAAACGCTCATCGATCGTACTTCCTTCTTTCTGAACCACAAAGTGAAGGTCAAAAATAAGTTCTGCATCGCTATGCTTCTGTAGCCATTTTGCAATAGAACCCATAGGAATACCTTGAATTGATATAGCCCATTGAAAAATAACTTTATCAGGGTTCAGTGAGTGAATGTATTTTGCAGTTTGCCGCCAACTAACCGGGTTGTTGTAATTGGTGATGTACTTAACCTGAATACGAGTTCCTTCCAGAAAATCAGAACGACTGGATTTATCAACAAACTCGCGTGGGATGATAGAAGGATATTGATTGGTCCAGGAAACTATATGAACTTCATTTTCCGGGTTCTTGTCTAGCGTTTTTGCTAACGAAGTATTGTAGTTAGAAATACCACCTTTAAACTTAGGCCCGGGTCCAAAACAAACGATTTTGGGCATATCAGGTATATTTTTTTACAGCTACATCATACACACGACGCATACCTTCTTCCAGAGACAACTTAGGCTTCCAGCCAAGTTTATCACTCACATAATCCATATTCGCGTAACGGGAATGTACACCGACTGGTTTATAGAGTAATGGTTTAATATCTGGAGTATATCCTGCAAAAGAGGTGAATACCTGAATTAAATCTAGGAAAGAAGTGAGTTTTCCACTTCCAATATTAATCGCTGAACCATCCTTAATATGATCCATAGCAAGCAGGGTGCAATCCATCACATCTTCAATATGCACAAAATCACGTCCTTGTTTGCCACTTCCCCAAACCTCAAATGGGTTTTCCTTTAGAGCAGCACGACGGGCAATAGCCGGAACAGGATAACTCAAATCCTGATCTTCCCCATATCCAGAGAATGGACGAATACATGTGACTGAAACTCCATAATATTCTGCTGCAATTGAAGCAAGATACTCGCCGGTAAGCTTAGACCAGCCATAGGTCATGTCAGGCTGCCCCATTCTCGTAAAATCGATATCACTTTCACTTAATGCTATGGCATCCGATTCAGTCTGTAAGTCAACAGGGTAAGCGGCACTCGAACTAGGATATAACACACGTTCCGGCTTAGTTAGGCAAATCCAGCGGAAGAATAATGCATCAATAGCTAAATCAAGAGCTACTTTCATCGGATCGCCATCGATAGTGGCACGTCCCCCAACAATTGCCGCAAAATGGAATACATCCTTGAAATTTGGGATGTCCAGCCCGTGATTAGTTTTGAAATACTCCGAATCTTCAATCAACCCCTCAAAAACAAGGCGGATATCATTCTCCAGAAACACCATTCGTTCATCATCTCCAAAATAGGTAAGACCGTTTTCTTCTCTTGAAGGGGTTCCCTCGGGAAGCCAGGTAGAAGGATGAGTTCCAACTGATAGGTCATCAATGAAAAGAATGGTGTCGCTAGTTGTATTATAAATTCGTTTAACAAAATTCCGGCCAACAAATCCACAGCCGCCGGTTATAAGATGATAGTTCATAAAATTATTTCTTCATTATTCCGCTAAGATAGTCAATTTGAAAAAAGCCTTTTTGTAAGAAGCACTTTTATCTAAAAATCCCGTTCTTTGGGTACAAAATTTAAGGGAATACACACTATGAAGCGAACATCGATTTTATTTATTCTGGCAATTTTTTCTGGAAGACTTGCAGCACAAAGTTTGAGCGTATCAAGTTCTCCATCCAATACAGTTTTCCTGTCTGCTCAGGTATCATCTGAAGGAGTAACTTTATCGGAATCAAATGGGGAAGTATTAACCAATGCAGCATATAATGCTCCTTCGGGAGATCCTTCATTGGAAACCTATGCATTGCCAGATGGTTCGTTTATTGTTCGTGAGAATATCGCCAACTTTTTAGTATATGATTCATTCGGAAGAGTTCAGGAATCGATATCAAACAGTACACAAAGTGAAGGGGGGGAAGCCATTTCAGAATTGGCGATGGATGCTTCCGGCAAAACTGTTGTCCTATTCAATCCTAAAGTGATGCGTAATGGACAAACTGGCTCAAGAGCTAAGGTTATTACTTCCAGGAGTGTACCTATTGATATTTTTTATAGTGAAGAGCGTGAACTATCAGTAGTTGAAGTATCTCCAAATGGAGAGTTTATCGCTTTTGCTTCTGTTAAATCAGGAACCGATGACGAGATCCAGCTAACTGATATGTTTGGAAATCTACTCAACACCATTTCTTTTGACCAGCCGGTAAAAGGAGTAAGTTTTTCTGAAAATGGGTTATTCGTTACTGTTTTTTCAGGCGGTAGAGTTGCAGCGTATGAAGTTCGCACGGGAGAAAGGGTGGGGAGTACCAGCATCCGAAATACTACGGTGATTTTTGCTGGATATGATCCAATCGACAAAACTATCATAGCACTTTCAGGAAATGAAGGTTCATCTATTTCTGATGTTCAACTCCATGCAGTTAACGTTTCAGCTCGAAAAATAGCCAGGGAAGAATTTTCAGATAATCTGTTAGTACAGAAACCAATTAAATTGGAGAGAACAGGCTCGGGGAGATATAAAATTTCAGGTTTAGATAAAGACTTAAATTTAAGAGCGAGCTTCTAGTAACAAAAAAAGCCCGACTCATTGAGCGGGCTTTTTCAATATTTAGTTTCGAAATTCTGAGCTTATCTTACTCAGGCTTCTTTCGCTTCTTCTGATTCATCTTTGGATTCCTCAGTTTCTGATTTAGAAGCTTTCTTTTCTTTAACCTTTTTAGGATCAGGTTTAGTCCATTCGAAATCAAGATTATCACGGGATTTATTCATCTTAATCTTAATCGAAGAACCAACTTCCTGCTTATGCTCAAGTAGCTCTTCGGCTAGCGGATCTTCTATATACTTTTGTATAGCACGCTTTAGAGGACGAGCACCATATTTCTGATCAAATCCACGTTCAGAGATGAAGTCTTTTGCACCTTTAGTTATATCAATCTCAAATCCGACTTCCCGAATTCTATCAAAGAGTTCTTCGCTGAGAATATCAATAATCTGAAAGATGTCTTCTTTTTCGAGTGGTTTGAATGTGATTACATCATCAATACGGTTTAGGAATTCAGGATTGAATACTTTTTTCAAAGCGTCCTGAATAGTAGTCTTCATCTTTGCATAATCGAATGCAGTTTCATCAGGTCCGCCAAAACCGATTCCTTTACCCATATTTCGGATATCACGGGCTCCAATATTGGAAGTCATGATAATAATCGTATTTCTGAAATCCACACGACGACCAAGGCTATCGGTCAGGATTCCGTCATCAAGAACTTGCAAAAGTATGTTGAATACATCCGGGTGAGCTTTCTCAATTTCATCAAGCAGAACTACGCTGTAAGGCTTACGACGCACTTTTTCAGTAAGTACTCCACCTTCTTCATAGCCAACATATCCGGGAGGTGCTCCAATCAATCTTGATACAGAGAATTTCTCCATATACTCACTCATATCAATTCGGATGAGCGTATCATCTTTATCAAAGAGATATTTGGCAAGTACTTTAGCCATTTCTGTTTTACCAACACCGGTTGGTCCTAAGAAAATAAAAGAACCGATTGGGCGTGATGGATCTTTCAATCCGGCACGAGTCCTTTGAATGGCTTTTGTAAGTTTTACAATGGCTTCATCCTGTCCAATCACTTTTCCTGAAAGACTTTCCTTCATTTTCAGAAGTTTAGCACCTTCATTCTGGCTGATTTTATTTACAGGAACACCACTCATCATGGCTATTACAGAAGCTACATCTTCTTCAACTACATCAAATACGATGCTTTCAGATTCTTTCTCCCATTCTCGCTGAGCAACTTCCAAATCTTCGATCAGTCGTTTCTCTTTATCACGAAGTCTGGCAGCTTCCTCAAAACGTTGCTTTTTAACCATCGAATTTTTCTCGATGCTGGTCGTCTCAATTTCATCTTCCAGCTCAATGATATGCTTCGGAACGGTGATGTTTGCTAAATGAACCCGAGCACCTGCCTCATCTAAAGCGTCAATAGCTTTATCTGGTAGGAAGTGATCAGTTACATACCGATCGGTAAGCTTAACGCAGCTATCGATAGCTTCTTCAGTATATCGAACGCTATGATGCTTTTCGTATTTGCCTTTAATTTGATTGAGAATCTCAACAGTTTCTTCAGGTGTTGTTGGATCCACCATAATTTTCTGGAATCGACGCTCAAGGGCGCCATCCTTTTCAATAAACTGGCGATACTCGTTCAATGTTGTAGCACCGATTGCCTGGATATCTCCACGGGCTAGTGCAGGCTTCAACATATTAGAAGCATCAAGAGATCCGCTTGCACCACCGGCCCCAACAATTGTGTGAAGCTCATCAATAAACAGAATGACATTATCTGTTTTCTCAAGCTCAGTCATAACTGCTTTCATGCGTTCCTCAAACTGGCCTCGGTATTTTGTCCCAGCTACTAAGGCAGCGAGGTCAAGAGCGATAACGCGCTTATCGTAGAGGACACGAGAAACTTTGCGCTGAATGATGCGTGCAGCAAGTCCTTCAGCTATCGCGGTTTTACCTACACCCGGTTCTCCAATAAGTACCGGATTGTTCTTTTTACGTCGACTCAAGACCTGAGCCACCCGTTCAATTTCTTTATCGCGACCGATGATAGGATCTAATTTTCCTTCTTCAGCCATTTGAGTGAGATCGCGCCCGAAGTTATCGAGCACTGGAGTTTTCGATTTATCCATTCTTTTTTCTCTCGAACTTCCTGTTCCTGATGGTCCTTTAGAAGAAGATGATGGAGCACTTGCTGAAACTGAAGTAGCATCGTCAAATTCCTCTCGGGATTTTCCTGAAATTATTAAGTCTAATTCTTCACGTACCGCATCATAAGAAACGCTGAATTGCTGTAGAATTTGGGCAGCGATGTTTTCATCGTCCCGGAGCAATGATAAAAGCAGATGCTCTGTACCAATAGTATCACTCTTATAAAGCTTGGCTTCCAGATAGGTGATTCTGAGTACTTTCTCAGCTTGCTTAGTTAAAGGAATGTTTCCAACGGTTACTGAGCCACCGGTTCCTCTAACAGTATCTTCTATAGTCTTTTTCAGTTTGAAGAGATCACAATCTAAATTCTTTAAAATTCTAACTGCAACGCCGTCTCCTAATCGAACAATACCTAATATTAAATGTTCTGTTCCAATATAGTCGTGACCCAGGCGCAAAGCTTCTTCTCTGCTAAACTGTATAACGTCACGTACTTTACTTGAAAAGTTACCCTCCATGTGATAAGTCCTCTTAAATAGTATGAAAATTCAATTCTTCTAGGGCAAAAAACGAGCCAAACGTGTATTTAGTTCATTCTATGACGAATGTAGCGGAGCACTAATGTAAAAGCAAACTAAAAGGGGAGATTAAGATTAAAAAAGTGGGGTGCCTGTCATTTCTTCAGGCTGATCCAATCCTATCAGTTTTAAAAGGGTAGGGGCTACATCTGCAAGAATTCCATCCTGCATTATAATATTATCGGGATGATTAACAATGATAGCTGGTACAGGGGCAGTAGTGTGAGCGGTATGTGGGCTGCCATCTTCTTTAATCATTTGATCAGAATTACCATGATCCGCAATGATTAATGATCGGTAGCCATGCTCAGAGGCTGTTTCGATCACTCTCTTTAATTGCTCATCGACAGCTTCTACAGCGGCAACAGCAGCATTCATATCGCCGGTATGTCCAACCATGTCGGTATTGGCAAAATTAAGAATGACCAGGGTATATTTTTCAGATGCTAATTTCTCAACCAAAGCGTCGCCTACTTCAGGGGCACTCATTTCAGGTTGGAGATCATAGGTTGCTACTTTCGGGCTGGGGATTACTAAGCGGTCTTCACCTTCGTTTGGGGTTTCTTCTCCGCCGTTAAAGAAATAGGTGACGTGAGGATACTTTTCAGTTTCTGCTATTCGAAATTGCTTGAGTCCTTTTTTACTAACCCACTCGCCTAATGTATTTGTTAATTCCTGAGGAGGGTAGGCTACATGTGCGAAATTGAAGGTAGCATCATAAGAAGTAAAGGTGATGTAAGTGAGGTTTAAATCTTCTTTAACATCAAACTCATCAAAACCGTCTTCATTTAAAGCTCTGGAAATCTCTCTGGCACGGTCTCCTCGAATATTATAGAAGATAACCGAGTCATCTTTACCAATTCTGGAATCTTCAGAATCATCCAAAAGAACCGGTTTGATAAACTCATCGGTCACGTCATTAGCGTAAGTGCTATCAAAAGCTTCTTCTGCAGAAGAGAACGTTTCACCCTTTCCGTTCACCAACAGGTCATAGGCGAGCTTAACACGTTCCCACCGGTTATCCCGATCCATAGCATAATATCTGCCAACTATAGAGGCTAATTTGCCAACACCAATCTCATTCGCTTTTTTGTTGAATTCCTGAGCATATCGCTTTCCTGATTGAGGGGCTGTATCCCGACCATCCGTGAACGCATGTACATACACATTTTGAATTCCGTGCTCTTTACAAAGCTTGAGTAAAGCAAACAGGTGTTGATTATCACTGTGAACTCCCCCTTCAGAAAAAAGTCCCATCAAATGAATCTTATTCTTCTTTTTTGCCTGTTTTAATCCTCGAAGAAGCTCTTCATTTTTAAAGAAGCCACCGTCACGGATATCTTTATTTATTTTAGAGAGAGCTTGCCAAACAATTCTTCCTGCGCCAATATTTAGATGCCCAACTTCAGAGTTGCCAAACTGACCGTCAGGTAATCCTACTTCTTCACCACTTGCTAACAATTTAGAGTGGGGGCAGGAACTGATTAAAGAATCGTAGAATGGTTTTTGCGCCTTGTCAATGGCGCTAACAGAAGGGTTAACGGCTATTCCGAACCCATCTAAAATTACAAGAAGAGCTTTAGATACAGGTTCGGACATAATGCCTTAGTTATAAATTGTTGACGTACTTAGTAAGCTGAGCTTTTTTTCTGGCTGCGGTATTTTTATGAACCACACCTTTAACACTCATTCTGTCGATAAAAGAAGTAGCTTCTTTTAAAGCAGTTTCAGCTTGAGCTTTGTCAGAAGTAGCGAACACTTTTTTAACTAGCGTTCTCATTTTTGAGCGTCTGTTTTGATTGTGCTCGTTTTTCTTAAGGTTCTGACGTGTACGCTTAATTGCGGATTTATTACGTGCCATGAATTTTTAACAGTCGATTGTTCGTTTTTGTCCAATTCTTTCGAAGACCACAAAATTAAGGCTTCCTCAAATCTTAAACAAGAAATGATTGAATAATTAAGAGAATAAGTTTAATTTAACTGTTCTGTTATGATAGTGGTAATTGATGGGCCCGCCGGGTCGGGAAAAAGTTCAACAGCCAGGGCAGTAGCCGGGCAATTAGAAATTCAGTTTTTGGATTCCGGAGCTTTATACCGTGTAGCGACCTTAATTTACCTAAAGGCAGAAAAGAATAAAGAACTGTTCTTTGAACTCCTGAAAGAAAACAAGATCTCATTTCACTTTCAAGAAGGAATGTTCATTGTGTTTTTAAATGATGCAAATGTATCAGATGAAATTCGCACAATGGAAGTTTCTCAACATGTTAGTGAAGTAGCAGCAATGCCATATGTACGATCCTTTGTCAACACCCTCATGCGTAAAGCAGTTGAAGAAAATGTGTATGTGGCAGATGGACGTGATTTAGGGACTGCGGTTTTTCCTGATGCAGCCTTGAAATTTTTCATGGTCGCTGATTTGAAAACCCGTGCTCGCCGTAGATTAGCTGAACTTCAAACTAAAGGAAGTACAGCAACATTAGAGGAAGTAATGAAAAATATTTCCGAACGCGATGAGATCGATTCATCCAGAAGTGCTGATCCGTTAAAGAAAGCGGATGATGCCATTGAGATTGATACTTCCAAACTCAGTTTTGAGGAGCAGGTATCAATTATTTGTGATCAGATTAAACCTCTGATTGCATCATAACTGAAACATTAACCTTATCCCATAATCGAAAGCCGGTTATGAGGTACAACACATAACATATATTTATAATGTCAGAAGACTTAAAAAACGAACAATCCGAACAGGAAGAAGTAGCAACCCAAGAAGTTGCTGAAGAAATCACCGAAGAAACAGTGGAAGCAGAAGTTGCTGAAACTGAAGAATCCGAAACTCCTGAAGAGACTACAGAAGAAGAAAAAGAGACTGTAGCAGAAGAAACTGAAGAAGCTGCCAATGAAGAAGCTGCAGCTGAAGAAACTTTAACTCATGTATTCAGTGGCGATGTAGAAGGGGAAGTATACACTTATGACCAATTAGCTAGCCCATCTGACGAATATACAACTGAAGAATACAATGAGTTGATGGGTATGTATGAAAATACCCTTAATGAAATTGAAGAAAAAGAAATTGTAACCGGACGTGTTGTTTCTATTGATGAGAAATACGTTGTAATCGATATCGGATTCAAATCTGAAGGTATCATCGCGGTTAACGAATTTTCTTCTTCTGTTCTTGAAAATATGGGGCCCGGCGATGAAGTGGATGTATTCCTCGATCGTGTTGAAGACAAAGAAGGTCAACTTATTCTTTCAAGAAGAAAAGCGGATATCCTGCAAGCATGGGAGAAAATTGAATCTGCTCATGAAACTCAGGAAGTTGTTGAAGGGCTTATCAAGCGTAGAATTAAAGGTGGAATGGTTGTTGACCTGTTTGGTATCGATGCGTTCCTTCCTGGTTCGCAAATTGATGTGCGTCCAGTACGCGACTTTGATGCTTACGTAAACAAGACCATGGAATTTGCTGTTGTAAAACTGAACATGGCTGCTGAAAACGTAGTTGTTTCTCACCGTGCGCTTATAGAGTCTGATCTTGAGGAACAAAGAGAGCAAATTCTTGACACTATTGAATCTGGTCAGGTTCTTGAAGGTGCAGTTAAAAATATTACTGATTTCGGTGTATTTATCGATCTTGGTGGTGTTGATGGTCTTCTTCACATTACTGACCTATCCTGGGGACGTGTTGATAATCCGAATGAAATTGTTCAGTTGGATCAACGCTTAAACGTAGCTGTTATCGACTTTGATGAGCGTAGCAAGCGTGTATCTCTTGGATTAAAGCAATTACAACCACATCCGTGGGAAAGCATTCAGGAAAAGTATCCTGAGAACATGAAAGTTCAGGGACGTGTAGTTTCTATCGCTGATTACGGTGCGTTTATCGAGCTTGAAAAAGGTGTTGAAGGATTGATTCACATCTCTGAAATGAGCTGGACTCAGCACATCAAGCATCCTTCTCAGCTAGTTGAGAAAGACGATGTGGTAGAATGTATTGTATTGAACATCAACGAAGATGAGAAGAAAATCTCTCTTGGTGTAAAACAACTTACTAAAGATCCATGGGCTGATATCCTTGAAAGATTCCCAATCGGATCAAAGCACAAAGGTATTGTTCGCAACCTTACCAATTTTGGTGTGTTTGTTGAGCTTGAGCCTGGCATCGATGGATTAATTCACGTTTCTGACCTTAGCTGGGAAGACAAAGTGGAGCATCCAAACGAAGTAGTATCCAAAGATCAGGAAATCGATGTGGTTATCCTTGGTGTTGATTTCGACAATCGTCGAATCACATTGGGTCACAAGCAGGTTCTTGAGAATCCTTGGGAACAATATGCTCGTGAGTACGCTCCTGGTACCGAAGTAAAAGGTGAAGTTGTTAAAGTAACCGATCGTGGTGCTTTCGTGAAATTGCCTCTTGGTGTTGATGCATTCCTTAACCTTACAAAGGCAGTTGAGCCTGAGTTTAAAGAAGGTCAGGAAGTGGAAGCATTCATCTTTAAGTTTGACGAAGCTGGTAAATCAATTGATTTAAGTCAGCTCGATTCAGACCAGAAGAAAGCCAAAACGGTTAAAAAAGAAGCAGACAAGAAAGCTAACATGGAAACAGGCGCACCTACTTTAGGTGAGATGTCTGGCCTTGGCGCTTTGAAAGAAAAAATGGAAGCGGAAGAAAAAGCCGCTGCTGAAGAAGCTTCAAAAAAATCAGCTAAAAAAGCTGAAGCAAAAAAGAAAGAAGAAGAAGCTTCTGACGAAGAAGAGTAAGATTTACTTTTCTGAAAAGATTAAAGCCCCATGCTGAAAAGTGTGGGGCTTTTTTATTATATATAGAGTGCTGGCTTGAAAGCAGAAACCTTTGTATAAATCACTAGACATGCGATTAGCTTTTCTCTTATTATTATCAGGATTGGGTACAGGGTTAATTTATTCACAATCGAGTATTGATCAGGTAATATCAAATTATGAAAACGCCAAACCGGGTCTTGATAAAATAGATGCTACGATTGGAATGGTCCGTATTTATGTGGTTAATGGAGATGTTGAAAAAATAAAAGAGGGTATTGCGGAGATCAGAAAGTTATCAAGAGAGCATAATTATCTTGCAGGAGAAGCATATGCACTCATAAACGAAAACTTTCTGGCATATTTATATGAAAATGATGCAGATAAGGCAATTCGATTATGCGAAGAAGCTATCGAAATTGCTGAGGAATCCGGAGATAAAAGCGCATTGATATTTGCATATAATCAGTTGGCAGAAAATTACATTTGGGAAAAGGGAGATCCTGAGCTCGGAAAAGAAATTCTATTAACCAACATTAACAGGGTTGACGAAACGGTTAATTCTAAAAATGAAGGAAATATCTATAAAGCTTTAGGAGTAGCTTACGCAGAATTAGGAGAAATAGACGAAGGACTGAAAGCCTATGATGAGGCATTGCAAATTTTTAGGGAAATGTATGAAAGTCCAAATATTGATCCTGAGTTAGGGAGAGTAAGTAGTCAAAATCTGGATGGTGAATTTCATGTTGGGAGCGTACTTGATAGTATGGCTGATCTATATCTCAAAATTGGGCAGTCTGAGAAAGCGGTAGAGTTAAAGCTGGAAGCACTTGGATTATTTAAAGAACGGGAAATTCCAATGGATGTAGCCTGGATTCATGGAAATCTGGGAGAAGTATATTTTGAAATGGGGCACTATCAGAATGCTCTGGAACATCTTCAGCAAGCGAAAATGATTTTTGATGAAAATGGATCACTTGTTGCTAAAGCAAGAACCAATACTCAAATGATTGATCTCTTTATTGAATTGGAAGATTTCTCTGAAGCTCAAAAATATGTGGAAGAAAACCTGAGCTATTATAAGTCTGCGAACAATGATTACTTACTTTTTCCTACATACATGCAGGGTATCAGAATTCAATTATTTAAAAAGAATCTTTCTGAAGCTGAACGAATTATTGATGAGGCTGCAATAGTACTAGAACGGCTGGGAAATGAAAATAGAAAAGCTGAATTTATTCGTTTAAAAGGGAATGTGAATGAGGAGTCGGGAAAGTTTGAAGCTGCAATAGAAAACTATCTTGCAGCAAGAGAGTTATATGCAAAACTAAATATCATCCATGAAACTGGTAATACGGAACTTGATTTAGGCAGGGCCTATTTAAAAATATCAGACTTTGAGAATGCAGAGGTACTTACCCATCAGGCGCTGTTAAAAGGCATAGAAGTGAATGATTTAGATCTGACCACCGATAGTTATGAATTGCTTAGTAAAATATATGAAGGACAAAATGAGTTTGAAAAAGCATATAAAAACCTCAAGTCCTTTAACAATTTAAGAGACAGTATCTTTACCACAGATGCACAATCAATACTAAGACAAGAACAAGTACGCCAGAATATTATAGCTTTTCAGAATGAAAAAGAACTTGCAGAGGAAAATGCAGCTCTACTGGAAGGGCGTAACAGAATATTTATTACCGTTGGGTTTGTACTATTCTTTATTCTGATTCTTTTGGGGTATTTGTATACAAACTTAAGGAAGGTTCAGGCAACTTTAAGAGCTCAGAATAAACAATTATCACAATTAAATACGACAAAAGACAAGTTTTTTGGCATTATTGCACATGATTTAAGAAGTCCATTAATGGGGCTTCAAAGTGTAGGAGGGCAGATCAATTACTTTCTAAAAAAAGGGCAAAAAGAAAAGCTTGAAACTCTCTCAGATCGTATTGAAAGATCAACTCATAAATTGACTGAATTGCTGGATAATTTGTTAAACTGGGCTTTACTTCAAAATGGGATGATTCCATATCATCCTGAAAAAATAGATTTCAATGAAGCTGTAAATTCAACCATCGAGTTATTGGATCATGTATCTGAAATGAAAGGAGTAAAACTTATTAATAATGTTCCGGAAAATTGTGAAGTTTATGCAGATATAAAAGCAGTACAAACCATACTACGCAACATCATTGCAAATGCTATCAAATTTTCAGACGAAGGAGATAAAGTGGTTGTTACTGTACTTGATCATGATGCGAAATTAACTATTGCAGTAAATGACACTGGAACTGGAATATCGGCAGAACAGATCCCGAAGTTATTTAACCTCAACAAACAAAGTGCCGAGGGTACTAAAGGTGAAAAGGGAACGGGACTGGGCCTTATTTTATGTAAAGAACTAGTAGAATTAAATAAGGGTAATATCCGTGTAGAAAGTAATCCCGGAAAAGGCTCAAGTTTTATTTTTGAATTACCAACTCTTAGTGAAGTTGCATAATGAGTAAGCTGAATATTTACATTGTTGAAGATGATGAGTTGTATGCAGACCAACTTATGATTTTGATTGATGAATTAGGATATAATTTAGTGGGTATGAGTTCTAACAGCGATATCGCTCAAAAAGAAATTAGACAGAAGATGCCAGACCTGCTTTTGGTAGATATTGGAATCGAGGGAAGCATGGATGGAATAGAACTTATCCAATCACTACAAGGTGAGATTTCTGCACCTGTAATTTTTATAACTGCATTTAAAGATAAATCAACGTTTAAGCGTTCAAAGCTTGTGAATCCATATGCATATTTATCAAAACCTTTTGACGCTGAAAATCTTGAGCGAACTATAGAGCTGGCATTTCAAAGTATAGAGGAACATAGTTTAGCGAATGACTGGGAACAAGATATTTCATATAACGATTCATTTTTTATTAAAACCGGAAACCGTTTACGTAAGGTTGCTATTTCTGAGATCATGTACCTTGAGGTAGATGACAGGCATAGCACATTGTATTCAAGCGATGGTCAAAAGTATGTTGTTAGAATGAGTTTGGGAGAGTTAAACAATAAACTACCATCAAATGATTTTATTAGGGTTCACAGGAAATATATGGTGAACAAGAATAAAATCACTTCAGTAGACCTTCAGGAACAGGTTTTGTTTTTGAATGAATTTCAGATTGCTGTAAGTAGAACGGGAAAAGAAGAGTTACTAAATCGACTGAATTGGCTCCAATAAACTTATAGGAGCATATTCATTTCAAGTAGAAGAAAACTGTTTTATTAACAGAATCTTTTCTGCTCTTGACTTTTTTTCCAGTCTCTCTGTTAAAAGCATAAACCACGTTGCGTGCAGAACTCAGTTCCTTATCGTTGGTATACTTAACCTGAATTGCATCCCCACCTGGTTTTAATTTCCCCAATGCCTCCAGAAGTGGGGCATATTTGGAGCTCTTTTTTCTGGAACTCGAAATCTCATCTCGAGAAACCATTTTTATCTTCATATTAATATAGACTTATTGATACCATTAAGGATGTAATTAACGAAATAAAAAAAATTAAGACAACAATAAAAAAATTATGGAACCTGAACAGTTGACATAATTTTCTCTACAATATCTTCCGAAGAAATATCTTCAGCTTCTGCTTCAAACGTCGGGATGATTCTGTGCCTCAAAACATCCATTGCTATGGTACGAACATCTTCTGGAGTAACATACGCACGATGCTCCATAAAAGCCTGGGCACGAGCCGCTAAGTTAAGATTGATTGTAGCTCGTGGTGAACCCCCAAATCCAATTAAATCAACTAAATCATCTAAGCCATAATTTTTAGGCTTTCTGGTAGCGAACACAAGATCGACGATATATTTTTCTACTTTTTCGTCCATGTAAATTTCGTTCACAACCTTGCGGGCTTCTAATATAGTTTTCGGTTTCACAACTGGGCTAAGTTCTGTTTTTGCTCCCGTTTTTGCCATTCTTCTCATGATTTCCAGTTCTTCGGCTTCGGTTGGATAATCAATATTTAATTTCAGCATAAAGCGGTCAACCTGTGCTTCAGGGAGAGGGTAAGTACCTTCCTGTTCAACCGGGTTTTGAGTTGCAAGTACTAAGAAGGGTTCTTCCAGCTTAAAAGTATCTTCACCAATAGTAACTTGTTTTTCCTGCATTGCTTCCAGTAGAGCACTTTGTACTTTCGCAGGAGATCGGTTGATCTCATCCGCAAGGATAATATTCGCGAAGATGGGGCCCTTCTTAACAAAGAAGTCACCCTCTTTTTGATTGTAAATGAGTGTACCGATCAAGTCAGCAGGTAAAAGATCAGGAGTAAACTGAATTCGTTGGAAATCTGTGCTGATCACTTTTGCGAGTGAGGATACCGTCAACGTTTTGGCAAGGCCCGGAACTCCTTCAAGTAAAACGTGGCCATTAGTTAGTAATCCTATAAGTAGCCGGTCAATCATATAGGTTTGACCGATAATAACTTTGTTTAATTCGCCTCGGATGTCATCAATAAACGCGCTGTGTTTTTCAATTTTTTCTGCCAGCGCGTTCATATCAATTGCTTGTTCACTCATTTTTTAAAATCAATGTTATTATTTGAATGTGATATACTTAATTTCTGGTTCATTATCAGAGACCTAAAATATAATACTTGGCTGTTTAACACATGGACATTTTACAATCTTTTTTACTGGGACTTATTCAGGGACTCACAGAATTTCTTCCTATCAGCAGTTCCGGGCATTTGGCGTTAGGCCGGTTCTTTCTTGGTGCAGATACTGAAGTTGGAATTACCTTCGAGGTAGTAGTTCATTTTGGTACACTTTGCAGTATTGTGATCTATTATAAAAAAGAACTCGCAGAGTTAATAAAAGCGGGTTTTGGATTTTTAGGGGCTCCTTCACAAAAGAAAGATGACCCAAATGTTAAAATTATATTGTTCATTTTAGTGAGTATGATTCCGGCATTAATCGTGGGTTTTACTTTGAAGGATTATGTGGAAGAAATTTTCATGACCCCAGTGTTAGTTTGCGGAATGTTGATTGTAACCGGATTCATTTTGTTCATGACAAAGTTTGCTAAAGATCCCGAAGGCGAGGTAACACTAGGTAAGAGTTTTTTGATTGGTATTTCGCAGGCCTTTGCAATGATTCCAGGTATTAGTCGCTCCGGTTCCACTATTTCCACAGCATTATATTTGGGGATTAAGCGGGAAGAAGCAGCTAATTTTTCTTTCTTAATGGTAATCCCAGTGATTGCAGGAGCAATGCTACTTCAGATAAAGGAAATGCTTGAGATAGGGGTGAGTGATGCTCAGGTAATGAGTTTAGTGGTTGGTTTTCTGACTTCATTCATTTCAGGATATTATGCATTGAAATACCTGATCATCATCCTTAAGAAAAAAGGATTTCATTATTTCGCTTATTATTGCTGGATTGTTGGAGCTGCCGGGCTCGCTTATTTCCTTATTTAAGCTTCATATAATTATGAAATATCTGTCACTTCTATTTACAGTTTACTTCTTAAGTTCGTTGAATATTTATGCTCAGCATCAGAACCATACTTCAGAATATGTAGGGCAAGAGCAGCGGGAGATCAAAAGTCTTTCGAAAGAGGATGTCGCTCAACTAGAAGCGGGAAAGGGATGGGGATTAGCAAAAGCTGCAGAGCTAAATGGAGTTCCCGGACCTCTGCATATTTTAGAAATGAGTTCTGAAATTAATTTATCTGAAACTCAACTTGAACAGATTCAGTCCATATTTGACGAGATGCAGGAATTGGCCATTCAGGTGGGTGAGAGATATGTATCTAAAGAAAAGGAACTCAACACTGCCTTTGCGAATGGTGAAATCAATCCTGAAAAACTGAAGGAATTGACGTCTGAAATTGGATCTATCAGGGGTGAGTTAACATTTGTTCACTTACAGGCACATTTGAAATCAGCTGATGTCTTATCGGGTGAGCAAATCAAAAAGTACAATATGTTGAGAGGATATGAACTGATTAGCGATCCTTGTTCTGAGGTTCCTAAAGGTCACGATCCGGCAATGTGGAAACAGCATAATGGTTGTGAAAATTAGTTGTACTGTTTTACAGCCTGGTTCTTCCAATATGTAATTTGAAAGGCAATTAGTACATTTAAAAATTCGTTTAAACTAACTATTAGTACCATGCTTCAGAAAACAAGCATCTTTATTATCTCGTTTACACTATTATTGGCTTGTGCCTCCTCAGAAAAGCTACTGCAAAGAGGCCAATATGATAAAGCGATTGAGAAGTCAGTAAAAAAACTTCGGAAAGATCCCGGTAAAGAAAAAGAGTTATACGTATTGAAGGAAGCTTATTCAAAGGCAAACAGCTTCGATATGGATCGAATTAGTTTTCTGGAGAGAGAAGGCAGATCTGAGAACTACATGGAGATATATACCTTGTATCAAAGGTTGGATAATCGGCAGGACAGGATAAAGACATTGCCCTCTTCTTTACTTCCTGAGTTTGAAATTATTGATTATGACGAGCAACTAATTGGCTCGAAAGAGCAGGCTGCGGAAGTTTCCTATCAGCAGGGAGTAGAATATCTGGAGCTTGGAGGGAGAGAGAATGCACGACAGGCATACTATGAATTTGAAAGAGTTTTAAGTTTATATGACAACTATAAAGATACTGAGCAATTAATAGAAGAGGCCCAGTATTTGGGGACTAATCAGGTACTCTTTGTGATTGAGAATAATTCTGAATCAGTGCTTCCGGAGCGGTTTGATGCTGAGTTGAGAAAAATAGGTTTGTCCGAGCTAAATGATCGCTGGATACAGTATAGCGTGTATGAAGATGAATCAGTGGAATACGATTACTTTATCGTACTTGACATCAAAGACATTGTATTATCACCGGAAAGAATAGATCGGGAAACCTTTCAAAACTCCAAAGAAATTCAGGACGGTACTAAATATGTACTTGATGAAAATGGAAATGTGAAGAAAGATTCGCTGGGTAATGATATGCGAGAGCCAAACATTATTACGGTTACTGCAGAAGTCACAGAATCGCGCCAATGGAAAGAAGCAACCATTGGAGGTTCAGTCGATTATATAAACCTGAGAACAGATCAGTTGGTTAAGACTCAGAACGTTTCAGTTACTTTTGTTTTCGAACATTTTTCAGCAACGTTCTCAGGTGATGAAAGAGCATTAACAGAGGAATCTGAAGACTTAATTGGTATTGAACCAATCCCATTTCCAGAAAGTGAATTTATGCTGATGGATGCTGCAAATTTGCTTAAAGAAAACACTAAGGAAATCATTTTCAGTAACAGAAGTTTGCTCAGTTCAACTGGGAATTAACTACTTATCGTACTTAATTTCATAGCCTTCTCCCCGCCAGCGAATCTTTGAGTCAAAGAGGAGGCTTATAGGTAGCCAAAGCATTGTGAACGTTCCATAAAGCCATTGGATTGGCAGATATCGGAAAAGATGTGTTTTTTTGAGCAGAATTCTTTTTTCGGCAAGGATAAAAGCATCCCCAAGTAGTCTGATTAAGACAACTGACAGAGTGGCTTCAAAAGCGTAAAACCAACCGGTGATTTGAAAAAAAGAATAGGCAGTTAAATACCCAAAAGCTAAAACTAAAGGGATTCCATATTTCCAGCCACCTTCAAATCCACCTCCCAGCCAACGTCGTTGTTGACTCCATAGGTGCCTTAAAGAAGGTACCGGATTGAGTAGAATGCTAGTTTCCGGGGTTACATAAGATCTGAAGTTGTATGTAGAGGACTCAACCATTCTAAACAGTGCAAGATCTTCAGCAACATCAAAGTCAACATTTTCGAGACCTCCATTATCTTCGTATATGCTTCTGCGAATTCCCATATTGGGGCCTACACAAATAAAAGAAGCACCCCATCCTGCCATGCCAAATGCAAATGGTAGTGTATAACCCCAGCTAATCCTTTCAAATATGCCAATTAGGGAAGATGGTTTTACACTTAACATACCGCCAATCATTCCTGTTTTCTCATTTACCCCGGAAAGCATGTGCCTGACCCAGAGAGGAGGAACTTCTCCATCAGCATCTGTAATCAGAATCCATTCACTTTCTGAGTTTTTTATACCCCAGGAAATCCCTCTCGCTTTAGCTTTTAGTCCTACTTCAGGTGCATTCTCTGTACTAAGTGAAATGAAATGTGAGTTTCTTACAGCTGCTTTCTTAATAATAGAACCAGTTTGGTCAGTGCTTCTGTCATCTACAAGTACTATTTGAAGTTTTCCCTTTGGAAAATCCAGTTTTTCCAAAGAAGCTATACATTTTGGGAGATCGGTCTCTTCATTTTTTGCAGAAATAATAACGGAAACAGTGGGTAAGTCTTCGTCCTTGGCGTAGTAGGATTTTGGAAGTCTGAACATCCCAAGCGTCACCAAAACCAACACTAAATATATTCCGCCGATAGAAAGGATGATAATGTCGAGCATTTAGTAGATTTGTTGTATGCTGTTGAAATTGCTAAGGGGAAAGATACTAAAACATATAACCGGTTGTAATATAAACTCCTTTTCCTTCTTCAGAGAAACCTACATCTGCCCTAATAATAAAATCAGGAGTAAATATTGATGCAGTAGCACCAAAACCAAACGTATATTTTAAATCATCAGTGATGTCTTCGAAGGAGGTGCCATTTGCAAACGTTCTTCCTACGTCAAAGAAAATAGTGCCGCCAAGTCTGGTATCCATCGAAGGAAATTCTACAAGCCAGGTTCGCAATTCATTATTAAGTATCGCCACATTTTCGTCTAAAAACCTTCTGGAGGGATACCCTCTTAGGGTTTCATTATCTCCAGCATATGCTAGTTTCCAATATGGAGTTTCTCCGGAAGTGTGTTCGGCATAAAATCGATTGGCAAGCGTTATATCTTTTAGTAAATGAAATGTGAGGTAATGAAACATTTCATGTTTGACGACAAGATTGTTGAATGTACCTCCCCAGAGTTTGTTACCAATTTCAATAGAAGTTTCTAAATAAGTTCCATTGGTTGGATTGAATTCACTATTTCGACCTTCCCATATTAATCCGGAACCAATCATAAAAGTTCGGCCACCTTCAAAACCTCTGGGTTTTTCAATAGTAATTAACTGGCCTGATTCGCTATCCCACGGAGTTTGATAATCTAGGTTCAGAATTGCTAAAGCATCCAGTTGCTGATTTTTATTGTTAATAGATAATGGAATTCTCAGTGTTGTATTAAGGCCAATAGAAAAGGATTTAAATTGATAAAAATTCGGTATACCATCAGGAGGGTCATGTTCAATCGTTTGGTAATTGGCAACACCATAATAAGGATCTTGCAAAAACCGGGATATAAACACATTCGTTTTGAGTCTCATATCAGTCCCAAATACAAAAGGCTTGTCGTTAAGAACTTGAACAGAGGCAAGTCCTTTAGTAGAAAAGATTGCAGAGAAATCTGTATAGGAATAGAAAGGATGAGTCTGGTCTTTGTACTTATAGATACTGGCAATACCGCCTCCAATAAATCCTAGATCGCTATTAAAAGCTAATGCAGGTAAAAAAGCTATTTTAGTGGAGTCTGTTTGTTGAGGCGATTGAGCATTAACAGAAACACAAATTATTAAAACAAAAAATAGAAGAGTAAAGACTCTCTGAATCAAAAGAAGATAGTTTGTTAAATGAACAGGAAGGTAACCAGTAAGTAGATCGGAACCAAGATACCTATCGACCAAATAAGGTAAGCGCCAAAGCTAGGCATTTTCACTCCGTTTTGTTCAGCAATAGATTTAACCATAAAATTTGGTGCATTACCAATATAACTAAGGGCACCAAAGAATACTGCACCGGATGAAATTGCAATCAGGGTATGATTCATTTCATTCATAAGTACCTGAGCATCTCCACCAGCAGCATTAAAGAATACCAGATAAGTGGGGGCATTATCCAGGAAAGCGGAAAGCATCCCGGTAATCCAAAAGAACATATAATTAATGGGTTCTCCAGAAGCATCAAAAACAGCATTATTTACAAACTGAAGGGCTCCTTCGCCATTGTTAGCTGCTTTAAGCATCGCAATTGGAGCTATAATAGTTATAAATATACCTGCAAATAACTTGGCTACTTCCTGTATTGGAAACCAGTTAAAGCCATTTGCGGCCCGGCTGGCTTTTGATGTAATTAACCAACTAATCCAGGTAATCAATAGCAAAGCTCCATCACGAATAAGGTTCTCAATATTAACATGTACGTGATAAATGTTTAATTCTCCGATATGTACTAGTCCGGAAAATAGAACTGCTCCAACAATAGCGACAATCAATATAAGGTTCTGGCTGCCTTCAATTCCAAGAGGCTCTGAACCATCATCAACCGGTGCGGTATTTGTTTCTTTGTTGTAGAGATGACGATCCCAGAAGTAATAGAGAATGAGAAGTATTACAGCTACAAATGTCATTTCCCAAAACAAGTTGGTGGTTGTCCAGAAGAAATCAACACCCTGAAGGAAGCCTAAAAATAAAGGAGGATCGCCAAGTGGTGTAAGAGAACCACCAACATTGGCAACAAGAAAGATGAAGAAAATGACGATATGCTTTTTACTGCTACGCCATTCATTAGCTCGAAGAATAGGACGGATAAGCAACATTGCTGCACCTGTTGTTCCCATCCAGCTCGCAAGAATAGTCCCGATCAATAAAATTCCGGTATTTACTTCCGGGGTTCCTTTCAGGTATCCTTTAATTCTGATTCCGCCAGAAACTGTAAAAAGTGCTAAGAGTAGCACAATAAAAGGGATATACTCCAGCAGGTAGGCATGTAGCACCTCATACAAAGCCGCCTCAAATCCAAAAGTGATGATCAATGGTACTACAAGTAGCAAACCCCACGCTGCAGACACTTTTCCAAAATTGTGATGCCACCAACTTTCTGCAACTAAAGGAAAGATAGCAATAGAAAGTAGAATGCCGGCAAAAGGAAGTGCCCAGAGCAAGCTTAAGTCGCTTCCATCAATTCCATGGGAACCGCCCGATTCTGCAGCAGAGACCATACCTGAGAGTAAGAGAACTAAAATAGGAGCAACGAAAAATTTTACTTTCTTAAAAAGTGTGCCTTTTGGACTCAAACCAGCATTGTTATTTTGATTAATCATCATGTGGAAAATAATAGAAGAAAACTCGTTTCAAAAAACAGAATTAATTTATTGTAGAAAAAACGTGTTAAAATATTGTAAAGAGATTATCGAATGATATAAATAATCTATTCGTTGGATAACTCAAAAGGAGTATTATGAATCCACTATCAAAAGAAGAAATAGAAAAAGCATTAAAACAACTGCCCGATTGGGCTCATGATGATGATAAACTCTGGAAGAAATTTGAGTTCTCAGATTTTAAAGAAGCATTAGCATTTATTGTAAGAGTAGGGTTTGAATCCGAATCCTTAGGACATCATCCTAATTTATTTAATGTGTACAATCAAGTGACAATTGGATTGCAGACCCATGATGCAGAGAATAAAGTTACCAGGAAAGATGTGGAGCTTGCCACGGCGATTGAGGCTATTTAGTACGTTCTGTACTTGACTAAAAAGTTCTGTATTACAAGTGTAGCAATATGGTTTAAAATGCCTTATATTTGTGGTCTTCTGTTGTTTAGGCAAAGTGCCTGAATGACTGTTTTCAGTATGAAAACATCCATAGAAAACACATACTACTATGAGCAAAAATTTTTACGAATTAACGTATATTATAAATCCTGTTCTTGAAGAGGATCAATCCAAAGCTGCTGTTGAGAAAATTAACAAGCTAATCACAGATAACGGTGGCGAAATCGATGAAGTTGAAGAGTGGGGGCTGCGTAAGTTTGCCTACGAAATCGACAAAAAAGGAAATGGCTATTACGTAAATGCATACTTCAGTGCACCTGCTGAAGCGATTGCAGTCATAGAGCGTTTTATGCGTATTGAAGATGACTATCTGCGTTACCTGACCTTAAAATTTGATGCAAAAATGCTTCGTCACAGAGAATTGGTTAAAACCAATTCAGTGCCAAATATCTTCGCTATTGAAGAAGAAGAAGAAACTGAAGAAGCAGACGCCTAACTCATCACATTAAAGAAATTCTATTATGATTAAGAATCCATCACACCCGAAGAAAAGTATCCGCAAGGTTAAGCAGTGTAAGTTTACCAAAGCAGGAGTTGAGTACATCGATTATAAAGACACTGAAACATTGCAACGTTTCACTAATGATCAGGGGAAAATTCTTCCTCGTCGTGTAACAGGTACAAGTGCTAAGCACCAACGCCAGCTAACAACTGCAGTAAAAAGAGCGCGTTTTCTGGCCCTTATGCCATACGTTGCTGAGAACCTTAGATAAAAAAGGAAATTGAGACAATGAAAGTTATTCTAAAAGAAGACGTAGAAAAATTAGGACAAGCCGGTGAGCTTGTAGATGTAAAAGACGGATATGGTCGCAATTACCTTATTCCTCAGGCTAAAGCTGTATTAGCTACTAAAGGCGCTATTGCTGAAGTTGAGCTTATGCAAAAGCGTGCTGCTCTGAAAGCAGAGCTTACCGTTCAGGAAGCAAAAGATCTTGCCCGTATATTGGAAGCGACTTCGGTTACCATTCCTGTTACTACCGGTGAAGATGATAAAATTCACGGTACCGTAACAAACGTACAGGTTGCTGAAGCTCTTGAGGAAAGAGAAATTCTTGTTGATCGAAGAGACATCACTATCAACGAAGATGTGAAAACGCTTGGTGAGTACACTGCTACTATAAGTTTAATTGGCGATTTGAAGCCTACAATTAAAATTTGGGTAGTTAAAGCCGAATAATCTGAATGATCGATTCGGATTAAAGCTTATACAGCAGCGTTGGATGTTATAGAAATGTTATTTCTATAAGTTTGATGTTCCTGAATGTTGGTTTATCATTCATTCAAAAGTATTAATGAAGAATCGATTCCAGATGAAATTATTTCAAAAGATTACAGTGGGAATCATCGCAACGATGTTATTCCCACTTTTTGTTTACGGGCAGATACCTGATCCCGTAAAATTCAATGTTACAGAAGTACCTGATCAGGTTCAGTCCGGAGAGGTTTTTACCATATCTATTGCTGCTTCCATCGAAGGCGACTGGCACCTTTATTCTGTTCTAAATGATCCTGATGCTGGCCCTTTCCCAACAGAGTTTACTGCAAAATCTCCTAATTTTGTTCTTGCGGGAGATATAACGGAATCTGACGCAGATATTGAATTCGATCCTAATTTTGAAGCGGAGCTGGGTTGGCACAGTTCATTTGCCAGTTTTGAGATTCCAGTTGCTATAAAAACCGAGTTGTCGGGTAGGCAAAATCTGGATATTGAGGTTTTTTATCAGGTATGTGATGATCGCGTATGTTTACCGCCAAAAACAAAATCTATTATTGCTGCAGTAGAGGTAGTTGGAGTTTCTGACAGTCCATACGAAGCGGCTATTGGAGGAGTAGAAGAAACATCTTCCGGAGAAGAGGTTTCTGAATCCGGTTCCTCAAATCTCTCAAAAGATGGAGTATTCTCTTTTATATGGATTGCGCTACTAGCTGGCTTTGCAGCATTGCTAACTCCATGTGTATTTCCAATGATTCCATTAACTGTATCCTATTTCTCTAAGCAGAATGGAGAGAGTAAAGGAGTAGGGCAAGCACTCTTATTTGGAGTCTCCATAGTAATAACCTTTACTGTAATAGGGGTAATTCTGGCGGCATTAGTTGGTGCAAATGGCGCTCAAAATTTTGCAGCAAGTCCATTTGTTAATGCTATGATTGCTATTGTTTTGATAGCTTTTGCACTAAGCTTATTGGGTATGTACGAGCTTCAATTACCTCATCAGCTAACCAACTACTTAAACAGGAAAAGCAATGAGAGTTCAGGTATCGTAGGAATAATTTTTATGGCAGTCACGATTAGTGCCGTATCATTTTCTTGTACTGCTCCATTTGTTGGGGCTGTATTTGCAGCTACGGCAACAGGTGGAGAATGGATATACCCAATAATAGGTATGATTGGCTTCTCGGCTGCATTCGCTAGTCCATTTGTATTATTTGCGATGTTCCCAAAGTGGTTAGAGTCTTTACCTAAAAGTGGCTCCTGGATGAATGTGGTAAAAGTTTTGCTTGGTTTCATAGAACTTGCTGCTGCCATCAAATTTATTTCAAATGTGGATTTAGTTCTTGGATGGGGATTAGTAAGCCGTCCGTTTGCAATCGCTGCATGGATCGCAATTTTCTTAGTGGCTGGTTTATACGTGCTTGGGGTCTTTGTTCTGAAACATGAAACCAAACCTGAGTATGTAACTACTGGTCGATTACTACTTGCGCTGCCTTTCTTACTATTTAGTTTTTATTTAATGCCCGGTTTGATGGGCGCTTCGTTAGGAATTTGGGATTCATGGCTGCCTCCCAAGATGCAAACCGATGTAAGCGTGGTTGGAACTATTGCGGCCATGGGCGGTGGTTCAGGTTCTTCAGCAACTGATGAAGGTTGGACCGAAGACTATCAGGCTGCATTGGATGAAGCCGTGTCAGAGGGCATTCCGGTTTTCATAGATTTTACCGGTTATACTTGTACAAATTGTCGTGCGATGGAATCTAATGTATTTCCATTGGAGGAAGTCCGTGATCGATTTGGTCAAATGAAGTTAGTTAAACTTTATACCGATGGTGGTTCTGATGCTCAGGCAAATCAACAGCTACAATTCAAGCTTACCGGAAATATCGCGCTTCCAACCTATGTTATTCTCGATCCGAAAGGAGAGCGAGTGATAGCTCAGGAACTTGGGTACGTTAGCTCAGAAAAATTCGTTTCTTTTCTGGACAAAGGAATCAACGCATTTAATTCAAAATAACTTATCGAATAGCGTTACTGTTTTAGTTGCCATTGCTAGAAGTATCAGAAAGTAATTTCTTATCGTATATATTTCGATGAAGCAATCTTTTACTTTGAGCTTTGTTCTGAAGATTGCTTTAGGTTGGTTACACTTCAACCTTTGCAATGACTACTAAGACATAAATCATCAGTATAAACAGTAGCGGTGAGCAGAACTCATTTCTTTATTATTGGAATTCTAACAGCGGGCTTCTCGATGCTATCTGTTGGTAATGCTGATGCTCAAAATACTATTCAGTCAGAAATTGTAATTAACCCTTTTTCTGTTGACTCCAGTTATTCTTTAGACGATTGGATTCTTCCCCAAACTATAGAGGTTTTTATAAAGGATTCTTTAATCAACCCAACCGACTGGCAGTTTGATGAATCTGAAAGACTTTGGTCTGTTAAATCAGAGTACAGGAGTCGATACCAGTCTATAGAGTCCATCCGAATTGAATTTGAAGTCTATCCTTTTGCTATCCGAAGAGTATTTCAGAATAGGGAGATTCAAAATCTTGATTCTTCTTTTTATGATGTTGAAAACGACTCACTGAGCCAGGAATTAATTCAGGCATCATCACAGTCAGCTTTTGATGATTCTGATTTAAATCAACGAGGAAGTTTAAGTCGTGGAATTATTGTGGGTTCTAATCAGGATTTTGCTCTTGAAAGTGGACTCCAATTTGAGTTAAATGGTCAGCTTACAGATGATGTATCAATCAATGCTTCCCTCACCGATAAGAGTATTCCTATTCAACCGGATGGAACCACACAAAATATTCGTGAATTTGATCGGGTTTTTATCCAGCTCCAATCTCAAAATACTACGGTAGAAATGGGAGATGTGGATGTCAGTTTTGAGCAGAGTACGTTTGCCAGATTAAATCGTAGACTTCAAGGGGCTGCCGGGTACACTTCAACAAAGTATGGAGATTATAATGCAGCACTATCGGTAGTTCGTGGCACTTTTAAATCTGTTTCTTTTGATGGACAGGACGGGGTGCAGGGACCGTACCGACTTTCAGGGCGAGATGGCGAGGAATTTGTGATTATTCTTGCAGGAACCGAACGAGTCTATATTAACGGTCAGCGTGTGGAGCGAGGGCAGGAGAATGACTACATCATTGATTATGGGCTTGGGGAAGTCTTTTTTACCAATAATCTTTTGATTAAAGATGAAACCAGGATTTTAATTGAATATGAATACATCGACCAGAATTTTAATCGAACTTTAGTAGCGGCAGAAGCTGGGGAAGAGTTTTTTGGAGGTAGATTTAAGCTTGGGGCATCTGTGATACGTCAAGCAGATGGCGATGAATTACTTTCTCAGCAATCACTTACCGAAAGTGATATTAATGTTCTTCGGGGAGTTGGAGATAACCTGGATGCAGCTGTTGTATCTGGTGAACGGCTTGTGGATGGCGAAGATGACAACAATGTTCGTTATGCCAAAATGGATACGCTTTTAAATGGAGAAATGTATGAGATATTCAAAAATATTCCCGGCTCCTCAGAATCAATTTATATAGTACGTTTTTCAAAAGTGGATGATGGAACCGGAAGTTATCAGCGTATTGGAAGCTCTGTGAATGGCTTGCTTTATGAATGGGTAGGACCTAACCGGGGAGACTACGAACCATTTCGAAGACTACCGGCGCCAGAACAGCAGCAGATGGTTGCTTTGAATTCATCATTCACTTTGTCCGAAAATATAGAGTTCTATGGTGAATGGGCTGCTAGTGGCTATGACCAAAACAGGTTCTCAGATATTGATGATGGAGATAATAATGACGTTTCTTATTTAACTGGAATAAGAGTAAAAGAAGTACGTTCAGGAATTGGTGAAATCTCGGGATCAGTTCAACGGAGATATTCAGGAGAGCGTTTTGAATTTTTTGAAAGAACGAGAGAAGTGGAGTTCGACCGAAAGTGGAATGTCAACCGGAGTACCCAAACCCGGGAGGCCATCAATGAAGCAAATATAAAAGTCCAGCCATCACCAAACACAAGTATTTCCGGTGAATACGGGTTTATTGATCGGAGTGATTTTACGAGCTACCGACAAGGTGCTAAGTTTCAAAGTAATGAAAAAGTTTTTAGTCTTAACTATGATCAGGATTGGGTTCGCTCTGAGGATCAGTTACTTAATCAAAAAGGAGAATGGTTTCGTCAAAAAGGATCCATAGGAAAAGAACTATTTCAACAATGGACTCCCTACCTTGGTTTTGAACAAGAGCAAAGAGAAGAGCGTGTTCTGGAATCAGATTCATTATTAAACTCATCCTTCTCGTTTTACGAGTTGGGGCCGGGGATTCGGTTCAATTCTTCTTCTCTCGAAATTGATGCAAGTATATTATATCGTGCGGAGAAAAGAGTTTTCGATAATGAATTCAGGGATCAGTCTAATGCAGTTGAACAACGAATTAGCTTTAATTACAGACCTAATAGCTTTATAGGAACTCAAAATAAGATCGCTTTACGATCAAAAGATTTTACACAGGAATTCGAAGAACAAGGCGCCGCTAATCGTCGAGGACTTTTAATCAGGTCGATTACAGATTATGAAACCGAATCTGATTTGTTCAATGGTCAGTTATTCTATGAAGCAAATACTGAAAGGAGGGCACTACTTCAGGAAGCTTATATAGAAGTTGGTCCTGAGCTTGGTCAGTATGTCTGGATTGATTCTAACGAGGATAGAGTTCAGCAGATCGATGAATTCTTCCCTGAATTGAGCCCAAATGAAGGAGTCTTTGTAAGGCAGTTTTTACCTTCTGATGAATTATTCCCGGTTATTGATTTGAAAGCCCGGTTTCGAAATGAGATAAAGCCGTTTAAATTTTTGGGCGAAGGTTCTGAATTAAGTCGAGTACTCTCATCTATGCAAATCAGATCCAGAATCGATATTGCTGAGAATTCCAGAACTGAAGAACTTAAAGATGTATATCTGTTAAGATTAAATACATTCCGAAATGATTCATCCACTGTGCAAGGTAGATTGATCTGGGAAAAAGAGCTGGATATGTTCCCAGCAACCCGAAAAGCAGATTTACTCATCGGATATACTGAAAGTAGAAGCTTGAATCAAAGAAGCACAGAATCACAGGAGTTATTTTCCTCTTTGTTCTATTTAAATAGTTCGTATCAAATCACAGACCGAACTAAGCTCTCAACTGATTTAACAAATGGTAACAATAAGTCGGAGAGTGACCAGCTTTCAAGCCGAAATTTTGATATTTGGTCGACCACAATTACCCCGGGAGTTCAAACCACTATCAATCGCTCATGGCAAACTTCATTTTCTGTTTCTTATGCATCAAAAATAGACCGGGCTCCGGCTGAGTCCGTGAAAGCTCAAATATTTAAGGTTATAAATTCTCATCGGGCTTTCTTATGGAGGAAACTTCAGGCAAATGCACGTTTAGAATTGCGTAATTCAAATGTAGATGGTAACTCTTCTTCTTTAGGAACTTTCGAACTCACGGAAGGCACAGGGTTGGGAACTAATTTGATCTGGTCGTTCGCAGGAACGTACCGTGCAAGTGAACTAATTCGACTAAGTTTTAATTATGATGGGAGAACGGTTAGAGATCGACCGGATATACATACTCTCAAATTGGTGGTAAGTGCCGTTTTTTAACGACAAGAGCCGTGTTAAGCTGGATTAAAAGTATTAGGCAAAATGCTTGTTTTGTTAACTAAAAGTTAACTTTTTGACATTTTCCAGCTTTGACATTTATTTCAAAATGACCTATCCTTTCGCTTCACTAATCTTAGACACTAACAATTAAAAATAATCGGAGTGAACATGACATCGTCGATTGCTCTATTTCTTTTACAAGCCCCTGCTCAAGAAGGCTTTTTCAATCTCATCGTAGAGAAATTTAACGAAGGTAATGATGGAGGGTGGATGTGGCCAGTATTGATCACATTAATCCTTGGTCTTGCTATTTTCCTTGAAAGAATTATTACCCTTAACCTGGCTGATATCAATACTCGTAAGTTTATTGTTGATGTTCAGGAAGCATTACAAGAAGGCGGTGTAGAAGCTGCTGAGCAATTGTGTGCTCAAACTCGTGGTCCTGTTGCTTCGGTATTTCAGGCTGGTTTAATGCGTTCTCACGAAGGTATTGATGCCGCTGAAAAAGCAATTGCTGCTTATGGATCCATTGAAATGAGTTTCCTTGAAAGAGGACTTGTATGGTTATCACTTTTTATTGCTATTGCCCCACTATTCGGATTCCTTGGAACAGTAGTAGGTATGATCGCTGCATTCGATGATATTGAAGCTGCAGCAGATATTTCCCCAAGTATTGTAGCGGGTGGTATTAAAACAGCCCTTCTTACAACAGCCGGTGGTCTTATAGCAGGTATTATCCTTCAAATCGGATACAATTATTGTGTATCTAAAATTGACCGTTTGATTGCTGAAATGGAAGAAAGTTCAATCACACTTATTGACTCAATTATTTTATTGCAGGAAGGTAAGCCGCTTGTTCCAGCTGTAGAAGCAGCAGACGACTCAGAAGAATAATCAATAACACCTAAACAGGAGATAATATGATTGTTCAAATAGCCGTTATAGGAGCGTTTGCTTTAATTGGCCTCGGTATTCTTACCATGATTATTTCTGGTATTAAGAGTGCTACACAGGGTAAACAAGATCCAAAAAGAATATTGATCATGGCAGTTCCATTTGTTGTATTTGCGATTTCATATTTCGCAGTACAAGGAACTGATGATCCTTTCGCCACTGCAGGTGTATTAACAATGGGAATCATGCTTGGAATCATGGTTGTCGGAGTTTTATTCACCGGACTTCGTGGCACATTTAAATTTTAAAGGAGCATACTTATGCTACTAAAGAAACGCAAAAGGGAAGGAGGCGAAATTAACGGCTCATCTATGGCCGATATCGCTTTCTTACTTCTTATTTTCTTTCTGGTAACTACCACTATAAATGTGGACACTGGTATTGGAATGGTTCTCCCTCCGCCATTAGACCCGGAAGTGGAACCACCACCAATTCGTGAAAGAAATCTGATGAATGTCCTTGTGAATGCTCAGGGTACAATCCTAATGGATGAGCAACTTACTCCTATTGGTGAGGTAAAAGATAAGCTCATAGAGTTTATTGATAATCCGAACAACAGCGATCAGCTTTCCATCTCACCAGATGCCGCTATTGTTTCTCTTAAAACTCAACGTGAGACGCCTTACAATATCTACATTGATATGTTAGATGAAGTAATGTCTGCATATAAAGATTTAAGAGATGCTGCTTCGCGCGCTAATTATGGTGTGGAATATGCTCAGCTTAAAGAGAATAGCCCTCAGCAGGATCAAATTAAGGATATGTATCCGAAGAAAATTTCAATTGCAGAACCGGATAATTAATTATGGCACACTTTAAAAAGAAACAAGCCGGAACTAAGCAGGAAGTGCCTACCTCAGCAATGCCTGATGTAGTATTCATGTTATTGTTCTTCTTTATGGTTACCACGGTTCTTCGTGAAGTTACGCTGAAAGTTAAGCTCGATTTAACGACAGCTAACAACATTGAAAAGATTGAAGAAAAACGATTGGTATCCTATATATATATGGGTCCGGAACGTCTCCCGGGAAATCAACTAGGGGAAGATAAAGTTCAAATAGACGACTCTATTGTTGAAGATATAGGAGCTATTCGAAATCTTATGTACGATAAGTTAATCGAAGAACCAAGGTTAATCGTTTCGCTTCGTGTGGATGAAAACTCTGAGTTTGGGTTGTTAACGGATGTTCAGAAAGAACTCCAGCAAGCCGGTACATTCAGAATAAATTATTCTACCAAGCGAGAACAATAAAAAGTTCGGTTTAAGAAAATATAAACCAGCGCATTATTCATGCGCTGGTTTTTTTATATATAGAAAGAATATGTCAGACGAGTTTATCACTATACAAAGCATTGGGCGAAAAGGACTGTTAAAGGAGATCTCAGAATTTAATGGTGCATCAAAAGAAAATACTGTTCAAGGTTTGGGAGACGACGCAGCTGTAATTAAGGAAGTAGATGGTTCGCTATCGCTGCTTACTACCGATACATTTGTAGAAGGAGTTGACTTTGATCCAACCTATACCCCATTTACTCATTTCGGGTATAAAATTATTTCAGCAAGTGTAAGTGATATTTATGCTATGAATGGGAAACCAACTTCTGCTCTGGTAAATCTCGCTCTTCCTAATCGGATGTCGGTTCAAATGGTGAAGGATTTATATCGCGGAATTGACAATGCCTGTAAAAAATATGATATAGAACTTGTAGGTGGAGACCTTACCGGTAATCATTCAAATGCAGTGATTTCTGTAAGTGTTTACGGAAAAGCTGAAAAGGAATCTGTCACATATAGAAAAGGAGCCAATATTGGGGATGCTATTTGTGTTACAGGTGATGTAGGAGCTGCAATAGCAGGACTGAGAATTCTGATGAGAGAAAAAAAGTTCTGGGAGCAACATGGAGATGATGCCATTCAGCCAGATTTAGAAGATTATAAATTTGTAGTTCAGCGCCAGTTGATGCCCAATGCAAGAAAAGATCTGATTGAAGAACTATCTGCACAAAAAATAATTCCTACATCCATGATTGATATTACAAAGGGTGTTATAAATGAAGTCACGGAACTATGTGTGGCATCAAAGCTAGGAGCGTACCTCTATCAGGCAGCATTACCAATTGCAATCGAAACCCGGCACGTTGCCGATGAAATGGAAGAGGATGTAGATAAATATGCACTATTTGGTGGCGAAGACTTAGAACTTTTATTCACACTAAGTGAAAAACAAGTAGAACAATTTATAGAACATTTTAAAGACTTCGCTGTTATTGGTAGGATGACCCCCAAAGAAGAGGGTTTACAAATGCAAACCGCAGAAGGAGACGTACTCGGCTTTGATGATTTGTCATAAGAAAACTAGTGGCACGTTTTTTGCCAATAAAGTGTTGTAAGAGCGAGCTAGAGAAAAGAATGTTATTCGCTATATTTAAGAGAATTTTAAGAAAAAGTATTAATGGCCGATAAAAAGCCCACTCCAAAGAAGCAGATTAAATCCCCACTGGGGAACGGAAAGTCAACAAATCCGAAATTTCCAACCTGGGGATTTCTGGTAATCATTCTATTACTAATTTTTGTTCAGATTATGTTTCTGAACCCTGAAGCTGGTAATGACATCAAGTACAGTAAGTTTCTGGATGATGTAAAAGGCGGATACGTAGAAGAGATAGTTATAAAAAATGGCGTAAATATTTACGGTAAATACAACGATAAGGCTATTTCAGATGGCATTATCCAGCGACCAGCCCAGGATGACAATCCACTTAATCTTTCATCAGGAAGTTCTGAAGAGTTCCGGGCTTTCATGACTACTATGCTCCCCGGAGATGAAATCCGACCTATTTTGGATGAGAATAATGTAGAGTATGAAGTTCGCATTGAAGAAGAGTGGTTCAGCGGTGTGTTTATGTGGCTGATTATGATTGCTTTGGCGATTGGGTTCTGGGTATTCATATTCAGAAAGATGAATCCTGGACAGCAAGTACTTAATATAGGGAAGAATAAAGCTGCACTTTACGATCAACAGACGGATACAAAAATTACCTTCAAAGATGTTGCAGGACTGGAAGAAGCCAAAGAAGAAGTTAAAGAGATTGTAGACTTTCTTCAGAAGCCGGATAAATTCACAAATCTTGGTGGTAAAATTCCTAAAGGAGCACTTTTAGTTGGCGCTCCAGGTACCGGTAAAACTCTTCTTGCAAAAGCAGTAGCTGGCGAAGCAGGTGTACCATTCTTTTCTCTCTCCGGTTCTGATTTTGTTGAAATGTTTGTAGGGGTTGGCGCCGCGCGTGTACGTGATTTATTTAAGACGGCTAAAGAAAAGGCACCTTGTATTGTATTTATTGATGAGATTGATGCCATCGGACGCTCTCGTGGTAAAGGTCAAATGCCGGGCTCGAATGATGAGCGAGAGAACACCCTTAACTCTCTGTTAGTTGAGATGGATGGATTTGCCACTGATTCAGGAGTAATTATTCTCGCGGCAACTAACCGGCCAGATGTATTAGATAATGCATTACTTCGTCCGGGTAGATTTGATCGCCAAATTAGTATTGATAAGCCAGACATTAACGGAAGAGAGCAAATTTTTAAGGTTCACCTGAAGCCGCTTAAGCTTAACAAAGAAGTAGATCCTAAAAAACTTTCAGCACAAACACCCGGATTTGCCGGTGCCGAAATTGCTAACGTTTGTAATGAAGCTGCGTTGATCGCTGCCAGGAATAATAAGAAGTCGGTGGATATGGAAGATTTTCAAAGTGCCATTGACCGTGTAATTGGTGGACTAGAGAAGAAGAACAAGATTATTTCTCCGGAAGAAAAGAAAATCGTAGCCTATCATGAAGCTGGTCATGCAGTTGCAGGCTGGTTCCTGGAGCATGCCGATCCTCTGGTTAAAGTATCTATTGTTCCAAGAGGTCTTGCTGCTCTTGGGTATGCACAATATTTACCAAAGGAACAGTTTTTACATCAAACAGAACAGTTGATGGATCAAATGTGTATGACCTTAGGTGGACGCGCTGCCGAGGAAATCATTTTTGGGAAAATATCAACTGGAGCGTTGAGTGATTTGGAACGCATCACAAAGATGGCCTACAGTATCGTCACGGTTTATGGCATGAATGATAAGATTGGAAATGTTTCCTTCTATGATTCAAAACAAAGTGATTATACATTTAACAAGCCATATTCTGATGCAACTGCTACTATCATTGATGAAGAGGTAAAAAAGATCATTGACGAAGCCTATCAGCGTACGCTAAAGCTTTTAAAAGAGAAAAAGAACGAGTTGGAGACGCTGGCAAAAGAGTTATTGGAGAAAGAAATTATTTTCCAGTCAGATCTTGAAAAACTAATCGGGAAAAGACCTTTTGGTAAACAGACAACTTATGAAGCCTTCACCAACGGAGAGAAAAAAGAAGGTGAAGATGAAGTTTCTTCAGAAGAAAAAGAAGAAACAGTAGCTGTTGAAGAAAAACCCAAAGCTGAAGAGGAAGAACCAGAAGATTCAAAGAAGGAATAAGGGAGACGGGTAACATTTAGATAATCTACTGGTAACAAAAGGATAAACCGGAGATAACAGTACCGCAAAGAGTGTAGTGTAGTTTTGTATCGCAATGAATAAACGCGAACAAAATAAATCAGCACACTCGTGATCAAATTCAAAAACACACTTTTTCTAAGTGTTGCGCTATTAATCTCATCCAATCTATTTGCGCAAGACGGAAGAATTGTTGGAACAGTAGTTGATGCCGAGACCGGGGAGACCCTAATCGGTGTGAACGTAATAATAGAAGGTACCATCCAAGGTACAGCAACCGACATCGATGGAAACTATACCATCCGCAGAGTTGCAGCAGGAACCTACAATCTGGTTGTTACATATTTATCCTATGCCTCACAAACCATCACAGGTTTAGAAGTAGGTGAAGGAGAAACTGTACGTCTGGATGTAGCCATGGAGCCAGAATCCGAATTTCTGGATGAAATAGTAGTAACCGCAGAAGCAGTTCTTAATAACGAAGCCGGCTTGCTTAGACAGCGTCAAAAATCAGTAGCTTTTAGTGATGCAATCTCCTCAGAAACTATTTCTAAAACTGGTAGTGGAGATGCAGCAGGTGTCCTAAAGAAAGTGGTTGGAGCATCTGTTGTAGGAGGAAAATATGTGTATGTAAGAGGCTTAGGTGAGCGGTACTCTTCGACACATATGAATGGTATAGAATTACCAACAGCTGATCCGGATAAAAAATCCTTTCAACTGGACCTTATACCATCAAGTCTTATTGAGAATGTTGTTACACTAAAAACATTTACTCCAGATAAGCCAGGAAATTTCTCTGGTGGTTTAGTGGATATTACAACTAAAGACTTTCCTGAAGAGAGAACACTGGATTTCTCCATCTCTTCTTCCTATAACTCTCAGATTTCATTTCAGGATGGTTTATTAGGAGAAAGAAGCAATACAGATTGGTTAGGGTATGATAATGGTCAAAGAGACATCCCAGACTACCTATCAGAATTGAGAAATTCAGATACTGACATTCCAGTTTTATCTTCAGGCGATAACTTAGGGAGCCCAGAATCGAGGTTACTAAATTCAGCTTCCAGAGCTTTTAATAATGAAATGGTCCCAGTTAGTACAACCCTTCCAATGGATTATGGTTTTGGATTGTCATTTGGAGATCAGAGTGTAACTGGAATTGGTAAACTAGGATACTCGCTATCCCTAACATATTCTCGTTCTTTTGATAATTATGATAATGGCACAATTGGAAGATATCTGCTAGTTGGTGAGTATGGTACTACAAACAGTCTTACAGGGGAAAGAATTTATTCTGACCAAAGAACCGATGACAATGTTGACTGGGGATCGTTAATAAATCTTGCATATATACCTCACAGTAATCACAAGATAAATTTCTCCTTTTTTAAAACTCAGTCAGGTTCTCATATCGGAAGACTGGTAGAAGGTTTTTGGCAGGATGTTCCTAATTCGAATCAACTCTCTAATGTTCTTTCATACCAAGAAAGATCACTTGATGCATTCTTCCTTACAGGGAAAAGTGTATTTAAACAATATAAAGATATTGAGGTAGAGTGGAAATTATCTACAACAACAAATGCCATGGAGACTCCTGATCTAAGGTATTTTTTACTTCAATCTCAGGAAACACAAATTAATGGAGCAGATACAACTTTATTTTCCAATCCTGCTTCTTTATATCCCCGACCATCCAGATTTTTCAGAGACCTCGATGAGTCTGGTAAATCTGGAATTCTGGATATTACTATCCCCATTCTAGATAATTCGAACTTTAAGACAGGTGCTTTTTACGATTCAAAAACACGTGACTTCAATGAATACAGATACGATATCTTTAACGATGCATATTCGATTAGGGATGCCAATGGAGATGCGTTTGATTTTTTTGGGACGCAAGGTATAATTGACTCGACTGCGAGTGGTAGAGGACAAGGTTATGATTATGGAACGTACATTCAGGAAGGTACAGAGGTACGAAACTCTTATAACTCTGAGAGTAATATATCTGCATTCTATGGAATGATCGACATTTTTATCACAAGTAAACTGAGATTTATTGGGGGAGCTCGGTTTGAAAAGACCGATATCACTGCAACTTCAAATGACTCAGTTTTAGCCATTACTCCAAACCCAGTTACTCCTGATAATCCTAATGGAGAGGGTTTCCAGGGAGTTGGTAGACTAGATAATACGGATCTACTTCCTTCAGTTTCTTTAGTTTATTCACTTACTGAAAGTACGAATTTCAGAGCTGCCTACACTAAAACGCTCGCAAGACCTACAGTAAGAGAATTGATGCCTCTGATTACTTTTGATTTTGCAGGTGACTTTTTGTTCCAGGGAAATCCAACACTGGAAAGAACACTTATTACTAATTATGATCTCAGGTATGAATGGTTTCCATCACCGGGCGAAATCTTCGCATTTTCTGCTTTCTATAAAGATTTGGAAAACCCAATGGAAAGGGTAATCCGAAATGATATTGGAAATAATGCTACTTCCATTCAGAATGTCCCACAGGGTAGAGTGCAAGGCGTTGAATTTGAAGTTCGTAAACGTCTTGGTTTTTTAGGTTATAAATTAGAGAACCTAACGTTTGCTGGTAATTTAACTTTTGTACATTCTGAAGTTGATATCGCTGATATTGAACTTGATTTTATTAGAGCAGCAAATCCAAACGCTTCTTCAACTCGCCAACTTTTTGGACAATCTCCATATATCATAAATCTTGATTTACAGTACCAAAATGATAATGGATTAAGTACAAACCTTTCTTTTAATCGGTTTGGTGACCGACTCTCGCTAGCAACAGGAAATGCTACACCAAACGTGTTTGAACGCGCTTATAATACATTGAACTGGAACCTGAATTATCAGCTTTCAAGTAATCTTTCATTAGGCGCTAAAATTGACAATATCCTGAACCCTGATATTGTCCAATCATACGATTTTAAGGGACAGGAATACATATTCCAGTCTTTTAAAAGGGGAGTGTCATTTAGTACAAGTCTTAAATACTCTCTTTAGATGATATAATAAATAACCTAAACTCAACTAAAACTATGAGAAACTTATTACAAAGTGCTTTACTATTACTTTTTGTATTCGTTTTATCAAATACACTACAAGCTCAGAACCGAGTAGTAGTAACGGATGCGGATTTGGTAGGCAATACTACATACTATTGGACATCAGATAACATTTATGAGCTAGATAAGCTGGTATTTCTGGAAGAGGGAGGCAAGCTATTTATTGAGCCTGGTACACGCATTGAGGGGCGTACAGGATCGAACTTAGATGCTTCTGCCTTAGTAATTACCCGAGGTGCCCAGATTTTTGCCGAAGGTACTCCAACCAACCCGATTATTTTTACTTCTACCTCGGATGATGGAACCTTTGATGAAACCAATCGTGGTGAGTGGGGTGGTCTTGTAGTTTTAGGAAACGCAACTACCAACAATGCCTCTGAGCAGGAAATTGAAGGAGTTGGAACCATTACACCGGAAGGCGACAACCGCGCATTCTATGGTGGTGATGATGACATGGATAACTCAGGAGTGCTGCGTTATATCTCTATTCGTCACTCTGGAAAATCTATTGGAGCAGAGACAGGTAATGAGATTCAAGGTCTGACTGTTGGAGCAGTTGGAGCTGGAACTACGATTGAGTATGTAGAGTCGTTTGCTTCTGATGATGATGGATTTGAATTCTTTGGAGGAACTGTAAATACTCGTTATTTAGTATCTGCCTTTAATGCTGATGATGCTTTTGACTGGGATCAGGGATTCCGTGGCAAACACCAATTCTGGTTTGCGATCCAGGCTCCTGATGCAGCGGGTCGTGTAGCGGAGATGGATGGAGCAGGAGGGAATGAGAATACAACTCCGTTTGCTTCCCCCATGGTGTCTAACGTTACTTACATAGGAGCGGGTGTAGACGCTACTCCTTCAGGAGACGGTGAAGAGATGTTGTTATTCCGTGATAACACAGCCGGATTCTACTACAACTCTATTTTCACTGATTTCGGATCAGCGGGTCCTGGAACCGGAATTAATGTAGAAGACATTGACAATGCAGGTAGTAAGCCGTTTGACAGCCGTCAGCGATTAGAAAACGATTCGTTAATTGTTGGGAACTCTGTGTGGTTTGGTTTTAAGGCGGGTAATGATCTGGCGGATTTTGCTCCACAAGACTTCGTACAAACCATGTTAGGTGCTAGTGGTAATGAAATTGCTGATCCTGCATTAGTTGGAGTTAACAGAACTGTTGAAGCTAAAGGGCTCGATCCTCGTCCAGGCGCATCATCTCCTGCTTTAACTATCGATCTTAACGAAATGGACGATCCATTTTTCAGACCAACTTCTTATGCGGGTGCTTTTGGACCTACCGACAATTGGATGAAGGGATGGACTACACTGGACGAGTATGGTTATTTAGCAGATATTACTCCTGATGCTGGAACGCCAAACCGAGTAGTAGTAACGGATGCGGATTTGGTAGGCAATACTACATACTATTGGACATCAGATAACATTTATGAGCTGGATAAGCTGGTATTTCTGGAAGAGGGAGGCAAGCTATTTATTGAGCCTGGTACACGCATTGAGGGGCGTACAGGATCGAACTTAGATGCTTCTGCCTTAGTAATTACCCGAGGTGCCCAGATTTTTGCCGAAGGTACTCCAACCAACCCGATTATTTTTACTTCTACCTCGGATGATGGAACCTTTGATGAAACCAATCGTGGTGAGTGGGGTGGTCTTGTAGTTTTAGGAAACGCAACTACCAACAATGCCTCTGAGCAGGAAATTGAAGGAGTTGGAACCATTACACCGGAAGGCGACAACCGCGCATTCTATGGTGGTGATGATGACATGGATAACTCAGGAGTGCTGCGTTATATCTCTATTCGTCACTCTGGAAAATCTATTGGAGCAGAGACAGGTAATGAGATTCAAGGTCTGACTGTTGGAGCAGTTGGAGCTGGAACTACGATTGAGTATGTAGAGTCGTTTGCTTCTGATGATGATGGATTTGAATTCTTTGGAGGAACTGTAAATACTCGTTATTTAGTATCTGCCTTTAATGCTGATGATGCTTTTGACTGGGATCAGGGATTCCGTGGCAAACACCAATTCTGGTTTGCGATCCAGGCTCCTGATGCAGCGGGTCGTGTAGCGGAGATGGATGGAGCAGGAGGGAATGAGAATACAACTCCGTTTGCTTCCCCCATGGTGTCTAACGTTACTTACATAGGAGCGGGTGTAGACGCTACTCCTTCAGGAGACGGTGAAGAGATGTTGTTATTCCGTGATAACACAGCCGGATTCTACTACAACTCTATTTTCACTGATTTCGGATCAGCGGGTCCTGGAACCGGAATTAATGTAGAAGACATTGACAATGCAGGTAGTAAGCCGTTTGACAGCCGTCAGCGATTAGAAAACGATTCGTTAATTGTTGGGAACTCTGTGTGGTTTGGTTTTAAGGCGGGTAATGATCTGGCGGATTTTGCTCCACAAGACTTCGTACAAACCATGTTAGGTGCTAGTGGTAATGAAATTGCTGATCCATTATTAGTAAGTATCGACCGTACAGTTGAAGGAATGGCTCTTGATCCGAGACCACAAGATGGTGGTCCTGCTACTACTATTACATTGAAAGAGATTGAAGATTCTTTCTTCCGTCCTACTACCTATGCGGGTGCATTTGGTCCAACATCTAACTGGATGTCAGGGTGGACTACACTGGACGAGTATGGATACTTATCCGGAAGTACAGTTAGAGTGGACAATGAGATTGAAATTTTCGATGCCCCTACAAGAGTTAGTCTGGATCAAAACTATCCAAACCCATTTAACCCAAGCACTAACATCAGTTTTGCACTTCCATCTGCTCAAAAAGTAACATTGAAAGTGTACAACATGCTTGGTCAGGAAGTAGCTACACTAGTTAATAACCAGACATTACAGGCTGGTAGTCAAACAGTAGCATTTGATGCTTCACAACTTTCAAGTGGTGTATATATTTACCGATTGGTAGGTGCTAATAATGTAGTACTAACTAAGAAAATGACCTTGATTAAATAATCATTTTCTATCAAAGAAACGTCTCACTTCATTGTGAGGTGTGCTGATCACAAGGGAGCTCCGGGGAACCGGAGTTCCCCTTTTTTTATCAATGAATAAATAAAAACTAGCTTTTTGGAACCGAAGTTATGTTCTTTCGGTTTGGAGGAATCCAACTAAAGAAATAAAGCTTTGATATTCGTAACCCGTAAAACACATTTTAACGCTGCACACCGCCTTAATAACCCGGCTAAGAGTGAGGAGTGGAATCAAAAAGCATTTGGTAAGTGTAACTATCCCAATTGGCACGGTCATAACTATGTGATTGAAGTTACCGTTGCAGGAGAACCTGATCCTGATACTGGATTTGTAATCGATCTTGGGAAGCTGAAAAAAATAATAAAGAAGAGAATTACCGAGCCTTGCGATCACAGAAACCTGAATATTGATGTCCCTTTTCTAAAAGGCATTATCCCCACATCAGAGAATTTAGTGAAAGCCTTTTTTGAAGAACTGAAAGATGATGTGGAAGCATCTGCATCAGCAGGAAGCGTTCTCTATTCGGTGAAGCTGTTCGAGACCGAACGAAACATAGCCGAATATTGTCCTTATCGCTGGACTAAATAAATTATTTAATACTGATTTCTCCATTATGATTTCTAATCAAGTGCGTAGGTTCTACGACCCTACATTTACTATTACTCCTGAATACAAAGAAACACTTCCTGACCTTCAAAATGGTCCTGCATCACTTATTGAAGGTGCTAATGTACCGATTCAACAGGTAGGGATTTCTAATTTTAAGCTTCCACTTCAACTTAAAAAGAGAGATGGAAAGCCAATTACACTCGAAGTTTCTGTAGATGGTTATGTGAGTCTTGATGCCAACAAAAAGGGCATCAATATGAGTCGAATCATGAGAACGTTCTACAAGTTCAAAGACCGGGTATTTTCTTTGGATATGCTGGAAGAAGTGCTAAAGGCTTACAAAACAGATTTGGAATCGCAGGAAGCTTTTTTACGACTTTCATTTTCCTATCCAATGATTCAGGAAAGCCTCCGCTCAGGCATGGAAGGATATCAGTATTATGAAGTATCTATGGAAGGTCATTTGGATAATTACGACCAGTTCCATAAGCACATGCATCTTAAATTTGTATATAGTAGCGCGTGCCCTTGCTCTTATGAATTGGCTGAGCACGCCAGAGAAGACCGGGGAGTAGCCGCAATTCCTCACAGTCAACGAAGTGAAGCAGATATTACCGTTGCTCTGCGGGATGAATTCTTTGTGGAAGATTTAGTTCAGATTTGCCGAACTGCACTAAAGACCGAAACTCAGGTTATGGTGAAGCGTGAAGACGAGCAGGCTTTTGCAGAGCTAAATGGAGCTTATCAAAAGTTTGTAGAAGATGCCGCTCGGTTACTTTATGAGGAATTGGACACCTACAATAGCATCAGAGATTTTGTGGTAAGATGCGCGCATCTGGAAAGTCTTCACAGTCATGATGCTGTAAGCCGTATTTGCAAAGGTTTACCGAATGGGTTGAGGTAACACACTAATTCACTTAATAAGCTTTTTTAGGTGAAGAAAATAACAATGAAACCAACCCAAAAGGTTTGCGTTAATAAGGTTCATGAAACGGTGCTTTATTCAGTTCAATATTTATTTTTTGGCCTTACTAACTATTTCATTTTTTAGCTGTGTTAATGATAAAGGTCCAAACCCTTCTAATCCCGAAGAAGTAGAAGAGTTCATTATAGAAGCATATAAATCTGAGCTTGATTTAAATGTGGAGTTCCCTGCATACGTTTATACTGACCAAAACTCCAGATATACTAGTACTATTTACTTGGATAATACCCTCCACAGACTCTATGTTTATGAAAGTGGATTGATATCCCTTGAAACTTCCTTTCCAATTGTTCCCAGAGGTGAAATTAAAGTGCTAAATATTATTGTAGATTACCCAGCGCTTGAAATTGATGATGAGTTCAATTCAAAATGGAATTCAGCGATAAACTCGATAAATCAGGATCATCTGGAATATTCAAAAGAAATTAACCTGGACGAACCAATTATTCAGTTCACTCCCATAAATCTTTATATAGATCCATCAGAAATCCCTGATCCAATTCCCTTTAACGGGCTAAAGTCTATTGCAGATAGTTATGGTATAAGCAGAAGTTCTTATGAAATCATTGCACTTATCGATCTGGATCAGCAGAACCCCAGTGGAGGTTATGCGGTAAGAGAAAATGACTGGGTAAAAATTGGTTGGTTTTATTCTATTGATGAAGGCTTTGAAGTTGATTCTGCAAAGTTACGAGGGATTGCTTATGCTGTATTTCATCATGAAATAGGCCATCTGTTCGGTTGGGATCATGAGTGGAGTGATGCGGAAGATGGGCAGATATTAATTACTGCCCCATCACTTTTTGGATGGACTGATTCAGACAAAGATGGAATTGTTGAAATAAATGATATGAACCCATATGGAATAAAATGAAATTCCGTGAATAATTGAGTTTAGAATAGATGATTCTTCATATTTTTTTATTAACTACTGTTCGGCAAAAACAATAGCAATTTTAGTGTGGTCAGAGTCTAGAGCAATTCTTGAAATAATGCCTTCAGATTCAAAGACTGGAATAGGGTTAGTGTACCCATAATTTTCTTTCCATATTAATAGTCCATTTCCCTGTCCAATTAGAAAGGAGGATTCATCAATCCAATGCATATCCTCTGACCCTTCAGGGGTAGTGGTTAATGTGCGAATCCGCTTTGACTCAGGATTATACGTTTTGACAATCCATTGAGTAGAATCATTTTTATCAATAAAACTGACTTCATTTCTATCCGGTACTTTGTGAATTGATCTCCCGGGATTGGTTGCAATAACCGTTCTTCGATTGTTGTCTAGATCAAATTCAACAAAAGTAAAAGTATCTCCGAGTACAAAAGTATACAACGTGTGTTCATCAAACCAGGAGTGATAACCAATCACTTCATTCTGTACAATTACTTCTGGTTCACCTTCAGCTAGCGGAAATTTCCAAAGCAGCTGCTCACCATTCGGTTTTAACCAAACGGATGAAAGGTAATCACTCTCGGGCATTACTGTGGGAGAGTATTTTCCACCTTCTGTACTTGTTAGCCAAATGCTGTTCTTTTGCTCAAAGTCATAGAGTTTTACATCAGTTGATTCCCCTCGTTCTGAGGAAAAGAGTAATGCAGGCATGTTTGGGATGAAGGAAGGCTGGTTATCATAACCCGGATTATCAGAGATATTTTCCAGATTGGTTATGGCGAATCCATCTTCGGTAAGATCAAAATCTCCCAAATAAACTTCAGGGTTAGATTGAGCATTAACAGGCACATTGGTTAAAAGAAAAAATGCTGTGATTAGATATTTCATAATAATTAATTAGATACTCGTTTCATTCTTGAAAAGGGATTATCACTACAACCGGTTTTTGGAATGTCTCTGTTTGCTGTATCAACAGCTTTGGCAGAATCTAAACTAATTTCATTATAAGCACTCATGCAAAATCCCCATTCGAATTCACCCATTCCTTCAAATTTCATCCAGTCTATCCGTGAATACAATAATGGGTCATAAATGTTTGAAGAATCATTTTGTCCCACGAAAAATTGTTCATCCACATTCCATTCGAGAATCCGAATGATAGTATGATCTTCCAGCAAGAACACAGAATCTGAAATGGAGTAGGTGATTCCATAATCATCTTTAAAATCACCTAGAATAAAGTCAGGAATTGAGTCTACTTCATTTTGATAAAGAGAGCAAAAAAGTAAAAATAGTAAGAGCGTTATTCGAATGTTCTTCATGCATTAATGTAGCAAATCGGACATAAAAAAATCCCCCGCATATTCCTACACGGGGGACAACATGAAACAAGGCTACATTTTCTGCTTACTTCATTCAGCAGAAAACCTTGAAGTGATTGCTTATTTAATAAGCATCATTTTCTTCACGCTCTGGAAGCTTCCCGCTTCAATTCGATAGATATACATTCCACTTGCTAAGCTTCGTGCATCGAATGATACAGTATGGAATCCGGCATTCATTCGCCCATCAACCAGCGTTGCTACTTTTTGTCCTAGCATATTGTATACGCTTAGTCTGACATTTGCATTCTCAGGAAGTGCAAACTTGATATTGGTAGTAGGGTTAAATGGATTCGGATAGTTTTGATCCAGATCAAACTTAATAGGTAATCCGCTGATTGGTTCGTTAGAAACCGGGAGTTTATCTGTAACAACAGATCGTCCTTCTCCACCTGCAGGATATTGAGAAGAAGAGATTGTCCCTTCCAATCCTCCATCTTCAGCTTCTGCAGTGATGTAATTTAGGAGTGCCTGTTGATAGGTTACCCCTACTAAAGTTAGGTCAAGATCATCTGTTGGATACTGATCACCACCTCGGGCAGTGAAATCGGCAGTTGCAAGGTTTACGGAAGTCGCACCTTCTACTACAAAACCACCCTCAACAATTTTAGTACCATCATCCAGAGTGATTGTAATCACACGCTTACCTTCGGTAGCTACTTCACCATTTTCTCCAAACTCAAGAGCTTGAAGAGTTGGATTGTATTCCATTGTGAACCCTGCAAACTGAGCATAACGTCCTGTTCCTCCACCTGAAGCAACTGGGTTGCCACCATCAAGAGAAATACGTGAAACTGCATTCTCCATTATGAGTTTGAAACGTTCTGGAGTAATTCCTTCCACAATACTAACGAAGTTGAGGAACGGAAGCATATCGAAAGTAGTAAGTTCAGAAATATTTCCAGCTGCAATTACATTATCATTTCTGATACCACCACCATTCGAAATGGCGATATGTGCTTCAGGAGCACCGAATTCAGCTGCGAGTTCGTTTGCTTGCCATAAGAATGCATCTGCAATCAGATTACCTTGATTGGTTTCTTTAGCTCTAACGCTTGAACGTCGACCATCTAAAGCAACTTGTGAAGTTGCGATGATATTGGCTTCGAGAGCTTCTAATCCTTCCACAACCGGATCAACTATGGTTTTTTGAAGAAATTCATCGGCTGCGACTGCATCAGGAAGCTCTCCTCCTGCAATACGGATAGGACCTGATTCATCAAGTACAGTAGTAACTTCACCAGCCGCATTGAACTCAACTACAAGCTGACCAAGATAACCATAACTTCCTTTTGTAGTTACGATTGGAACATTGATACCATCTTCGTTTTTAGCGAAGATTGGGTAATTTCCATAAAGCTCTTCTTCATCACCAGGAATCAGAAGATCTCCATCGTTTGCAAGTAATTCATCTCCGCCACCGGCAATCATTATATCAATACCTGAAAGTTGAGTAGCAAGTACTGAATCTTCTTCGATTCCCTGAAGGTGAGAGATAAGGACAATTTTGTTTACTCCATCTCCTTCAAGTGCATCAATTTCACTCTGTATGATGGTAGCTACATTTGCAAGTACTTCCACATTACCAGGACTGGAAATGAATGGCAGATTAGGAGTAATGGCTCCAATCACACCAATTTTCTCCCCATTGATTTCAAACACTTTTGAAGAAGCTAATTTGCCTTCTGTTTCCAGAGCCGATAAAGAGGTATTTTCAGAGAAATCAAGGTTTGCACTTAAAAAGGTACTGTTGATCTGACTTATGAAGTCTGCAGCTACTTCAGGGCCGAAGTCGAAATCATGGTTCCCAAGTGAAAGTGCGTTGTATCCAATCGCATCTACTGCAAGAGCATCGTAGAAAACCGTGTCATTAACACCGGCTTGGTATTCAGGGCCAGCAAGGAAGTTATCTCCGGAGGATAACATTAATACTGCTCGGCTTTTCCCTTGATTTGCAGCTCTGTTAATATCTACAGCAGTTTTAAATCTGGCGACTCCTCCATAATCAGGTAATCCCGGAGTACTAATAAGCTGAGATTCACCATCGTTGTTGTGAAGCAACGCAAGCTGGAAACCCGTACCTACATCAGATGGTAAACTTGGTACCAGCTGATAACCAGAGTTATTATTTCCTGATCCATCAAACTGTCCAATAACTCCGGTAAAGTTGAAAGGACCAACCGGTATCGGAGTACCCACAAAGTTAGCGGACTCACCGGTTGAACTAGTCTGAACTCTTAGACTTACATCCGTTGAAGAGGAAGCATCAGTAATGCTGTATGTGGTTCCTGTTTCAAATTCTGTATCGTCAGTATCAATGGTTATGTCTTTTACAAGAACAAGCTCGTTTTCATACTCTTCACCATTGGCTGCGATTTCAGCAAGAGTTACAACCTGAGCAGGGGGGAGAGGGTTGTTTCTTGAAAGAACAGTAAATAGAAGGTCACCAGCAATTTCGTGAAGACCATTAAATGGATCAATTTGTCCGGTAACTCTGATTTTATCACCTTGTTGGATAAAACCGGCTTCCACTGAATCTCTGAATTCTCCGCTAAAGTTGAATACGGCCACACCAGCTGATTCATCCTGAATTCTCGCGATTGCCCCTGCTGCTCTGGTAACGATACCTTCAACAGTTACACGAACATCTTCTGGAGTATCAAGGATATCAGCAATAGGAGTTCCGAATCGGGTAATATTTCCGATTCCGCCTACCGGGAAATCATCTCTGGAAATTTCTCCTTCAAGGAAGTCCTCACTGGATAGGTAGAGTGAAAAAGCTTGTTGATCGGTGATTCCTAATCGTGTGAATCCAAGATCACCGAATGGATATTGGTCGCCACCACCTGCGTTGAAGTCTCCAATTGCCATACTTACAGTTGGTGCTCCATCAACCACTTCTCCGTTTCTAACAATAGCAGTACCATCATCAAGAATCAGGTCGACGATACGGTCTCCTTTAAAAGTGACGTTGCCTTCTGCATCAAATTCACGTGGTTGACGTTTGTAGTCGTAAACAAAATAGAAGCCTGCAGCTTGAGCAAATCTTCCGGTTCCACTTCCGCCTTGAATACCAGTCTCACTGTCAATTTTAGAAACCGCATTCTCCATGATTTCTTTAAATTGATCAGCTGGAATGTCTTCCACTACACTCAGGAAGTTTCCGAATGGAAGGATGTCAAATGTTAACAATTCGGAGATATCACCGGCTGCAATCACATTGTCATTACGAATACCGCCACCATTTTGAAGTGCGACTTCCGGAGCTTTTACACCAAAGTCTGCTGCTCTTGCCTGTGCAACTTCCAGATAAGCCTGTGCAATAAGATTACCCAGGTTGGTTTCTTTACCACGAACGTTGTTTCGAACGCCATCGAGGGCTACATCTGAAACAGCAACTACGGTTTGGTCAAGTTCATTTAGGAAATCAGTAACAGGATCAACTACCGTAGCCTGAACTACAGCATCGGCAGTAACGGCATCAGTTCCAACACCTGAAACTCGAACCGGACCGGATTCATCTTCTACAACCTGAACCAAATCTCCGTTCTCGTCAAACTCGACTACAAGTTTACCAACGTAAGAATATGAACCTCTAGTTGTAACAATAGGCACATCTACGTTATCACCATTTTTAACAATGATAGGATAATTTCCATAAACGATGTCCTCATCACCAGGAATAAGCAGATCGCCATTATTTGCGAGAAGTTCGTCCCCACCACCTGCAATCATGATATCGATTCCGCTTAGCTGAGTAGCCAATAAAGAATCTTCTTCAATTCCCTGAAGGTGAGAAATCAGAATGATTTTATTGATTCCATCAGACTCAAGTGCATCAATTTCTGCCTGAACAAGCTCAGCAACATTAGAAAGAACTTCCACATTACCCGGACTTGAAATAAATGGCAGGTTAGGGGTTGTTGCTCCAATGATACCAATCATTTGGCCACCTGCTTCAACTACTGTGCTACTTGCAATCTTACCAGCAGTTTCGAGCGCTTTAAGTTCTGCTTCCGCATCAAAATCTAAGTTAGCACTTAAGAATACAGGAGCGTCAACTCCAAAGGCTGAGATGAAGTTAGCCGTTGTTTGAGGACCGAAATCGAAATCGTGGTTTCCAAGCGCAATGGCGTCGTAATCGAGGTAACTCATACCAATTGCATCGTAGAATACACCATCATTAGTACCTGCGTTGAATTCAGGGCCGGCAAGGAAATTATCACCGGAAGAAAGCAATAAAGAGGCACTTCCTGGATAATCGGCTTCGTCTCTTAATCCATCTAATACTGTTTTGAAACGAGCAATTCCACCGAAATTAGCAAGTGTATCAGATCCAAGATCGATAAGTTGAGATTCTCCATCGTTGTTATGAAGAATGGTAAGCATGATGGAGTTATCAATCATATGCATTCCAGCATTACTGAAGTCATTCTCACCGTCATCTCCTACAATCCATTCAGAATCTAGTGAAGTAGAACCAAAAGAGCCTTGTGGTGCAGGATTTCCCTTTTTGATGAATGCTTTTCTAATTAAAACACGATCGGCAGTAGCATTTGAAATGCCGGCAACATCCCAGGCTGAGCCAGGATCTCCAAGGAAATCTCCAAACATATCGAGGATTTCATAGTTGGTTTCTGTACCAAATACTAAGGCCATTGCATCGTCACCATTAATGAAAATACTTCCGGTTGCATCAGCGATATTAAGTAATGAATCAACTGCACTTGGGTTCATAACCAGAAATGTGCTATTTGCTTTAATAGTATCGGTTGTAGCAAATCCGTCCCAATTCTCAAAATCACCGGCTTTGTTTGGGTCGTTTGATACGCGAACTAGGGCATAATCACCTAGTATAACATCTTCATCTGTTGGGTTGTAAAGCTCGATGTATTTATTGCTTCCACCGTCTCCGTCAGCATATTCCGAGATAAAGATCGGAGCAGCATCAGAAGTGTATTCAACTTCATGAACGGTAACAGAACCTGTTGTTTCATTGCTGACAACGATAACTGGGGCACCAATTGGGCTAACACCTTGTTTCAAGAATGTGATGCTTTCCGGTCCGGAAGCAACTACAGATTTTAGGATCGTAGCAATTCCTGCATCATTTCCTAGATCATCAAGTTCTTCGATTACATCTTCGTTGAAGTCTAATTCGGCAAAGTTTCTTTCGTTAGTGTAAGAAACATATTTTGGTGCAGATGGATCAGAAATGTCATACACCATTACTCCACCAATTCTTTCAAGACCGATAAGAGCGTAGGTTTTACCGGCAAGTTGGATAACTGTTACGGCTTCAGGTTCAGGACCTTTGTCGTCAGAACGGTTGTCGAAAGAATCGTTTTCTGAGTTTGTTGAGTTGAAATTATCTGGCTCAAGAAGAGAAAGACGTGTTTCTATGTCACTTCCACTATCATATACTAAAGCACCCGTTGTTCCATTCCAGATCGAGAATGAGCGTGCTCCATAAGAGTACAATTCATCAAACATTGGGTCGGCAAATAATTGTCCACGTATCGCTCCTCCTGCCTGTCCAACGGTATGCACATTTACATATAGAGAAATTTCATCTTCAAATAATGCAGATTGCATTTCAGCTAAGAATGCCGCGAAAGAAGCATCAGATTCACTCCAAACACCAGTAACGGTAGTAACACCGCTGGTATCAGTAGTTACCTCAGTATCACCATCAGTTAAGATATTAAATACAACTCCTCCATTTACTCCTGATACAGCATTATGGAAATGCATTCCGGTAACATCATCAGAAGTGTCATCGGTTGTAAGGGTGTCCATTCCATTAAAACCATTGAAGTCGAGCCCTTCGAAGGTTAGCGTGAAAGTCATTGTTTGAGCAGAAACATCGTACTTAAACTCACCTTCACCTTCTCCTCGATTATCTCCACCAGAAACTTCCTGAGCAGAATCTGCTTCCATTAGGAAGAATAAGGAATCAGTGTTCATTCCCAGAGTAGAAGTAGTTCTTAAACGACCAAGATTTTCATTGTCCTGTAAAGTCTCGTCAGTAAATACGGAAGGATTCAATCTAAAATCGCGTACTCTGAATTCTTCTGAAAAACCATCATAATCACGTGCATCACCTTCATTCGCACTAATGATGTAATCATTGCCGCTCATGGTAATGGTTGCAATAGCATCAGGTTGATACATTCCTTTCACAGGCCATTTCGCAATGTTTATTGCATCATCATCATTACTGGCATCTAACTCATTATTAGTAAGTGAGTGATCTTTGTATCCTAAAGGCCAAACGGCAGTAACTGTTGCAGTGGCAATGTCTACTACAGCAAGAGCATTGTTCTCCTGCAAGGAAACATAAGCGGTGGCGTCATCACCTGAAACAGTAACATATTCAGGTTCGAAATCTTGGGAAGCTGATGCACCGGGACCAAAAATTCGGATTCCCTGAGCTCTAAGAGTAACTTCCTGCCCATTATAAGCAGTAAAATCAGCGGTAGCAACTGTAGCCGTACCAGTTCCGGCACTGACATCAAATCCTGAGACATCCATGATTGAAATGGATCCATCGGGATCAACATCATAATCGTCATTAGGCTCCCCTTCATTAGCAACGATTACTTTAGAACCGTCATTTGTAAAAGTTACCATATCGGGTAAAGCTCCAGCCGTAGCTGTACTGATATGGCTGGCGTCTGAAGCTTTAAAAAATACAACGGAACCCGGATCTGTAACAGGATCGGCTTGAACTGCTACAGCAACCAGACCATTATATATAGCTACACTATTAACGCCGTCTCCATACACTGACATATCAATAGTAGTAACTTCTAATGGATTTTCAGGATCACTTAGATTCAGGACGACAATGGAATTATCGTCTGCATTAGTAAAAAATAGTTGTTTCGATGCAGGGTCATATGCTGAGATTTCAGCAGCTCCTTCATCAAATATACCGGTATGATATTGCCCCAAGAGATTGAGAGATACATCTTGTGCGAATACTCCGGCAGATGAGAAAACCAAAACTGCAAAAAGCAGCAGAATGTTAGCTTGTTTCTTCATTAGTTAGGTTTATTAATTAAGGGTTAATAGAAACCCAGAATGCGAACCTAACTTTACCATATCGTTACTCAACGGTTATGAATAAATTAAAGGACTATTAAGTATATGTTTATGTATTAATTAAAGGTTAATTTTTCGTTAATTAATTCGCTGAATTTAGGTTTACAATTCAGATGTAGCATTATGATATGGACCGATTATCCCTGAAATCTGAGCATTTAAACTAATGCTATACTTTTCTAGAATTTTTTTCTTAAAGTTATGCAATTTGGTAATTATAGAAGTCAGATGGAAAATTCCTGTAAACTAAAATTTCAATATCCTCAACTATAAATAACTCATGAAACACTCATTCTATATTATAAGTACGATAATACTCATGTTCGGCTCTGCATGGATTGGTTGGGAAGGGCGGTCGCTTTACTCAGATATTGATACAAAAATTATAACTCAGGAAGGTGCTACGACGGTGACAGAAGATTGGGGGAATATCATCATTTATACGGATGAAGCTTCTGCATCTACCTATGGTACTAAAAATACCTTAACCGCAGTTGCTGAAATTAAACCCGGTATGGAAATTCATCCTCCACATCAACATACAGCAGAAGAGTTTTTATATGTGATTGAGGGGGAAGGAACCTGGAGTATAAACGGTGTAGAATCTGAAGCTAAAGCTGGCGATATCATGTACTCTAAACCATGGGATTTACATGGTATCACAAATACAGGCGATAAAACGCTTCGGTTTTTTGTAATGAAATGGGATAATAAAGGAGTGGAGCTTCCTGTACTTAAAGAAGAGTAAAAGAAGTTATGATGTGTTGACATCTGATCCTTATCTTAAGGCTCAATTTTTAATAGAGACTTTTTTTTATGCAACTGAGTCGTACCCTGTTTGCCCTTCTTATAACAATTTTAAGCTTTTCAACTTTAGCTCATGCTCAGCTTTTCGAAGATTTTGAATCTGGAGAAAAAGGGGGCTATGCAGGTGCTTCTGTTACTCTTGCAACAGGTGACTGGTTTCTGGATGATGCTCTGCTCGACAACCGTTTTGGTGACAAATGCATTGGAACACAATGTACACGGATGGATCGCCGGGATGGTAAAACCGGCAATATTTATATGCTGTTTGATAAGCCTAATGGTGCTGATGAAGTTTCTTTTTATCTTGCTCATTATGGGAACCAGGCTGAAGACGCCGCTCTACAGGTACAATATTCAATAGATAGCGGAAGTACCTGGGAAAATATTGGTGATGTAATTCCCGCTCCATTTGAGTTAACAGAGTATACTATTCCTGTACAAGTAGATGGAAATATCCGATTTAAATTTGTGCAGTCAGCCGGAACAGATCGGATGAATATTGATGATATTCGAATTACAGACTATATCGAACCACAGCAAGAACCAACTTTGTTGGTAACAATAAATGAGGAAGTAGTTGATTCGGGATCGACCGTTGCTTTTGAGACTACACTTACTGGAAATTCAGACGAAAAGATGGTAGAGTTAAAGAATGTTGGAAGCGACACTCTTAAAATAACTGAAATTATTCCTTCTTTATCCCCATTTTCAATTTCAGCTCTTCAGGATTCAGTATTGGCTTTTAATGAAATTACTACCATTACGGTTTCTTTCTCTCCCGAATCAGAAGGTAGCTACACCTATGAAAATGGATTGGAAATACAATCCAATGCCGGAGTTTATAAAGCGACATTAAGTGGTGATGCAGTTGAGGCTAGTGGTATCATACCTATTTCAACCGCAAGAGGACTAGCACTAGGAGAAACGGTTACTCTAACCGGTTGGGTTACAGTTGCGGAGGAGTTTGAAGGACCTGTGTATTTTCAGGATGAAACGGGAGGGATTGCCTGGTTTAATTTTGGTTTGATGCGTGATAATCAGGACGGTTTTACGTTGAATGTTGCAAGAGGAGATTCCATAGTAATTACCGGAGAGCTGGGAGAGTTTAACGATCTCATTCAGATTGTAGGAGATAATGTTCAGTATGAATTTTTTCCGGAAGGAAACAGAGAGGTAGAGCCTTTACCAATTACCGTTTCTGCACTTAACTCGGGTAATTACGAAGGTCAGTTGGTTTCAATGAATGTGGAGGTTGACCACACCGGAGCGTTTCAATCTAGCGAATATGATATTACAGACCCAACTGGCTCCGGTATTTTATACATCAATGATGATACAGAAATTATCGGGGCAGCTGCTCCCGAAGGAGAAACAACTATTGTTGGGGTAGTAGGAATTTTTTCCGGAACCTACCAACTGCTTCCCCGTGATCTGGAGGATATTGATGCGGAGGTTTTCGAAATTCCTGGCGAGGATATTTCAAAGGATGAAACATTCGACATCGTAACCTGGAATATCGAATGGTTCGGTTCTGCTGGAAATGGTCCGGAAGATGATGAAGTTCAACTCAATAATGTAATTACCGTTATTGATAGTATTGATGCGGATATTTTTGCACTACAGGAAATTGCAAGCCAGACAATGTTTAACCGATTAGTTGATTCTTTAGAGGCGTATGAAGGTGTGATTGCTGATTTTTCTCAGTCTCAGAAAACCGCATATTTATATAAAACCAGTACTATAAATGTGTTGAATTCAGGTCTGTTGACTACCGGTCAGGAAAGCTATGACTGGGCAAATGGACGCTACCCACTTGAACTCAATTTTGAAGCTACTTTCGATGAAGAAGTGCGTGAAATGCGTGCTTACAATATTCACGCTAAAGCCCTAGGTGAACAGGAAGATTATGTACGCCGAAGAGATGCTTCAGAGTCTTTGAAAAACTATCTGGATCAGAATCAGCAAGCCAGCAATGTAATTGTGATTGGAGATTATAACGATGAGCTTTCCGCTTCTTCAGTGGGTGGACAGGATTCACCGTATAAAAATTTCGTGGATGATGAAGAATATACGGTACTAACTCAAAGCCTTGAAGATCGTGGATTTACTTCGTACAGCAGTTTCTCAATGATCGATCATATCACCATTTCTTCTGAATTAGAGGATGAATATTTTGAAGGTACAGAACGAGTTGAAAACCCATCATACATAGGCAGCTACTTAAGCCAGACTTCGGATCATTATCCTGTTTGGGTTCGTTTCAAATGGGGTATAATTACTTCCACTGAAGAGCCATTAACTACTGTTACTGGAATTCGGTTGGATCAGAATTATCCAAACCCATTCAACCCAAGTACAACTATTTCATACACTCTGGATGCTACTTCAAACGTATCGCTTGAGGTGTTTGACTTGATGGGTAGAAAAGTATCTACCTTAGTACAAGGTCGACAAAATGCCGGCGAACAAAGTATTTCTTTTGATGCATCCTCACTCGCAAGTGGAGTGTACATTTACCGACTGATCGCAGGGGGAGAAGTACTCACCAAGAAAATGGTTCTGTTGAAATAACAAATTAGTTAAGGCTGTCTTTTGACAGCCTTTTTTGTAGGTACATTAGAAATTGACTACAAGCCCTATCGAAGGAAGCACATTCGCAGTATTATTAATGTTTACCTGAACAAGTTCCCGGGGTGTAATTATATCACCATCTTCGGTTCTGTTTAAACCATATTGCGGGGTTTGTGGGTTTTCTTGTGCAAGGATATTCTGTATTTCCAGATACACATCTATACTCAGCTTTTTTAAGCTCCATTTTTTGTCAACCCGGATATCAAGCTGACTATATGGATCCAAGCGAAGTTCTCCGAGGCGGGAGAAATCCAGAACTTCAGCAGGATAGTTAGTTAATGTCGCTTCCTGATCAACGGGTACATAAGGTGTTTTACCCAGATAGCGATATCGGGCACTAAGTTCCCAGTTACGGGCAAGTTTATATCCACCAAGAAGTGAAATAAGAGTATTGTTATCCCACAGAGAAGGTAGAAAGGTATCATTTAAGCCTGAAAACTCACTTTTATAAAAAGTAAGAGCTGCGATTCCATAGAAGTTTCCATTAAACTTTTGCTGAAATAGAAATTCAACTCCGTATGTTCTTCCTTCTCCTTCGCTGGAAATAGGTTCACTTCCCAATACCTCAAATCCTCCGCCTTTATTAGCTAAAGAAACGCTGTCTCTCAGACTTACGGGGTAATCAGAGTACCATTTATAAAAACCTTCGACAGTAATACGGGAACGTTCTGTTAACAAATATTCTATCCCAGCAACCAAATGATCACTTCTGATATATCGACTATTTTTGTTAATAAATTCACCATTGGCATTCTGGAAACCTAAAATAGTATAAGGTGGGATTTTATAGTATCTACCCAGAGAAGCATTAAAAGTGAGCTTCTCATTTTTTGTAAGGGCATAAGAGGCAGACAAACGAGGGCTCAACGTTCTGTATATTTCATTTCCTGAATCTGTAAATGTGTTTCCATCCGAACGAATACCAAAAGAGAGATCCAGTCGGTCAGCCAAAAACTTCCCTGATGCCTGAGCATAGATTCCATATCTGTAGAAGTTAATGGATGAATTAAAACTGAGATTATTCAGGAGATCGGTAGTGTTATTCGAGTAATCTGCATTCTGGAATGAAACACCGGCATTATAAGTCCAATTATCAGAAAAGAAAGAAACATTGGATCTTAGTTTTGTCTCTATTTCTCTGGAATCATTTTTAAAATATAATCCATCTTCGTTTACATTATCCTCATACCGGAAGAAGCGGTTATTAAGAAGATTGTTACTTAAGGTAGTCTGTAAAAGCCCTGAAGAATTTTTAAATCGGTGTTTCCAGCTTATGCCTACCGTATTCGTTTCCTGTTCAATGATTGGTACCTGATCTTGTGTTGCCTGTTGTTCTGCGTCAAATTCATCTAATTCATTTACTTCGTAGGTATCAATAGAACCTAATCCTGTAATCAGAATCTCATTATTTTTATCAATTTTGTGATTCAGTTTATATTGATAATCCCAATAGTTTGGTAATATCGGCAGCCCTATGATTCCAAATAAAAACTGTAAATAGGAACGTCGTACCGAGGCAATAAAAGTAGTATTACTCTCTTCTTTTCCTTTCTTGAAAAGAGGCCCTTCAAGAGTCAAAGCTGATTCGCTGGAACCCAGACGGAAATTTCCCTGAAATTCCCTGGCGTTTCCATTTCTTTGATCAAACTGTAAAACACCGGAAAGCACATTATCATATTTAGAATCAAAGGAACTGGCAGTCAAAGTAACGCCCTCAAAAAAGGAAACATTGAGCAAACCAACCGGTCCTCCCACACTTCCCTGAGTCGCAAAGTGATTGATATTGGGAATTTCAATGCCATCGAGATAGTACACATTTTCATTTGGAGCACCACCTCGTATAATCACATCATTTCTAAATCCCCCAACCGAACCGGAAACTCCGGGTAATGTTTGAACTACTTTTGCTATATCATTATTCCCTCCGGGGTATGCAGCTATTTCTTCCTGATTTAGCTTTTGAATGGACAGGGGAGTAGTATTTTCTTTCAGAAATGGATTTGGTGTAACCAGTACTTCATCCAGCTCGTTATTCTCTTGTTCCAGTTCTAAATTGATGTCAATATTTCCAGCTGAACGAATAACAATATTAAATCGGGTTAGTGATTCATATCCAACGTAGGAAGCCCTGATATTATAGGTTTTTGGCGGAATATTGTTGATAGTATACCGGCCATCTGCATTTGTTGCCGCTCCTAAATCCGTACCAACAAGAAGAACAGTAGCACCAATAAGCGGCTCGCCCGTTTGTGAATCTGTAATAAGTCCGGACAGAGTGCCTGATTGACTGAAAATATTACCAGACAGTAGTACTGAGAATAGTATTGGGAAAATTATTTTCTGCATAGATCTAAATGAAGCTATTTTGAAAAGACTAAATCATTAGACTTTAAAAAGGGTTCCATTTCCTACTAAAAAAGCACTATTTATTAAAAATCCTGTATCTTTGAGCAATGAATATCAGACTGGAACAAATTAACCCGACTATAGGTGATCTCTCCGGAAATCAACAGCTGATTCTGGATGCAATCAGAAAGGCCGAGGAAGATAAAGTGGACGTGCTACTACTGCCTGAATTGGTAGTATGTGGGTATCCTCCTATGGATTTGATGGAAAGGAAAATATTCAGGGAAATGTGTTATCAGGTTAACTGGGAGATAATTGAAGCCACCGGTGATGCCGCCGTGATATTTGGATCCATTACTGAGAATCATACCGGGGTTGGACGGGTTTGCTATAATTCAGCGATTATAGCTCAGAATGGGAAAGAGATTTCAAGAGTCCATAAAGCGTTACTTCCAACTTATGATGTATTCGATGACCTGCGCTATTTCGAGCCGGGAACAGAATTTGAACCGGTAATAATAAATGGGATTCCTTTTGGAGTTACCGTTTGTGAGGATATCTGGTTTAACGATAACGAGATTCAGTATCACACCTATTCCACTAACCCTGCTGAGATTCTGGCTCAAAAGGGCGCAAAGGCCATCATCAATATTTCGGCCTCTCCGTTTTCGAAGAACAAACCGGTTTCCCGGGTTGGTATGCTCCAGAAACATGCCCGGGAGCTTGATTTACCTTTATTTTATGTAAACCAGGTGGGAGCAAATACTGAGCTTATTTTTGATGGAGATTCTCTTGCGCTCGATCAAACCGGATTTATTGTAACCCGTGATGAGCGTTTCAAATCTACGTTTGTGGATGTAGAGTACAGTCCTGAATCACAAACTCTGGATGCAGGAAAGTATGCGGATATTCAGCGGACGATTCCAAATCAAACCGAAACGATGTTTGATGCATTGGTACTTGGAGTTAGGGATTATCTCAGGAAATCAAAACTCGGGGATAAAGTAGTACTGGGACTAAGTGGTGGTATAGATTCTGCACTGGTCTGTGTGATAGCAGCAGAAGCGGTTGGACCTGAGAATGTTCTGGCGGTAACTATGCCCTCAGAATTCTCAAGTGAAGGAAGTGTAACTGATTCTGAGAAGTTAGCTCAAAATCTGGGAGTGGAATTAAAAGAAATCCCAATTAAACCGGTGTTCGATTCATATCTTCGGCAACTTGATCCACTATTTAAGGATACGAAATTCAATGTGGCAGAAGAGAATCTGCAGAGCCGAACCAGAGGTGATATCCTCATGGCTATTTCGAATAAGTTTGGACATATGCTACTCAACACTGGTAACAAGTCTGAGACAGCTGTAGGATATTGTACACTCTATGGCGATATGGCGGGTGGACTCGGAGTAATTTCTGATCTGTATAAAACGGAAGTTTACGCGATGTGTCGCTGGCTTAATGAAGAGTATTATCAAAGAGAAATGATTCCGGAAGCCATTATTACTAAAGAACCGAGTGCGGAATTACGTCCAGATCAAAAAGATTCAGATTCTTTACCGGATTACGGAACTTTGGATAGTATTTTGAAATACTATCTTGAAGATCAGTTGTCAAGAGAAGAAATCCTCACAAAAGGAATAGATGAAGAAACAATCGATCGTGTGCTTCGTCTTGTTGACAGGAATGAACATAAACGTTATCAGGCAGCACCCGGTTTAAAGGTTTCAGCAAAAGCATTTGGAGTCGGAAGGCGGTGGCCTATCGTACAGCAGTGGACAGGTCAGGAGACCAAGTACCAGAAAGGACAAAAATTAACAAACTGAGACAGAAATTAAGTTTGTAAATGCGTTTTTTGAGGATGTTACGTTAAAACTGCGTTTGTGCAGTTCTATTCCTAATTAAGGCTGATAATTATTACATTAATCGAAATTTAATCTACAGAAATATATGATCAGGAAGATACTATGTACTGTTTTTGCCCTTTCTATTACGGGCACAGTGTTAGTAACAGCGCAGGACTCAACAGCTTCAGTTAATACTAAGGATATGCCCCTCAGGCTGTTACCTTATACAAATCCTATGCAGGGAGTGGGGCAGGATGAGACTATTACTGAGACACCTACATTAGCTGAACTGGATAATTTTCAAAAAGACATTATCAGTCGTATTTCAGATGTATACAGAATGTACATCATGGCACTTGACGCTCAGGTAGCTCAGGATGCAATTTTAGCTGAAACATATATTAATGATGCGGTAGAGGCCTCTCAGGAGTTACTTGATGATTATCCTGAAATACGGGCTGACCGTCGTTTTGCTGAACTATCCCGAGCCGTTGTTGGGGAGTATCGTCAGTTTTACGGGATTACAGATTCTGAGAATGAACCACAAGGGGAAGTATTTGCGATCCAGGAGGACTTTCTAGAAGACGAAAACTTGCTGGATGAAAATTTTGAGTTTCCAAAGGATGCAGATATCCTGAAAACAGAAGTGCCTTTACTCCAAAATTCACAAGTGAACCGGCACTTGGTTTATTATACTCTGCGCAGACCGGAAGTGATGGAAACCTGGAGAGAGCGAGCTGAGGTTTACAAGCCGATGATGGATAAAATCTTTGCTGAAGAGGGCTTACCACCTGAGCTGGTATACCTTTCCTTTATTGAGAGTGGAATTAACCCAACAGCAAGAAGTTGGGCTGCAGCAGTTGGAATGTGGCAGTTTATAGCGGCTACGGGTCGTGTTTACGGTTTAGAAATTAATTGGTGGGTAGATGAACGTCGTGATCCTGAGAAAGCTACACGCGCAGCAGCACGTCACCTTAAAGATTTGCATAACATTTGGGGGGACTGGCATCTTGCGATGGCCAATTATAACATTAGTCCGAGAGGTTTAAATCGTGCAATCAGAAGAGCAGGTGGAGTAAAAGACTATTGGGCAGCTTATCCATATTTACCTCGTGAAACCAGAGGATATGTGCCAGGATTTATTGCTACTACAATGATCAATATGAGTCCGGAAGAGTTTGGCTTTAAGAAGAACTATGGACAACAACCTTATTCCTATGACTTAGTGGAAGTAGATGGGTTAATGCCTCTTGATGAGATGGCTAAAATTATCGGAATTACCACCGATGAACTAAAATCTTATAATCCTGAATTATTAAGATGGGCAACTCCTCCGGGAAATAAGTATCCACTTAAAATTCCTACTGGTAAAAAAGCCGAATTTTTAGCTGCATATGATGACATCCCTAAAGAAAGTGCAAACCAAAGTATCACAATGCATACTGTGCGAAGTGGTGAGTCCATTGGGTTAATTGCCCGAAAGTATGGAACTACAGTTAGTGGGATTTATGCAAGTAACGAAAATCTCTCAAATGTGATTTACCCGGGACAGGTATTGGCCGTTCCATTACCTGCAGGTAGTGCATCACAGATTTCTGCAAACCGACCAACCAATCAACAAAGTGGAACTACAACAAGAAGATCATCTTCAAGCTCTAATGTGAGTATTCCTGCAAATTCCACAAAAATCACTTATAAAGTTAAAACCGGTGATACGATTGGTCATATTGCAGAATGGTATGACGTTCGAGCCTATAATATCAGAACATGGAATGGAATAGGTAATACAATACGAGTAGGACAGAGTCTGTCAGTATATGTCCCTAATGCCCAAAAAGGACATTATGAACAGGTAGATAATCTTTCATTCAGAGAGAAGCAGGATATCGAAAGCAGACAGCGCAGAGGTGAAAATATTTTTCTGGCTTCAGCAACCACCACTTCCAATGACGGAGCGGTTACCTATACGGTTAAAACCAATGACACGTTAAGTGAAATCGCGGAATCATTTGGTGTTTCTACATCTCAACTAAGAAGGCTTAATAATTTGAGTGGGTCAAGAATTTTCGTAGGTCAGTCTTTAAAAATAAAGTAGGTTTAGTATGAGGAAGATTTTTTCTAAAGCAGGATTATTGATCCTGCTGGCAGTTCTCGGAATTAGTACCATTGCGTTTCAGGTAACCGATATATACTTCCTCATAAAAAAGAACTTCTCCATTTTTAGTAAAGCTTATGAAAATGTAGCACTCGAATATGTAGATGAAGTAGATCCGGAAGTGCTGATGCGTAACGGGATGGAAGCTATGCTGGAAACTCTTGACCCGTACACTGTATTTTATAACGAATCGCAAAATGAACAAGCTGAGATTTTATCCAGAAGCAATTACGCGGGAGTTGGAATCGACGCTGGTTTCAGAGAGGGGGAAGTAGTAGTAGTTGCTCCTACAGAAGGTGGTCCGGCTGATCAGAAAGGTGTTCGCGCCGGAGATGTTATTATAGCCATTGATGGTGTTTCTACAGATGGCTTACTTCCGGAGGAAGTGCAAAATCTTACTATGGGCGAAATAGGTTCCACATTAACGCTAACAGTGAATCGATTTGGATTTGATCAACCTATTGATTTTGAACTAACCCGTGCAAGCATTGAGATAAACAATGTTTCGCATACTACACACCTTGGCGAAAATTCTGAATTCGGATATATCCGATTGGCTCAATTTGGGATGAATTCAGCTAATGAAATTCGAATAGCTATTGAAGAATTATCCGCTGAAAAAGCTTTGGAAGGTCTGGTGTTAGATTTAAGAGATAATCCCGGAGGAATTCTGCAGGAAGCTGTGTCGATTGTAGATAAATTTGTAGAACCTGGAATTACCGTTGTTGAAACCCGAGGTAGAATCCAGGAATATAATGCAGCTTATGAAACCCGCGAACCTGTGATGTTCGACAAGCCGGTTATTGTTTTGATGAACGGAGGAAGTGCAAGTGCATCTGAAGTAGTAGCAGGGGCTTTACAGGATTTAGACCGTGCAGTGATTTTGGGAGAAACCAGCTTTGGAAAGGGACTCGTTCAAATAGTGAAACCAATGCCCTACAATACCTCCATGAAGATCACGATTTCAAGATATTACACACCTAGTGGCAGAAGTATTCAATCTCTGGCATATACACATCAAGGCAGAAATGTATCTGTTTCCAGGCAGGAAACAGCAAACCGTGTGTTTAAAACAAGAAATGGAAGGGATGTAAAAGAGGGCAGAGGAATCGAACCGGACGTTCAATCTGGGACTTCAATTCCCGGATTGTTGGAAATTTCTCTTATGCAGGAAGGAGCTTACTTCGATTTTGCTACTCAATTTGAATCTCAAAACAGTTCATTTGATGCAGAACAATTATCTGATGAAGTTTTTCAGGATTTCAGGGCGTTCCTAAATGAAACCGGCTTCGATTACAAAACAGACTCGGAGTTATTACTGGAAGAATTGGAAGCAAAACATCAAAGCGAAGAAGTAAAAGCAAACATCGAAGCTATTCGTGAGGTTATTCAAAAAGAGAAAGAACAGGATTTCAAAGAAAATGAACAGGAGATCAGAAAGGCATTATATCTGGAGTTAATATCACGCTACCAGGGTCAGACTCTTCAGAGGGAGGCTTCTTTAAAACTTGACGATCAGTTAGAAGAAGCTATTAATTTGCTAACTAACTCTGGTCAGGTTTCATCCATTTTGAATGGCAGGGGATGATGCTCCCTAAAGCCGATCTCCATATCCACACTACTTGCTCTGATGGAAGGTTAAAGCCCGAGGAAGCAGTGGAAATTGCTCATGAACGAAACTTGTCTGCTCTTTCAATTACCGACCATGATAGCTTTGAAGGATATTTTCAAGCCATTGATAAAGCCAATGAATTAGGAATTGAACTGGTGCCTGGTGTTGAAATTACCTGCTCCTTTAAAAAAAGAGAAGCGCACGTTCTTGCATATTACTTTGATGTTAATACTCAATATTTTGCCGATTTTCTTAAATCACAGCGAATAGCACGAAGAAATCGAATTAAAGGGATTATACAAACCATTAATGAGAACGGTCTGGAAGTAACCTATGATGAAGTTCGAGCAGAGGCAAATGGAGCAAATATAGGCCGGCCACATGTTGCAAAAGTGCTGGTGGGAAAAGGATATGCCCGAAATCACAACGATGCTTTTATACGTTATTTAAGTACTGAGCGCCTCGGTGAAATTGAAAATACGTATCCTGACTACAAAGAAGCCATCGAAATTGTCAGGAATATCGGTGGTGCAACTATACTGGCACATCCTGCAAAACTTTACACCGCTGAAGAAATTAATGAGTTTATTGAAGCTGGCATAGACGGATTGGAATGCATCCATCCGAGCCATAATTTTGAACTACAAAAGAAATACACAAAGATTGTAGAGGATAATGCATTGCTACTTACCGGTGGAAGTGACTATCATGGGGGGCAAGAGATGGCAGCTCGTCATTTAGGCGTTGTTTGTGTGGCTTCAAAGCATCTTGAGAAAATGAAGCGGATGACGGATCAAAGAAAGAACATTGTAGAATTGAAGAAATAATATGAGTGTAACTATTGTAGACGAAAAGACCGGAGTTGAAGGAGCGAAAATCGGAATTGTTGTTTCGCGGTGGAACTCCAGTATCACCGAAAAAATGTTAAATGGAGCACTTAACGCATTAAAAGGTAATGGGGTAAAAGATGAGGATGTACTCGTTGTACGATGCCCAGGCTCATTCGAAATTCCCCTTGCTGTTCAGAATATTCTTGAGCACAAAGAAGTTGATGGAGTTATTGCTTTGGGAGTAGTGATCAGAGGAGGTACGCCACACTTTGAATATGTATGCGATGCCGTAACTACCGGTGTATTAGAGCTCAATTTAAAGTATCAAAAGCCGGTAGCCTTCGGGGTTCTCACAACCGATGATGTTAAACAAGCTATGGACCGGGCAGGTGAGAAAGGGAATAAAGGGGGAGAAGCCGCGTTAGCACTGCTTGAAATGATAAACATCAAGCGAAATCTATCTGCTAAATAAGCATACTTTACCTTGATTAAGGAAGCATAAAGCTCTAATTTTGGTAGCTTGAAAATCAGCCAAAAAACCTCTTTTGAAAGAGCTTACGCTAACAAATACAACCCAGACCGAAAAAGACAAGGAAACTCAGCTTCTTCTTAAAGAAAATGGGGAAATCCCTGAGCATATAGCTATCATTATGGATGGCAACGGAAGATGGGCAAAGAGTAAAGGAAGTATTCGCCTGCATGGACATAAAGTAGGTGTAGATTCAGTTCGTGATATTACAGAAGCTTGTGCTCAGCTTGGTGTACAATATCTAACCCTTTATGCATTTTCTACAGAAAATTGGGGCAGACCTTCAGCTGAAGTACGGGGTTTAATGAGACTGTTGGTATCATCACTTCGTAAAGAAGCAGATAATCTTCATGAGAATAACATCCAGCTGGTTACTATCGGTCAGATGGATCGCTTTCCACAAGACTGTCAGCAGCAATTACAGGAAGCTATTGACCTGACTAAGGACAATACCAGGCTCCAGTTATGTCTTGCACTAAGCTATTCCGGACGTTGGGATATCACCCAGGCAGTTAAAAAAATTTCCGATCATGTAAAAAATGGCAGGTTAGACCCGGAGTTAATCAATGACCAGATGATCAGCGATCATCTTTCTACAGCTGATATCCCAGATCCGGATTTGATTATCCGAACCAGTGGAGAGTATAGAATCAGTAATTTCCTGCTTTGGCAGCTTGCTTACTCAGAATTATATATTACTCAACAATATTGGCCTGATTTTCGACGTAATGAACTCTATGAAGCAATAGCTTCTTATCAAAAACGGGATAGAAGGTTTGGAAAAATTGGATTAGCAAAAGACGAAAAGGACGACTCCTCCCGTTTACTCAAGAAATGAAAAATTTATCATCCGCTAAAACACGCGTGTTCACATTGTCGAAACGAATTTTATTTACGCTCTTTTTATTATTTGGAACCGGTATTTTTCTACAAGAGCCTAAAGCTCAGGATTTTGAAATTACAGATCCTACCTTGGAAGTTCCCCAGGAATACACCATATCTAATCTGGAGATACGGGGAAATGAATTTACCCGCGAACAATTTATCGTTAATGCGAGCTCTTTAAACCCTGGGACAACCATAAATTACCCCGGCGATGATATCCCAGATGCCATTAAGAGGTTATATCGGGTAGGTCTTTTTTCTGATGTAAAGGTTTTTATTGCTGAAAAGACAACTTCGACCATTAGCCTGATAATTGAAGTTACTGAGCAACCAAGAATGCTTAGATATGAGATTGAAGGGGTTAAGAGAAGCGAACGAAGAGATTTGAAAGATGAGATTAGACTGCTGGCAGGAACAGCCATTACGGATGCGAATATAGCTCAGGCTAAAAAAACGATTGATAATTTCTATAGAGACAAGGGACTTTGGTTTACTGAGATAGAAACAAATGTGAGACCTTCACAAGTTGAAAACCGATCTATTCTTACGTTCAATGTGAAAAGGGGAAAGAAGCTTGAGGTTAAAGACATTCAATTCCGGGGAGCTGACTCTTACTCAGAAAAGAAACTCCGAAAGAAAATAAAACCACTGAAAGAAGATGCTTGGTGGAAGTTTATTGGTAAAAAAACATTTAAAGAAGAGGATTTTGAAGAGGGAAAAGAAAAAGTCCTCACTTTTTACAGAAACAATGGATTTTCAGATGTTCGTATTGTTTCTGATTCAGTTTGGGTATTCGACTATGACGGAGATAAAAGGGGAATTAAGGTTCAGGTAAATATCGAAGAAGGGCCTCAGTATAAAATTAGGAATGTAACCTGGGATGGTAATACAGTTTATACTGATGAGCAGCTTTCCTTATCACTTGGTTTTGAGAAAGGGGATGTATTTAACGAAACGAAATATGAAGAGAATCTTAATTTCAATAAAAGCTCAAGCGATATTAACAGTCTGTATCAGAACATTGGATATTTATTCTTTCAGGCTGTGCCAACCATTACTAAAGTCGGTGAAGATTCTTTAGACCTGCATTTCGATTTGTATGAAGATGAAATTGCAACGATCAGGAAAGTATCTTTCTCTGGAAATACGAATACTCATGATGACGTTGTTAGAAGAACGTTAAGAACGATACCTGGGAATACCTACAGCCGTGAAGCTATAGTTCGTTCTATTCGTGAATTAAGTACACTCGGTTATTTTGATCCTCAGAATATCACTCCTGATATTATTCCAATCCCTCAGAATAAAGAAGTTGATGTCTCATTCGTTCTAGATGAATCTCAAAGCACCAGTAATTTTGAGTTTTCAGGAGGTTATGGAGGTCGTACTATTGGTGCTATTATCTCTGCTCGTCTGAATTTCAACAATTTTTCACTTCAAAGAGCTCTGGAAGGTGATTTTACACCTTTTCCTTCTGGCGATGGACAAACATTATCATTGGGTGTTCAGGTTACAGGTACCGGATATCAAAGTTATAGCTTTGGCTTTGTGGAGCCCTGGTTGAATGGCAAGCCAACTTCATTGGGCGTTAACTTATCCTATAACTTTATTAGATATCGTGGATTTGATGAACGTAATAGATTGTTCTCAGCTAGTGTATCCTTAGGAAAAAGACTCAAATGGCCGGATGATTATTTCTCAACGAGATCGGTATTAGGTTATCAATTATATGATGTTGGTGGTACAGCAAGTTTTCTTGCAGAAGGAACCTCAAGTATTATCTCAATAAAGCAGGTAGTAGAAAGAAACTCTTTAGATAACTTTATTTCCCCGAACTATGGATCTAAATTTACACTTTCCGGAGAACTGGCCCCACCACTCCCAGGATTTACAGAGTTCTATAAAATTAAAACCAATTTCCAATACCATGTACCTCTTGTAGATAAACTGGTATTAACAAGTCAGGCTGATTATGGATTTATCGGATACCTGACCAAAGACAAAAGAAGTGATTTCCAGAAATTTCTGGTTGGTGGTACACAGCTTCAGCAACGTCAAAGTTTCTTATATGATAACATTGATTTGAGAGGATACCCCGGCGGAAATAACGGAAGTATTGCCCCATTCGAAAATGGCCGACAAGTTGGTGGGCGTATTTATGCAAAGTATTCAATGGAGCTCAGATATCCTGCAGTAAGTACAGAGCAATTACAATTGATTCCTTACGTTTTCTTTGATGCAGGTAATTCATATGCAGAATTCTCAGATTTCGATCCATTTAATCTGAAAAGATCAATTGGTTTAGGTACACGTTTATTTTTACCGGTACTTGGCTTGGTTGATTTGAGTTATGGATACAGGTTAGATGGTATTGACGGAACTAATGTTGCACCCGGTGAATGGGAATTCTTGTTTAACATAGGAGCTCCATTCTGATGAAAAAAATAGTTTTTACAATCACATTACTTCTTTCAGTTGGGGTATTAGGTGAAATTATAGCTCAGGATCAAAAAATTGGCTATTTCGAATCCGAAGTTATTTTAGCTCAGATTCCTGAATACAATGGGATAGAGCAACGTCTTCAGCTATTAAGTGATGGTTGGCAACAGGAACTGGATGAACTTGATGCGGAAATTGAAGCGCTTGAAGAAGATTATAAAGCTAAAGAGATTCTATATACCGAAGAAATTCGTCAGCAAAAAAGAAATGAAATTCGACAAAAGAAACAGGCTCGGGATGCGTTTCTTAATCAGAAATTTGGTCCACAAGGAGAATACTTCCAGAATCAAAGGGATTTACTGGAACCTATTCAACGCCAAATATTCACAGCCCTAAGAGCTGTGGCACAAAAACAGGGATTTGATTTCGTTTTCGATCGGTCCGGAGATATATATATGGTATATGCCCGTGGAGAATGGAATCTGAATGAAGCTATTTTACTTGAACTTGGAATTGAAGTAGAATAAGTAATTTAAATTAATAAGCGGTAATTTCCGCCAAAGCAAACAAATAGACATGAAGAAGTATTACATCGCAGTTTTATTGGCTGCAATTGTTAGCATCTCTGCAAATGCACAAATACAAATTGGGTATATGAATCCTGCAGAGATCCTGGCTCAGTTAGATGAGGTAGTAGCTGTTGAAGAAGAAATTCAGTCTCTTATCGAAACTCGGGATGCAGATTTGATAGCAAAATCAACACAATTACAACAAGATCTTGCTACTTATGAAGAGGGGATGGCTGTTCTTTCTGCAGAAGCGAGAGCAACAAAAGAACAGGAATTGCTGGATAGAAATACTGCACTGGAAGAAGAAAGAGAAAATTACCTCAATGAAATCCGCCAAAAACGGCTTCAAATGATGTCTCCAATTCTCGAAGAAATGGATGCAGCTATAAAGACTGTAGCTACACAGATGGGATTAGATTTAGTATTAAATGAAACTACCTCTTACGGAGATGCAATAGTTTTTTACTCCGGTGAAGAACGGTTAAATATAACTTCACAAGTCCTTGCAATTTTAAAGGCAGAATAAAGTAATTGAAAACACCTATGACCAAAAAAATGATACAACGAATACAAACACTTTTCATCACAGCTCTTTTAGTTATTGGGGCAACTACAGTTACTCAGGCACAAACTGAGGAATTAAAAATTGGCTATGTAAGTCCTCAGGCCATACTTCAAAGTATGCCCGAAATGAAGGCCGTCCAGCAGCGTCTTCAAAATTTTACTGCACGTAAGCAACAAGAGTTAACTCAAAAAGAGCAAACATTTCAGGCAGAAGTAGCTGCTTATCAGCAAAAAGTAGGAGTTATATCTTCAGAAGCTCAGGCCCAAGAAGAGCAAAGACTAGGACAGCTTCAAAATGACTTAGTTCAGGCACAGCAGACTGCTGAGCAAGAGCTTCAGGCTAAAAGAACAGAGTTACTTGGACCACTTCTTGAGCAAATTGGAAATGCAATTGATACCGTAGCGGAAAGAATGGGACTTGGTTACGTACTTAATACCACGACAAGTACTGGAGACTTGGTTATTCTTTATGCATCAGATGATTTTCAATCTAAGTATGATATTACCCAAGCGGTAATGGACGAACTTGGAATGTTTTAAGTTATTCAGAAAGAAACTTTTAAAGCCTGCTCAGAAATGTGCAGGCTTTTTTATTTCACATTTTTTTTTCGGTTCTGGATATAATCTTCGAAGATATATCCTCCCAGATTATCTAATGACGCAAAATAAGCTTTCCCTTTATTAGCCTCTGTCATCTCTCTCACAAAGCTCTGAAGATAAGGGTCACTAGCAATCATAAAAGTAGTGATATCGATTTTATCTCTCCGGCATTTTACCGCTTCATCAAGAACTTTATTCACAATCTTACGATCAAGACCAAAGCTGTTTTTATAGAGTTTTCCATTTTCAAGCATACAGGATGGCTTTCCATCAGTAATCATGAAAATTTGTTTATTGGCATATTTTCGCCGTTGTAAAATATGCCGTGCAACTTCAAGACCTTGTTTTGTATTTGTATGGTAGGGACCAACCTTCAGGTAGGGTAAATCTTCTACTGATATTTGCCAGGCCTCATTTCCAAAGGCAACAATATCCAGAGAATCCTTGGCATAATTAGTCATGATTAATTCAGAGAGCGCCATAGCTACTTTCTTGGCAGGTGTAATACGGTCCTCTCCATATAATATCATCGAATGGCTTAAGTCAATCAAAAGAACAGTAGCAACAGAAGTGTAGTGATCTGTTTCATAAACCTGTAAATCATCTTCCTGAAGTTCGAAGTTATCAATTGAGCTATGCTTGAGCATATTAAGCATGGTATTCACACTATCAATCTGACCAACGTCATCGTTCTTATTCCATCTTCGCGTCTCCGGTTGTCGTTCAAGCCCTTTTCCGGAATGCTGAGTTTTATGACTTCCGAGTCCTCCTTTTTCAAGGTTTTTGAAAACTTCTTCCAACGATTTTTTTCTTAAACTACGCTCAGCCTTTTTAGTCATACTAAGCTGATTACCATCAGGTCCATCATTCAGGTAACCTCTCTCTTTTAGTTCGTTGATGAAGTCCCCGATAGAATAATCATCTTCAAATTGTTCAGTAATATTATATTCTTTGTCTAGTTCAGTTAGCCAGCGAAGTGCTTGAGGAACATCCCCACTCGCAATCGTTAAGAGTTGCTGAAACAAGTCCCATAAAGTGTCAAATGAGTTCTTTCCTTTTTCTGGATTAAAGCGCTCATCCCATTCGAAATACTTAAAATTCATAGACTATTAATTTATAAAAAGAATAGAAGTTTTAGCTAAACAGTTCCATAATGAAGAAATCAAATCTTATCTTTTAGAAATGAGTAGAACAGAGTTTGAAGAACAGTTATGGAGTGAAGGGTTTCAGCGTATAATGGGACTAGATGAGGTAGGTCGGGGTTGCCTTGCAGGTCCTGTTGTGGCAGCAGGAGTTATTTTTAAACCAGGAACTTATATTAAAGATATAAGAGACAGCAAAACCATTCCTGTAACAGAACGTGAGCAACTTGCGAAATTAATAAAGAAAGAAGCATTATTCTGGACGGTTCAGGAGGGGAGTATTCAAGAGATTGAAAAGCTTAATATTTTATGGGCATCATTGGCTACTATGCAAAAATGTGCAGAAACTGAGGGAGCAAAGCCGGATTATTTACTCGTGGATGGGAATAAATATGTGACTTCACTTGTTCCTTACACTTGTTTGGTAAAAGGAGATAATCGTTCGATGAGTATTGGTGCAGCTTCTATATTAGCGAAAGTATATCGGGATAATCTGATGAAGAAACTATCTGAGAAATATTCTGAGTTTGGTTGGGAAACAAATGTTGGATACCCTACACCACATCATAAAAGAGCATTAAAAGAGTATGGAATTACAAAGCATCATCGACTATCATTTAATTTGGGTACTTCAAAAATCTATTCTAATTCTTAATAAACAAGTGTATTCACTGCAATAAACGGTAATTTACTGCAAAAATACCGAATTGGTGTGCTTATCTGGAATAGAGAAGGTAGATTAGGTAAATGATTACCAATACAATAAATATAATTTTTATTCTTGCATATTTGATACTGAATGGGCCAAATCCAGAGAGATTACTTACGATAGAAAATGGGCTACCTGATAATCAGGTAAGAAGCATTAAGGTACTTGAGAATAGAGGAATTTGGTTTGGTACAACAAAAGGAGTGGCCTTTTTTGATAATCTTTCAAAGACTGACGTATTAATATCAAGAAAGGAAATTGAATCTGGAATTCCTTCAATTTTTGAAGACTCAAAAGGTAGAATTTGGTTTGGAAGTATTGGTTATCTATATATGCTTGAAAATGATTCAGTAAGGACATTTTCCATAAGTAAGGATTTGCATCTTAATGGTAGGCTTGTGTTTTCCATATTTGAAGATAATGAGAATCAGATCTGGGTTGCCACAACAGGAGGCGCTGCATTTCTCAATGGATCTAATTGGAATACAGTTACAGCGGAGGATGGGTTATTAAATAATGTAGTACACGATATAAAACAAACAGAGGATAATACTATCTGGTTTGCAACCAGAAATGGTGGTATTAGCTTATTTGCCGGGGGAAAGTGGTCATATTATTTTACAGATAAAAATTGCAGAAAACTTTTGTTCGATACAAAAGAAAATATGTGGATTGGTACAAGTACTGGATTGATTAAGTATGATGGTGTTACCTGGAAAGTATTAGATTTTGGGCATCCCATACTACCAATGTTTGAAGGCGATAAGGGTACAGTGTGGGCAACTACAGATTCAAAAGAAATTTTAAGAATATCTGCTGATCTCGAAATAATTAGGTATCAGGATTTATCAAAAGGTTCAGTAGAAACTTTTTACTATTTGGAAAAAGGTAAGAAAGGAAGGGTATGGGCAGGTACGGATATTGGTGTACTGCTGCTGAACTAAAAGTAAGTCTGTTAGCGATAGATACTAAATTCACGCTTATGAAAATCCATATTTAAGCAGATTGCAAGCATTAGGGTGTTTGTCAGGAAGGCAGAACCCCCATAACTCACAAAAGGAAGAGGGATTCCAATTACAGGAAGTAATGCAGTTGCACTACCAACATTGATAAAAAAGTGAATAAAGAAAACTGCGGCTACACTCACGGTCACCAACTGAGCAAAAGGATGTTTATGATTTCCAGCCATGCTCAAAAGCCGAATAAAGAGAAATCCAAAGGTAAGAATAACTAATCCAGCACCAAGAAATCCAAACTCCTCACCAATCACACAAAATACAAAATCAGTCCACTGTTCTGGTAAAAATCGTAATTGAGTTTGGGTTCCTTCGAGGAATCCTTTTCCGGTTAACCCTCCGGAACCTATGGCTGTTTTAGCTTGAATAACATTCCAACCAGCTCCGGTAGGATCAAAAGAAGGGTTTGTAAAAGCAGTAATTCTAGCTATCTGGTGAGGTTGAAGAACCTGACTTAATGCAAGCTGAACACCAACTACTGTGAGTATTCCAGTAATAAATGATGTTATAGTAAGCCAGGTACGCCGTTGAATAAAGAAGATTAAGCCTGTTAACAACAGAGCAGCTACTAGCCCAAGCTGCCAGCCTATTACGGTCAGATACAAGATGATAGCTGGAGAGACAATAAAAAGAGAAACTCCATAGGGTAAGCCTGACCAAAACAACATCACAGGTATGAGAGCGAAGAAGATTATTGCAGTCCCAAAATCATTTTGCGCAATAACTAAAGCCGTTGGTATTAGAATAATGAGCACAGAAATTAATGCATAACGAATATTTTCAGCAGAAATATTTCTGCGACTTGTAAGATAATTAGCAACAGCAAGTATGGTAGCAATTTTCATGAATTCGCTACTCTGAAATCCAAATGGTCCAATCCTGAACCAACTTTTAGCTCCATTGATTTCACTCCCAAAGAATAGTGTAAGAATCATAAGAACGATGCCTACAAAGTAAAATACAAAAGAAAGCTGAAGCAAAGATCTGGGAGAGACAAACTGAACTCCAATCATTAAAAGAAGACCAATAACAACGAAACCGAACTGTTTATAAAAATTGGATTGAATGTACTCGGGTAGAAATTCAGAAACCGGTCCCTGAGTAGCGCTATAAATTGCAGTCAAACCAATTATGGTGAGGATAAACCATGCAAATGCAGCCGACCAATTAAAATCACGTGCATTACTCATTCAGCTGTCCCCTGTGAATTATCCTCTTTCGGCACCCAATTCATTACATAATTATAGGTATAGGGACGATTAACTTCTCCAGTGAGATACTTCTCTAAAATCAACGAAGCTATTGGAGCCGCTGAAGTGGATGCAAAACCTGCATTCTCAAGGAATACAGTTACTACAATCTGAGGGTCGTCGTAGGGAGCAAATGAAGTAAACCAACCATGACTAAATCCATGCGGATTTTCAGCAGTCCCGGTTTTACCGGCTATATCTATTATGCTCGTTTTAGCATAAAATCTTCCACTTCCTTCCTGTACTACTCCTCGCATTCCGGCTTTTACTAATTCTAAATATTCTGGTTTTACCCAACTAATTTTCTCGTGAAATTGAGGTGTGTAAAGAACTTCACCATTGCTTTGCTGTATTGATTGAACCAAATGAGGTCTGATTCGATATCCTCCGTTTGCAATAGAACTTGTCATCCTTGCAACCTGTAGAGGAGAAACTGAAATTACACCCTGGCCAATTCCCAGATTAATCAAGTCGCCTAACCCCCATTGACGCATCCCAAACCTTCTGTCCATATAAGAACTATCAGGAATGATACCGCTTGTAGAACTTGGTAGATCAATAGAGGTAGGAACCCCAAGCCCAAAATCCTTTACCAACTTACTCCAGTTGTTTAAATCGCCTTGGGTACTGATACGATCCATCAACGAATAAAAGTAAGTATTGCTCGAATAGGTAATAGCCTTTTCCAAATCGTATTCACCGAGAGGAGCAATATCTCGGTATAATCTGCCTCGACGATAGCCCCCTGTATTTCGTACAATAGTTTCAGGGTTAATATATCCCAGATGGAGTCCAATAATTCCCATTAAAGGCTTGAAAGTAGAGCCCGGTGGTTGCCGACTTGATATAGCGCGGTTGAAAAGAGGTCGTGTCGAATCAGAGTTTATATCAACCCAATAATCACGATCCAGGCGTCCTGCTAGTCTTTCTACATCATAATTAGGTGAACTTACCAGTGATAGGATCTCGCCTGTATGAGGATTCATCACGACTACTGCTCCGATCTTATCATGCATCAACTCTTCAACATAGGCCTGAAGTTCAGAATCGATCGTAGTAATGATATTGCCGCCCTGAGTTGGATTTCTACCCGAACGCTCTCCTTCATAATTTCCCAAAGACTGACCATAGGCATTTACTTTTAAAAACTCTATACCAAGGTCGCCGCGGAGAACATCTTCATACACCATTTCGAGTCCGCTTTTTCCAATTTTATCACCCAAACGGAGATCATCAGAAGATTCATAGTCATTACGGTCAGCTTCTCTCAAATACCCAAATATGTGGGAAGCTTTCATTTGAGTAGGATAATGCCTTTTACTTTCAATTTGGTGTCCGATTCCCGGAAGTTGCCAGATGTTTTCCTGGATAAGGGAGAAAGTCTCGAAATCAACATCAGTTAAAAGAGGGGAGGTTCGATACCAGGAATATCGTTGAGCCTCATCTATTCTGGTTGCAATAACGCTATCTTCTACCTGAAGTAGTTCTGCCAATAAAGGAATTTTCTCTTCATCAAAATTCGAGGGAGTAACAGAAATTGAGAAGATAGGCTCATTATCAGCGATAAGGATTCCATTCCTATCATAAATCAATCCCCGCGCAGGACTTACAAATTCCTGTCGGATTGAATTCTCTTCCCCTAAGCTTGCGTAGGTTTCATACTGTATAATCTGTAAATAGAAAACCCTTCCAAAAACAACCAGGCATAATCCTATCATAATCACTTGTAGAGATCTGATAGATGTTCTCGTTCGATTTTGTTTACTTTTATACAACTTTACTTAATTCTGAAAATAAATATTAAGACTCCTACGATTGATGTATAGATTGCATTTCCAATCACAAACCAAACAGGGTTATAACTTGTGGCATATGCACCAAAGAAACTACTCAAACCAATAAAAATTAAATTGTGAAGTAGTGCCGCTAACAGGATGAACAGAAATATTTGCCAAAGTAAGGATTGCGCTTCAGACCTTCGTTTGATAAAACTATAACTAAGAAAAACCAGTAATGTTTTGGAGAACATATACATCCCCCAAAAATCGAAAAATGCATCCTGAAGTAGTCCTAAAAAAGCGGCAATAAATAAGAGTTGGGGACGGGTGTAACGAGCCACCAGCCATAAGACGTAAAAAGTGATTGGATCTGCAGTAATTCCAAAAATGGGTAGATGCTGGAAGAATAGCACCTGTGCTATCACAAAAATTAACCCCAATCCAATATCTTTAATTACCTGACTGTTCATCGGAATAACTCGTTATAGCCTTGTTCCAGATTTTGAATAGAAGAATCAGGTTCAAAAGTTATTACAAAACCTTCTGCCACGTTAAACAGTGAGGTAAAAGGTTGAAGAAAAATACGTTGAGTATCTTTCCCTGGCTCTTCTTCTGTACGAATAACTTTCCCAATTGGAATGCCTGCAGGGAATTCATTTCCAAAACCTGAGGTCTCAATTACAAACCCGGAATCAATAGGAACTGTTTTGGGTACAAAATCCATAACAAGTTCAGACATATTTTCACCGGACCAACTTACGATTCCGGTTGAACGGGTTTCTAGTACACGAGCACTTACCCTGAAAAGATTATTATAATAAGGCATCACCTGAGAATAATAGCCACTCGTAAGTACCACTTTCCCAATTAAACCATCTGAAGTGATTACAGGCATTCCTTTTGTGATATTTTCCCGGAAACCTGCATCAATTGTAAAACTATTATTTAACCCCGTTAGCTCTTTACTTACAAATGTGACAGGCTTTAAGCCATACTCACTTTTATCTTTGAACCCAAGTAAGTTTCTAAGCTCTCTGTTTTCCTGTTCAATAGCTCTTAAACGACTCAATTCATCCTGTAAGAGGATATTTTGCCGTTGGAGGTACGTGTTTGTATTCAGAGCTTGGCGGTAAACTCTGATGTTGGAGAGAGGTTCTTCTAACAAGCTGACAATGGTAATTGAAAACTGACGAAGATTATTAATTCCATCTTGATGACGATTTATAGCAATAGAGAGTGCGCAGACAAGAAGAAGGGCAGTTAATATGTAATCGGTAGCATTCTCAACTTTAAAAACTCTAAATCGCATTCAAAATTATCTATTGGACTCAATTACAGGACGATAGTATTCCAGATTCTCCAGGATGGCACCGGTTCCACGAACAACAGCAGTCAATGGATCTTCTGCAATATGTACTGGGAGATCGGTTGTTTCCATAATCAGTTTGTCGAGATTCTTAAGCAAGGCTCCACCACCGGTAAGCATAATTCCGCGATCAAGAATGTCGGCAGAAAGCTCGGGAGGTGTTTGCTCTAATGACTTAGTAATAGACTCAACAATTGTATTTACAGATTCCGCCATTGCTTCACGGGCATCTTTAGATGTAATATGGCGGGTTCTTGGAACTCCATTTACAAGATCACGTCCTTTGGTGATCATTTCCAATTCTTCATCAAGAGGAGCTGCAGAACCAATCTCACATTTAATTTTCTCAGCAGTTCGTTCACCAATCAATAAGTTGTGATTTCTTCTGAAATAATTGATGATATCATCATTTAGCTCATCACCACCCAGTCGAACGGATTGAGCATAAACAATACCTGAAAGAGCAATTACGGCAATCTCAGTAGTTCCACCCCCGATATCCACAATCATATTTCCAACTGGCTCGTGAACATCAAGTCCAATTCCAATTGCGGCAGCCATGGGTTCATCAACCAAATGTACTTCTTTGGCACCTGCATGTTCAGCACTATCACGAACTGCACGACGTTCAACTTCAGTAATTCCACTGGGCACACATATTACCATCTGTCTGGTAGTTGAATACCATTTTTTCTTCACTTTATAGATCATTCCTTTGATCATCTGCTCCGCTACTTCGAAGTCTGCGATGACGCCGTCACGAAGTGGTCTGACTGTTCTGATCTTGCGGTGAGTTTTCTCGTGCATCAACCTTGCTTCATGTCCGGTTGCAACAGGTGTATTCTGTTGGTTGAGCGCTACGATTGAAGGTTCGTTTAAAACTATTCCCTCTCCGCGAGAGTAAATCAAAGTGTTAGCAGTACCTAAATCGATAGCAATATCAGTATAAAGAAAATCAAAAATACCCTTTTTCGGGGGAGTTTTGGATGATTTAGGCGATGGAATTCCAAACCTGTCGGACATTTTAACTAGTTAGTAGGTTGATGTTAGTGCTAATGAAATTTCGGATGGAAAATACAATATTGAGACCCTTTTTGCGAATCATTAAATGCACAATAAATTAGACGAAAAATTAGTGTTTAAAATGACGTTTTCCTGTAAAAATCATGGTCATATTAAATTCATTTGCTTTCGCAATTACTTCTTCATCCCTAATACTTCCTCCGGGTTGAATTACTGCTGTTACTCCAGCCTCTGCCGCAGCTTCAATACCATCTGAAAAAGGAAAGAATGCATCTGAAGCTATTGCTGAACCTTCAAGATCTAGCCCTTCTTTTTTGGCTTTTGCTACAGCTATTTCAGAGGAATCAACACGGCTTGTTTGTCCGGAGCCAATTCCGAGCGTTCTGCCATCCTTTGCATATACTATGGCATTCGATTTCACATGGCGAACCACTTTCCAGGAAAAGAGTAAGTCTTCCATTTCAGCCTCTGAAGGTTTTCTTGTAGTTACCACCTTAAACTCTGAATCGTCAAAAGGTTCCGAATCTGCGTCTTGTTTTAGCAATCCACCAAAAATAGAACGATAAGTGATAGCAGAATCGGTATTTACTGATTCTTTTATTCTGATTAATCGACGATTCTTTTTCAGAGTAAGTAATTCTTCAGCTTCTTTTGAATATGAAGGAGCGATAATAATTTCAGTAAAAATTTTATCAATCGATTGAGCGGTTATTAAATCTAATTCCTGATTGACTACTACAATCCCACCAAAAGGAGAAACAGTATCAGTACTAAAAGCTCTTTCATAAGCCTCATTTAAAGAATCTCCAATTCCAACTCCGCAAGGAATTGTATGTTTGATGATGGCACATGCTGGTTTACCGGTTTTGAAATCTGAGATGATATTCAAAGCTGCATCCACATCCAGATAATTATTATAACTCAGTTGTTTACCGTGAAAGCAATCAATAGCATTCTCCTGGGTTCCATATACTGCAGCTTTCTGATGAGGGTTTTCCCCATATCTTAATTCCTGGGAAAGAGGCAGGGAGATATTAAACTGAGTAGAAGGCTCTTCATCAACAATACTGTCAAAATAATTAGAAATTGCAGAGTCGTAATCCGCTGTATGCTTAAAAGCATCTTTGGCGAGCTTTTTTCTTGTTTCAAAACTTACACCCTTTCCTGATTCAACTTCCTTAATAAACTCATCATATTGAGTTGGGGATGAAAGAATACATACATGGGCAAAGTTTTTTGCTGATGCACGAATCATGGTTGGTCCACCGATGTCGATAAATTCTGTAGCCTCAGCTGGTGTAATATCAGGTTTTGCAATGGTTTCTTTGAATGGGTAAAGATTCACTACCACCAATTCAATAGGTTTAATGTTCAGTTTTTCCAACTCTTCATTATCAGGTTGGTGACTGGTTCTGGCTAAAATTCCACCGTGAATATTAGGATGTAAAGTTTTCACCCTTCCATCCAGACATTCAGGAAATCCGGTAACTTCAGAAGCGTCTTTTACTTTAATGCCTGCATCTGCAATGGCTTTGGCCGTTCCTCCGGTTGAAATAAGTTCAACACCCGCTTTATTCAAAGCAGTAGCTAATTCAATCAATTTCGACTTATCAGATACGGATAGTAATGCGCGTTTTATGGTTAGAGGGGTTTTTGGAAGTGAGGAGAGAGGTTTTAAAGCCATTGTTAGTTAAGAGTTTTTAAGTAGTCAGAAATTACTTGTGGATAGAGTTTATGTTCCTGTTCAAGAACCCGTGCAGCCAATTCTTCTGGAGTATCATTATCGAGAACTGGTACTTTTGCTTGATCAAGTATAGGACCTTCATCGTATTTTTCAGAAACCAAATGTATAGTGCAGCCAGAGATAGTATCACCTGATTCAATAACGGATCTATGGACATTCAGACCATAAAAACCTTTTCCCCCATATTTGGGAAGAAGAGAAGGATGAATATTCAGAATCCTGTTTTGATAAGCCTGAATAACGTTATCGGGTATTTTTCTTAGAAAGCCAGCCAATACAATCAGGTCAGCATTCCAATCGAAAAGTTGTTCAAGTAGAGTTTCTGAATACTCTTTGAAAGAGAAGAATTCGTTTTCAGAGAGAATAGCTGTTGGAATTGAATTGCTTGAAGCCCGATCCAGCGCTTTAATTCCATCTTTATTAGAGATAAGTCCGGTAATACGGGCATGTATTTTGCCAGTCTGAACTGCGTCAATAATGGATTGAAAGTTTGAGCCTGAACCTGAGGCAAAAACAACAATGTTCTTCAAAAGAGCCTGATCTTTAAATGTTGCTGAAGTGCTTTCTGAAGATAGGAAAACTTTCGGTGTATCGGCAGCAGGAGTTTTAAGTAATTTGAGGTGGGGAAGGTTGAGGGGGCGGTGCTTCAATTCTAAAAACCTGATAGTTATTGAAGCTCCATGAAACCTGATTGATAGTAATTTTAATCACGGTAGCAATAGGTATAGCTATCAGCATTCCCAGTATACCAGCAGTTTCTGCTCCAACAAGGATAATGAACAAAATGGCTACCGGATGCATATCTGCAGAACGGGAAAACAAAAAAGGTTGAAATACCAGATTATCCAGCATTTGAACCACAAAAATTGCAATCATACATACTAAAACAAGAGAGAAATCACCGGTTTCAATAATGGAGATGATGATAGAAAGGAGGTATCCAATGATTGGGCCGAAATAAGGAATAGTATTTGCGATACCAACCGAGATACCAACGGAAAGTGAGTTATCCAAGCCGGCAATGCTTAGGGTAGACCATGAAGTGAATGCCACTAAAATACTTTGCAAAAGAACACTTCTAAAGTAAAGTCCAAGTCTCTTTTCAATCTTATCAATCAAAGTAAGAGAGGTCTCAAAATACTTGTTGGGTATAAGTGTGAGTATATCTCTACGGATTTTAGTTCCGTCTTTTAAAAAGAAAAAGGCAGCAAATGGAACAACTAAAACAGCAGAGAAAATATTAGTAAAAACACCTACAACATCACTTAAAACGGTAGACAATCTTCCAAAATCAAATAATTCAATAATTACAGCAGAGACCTTATCTTCGAGAAAGTTTTCAGGAATAAACTCATACTGACTTGTAAGCCTTGCCTCTATGTTGCTGGCGATTCTCTGAATATTTTCAATACTCAAACTGTTAGCGAGTTCAATCATCTCCGCAACAAATATCGGAATTACATTGGTGGAGATATAAACCACAAACAAAATGACTGCAGAAAGAGTAAGGGTAATTCCAAGCGTTCTATTTAGTCCCATCCTTTGAAGGCGATTAACTAATGGGTCCAGAATGTAGCTTAAGATCATAGCCAAAACCAAGTATGCAACTAAGGTACTGTAGTTATATAAAATCAACCCCACTACGCCAAGAGCAGTTGCTCCTACCGCAAAACGTACGACCCGTTCAAGTGTGATGTTTTTCATTCTTCTATGATCTCTAGCAGCTTTGGCATTTGTGTTAGAATAGTATTTGAATCATAGCCCTTTCGCAACAAAAAATCGAAGATTTTCTTTTTCCGTTTCGCGGGTTCAGCTCTTAGAAATTTTCTTTTATTCTTTTGAATCAAATCACGTACTACATCTGTTTGCTTTGATGCAGAGATATCATCAATTACACGATTAATTTCTGCTTTAGAAATCCCTTTTTTAAACAATTCTGATCTTATTTTATTTGGTCCCCATTTATTGAACTCAAATTTATCGAGAGCGAATTTTTTGGCGAATGAAGCATTATTGATATACTTCTTATCCGTGAGTTCATCTAATACTTCTTCAATGGCCTGTGCCGGAAATCCTTTTTTGCGGGCTTTATCTCTTAATTCATTTCTTGCATGATCACGTCTACCTAGTAATCGAATACAATATTCTTTAATCGCCCATATATCTTCTTTCTTGAGAATATCCTTGAGTAAGGATAGAGTAAGAAGGGTGCCTTTTTTTAAGTTAAACGTGGTGAGAGTAGAGTCTGAAACTCCTACAAGAAATTGGTTTTCAACAAATAAAGAAAAGCGGTAGGTGTTTTTTTTCTGAACTTTAATTTCAGAAATAGGAGAGGGAAGTAGCTTAGCGACCCCCTCATCATATCTTTTTTTATCAGGCTTCTGCAACAGCAGCTTCTTTTTCTTCTGCTTTATCTTCTGCCTCATCCTGTGGTACAATACCTCTGAGGCGGTCGCGGACTATTTTTTCAATCTTATCGCAAAGCTCTGAATCCTCTTCAAGGAATTGCATTGCGGCATCAGCGCCCTGCCCAATAGGCTCCCCATCGTACCGGAACCAGCTACCACGTTTTTGAATGATGTCATAATCAACAGCCAAATCCAGTACTTCAGCAATTCTCGAGATTCCTTTTCCGTACATAATATTGAATTCAACCACTTTGAAAGGAGGAGCGACTTTATTTTTGGCTACTTTCACTTTAGTTCGGTTTCCGATTACTTCATCACCTTTCTTAAGTGCACCGATACGTCGGATATCCAAACGTACTGAAGAGTAGAATTTAAGGGCGCGTCCACCGGTAGTGGTTTCAGGGTTACCAAACATCACACCAATTTTTTCCCGTACCTGATTAATGAAAATACAAGAGGTAGCTGTTTTATTTACGATACCTGTGATTTTTCTAAGAGCCTGAGACATCAAGCGAGCCTGAAGTCCCATATGAGAATCTCCCATTTCACCTTCAATTTCAGCTCGTGGAACCAGTGCGGCAACAGAATCAACAACGATTACGTCGAGGGCTCCGGAGCGAATCAGGGTTTCAGTGATTTCAAGCGCTTGCTCTCCACTATCAGGCTGAGAAACCAATAACTCTTCAGTGTTGATACCGAGCGCTCGTGCATATCTTGGATCAAAAGCATGCTCAGCATCAATAAAGGCAGCATAACCACCATTTTTTTGTGCCTGAGCAATTACCTGAAGTGCCAGCGTTGTTTTACCACTGGCTTCTGGACCATAAATTTCAGTGATTCTACCTCTTGGAACACCCTGTACACCTAGCGCATAATCCACCATAATAGAACCAGTAGAAATTACATCTACATCCTGATGGGCATCATCGCCCAGCTTCATGATGGTTCCCTTTCCGTGTTGTTTTTCAATTTGACCTACTGCAATGTCGAGTGCTTTTAATTTATTTTCGTCAGCCATGATTGTTACCGTGTTATTAAAATTTATTTCCCAAAAGTTAAGCAGGGAGGGTGTCAACCTGTGTCACTCTAAAATCCAAAAAGAATATATGTTCGATATATGTAAATACAAAATGAATTTTTGAAGGTTGTACCTATGTGTTATTTATGTAAGACCCGGCAAAGAGTTATTCCTTACAAAATTATTTTTCAGAGGGAACAAAATTGATTGGGAGCATGTCAGAAACTCTTTCAAAAGCCCAGTATCCATCTAAAATGAGGGCATTTGGTTGATATAGATAACCGGATTTGTCCATCAAGACCGAGTCTTCCGATAGTGTAAAAGATGAGTTTTGAAGAGTTGTTTTAGTTCTTGGATTTCTGTCCAGAGGATTCAAAATATATTCCAGATAAGACTTGTCTTCCTTTTCATTTAGAAAAGTTACGTTTATGAAATTTATGAATTTGAAAACATATGTGCTGCTATCAAACTGACTAAAGTAAACATCGGAAGGAATAGTGGTATCCCCAACATACCGGGCTTTAGATTCTCTCTTTTCTCCTCTTGTAACGAAACCTTCTTCTTCAGTAATGCCATTGATTAAGGCTTTGCTGAAATGAAGAAATGACCCGTAATAGGCTTTATTACGATTTCTTTCCCAGCGATTGTTAATCCGCTTTCTTTTGCTTTCCATCGGAATAAAAAAAGTACGACCTATAAAAAAGGATGAACCCTCTCTGTAATTGATTATAAAATAGTCCAGGTAATAATTAATAGTATATCCGAGTGCTTTATTTTCGATAACAAGCATTTCCGTAGCGCTTGCGGTTAGCTGTCTTTCATATGGATCAAAATCAAAAGAAAGAACCTCAGGATTTTTGATTTCTGTGTTACCGGAAAATGGACCAGTACCAATGAATATTTTTTTAAATGTTTCAAAATTCTCTCTCCATATTTTGGGATCTGGAGTTACTGTAACTTCATCCAGCTCATAAATCTTAGGTTCCAGAAAAAAGGAATATGCAGGCTCAATTGAATTGGTATTAACTGTAATACTTGCTGATTCATAGCCAAGAAAAGAGACACTTAACTCAAAAATTCCTTCAGGAATATTCTTTAAAGTGAAATTCCCTTCGCCATCAGCTGCAATGCCGAAAGTTGTGCCTATTAAAAATACCTGAGCTCCGGCTAGTGGTTCATTAGTTCCCTTTTCAACTACTGTTCCTGAAATAGTATATGATGAACTCTGCGCATACAAAAACCCATGAGATGAAATACAAAAGAAGCTTATCAAGAATAATGTTTTAAAGCTCATCCATACTTTTTGATAATTCCTGTATCATATCTTCAATCTGCTTTTCAGTCGTATAAGGTGCAGGTCCTAACCTCAGAATTTCATTTCGGGCGTCAGTAAAAATTCCACGCGAAAGTAAATCTGCTCTGATTTCACGTGCTTTTGGGGAAGTGAGTGAAAGAAAACCTCCATTCCTTGAAAGAGGCTCATTGTGGGTTAACCGAATGAGCTTGGGATCAAAATCTTTCTCAATAAACAATGACCGGAGTAAGCCAACTTGTGATTCATATTGTTTTCGGAGTACAGCAGGGGTTAAGCCTTGTTCCTGAAAAAACTCCACGACTTTAGCTGCACGGAATTGAGAGGAAGGATCGTAGGTGGCACTGGCAAAGCGTTGATCAGATTTGTCATACTGAACAGGGTCGTTTGTTCTTGGATGTTCCAGCGTACTGAAGGAAGCGAACCAACCGGTTACCACCGGACGCAATTCACACTCTTTTGGAAAACGAAGAAAACAATTTGCTTCGCCCCACTGAAGGTATTTATAACCTCCAATCAGAATAAAACAATCTTCCAAGCCTTCTTTACGAATAGATAAGGGTACAACATTGGTTCCATGGTAGTCATCGATAATAACAGGGATTCCCTGAATTCTGGCGGCAGCGGCGATATCAGAAAGATGTGTGTTTACCAAGCTGGTCTGGAAATACACTCTTGATAGCATAATAGCAGAGGTTTTTACATCAATTTCTGCGATTACTCTTTGAGCAAAGTTTTCATCCGGATCGGTTGGAATACTCACAACCTCTAAACCTTCTTCCTGTAAACGTCGAAGTTGCCGATCCATGGAATGGAACTCCCCGTCTGTAGTGATGATCTTTGGTTTATTCTTCAGATCAAAACTACTAAGTAAGCTTACCATCAGAAAATGAGTACTCTCCTCACGGCAGTACAATCCATCAGGATCGTCATAATAGTCGCGAAGATAGTTTCGAAGAATTTCCGTTTTCTCAAAGGATTTTTCCCACTTCGTATCTACATCGCGGGCACATACATCGAAATACTCGGTTTGCCCTTCTCGTGCTACATCCGGCCAGGCTTGATGTGAATGCCCAGTAAATAACAGTCTATTGGCAACATCAAAATGTGAATAGTGAGGAATAAGTCGTTCTGCTAGCTGGTTAATTTCTGACATTTAATTTTATAGCTATGATCATTTTGTACAGAAATCAAAATAGAACAGCTATCGTTCTAAGTCATAATAATTATTCTGCAGGAGTTGCTTTGTCATGAATGGCTACTTTATAGATCAGGAAAGCGATGAAAATTGTTATACCTAGATATACAATTGATAAAATAATGGTAAGAGTTGAGTTGAATTTTTCTTCCAAAGCCAGATCATTAAGGTACCCAAAACCAAAAATTACAAGTACGGCATAAGCTAGTAAAAGTATAAAACCCAAAAGGGATACTTTTTTCTCCACTTTTATCTCATCCTTTGGATCAAAAATTTTAAGATAACGATGTTCAACTGCAATTTTTGTAGCTCCGGTAACGGTTATACCAAACAATACAACTCCACCCACAATACCAAATAAAGGCGAAACATCCCCCAAAAGCAGATCATAATTAAAAAAGAAAGCCCAGGATAAGGTGATCATTGTTATAAGAAATAGAGAAAAATAAATGTAAAAAGGAGATTTGAATTCAATCATCCCGAACTTATTAGTTTTGTTGGTAAGTTCTGCATTACAGCTGGAACACCTTATTATACCTCTTTGAGCATCCTGAAGTTTTTCTTTATTGATTATAAAGGAATCTTTAAATGTTACGGGAATTCCCCCGCAGTTTGGACAATTCATACTTTACCCCTTTTTGTTAAGCCACTATTATATTTGGCTTAATCTAAAAAAATGAGTGATAAAATCAAGCTGAAAGGACTTAAAACTCTGACCGTATTGCCCAAAGGTCCGGGAAAATAGCATGATCGGTAGTTGTTTTAAGGTATTTAACTCCCGGTGATCCACCGGTTCCTTTTTTCTTACCGATGGTTCGTTCCACCATCTTCACGTGACGATATCTCCATTCCTGAAGACCCTCATCAAAATCCACAAAAAGTTCGCAAACCAATGCCAGTTCCGGCTCATTTTGCATCACCTTAATTAAGGTTTGTTGGATTTCTTCTGAAGGATTGAACATCAAGCCCGCTTCATTTTCCCGTTTGGGTTGTACAGAGTATCCTTTTTTAGTGAGATACACTCCGAAGCTTTCCCATAAAGTTCGTTCATCCATTCTGGATTTTAATGTCTCAACATGTCTGGGATTGTCTTTATGTGCGTCTATCATTAAAGGAAGTCTGAGGCCACACAGAATTTCAACTTCTCTGAATTGAAGAGACTGAAATCCACTTGATTGTCCCAGGAAAGCCCGGAAACTATTGAATTCAAGCGGCGTCATGGTCTCCAGAATATCTACCTGAGAAACCAGAGTTTTCATTATGGTTAGAATTCTTCGTAGTGTTTTTACAGAATTCCAGGTGTTACCAGACTCAAGCTCCGTTCTAAGCTTTCCGAATTCATGCAAAATTTGCTTAAACCAAAGTTCATAGGTTTGATGTATGATGATAAACAACATCTCATCATGTTCTTCCGGGTTTGATTTAAGCTGTTGAAGCTCAACGAGCTCATCGATTTTAAGATAATTTGTATATGTTATTTTCATGGCGACTCCTTGGCTGAATGATAGCCAGAATTATCGTTATCTTTGAACAAAAAACATGCGGCTACTTATTGCAGATTCTGGTGCCACAAAAACCAGCTGGATACTTGTGGATGGAGACAAAGAACAGCAAATCAATACATCAGGATTGAACCCTGTTTTCAGGGCAGATACAGAAATCGAGGCAATTATTTTTGATGAGCTGCTTCCTCAGCTTTCAAATAAACACATAGATCAACTATACTTTTATGGTGCTGGATGTCGCCAATGGGATCAGGCGGAAAGAGTTGAGAAATTTTTGAAAGAAGCATTCCCAAACTCTGGTATAGAAATTAAAACAGATATTGAAGGTGCGGGACTTTCTTTGTTTGGGGATGAAAGTGGCTTTATTGTGATTTCAGGAACGGGTTCGAGTGCTGGCTTTATGCATGAAGGAAAACTAGTCGATTTAATGTCCTCTAAAGCGTATCCGGAAGGAGATTATGGAAGCGGATGTAATATTGGAGCACTGGTACTTGGAGATTATTTTAAAGGCGAGGCTCCTGATTTCATCAAAGAAGTAATTGAGGAAAATAAGAAGCTGGATGATGAAGCTTTATTCCTTCAGTTTCAGGATTCTACTAAATCCAAGCAAATTGGTGCAAAGGTAATGAGAGATGTATCCGGGTTTATTGATACTGAATATCTAAAAGCAAAAGCTCAGGTTACAATAAAGGTTTTACTGAATAAGTTAGAAGATCATTTCAAGGAAGGACTAAAACAATATCCAGTTAAGCTAACCGGAACTACAGCCTTTCATTTTGAAACAACTTTCAGGGAAATTTTTAATGAAGGAGGCATAAATATCAAAGATGTTCAGAAGAATCCAATTACTGGATTAAAAAACTATCATAAGGAGAGGCTATGATTGATACACATTCGCACATTTATTTAGAACAGTTTGATGAAGACAGAGAAGAAGTGATGACTCGTGCAGTTGAGGCAGGTGTGAAAGCAATTTTTATGCCTGCAATTGATTTCAGTTCTATTGATCAAATGGAGAAACTGAGTCACCCTGAAATTGAATTCTACAAAATGGCTGGTGTCCATCCCTGTGATGTGGATGGAAATATCACTAAAAACTTTGCACAGGAATTGCATGAGTTTTGTCTAAGGGATGACTTCTACGGAGTCGGAGAAACCGGACTGGATTATTATTGGAGTACCGATCATGTGGATCAACAGAAAGAAAGTCTTAAGATTCATTGCTCAGTTGCAAAGGAAGTAAAGAAACCAATCATTCTTCATAATCGGGAAAGCACACAGGATTTACTGAACTTGGTTGAAGAAGAACAGGATGGAAGCCTGACCGGTATCTGGCACTGCTTTAACGGAACTGTTGAGCAAGGCAAACGAGCGATTGATATGGGGCTTCATTTAGGAATTGGGGGAGTGGTCACGTTTAAAAATGGTGGCGTCGATAAAACAGTAGCTCAGCTTCCACTCGACAAAATGGTGCTCGAAACGGATGCGCCCTATCTCTCACCAACTCCAAAACGAGGTAAACGAAACGAACCAGCCTTCATGAAATTCACTGCCCAGAAACTCGCTGATATTTTTGAGACAAGTTTGGAGGAAGTAGTAGAGAAGACGAGTGGAGTTGCGGAAAGTTTGTTTGGTTTAAATTTGAAGGACTAAAACCTTCGATTAAGTAACAAAATTTCCAAAATCCAGTACCAAAACCGGGTTAATGAAATCTTCATATCAGATAATTAGCCTTTTGTACATCAATAATTAAAAAATGGGAATAACCATGGAAAAGAGAGTATTGGGATTTTTAATAGTGATGTTTTTGGTGATGTCTTGTGCGGAAGTAGTAGCCATTGATCCGGCGGTGACTGCAGAACCGTATGGTTTCTGGAGTGGGCTTTGGCACGGGATTATTGCTCCATTCAGTTTTATTGGGAGCCTGTTTAAAGATGATATTGCCGTGTATGCCATCAATAATACCGGCGGTTGGTATGATTTCGGCTTTCTGTTAGGCGCAGGTGTATTTTTAGGAGGAGGGAGTAAAGGGGCTAGCAGACGAAAGAAAAGCTAATAAATATGGCAAAACATATTAGTTCTTTTTCAGGAAACTCTGAATGACTTCTTCCAGGTTGTAAAGGTCTTCCTTTGTAGAAAAGAGTGAATCAATTTCCGTGTTACCCATATTCTGGATTCGGTAATCAGGTAGTTGTGATTGAAAGTTTAGCGATACAAAAGTGTCAACAATTCGTTCTTTTACACCATGCGGTAGTTGATATCGTAGTATAATCGACTCTTCCATTCCAATGTGGGTGATTTCATGAATAATAGTATTAGCCGGGTTTTTGTATTGCTTGAAGTCCCCATTTTTTGTCGTGTATAGAAGTATGCTTCCATCGTCAGGATTATAGCTCCCACCCGGTCCATATAAAGTTAATACAACCCGATAGGTTTCAAAAAGTTTGAAGTCCCAGTTTCTTTCAGTGTTTTTGATTTCTTCCAAAAAGGACTCAAGCAAAGGAATCGCGGTAGATACTTTTTTATAGCCTTCGTCGTAATCGGACTTTTTATAAACTTTTTTCTTCATAAATAATAAAAGTTCCCGATAATCATCATCACTGAGTGTATTCTCACGCGATTTCTTTTTTAGTGATTCAATTATTTCTCCTTCAGGAAGAGAAAGACTATAACCGAATTCATCAAAGAAAGAAATATCTCGGATTGTCCTCCACATATAGTCGGTCTCCTGATCTGCAGTAGGTATACTCAAATCAATATAGAAGGAGTCCGATTCCTGAGCTTGGGCTGAACCGAAAGCTAGTATTAAAACCATGAAGAAATGGACCTTACTCATATTAGGTAGTTAGCCCAAGTGTTCTCAATTCATCTGGGATAGATTCCATTGTTATAACTTGTAGATAAGAGTATTCAAATCGATAAGGCCGATCGGTTCTCAGTTTCTGAAAAAGAATAGCTTTGTCCGGTCGTTTTGCTAAATCCCGAAGAGCAGCATCATATTCTTTGATGGGATGTAGGCGAAGTAGCCAGTCCTCAAGGGTGTATTTTATATGAGCTGGTTTTAACTCTTTTATTGTATAAAGATTTGTGGTTGGAGGGCATTCTAAGTCAAAAAAGTGACACAATTCTTCACATACCATTTTGCTGGCATTAAGTTTAGATTGTTCTGAATATCCGGCAATGTGAGGAGTCGCAATGAATGCTCGTTTGGCAAAATCCGGATTAAAGTTGGGCTCATCTTCCCACACATCAATAATAATATTTTTTATGGAGCCTGAGTCCATCGCCTCTGAAACAGCTGTTTCATCAATCACTCCTCCTCTGGCAGCATTAATGATCAGCTCGAAGTTTCTGCCCATCAACTTTTCTTCATTAAGCCAGTATTTGGTTGAGTGGCTTCCTGAATCCGAATAAGGAGCATGAAAGGTGAGGACATCACAATTCAGTACTTCATCCAGAGATGCAGATTTAAAATCAGGATCTCGTTCAGCTCTGGGGGGGTCATAAAGCACGGTCGTTAGCCCAAAATCAGCAAAGATTTTTGCCACAGCAGAACCAGCATGGCCAACACCAATGATGCCGTAGGTGTAGTCAGTAAGCTCTCTGCCTTTTTTTTCTTTCCATAAAAGGAGGGAGGTCATTACATATTCAGCCACAGCTCTTGAGTTATTACCCAGTGCATCTGCAAAGTAAATATTGTTCGACCTTAAGTAGTTGATATCAACATGATCACTACCCGAAGAGCCCGTTCCAACGAATTTCAGTGATTCAGGGATTGTAGGAAAAGATTCTGGATTAAGTTTAGAAGCAGTTCTAAGAATAAGAGCGTCAAATCCGGTAGAATCCGGCAACTCTTTTAATGGATCATAAGTCGTTAGTTCAACTTCATCAGGAAGGAATTCTTCCAATCTGTACAGATTTTGATCGGCTATTACTTTGATCAAAGAAAATCAGGTTAAAGTGAGAAAATAATGCTGAATTGACCTATACTTGGTCTATGAACTCTAAGTATAACATAGTTTCCCTTATTCGCAAAAAACGGGATGGAGAAAGCCTGAATAGTGATGAAATTAAATACATCGTTCAGGCTTATACCGGTAACGATATCGAGGACTACCAGGTAAGTGCATTCTTGATGGCCGGTTTTCTGAACGGAATGAATACAGAAGAATCAGCAGCTTTAACTGAATCAATGCTTAATTCAGGAATTATCGTTGATTTATCATCTATTCCAGGGAAAAAAGTCGACAAGCATTCTACCGGAGGTGTAGGAGACAAACTTTCGTTAATTCTTGCTCCGGTCGTTGCCGCTGCAGGGGTTCCGGTACCTATGATTTCAGGAAGAGGGTTAGGACATACCGGCGGCACACTCGATAAATTGGAATCTATTCCAGGATTTTATACGGATATGAATCTCGAGCGCTATGTCGAAATCATCTCAAAACACAATCTGGTACTTGCCGGGCAGACTAAAGAAATCGCACCGGCAGACAAGAAGTTATACGCACTTCGTGATGTAACAGCTACTGTAGAGTTCATTCCATACATAGCCGGAAGTATCATGAGTAAAAAGCTGGCTGAGGGAATTGATGCGCTTGTACTAGACGTTAAATATGGTTCCGGCGCTTTTATGAAGACCATAGACGATGCTATTGAACTTGCTGAGGCCCTCGTAAGGATTGGCGATCAGTTTGGTAAAAAGACAATCGCATATCTTACAAATATGAATCAACCATTAGGTTTTAACATTGGTAACTGGCTGGAGGTTGAGGAATGTATTCATGCACTTAATGGTGATGGACCCGATGATATTCTTAAGCTATCTAACCTACTTTCAGGAACCATGATTCATTTGGGTGATAAAGCTGGAAGTGTGGAAGAAGGAATCAAAAAAAGTGAAGAAGTAATTTCCAATGGCAAAGCATTTCAGAAATGGATTGATATTGTAGAAGAGCAGGGCGGGGATTCTTCGGTGGTTAAGAATGTGCATACTTATCCTAAAGCGACCTATGAATTTGAACTGCAAAGCCAGTATGATGGATTTATAAAATCAATGAATTCTTATGAAATTGGTATGGCTTCTCTGGAGCTTGGAGCAGGCAGGAAAAGTATTGAAGATGTAATTGATCCTGAAGCCGGAATTTCACTTAAAAAGAAAGTTGGAGACAAAATCTCGAAAGGTGAAACAATTTTGACAGGATACACGAACAAGCCAGCCACGATTGAAGCTGTTACAGAGCAATTATATGGGGCGGTGGAAATCAGCAATGAGCAACCTGAACCTGAACGTTTGGTTACTCATATTAGTGACAGCGAAGGCACAAGGGCATTTGAGCTTTAGCATGTTGAATTACGATAATAATCAGTTAACTTAGTTCCTGATACATAAAGGGCATAAAAATACGGTAAAAACGATGTTAAAAAGATTTATTCGCGCTATCAAATCAATGTTCGGTGGAGTTATCAGCTCCATGGAGAATCCAAAATTAATTTTAGAGCAGAATATTCGGGAGCTGAATGATCAGATTCCTCAAATGAATGAGAATATCGCAACGGTAAAAGCGAATCTTATCATGCTTCAAAAAGAAGTAAAGCGCAACGAAAAACAAATTATTGATCTTACCTCTAAAATTAAGTCCGCAATCAAAGCCGGAAGAGATGACATTGCAGAAGGGTATGCTCTTCAGTTAGAAAAAGCGAAAGAGACCATCATTCATTCAAAAGATCAGCTTCAGTTTGCCGAACGTGCGTATGAAAAAGCACTTAAGGTGAAGAAAGTGTTCATGCGTGAGAAAGACCGCAAGATTCAGGAAGCCAAAGAAGCATTACGCGCCAGCGAACGTGCAGAATGGCAATCTAAAATTGCGGATACATTAGAGCAGTTTGAGGTCGGTGGTATTGATCAGACTCATGATGAGATGATTTCCCGTATCAACGAGGAATCAGCTAAAAACGAAGCTCGTATGGAAATCGCCTTAGACAGCATTGATACACAAACAATGGAAATCGAAGCCAATGCGGAAAAAATCAGAGCACATGAGTTGGTAGAGCAGTTTAAACTTGAGATGGGTGAGTCTTCAGGATCTATTTCTATTGATGAAGAGCCAGAAAAAGAAGAAGCTTCTCCAACAAAATCCGTTGGCAACAAAGAGAAAAGCTAACAGGCTACCATCATGAGTACCCGAAGTGAACAGGAACGCGAACGTCTTAAAGAGGAATACAAGGATCACTACCGACGTATTAAAGAGGCAAAAGAGCGATTAAAACAAACTGAACAGAAAGGCAAGATTGCTCAGGCTTTGAACAATATGAATGCCGATGAATTGCTTGGATCGGTAGACGAATTTTTGGGTAAAGTAAAGGATAAAGTTACCAATCTAGAAGCCCGACTTGATGTAGCAATGGATAGTCTGGATGAAGATGATCCTTCTACAGTAGCAGGAAAATTGAAGCAGGAAGAGCTTGATGCAGAAATAAAAAAGCAAAAGGCCAAACAAACTCTGCAACAAGTAAAAGCTGAAATGGGTATGCTCTACTCGGAAATTGAAAAGCATGCCGAAGAAATTCACGCAGAAAAAACGATAGGAAACAAAAAGGAAGATACTTCCAGTAACGAAGACACTTCAGATAATAGTTAATGTCTACAGACGAGTTAAATATAAATTATACCCGGGAAGCCTTTCTTAACCCTATTAATTTGGGTGTTTTGCTTGCTTCAACATTGGGAGCCTTGTTCTTTAGCAATTTAAGCGTTGATATATCCAATATTCTGCTATCCACTGTATTTGGGGTTGAGCTAATGTATTTGGGAGTAGTGCCAAAATTACCGCGATTCAGAAAAAAGGTAGAGCTTAAGAAAATAAAAGAACGTCACGCCTCAAATAATGAAAAAGATCTATTCCAGTCCTTAGATACAGCAAGCCAAAAACGGTTTTTAGTGCTTAAACACCTTGCTCAATTAGTACAGGAAAATTTTGATAAACTTCCATACAGTTCTCAGGGACTATTAGATAACATCGGCAAGAAAATTGATGAGTTGCTTGGCAATTATCTTACGCTACTTGATTTGATTAAGCGTTATGAAATCTATTTGAATACTTCGTTAGAAACTAACCTTAAGGAAGAAGTTGTTCGTCAGATAGAAGAAATTAAAAGTATTGACTCCGAAAAACTTAAGCGCACTAAATCAAGGCGAGTTGCAATTATGCAAAAGCGTTTGCAGAAATTTAAAATCGCTAAAGAAAAGTATCTTGTGTGTGAAACTCATCTGGAAACAATCGAAGATGCAGTTCGGTATATTTACGAGCAGTCGATGACAATGAGCAACCCTGAAGAAATTGGGTTCCAGTTGGATAACTTGCTTACCGAGGTAGATGAAACCTCGCAATTAATCGATGATCTGGATCAGGATATCCTTCCTGAATACACGACAGAATGGGAAACAGAACTCGATTTCGATTCAATTTTGGATGAACTTTCTGATGACGTAACTTCTGAAACAACCCCAAAGAGAAGAGTTAAGGAATAGGAATGAGTACAGACTTTGAAACGCTGATTCTGGAAGTTGAAGATTCCGGAATTGCTACTCTTACTATAAATCGTCCAAAACAACTTAATGCACTTAATAATCAGGTTTTTGTTGAGCTGGATGCTGCATTAGATCAGATAGAGAAGAACGAAGCTATTCGAGCTCTGATTTTAACTGGCTCAGGAGAAAAGGCTTTTGTAGCTGGTGCTGATATCAAAGAGTTCGCTGATTTTGATACCAATAAAGCCACAGAACTTTCTAAGCGGGGACATAAAGTTTTTCAAAGAATAGAAGATTTAACGATTCCTGTATTGGCCGCAATCAATGGGTATGCATTAGGAGGAGGGTTTGAGTTGGCGCTTTCCTGTCACTTAAGAATAGCTTCTCAAAATGCACTTGTTGGATTACCTGAAGTAAGCCTTGGTTTAATTCCGGGATATGGAGGTACTCAACGATTAACTAAGATTGTTGGGCAACCAAAAGCATTGGAATTAATAATGTCGGGACGTTTTGCAAAGGCCGAGGAAGCACTTCGATTAGGCCTAGTAAATAGTGTGGCTGAAGGAGATTTATTGGATGAAGCAAAAAAAATACTTTCAGGGATTATAAAACAGGCACCTCTGGCTATAAAAAATGCTATATTAGCAGTGAAAGAGGCAGGAAAAGATTCAGGTTTTGAATCTGAAGCAAATCTTTTTGGAGATTTGTTCGACACTGCTGATTTTAAGGAAGGAACTTCGGCATTTATAGAAAAACGTAAACCGAATTTCTCCGGTAAATAAGAACTAAATTTTCGTTAATGAGCGACGAGCCTCCATCGGGTAGCATATCAAATCTTAAAAAAACAGGAGCCAAATAACTATGGAATGGCTCCTCATCGTTGCAACCATCTTTCTAAGCGGATTTTTCTCAGGGTCTGAAATAGCCTTTGTTACGGCTAATAAACTGAAGCTGGAAGTGGCATCCCGAAAAAACAGTTTCATTGCCAGATCTCTGGATTTTTTTAAGAGTAACCCAGAGACCTTTTTAACAACCACTTTGGTTGGGAATAATATTATTAATGTACTTTATGCGACATTAATGGCTATTTTTCTGGTCAATCCGGTTATAGGATATTCAGAAGCCTGGTTTAGTCATACCCCTACTGAATTCCAGATTTTAATGGTTCAGACCATCATTGCTTCTGTATTAATTATGATTTTTGGGGAGATTCTTCCTAAAGCTATTTTCAGAGCACAAGCAGATGTAATGGTAAGTATAATCGCAGTTCCATTGAGGATATGCTACTATCTACTTCGGCCGTTAATTGTTCTGGCAAATAGCTCTTCTAATGTTCTCATAAAATGGTTGGTGCCGGATGCTGAGGAAGCAGTATCTTTGTACCGCCGTCAGGATGTAGAGCTGATTTTCAAAGAACTCAGGGAAAGTGGTGGAAGCGAGGATATCGATCAGGATGATTCAGAAATCTTGCATAATGTACTGGAGCTTTCTACTAAAAGAGTAAAAGATTCGATGATTCCACGTATTGAGATTGAAGCGGTGGACAAGAAGACAGCATTAGATGAAGTGCTTGATCTGTTTATTAAATCTGGACACTCCAAACTTCCAATTTACCAGGATTCTATAGACGATGTTATTGGAGTTGTTTTCGCTTATGATCTGTTTAACAAACCCAAGACACTGAATGAGATTATTCGCCCCGTTAAGTTGGTTCCATACAGTAAAAAATCAAAAGATTTGTTAACGGAATTCCGTCAATCTAATATGTCTGTAGCTATTGTGTTGGATGAATATGGTGGGACAGCAGGGATGGTAACAATTGAGGATTTACTAGAAGAAGTAGTTGGAGATATACAGGATGAGCATGATGTGGATGATGAAATCATGAAAAAACTTTCTCCAAATACGTTCGTGGTTTCCGGAAATGTTGAAATTGAGGAGCTCGTTGCTAACTTTGAAGAAATTACACTTCCTGTGGAACCTTCAGAGTATGATACCGTAGCGGGTTACATAATAAATTATTTGGGGCGCATTCCTACGGTGAATGAAGAGGTGCTTATAGAGGACAAAAAGTTCATAATTAGTAAAGCGACTCAAAGCAGAATTGAAACAGTGAAACTCATTTTAATTGAGTAACAGAACTGCAAAGTGACAAATGCGAAAAGCTTTCTTCACTTTGTAACTTTGCTACTCTGAACCTTTGTAACTCAAAGAAAGATGTTTGACAATTATCCAGCCTGGTCACAGGATTTTGCAAGAAAATACTTAAGCCGAACGATTAATACTTTTTTGCTACACGGCAATGTGCACGATTTAGTGCCTCTCAAAAATGATGAAGGAACAGAATTCCATCGTCTGAAGAGCTTTCTTTCAGATGAGTTTTTTGGAGCTCGTGATTATGTCATTTTCTATGACAGAGCCTCAGGTATCTATTTCAGAGATAAAGAATCGCAAGCTGATTTCAATCAGGCCATTGCGGGACGAGATAGCTTAGTGGGCACCGATTACGCCAAGAAAATGCCGAAAGATCCGGTCCGTGTGTTTTCTCTACTGGAGCAATACTTCCGACTTCGTCTGGATCAAAAGAAAAGTGTAGCATTAATTATTGACTATGCTGAGACCATTATCCCAATGAGTGATACCGGGTCTACCGGAAATGAAGACCGCACTTCGCTGGTATATTTGTCCAGATGGGCACACGATCCAATGTTTCTGGCATCTGATTTTACCACAGTGTTGATCACGGAAAATCTTCCTGATCTGAACAAGACGTTAATTCAGAATCCATATACGACCGAAATCAAGATTACGATTCCCGGAGAAAAAGAACGCTTAGATTTTGTAAAGTTCGAAACCCGGAATGATGAGTTTAAAGAGATTTCTTCAGTTAAGCCGGAAATCATTGCACAACAAACAGCCGGATTGAATTATGTAAATATCCGAAGCGTACTTTCTAATGCCCGTGAGAATAAAGAGAAAATCACCTTTGATAGCCTTTCTAAAAACAAGAAAGAGTTAATTGAAGCAGAAGCGTATGGATTGCTAGAGTTTGTTGAGAATCCATACTCACTGGATAATGTTGCCGGACATAAATTTGTTAAAGCTCATTTACGTCAGGCTGTAAAAGCATTGAAAGAAGGACGGCAGGATGTTATGCCTATGGGTTATTTGGTATGTGGCCCCGTGGGTACAGGAAAAACCTTTTTGGTCACCTGTTTTTCGAGTGAAGTGGGAGTGCCTATGGTGAAGCTTAAAAATTTCCGAAGTCAGTGGCAGGGAGTTACGGAAGGTAATCTGGAAAAAATCCTTTCCTTATTGAAGGCAATGTCCCCGGTAGCTGTTATGATTGATGAAGCAGATGCTTATTTGGGGGATCGAAGCTCGAGTGGTGACAGTGGTGTTTCCAGTCGGGTGTTTTCACAGATTGCTACTTTTATGAGCGACACTGCTAATCGGGGTAAAATTATCTGGTTTTTAATGACGGCACGACCTGATTTAATGCCAATCGATTTAAAGCGACAGGGTAGAGCCGAAGAGCATTTGGCATTATTTCCACCGCACACTAATGAAGAACGTGTGGAATTATTCGAAGCGATGAAGAAGAAAACCGGATTACAAATGACAGAAACTTATATTCCGGCAATTATTGAAGAAGGCTTCAAAACATTTTCCGGCGCAGATATGGAAGCGGCACTAACCCGAGCCAAATTCCGTGCCGCTGCTGAAGGAAAGAAGAAAGTAACCCCGGAAATTCTGGATCTGGCACTCAATGACTTCATTCCTCCAACGTATCCAGAAGAAGTAGAACTACAAACACTGAACGCTGTGTTGGAATGTACGTCCAAAGAACTGCTTCCTGAACGCTATCGCGAAATGGATCGAAATGAACTTCTCACAAAAATTGAGGAGCTGAAGTTCAGGGTGGGCTAAGTAATTTACTCCGGAAGCTGATCAATCTTTTTTAACACTTCATCGGCTTCTTGCATTTTTTTATCACTTAAGGTTCGGTTAGAGGTAGATAGCTGATGAGCTTCTGAGAGTAGTTTTTTGTACTTCTGATTAAGTTTTTCTCTTTCTGATTTCTTCTTGAACAGTCCAAACATGTAGATACATTATGATTAGCAATTGATGCTAAATTTAATCTTATTCAATAATGATTCGTTCGTTATATATCTTATTCGTTATATATCTTAGTAGTACTCAGAAACATCATCTTCCGTTAACTCAATTCCCCCAACCTCTGGCTTTCATTTCATAACCTAGTTTTTCGCTGGCCCATGGTATAAAGTACTGGTAATTGGGTTGGTCGGTGTGACCACCGATATGTTGTCGCCAGGAGAGTTCGCCGTCCATTAAACTAGTTTGTGGTTCAGGCATAACTTCGGTCATATAATTATTGGATTTACCAAGTCCCTCAGCTCCGAGTAATGTGAAAGCAGGTTGAGCTGCTATGGTAGCCATATAACTTCCAACCTGGTCTAACCAGAGGGCATCGCCTTCTTCAGGTATTCCATAACTTATGAATGTTAGTCGGGGTGCTGCCAACGCAATAAGTTGGTGGGAATCTACGGGAAGATCACAGCCAGTCATTTTGCCAAACTCCGATTTTTCAGCTCCGTATTTAACATAGTTACCTGCCATCCAGTGATATTCGCCTGATCCGGTCAAACTTTCTACAGCTTCACCAAAAAAACGTCGATGCAGTGTAGCACCTCCTTTTCCTGAAGAACCAATCAAGCCAACAGCAAATCGTTCTTCAAAAGCGAGAGTAACAAGAGCTGCTTTCCCGTAACGGGAAACGCCCTCAATTCCCACTTTTGTTGCGTCCACATGTTCATCGGTTTCCAGATAATCCAATCCACGTGCTGCTCCCCAGGCCCATGCTCGTAGAGAGCCCCATTGTTCAGGTGTCCGTGGCTGACCTTTGTTCGTCAAACCAATAATTCCTCTTGTTAATCCTGCACCATTATCAGCCTGAATGCTCGCTGGAGAAATGGTTGCGTAGCCCCAGCCATTGGCTAGTAATTGTTCAGAACCGGGAGAATCTCCGTTTGGAGCAGGTGCCCACCAGTTCGGTCCACTTTGACCGGACTGAATAGGTTGATAGGCCGGGTATTTCTCAAACATCTCTTTCATATCCGGATCATTTTTAATCATCATTGCTTTAAATGATTCATTGATAGCTTCCAGATCATCCCGGTTTGGTTGCGCAGGTGCCGGAAACCGCGGGTTTCCGAACATCATTAAGATAGGAACGGGGCCTTCCACATTCGTTGGAGTTACCACCATCATTTCGATTTCCACATCAATTAAAGGATAAGCACTGTTATCAACATATCCGGTTACTTTTTTAGCGACTACTGGTATTCTTCCTATCCATTCGTTATCGGTGATCTCAACTTTCCATTTTACCTCAGGTACATTGTCTGGAATATGTCCATAAACTTCTTTCTCAAATCCTTCAATAATTTCCGGTCTTCGTTGATTCCACCACATAGCGGGAGTAGTAACTTCTTTTCCATCTTCAGTAATCATTAAAGCCGGTAAATCGGGACAAGGATTTGCAATCGATTCGTCATAATTAGCAGCATTAGGTGCCGATGGATTTCCACTAGGTCCTGGTCGAAGTTCCTTAATACCCAGCTGATTCATAATGTTGGCATGATCTTCCTGAGTTGTAAATGTAGTAAGTGATGGGTATTTAGAAGTATCAATCTGAGTTTTCTGAGCCAGAACGGTACCCGAAATCAAAAAAGAAAGAATGAGGAATGAAGTCTTCGACATGGTTAGTTAGGTTTGTGACATTAATTTTCACAAGAAACCGAATTACAAAGAAGTTTCAAAGTGATGTAATTAGCTCAAGCTTAATTTCTTATGCGATAAATCTTTTTTTTACCTACACTCCATCAATCAAATTATCAAAACCGGAGTCATGCGAAAACTTATTCTTTCCTTTTTATTCATAGCGTTAGCTATTCCAACACTGGCAATTGCTCAACCGCAGTTCAGAGTACTTGTATTTACAGAAACCGGAGGCTGGCACCATCAGTCTATAAGTGAAGGAGTGAACGCTATCAAACAATTGGGTCAACGCCATCAGTTTCAGGTAGACTGGCAGGGAAATTCAGGAGTATTTAGTAACTCTCAGCGTTTAATGGGCTACGATGTGATAATATTTCTGAGTACCACCCGAAATGTTTTGGATGAGCAGGAACAAGAAAATATGGAAGCCTTCATTCAGGCTGGAAAAGGGTATGTAGGTATTCATGCTGCTTCTGATACCGAGTATGAATGGGAGTGGTATACTCAGTTAGTAGGAAGGATGTTTAAGACTCATCCTGCAAACCAAACAACCAGAGTTACAGTTCTTGACCCTGATTTTCCGGGCATGGAACGCATGCCGGAATCTTTTTTATGGACCGACGAATGGTATGAGTTTGGAGAAGAAAAAGTAGAAGGCTTGAATTATTTATTAACTATTGATGAGTCTTATTATGATTTGAAGGCTCCCTGGAGTGACACAGCATCGGAAGGTATGGGAGATTTTCATCCGGTTGCCTGGTATCACGAGTTTGATGGCGGAAGATCATTTTACACTGCGCTGGGGCATATGGAAGACACTTTTTCTGACAAAATGTTTCTAGAGCATATTTACGGAGGTATTTACTGGGCAGCTACTGGGAAAGGTCTTAAATAATTGTTTAGGATGATTCAATACCAGAATCAGAATTCCCAAACAATTTGTAGAATATAAATCCACCTATTAATGCACTGAAATCGATCATCATTCGATTGATCATTCTGGCGAGGCTAAAGTCTGAATTAGAGAAAAAAGCTATGTGATCCATAACTAATAGAGTTCCGACTACAAAAAGTAAAATACGTAGTTGGCGCCTTTTACTTATATATACGGTGAGAATTCCGGTAACTAATCCGGTAAAAATACTTACCAGATAACCAATGTTGGTGGTGGTTCCGAGTTCATAAATTCCAAGCCAATATGCGATTCGTACAAAACCATCTGAAAAGATGTAAGCTCCGATCATCCCAGCTAAAAAGCCTAATCCCATTCTTGATTTATTCTTTGCTTCTTCGCCACTTTTACTCATTTATTCCTGGTCCCTTTTTCGTTTTCATATCTGCCACTAGCAATCACTTTTAGTCCATCGTAGTTCCAATGGTACAGATAAGATGAAGCAAGAATCTCTCTGCCATCTATTTGGATTGGAATATTCTCACGTATGTACTCATTAGGTTGTTCAAACTGATCGCCAACTCCTTCGAATTGGTCTAAAAAAGAAACCAGTTCATCTTTATTTTTATCTATTCTGTAAACCTCACCATATACTTTCGAATCTGATTTGGATTCATAAACTGCTCCGGGATATGAACCAATATCAATCAGTTTTCCCGGGAAGGAACCTTCACCGATCAGTGTACAGTTTTTACGAATTAACCTGGCAGGTTCATTGTCATATATGGATTTAAGGAGGCCATAAACGAAGATGTAGTTAGTGTTCATTTTTTTCTGAGAGAGTAAGTATTGAGTTGAAAATATTAAGTTTTAAAATTCTATGGAGTATAGGTAGATTCATGTACTTTTTCGGATAAGATATGCGACGCTTAGCAGCCATCATGTTTACGGATATAGTGGGGTACTCTGCACTTATGCAGGAGAATGAGAAGGCTGCGATCGAAATCAGAAAGAAGCACAGAAAAATATTTAAAAAAGGTCACGAGAAATTTAGCGGAACCATTGTTCAATATTTTGGAGATGGTACACTCAGCTTTTTTGGTAGTGCCGTTGATGCTGTTTTATGTGCAGTTGAATTGCAGAAAGAGTTTACTGGTGGTGAGATAGTAGTTCCAGTGAGAATAGGGCTTCATCTTGGGGATATTTTTTATGATGGCACTGAAATCTTTGGGGATGGAGTGAACGTAGCGGCCAGGGTAGAGGGGATTAGCCAACAAGGAGCAGTGCTGATTTCCGAAAACATAAACAAAGAGCTGAAAAATCAATCAGACCTTGAAACGGTTTCTCTTGGAACTTTTGAGTTTAAAAATATTACCGAACCTATTGAAGTTTTTGCTGTTTCAAAAAATGGATTTGTTATTCCGAAACCAGATCAGCTTCCAAATAAAGTATTAGATAATAAATCGGTTGCAGTACTTCCGTTTGAAAATCTGAGTACCTCAGAGGACAATGAATATTTAAGTGATGGTATTACAGAAGAAGTGATAAATGCTCTGACAAAGATCAAAGAGTTAAGAGTTACTTCAAGGACTTCATCTTTTCACTTTAAAGGAAAGAATCTAAGCCTGAAGGAAATTGGGGATGAACTTCAGGTATCCACAATTGTGGTTGGAAGTGTCAGGCTAGCCGGAAATCAAATGAGGGTTTCTACTCAACTCATAGATGTTAGCAACGATTATAGCTTTTGGTCGGATACTTTTGACAGGACACTAGAGAATATTTTCGAAGTTCAGGATGAAATAAGTTTAATCATTGCGGATCGTTTGAGAGAGCATCTTGGAGATTTACAAATTGGGAATACACTGGTGGAGCAACCTGATGTTTCTGTTGATGGATACAAGTCCTATCTGAAGAGCCGCTATCATTTACTTAAAATGAACGCAAAAGACATAGAAACCGGAATGAGTATTCTCCGCGATCTGATTGAAGAGTTTCCAGGCTATGTATACGGCTGGTTGGGAATGCACATGGGTTTCGTTTTAAAAGGTACTCTTGGGTTAATGCCGGCGGGACAAGCTTTTGGGGAAGGACAGGGATATTTAAATAAAGCTATCAAACTCGACCCGGATTTACCTGAGTGTCAGCTACAACTAGCCTGGATGAGCTTTTTGCAGGACTGGGACTTGAAAGCGACCTATAAACATCTGCAAAAAGTGCATCAGGAACGACCCATTGTCGATTATTACCAAACGATGACTTCAGTTATAATAACTGAGAAAAAATTTGAAGCTGCTGAACAGTACATCAATACCGCGCTTAAACTCGACCCTTTTTCGGATATAACTCATCATCTCAAAGGCTTTGTCTGTTATGTTCAGGAGGATTTTGAACAGGCAATTACACACTATAAAAAAAGTATTGACTTAAAGCCCGGAGCCGAAGTTTCATATATGGAAATGGGACAGGCATTAATTTTACTTGGTAAAGCGGAAGAAGCCCTCAAACATTTTCAGAACTTACCTGATGAGGCTTCTCAATTAGTGAAAACAGGAGGAATAACACTAGCTCAAGCTGCGCTAAAAAATGTAGATGCTGTAAAAGAAGGAATCAGTGAGCTAAAACAAGCACTTCAGTCTGATCAAATTGAACAAGCACTGAACTTTTTAATTCTTATAGAGACCGTTTCTGGGAATATTGATCAGGCTGTTGATTATGTGGAACAGGCGGTTTCGTACCGGTTGCCCATGCTAATGTACCTCAACGTGGATCCAATGCTCAAATCTTTATTTGATAATAACAGATTTCAGGAGCTAATGAGTCCGCTTCCAGCTTCGGTTGACGAAGAAGTATCAGAAGACGTTAGCTATAAAAAGTCTCTTTTGTCAGACGAAGACCTGGAAAAATACAGGAAGCAGCTTTCGATAATTATGGAGAAGGAAAAGCTATTTTTAGATCCTTATCTAACTCTCCGAAATCTGGCAGAAAAACTTGGAATCCCGGCCAATCATCTTTCTCAATTATTGAACAAGGGTTTTGATCAGAACTTCTCTGAATTCGTGAATACTTATCGGTTGAACCATTTCAAACAAGAAATCCTGAAACCGGAAAATCAAAACTTTACTCTACTTGCTATCGCTTTTGAATCAGGATTCAATTCTAAAACGGTTTTTAACAGCTTTTTTAAGAAAAGCACGGGAACTACTCCAAGTAAGTATTTGAAATCCGTACTTCAACAATAAGTTCGGATTTACAAACCCGAACGTTCGAAAGGATAGGTAGTCATAAGTTGGTGTCAGAAATTAACACTAACACAAAACACTTCTGTTATGACTACAACAATGAACGCTATACTAACTACCGGATATGGATCAGCTGATGTTTTGAAATATGGAGTTGCTGAAAAACCGGTACCTGGTGCTGATGAAATTCTTGTCAAAGTCCATGCAACCGCAGTAACAAACGCACATACCGCAATGCGAACCGGTTATCCATTAATCGGTCGATTATTTATGGGACTTCTAAAACCAAAGAATCAAATTTCAGGTACAGACTTCGCAGGTGAAATTGTAACTGTTGGGAGTAATGTCACTAAATTTTCTGTAGGCGAAAAGGTATTTGGTTCTACCGATATTGATGGAGGAACCTATACTGAGTATGTGAAAGTTTCTCAGAGCGGGGTAATATTTTCAATGCCTGAAAATCTTAGTTATTCCCAGGCCACTGCAATTATTGACGGAGCTACCACAGCTTTTCCTTTTTTAGTGGAACATGCTCAAATCAAGGAAGGTCAGAAGATTTTGATCAATGGCGCATCAGGCAGTATTGGTACCGCAGCTGTTCAGTTAGCTAATCACTTCGGTGCTCATGTAACCGGAGTTTCTAGTACTTCAAATGTGGATATGGTGAAGTCGATGGGAGCAGACGAAGTCATTGATTATACCAAAGAAGATTTCACAGAAGGAAAGAATCAGTACGATATCATTTTTGATACGGTAGGAAAATCAACATTCAATGATTCTAAAAAAGTACTCACTGGAAAAGGAATCTACTTGAGTCCGGTACTTGGAATCAGAATGATGATGGATATGATAAAAACTTCCAGGTCAAAAGGTAAAAAAGCAATTTTCGTTGCTACTGGTTTGAGAGATAATGAATCTAAGAGGAAAGATTTCAAAATTATCAGAGACTTGTTGGAACAGGGCATTTTGATCCCGGTCATCGACCGAACGTATCAATTACCACAAGTTGCCGAGGCGCACCGATATGTGGAGAAAGGACACAAAAAAGGAAATGTAGTTATTAACGTAACAGGAGAAGAAAATGACTGATTATAATACTCAAAAGAAATATGGTCGAATAGCCGGGGTTTTATATCTCATTATCATAATAAGCGGGATTTTTAGTGAAGGTGTAGTACGATCGGGCTTAATTGTAAATGGTAATGCTCAGGCTACTATTGAAAATATTACCAATTCTGAGATGCTATTCAGACTTGGTTTCGCCAGCGATATCATTATGGTCTTAGCAGACATCAGCATTGCATTAGTGTTCTATCTGATGCTGAAGCACGTAAGTAAGTCCGTATCATTATTGTCAGCGATGTTCAGGCTTGCACAGGCGATAATCATTGCAGTAAATCTGATGAACCATTTTGGCGTAATTCTCATCATTAACTCTGGTGATTTAGCCGGAGCATTTGAATCGAGCCAATTGAGTAGTACCATTATGTTTATGATGGAAGCTCATTCTTACGGATACTTGTTGAGTGGTGTGTTCTTTGGGTTCAGCTGTTTGGTATTGAGCTATTTGATCAGGAAATCGGAATATCTTCCATCTCTGTTTGGGATTTTGGTTGGAATCGCAGGACTTTTCTATGTAATCGATAGCTTTACACAGTTTCTTGTTCCAGAGTTTTCTGAAATAACCGAAGTGATGGTGATAATTGCAGCTATTGTTTCAGAAATTAGTTTTGCAATCTGGCTAACCGCTAAAGGAGCGGTATCTCCAGGAATAAAAAAAGCCACTGATTGATAACCAGTGGCTTTTAATAATCGGATATAGATTACTCTACAATTAATTTACCTTTCATAAGAGCATAGTGCCCCGGAAAACTGCAAATGAAGTCATACTCACCCGCAGCAGGCGCTGTAAACTCGATAGTTACTTCCTCACCACCACCAATTAATGCGGTATGTGCAAGTACTAAATCACTCCCTTCGGGGATATATTCGTTATCACGGGCTTTCATAGCTTCGGTAGCAAATGCTTTAACATCAGTCCCCGCAGCCAAAAGTACCCAGTTATGCCCCATTGCAGCTTTAGGAAGTTTTCCGGTATGCTTAAGGGTTAAGGTAACTGTTTCTCCGGCCTTGACTTTAATTTCAGATAGGTTAAATCTCATCTGGTCATTTCCTTCTATAACAACCTCTGTATCCATATTGGCTGCTGTGGAAGTAAGATCAGATGTATTAAATGGATTACTTATAAAAAGCACCATCAACATTGAAATAATAAAATTCATAATTCCTCTATAATTTTGATGAATATTACATTCATAAAAGTTGTCATTTTAATATGAAGATAATGTGAATTTCGGAGAATAACGGATGGATAATTCATTTACTTTTTTGCAAAATAAATGAACCTTTTGATTTTCAGGACGACTACATAAATAGTCATGAAAAAGAAAGAAACACATATTCAGAATGACTACCTGGTTAAACAATTCCAGGAAGGCGACAGGCAGGCATTAAAGCTTTTAATTAAGCGGTTTCATCCTCAGCTAGAGCAACAAATTTTTGCTCAGACCAGGGATAAGGCTTCTTTGGAAGATTTAGTGCAGGAGAGTTGGTACGCTATTATAGCTGGTCTTACTACAGTTAACATAAGAATCAGTTTTGAGGTTTGGGCATTAAGTATTGCCAGAAGAAAAGCTGTTGATTGGATTCGGGAGCAACAAAGAGCACGAAAAAGAGCTCAGCTTTTGGCACAAGAAGAGGTGAAAGAATATACCGAAGAGGATGCACTGGATATCATTCTGGAAAGAAAAGCCCGACTTAAGCTCGCCATTAAAGGACTGCCTCAATCCCAGCGAATAGTCTTGACCATGTTTTACCTGGAGAATTATTCGGTTCAGGAAATATCTGATATTCTCAGAATATCAGCAGGCACCGTAAAATCCAGATTATTTAATGCACGTGAACATTTGAAGGAAATTTTTAATCCAAATAAATAGGTGAATATCATGAAAAAGGAAGAAATTGATCAATTGATTGAAGAATCACTTAGCAAAGAAGACGCTCAATTTTATCATGACCTTGATGAACAGGGTATGTTCAAGCAATGGGGAGGTCTTTATAGTGGAAAGCTAGGAAAATGGGCGGTGTTAGTAACAACGTTTCAAATTGCAATTACGCTATTGGCTTTCTGGTTTGGCTACAAGTTTTTCACCGTCGAGGACAATATCCTAATGGCAAAATATGGAGTTGGTTTACTGATTGGTGTTATTATGAATGGCTTGCTGAAGCAATGGCACTGGATGCAAATGGATAAAAACTCAATCATTCTGGAAATGAAACGGCTTGAATTTCAAGTAGCAATCCTGACCGAAAAACTATCTGAGAAGTAAGGAATAAAAGTTAATTACTGAATAACCACTGAGCCCGGGCAGTCTTCATCGTACTGATCATTATAATCACACTCATAGTAATAGTAGTCGATGTCTGCCAGAGCCAGATAAACCATCCAGGCATTAATTAACCCTGCTTTTGATGAATTATCCATCTCTTTAAAGAAGAGAAAGGTAAAAGACTCTCCATAGTGGGCTTCTGTACCAAATCGTTTGGTAACCGGACTTCCTTGTAAAACCTCGCCAACCATTACGTCCTCTATCTCTACACTCCAGGTGGCTCCGAATGGGTAATGATTCCAAATGGTTTTGCCTTCATCTTTAGATTTTCGAACTCGGGGTTCGAAGTATTCTAAAGCTGAAAACCGAAATGCTCGCTCGTTAAAATATACAACAGCATCTTCAACAAGTCCTTCTACAAAGCCAAGTACACTATCTGACCCTACCTCAGTAAGACTTAGTACAAACTCATCTGCATTATAGTCTGCATTATATTTTGCTTCTGCACTTATCGAATATTTGTTCTTTGTGATTGGGTTTGAATAGGTATCATTTTTAGTGAAAGCAGGTGTCCTGAACATACCAGAAAGAACATGTAATGAACCATTTGAATATTCAAGAGATACTTTTTTTCCTGAATCCGGTTCAATATAAAAATATCCGTTCTGACGAATTATCTCGACTTTATCTGCTGCCTCTTCCGGATTCCCTGAATATTGGTAGGGGTAGGGATGTATCACAGTCTTGAACGAACAAGCCGAACTGATGAGAATAATAAGAATAACGATCGAAGTTAACGTGAGTCTCAAAACTGTATTTTTTTAATAGTTACCAATAATTCAGTCTGATTTCAATATGTATAGAAAAATCATTCAATTTCTTGTCAATCTTACTACATTCCGCGTTCACACTCATTCATGTTGATTTGTTATGAAGAAAGAATTGGAGTTAATTCGGAAAAGACTCGACGATATTGATCGCTCTATCATAAAATCCCTCGCAGAACGGCAAGGGCTTGTAAAAGAAGTTTCATCTTTTAAGCTGGAAACCAATACAGGGATCCGGGATTTAGAACGCGAAGAAAAACTATTAAACAAAATTCGTGACATCGCTACTGAAGTTGGGCTTGATCGTTACTATGCAGAACATCTTTTTCGAGAGATTATTACAAATTCAGTTCGCTTTCAGACCCATTCATTAGTTGATCATCAAAATAAGAACGATGCAAATTCCATTAGGGTGAGTTATCAAGGAACGGATGGAGCTTATAGCCATCTCGCGGCAGTTCGGCACTTCAACGAGCGCTTTGAACATGTAGATTGCTATGGGTATGATACTTTTGAAGAGGCAGCTAAAGCAGTAAAAGAGAACCATGTGGATTATGCTGTGCTTCCCATTGAGAATACGACTGCTGGTTCCATCAACGATACCTATGATATTCTGGGTGAATCTGATTTACATATCGTTGGAGAAGAAATTATTAAAGTGGTTCATTGTCTACTGGCAATAGAGCAGGTAGAAGTTTCTCAAATCCGGAGAATTCTATCTCATCCTAAAGCCATAGAACAGTGCACTCATTTTCTTGCAAAACTCCCACGATGTACTGTTGAGTCCTATCTTGATACGGCTATTTCAGCCAAGAAAGTGCTTGAAGATGGGGATTTATCTCAGGCAGCTATTGCCGGCGCACATGCAGCGGATCACTATGGTCTCCATGTAATTGCCCATGACATTGCCAATCAAAAAGAAAATTTTACCCGTTTTGTGGTGGTTTCCCCCAAATCAGTTCAGGTTGATTTACAGATACCATGCAAAACATCACTCATGATGGTTACCTCTCACAACGAAGGTTCGTTGGTTGATTGTCTGAACGTGATGCACAAACACGGAATCAATATCTGTAAGCTGGAATCACGCCCAAGAATTAATGAGCCATTCAGGTATTCCTTCTATATTGATATTGAGTCGAATAGTAGTGATCCCGAAGTTGCCAAAGCATTGGAAGAGTTATCAAAAGAAGCCGAAGAGGTGAAAGTATTTGGCTCCTATGCAAAACAGCTCAGTTGAGCGATTCTCTGACCAGATCAAGTACGGAAAAAGCACAACCCCAGGAAACGGTGTAACCGGCTCCCCCGTGTCCATAATTATGAATAACGGGATGGCTTGGATCTTTTTCGAGTCGGATTTCTGAACGTCCGGGGCGTAAACCTACCTTTGTTTCCAGAACAGGTTTTTGCTTTAATGTGTGTTCATATTCAGAGTTATAGCTAATAATACGGGAAGAAAACTCCGGATCAGGTTCTGTTGTATTTTTACCTTTCCGGGCAGAACCCCCCAAAATTATTCCATCTCTTCTCGGAATGATATAGGCCATCTCTTCTTCGTTTTTTCCAAACAGGAAATCGGTTGCCATTCCTTTAATTGAATTATCAGCAGGTACACGAACTACTTGCCCCTGAATTGGGTACACTTCGGAATCTTCGAATAAGGACTTTGTTTCTAAACCAGTACAGTTTATTGTAAGATCGAATTCATTTAATTCGTTCAGCTCCTTTATTTCTCTTTTTGTGATGCTTCCACCAAGTGATTTAAAGCGGTTAACTAGCCAGAGTAAATAAACAGGAGTTTCTATTAAAGGAACATGTACAATATAACCTGGGTAGTCTTTTTGAAAAAAATCTGTAACCGAGTCTGAAATAATATGATTGGGAGGAATAGATTGAAGCCACCATGGTTTGTCATTAGTTTCCAGAATGATGGCATAATCTATCATTGAAACGCCAGTTGAGGGGGCTTCAGATAATTCTTGGAACTTATTGAATGACGAAAGGCTCCACGCATTTACTTTTTTAAAAGGCCGTGCCTCATACGGAAACCAAATCGCTCCTGCTATTGCTGAGGTGGTTTCTTCAGGATACTCCTTTGTAATAATCTGTACATGAAACCCCTGCTCTAAGAGAGTGATACCAGTTGTTAAACCGGAAACTCCGCATCCAAGAACAGTAATGGGTTTCATTGGCAGGGGAAAAAAGGATTAAAAGGAGTATGTAGCCCTTATAAATGTGTTATAGAAATGTGGAACAGCCGGATTATTAGAGCTTCGAATACGATATCGGGCATCAAAATTAAGATTTTCTGTGGCAAAAAACCTGTATCTGAATTCAACTTCTTCACCATTTGCAGCATAAACATTTGCGAGCAACCATTGGCTGTCATTAGAAACAAACTCGACCATAAATTCGTGCTTCTCAGCGACTCCATTTACACCAACAGAAACAATTGCCATGGTACCATTCTCAAAACTTGTAGAAAGATTTTGACCTAACTCGCCTGCGATTCTCCAGGAGCCTCCTTTCAGTAAATCTGGTTGAGGTAAATCAATAGCTATTCTACTTGTAAGAGCTGTATATGTAGTATACTCTCCACTTTTCAAGTAAGCATTAGGAGCTACAAACAAACCAAAGCCTTTCTGAATGATGTTGTTATCATCTCTCTCCCGGTTTTCTATTCCAAAATAGCCATTAAAATTATGATCATTATTCCCAAAATTTAAAGGTCCGTTATATGGATAGGATAAATATCCCTTAGGTTGATATTCTCCTATAAACTCTCCGTACCAACCATCATTCAGCTTCCTTTTGATATAAGCTCCATCAGTCCAGTTTACAAATATCAAGTTACTTTGAAACCTCATCAAACTTCTACCAGCGTTAGATCGAACTCCAATCGTATGTTGAAAGCGACCTAGTTTTACATCATAATCATCATTTTGGAAGCGATAATAAAATTCGTCGAAACTTATAGATCCGAAAGCTAATCTTCCTCCACCATCTGATCGGATTGTAAGTTTAGGGGATTCAAGTTCATCAGAAAAAGTGGTAGCTAATCTCGCGCGTAAGGAACTGGTTTCAGAGATGATGTAACGAAGACCTATTCTGGTTCTCAGAGTATGAATTCCATTTTCAAAACCGGAACCGTTAGTATCATTACCAATGAATGCATATCTGATATTTCCATCAAAACTCAGATTTTCAGATTCCTGAGCAATGATAATTGGACTTAAAAAAAGAACAAAAAAGGTGGCTAGTTTTTTCATAGTATTTATTATTTAGAATAAATCCACTTAACTAGGGGTTTTTATCTGTCGTTCAGATTTTTTTTAAATAAAAATTATGTTTTAAGAATATTTACAAATATCTCTAATAAGCTTAGCCGATCTCTATAGTCTCTTTCTCCCATTGTAATTGGAAAGAGGTATCAGTCTTAAATTTCTCAGATGTTTTTATCCATTTCCCATTTTGCCAAACACGGACAAAACCTTTCTCCAGTGGCTCATTTGGGTTCTGCTTATCCAACCGATGTTGGAGCTGAATTAATACACTTTGGCGATTTTTTTGAAGGGAATCGGTATGATGTTTCAAACGATCAGTAAGTCGGTGTATATCTGATCCAGCCTGCATCATTTTTTGTTGAACTGCGAGGAGAGCATGTGATTTCGCTAAACCTGAAACACGATCTTTGAAGTATTGAATTGCTCCTTTAGTGTTGAGTTCAACCCGACGGAATAAATCTTCAACCAGCATCTTTATTTCGTTTATATCAGGCGTAGCAAAAACGGCGGCCTGAGTTGGTGTTGCAGCACGAACATCAGCTACAAAATCAGAAATTGAAAAATCCACTTCATGGCCAACCGCACTAATTAATGGGACTTCGCAAGCAAAAACCGCCCGGGCAACGGCTTCCTCATTAAATGGCCAAAGATCTTCCAAAGAACCTCCTCCACGACTAATAATTACAACATCTACATTTTTTGATGAAGAGAAATACTCAATTCCTTTCACGATTTCAGGCGCTCCATTTACACCCTGTACACTTGCATGATAGAGTTTTATTTCGGCCATTGGCCATCGTTTTTCCAAAGTGGATCGTATATCCTGAAAGGCAGCGGTAGTTTTTGAGGTTACTACTCCAATTTTTGCCGGGAATTTGGGAATAGGTTTCTTGTGTATGTCTTCAAATAAACCCTCTGCCTTTAGTTTTGCTTTGAGTTCTTCAAATGCTTGCTGGAGTTTTCCAATACCTGCTTGCTGAACCAAACTTACAATTAATTGATATCGTCCATGTGGAGCATATACCTGGAGGTCACCACCCACTACAATCTGCTGCCCGTCCGTTAAATTTATTCCGGAACGTTGTACTGTACTTCTCCAGATCACGCATGGTAACTGAGCGCCTGAATCCTTCAGCGTAAAATAAATATGTCCGTTAGCACTCTGCTTAACATTACTGGCTTCACCTTCTACCAGAATATCATTGAAATTCTGCTCCAAAAGGCTTTTAATTTTACCGGTGAGTTCGGTTACAGTAGGGATATCAAAAAGAAATGGGACTTGATCCGCCATTATTGATTTTTAGTAGCTTTAGAGAGTTATTTAAGAGATATCAATCAATCGCTATGATACGAAAAGCTCTATCCATTTTTGTGTTGATTTTATTTCCGGTTTTGGGAATCGGTCAGGAGCAATCCTTTGACTTTGATTTCGGGGATGAGCTTATCATGATTTATGATAAAGTCTCCAAAAGTATGGGGGGTACTGAAGCCTGGGAAGAACTCGAAACGATGTATGCTGAAGGATCATGGAGTTTTCCTCATGGCGATGAGGTTCCGTTTATTTTTAAGGCGATGGATCCTGATTTGGCACGATTCGATTTCAGGATTGAAGACGAAGCTTATACGATCTCCAGATATGGCAGGCGTGGCTGGTTAAACGATCCGGGAAATATCATAGAAAGGTATGATCGTTTTGATGAGATGGAGAAGATAGTTGCCCGAAATGCCTTTTTATATGAAAATAATTTGGTGGATTTCGAGAAAAAGGGACTCATCATGAAATTTGAAGGAACCGTCATTATCTCAGGGGAAGAGGTTTGGTTGGTAAGGTTAGAAGGTTTTCCGGATAAAGAAGAATTGTATTACATCTCTAAAGGCGACAACAAACCATTCATTAAGCAAAGTTATTATTATCGAAGAGGAAGAAATGGTGTGGTCAATTACTATATCAAGCGCTATATGAACGTGAATGGGGTGGAGGTGCCAAGAGAGATTTTGGTAACCAGTGAACATTTAAATTTAATCCTGAATTTTTCTTCTTATGTTTTCAATAACAGCATGAATAAGGATGACTTTAAAAATCCAAATGAACCTGATTTTACTACTAATACATTGAGTTTTAATAAAGAAAAGGCACAAGATTACTTACATACAGAAATACCCATAACACGGGCTATGGGTATTGAGGTGCAACGACTTACCACAAACGAGGTAAAATTGAAAGCTCCTATTGAACTGAATATAAATCATCGGAGATCTGCTTTTGGAGGAAGTGTGGATAGCCTTTTTTTAACAGCGGGATGGTCATATATTCGCCTGGTGGTGGATCATATTGATCCTTTGCCCATTATTGTTGGAAGCAAAGCGAGAACCACCTTTCAACGGCCAATTACCCGCGATTTTGCAGCTCAATTAGTTATTCCGGATAAGAAAGAGGTCGATAAATTTCTGGATGCTTACCGGCGTTTCGGTAAAGCCCGTATCACGTTAGATGCCATTATTGAAGAAGACGGTAAAACCTACGCCGTATTTAAAGGCGATTATGTGGTGGTGAAAGAGGAGTGAGTTTAAAAGAAAGCTTTCCTGAAAAGTCATTCTGCTCCGTCGGCTGAAGGAGCAAGATAGCTATTATTGATAGAAGTAAGTCTAAGAAACCACGGGTCTGACCATAATCTCAAAATAATTCAAAAGTGGGCAGGTTTTAGCCAGGAAAATGGCATCGTCAAGATCTTTTGCGGCGATAATGGTGTATCCGAGAATAATCTCTTTCGCTTCAATAAAAGCTCCGTCAGTTTCAACGTTAGTATGGTCGACTAAATGAGCTCCAACATCTTCCAGTCGTTGCGAATCGATATGCTGATCTCCTAATTTTTCGATCCAGTTTATATGCTGCTGAATCCGCTCCCGCAGCGCTTCATCCGAGGTATCTACGCCTTCCTGACCCCGAAAAATTAACATGTATTTTTTCATGTAAAGGCTTTGTTTAAAAATGAATGTAGAGGCTGAACCGCCCGGTAGTACCCCATGAGCGCCTCAACCTGGTTAGATTCATTAATAAACTGAGAAGTTGGCAAAGTTGCCATAGCGTAGAATTGCTTGTTCAGGATGTGGGAAGTTTCCTCAATAACCGGATGGAATTCAGCATCAATTCGCTTGTTTTGATCTCCTTTTAGCTCACCAAAGTGTTTTTTGAATGAAGAAGCATTTATAATATCCAGAAATTCGTCGGTATGTCCGGCTATCAGAGTGCGCACGTTTTTGAGCGCATTTTTGTCCAGTTGATATAGTCCACCACCCAAATGAACGTTATCTGCTCCAATCCCCAGATAAAATCCCGGCAATCCTGATTTCTTGCCTCCGGGAGAAAGCCCCGCTTTCATCATGGTATTATATGGAGTTTTGTCCTTCGAGAAGCGAATATCACGATTGATTCGGAATAATGCTTTTTTAGCATCAGGTAGAATAGAAGGCTCAATTTCCATCAATGCGGGGATGAGTGATTCGACCAATTCAATAAATGGTTTTCGAACATGCTCTTCGTATCGTTTTCGATTTTCATCAAACCATTCTTTATGATTATTGGATGCAAGTTCTTCAAAAAAAATAATGTATTCCTGAGTGATCATGAGTTAAACTCCAGTGCTTCGTTTGTTAAAGATTTCCATAGCTGTTTTTCAGAGAAAGGAACTTCATACCAACCTGCCAGTGGACCTTTTTTCTTAAAGGGATTAAAAGGCCGGATTTCAAAATCCTGACTCTCCGGATCAAATTCCTTTCCTAGTTTGAATACCATCAGAAATTTTTTAGAAAGAAAGGCGAATACTTTTCCATTCTGAGTGATGGCTGGTGATCCCATCATATTGCCCATTTCAACGTGGGGAAAAGTGTCTACTAGTTCATTTCTTATAGATTCAAAAAGTTGTTGTTCCTGTCTCATTAAACTATGGTTCATTAATCAATTTGTTATATAACAAATATGATTTCAAAAAGGGGACATCGAAGTAAAGAAAAGTGAGAATCAATCGGAATAGATGTACTTTAGGTTCGTATGGAGTCAATGAAAGAAAATATCAGAGTACAGAAATACATTGTAAGTATTGCAGTGATCCTTTTTTTAATAAAGATATTCGCGTGGTATCTGACTCAGTCTGTAGCCATACTTACCGACGGCCTTGAGAGTATTGTGAATGTGATTAGCGGGATTATTGGCCTGATGAGTTTAAGTATAGCTGCGCGCCCCAGAGACCGTAGTCACCCGTACGGCCACGGTAAAATTGAATTTATTTCTGCCGGAATAGAGGGAACGCTGATTACTATTGCCGGACTGTTTATTATTTATGAAGCAGCGATGAGCTTTATTAATCCGCCTGAGCTCGAGCAATTAAACTGGGGGATTGCAATCATCAGCTTTTCAGCGCTGGTTAATTATGCATTCGGGACCTGGGCATATCGGACAGGAAAGCGCAACAATTCTTTAGCCTTAATGGCGAGTGGAAGACATCTTCAAACGGATACATATACTACACTCGGGATTATTATAGGGCTATTCCTTATTTCATTTACCGACGCAATCTGGCTGGATGGAGGTATTGCAATTATTTTCGCCTTGTTCATTATCAGAATGGGCTTTAAAATTTTGAGAAGTGCGATTGCAGGTATTATGGATGAATCTGATCAGCAGCTACTCAAAGAAATGGTGAGTTATTTACAGGAAAACCGACATCCAAACTGGGTGGATTTACATAATCTAAGGATCGTAAAATATGGAAGTGTATTGCATATTGATTGTCACTTAACCCTTCCGTGGTACTTCAATATTAAAGAGGGGCACGATGAAACTGACCGGTTAGATGAATTGATTTCTGAACGATTTGGTAGCCGTATTGAACTGAACATCCACACGGACTACTGTCACGACTTTTCCTGCCCTTTATGTGATATTAAGGATTGTGATGTCCGAAAAGCTCCTTTTAAGCGTGAAGTGGAATGGACGGTAGAAAAGGTGGTTTCGGTAGAGAAGCACAGGTTGTAAGGAATTGGCTTGAATCTGGTCTTACTCTTTGTTGCGAAGGAATGAATCCCTTCGCTGGTGAACCGGAATAAACCTGAGATAATGCCAAAAACATTTAATTCCATTTGGGTACATGTAGTATTTAGTACGAAAGACCGTATTCCATTTCTAAATTGGCATATCAGAGGAGAAGTTTGTGAATGGATTAAGAAACAGAGTTGGGAAGCAGGTATTAATGTAGATGTTGTGAATGGTGTAGAGAATCATCTTCATATGTTAATAAAATTAAAGACTTCTCAGAGTGTTGCGGAAGTGGTCAGCTTTATAAAAGGTGGTTCTTCAAAATGGTTAAATGAGAAATATAAATGGGAAACTGATTTTGCCTGGCAACAAGGATATGGTGTTTTTTCTGTAAGTCAGAATGATATAAATCAGGTTAGAGCATACATTTATAATCAGGAGAAACATCACAAAGACAAAACATATGCTACAGAGATAAGAGAGCTGGTAAAAGAAGAAATAGATTTTTAACTGGGAGAAGGAATGAATCCCTTCTCTTGTTTACCGAACTAATTTCTCTCAATATCGATGTATTCAAGTACACCAGCGAAGGGTTTTAATCCTTCGGCATTTTTAGATCGAAAAGGTAGTTTCGGTAGAGAAGCATAGGTTATAAAAGCTTCTACTTCAATTCATTAAAACCCCTATATTTGGACCGAATTGAAAATCTCTACCAAGAAAATTATGCTCCTCAAAAACCTTCGTCCAGTAAGTAAAAGCCATAAAGGTGATGAAACCGTTGATCTTCGAATTGCAGATGGTATCATCAAAGAAATTGGAAGTGGATTAAAAGCAGGCAAAGATGAAGAAAGTCATGATTTTGGAGGAGCGTATGTAAGTCCGGGCTGGATGGATATGCACATTCACCTTCGGGAACCCGGATATGAGCATAAAGAAACCATCAAAACCGGAACGGATGCAGCAGCTTTTGGTGGATTTACTGCCGTTGCCTGTATGCCAAATACCAATCCGGCAACCCACACCCGTGATGTAGTAGAATACATCATCAAAAAAGCGGAAAACACGGCTGTTGATGTTCATCCGATTGGCTGTGTGACCAAAGAGCGTAAAGGAAAATCCATTGCTGAAATGGCCGATATGAAAGATGGTGGAGCAGTTGCCTTTAGTGATGACGGCGATCCGGTGTATGATTCCCAGGTGATGCGTGTGGCTTTGGAATATTCATCCATGTTGGGGATGCCGATTATCAACCATGAAGAAGATTTAGCACTTTCCCGCCCGGGTCATATGAACGAAGGAAGTGTTTCTACCCGACTCGGACTGGATGGAACTCCCGGGATTGCTGAAGAAGTAATGATTGCACGTGATATTTTGCTTGCTGAATATACAGGTGGCCATGTTCACGTTGCACACATCAGTACCAAAGAAGGAGTGGACCTGGTTCGAAAAGGAAAGGCTAAAGGAGTGAATGTAACTACCGAAGTTTGCCCGCATCACTTTGACTTAACCGACGAAGAAATCGACAAGCAGAAATTCAGTACTAATTTTAAAATGCATCCGCCACTACGTACTCAGGAAGATGTGGATGCAATGATTGAGGGGTTAGTCGATGGAACCATTGATGTGATTTGCACCGATCACGCCCCTCATGCTATAGAAGAAAAAGAAGTGGAATTCATTTATGCTCCAAATGGAATTATTGGTTTAGAAACTGCCTGGCCTATTTCAAATATGCGTTTATACAAAACCAAGAAGCTTGATCTCCAGCAACTGGTAGATAAACTGAGTTATAATCCCCGAAAGATTTTGAATCTGGAAGAACTAAGCCTCGAAGAAGGAGCAAAGGCCAATTTGACGTTCTTCAATACCGATGAAGAATGGACTTTTGATAAGAAGAATGTTCGCTCAAAATCCAAGAACTCTCCCTATTTGGATAATACACTAACCGGCCGTGCTGTAGGGATTTTTAATAAAGGGCAGCTGATAATTAATAAGTTAAAGTAAATGTAAATAGTCAACCTGAGCGAAAGCGAAGGAACTAGACGGATATCCACTAAGATTCTTCGGAAGTATACTCAGAATGACGTTTCTATATCATGTAATAAATGCTTTAAGATGATCCTCGCCTACGAAACAGCTACTAATATTTGTTCGGTTTCCTTTCAGGATGGAGATGGAAACATCACCGAGAAAAAAATACAAGGTAGGGGTGTGCATTCCGATAATGTGTTTCTATTTACTCAGGAGTTCATGCAGGAACATAAGTTCAACATCAGCGACCTCGATGCCGTACTAGTGAGTAATGGTCCGGGATCTTATACGGGACTTAGAATAGCAGCCAGTGCTTTGAAAGGAATTCTTTTTAAGACTGAGGTGCCATTGTACGCGGCGAATACTTTGGCCTCTTTTGCAATGGAATCTGATCACAAAGAAGGAAGTATTCACTCAATTATCGACGCCCGGCGAACACATGTGTATTACCAGGCATTTGAGTTGGGGGATAAGCTCATCAAAAAATCAGAATTAGGAATTGTCGAGATTACCGAGTTTCAGAAAAACATCAATCCAGGAGATTGTATCATAGGCACCGGTATAGGTCGACTCGATGAGAAATTGTTGAAGGATGTTCGTGTTTGTGATGATAAATGGGTAACCGCAAACTCGTTGTTCAAACTCTATCAATTACCCAATTTCAAAGAGTTTTGTGTGAAAACCAGTCCCGAAGCGCTGAATCCAAATTATATCAGCAGCGGACAGGTAAATAATTCCCAGTAAAGGCTGATCAAATTAAACTTTAACCCAAAGAATCTTTATTTTGATTCGAAATTGAAAAACGGAGTCTATGTCCTGGTTTAAAAGAAAAGACGAAAACATTCAAACTTCTGAAAAGAAGGAAATGCCTGAAGGCGTTTGGGTTAAAGTACCAACTACGGGAGAAACCATTCACCGGCGCGAGTTGGAAGAAAACCTTTTTGTTGATCCTCTGAGTGGATATCATTTCCGAATCGGTAGTAAAGAGTATTTCGAGATTATTTTTGATGGAGGAAAATTCAAAGAAATAGCTGACGATATTATTTCTACTGACCCTCTGGAATTTACCGATCGTAAGAAATACACCGACCGACTTGAAGATTCTAAAAAGAAAACCGGTTTGTCAGATGCTGCACGTGTTGGCGTTGGAAAAATGAACGGCGTTGATCTTGTGGTTGGTTGCATGGATTTTAGTTTTATCGGCGGTAGTATGGGTTCGGTTGTAGGCGAACGACTCGGTGTTGCTATTGATACAGCCCGGGAGAAGAAAATTCCTTTGATTATTATTTCCCAAACCGGTGGAGCACGGATGATGGAGAGTGTTCTCAGTCTAATGCAGATGGCTAAAACATCCGCAAAACTTGCTCAACTGGATGAAGATGGTATTCCGTACATCTCTTACCTTACTAATCCAACCACAGGTGGAGTGACTGCCAGCTATGCAATGCTTGGGGATTTTAATGTGGCAGAACCGGGTGCTTTAATTGCTTTTGCAGGACCAAGAGTAGTAAGACAAACTATAGGTCGTGATTTACCGGAGGGTTTCCAGACGGCTGAGTATTTACTCGAACACGGCTTCCTCGACTTCATTGTAGAAAGAACAGAAATGAAGTCGAAGCTGACTCAGCTCCTAAAGCTGATCCTTCATAAGAAGTGATTCTTTATTAAATAGAAATTCCTGATTGTTATTAGTTATTGGTTATTAGTACTCCCATTAACTAATAACCAATAAACAATACAATGAGATTCGCTGATTACGCTAAAATTTATGTAACTGCCGGAGATGGAGGAGCGGGTTCATCGCACTTTCGAAGAGAGAAGTACATTCCAAAAGGTGGTCCTGATGGAGGTGATGGCGGAAGAGGAGGGAGCATTGTTCTTAAAGGAAATGTTCAGTTAAATACGATTCTTGATCTCAGGTATAAAAAGTTTATCAAAGCTAAGCCCGGTGTTGATGGGGCGAAGAATAAAAGAACGGGTGCTGACGGACCGGATGTTATTTTAGAGGTCCCACTGGGCACTGTTGCCTTTGATGCCGACACCCGTGAGCGTTTAGGCGAAATAACAGAAGATGAACAGAAGCTTGTGATAGCGGAAGGCGGTCAGGGCGGATTAGGAAACTGGCACTTTAGAAGTTCGACCAATCAAACCCCACAATTTTCGCAACCGGGCAAACCCGGTGAAGACCGAGTTGTAGAGCTAGAGTTGAAATTAATAGCTGATGTTGGTCTTGTTGGTTTCCCAAATGCAGGTAAAAGCACCTTACTTTCAGCACTTTCAGAGGCTAAACCTAAAATTGCTGATTACCCATTTACAACACTGGAACCAAATCTTGGTGTTGTAAAATTTGCCGATTACCGCAGTTTTGTAATGGCTGATATCCCCGGAATTATTGAAGAAGCTCATCAAGGGAAAGGACTTGGAATTCAGTTTCTACGCCATATCGAACGAAATAATGTATTGTTATTTATGGTGAGTGCCGAAACAGATATTCAATATGAATACAAAGCTTTACTCAACGAGCTGAAATCCTACCGTCCGGATCTTCTGGATAAGCCCCGTGTATTAGCTATCACTAAGATGGATTTAAAACAAGGATTTAAGTTAGAAGAAGAGTTGCATTTTGAGGATGAAATTCCCGTTATTCTTATTTCATCAGCTACCGGACATGGAGTTGATGAGTTAAGAGAAACGCTATGGGGACTCATCCAGGATGCCAAAGAACTCGAACCCGAATCTTAGAACTTTTCTTGCACTCAGCCTGATTACAGGCCTGGGATCGAAGCGCATCAAGTTACTGGCAAAGGCTTTTGATGACCCTTCCCGAATATTCGAACTTTCTAAAACCGAGCTTCGAAGTGTAGAAACTATTGGAGAAGCTTCTGCTCTTTCTATTCTTTCCTTTAAAAAGTGGGATGAGGTTGATCAAATCATCAAGGCAACGGAAAAGGTGAAAGCTCAGATAATTACAATCGCTGATCCCGAGTATCCGCCTTTATTAAAGCAGATTTATGATCCGCCGGCACTATTCTGGATGAAAGGAAATCCGGAAGCACTATCAAAAGCTGGTATTGGAGTCATCGGCACGAGGAATGCGACACCATATGGCAAGAAAGCTGCAGAGAGATTATCAAAAGAATTAGGAGAGCAGGGGTTATGCATATTCAGTGGTTTGGCACATGGAATTGATGCCATTGCTCATAAAGCAGCGGTGGATGTTGGAGCACCTACCGTAGCTGTGTTGGGTTCAGGGATTGATAACTTATATCCAAGAGAAAATGCTGATCTTGCAAACCGTATTGTGAGAGAGGGAGGAGCTGTTATCACAGAATTTCCTCTTGGTACGATCCCGGATGCTGGTAATTTCCCGGTTCGTAACCGAATTGTAAGTGGGATGAGTTTAGGTGTCCTGGTAGTAGAATCAGGAATGCAGGGCGGAAGTATGATCACTGCGGATTTAGCTCTTGATCAGAACCGGGAAGTCTTTGCATTGCCACATTCTCTTGAAAACCTTTCTGGCTCGGGCTGCAATTATCTTATCAAAACAGGAGCGGCAAAACTGGTGCAAACCGTAGATGATATTCTTGAAGAGCTTCCCATTAATCAGGGAGAAAAAACTTCATCCCCAAAAAAAGAACTCCCAAGTCCGAAACTTTGGAAAGAAGAAGATTTGGATGAACTAAGCCGGAAAGTCTGTGAGTTACTAGAAAAGGGCGAAGCTCAGATAGATGCAATTGGAGACGAGTTAGAAGTGAACACCAGTAAGCTACTTGTGTCACTGCTTCAACTTGAAATGAAAGAACTGGTTACTCAGAAAGCAGGCAAGATTTTCAGTTTAAAATAATTCTACCAACCAATCCAATATCACAAAAGTTACGTTATTAATAGTATGGGATTAATTAAGTAACTTGGGATAAAAAAACGGAGTAGTGTGGAGATTAATGAAGAATTCAAAAGACTGATAAATCTATCAGACTTTAACCTGGATTATGAAACCCTGGAAAAAGAGTTCATCGGGTTAAATCAGCTCGCGGCGAAAATACCTAACTCAGAAATTTCTCAGCTTAATTTTATTGATAACTTTATTCAATGGTCAGTTTCCCAGGTAGGAACTACTGATTTGCAAACACCGAGAGAAGAAACTATATGCACCTATACGGTTGAGTCGGGAAAACCTATGGAGGTGAAAGATCTGAGTAAGGACCCAAGATTTAAGAATCTTGAAGCGATTAAGGTTGCGGGAGCAAAATATTATTTCGGAATCCCACTAATATCAAAAGAAGGATTTAGTATTGGTTCATTATGTGTTATCAGCTTGAAAGAGATTCAACTTACTGAAGAGAAGAAAGAGCTTTTGTCTATCATTGCAAACGAGATTGTTCAACGATTAGAAGATATGAGGGAGATTTCAAAGTTGAGGGAAAAGCAATCTGAACTTGAAAAGTCAAAGAGAGAGGTAGCACATGACCTGAGGGGGATGATTAACGGAGTTACAGGACTGGGTGATTTAATAGGGATGGAAAATGATGGGCAAAATCAGGAGATAGAAAAATATGTAAAGCTACTAAAAAGTAGCAGCTCATCGATTTTAGAATATGTAGAAAACATACTAACATCAAAGAAAGAAGAAGATGAAACGGATACTATAAACCTCAAAATGCTATCAAAAAAGCTTGAAAAATTATACCTGCCACTTGCAATAAAAAAGGATTTAGATTTTGAGGTATCGTTTGGCGCTGAAAATTCAGAAGTACAATTTGAAAAAAAGACTATACTACAGGTAATAGGTAATTTTGTATCAAACGCAATGAAATTCACACCAAAAGATGGACGAGTATCTGTTCAATTCAACTTGATTGAGACTATTGAAGTTGAATCTGAAGCAAGCCACAGCTTAAGGATAATTGTACAGGATTCAGGCATCGGAATGGATGAGCAAAAAATTAAATCTGTCCTTTCAGAAAAAACTATTTCTACAGAAGGTACAAGTGGTGAAGAAGGCTATGGATTAGGCTTAAACCTTATAAAGCATCATGTGGAACAATTGAAAGGTACAATATCGATTGATTCAACACCAGGACAGGGATCTTCTTTTACAATTTTAGTTCCGGTCCATTAATTTATTGACATTACTAGTCACAAAGCATATCGTTGGGGCGCAATAGGTTTTTCTTATTTCGGTAAGAAAATTAATAGGGAATCCGGTGAAAATCCGGGACTATCCCCGTAGCTGTAAGCTCTGAAAAGCGTTAGCCAAATTTTGCCACTGTCCTTTTTGAGGTGACGGGAAGGCCGTTAACGTAGAGTAAGTCAGAAGACCTGCCTGTTTGCATATCAATTATTCAGGCTTTCGGAGGAAGGGCCGGGAATGTACACTTTGCTGGCTTTCTTATTCTAGCAAAACCAACGTTTCCACACTTTTTAACGAGAGCTCATCGGTTAACCTTTAAATAAAAACCATGAGCAAAATATTAACACTCATATTAGCAGGCTTTTTGTGCAGCCTCAATATTCAAGCACAAACCTCTCAACCTACTGATACACTTCAACTCGAAGAAGTTGTAGTAACCGCATCTAAGATTCCGATTTTGCTACGGGAAACAACTAAACCCGTTTTAGTTATCGATCAGGAAACCATATCAAGAAACTCGGGAAAAGATGTGGCGCAGCTTTTGAGCGAGCAGTCTGGCATTTACGTGAATGGTGCCTATAGCAACGGTGGAAAAGATAAGGCTACCTATTTACAAGGAGCTTCAACCCGGTATACTCTCTTCCTGATTGATGGATTGCCAGTTTATGATCCATCTACCATTGGAGGAGTATTCGATATCCGAAATCTATCATTGGATGCTATCGAACGCATTGAAGTAGTTAAAGGAAGCATGAGTACACTATATGGCTCGGATGCAATCGCAGGAGTAATAAACATCATTACAAAAGAATCAGGCGGCGAAGATATTCAACTTAATGCCTCCAGTTCTGTTGGAAGTTTTGCTACCTACAGAAATCAAATTGGACTTAATGGAGCTCAGGAAGGAGGGAATTTTTCCATTCTGTATTCCCGGGAAAAATCCGAGGGAATAAGTGAGGCAACTGATTTACGTTCAACTTCAGAAAGAGAATCACAAGGATTCCCAGACTTTGATAAAGATGGTTTTACAAAGAATACTTTTTCAGCAAAGGCTTCACTAAAACCTAATCCTCATCTAACTATTACGCCCAGAATTTTAGTAAATAATTTTGAGGGTGATTATGATGGAGGAGCATTTGTTGACGCTCCAAATACCTTTGATTCTGATTTTTTCAATCCGGGGATTACTGTTCAATACCAAACTGAAGCTTTCTTACTTCAAAGTGATTATTCCTATGCAAATACCAATCGGGTAAATAGGGCGGACTTTGGAGGTGAGTTTGAAGGAAAATTGAATAACTATGATATTTATGGAGCATACACCGCTTTGGAGTCACTCCAGTTTTTGGCTGGATTTAATTATCAGAATATGGAGATCGGGAGTAATGATCGAACTTCTGATATATACAGTCCATACTTTACTGTCCGTTTAAAAAACCTTTCCGGGTTGAATGGCGAAGCTGGTATAAGATTAAATAGTCATAGTGAGTACGGTAGTAATGTTACACTTAGTAGTTCAGCTTCCTACCAATTAAATAGTGACATTAAGATTCTGAGTTCGATTGGAACAGGCTTTAAAGCTCCAACTCTGGATGAACTATATGGCCCTTTTGGTGCAAATCCAGATCTTCAACCGGAGCAGAGTATTTACCTTAATATTGGTAGTGAACTTGACTTTCCAGAGACAAACCTTCGTTTAAGTGGAAACTTCTTTATTCGGAATATCACTGATGTAATCATTTATAGTTTTCCTGGATATTTAAATTTGGATGAGCAAAATGATAAAGGTATTGAGCTCTCTAGTTCTTATACACCTTTTGAAACAGTACAGATTAATGCCTCTTTTGATTACCTGATTGGGTCATCTGAAATAAATGGGGAACAGACCGATTATTTATTAAGAAGACCTAAAACTAAAATCGGAATTGGAAGTAGTATCACTCCTTTTCCGAATGCTGTTTTCTCAATTCAGGGAACCTATTTAGGAGAGCGGGTAGATATTTATTTTGCACCTGATTTCAGCTCTGAACTCGTAACGTTGGACGAAGTATTTCTACTAAACGCGAACGCCTCTTATACTTTTTTTGAAGAAAGATTTACGGTCTTCGGAGATATCAAGAATATCATGGATGCTGATTATTCCGAGGTATACGGATTTAATACCACCGGATTAGCCTGGAATTTAGGAATGAAGGTTAACCTCAGATAAAAAAAAGGGGCTTTTTGAAGCCCCTTTTTTAGATTTATTTTTCAAAAATGGCTAATCCGAAATAGCAAGGTTCTACGGAACATGAATACATAGTAACCTTTACCTTATATCTGCCTGATTCATTAGGTTCAAAGAAAAATAAAGGGTAGTCATCCTCTTCAATATCTTTATCAATTTCTGTTCCTTCATCGTTATATAAATACATATCCAGATCTTCACAGTCTTCGTCACAAAAACCTTCGAAGAGGTATTCCTTAGAGGAATCCAGATAAAAGGACCAGGTGTTATCGTCTGATTCCTGGATCATACCGATAATATAGTTTTTCACCGTATAACCCATTTCGGCATTTTCTTCATAGGAGTCCTGAATCTGGCTCCAAACAACTTCTGTGTAAGATTGTGCACGAGCAGAAATCGTAGATAAAGCGATTAAGCAACATGCCAAGCATATTTTATTAGTTTTCAAAAATTTACCCCGTGTTAATTAGTGTATTAATATAGGGTTTTATACACCCAAGTCCTTCAATATTGCATCAATTACAAAATCCAGAGAAGCAGCTGTTTCATAATATTTATCAGCACTTTCCAGATCGGTATTTACACTACAATAGAACTTTATTTTAGGCTCTGTACCGGAAGGTCGGGCTGAGATAATACCGCCATCTTCGGTGATAAACTGTAGCACATTAGCCTTGGGTAATTCTATAGGAGTTATTTCATTCGTCTCAAGATTTTTCTCTTCCTGACTTTGATAATCTTTAAGAACAACAACCTTAGAACCGCCCAAAGTTTTTGGAGTGTTACTCCTGAAGTCTTTCATCATTTGCTGAATTTCTTCTGCACCAGATTTCCCTTTTTTGGTTACTGAGACGAGTCTTTCCTTGAAAAATCCGTGTTGAACGTACATGTCTACCAAAGCTTCAAATAAACTGCTTCCCTGATCTTTATAGTAAGCAGCCATTTCAGCAATAATTACCGATGAAACTACCGCATCTTTATCACGAACGTGCTCGCCAATCAAATATCCATAACTCTCTTCTCCACCTGCTATGAACTCCTTTTTTCCTTCCAGTTCAGTCATCAGTTCACCAATGTATTTAAATCCGGTAAGAGTGTTGTAGCAATCAACTCCATAGGATTCAGCAATTCGATCGATAAGGTATGAAGTAACAATGGTTTTAACGATGTACTGGTTTCCCGTTAATTTACCGGCATTTTTCCATGCAGTAAGCATGTAATTGATGATCAGTGTTCCGGTCATATTCCCGTTGAACAAAATCCATTCTCCTTTGTCATTTTTTACTGCAATTCCCACACGGTCGGCATCCGGATCGGTAGCCATCACGAGTTCGGCGTCAATTTCTTTAGCTTTGTTCATAGCCATGCTTAACGCATCTTGTTCTTCTGGATTTGGATATACAACGGTAGGGAAGTTACCATCCACAACCATTTGCTCTTCCACGAGAGTTACATTCTCAAACCCATAAGCTTCCAGAGCAGGAGGGACCGAAACTCCACCGGTTCCGTGAATTGGAGAAAACACAATGCTAATATCTTTCTGTCGCTTAATGGCATCTTTTGATACTGAGAGCTTTACAAGCTCATCTAAAAACAATTTATCAACATCTTTTCCGATCAATTGGATGTTATCGGGTACTCCTTCAAATTTAATATCGTCTACATTGGAGATTTTTTGAACCTCTTCCATCACCATTTTGTCATAAGGAGCAACAAACTGGCCACCGTCTGAACCATAGGCTTTAAATCCGTTGTACTCTTTTGGATTATGTGAGGCCGTTAACACCACGCCACTCTGACAACCCAATTCACGAATGGCAAAAGAAAGTTCGGGTGTTGGGCGAAGCGCCTCAAAAAAATACACGTGAATACCATTTGCTGAGAATACATCTGCAACAACCTGAGCAAGTGTATCTGAATTATTTCTACAATCGTAGGCTATGGCTACCTTTATAGCCTGATCGGGATAGGTATTTTTCAAAAAATTGCTAAGTCCCTGAGTTGCAGCTCCAAAAGTATACTTGTTTACCCGGTTTGAACCAATCCCCATAATACCGCGCAGACCGCCGGTTCCAAATTCAAGGTCTTTATAGAATGCATCCGTTAATTCAGTGTGCTGTTCTTTATCCAGCATTTCCCTAATTGCAGCTTTCGTTTCTTCATCGTACCCACCGTTTAGCCAGCGATTAATTTTTTGTTCTACTGCAGGTTCTAGTGCACTCATGGTCAGGGTTTTAGATTTAAAATGATTGAATGTTGAATATAAAAATTATTGGGGTATAAGGAGAGGTTAAGATGAGTAAAGCTTTTATAACAAATCTGTCAGAAAAGGATAGAAATAACGTAAAAATTTTTTGAGCTATCCTTCTAAACATGGTTTTTTTCGAAGATTGGGGTTATTATAGGCAAAAGTAAAGCAATCAGAGATTTCTAAATAAAAAAGTTAATTAACTGTGAGAAATAAGAGTATTAAGTTATTTGTAATAGCAATTATTGGAATTTTCGCATTCGCCTGTAAAAGTACACAGCCAACAACTACGCAATCATCATCAGTAGAAACTACTCAGCAAAGCACAGCTTCCCCTTCAACTGAAGAGCTCGAAGAATTATACTGGGCCCGAATTGATAGTTCCAGAATGAATTTTACCCAGGCTGATGTCGATTTTATGACCAATATGATTGGTCACCATGCCCAGGCGCTGATCATGTCTGATCTGGCTCCAAAGAATAATGCCAGTTCTCAGGTTCAAATACTAGCAGCCAGAATCATCAATGCCCAAAAAGATGAAATTGCTCTTATGCAAACATGGCTCAGGGACAGGGATCAACCGGTGCCTGAAGTTCATATTGATGGTTTGATGCTCATGATTCACGGTGTTGGAGATCACCATGACCATATGAATATGCAGGGAATGCTTACCCAGGACCAGCTTGTGGAGTTATCAGAAGCAAAAGGTGAAGAATTTGACCGACTGTTTCTAACCTATATGATTCAGCATCATCAGGGAGCCGTTAGTATGGTGGAAAAATTAATTGCTACTGACGGAGCTGTTCAGGATGAGGGGGCCTTTCGACTTGCAACAGATATAAATGTGGATCAAATTACCGAGATTGAGCGGATGAAATTAATGCTTCGAAATCTAAGCCTTAATGAGTTTTGATTACTCATCTGCAAAGAAATTTTAACTAATAAAAACCTACTAACTCAAGTATGAAAAACTATTCAATGAAAAATTTATCAGTTCTAACGCTACTTGCTGTGCTGGTAACCGCTTATGGTTGTGCTCCTAAAGGACCTATGGTTCAGGCACCAGTTAATGCCCCTGAAGTAGCCCCATTAAGTGAGGCTGTAATACCAACTCCAGATCCTCGTGAAGGACTTGGAGCAGGACTTTTTGATGCAGAAGAAGCAATCTGGAATATGGAATTAGTTTCCACAACTACCCCTCCTGAAGATTTTGTAGGAGTAACTAACTCTGACCTGGCTTTCAAAGGGAACTATGCTTTTCAAGGTAATTACAATGGTGTGATTATCTGGGATATTTCTAACCCTCAGGAACCAGTATTGGTCAAGGATTATTTATGTCCTGCTTCACAAAGTGATGTTTCTGTTTATGATAATCTATTATTTGTTTCAGGTGAAGGATTCAGTGGAAGACTCGATTGCGGAACTGAAGGAGTTCAGGAAGCAGTAAGTGAAGAAAGACTCCGGGGAATTCGAATTTTTGATATCACAAATATTGAAGAGCCGGAATATATTGCTAATGTACAAACCTGCCGTGGTTCGCACACGCATTCTGTTTTAAAAGATCCTGAAGATGATGACAATGTATATGTATATGTTTCAGGTTCAGCTCCTGTACGTTCTAATGAAGAATTACCAGGATGTTCAACAGATGAGGATGATCCGAATTCTGCCTTATTCAGAATTGAAGTCATCAAAGTACCTCTGGATAACCCAACAGAAGCAGCTATCGTAAGTTCACCACGAATTTTTGAAGACCTTACAAAAGCTCCTCAGCATGGATTGACACCAGCAGAAAAAGAGCGTTATAATGAGCTTTATGCTGAAGGAAGTTTCCCATTTATTATCGAAACTATTGTAGGCCCATTTTTACAGGTTGCCAATGATAACCTTGTTAAAGCTCAGTTGACCAGAATTGTTGAAGAACGTGGAGGCGAAGAACCAACCGCAGAGGATAGTACATACCTTCGTGAGAATATACAGGCAATTGTAGATGAGCTACGCGGCGTTACCGAGAGTGATGGAGATGAGCCGGGTCCGGATCAATGCCATGATATAACATTATATCCGGAAATTGGTTTAGCAGGTGGCGCTTGCGAAGGCTATGGTTTACTTTTGGATATCACAGATCCGGTTAACCCAGTTCGAATTGATGCGGTAGCAGATTCTAATTTTTCATACTGGCACTCAGCTACATTTACCAATGATGGAAGTGCTGTATTATTCACTGACGAATGGGGCGGAGGCGGTGGAGCCAAATGCCAGGATACCGATCCTTATGAGTGGGGAGCGAATGCTATCTTTACCATTTCAGATGACAATCAGCTTGAATTTCAGAGTTACTATAAAATTCCGGGAGTACAATCAGCAACTGAAAACTGTGTAGCTCACAACGGTTCTATGATTCCTGTTCCGGGACGAGATATTATGGTTCAATCATGGTATCAGGGTGGTATCTCAGTATTTGACTGGACAGATCGTTCAAACCCTGTAGAGATTGCTTTTCATGACCGTGGACCTGTTTCAGCAGAAAGAATGCAATCCGGTGGAAGTTGGTCTGTATACTGGTACAACGGTATGATTGTAAATTCAGAGATTGCACGTGGCTTAGATATTTTCGATCTGGCTCCAAGTCCGTTTTTAACAGAAAATGAAATTGCAGCTTCAAAAACTGTTAAGCTGGATTATTTAAATGCTCAGGGACATCCAATGTTTGAATGGCCATCAACTCCGGTACTTGCAAAAGCCTATGTAGATCAATTAGAGCGAGATAATGGTTTGGACGATACAAGTATTATGGCAGTTCGACAGGGACTAGCTAATGCTGATGTTGCTTCAGGAAAAGCGAAGACTAAACTATTTGCTCAGTTAGCAGAAGAAGTCGGAGAAATGGCAAGCATGGCAAATGATTCTGAAAAAGTGAGCAAGCTAGCTGATACGCTTAAAGACCTTGCTTCAATGTAACAAGCTAAGATGATCTGAATTTGATAGCCGTTCGCTGAAAAGTGAACGGCTTTTTAGATACATAATCCAGAGTTGTGTGAGGAAGTCCGGCGCTGAATTTTAACTGATATCAAAACCAACAAATAACTTACCAATACACGTATGAAAAACTATTCAATGAAAAACCTGTTACTGCTTACGCTACTTGCAGTATTGGTGACCGCCTATGGATGCGCTCCAAAAGGACCAATGGTACAGGCCGATTTTACTGCACCAGAAGTGGCACCAATTGATGAAGTAACTCCTCCAACTCCAGATCCTCGTGTTGGCTTAGAAGCCGGGCTCTTTGATGCAGAAGAGGCGATCTGGAATCTGGAAATGCTTTCCACAACACCTCCACCAGAAGATTTTGTCGGGGTAACTAGCTCTGATTTAGCTTTCAAAGGGAAATACGCTATTCAAGGAAATTATAATGGTGTGATTATCTGGGATATTTCAAATCCCGAGCAGCCGGTGTTGGTAAAAGACTACATATGTCCGGCTTCTCAAAGTGACGTATCTGTTTACGGAGATCTGATGTTTGTTTCTGGTGAAGGATATAGTGGACGTTTGGATTGCGGTACTCAGGGCGTTCAGGAAGCGGTAAGTGAAGAACGACTTAGAGGTATTCGAATTTTTGATATTGCTGATATTGAAGACCCAAAGTACATTGCCAATGTACAAACTTGTCGCGGTTCACATACACACTCTGTGTTAAAAGACCCTGAAGATGATGAAAACGTATACGTGTATGTTTCCGGTTCCGCTTCTGTTCGTCCGGAAGAAGAGCTACCTGGATGTACAGACTTTGCTCCTGAAGAAGACCCAAATTCAGCCTTATTCAGAATTGAGGTAATAAAAGTTCCTCTCGATTCGCCAACGGACGCAGCTATAGTTAGCTCTCCAAGAATTTTCGAAGATTTAACTGCTCCTCCAACTCACGGTTTAGCTCCAGCAGATATAGAAGCGATGAGAATTGCTAAAGCAAATGGAGCGTTCACCTATGAAAGAGGTGGCCAGGAAAGAGTTCTTTCAAATGGATTTGCAGGTAGGTTGCTCAGCAATATTGCTCAGGAAAGGGCAGGTGATGGTGCAACTCCAAATGCTGTAGATACTCTTTATTTACGTGAAAATGCAACTGCTATGATTAATGAAATGTTCGGAAGCGGTGGAGATGATAATCGTGGTCCGGATCAGTGTCATGATATCACATTATACCCTGAAATCGGGTTAGCTGGTGGGGCATGTGAAGGATATGGTTTATTGCTGGATATCTCTGATCCGGTAAATCCAAAAAGAATTGATGCGGTAGCAGATTCTAACTTCTCATACTGGCACTCTGCAACTTTCACAAATGATGGAAGTGCTGTATTGTTTACCGACGAGTGGGGTGGAGGTGGACAGCCAAAATGCCGTGAAACTGACCCATATGAGTGGGGAGCAAATGCGATATTTACTATCGAAGACGGAAAATTAGTTTTCCAAAGCTATTACAAATTGCCGGCACCACAAACCCCTCAGGAAAACTGTGTGGCTCATAATGGATCTATGATTCCGGTACCGGGACGTGATATTATGGTTCAATCATGGTATCAAGGGGGGATTTCCATATTTGACTGGACCGACAAAGCCAATCCGGTTGAGATTGCGTTCCATGATCGCGGGCCCGTTCGCGCAGACCGTATGGGAAGTGGTGGAAGCTGGTCAGTGTACTGGTACAATGGAGTTATTGTGAATTCTGAAATATCCAGAGGATTAGATATTTTTGAATTAGCACCGAGTCCATATTTAACGGAAAATGAAATTGCTGCTGCAAATACTGTTAAGTTGGACTACTTGAATGCTCAGGGAAATCCGATGTTCAAATGGCCATCAACTCCGGCACTAGCGAAAGCTTATGTAGACCAGTTAGATCGTGATAATGGTTTGGACGACACCAGTATAACAGCAGTTCGTCAGGGACTGGCAAATGCGGATGTTGCTTCAGGAAAAGCGAAAACTAAACTTTTTGCCCAGCTTGCAGAAGAAGTTGGAGAAATGGCAAGTATGGCCAATGATTCAGAAAAAGTGAGTAAACTAGCCGATACTCTAAAAGATTTGGCTTCGATGTAAGAAAATCAAATTGACTAATTTTGAAAGCCGTTCGCTAAAAAGTGAACGGCTTTTTTTATATCTCGTTTAAAACCTGGTTAACCGATGAATCACTTCTTTATGCTCGGGGTAGGCTTCAATTAATTTCTTACGTTCAGCTAGTTCAAAGTCAGCAAAATCAAAGCCAGGGGAGACCGTACATCCTGTTAAACAATAGGTATTAGGATCTTCGACTTCGGAGGCAAACCACACATTCTTTGGAACAGTGAATTGAGGCTCTTCATGGTTTTCTAAATCAAGTCCAAGCCGGTGAAAGGAATAGTTGCCTCCTTCATCAATCATATGAATAGTAAGGGGAGAGCCTTCATAAAAATGCCACATTTCATCCTGTTTTATCCGATGAAAAGCAGAGAAGTTATCAGAGGTAAGTAAAAAATAAATCCCGGTACTATAGTTACGGTCACTTTCAAAGCCTACTGGTGTACTGCCTTTTTTGATAATTCCTTCACTTCGATAAGTTTCTTTGTAGAAACCACCCTCAACATGTTCCTGAAGATCAAGCTTTTCGACTAGTTGTTTTACTCTGGTAACCATTCCGCTAAATTTAATTCTTCAGAAGATAATGATGAAGAAGCAGGAATTTAAATAACCCCCGGATTTATCCGGGGGTATTAGTTTTCCCCTGACAAACCCAAGAATCATAATTTGAAGAAACGCTCCGAATAGATTCGCTGGGTTGGGCACCCGTTAACCAACTATGCCTTCCCCTTCGGCATATTTGATTTCCTTTACTGTGACGTGAGTCTCGGGGAGTCAGGTATTTGGCTTATCACCCCGGGGTAAATCCCAGGGCTAGTTAAATCAATTCCCTTCTTTGAAATCCTGGCTAATTAAAACAGGTTTTCCGAAACCAAGGGCTTCCAGTCTGTCCATCTGAGTTTTAGCATCACCAACAACCAGATAGATCATTCGGTTAGGATTTGCATATTGCTCAGCAAGTTCAGAAATACGGTCGATGGTTATATCTTTTACAACCTGCTCACGGTCCTTTACATAGCTTGGAGACCAGCCATAATCGCTGATATCTTCCAACATATTTAATTTAGCTCCGAGAGTTTCGAAGCGACGGGCATTACTCTTTAAAAGGAAGCTTTTGGTAGTTTCTAAATCCTGCTCAGAAAATGTATCCGGATAGTTTTCCAAAATCTCTTTAACCAGAGCTGCTGATTCATAAGTGACATTTGTACGAACGCCGCTGCTGATTGTGAAAGGCCCGGGCAGTTCTGAGCCCTGGAACCCTGAACCGATACCGTAGGTGTATCCTTTGCCTTCACGTAGCTCCTGAGTAAAGCGAGAGGCAAATCCGCCGCCACCAAGTATATAATTCATTACGGTAGCCGGATAATAATCTTCATCAGTTTCTGGCATGGCAAGATATCCAAATCGGATTACAGATTGTTTGGCATCAGGAACATCATAGAAATAAACAGTTGACTCGTCTGGTGTATCCGGGAAATCAAGTTCAGGAAGCTCTACATCTTTAGATTCCCAGCTTTCACTAATTCCGGAAAGCGAATTTAAAACCTCATTAGGAGTAACCGATCCAACCACCATAAAACTGGCAAGATTAGGAGCAAAATTTTCTTCGTAGTAAGACTTCAGATCATCAATGGTGATCGACTCTACACTTTCAGTAGTTCCAATGGGATTATTAGACAGGATATTATCTTCACCGTATAGCAGCTTATTATAAGTGTTGGTAGCAATACTGTTAGGATTTGCACTTTGAGCTGCAATCTGACTCATGGTACTTTGTTTTGCAAGCTCAAACTCTGTTTCGTCCCACCGCGGCTCCAATAGCATTTCCTCGATAAGAGCCATTGTTTCGGCATAATTTCGGGAAAGTGTGTTTCCTGTAATGCTGATGCTTTGTCTACCTGAGTTAATATTAATATTAGCACCAAGCTCATCAATAGCTTCTTCCAGCTCTTCCGGAGTTTTGCTGGCGGTTCCGCGAGTCATCACCTGTGCGATAAGATTTGAGACTCCAATCTTATCTGGATCATCCATCAGAAGTCCGCCATCGATTTTTAGTTCAAATTGAACGAGTGGTAATTCATTATTCTGGATACCGTGAACTGCAAGTCCATTGGATAATTCTCTTTCCCAAACATCAGGTACTGTTACCTCAGGAGCATCCCCATAAGGAGGTTCCACCGATCTGTCGAAGCTGGAAGGAGTTCGCTCGTAGGCTGTTTCCTCTGGAAGAGTGAATGATTCATCAGCACCACTTTCAGCGATTACTTCTTCTTCCACTTCAGCAGGTTCTGCCCCATCGAGAGCCAACTCAATTTGACCAAGAGGCACAAAACTGGTTGCCACAAAGTCTTTTCCTTTGATGTATTGCTCATATACGCGCTGAACATCTTCTTTAGTTACCGCCAGTGTCTTTTTGATATCTTCATTGATATAACCGGGATCGTTAGCAAAAATATTATACTGGGCAAGATTAAATGCCTTCCCTAACACGCTGGAAAGTCCGTTATAAAACTGAGTTTCAATTCCGGCTTTAATTCGGTCTAAATCACCTTCTGTGAATCCCTCAGTTTCAAACCTTTCCAAACCTTCATAAATAGCGGCTTCAACTTCATTCAAATCCGTATTGGGGAAAGCTCGGACAATAAGTGAAATCTCTCCTGCAATCTCAGAATTATTATCAAACATGAATACATTCGATGTCAATTCTTTCTCATCAATAAGAACTTTATTTAGAGGAGCTTTCTTTCCTGAAGCCAATAATTGAGTGAGGATATTCAGCGGATAAGAATCAGGATGATATAAATCTACTCCCGGCCATACCATTCTAAGCTCAGGGAGACGAGCGAAGTTATCTTCATAATACAGTTTCTTGGTTTCATTCAGAGTAGCAGGTCGGTCAGCTAATGGAGTAATTTCCTCACCGCGAGGAATTTCATCAAAATATTTGTGAACCCATTCCTTGGCCTGATCTACATCAAAATCTCCGGCAATAACCAGTGTCGCATTATTTGGTACATACCATTTATTGTAGAATTCTTTCACATCGGCAAGAGTTGCATTTTGAAGATCTTCGAGAGATCCAATTACCTGCCAGTTGTATGGATGATCCTCTGGATACATATTTTTTCCAATTACATAATTTGCATGACCATAAGGCTGATTATCCACACCCTGACGTTTTTCATTCTTTACAACCTGCTTCTCTTTAGCTACAACGGCTTCAGTAACTGTATTGATGAAGAATCCGAGTTTATCTGCTTCTGCCCAGATCATTTTCTCAAGCGCATCATTTGGGACTGTTTGAAAGTAATTAGTCCGGTCTCTGCTGGTTGATCCGTTTGCTCCTGAACCACCAATCCGGCTACTCATTTTATCTAACCCACCTTTACCAAGGTTTTCTGATTCAAGGAAAAGTAAATGTTCAAATAAGTGAGCGAATCCTGTTCGCCCTTCTTTTTCTCTGGCAGAACCCACATGAAAAGTAAGTGCTACGGCGGTAACAGGATCAGAATCGTCCTGATGGAAAATAACTTCGAGACCATTATCTAAAGTGATTTTTTCGTATTCCACCGAGAATTCCTGGTTACCGGAATCAGAACAGGAAGTGATGAAAAAAGAGAAAAGGATAATCGAAAGGAAGGAGGAGAAAAGATTTTTCATAATCAGTGTTTATTTAAGAATGACCAGCTATTGATGAAATATAGTTGGTGTAAGTTACCTGATTTGTTAAAGAATGCATCAAAAAAAAATATTCATATATCGCGTTACGGCACGATGTTTGTATATTAGTGCTATGATTAAAGTAGGAGATACCATAGTAGCTGATGATATTGCAACCGCAAAGTTCGCTTGCGACCTTCCAAGATGCAAAGGGGCATGTTGTGTCGTAGGGGATGCAGGAGCGCCGGTTGTAAAAGGAGAGATCCCCATTCTTCATAAAGCCTACCGCGAACTTAAAGATGAATTAAACCCAAAAGCAGTAGAAGTAGCCGAACGGGAAGGGGTCGTAATTGGAAGCGAGAAAGCGGGGTATGAAATTGCTTGTGTGGATGAAGCAGAGTGTATTTTTGTGAAGTATGATGAAGATGAAGTCGCGTATTGCGCTATCCAGAAAGCATATTTCGAAGGACGATTTAATTGGGAGAAACCACTGAGTTGCCATCTCTTTCCGGTTCGACTGAAAAAAATAGCAGGTTTCGATTACGCGAACTTTGAATATGTTCCTAAGATTTGTTCGGCTGCATGTGAAAAGGCAGAGAAGGAGAATACGTATTTGGCAGAATTTTTGGAACGTCCATTAGTTAGAAGATATGGTCAGGATTGGTATGATGAATTTATAGCTGCCTGTGAGTATGTGAGGTCGAAAGAGGAATAAGAGGTGCTGAGAAATCAACAAAATATAAGTCAAAAGCTTCAGCAGGGATTACAGCAGAAGCTTTCGCCTCAACAATTGCAATATATCAAGTTATTGCAATTGCCAACTATAGCTTTGGAGCAGCGAATCAAAGAAGAAATTGAAATGAATCCTGTACTCGAAGAGCAGGATTTTATGGAACAGAATCTGGAGCGATTAGATACCGAAGATCCCAAGGAAGAAAAAGAGGAAGCACTCGAAAGTCTGGAAGAACACGAAGTAGATTGGGACGATTTTGATGATAATACTGAATATGATGGCGAAAACTACACACCGCCCCGAAATCCTGATATAGAGGAATGGAAGGATTTACCAAATCCGTACCATGAATCTTTGCTTGAGGAATTAGAGAACCAGGTGGCATTGCTGGATTTTACTGAAGAAGAGGAGCTTATCGCGGATCAGATACTGGGTTCATTGGATGAGGATGGATATTTTAGAAGAGATTTAATAGCTGTTGCTGATAATATAGCCTTCAACCATGGTATTTATTTGGAAGAAGAGGATGTAGACCGGGTAAGAAAACAAATTCAGCTGTTAGACCCGATTGGTATTGCATCAACCAGTTTGCAGGATTGCCTGTTAGTTCAACTTCAGGAGTCGGATGAAAAGCTTCCGGGAAGAAACCTGGCAATCAGCATTGTGAAAAATGCATGGACTGCTTTTGAGAAAAAGCATTTTGAGAAACTGGTCCAGAAATTTGATGTGGAGGAAGAGGACTTAAAAGAAGCTTTTGAAGCCATCCGTCATATGGACCCACGTCCGGGTGCGGTGAGCAGTGGGATGGAAGATACACAGAATTATATCGAGCCTGACTTTGAAGTATACTGGCGTGGAGCAAATCAAAGTGAAAATGGGAAAGGTGAATTTGTGATTCATTTGAATCAACGAAATGCGCCTTCCTTAAGAATCTCACCCGAGTACAAGCAGATGTGGGATGAAATCAAAGCCAAAAAACAAAAGGCTGATGAGCAAACCCAGAAATTCATGAAAGGTAAGATCGACTCAGCTAACTGGTTTATTGAATCGATTAAGCAGCGTCAGAATACGCTCATGAATACTATGAAAACAATGGTAGCTCTGCAGGAAGATTTCTTCAAATTCGGAGATGGATTAAAGCCGATGATTCTGAAAGACGTTGCTGAACGTATTGGCATGGATATCTCTACAGTTTCAAGAGTAGTAAATGGGAAGTATGTACAAACCAATTATGGAGTGTATGAGCTTAAATACTTCTTTAACGAAGGGCTGGAAACTGAAAGCGGAGAAGAGGTATCAAACCGGGAAGTGAAAAATATCCTTCAAACCATTATTGATAATGAAGACAAGAGAAACCCGCTAAGCGATCAGGCGTTGGCTGATTCCCTAAACGAAAAAGGTTACAAAGTTGCCCGCAGAACGGTAAGTAAGTACCGGGAACAACTTAATGAGCCTGTGGCAAGGTTGAGGAAGCAGATTATTTGATTTTTGTGCTTAGAATAAATTCTAAAGAATAAAAATTAACTCAAGCAGATCAATCAAATAATCATTACTGAGTATAAGAACCAGCAAGAGAATATTGACGAGGGTATGCAATCCAAAAGTATAAAGTATATAAGTGGGTCTTTTTGGGATAAGATATTTCGAACTATCGAAGGACGTTAGAAGGAAACCAATCAACCAGTTTACGAAGAAGAGCACTCCTAAAATTAGAATCAATGTTCCACTTCCTCCGGTTAGAATCTGGATAAGCATGATACTGACCAGAACAAAATCGACGTGAAAAATCCAGGTATAAAGATTTAAAGCCTGGCTGAAATGTGTCATTGATTTACTTGGAAGATATAGCCACATCAATCCAATTAGTTGGAATAAAACCGATAAAAGCATTCCTATTACAAAAACAGAGAAGTAATTCTGCCCAAAAATTGCTATCTGTGGTAAATAGTAATAGAGCGCTTCAAGTCCTTTTTCAGAGATTAAGAGTCTGGCCAGAATGTAGGCCACTAATCCGGTAAAGGCTGCATGCTGGAAAAGCAGGAATAAACCACTAACCAGAGATCGTTCGCGATAGCGCATCACATCATCCACAAAAAAGCGGTGCCCTGTAAAGTATCGGAAGATTAATGGGCCATAGGTTCCGGAAACCCGGATATGTACGCCAAGACTAATCCAGATAAGAACAAATACAAGTACCGGCCAATTAAAAGCTGATCCGGCAGGGGTTTCAAGTGGAAGAGGCAGAATAAAAGAACCGGATGTTTTATAGTCTATAAGAGATTCTCTTAACCCGGGATAATCGCTTGTTGCCTGATCGAGCCAGTTTCCCTCGAGGAAGAATAATGCAGGTTGTTCTTCAAAAATCTCACTAACCAGGTGGAGGTCATTTCGACTGTAATTCTTATTAAGAAGAAAAGAAGAGGAGTTCTCAGGAATAGAGTCTGATTCGACCTGAGTAATGGAAAAGTCGAGGGCATTAAAATTTGAGGAAGTAATCTCGTAGAATTCACGGTTGGTGATACTTTTCAAAACATCTTTTACCGAGTTGAATTCTTCTACAAACCCGACATCAAAAGATTGACTAAACGAATACAGTCCATAGGCCACCACGTTCTCAAATTCAGCATATTCAAGAATTAGTCTCTGATAGTCCTGTACAAATTGTTCTTTATTGTTCTTGATGTCTTCAGCTAACAAAAATTGCTGATCAAACCGGATGAGTACATTAAATGGATAGGCTGAAATAGAATCAAGAACCGACTTATTTGCAGGATGATGGATTTCTATAAATGAAATACCAAGCTGTTCATATTCTGCAAGTTGTTCAGAAATTGTATTTGTGTCAGGGGTGCTTTCCCAATAAATACCAAGGTCTGTTTTTGAAGTTTCCTGAGCAAAAGAGAGACCCGAAGTAATGCCCAAAATCAGGGTGAAGAATAACATTAAGTAAGTAGAATATGTTGTTCTGCTTCTCACTTAGGCTTCTACAGCAACTCCATAAAATTCGGTAATGGTTGTTTTGCGGATGGGTTTCGCAATCAGGGTAGCTGATGTACAATCAGTTACTTCAACTTCAACGTAATCACCTTTCTCGAAGTCACGTCGATCAAATACAGCAATTTTGTTGGTATCAGTTCGGCCACTCACCTGATTTTCCGATTTTTTGCTGGTTCCTTCAACAAGAACCAGGTGTCGTTGCCCAATTTCATCAAGATTACGTTCTTTCTGGATATTCATCTGTTGAGTAATAATCTCAGATAAACGCCTTTTTTTGATGTCTTCAGGCACATCGTCTTCGAACTTTCGGTAAGCAAGCGTCCGCTCACGTTCTGAATAAGCAAACATATAGGCCAAGTCATAACCCACTTCTGCCATCAAAGTCATGGTTCCCTGATGCTCTTCTTCAGTCTCTCCACAGAACCCGGCAATAATATCTGTTGATAAAGAAACTCCGGGGATTATCGCTCTCATTTTTTCGGTCAAAGCAAGATACTGTTCTCTCGTATACGGGCGTCGCATACGTTCCAGCATAGAATCACTTCCAGCCTGAGCAGGGATATGAATGTAATTACATAGATTTGGTCGCTCTGCAATCAGATGGAGTAAATCATCCGGGAAATCTTTCGGATGTGGGGATGAGAACCTGAAACGGATTTCAGGATTAATCAAACTAGCGGCATCCATTAATCGGGTAAATGTATTTTCTCCATCTTTGTAGGAGTTCACATTTTGGCCAAGTAGAGTTACTTCTTTATAACCTTCATCGCTCAATTGCTGAATTTCTTTCAGAATGCTTTCCATGGGGCGACTACGTTCCCTTCCACGGGTAAATGGTACTACACAAAAGGAGCACATATTATCACAACCACGCATGATAGATACGAAGGATGAAACTCCGTTGCCTGTAGTTCGAACCGGAGCAATATCTGCATAGGTTTCTTCAAGCGAAAGAAGCACATTTACAGCTTTTCTACCATCATCAACTTCAGCAAGTAACCGGGGAATGTCCCGGTAAGCATCTGGTCCAACTACAATATCAACCAAATGCTCTTCTTCAATAATGCGGTCTTTAATACGCTCAGCCATGCATCCAAGCACACCCACGGTAAGCTGAGAGTTCGTTTTCTTGATGGATCTCAATTCCTTTAATCGATTCCAAACCTTGGTCTCAGCATTCTCACGGATTGAGCATGTATTAACCAGAATCACATCAGCGGATTCAGGATTTGCTGCTACTGTCATGCCGTCTTCAATGAGGATTGAATTCACAATCTCCGAATCAGCAAAGTTCATCTGACAACCGTAGGTTTCGATAAAGAATTTCTTGTTGCTCACGTCTTGTTGTCTTTCTAATCTAAAATTCTAATTTGGCCAAGTATCGGGATGATCTCTCCAGTCTGCGAGATGCTCAAGATCGTCGCTGGTAACAAAGCCTTTTTCTACAGCAACATCAACCAAAGTACTGTAATCAGTTAAATTGTATACCGGAACATTTACTTTTTCGAAATTCTCAACGGATTTGTCAAAGCCATAATTGAAAATCGAAATAATAGCCTGAACATCAGCACCAACAAATTGAAGCGCATTAATCACAGAGATAGCAGAACCACCTGTTGATACCAAATCTTCAATTATCACGGTAGGTTGACCTTTAGCTACACCACCTTCAATCTGATTTCCCATACCGTATGCCTTCGCTTTTGCACGGACATATGCCATAGGTTTGTTTAACATATCTGCAACCCAAGCCGCATGGGGGATTCCCGCGGTAGCTGTACCTGTGATTACTTCTGTATCAGGAAATTCTTCTGAAATAATTTCGGCAAACTTTATTGCAATTTTTTTTCTGAGTTCTGGGTATTGCAAGGTCAATCTGTTATCACAATAAATGGGAGAGTTCCATCCCGATGCCCAGGTAAAGGGCTCGTTAGGACGTAGTATCACTGCATTTATTTCCAACAAATGAGCAGCTAACTCCCGTGCAAATGCGGTGTCAATAATCATGCGTTCTGTAAATCTTTTAATCTGACTTTGGTCTGTTCGCTATTTTTATGCGAATCCAAAAAATTTAGGGAAGGCAAAAATAAGACTTTTTAAGCAGATAAACGCATAAAAACCGGCAATTAAGTCATCAAGTAAAATACCGGGTTCACCGCCTAGTTTTTGCACTTTATTGATACCTAATGGCTTCCAGATATCGAAAATTCTGAAGAATATAAAACCGGAGCTAAGTATAAATATATCAGTAGTTAAGTCTCCACTTAATTGTATGGTTAAAAATACCAGTGCTTGCCCGGCAAATTCATCCATTACCAATTTTCCGGGATCTTCGCCCCAGCTCTCCTCGCAAGTTTTACTAACCCAAAGAGTTAAAAGGCTAGCACTTAGTACGAAAATGAGCGTACCAATTATGGGATCAATCTGTAGAATAAAGTACATCAGGATCAAAGCAACAAGGCTTCCTGCTGTCCCCGGAGCAACCGGAGAGTACCCGGAACCAAAGCCAGACCCAATAAAAAGCTGGATCTGCTTCATTATTCTTCTGACTTAAAAACCATTCGGTTTACCACGATATATTCAACCCCTGAGTATAAAGTAACAGATGCAACAAAGATCATAAGATAGAGGAGGATATCTGTCTGAAGAATTATCTGTACCCAATCTCCTGCAAAGAAACTTACATCCTGGAAAAGCCCGACAACGAGTCCGATATATAGAAAAATCATCTGAATAGTTGTTTTGGCCTTTGCAGTGAAGCGGGTAACCATTGGTTGCTCTTTCCTGTTGGTATAAATCCTGAATACAGTAATAACTATATCTCTAAAAATAATTATTCCAATAGCCCACCAGGGGAATTGTTCAGCATCTATAAAAGGAAGTACTATAAATCCACTAAAGGTTAAGAACTTGTCAGCCAATGGATCGAGGAATATCCCAAGCTTACTTTCTACAGCGAATTTACGGGCGTAATATCCATCAAAATAATCAGTTACAGCGGCAATTATATACACTGCTAAACCCAAAGCTTTCAGGAGAAAGTCATCCTGAAACCAAAGCAACAAAAAAATAGGGGAAAGTATTATCCGTACTGAACTAAGGATATTCGGAAGTCGGTGCATCACCGAAGATAGGAATTATTTTTTAACGAGAAATTGTAAACGCTACTAAAAAACTTTTCCGATGGATAAACCACCCCATAAGCCTGTTTCAGAATCAATAGTATTATAAAAAGGGGTAAAGCTTAATCTCCAAAATGCTCCTTTTAAATTAGGATTATATCCCCTAAATCCAATTATTGCGCCTATAAAAGGAAAGCTTATATCTTCAACTAAGAGAGTTCCTGAAACCCCTAGTTCCAAAAAAGTAGGTTCTTTTGATGTTTGAAATAAATACGAAGTAGATAAAGGGAGTAGTATTCCTGAATCTAAAAGGTCAAAATCTGGTAAGGCACTAAAACCTATCCTGTATGAAAGATTATTTGAAGTCAGTTGTTCAAAGTTAATCGAATAAATGAGAGCGGAACCAAAAAATTCAAAATACAGAGATTGGTTATTGTCGAAACTCACGTTTCTTTCTTCTTGTGCCCATAAATTCGAGCTCAGTAGAAAAGAGAGAATTAACAAGTAGAAACGTGTCTTCAAAATGGTTTTAAGCGTTGATATTGTCCAGTATAAAGAATTAAGGCTATCAAATCTTGTTAAATTCAGCTCAATATTATCGGTGGCATTTGGAACGCAGAATTTGGAATTTCTAAAACATGAAAGCACAACTCATCTCAATCGGTAACGAGCTACTTATTGGCGACACTGTAAATACAAATGCTTCCTGGATGGGACAGTTTTTGAATGAAATTGGTATTGAAATCACAAGAGTTCATACTATTTCAGATGACCGGGATTTAATCAAAGAAACCGTTCAGCAAAGTATGTCCGAATCCGATCTGGTAATTACTACCGGTGGACTCGGTCCAACCCACGACGACATCACCAAAACATGTATCACAGAATTGTTTAACACCAAGTTGGTCAAAGATGAATCTGTCGAAGAATATATAAGAGAAATCTTTAGAAGTAGGAATATTCCTTTTTCAGAATCTAATACCTGGCAGGCTATGGTTCCCGAGAATTGTGAGGTATTATTCAATAAATCGGGGACTGCTCCGGGGATGTGGTTTCATGAGAACGACTGCTACCTGGCTGTACTTCCAGGGGTTCCATACGAGATGAAATATTTGATGAAAAAGAGAGTGGCATCAAAACTGAGGGAAGTCTGGAAATCGGTAGGATATATTCACACTGAGTATCTCAAAATTGCTGGAATTGGGGAAAGCACGTTAAGTGATCAGGTTCTGGGAGATTTATCTTTTTTTTTGAATAATCATGTTTCACTCGCTTTTCTTCCTTCATTTGGTCAGGTTACGCTTCGGATTACAGGAAAGGGAGATACTAAAGAAGAAGCTATTCAGCGATCTGAAAAGCTAACCAACTTCATCAAAGAAAAAGCTGGTCCCTTTATCTATGGCTCATCAAAAGAAATTACATTGAGCGAAGCTGTTGGTGAGTTACTGAAATCAAAGAATCTAACTATAGCCACAGCAGAGAGTTGTACGGGCGGATTGATTGCAACCCGGATCACAGATATTGCCGGAAGCAGTAAATATATGCTTGGTGGGATTGTATCCTACGATAATTCAGTGAAAGTGAATCAACTTGGTGTTAAGCAGAAAGATCTTGATTCGGTTGGAGCGGTAAGTAGAGATGTGGCCTTGCAAATGGCAAAAGGAGTATCCGAACGTTTAGGGAGCGATATTGCAATTTCAACCACCGGAATTGCAGGGCCCGGAGGTGGATCAGAAGAAAAACCAGTTGGCACAGTTTGGATTGGTGTATTCGGACTTGGACAACATTTTGCAGTTAAGGCGTTTTTTACCAAAGACCGGACTATAAACCGTGAGCGTACAGCAGTAATTGCACTTGAAATAATCCGACGCTTACTTTCCGAAATGGAAGAGCTACCTTACGCACTTAAAAAAGAGCACGCTTGATCAGATCAGCACTTTTTACAGGATTCTTTTTGTTGATGGGTTTTGCCAGTCAACTTTCTGCTCAGGTTATTCCTGATTCGGTGCAAACAGACTCCATCATGGTTGACACAGTTGCTGTAGATTCGGTGAGCACATTCAACCCTCCGGAACCCGAGATTGAGAAACCAAAAGAACCCGAACTCATTGTTCCCTGGGAGCAATTTAAAGCCAGTGGAATGGAATTTGTTTCTGACGATAGTCTGCTTAGATGGCAAATCTGGCCAAATTGGGGAGATTTCTACGCTTATCGAAAGGATGTGATTTCATTCAGGCAGGGTACAATTGGTAGATATGATGCTTTCCAGATATCGGGATTTAGTCCGTACGAGCAAACACTAAATCTTGAAGGGATCGATCTCTCAAACCCGGTTACCGGACTGGTGAATTATAACTATGTGCCACATCACAAAATCGGCAGTTTGCACGAGCAGAAATCAGCGAATTATCATTCTGATATAGAGTTGAAGAAGTACTACATCCTGGAGCCTGTAAGTTATTTGAACTATGACGAAGCTGCCTATAATTACAGGAACCTGGAATTCATGGTTACTCAAAATCTGTCTGAGCGTACAAATATCGAACTTTCGTTTTGGGACAGGCGTGGAGGAGGAAATTACCGGAATAATGAAGTTCTGGGGAATCAAATCGTAGCCAGAGGGTATCATTATCTAAATCAGAATGTGCAAATACGCACGTTGCTTCTTCGTAATCAGTTTGAATTAGATGAGCCTTTTGGGTATCAGGTAATTGACCCACTGGCCTTTTCATTTGGGAGATTTTCTTCCATTCCACAAGTAACTGGTGCATCTTCAGAAACTACCCGAAGAGATTGGTTAACTGGCATCTACTTCCGTCCGGATAGTAATTCAGTTGAGAATATGGGATTCGAAATAAATCTGGCTAAAGATGATTTTAATCTTACTTCTTCTCCTGATACACTGGGCTGGGATTTAAAAAGTTATTCCGGGAAGTTGTTCAGGATTTTAGGTAGTGATCAATTGTCATTGAAGCTTGAAGGGGAAGCGGGGTATAACTCTTTTAAACAAAGTTCAGCTATTGCCAGAAACGAATGGTCAGAAGTTGGACTTTCTGCTCATCTTCAAACTCAGTTGGATGAGAACCTCAAGGTATTTGGGGATGGAGCATTAACCCAACGAAGTGATGGATTTACCGATACTGAGATTGGAGGTGGGGCAAAGTTTGATGTCAATGACCGTTTTGATCTGACTCTTAATGCTACCGTGTTCAGTCGAATGCCTACCATTCAGGAATTATACTGGGTTGGCGAAAACTTTTCCGGAAATCCAGATTTGGAAAATGAAACCGGAATCTCAGTATTTGGTGAGGCGACATTAAGTTTAAATAATCAGATAATAGTTGGAGCATCCGGTCGAATCAAACAATCCAATAATGATGCTTTCCTGGGAAATGATTCTTCATTTGTTAATAGCGGAGATTTGTCCTCGCTCTCAGGAACAGTATTTGGCTCATTCGAAAATCATCGTTTCGAATTTGAGAGTTCGGTTACTTTTGATGCGTTGAACGATCTTAGTCCGGTGGATTCAACTAAATCGATCAGTTTCAATGAGCAAAAAATCTGGTTTCGAAATAATGCATTTATCAAAGGATACGCATTTAATCGCGCTGCTTATGTGAAGCTTGGAGTACGAACAACACTATCTCCATTACCTTATGGGAGTAAATTTTTCAATACTGAACTTCAGTATTGGCAGGCTAATAGTTCGCAAGTAGACATCCCCGCTTTTTTTCGGTTAGATGCCGAACTTTCTGCACGGGTTCGTGCTATCATGGTAGTAATGCGATGGGAAAATGCACTTGATGGAATTGGTCAGTTAGGCTACTTTGAGGCGGTTACATTTCCCATGAATGCACGACGGTTAATTGTAGGAATCAGAGCCCAATTCAGAAACTAGTATGAGCTTTAAATATATCATTAAAGAAGGTTTTGCCGGAATCAGGCGGGCTAAACTCGCCGCAACTACTTCTATTTTTTCGTTATTCATCGCGATTCTTTTGCTGGGGATACTCTCAAGAGTGGGATATAATGTTTATGTACAGGCAATGTCGATTAAAGATTTAATTGAGGTGGAAGTCTTTTTATTCGATATCGACGAACGCACTACTGAAGAAATTGAACGACAACTAAGCGCTGAAGAAATTGTCCTGGAAGCAACCTATATCTCTAAGGACAGTGCTTCTGCAATCATGAGAGAGGAATTCGGTCCGGGTGTGGAAGAGCTGGTAGACTTAAATTTTTTACCAGCTTCCTTTAAACTGAAAGTAGATACTGAAGCAGGTGCCTCACAAATCGAAACGCTGGTTTCCAGCATTCAGAATTTACGAGGGGTTGACGAAGTACAGTACAACGAAGGACTACTTCGAATTATGGAATCCAACCTGAACACTTTCTCATTAGTTGGGGGAGGAATAGCTTTTTTGATTTTACTTGCCTCTGTAATCCTGGTCTACAACACCATTCGTTTGACTATTTACGCCAAGCGCGAGCTTATTCGTGCAATGAAACTGGTTGGAGCAACAAATAGCTTTATCAGAAGTCCCTTTATCATCGAAGGGGTACTTCAGGGTGTTCTATCCGGAATAATGGCGGTAACCTGTGTATTCTTTATTTTTGAATTTGTGATCCCTCTTTACCTTCCTGAAATGGGATTGCTTTCATGGCCTTTTGGTAAATGGTACTTCTTAACCGGAGCTATGTTTGGTCTTGCAGTATTAATGGGCTGGTGGGGAAGTCGACTCGCAGCCCGGAAGTTTATTGAGGAAACGTATATTTCTGGATAATTGATGAACAGCTATAGTAAAATTCTAAATTTGTTCATTGCTTCAATTATTTCAGTCATAGTTTTCTTTTCGATTCAAGGTCCAGGGATTATAAATATGATATTATATCTCTTCTAGCCTTTCTTATACCTCTAAATATTTCTTACAAAGCTGTAAGGAATACAGTTATGTAAGATCTAACTATACAATTGACTGGTTATATATCCATCAATTGCCCTGAGATTTATCTCAGGGAATACAATGTGAGACAAAAAGGGGCTTTAGCCCTCTAAGAGGAGAAATAAAATGCCATTTATAAAAGTCTGGCTTAATGTAGTATTTAGCACAAAAAATAGAAGACCTTATCTAAATTCAAAGGTCAGAAAACAAGTTTTTAAGCACATTAAAGAAAATGCTCGGGGTAAGGATATAGAGTTATCTTTACTCAATGGGTATACCGATCATGTACACTGTTTAATCTCTTTGAAAGCTAATCAGAATATTTCAAAAATTGTCCAGTTGATAAAAGGTGAATCCTCATTTTGGATTAATAAAGAAAAGCTTTGTGCTGAAAAATTCAGTTGGCAGGAAGAATACTTCGTTGTTTCAGTAAGTGAATCTCAATTAGAAAAAGTAAAGCAATACATTCTAAATCAGGAGAAGCATCATCAGACAAAAACTTTTAAAGAAGAGTATGATGAGTTTATTGAGTTATACGATTTTGAAAATGTATTGGGCTAAAGCCCGGTTATTTAGCTTTTTTAGTCCTCCGGATAAATCCGGAGGCAATTAATTTTCACTAAATACTAACTCTTGATCTTATTCGAATAACCAAAACCTAATTAACCAGAGACCCTTTCTTCAAAGCTGCTTTTCTCTTCTCACAGGCTTCTTTGTCTGAGCAGGTTCCATAAAAATGGAGGGAATGAGATTCAATATTCATTCCGTGGATTTTCCCCAGCATTTCCTGGATTTCTCCAATTCGGGGATCACAGAACTCAAGTACATGCCCACATTCGTTGCAAATGATATGATCATGCTGTTGGTAGGCATAAGCACGCTCATAATAATATTGGCTTTTCCCGAATTGTTGTTTCTGAACAAGTCCGCATTCAACCAATAGATCAAGGGTATTGTATACGGTAGCACGACTTACACGGGTTCCAGCCTCCTGCATCCGAAAAAAGATATCATCAGCATCAAAGTGACCATCGGCCCGGTATATTTCCTCTAATACCATGAAACGTTCTGGGGTCTGTCGTTGGTTACCTTCTTTTAAGTAAGAGCGGAAAATCTCTTTAACAAGTTGAATAGTATCTTCGTGTGCCGGATGCGCCATGTAGTCAAATTTTGTTTGCTAAATATAAGAGGTTCTTTAGTAATGAACTTGTTGTATTTAGTTCAGACTCTTTGGAAAAATTAATTTATTCAGATCCGAAGGTTGACGGAGAAGAATCTCAGCAGATATTTAGCAAGATCTTCGGAAGTATCCTCGGAATGACTTAAAATAATAAAGTATAGAGTCAGGATGAAAATTATATAAGACTTGTTATCGTGCTTTCGAAACTCATGCTTTTGATCAGAAGAATATTATATTCAGTCGGAATAAAAAGGAATAAACGTTTAGCTCATGCCAATTATAGTACCATTCGAGACCATCACGGATCTCTTCATAAACCTTAAAAAGAAATATGTTGGTAATAACAAAGCAGCCTTTCACCATAAGTTAGATCCTAAAGGGAGCTACGAGCCGGTGTATTGGGATCAGGTCGTGGAAGACGTGCATTCCATGGCAGCGTATATGTTTGATAAAGGTATTGAGCATGGAGATCGCGTTGGAATACTTAGTGAAAACCGATACGAATGGGTAGTAGTAGATTTGGCCATCCAATTACTCGGTGCAATCAATGTTTCCTTGTACACTACACTGCCCCCGAATCAATGTGAATTTATTTTACAGGATTCTGAGTCGAAGTTGTTTTTTGTGTCGACCGGGATACAGCTTAAAAAGGCTGTTGAGGTATATGATAACTGTAAAGATTTAAAGCAGGTTGTAACCTTCGATGTTCCAAAAGTTGAGAAATTTATGGAGCCGGATTATGTCTCATTGTTTGAAGATGTATTAGAAGAAGGAGCAAAACTGTATCCTAAGCATGAAGAAGCCATTTACAAACGTGCAGCTAAAGTAAAACCCGAAGATATTTCTACACTCATTTACACATCGGGGACTACAGGTCGCCCTAAGGGTGCCATGCTTACCCACAACAATCTTGTGAGTAATGTGAAGTCTGCTACTCAGCATATTTACTGGGATGACAAGGATAGTGTACTTTCGTTTTTACCTCTCTGTCACTCTTTTGAAAGAACAGGTGGCTATTATGCTATCATCTCATGTGGTGCAGAAATTTATTATGCAGAAAGTGTGGATACGGTATCTAAGAATATGCCTGAAGTAAAGCCCACTATTATGATTAGTGTTCCACGGCTTTTTGAAAAGATTTATAATCTGATTGTTAAAAGTGTCGAAGATGGAAGTGATACAAAGAAAATGATATTCAACTGGGCTGTGGATGTTGGAAGGAAATATTCAGATGGAGAACGAGGTTTTGTTTCTATTCAGAAAATCATAGCCGATAAGTTAGTTTTTGATAAACTTAAGCAGCGTACAGGTGGCAATATTCGAATTTTCGTAGCAGGAGGAGCCGCTCTTCCACCAGATATTGATCTTTTCTTTCGAAGTGCAGGTCTTACTATCCTTCAGGGATACGGATTAACAGAAACCTCACCTGTTATGGCCGCAAACAAGCCCGGTAAAGAAGTTGTTGGAGTAGTGGGGCAGGTTATCCCTGGAGTAACGGTTGGAATTCAGGATTTAAATAGCGGCAAAATTCTAGCTGAAATAAGCGGGGAAGATTACCCAACAGAACTCACTTCAGAAGCAGGAGAGATTTTGTGTAAAGGTCCGAATGTGATGAAAGGCTACTGGAAAAATGAAGAAGCCACTAAAGAAATGATTGATGAAGATGGCTGGCTCCATACAGGAGATGTAGGTCGTTTTGTGGATGGAAATCTACAGATTACCGATCGCATCAAACATATGATTGTAAATGCAGGCGGGAAAAATATTTATCCCGGACCGATCGAGGATATGTTCAAATCAAGTAAATGGATTGACCAATTGGTGGTAGTAGGGGAAGCGCAAAATTTTATGGGAGCCTTGATAGTCCCTGATTTTGAAGCCATCCAAAAATATGCACGTGAAAATGGCATTAAAAATGGTTCCATTGAAGAGCTTATTGAACAGGAAGAGATTATCAACCTCTACAAAAAAGAAATGCGGGCATTTTCAAAGGAATTAGCCTCACATGAGAAGATCAGAGATTTTCGTTTATTAGCTAACGAATTTACAGTAGAAACTGGAGAAATTACCCCGACGCTAAAAGTGAAACGCCGGGTAATTGCTGAGAAATATGCCGATCAAATCGCCGATATATTTCAAAATGATAAGGATTGATTAAACATCCCCGTTTTTACGTGCTGCTCTGAATGATTGTACTGCTTTGAAAATGAATACCAGACACATAAGAAACATTGCCGTTTGAGCGTAGATAGCTAGCGGACGAGCGACTTCTGCACCTTTAATAATATCGATTACACCTGGAATTCCACGGGCTGATCCTAGTGCACCAAGAAGGGCAAGACCGGCAGCACCATGCATCGCATGTTTTCTGAATTTTTCATTTCGTCCTACAAGTCCCAGGATTACAAAGACAATCCCAAAGAAAGAAGGTATAAGTGCAGTGACACTTTCCTGACCTGTGCCGAAGTAAGAAGCAAGGCCTAGGATGGTAAGTAAAATTCCTAAAGAGAGGGTTAGATTTTGCATGAGTTATTTTGAAAGTTGGTTTTGTATTTGATTGATAATTCTGCGAACACGGATGCCATTAACAAATAGATCCCAATAGCCTTCCCGGCTCGCACTTCGGATAAAAATTGTAGAAGAGTCACTTTCTGGTTGAATTAAGATGGCCACATCATCACGATATCCAAAAAGGGGTATTTTGAAAACAGCATCAATTCTGAATTTTGAGTCATCCTTTTTGATTAATTCGGTACCGATTTTTTCCAGAGCAACTTCAACAGCAGAAAAAGTCCGGGAAGAATCATAAGGTACAGTTATTTCTTCTCGAACGCAGTTAGGTGAAGAAGGACATTCTGGTAAAGGATTTTCAAGACTGTTCATAATTTGTGAAGAGGTTGAATGGCAATTACTCAGAATGACTCCAAGTAAGATAATTATTTGTATTCGTGTTATGCCTTTCAAACTGAAATCAACGCTCTAACATTTCAAGGCATTCTTCAACGGTACTAACTACCTTAAATAATTCGAGACTTTCTTCCTGAAGGAAGTCTTCTTGAAGGCCTTGATCAACGAACTGAAGGAGCCCATCAAAATAACCTTTCGCATTAATTACAACGATAGGTTTGTTGTGAATACCTAACTGTCTCCAGGTCAATATTTCGAAAAATTCGTCAAGTGTGCCGAATCCTCCGGGGAGTACAACAAAAGCATCGGAAAGGCTTTCCATTAAGGCCTTCCTGGTATGCATATCCTGAGTTTCATGTAGTTTGGTGAGTCCCAGATGAACAACTTCAGCCTTCTTTAAATGGGTTGGGATAACTCCAACAACTTCTCCATCCGATTTCAGAGCTGAATCAGCGGCCAAGCCCATCATTCCAACTTTTCCTCCACCGTACACCAGAGTCCAGTTTCGTATGGCTATTTCCTTTCCTAATTGTACTGCAATCTGATTTATTTCCTTAGTTTGAGGCTTTCTGGAACCACAGTACACGCAAATACTTTTCATTGAACAAGATTAAACATTCGTTTTAAAACAGCATCAAGTTTTTCAACAAAAAAGAGAACATCTTCTTCGGTATTTTTTTTACCGAAGCTGACCCGAATGCTTGATTTTGCCGCCGCCTCTTCAACGCCAAGTCCCATTAATACATGCGATGGCTCTACTGCTCCTGAAGTACATGCTGATCCATTTGAAACACAAATTCCTTCGATATCGAGGTTTAGAAGGAGCATCTCGCCATCAATACCATGTCCATCTGCATCAGAAAAAGAAAGGTTAATGATGTGAGGTACTTTATTCTCATTTCCACCATTTACATGATAGCTGCAACTGGTGAGCTTTTCGTCCATTGCAGATAGTAATGTTGTTCTAAGGTGCCTGAACTTGGCTGTATTTTCTTTCATCTCTTCAACTGCTAGCTCTAGAGCTTTAGCAAAGCCTACCACACCGGGTACGTTTATAGTGCCTCCACGGCGTCGACGTTCTTGTGAACCTCCGGTCATCCAGGGAATCCAACGGGCACCATTGCGCACATACATAATTCCAATACCTTTAGGACCGTAAATTTTGTGAGCACTCCCACTTAGAAAGTCCAGGCCAAGTTCTTTAACATCAACAGGAATTTTGCCTAGACTCTGGACGGTATCTGAGTGGAAAGGGATATTTTTAGCTCGGCAAAGCTCAGCAATTTCTTTGATGTCATTAATGCATCCAATTTCATTATTAACATGCATCAAGCTAACTAATGCAGTCTGGTCTGTAATTACCTCTTCCACATTTCGGGCTGAAATTCGTCCACAATCTTCAGTGCCAACAAATACAGGTTTAAAACCTTTCATTTTCGACATTTCGATAGGATGAAGTACTGCATGATGTTCGAGATGAGAAGTGATTACTTCTTTTTTATCTCCAGCCACAGCTAATACTCCTTTAATCACAGCATTATCGCTTTCAGTTCCTCCACTGGTGAAAATTACTTCCGAAGGCTCTGCATTGATAAGATGAGCAACTTTTTCACGGGCATCTTCAACCACTACTTTAGCTTTTTGACCAAGATGATGCGCTGAATTTGCATTCCCAAAATTCTCTGTCATAAAAGGAAGCATGGCTTCTAAAATGCGCTCATCGAGAGGGGTAGTAGCGGCGTGATCGAGATAAAGTGTTTTCATGGACAATCATTTAATTACAGGCATTAAAAATACTGAAATAGAGGTTGAATGTCAGGGATAAAAAAATAGCTACAAGCTGATGTCAACTTGCAGCTATTAACTAAATAAGCGTATCCTTTTGATCTATTTCAACAGGATCAATTTTCGGGTTTGTGTAAATCCACCGGCCTGCATTCGATAAATATATACACCGCTAGCCAGGTTTTGAGCATTCCATTGAATGGAGTGTGATCCGGCTGAATATTGCTCATTTACAATAGAGGCAACTTTCTGTCCAAGGATAGAATACACATTGATTTCAACCTTTGAAGCTTCACTCAACTCAAATGGAATATTAGTAGATGGGTTAAATGGATTCGGATAGTTCTGAGACAGACTGAACTTTTCAGGGGTGTCCGGTTCACCCTCATTTGTAACAGCAAGAGTAGAATAAAGCAGGTCTCCGGTTTCTGCATCCAGATATATGATGAGTGAGTCTTCAACAAACTCATCGTTTTCATCATCGTAAGCCCAGGTATAATATTCTGCACGCCAGGTAATTGGTGCAGTAGGTGTTGGATTTAGAGGATAATCCCAGTATTGATGTAATAACTGAAATTCTGCATCCCAGTACCATTCCATCTCAGAATCATCTCTTGAACTTCTGAAATCCAAGGCACCATGCGAATCAAACAAAGTAGCTGCCGAATCACTGTCGATATGAGTAAAGGGGAGAGGTGTCATATCATCAAACTCGATGTCGTCCTCGAAATCTTCCTCGGTATAGTAGCCACTTATAGATACATCAAATTCTGTGACATTAAGCTCAATTACTTCATCTTTGACGGAATCGTAGAGATAAATTTCCCAACTGTATGCATGTCCGTCAGGCTGAACGTTACCTGGTAGAGGGCCATCGTCTTCCATCGCACTGGATACTTTGGTTTTTATACTTTGGGGCACTTGTGTTTTAGCATGTTTGAAAAGTATATCAACATTTGTGTAATTGGTTGTACCTCCCATAATATCAACATCATTTGGGAGTGATTGAATTAAAGAATCCGCCAGATCAATGGCCTCATCAAAGGTGATATGAGAGCTGAAAGATTCACTATAAATTTCCGTTCTGCTGTAAATAATCTCAGAAGATTCGAAATCGATATATATCACAAAATAACCTTCTGTAATATTTTCGGTAGACGGATCAAAAGTGTATCCATAATACTCTGCCTGCCATGTTACAGGCGGATCGCTGACTACAGTGTCCTCGCTTAATTCCCAGAAATTATCCAGAGCTTCGAGTTCCATCTCCCAGAAACTGTACTCACCACTGAATTGACTTCTGAATTCAGCGCCCCCATTTTCTTCTATCAGTATTGCAATTGAATCACTATCAAGGAAGAAATCAGGAAGAGGCATTATATCAGAAAAACTAACGGAATCAGGTAATTCTGCATCTTCCTCTCCTACATAGCCATCAAAACTGATTTCAAATTCAGATACGGATAAAACAAAAGCGGAATCTTTAACTGAATCATATCCATAAATTTCCCATTCTAATTGCTTTCCGTTTGGTTCGCTGAAGAAATCAAATGGGAACTCAGGATCATCTTCATGTCCCTCATGCTCACTATGTTCTGCAACAATTCTGTTCAGTACAGATGTATTCAGGTCAGGAACAAAGGCGCTGTCTTTATCACCACCTTCAAAAAGGCTAAATGATCCATAAAATGTAGACCCACCAAGAATTACAGGGTCGTTCTCCATTTCATCAATAAATAGCTGAGCAAGATCTACAGCTTCAGATAACGTGATAAGGGACTCCTCTCCAAAGCCACCAATAAACGAATCAGTGTATAGGATTTCTCCTGTTTCCATATCCAGATATACAACCAGGTAGCCTTCTTCATAATCATCGGTTAAAGGATCGTAAATAAATCCAAAGTAATATCCTGTCCACATAACGGGTAAGTCTTGGATAAGTGTATCTTCATGAACGTCCCAGTAGTTATTCAGTGCCTGAAGTTCCATCGTCCAACCTCCAAACTGATCATCATCGAAATAATCCCGGAATTCGCTCCCTCCGTTTGCTTCTATAATAGCAGCAGCAGAATCACTGTCTATGTACGTAGTTGGTAGAGTGGCAATATCAGTAAAACTTACACTGTCCGGAAGTTCAGCATCTTCTTCACTAATGTACCCTAAAAATTCTGCACCAAAAGGGGTAGCGGCTATAGTAAATGCAGAATCTTTCACTTCATCATAACCAAAAATCATCCATTCAAATTGTTCACCGGATGGATTACTGAAAATTTCAAAAATATCCTCTTCATCCTGGTGATCGTTAGCTGAGACTACCTCAGCGGGCCGTTGGTATTCGATCATATTTTGTAAAATACTTGTCTTGAAGAAAACACTATCCCCTTCTTGATCTTCTCCACCTTCAAAAGTAGAAAGAGAACCATAGAATGTATTTCCTCCTACGATTACCGGAGAATTTTCAAGCTCGTCCAAAACAGGCTGGGCAATTTCAAGCGCTTCAGAAAAACTGATTGGAACAATCTCGAAAACACGAAGATCAATCCCCGAGAGTGTGTCATCAGGGGCGGTAGTAGCATTTACTAAAATGGAATCAGGGACGAAGTTGTCATCAGGATCATAAAAGTAAAGTTCGGGGATAAAAAATTCATCGGTTTCTTCTTCATCTAAACCGGTAAAGAAATTAAAGGCTAATGGATAGTAACTACCTTCACGTACTCCAGAGATTCTATACTCTCCTGTTTCTTTATCAACGAAGGTTGCATATTCAATGTTAGTATCTTCTTCTTCCTCACACTCTGTATCTTCACAATCATCTGAGCTGAAATCAAAAGAATTCGAACTTAATGCGAGGATGATATCTTCATAAGGATGTTCGGATATTGCTTTTTCCAACACGGGTTGAGGTAAAGTGCCTTCTACAACAAACTCGCCACGTGTAGGTGATGTGGTGAACTGAAATATATAAGGATCTTCCATTACTGAACCATTCTTACTATATGCCTGTGATATGATTCCAATGAAATCAGTATTAGAATCTAAATTCACATAATAGGTAATAGAAAGGCTGTCTTCGCTTAAAGAGATATTATTATATACGACCGAGTCATTGGGAATTAAAAAGAATGAGACTCCGGCTCCAACGCTATCTCCGACAAAAAAGCCGGGATCAAATTTTTGATCGAAGGTTAATACAACGGAATCTGTATCAACTGCGAAAGCACCGTCAGCAGGGTAAGTACTGACTACATTTAAACTTTGTGCGAAAGCTGCACCACCAAAAATGCTCAATGAGCACAATAGTATCAAAAATTTCATAATACTATCCTTTAGGTTAGTTAATATTAGGGAAGCACTTGAATGTGCTAAAAATTTTAAGAAAAATCATCAAACTGTTTGGGTAACAATGCTATACATCCCGATGTAAAGATTGTACCTTCCAAGAAATAAGACCGATTTAAAACGTAAACCTTACAAAGAAATGGCAAAACTTACTCTCAACGACATCGAAGTAAAAGGAAAAAAAGTACTTATGCGCGTAGATTTTAACGTGCCGATAATCGATGGTAAAATTACAGACGATAACCGTGTAGTTCAGGCACTTCCTTCAATTAAGCATGTGATTGAAGAAGGTGGTTTACTGATTCTAGCAAGTCATCTAGGTCGTCCTAAAGGACAACCTGACCCGGAATTTTCTTTAAAACCGGTGGTAGATCACCTGGCCGGTTTGGTAGATACTAAAGTACACTTCGCAGAGGATTGTGTAGGTGAGAAGGCTAAATCTGTTATCGAGAAGGCTGAGTTTGGAGAGATAGTGGTACTAGAAAATGTACGATTTCATAAAGAAGAAACAGACAATGAAGAGATCTTTTCCGGACAACTGGCGAGTCATGCTGATCTGTTTGTAAACGATGCATTTGGTAGTAGTCACCGTGCTCACGCTTCTGTAGCAGGTGTGACCAAGTATCTACAACCTGCGGTTTCGGGATATCTGCTTGAAAAAGAAATTAAGTATCTGAGTGATAGTGTAAACGATCCTAATCGTCCATTTGTAGCGATTTTAGGAGGAGCTAAAGTTTCTGATAAAATTCCGGTGATTGAAGCACTACTCGATAAAGTGGATACGATCATTATTGGTGGAGGTATGGCTTACACGTTCTTAGTAGCAAATGGTAAAACAGTCGGAAAGTCGTTACTTCAAAAAGAAATGATACCTACTGCTAAGAAATTAATGGAAACTGCAAAAAGTAAAGGTGTGAATTTAATGCTGCCTTTTGACTTTGTGATTGCAGATGATTTCAGTGATGACGCCAATCAGGAAGTAGTGGATGAAGATAATATCAAAGATGATTGGGAAGCGTTAGATATCGGCCCTCAATCAGCTATTGCATTTGGTAATACCATCAAAAGTGCAAAAACAGTTGTATGGAATGGACCAATGGGTGTTTTTGAAATACCAAGTTTCGCTGATGGTACCAATGCGGTGGCCCAGGCTCTTGTAGAAGCTACTAACTTTGGGGCAACAACCATCATCGGGGGAGGAGATTCAGCTTCAGCAATAAAAAATGCTGGTTTAAGCGATCAGGTTTCTCACGTTTCTACCGGGGGTGGTGCAAGTCTGGAATACCTTGAAGGAAAGGAATTACCAGGAGTGACATCATTAACAGATAAGTAATTCTGAGTTATGGTTAGTATAAATGTACATATAAAAGCGCTTCTTCCGGCGCTTTTTGTTTTTTTGATGGTAGCTTCTGCAACGGCTCAACCCAAAAAATTTGGAGAAATAAATGTACTGGATTTTTCAGCCTACGATTCTAAGTATGACAGTACTTCTTCAGCAGTAGTGTTATTTGTAAAAGGAAATGTTGAGTTTGATTCAGACTATAACTGCATTCTGGAATTTCATAAAAGGATAAAAATTCTGAACGATGACGGGTTTAATTATGGAGATATAGAAATTCCGATATATAAAGATCGTGACCAAGATGTTTATGGCATTAAAGCCACAACTTATACACTTCAGGAAAATGGAACTATAGAAGAGAATAAATTAGGCAGAAGAGATGTCTTTGATACAGAAGTACGGGAAGACCTGGTACTTAAAAAATTTACCATGCCTGATTTATCACCCGGAGTAATCATTGAATATACCTATAAGAAAAATTTAGGAAATCCATTCTATCTGCCGGATTGGAAGTTTCATGATTATATACCGGTTCAATGGAGCGAAATTGACATGATAATTCCCAATTCTCTGAACTATCAAATGATTTTTAAAGGGAAGGATTCGCTCTTTATCAAAAATATAGAAAAGCGAGCTGGAATTGTTAATAATGTTCGAACACAAAGATTTCAATTAGCTAAAAAAGATCTTCCACCGGTCGAAGATCTCCCATATTTGATAAACCGGGATGACCACCTTTCGGAATTATTTACTCAGTTAAGAAGCATAAGAATACCGGGGATCAATCCTCAGAACTATTTTAAAAGCTGGGAAAATATAGCCAGTGAATTGAATGAAAGGGGAGACTTTGGAAAGCAAAGGCCGGATGGAGCAATCAGGGATAAAGTAGAAGAATTAGTAAACGCCGACATGACAGAGCTTCGAAAAGTGGAAGCTATTTATAACTACCTCGTAAATAATTTTGAATGGGATGGTCTTTACAGGTTGGTTACAGAAAAAGGAATCAGAGACACTTTCAGGGATAAAGAAGGAAGTACTGGTGATCTGAATTTTTTACTGATTGAAATGCTCCGAGAAGCAGGGGTTGCAGCGAGCCCCGGATTGCTAAGTACCAGAGATAACGGAACAGTTATGATCGATTATCCACTGGTAACCCAGTTTAATATGCTTGTTGCGGTAGTAGAAATTGGTAATAGTGCTTTCATTGTAGATGTATCCTCGGGTGATCGTTCTCTCCGTTTCCCTCGTCCTGAGATTTTGTACCGTAATGCTTTTGTGATAAGGGAAGATGATTCTTACGGATGGTTAACCACAGTACCTATCGATAATACTTACCGTCGAATGAGTATTGAGTATTCACTGGCAGACTCATCCCGAATTTATATGAATATTCAATCAAATCTTAAGGGAGCTTATTCAGAAGAAATACGTCAGGATGTGAAAAGCATCAATTTTAATTCTTACTGGGAAGATGAATTTACTGATCTACCCGGCCTGGTAGTCGATTCCTCAAACTTTGAAAATCTCGAGAACCTTTCTGAAAACGTAACTTATCAAACAGCATTCTCTTTTGAGAAGGATGAATCCTTATCATTGAATCAGGATATAATCTATTTTCAGCCTTTTTTGTTTAAAAAGCTGGAGGAAAATCCATTCAAGAAACCCGAAAGGCAATTCCCCGTTGAATTCCCTTTTCCATCTTCAGAGCAGATGATGGTGAACGTCAAAATTCCTGAAGGATATGTAGTTGATGAAATTCCTGAAACAAAGCAGTTTATGCTTCCGAATGGAGGTGGGTATTATCGGTTTATGAGTAGTGTTTCAGATAGTACGCTCACTTTTGTATCTACTACAAATATAGCATCAGTGTATTATCCACCTGAAGAATATGCTTCAATAAAAGAGTTGTTTCAGACCAAGGTTGATGCTACGAATGCTACCGTTGTACTAAAAAAAGAAAGCTCAGAATAGAAAAATCTGAGCTTTAATTTGAAATGCATTGATTGGTTACATCGCCTGATATTCTGCGAGAGCTTCATTCATCTGGAAGGTATGACGTTGGCTGTGTGCTGAAATAACTAGCATTAACTGGACCATATCAATTTCTCCGAATGGAAGCTGAGCTTTGTAATGTCTCAGGTCTTTATCGGTGGTGTTAATAAAATCAATCAGCTTAGCTCGGGATTCTTCCAGAGCTTCTAGCATGTCTGCCTTAGAATCCCAGCGACCTGATGGTTCAAACTGTGGGGCTGTTGTAACTTTAGTTCCACGGTTAGCCAAATTACCAATGAGCATTCCATCAGCCCCCGATAAATCAACTTTTGTTGCTTCAGATTGAGCTATAGTACCCTGGGCCATTCCTGTAAATGCTTCTTCTGTAATCAGAATATGTTCCAGACAGTTTGCTGCAGACCAACCGCCTGCTTCGGGTGTATAATTCCAGGCTTCATCCGAAAGACTTGTCACCACATCAACGATATTCTGATGAGTGGCATTTAAATATTTGATAGCAAATTCCTTATCTGCTTCTGATGTTTGAGCGAAAGCAGAGGCTACGAAAAAGCTAAAAGCGAAAAGTAATGCTGTTTTTTTCATTGTTCCCTTATTGATTATTAGAAAGTTTAACATAGTAACAAATTGAGAAGAAAGAAGGAGACCAGTTTGTGTTATGATTTTTACTAAAAAAAAGAGGCACTTAAAAAGCGCCTCTCTCACCTACGTATTATTGGTCAGTCAACTATGCCTAAGCAATATCATCAGTTGGTTGGAAACCACACATATCGCCCCGATTTGTTGATGTAACCATATTGTTCTTCAATTTCATCTTCAACAGTTATATAGATCGTCACTCTTGCCAATTCATTATAGAAAGGTTCTACCTCATCAAATTTAGGACCTGTAATCTGATTTCCATCGGTATCTATAAAAGTCCATTTTCCATTTATAAAAACAGGAGCACGTTCTTCACTAAAAGGACGGACATCATCAAATTGTTCGGGGATAACAAAAGCTCCTTTTTTATCTATAAAGCCAAACTGATTACTGTTTTTCCGGGCAGGAGCAAGTCCATTCCCAAACTTACCTGCACTTATAAACTGAGGCGAGATAGATACTTCACCATCTGAGCCAATATATCCCCAGCGATCACTCACCCGAACTGCAGCCAGTTTATTGGAAAATGATAAGGCTTCTGAGTATTTCAGCTCAACCACCGTATTTCCGGAACGGTCGATATAACCGAATAAATCATCATCCCGAACCAAAGCTCTTCCATCTTTAAATTCATTTTCGTCGATGTTATCCAAATCCTCAGGCATATTTAGAGACTCAATTTCTCTTCCGTTTTCATCTATATAGATATACTCGGAATAGTCGATACTGCGTACAAATGCACGGCCATCAGAATATGGATTAGATTCCCTGAAGCGGGGGTTTACTACAAAATTCCCTTTCGTATTGATGTAGCCCCATCGGCCATTTACTCTAACCGCAGCTCTGCCTTCGGAGAAGCTACGTATCTCCTGAAAGTCTTCCTCTATCACGAATTCACCATGTTTATTCATGTACTTCCATTGCCAGCTATCACGAACCCGAGCCAATCCGTTTGAAAACTCATAGGCATTCTGTAGATCAGGCTCGATTACTATCGCTCCTTTTTCATTGATGTATCCCCAATCCCCATCAATAAGAACGGGGTACAGGTTTACGGTTTCTTCGGTGTCGTCACCGCCGCCGGTAATGTCGTTTACGACGTTGCAGGAGATGGCAAGAGTTAATAAAAGTATGCTGGATAGTAAAAGCGAACGTTTCATAATTCTGTAATTATCGAGTTGGATACCAAACAAATTCTCCGGCTTTATTAACGTAGCCGAAACGTGGGTCTTCGTTATCGCCAATTTGTACACGGGCGATTCCATCATTGAAGCTTTCTGCATTAAAAAAACCATCTTTAATCACAATGAGTCCTGATTCTCTGTTAATGTAGAACCAATCACCACTAAGGCGGACAGCACTTCGGTTTTCAGCGAAAGACTTTACTTCTGCAAACTGATAAGGAATTACCAGTTCACCTTTTTTATCAATAAATCCGATGTAATCATCATCCTGTACCCAGGCCAATCCCTGGGAAAAAATTCCGGCCATATCAAAAGTTGGAGTAATAACCGGGTTTCCAGATTTGTCAATATATCCCCATCCTTCGGTCGTTTGAATCGGTGCAAGACCGTCAGCAAATTCTCCGGCGGCAGTAATCTGGAAATCGGGATTGATTTGTTCTTCGCCATCACTGTCTATATATACCCATCCTTCAAAGGTTTCAACTGCAGCTACATTCTGAGAAAAAGACTGGGCATCACTAAAGGCTAAATCAATAGCTATGCTACCATCGACAGATACATAACCCCATAAACCATCGGAACGAACAGCAGCAAGCCCTTCAGAAAAAGCCCCTGCAAAATCGAAGTCAGGAGCGATAGCAAAATCTCCACTTGTATTAATAAATCCGTATGACTGCCCGGGACGTTGAGCCGGTGCAAGTTCCCCTGAAAAATCGCCGGCTACACTAAATGAAATCGGGATGGCGAGATTTTTTGTTTCCTGAGATACATATCCCCAGTTTGTTCCCTGACGTACGGCAGCAAATCCATCGGAAAAGGCTCTGGCTTCATCAAATCGGGGTTCAATAACCATATTTCCAGAAGTATTGATATATCCCCATTTTCCATTTAAAAGAACCGGGTGCAAGGTGGTTTCTTCAGTATCATCGTCATTACCTTGTATGCCTTCAACTAAGGAGCATCCGGATAAAGCAAAGAGGCTTATGAGTGATAGTATCAGAGCAAGAGTTTGTAGCTTTTTATTCATAGTAGAACATATTTAAAGGTCTTTGCGAACGAAGTGAAGCAATCTCATCGGGATTGCCACGGTCGGGTTTAGCCGACTCCCTCACAATGACAGCTCTTTATTTAATTAATGTCATTTTTCTGGTTTGACTTCCCGAAGGAGTTTCTAGTTTATATAAGTACACTCCACTTGGCAGGGCGGAAGCATCAAAAGTAAGGGTGTGTTCACCTGCAGTCATAGTGCGCTCGGTCAAAGTTTGAATTAACCTTCCTTTCACATCATAAATCTTGATAGAGACTAATCCTGATGCAGGAAGTACAAACGAAATATTGGTACTTGGATTAAACGGATTTGGATAGTTCTGATGAAGAGTAAATTTCTGCGCTTTTCCTCTTGTTTCTGTATTGACCGGTAATGGGTCAACAAATCCAAGATCCTGGAATTCACCTTGTAACACGGTTTCCGTTTCAGAGATATCCAGTTCAAACCAATTGTTTAAAATGGAAGTATAAATTGATCTATAATCGGTACCGAATACCGGATCACCGGAATTATCTAAATCCGTTAAGTTAGCATGATCTCCATATAAACCGCCGTTTACAGGACCGAACAACATTACGGGTGCAGAAGAGCCATGATCAGTCCCTTGTGAAGAATTCTCATCCAGAGTTCTTCCAAATTCAGAAAAAGTCATGGTAAGAGCCCGATCCTGCTGTCCATCCATTTCTAAATCGGCATAAAAAGCATTTACTGAATCTGCGATATCGGCAAGCAGATTTGCATGACCTCCATCGGTGCTTCCCTGATTGTTGTGCGTATCAAAACCGCCTTTTGAAACAAGGAAGACTTTAGTTTTGAGTCCACCACGGATTAGTCGGGCAACTACAGAAAGACTTCGGGCAAGCCCCGAGTTGGGATATTCTCCTAAATTTGAAGAAGCATCTGCAGCATTCTGGATGGATTCCAGATATTTGAATGAAGAGTTGGCAATTTTCCGGGCAAAGGAGAGGGAACGACCAAATTCGTTCGCAGGAACATTCTCTTCATTGTAGAAACCACCTTGCTCCAGAAATTGTGCAAACTGTGAAGCTCCACCAAAGGTTACTCCGAGGTTTCCGAATTCACTTTGAAATAAAGTTGCGGACCCTCCGATACGAACTCCCAAAGGAAATTCAGGCGGGTTTGCGATGAAATCAGGATTATCTTCAACCAGATATCTTCCTGCCCAACCGGTACCTAGATTTTGATTTTCGTCACTCGCTGAAGTCCAGATATCAGTTGCCCTGGCGTGAGATCGATTTGGATTTTCATAACCTACGTTATGAATCACCGACATATTTCCATTCCCCCAAATGGGTTCCAGAGAAGCCATAGCCGGATGCATGCCTATGTCATCACTTAACAAAATGGATTCTTCTTTGCTTATAGCGATGGTAGGGCGTTTCTGGTAATACACATCATTTTCAACAGGTACGATAGTATTCAACCCGTCATTTCCACCGCCAAGCTGAATGAGAATAAGTACACGATCGTTGTTAGCTGCAACTAATCGATTTAAAAATTTTGTTCTAGCCATGGCGTTTACAGAAAGTCCGCCAAGCATAAATCCTGATCCAAGTGCACCAATTCCCAGTGTACTTAGAAAGCTTTTTCGGGTCCAGTTCTGGTGATCATGTTCGTGAGCTTCTCCATGTTCAAGGCTGCTACCATGTCGGTTGTGATTCAGATTCGGTTTTTTGTGATTATGATGATCGCACATGATAGTCTCCCTTAAATAAGTTGATACGCTGGTAATTGAATCAGATATGAAATGTATTGCCTTAGATTCTCGGCGAAGGTCTCCTGATAAAAGAGGTTGTCGTCAGAATCAGTATTGGCAGTCCATTCATACCAGGGGATATTTCCCAGTAGTATTTTAGCAAGGTTGATTTTGTGCTCAGGAAATCCTGTTAAATCCGGAGCCAGATCAGGATTCCCAGCAAAATCTTCCTCTACTTGTCGGATCCCAACCTGATCGAGAGGAAGGGAGAGCATGTGTTCCGCTATGTCTTCAGCAAGGCTAAATGGGTTAGAAGGGTCGGATACCTTTTCGGCAATTCGAATCGGATCATATTGACTTCCGGCTCCATCATACCCATAAATAACATCCGTTAAATTATCCCAGCGTGAAGGCATTAAATTGGTATTCAGCCAGGTATAGTGTCCGGGTGTTCCGTCAGAGTCAGGAGGATTATAACCCGACCATCCAAAAACGGTTTCCGGCCGAAGCAGTTCTTCATTTAAGTCCTGCATACTTAAACGAATGTACTCTTTGATATCAGCATTCGGGGCAACTTCCAACTGACGAAGGAAGCTCATAAACACCTCAATAGGACTTTTGATACGCGCTCCCATAAAACGTGCTTCATAAAAATGGGCGCTACTCAGCAAGTTTTTTAATACATCTGCGATATTGAAATTCACGCTTACACAGTAATCAGCTAATTGCTGAATGGCAGTATCATTAGGTTCGGCACTCACAAAGAAAACATACAGCTTACGACAAAGGAACCAGGCTACATCATTAGCCTTTTGGTCAAAAATAAGATCAATAACGCCATCCAGATCATAAGTATCTGATTGACCAAGAATAGTTTTAGAACCAGAATCATGGCGTTCTGCATCAAAATATCCAGTTAAAGTAGAGTTATTAACTCTCCACCCTGTAACAGCTCTTGCAACTTCAGCTACATCATTTTCAGTGTAATTTACGGCACCATTTCTATCCTCCGGGCCGAGCGCAAATAGCTCTAACAGCTCACGGGCAAAATCTTCATTTGGCTGTCCGGCGCTGTTATTATAATTATTGAGGTAGTAAACCATCGCCGAATTCTTACTCATATCCCGTACCAGCTCTTTAAAATCTCCAAAGCCTTTTTGCTGAATTAGCTTCGTATACTTATACATATGGCTGGTATAGCTGTTCGGTGCTTTACCGGGCAAATCGTTCATATTCTGGTATGAAACTGCAAAGTGATTACTCCAGAAAAGCATCATTCGCTCCATCAATCCACCATTATACATGCGGTCCATCCATCGGAACTGGATATCGTACATATCCAGAATATCACCTGAATTTCCGGAGTTATACCATGAAGGGTCGTCCGGAAGAATTGCTGCAGAAGCTTCATCTACAATGGTATTTACAGCATTCTCAGCAGAACCCAGTGCTCTTAAACGATTAAGGTCACTAACCTTATTTCCAAAGTGTGTGCGACGGGTTAAATGTGCAGCCTGTGCTTTACCCCAAGATCCTTCGTAGCTTTCTAAACTTGATGAAAATGTTTTTTCAAAGAAAGAGGTCGAATTCATAAAACTACTCTAAAATTTAGAATTCTGTTTACATATTAGATACCGATAAGAGAGATCGTACCTGCTATGTGTTACAGTTTAGATTCAATCGGATTCTATTTTGCAGATTTATAAAAGTTCCCGTTCAATAAGTTTTTTTTCTTATTCCCATTTTTATTTGAAGGCTGAAAAATTATTTTATGCAATAAATTCAATAGTTTACAAATACTCATGAGAACAATTGTATTCACTCTTTTTTTATTAATACCTGCATTAAGCTACGCACAAACTTATAAATTCGGTGACGTTCCGAGAGAACATTTGGAAATGGAAGTCTATGAAAAAGACTCAACAGCCAGCGCGGTTGTTCTGTTTTCGAAAGGAGAAGCAGAGCTGAATTACTATAATGATCGATTTTATTTAACGGTCTTTCGCCATATCAGAATTAAAGTATTAACAGATGAAGGACTGGATGAAGGTGAGATAGCTCTTAGATTTAGGGACAGAAGTTCGAATTTTCCTCAAAGAGTGAGTGATATAAAAGCAGAATCTTATACACTTTCAGAGTCTGGTGATGTAATAAAGGAATCGGTAGGAAGAAGAGATCGATTTGAGGAAGAGGTTTCTGAAAATGTATCTGAAATCAAGTTCAATATTCCGGGGCTAAAAAAAGGATCAGTATTTGAATACCAATATGAACTCACTTCAAATAATCCATTAGATTTTCCGTCATGGGTTTTTCAGGATGATATTCCTGTATTGTGGAGTGAATACACTGCTAAGATTCCTGAGTGGTTTAATTTTCTCACGGTGAGCCGGGGTTTTCATGAATTTTTAGTTAATGAGCAGGAAAGATATAATGATCGTATTAGCTTCAATGAACGCAATGGAGTGTCTTTTCTAGATTTTGAAGGTACAGAGTATCATTATGTAATGAAGGATATTCCTGCGATTGCTGATGAACCTTACATGAAAGCATCCATGGATTACCTTTCTCATATCAGGTTTCAACTATCTTCCATTCAATTCCCTCAAACATTGATGGAAACCTATCTTGATACCTGGTTGGAGTTGGTAGAAAAACTACTAAAAGATGAAGATTATGGACGAAGATTGAGAAATAGTTCGGAACTTGATATGGGACTTGTACAGGCGTTAGAAGGGACAGAAACGGATATGGACAAGATGATTGGTATTTATAATCACGTTTCTAATCATATGGAGTGGGATGAAAAGTATGGATTATACGCATTTGATGATCTGGCTAAAGTCTATGAGGAAGGAACCGGTAATGGAACTTCTATTAATTTGATATTAGTACAAATGTTAAGAGAAGCGGGATTTGAGGCTCACCCCGTCGTATTAAGCACAAGATTTAATGGTGAAATAGTGAACCTTTTTCCACTTGCGGGGCAATTCAATCATACCATTGCCTATGTTCAGTTTGATGATTCATATTTTTTATTGGATGCAAAGAATGAGCAAAGACCATATAATTTATTGCCTTCTGAGGTGCTGAATGGTGAAGGACTTATCATTTATGAAGGCCAGGAAATTTGGGTTCCTCTCCAAAACCAAGTCCCGAATACTAGTAGAAATATTGTAAGTATTGTAATTGATAAAGACGGGTATACTGGCGAAATGACTTCGCAAAATCAGGGGTTCTATGCCGTTGATTTAAGAAATTCTTTTGATATGGTGAAACTTAAAGAAAGTGTTAATGAAGAAGTTTTTGCAGTAGAAGATCCTAGGTTTTCGGTTGATAGTGTCTCAATAACTAATGATCAATTAGATGAGAACTTTGAGTTTAAGACTCAATTTAGCTTTTCAGATTCTACAGCATCAGATATCCTGTATCTGGATCCAATGCTGATGGGTAAGCTTGATGAACCTCCGTTTGAAAAAAAGAAAAGAACATTTCCGGTAGACTATAACTATCCCTTCAATGAAACTATTGTAATGAATATCCAGGTACCTGAAGGCTGGGTGGTTGATGAAATACCCGAGTCGGTTCTCATCAGGTTACCCGAGCGGGCCGGTGAGTTCAGAAGGGTTGTTCAGCACAACGGACCTATGATTTCAATGAACTATCGATACATGATAAATAAAACCCGTTTTATGCCTATCGAATATGAAGGTCTGAAGCAGTTCTATGATCAAATGGTGGATAAGCTTGCACAGAATATCGTTTTTAAAAAGGAATCCTGATATGAAAAAAACATCTCCATTATTGATTCTTGTCATTCTTTTTCTGAGTTGCTCAAACTCTAAAAATGCAATTGATCTGGGATATGAGGACTATTCCAAAGGGAACTTATTATTAGAAATAGGAGCCAATTCTACTGTAAGAGCCAGTGTAACAACGCTGGAGATACTTAGTCCATCAAAAGCTGTTTACACCGTTAAAAAAGCAGTAACCATTTACGATAAAGAGGATAAGGATTTATCAACGGTCGTATTGGACTATGGGGATTTTAAATCCATTAACTACTTAAAAGCGAATGTTATTAACAAAAGGGGAGAGGTTGTAAGGTCTTATGGTTTAGATGATGCCGATGATTACAGTACGGCATGGGGATCTACATTTTTCTCTGATGTAAGAGTAAAAGTACTTGAACTTCCTTATAGCATATTCCCATATACTATTGAGTATGAATACCAACAGACCTATTCCGGACTTTTAAATCTGCCACGTTGGAGACCCCAAATTACAGGTCAAAGTGTAGAGTCTTCATCCTTCAGTTTGATTGACAGAGGAAACACAGGGGTTAGGTATTTCGCTAAAAATCTTGATGATGAACCTGAAATAACTAACGATTTTGGAGCTCAAAAATATACCTGGAAAGTAGATATGCTAATGCCCAAAAAAAGAGAAACAATGGGACCGCCTTCTTCAGAAATTCTCCCTCAGGTGTTGGTTGCACCAGGAAAATTTGAAATGGAAACTTCGATTGGTGATGCCTCCAGCTGGAAGGATTTTGGTAAATGGTATTACGAATTAGGTAAAGATACACGGGAGCTACCTGCAGGAGCCAAAGCCGAAGTGGATGCATTAATTTCAGGTGTGGATTCAGAGAAAGAAAAAGTTCGGATACTGTTTGATTATCTCCAGGCTAAGTCAAGATATGTGAGTATCCAATTAGGTATAGGGGGATGGAAGCCATTTTCTGCAGAATATGTATATGACAACAGCTATGGAGATTGTAAAGCTCTTACAAATTATATGCAGGCTGTGCTGGATTATGTTGGTATAAAAGCAGAAGGAGTGTTGATTTACAGGGGGATAAATCAAGGAATAATGAATGTGGATTTCCCAAGTAATCAGTTTAACCATATTATTTTAAGAGTTACTCTTTCAAACGGGGAAGTGATTTGGCTGGAGTGTACCAGTAAGTATTATCCCCCAAATCATATTGGCCCGGATAATGAGGGGAAAAATGCACTTTTAATAACTCCTGATGGTGGGGAGGTCATTCAAACCCCCGAACGTACTTATACAGAAAACATGACTGACAGGGTTTGGAGGTTTAAAGTGCTACAGAACGGTTCAGCTCAGATGGAAGCGAAAATAAAAGAAATGGGGCTTTCTCAGGATATGTTGTTGAGAGAATTACTTCCTGTTTCAGAAAAAGAACGTTTGGATTGGCTACATGAAAGTTTAGAGGCTGACAATAGTAAAATCAAGGAATACGACTTCACCAAATTAACAGAAACAGATGCTTTTGCATTGTATGAATATACTGCCGAGCTGGTAGATTATGTTAGGTCATCCAGTAAACGAATTTATATTCCTGTTAATAAAATGAACCGGTGGAGATTTTCAATTCCAGAAAACGAAGAACGTGAGTACCCACTTCATCTAGGGTATTCATACCTTGAATCCGATTCTGTTGTTTTCGAAACTCCTGAGGGTTACGAAATTGAAGCTTCTCCTGAAAATATAGAGATCGATCATCCCTTTGGAGCATTTCGCGCTTTTTTTAATGTGAACGGGAATCAGGAAGTAACCTATAAAAGGTATTTTGCTTTAAAAGAAAACACTATAGCTCCTGAAGATTATTCTTCACTTAAAGAGTTTTTTGACCAGGTAAAATATGCAGATCAGCAGCAACTGGTACTAGTAAAAAAAGAAGGCAGTTAATGTTATTTCGAAACAATTAACAGTTTAGAAACTAAGAATTACATACCATCAAGTTAAATTAACTCATGTATGTATACCAAAGATTATCCCATAGCAGTCCGGTACCTGATCAGGATAATGCTCATTTTTGCCGTTGTAACGGTACTAAGTATTACCAAGCAGCTACTGGTACCTTTATTCTTTAGCATTTTTCTGGCTTATTTACTGTACCCGGCAGCCCGAAGATTTGAAGCTAAAGGTGTTCCAAGAATTGCTACAAATTTTATAGCCATACTAAGTTTTATGGCCATCATATTTGGAACCATTTGGGTAATTATTCAGCTCTTTGGAAGTTTTAGTGACGACCTTCCTGAAATAAAAGAGCAGTTGGCGGCTAACCTCAAATCATTTCAGGCATGGGTATCTGGAGTTTTTGGAATTTCGGTTGAGCAGCAAAAGAATATTATCACCACGGCTGGTTTAAGTGGCGATTATTTTGGGTCAATTATTGAGGCGGGTAAGAATACTTTAATCGCTTTAGCACTAATACCCGTATACACATTCTTGCTGCTTTTTTATCGGGATAAGTTTCGGGATTTTATATACATGGTGGTGAAGGATGAAAATCAGGAAAATGCTCAGGATATCATTAATAAAGCGGCGGATGTTGTTCCCAAATATCTAAAAGGCTTACTTGTAGTATGTGTAGTTTTAATTGGGTTGAATTCAGCAGGATTTTATGTGATTGGAGTTGAATACCCATTATTATTCGGACTTATTGCTGCGATTTTTAATCTTATTCCATACCTGGGCACAGTATTAGGATATGGAATTGTAGCCATACTGGTTTTTGGAATTCAGTCTCCATCTGTAGCCGGAGCAGTTGTAATTCAATTCTTTGTTGTTCAGTTCATAGAGAATAATATTCTCACTCCAAATATTACAGGATCATATGTCCGGATTAATCCTCTGGTCATCATCTTTTCTATAATTGCAGCTGGATTAGTCTGGAATCTTCCAGGCATGTTTTTAGTGATTCCAACCTTAGGTATGCTCAAAATTTTCTGCAAAAGTATTGACGAATACAAACCATATGCTTTTTTACTGGGAACTCAGGGCACAGAAAAACATTCCATAACACTAAAATCGGTTAGAAAACGCTTTGGTTGGTCGGAAGATTGATCCCTCAAAAAAAATCATTAAGTAATACTTAATGAAGAATAGGCTTAAAATTTTTTTGTAAGGAATTATGTCGGGGATAGTCTTACCTTTCAAAACAAAACATAAATTAGACAGCAGGATACGTAATGAGTTCACTAAATAAAGTAATGTTAATCGGACGTCTGGGTCAGGACCCGGAAGTTCGCTACACCCAATCAAACACCGCAGTAGCAACCCTCAATATAGCGACAAGCGAGCGCTATAAAGATGGAAATGGCGAGTATCAGGAAAAAACCGAATGGCACCGAGTAGTTGCCTGGGGAAGGTTGGCTGAGATTTGCCAGCAGTACCTACATAAAGGTTCTTTGGTCTACATCGAAGGTCCTATGCAAACCCGCCAGTGGGAAGACAAGCAAGGGCAAAAGCGCTATACTACTGAAGTTAAAGCACTCCAGATGACAATGCTTGATAGCAAAAGTAGTGGTAATGGCGGAAATCAAGGCGGAGGCACTCCGGCACAAGGCGGGAATAATAATGCTCAAAGCAAGCCGATGTCCAGTAATGTAGAACTGGGAAGTAATTTTGATGACATGGACGATGATTTACCGTTCTAACATCAAATAGTTATATTTGAAAGCGATGAGGATTTAATTCTCATCGCTTTTTTATTTTGTAGCTTAACAGCACCTCAGTACATTCAGTAAACGAACATTAATAAATTGGCATCCATTAACGGTACCGACATTTTTATCGAAAACGCATCAGGTTATTTTGGTTTTGTATCCACTTCAGGTGAGCTGGATTTTTTCGTAATTGGTATACAGCTTTTAATCATGATTTTAGGGCTTGTTTTCTCTGCCGTTTTTTCTGGTTCTGAGGTTGCTTTTTTTTCGCTTAGTAATAGGCTAGAGGTTTTAAAGCAAGATGAGAATCCTCACACTGCCGATGACAGAATTTTGATAATGTTGGATAAACCTCGCCGCTTGCTAGCGACCATTTTAATTGGTAATACGTTTACTAACATTATGGCATCAGTTATGGCAGCAGTAATTACCGGGAGTTTAATGGCGGTAATTGGCTTATCCGAAGTATTAGTATATGCTATAGAAGTGATCGTTCTTACTTTTATGATTTTGATTCTAAGCGAAATCACACCTAAAATCATAGCCATCAATAATCCATTACAAGTATCAAGAAGAGTAAGTGGTTTCATTTATGCGCTATTTATCCTTCTTAAACCTATTGCAAAAGTGTTAGCGGAAAGTGCGATAAGTCTCGAACGTTATCTACCTAAACCAACTAATAAAATGACTTCTGATGATATTAAAACAATCACCGAAGTAAGTGAGAAAGAAGGTTCCATAAAAGAAGACGAACGTGAAATAATTGAGAATGTGATCGAATTTGGAACAACTACCGTTCGTGAAATCATGACATCGAGGGTCAATATAGTTGGAGTTTCTTTATCTGACTCATTACCGGATGTGCTATTATTAATTAAAGATCAGAGTTTTTCAAGAATGCCGCTATATGAAAATGATCTTGATACGATTCTTGGGGTGATTTATGCTAAAGATGTGCTTCCATATTTAAACAGAGATGATGAAGACCCTTCATTGAACTGGAAAACTATTTCCCGAAAAGCACTATTTATTCCAGCCACTAAAAAGCTTGACGATTTGCTCAGAGATTTCCAAAAAGAGAAAACACACATGGCCATTGTGGTGGATGAATATGGTGGAACTGAAGGTCTGGTTACTATGGATGATATTCTCGAAGAAATTGTAGGAGATATTGTAGATGATGAAGGCGAGGAACTGGATCTTTATACCCGTTTCAAAAGCGGGATTTATATTTTCGATGCTCAAATCGATCTCGATGATATGGAAGATATACTGGAGTGTGATCTGACTTCGGAAGAAGATGAATACGAGACATTAGGTGGACTAATTTACCATCTCACCGAGAGTCTGCCAACCGTTGGAGTCAGAGTTCAGTTTAAAAATCTTGAATTGACAGTTCATTCCGTTCAGAATAACCGTATTAAGAAGGTCCGTGTAAAGGTTGATGAACCTAAAGAACCAGTTACTGAAAAAGAGGCGTAGGAATGCCTTCGGTCAAAGAGAATTTCGATCTTTCGAATTACAATACAATGGGCTTGAAAGCTATGGCTCACTTTTTTACAGAAATAGAATCTGTTTCAGAATTAGTGGAAGCTTTGCGATTTGCTGATGATAAGAAACTTAAGTTCTTGGTTCTGGGTGGTGGGAGTAACGTCCTTTTCGTGAAAGATTTTGATGGGCTAGTAATCCTGAATAGAATAAAAGGGATTGAAACTATATCTGAAGACGAAGATCATATTACACTGGAAATAGGAGCAGGAGAAAACTGGCATAAGTTGGTGTTGGGCTGTGTTGATAAAGGATACGGCGGAATTGAAAATTTATCCTTGATTCCGGGAACTGTAGGAGCGGCTCCAATTCAAAACATTGGGGCTTATGGAGTTGAGTTAGTAGATGTATTCGAAAGCCTGAAAGCCTATCATATTGAGCAGAAAAAGTTACTTACCTTCACCAAAGAAGAATGCGGTTTTGGATACCGGGATAGTATTTTTAAAAAAGAACTAAAGGGAAAAGCGATTATAACTTCCGTTACTTTGAAACTATCTAAAAAGCCTGAGCTAAATTTTAGCTACTCCAGTTTGAAAGAGGAGTTGGAAAAGAAGGAGATTCAGAATCCGAGTATAAGAGATATAAGCAAAGCGGTGATTGAAGTTCGCCAGAGTAAACTTCCTGACCCTAAGAAAATTGGGAATACAGGTAGCTTTTTTAAAAATCCGGTGATTTCTGTGTATCAGTATGATGAATTGAAGTCTTCCTATCCCGAATTACCGGGTTATCCGGTTTCAGAGCGTCAGGTTAAAGTACCGGCAGGTTGGTTAATTGAACAAGCGGGATGGAAAGGGAAGAGAGAAGGTGATGCAGGCGTTCACGATAAACAGGCATTAGTCTTAGTAAATCATGGTAATGCCACCGGCGAGGAAATCTGGAACCTTGCAAATCGAGTCATCGAATCTGTGCAACAACAATTTGATATTCGCTTAACACCGGAAGTGAATATATTAGGACTCGCAAATTAACTTTTGGAACCGTCAAGGTTCAAATTTCATTAACATAGAAGCTGTTAATCTTTCAATTGCAAAAATATGAAACTCACGAAATATATCTATCTCTTAATTTTAGCTGTTGTATTAAACTCAGCATGCGTATCTCTTCAGGTAAGTCCTGTTTCAGGGAATAAACGAGTATACGGGTATTCCTGGGAGCAGGAATTAGAAATAGGTAAGGAAGCCGATAGTGAAATTATTGCTCAGTATGGCCTTTATGATGACCCAGAATTAGCCGAGTATGTGGACCGATTAGGTCAGGAGCTGCTCGAGGTAAGTCATTTTAATCGGGAAGATACACCTGATGAATACAGGAATACCGAGTTTACTTTTCGTGTTTTAAATAGCCCCGTTGTAAATGCATTCGCATTACCGGGAGGATATGTATACGTAACAAGAGGTTTGCTGGGTCATCTGGAAAATGAAGCTCAACTAATGGTGGTTCTCGGACATGAAATTGGACACGTAGCGGCGCGACATGCATCTCAAAGAGCAGCCGAACAGCAATTTGGCCAGTTAGCCATTATAGGTGGCGCTGTTTTGGGTCAGTCTATGGGACTTGACGGAGGGAATATTCTACAATTAAGTAGTCAAACGGCCCAGCTTTTGTTTTTAAGCTATAGCAGGGATGATGAAAGGGAATCAGATCAGTTAGGTGTAGAATACTCTGCTATGGAAGGATATGAAGCTGCTGAAGGGGGTGAGTTCTTTACTTCCCTAAAGAGAATCTCAGAAAAAGCCGGGCATAGTATTCCGTCGCATTTATCGTCTCACCCAGATCCTGGCGAAAGAGAGGAAAATATTCCCAGATTAGCAGCCGAGTGGGAAGAGAGAGGGTACAGCCAGACTGTTGTGAATAAAGAAGAATTCATGAGTATGATTGAAGGGATGATGTATGGCGATAACCCAAGAGAAGGTTATGAAGAGGGTGGGGTATTTTATCATCCGGAATTAGCCTTTGAATTTCCTGTACCAGAAGGATTTGTGCTCATAAATCAACCAAGTGCTGTAATTTTAGTTAATGAAGCCCAAGACGCCGTTGTGCAGTTTACCATTAGCTCTGAAAGTGGAAGCCCGCAGGATGCAGTACAGGCATTCCTGAACCAGGAAGGAATTACAACTGTTGATCAGGAAGCAATGAATGTAAATGGCTATGCCGGGTATACAGCAGAGGCAACCACACAAACCGAAGATGGAACTTCACTTAGTATTGATCTTTCTGCTATTGAGTACAATGGAAACGTGTATCAATTTCTAAGCTACACTACTACTTCTCAATTTGAAGATTACAGAAGCAGATTCGAATCTGTATTTAATGGTTTTGAGGAAGTAAGCGATCCAGATGTGCTGAATGTTGAACCGGTTCGTTTAGATTTGATAAGAGCTGAACGTACAGCTACTTTTTCTGAATTACTCCCATCAAATCTCCCAATGAATATTGAACCTTTGGATGTTGCTATTATTAATCAAGTCCAATTAGATGACATGATTCAAAGGGGTACGGTTTTAAAAATTCCGGTTCAGTAAATAAAAAAGAGACCACCCTTTCAGGATGCTCTCTTTATGTCAGTTAAAAGTAGATCAAACAATTCTACATGGAAAAATTCTGCTTAGAAGGATAATCCAACTAATACATAAAACTGCTCAGAATCTGGGTTAAAAATAACTGCACCACTTACTGGAATTGTAAATGTATCGGTAATAACGATGTCTTTACTTGTACCAACTCCGATGTTCACTAGTGCAAAGTCACCTGTAGTTGAATGCCAGCCATCACCTGCACCTACAAATATATCAGCTTGATCCAGCGAATAACCAGCTTCAAAGTATAAGTCGCCTCCTGCTGAACCTGCAGCAGTTGCTTCATTTACGATGAAATTCCCTGCTAATGAAAGTGCATCCATTTCATAGCCTGCATTAATTTCAAAAGCATGGCTGTCACCATCTAAATATTGAGAGCCAGGATAGTAGTAATCTGTTACTCCCAGATAGAGGCCGAAGTCAAAGCTATATCCTGCGTACAGATCCATTTCCTGTAATGCGGTGGCTCCGTAACCTTGCGAACCCCATGCCCCAATTGCGAAGCCACCTGAAGAGACTTCAACAGCAGGTTGCCAGGATGGACCGTCATATGCAACACCGCGGAATACATAAGTGCTGTAAAGATCTACGCCAGTGCTTACTTCTACGTCCTGTGCTTTGGTAGCATCACTTGCAGTTAGTATAAGTACTGCCGCAAGTACTAAAAGAGAAGATATTTTTTTAAATGTTTTCATTGTTATTAATCCTTAGTTGAGTGAGTGTTAGGCTGTTCTAAAAAAGTTTTAGTACAGATTTTATTGGAGTGATTTCTATACCCGGGAGAATTTTTTTCTCCCGGTAGTGTATAGAGTAAAGTGTATAGAATTGAGTAATTTGGCTTAGCTGTCAGTTTTGTGCTCAAAGTCTGGGTAAGCTTCAGCATCATGCTCATGAAGATCAAGACCCATTTCTTCAAGATGACCGTTAACACGCAGCGGAAGCACCATGTCAATTCCTTTAAATGCGAGATAACTTACTGGGAAAGTCCAAGCGAATGCAGCACCAATACCAGCTAATTGAACACCTAATTGAGCCATAGAGAAGCCATCAAAGTCTAATAATACTGCAGCAAGGGTTCCCCATACACCACAAACACCGTGTACTGAAATTGCACCTACAGGATCATCCACTTTTTTCTCGATGATAATAACAGAATACCAGCAAATAACACCTGCAATTGCACCAGCTAATACTGCTTCACCAGGAGCTAAGTTCGCACAACCTGCCGTAATACCTACTAAACCAGCCAATACACCATTCAAAGTTCCACCGCCATCTGGTTTACCAGTAGTTGCCCATGAAACGATCATTGTTGTGAAAGCACCTGCACCAGCAGCTAAAAATGTATTAAGTGCAATAAGTGCAATAGAAGTATCACCAGTTGTAGTTGAACCCGCATTGAATCCAAACCATCCTAGCCAAAGGATAAAGACCCCAAGTGCTGCCAGAGGTAAACTGTGTCCTTTAATGGCTTGTGGCTTACCGTCAACATATTTGCCAACACGAGGTCCTACAACCATCGCACCTGCAAGAGCTGCCCATCCACCCACAGAGTGAACTACAGTCGAACCTGCAAAGTCATTGAAGTAAAGTCCGGATCCCATGAAATCTTCAAGCCATCCGCTACCATTAAATAATCCTCCCCATGCCCAAGAGCCGAAAACGGGATAGATAAATGCAGTGATTACGATTGAAAAGATAAAGTATGCATTAAATGCTGTACGTTCCGCTACTGCTCCGGAAACAATAGTTGCAGCAGTTGCTGCAAATACAGCTTGAAAGAAAAAGAAAGTATAAGTCCAGGTTTCAGATTGTTCGCCAACATCGATAAGCAAGAATCCATCTGTACCAAACCAGCCACCGGATGTTCCGAACATTATTCCGAATCCTACTAAGAAAAAGGCAAGACCACCTGCACCAACATCCATTACATTTTTCATAATGATGTTTACTGCGTTTTTTGCTCTGGTAAAACCGACCTCAACCATAGCAAAACCGGCCTGCATAAAGAAGACAAGACAGGCTGCTATAATCGTCCATACATAATTAAGATTATCTTGTACCGTATCCGCTGCAAGATCCTGAGCCATAACCGTATCGGTTGTGAAGAGAGCTAAAAAGCATAGAAGTAATTTATAACGAAGCTTCATTGTTTAATTGGTTAGTTATTGAGTGAGTGTAAAATGAGTAAAATATACTCTCGATTAACATAATTAGGTGAAAGGTAATATCAAACATAAAAAATTAATCTAAGTACCTTTATCGCATTAATAAGTATGATTAAAAGCGCTTTTTTAATAAGTATTACGTTTTGAAAGCGCTTACTGATTTGGTTTAAATTTTTTTACAAAAGGGGTAAAAAAGCCAAATAAAAAGGGGGTAAAGCATAGGTTTTATAAAATTCGTGTTTCTCAAAGTCTTATCTTTGTGCGCGAATTAATCCACATCAAAGAAAAAATAACTATGATTTCAAGGTATGCCCGAAAGGAAATGTCAGATATATGGACAGAACAAAATCAATTCCAAGCCTGGCTTGAAGTTGAGTTAGCAGCTTGCAGGGCATGGGCCAAACTTGGCACTATTCCAATGGAGGATGTAGATAAACTATATGAAAAAGCATCTTTCAAACTGGAACGCATAAAAGAGATAGAAGAGAAAACCCGTCATGATGTAGTTGCATTTACACGTGCAGTTTCTGAAACACTAGGTGAAGAGAAAAAATGGATTCACTTTGGGCTTACTTCCACAGATGTAGTTGATACAGCATGGGGAGTTCGATTGAAGCAGGCAAATAAGCTTTTGCTTAATGACCTTGAACGAATTATTTCCGTGCTAAAGGAAAAGGCGAGGAAACATAAATATAGCGTGATGATGGGGAGAACACATGGAATACATGCCGAACCCACCACATTTGGTTTAAAGTGTGCACTTTGGTATGCAGAGATGAACCGAAATTTGGAGCGATTTAAAAAAGCAGCAGCAGATGTGGAATTTGGTAAGCTTTCCGGATCGGTAGGAACATTTGCGAATATTCCGCCGGAAGTAGAACAATTTACTTGTGAAAAACTTGGGTTAGAACCGGCGCCTATCTCTACTCAGACATTGCAGCGTGATCGACATGCACATTACGTATCTACGTTAGCTTTGATTGGTTCAACGATGGAAAAAATGGCGGTGGAAGTTCGTCATCTTCAGCGTAGCGAAGTTCGCGAAGCAGAGGAGGCTTTTCGAAAAGGACAGAAGGGTTCGTCTTCAATGCCACATAAACGAAATCCTATCAGTTCGGAGAATATTTCAGGATGTGCAAGGGTACTTCGCGGCTATATGGTTACAGCCTTTGAAAATATTCCGCTTTGGCATGAACGGGATATCTCACATTCATCAGCAGAGCGAATTATTCTTCCTGATGCGACGATTCTTTTAGATTACATGTTGAACCGTTTTGCAAATGTGATAGAGAACCTCGTAGTGTTTGAAGAGAATATGGAATCCAATATTTGGAAGACACATGGACTTGTATTCTCCCAGCGTGTACTAAATAAGTTGATTGAAAAAGGAATTGTACGTGAGGAAGCCTATGATGCGGTCCAGCCACTGGCTATGCAATCCTGGGAAAATCAGATTCCATTCAAACCTATTGTTGAAGGAGATGAGTATATAAGTTCAAAATTAAGTAAGGAAGAAATTGACGATGCTTTCGACCTAAAACATCATACACGAAATGTGGATGCTATTTTTGAGAGGGTAGGGCTTAATTAAGAAAGGCTGAATTATTTTTGAGTAACTCATTCCTTCTAACCTTCCCTGTAGTGGTACGGGGAATTTCTTTAATGATTTTCAACTCTTTGGGGAGTTTGAAATCAACAAGTTCTTCCTTTAGCTGATCACGGATTTCTTCAAGATTAGGTGTTTTACCATTTGATAAGGTTACAAAAGCAGCTACTCTTTGCCCCCATTCTTCGTCGGGAATTCCAAGTACTACTGCTTCTTTAATGGAAGGAAGTTTTTGAATGGCTTCTTCAACCTCAACAGGGTTTACATTTTCTCCTCCGGTTATGATCAAATCGGTCCGTCGAGATTCAATGAACACCATGTCAAAAGTATTCCTATGGCCATAATCACCAGTGTTGAACCAACCTTTTTCATCAAAGCGATCTTTATTGTGTTCTTTATGATAATAGCCATCAAATACTTGCGGACCTTTAAGCCAGATAGAGCCTGATTGATTTCTCCCCAGTACTTTCCCATTATCGTCTCTGATTTGAAGTTCATTAGGAGGGAAAGGTTTCCCGACACTCTTCATAGGAATGTAAGCACCGGAAGGAGCGAGTGTTGGGTTAGCGGCAATCTGGGCACAGGTTTCAGTCATGCCATAAGAAGAAACTACTGGAATACCTCGTTCAACTGACTTTTGTAGTAAGGCAGAACTGGTTGGACCTCCACCCAGTAGTATTGCTTTAAAATCACGATGAGTTTTAAATAATGGGTCATTCAACAATCTTTTTAACATAGTTGGCACCAAAGATGCAGCCTGAAAACGTGTATTTTCGCCCAGAAATTCTTTAATCATCTCCTCATGAAATACATCCATTCTGTAGATTCCAGTTCTATAAATCAAAGAACGGAGGATAATAGAAATACCACCCACGTGATTAAGCGGAAGGCAGAGTAACCAAAAATGATTTAAATCTGGTTTGAAGTTTTTGGCGGAAGATTTAGCAGCAGCAAACATCTGTTTGCGCTTTAAAGGTACAACTTTAGGTTTTGATGAAGTGCCGGAAGTGAAGAAATATCCAAAAACATCTGATTCATTGATTGTAGATTCATCAGGGAGTTTTAAATTTCGAACATCGAAAGTAAAGGCATTCAGGAAGAAATTTTCATCCATATGTATGACATCATCACCTTTAAGTCGCCTTCGGTTTTTCGAGTCACAAAAAATAAGGCTGGGACTGAGTTCAAGAATTTGTGCTTCCAGTTCTTTTTGAGGGAGTTTTGGATTTAAAGGGATAAAGGGAATTCCAAGTTTCCAGCAGGCTGCAATGGAGAACACTAACATATCAGAAGATTCCGAAAGAAAGGCGACGGGCCATTTCAAAGAATCTGATTTCGTTTCAACAATATCCCGGAAAAAAGCAGTAAACCGATCTAAATCACTGTATGTAAACATTCCATGCTGAGAAGTAAGGAAGACCAGTTCCGGATCCGTTTTCTTAAACTCAAATATATGTAGGCGCGATTTAAACACGTTAAATTTCTTCCAATAAAGTTATGTTGATTGAGTTGCCAATTCCCGGATTCATAGGAATAAGATAAGAGCCATTTTTAATTATCTCCGTTTGAATACCTTGTTCTTCTAACAGAGAACCTGTCACCAGTCCATGTGCAAAAGCTTTTGTTCCTAACCCAGATGCCAAAACTGCCGTAGTCTTCCTTCCTATTATCCCATCCAAACTTGTAGTGAATACAACTTCCATATTATGAGTGTCTGCAAGCTCTTTTGTTACGTTTATGTTTTCAAAAAGCCCCATTAACGCAGGTTTAATAATAATTATATCACAACTATTCTTGTTTATTAGTTCAAATGCAAGATTTTTGTTCCCAAGAGCTTCATCGGCGGCTATTTTGATTTCAGTTCGTTCTTTCACCCACTTCAATCCATCTATATCTTTAGATGGAACAGGTTGTTCACAATATTCAATATTTAAGTGTTCGATAGAAGTTAAGTACTTCACTGCTGTTTCTTTATGCCAGGCTTGGTTGGCATCTATTCTTAAGTTGATATCCGGATATGTTTTTCTGATGAATTCCAGAGCTGATTTTTCGTTTATGAAATCAACTCCAACCTTAAGCTTAAAAGTATCGAAACCTTCTTTTTTCTTTTCTTCAATATGAGAAAGCATAGCTTCTTTTGGCTGAATTCCAATTGTGGAATTACATTTTATTGAGGAGTTACTTGTACCAAAAAGATATTCTTCCAAGGACTTGTTTTCTTTTTTTGATTGGAAATCGTGCCAAAGAGTATCTAACCCAAAACTGAGAGAAGGAAATTGATGAATCTGATCCAGAATGGTGATGATTTGACTGACATCATCATTAAGAAAAGCTTTTTCAAGGAAATTTTTATTCTGCTGAAGTATGACTTCTGCCTGTTCAAGAGTTTCTACAGAAAATCCTGGAAGAGGAGATACTTCGCCCAAAGCCTGTATACCTTCAGATTCAAAAACCAAGACGATACCTTTCCGAGTACTGAATTCACCAGAGGCGGTTTTAAAAGGTTTTTTAAAGGGGATAATATATTTGAAATATCGAAGCATTAGTTCAACACAATTCCAATTGTGAATAGAATTCCAAAAAGAGCCATAAACTGTGCTGTTCGTTCTAAAAGTGTATTGAGGTTCTTTTTTTCATTTTCTAACCAAACCGTACGGGTATGAACTATTGCGATTGGTAGAATTACAAAAGGAAGAAAAATCGAGGCCTCGTAATCTAATCGGAAATAAAAATGTGGTGGAATTGCATAGGCAAGTAGCAACATTAAGGTGTATTCCCATTTAAGTGCAGTTTCACCAAAAATAACTCCAAGAGTTCTTTTACCAGCAACGGCATCTTGTTCTACATCCCGAAGATTGTTAATCACAAGGATATTGGTACATAAAGCTCCTACCGCCAATGAAGCCCAGAAACTGGCTTCAGACCATTCCAACGCATTCACGTAATAGGTAGTCATTACCGCTACAATTCCGAAGAAAATGAATACAAACACATCTCCTAGTCCATTATACCCTAATGGATAGGGTCCTCCGGTATAAAGAACTCCAAATAGTAAAGAAAGTAATCCGATGACTAAAACTATCCACCCAGCTGCCCAAACCAGATACAGACCGAACAGAAAAGCTAATGCCATGCTAATGATGGTTGCTGTTAACATCGCTTTGGGAGAGATAAGCCCTGTAGCAGTAGCTCTCTGAAACCCGATACGATCGTCAGTGTCAGCACCTTTTATAAAATCGAAATAATCATTGGCAAAATTTGTCCCGATCTGAATAAGGAATGCACAGAGCAAAGCGACACCAGTTTCTGTAAAAGAAAGTACCTGGTCGTTCCATGCAATTCCTGCTCCTACTAATACCGGAGTAAAGGCTGCTGCAAGGGTTTTAGGTCGGGCTGCTTCTACCCAGATTTTGATTTTCTGTGACACTAAATTGGGAAGTTTTTTTGAATTGGAATGTGGATAAATGCAGAACAAAGATAACGCATTTGAGTTCCTCTAAAAAAGATTAGAACAGTGAAAAAGGAACTTAATTTTGTTAAGTGAAAGGGTAATTAGATTAAAAGAAGAAAAAATTTTTAAAGTGTAAGCGCTTTTCTGCCTATATATTTTAAATGTGGATAATTTTTAGTCTAATTTAATTGAGTGTTTTAAAAAAAGTACTTTATATTAATGCCTAATTCTATCGTTAACCTAACAAACCAAATCATATAAGCATGTCGAAGTCTAAACTTGAATACATTTGGCTTGACGGATACAAACCTACTCAAAGCCTAAGAAGTAAAACTAAAATCGTTTCTGATTTTTCTGGAAAATTGGAGGATTGTCCTGAATGGTCTTTTGATGGAAGTTCTACCCAACAAGCAGAAGGTGGTAGCTCAGATTGTCTGTTAAAGCCTGTAGCAATTTTTCCCGATCCTGAAGTAAAAAACGGATACTTGGTAATGACCGAAGTGTTGAATGCTGATGGTACTCCACATGAAAGTAACGGTCGTGCAACTATTGATGATCAGGATGATGATTTTTGGTTCGGTTTCGAGCAGGAATATTTTTTGATGGATCTTGAAACCCGTTTACCACTTGGTTTTCCAGTTAATGGATATCCAGGCCCACAAGGACCATATTATTGTGGTGTAGGTGGTCAAAACGCTTACGGAAGAGCATTTAAAGATGAGCATTTAGATATCTGCCTTGAAGCAGGACTTAATGTAGAAGGGACTAACGGCGAGGTTGCTGCCGGACAATGGGAATGGCAAATTTTTGCAAAAGGCGCACAATCAGCGGGAGACCAGATCTGGGTAGCTCGTTATTTGATGGAAAGACTTTCTGAAAAATACGGTGTATATATTGAATACCATCCAAAACCTCTTGGTCAAACAGACTGGAATGGTTCAGGTATGCATGCGAATTTCTCAAACGAGTACATCAGAACAGCAGGTTCTCAGGAGAAAATTGAAAAAGTATGTGAAGCTTTCCGTGATGTTGTGGATGAGCATATTGCTGTATATGGTGCACATAATGAAGAACGTTTAACTGGTGCGCACGAAACTGCAGCAATCGATCAGTTCTCTTATGGTGTATCTGACCGTGGTGCTTCAATTCGTATTCCGGTATATACTGTAACACACGGTTGGAGTGGTTATTTAGAGGACAGACGTCCTGCTTCTAACGCAGATCCGTACAAAGTTGCAGCCCGAATTATTAAAACTGTAAAAACAGTTACCGGGTAATAATTTTGCTTCTCATCGAAGTAATACAAGCCCCGCTTTCATATGAAAGTGGGGTTTTTTATTGTAAGAGAAAAAATGAAAAAAATTAGTTGGCAGGAATTTGAACAGGTTGAGTTAAGAGTAGGAACTATCATTAAAACAGAAGATTTTCCTGAAGCAAAAAAATCTGCTTATAAACTTACTATTGATTTTGGAGAAGAAATCGGCACTTTGAAATCATCCGCTCAAATCACCCAGAATTATACAAAAGAAGAGTTGATAGGTAAGCAAATACTAGGAGTAGTAAACTTTCCTCCTAAACAAATAGGTCCATTTATGTCCGAATGTTTAGTAACAGGTTTTTATGATACAGAAGGTGGCATAATGCTTGCTGTGCCGGATCATGAAATTCCAAATGGCTCGAAACTTGTGTAAAGATTTAAAATTATTGTCACTTCCTTTCGTTATTAGAACTCTTTAGTTTTAAGAAACTTTTTTATCGGAATCATTGTAAAAGTATCCGATGTTTTCACAATAAAATGATATGCTAAATTTTTTATTAACAGGTATAATTACAACACTTTTGGTTACAATAAGTTCTTTTGCACAGGAACTTCCAGATTATGTAACAGACAGTTCAACATTGTTTACTTTACAGGTGCATGGGTTTAATAAAGTTGAGGGAGAACTCAGAATTGCAATGTTTAATTCAAAAGAAGATTATACAAAAGAGCCTGTATTTGCAGTAGTCTTACCTGTTGAGGGTGACCAGGTTGAATGGAATGTACCGGATTTACCCTATGGCGAATATGCGATTGCAGTATATCACGACAAAAATACCAATGGTAAACTGGATACGAATTTTTTAGGAATACCCAAAGAGGATTATGGGTTTTCAAATAACGCACGGGGAAAATTCGGTCCCGCTTCCTGGGAAGACGCTAAATTTAGTATTTCAGAGCAGACACTTACTCACCTAATAATTGTGGACTAAGCTGTAACACAAACTATTCATCTTCGTAGTTCTCACCTAATCTAAACAAGGTATATGAGCTACTTTTTAAAATCGATTATGATCGCCTTGCAGAATATCAAGGCTAATCCACTTCATACATTTCTTTCCACCTTAGGGATTATTATTGGGGTTGCTGCTATGGTTGGGATTTTGGCATTAGGAGATGGACTTGAACAAACAGGTAGAGAACAACTTCGGGATACTACATCACTAAATTTCTTTGAAATTTCGACAAAACAGTCAAAAATTGTAGATGGAATCAGGGTTAGTATAAATGAACCACCACGATTCGATTTCGGGCATGCCCAATATATTTCTCAAAAATATAATGGTAGGGCAATTACAGAATTTGTAATAAGAGAAACGGGAGAAATAGAGTATAAGGATTCCTCTATGGCAGCTTATATACAGGGTAATATGGACTCAGGATTATTTTTTTCTTCAGATTCACTTTTAGTGGGAAGGTATCTTTCTCAGAACGATGTACTAGAAAGTAAAGATGTTGCAGTAATAACTTTTCAGGTTGCATCAAATCTAACGTCAGGTGAGCCATCAGAAGCAATCGGTAATTCTTTGAAATTAGAGAATAAAAGTTTTCAAATTATAGGAGTTTTAGGTGAAAAAGAGGTTGATGAACCTAGAATTTATGTCCCGGTAACATCCTTAATGGATTTAACAGAAAATTACCCCCGCTTTACTTTAAAAGTAGATAAAGCGGAAGAGATACCAGAACTGGAAGCAGAAGTAAAAACCTGGCTTGACTCTACTTTCGAAGAAGGAAGTGATGGATTTAACATAATGTCGAACAGAGCAAGAATAGAACAATTTTCACAGGGAATTCTTTTGTTCAAACTTATAATGGGAGCCATAACCGGTATTTCTGTTTTAGTGGGTGGAATTGGAGTGATGAATGTACTTTTGATTTCAGTGACTGAGCGAACCAAAGAAATTGGAATAAGAAAGGCGACGGGAGCCAAAAAGAAAGATATTGTTCTTCAGTTTATGGCAGAATCAGTTACTATCTCTTTTGCCGGATGTATTACAGGCTGGATAGTTGGTATAGCAGGTATCTTTACTTTCATACCTATTGTAAACTCACTAACTGATATGAACTTCCGCGCAGCACTAGGTGTGAATACAATACTGGTAATCTTACTCATTGCAATGCTGGTGGGGATTATCTTTGGAACCTATCCGGCATGGAGAGCTTCTCAGTTAGATCCTATTGACGCTATCCGGCATGAATAAAAACCGAGTAACATCAAGATGTGAGAAAGTTAAAGTAAGGTAATGCGTTAATTAGCCAACGAGTTCATAAATCAGGAGGAACTATGAAAAGGCTAATAATAATTACATTCATCACATTATTTATCGTTGCAAATGCGGAAGCTCAAAGAAACCGAGTGCATAACGCGAGATACTCTTCAAACGAATATAATAGCGAAATAAGGCAATTACGAAACTTCGATCACCAGCTCGATAAGTTTTCTTATGCATTAATGATTGGGGACAGCTGGGCAGCCAGAAAAAATAAAGCAAAGATTATTCGGGCTATGGAATATGAGATTCAAGATACAAGAATCAGTCTGAGTAAATTTTCAGGTCATGGAAATGCATATTCCAAGAGAGATAATAACCGTACATACAGAGGGAGAAATGGAGAAGTTTATTCCAGAAACAACGGAAGAAAAGCTTCCAGGTATGAAGAACGGTTACTTATTGAACAACTTGAGAGACAAATACGAATCAAAAATCGGTTCGAGAATACAGCATTAACCGGTTATCGAAGTCGCCATATTGTAAATGAGAGAGTGCATCGAAAGCTGATGTATCGATTCAGAGATACAATGACAGAGGGATTAGAACATCATAGAAGAGAGAGAAGAGGGTAGGAGTAGCCCCGCACATAGTAAATGCGCGGGGCTTTTTTTATTCAGCAAAAACAGCGGTTCCGCTTACAGAAACCATTAGCATGCTTCCATTTGCACCAATAGTTTCGTAATCAATATCAATTCCCATCACTGCATTGGCACCAACACGATTTGCTTTTTCTTCAAGTTCAGTAAAAGCAATTCTTCGGGCTTCCTGAAGCTCTCTTTCATATGAAGCCGAGCGTCCACCAACAATATCTCTGATACCAGCGAAAATATCTTTAAAGATATTAGCTCCTAAAATTGCTTCTCCGGTCACGATTCCTAAATACTTTTTTACTTCTCTTCCCTGAAGATTATTAGTTGTAGTCATTACCATAATTATAGCCCTTTTAAGTTCAAATTTAAGTCGCTGAATTCTTTTTCAGCACAGTCATCTCTTACTGATCTATTCAAAAAATGTTACCCTAGTATCAAAAAACAAAAAAAGCCCTTCAGTTTATGAAGGGCTTTAAACAAGTAAATAAGAAGATTGTCTTATCTGAAGTTATTTCTTCTTGGCGGTCTTTCTTCTCTTGGACGTGCTTCGTTAACTTTAACTGATCGCCCATCAATTTCAGCTCCGTCAAGCTGTTCAATGGCAGCCTGAGCTTCCGCATCGTTATCCATTTCAACAAATCCAAAACCTTTGGAACGGCCGGAATATTTGTCTGTAATTACTTTTGCAGAACTTACTTCTCCGTAAGCCTCAAAAACTTCTCTTAAATTGTCGTCGTTAACCCCATAGCTAAGGTTACCTACATAAATGTTCATGTCTATAAAATCTGGTTAAAAAGTATCGGAGAGAATAAGAACCCAGAGCTATAGGTCGAAAATTGAGTCTTTAGTCTGTTCATCATTACCAATCCAATCCAAAAGTACGTTAATTAAATGCCATAGCCAATTATTTATTATTGGTCTTTCATCTAAGCTCTTCCCGATTAAACGTAATGCTGTAAGCTGGGTGAAACTCATTGCCTTCTTTATTGAAGTAAGTCCACTTGTATTTGTCTTCGGCTATGAACTCTACGACCTCTAGTTGAGGAACTCCATCGAATTGCCCACCATACCCAACAAAGGTATTCACCATTTTATAAGGGGTTTCGAAGTTGGTTGTATAATCAAAGAAATCCATAGCCATGTCGATGGAAGTTCCATAACCTTTTATTTTCTTAAGCCCAGGATGCCAAAACCATAATAATTCCCCAACCAATTTTAATGAATCTGGTTCTATGAAGTAAAGTTTGGAGACCACCGACTTTTTACCAACACCCCATTCAAAGGTTTGGTGAGTTTTGTCAGCAGTCCAAACTCCACCAATAAGATGTTCGAAGTGTTGAAGAGGATTAGAGGTGGAATCTTTTGTTGCTTCCTGAGCGAAAATTAATGATGGAAAGAGAAACAAAAGAAAGAAGGGAAAATTAGTAAGCTTACAGACTCGTATATTATTCAAAGTAAATTCTCCGTCTTCTTCCTAGATTCCGCAGCCATTCCCTCATGATATTCTTTGAGTTGGATAGCAATTCCTTTGTCTTCCATACCGAGCATTCTTAAAGCGAGGAGACCTGCGTTTTGAGCTTTTCCAATTGCAACAGTAGCTACGGGGATTCCATTAGGCATTTGAACAATGGAATAGAGGCTATCAACGCCACCGAGGGCAGAAGTTTGAATAGGAACTCCAACAACCGGTAGCGTAGTATGACTGGCTAGCATTCCCGGAAGATGAGCTGCGCCACCGGCTCCTGCTATAATTACTTTAATTCCACGGTCACGGGCTTCTTTCGCATAGTTGGCCATATCATCCGGAGTTCGGTGTGCAGAAACAACACGCTTTTCAAATGAAATTCCAAATTGACCAAGAATTTCAGTAGCCTGTTTCATAGTGGGCCAGTCACTGTCACTGCCCATTACTACGCCAACAATTGGGGATGTACTCATTATGTTTGAATTATTTTTTTGATGAAGGTACTAAATCTCAATCTTTTCAGTAAGAACTTTTGCTTTTTTGAAGGTATCGTCTAAATTTTCACCCAGTAAAGTATAATGGGCCATTTTTCTACCAACCTTACTTTGGATTTTTCCATATACATGAAGGTGTCCGTTTTCTGCAGCTAAACCTTTTTTAATATGATCGGTTTCAGCAGGGCGATTATGCGTTCCCAACAGATTGATCATTACAGCAACCGGCTTATTCATTTGGGTTGACCCAAGAGGGAGTCCTAAAACCGATCGAACATGATTTTCGAACTGCGAAGTTACACAACCTTCAATAGTATAATGCCCTGAGTTATGAGGGCGTGGAGCTGATTCGTTTAACAATACCTCACCGGATTCAGTAAGGAAGAATTCAAACGCAAAAATCCCTTTCCCGTCAATGGCTTCCATAGCCATGATTGCAAGTTCCTGTGCTCTTTTTTGATATTGACTTTCAATCGGAGCTGGAGATACAACTGCAACATTTATATGATTCTCTTGAACAGTCTCACAACAAGGATAAACAACCGTTCCCGTTTCATTTCGAGCTACCTGAACAGCTAATTCTTTGGTAAATGGTACAAAAGCCTCAGCAAGAATGTCATGCCCTTTTGCTCCGCCAAGTTTATCAAATCCCTTTTTAGCTGTTTCTAAATCTTTAGCGATCGCATTTCCATAGCCATCATATCCACCCTTGGATGACTTAAGCATAAACGGCCAGCCATATTCATCCCCAAACGCAATCATATCTTTTTCTGATTGAACAAGTTTATAAGGGGTAACCGGAATATCTGCAGCCTCAAAAGTTTGTTTCTCAATGAGCTTATTTTCAATCAACGCAAAGCTATCAGGAGATGGAAAAATTGGGGTTCCACTTCTTTCCTGAACCTCCTTCAATATATCCGAACCGATGAATTCATTTTCGAGGGTGACTACATCACAGGTTTTAGCAAATGTTACCATATCATCAACAGATTCGAAAGAACCGGAATAAGAAAATGGAGTCATGAATTGAACAGGTTCATCTTCGGGGCGGTCGGAGAAAACAGCCACCTGAATTCCAAAACGAAAAGCCTGAAGTGCGCTCATTCGTGCGAGTTGCCCTGCGCCAAGGAAACCTAGTTTAGTAGTTGCGGGGAGTGATGTGCGAGACATTGATTTTTTTCTTTTTAAAATACGAATATGAAATCAGGAATTACGAATAAGGATTTTCTTCTTTAAAAAAATCCTTATTCGTAATTTTATATTCTTAATTTAAGCATTCATACGTTTAGAAAGATTTAGCATAAGGTCATCCATGGACATCGAAGAAAAGTTAAAGCAGATTAAGTCACGTTTTCAGGAAGTAAATACCGCTATGAGCGATCCTTCCGTATTCGATGATCCCGATAAGTACACACAGCTTACCAAAGAACGCAGCGATCTGGAAGAACTGGTTCAGGATTATGACACCTGGTCGGACCTGAAAAACAGGTTAGAAGGTAACAAAGAGTTGATCGAAGCTAATGAGGATGCTGAAATCACTGAAATGGCAAGAGATGAGAACAAGGAAATTGTAGTTGAACTGGAGCAGCTTGAAGAAGAGATTAAAATGAAGCTCGTCCCAAAAGATCCTGAAGATTCGAAAAACGCGATCGTAGAAGTTCGAGCCGGAACCGGAGGTGATGAAGCTGCGATCTTCGCAGGAGATTTATTTGATATGTATAATCGGTACGCATCCAGTGAAGGTTGGAAGATGAGTTTGATGAGTATCAATGAATCTGAGAAAGGAGGATATAAAGAGATTGTATTTTCGTTGGAAGGAGATGAGGTTTTCGGGAAGATGAAGTATGAGTCTGGCGTACATCGTGTGCAACGAGTACCAGCAACTGAAAGTCAGGGTAGGGTTCATACATCAGCAGCAACAGTAGCTGTACTCCCTGAAGTGGAAGATGTTGATATTCATATTAACACGGCAGATTTACGTATCGATACCTTTCGCGCAAGTGGTGCTGGAGGTCAGCATGTAAACAAAACAGATTCGGCAATTCGAATCACCCATGAGCCTACAGGAATAGTTGTAGAATGCCAGGAAGAACGATCACAACATCAGAATAAAGAGAAAGCAATGACTATGCTTCGCGCTAAAATGTATGACATTGAGCTCGAACAAAAACAAAAAGAGAGAGCGGCTGAGCGAAAAAGTCAGGTTTCAACTGGCGACCGGTCTGCAAAAATCAGAACATATAATTTCCCACAAGGACGTTGCACTGATCATCGTATTAATCTTACGCTCTACAATCTTGATGCGATTATGAAAGGCGATATCGGAGAAGTAATCAAAGCCCTACGCGTTCAGGACAATCTGGAGAAAATGCAGGAATTGGCAGAATAAAAAAGCCCAATTCCTTTCGGAACCGGGCTTTTATTCCGCTCACTCCAATCAACTAAGTTAAGATTCGGGGAGCTGCGCTTAAGATTTCAGCGCTGCAATTATCTTTAAACTTCTCAAAGTTTTTAACAAACATGAGAGCCAGTTGTTTGGCTTTTTTATCATACTCATGAGCATCTTCCCAGGTATAGCGCGGGATCAAAAGTTTTGAAGGAACACCTTCAACCTGGATAGGAACGCGGAATCCAAAAATCGGATCTTTTACATATTCCACATCTTCCAAATCGCCATCGATAGCCTGACTTAACATTTTACGGGTATAAGAAAGCTTCATCCGTGATCCAACTCCATGCACGCCGCCTGTCCATCCGGTATTAACCAACCAGACTTTTGCTTCGTGTTTTCTGATTTTCTCGGCAAGAAGCTCAGCATAAACGGTTGGATGTAGTGGCATAAAAGGAGAACCAAAGCATGCAGAGAAAGTTGCTTCGGGTTCCGTTACACCACGTTCAGTTCCTGCTACCTTTGCGGTATATCCACTGATAAAGTGATACATAGCTTGTTCAGGGGTTAGCCGTGAAATAGGAGGCAATATTCCAAATGCATCACAAGTCAAAAAGATGATGTTCTCCGGATGATTTCCTTTCCCGGTTTTACTTGCATTAGGAATAAAATTGATTGGATAAGAACAGCGAGTATTTTGGGTAAGACTTACATCTGTGAAATCCGGTTCTCGGTTATCGTCCAGTACTACATTTTCCAGGATAGTACCGGGCATTTTTGTAGTAGCATAAATCATGGGTTCGCTTTCTTCAGAAAGGTTGATTGTTTTAGCATAACAACCTCCTTCAAAGTTGAAAACACCATCATCACTCCAACCATGCTCGTCATCCCCAATCAAAGTCTTATCAGGATCGGCAGATAGAGTTGTTTTACCGGTTCCTGAAAGTCCAAAGAATACGGCTGTTTTTCCATTTTCGTCATGGTTGGCAGAACAGTGCATAGCCATCACTCCCTTTTTAGGAAGGAGGTAATTCATTACTGCAAAGATTCCTTTTTTAACTTCACCGGAATACATGGTGCCACCGATAAGGATAATCTTCTTCTCAAAATTACAGAGAATAAAAGTGCTACTTCTTGTACCGTCAATTACAGGGTCGGCTTCAAAGAAAGGAGCCGCCAGTACAGTAAATTCGGGTTCGTGGTTCGCGAGTTCCTCATCGCTTGGACGAATAAACATATTATGACTAAACAATGCATGGTAGGCTACTTCACTTACCACACGCACGTTAAGTCTGTTATTTTCATCGGCTCCGGCAAAGACATCCTTCACAAATAACCGTTTATCAGAAAGATATTCAGTTACTTTACTATACAGTCTGTCAAAAACCTCTTCGGAAGTAGGTTGGTTAATGGGCCCCCAGTCAATGTCATCCTGAATGGAGTCCTGTTCTACTACAAATTTGTCTTTTGGTGAACGACCGGTAAATTTTCCGGTATGAACAAGCAAAGCATGATCTTTAGTCAAAATTGCTTCACCATGCAGAATGGCATGTTCGTAAAGTTCGGAAGGATTTAAATTCCAGTATACCTCGGTATTGTTTTCAAGGCCTAAGTAATCCAAGCCGATATTGCTTCTTGGATGTACGTCGTAATCAGCTTTCATAGCTCCAGATTCTATTGGTTTATAAGGTCCTTTTAAGATAAGCATCTGAGTATCGATTTTAACCTCTGTGAGTGAGATTGGTTGTGAGTTAAACCTTTTTTGGGGCTGACGGAATTAGCGTTGATTATTTACGTTGATTCCGAAATCCACCTAAAAATCATTACCCTAAATGAAGATTATATGAAAAAGAAAAGCCTTCGATTTTGATTTGCAAAATTAAGAAAAATTCCAACCTCAAAAGGCTTGTGCGAGAATTGAAAAGTAAATCATATGAATTGGAAAAGCGGTTCCATGATGGATTCCCAATCAACTGCCTAAAAAAAAGAAAATCAGGAAAAATTATTCACTTTTTTCCCAATTGGAGTAACCACCGTCCAGATTTTTAACATTTTTGAAGCCAAGTTCCTGCGCCATGATTTTTGAAGCAGCTGCACTCCTTCTCCCTGAATGACAATACACAACATAAGTTTTGGATGTATCGAGTTGAGAAGCTTTAGTTTTAAAATCAGAACTCATAAAATTTATCTGAACCGCATTAGGTATTGCACCAGCTTCAAATTCCTCATCAGTTCGGACATCCAAAATTACGACATCAGAATCAGGGGTTAAAAACTCAGTATTAAATTCTGAGATAGAAATATCTTCATAATCTGAAGTTGTGGCCTGGGTTTGTGCAGTTTGCTGAGATGAAGACTCTTTTTGCGAGCAAGAAATCGGAAGAATTAAAAGAACGATCAATGCAATTTTTTTCATGAGACGAATCAATAAGTTTGTTATTTGATCAAGGTAAACCTTTTTACCTCAGAAAAAGCTCCCGTTTCCAACCTATAAAAATAAATACCTGAGGAGAGGTTGGAAGCATCAAAACTAACATCGTGGAGTCCGGGAGTTTTTTTTCCATCCATCAATACAGAAATGGTTCTACCTAATGCATCGAAAACAGTCAGCCTGACTTCTGCAGGCTTGTTTAACTCAAAAGAGATGGTCGTACTTGGGTTGAATGGGTTGGGATAATTTTGGTGGAGTTTTACTGAAGTTGGAGCCTCTGTAAGTTCTTCAGTAGAAACCGGAAGTTTTTTCAGTGAAATTGATTCTCCCGTTTCTGTATTGACTTCAAAAAGCTCATCGGTAGTAAGTACATAAAGGATATTAGAGTTTGGTTTTTTGTAGAGGCCGGTAATTCGGTAGTCCATTTCCGTTAAGATCTCAAAAGTTTCACCAAAGTTTGTTGACTGATAAATAGAAGAACTATCAGTAAAAAATAAATGTCCTGAATTATCGGGATTGCTTTTCAAATTATAGAAAGGACTGAGCAGTTCGTCTAACTCAATGATGGTCCATGAACCAATTTTTCCGAAATTATTTGATCTGGCTAGTTTTATTTTGTATCCAGATTCTTCTCTAATTCTTATTCTGGAATATAAAATTGAAGAGTCTGAATCAAAAGACAAAGACGTGTGAGAACCATCAACATTTGCTTCGATAAAATCGGACGAGTAATTAGTGCTGATCCACAAATGCCCAGTATTTGAAGTAGAATAATATAACGAATCAATAAAAGGGTGAATTGCTTTTACAGCAAGGCCTGAATTTAATGAGTCATATAAATCTTGGTCAAAATAATCTTCATCTGAAAGCTTAGGATAGAAGTCATCTCCAATTGTAAATCTTAATGAAGTACTGTAATAATCAAAAAAGATTGTGTCCTGATTAGGAGAAAGAATGAACCTCGAATAATCAGAAAAATTGAAATCTACTCTTTTTTTAGATTTAGTGATACATGCTTGCGGAATACCAGTACTTCTTCCTAAATAATCCCAAATTTTAATACCTCCACATCCAGAATAACCTTCAGCTATCCATTTATTCGGGTTATTGTCATAAAAATGAAAAGTATTTGGATAAACATTCAAATCAGGGAAAGCACCGAAACAACCACCACTATTGCTGCCTCCATAAAATTTCAGTGAATCAATAGAGGTAGCAGTATTAATATGAAATACATCATTATCTATTGTAAAATGATATTCAATCTGATTATCGCAAGTCAGTTGGTATTCAGTTTTCTCATGCATCCGATAAAACAAATGGGTTGTCCCGGTAGAATCTTCCATGCCTTTTAGTTCGTGAAAATATTTTTCCTGAGCAGAGAGGCTAATAGGGAGCAAAAAAAGCAGAATTAAGATTTTTTTCATCACTATTTAATTAATGTAAATCTCTTGGTTTCGGCAAAACTTTCCGTTTCCAACCGATAAAAGTAAATACCCGAGGAGAGGTTGGAAGCATCAAAACTAACATTGTGGAGTCCGGCTGTTTTTCTTACATCCATCAATACTGAAATGGTTCTACCTAATGCATCGAAAACAGTCAGCCTGACTTCTGCAGGCTGGTTCAACTCAAAAGAAATAGTGGTACTTGGGTTAAATGGATTAGGATAGTTTTGATGGAGTTTAATTGAGGATGGGGTTTCATTTGGTTCTTCCTCACTAGAAACCGGAAGCTTTTTGAGGGAAGTAACGGCTTTTGTTTCTGTATTCATTTCAAAAAGCTCATCGGTAGTTAGTACATAAAGAATATCGGAATTTGGCTTTTTGTAAAGGCCGGTGATTTCAAAATTCATTTCCAGAAATAGCTCAAAGCTTTCCCCATAGTTATCAGAATATAGAATAGCTGTGCTATCTGATACATATACATGACTTCCATTTGAATTATCAAGAGTTATGATCAGGCTTTTATTTGAGGAATATATTTCAGAAGCAGTTATGGGGGAACGTGAATAGTTAATCCGGTTGATAACTCCCTTTCTTTTTTCATATATGATTGAAGAATCTATTACAAATGTTAAATCAAAGCCACCGATCCCATTAAATGGGGTAAAGATTCCGGAAATTGAATCTCCTTTATTGTTTGAAAAAAATAAGGTGTCTTCGTTCACGCCAACATATCGTCCATCATAAGGGCTTATCCCTTCTACAATAAACGGGAGTAACAAAGAGTCAAAATCAACCGTCTCGTACCAATAGTAAAAGAATTCTTCATCCTGATACCATAGCGAATCATTTTTTTCTAGGGAAAGGGATGTATAGCTTCTTTCCCATCCATGCTGGTCTTTATTGAAGCCAAAAACAATGCTATTACTCAATTTATCAAAGAATACATTCCTTGATTGACTTGGAAAACCTCTTGATTTTAAGTCTGTTACTTCTGTCCAAAAGGCATCTATACAACAAACTGAGGATTGGGTAGCAATAACACTATCAGGATGATTATCAAAAAAAGTGAGAGATCTTGTTGTCCTCGCAGATGGATTGCAAAATCCGTCATCCCCTGAATAGTCTGTGGTCACAACAGATTCCTGTTGATTAGAAGTCTGATAACGATAAATATAGTTTTCAGTAAAAGTTGAATTAATTTGATAAACAGTATCTATCCCAAATGAAGCACAGGTAATATTTTTCTTTTCATAAATCCGATAAAACAAATGGGTTGTCCCAGTAGAATCTTCCATTCCTCTTAACTCATGGAAATACCTTTCCTGAGCAGACAATGAGACAGGAACAAGAAAGAAGAGAACAAGAAGCTTTTTCATAACGGCAGGCACTTGGTTTCCATGAACATACTAAAACAGATTCAGTAAGTCATATTAACTTTAAAAACTGTCTCTTAAAGTTAATATCATAGGGCATGAGTAGATTTCATTCCTATTTAAATTCAACCGTTCAGATTCTTACAGAATATGATGGGAAATCCCCTTTTTCATTATTTCTAAGGAAGTTCTTTTCCCACTACAAAAAATATGGCTCCAGAGATCGTCGTCTAATTTCTGATTATTGTTATCAATACTTCAGAATTGGGAAAGCTTTTGCAAATCATTCCATAGAAGAGCGGATTCTGATTGGACGTTTTTTATGTTCAACGGGAGTTAATCGTATGCTTGAGGTTCATAAACCCGAATGGAATGATAAAGCGGGTTTGAATTTGCATGAAAAACTGGAGATGCTGCATGTGAAACCGGAAGAAGTATTTTCAGAAATATTTCGGTGGGGTAGAGAACTCAGTCCGGAAATCGATAGTGATGCTTTTGCTAAATCCCATCTGCTACAACCGAATGTGTTTTTGCGCATTCGTCCCAACAAAAAAGAAACTGTTAAACTGAAGTTAAAAGGTCATCATATTTCTTTTAAAGAAATTTCAAATACTACATTAGCGGTGGAGCCAAATTCAAAAATTGATCAGGTTTTGAAGGTTGACTCAGAAGTTGTAGTACAGGATTTGAGTTCTCAGCGAGTTGGGGAATATTTAGCTGGGGTTTTGGAGGGAGATAGCTTAAAAGTGTGGGATTGTTGTGCAGCAAGTGGCGGTAAATCCATTATGGCTTATGATATAAATCCTTCAATTCAGCTTACTGTTTCGGATGTTCGGGAGAATATTCTTTTTAATCTGGAAAAAAGATTCGAAGCTGCCGAAATTAAAAACTACAAGAGTGTTAAGCTTGATTTGAGTAACCCGGAATCAATTCCGGATACTCCTTTTGATGTAATCATTGCTGATGTTCCCTGCACCGGAAGTGGAACCTGGGGAAGGACACCAGAGCAATTATCCTATTTTGAAACATCAAAAATCAAAGAATACGTTGACTTACAACGAAAGATTGTTTCGAATGCGATTCCAAACTTAAAACCCGGAGGGTATCTGGTATACATCACGTGCTCTGTATTCAAAAAAGAGAATGAAGAGAATGTGGAATATTTGGCTAATAAGTTTGATTTGAAAGAGGTAGGTGGGAGCTTGTTAAAAGGCTATGATCAAAAAGCGGATAGCATGTTTGTATCCCTTCTTAAAAAGTCATTCTGAGTATACCTCCGAAGAATCTAAGCGAATATCCGCCAGGATCCTTCGCTTTCGCTCAGTATGTCTATTGTTTAATAAATTCAATTATCCCCATCAAAACTCAAAACTAGACTAATATCTCACCCTCAACTTTAATATCTTTATAGTCTTTAACTCACGACAGAAACATTTACTGAATGAGCACGATTGCGCACGAACGTTTTGAGGCCGTCATTGGTCTTGAAGTCCACGCCCAGCTATTAACAAAAAGTAAGGCCTTTGCCCCGGTAGCAGCCATCTATGGTGAAGCACCAAATACACAGGTTACTCCACTTTGTCTGGGACATCCCGGAACTCTTCCTGTAATTAACGAAAATCTGGTTCGCTACATCATTAAGATGGGATTAGCCACGAATTGTGGAATTGCTCCGAGATCAATTTTTGCACGGAAGAATTATTTCTATCCGGATTTGCCTAAGGGATATCAAATTTCTCAGTTTGATACTCCGATTTGTCATGATGGTTATCTGGACATCGAGTTGGAAGATTATGACAAACGTATCGGTCTTACCCGAATTCATATGGAGGAAGATGCCGGTAAGTCGATTCACGACCAGGACCCTTACAATACACTCGTGGATTTGAACCGTGCAGGAACTCCTTTGATAGAGATTGTTTCGGAACCGGATTTGAGAACTCCTCAGGAAGCCTATGCCTACCTGACCAAGATCAAGCAGATTGTTCAATATCTGGAAATTTGTGATGGGAACATGGAAGAGGGCAGTCTCCGTTGTGATGCGAATGTTTCAGTTCGTCCGAGAGGTCAGGAAAAATTCGGTACACGAACTGAGCTCAAAAACATGAACTCGTTTCGTAATGTTGAGAAAGCGATTGATTATGAGATCTACCGTCAGATCGAATTAATTGAAGGTGGAGGAGAAGTGGTACAGCAAACACGTTTGTGGGATACTTCAAAAATGCAGTCTCGCCCCATGCGTTCTAAAGAAGAAGCGCACGATTACCGTTATTTCCCGGAGCCGGATCTGCCACCAATTATCGTAACTTCAGAAATGCTTGATGATATAAAAGCAGAACTTCCGGAATTGGCTGATGTCCGACAAAAGCGATTTGTGAAGGATTATGGTATGAGCGAGGTAGATGCAGTTACGATTACCGAAAGTCGTTATCTGGCCGATTACTTTGAGTCTGTAGCTGAATATTCCGGTAATCCGAAAGCGGCATCGAATATGGTGCTGAGTGAAGTGCTTCGTGTTTTGAATGAACAGAGTATTGAGATTGGGGAGTTTTCTATCACTCCACAAAAATTGTCTGAACTCATAAAATTGAAAGAAGAGGATAAAATCAACTCTTCTGCGATGCAGTCTATCTTTAATGAGTTGTTGAATTCTGATAAATCCGCAGAAGAACTTGCTAAAGAAATGAACCTGATTCAGGTTTCTGACAGTGGTTTCCTTGAAGAACTTGTAGACGAAATAATCGCTAATAATCCGGATGAAGTTCAGCGATATAAAGATGGAAAGAAACAATTGATGGGCTTTTTTGTCGGACAGGCAATGAAAGCATCAAAAGGAAAAGCAAATCCGAAAATGGTTACCCAGATGGTTTCCAAAAAACTGGAAGGGTAGTGAAAGGAACTATGAGACAATTTATTTGGACCGCAATTATCGCTGTTATGTTTGGAACAGCGTGTTCAGCTGAACAAGAGAAACAAGCTGAGCCCACTTACTTTTCAGCACGACTTACCGTAGCTGACTCAGTTGATCAAACCGGGGATTATTCCGGATTTCAAATTTTAGTATTCAGTCGTGTGAACGCTTCTGCGGCAGCTGATACTATCTTTTATGGCGTAACGGATACAACGGGATTTGTAGAGGGTGAATTTACAGTGGAATCCGAAGGGGCTTTCCCGGCTCAAATCACACGTAATGGTGTTAATCTTGGATCATTCAGGCTTTTACTTGCCTGGGGAGACACCGTCAATGTGAGTGGAGAGTTTCCTAATCTGGAAAGTACCTACGTCGTTGATTCCAGAGAGGCGCGGGCAATGAAGCAATATGAACGGGTTAATTCCGGACACTTGAGAGCTGAGCGCTTTATAATAGCTGGTCAGGTCGCAGATTCATTAATTTCGACGGAATTACAAAAGTGGGTGGATTTATACTTGGGAGTTCACAAAGACCAGAAAGGGACCTTTGCATCTAAGTTTGCACTTGAAAGTATGGTCGATTTGCTTAACCGATATGATCAGGAACAAATGTTCGAGAAGTTGAACCAATCATTTGAAGAAGAGATGGCTTTCGGCCTGGCAATTACGGTTGGTAAAGAATATGTGGCTGATCAAAAAGGGCTGGAGTCTACGGTAGCATATCTGGATTCTGTTAAAAGTTTGACTCGTGAAGAAGATATTCACCGTGCGATTGAAAAGTCGATTATCAAACTACATTATGATAGTGCCAGAGTAGAAGTAGCTCGAGAGCTGTTTGCAGATTATGAATCAGAGTATATTAATGATGAAGAAGAAGCACCATTCTGGTACAAAAATATGCGGTTTGAGTTAAACTATCTGGCTCCGGGCATGGCACTTCCTGTATTCGAAATTGAAACAACAGATGGCGATACAGTTAATAATGAAAGTATGATGGGCACAGCTTATATACTGGAATTTACCTTAATGGCGAATCAGCTATATCAACAACAATATGATGAAGCAACGGTAATTTATCAGTTATATAACCCTCAAGGCTTGGAATATTTTACCATTCCATTTGACCAAAGTTCAAATACGATCATTGCATTTTTTCAGGAACGGGATCGGTATTGGGAGCTTGCCGAGCCGCCATCTTTTAATAAACAGGATTTTGTAGAAGACTTTAACGTTCAATATTTCCCGACCCGAATTCTGGTAGACAAAAAAGGAAATATTGTTCGGAAATATGTGGGAGAAGAATTTGATGATATGATTCCCGCAATCACTCAAACTCTAAATAACTAAACAAATCATATTATGCGCCGATTTTTAATAGCCGGAAACTGGAAAATGAATTGTGGACCTTCTGATGCCGCAGAACTTCTGGAAGGATTGAAAGAACTAAAAGGAGAAGTATCTGAAGATGTGGACGTGTTAGTATGTCCTCCCTTTGTTTCCTTGTCAATGTCTGTGAATTATTTGCATGATACTGACATTCAAGTTGGCGCTCAGAATATTCACTTTGAGGATAATGGAGCCTATACAGGAGAAACCAGTGCAACTATGCTTACTGAAGCTGGTTGTGCCTATGTGATTATCGGCCACTCAGAGCGACGTCAGTATTTCGGAGAAACCGATGAGTCTGTAAATAAGAAAACACATAAAGCCATTGCACATAACCTGGGACCTGTTGTTTGTGTGGGCGAATCTCTGGAACAACGTAAAGAAGGTATCCATTTTGATTTGGTAAAAGATCAGGTAACGGCTGCTTTTTCCGGAATAAGTGAAGTTGAAGCGCTTGACGTTGTAGTAGCCTACGAACCTATCTGGGCTATTGGAACAGGGGAGACAGCCTCACCGGAACAAGCTCAGGAAATGCATGCTCATATTCGTTCAGTAATTGCTGACCTGTATGATGAAGAAACTTCTGAAGGTATCCGTATTCTTTATGGTGGAAGCATGAAGCCCGGTAACGCAGAAGAACTTCTTGGGCAAAAAGATGTGGACGGAGGTTTGATTGGTGGAGCTAGTTTGAAAGCTGAAAGCTTTGCGGAAATCATCACAATCGCTGAGAAACTTTCTTAAAATTATTTCAACAAAAGTCATCCTGGGCATTCTTGCTCAGGATCCGCACAATGCTATAATCAGAAAAGAATTGTGTGGCCTCTTAACCTGCAGTGACAGATAAACTCATAGTTCAAAATGCCAATAAACGTATTATTAATTGGAAGCGGTGGACGTGAACACGCGTTAGCCTGGGGAATTTCAAAATCATCAAAGTTAGGAAAGTTATTTACTGCTCCGGGAAATCCCGGTACTGCTCAACTGGGCGAAAATGTTGCTTTGAATGTTTCTGATCATGATGCAGTTTGGGAATTCATACAAACCAATGATATTGAACTTACCGTTGTAGGCCCTGAACAACCATTGGTTGAAGGAATTGCAGATTATTTAGAAGAAAAAGGACATGCTGTATTTGGTCCCAAAAAACAAGCAGCCATGTTGGAGGGAAGTAAGGAATTTGCCAAGGACTTCATGAAACGGCATAACATTCCTACAGCAGCCTATGAAGTTTTTAGTCAGGATGAGTTTGATAAAGCAGCAGGTTTCATCAAAGAACAAGGAAAGTATCCGGTTGTTTTAAAGGCAGATGGTCTTGCAGCCGGTAAAGGAGTTCTGATACCGGAAACAGAAAAAGAAGCTTTAGAAGCTCTGGATGAATTAAAAAGTGGTTCATTGAGTGGGGCGGCATCCCGATTGGTAATTGAAGAATTTATGGTTGGAGAGGAGGCTTCAGTATTTGCTATTTGTGATGGAGATTCCTTCAAAGTAATTGGCAATGCCCAGGATCATAAACGCATTGGAGAAGGAGATACAGGACTTAATACCGGGGGGATGGGCGCGTATTCACCTACACCTATTGCTACAGAAGAAATTCTGGAAATCATTGAAAGAGATATCATCAAACCTACTATTGATGGTATGAAAGCCGAAGGTTATCCTTATCAGGGTTTTTTATATGTGGGCCTGATGATCACTTCTGAAGGGCCTAAGGTGGTGGAATATAACTGCAGGTTTGGAGATCCTGAATGTCAGGTGATTATCCCAAGAATGAAAACAGATTTACTTGACGTAATCCATTCCTGCACAAAAGGTAATCTTGCTTCTACTACGATCAAATTTGATGAACAATATCGATGTACGGTAGTATTAGCTTCTGGAGGTTATCCGGAAGCTTATGAAAAAGGAAAAGAGATCACAGGTATAGAAAAAGTAGCGAATGCCATTGTTTTTCATGCCGGTACTAAAATTGAAGATGAGAAGTTATATAGTAATGGTGGGCGGGTTTTAAATGTAGTTGGATCAGGTGATACCCTTCAGAAGGCAATAGATGTTGCTTACTCAGAAATCAAAAAAATTCACTTTGACAAAGCCTACTTCCGGAACGATATTGGTGCAAAAGGATTAAAACATCTTAGATAGTTTAATTTGATTATAAAGGGGACAGATATAAATAAAAAAAGAAGTCCCCTCTTGAGAGGGCATATAGGGCTGTGTCTGCTGGTAATTATAATTCTTCTCTCAGGCACACTTTCAGCGCAGCAGAAATCAACTTCTCCTGAAATTCTTTTCACAAATCTAAAAAAACCCACCTCGCTTTATGTAACTCAGGAACATATCTATGTAGCAGAATCTGGCAGAAACAGGGTGATTAAACTCAATTTACTAGGAGATATAATCGATACTGTAGGTGGATTAGGTACAGGAGATTATCAACTAGATACACCGATTAGTGTACATGCCACAAACGGATTGAAAATCTATGTTTCCGACAACCGGAATAACCGGATTCAGATTTACGATAAACGGTTTCAATATCTGACGTCATTGAAGAGATACCCATGGGCCAGATCATCCAGACCGATTCGTCCAACGCACTTAGTAGTAAATAATCTGGCAGAATTATTTTTTTATGATCAGGATTCTAAGTCAATTATTAGTGTAAACGATAATGGAGTTAAACTTGATGAGTTTCAGATTCCTACTGAGATTCGAGAGGTAAGCGATATGCAGGCTGTGGGAAGAAATCTCTATATATTAGATTTAAAATCTAAACAATATCATGTATTAGCTTACAACGGGCTACAGATTCGGAGCTATCCATTGGATGGTGCTCTTCAGGTTTTCGTTGACAAACAAGGAGAAGAGTGGTTGATAAGTTCTACATCTATCAGAAATTCCAGAGAAACAAAAGATGAGATTCAGTTTCCGGAGGAATTGATTATCAAAGATGTAGTTAAGACAAATGGGATGTTTTATATATTAACCAACAAATCAGTTCTTCTTTTTTATACCGACTAGTATGAAAGTCAGTAAAAACGCACTCAAAATTTTTGACTCATCTGTTTCATTCAAAGAAAAGGCTATTCAGATCTTTGAGTTTCAAAAAGAGCATAACCCGGTGTATGGTAAGTTCTGTAAGGCGCTTGGGGTGAATAAAATTTCCAGAGTTGAAGAAATTCCATTATTACCCATACAGGCGTTTAAAGACACAGAACTTCGAACATCCAACTCCCAACTTCTAACTTCTGATCTCTATTTCGAAAGTAGTGGAACCTCAGGAATGACTCGAAGTCGGCATTATATTACAGACCCGGAACTATACAAAGTATCCATAATAGAAGGGATGCAGCAGTTTTACGATTTGGATAATTTTGTGATCCTGGCATATACACCCGGTTATAATTCAAATCCTCATTCTTCTTTGGTTTGGATGTTGAATGTACTTATTAAAAATGATCAAACAGGATTAAGTCGGTTTTTAGAATTAGGAAAACCCTTGGAATCTGAAGTTCTGGAGGAGATAGAATCCGAAGGAAAAAAAGTAATGCTCTTTGGAGCAGCTTTTGGGTTACTAGATTTAATTGAATTTGGACAGACTGTGTTAGCGGAAGATTCCATTATAATGGAAACAGGCGGGATGAAAACCCATCGGAGGGAAATGAGCAAAGCAGAACTTCATCATAAACTGGCGGAAGGATTTGGACTTCCGATAAGAAATATTCACTCAGAATATGGAATGACAGAGCTGCTAAGTCAGGCCTATAGCTTTGGAGATGAATGTTTTCAATGTGTTCCATGGATGAAAGTCTCCATCCGAAATCCACAAAACCCAATAGAGGAAATGCCTTCCGGCGAAGAAGGATTAATTGGAGTGATGGATTTAGCGAATCTATATTCCTGTTCATTTTTGTTAACCGGTGATAAAGGCATTCAAAATGAAGAAGGAGAGTTCCAGGTCCTTGGCAGATGGAATCCACAGAACTTAAGAGGCTGTAATTTTTTAATCGATCAGGATTGAACAATGCCACGAATTCATAAAAACACTAAATGTATAGGTAATCTGCTTTTTTTGTGAGACAATTACTTCCCCTCTTGAGAGGGGATTGAGGGGTGTGTAAGAAACGCTTGGATATTAATGAAAATGAAAACCCACATATCAAAAGTAGCCGAAGCAGCCAGAAAATGGCTCCAACCGGATAATGCTCAGCTTAAAAAGGCAATTGAGCAAACCGTTGAAGAAGGCCTTTTTAGTTTTGAGGATATTAAGTTTCAGATCAGGGCACTCAAAGAAAATATTGATATTGGTCAGGTTGAGGAATGGGCTAAGAGAGCCGGGCTTGATAATGCAAAGAATTCAATTAAACAAAAAGTGCTTTGCCTGCATGCCGGGAATTTACCCTTAGTTGGATTTCAGGATGCCTTAGGAACCATTCTTTCCGGCGCTGATTATTATGGTAAACTCTCCAGAAAAGATCCGTATTTATTAGCCACTTTTCTGGATTTATTGAAAGCTTCCGGGCTGGAAACAAGGATTGAGTATTCTACAAATCTTTCAAATTCCAGAAATCTTAAAGCTGATAAACTCTTATTTGCCGGTTCATCAGAATCCGTTGCTAAGGTTAAGGAAGAATTGGTACGATTAGAGGCAGTTACTTCAGAAACAGAATATTTGATTCGTACAGCAAAATTCTCAATAGCTTACATCACTAATGAGAAAACTGAGATGATTACTGATTTGGTAGAAGCTATTTTCAGGTATGGGGGGCAGGGGTGCAGATCAGTAGCTTTTGTAGTCAGCCCAATCCGGTTCAATAATTTGAAATGTCATTTTCAGGATTATATAGAATCGTTCTGGTTGAAGAACCCTCAGCATAAAAAGCCATCAGAGGTACTGGAATATCAGTTTGCATACAACAAAGCTATTGAACGAGAACAGGCTTGGCTCGATCATTTTTTGATCCAGGAAAGTGAAGAATTCCCCGAGCTGGACTTTACCCTTCACTGGATTCAGGGAGATGAAGAAAAACTGAAAGAGTTAAAAGAAAAGTTTGGCTCAGCAGTACAAACCGTTTATACAGCAGGAAAGAAAATTGAAGGTTTAGAAACTGAATTCCTCAGCAAGGCTCAGACACCTGATCTGTGGTGGAAACCGGATGGGGTGGGGATTATTTAAATTTTTCTAGCTCACAATTTGTAAGCAGAATTAGTATTTTTCAAATTCATTAAGAATTTGAAATAGAAAGCTATTCATGCACTCCTATAATCCGGCGGAAATAGAGCCCAAATGGCAAAAGTACTGGCTCGAAAATAAGACGTTCAAAACACCAACAGATACCTCAAAACCAAAATTTTATGTACTGGATATGTTTCCATATCCAAGTGGCGCGGGATTGCATGTTGGTCACCCAGAAGGCTATACCGCAACGGATATTATTGCTCGATATAAGAGAATGAAAGGCTTTAATGTGCTCCACCCAATAGGATGGGATGCATTTGGTTTGCCGGCAGAACAATACGCTGTGAAGACAGGTACTCATCCAAAAATCACTACAGAAAAGAATATTAATCGGTTCCGGGAGCAACTTCAGGCGATTGGATTTAGTTATGATTGGGATCGGGAAGTAAACACAACCGACCCTAATTATTTCAAATGGACACAATGGATTTTTCTTCAGTTGTTCCATAAAGGTTTGGCCTATGAAGATGAAGTAGCTGTAAACTGGTGCCCGGAACTGGGAACAGTACTTGCTAATGAAGAAGTCATTGATGGAAAAAGTGAGGTAGGCGGATACCCGGTTGTCCGAAAACCAATGCGTCAGTGGGTGTTGAAGATTACAGAATATGCAGAACGCTTATTGCAGGATTTGGATGAACTGGATTGGCCGGAATCACTCAAAGACATGCAACGTAACTGGATTGGAAAGTCTGTAGGTGCAGAGATCGATTTCAGGATTTCAGGTACGGATGAAAAGCTTCGGGTTTATACCACACGTCCGGATACCATTTTTGGTGCCACTTACATGGTGATTGCTCCCGAACATCATTTAGTGTCTCAAATCACAACCGATGAGTACAAGGAAGCTGTTGCTGAATATCAAGCTACTGCAGCTTTGAAGTCTGATTTAGACCGGCAAGAACTCAATAAAGAAAAAACAGGGGTATTTACCGGTTCGTATGCAATCAATCCAGCAAACGGAAAAGAGATCCCGATCTGGATCGCCGATTATGTGCTTGTAAGTTATGGGACCGGGGCAATTATGGCAGTACCTGGTCAGGATGAACGTGACTGGGAGTTCGCTGAGAAATTTGATCTTCCAATCGTTCGTACTGTTCAACCAAGTGAAGGCTTTGATGGAAAAGCATACACCGGAGAAGGTGTTGCCATTAACAGTGAGTTTTTGAATGGACTTGAAATTCAGGCTGCTAAAAAGAAAATTATTTCCTGGCTGGAAGAGAAAGGAGCTGGCACCAAAGCAGTGAATTATAAGTTGCGTGATTGGTTATTTTCACGTCAGCGCTATTGGGGAGAACCTTTTCCAATCATTCATGTGGATGGGAAGGCTAAAGCTATTTCTGAAGATGAATTACCACTAGAATTACCTCAGGTAGATAAATATCAGCCAACGGGAGATGGTGAACCACCACTTGCAAATGCCAAAGAATGGATTGAAACTACGGATCCGGAAACTGGGAAACCAGCACTTAGAGAAACAAATACGATGCCACAATGGGCTGGTTCCTGTTGGTACTATTTACGGTATATTTCTCCAAACTGGGATGGAGGTCCGGTTGATCCTGACTATGAAAAGTATTGGATGCCTGTAGACTTATATGTTGGAGGAGCCGAGCACGCAGTACTTCATCTACTATATGCACGCTTCTGGCATAAGGTTCTGTTTGATTTAGGGGTCGTTTCCACTAAAGAACCATTTAAAAAATTGGTGAACCAGGGGATGATTCTTGGAGAGATGGAATACACTTCTGAAGATGGAGAGAAGCTTTCAGACGATGAGGTTGAAAAGAAAGGCGATCAGTTTGTAGAAAAAGCGACTGGAAAGAAGGTAGAAGCCAGAGCTCATAAAATGAGTAAAAGCAGGGGAAACGTGATTAATCCGGATCATGTGATTGAACAATTTGGAGCCGATTCCCTTCGTCTCTATGAAATGTTCATGGGACCTTTAGAACAGGTGAAGCCCTGGAGTACTAAAGGTGTGGATGGGGTAAATCGGTTTCTAAACCGAGTTTGGAGACTACTAATCGAGGAGGATTCAGGAGAGCTAAAATCAACAGTAAAAGATGTTGAGCCTTCTAAAGAACAATTGAAAGTACTTCATGAAGCGATTAAGAAAGTATCAGAAGATATTGAGGAAATGCGCTTTAATACAGCAATCTCTGCGATGATGATTTTTGTAAATGAAGCAAATCAATGGGATACCGTTCCCGTTTCTGTTGCAAAGCCATTTATCCAATTAGTTTCCCCGTATGCACCGCATCTCGCAGAGGAGCTTTGGAGGAAGATAGGAGAGCAAGAAACCATCGCATATTCATCATGGCCAGATTTTAATGAAGAATACCTAAAGGCTGACGAAGTGATGTATCCAGTCCAGGTTAATGGCAAAGTGCGGGCAGATATAAATGTTTCAGCTGATAAAGCCAAAGACAAAACCTTTGTTCTGGAACTTGCAAAACAAGACGAAAGAATATCTAAATACCTTGAAGAGGGTACATTAGTGAAAGAAATATTTGTCCCAGGCCGTATTATCAACTTTGTGGTAAAATAATTTCTTTTTCGAAATTGTGTATCAGGCAAAAACTGTTAGATTAAATTAGAGTTATGTAAACATAGTTAGAGTTTATTTATATGTGGGGAGCAACTACTCATTAATAGTTATTTTGAGTTATGTATGTTGATGGGAATAGGGAAAGTTGAATGGGTGAATTGAATATTTTATTTATAGAGGATAACCCCTTTGATGCAGAACTGCTTAGCAGAGAAATTAAGAAGGGAGGGTTGACGCATAAATCTTTTATTACAGATTCATTACAAGAAGTAGAATCTATGGTAGAAGAGCAGGAGTTTGATATAATCATCTCAGATTATAGTTTGCCGGGTTTTACGGGCCTTGATGTCATTAATTTCTTTAAAGAAAAGAATATAGGTACACCAATAATTCTTGTATCGGGCACCGTTCCTGATGAAGCTGCAATTGATGCAGTTTTGATGGGGGCAAAGGATTATGTGTTAAAAGACAATCTTACAAGGCTTGTTCCGGCCATATACCGTGAAATCAATGCCTATCAAGCAAAAAAGGAAAAAGATAAAAACGATTTTTTTCTGGATGCCTTATTTAATTCAATGCTTGGTATTCGTATTACTAATGGAGATCGAAAGATAATACGTGTTAATAAAAGGTATTGTGAAATTGTAGGTTATTCAGAAGAGGAGCTCCTGGGAAGTGATCTTTCTCTGGTTACCCCGGCAGAAATCAGAGAGAAAGAAGTAGAAGCTTATAACAACTTTATTAGAAAAGGTGGAGCTGAATCTGAACCTAACAAATATATTGAAGTACGTAAAGATGGTTCTTATGTAGATATAATGAGTTCTTCAACCGTTGAGAAAGTCAATGGAGAAGTATATGTGATTTCTTCTATTCAGGATATTTCAGATCTGCTGCTCAATAAATCATTCTTAGAGCAAACAAGTAAAAGTGCAGGTGTTGGTGGATGGGAATACATCATCGCTAATAATAGTTTGAAGGGAAGCCCAAAGGTTTTTGAAATTTATGAGCTGGATGATGATCTCAGGGAAAGATCACCAGAGGAAACAATTGCTTTCTATCACCCTGATGACCAGCCGGTACTTAGAGAGGCGATACAGGACGCTATTAAAAACTTCAATCCCAAAGACTTAAAACTTCGGTTTATTGGCGCAAGAGGAACTGAAAAATGGGTGCGGGTTACGTTCGATCCACTCGTGGTAAATGGCAAAACTGTAAAATTGTTTGGGTCTTTGAGGGATATAACCATTGAGAGGGAAGAAGAAATCGAAAGAGAAAAAAGAGAGCAAACCTACCGATTTTTATTTGAAAATAATCCTAACCCACTATTAATAATTAAGGAAGATGGTTCAAATCAAATAATTGATGCGAATTCAACTGCGCTAGATTTATATGGGTATTCTAAAGAAGAATTATTAAAAATGACCACTTTTCAAATTCGACCTGAAAGTGAGATTGAGTTTTATAAAAAAATAATAAAGAAAAATAACAGGTTTGAACTAGATGAGAGTATCAAACCCGTAAGAGCCACCCATCAGAAAAAAAATGGGGAGCTTATACAAGTTGATATCCATTGGAAATCAATAAGTTTAGATGGGGTTAAGGGAAGATTAATATTGATAAATGATGTTACTGAAAAGGCCAAATATGAAAGTGATTTAATTCAAACAAATACCTTATTAAGAACACTTATTAATTCAGCTCCGATTGGCGTTATTACTGTTGATCTGAATGGTTATGTGCTTGATGTATGGAATTCACATTGTGAGTTAATATTTGGTTGGAAGAATGAAGAGGTGAAAGGGAAAATACTTCCTTACACTAATGAAGATAATATCGATGAAGCTAAAGCATACATTAAGGAAGTTTACGAGAAGAGAGAAACTAAGTTAATTGAGATTAATCGACACACTAAGCACGGCAAACCTATTGTTCTTAGAGAGTATATTACTCCGATTAAAGATAATGATGGCAATGTCGAAAAATTGATGCTTCTGATTGAAGACATTACCGAGCAAAAGAAAGTTGAGATTGCTTTAGTAAGTAGTGAAAGAAAATATAGAAACCTTGTTGAGGCTTCTAAAGATTTGATCTGGAGAATAGATCCGGACGGAAATTTCAATTTTGTTAACAGTGCTAGTGAAAAGATACTTGGCTTTTCTCCGGATGAGTTAATTGGTACTTCTTTTGTGCCTCATATCCATCCAGAAAAAGTGGAAGAAACGGTTCAGATTCATTCGGGTGTAATACATGGCAAAAGTTATGATAATTTTGATCTTACCATGATTAGAAAAGATGGAAGTTACAGGTATTTATCCGCTAAAGCATATCCAATGCGGGATGTAGATGGAAATATTGTTGGTTGTACAGGTACGGCTTCAGACATTACTCATATTCTTGAGTATCAGCAACAATTGGAGGTTTCTCTTAAGGAAAAGGAAGTGCTAATCAAAGAAATACATCATCGTGTGAAGAATAATCTGGCAGTAATTTCAGGACTGTTTGCCCTACAGGCCATGAGTATGGATGATGAGAACGTAGTCCAAATCTTCAATGAATCTCAAGCAAGAATTCAATCAATTGCCACCATTCACGAGAAACTATACCAGACAAATTTGTTTACTAGTATCGAAATGAAATCCTATTTAAAGGATTTATTAGCCGATATTCAGAAAACATTCAAGAACACCGGAAAAGAGATTGATATTATTCTAAAAGGGGATGAAGTTACTTTAAACGTAAATCAAGCAGTTCCTTTTGGCATTTTAGCTAATGAATTGATTACCAATTCATTTAAGTATGCTTTTCCAGGAGAGATGAATGGCTCAATAACATTGGATGTGAGAAAAAAAGACGAAGAAGTGATTTTTACAGTAAAGGATACAGGAATTGGTTTACCAAAGGATTTTGATAAAATAAGAAAAGATTCACTTGGAGTTACTTTAATTCACAGTCTTGCAGATCAATTAAATGGAGAAGTAAATTGGACTTCTGAAGGCGGAACACTTTTTGAATTAAAATTTACTCCCTCTGAAATGAAAACATGGGCTTCTAAAAATCAACTAGAAAGCGAATTGAGTAACTAATTATCGATCTTCTACAGGAGTCCAATCCAGATTTTTCTCACCTACATAAAGTGCTCTCGGGCGAATCAGGCGGTTATTAGCAGCCTGTTCCATGAAATGTCCTGTCCAGCCTGAAATTCTACTCATTGTGAAAATGCAGGTATAAAGGTCTGGTTGGATACCAATGGAGTAATAAACAGTTGCAGAAAAGAAATCGACATTAGGATCAATATTCTTCTCAGACTTCATAGTATTTAGCATATCCATGGACCAGCGATACAATTCCTCATGACCAGTTTCTTCGGAAAGAGCCTGAGCCATTTTTTGAAGGTGCCGTCCACGTGGATCAAAAGTCTTATAAACTCGGTGACCAAAGCCCATGATTTTTTCTTTATTAGCGAGCTTGTTTTTAGTGAATGCTACAGCATCAGCATCTTCACCCTGCTCTTCTAATTCGAGGAGTGTGTTCATTACCGCTGTATTTGCTCCACCATGAAGGGGACCTTTCAGCGCTCCAATTGCAGCAGCTGTAGCGGAATAAATATCACTCATGGTTGCACATACAGTTCGGCAAGTAAAAGTTGAAGCATTCATTCCATGTTCAGCATGTAGAATTAAACAAAGATCCATGGTCTTCTCAGCTTGAGTACCCGGCTCTTCACCATTCAACATATAAAGAAAATTGAAAGCTGTGCTACCATGGTTAAGTGGAGCTAACATAGCTTTTCCTTTGCGCGCACGATCATAAGCAGCGATTATGGTAGGAATTTTTGCAGTAAGTGCGATAGCTTGATTCATGAATAATTCGCTATCAAACTTCCCTTTTGTAGGGTCAAAGTCAGCCAACATAGAAACAGCTGATTGAAGTACGGCCATAGGTTCGGCATCTTTCGCAGTATTGTTGAGGTAATCCACTACTACCTCAGGAATATTACGTTCTTTAATAAGGGCGTTTTGAAGATCTTTTAGTTCTTCTGAGTTTGGGAGCCGGTCATTCCAAAGTAAAAAGCATACTTCTTCAAAGGTAGCATTTTCTGCAAGAGTGTCGATATTATATCCGGAATAAATAAGCTCTCCTACCGATCCATCTATGAAACTTTTGGTAGTGGAAAATGCAACAATACCATCAAGTCCTTTATTTATATGAGGGTATTTAGTTTCGTCAAAGCCTGTATGTAAGTCCGTCGACATTAGTACTTCCTTTTTAAATTGTTATAGCGTTGTTAGTGGAATTTGATGACCATCCCTTATTCTATTCTACCAACAAATTTTTTTCGCCGAAAATTTCTTCCCAGAAAAAATTGAGAAGGGAGATAAAGGTAATGAAACACAGGGAATTTTATAAATACAAAAGTCCACTTTTATCTTGAAACGCAAAGGTTTTGTCCTTATAGCTAATGGAACGTTTTTTACATGAAGATTTGATAAAGTTTTATCAATTATACACGATAGGATTGATTGTTTATATATCGGTAATTGTGGAAACATTAAAGAATTAAGTAAAAGGGAAAAAGTTCATATTAGCTTCAGATATGCACATTTAATTTCAATGCTTACGCTTCTCAATAAATTTCTTTTTTTGATAACTCCCACAATGCATCCATTTCTTCGAGGGATGAGTCTTTGAGGGCTTTACCTTGTTCTCTCAATTTTTTTTCCACAAATCGGAAACGATACTCAAATTTCCGATTTGTTTTTCTTAGGCTGTCTTCAGCTACCAAATCAAAAAAACGAGCAACATTTACCATGGAGAAAAGTACATCTCCGAATTCATCGGCAGATCTCTCTCTATTTCCATGCTCCAGAGTTTGTTTAAACTCAAGAATTTCTTCTTCGAGTTTTTCCCAGGCTTGTCTCCATTCAGACCAATCGAAACCAACATTTGCTGCTTTTTCCTGCATACGTTGTGCCCTGATAAGAGCTGGAAGGGCAGTCGGTAATCCATCCAAGGTAGACTTTTTACCTTCTTTCAGTTTGATATTTTCCCAGTTTTCCGCAACCTGTTCCTCACCCTTAACAACAGTTTCACCAAACACATGTGGGTGACGACGAATCAGCTTATCCATCAATGTGTAAATCACATCTCCTATTTCGAATGTATTAGTTTCACTGGCCATATTGCTATGAAAAACTACATGTAGTAGCAGGTCTCCTAACTCTTTTTCGAACTCGTCAAAGTCATCATTATCTAACGCCTCAATGGCTTCATAAGCCTCTTCTATGAGGTTATCTTTTATGGATAGATGGGTTTGTTTTCGATCCCAGGGACACTCTTTCCTTAAAATGGCAACGAGTTCAACGAGATCCTCAAACTTCCTGCTTGGCTTCATTTATGAAATTATAAATTAAAGATTATGGATTTTGAATTTGAAGCTACTAATTCAAGATCCATAATTCAGAATTTCTTTAGGTTTTTCTCTTTTTCTTTTTGGCAGCAGGGAAGAGGATATTATTGAGAATTAGTCGATATCCCGGACTATTTGGATGAAGTGCTAAATCAGTAGGCGGGTCATTTACATGATGAGTATAATCCTCAGGATCATGACCAGCATAAAAGGTGAATGTTCCAGTTCCATAATTTCCATGTAAATATTTTACTTGATTTCTCCCGGGTGACTCAGCTAGGTTGACTACCGAAGACTTTACTTTTTCACTTCTGAAAGCAGTCGTCTGACCATAAAATCCACGTACGCTACTTACATGATTTTGTGTGAGCATAGTTGGAACGGGATCCCATTTTGCAGAGAATTCAAAAAGCGTAAAGAAATCGAGACTTTGGTCAATTTCTCTGATTGCAACGGGTACATCAATATCTGCATGCTCGTATTCGTAAGGATCAAGGCTTATGGTGAAGTCTTCGAAAGCGAAGGTTTGACTGTAATCCAGATTATCTTTTGCATTCGGATCAACAGGATCACCATCAAACTGACTAGAGGCGATATCAATTCCCTGAGATGCTAATGCGATATCAAAGGTGTCGGTACCTGAACACATTGCAAATAAGAATCCGCCATTCCCAACATATTCTTTAATCACTTGTGCTACCTGTTTCTTTTGGTCGCTCACCTTAGAAAAGCCCAACTCTTTAGCCATAGCTTCCATCTGGCGAACCTGAGTGATATACCAGGGCGTACTTCTATATCTGGCCCAAAACTTACCATATTGACCGGTAAAATCTTCATGGTGAAGATGTAGCCAGTCATATTGTTCCAGTTGCCCTTCCAATACTTCAACATCCCAAATTTTATCGTATTCTACTTCTGCATAAGTGAGTGCCAGAGTAACGGCATCATCCCAGGGCAAAGCCTGATCGGGAGTATAGACTGCTATTTTGGGCGCCTTTTCAAGATTGACGACAGAAGTATTTGATCCTTCGGATTCTACAGTTGCTACAATAGAAGCAGCTTCGGAAGCGCTCACAAGCTGAAGTTGAACATTTCTTAATCTGGCTTTTCGAACGATATCATTATCAACAACAGCCATAAAAGAGCCACCTCGATAATTTAATAACCATTTTGCAGGGTATCCATCCACAATATGATTGAATACTACTCCATACGCTTTAAGGTGATCGGTTTGGGTTGCATCCATTGGAATAAGTACCTGTTGCTGAGCGACAGTACTCATACTAATCAATATTCCAAGTAAGCTGGTGAGTAAAATATTCTTCATATCAGGAGGTAGCTTTAGGTAATTCGGACAATCTTTTTCGAGCGAATGGAGCATAAAAACCTTGTGGAAATTCAAGGATAAGCTCTTCGTAGTTCTGGATCAGTGTATGTGTGGTTATTTCAAAAGGAAGATTTTCATAGTCATCTTTAGGGGCTAAAGATTCATACTGGTTATATGCTTCATAAGCAAGCTCGGCGGCTTTAGCACGCTCCCATAAAAGTCTTTCCTTAATAGAAATAGCTTGTGACTGTTCTAAGAAACCAGAGAGTTTGATAAAAAATTCTGTAGAATTTGCATTGTTGATTTTTGAGAGTAATACAAAAGAATCATCTTTAAAAGGAGTTGGATCATTTGAGCTGGCAATTGCAAAAAACTGTTCTTCTGCTTTTTCCTTTTTACCCGTTTTTAAGTTAAAATGAGCATCAGCAAATGTACTTAAGTAAGAACCGGTAGTATCAGCGGCAAGGCCTTCCTGAACCCATAACCTGAGTTCGAGGGCATCATTCGCATAATAAGAGGTATTTTGTCGCCCCAAAGTCTTAAGCTGTATTTTAGCGAATTCGAAATCACCGGCATAAAAATCAGTTAAAGCCAGAAAATAGCGTGTTTTTTCTGCAAGGTCTCCAACCTCAGCTTTTTTGTTACTTCGGGTAAGTGATATTCGTGCAGAAGTATATTCATTTTGCGCAAGGAAAATCCGACCATCAAGATAACTAGCTTCAGCAGTTTCATACATATTAGGCAGGCTCTTCAATCTCTTAGTCACTTCTTTAGCGGCTTCTAAATCAAATACAAAATCGAGCGCAAGTTCTGCTTTTTTTAAATATACCTGATCAATTCGGCTATACGTCTGTGTTTGTTCAATCAATTCATCCAAAATTTCAGAGGCTTCTTTAAAAAGGCTATCCCTTATATTATTGAAGTCGAGACTGTAATCATCGAGATATTTAGCCCATTGTGTAAATATGGTAGCTTTTTCCTCATCCGCACGCCATTTAATTTCACCAAAGGAGTTTTCAGAATAGTACTCAAATGCAGAAAGAGCGAGTTCAAACTCATTATTCTCGCCAAGTTGCCGACCTACATTAAATAAGGTAAAGTTATAATTAGAAGTTCGTTCCTCATATTCTTTGGCAGAACTATATGCTCTTCTATACAACTTGTTCTCGAGTAGAAGCCATATCTGTAGCTCATAAAATGGAGTATAAGAAGGATCATTCAAGGACATATTATCCAATTCATCTCCAAGCTCGAGAATGGCAATATCGTAAAGAATGGGATCATTATAGCGTAAAAGCATACGCTGGATTCCCGAGCTTTGCTGAGGGTTTTGTTTAACCAGATTCAACCATTCCCCAATTGCATTTTCATACTCACCGGCCTGCATATATGCATTCGGGATGTCAGACATAAAAAGCTGTGCATTATTAAAAACAACCCGACCTTTTCTATACACTTCTATTGCTTTGGTATACTCGCGGCGATCCATCATAGCATTCGCAGTATTTAGATAAAGCTGCAACTGATTTGCATATTGTTGAAGATTACGCTCCCATATTTCAAAGGCTTTGGAGGTATCTTCCTTGAAATGGTATAATTCTCCTAATAGTATATTAGACTCAGGGATATTTCTTTTATTTTTGATATTCTCCTCTACTAGTGCAAGTGCATTGTCGTATTGTTTGAGTTGAATATGGCATTCTACAAGTCGATCAAAAAACAAGAAAATATCAGGATTTTGTGAATTGATTCTTTTAAGAATAGGCAGCGCATCGTCATAGCGTTGCTGTTGCATTAAGCGGTTAGCAATCTGAAATTCGTTATTCGATTGTGCCTCTACCAGAGTAGAGGTAGCAAATAACAAGAGTGTAAAAAATAAAAGAAATATTCTTTTCATAGTGAATGAGTGGGTATTACCACAGAGTTCAATAAATCAGGCTGAAATTTTTTCAATTCCCGGTAAAAACGATTTAACGGAAAACCGACAACGTTATAATAGTCACCTTCAATACGTTCTACAAATACAGAACCCCAGTCGTCCTGGATTCCGTAAGATCCGGCTTTGTCCATTGGGCTGCCTGTGGCAACATAAGATCGAATCTCGTTTTCACTCAACGTACTAAACCAAACTTTGGTTTCCTCAAAAAAACTATATTGGGAAACGGTTTCCTTATTGCTATCAGTAATCACAAAACTTACCCCGGTAAACACGGAATGAGCCTCTCCACTAAGATTAGAAAGCATGTTTATCGCATCAGCTTCATCAGTAGGTTTCCCTAAAATTTCTCTGTCTTTAACAACAATGGTGTCTGCCCCAATCACCAGAGAGTTAGTAACTCGACTGGAAATATCATTAGCTTTTTGAAGAGAAAGCTCTTTAACAATATCTACGGGTCTGTTTGAGGTAATAACTTCTTCTATTGAACTAGGAATAATTTCAAATATCAGGCCTAATTGAGTAAGTAATTTTTTCCGTCTAGGGCTTTGTGAAGCCAGTACAATTTTTAGCATATCTATAGCTACTCATCTTTTGGAGTTACCGGATAAATAAATAACTTATCGCACCGTTTCAAACCCAAATTACGTTAAGGATTTTAAAAGTTTAGTATGGCAAAAGGAAAACAAAGAAAATCAGATGACAAGCCAATGTTTTTTTCAGCATTTAACTACCGGCTCATTGGTGTGGCAATTTTGTTGATTGTGGGTGGCTTTACGGCAATGTTAGTAGAAAATGAGGTTCATGGATTTATTTCACTCTATGTTTCTCCTATTGTAATTATGGCCGGATATGTGGTAGTAATATTTGCTATTATGAAGCATGATCGGGACGAAACCGAGGATACGGATCAGGAAGTTGCCGCTTAAACGTGCTTGACCGTCTCATAAATATCTTTTTTCTCTTTTCATTGGTATTCATTTTTATTCTCTTCGCAGACGCAGAAGATCACCTCAGAATATCTTTAGCACTAATACTTGCACTTAGCTGTGCCTTTCTTGCTTTCATTATGAACTGGCTTACCCTGGATGGATTAACGGCTGCAGTTACATTTGGTCTGATTGCATTCGGCTTGGGTGGATTGATTGGTGCATTAATCGTTTTAGCCTTCTTTATTTCCAGTTCGCTACTCTCAAAAGATATGATTAGTGAAGAATCCCTACTGGATAAGAAGTTTAGGAGGGATGGGCTTCAGGTTTGGTCGAATGGTTTCTGGTTTGCACTTTGGGTTATCATTTGGTTCTTAAGTAAAGAAAAGGTTTTTCTATACGCTGGAGTAGTAAGTATGGCGTTTGCCACAGCAGACACATGGGCTTCGGAAGTGGGAGGGCATCGCATTAAAGGAAAAACCTGGTTATTAACAAATTTCCAGACTGTGAAGCCAGGAACTGATGGAGGAATCAGTATTATTGGAACAATTGCTTCTTTATTAGGGGCATTTTTTATTGGTGGCTTATTCTGGTTGATTGAACCGGAGGTTACATTCCTGACCTTTCTTTTAGTTTCAATAGCAGGTTTTTTAGGAAGTTTTATCGATTCCTGGATTGGGGCAACATTTCAGGGAGTTGAACTTCATCAGAGTTTAAAGAATATTTTTGCTCGTCAAATTACGTATGTTGACAATAATTTAGTTAACTGGATGGCCGCTGGGTCTTCATCAGCAGTTGCTTTATTTATTTTTTTAATTGCAGGACATTAGGCTAAAAGACAAAACTATGTGGTATAAAAAATTACACTGGCAGATTATCATTGGGCTTATCCTTGGTTTAATCTGGGGTTTAATTTCGGCAGTTGCCGGGTTTAACGAATTTACTCTCGATTTTATAAAGCCCTTTGGAACTATTTTCATCACACTATTGAAGCTTATTGCAGTTCCATTAGTACTTGTTTCTTTAGTTGCAGGTGTTACGAGTTTAAATGATACTGCTTCACTTTCGAGAATGGGAGGTAAAACGGTTCTTATTTACCTCTGCACCACTGTTTTTGCGATTACAATAGGTTTAGCTGCGGTGAATCTAATCAAACCTGGGAAGGCATTACCGGAAGCCACGAAAATTGAGCTTCAGGAAACCTATAAGGACAATATCGGTGAACGAGAAGAAGGTGCGGCCAAAATTCAGCAAAGAAGACCATTGGACTTCCTTGTTGAAATTGTGCCGGATAACTTTTTTGCATCAGCAAGTAAAAACGCAAATATGCTTCAGGTTGTATTTGTAGCCATACTATTGGGTATCGGGATAATCAAAGTTGGAGGAAAAGCAGGGGAAACTCTTGTTAATGTATTTGATGCTTTCAATGATGTAATCATAAAAATTGTGGATCTTATAATGGAGGTGGCTCCATATGGTGTGTTCGCACTAATGGCGGCACTAATAGTAGATCTTGCAGGCGATGATCTTGGCAAAGCCTGGGGATTATTACAAGCCTTAGGTTGGTATTGTTTAACTGTTTTAGCAGCTCTTATTATCCATGTTCTGCTTATCTATAGTTCAATGTTTAAGATCTTCAGCAATATGAAATTGCGTGATTTCTTTAAAGCAATTCAACCGGCTATGTTATTAGGATTTAGTACAAGTTCAAGTTCTGCTACACTTCCTGTAACTATGGAGAGGGTAGAAAAAAACTTAGGAGTAGATGAAGAAGTAGCCAGCTTTGTGCTTCCGATTGGTGCTACAATTAATATGGACGGAACAAGTTTATATCAGGCAGTGGCCGCAGTCTTTATTGCACAGGCGCTAGGAATGGATCTTACCATTGCACAACAACTTACGATAGTGCTTACCGCTACTCTTGCCTCAATTGGGGCTGCAGGGGTTCCAGGGGCAGGAATCGTAATGCTGGTAGTAGTGCTTCAGGCAATTCAGGTTCCGGTTGCAGGAATTGCACTTATTTTAGGTGTAGACCGTATTTTGGATATGTGTAGAACTACAGTAAATATTACTGGTGATGCAGCTGTATCATACACTGTTGCCTCATTAGAGGGTAAACTGCACGAACCGGATTTAGAAGATTAAATTTGTTCTAAATTCAAAGTTTAATGTGCCATTTAAATATGAAATCTGTTTATTGAGTTGTCGCTCAAATGCAAATATGCCTATGGTTCAAGAGCTACTATCAAGAGTACTACGCTTTAAACAACATATCGCCATTTTCCTTCTTTTTTGGATAAGTAGTACTGCTGCTTTTGCACAATCAGTATTACTTCCGGCAGATGTTGTAATTGTCTCAGTGAATTCCAGTGGGGACTCCTTTGATTTTATCCCATTGGTAAATCTGGATGAGGGGACTACTATATGGTTTTCTAATGGAATCTGGAATCCTGAAGCTAATACTGTTGAGGGAAATCAGCAGGTTCAGGTGACCATTAAATCGGATATTGATGCCGGTACGAATATCCATATTAATGAGATTGAAGATCCAAGGGTAGAAGTAGAAGGTCATCTGGAATTTTCAGGGAATGGAGACCGGATATTAGCTTATCAAATAGATGAAGGTGTTTCACGAGTTATTTATGGAATTGGTTGGGGGGATGAGAATGTTTGGAATCAAAATTCTGAGATTGGCTCTCCAATTCCGGCTAGCATATCAAGAGATAATCATTCATTACTTCAGTTAGGGTTACAGGAAAACTATCAATATTACCTTAGGAATGGAGCAAGTGGTACTCCTGGTATGCTGGCTTCCTTTGTTGCAGATCCGGCGAAATGGAGGGGTAGAGATAGTCAGGGGTTTCCATCTTTTGGAACTGCTTTCAGGATTCTACGGCCACCGGTTGTATTGTTTGATGAGAGTATATCAGCCACGACAGAGAGTGAATCGATTATCCTGAACGTTGCAATTTTTGGACATGATGGTTCCAGATTAACCGTTGACGCAGTCTTTAACGAGTTTAATAGCACAGCCGATACCAATGATGTAGGTAAGTTCAAAGGGCATACATTTAATTTTACAGGATTGATTGGTGATGCTGTTTATGCGGTTGAAGTACCAACGATTGATGATAAAATCTATGAAAGTACTGAAAATGCCTTTTTTGAACTTCAGAATCTTTCAAAAGGAGAACTTGGAGATTTCGTAACACACGTTGCTTTCCTGCCTGACAACGACATTCCAAATATGTTGATTACCGGTATTTCATATTCAGGTAACCCGGATTCGGACTATATAGAGATTCAGAATAATGAAAGGATTGATGCAGATTTATCAGGGTGGAAGTTAATTAATCGGGGCGACATCATGGAGTTTCCATATGGAACGTATCTCTCTCCACTTCAAACTATTAGAGTATCCCATCCGGAATCTGCTACCGGGGAGTACAAAGCATTTCAATGGTTAAAAAGGAATCAGGGTACCGTCGAGCTGAGATCACCCTATCAGCAATTGGTATCGAGTCTGGAATACCGAATTACCAAAGGAGAGCAAGAAAGAATTAACAATCAGGAAATTACCCAAACAGAGATTCTGTCCGGAGAAAAAGTTACTGAGGTCAGGTTATCGGGTATTGAAAAGCGTATTACTGAGGAGTTAAAGACTGAAGAAAAAACAATTTCCGGATGGTATACTGTAAATGAGGAAGAAGTGTTTGAGGAAGGAATGGCTCAAAAAGATTATTTCATATGGAGTGAGATGTCAGCTTCATTTACTAAGTATAATCCACTATCAGAAGATGAAAACCAGCAAAATATTTTATTGAGCTACTTTACTTTAGAAGAGCTGGAAAAAATGAATCAAGAACAGCTATCAGACAGTCTGTCTTTGGATTCAGAAGCGGAGTTACTACCAGAACTAACAGATTGGTCAATTACTCTTTCCGGTACCGATTCAGATGAAAATGGAGTAATTAATGGTGCAGAAGGGTTTAATTTGATTGTGAACAAATCAGGAAGTGAACTACAAGTAGAGCGCCTGATTACTATGCTTGAAGAATTTCTTTTTGAAGGTTCAATCTATCCATATGTATATAAATGGGAGGAGGATGGACAGGGCTGGATGTCTGCGAAACTGCTTGACAAATTTGATGTAATCCCAAATGAGTCATTATTCTGGATAAGAGCTGATTCTATTTTCGAATTCACTGAAATCATAATTCCTACTCAGGACTATCAGGAACAGGAAATCTTTGAGGAAGAACTCCAAATCGAGTCTGAGTTGAGAATAGGACTTGAAACAACGGGTTTTAATAAGTCTGTTTCAATACAATTTTTTGAAGATGAGACTCTGATAAAGCGAGATGTGATTGCGCCGGGATTGGAACCCGGGTTGCGGGTATCTGGAGATGAATATTTATTTTTTGGAGCAGGTACCGGGCTTAATTGGAATTCGGAGATTAATCTGCGTCGTATTCAGGATCAAAAAATGGTCTTCCCATTAGCTTTTGAAACGTCTGAATCAGGTACTTTTAAACTATCAGTTCAAAAATTTGACGGAATTCCGGGCGATTGGATTATTACACTGGTAGATGAAATTTCTGAAAAAGAATATGAGATGAATTCGAACTGGCAGTTTGAATTCGAATATTTTAAACCGGAAGAAAACGAAACTGAAGGGAATGAAGTTCTAAACAGCGAAGTCGAGACTGAACCTATTGAAACCGAACACAGATTTATGCTGGTTATTACACCGCCGAACGCGCAGGTTAATCAGAGTTTAATACCTGAAGAAGTTTCTTTACATCAGAATTTTCCGAACCCATTTAATCCGGCTACTACCATATCTTTTTATTTACCTGAATCCGTTCCGGTAAAGTTATCGGTATTTAATGTGGTTGGGCAGCCGGTTGCTGTATTAACTGAAGGAACTCTTAGTCCCGGAGATCATGAATTTGAGTGGGATGCCACAGGTTTACCTAGTGGAATGTATATCTACCAGCTTGAAGTTGGAACCAAAGTAATGACCCGAAAAATGACATTGGTCAAGTAACATTAAAACTAAAATTAAACAGATCACTTTTTAAATTATGCAATTCAAGAATATTCAAGGTATCAATGTTCCTGAAATCGGCCTTGGAACCTATGGGTTAATCGGGAAACAGGGGGAGCAAATTATTAAGATGGCGTTGAATATGGGGTATCGCCATATTGATACGGCCCAGGATTATAAAAATGAGAGAGAAGTTGGAAACGCGATCAAACAAGCTCACATCAAAAGAGAAGAGCTTTTTGTGACAACAAAAATAGATCGAAATAATCTTGAACCTGAGAAGCTTTTGAAAACCGCGGAAAGGTCTTTATTAGAGCTTGATCTGTCTTATGTAGATTTACTACTTATCCATTGGCCGAATCCGGATTATGATATTGAAAAGACGATGGAAGCAATGCTTTCATTCAGAGATCAAGGCAAAGCGTTGAATATTGGTGTAAGTAACTTTCCTCTGAAATTACTTAAAGAAGTGAATGAAGAATTAGCCGCTCCGATTTTCTGTAACCAGGTAGAATACCACGCATTATTGGGGCAGCTTGATTTGTTGGATTATGCAGCAGAACATGATTTAATGCTAACAGCATACAGTCCGTTTGGCCAGGGTAAGTTGGTAGATCACCCGTTACTTACTGAAATTGGTAAAAAATACAGTAAATCTGCAACTCAGGTAGCATTACGTTGGTTGATTGAACAAGAGCAGGTTGTGACTATCCCAAAAGCATCATCTAAAGAGCATTTAGAAGAAAATCTTGATATCTATGATTTTGTTTTAGAAGATGATGACTTTTACGCTATCGATGATCTGGATAAAAACACTCGAATCATTAATCCCGATTTTGCACCTGAGTGGGATTAGTCTTCTAGCAGGTTAATCTCAGCAAGAGCTACCGTTTTCTCATTTTGATTGATGAGCTGAAGTACTTTGGTTTTGTCTTCATCTTTTTCTTCTAAAGAAGCTGAAATAACATCGCCTTCAAGTCCTTCGTGCATATATACGATATCGAAACGCTCAATATTTTGACTTTCTTTTAAGGGAAGGCATTCAAGCATCCAATCGATATACGTTGTGTTATTAACATGCATGTTCATATCCAGATCGGAGCGACGAACTGAAAATTCTTTAGTTGGATGAAAATCAGAAACCGCGGAAATACGATTTGATTTAACTTCTAACACATGATCCCGTTTTGCAAGGCGAGTCTCAAGAACTTCTTTAGGCATACGCACCGGCCTTCTCGTTTTCATATTAATCATCATCCAGTAACTAAGACAACAGCCTAATTCAATTCCATTATCATTCAGAATTCGGTAGTTCCGGAAAGCTCGTAATGCATCACCAGCAGCAGGCCAGGTTTCAATAGTGATAGTTTCTCTCCACTTTGGATACTGATGAATCCGTATATCCATGCGATGTAAAACCCATGTCAGGTCTTGTTGCTGTAAGTCAGTAATATCGAAATTGAGCTCTTTTGCATTATTTCCGGCAACTTCCTGAAAGAAATCACAAATAGCCTTGAGCGTGACATTTCCACTGGTATCAACCTCGTTAGCTCGGATAGTGAATTCCTCAGTATAGAAAGTATGGGTTTCTGGCATGCTGTTTTTTCAGAAACATACAAAAAACCCCTCAGAGAATGAGGGGCTTATAAAACTAATTACCTGATTCTGGACATCACACCAATACGACCAGCCCACAGTCTGATATCATCAAGGATAATATAAATAGAGGGGAGAACTACAAGTGTTACTACCGTTGAAAAGGTAAGACCACCAACAATGGCTCTTGCCATTGGGAAGTAAGGAGGCCCATCACCACCAATTTGAGTATTCCCAATACAAAGCGGGATAAGACCTAGAACAGTTGTTCCAGCGGTCATAAGAATTGGGCGCATTCGATCTTTTCCACCCTGTACTACGGCTTCACGTCGACTCATTCCTTCACTCCTTAAATGAAGTATATGGTCAATCAGTACAATACCATTGTTCACAACAATTCCCATCAAAATAAGGATACCAATGGTGGCCATAAGATCGAAGGTAGTACCGGTAATAAAGAAGAACCAGAATATCCCAACTACTCCGTAAAGAATACATGTAAGAATACTTGTTGGATAAATAAGTGATTCAAAGAGAGCTGCCATCACCAAGTAAATGAGGAAGAACGCAATCAGGATGTTAAATAGCATCACGTTCAATGCTTCAGAATCGTTATCGAAACTTCTTCCATAACTCCACCTGTAGCCGGCAGGGTAGACCATTTGGTCCATAATTTTAGAAATTGTTTCTCTGGCGTCACTAATTTCCACACCGTCCAGATTAATATTAATTCCTAATGAGGTTTTCCGGTTTTCTCTAAAGATTCTTCCAGGGCCTTGTGATTGTTCAAAATCGACGAGTGAAGCAAGTTTGATTGTCTGCTCCGGGTTAATAGCAATAGGAAGCTCCATCAGGTCATCAACACTTTGGCGATCTGAATTCTGAAGTGCAAGTACCACATCAATTTCTGACTGAGGACCTCTGATTCTGCGTAGTGTTTGTCCACGAACAGAACTTGATACTGCTCTGGCGATATCGGAAGAGGTGAGCCCGAAATTTCGTGCTCTTTCATGATCGATAGCCAGACGAACTTCGTCTTTTCCTATTTCAGCTTCAGACTTAACATCCGTAAAACCTTCAACCTGGTTCATCCGCCACTCTACCTGTTCAGCCAGTTCTTCAAGTACATCCATGGATTCTCCCTGAACAAACACGCGAACCCCCTCTGTACTATTTCGGCTTCTGAACTCAAAGGCAGGTTCACCGATTGTAACCAGCGGAAGATTTTCTTCAATTTCTTTTTTAATGAGTTCCACTGACTTTATAGCGTTTTCTTCTCCTGTAAGGATAATGGTAGAGTTCGCAAACTCTGGCTCGTAGTATGTGTATACAGACTCAATTTCGAATTTCTCCTGATTATCATAGAGATATTTTTCTACTCTGTCTACCGCCTGTTTTACACGATCGAGTGTGTAGGAGCCATTCAGGTTGTAGCGGAGTCCTAGTTCACGTTGCTCTGTTCGGGGGAACATATCCACATTAAGTTGTGATGCGGGGATAATCACACTAAGAAATAAACCTACTACTCCTAATACTGATACCCAACGTCGATCGATAAACCACCCAAGAAAAGCTGCATACTTATCAGAAAACTTATCGACGATAGTACGTTTTCTTTTTTCAGGAACTTTTAATTTTGAAGTGAGAAGAGGAATAACTGTTAGCGAAATAAACAGAGATGCAATCAGAGAGATGATAATTGGCATTCCGATATAATACATGTAAGGAGCTATAAAGCTCTCGTTTACAATATTTGGTAGGAAAACCACAACCGATGTCAGAGTTCCCGCAGTAACAGCAATACCTACTTCGCGTGCTCCATAAATGGCTGCTTTTGATGTGTTTTTACCTTGTCGCTGATGGCGATGAATATTCTCAGTTACTACCACCGCATTATCTACCAGCATCCCCACTGCAAGCATTAAACCCATCATTGATAGAATATTCAGAGAGATATCCAGAAAGTAAAAGAACCCGAGGGTAACAATCAGAGAAAATGGAACCGCAGTAGCAACAATTAAGGTAGTTCCTACCTGACGAAGAAAAAAGAAGAGCATAAAAATGGAAAGCCCAGCCCCAAGTACTCCGGCACTAAACAGCTCTCTCAATGAGCTTAAAATTCCTTCCGCCTGATTATGCATCTCATAAATTTTAATTCCCTGCATTTCAGGTAGCTGGTTAATTTCTTCAATTTCTTCGAGCACACGATCTACTGTTGCAACAGTATTAGCAGTAGATTCTTTGACCACGTCCAGCCCGATCGCATATTTCATATCTAAATGACGTGCATAGTTTCGGATGGGTTCTACATACTTAACCTCTGCAATATCTTTCACACGCAGATTATTCTCACCAATTATAAGATTTTCGATATCCTCAACACCACTTAGCTCGCCAATAGGTCGGACGTTATACCGCAATCCGTTATCAGTGATTTTTCCTGCTGTGGTAGAGAAATTAGCACGGCTCAGTGTAGCAGAAAGTGCATTTAAATCGACATTGTAACTCAGAATTCTGTCGGTAAGTAATTCGATCCGGATTTCTTTCTTTTCAACACCATATAAAGTGACCTGACCAACTCCTTCAATCCGTTCAATCCGTTGTTTCAGGTTCCTGTTTAAAAGATCGTAGGCATCAGAAAGATCCCGCTCGCTGGAAATACGAAGCTGTAGAGTATTTCCACCTCCATCCTGAAACTTATTGATCGTGTAGTATTCAAAGTCATCAGGAAGCTGATTTCGTACACTTTCAATTTTTTCCTTTATCTCAATTGCTTTCAGGTTGATGTCTGTGCCCTGTTTAAACTGAACCTGAATTCCGCCTCCGTTTTCACCGGCATTAGAGTTCATTCGTTCAAGCCCGCTGATGGTAGCTAGCGCTTCTTCCATCGGTCGGATCACAAGTTCCTCTACTTCTTCAGGAGAAGCATCGGGGTAGGGTGCCTGAACAAATGCTCCTGGAAAACTTATATCCGGGAAGTACTCTAATGGTACTAGTCGGGTTGCAATTAAACCCACTACCACTAGGCTTACAAAAACCATCATGGTAGTTACGGGGCGTTTTACTGACAGTTCGGTTAAACTCATGATCAGGCCTCAATAGTTTCTGTTTCTACACTGTATGTTTTATGATCCATTACGGAATACATCACTGGAATCACAATCAATGTTAACAGGGTTGAGACCAATAATCCTCCGATAACAGTGATTCCCATTGGAGCTCGAAGTTCTGCACCATCACCAAAACCAATAGCCAGAGGAAGTAAACCAAGAGTAGTGGTTAAGGTGGTCATTAAAATAGGGCGAAGTCTGGATTTAGCGCCTTCCATGATGGCTTCGTATTTCTCCATACCTCGCTCACGCATCTGATTAATTAAATCGATAAGTACTATGGCGTTATTTACTACAATTCCTGCCAACAATATCAATCCTATAAATACGACCACACTGATAGTTGTACCTGTGATAAATAATGCAAGTACCGCTCCTATCAATGCTAAAGGAATAGTGAACAGGATGATGAAAGGGTGAAGCAACGACTCAAACTGTGAGGCCATAACCAAATACACCAAAAAGACGGCTAAAGAAAGTGCGAAGAGTAGGGATTGGAAAGAATCCGACATTTCCTCATTCTGACCAGCAACACGTGCATAAATCCCTGTTGGTTTTGCTGTATCATTGATGATTTGTTGTACTTCAGCAGCGGCTTCACCTAAATCTCCATAAGCTAGGTTTGCAGAAATAATACCAACACGCTGCTGTGAAATTCTTCGGATTTCTCCAGGACCGTTTGCTACTCTAACCGAAGCGATTGCACTAAGTGGAATTGGTCGTTCACTACCAGGATTTACAATAATCTGCTGGATTTCTTCTGCTGAAGAACGATCCTGCTGGCGCGCACGTACCAATACATCAATTTTACGATCTCTCCAGGAGTAGCGAGTGGCAACATCGCCACGAACATTACTAACCACCCGGTCGGCTACTTCATGAACCTGAAGTCCAAGAGCAGCTGCACGATCGCGATCGAATAAAATCTGGATTTCTGGACTTCCGATTTCCATTGAATTTTTTATATCGGCAAAACGTCCGTTTGCCTCCATTTTATGAGTGATTTCATCACTTACTGCTTTCAGCTTATCCAAATCAAAACCACTAATCTCAACTTCTACCGGAGTAGAGAAGGAGAACAGAGAAGGACGGGAAAATTTATACTGAAGTCCTGGTATTTGAGATAATGAATTTCTCATTGAACTCATCGTTTGTTCTTCTTCCGCTGAACTTGCCCCTGAAGCCAGAAGAACATTTAATTCGCCCCAATTTTCACCACCTTGATCTGGATTAGCGTCAATTCGGTTTCCGGTACCTGCTACTGCAAAAGTAGAACGAACACCTTCGCGTGATCTGGTTGCATCCTGTACGGATTTTAAAGCGTCATCTGTTTCTTCAATTGGAGTTCCAGGTGGGAGCTTGAATTCAACAGCAAACTCACCTTGTGATAGTTGTGGAATAAGCTCGATTCCAATTTTTGGAATCAAAGCTATGGTTCCACCAAAAGCTCCAAGTGCAATCAAAATTACAATAAAGCGGTTATTAAGCGAGGTAACCAGTAAGCTGTTGTACACCTTTTCAACACCTGAATAAAATTTATCAAACAGATATAAAGGGATTGCAAATAGTTTTGAGAATACCCACGCAATTCCCGCGATTACATATCTAATACCTTTTGTTATCACAGATGGAATGGTATAGAATAAGAAAAGTCTGATGGCTCTTAATACTCTTCCAAATCCGGTTCGAGGCTCTTTTAATTCCAACGGAGCTTGTTCTTTCTTTCTGGAACTCAATGAAGACATCATTGGGATGAGCGTTACAGCAACAACTAAAGAAGCCAATAACGAGAAAGTTACCGTAAGTGCCTGGTCACGGAATAACTGACCGGCAATTCCATCTACAAATACAAGCGGGAAGAACACAGCAACGGTAGTTAGTGTAGAAGCAATTACCGCAGTTCCAACTTCACCTGCTCCATCCTGAGCTGCTTGTAATACGTTTTTACCCATACCGCGGTGCCTGGCAATATTTTCCAGCACCACAATGGAGTTATCAACAAGCATACCAATACCAAGAGCAATTCCACCAAGGCTCATAATATTCAAAGTGATGTTGTTTCCGTACATCAAATTGAAAGTAGCTATGATAGAAACAGGAATAGATACTGAGATAATCACTGTGCTCCAGAAATCCCTCAGAAAGAAGAAAAGAACCAGTACTGCCAAAATACCACCGATAATTCCTGCATTTTTTACTTCATTTACGGCAGAAGAAATAAACACTGATTGATCGTATACCTTCTCTAGTTTCATTCCATCAGGTAGCATATCCGTGATTCTGTTTAGGCGATCTTCAACAACTTCAGCTACAGCTACAGTGTTTCCATCCCCTTCTTTATAAACGGCAATTTCAACAGCTTCCATACCGTTTAAGCGTGTAATAGCTTCACGTTCTTTGTACGCCTGAACCACATCAGCGACATCTTTCAGATAAATAGTATTATCATTTTCAGTGGAGACAATCACATTTCGAATTTGCTCCAGATTTTGAAATTCGTTTAAAGTCCGGACCAAATACTGTTGTGTGCCTTCTTCCAGTCTGCCACCCGAGAGATTGATGTTCTCTGCGCTTAAAATTGAAGTAACACTTTCAATAGGAATATTTAAATAAGCCAGGCGCTGTTGATCAATATTAACCTGAATTTCTTCCTCAAGTCCACCGCTTATTTTTACAGAAGCAACACCAACAGTGGATTCCAGATTCTTTTTCAGAATCTCTTCACCAATTATCCGAAGTTGCTTAAGTCTGGCAATTGAGTTGGCATCGTTAATGTCTTGTTCTTCAAATGAGGCGTAGTCTACTGCTACATCATTACTTTCATCATTAGATTCAGAATCGTCAAAATAAAGTGCGTATCGCATTACCGGATCAAGCGTAGGATCAAAGCGTAAGGTAACGGGTTTTTTCGCCTGAAGAGGAAGCTGAATAGCGTCCAGTTTACTGATTACGTCCAGGTTGGCGAAATCCATCTCAGTTCCCCATGCAAACTCAAGAACTACATCAGATTGTCCGGTTCGTGAAATAGAACGTACTTTTTTAACGCCCTTCACTACTCCAACGGCTTCTTCAATAGGTTTGGTTATGAGGTTTTCAATTTCAACAGGTGCTGCACCTTCAAATTCTGTGCGAATAGTAAGTGTTGGATAGCTTAAATCGGGAAGCAGGTTTACATTTAACCTTCCCAGAGATACCATTCCGAACAATAGAATAGCAACCGTAAACATGCTTATGGTTACTTTTCTTTTTATGGAGAAATCAATCAGTTTCATAGCGTTTTCTCCTAATTATTAAAGTCGAACGATATTTACGCGGGTACTATCCGTTAAGCTTCCTTGTCCGGTGGTTACTACGATTTCACCATCTTCAAGGCCGTCAATTACTTCAATTTTTGTTCCGTTTACATATCCTGTTCGTATAATCTTTCTAAATGCGAGGGAGTCTTTAATCACAAACACAGATTGAGTTTCATCTTCAGAAATCACTGCTGCTTTTGGGATCATTTTGGTATTCATTCGGGTATCGTACACAATTTTAACACGGCCAAACATGCCAGGACGCAGCATATCCTGATTATCATCTAAATATACGGTCACTTTAAAAGTGCCTGTTTGTGGGTCAATTGTTGGGCTGATACGTTCTACTTTCCCAGTAAATACTCTTCCAGGGATTGCATCGGCAATCAATTCAGCTCGCTGACCAGCTTTAATTTTAGCTCTTTCGTGTTCAGGGATAAAAAGATTGGCCTGTATTGGATCGAAGTCAGTCACTTCAAAAACTTGTTCGTCTGTTCCGATCATATTACCCACTTTAATGAAGCGCTCTGAAATTACTCCGCTGATTGGGCTTTTAATTGAGGTATACTCATAATTTAACTGAGCAAGTTCATACGCTGACTTTTGTGATTCATATTCGAATCTGGAATTATCATAGACCTCAGCTGAAATCAGGTTTTTCTCGAAAAGCTCTTTATTTCGTTGATATTCGTTATAAAGACGGTCCATCGTTGCTTTAGCGCGCTCACTTTCGATTCGGTACTGGTCGCCTTCAATTCTGGCAAGTATTTGACCTGCCCTTACGTCGTCTCCTTCTTCAACCATAAGCTCCTCAACAATTCCACGAACTTTAGAGACAATGGTGGCTTCTTGTACTGCTTCAAGAGTTGCAGTGTTCGAATAATAGGCTGAAATATCGCCACGACTTACATCATTAACCTCAACCGGAATTACCAGTGTAGAGTCGTTGTCGTTATTGTTATTATCTTGAGTATCTCCATTACCACAGGCCTGAAGTGTAAAGATTGAAAGCGCGGAGGCAAGTATAAAGTATCCGAATCGTTTGGTATTCATTCCGAAATTTTAATTGGTTGATTATTACAGGAGGGCTGTTACGACCTGTAATTAACAATGTTTCGGAAAGTCAGATTAGTTTTACCCGAATACTTATTTAGTACTTTTTCTAAATTCGATATCTCCATAATAAGCTTCTGAAGCTCCTTTCGTATTATCTGAATCAGTCATAATGGCGACCCCACTGATTCTTGGAGGGGCCTCACCGAAAGCTTTTATATAATCTTCGTAAATATTTCGAACCTCCGTTATCCAACTTCCTGATTCATTGTTACCGGATCTTACAGCAACCATATATACCCAGTCTGTGTAGGCATTAGGTGCGATCGTTTCTTTTTCAGCTTTATTAGCCCATATATAATTTATGGCTCTTAAAGGAATAGGATATCTGGTAAATGTTTTAATGAAGGAATATTTAATTCGATCTTTAAGATTAAGTTTGCTCTTATCATAGTTAAAGGTGATATAAATACGGGCGGGATAATCGTCTCCCTTTTTTGTTGCATAGTCTCCGTTTGCAAGAACTTTATTAACTTTCCAGCTCCATTCAATAATGGGAAATTCTTCCGGATCAATGTCTACTTTATAAATCAATCCGGAAGCGCTGTTCATACTTTCCGCTTTAATGGCGATACGGTCTTCGGATTCTACTAAAGTGTATTTGGTTGGGTTTCGATTGGGAAGTTTTAAAACGCTCCATCTTGGGTTTTCAACTTCTTCATCAGTTAAACTTTCAGGGTTAAAGTCTGATACAGGAACCTTTATCGAATTCTGAGCTTTTACAAATGATGAATTTAGTAATGAGAAAAGCAGGATTGTAAGTGAAGCTAGTTTTAGAGATGTCATACTTTATGTTTTTGAAATCAACTAAACAATAAGTACGATAGTTTCTGTAAGTCAGATTTCAATTCATAGTATAAGAAAGTAGATCGCTTGCCTTTTTAACTATGTATTTATCATCAACTAATACAATCTGTTTTCTACTGATTCCTTCATTCAAAACTTCGCTATATAATTCATCTGCTTCATCGAAGTTAAAGTTTCCTTTTTCAACTGATTCAAGGTTTCCATCTGCATTTGAATCCAGGAAAATGGACTCTTCGTTTGTAGTTTTATCAAGTATGATAAATAAGTTGCTCACATTCTGGGGATCTGAAGAATAACTTTTTACTGTAAACAGATTCATGTTGGTTTCAAACTCGAAGGTGCGTAGTGATGTTCGTTCAGTAAAACTCCCATCTGACTTAGCAGAAGTAATCCCTTCACTATAAATCGAGTTTGCTTCAGATAAACTCCATGAACCTTTCAAAATAATATCAATAGTTCCATCCTGATCTAAATCTCTTGCTTTCAAGATTGCAGATCCAGTTTCGTTGGTTTGGGAAAGAAAATTAGTTCCTTCACCGCTGTTGGTATTAAAGCTTGTGATTTGAAATACCCGTTCACCAATTGAAAAGCTGTAGACACTTTTGCGTGCGAAATCTTTTTGTGTTGCGCAGCTGCATAGTATCACGTAAGAGAGAGTTAGTATGCATAAAGTTCTCATAACATCCGGGTTATTAGAAACTATATACTATATATCTAAACCCAGATCGAAAGACAATTAGAATTTGTACGAATGAGATTATAGTGGTCTGTTTCTTGTGAGAAATTCAGTTCGTTTTTGAGTTGGTAAAAAAGGTTGTCAGTCAATTATTTACGGTAGTGATATAAAGTTTGAACGATGAATAATCAGTGGAATAAAATGGCAATCATATAGTTCAAAAACCGATATTTTAAATACTATAATTACAACCTTATATTAGTCAATAATAATTATAAATATTAATATAAAAATCGATTTAAAATATTATATATAAAAAAATAAAAAATCACTCTGTGGATAACTTTCTCCGAAACTTCGGTTGTTTATTGGGGTTATTAATGCAGTTTTAAGTCTATTTAAAACGATTTTTCTAGAAGTGTTTTAAAAAATAATGATTGGTATATTCAAAAATATTGAAAATATATATAATTAATTTTTTGTTAACTGATCTTTAACGAATTTAATTTTCCCTTAATGTGGATAAGTGTGGAATATTGTGGAAAAGAAATCAAGATTTAATTTGTTAGCATAACTCAGTGCGTATATATTTGTTAGCACTTCTTTAGGAGAAACGGCTCCGATTTACGAAGGGTAAAACGGTATCTCATCTACGAAGACTAACACGAATTTTTTAGAAGTACGCCAATGAAATTTACACGCTTTTATACTAAGCCAGAATGGTCATCACCATATGACGCTATCAACTTTGTTGAGAGAACATCAGAAATTAAGAACCCGGATGGCTCTCAGGTTTTCCATATGGAAAATGTTGCTGTACCTGAGTCATGGTCACAGGTTGCTACAGATGTAATCGCTCAAAAATATTTTAGAAAAGCAGGAGTTCCTGTTGCACTTAAAAAAATATCAGAGAAAGGAGTTCCTGTCTGGCTTCAGCGTTCTGCCGCAGATGAAAAGGAATTAAAAAAGCTTCCCGAAGAAAAGCGTTTTTCCCATGAAATTGATAGTCGACAGGTATTCAGCCGATTGGCGGGCTGCTGGACTTACTGGGGTTGGAAGCACGACTACTTTGATACTGAAGAAGATGCAAAGGTATTTTATGATGAACTTTGCTACATGTTAGCGAACCAGATGGCGGCACCTAATAGTCCGCAATGGTTTAACACAGGACTACACTGGGCGTACGGAATTAACGGCCCAGCACAAGGCCATCATTATGTAGATGCTAAAACCGGAAAGCTTACTCGTTCTAAAGATTCGTACACCCATCCACAGCCACATGCATGCTTTATCCAAAGTGTGGATGATGATTTGGTGAATGAAGGCGGAATCATGGACCTTTGGGTTCGTGAAGCGCGATTATTCAAATATGGTTCTGGAACAGGAAGTAATTTTTCATCTATTCGTGGAGCAAATGAACCATTGAGTGGTGGAGGAAAGTCCTCAGGTTTGATGAGCTTCCTGAAAATTGGTGACCGCGCTGCAGGAGCAATCAAGTCTGGTGGAACTACCCGCCGTGCTGCAAAAATGGTAACACTTGATTTAGATCACCCGGATATCGAGGAGTACATCAATTGGAAAGTTAAAGAAGAGCAGAAAGTAGCAGCTCTGGTTTCTGGTTCAAAAATTACTCAAAAGCATCTTAAAGATATTATCAAACTTTGCCACACACCGGTAGAGATTGAAGGTAGAACTTTTAACGGTGCAATGAGTCGTGATCCGCTTAAAAATAAAGAGCTTGGAAAAGTGATTCGACAGGCGAAACGTGATCAGGTACCTTTAAATTATATAGAGCGCGTAATTCAACTGGCTGCTCAGGGATACAAAGATCTTGAGTTTGAAACATATGATACCGACTGGAACTCAGAAGCTTATGCAACAGTAGCCGGACAAAATTCAAATAATTCTGTTCGTGTTCCTAACGCATTTATGAAAGCGGTTAAAGATGATTCTGAATGGAATCTCTACTGGAGAGTTGAAAAAGAAAAGGCTGAAGAAGAAGGTCGCGAGCCAAAGCCTTGCAAAACGATGCAAGCCTCGGAAATGTGGGATCAGATCGCATACGCAGCCTGGGCTTCTGCCGATCCAGGAACACAGTATCATGACACCATTAATGAATGGCATACCTGTCCAGAAGATGGCGAAATCCGTGCAAGTAACCCTTGCTCAGAGTATATGTTCCTCGATAATACGGCATGTAACCTTGCTTCATTAAACCTGATGAAGTATTTCAAAGACGAAGCCTGCACTACGTTTGATGTCGATTCTTTACGATTCGCTTCAAGAATCTGGACAACAGTACTTGAAATTTCTGTACTGATGGCTCAATTCCCATCCAAAGAAATTGCAGAGCTTTCTTATGTATTCAGAACACTTGGACTTGGTTACGCTAACATCGGCGCAGCTTTAATGGTTCAGGGAATTCCTTATGATAGTGATGAAGGTGTTGCAACAGCAGGTGCTTTGACTGCTCTGATGCATATGAAAGCTTACGAAACCAGCGCAGAGCTTGCCGGAGAACTCGGACCATTTAAAGGATACGAGAAAAATAAGGAGCATATGCTTCGGGTACTTCGTAATCACAAGCGGGCAGCTTACAATGTTGATCCGGAAGAATATGAAGGTCTCACGGTAAAACCACTTGGTATTGATGCTTCTATTTGTCCTGACTATCTACTGAAAGCAGCTCAGGAAACATCTGATGCCGCGGTATCATTAGGAGAAAAGCATGGATACAGAAATGCTCAGGTGACTGTACTAGCACCAACAGGAACAATTGGCTTGGTAATGGATTGCGATACCACAGGTGTTGAGCCTGATTTCGCACTTGTGAAATTTAAGAAGCTTGCCGGTGGTGGTTACTTCAAAATTATCAACCAGAGCGTACCAAAAGCACTCAAGACCTTAGGTTATAGTGTGAAGGAATCTGAAGAGATTATCAATTACGCGAAAGGATATGCTACGCTTGAAGGTTGCCCGCATATTAACCCTGAGTCGCTTAAAGAGAAAGGCTTTACAGATGAAAAACTTCAAGCAATTGACGCTGCTCTCCCAGGCAGTTTCGATATCAAGTTCGCGTTTAACCAATTTACTTTAGGTGAAGATTTCTGCAAGGAAGTACTCGGTATAACTGAGGAGCAACTTTCAGATTTCACTTTCGATATGCTTCGCCACCTTGGATTCAGCAAAGAGCAAATTCAGGAAGCCAACGATTATGTATGTGGAACAATGACGGTAGAAGGAGCTCCTCACCTTAAAGATGAGCATCTGGCTGTATTCGATTGTGCCAACAAATGTGGCCGAATCGGAACACGATATATTTCTGCAAGAGGTCATATCCGAATGATGGCTGCAGCTCAGCCTTTCCTTTCCGGCGCTATTTCAAAAACTATCAACCTGCCGAATGAAGCAACGGTTGAGGATATGAAAGATGCGTACATGCTTTCATGGGAAATGATGTTGAAAGCGAATGCGCTTTATCGTGATGGTTCTAAATTAAGTCAGCCTCTGAACAGCATGGCCGACGTATTTGAAGAGCTGGAAGAAGACGAAGAAGTGGTTGATCAGGCTACAGCCGTTGCACAGGACAAAGTGGTTGAAGTAGCTGAAAAAATCATTCATAAATATCTAGCTCGTCGTCAAAGACTTCCATTCCGTCGTGAAGGATATACTCAGAAAGTGAAAATCGGTGGACAGAGTGTTTACCTTAGAACCGGTGAGTACGAAAACGGTCAATTGGGTGAAATCTTTATTGATATGCACCGCGAAGGAGCGGCTTTCCGAAGCTTACTAAACTGTTTTGCAATTTCAATTTCGTTGGGTCTGCAGCATGGTGTACCACTCGAAGAATTTGTGGATGCTTTTGTATTCACCAAGTTCGAGCCAAGTGGTATGGTAAACGGAAACCCACATGTGAAAATGAGCACATCGGTTATCGATTACATTTTCCGTGAACTGGCGGTTACCTATCTCGGAAGAGAAGACCTTGCTCACGTACCGGCTGATCAGATTAACACCCGGGATCTTCGTCCGTTGGAAGAAGACGAGGCAGTGGTTCCGGCTCCAAGCCCGGCACCGGCACCAGTGATAGCAAAAGCACCGGAAGTAGTGGAAAAGGTAATTGCTGAAACCACAGCTGCAGCTCAGATAGTAAAAGCTGAAAAAGCCAGCTACGAAAGTGATTATGAAAAAGCTAAACAACTTGGGTACACAGGAGATGCATGCCCTGAATGCGGTAGTATGACCATGGTTCGCAACGGAACGTGTATGAAATGTATCACCTGCGGTTCTACCTCAGGTTGTAGCTAAATAGTTATTTGATGTATTGAGAATCGAGCCCAGTATTTTTAATACTGGGCTTTTTAGCCATTAGGCGTTAAAAAAAATGTTAGCAATAAGAGTGGAACGTCCATTCGAGTTATCATAGATAACTTTAACCATAACACAATGCCTTAATATGGCAAATTCAAAAAAGGCGCGTAAAAAGCGCAAACTAGAGAGGCGTCTTGATGACGAATTCTTTCCAATAATTGGTCAGGATATAAGCAGGAAACCTCCAAAAGAAGAAGCCACCATATTTCAAATTGAGAAATAATGGTGGCCCTAAATAATAACCCTTTTATCGGAAGTCTGAGCACCAATCTCAGACTTCCAAGGAGGTTAAAAATGTTGCTAAATGATAGTTATTGAACTTGAAGTAAACAAATAATATTGATGTTTTAAATGTAAAATAATTATCAACATATTTAATGAATTTTCCACAAAGACTTTACTAATGTTGTGTTCAATTTTACATTGAAGTAATTGAATTTCTTTCATGGAGAAACAGGATAAACCCCGATCAGTTGAATGCTGATTGGGGTTTTTATTTTATCAGCTTTTAAATTCTCTTAGTATATACGAAACTTTATAAAGCACTCCGGCGCAGAGTGTTGAAGTAGGCTTTATTCATTCCGGGTGTTTCTTCTTATTCAACGAACATCTTTGCTTTCCTCCCGTAATTGCATTAATTAATAGAATTCGGGTTAATACATTAGCCGCTGTTATATAGTAAACTTTAATTAAACCAATGTACGTAATGAAACGACTTGTACTCGGGATTGTACTAGCGTGCCTATCTCAATCCGCTATCGCCCAGATCAACGCTAAATTAATGAGTTATTTTGATGTCTCAGATACACAGATCACTTTCGCATATGGAGGCGATTTATGGATGGTTCCTAAAGACGGTGGCACAGCTATTCAAATTACTAATTCACCGGGGCAGGAAAGTTATCCTCGTTTTTCTCCCGATGGAACTCATATCGCATATTCTGCTAGCTATAATGGAAATACCGATGTATATGTGATTCCGGTTACTGGTGGAATTCCAACAAGAGTAACCTATCAGTCTCATGCTGATCGCATGTTAGAGTGGCACCCGGATGGAGAGCATTTGTTGTTTGCATCAAGAAGACATATGGGGCAACGTTCGTCCCAACAATTCTATTTAGTAAACAAAGATGGAGGAATGCCCGAAAAACTTCCGATTCCTTATGGAGAGTTAGCAAGTTATTCTCAGGATGGAAGTAAGCTTGCATACATTACCAAAATTACTGAAAACTATCCTTTTAAACGTTATTACGGTGGGTTAGCATCAGATATTCTTATCTATGATTTTAAATCTCAAAGTGTTGTTAATGTAACTGAGAATGAAGTTAACGATGGGAAGCCTGCCTGGGCGGGAAATAAAGTCTATTACCTTTCTGATAAAGGCGAGAATTTCAGATTGAATGTATGGTCATACGACACAGAAACAGAAAACCATACACAGATTACTTTCTTCGAAGATTTTGATGTGAGTTACCTTTCTGCTGGTCCTGATGATCTTGTTTTTGAAGTTGGAGGTCAGCTTTACATCATGGAATTATCCTCTCAGGAATATAAGCCAGTGGATGTTCATGTAATTAGTGACCTTTCTACGGAAATGCCCCGAAGTGTGGATGTGAGTAGCAGTATAAATAATGCTTCAGCTTCACCGGAAGGAAAGCGCATTATCTTTGAAGCCAGAGGAGAGTTGTTTAATGTGCCTGTAAAAGATGGATATACCATCAACCTGACAAAATCAAGCGGAGCTTTTGACAGAGATCCGGCATGGTCTCCTGACGGAGAAACAATTGCGTACTGGAGTGATATGGGTGGAGAATATGAAATCTATCTTCAGGATCCGGAAGGAGCTGAGGCCCCAAGAAAACTTACAAACAGAGACCAAGGATATGGCTATCGATTGTACTGGTCTCCGGATAGTAAGCACATTGCATTTATTGATGAAACAAACACTATTTATACTGTTGAGGCAGAAAGTGGTGATATTACAGAAGTAGGCAACACCTATTGGAATGTTGGCCATGGAGGGAGAGGTGGTTACCCGATCACCTGGTCTTCAGATTCAAACTGGTTAACCTTTCAAAAAGGACTTGAGAATGCCAATTTTGTAGTGATGCTTTACAATGTAAAAGAAGGAGATCTTCATCAGGTAACAAGTGGATTCTACAGCGAAACCAATGCAGTCTTTACTTCAGATAGCAAGTACCTTGTGTATACTTCAAACCGTGACTTTAATGTTGAGTATTCTGATTTCGATAACACATGGATATATCCGAATTCAACCCAGCTGGTAGCGGTGAGTTTAACTAATGAAGCGTCTTCACCATTAACCCCAAAAAATGACGCGTTAGAAACGAAAAATGACTCTGATAAAGGGGGAGATGAAGAGGATGCTGAGGAAGAAGAAACAGGACTGGAGATAGACTTCGAAGGTTTATATGCGAGAACTACTGTACTACCGATCGAATCTGGTAATATTGGTCAATTAATGGCTTTTGATGGAATGGTAGTATATCGCAGATTCCCAAATTCAGGTGCTTCGGGAGGTAGCCCAAATCTGGTTGCTTATGATTTCGATAAGAGGGAAGAAGTAACCATCATGGAGGGAGTAAGTAGTGCTCAGCCAACAGCAGATGGAAAATCTATACTTGTTTCATCAAGAGGGAGATATGGAATCATTCAACCTAATCCGGGGCAGTCTATAAGTGATGCGATTCCCACTGATGGGCTGGTTATGAACCTTGTACCCAAGGAAGAGTGGCATCAGATTTTTAACGATACCTGGAGAAGGTATCGCGACTTCTTTTACGATCCAGCTATGCATGGGGTTGATTGGGATGAATTGAAAGATCGTTACGGAGCTTTGATAGATGACGCCAGAACCAGATGGGATGTAACAAATATTCAATCAAATATGCAGGCTGAACTAAGTGCAGGACACACCTATACCTTTGGTGGTGATAACGAAAGTGTGGATTTTCAGGGAACCGGATACCTCGGAATTGACTGGGAGCTGGATAACAACATGTTCTGGGTAAAAAGAATAGTAAAACCTGCTGATTGGGATACTGAAGTACGTTCGCCATTTGATCGCCCTGGAGTTGAGGTACAGGAAGGTGATTACATTCATTCTGTGAATGGAGTTAGTCTGGATACTTCAAAAGATCCATATGCTGCATTCGAAGGCCTTGATGGAGAAACAGTTTCTTTACTTGTTAGTAGTAATGGACGAAAAGGTGATGCACGTCAGGTTATTATTGAAACTCTTACTCAGGGCGAAGAAACCCAACTTCGTTATTTAGAGTGGATTGAGAATAACCGCAAAATGGTTGAAGAGCTTTCTGATGGTCAGTTGGGATACATTTATATGTCTAACACTGGAGGAAGAGGTCAGCTTGAATTAGTGAAAATGTACTATGGTCAGCTTGATAAAAAGGGATTTATCATTGATGAAAGATTTAATGGTGGAGGACAACTTGCGGACCGGTTTCTTGAATTAATGATGCGTCCTGTTGTATATAATTTACACTGGCGACACGGTCGTGATCATACTCAGCCTACTAAAACGAATACAGGACCGATGGGAATGTTGATCAACGGATGGGCTGGTTCTGGTGGCGATGGACTTCCATGGGCTTTTCAGGAACTGGAAGCCGGACCTATTGTTGGTGAAAGAACATTAGGAATTCTTGTTGGACCGGCCACTGGTCATGGTCTAATAGATGGCGGAGGAATTACGGTTCCAGGTGCCAGATTATATGATAATGATGGACATTGGTTCTGGGAAGGAGAAGGTGTAAGACCAGATTTCCCTGTTTGGGATGATCCAAATTTATTAATGGAAGGGCGCGACCCACAAATGGAAAAAGTTGTGGAAGAAGTCTTAAAACTGGTTGATGAAAATTCCAATAAAATGACTCCCGCACCTAAACCGGATGACAGAACCGCTGATGGTCTGCGCAAAGGGAACTAGATATAAACCCCGATCAGCTTAATCCTGATTGGGGTTCTTAATTTGAACCCAAAAACGTAGTTAACCTCTCTGCGGTATCTTCCAGAGCTCTGTTTACTGCAACCGCTTCGGTTCTCTTTAAAAAGTCATTGACGGTTACGTCACTTTTTTGCTTTGTCGATTGATACTCTTTGGTTGAAATAGCCGTGAAGGGGATGATGCCTGTTCGAATGTCTAATAATACTAATTCTACAGTGGCATAAGCTTTCGACCTGTTAGCTCGAAAAGTACGATACTCTTCATAAATGTCACTGTTTATGCGGTAGATTACTAATAAGGGAGATTGTAGTCTGACAGCTGCTTCTCTAAGAATTGGTATGGTCGGGTTTTGGGGAGTTAAAAGTGAAGGAAGTACAGAAACGGAACTAATCTTTTCTGAGGATAAGATTCTGTTAGATAAGGTATCTACATAAGACTGCTGAAGTTTCAAATAAGATTCGGATCTCCAGTACCCATACCCATAAATGGAGGAGTTTTGGTCGATTGCTCCTGAAAACTTAATAAGAGCAAGCTTTACGTTTTCAGGGATAATAATCTTACTGGAAAGAATGGTATCAATTGCTGCCTGAGAAATTATCGCCTGATCAGAACTGAATAAGGACCGAGCAAGTACAGGTTCACTTGAACCGGGGTAACCAGAGTATGTTCCGGTTCCCATTGTGGTACAATTTGCAAAAATAAGTATTGCAATTAAACTTAGAGGAAGTAGTTTTTTCATACAGAAGTGGTTTTGAGATATTCATAAAACATCAGAATTACCAATTTGTTCCTTAGATTAACTTAGAACCAATTCTTTCCATTTATAACGATACTCTGCTTCGTTACAGATACCAACCGGACTCAAAGCATCAGCGTGAGTCTTTTTTATCAATGAATACAATCAGTTTTCACTGCAAATTACCTTTAACTCACTGCATATTGATAATTAATTACAATTATGGATAACAGAATTCATTTCATTGGTAGTGGTCATCTATGTTAGTTAATAAGAATTCTAACACTTTTTTATGAAAGCTAAGCTCCTTTTTTCATCTGTAGCATTGATATTCTTTTCCTGCACGAACAATCAATCCCTGAAAGAGAATACCAGGAATCCGATTCAAACTGATCAAACAACAGTGGATATCAATGATGTGATTGGAAAAGATTATCTGATCGACGACCAGCATTCCTATCTTGGTTTCAAGATCAAATATTTTGGATTTAGTCCGGTTCGTGGACGGTTCAATGAGTTTGATGGAACTGCATTTTATGATCCTGATAATCTTAGTAGCCTATCAGTGACACTTTTTATTGATATTAGAACGATAAATACAGGAGATGAGACAAGAGATGAAGACCTGAAACGAGAAGGGACCTGGTTTGATGCCGCTAATTATCCCTATGCTAAATTTCAGAGTAGGGAAACAATCCCTTTTGAAGACGGAAGTTTTGATTTGGTTGGGAATCTTACAATTAAAGGAATTACCAAAGAAATCAGGGTGGAGTTTGAGGAACCAACGCCTATATCCAGAGACTGGGCAAATAATGAACAGGTTGATTTTTCGGGAAAAGCAGTCATAAACCGTCAGGATTTTGACGTATTCGGTGGTTCGTTTTGGAGTTCGGTTATGGAAAACGGACTTACCCAGCTTTCGGATGAAGTGGAGCTTGAAATCGATATTCATATGAGAAGAGCCGATTATCTTGCCCGTTATGAAGATGCAGAAGAAGGAGATACCGATAAATTGATTTCAGATTTAATAAAATCTGAAGGAGCAGAATCTGGTCTGAATGCGATAAATGAATTTCATTCTCGGGAAGAACTTAGGGCAGGAATACTTTCTACAGTTGGGTACACCTTGAATGCCTGGGAAATGTATACTGAAGCGGAACAGGTTTTATCAAAGAAAGTAGAACTTTTTGGAAAGTCAGCAGCGACCTTAAATCAGCAGGGAATTAACCATATGCTTCAGGGTAAAACAAACCAAGCTAAAATGAAATTCGAGGAGTCGGTGCAGGCAGATTCTATCAATTCAAGAGCAGTCGAATATTCAAAAATTATAAATAAATAGTCTGTGATAATTCTGAAACCAAATCATTTTTTGAACGTGTGAGCTTTGGTGAGTTAATATTTAATTGGGATTATCATGTTCAAGAACTATCTGAAGATTGCTTTTCGGAATATTTTAAAAAATAAATTTTACTCCTTTCTTAACATACTTGGGCTTTCCATTGGGATCACTTCAGCAGTTCTTATCATCATCTATGTTCAGGATGAACTGAGTTACGATAACTTTCAACCCAATGTAGAGAACAAGTATGTAATTGGTCTTGAAGGAAAAATTGGAAATCAGGAAGTGAAAGGAATTTTTACACCCCCGGTACTTGCGGGAACAATTATGGAAGAAATTCCCGGGATTGTAAGCACTACACGTACTAATACTGTCGGGGATATTGTTTTCAGAGGTGATGATAATGCTTTCACAGAAAAAAATGTTTTTTGGGCTGATTCAAATTTCTATGATTACTTCGGTTACAGGTTATTGGAAGGTGATCCGAAAACGGTTTTAAAGGGACCCAATAAAGCAGTTTTGACCGAATCTATTGCCAGGAAATACTTTGGTGATGAAAACCCGGTTGGAAAAACTATTTTAGTCGGTAATAATCAAACAGTATATGAAGTGACGGGTGTGAACGCTGATACTCCTTCAAATACACACTTCACTTTTGATGTACTACTTTCTTTCAGTTCAATCCCATTCAGTAGAAATCAATCTTGGTCAAACAATAGCCTTAATACCTATGTTGAGATTCATCCTTCAGCAAATCCGGAACAGGTAGAAGCATCATTTGACGAATTAGTATTAAAGTATGCCAGCCCTGAACTTGAACAGTTTATGGGGGCTTCTGTTGAGCAAATGAGGGAACAAGGAAATCAATACAAATATTTTCAGGTCGGTATTAGTGATTTACATCTTAATGCCCCGGATGTCGATATGTCTTTTCAACCACCGGGGGATATTACCTATGTGTATATATTTTCAATTATTGGAATCTTTTTGTTGGTCATAGCTTCTGTGAATTTCATGAACTTATCTACAGCGAGTGCAGCAGGAAGAGCTAAAGAGGTTGGGTTAAGAAAAACGATGGGGGGTGAAAGGAGCAGTATGATTGCTCAGTTTTTGGTAGAGTCTATCGCTTATGTAGTACTGGCAGCAATCCTTTCCATAGTTTTTATTTATTTAGCAATGCCATTCTTTAACAATCTTTCAGGGAAAGAGTTAACCTTTACAATCTTATCGGAACCATGGTTTATAGCTACCATATTAGGAATGATTGTCTTGGTTGGATTTTTGGCGGGTAGTTATCCGGCACTATATCTCACAGCATTTAACCCAGTTGATGTTCTTAAAGGTAAAATCAAACGAGGAGCTAAAAGTGGAAAGCTACGACAGTCGTTAGTAATAGGTCAGTTTTTTATTTCCATTGGTTTAATTTCCTGTACAATTCTGGTAAATGAGCAGCTTCAGTATATGCAGAACAGGAATCTTGGTATTAGCAAAGAGCAATCTATTGTGCTGACTAATACAAGCAGGCTAGGTAATAATCAGGGAGCATTTAAAGAAGATTTGCTTCAAGACAGTAGAGTTATTTCAGCAAGTTATAGCAATTTTACAATCCCGGGAACGAACAATGTTAATATCTTTCAGCGACCCACTACTGATCTGGATTATGTGATGGCAGTATACTATGCAGATTATGAGCATCAGGAGACCCTTGGTTTTGAAATGGAAGATGGACGTTTTTTCAGCAGAGACTTCCCTACAGATACTTTAGCAATGGTCTTGAATGAAGCTGCGATTAAGGAATTAGGATTTCAGGAAACAGAAGCTGTTGGTGGAGAAGTCATTTTCTCAAATGATGGGCGTACTTATAAAGTTATTGGGGTGATGAAAGATTTTAATTTTGAGTCACTAAGACAGGAAATCATGCCTCTTGCTATTCTGCTTACAGAAACCGCAAATGAAATGACCATTCGGTTTCAAACGGAAGACCCCAGAAATGCCGTTGCAATGATTGAGTCGAAATGGGATGAGTTTTCATCAGGAGAACCAATAGATTATACCTTTCTGGATGAAGATTTCGATCAACTTTTCCGTCAGGAACTTCGTTTAGGAGCTGTATTTACTGCGTTCACCATTATTGCAATTATTATTGCTTGTCTGGGATTATTAGGGTTATCAGCATACATGGCAGAACAACGAACTAAAGAAATCGGAGTAAGAAAAGTATTAGGGGCTTCAGTTGCTTCAATACTTGGATTATTATCAACAGAATTCATCAAACTGATAGCTATCGCTTTTGTATTAGCTATTCCTCTTTCATGGTATTTTATCCAAAGCTGGTTGCAAAATTTCGCATACAGAGTTGAAATCAGTCCGTTGGTATTCGTCTATACCGGCCTTGTTACCCTTGGTATTGTTTTATTAACCATAAGCTGGCAATCACTCAAAGCAGCTAACCTGAACCCAGTAGATAGTATTCAAACAGAATAGACCAGGATTAAATAACTCGATCGGGAAGCTCAAATTCTACGGATAGCTCTTTCATCTTTTTATAAAAAGCATCCTGATAGTACCGTGGCATTTGATCGCTGTTTGAGAAGAACTTCTCATATTTGGGAAGCAACTCAGGAAAATGTTTAGCAATAGTTTTCATCATCAAAGTCTTGCTGTCTGCTTTGCCATTTCCCCAAAGGGTAATGGTTGCCGGCATCACATAGCTTGCATTCGCTTCTTTAAATGCAGAAAACATAGCATTCAGACTTTCAGTAGTATCGGTGATGTAAGGTATAAGGGGCATCATACTCACTCCGCTTTCAAAGCCTTCTTTTCTTGCCAGGGTGAGTGCATCTAAACGAACAGAAGGTGGAGGTGCTCCTGATTCAAAAATTCTACCGATTCGGTCATCAAGAGTTGAAAACGAGAAGGTAATTAAAGTCCCTCTTCCCAAAGAGTCTTTTAAATGAGCGGGCAGCTTTGCTTCTTTATCGATTTGATGAAGCAATTCGAAATCCCTTTCAACCAATCCGGATTTTGTAATTATATGAATCGGAAACCGATGTTTAAGAGCTAATTCAAGTGCGCCACGGGTAATTTCATATTCCTTTTCGATAGAGAGGTAAGGATCGGTTGCAGAAGCAATTACCACAAAACCTTGTTCATTTTTCTTAGCTCGGTTAAACATCTGGCGATCCAGTAACTCAAGCGCATTTATTTTGACCGAAAGTGTATCAGCAAGATTTTCACCATACTTGCTTCCCCGGATGTAGCAATACAAACAATTAAACGAACAGCTACTGTATGGATTGAAGGTATATTCATCCAGAAACCAGGAGTCCCGCTTTTTCTTTCGGTTTAGAACCGAAGTTACCTCAATTTCTCTGATCATACCGATGCCTCCCAAGCCCAATACGAACTTTAGTTCGAAACCATTGGCCTGTTTCTTTAGCTTCAATTTCATCTTTATATCGGTTCACCACATCAGGATGGAAACGAGCCATCGTTTTAGCTGCCCACCCGATTCCACGTTTAGCCTGATAATCGGTAATGGAAGCTTTACTTAGTAACAGCTCAAATACGGGCTTGGCAAACTTTTTAGGAAGACCTTTTTTAATAGCGTAATGCATTCCCGCTCCTGTAGAACGCATAAACATGTTATTTTTGTGATTGGCATAATCTTGTAGCACCGGAAGAACAGGATCCGGCCATGTAAGAAGAGCAAACCCAAACACTCGTTCACCGATAATATCGCTCACGTACCATTCTTCAGAATTGGAAATATATTCAGCGGCTTTTTCAAAGCTTTGTTCAAGGTGAGCTTTAAGTCTTAATTGAAGTATAATACCCAGAATTACATTTCCACCAATCGTTTGAAAGCGTTCAATTTTATCACAAAAATCTAGTTGTTCTTCATCAGGAATCAGTTCAGAAAGTTCAGTTGTAGCAAATTCAAGAAGAGGAAATTTAATCTTATTAAGTAGTAACCGTTGATGAACTTCCTTAACCAATGCATCCAAACCTGATTTTTTGAAAACCAATGCACAAGTTTCAAGCTCTGAGCGAACCTCTGATTTTCTTGTGATTGTTTTCATGAGTTGAGCATTAGATTGGTTTTCGTTCGTACTTACCGTCAACCAAACGTTGAATATTTAAGGCATTCTCATTTCTCAGTTCAACGGGTAAGGCTTCATTGGGGAAATCCTGATAACAAACCGGCTTGGTGAAGCGGTAGATTGCCGTTGTTCCAACCGATGTAGTATTCGGAGCGGTAGTCGCCGGAAATGGACCACCATGATGCATGGAGTGACAAACTTCAACTCCGGTTGGAAACCCATTAAAAATAATGCGCCCAACTTTCTGTTCAAGGATTTCGACCAGATCAGCATATTCTTCGAGATCATCTTCAGTACCATGAATGGTCGCTGTTAAATGACCTTCCAGGTCTTCAGCAATTCGGAGAACTTCTTCTTTCGAAGAGCTGGATACATGAAGAGTAGATGGTCCAAATACTTCTTTAGAGAGTTCTTTGTTGGCTAAGAATGTTTCTGTATCAGTTGTAAAGACATTACTTGAAACGGAATTTTCATCAGCCTTACTTTTGCTTAATAACGAGACTCCTGAGGTATTGGAAAGATGATTAGTTCCTGAGTCGTAGCTATTTCGGATTCCTTCAGATAGCATAGTTCCTCCGGACTGCTCAGCAATAGAATTTTTAAGTGTATGAAGGAAGCTGTCAGTGTCGGATGATTTCTGGCTGATTACTAATCCAGGATTTGTACAAAACTGGCCAACCCCTAGACTTACAGAGCCCGCTAAACCAGTGGCTATTTGTTCATTACGTTCTTTTAAAGCACCGGGAAGTAGAAAAACAGGATTTGAACTACCCATTTCAGCAAAAACAGGAATTGGTACCGGTCGTCGATTTGCGGCATCGAAGAGTGCTTTACCACCTTTGAATGATCCTGTAAATCCGATGGCAGTAATTCCGGGATGATTGACCAAATCCATTCCAACTTGTACAGATGCACCCTGAACCAAAGAAAAAATACCGTCAGGCATACGGGTTTTTTCAGCTGCTTTTAAAATGGCTTTACCTACCAACTCAGAAGTTCCGGGATGAAGAGGGTGTGCTTTAACAACAACAGGACAGCCAGCAGCAAGTGCAGATGCAGTATCACCACCGGCTACAGAAAAAGCCAGGGGGAAGTTGCTGGCGCCAAATACACCAACAGGTCCAAGGGCTTTCTGCATTTGACGAATATCGGGTTTAGGTAATGGATTACGATCCGGAATTGCGGTGTCAATTCGTGCATTTACCCAGGAACCTTCCCGTACTAAATCAGCAAACATCCTCAGCTGATTCACGGTTCTCATTCGTTCGCCGTTTAAACGGGCTGAAGGTAATGCAGTTTCAGCCATACATCGGTCAATTAAAGCATCACCGAGTTCCAGCAATTCATCTCCAATTGCTACAAGAAAGGAAGCTTTTTCCTCAGCAGAAAGCTTTCTATATACTGAAAAAGCAGCACTTGCTTTTTGAACTGCCGTAGAGATTTCTTCTGGAGTAGCTTCACAAAAGTGCGTTTCTAAATAGCTCCCATCAGAAGGGTTTTTAGCCTGAAAGCTTACACTTCCTTTGGCTGATTCCTGATTCCCGATGAGGTTTTTTCCTGTGAGTATCATTCTACAAAGTTTGTCAATGTTCCGATGTGTTCGATAGTAATCCTGATTTCATCTCCGGATTCAAGAGTAAAGTCATTTGGAGGCACAATACCTGTTCCTGTCATCAAAAAACAACCATTCGGAAAACTTGATTCCCTGTACAAAAATTCTACTAAATCAGTAAACTTCCTCTTGATCTGGTTTATCTCAATACTATCTTTAAATGCAAGATTACTATCTCTGAGAATCTCCAGAGTGATTGTAGTTTCTGAAGAAATGGGTAGTTCCGGGACATAAATACCGGGTCCGATAGCGGCGGATTTATCGTAGGTTTTTGCCTGAGGAAGGTAAAGAGGATTTGCACCTTCAATATCTCTGGAGCTCATATCATTACCGGCAGTATATCCAACTATTTTCCCGGAAGAATTGATGAAAAGAGTAAGCTCAGGTTCAGGAACATTCCAATCTGAATCTTTGCGGATTCTCACATTTTGTCCCGATCCAACCGCTCGGTGAGCAGTAGATTTAAAAAATAATTCCGGTCGGTCTGCTTCATAGACCCGATCATAGAAATCGCCGCCTCCGGCATCTTTTGACTCATCTATTCGTGCTTCCCTGCTACGATAATACGTTACTCCCGAAGCCCAGATTTCCTGATTTCCAATAGGAGGGAGGAGGTTGTTTTCGAGGAGCTTTTTGCCATTTCCAACCCCACCACCTGAATCAGTTATTGTTTTCAACTTTTGATAAAGATTGTCATCATTAACAAAATGATCCCAGGACTCTTTAACCAGAAAGAATTGAGTCTCTTCCTCAATCAGAATGCCTTCGGTGGTTTTATAGATTATCATTTTCAATCAATTCATTTGTGCAGTCATCCTGATTACTCAGAATGAAATGTATTTTATATAAAAAGGTTTATCACGCTTAAAAATAAAAATGCGGAGAATCCCAGTATTAATGTTCCTACCGAATGAATTCGGTAGCCGGTATTTACATCAAAATTACTCATCTGAGTTACCACCCAGAAATAACTGTCGTTGGCGTGAGAGACAACCAAAGAACCTGCTCCAATTGCCGAAACAACGATAGCTTTTTCCATTGCTGATTCTAAGCCCATATCAGCAAGTAAAGGGGCCATAATTGATGCCGTGGTTATTATTGCGACAGTGGAAGAACCTTGAGCTGTTTTAAAAGCAGCCGCCATTATGAATGGGACAAACAATCCGAGTCCGGCACCGGATATAGTTTCACTTAACAGAGCACCCAGATCAGAGTTCTGGAGAACTTTACCTAATGCCCCTCCGGCTCCTGTAATCAGGATAATGATAGCAGCTCCTTTAATGGCTTCACCAACCCAACCCGAAGAGCCTAACATCGATTTTTCGAGCTTTTCAGGCAAACTGAGAGAGAGTATTGCCCCAATGAATAATGCGATCACAGGGTTACCAAGTAAAATCAGAAAATTTATAAAATCACCGGATCCTAATGGTTCTGTTGGATATTGAGCCACAGACCGAAACAGGATCAAAATAATAGGCACCACTAATGGAATAATAGATTTAAGTCCGGATGGAGCCTTCACTTCTTTTTTATCGGATGGAGCTTCCGGTGTTATTAGTTCCTGATCAGGATCGATGTAGATTTTCCTGCCAATGTATTTGGCGTAGAAAATACAGATTACCAAAGCGAATAAACTTGAGGAAACTCCGAATAGAAAAACGAGACCTAAATCAGCATCCAATAATCCGGCTGCTGCGATCGGTCCTGGAGTAGGTGGTACCAAAGCATGTGAAGCAGATAATCCCAAAGCAAGAGCTGCTACCGTTCCGGCAAATGAGAGTTTCGCTTTTTTAGTCATAGCTTTGTTCAGAGAAGAGAGAATCAAAAAACCACTATCTGCAAAAACAGGGATGGATACTATATAGCCAATCAAGGCATTGGCAGTGTGAACTCTGTTTTTACCGGTAATATCGAGTACCTTTTCGGCAAGTTTTAATGCTCCACCTGATTTCTCAAGAAAAGTACCAATGGTAATCCCAAGAATGATGATTAAACCGACACCTCCTACGGTTCCACCAAATCCCTCTGTGATTGAACTCAGAACTTCTGCGACGGGCATTCCAGAAAGAATCCCGAAAAAGAAAGCTGAGATAATAAGTGCAATTAATGGATGCAGGTTCCACCTTGAGGTAGAAACGATTATAAAAATAATAACGAGTAGTAAGAGTACTATGGAAATCATAGTGAGTAGTTGGTTAGTGTAAATCCCGTTGAACTTCTGATCCGGATCCGCCTTTCAGAAAGTCGAAATCACAACCTTTATCAGCTTGTTCAACATGGTTTATATAAAGGTGAGCATATCCCCGATCGGCTATTGGCTCCGGGGGAGTCCAGGCTGCACGTCGTTTTTCCAGTTCTTCGTCAGATACATGAAGGGTAAGACTGCGATTTTCGACATCCAGTTCAATTTCATCTCCGTTTTGCACCAAAGCCAGAGTTCCTCCAATAGTCGATTCCGGGGCTATGTGAAGTACAACGGTACCATATGCGGTACCGCTCATTCTCCCATCAGATATACGTACAAGGTCTTTGACACCTTTCTTCAGTAGCTTTTCCGGAAGCACCATATTGCCTACTTCGGGCATCCCAGGGTAACCTACGGGACCAACTCCTTTGAGGACCATTACCGAGTTTTCATCAATTTCTAAATCGGGATCATCAACACGACTGTGATAGTCTTCAATAGTTTCGAACACAACCGCTTTTCCTTTATGCTTCATCAATTCGGGAGTTGCGGCTGAAGGTTTAATCACTCCTCCATCTTCACATAAATTTCCCCGAAGTACAGCAATTCCTGCATCTTTCTGAAATGGGCTATCAAACTCTGCAATGACTTCACGGTTATAACACTCAGCTTCTTTTGAGTTTTCACCAATTGATTTTCCATTAACCGTAATTGCATCATTATTTAAATGCTCTTTCAATTCTTTTAGAACAACCGGAAGGCCGCCTGCATAATAAAAATCTTCCATCAGGTACTTACCGGCAGGCATAAGGTTCACAAGCAAAGGCATGTGACTTCCGAGCTTATCAAAGTCATCCAGCGATAATTCAACACCTAAGCGATTAGCAATTGCTAAAAGGTGGATAATCACATTAGTAGATCCGCCAATCGCTGAATTCACCATAATGGCATTTTCAAAAGCTTCACGGGTCAGAATCTGTGAAAGCTTCAGATCTTCATTTACCATTTCTACAATCCTGTTGCCGGAAAGATGTGCCATCACCTTTTTGCGTGAATCAACAGCGGGAATGGACGAGAAACCGGGTAAAGTAAGTCCCAGCGCCTCAACGGTTGAAGCCATGGATGAGGCCGTTCCCATCGTCATACAATGGCCGGCACTACGAGACATGCACGATTCGGCTTCGACCATTTCTTCTTCTGTGACCGAGCCTTCTTTCAATCGATCTGCCAATTGCCAGGTGAGGGTTCCTGATCCCACGTCGGTTCCTTTCCATTTTCCGTTCAGCATAGGCCCTCCGGGAACTACGAGGGTGGGTAAATCCACACTGGCAGCGCCCATGATAACAGAAGGAGTGGTTTTATCACAACCTGTCATCAATACAATTCCGTCCAATGGATTGGCGCGAATGGTTTCTTCGGTATCCATGCTGGCCAGATTTCTGAAGAGCATGGTACTTGGCTTCATCAATATCTCTCCGAGAGAAGTAACCGGAAATTCAAGCGGAAACCCACCTGCTTCATACACGCCTCGTTTCACAATTTCAGCAAAGTCGCGAAGGTGCGCATTACAGGGGGTTAGATCTGACCAGGTATTACAAATTCCGATGACTGGTTTTCCTCTGAACATGTGATCAGGATGTCCCTGATTACGCATCCAGCTGCGGTGGGTAAAACCCATTTTTCCGCTAAGTCCGAACCATTCCGTACTCCGAAGTTTCTTTTTGTCGCTCATAAGGTTATGAATCAGTTAGGTTGAGTGAGGGCAGCGATTCAAACCAAGAAACTAACCATATTTTTTTAAATAGCAATTGGAATCATTTCTTGCATTGGTCATTCAAAACCTGCATACTCATCCGGTTAACTTTTTGGAGATAAAATGGATCGCGATTTACACGGTTACTGGAAAGAAAACCTTAAATATCTGGGAATACTGCTCAGTATTTGGTTTCTCGTTTCCTATGGTTTTGGAATACTTTTAGCCCCTATTTTGAATGAGGTTACCATGGGGGGATTCAAACTTGGATTCTGGTTTGCTCAACAGGGATCAATTTATACTTTTGTGGTTCTCATCTTTGTGTATGTATACCTGATGAATAAACTGGATAAGAAGTATGGTGTTAACGAGGAGGATGCCTGATGGATGTACAAGTATGGACCTATATTTTAGTTGGCATCACCTTTTCGATTTATATCGGAATTGCAATCTGGAGTAAAGCCGGAACAACCAGTGAATTTTATGTTGCGGAAGGAGCAGTAAATCCACTTACTAACGGGATGGCCACGGCAGCAGACTGGATGTCGGCGGCGAGTTTTCTTTCGATGGCTGGAATCATCTCCTTCATGGGCTACGATGGTTCGGTGTACCTGATGGGCTGGACCGGAGGCTATGTGCTTTTGGCGTTATTATTAGCTCCGTATCTCAGAAAGTTCGGTAAGTTTACCGTACCGGATTTTATTGGTGATCGCTATTACTCACAGATTGCCAGAACTGTAGCTGTGGTTTGCGCTTTGATTGTTTCCTTTACTTATGTAGCGGGACAAATGCGTGGTGTGGGATTAGTATTCTCCAAATTCCTCGAGGTGGATATTTTCTGGGGAGTGATTATCGGTATGGCAATTGTATTTTTCTATGCAGTATTGGGAGGAATGAAAGGAATCACATATACACAGGTAGCCCAATACTGTGTGCTGATATTTGCTTTCATGGTGCCTGCTTTCTTTATTTCGATGCAGCTTACCGGAAGTCCGATCCCGCAAGTTGGATTTGGATCGACTCTGAATGATGGGTCCGGAATGTATTTATTGGATAAACTGGATCAACTTCATTTAGAGCTTGGATTTGCAGAGTATACTTCAGGTACGAAAAGCATGCAGGATGTCTTTTTTATTACGGTAGCACTGATGGTTGGTACCGCTGGATTACCTCATGTTATTGTACGCTTCTTTACCGTTCCTAAAGTTAAAGATGCCCGAATCTCTGTAGGCTATGCACTCATTTTTATTGCTATTCTATATACAACAGCACCTGCAATTGCTGTTTTCTCCAGAGTGAATTTAATCGAAACAGTAAGCGAGCAACCCTATGAGGAAATGCCTTCCTGGTTTGGTACCTGGGAAGAAACGGCACTCCTCAACTGGGTGGATAAAAATGAAGATGGGATTATCAATTATGCGCCCGGTGCAGCTATTGTAGGAGCTCCTACTATCCAGCGTGACGGTCTTTTCGAAATTGAACGCGGAGAACACAATCAGGTACTTGTTACTAACGAACCCACCGCAGGACCTAATGAACTATATGTAGATCGTGATATTATGGTATTGGCAAACCCTGAGATAGCGGGTCTCCCAAACTGGGTTGCAGCATTAGTTGCTGCAGGGGGGCTGGCAGCAGCACTTTCTACAGCAGCAGGATTGCTATTAGTAATATCGACTTCCGTATCTCATGATTTGATCAAGAAACAAATCAATCCGAATATTTCAGATAAAGCGGAACTTCGATATGCCCGAATAGCAGCAGCAGTTGCGGTGGTTGTTGCAGGATATTTTGGTATTAATCCACCGGGTTTTGTGGCTCAGGTGGTTGCTATTGCTTTTGGGTTGGCTGCGGCGTCATTCTTCCCCGCCATCATTTTGGGAATTTTCTACAAAAAAATGAACAGAGAGGGAGCAGTAGCTGGAATGGTAGCCGGACTTTTATTCACACTATCCTACATTATCTTTTTCAAAATTGCTTACCCGGAATTAAACACCCCGGAAAACTGGTGGTTTGGAATTTCACCTGAAGGAATAGGAACACTGGGAATGCTTGTGAATCTGGTCGTTTCACTGGCAATCGGAATGATTTACCCTGAACCTCCGGAAGAAGTACAGGAGATGGTGGAGAGTATCAGGTATCCTAAGTAACCATCAAGGTTTCAATCCGTCAGTCAATAATTATTTACAAAACTGACTCCCTGTATTTTTCTACATTCAGGAGTTAATCGATAAACTAATTACGACTATTTATGAAATCTTTTCTTTCTCTATGTCTGATGCTTATGGTGGGGAGCATAGCAACAGCACAAGTTACCAATCCACAATGGATACGATACCAATCTATCTCACCTGACGGTAGCCAAATTGTATTTACTTATATGGGCGATTTGTACAAAGTCCCTGCTAACGGTGGAGCTGCAACCCAACTTACCTTTCACGAAGCGCATGATTATAAAGCGGTATGGAGTAAAGACGGAAGTACGATTGCTTTTGCATCCGATCGTTATGGTAACTTCGATGTATATACTATTAGTGCGAATGGTGGAGCTGCGAAAAGGTTGACTTTCCATTCTGCTGACGAAGCTCCTTTTACCTTTACTCACGATGACGAACACATCCTTTTCGGAGCACAACGAATGGATATTGCAGAGCATCGTGGTTATCCAACAGGCTCACAACCTGAGTTGTATTCTGTATCAGTAGAAGGTGGGCGTATTGATCAGGTATTCACTATACCAGCTGAATATGTACAGGTAAGCGAAGATGGAAAACAGATGGTATACCACGATAAACCCGGAGGCGAAAGTGAGTGGAGAAAGCATCACACTTCAGCAGTAACCAGAGATCTTTGGAAGTATGATGTTGATTCAGACACACATACCATGATTACTAACTTCAAAGGGGAAGACCGTCACCCTGTGTATTCTCCTGATGAAAGCTCTCTGTACTATTTAAGTGAGCAAAGTGGAAACTTCAACGTACACAAGATTTCGTTGGCGAACCCCGGTTCAAATGAACAATTGACTACTTTTGATACTCATCCGGTACGTTTCCTTTCCATTGGGAATGGTACTCTGGCCTTTGGGTATGATGGCGAATTATATACTATGAGAGAGGGGGAAGAGCCCAAAAAGGTAAATGTTACCATCACTACCGCAGAAAAAAGTAATACGGATAGGTTTATCACCATAAATGGTGGTGTAAACGAAATGGCTATTTCTCCGAATGGAAAAGAAATTGCGTTCGTAGCACGAGGCGAAGTTTTTGTAACCAACGTGGATGGTTCTTTAACGAAACGAATTACGAACACACCGGAACAAGAGCGATTTGTGACTTTTGCTCCGGATGGTAAAGGCGTTGTTTATGCCAGCGAAAGAGATGGAAAATGGAGCATCTTCAAAACAGAGAAAGTAAGGGACGAAGAGCCGTTTGTATATGCATCTACCCTTTTGGAAGAAAGCGTATTAATCTCTGATGACTTAGATAATTATCTGCCTGAATTTTCACCTGATGGCAAGAAACTGGCGTTTATAGCAGGAAGAAGAACACTCAGAGTAAAGGATATGGAATCCGGTGATACCGTTGATCTGCTTACACCCGAAGATTTATATCATATGCGGGATGGTGATAAGTATTTTACCTGGAGTCCGGATAGCAAATGGTTACTGGTAGACTGGAGCAAACTTCTTAATGATAGTGAAGTTCTTTTGATGTCTGCCGATGGGAAAGAGCGGATTAACCTTACAGAATCCGGCTATTACGATTATCGCCCAAAATGGGTGAACGGAGGCAAGCAAATGCTTTGGTTCAGTAACCGTCATGGACTTAAGAGTTACGCAACCAGTGGTAGTTTTCAGTCTGATGTCTATACCATGTTTTTCACTCAGGATGCCTGGGATAAGTATAACATGAGCGAAGACGATTATAAGCTCATGGAAGAGATTAACAAAGCAAACAAGTCTGAAGATAAAGAAGAGGATAAAGACGAGAAAGAAGAGGAGAAGGATGAAAATCTCACCTTTGACTGGGACGGACTTAAAGAACGTAAAGATCGTCTGACGATTCATTCCAGCTACTTATCTGATGCTATTCTCTCTAAAGACGGAGAGAAGTTGTATTACCTTGCCCGTTTTGAAGGTCGCTACAATCTATGGGAAACTGAACTCAGAACCGGAGATACCAAAATGACGATCAAGCTGAATACTGGTGGAGGAAGCCTGACCTGGGATAAAGATATGGAGAATCTGTATTTGCTAAGCGGTGGTCGTATCTCAAAAGTTGACTTGGGTGCCGGAAGCACAAAAGGAATCAGTATTTCGGGAGAAATGGAATATGATGAAGTTGCTGAACGGGAAGCTTTGTTTGAACATGTATACATTCGAACCAAGAACATTTTTTACGAACCAACTTTCCATGGAATCGACTGGGAGTTGATGCATACCGAGTACAAGAAATATCTTCCACATGTGGGGAATGATTACGAGTTCTCAGAAGTGCTTTCTGAAATGTTAGGCGAATTGAATGTGTCTCACTCAGGTTCCCGATATGGTGATAACATTGAGAATGGAGATGCAACGGCCTCTCTGGGTATTTTCTTTGACTACAATTATGAAGGAAATGGAATCAAGATCACCGAAGTGATTAAAGGCGGTCCGCTTGATAAAGCTGCTTTTGATATCGATGAAGGAATGATCATCCAGAAAATCGATGGGGAAACTATTACTCCTGACAATGATATTGCCAGCTACTTAAATCGAAAGGCGGGTAAGTTTACATTGATTGAAGTGACTGATGATCGCGGAAGAAATCCTCAAATGTTAACAGTTAAACCTATTTCCTTAGGCGCTGAGCGAAGTCTTTTATACGACCGGTTTGTTCGAATGAACGAGGAAGAAGTAGCAGAAAAAAGTAATGGTCAGTTAGGCTATGTTCATATCCCAGGAATGAGTGACGGCCCGTATCGTAGCATTTACGAAGACATGATGGGCAAGTACTTTGATGCTGATGCTGTAATTGTGGATACCCGTAATAATGGCGGTGGTGACCTGGTAGCAGATCTTGCGATGTTCTTTACTGGTGAGCGGTTTATTACTTATGCAACGGCTTCTAAAGTAGTAGGCGGAGAGCCAACTTCACGCTGGACAAAACCAACGCTTACCATGTTTAACGAAAGCAATTACTCTGATGGACATTGCTACGCACAAGGTTATACTGATCTGAAAATCGGAACAACCTTAGGAATGCCTGTTCCCGGAACCTGTAGTTACGCCGGATGGGAGAGACTGCCAAATGGTATGGTTTGGGGAGTAGTTCCTGTGAGTGCTAAAGATAAGTCAGGTCGCTGGATGGAGAATCTGCAAACCGAACCAGATATTAAAGTGAAGAATATGCCGGGTGTGGTTGATGAAGGCCGTGACCAACAACTGGAACGAGCCATCGAAGAGTTGATGAAAGAAGTGGAGTAATTACTTCCAGATTTGATTTTAAAACCCTGCACATAAATTATGTGCAGGGTTTTTTTATATCGATTATCCTGAACTTGTATCAGGATCTTGAAGGCCACATTCTTTATTAAGGCAGCTATCGGGAACAAAGCCGTTACATAAGATTCCGAAACAAGTTCGGAATGTCCTTGTGAAGGTTTTAAATCATTACTTAATCAACGTCATTTTACGGAGTGTGCTTTGACCATTGCTGGTAAGCCGGTAAATATAGATCCCGGATGGGATAGCAGAAGCATCAAAAATAATCTCATGCGTTCCTGCTGTTTGAACCTCATTCAAAAGATCAGCCACTTTTTGCCCCAGTAAGTCAAACACTTCCAGCTTAACCATACCAGGTTGTGCAATGGAATAGCTGATAGAAGTAGAGGGATTGAAAGGGTTTGGATAGTTCTGTGACAACGCAAAAACTTTTGGGGTAGTTAATTCCGGCTCATTGCTTGTAAGTATGGAGTTCAATTCTCCCGGAGTACCATAACCTGATGAGCTGGTCCAACTAGAAACAAGAGAATTATCCAGATCTGGATCTTTGAGTTCTAAAGTTGGCCCTGTTCCGTCGGGTGCTGAGGGCCATTCACCTTCATCATCGTATTGGACCTGATCTATAAGAGCTTCAGAATCATTAAACAAACGAATGAGCTCACCACCATTACTAAAGTTAAAGTCGAAGGGACCTACTTTGTTACTTACATTTGGATGAACTGCTTCAAAATCTACTTCATCCTTAAAAATAACCAGATATGCTCCGACGGCAAGTGTTGTTGATGAAGGAATTACAAACTGATTATCATCATTGGAATCTTTAAGTACCCAGCCGGAAATATCAACTGCGGCATCTGATCGGTTATAAATTTCCATCCAATCTTCTGTATCTGCCTCGGGTGCGGAGTTATAATTTATCTCGTTGATGATAACCGATTGTGCAACAAGAGGTAATGTGAATGCAAACATTGCAAACAGAGAGAGGATTCGTAGCTTTATCATAATAGAATCTATAGACGATTTTTGATCACTTTTAATTAGATGAATATATCAAAAGAAAAGGGTTATCGGAATAACCATAAAATGACCAAAAAAAGCCCCGCACATAAATTATGTGCGGGGCTTAAAGGAGTAAAATCAGCTATCCTTCTTTCTTCAGGTTAGTTACTTCGTCTGCCATAGCTTTACCGGAAGCTAAATCCTCTAAACGTGTATAAGCTTCCCAAAGTGTCATCGCCTCTTTGAGTGTAGTATCAAATACATCATTTACAACAGGGTAGAAGTAGGGTAATCCCCAAACCTGACGTGCGAGTTCGGCTTTCATCCGGCCTTCTGCCATCCATGCTACTTCTTCAAAATAACCATTGGGGACAAAGAGAGAATCATTCTTGAATTCCGGCTCAGAAACATCTTCCGTAATTACCATTCCACGATCAACCAGAGAAGATTTGAATTGGGTTACCTGATCATCTGTCCATGTGAAATCAGTTCGGAAATCTTCGAAATTATCCTGCCATTGATCTCTGAAAGCTTCACCTTCTGTATCCAGGTAATCGCGGACGAAATCAAATGAAGCTCTTTTTCTCAATGAGAAGTTAATCATGTATGCTGATCGGGAAGTATCAGGCTGAATAATATAATCTGGTACAATACCTCCTCCGCCATATACGGTACGACCGGCATCTGTCTGAAACTTTAGTGAATCAGGAACATGGTCTACAAACTCCACTGCATCATCCATAGCATCATCACGACGATAAATCTCATATGCATATTCTTCACCACCACCTTCAGTGAATGGTTTTTGAATTAAGCGACCGGATGGGGTGAGGTAACGTGAAATGGTAACACGAACCATGCTTTTATCAACCAATTCATATTGTTGTTGCACGAGTCCTTTACCGAAAGTTCTGCGTCCAACAATTAGTGCACGATCATGATCCTGAAGTGCTCCGGATACGATTTCACTTGCCGAAGCAGCGCCTTCATCCACAAGAACAATAACAGGCTTGTCTTTGAATACCCCATCTTTGCGGGAGTAATATTCCTGATTAAATCTTGTATGCCTGCTTTCGGTTGCTACCAACTCTGTTCCTCTTGGGAAAAACTCTTCGGCTATAGCTACGGCCTGTCCAAGATATCCACCGGGATTCCCTCTTAAATCAAGAATCAGTTTCTCCATCCCTTCGCCTTTCAGCTGATCCATTGCTTGCATGAACTCTTCATGGGTCGTGGCGGCAAAACGATTTATTTTGATGTAGCCGGTTTCATCATTCAGCATGTAAGATGTATCAACAGTATATAAAGGAATGTCATCACGAGTAATCGTGAAAAAGATCATATCCTTAACACCGGGACGAATAATTCCAACCCGCACCTTACTTCCTTTTTCGCCTCTCAGATGAGCCTGAACCTGTTCGTTGGTAAAGCCAACTGCAGTAGTGTCATCTATTCGGACAATACGGTCACCTGATTGAATTCCGAGTTGGTCACTTGGGCCTCCTGCTATTGCAGTTACCACGGTGATAGTATCATCAATCACGTTAAACTGAACTCCAATTCCCTGGAATTTTCCAGCAAAATTTTCCTGATCTACTTCGCTGTCTTCAGCTTCAATGAAAACCGAATGCGGATCAAGGGTAGAAAAAAGTCCGCGAATGGCCCGTTCGGTTAGAAGTGCCATATTTTCATCCGGACTGTTGTTGGATACATATAAATATGCAGATTCGAAGTTTTGGTACGAATCTCTCAACGAAGTAATTGAAATTCCCGGAAAAGTAGTATCGATGGGCGTACCATCTATTTGAAGCGTTGAATCTTCAATTCCATTCACCATATACCGAATACTGGTTTTATACATGATATCCAGATCGGCATACCCATAATAATTTTGAAGGATACTCCGCTGCGCCTGAACATATTTCGTCAGGTTCGTGGTATCATCATTTTTTGGTTTTATGATGGAGTCAATCCCAACCACATTCAGGGTTGTAAGGACTAACGCAATAAACAGGTTAGGAATTAAAAATCTTTTCAACGTCATAAATGTCATATTTCCGGTGTTCTTTAACTAGATAACCAAAACTACAGTAATAAGTTTCACAAGTAACGAGTGTACTAAATAATTATGTATGTACCAATGTTAAAGGATGTAATGGCTAAGATCTTTGTCCTTCACCAGACCGGCTAATTGTTTTTCAACATAAGCCGGGTCTATAGTTATTTCTCCTGAGTTGATATCATCCGGAACAGCGAATAACAATTCATCAAACAGGGAAGACATAATGGTATGTAATCTTCTTGCACCAATATTTTCCACCTGAGAGTTTACCAAAGCAGCAATTCTTGCCAGTTCGCGAATAGCTTCTTCCGTGAAGGTGATTTTAACACCCTCGGTATCCAGCATGGCTTGATATTGTTTAGTCAATGCATTTTTAGGCTTGCTCAGGATATCAAAGAAATCGTCCTCAGTAAGTGAATTTAATTCCACACGAATCGGGAAACGTCCCTGAAGCTCAGGGATTAAATCTGAAGGTTTTGATACATGAAAAGCGCCTGAACCGATAAACAGAATATGATCAGTTTTAACGATACCATGTTTAGTACTTACTGTGCTTCCTTCTACAATAGGGAGGAGGTCACGTTGTACACCTTGCCGGCTTACATCCGGTCCGCTTTTCCCGCCCCCTGTTGATGGCTCAGCGATTTTATCAATCTCATCAATAAAGACAATACCTTGTTTCTGAACTCTCTCAAGAGCTTCCTGAGTTGCAGATTCGTGATCGATCAGCTTTTCCGCTTCTTCTTCAATCAATAGTTCACGGGCTTCTTTTACGGGTAGCTTACGCTTTGATTTCTTGCCTTTGCCACCGAGATTCCCCAACATATCCTGAAGGTTTACTCCCATTTCTTCCATTCCGCCTGGTCCAAAGACCTGCATCATTCCACCTTTCTGACCGCTTTTAACTTCTACTTCAATTTCGCGTTCATCAAGGTCTCCATTCTTAAGTTTTTCACGGAATCGCTCGCGGGTACGTTCATTTAATTCTGAGTCACTTGCATCTTCAGCTTTAAAATTACTATCGTTTGAAAAACCAACTCCGGTTTTTTTAACAGGAGGGATGAGGATATCCAAAATACGTTCCTCAGCCTGTTCAGCAGCTTTTTCTTTTACGCGCTCCTGCATTTCATCTTTTACCATGTTTAGAGCAAGATCGGTAAGATCACGAATCATAGATTCAACGTCACGGCCAACATATCCTACTTCGGTAAATTTTGATGCTTCAACTTTTACAAAAGGAGCCATGGCTAGTTTTGCAAGTCGACGGGCGATCTCGGTTTTACCAACACCCGTTGGTCCGATTAAAAGAATATTGTTTGGGACAATCTCTTCTCTGATTTCTTCACTGGAGTTCATTCTTCTCCAGCGGTTTCTTAATGCGATGGCAACAGATCGTTTGGCTTCTTTTTGACCAACGATATATTTGTCCAATTCACGGACAACCTGTTGCGGGGTTAAATTTTTTGCTTCCATCATTATTTAATCTTCAATTTCTAAAAGGGTACGATTGTGATTCGTATAAATATCTATATCTGCAGCTATTCTGAGCGCTTCTTCAACGATATCTTTTGCTTTCATATTGGGTGAATGTTTTACCATCGCCCGTGCAGCTGCTAAAGCATAACTTCCACCGCTACCAATAGTAACAATGTTATCATCAGGTTCTATTACATCCCCCTGACCGGAAACAACGAGCGCATGCTCCTTATCCATCACAACAAGCAATGCCTCCAGTTTTTGAAGGAATTTGTCTTTCCTCCAATCTTTAGCTAGTTCGACTGCTGCACGCTGCATATTCCCATTGTATTCATCCAGCTTGCCTTCATAGCGTTCAAAGAGGGTAAAGGCGTCTGCAGTTGATCCTGCAAATCCGGCGAGTATCTTACCTTCGTTTATCTTTCGGACTTTCTTAACGGTCGATTTCATAACGGTAGTCTTCATAGTAGCCTGACCGTCACTTCCAATGGCAGCTTCGCCATTATGAATTATTCCCACCACCGTAGTGGCGTGTAAGTTAAATGAACTCATCTAATTTCTTTTTTTGTGAACATATAGCCCGGTATTGGCAATAACCGAGCCATTAGTTAATTGCGGGAGTTTTGATTTCTGCGATTCGAATTTCCGTTCGAATTGGCAGAACCACCTGACGATCTGTTATTCCGGTTGTTACCTGTACGTTCTTTTTTGGAATACTCGAGGTCATTCTTGTTATGCTGACCACTATTTATTTCTTCCAATTCCTGACGATTTAACAAGTCTTCCAGAGATTCGCCACGAATGATTACGTCGGTGATATCAATATCAGAGCCGGCCAAAGTAACATGGAATTCATTAAGAGAGATGCTCTCATCGCCAATGATGGAAACTTTTACGTGATATTTGCTCATCCATTTCCAGCGCTTGCTGAACATTCCTTTAGTGAGGAAAGATTTGAGATAAGGATTCACATAGAGGTCAATGGCGCGATATCCGGTGTTATGCTTGAATTTACTAATCCAGCTTTCGATATCTGTTATGATGGTATCCTGACTAACTACATTACCCGACCCACCACACATCGGACATACTTTAGAAACAGAATTTACAACACTTGGACGTATACGCTGGCGGGTGATTTGAATGAGCCCGAAATCACTCATCCCAATAATGTTTGTTTTTGCCTGATCTTTTCTGAACTCTTTCTTGAGCTCATCATAAATTTTCTTACGGTTTTTATCATCCCGCAGATCAATGAAGTCAACTACAATGATACCACCAATATCACGCAGACGAAGCTGTTTGGCAATTTCTCTTGCTGCATCCAGGTTGGTTTTTAGAGAATTATCTTCTTGTCTTTCTTTGGCGGCATAAGGACCGGAGTTCACATCCACTACATACATAGCTTCCGTTTGTTCAAAAATCAGATATCCCCCGGATTTCATTCGTACTCGAGGACTAAAGATGGAATTCACATCTTCCGACACCTTCATGTAGTCAAAGATGTGCTCTTTGCGTTTATACAATTCCACATTAGGAACCATGTGAGGAGCAATTTGTGCCACATACGACTTTATAGATCGATACATCTTAGGGTCGTCGATCAACACACGGTCGTAGTTTTTTGCAAAAAGGTCCCGGATCAGACTCTCAGTCATATCCAGATCTTTGTAGAGTAACTGCGGTGGTTTTGCTTTATCCAGATTATCTACAATTTTCTCCCACTTCTTCAGCACGTTACGTAAATCATCTTCAATAGCCTGATCATCATGTCCTTGAGCAACAGTTCGTACAATCACTCCAAAACCATCAGGAACCATACCATTCAACAGATTCTTAAGACGTCGACGCTCTTTATAATTACTGATCTTCTTGGATACTGCGATGTAATCTCCCATCGGAATCAATACCAGAAAACGTCCTGCAATGGTGATATCTGTAGAAACTCTGGGTCCTTTAGAACCAATCGGTTCTTTTACAATCTGAACGAGTAGTTTCTGTCCGGTTTTGAGCACTTTCCCCGCAAGCATCTGCTTTTGGACATTAGAAAGGTTCTCTTTGTTCTGGATGTCTTTGCGGGCATGTCCCGGAATAGCATTTGGGCCATTTAATTTGGCAATGTATTCGTCCAGGTGATCTCCGGCATCCGAAAAGTGAAGAAATGCATCTTTCGGTGTACCCATATCGATGAATGCGGCTCTGATACCGCTCATCACTTTGTGGACGCGTGCTACATAAATATTACCAACAGTTCGCTGGTTCTCTTCCGATTCTATGAATAATTGAGCGAGTTCTCCATTTTCCAGGAGGGCTATTCGGGACTGATTGCCCGACGAATGGATGATAATTTGATTTTTCATTATTGAAATATTCTTTTTTACGGCGTCCGCTGTCCATGCAAGCCATCCATCGTCTGAATTTTTTAATCGTATCCGATAAAATTTCGTCTGAGCTTTCTAAAGCTGGGTAACATGGCGAAACATCCGCCCCGGCAGTATTGCCTGTTAAATTTGTTTGATTGGCGTGCGATTCGGTGTGATTGGAATCGCTGAGAAGCCTTTGGCTGGTTAGTGTTGTTACAATAGACCAAAGACATAGTAAATCGATGCAGAAGTCTTCAAAAAGTGTATTTAAGGTCACTTCTGCGGGTTGTTTGTAATATATATTCTGTGCGTAAAGCAAGTAGAAAAAGTTCTTTATAAATCTCTTGTGGCCGATTTTTTACCACTCTTTAATATACATGCTGAACATCACTAAAGTAAATGCTATTTACAAATTGTTATGAAGATGTTTTACGAACCTTTAGCCATTCACGAGCGAAGCGAAGTGATCCCGATGTTGAAGTTCGAAAAGTTGATTACTTCTCAGTCATCCGACGGATGGCAATGACCTTTTTGATATTTCGAAGGGTTAAAACCCTTCGCTTGATTATAAAGATAAATCCCTACTAAGCCGTCATCCCGGACTTGATCCGGGTTCTGTAGGGGGCACTTCGATTAGACTCTTTTCCAGAACAGTGACAAGTCCTCCCTTGAGGGAGGTGTGCCTAAGGGACGGAGGGTGTCGGAAAGGTAAGAGGCTTTTTTCAAGTTTCGTCATCCCTCACAAAATAATCTGTACTATGATTTTGGTCTCCCTTCAAAGGGAGATTTGTAATAACTCAAAATATTAAATGCAGTCATTGCGAGGAGGTTATAGCTGAATGTAAGTCATAGGAAACATCGACGAAGCAATCTTTCTTTGAGGCTTCGATTCCGGGATTGCTTCGCGCTGCTCGCTATAACCAGGAAATTATTCCCCAACCCTGGTCAATTTAGCACCTACCGGATTGAGCTTATTTTCCAGAGACTCATATCCCCGATCGAGGTGATATACCCGGAGTACTTCAGAAGTATTTTCAGCAGCCATGGCGGCTAAGACCAGACTCACACTCGCTCGGAGGTCGGTACTCATAACTGAAGCACCTGTTAATGGAGTTTTACCTTTGATGTGAACGGTATTCTTTTCGTTGTGCATATCAGCGCCTAGGCGAACCAGTTCAGGTACATAGCTGAAACGATCGAAATAGACAGTGTCAGTGACTTTGGAATCACCTTCGGCCTGTGTTAACATCGTAGCCCACTGGGCTTGTAAGTCGGTAGGGAAACCGGGATAAATATCTGTTTTGATGGAAACGGGCTTTAGTTTCTCCGGCGCTTTAACTTTGATAACAGTTCCATCCACATCCACTTTGGTTCCTGTTTTTCGGAGAAGTTCAGGGAAGTTTCCAAGGTGATCAGGATTGCAGCCTGTGAGGGTGAGATCAGAGCCGGGAATCATAGCTCCTGCAACCATATAAGTGCCTAGCTCAATGCGGTCCGGATCGTTACTAATTTCGACGCCTTTTAGTGAATCTACTTTTCGGATGGTGAGCTCACCTGTTCCAATACCTTCAATATCGGCACCCATCTTTACCAATACATTACAAAGTTGAACCACATCCGGCTCTTTGGCAGCATTTTTAATAACAAATTTCTCGGCTTTTAACACAGCTGCCAGGAGTAAATTCACCGTAGCACCCACGCTACTCGGTTCCAGCGTAAAACTTCCGCCTTTCAAGGTTTTCTCTGCTGTGGCAATTACATATCCTTTTTCCAGAACTATATTGATACCCATCGCCTCCATGCCTTTCAAGTGCAAATCGACTGGGCGGGGTCCCCAAGCGCATCCGCCCGGAAGAGAAACTTTAGCTTCTCCATGTTTGCCAACTAAAGCGCCCAGCATATAGAATGAAGCGCGCATCTTTCTAACTAAATCATAGGGTGCCTCCAGATAAGAAACCGAAGTCGGATCAATGGAAACTGTATTTTCTTGTTCTTTGAAATCTACTTTAGCGCCAACTACACGTAATACATTATTGAAGGTGTAGATGTCTTGTAACCGGGGGATATTATGAATAATGGTTTCCGAATCACCTAACAAAGCGGCAGCAATAATAGGTAATGCTGCGTTTTTTGATCCGCTTACAGGTATAGTTCCAACAAGAGGCGTGCCGCCTTCAATAATAAATTTATCCAACTGCTTCTATCTCCAGAATAGGGGTGTTTTTTTCTAATGATTGTCCGGTTTCAACATCAATGCTAGCCACAGTACCATCGATGGGTGATTTTAACTCGTTTTCCATTTTCATGGCTTCCAGGATAACAACGGGTTGACCTTTGGTGACTTCATCACCAATGCTAACCAATATGTCCAGTATTTTACCCGGCATCGGGGCTTTAAGGGAACCTTCAGCCAAATCGGATCCGGTTTTAAAGCCAAGACTGTCGAGCAGTAACTCCTGTTCATCTTTTACTGAAACGGTGTGCCAACTTCCATTTATTGAAAAAGTAATGTCTGAACCGTCATAACTAACATTATCGATTTTATACGCTTTTGTTCCCAAACGTAAAAAGTACCGACCGTTTTCAAACGAAAACTTAAAGTTGCCGGAGGTATCGCCAGAAGTAAAGGTGGAATTTTCATCATTGATTTCGATATCGATGCTTTGGTCGTTCAGATTAGCTTCAAATTTCATACGATCTCCCGAATATGTTTTAACCCTGTCTTAGTGGCCCGGAATGAGAAATCCTGTAGGTTGTCCGCATCATAAAAAGAGGTGCCCGGCTCTAATTCGTTATCATTGTTGACAACTTCAATAAGTCGGTAGTTCATCAGGTTGATTAAATCATCCCGAAGAGCTCCGGTATCAGACCCTGTTTCTTCAAGAATCACTTCATATGGTTCTGGAAAAATGAGGCTTTTAAGTACCAGTTTTTCAGATGGGATTAGCTTTCTCATAGGCGAAAGATAGAGCGAGTTGCAAACTATCACAACCTATTCAATGGTAATATCTCCGTAGGTTATTACACGTTGATTACCATCGAAAACAATAACTCTATAGGTTCCCCGGGCAAGGCTGGCATTCGATCCAAACAACTGTGGGTCGATAGTGAGCGAGCTTACACTAAATTCAGAAATATCCTGTTCAAGGTCGATCTGAGTCCAGCGATCCTGAAAATCGAAATATCCAAGTTCTAAGATGGAAGTAAAAGGTGTACCATTCAAAAATACTTCAACTGATGCAGTTTCACTATATAAAAGTGGGTTTGGAAAGGCGGGTTCTATTTCAGCAAGTCCGGCATAGAAAGGAGAAGTTCTCCAGTCGTCCTGATCTTCATCACCTACCACAGTGCCGTTTTGATCGGTTCGTGTTATGCCTTCAGGTAATGCGTATGCTTTTTGCTCAAACTCAGATTGCGCATCATTGTTTGTGCAGGAGAGCATTACCAGGTAAACAGGGAGGAGTAAAATCAGCCGGGATAAATTCATCCGAAAAGAACTTAAAATCATTCGAAGTTGTAGGTACAAACCTTATCTTTAATCAAAATACAAAACTATTCAGCAAAAACGCATGCTACATCTTATTGGTATCCCAAATTGTGACAAAATCCGAGCTACAAAAAAATGGTTAGACTCAAAAGAAGTTGAGTTCGAATTCATTGACGTAAAAAAAGAGCCACTTACGTTAGACGAGATCAAGGATCTTGAGTTTAAGGTTGGATTGGATGTTCTGGTTAACAAACGGGGGACTACCTACCGTAACTTAGAATTGAAAGACAAAGATTTGTCAAAAGATGAAATGTTGGAAGTGCTTGAACAAAATCAAAGCATGATCAAGCGCCCGGTTTTGGTGTATGAAGATGGAGTTTTGGTAGGCTATGATGAAGAAGCCTTCGAAAATTTTTTAAAAGAAAATGAACTACTTGAAGATTGAAACGTTGTACTCTAAAATTTTACATCATATATGAAACGTTTCTTACTTCTATTTTTTCTTTTAATACCTGGATTGGCAGTAGCTCAATCCACACCTGAAGGACAACCTACTCTTGATGACCTGTTCTCAGTGAAAGAGACTTTTCGTTATGAAGTTAAATATGGGTTTTTCAAGCTTGGATGGGTGGAAGTGAGCTTATTGCCTGATACTATGTTCAACGGAAAGCTGCACAAGCATTTGTTCACTAAGATTGAATCCAATCCCAAAATCCCTTTTATGGGTACAGAAATCGATGAGTTTCATAGTTTTTTTTATGAAAACGAAGATGGACTTCCTGTTACCTCATACTACTGGAAAGACAATATCGATGAAAATAAGTTCAAAGAGATTGAATATGTGTTCGATCGCGAGAACGGAGTGGTTACTTATAAAGAAGAAGATGATACCCGAGATACCTTAGCACTGGAAGAACCCGCTACGGCCGGACATATCATTTTCTATTTTTCCCGATTGTTTGCGGGCGGGGATGTGGATAATTCCATGCCGGTGTATGTAACTAAGAAAGCAGGAGCGATTCATTTTGAAAACCCATCCAAACTGGAGAAAAGAAAGTACGCTGCTTTTGATGAACCTGTTCAGGCATATCTAACCGGTGGAACCACTGAAAATATTGAAGGTCCTTTTGGTTTTTCAGGAGAATTCCGGGCATGGTTTCGGGATGACGAACTCAGAGTCCCCCTTGAAGCACGGGTAAAAGTATTTTTGGGGAATGCTATAGTAAGATTGATCGAATATAAACGCGAAGAATTATGAGTCAGATTCAGTTTAAGAAACTTCCACATGCCAAGGACTTAGCTTTGCCGGGATATGAAACCAGTTCCGCAGCAGGGATGGATATCAGGGCAGCATTAGAAGAACCGATCACCTTGAAACCGGGAGAACGAACGTTGATTCCAACCGGATTACAAATGGCGTTGCCAGAAGGCTACGAAGCTCAAATCCGACCCAGAAGTGGTCTGGCGATTAGAAATGGAATCACCATGCTGAATTCACCAGGGACTATAGATGCCGATTACAGGGGAGAGGTTAAAGTAATTGCAATCAATCATGGACAGGAAGATTTTGAGGTAAACCACGGCGATCGCATCGCTCAAATGGTGATTGCTCCCGTGGTTCAACTACCTATCAGAGAAGTTTCTGAATTAGATGAAACTGATCGCGGAGAAGGCGGGTTTGGTAGCACAGGAATAAAATAATCAACATTCGATGAAATAAATAACAAATGATCATTGATTATTCCTTGTTGAATATTGGATATTGAAACCTATTTGCCCTTGTCAAACTCTTTAAAACCTTACTACACACTTCTAAAAAACAACGAAAATTACCGGCGATTATGGTTAGCACAGTCGGTCTCTAATTTTGGGGATTGGTTTGGATTATTAGCTTTATATGCGATCATAGCCAAATACTCTGATTCGGAATTTCTGCTGGGTTTGATCATTATTGTGAAAATGCTGAGTCTGGCGTTCTTCTCACCTTTTGCCGGATATATTACAGACCGGTTTAATCGTAGAAAACTGATGATGGCATGTGATGTTGCCCGGGCAGTAGCTGTTCTGGGAATTCTTGTTGTGCAATCACAGGAAATGTTATGGATTGCATTCGTACTGACTTCAATCCAAATGATGCTCTCTGCCATTTTCGAACCGGCTAAGACATCTTCAATTCCTAATGTAACTACCGAAGAAGAACTTGTGGATGCTAATGTAATTTCGACCGCAACCTGGAGCATTATTTTTACTTCCGGGATGGCGATAGGGGGATTTGCTACGGAACTGTTAGGAACAGACTGGGTGCTTATTCTGGATGCGGCGACTTATATCCTTTCTGCTTTCTTCATTTACCGTGCAGTTATTCCACAACAAGAGATGAGTGCAAAAGAAAAAGAAGATACCCGAAATCCACTGATTGGGATTAAAGAAGGAGCGAAGTATTTGACCAGAAATCACCACATTCTTCGCCCTAGTATTGCTAAGGGAGTATCAAGTGCTTTTCTGGGTGGTCTGGTGTACATGTTGATTATTGTAAGTGAAGATGTGCTAAAAATGGGGAGTATTGGTCTTGGACTTCTATATGCAGCCCGGGGAATAGGGACAGGAATCGGGCCTATTATCGGGCGTCGGTTATTCCCTGATGAAAAAGACTGGGTAATGGTGATGGGAGGAGCTTTCTTTATTGCTGGTTGCATGTATATGGTAGTAGGCTTCACTAACACTATTTGGGTAATGATTATCTTTGTTCTATTTGCTCACGCGGCCTCCGGCGCTAACTGGGTTATGAGTACCGTGTTACTTCAAAAACGAACCAAAGATACCTTTCGGGGCAGGATATTCAGTACCGAATGGCTACTCTTTACACTCGCTAATTCAGTGTCTGTAATGATTGCTTCACTAGTTCTCGAATTCGAACTGATAGAAATAAAATCCTTGATTATGATCTACGGTTCGATGGCTGTTCTTGCAGGAATTGCGTGGAGCTTGACGATTACACGTAGAGAGAAGGTTTATCAGAATAATTCAGCACTAACTTCAGTTTAGAAAGGAAAAGTCATTCCTGCCTAAATAGGAATACTATTCAATAATCAATCCTCATCTTCAGGAATATTGAAATCCACATTGGTTCTGTAATCACCTAATAAATGCTCAGCAAAGTAGTACCAGTACATGCGTTCGAAATACGGCATGGAAGGACCAAAGCCATGTCTACGGCCTGGTAACATCATCATATCAAAACGCTTGCCTGCTTTGATAAGTGCATCTACAAGACGGATAGTATTTGCAGGGTGCACATTGTTATCAATATTACCGTGAACGAGTAGCAGTTTACCTTGCAGGTTTTCGGCTAAAGAAACATTGGTTTCAATGGGGCCATCGAAGGTCACAATTTTCTTTTCTACTTCCACACTGTCTTCGCCCATTTCTTTAACGGTTTTTACCGTTTCTTTTACTCCATTATGGGTTTCACTCCACCATCGGTTGTATACATTGTTATCATGATTCCCGGCTGATGAAACGGCTACATCATAAAAATCAGGGTGGGTAAGAATCGCTGCCGTAGACATGAATCCACCCCCTGAGTGTCCATAAATACCCACTTTATCTCCATTGATGTATGAATGTCGCCCGATCAATTGCTCTAGCCCATAGCGATTATCTGCCAGAGGATAATCCCGCAAGTCGCCATACCCAAACGTATGATAATAGCGGCTTCGAAGAGGAGAACCACCACGGTTCCCGAAGGCAACAACTACAAAACCAACCTGTGCAAGGGTTTGATGTCTTGAATCTCCAAATCGAATTGGGAAAGGTTCAGTTTGAGGTCCGGGATACACATATGAAATAACCGGATAGTTTTTGGTGGAGTCGAAATCAAACGGTTTCCACATAACGCCATATAGATCGGTAACTCCATCTGCAGCTTTCACAGTAAACATCTCAGGGAATTTCCATCCCAATTCAGTTGCTCTGGAAATGTTTACTTCCTGAAGCTCAAGAATGATTCTACCGGAACCGTCTCTTAATACCGACTTAGTGGGTTGATCAACCGTGGAAAAATTATCGACAAAATAGTTACCTTCATCCGAAGCAAAGATACGGTGATTGGCATTTTCAGGAGTCAAGTGTTTGAAATTACTCCCATCAAATTTTACGCTATACAGATTTTCATAGTAAGGATGTTGTCCTTCTTCACGTCCGTATCCCTGAAAGAAGATAGTCTGTGCTGCCGTATCAATCTTAACAATACTTCCAGCTACAAAATTACCATCTGTAATCTGATTTCTGAGGTTTCCAGTGTTGTCATACCGATAAAACTGCCCCCAGCCAGAGCGTTCGCTCCACCACAGATATTCTTCTCCATTATTGATCACGGCCACATCCATAAACCGCCAGTTCCAGTAAGGTTTACTTTCTTCACTGAGGATTACTTCAATCTCGCCCGTTTCTGTATCTGCTTTTAGTACATCTACTTTACTCGCTGCACGGTTCAGGCGACTTATATAAAGTTCACCGGATGAGTTAGACAGGTATTTTCCCGTTTGCGTGTTCCCGAAACCAGCATTTAAATTCTGATCTTCCCATTTTGCTAAATCAAGGATCATACGTTCTTTCGATTCCACATCAAAAATCTCTACATAGTCGATACCAACTTCTTCTTCGCCAGGCATTCCGTATTTATAGGTTTGAAGCTCAGGGCGTTTTTTCAGCATATCTATCACCCAGAGCTCTTCAACTTTCCGGTTATCAGATCGTTCGACATAAAGCTTCTTTTCGTCATCGAACCACTGGACTCTTGCTCTTTGTTTTTCATCTTTGGTTGTATCTCCCTGATTCCAAGCATAGCTAAACCAGCGTTCTCCATCTGTTGTGAGTTGATGTTCGGTTGTATCTGAAGTATCAGAACTCATCAAATACAGGTTGTGATTTTTGGCATAGGCGATCCAGGTGCTGTCGGGAGAGTAGGTAGCCCAGGGTTCTCTTTTTTCAGCTTCCAGTGAATCTCCTTTTATCAGGTTACTTCCATTCACAGAGTAGGTAAATTCGATACTATCAACATGAAAGGTAAAAAGCTCCCGGTCGGTGTTATACTCGAAACCATCCAGATCTAAATCTTTTGCATTGAAGGGGCGTTTGAACTCTTCACTCAGTTTCCCTGCCAGCTCTTCTCTGTCAAAAAGCTCGCGCTGAGACCGTTGGGAAGCATTCACATAAAACCAATTGGTTCCGTCAGCAGTGCTGTATTCATACCAGAAATTATCGGTGTTTTCGATCCAGCGTGGAATTACATCGGTTGTTCCAATCATTTTATCCATTTTCTGGGTAGTAAAGCGTTCAGCCAGTTCGAAGTTCGCTTTCTGTGCCAATAAATTTGAAGAGAAAAGGATAGTAAATAGAAATAGGTAAGAGGAAATTTTGGAACCCTTAATAGCTTTCATTTTTGAACAGTTTGTTAAATAAAAATGAATAAATGAGTTTTAATTGAGTTTTGGAAATGAAGTTTTACCAAGGGTGTTATAAGTTGTAAGGAGTTACCGGATCAAGCCATTCTTTGCGTACAAAATTTCCTACTTATTCATATCTTAGGAACTCAATCTCATAAATCACTTTTACGATTTGAAAGCCTGGAAATACGTTGTAGCTGTTTGGATGACACTGGTTATTGCCGGAGGTATCTTAATACAGATTCCTGAGATTCCAATTTTGGAACAAACTGCCCGGAATATTTTCTTCCATGTGCCCATGTGGATGGCCATGTTTTCTATGTTCACCGTGAGCTTAGTGTACAGCATCAGGTATTTGAATTCTCCTGATCTTCTGTTTGATATAAAAGCAGAGTCAGCAGCAAGAGTAGGAATGATTTTTGGAGTGTGTGGGTTGATGACCGGCTCGCTCTGGGCGCGCTTTACCTGGGGAACCTGGTGGACGTTTGCTGAGCCAAAAATGAATTTAGCGGCCTTGGCCATGATGATTTACGTGGCTTACTTTGTACTTAGGTCGGCTTTTGATGACGAAGAAAAACGAGCTAAAATATCAGCAGTGTATAATATTTTTGCGGTTACCACGGTTCCGTTTTTGCTGTATGTAGTTCCGAGACAACTAACTAGCCTGCATCCCGGAGCGGATGGAAATCCGGCGTTTAGTGAAGTTACCGCTGCTGAACTACGCTACATTTTATACCCGGCTATGATTGGGTTTATCGCGGTAGCTTTTTGGATTTATGATATCGTTCATCGCTATAAAACAGTTCAATCCCGTATTGAAAATTTGTAAATTTGCAGAACTAAAGGAATTCGATGCAAGAAGATTCAGTTGCTGTCGTTGATACTCTTACACAAGCTTACGCTGATAAGTGGAGCGGAGCAGAATTAGAACAAACAAACGCGTTCATCTCGCTTATGTATTCAAACGATTTAATATTTGTTGTACTTGGAGTTACACTTATTATATGGGCTGTACTGCTATTCTTCATGTTTCGGGTTGATTCAAAAGTATCCTCATTAGAAGAAAAAATTAATTCCACGGATCAAAAATGAAACCAAAAGTTATTCTGGGAATCATAGCCATTGTGGCCTTTACCTCTTTGTTAATGTTTAATCTTGGAGAAAGCATTAGTACGTACACAGATTTTGAAACTGCTAAGGAAATGGGTAGCGCCCATGTTCCGGGCACCTGGGATAATTCTCAGGAATATGGGTTTTCCAAAGAAACCATGCAGTTTACCTTTCACATGAAAGATGAGTCAGGAAACATCCGAAAAGTAATTTATCCTCGTCCAAAGCCTAATAATTTTGAAGAGGCGGATCGCTTAGTGGTTATCGGGGAGATGAGAAATGATGTATTCTATGCGAATGAAATGCTCATGAAGTGCCCGTCAAAATATAATAACGCTGACCCATCCGAATACGTAAAAGCCTCAGAGAGCTAACATGACTGAATTTGGTCCTGTCACAGGAATCGTTGGAAAGTTACTTATCACACTATCTTTCCTTTTTTGTTTAATATCGCTGGTTTATTACTACATCGCTGCCAAAAACGACGATGATAAAAAGCTGAGAATCGGAAACTGGATGTTTGTGATTAAGGGGTTGTTCATGATTGCAGCCTCTGTCATTCTGGTGATGCTCCTCTTTCAACACCAATTCCAATACTATTATGTATTTAATTACACTAGTTTGGACTTAGCTCCTAAATACCTTTTCTCTGCATTCTATGGTGGACAAGAAGGTAGCTTCATGTTGTGGATTATATTCTCATGGATCGCAGGTCTCGGGTTGATTAGATGGACAAGAGCTCCCTATAAAGCGCCGGTACTTTTCTTTCTTGGATTAACGCAGCTGTTTCTTATTTCGATGATTGTAGGGTGGAGGTTTGGTGATGTCACATTAGGAGCATCACCTTTCAGAACGATTGCAGAAGAAATGCCGAATGCGCCCTTTATTCAGGCCAATCCTGATTTTGTTCCTTCTGACGGAACCGGGCTCAATGACTTACTGAAAAGCCCATGGATGATGATTCATCCACCTATTCTTTTTGTTGGCTTTGCCATGATGACAATTCCTTATTGTTTTGCGATGGCAGCACTCTGGAAACGAAAGTATAATGAATGGGTTGGTCCGGCGCTTCCCTGGACTCTGGGCTCGAACCTGTCTTTATTGACAGCAATTTTTCTTGGAGGATACTGGGCGTACGTAACTCTTTCTTTTGGTGGATTCTGGGCCTGGGATCCCGTTGAAAATGCTTCTTTAGTTCCATGGCTGATCGGTACTGCCGGAATTCATACAATGATTATTCAACGTAAAAGCTCAGTGGCTCAAAAGTCATCACTCATTTTTGCGATTCTTGCTTATGTAGCGATCGTATATGAGACTTTCCTGACACGCTCCGGAATTTTGGCTGATTCTTCGGTACACAGTTTTGTTGATCTTGGTCTGTACAATCAGTTGCTGGTTTTCATGTTGGTGATAACCGGACTTGGATTCGGGATGTTTGCCTGGAGATATAAAGAACTTCCATCACCAGAAAAAGAAGCAAAAATTCTGAGTCGGGAGTTCATGACGTTTACGGGAGCTGTAATGCTTTTTGTGTTGGGATTGGTGATTATTTTAGGAACCAGTTCACCGATTATAGGCTTGCTGTTTAATGAAAATCCAACCCCTCCGGAAATCAGTTTCTATAATGACTGGAGCATGCCAATCGCGATTTTAATGGCATTACTTACTGTCATTGGTCAATATCTGTTTTGGAAAAAATATGACCTGGAAACTCTGGCAACAGCACTTATTTATCCATTGCTGATCACTTCATTACTGACCGTTGCTTCTGTAATAATCGGTGATGTTCGAAACGCTTATTATATGCTGTATCTGTTTGCAGGTTTCTTTGCAATAGTTGGTAATTCGTGGGTGTTGGGGAGACTTGCAATTCAGAACCCTAAACTTATTGGTGGTTCCTTAACCCATGTTGGTTTTGGGTTGCTTCTGGTAGGGATATTGGCCTCATCAGCATATAACCGTCCATTGTTAGATAAAAATACCGAGAATTATAACGCAGCTGTACTTCGAGGTGAAATTAACGATGAGCAAGGGTTCAGGGTTTCTCAAACAGTGGATATGCTCGAACTATTTCTTAATAAGCCTAAGCTTCTTAATGATAAGTATTGGGTTACTTATGAAGGTTATGATTTAAGCAATCAAAACCGACCGGGTCAACAAACTTACAAGATTCGCTTTGAAAATAAGGATGGTAAGTTTTTGTATTACCTCTATCCTGAAGTGTATCCGATGTTAACTACTTCAAATGCACAAAATGTAAACTGGTCGGTAGATCCTGATGTACGCACCGGCTTAATGAGTGATATTTATTTATACGTGGCCGGAAGTTCTTTCGTGGAGGATCGTAATGATCAAATCGAGAAAACACAAATGGTTCAGCCGGCTTCAGATGAAAGTCAGGAAGAGGATGTTCAAACTATTTCATTCCAGAAAGGAGAAACTAAAGAAGTAGGAAGCTTCAAATTTAGTTTCGTGGATTTTGTACAAGCCGATAGTGTGAATCTTCCTCCAAATACGAGTATTGGTATCCGCGCCAGAGTGGAAGTTTTTCATGAACCTAGTGGCCAGTTGAATATTATAGAGCCGCTGTTTGCTATTTTTATGGAAGATGATCAAAACTTCGTGATGTCGCCTCCGGTAAATCTGACTTCACATAATCTGTCATTCCAGTTCACTAAAGTTAATCCTGAAGACAGTTCTATAGAACTGGAAATAGTTGGATTGGATGAAGTATACGAAGAAGACTGGGTGCTCGTTGTAGCTGAGAAAAAACCATTCATTTCTGTAGTCTGGGCAGGTACCTTTTTACTGATGGGTGGATTCAGCCTCTCGATTTTCCGACATTGGGGAAGAGAAAGAAGTAAACAAAAGGATGCAATTTCTTAATCAATTTATTCTGATATGAACAAGCAAATCATTCAAAATTTAAAATTCAAAATTATGAATTTTGGATTGCTTGTGATTATTGCATTGGCTCCGTTTTGTGTGCAAGCCCAGGAATTTGATTCAGAAATGAATCTGCCTTCACCAAGAACCGCCTTTCTTCGGTCGTTAGTTGTGCCGGGTTGGGGGCATCATTATGTGGACAAAACCAACTGGACTCGTGGGCAATACCACCTTGCTGCTGATGTTGTCATGATACTTTCTTATGCAGGTTTACGGGTTCGTGGAAGCTACCTGGAAACAGAACTCGAGACCTACGCCTTATCAAGAGCGAATGCAAATATCGCTGGTCGTGACAGGGATTTCTTACTTGCTGTAGCAAATTACGATAATCTTGAAGAGTTTAACGATTATCAACAACGAGCACGAAACTGGAATAACCTGCTCGCTGATGTTCCAGGAAACGAATGGAACTGGGTCGATGACGAAAGCAGGTTTCGATACCAGGATATGCGTGAAAGGGTTGATAAAAATAATAATCAGCTCCCAACTATCATCACACTGATGGTTGTGAATCGGGTAATTAGTGGACTAAGTGCTTACAATCACGCCCGAAGAATCTGGGACAATGCGCCTCAGGCCAGTATGTCTTACCTCAATGAATTTGGTCAGCCTGGAGTTACAGCACATCTTCGATTCGATTTTTAATTAAATCGATGAAGCGGTACAAACTTACCATAGAATACGACGGTACTAATTTTTCAGGATGGCAAATACAGCCTGATGCCCGAACAGTAGAAGAGGAAATTGAAAAAGCGATGAGCCAGATCCTCCAGGAACCGATAGATATTATCGGGCAGGGGAGAACCGATGCCGGTGTGCATGCGAAAGGACAAATTGCACATGTAGATTTACCTGATGCCTTAGATCGGGATAAACTCCTTTTTGGTGTGAATGGATTGGTTGGAAAGGAAATCCAGGTTCATAAAATAGAAGAGGTACACTCTGAATTTCACGCTCGCTTTGATGCAAGCTCCAGAGAATATGAATATGCGATACTGAAAGTGTCCTCTCCTCTGAAAAACAGAATAGCCTGGTGGCCGGGTAGAAATGTCGACTTACAAAAAATGAAAGAGTGTGTTCAGCTATTGAAAGGAGAATTTGATTTCAGTGGATTTTCCAAATTCAATGAAGAAAACTATACAACGTTTTGCACAATTATGAATGCGGAGTTAGAAGAAGCTGATGATAAAATTATTTTCAGAATACAGGCGAATCGTTTTTTAAGAAATATGGTACGGCGCCTTGTTGGCACGATGGTAGAAGTGGGGAAAGGAAAGCTTTCGGTAGAAGATTTCAAAGAGAAGTTGGAGAATCCTGAAGCTGATATTTCAACCTACACAGCTCCTGCGAAAGGTTTAGTTCTTTCTAACGTTTTTTATTAAAAAAAACCGAAATTAATATTGACTGTCGGTTAACATTCTTTTTATATTTACTGCTCTTCAGAAAAGAAGAACATCTTCCTCGGTAGCTCAGTGGCAGAGCAATCGGCTGTTAACCGATCGGTCGTTGGTTCAAATCCAACCCGGGGAGCTTGATAAAAGCCCTAATACATTTTAAAATAGTGTGTTAGGGCTTTTTTAATTCTGTGATGTGTAACGATAGTAAAACAAATCTATAGTTCTTAAAAGAGTACGCTCCAGTAATTTAAGCTCCATAAGAGTAAAATAAATACACAGCAAAAAGTTGTATATAGTATTCTGGACCATTTACTCCAGTAGTTTAATCGCCAAATTTCTCTTAAAAAAAGAAGATTAGTCACTGCTAAAGTTACAGATATATATAATTCGATTTGGGCAATAGTTAATATTTTTGATAATCTATAACTTGTTTTTGCATCACTTGTAAATATCAGATAAGCAATCGTAGTTGGAATAATGATGAATGTGAGTAGCGAGATAAGGTGGTAGTTAATAAGGTAATTCTCTCTGTTAGAGTATTTTGGCTCCATATGATTTATTTTGTGGAGAGTTTTTACTATCAAGATTCTAAAAATGCTGACTAGTATAACTAACGCACTCAGTAAAAATATTATTAAATGTAATGTGCTTTTCTCCCACCATTTAAGTTTAACTAAACTTACACTATCATTTAATGGTGAATTAATAAATAAATTTCTTATTTGATTATTTTCATCTCTTCGGAAGAATAAATATGATCCATCAGATGTTCTGAACAAATCTTTTTTAAACATTTTAATCTGGTTATTTCCATCTGCTTTCAAAAATCCATCTTCTCCAAGTTCAATTTCTAAGTCTGAAAATAACCCCATTAATTTACCGATGCTTTTCTGAGGTATCATATTGAATCTGTAAGTCCCAAGATACTCTTCAAGTCCTTCCCGGGGTTGTAAGCTTTCGTAATTATTTCTGAATGTGATATCTCCATTGGGATCAATGTTTTTAATAATTGTCTTAACCAATCTTTGTCGAAGAGAACTATCTCCATGATCTGCATTCATTGCCATATATATACCTAGCTTTAGGTCAGGCACTAGAGCTATAATTGCAAAATGATCTTTTGATCCAGTATGATAAAAAAACTGGTGCCCATCGAATTCAGATTCAAAAAAACTTAAGCCAATTCCAGGCATATCTCTTTCAGGTGAATATTGGCGCGATAAAATTTTATTGATCGAATCTTCGGTGAGAATAGGGGAGTTTCCTGAGAATAAAGTAAGCATTAATTTTCCCATATCATCAGAAGTACTAACTAAAGAAGCTGAAGGATAGGGAATGACCCATTCATTTTGATCGAACCTTTCTTTTCCTAATTTACCCAAAAGACTATCAGGTATTGGTTGTTTAAAAGAGCTGTGTCTCATGCCAAGAGGTTCAAAAATATGAGTTCGAGTGTAGTCACTAAAGTTTTGATTACTAACTACTTCAACAATATGCCCGGCAAGAGCCATTCCGTGATTAGAATAATTGATTTGATCACCAGGGGTGAAAACGATCTCAGAAATATTTTTTCGATAATATTCGCCCATTGGCATAAGTGGACGTGTAGGAGGCTGAGTATCATGACTCATTACATCAAGTCCACTTGTATGGGTTAACAAGTGCCAGATCTTAATATCATTGAGATATTCAGGGTAACCGTCAAGGTAGTTTGTGACTGGATCAAAAAGATTAACTTTACCTTGTTCTACAAGTTGCATTATAGCGATAGAAACAAAAATCTTAGAAACCGAGGCTACGTTAAAAACTGTATTATTGTTAACTGCAAAGCTCTTATTTGTATCTTGCCATCCATACCCTTTGCTTATGTAAATAGAGTCCCTCAAAACAATAGAAACAGATGCACTTGGGTACGGATTGTTAACCAAATATTTATTAAGTGTTGAGTCAATAATTTGCTCAAAGTTGATGATATTTAAATTTTCATCTTGTGCATTTATTGAGGGTAATATGCCCATCATAAGTAGATTGCATAATAAAATGGTCTTCAGATAATTATACATAGATCCAAATATTTGGGATTAATCAATTTTAAGAGCTTCGACAGGCTTTGTTCGTGCAACTTTCGAAGTATTAAGGATAAAGGTAGAGAATCCCATCAGAATAACGCTGGTTATACTATAAAAGAATAAATTAAAACTTAGATTTACTTTTCCTAGAATATTAGTTAATGAGAAAAAAGCTCTTTTAATATTTCGGAATAGGATTCTCAGATGATGTATAAACATTTAATTCTTGAATTGACTACCACATTAATGATTGCGATAGATGTATACGGGTAATCATCGTAAGAAAAGGTTCAAAACTTATTTCTGAACTATTTTATCACTGTTTCGAACTAAATGATAGAAAACTTTGATTTGGAGGATAAGTCTGAAAAGACCTGAAATGCTACCTGTCAGGTATTCAAATCAACTAAAAAAATAGATTTGTATATCATCTTTTATTCAATACTAACTAATTCGTACACCCATCCCATTTCAGGTAACTCAATCCGGACTATTCGATGATTATCTTTATTTATATAAAAAGTTTGGGGAGTTATTCCACCATTCAACTTAAGAATGTTAACCGGGGTCGGTCCAAAGCGTGACTCAAGAATAGTACTTCCTGATGGCTCAGCTGTTATTAGTCTGAATCCAATATCAGCAGGGTAAAATTGAGTATAATTAATATTTTTCTCTTCATCATGAATTAGGGAGGGTAAAACAAAAAGGCTGACAAATCTTAAAATATGATTTTCTTTAGCTTTTAATGTAGAGTCGATTCCATTTGCAGAAACAATAATAATACTATCTGATTCCCAGGTACTTTTAATTTTTGAAGATTGGCCCCCATAATCAATAAAAATTTCTGTTGAAGTAACACGTTGTTTATTTAAATCAATTGAAGCGCTAATTTTTTCTATAAAGGTATTGCCTGATATGACTGTATTGACATCCTCTGATATTTCGAGAATATTATTTTTAGTTTGGTAATTAACAATAGAGTAACCTGTAGAATCTCCATTTAAAGACATTTTAAAAGTCAACATTTCATTCTTGATACGGCTTTGTAAACGTTCCGAACTTAGTAAGTTACTTTGTGCTTTAGAATTAATTGTTGCAAGTAGTATTACTAAAATACAAATAAAAGATATTTTCATTTTAAAGTGTATAAAACCTATTGTTGACGTGTAAAATTGACTTCCATATCACCGAAGAAGAGTGTTCCCTTATTGAACTTTTTATCAGCGAAACTAATCCTAAAGTCATGTAATTTTGAAAAGAAATACGTTCCAGATTCTGCATATAACTCTTCCCATGGATCACCCGGTGTTTTGACATAAAGTCTCCCATCAAATATGTCCAGTTCCAGGTTGAAGTATGGGTTTTCATATACTCCTTTTATCTCACGACTAAATTCATATCCAGAGATTGCGTTACGAATTTTTGGTTTATAATACTCACGACCAAATATCAAATTTCGAATTCCTAATGAAACACTTTGTCCATTTACACTACTTGTATTTGCTAGGAGTATTACAACAAAATCCAGATCAGGGTAAAAAAGAATGCTTGAGGTAAAACCAGAAATATTGCCACTATGCATTATCATTTTATGTTCACCATTATACACCCACCACCCATATCCATAGTTTTCGTTCTGAGCTGTAAACATTGAATCCAACAAATTACTCTTTAAAACTTTTTTTTCTTTTAGAGACAGGTATAAATTCAATAGGTCAGTAGTCGATGAAATCAAGCTTCCATTACCTAGATCATTTTCAGGCTCAATGAAATCTGCCACAACTTCAGTAGCAAATCCATTATTATCCGGACCATCGTCATACCCAGTAGCTCGATTTTTAATTTTCTGAGCTGGTTTATCAACTACAGTATTTTTCATGTTTGAAGGAATAAATACACTTTTATTTAAATAGCTATAATAACTTTGTCCTGATACCAACTGGATAATATCACCGAGCAGGTAATACCCGATATTAGAGTATGAAAATTGTGGTGATTTATTTTTGGAGATTGAGAGTTCAGATATAAAAGAGATTATTTCATCTCTTGAAAATTTATGATGATCATATGTCTCAAGAGTATCAACATCTTGTGGTAAGCCACTTGTATGCGTAAGGAGTTCTTCAATAGTAATTTGATTTAATGGACTATCAAAATCATATAAATCACTTAGCTTGGTATGTAATTCTAGCTTTTCATTTTCAATTAAAGTAAGGATCCCTAACGCTGTAATTGGTTTTGTAATAGAGCCTAATCTGAATAGAGTAGATTCTGAATTAGGGATTTCCCAATCATCATTGGCATATCCAAAAGACTTATTGTATTTAATTCCACCCTCATGATAGACCAGGATATTACCCCTAAAAAGAGAGGTATATGAATATGCTTCAATTAAAGAATCAATTTTAGATTGTGCATGAGACCAGTTAACATCTAAATTTTGACTGAATACAGTTGTTGAAAATAGCAATATAAAAACAACAACTAGTGAATTTGTTTGTGTTTGAATCATAACAGTGTTGAGAAAAGTGACTAATTTTGTATTTGCTCACGTGCTTGATTCATGTATTCAGAATAATCTGCGTAATCAGTATGTGACAAAACTTTGTTATTAGAATCAAATGTGAAGATCGTGGTCATAGGAATGGATATTTGAACTTTATTCTCAGCAGATCCACCAAAATTTTTTGATGATACTTGTGATTTGAAATTCAATGTTACAACTGAAATATTTGATACGTGAAACATACGCTCAATAGTAATTTCAGTATTAAAGAAACTACCTTTCATGTTCTCGGTGAAATAGCTTCTTATTGCATCTACACTTTTTAATGAAACAGGTTGACCAAATATTACTGTAGTTGGATCATTAAAAGTCACGTTTTCATTGTAATATGAAACCATTTTATCAAAATTTAGCTCTTGATACGATACAAAGAAGGCCTTAATGACACTGTCTCTAGAATCTTGTGCCTGTGTATGATTGCTAAAAAGGAGTATTAAAAATACAGTCAAAAATTTCATTTTATATATTATTTAATTAATTAAATGATACTAATGAGAGAGTAATTAATAGTGCAGGAAATAGTATTAGTACTTTTTTTTGATGTAGAAATTAAAACAGGGAAAGTTAAGAGAAGTAAAGATCGATTTATAATTCTGAACAGTTAAGTTGATCAGGAAAGTATCTTCAAATGTCAGTTTGGTTCTATAATCGATTCACAAACTACTTTATACATTTAATTTCATATTCTATTTATGGATAACCCTAAAAAAGTAAGAGTCGATTTTTATAGGAGACATAAATCAGATTAGATCTGTTATAGTTGAATATGAAGTAGAAGGGGAGTTTGATAAATCTGAATCATTATTTTAGTCTTTAGCACTGGCGAAAGAAAAGCTTGGAGGATTTAATGTTGAGGGATTTAGATATGTAGATGAAGATTCTCTCGAAATCTAAATATGGATTGAAGGGGCATTGGATAAAAGACTCGCACTTATCTGGATACCTTCAGCATCAAATAAGAATAAACTGAAGCATATTGGAGTTCGCCAAATTGGAACAAAACTATAATTACTTATCACTTCATTAATATTTTAAAAATGAGAATTTCACAGATTTCAATCTTCATAATATGCGTATCTATTTTTTGCACATGCCAAAGGAATGACGTTGACAAAGAATCAAAGAATACGCTTGAAAAATTAGCCAATAATTTCATTGATATAATTGTTAACCAAAAGGATATCGACGCCTTTGTCGAATTATATCATGATTCAGTAGAATACTCTGACCCAGTTTGGGGTGTTGTTGACGAATTTGTTCAACGTGATACACTTAAACTATGGTTTACACCTGTTTTTGATCCGCAAACAGGATGGGATTTTGAAATAGATGTAATTGCCTTAGACCCAGGAAGTAATACTTTTGCTTTTAAAGGTAGGAGTATCGACTTAGCGACTGGAGAGAATAGGTTAATCACCTCCTGGATAGAAGTAAACCAAGGTAAGATTGTCCGTCAAACCGATCTTACTCCCTGGAGTTTAAGTTCATTAAAATATTCTCCTCGTTTCGAAGAGGCTTTAAAGAACTTTGAAATTGAATAAGGAGAATAAGAAAGCCTAATTAAATCTTAATCCAACTTATCTTGAGCTTACTGGGAGAAATATTGAATTGATAAAAGATCGAGCGGCTAAATTAGGTATGCAAATGATTGAACATTAAATGTTGATTATATGATTAGAGTTTCAGTTTTATCTTTCATAGTTGTTTCTTCCACAATAGCATTATCTAATAATGTAAAAGCCTTTCAAAATGATTCTTTACTGGTAATCAAGACAGTAGAACTAGTGAATGAGGCTATTAATTCAAAAAATAAAGAACTAGTTGATTCAGCATTTGCACATTCTAAAGCTTTATTCTATGGGGTTATAGAAGGAGAGGCTTTACAACCGTATCAAGATCATACACATACTTCTAGTGGGCTGGCTTATTTCATAGAATATTGGAAAGATAATAGAATTGATGTGGAACAAGAATTTGAATCGAGTAAAATCTTATTGATGGATGATGGGATTTCAATAGTAAAAACCATGTATACTGCTTTTAGAGATGATGAAGTAACTCATTATGGTACTGAGTACTATACTCTCATTAAGTTCGAAAATTCCTGGAAAATAATATCTGTAGCATTTTCTATAAATATGCCATAGTTCTCTATTAAAAAGATAATTCAAAGTTCAAGAACTATATATTTAGTCGATCAAATTTTCATATTGATCAAACCTTTTTCTAGAAATAGGGTTTTCCAAACTATCATATTCTATTACCAGACTATGAAACCCTTCTCTTTTATGTAATACAGGATTACTTGCTTCATCGAAGTAACTGACTCTTTCGACTAAATCATTTTCATTTAATATATACCTTATATGATGGACATTATTGTTGTTTTGAACTGGAATCCCATCCTGACCGAAGTATTTTTCTGAAAAGGCACTGGATAAACCTTTTTGTTTATCGATCCAGTCGAACTCATATTTAACCTCGGCAAATCCAAAATCCATTTCTAAATAATTTAAACGATTAGATGGTTCTAAATTCTCATTCATAAATGTCCATCCCAACTCATTTCCAAATTCATCAAAATTGAATTTAACTGCAGCATAGCCGACACTGTCATTTAGATTTCTTTCATTTTTAGCATTCAGGTTTTCAATTAAGTATAAGTGTTCGTTCTCATCCATTGAGATACGCGATTTATAAAATGGAAAGTACTGGGTTAAAGTGTTTGGATTCCCACTGTTATCAAATTGTGTTTGTATGAACGAAATTTTATTTAAAGGTTCAAATATAAACACATAACTACCTAAACCAGAAGAAACTCTATTCCCGGTAGAATCTTCAAATATCAATCGGGTTTTTTCTCCAACATTATTTAAAGTGAAAATCTCTTTATGAATCTTATCTCCAAGAAGGTAGTGTCGCCAAAGAGTGAATTTCTCTCCTTTAGTATTAAAATAGCGTCTCACTAATAGAGTATCTTGATAATCGTATCGAACCTCGTGTGCATAAAAGTATGAATCATTACTGGGGACATTTTTTTTGAAGTAACGAATTGATCTGATATTACCAATTGAATCATAAATGAATTCATAGTGATTATAGTTTTGTGCATCACTTTCACTAATTGGTCCGCGACCTTTATACTCTTGAAATGGAGATATAATACCAGTAATTCCAGAAAAGTAACTAACGTGTTGACTATTCTTTGGTGAGCACGATATAGTCATTAGAGCAATAAAGAATAGAAAATATTTCATGGGTACAAATTTGAGAATCATGAATGATTTGATTTATTTGGAAAGCCAGTATGAAAATTTGATTAGAAAAATGTTGGTAGGTCTTTCTGAAAAAACAGTTCTGATATCCTGTAATGTATCAAACTGATATTGGTTAGAAAATGTATCAGAGCTACGCTGCCATACCAGAAAAAAAGCAGATCCAGGCTTATATTCCCATCTTAAGACCATATTACCTTGAAGTGATGAGTATTTGAAATCTGAAGCATTAAAGGAAAATGTATCCGAGCCGCCTTCAGTATCAGGATCAACTGTAAAATCACCATTTCCATTATTTGTAATGACTCCTTTGTCCTGTCCGTAAATTTTAAATTCGAGCTCTTTGGGGTCAGTTAGTTCTTTAAAATCAGAATAATTCACAGATGAAATATAGGGTCTTAAATATGTTTGAAGAGATAGGTTTGGAGAAAAAGTCCAGTTTAACCGAAATGAAGATGAGAGCACATTTTGTTCTATACTTGAGAAGACATACCTGTTATTATAAGTATTGATAGCATTTCTATCTGCATAGGTTCCAATGTATTGATCATCATTAAATACCTTCGAAAATCCGGGAGCAAAACTCATCTGCAAACTCGATAAAGGTCTTAGGTCAAAACGAAAACTGTAATAATGGTCATGTTCTCCAACAATGTTAAAACTATGATCAGTTGCTATTCTAAATACTATATTCTTACTAGGATTTGTATTAAAACTAATATTAGTAGCGTACCTTCTTGGATATTTAGTGATCGGTCCACCTCTTGTTAACCTATCATCTAATTGATTGTTAAATAGGCTTAGATTTGAGTTAATTCCGAATTGATTTTTAAACTCAAAGGAACCAGCAATTGTGTAATTATTTCTGATTAAGTTTCCATCATAGTTTATTGCAAATAGAGCAAAAGCTCTGAGTTGTATAATTCGAAAATATTTATTTCTAGTAATATCTTTTACAACTGCGTAAGCAAGTCCGTGGTAATCAGCTCTGTTTTGAAAGCCCATATCATTAGCTTCATAAGAAGGGGAAGTACTGGTATATGCAACAGACCAATTCCAAGAGTCATTAGATTTTCTAATAGCTAATGCGAGTGCCAAGCCGGTTAGACTTGTTCTACTTGAATCAGTTTTTAGGTAATCAGAATCAATACGTTGCATATAGCGTGTTGGGCTTTGTTGAGTAATTAGTAAAGCTTCTGATTTTCCAGTTACATGAGCAAATGAAAACGCACCTGATACTGTGTAGCCTTGTTTGCTCCAGTTATGTTCAAAATCAAGCCCTCCAAGGGTTGCTGATTTATGGAGATAATTGCTTAAGTAGCTGTTTTCAAGTTTTCTGATAGTAGAACCAAAATAAGTTCCCAAAATGGTATTCCCATTATTGATATCTTTTCTGTTGCGGTTTACAAAATAGTTTGTTGGTGGTTCAATTAAGAAACTCCCTTGTATTGAGTTTTCATCGTTTGTTTCTAAGAAATAGGGGGATTTTTCCTTTGGAGTAACTGCATTTAAAATACCAATGGTCCACCCATTATTGGTCTTGCCGGTTAGTTTTGCCGCTGTTATGATTGAAGTTTGATCTGGTGGATTGGAATAAGTACCTGTAAGTTCTAAATTATTTTGAATAGTAGATTTTTCATGATTTAAATAATTGCTTAGAGATCCTTGAGGAGAACGGCCGACTCTTCTGGAGTAAAACGGGAAAGGGTTACCCATTGATATAAATGAACGGACCCCTCCAAAATTAAAAATCTCATTTCCTTCCAAAAAGAAGGGGCGCCTTTCAGGAAAGAAAAGCTCAAACTGAGTTAAATTTATTTGAGCAGGATCTGCTTCAACTTGTCCAAAATCAGGGTTAAGTGTAGCTGTTAATGTTAGATCAGAGGTTAACCCAAATTTTACATCAGTCCCTACCTGGATATCAGAAAGGTAATCGTCATAGTATGGGCTTTCTAAATCTATATTCGGGTTTTCAGTTATTGAGCCTGATAGAAATGGAGTAATCTCAAGTCTATTTGAGTTGGGTAACTCAGAAAGCCCGTTTAAATCACCAAAAAGTGAAACTCTTCTGGTTGAATTTAATGGAAAATTAGTCCAGAATGAGGCTTCATTTTTTCGTGCAATAAACCTTGAAAAGTTTATTCCCCATGAATTTGTCTCATTTTTTGTAGAATATCGTAACTGAGTTAATGGAATACTTATTTCAACACTCCAGCCATCTTCCAATATAACAGTTTCAGATTTCCAGACTGCGTTCCAGGTATCATCTGTCTGAATGTCATCATATATGATAAAATCTCTTTGGACTCCTTTTGGGTTCACAGCAAAAGCAAATGCAGTTCTGTTATCATTGTAACTATCAATAAATACAGAGATCCAGTCAGTGTGAATATCACTATCTCTGCGGAAAAGAGGCGCAATTAAAGAATCTGTATTAGTATCATGAGCCATTATTCCAATGATAATAGCATCTTCTGATAGTAAGATTTTGGCTTCAGTTTTTAATGAAGATGGTGCGTTTTCAATTGGGAAGCGTTGGATAAAATTTGTTGCAATATCAGCTTTTGTCCAGATTTCGTCATTCAGTTTACCATCAATAGCTAACTTTTCATCTACGCTAAGTTTATAAACGTTAATTGATTTTTCCTGAGCAGTTAAAAGAGGTGAAATAAATATTAAACTAAGTAGTAAATGCTTTAACATGTTCTTTTTTTGAGAAAGAACGAAAAATTATTAAAGTCCTTAGTTCGGTAACTATTTTAAGAACTAAAATTTCAATTAATTTTTCCTGATGTGGTTTTCACCAGATCCATTAAAAAGTAGGCTAAATCAGAGCGCACGTCATAAAAGGAATCATAATTTGCAGAAACTGATACATACATTTCATTTTCCGGGTCGAAAGTTATCAGTGTAACGAATCCTCTGGTTATACCACCATGATGATATACGACTGTAGAATCGCCTCTTACCCCATATCTCCACCCATAAGCTTGAAATGAAGCAAATTGGTAAGGTTGAGACATCATTAATTCAAAAGTAGAATCATTAATAATTCTGCCAGAGTTTAAAGCTTGCATAAATTTAACTAAGTCAGTAGGTGTAGAAACCATACCTCCTGCAATTTTTTTATAACTCGGGTTACCAGGCCTGGCAGGAGTTAACTCTCCATTTTCATTATTATTATAGCTATAAACTAAATCTGGTTCTCTATTTAGATATTCTTCTACAAATGTATGTTTCATTTCTAGTGGAACAAATAATAGAGAATCAATAAGATGTTCAATTTTTTGATGAGTAATGTTTTCCATTATTCCTTGAATTAGGTTAAAACCATAAGATGAATAATGAAATTGAGTACCAGGAAGGTAGATTAAACTGTCATTTCTAAAAATGTCGATGCTTCATTGAATGTTTTGAAATTAGTTGTATGTCTGTCCCGATCTTTTTGATAATGACCATTGTAATGTCTTATTCCAGGAGTATTTGTTAATACATTACCTACAGTAATTTTGTATTCCTTTTGCGGGAATTGTGGTACATATTTTTGAATGGCACTGTCAAGTTGAACATCTCCGGTTTCTATATATTTAAATAATAAAGTGCTTCCTAAAACCTTAGAAGTAGAGCCGATTCAGTAAAGAGAATTAATAGTTACCTTTTGTTCTGTTTCTATATTTCCTAAACCAGCTGCATATCTAAAAACAATACTATCTTTAAATCCAACAGCTACTGAAATAGAAGCCCCATTAGTTATATTTAAAAGCGAATCTATATAATTTTTCGCTTCTATTGTGTCTATACGACTTAAATCATCTTTGTTTAATTGTACATTATTTTTATAAATATTTGACCTACTTAAGGCAATAAGAATGAGTACAAGTGCTGTCAATATTCCAATTATATATTTATTCATTTGATAAGGTATCTGTTGGATTTGAAAGTCCAGCTTTGATTGTTTGAAAACTAATTGTGAATACTGAAATCAGAACAACTAAAGAAGTAACGATGGCAAAATGAAGTAGTCCAATATTGATATGATAAGCAAAGGTGTCTAACCATTTCCCAATTCCAAAATATGCTATCGGGCTTGCAATTATTATTCCCAATGCAACAAGTTTTATAAAGTCTTTGGTAAATAATTGGGTAATATTAGTGATAGACGCACCTAACACTTTTCGAATAGCCACTTCTCTAAGTCGACTTGTAACTGTTAGGGTCACTAACCCAAATAGTCCCATACAAGCAATTAATATAGCAAACCAGGAAGAATAGGTAATTATGTTAGACCAGCGCACATCATTTCTATATTCATCAAGCATATCATCAGCTAAAAATTTATAATCCATGGGAATTTCAGGAACAATAGTTAACCACGTATTTTCAATTAAAGCAACCGACTCTTGAATATTATTAGGCTGTATTCTGATTAGTAAATTTCTATAGCCCCAAGCAGGGTTCAAAGTTATAAATGCGGCTTCCATTTCATTATATAATGATTGGAAATAATGATCTTCTACTACACCTATTATAAGTGCACCACCATGAGGATCTTCCCCTTCAACTAAGGCAGGGATTTTTTTCCCTATTGGGTCAGTCAAACCAAATTGTCGAGCAAATGTCTCAGTTATGAGAACAGATTCTGTTGAGTCAGATGCTAGTTGAGGGTTGAAATTTCGACCACTCTTTAATTCCATTTTCATGAAATCCAGATAATTACTTTCTACGGTGAATACATTTATATTTTTTATTTCTCCTTCATGTTCAACGCCATATCCATACGATCCGTTAAAACCAACTACAGCACCTGTTGCAGTGATATCAATAATGTTTGTATGCCCTCCAATTGCAGTTCTGAAACTATTTGCAACCTCTAAACCGTCTAACCCATTTAATGGTATCACTAGTACATGCTCATTATCATACCCAAGATCTTTTGACTGGATATATTGAAGCTGGTTTTTCATTACTAAGGTGCTCAATATCAAAATCACAGAAAGAGCGAATTGTGTAACAACCAAAGATTTTGTAAATATATTTGAACCGTTCAACTTTAGTGTCCCTTTTAAGCTAGCCATCGGTTTTACACTTGAAAGTATAACTGCTGGATAACTGCCAGCTATTAAACCTGAAGCAACTATAAAGCCAACCAAAAACGTTATAGTAGTCCAATTTTCCAGATACCTAAATTCAAGAGTTTTGTTACTTAAGGAGTTAAAAATTGGAAGGAAAAGTTCAGCAAGAAGTAATCCTGATAAAAGTGAGAACCCACAAATAATAAAGGCTTCACCCCAAAACTGAAACATTATTTGATGGCGAAAAGCGCCTACTACTTTTCTTAAGCCTACTTCCTTCGATCTCTTTGATGAACGGCCAATCGATAATATCATAAAATTAATGCAGGCAATTAGAAGAATGGTTATTGCAATTCCGGATAGTATAAATGAATACATAGGATCGCTTACAGAGTTCAAATGAATCTCAGTTAATGGATTTAAAGAATAAGTTGACGGCAATTGATCTTCTTCAAAACCATATCTTTCACGGAGGATGTTATTGAAATCACCATTATGACGCTCTCTAAATTCATCAAGTTGTGGTTCTATTTGTACTGCTTCAACCTGTCGATCAAGTAGGATATAAGTACGGTAGATATTCATATCCCAGCGATCAATAAAAGGGGGCTGATATCTGATATCACCTTTAACTGAGATTAAAATATCAAAAGTAAAAGTTGAGTTTCCTGGGATATTTTCTGTAACACCAGTTATAAGAAAATCCTCAAATATCTCCTCTTTCCTTATTTGAATTGTTTCACCTACAACATTAGTCTTCCCAAAATATTTAATAGCCATTTGCTCTGTGATAACCACGGAACTGGTATTTGATAATGCCGATTCAGGATCGCCAGAAATAAATGGGAAGCTGAATATTTTGAATATATCTTCATCTGCATAATGAACGATTTCTCGTATAGCTTCACTTTCTGATTTCACATAATGATAACGTCTCAACTCTCGTGTAAATGTTTCGATTCCTGGGATTTCTGCTTTTAATGTTGGTGCGAGTGGAATCGACACATTCTCATTGTTATTACGTACTGTTCCATCAATATTAAAATAGGTTTGTTCAACCCTAAAAATCCTATTTTTATTTTCATGAAACTGGTCATAGGTCAGTTCGTCCTGCACGTAAAGAAATATAAGACAACAAAATGCAAGCCCTACGGATAGTCCAAATACGTTGATGAATGAATAAATCTTTTGTTTTCGAAGTGATCTAAATGTCACTTTCATATAGTTTTTAAACATGGAATAAGTATTAAGGTGAGTAAAATCGAATGTTTCGAACCAGCTTCTTCTAGTCCAAATACAGAGAACATCTTTCCAGAATTGAGTTCGGGCATAAGCAGGACCTTGATTATGCTAGAATCAGGGGGAATTCATCTAAATAGGATTCTGCTCCTTCTTTCATTTCCTCTGCATCTAAAATTAATCATGTCTCAATCTAGAGACTGAAGAAGTTTAAGAGCCATAGTATTGTGTTTATCAGCTTCAATGACATTTTTAAGTACATTGCGTGCTTTGTTTTCATTAGATATATCAATATATCCTGCTGCAAGTGATAATTTTACTTCTAAATCTTTAGGAAAATCAACTGAAGCTATCTCGAGGATTTCAACTGATTCGTGCTTTCTTTTATTCTCCTTCAAATAATTAGCTAGATAGACTAATTCGAAAGAATCTCTGAAATCAAACTTAGTATCCTGAGCGATTCTTACATCCTCATAAATCTCAATTGCCTCGGAAATATTACCCCTGGAAAGTTCATCCCACATAACACTAATGTATGGTTGTTTTGGAGGAAAGGGTATAGGGCGGTTCCTTAGAATTTCTATGATATTTTTGGTCATTCGCATAACAGGTGCGCCTCTTCTATTAGAAAGCGCTACAATCGTAATTTGTTCTTCGGGAAGTGTTGTAATTACAGTACGATTACCACCGAGCTGACCCTCATGCCAAAACGCTACTAATGTATCTTCTAGCATAGGTAAAAAAGTACTTATTCCATACGAATAACCCTCAAATCCCTTTTGACCTTGATTATCTAGAATAGGTTGGAAGAAAATATTTTCAGGATTTAAATTATATAAAGTAATAAGGTGATTTGACCATTTCAATAAATCCAAAGTGTTAGAAATCGCACCACCGCCGGCATATAAAGTAGATGGATGTCTGAATCTTTCCGGTAAGTATCCCTCAAAAATATCAAAACGATATCCTCTAGCATGATTTTTAAATTCCCTATTTGCTACAGCTAAATGGCTAGAGTTCATGTTAAGTGGACTAAATATGTAGTCATTAAAAAGCTCGGATAATGGCCTCTGTGTAATTTCTTCAGCAATTAATCCCAATAAATTGTAACCAATACTGCTATAGGACCTCACATTTCCGGGAGCTCTTCTCAACCCCTCGTCAATAAAAAGGCTTAAGAATTCATTATTAGTAAATGACCTTGGGAATAGATTCTCTCGATAATCATCGTATTTATTATAGTGCCATATTCCACTTAGATGACCAAGCAATTCTTTTATTGTTACTATTTTTACAGAGTCATGTAGACCAGGGTAATATTGTCCTATAGGAGATTGTGGGTCTAATCTTCCTTCTTTTATTAAAGAGTAAATTACATATCCAGTAAATGCTTTAGTCATTGACCCAATAGAAAACTTAGTATCTAGGGTATTTGAAATTTCAAATCTGCGATCGGCTAAGCCAAAAGCTTGGTGATAAATAATTGAAGTATCTTTTGAGACAAGTACAACCCCCGAGAAGTCATCAATAGATGAGTATTCCTCAACAAGATTGTTGATATGAGCATAATAATCAGAAGAGGCGTCTTTTAAGTCATGAAATTTAGTAGTTATATGATCTTGTGCATAAACTGAAAGGAAGAAAAATGATATGATCAAAGTGAGAGAAGTAATTTTTTTCATTTTTAGTGTAACTAACAAAAAAACGACTTTAAAAAAGTTCGATTAATAGTACTAGAACCTTTAAATGTTAAAGTTGTATTAAACTTGAAATAAAAAAAGGTTAATGAAAAACACACATACACATTTAATTGCAATTACTTTTATAGCCATAACATTTTACTCCTGTACAGAATTAGTTGGGTTTAGTGGAGCTAATGAAAATCTATTAAAATCATTTAATTACACAGATGAAGAGAGACTTTATCAATTACTAGATGCATTTGAGTATACAGTGAATGAACCTGACGCTGACTCACTTAAGAAACTTTACCTCGAAAACTCTATACCACTAATAGAAATTATTAAAAGGAATAGTGGGCCTACTATAGATGTGGGAACCGGAGGAGGGTTTGCAAACAGAATAGCAGGTTTTACAAATGTGAATTTAAATATCACTAGAAGAGAATTTATAGTTTTAGATGATATAGCGGTCAGTACCGCTAATTTTACATGCTGTAATGGAACTTCAGGTACAGATTTATTTTTTTACGTTAAACAGGAAGAAGTATGGAAGATTGCTTCAATGAACGTTACAAATCAGTTTAATTCTAATCCAAATAATTCTTACACATCAGACCCATCCCCAAAAATGCTAACTGACTCATTAATACACTCAATTAATACAGGTGATGAATCATTATTTACTACTTTGTTTCAGGATAATACAGTTCGGGTATTTATAGATGATCAGGGATTTGAAGGAATCAAAAGGGATTCACTATATGCAAAAGCAAGAATGGAAGAGTGGTGTTTAGAGACACGGGAGGATTCTGTCCAATCTCGTATTGTAGATAATTATATGTATTACGACTATACCAATCTCTATGATGTAACTACTAAATCAAACTGGAATATGATGGTTTCGTTTGTGCTTAGTGCTGCAAAAAAATGGCGAATTTCAACTTTGATTATTAGGAAAGAAAACGAGTCTTAAAATAAGAACTTAAAAATGGAAAGGATATAAGAACCATAATAATTCAAGCTATTTCATTAATAATTGTACAACAGTAAACTTCAAAAAAATTTAAAATCTGATTAACTAAATTAGATCAAAAAAAATAACTCTCTTAACGACATTGATTACCTTGATATATTATAAGTGATCCAATCGCTCACCGAAGAAATTCTAGTATAATATTCCATAACACCGTACATACCCTGGTTTTTTTGTCCATTTCTAAACTGTCTGGAGCTTATTCCAATTACATAGACTTTTCCATCTTCTTCGAATAAAGCAGGCCCACCGCTATCCCCAGTGCCGCTAATACCCTCCATGGCAAGAGCATCTGAATCATTTGGGTCAGAAAATGAAAATACGAGATCACTGGACGTAACTCGATGAACCTTATTTTGACATGCTCTGATCCTTCCATCCCGCTTAATTTCATCACCCTCTCCTAATTTTCCGTTTCCATATGCACCAGTCCCGACAAATGTGACAACCTTCCCTTTTTCATCCTGTTTGGTATATAGTGAAACATCAGGATATTTTTCAAGTGGTTTATTTAATTCTATTAGAGCAACATCATTCTGAGGGTGGATGCTAATGTTTCTAATACTGTATGTTCTCCCTAGTATAAAAAGTTCTTCAGCTTCAATTCCAGATGCCACATGTCTTGCGGTCAAAATCCAGTGCGAGTCCAGTGCTATCCCATTGGCCATACCTAAGTCAATAATATATTCTCGGTATTGATTACCCAGTTCAAGGTAAGCATATTCACTTACATCATGTCTACCTAGTATTGGCATTATTGCGAAAAGAAAATATAAGACGACTGGTTTAATCATTGTCGTTTAAGAGTATAAATCATGACCCCAGATATGGTGTTTTCTGGAGTTAACTTCATGCCTTCAATGTCTTTTTTTAGAGTTATTATATCATTGTCTAAAAAATTAATCTTATAGATTCTTTCTTTTGCATATCGATGCATTGCATTCGCATCATCTTTTTTAATCTCTGTAAGTATGAGGTTATCACCCTCAATAAAGAATTTTCCTCGAAAAATGGCTTTTCCATCCATTACATTTTCTACAAAACTATCTCCAATAAAAATAAAAACTCTATTTTCTTCCATTGAAATAATACGCTCAATTATATCTTCAGGTGTCCCAGTTGTTTCTAATTTAACATTTGAAACAACCCAAGCGCCTGAAAGATTAAATTTAGAACTCGTTTCCAGAGTTGAACTTTCATTCGGTATGGAAATAAACAAGCATATAATGAGTATTATTTTATTGTAAAGGAGGTGGCGAATAAGTTCCATTTTTAACCTCCTTCTTAATTTCGTTTAACCTGTTTTTGAAGTTATCAGGGATGCTATTTTCTAGTTTTGATAAAATGGTCAATCCAGAATCGGTATCGCCATTAAGGTGTGTTGCTAATCCTTTATAAAGAGTAAGAGGCCAATAATTTGGAAATCTTTCAATTGTGTTATCGAGAATAGAAAGTGCTTCTTCGTAATAAGATAATTGGATAAGTGTGAATGTAAACTGGCTTGTATTATTAGGATTTTCAAAATATAGATTAGTAGCATTTTGAATTGTTTCAGTAAGCTCTTCAGTTTCATCTAAGCGGTGTAAGAGTAAGATTTTTGTTCTTACATTAATTGGGTTTCTATTTGAAGCAAATCCACCATATCCGCCTTCAATAGATCTATTTGTCCATTCTAATGCTTCTTCAAGATTTGTATTTCTATCCAGGCACCAACGAGCTGCATCATTCCACGCTTCCCATCTGTATGTATTAATCCCAAGCAATTCACTTCGGAAACTTTCAATAACAGTTTTATCTAGATCAACAGAAACCGTAAATGGAATTCTTTTATCGGCCCATTCAAGGGCTATAACGACAGAACTATCCGTCCAGTTGATAAACTCATAATCCAATTTTTCTGAAAAGCTGGTTTCTACAGATGAAACATCTACACTGAGTTCGATTCCATTTTCTACATCTAAATAGTAACTACCCCATTGGTTTGGATTAGAAGCAAATAAGAGGGTAAAAGAATTAGATTTTGGAATGATATGAAAGCCATATTTCCCTTTTTTAAGTGCTTTACCTTCAATTAACACATCTGAAGTAAATTGGATGGTTGTATTCATATTAGCACCGGCCCTCCATGCAATTGGATTTCCGTTTTGAGGAATGATATTAGGATTATTCCATACATCTCTCCCTCTTACCGAAGGACTTGAATAATCAATGGTGATATCAGTAATAGCGAGTCTTTGAGTTTCAATTACTCTATTACTAGGTGCTGGAATTGTAAGAGTATGAAACTGAGCGAAGCTGTAATTTTGGGAAAGGATTAAATAGAGAGATAGTAAAATGTACTTTTTCATAGTAAATAGCGAAAGTTTAGTTAATCCAAAACTATTCATTGGAACTCTAACATGATAGTTTGTTGACATAATGAAGTAGTTCTAAAACCTATCTCTGAACTATTTTACTTTAATAATCAAAAGGATTATTGGGTGAGAGGGAAAATGCTCAAAAAATCGAATATAATAAAAAAGCCCGCTTAAGAACTTAAGCGGGCTTGGTGGGTATGGTTTACAATACTAAGTGGTCATCTATGTTTTATAAACCAATAGAAATATAGATGCCACAAATTCGACATGAAATAATATTTAAGTTCTAAAACTTATTTGGATACCTTATTGGTTGAAGGAGAATACTCATTGGGTCTTTTTTTGAATTGCTTTGGAGTCATTTCGAACCTTTTCTTGAAATACGTATTAAAAGAAGATTTTGAGTTGAATCCAACTTCGTACATAACATCACTTATTCTCCAGTCTTCTTTTTCCGGATCAATTAAAAGTTCAGAAGCAGTAGTGATCCTTATATCATTTATGTATTCCTTAAAATTTTTGTTTAGATATTGATTTACAGTTTGTGAAACATCTTTAGGAATTTTCGCTATTTTATAGGCTACATCTTCCAGTTTCAAATCAGGATTTTTATAGAGTTGTTCTTTTATTACTACCTCTTCTAGTCTTTTTATTATTTGAGAAGCCTCTTCTTTAGTTAAGTCAGAATAGGAATACTTATTTTCAGGGTTTTCCTGTAGCCGATCTTTTATTTGTCGTGTTCCAATAATGATGTCAGGATATTTAAATCCAACAAAAATCAGTCCATTAATAAATACTATCACAAAAACTAAATAACTGAATAGGAACCAATTGGAGAGGCTTAGTAATCCTAAATCAAATAACATCAGAACGGAGTAATAGAAAATCATTTGAAAAAATGCTATAGCAAAAAGAGCCTTTAGCCATAGGTATTTAATCTTAGAACGTAAGTGTTCATCAAGTTTTTTTTCTGTATTTGAGATCAGATAAAAGGCGTAACATATAAGTAAGGTATAAATAGTATCAACTGGAATGTCTCTCATTCCCATAAACATGTTATCAATACCATTCAAATCCATAACTACTGAAAACCAAGCAACAGAAATTAAGAAGGGAATAACCAAGAGACCTGAAATAAATAAATTACTCTTTTCAATGTTTAGCTGATTATACAGGTAAAGAATTAACAAAGGGCCATATAAACTGGTAGATACATAGAATATACTAATAGAATATTCGGGTGAAACCTGTGAAGTAATCAGATTTACAAAATTAAGTGATCGTATAATAAGGTAAATGCCTAGAAATTTATTTCCCTTATTATTTTGGTTTACAAGGAATAATAAACCGACGAAGAAGCATTGGGCTGCTACTATACTTTCGACGACTATCAGGAAAATGTTAAAGTTAAATTCCATTTATTTTTTAATTAAAGTCACGGTAATACCTGGTATTTGTTTCACAAATACACAGAAAATGAAGGTTATTATATATATGGGATAAAGCTATTCGATCTACGATCAAATAATTTCATCAATTAAGCTCAGAAACTCAGACGTAAGAAGAGGATGGAATTAGTTCTAAAAATTGTTTTCGAACTAAATTAAATAACCTGAATGTAGCGAAACTAACCTATAAGTATATTATTAATAGTATTTTATCTTATTAATTAATTTAACTTGTTGTAAGGAAGTATTTAAGCCCCGGAAAAGTGTGTAAACAGGTTATCCAACTCTTTTTCGAGTTACTAAAATCGACCTAATACTTAATGTATACCTCTATCAATCGAGGGTAAAACCAGATTGATTTAACAAAAAAAAAATAATGAGGTTTATATGTTAAAAAAGCTATTAGGCTCAACCATGTTGTGTGTGATTATTTCTACATTCACTTTTGCACAGTATGGAAGTATAACTGGAACTGTATATGATGATGTTACTGGTGAAAAGTTACCAGGAGCAAATTTATATATCGCTAGCCTGGAAACTGGAGCTTCTTCTGATATTAATGGAATATATACTATTTCAAACATTCCAAATGGCACTTACAGTGTAAGGGTAACATATCTGGGTTATCTCAGACAAGATTTAGAGGTGACAGTAGATGGGGAAACAAGTCTTGACATTTATCTCGAAGAAGATATTGCAGGATTAGAAGAGATTATTGTAACAGGTCAGGGACAAGCAATTGATAAAAAGAGATTGTCTACAACTGTTGACGTAATAACTTCAAAAGATCTTGAAGCCATTCCAGCTCAAAGACTTGATCAAGTTCTACAGGCCAATCTTCCAAATTCTCAAATTCGTCTGACTTCAGGCCAGCCTGGTACTGCTTCATTGATAAGAGGTAGGGGAATAAATTCTGCATTAACTTCTTCAACTCCTGTAATTTATGTAGATGGGGTCAGAGTTGATAATTCGACTGGTGCAGGTCAAAGTATTGATACAGGTGGTGCAGAGAGTTCTGCTGTTGCAGATATACCTTTAGAAAATATTGAACGTATAGAGGTGATTAAAGGTGGTGCCGCTACTACATTATATGGGGCTGATGCGGCAAATGGTGTTATCCAAATTTTTACAAAAAAAGGAGTACGCGGAGCTAGTCAATTTACTTTTGAGACAAACATTGGCGTTACAAAAGGGACTGAGGATTTTCTATTCTATGACGCTACAGCTGATATTTTATATGAAACAGGAACTTATCAGGAGTATAAATTATCTGCAAGTGGAGGATCAGAAAATATTACCTATTCCTTTGGTGCTTCGATGTTAGATGATGATGGTTTTAGACCTAATACAGGGCAGGTTCGACATAACTTAAGAACAACAGTAAACGCTCAATTAAATAAGGTTGTCACATATACAGGTTCACTAGGTTTTATCAGTTCAGAGTATGAGCGCGATAATGGCGCAAACAGCTCTTTTGGTTCTTTTAATAGTTTAGAAGGTGCAAGATTTGGAAATTTGGATTTATTAGATGAGGCAGGATTAAGTGCACTCGATGATCAAATCAATGAAATCCAGAACAACCTTGATTTAACAGAAAACAACAAACGATTTCAAACTTCACATAATTTGAGCTTTAATATTATGGAAGGTCTTGCGGCAAAGGCTGTTGTTGGGGTCGATAACCGTACTTCACGAATGAGAGATGTTCAGACAAATGCCTATTTAATTGCACTTGGATTTATTCCACCAGGTACCTCAGATCAAGGTCAGATTGAATTATTTGAACGTGATCAGTTAGGTATTACTATTGAAGGTTCTGTTCAGTATCAAAAAGACTTTGAAGATATATCGACAATTACCGTAGTTGGAGGTCAAATTTTCAGGACTGATGACAGACAAGTAAATATTCTTGGAAGTGAAATACCGGACGGAGTAAAAACTATGAACTCAGCTGCTGAAACCTCTGTGCTAGACTTCAGGAGAACAGTAGCAAATTATGGATTCTACTTTCAGGAGAATGTTGGTTTCAAGGATAAATATTTTATCGAATTTGGAGCCAGGATTGATGACAATACGGCCTTTGGAGCCGAGGTTGACCCTCAATGGTTCCCAAAAGTTGGAGTAAGTTACTCTTTATCATCAGAAGGCTTTTTCCAAAATTTAATACCTGAAGAGATTTTATCTAATGTTAAGTTAAGAGCCAATTATGGAGAAGCTGGTAACTTTCCAACGCCTTTTTCAAATCAGGTTCTTGCTGATATAGATCCATTTCGTGGCGGACAATCTATTGAATTCGGAACAGCAGGAGATCCAGAATTAAAACCTGAAAGGTCAAAAACATACGAAGCAGGAATTGATCTTGGTTTTTGGGATAATCGAGCTAATATCGATTTCACTATTTACAGTACTGTAACAGAAGATGCTTTATTTAATGCAAATAATGCTCCATCAACTGGTCTTGGTCCATCATTGCAAAATGTTGGTGAAATTGAAAATAAAGGGTGGGAATTATCATCTCGTGTGCAAGTATTACAAAGCAGAGATTATAGTCTTTCAGTAAGAGCTTCTGTAAACAGTTTTACAAACAAGGTAACTGCTTCCGGAGGTGCTCCATTTAATGTAGGTGGATTTGGTTTTCTAGGATCCTGGGTTGAAGAAGGTAAACCAATTGGTTACTTCCGAGGAAATAACCCAGTTTTTGATGGTGCTGGTAACTTGGTAGAGATTATTCCAAATGATGACCTTGGCAGTACTGTTCCGGATATTTTTGGGTCATTCGGTACAAACTTTGCATATAAGTCATTATCACTAAATATATCAGGTGATTATCAGATTGGTGGTAGTGTTGTAAATACTACAGAAGTCCTGAAGTTCTTAAGAGGCGCACCTCAGGAGGGATATTACCCTACAGGTGCTACTGGGGTTAACTTCAACAATCTTGCAGGACTATGGGTTGAGGATGCGACCTATGCAAAAATCAGGTTAATCTCTATCAATTATGATTTACCAGAAAACCTCTATTCCGGAATTGTTAGAAAGATTAGTGTAGGTGCAATGGCCGTTAATCCTATAAACTTTGTAGCAAATAATATTGACCCAGAAGTATCTGGAGCAGGCATCGGTAATCAAGGTGGAGGAACTGAAGTCGGCGTTGGAGGTTTCGTGTATGGTACAGAATCTCAACCTCGTCAGTTTTTAGGAACTGTCAAAATTGACTTTTGATAGTTTTATAAATCAAGAATCTAAAGACTTAAACAGTTTAAAATTATGAAAAAAAGAATAATCTTATATACAGTACTAGTTCTATCAGTTTTCGTATCCTGCGATTTAATAGATGGAACAGGAGTTGAGAATCCAAATTTATCACTGGATGCAGCTCGAGATCTGCCTAATCCGGCTACAGCTTTTGTAAATGGTTTACAAGAGCAACTAGCTACAATGGTAAATACCTGTATTACAACACAGGAACTGGCAACTGATAACTATGAAAATGTTCAATCATTCTTTAATCAAGACGCTGATGAAGGTGTTTTCAGAGATATTGATACAGATGTTCTCAATTGTCAATCTAGTATTGCTGCTTTACGTGAGGAAGCAGAATATGTAATTGAAGAAGTAATACCCATTGATGCAAACGCTCAAGGTGGACCACTTGAAGCAGAAGCATATTTCTTTAAAGGTATAGCTAATCTTTGGGCTGGAGAGATTTTCTCTACCCTACCAAATGATGCACTAGCACCAGCAGTAGATTCAGATGTTCATCTAAATACAGCAGTTAATGATTTCACTGATGCTATCGCAATAGATCCAGGTAATATTGGGTATTTACTTGCTCGAGCACGAGCAAACTATAACTTAGCTAACCAGTCTGCTGCAGTTTCAGATGCTAATGCTGCTATAACAGCAGATGCAACAGGTGATTATGTAAGATATGTTTTGTTTGATGCTGTAAATACACCAGCAAATACACTACAAAATGCAGTCCATGATCGTGGAAATTTTGATGATCTTCAGCCACTACCTAGATTGGATTTTTTAGATCCTAAATATTTTGATATTAATGGGTCTACAGATTCTGATATTCCTTTGTTAAAAATAGAAGAAGCACATTTAATATTAGCTGAGGCCGCCTTAGCAGATAACCAGCTTCCAGATGCTAAGTCAATAATGTCTGATGTAATAAATCTAGCTAATTCCAGACCTAGATTTACTGTTGATGATTCAGGTGAAAGTAGGAATGGTAACGGTGTTGCTCCTCAAAGACCTGATACAAGTTCCTATAGTGTACGGGCAAGTTCTTCAGATCCTTTTGTAGATGGTTTAATACTTGATAGAACAACCACGCTTCAAACACCTTCGATTTCAGCTACTTCAGTTACTGATGCTGAAATTACAGCATTAGCTAATACGACTGAAGCTCTAACGACACTATATCTTTTACGACAAGAAATATTCTTTGGTGAAGGTAGAAGAATGTTTGATTTAGGAATTAAATGGCCAGTAGCTGAACGTGAAGCTTTGATTAATTCAAATATTACAGACTCAGATAGAACTGCATTCATACCTGGTTATTTACCTCAAGCTGTTGAATTTGATGCATTTACTGTGGATGAAGCTAGTGATCAAGTAACTATTCAACATAATTTGAATAGAATAATTGCAACCGGAAGGGGAAATCGGTTCTAACTCCCTTATTTTTTGGTCAAATACAAACCTGGTGTCCTTCTCATAGAAACGTCATATTAAAAAGGGTATAGCTGCCTTAACATAGATGACAAATTTGGGCATCAGGTTTTTTAATTAAGTTAATAAAGGAAACATCGACCTTGATGAGAATCCTACTCTTAATTCATCTGTTCGTTCTTTTCAATTATAATAGCGTAGTTCATAGCCAGGAGTTAAGAATCAGTCATGGTGGAATTGAGAATAGATTAAAGGAATATGCTATCTCATTTGTGGATTCTAGTTTTTTTGAGGGGTCAATCTTAGTAGCTAAAGGAAATGAAATATTATTTGAATCTGCTTTTGGGTTTTCTAACAATGAATCAAAAAATCAAATTAATACAAAATATCCTATCGCCTCATTAACAAAAGCATTTACATCAATGGGGATAATGATTTTGGTTCAGGAAGGCAGAATTGATCTAAATAGTTATGTCAGTAATTACTTGCCATATTACAGAGATGATACCGGAGATAAAGTTACAATTCATCATCTGTTAACTCATACATCCGGAATATTAAACTATACGAGAAACCCTGATTACTTTAGTGATAAAAAGGAGTATAAAGTACAGGAGTTTGTAGAAGCATATTGTAGCGGGGATTTAGTTTTTGAACCAGGAACTGATTATAGATATAGTAATACTGGATACTATTTATTGGGCGCTATTATAGAGTCGGTTACCGGAATCTCATACTCCGATTTTCTTAAGAATAGGATATTTGATCCAATAGGTATGGTGAATACTGGTACACTTTGGAATGGAAGACCGTATGGTTTAGCGATTGGATTTTATACTAATTCAAGAAATGGCAGAGAATCTGTTATTCCAGATTATAGAAAAGCATTTTCAGCTGGAATGATTTACTCAAATGTACAGGACATGCATAAATGGTCACTGGGTTTAATAAATAATGCTTTGATTAATGATAGTCTTACTTCAATAATGTTCAAGCCTGAATTAAGTGACTATGCTTATGGATGGCGAATAACAAATATTGAAGATTTTAAAGTAGCTACGCATTTTGGTAAGATGCCGGGTTTTACATCCAAAATTACAGTTTCATTGAATGAAAATAATCAAGGACCAATTTGTATTATTGTTTTATCAAATAATGCTGGACACAACTTAGACCCATTAACTTCAAATATATTGCAAATAATATCAGAGGAAGTTAACTGAGCCAGTAGTTTATTTTTAGTACAATGCCTCGGTTTTTTGGCGAAAAGTCAGCTGTATTATAATTATCGCTATAAACTAAGTATATATCTGACATTGGTGCATAACGCCATTGTATACGACTATTTATATTGAAATTTTGAATCTGTGTATTGTATTGAAGGAAAGTTGTTAAGCTTAAGGTAGTTGAAAAATTTATTTCTGCACTTGGACCAAATAAATGGATTGTATCTTTACCGTAATCTTTCGGCAAACTAATTTTATTTGCTATATATCTTATTCCAAAGTTTCCCCATGGTTGAGTTCTGAAATTGATGTTGCCACCAAATCCATACCGGGTACCATTATAGAATCCGCCAATTGTAGTATTTGTACCCCATGTAATAATATTTCGAGAATCATTATTGTAACTGAAACTAATAGAAGAAAAGGAATATGTTTCTGGTGGTAATAATTGGCTACCACCAATTAGATTAGTTGGATAAAGCAATTGAATTGTCTCGTTATTTAATGTGAGATCGATAGATCCATAATCCTTTGTAAATAAGTTTGTATATAGGCTATAAATTTCATCAGTTTTTATTTGATTTAGATCCCATGCTTGTATTGTAGAAACCCCTATATTTAATTGGTTTACCCAATTGATTGAAGGACGGTAAATTTTAGTAAAAGAACTTCTTAAATAATGAAACCCTACTTTAATTAAGCTGTCTTTTGCAGCGTCATATTGGAATGCTCTCTGTACAAAACCTAAATCATTTATATAGTTCTCACCAACATAATCATATGTACTACTCAAGGCATAACTACCATTATTAAATTGTAGGGTGGCACCCGCAAAAAAAGAATCATCCTGCTTATTTTGAGTTTGAGACCAATGTATTCTGCCATTTCCATTGAAATAGCTATTTTTTGAGGTGTAATTGATTTCAGATCCAATATTTCTATCAAAGTTGTTAAGATTAGGTTTGTTTTCTTCAATCTGAAATCGATTGGTAATTAATGATTTAACATTTATTCTTTCATTAATGGTTTGTTGAATAGTTGCTACTGTATAATTATTAGCACTCAGTGTTGAGTTTGAACGAGTTTGGGCATTTAGAAATCCAAACCTGGTATTTGAAGAAAGGTTTCCTGTAACTTTGCCACCAAATAGTATTGGAATCAACTGTCCATTATTGATTCCGATTTGTCGGGAAAAAAATGGTCTTATTTGATATGTTCCAAAACTTGAAAAAAGATCATTATTCTCAAGAAAGAATGGTCTTTTCTCTGGGAAGAATATGCTAAATCGAGTAAGATTTAATACCTGTTGATCAACTTCAATGGTAGAAAAATCAGGATTCAGAGTTAAGTCAAGGTTTATGCTAGATGAAATAGGTATTTTTGAATCTAAGCCAATTTTAGTTGAGTAATCGTATGTATCGTTTGTTCTAGTATCTTCATTAATACTTGATGAAAAATAGGGTTGTGTAATAATTCTTCTCTTACTTGGCATTAAATCATCAGAAAAACTCATCTCAGCATAATAACCAAGTTCAAAAATGTTAAACGCTATTGGAATATGATTCCAGCTAGACCACACTCCTAAATCCATATCTTTCCTCAGTATATTAATACCCCAAGTATTATTCTCTGGGTCATATGAAATAGATTTAAGCGGAATTTTTATTTCAGAAACCCAATAATTCGGGTGAACGGACACTTTACTTTCCCAAGCTGTATTCCAATTAAAATCGCAACTACTTCTCGATTCATCTCTTATGATTGAACATTCAGATTGCACATTGGCAGCACTTACAAAAAAACCAAAGCCACTTAGTTTATTATTGAAGGGGTCTAATCCAATAAATATTACTTCACTATTGTAGCTATAATCTGGAATATCTCTCTTTAATGACTGTACAACTATATCATTTTCTTTTTGAAATGAAATAGAAGCAAGATAAAGATTGTCATTATCGTATGTCAGGTAAACACTAGTTTGATTTTCAGCCATACCTTCATCAATTGGCCATTTATTTAAGAAGCTTTCTAATGGTTTTGCGTCTTTCCAAGCTTGTTCATTTAATATGCCATCCAAAGTAATTGATCCAGTAGTTTTTTCGAGGTGCACATTTTTAATGTGAGATTGAGCGTTACTAAGAATAGGTAAGGCTATGAGTATGACAACAGAAATAATATTTTTCATCAGGGCATTTATAAGTGATTCATTTCATCACTTTAATGATCTAATCTTTGAGGCATAACTTAGTTCATAAATGTGTTTTTGAACTAATATGAAAAAAGAGTTTGGTTAACTAAATCCATAATGTAGAGGGAGGGGTTTATGCAAAAACACAGAGTTATTTACGATGGAGTGAGTATCGATTAAACCTCAATTTCTTTTAATTACTAAATACTCAACTAACTAGAGTTATTAATATTCATATAGACATCTAGCTTAAATAAATAGGTTTAAGTCGTATCTAGGAAAGTAACTTCTTGAAATTGAATTAGCTTATTATTTCAGAACTTTAGTCACCCAAGCACGATAAACCTCAAACTTCCGAGCTAGTTCAGCACGGTTTTTAACCTTCCCAGTGTCCAATAATTTCCTGTACAGCTTAGCCTGTTGTTCTCGGGATAAAGTCTTTTTCTTGTGAGATTTTTCAGGTTTCGAGTTAACATAAATAAGGGGTGTTAACCGAAAGTTCGCATCTTTCAAAAAGGGGTAGTTTTGGAGCATTTTTTATTTACATAAATCCCCTATCTCAAGATATCACAACCTGCATTATTACTACTTGTAAATTCTGTTGACCTAGGTCCGGTTAGAATTATATTCTAGCTATGCTTTTTTAATACTTGTATAGCCTGAATTCTTTACTGCCCAGGTTATTTGTTCAATTAGCTTACTTCATTTTCTATTTCCTTTAGGGTGCTGTAAATTCAGGAAGGCTGGTTTCGATTCTTATAATCTGTCGGGGAATCCATGAATGATGTCATTTTTATCATTGGTATCTTTATTTCGCTGTTTTATGCACTCTTGCTAAGCACCAAGAAAAGTGTAACTATAGCTGATCGCATTCTGGCTGTATGGATGGTGGTAATTGCTTTACATTTGAGTAACTACTATGTCTACTCAAAGGGATACTGGGAGATCTATCCTCATCTGATCGGGATTACAGTTCCACTGCCGTTATTATACGGACCACTTTTATATCTATACATTCACTATTCACTCAATGATGAAACCAGCTTAATTCGGGAAAATTTTGTACACCTGTTGCCCGCAATTTTAGCTTTCCTTTATATGAGTAGGTTTTATTTTTTCTATTCAGCTGAAGAAAAACGGCTGGTAGATAGTGGTCAGTTAAATGATTTCGAAATCTTTTCTACGATACTCGTTATAGGATATTTAGTATCTGGAATAGGGTATTCTATCTTTTCTTTCAGACTTTTAAACCGATATCAAAAACTAATAAAAAATAATTTTTCAAATACAGAAGGGATTGAATTAAGCTGGTTGAGAAGTTTTATTCTGGCAGTAGGGGGAATTTTTTTAATAACTGTAGTAGTGCTTACACTGCAATATCTGGTAGATTTTACAATTCCGTTTAATCCGGATATGATCTTCTATGCATGTATTGTCATCGCTATTCTCGCGATGGGTTATTATGGCATCAGACATCAGCATATTTTTGTTGATACCATAGTTGTTGAAAGCGAGGATTCCTCACAATCGAGCTATGAAACTTCAAGTTTGAAAAGGGATGAAGCGGAAAAAATACATTCCACTTTATTGAATTACATGCAGGAAAAAAAGCCTTATTTGGAGCCTAAACTGACACTCCATTCTTTATCTAAACAACTTGATATATCTCCTAATCATTTGTCACAGATTATCAACCAGTATGAACAACAAAATTTTAACGATTTTATTAATCGGCACCGAATTGAAGAGTTTGTAGCACGTGCATCAAAGGATAAGCACCTTAGTTTTTTGGCTCTCGCACTTGATTCTGGTTTCAATTCAAAGTCCACTTTTAATACCGTTTTTAAGAAACATAAGGGTATGACACCGTCCGAGTTTCTTACTTCACTTGCAAAGAGTTCAGGATAACGCTCATTTTTTTTGAAATAGTTATCACATCGTATATCTCATTTAATCAATAGCTTAAATGTCCATAATTATAATTCTGAACTTGTACTCTGGTTCAGGATTATAAGTTTGCGCTCTATTTGAGAAAAACCTCCGTCTATTTCATCAGAAACTTAAACAACGGAGGTTCCCAATGAGAACACTTTTATCATTTTTAATAATAGCGAGTGCAACAATAACTGTATGCGCCCAAACCATTACTCAAACCGTAAAGGGTACTATCATTGATCAGGCTACTCAAGAGAGTATGATTGGTGCTACGATACTTCTTCTGGATTCAGATCCTTTAATCGGCACGACTACTAATCTTGATGGCTACTTTGAACTTAAAAATGTTCCTGTAGGTCGTCATGATTTTGAGATTCGTATGCTTGGTTATGAAACCTATCAGGCACGAGAAATCCTTGTAACCAGTGGAAAGGAAGTAGTACTTGAAATCCAGATGCTGGAAGATATGTTGTCAATGGATGAGATTGTTGTAGAGTATTCCCCGATACGTCATAAAGCTATCAATCGAATGGCAACATTGAGTACTCAAAAATTCACGATCGAGGAAACTCAGCGTTTCGCCGGTGGAATCAGTGATCCAGCCCGGATGGTATCAGCTTATGCAGGTGTGGCATCACCTTCCATCAGTAGCAATGGAATATCCGTACGTGGAAATAGTCCAGGAGGTTTACTTTGGCGTATTGAAGGTGTGGAAGTACCAAGTCCTAATCATTTTGCAGATTTAAGTATTGTAGGAGCCGGTGCGCTCACGGTATTAAGTAGCCAGGTACTCGGTGAGAGTGATTTCTCAACAGGTGCATTTCCAGCTGAATATGGAAACGCTACTTCAGGTTTATTCGATATCAATTTGCGTAAAGGGAATACAAGTCGCCCGGAGTATACAATACAGGCTGGAGTATTAGGTCTTGATGTGGGGATGGAGGGACCTTTAAAATCTTCAAATCAATCTTCATATCTGGTCAATTACCGCTACTCGACGTTAGGGGCAATTGGTGCATTCTTACCGAACGACGCTGGTATTTTAAAATATCAGGACCTTTCATTCAAATTATCTAATCCAACAGAAAAAGCGGGGACATTTACCTTTTGGGGCATAGGAGCCTATGATGCAATAGACATGGAAGCGTTAGACCTCGAAGAACGAGTATCACAATCAGATAGTGAGAATTCTCAAACAGCAATGTATCTGTTTGCAATAGGATTAAACCATAAAACTTTAGTAGGTACAAAATCAGTACTTAATTCATCACTGGCAGCATCCGGAAATGGTTTGTCTTTTGATGAACAATCTGAAGTCGGGAATAATACATTCCCCCTATCAAAAGCTCGAAAGAATACCTATAAAGTCACATTACAATCCAGCTTAAACACGTATCTAACAAATAGTCATAATAACCAAAGCGGTTTTTATCTTAACCTATTGGGATATGGATTAGACCTGAATAACACTGAAGAGCCCGGTGAGTCGCCTCAAAATATAGTTGATGAAAATGGACTAGCATTCCAAGCTCAGTTTTTTAGTCAAAGTAAATTCACACTTTCCGAAAAGCTTAGTTTAAATGCAGGATTTCATTCGCAATATCTTCAGATTAATGATGCGATAACCTTTGAACCTCGTTTAGGGTTTGATTATCAACTCAACCAGAACAATAGCATCGCATTTGCATATGGTCGTCATTCTCAGGCTGAAAGTTTACCCATTTATTTCGTGAAAGATGCCGGTGGTGATACACCAAATACTTCTTTGGACCTTATGAAGTCAAACCATTTCGTGTTTTCCTTCACCAGTATGCTTTCCGATCATCTGCGACTAAATATTGAGCCATACTTACAACTTATTGAAGATGTACCAGTAGTTCCTGGAAGCTATGTTTCTACCATTAATAGCAGAGAGATTCTGTTTTTCAATGAAACTTTGGTGAGTGAAGGAAGTGCTCGGAATTTTGGAATAGATGTTACGTTAGAACGATACTTGCATAACGGATTATACTATCTTGTTTCAGGGTCTGTATTCGATTCCAAGTATACCGCTCAGGATGGGATAGAACGAAATACCCGTTTCAATAAGAACTTTGTTGGAAACGCTCTGATTGGTAAAGAATGGCAGGTGGGAAGAGATGGAAACAATACTTTTAGTGCAAATCTAAGATTGAATGTGTTAGGAGGGAATCGCAAAGAAGCTATCGATGATGAGAAATCTACAGAAGCACAGGACATAGTATACGGGGAGACTAATGGGGAGAAATCTTTTAGTGATCAGCATCCATCAACACCGATCGTTTCTTTCACTCTTTCTTATAGAAAGAACAAGCCGGGTCGTTCATCAGTGTGGTCGTTGCAAGTACTCAATGCTGGTCAGACAGAGGATTTTGAGACCGACATCTTCAACCTCAATACTCAAAAAGCAGAACCTAAGTATACAGCTATCATGATTCCAAATCTTAGCTGGCGACTTGAATTCTAAAACCCCTATCAAATAAATAATATCATGAAAACGAAAATGTTAAGCTTGACCCTTTTAGTACTAATTAACTTGTTATTATCAGGTTGTAAAGATCAAATTTTTAATGGATCTGAAGAATTAGTAACCGTTAGTAAAGCACTTCCAACATTTACTAAAATTATAGCCAATGATATCGTTGAGGTAAATGTGGTTCAAGGTGATGCACAAAGCGTGGAGGTAATAGTGAATGAAAATCTTCAATCACAAATTAAGACAACTGTAAGAGATAATACCTTATCACTTTCATTAAAATCCGGTTCTTACAGTGAGGTAACATTCATTGTAAACATCCAGATACCGAATCTGGAAAAGATAGAACTCCATGGGGATGCAAAAGGGGATGTCCGGTTTGCAACGAATAAACTTAGGATTGAAAGTTATGATGCTGCCGAACTCGATTTACGTGGTTCATCTAATGAGTTGAATGCTTCATTAAAGGGAGCTGGTTCCATTAAAGGATTTACATTTGTAACAGATATACTGAATGTTAATTCAAGAGGAGCTTCAGAGCTAAATATTAATGTGAACTCAGAGATAAATGGAACTGTAGAAGAAGGGGCCATTGTAAGATATCTAGGAAACCCCATCATAAATGCATCAACAAGAGAGGGTGGGAGGATTGTAAACGCTAACTAACTTAGTATTTTCCTGGGTTTATGGTTCTGATTAGGTTATTTGATCACAATTGGAGCAAGAGAATTCACTTAATTAATTGACAAATAATTCTGTAACTGATGACCTGATTGAATACCTGTTTTTAAGTTTTTCATCATATACCCGAACGTTTGCTTATTTTGAAGCAATTGTTGTTCAGATATATTTAATCGTATTACTAGTAGCAATTAATATTTCGAAAATTGCTGAGTAGCTGTTTTGATATAAACATTTAGGACTTTAGAACCTTAGTCACCCATGCCCGACTAATCCCAAACTTCCGGGCTAATTCAGCCCGGCTATTAACCTTCCCAGAGTCAAGTAATTTCCGGTATACCTTAGCCTGCTGTTTACGGAATAGTGATTTCTTTACCCGGGTGTTTGGAACAGAAGAGTTAAAATATCTCCGGTTAACTGCATGTTTGCATAATCTGTAACTACTTTAATTACTTTCGTTTTGCCATTAAATAATAGTGTTGGTCTATACCTATTATTTAATGTGGGTATGAATAAATGTTTAAACATCCGTTAAGCCATTAATATACCAGCTAGAGGTTATTTTAAAATTAAATAGGCTTTGAATGTAATTAATAAATTTTATTTATCTGCTGAGTAATAAAACGGGTAATTGGAATGGCACCTCGATCGTAGTTGGACATGACGGCCACAATAATATTCTGATCCAGATAAATGTGCAAATAACTGTTCAAGCCAGGGAATCCTCCTCCATGTCCCACTCTCTTTCCCGATTTTAATTGCTGTACCTGGAAGCCATATCCGTAGTTGTTGTTACCGGTATGATTGGTGATTATTTTATCAAAAGAATCCTCGGAAACAAGATTACCCGATAATAGTGTAAGTGCAAACGCATGTAAATCCTTAACGGTAGAATACCCCCCACCTGCTGGTCCGCCTTTTATCACATGGAGCAGAGTATTATTATACCATTTTCCATTTTCCCGAAGGTAGCCGATTGCTAGGTTTTCATTAGGTTGATCAAGCTCATAGCTATCAGAGTTAGTCATACCAGCTGGTTCGTATATGTGATCACGTATATAGTCAAAATAATTTTCGTTGCTTGCCTGTTCTACAACTTTACCTAAAAGGAGCATTCCTGTATTGCTATACTGATAGTCTGAACCAGGCTCAAAAGCCAGTATTTCATCTTTTAGCAAAGGCTTATAATCGTCAATTTCTTTAAAAAGTAAGCGTGAGCTATCAAAAAAATCAGGAGTAAAATAACTTCCAAGACCTGACGTATGAGTTAATAATTGATGGATAGTAACTTTCTCAGAGATGGAAGAAGGGAGCCAGGTTTCATCCAGGTACTCAGAGAGTTTATCATCCAGGCTGATGGTGTTTTGTTCAACCAATTGCATGACCGCAGTGGCCGTGAACATTTTGTTCATCGAGCCTAGATTGAATCTGGTATCAATATTGTTTGGAATATGAAAGGATTTGGAAGCTTCGCCATTAACATATTCAAAAAGAATCTCGCTTCCTCGGGCAATCAGAACCGCACCGGAGAACTCATTCCCCAATGTATCCAGTTTATTTTTCACGTCGTTCACCAGTTTTCTGTCCAGCTGATGAGGATCCGGGTTTTGGTGTGCCTGGGAAGGAGCCCCCACAATTAGCAAGAAAAAGATGGGAGTTATAAGTTGCAGAATTAAAGTGGAAATCTTTGTTAAAACTTTATGGTAATGATCGGAAAATATGTTTCTGAAATGCATATCGGAATTTTAGAAAGATTCAGTATTAATGATAATTTGATTGTCAGCACGTTTCCTTTCAATCAAAATACCTTTTGGATCAATATTTACCCAGGCTGGTTTTTCTTTGAGAGTGATTTGTAGGCTATTTGAATTGGATTGAAGACGGTGCATTTGATAGTACATTAATTCGCCGGATGCATTAGTTATGCCAATCGGGATAAGGTCGTTCATGTCGACTTCGGTTTGAACACCGCGCCCATCTGAATGCACTTTTTTACCCAATATTTCCACGGTTACGGAGTACTCATTACCGGATTGGGATACCTGCACATCGGTCATCTCATTTTCATACAGCACGATGTTCAGAAAGGCATCTTCAATCACGTAATGCAGAGAGTCAGGAGTCACTTCGAACAGGTTATCTACCATGTTCTGTACAGTAGGGTATAGTTCAGTGTCTTTTAGCCCATAGGTATCAACCATCATTCTCAGAGCCTGGTTTACCCGGTTTTCACCGAGGTACTCCTGGAGCATATAAAAGATCACCGACCCTTTGTAATAAGCAAGATACGATTGGGTGGCTTTCAGCATAGGAACTTCCCCGCGGGTATCCCGTTGACGCCAGCGTAAGTACCGCTCCTGTTCGGCTTCCAGGTGTTCCAGGGCTTTCGCTTCACCGAATTGCTCCTTCAGGGTCATTAAGCGTACATACTGTGAAAGTGATTCAGTGAGAATGGGTAGTCCTGGGGTAAAAGCCGGCCGGACAATATGCCCCCACCATTGGTGAGCAAACTCATGCGAAGCCGTACTGAATGCAACATCCATTACATTAGGGTCTTCCAGGTTGCTGATAAAGCCCCCGTTTTCCTGCCATATAAAAGTTGTAGGAATACTAAGGGCGGTCCCGCTTCCGGGGTAGCTGGCCGCATTTACTTCAACAATGCTTGCATTGGTATATGGATAAGCGCCGAAATGTTCGGATCCATAGGTAACGCTCGCTTGCATCCCCTCCATCATATTATCAATATTATAGTAATGTTTGGGGTGATAATAGACTCGCAGTGTAACTCCATTCACTACTTCTTCCTCGACGTCATAAATCCCGGATGCAATCCCAATAGCATCGTTAATTTTTCCTTCGGTTTTATAGTGAAAATAATTACGGTTGTTTTCGGTCCATTCCCGAACGAGGGCGCCATTTGACACCGCAATCTGGTCGGGAGCCGTACTTATCACCGCCTCATAGGTGGTAAGCCCGGATCGGGATTTTTTCAGGTAACGTTCATCTCCAAGCAATTCATCATTATCTCTTTCGGGGAGTCCCACAGAAGCCCGGTAATCATTACTAACGATCTCCCTGGTTACATTGTACCCGATATCCGGGAAGAAATCGGCCTGGTAGAATGGAAATTTATAGATGTAACTCCCATTACCGGTTACTGCGCTTCTGGAGTTGTAGGAACTAAAGCCTTTAATAGAAATATGATATGCAAAGTCCATATACACAGAATCTCCCGGTTGTAGCGGGGTATCCAGGGTGTAAAAATAGACTCCCTGCAGGCGATCTTCTTTGGTGACCCTGGCGCCATCAATGGAAAACTGCTCCGTTTCGCTAATATAATTGTCGTTAAGATTTACAAAGATTTCACTGATCGGTTCCTGGGTAAAATTACTTAGCACATAGGTTCCTTTCACATTCACTTCCCGGTTATCGGGGTACAGGTCAACGTTTAAGTTGATGTCGGAAATGGTTGGCTGCGCTTCGAACTCATATTCTTTATAGGTCCGCTCATAGTTTGCACGTATCTCAAGACGCTCGTCAAAACTATATCTTGTGTTAAGAATATGGTTGTTATAATAAATGAAAGAGCCGGTTCCGAGTAGAAGCAGAACCAATACCGTAAGCGAGATTTTGTATTGAGTGTTTATTTGCTGTAACGCAACCTTGACACGTTCTTTGAAGCTGAGCTTCGTACCACGGGGCCAGAACAACATGGTGATAACAGCCAGTATAGCCGCCGGGAACAGCCAATAGATCCGGAACCAGATGAGCATTTCGGCATAGTTGCCATAGCCATTTAAATTCGAGTACGAAAAGCCAGGAAGGTGGCCATAGTGGAAGAGGTGCCAGCCAAATCCGTTATTTTGAAATACAACGATATCAAACCCATAGTACAGGGCACAAAGAAAAAAACCCAGATATTTATTACCGGCCAGCACCTGAATAAACAGAACCATAACAGCAATATGCAGGTAATCAAAGAACTCAATGCCCAGCAATTGCTTGGCATATAAGCCAAGTTCAACTTCATAGTAGTCGAAAATTACGATCTGTGCGAAAATACCAGCGGCAAACATAGCAAACAGGTAGAACAGAATGATCGCTGTTAATATCCCCAGTTTGGACAGATATCCCATCCAGATAGGCAGTGGGAGTGTATTATAATAAGCATCGGTATTGTGGTCACGTTCTTTCCATACCAGCATGCCCCCAAAGAATACAAGGATAGGCAGCATGTTTGCCCATACTTCTGAAATATTGGACAGATACCAGGAGGTAACGGCATATACATTACTTGCATTAGGCCCAACATTCGCCACAAAGTTTCCATACATAACCTGAAGGGCAGCAAATGTAATAAAAAGAAAAGCGGGGTGGAAAATAATACGTTTTGTCTCTCTCCATATAAGATGGGTTAGCTGTTGCAGGTGCGCACCAAAGGTATAACTCAGATGATGCGAAGGAATGGGCATCTGATGATATTTTCTGACTTCTGATAATGTCTCTTCTTCCTGTGTACCCTTCTTTTTCTTCTTACTTTCAGGAGTGGCGACCAGTTCAAAGCGAACCCAGGTTACAAACAGAATGAGCAGGGATATACCTATCCACAGTACACGGTTTAGAATGAAAGACATTTCCAGAGGAATAGCCTGATTATTTATTTCCGTTACGGTCCAGTCAGAAGTGATATTACTCAAATAGGTTAAACCGGTCGGATCGGCCAGGATATGGAATAAACCAACATCGGTAGGTATAAAGCCACTTGTCATGCCAAAAAGCAACAGGAATCCAATGCCCGCAACATAAGTCATGAACATATTGCGTGTAAGAGTAGCAAAAGAAAAGAATACACTGGACAGCAGGAGAACTATTGGTAAACTAATCACCAGATATCCAAACAGGTAGTATTGAACCTGATGAGGTCCGAATAAATCCGGTTCAAGCCCCGATATCCCTAATAGAAAACCCACGATAACTCCCGAAAAGGCGAGTAAAGAAGCAGTAAAACTACCGAGGAAGCGGCCAAACAAATAACTTCCTTTACTTAAAGGAGTGGTAAAGAAAAAATGATGAATATTGCTTTCGAAATCCTTGGCTACACTTCTGCCTACCAGGTATACCAAAAAAAGCAAGGATACAAGGCTGAGCATTGCAAAATCACGAGCAATAAACAGAGCTGCATTATGCCACGACTGGCCGAATGCATTAATGTAGGTTCTTCCTACTATGTCATTGCCACTATCCTGAAATGCAAAAAAAGCAACAACCGCAAAAAGAATCCATAAAACCGGCTTCTTCAGTGTCTCAAGAAATTCATGAACAAATATCTTCTTAAACATGGTCATTCCCTGCACGTTTTAGTTGCAGAAAATACACGTCTTCCAGGCTGGTTTCTGAAGCCTCAAATCCATCACCGGGATTTGAATCAGCATAGGCATGAACAATGGTTCTGCCGGCATACAGCTTTGTCGAAATCACATCAAAACGGGATTCTGTTTCATCCAGTTGTTCTTTATCGATGGTTTTTTTCCAGATTTTGCCTTCCAGTTTAGCTATCGCCTGAAGCGGAGCGTCTTCGTAAACGATTTCTCCATTGTTAATAATGGCCATTTTGGTACATAAATCACTTACATCTTCTACAATGTGTGTAGAAAGAATAACTATCATATTCTCACCCAGCTCACTTAGCAGGTTATGAAACCGGTTTCGCTCGTTGGGATCCAGACCCGCTGTGGGTTCGTCCACAATAATCAGTTTTGGATTACCCAGAAGGATTACAGCAATGCCAAATCGTTGTTTCATACCGCCGGAAAACGTCCCGAGCTTTTGTTTTCTTTCATCCCATAGGTTGACCTTTCTAAGTAATGCTTCGACTAGTTCAGCCCGTTCTTTCTTATTGGTTACCCCCTTAAGTAAGGCAAAATGGGAAAGCAGGTCGGTAGCTTTCTCACGCTTATAAAAATCAAACTCCTGAGGCAGGTAACCTAAAAAACGTTTAACCTCTTGCTTCTGGGTAAGCACATTTACATCTCCAAAAGTTACGGCTCCGGAATCAGCTTCCTGAAGGGTGGCAAGGGTTCTCATAAGAGTGGATTTACCAGCCCCGTTGGGTCCGAGTAAGCCAAACATACCCGTTCCGATTTCCAGGCTTACGTCCAGTAATGCTTGTTTTCCGTTGGGATAGGTTTTGGAGAGATTTTGAATTGAGAGGTTCATTCTTGTAAGAGGTAAGTCTTTTAATAATTTATTAGTGCTTAGAGATCAAGTTTTAACAAAAAAATTAATCTTAAAAGTGATTAGCACTAAATGAGCAAGATTTTGAAAGATTTGAATGGTTTTATTTATGAGATTAAGAAAACGAAGAGGCTTTAAATATTATAGATGTCTCTTAAATTCCTAAGAACAATATTTAAACACTATTCTGCATTCAGAATAGATATTGAAAATGATCAAATATCCTCACCATTTCTTTTTAATCCTTTTGATTTTTGCTACTTGTAAAGACGCTAGCACCTCAGATAAATTCGAAAAATTATCCGTACCAACTGCTTTATTATTGAGTGATATAGGAAATTCAAATAGTGCTAATGACATTAATTTGAGATTTAACATTTCTGAAACTTTGCAAATAATGTCCTTTCGTGTATTTATAGTTAAAGAAGAAGATTCAAACATCTTCTCAGTTCAGCATGCAGGTACAATTTCAAATTACTTCGAGATTAAAACTGAAGAACTTTCAAAGGGATTTTATTCCTCAAAACTACCCGCTGAGTTAAAGGATATAGATGGGGATAAAATAAAGAATGGGATAAGTTATAAAGCTTTTGTTCTATCAATTGCAAACAATAATGAGACCGATTCAGAACTTTCAGATCCCTCACCACCGATTATTTTAGAGAATGTGAGCTTTGTTTATACACTTGTTGAAGAATTAAATGCTGGGTCAGGGGGAATGGAAACTGATTCAAATGGGAATATATATATGGGTGATTTTGGATTAGCTACAACCAACGCAAATGGTACCAAGGTAGTCAAGATTACACCAGAAGGGCAGATATCGACTTTAACAAGTGGTTTGTTTGGAGCTTCTGGAAATGATTTTGATAAAAATGGGATTCTTTATCAATCGAGTATTTGGGGAGAACGGATCACTAAGATTTCAAGCAATGGACAAAAGGAAGATTTTGTCACAACTGGATTGTCTGCTCCAGTAGGTGTTTTAGCCTCTAACGATGGATTTGTTTATATATGTAATTGCGGTAATAATTCTATAGGTAAAATAGATTCTTTTGGTAATACATCAATAATTGCTAATGGACCTCTTTTTAATTGTCCCAACGGTATTGATGAAGATCAAAATGGGAATATTTACATTGCCAATTTTAATAATAATATTATTGTTAAAATCACTTCTAATAGGCATATAAGTACTTTTGCAGAATTACCAAATAACAATAATGGACATCTGGTATACCACAATAATGCACTCTATGTAGCAGGTAGAGGAAGCAATCAAATCTACAAGGTAGATATGGATGGTCAGGTAATATCCTTTGCAGGATCAGGATCTAGAGGTAATTCAGACGGCTCATTAAAAAAAGCATCATTTTCACTTCCAAATGATTTAGCCTTTAGTCCAGATGGTTCAAAAATATATGTGAATGATGTATTTGATTTAAACTCTAAATTAACTGATACATACCCTGTTAGAATACGAGTAATAGAGTTAGTTGATGAGATTGAAAGATGAAATATTTACGATACAGCACATATATATTGACTTTTTCTTTATTGACTCTTGGTTTTGCAGGATGTAAAGATGGGAATATTTCTGCACCACAAGTTTCAAAAGAAATTAGAATTCTATCCCCTAGGACTACTATCTATTTCAATGATGATCCAAAAAGTATTCAGTTTAATGCAGAATATTATGAAGAAGGAAGTCTAGTTGACAACAAATCTATTACTTGGGAGGTATCTGATGAAAGCATAGGAACAATTTCATCTGAAGGTCTTTTGACTGTTAAAATGGAAGGTATGATTGAAGTTATTGCAAGTGTTGAAGATTTATCTGCTTCAGAGAGTATTTCAATTTTAAAAGTTAACGTTCCAAAACCTGTAGTTTTTAGAAATGTATCTCTTGTAAATGTTGAGACTGGTAGTATTGAATTAAGCAAAGATATATTTATCAAGAATGGATTTATTGAGCTTATTTCCACAAATACACCAGATACGGATTATCAAGGATATGAAATAATTGAAGGTACTGATTATTATCTCTCGCCGGGAATTACTGACGCTCATACTCATGTGTTTTTTGATACTGACTTTATTCAATATTTAGCTAATGGAATTACTTCTATTATTGATATGGGAGATTTTTCAACTACTCTTAGTTTTCCTACCCTGGAATGGCGAGATGAGATCAAGTATTATAAAAGGAAAGGTCCAAACTATTATCCATCACTCATGGTACGTGGTCCTCAGTCTTCTGGGAAGGTTACAGTATCGGATGGAGGTGAGGCAATGGACATCGTTAAGAGTAACAGCGAGTATGACTTTATTAAATCATACAATTTGGTACCTCCTCAAGCATTACAAGCACTTATATCAGAAGGAAATAAATTTGGGATAAAGGTTATTGGACATGGTAATAGAAATCTTAGTATGACTTCTAATCTTAAATTAGGGCAAAAGATGGTGGCTCATTCTGAGGAATTTCTGTATACCCATTTTAAGAGTAGCCAATCTGAAGAATTAATAAAAGATGCAATCAATATACTCTTGGAAGAAGATGTTTATGTTACAGGAACAATTTCTACATATGAAGCAATAGCAAAGGTTTGGGGTAATAATCAAAGTGGTTATAATGAACTTTTAAATCGACCAGGAGTAGAATTTACAAATCCGGCACATTTAGGTGCTTGGGATGGACAGGTATTAAATAGATATAATAATAGTGGCTCTCTAAATTCTAATCTAAGTTTTCAAAAGCAATTCACTAAAGAATTCCATGATGCTGGTATAAAACTACTTTTAGGAACGGACTCACCTGTAATTGTGGGGCTTCCTGCAGGATTTTCGATACATGAAGATATCAGAATCTTTTCAGAAATGGGAATCTCTAACCAAGATATCCTAAGAATTGCATCAGTTAATTTTGGTGAATTCGTTAAAAAGTATTCTCGGTATGATGAAGATTTTGGAATAATTAAAGAAGGTTTTAGAGCAGATCTAGTCCTATTGAAAGAAAACCCTTTAGATAACCTTGAGACTTTCAGGGATGTGAAGGGAGTGATGGTTAAAGGGAAATGGTACAGCGAAGAGAATTTAGAGTCTGAGTTAGAGAATATCCGAACACAGTAAATATATATGTCGAATAGATATTTAATAACTATTTGCCTGATAGCACTGGTTTTTGGAATGCCGAAATATTCATACAGTCAGACTACACTAAAGACGGATGAATTACATGAATCAAAGTCTCTGGAAATTTTACCCTTCGAGCTACTCCATAAACGACCAGTAGTGCCTGTTTTAGTTAACTACAAAGGTCCTTTTAAATTTGCAATTGATCTTGGAGCTACAGGAGTTGGAAGAATAGACACCGCATTAATTTCGCTGCTTGGATTAACAATTACTGGTACTACTCAAAATTATGACGGAATACATACCCGGACAGAAAATATAACCGGGATTGAAAGCATCAAACTGGGGGAATTGGAATTCAATGATGTTGATCTTATGACCAGAAACTATAATTCCCATGACGGTCTTTTGGGAAGAGATTTTTTTGCAGATAAGTTATTAACTATTAACTATCAGGCTAAACAGATTTATATAAGTAACTCTGAACTGGATGTTAAAAAAGTTGAGATACTAGCTTATGAAACACCTTTTATAGTAACGGGATCTGTAGGAAATATTAGTACTGAGTTCTATCTCGATACGGGATCATCGTTACCCTTATTAATTCCTACTTCATTTCTGCAAGAAAATGATCTCTCTTACGAAAACACAGGAAATGTATATAAAGCGAGAAGGGCAAATACCATGCATGATATTAATGAGGCTCATTTAAAAGAAGATGTACAGATAGGAGAAATTACTTTGAGAGACCAATTAATTTTTCATAGTGATATAGTAAACAGAATCAATTTTGGAGGTGAGGTATTGAAGGATTTTATACTTACGATAGACCCAAAAAATAAACTTATTCTGTTACAAAGACGGAGTTAAGGGTACACAAGTCTTTTCGATTGGCTATGAATTTATCCAAAACTTACACGAGTATATTATAGTTATGATTAAGGAAACCTGTAGAATTTATGCGGTACTAATTTCTGCTTTACTCATCACGGAATCTGGAATAGCTCAAACTTTAACGCTCACAGGAGTCGTAAAAAATAGGGAGACTCAAGAACCAATTGAGTACGTAAATATTGGAATTGAGGGTACAATCTATGGAGGTGCTTCTTATGAAGACGGAACATTTGTTGTTAAGATCCCCAATTCTTTCAAAGATGATTCATTGACTTTTTCAGCAATAGGGTACAAAAAAATGAAGGTGGATATATCTTTCTTACTTCTTAACAAAGGGAATGCTGTATTAATGGAACCTAAATTTCTAGAATTAGAAGAAATATTTGTATATCCAGAAGAAAGAAAAGTTATCACAGATGGAAATAAAAAGCCAAAATTCGGATTTCTAGGTACTTCAACGAGTGGAACCTTTATACCAAGTGAAGATGGAGGTGCAGCTATGGCTATTTTGCTAAATGAAGCAGGAAGAAAAGTGGTACTTGAAGAGGCTGCAATTTTTATACATGAAAGTACTATTCAGGAATATCAGTTAAGAATTCGATTTTTGAACTCTGTAAACGGTATACCGGGTGATGATTTATATAGTGGTAACATAATTATAAGTTCATCAATCGAGAATGGGAAAATAAATGTAGATTTATCAGAACGTTCAATAATAATTAATGAGCCTTTTTTCCTAGTTTTTGAATGGATTGTTGATAAAAAATTAGCCAGTATTTTGAGTGATAAAGAAAAGTATAAACCAGAGTGGCTTAAAGAGGGGGTAAGAATTGAAAACGGTAATACTATTGCTATTTTTGATTCTGTTAATAAAAAGTGGAAGAAGAATAAATTATCAATTAAACAGCAAAGTGAATTTGATCGGTATGATGAGCTGAGTGATATGGTAGCAGTATTTTTTTCGGTGAAAAAATCTACTTATAAAGGCTTTATGAGAGATTCTGGATTATCATCCTGGTATGAACCAGAAAAGAAGTTAGTAGCTTATGCAAAATATGTTTTGTTAGATTAATGATCAATCGTTGTGCAGTCTGATTGAATATGGAGCGTGTTAATTAGTGGGGCTCTGAAATTCTGTATATGATTATACCGGTTAATAAAATCCAAAGATCCCATATGTACATTGGTCTGAAAAAATTATGATTCTTTACTCTTACATAATTATTTAAAATTCATAGTATTTGGTGATACCTGGTTGATGTGGTTCCACAACTTGTAAGTTTTAAATTAGTTACGAATGTGAGTATCGATCTACTTTCGGGATAAAAGCAATAGTCTGGGAAGAAAAGACCATTACTTCCGTTATTTGCCCAGTAATGTTCTCCTTTTTCCGATAACGTATCTACCCAGACATAACAGTAGTATGAATAATACTAATCGGATTCGGATATAAAGGTTTGGGTCTGAAGAGAAAGGCTGGTTATGATAAAAAGAAACAGTATTAAGGTGCTTTTGTAGCGCATTTGGTTGGACTTTGTTACAGTTAAAAAGTAAAATTGAATATTAAAAACGTGAGAAGACTGTAATGGATATAATGTGTTGAGTGAACACCTCGTATTGACCAATTAATTACTCATTATCTAGAATAACCTGTGCGATAGCACGGGCATCTTCTCGAAGATTTCGACCATTGGTATTGGCAGCTAAACTTACAACCAGTTGCTGTTCCGGGTAGATAATCCATGCGGATCTCCCTCCCCGCGCTCCTCCACTTGACCATGCATATGTTCGATTGTTTTCATCTTTTTCAATCACAAAAGAAAAGCTTAACGATAAGTCGGGTCTGCTTGATGTAAGCCCTTCTTTGGCATTTGAAAACATACGTGCTACAGATGCATCAGAAAGCAGGTTACCGCTTAGCAGGCTGCTACCAATCCTGGCCAGAGTTTCTGCATTGCCTAAAAACCCTCCGCCTCCAAACTTACAAGTAATGTCGGCTTGCCGGGCTTCATACATTGTTCCTTGCCAAAGTTCATAGGGTTGAGCACGGTGATCAATTGATTTGTTGGGATTATCCAGTTCTAGCGTTGCACCGGTCGGTTGTTCAATGAGTTCATCAATAATTTGTTCAACTGGCTTGCCCGCCGCTTCCTCCAGTACAACACTCAGTAATACGTATGCAAAGCTGCTGTATACATATTTTTCACCCGGTTCGGATTCAAGGGGATCGTTAATAAATTCCTTTAAGGCTTCTTTGGGTGATTGACAGGTATAACTGCTTACTTCCTGCCATTCATTATTTTTATAATGCCGGATACCGGAAAGATGGGCCATAAGCTGGAAAGAAGTAATATTCTTTATATGAGGAGGCAGGGTTTTTATGTAGTCCGAAATAGGGACATTGATATCCAGGATTCCTTGTTCCTGTAGCTTCAATGCGGCTATGGAGGTGACCGGTTTCATGGTACTGTAGATCCGATACAGCGTGTTCGGATTTGCTTTTATTCCCTGTGTCAGATCCTGGTATCCGGCAGCATCTGAATAGATTAATTGACCGTTTTTAGCGATCGAAAGTGAAACCGAGACATATTCCGAATCCGCAACAATGGCGTGAACCCGATCTTCGATCATTGCGATTGTGGTTGGGTCGGTCAATTGTGAACCGCTTTCCTGAGCGTAGAGAGAATGGATGGTTACAACAAAAAGAAACAGAAGGGGTATTATTTTGTTATACATATGTCTAAGAAATTTTTAAGTCTTTGAGAATTGTAATAGATGCAAAACTGTTAAGCGAACGACACATTTTAAACTTCAAATAATTTGTTATTTAGTCTTAAATTAATCTAATAGATTTAACTGTTTGAGGGGATCTACAAGATGATAATGCATTGTATCTTTTCTTCCTTTTGTATCAGTAGCTATAACTTTAAATAGGTGATTTCTTGACATAATTAATGGGCTATTGATTGTAATATCCCGACCATTTAACGTAACACCGGAAGGTGCATTCACTAATTCCAACGTCAGATTTTCATGATCATGCATGAAGGTAAGTGTTTCAGTAAAACCTGATTCAAGTCGGTCAGTACGAAGTGATTTCCCATTCAAAGGGTAGAAACGAGGACTGTATTCAGTATTTTCACCTACTTCAAAATCTATTTCCTGAATGGAATTATTTACCGTTACTTTAAGAGACCATGTACCGGCGTCATCATTTGTAACTTCCCCAAAATCAAATTCTACTACATGCCATCCAAAACTGCGTTTTTGTGCTAGAACCTTCTGTGATGAGGCGAACAGTGACCCATCCGGTTTGAATATTTCAAAGGTCATTGATTGTCCCAAATTACCTTGAAATAAAGCCCAAACTCCCAATTTATTTTCATTAATGCCATATACAGCAGGACGTACCAACCGGTCTTTTATATCAAACATATCAAGATTTAATTGCCATGTACCGGTTTTCTCGAGATTATTGGTTATATCAATTTCATAAATTTTTAAGGGATCATCACCTATATAGGTGTTATCATAATCATTTTCCCATAAGCTCTCAAAATCATTGCATTCGCCACTGTAGGGATCTCTGTAGATTCTCTGCCCACTAAAAGTTTCTCTGAGGTCCAAGTGTAGGTGAGGAATAGGAGTAGCTCCCGAACTTCCGATATATCCAAGGAAATCTCCTTTTTTCACAGTTTCTCCAATATTTACAGCTACCGAATTTTTTCTCATATGCCAGTATCCTATCGTAGATCCATCTGAATGGGTAACCAGTACAAAATTAGGTTGGTGAACATAAGGAGGTTCATATGTCCGGTCGAACTGGTCGAAACGGATAGAGGTTACCTGCCCATCTGTGGCAGAAAGGATAGCATGCCCTTTGTCCATTTCCCTGAAGCTATACACGGTATAATCAATTCCAGTATGCCCGTCATAATTATGGTCACTGCAACTAATATCGAGTTTACCATTGTTCGTATTCATATCGGCATAGTTCATAAGGTAAATACCATGGTCTAACCCGTCTTCAAAAGGCCAGGCTAATGGTGGGAAAGATGTTACAATAGGTTCATTAACTATATCTGGTATACTTGGATTGGAAATTGACTGTTCTTTGCAAAATGAAAATGCAAAGAATAATAGTATTAGCCTTATAGTGTGAGGTGATCTACTCATATACTTTTCTTATAAAAGTAATTCAATAGACAAATCAAGGCTTTCAGGATATTGCTTATTATTTCAAGAGTTTTCCTTTCTTATATAATTTTAAGTAGAATTAGTGAGGTAAGTTTTTTTATAAATAATCATCTGATGTAATGAAATTAAAATATTTAATTCTACTGGTGCCCTGTTTTTTTTTATGAGAGATTCTGTAGCCCAAATCATTGATACATCTTCAAAATTAAAAATTGGATTCGGAGTCCATTATTTTACACCAGATGCAGACATAAAACTTACAAGGGGAGATCGGAAAACAGTAACCCATGATTTGTCTGGATCTTTAGGACTGAGCGGTCAATTGATATATAAATTAAAAGGGAAAAAATATTTAGCATTTATTACTGAGTTAAACTCATTCAAGTATGTGAGTACTGAAAGCTTTTTTTTTAACAATACTTCTTACAGTGAAAGTGACCAATTAATAAACCTGAATATTCATTTAGGGATAGGATGGCAATTCCCATTAACTAATTATAGTGCATTTACAATTCAACCAGGTATTACATATTTGCTTCATAATAACCGATTAGAGAATTTTCCAAGTGAACGTGTTTTACCTGAAAATTTAAATACGGTCAATGTAACGACAATTGATTGGGAAATATCAAATACTTTTGGAGTAAGTCTGCATACTGGCTATCAAAAATCTATCTCTGATAAGTGGCTTCTCGAAATTAATGGAGGTGTGACTTTTTCTTCAATTGAAGGGGACATAGTTAACTCACCTACTTCGAATGATTTTGACAGAAAATCGGATATGTCGAGGGATTATTTTATCTATAGTGTAGGATTAGTTCTACTAAGAGACCTTTAATTTAGTGGATATATTTTTCGTTGATAAAAACTTATCATTTGAATTCGGCTTCTAAAAGGTAATCACATTTAAAAAAACAAATTATATCTTAAATGGATAGAAAAAAATTTCTGATCGATAGCTGTATTTTATTTATTCCAGGATTTGAAATATTCCGTCAATCTGCTGATAGTGCAAACTTTGAATCAGATCCTATATCAATTAAGACTATAGAAGAATTTGTAAAAGCTGGACATAATGATCTGAAAAAGGTTAAAGAAATGTTAAACGCAAAGCCGAATTTAATTTCTTGTAGATACGACTGGGGTAATGGTGATTTTGAAGAAGCAATCGAAGGGGCAGCACATGTAGGAAATAAAGAAATTGCTACTTATTTGATAAGTCAGGGAGCTCGGATAAACTTATTTGTTTTGACTATGTTAGGTGAAAACGAATTAGTAAAACCTATTTTAAAAAAGTATCCCAAGTTGATCTTTTCAAAAGGTCCACATGGTTTTACATTGTTACATCATGCAAATATTGGAAAAAATCAGGAAATGACAGATTTCTTGATAAAAGAAGGCCTTACAGTTACTAAGTTCTCAACTTAGTATCTATTTATTTTTCCTAAATGGGTGTTCAAAATCGAACATACATGTATAATATCGGACACTTTCTAAATCATTAAAGAAAAAAAATACAAATGAAATAGTGTTGAGAGTGTTATAAGAGGATAAATTATATTCTCTGAGAAAATGGCACGGGCTTTGCGTTAGTGTTATTACAGGGTGGTTATGTATTAAAACGTAATAGCTAAGGCAATGAAATTCAGGGAAATTCCAATTTATATTGATTCAGAAAGACCTAGAAGCTTTTTCCCTGAAAAATTTTCTAATGATATCTACTATTCCAAAATAAATTCATTTAGTAGAGTCGAGTATGAATCTTCATTTTCAATTAAATTCTGTATTTCCGGACAGGAACAATACTTTGTAGATGGGGAAAGAAAAATTATTAATTCGGGAGAATATCTTATAGTCAATGAAGGAATGTTTGTAGTAAATTCTGATCAAGGTGTATCAGAAGCACTCTCACTATTTTTAGATCCAGATATTATTTCAGATGTCCTAAACAACTATAATAAAAGTGACAAACAGTTACTTGAGAATCCAGACAATAGAAGTGAAATAATAAATTTCTTTTCCGACATATTTGTTGGAGATAAATTTGGAATAAAACTAAAAAGAGTAACCAACCTAATTAAAAAGTCGGCATTATCTTCTACTGAGATAAATCCTGAAATTTACTATAACTTGGCTTGTTGGTTAATTGAATCTCAGATAAAAATTCGGGAAAATATTTTCTCGATAGACAAAGTAAAATTATCAACAAGAGAAGAATTATTTCGAAGAATCAATCTAGCGGTTAATTTTCTGAACAGAAATAAAGTAGATAAATTTAGTCTTGAAAAACTTTCAAAAGCTTCTCACTTATCTAAATTCCATTTAAGTAGAACATTCAAGGAAGTAACAGGACTTACACCTTTTGAATTTCACAATCAAATAAGATTAAAATATGCGGCTAAGCTAATTAGCAAAGGCGACTACACGTATTCTGAAGTAAGTGAAATATTGAATTTTAGTAGCCCAAGTGCATTTAGCACTACTTTTAAATCATATTTTGGAAAAAGCCCATCCCAATATTTCTCGCCTAAAACTGCGATAATTACTTAATATCTAAATTAACCTTTGATAATTTTGAAGCTTTGTTTTGACCTTTTTGTTAGAGACTGACGAATCGATTCAATTTTTTCATGGCTAACAATATTTTCAATATCATCCAGCGAGTACTTTGTGGAATGTTTCATTATTTCTATATAATAAAGAATAATTTCATGTTTCCTGTCTTCACTTGCAAGCCCTACAAATCGTGACATCATAAACTCGTCTTCGATTTTATAACCAAGGTCCGTTAGAAAAAAACGTGTTTTAGCGCCCTCGTTTTCTGGATTTTGAGCAGCCAATTCACTACTGTCATAAAACCATGTATTGTGCCTGTATTTATTATCTCCTAAAAGCTCAGCATTTGAGAAGTCATAATTATAGATAAAGTCATTTGATGCTAGAAAACCCTCAAGTTGGATTATGAAAAGCTTTTGAACCTTTTTATCTGAATCTGCAGATACAAATACAAAGCGATGGCCATCCGCAATGACTTCTCCCCTTATTTCATCATCATACTCTTCTGAATTGGCTTTTATTTCAAAGAAAAACTGTCCTACGTAGTTAAAGTCTTTATCCACTTCTAGAGTAATTCGTGGAATGCTTTCTGAGTGAAAGGTATTGTTCCTTATATATCTGGTTGGAATATTAGAATTAAATTTTGGGTCTGGAATTCCCCTCTGATACGAATTGATGGAGGTTTGACCTTCAACTTTGTTTAACTCGAAACCAACCCATTCTTCTAATTTTCTACTTTCGGTCCAGAAGATTTCATGGTCATCTTTAACTCCTTTAAATGAAAGCTCTCCAAACTTATCATGGAGTTCCATATAAAAATTAACGGTAACAGAGTCACCATCAAAGAAGTTTAGCATGAAATTCTTATTACCTGTATTTATTATTCTTATTAACAAGTTGAAATCTTCAAAATCCGTCTTTTCCTTCAAAGTTCTTAATATCGAAAGTGAATCAGGAAAAGCAGCCTGTGATTGATATTTGTTGAGTAGCTCGTTCAACTCTAAAGACGTCACATAAATATCGGCACGTTCGCCATTTTCACTGAAATCAGTTCTTGAAAAGTAAATATGTTGTTTATCCGGTGATACTTTGGCAGAATACTCATACAAATCAGAATTCACGAGTTCCATTTTTTCAGGAACCGACCACTTTCCATTTTGTTGAATGGTGATATAAACTTCACCATTTAGACCTTCCTGATCTCGGGTACTTCCAAAAAGTAAAAAGTTTTCTTTGGGATCTATAAACGGGTGAGAATCAGAATGATAGGTGTTTGCAGTTGGGTGTAACTCTGGGAGTGTGAATTCACCATCCACAAATTTACTTATATAAATATCATTTGGAGTTCTATTACTCCATCGTGTAAAGTATAAATTACCACTTATCGCAACAGAGGGATGCGATTCATTTTGGCTAGAATTTATTAACTCTCCTGCATTTGTAGGTTCAGACCAATTATCACCAATTTTATCAACGTACCATATATCAAGATCGCGTTTATCCGGGTTTTCTGAAGTTGGGCGATTACTTGCGAAATAGATTCTTGTTCCTTCCGGGCTGATAAAGGGTCTACTGTCATTAAATTCTCCGGAAAAAGGAGCGATGTAAGGTTCCTGCCATTTCCCAGACTTTCTCACAGAAAAAAAAATAGTCCCAGACCGATAGTTATCAGTGAGTCGAGTAAAAGCAAGAAAATTTTCATCGGGTCCGAAAGTAATATAATCGTCATGTTGTCCAATTATAGATATTACACCGGGTTCAAATATTTCCTGAGCTTCAACAATAGGGGCTGATACAAGTAAAAATATCATTCCCAAAAAAAATAAATATTTAAGAAATTGATTCATCGGTAGGTTGTGAAAGTTATGGATAGATAATTAGGCCGTTTGGCGAAAGTTGACTGGTTTTTTCTTTTTTCTGATTTCCAAGATATACGTGGATTGGTAATTCAAGATCTTCAACCCACCCAGTACTATCAGTTTCTGGGATGATCAAAAAGTCAGCGATAGCTGTTTTCATGATAGTTCTACCTTGTTCGTTATCTATTGAGAACTTTCTGATCATAGGATTGGTGTATACCCCGTTCCAGGTAGAGGTATTAGCATTTTCGTTAAAAGAGTGCTGATTAATAGTCCAGTTTGTATTAATAAAGACTGGATTTTCAACCTCTGCTTCCTTTTTTGCATCAAGGATTTTTTCCAGTAGGATGAGTTCCTGGCCATCTTCAATTTCGGGCCCTAAAAAACTATTCGCTCGAAATACCATCACCAATTCCTTTTCAGGAACCACATAAATGCCTTGTACTCCAGAGCCATTTGCGTAAAAAGCTTTTGACCCATCTTTTAAAGTAGTGGTCCACCATAGGTACCCGTAACCCGTTCCTTCCCATGGGTTTAAATGAGTAGTAGTACTTTCCTTGACCCATTTTTCAGATAGTAGTTGCTGATTATTCCACTTTCCATTATTAAGATAAAGAAGTCCAAAACGGGCAAGGTCGCGGGAACTCATTTTAAATAAATAAGCTGGAATATCGGAAACACCGGGTTCAGCAAAGTACTTAAAATCTAGGTCAGATCGATAATCCTGCATCCCGATTTTATCTGCAATTTCTGTTTTAAAATCTTGAGCAATTCCTTGTTTAGAAACCGTTTCGTAAATAGCTCCAAGAGAATTAAAATCCCAATTATTATAGTACCAGAATTCTCCAGGGTTATGACTCCCACGTTCTGGTTTTCGGTCTGTCCATGTTTGTGCTTCATAGGACGCAGGCAGATAAATGCCCGATGCTGACATTAGCAGGTGTTTTAAAGTAGCTGTTCTTTCCTTCGGGGTAAGACTTTCAGATTCAGCAACAGGAAAATTATCGATTAGGGTATCAAGTGAGAGTTCTTCTTTACAAATTTTGATTCCAATTAATGCATTTAATAAGCTTTTCCGGATGCTTGTTGAACGAAACCTTCTTGTGGCGTCTCCCCATTTCAGGAGTACGTTGCCTTTATGTAATACAAGAACTGAGGCCGTACCCAGGGAATCGCTAAATTTCTTAGCTTCAGCAATTTCTGATTCACTAAACCCCGCCTGATCGACACTCAAATAAGTTCTCCAATTTTCCGAGGGGAAATAATTGTCTTCTTTTTGATTGCATGATGAAATAATTACTGTAAAAAAAATAAATACTGTAAACCGGTACATAAGTCAGTTCGTTAATAGATGAATATTTTAGAGTCTTATATGAGTGTCTTAGAAAAAAGTTAACCATGATCACCCCTTAAAGCTTATAACATCTTGCTTATTCTCACAGGAGATAGCAATCCTTCAGAACAATTATTTAGATTTTATCAAAAAGATGGAGCAGTCTTTTTATTAACTAGTAAGTGCTATTAACAAATCTGTCTATGAATCAAGTATGTTTATTTATAAAAGTAAGAACACTGCAAGGTAAACGGGATGCCGTTAAAGAGATATGGGAAAAGCATCTTTTGAAAAGGATTAAAAAAAATAAGATTCAAAAGAACTACTTCTATTGCTATGACAATGATGACCCTGACCTGATCTTGATGTTTGAATATTATACTGATCAACAACAACTAGGAAAGAATGCTCAAAGTGAATGGTTTCAAAACTATATGAAAGAGGTAGGCCCTTTTCTTGCTAAAGAACCTGAGGTACATGTTGCCAGTCCAGTTTGGATTAAATCTGAAGTGGAATATTAATCAAATGAGGTACTCAGCAACATTTATTTTACTTATAAATTTAATGGGAGTTGTGTCAGCACAATCACTTCAAGCTTCGTTAGATTTTCAATATCCTGAAGCAAAGCGAGAGGAAATAAGGGATACTATTTATAATAGGGTTGTAGAAGATCCATATCGCTGGCTGGAAGATCTGGATTCGGAAGAAGTGAAGGCTTATATCAAGTCACAGGATAGCCTTTTCGATGCATTCATTGATGGGACAGATTACCAAAAGCTGGAACAGCAAATAGCAGGATTCTCAGAATATGAGCGTTATGTCTTTCCTTCAGCTTTGATCCTTCCTTTTGACACCGAAAGAGGTATTTATTATACCGTTAGAAAAAAAGGATCAGAATCGAATGTTATTTACAGGAGAGCTTCTTTTACCGGTATAGAAGAATTGATAATCTCAGAAAGTGACTTTCCCAAAAATGAGAAACTTTCAAGCTTTAGTGTTAACAAATCCGGATTTCTGGTAGCGGTGGGATATAGTAAAACTGGTTCTAACTGGACAATGCTAAAAGTATTAAACACAGAAACGGGTATATATTATGATGAAATTCTTGAGGGAATATACGGAAGAGTAGCTCCGCAATGGGAAGATAGCGGAGAAGGCTTTTATTATGTATTTCATAATCAGCCTGAAGAGGGGCAAGAATTAAATTTCAGACTAGGTAACGGAAGAATTTATTATCACAAATTGGGTACCAGTCAAGAAGAGGATGAACTTATTTATGAATTGAAATCGATACGATCAGGATTGGAAGTTTTTGGAGGAGATCGTTTCCTGAAAATCACATCTAATGGAACACATATTTTTGATGTGAGAGAGAAAAAAATTCATACAATTTTTAAAGATGCTTCTGAAGATAAAATTAATTTACGATCACTGGGAGCCAGGGGAGATAGTTTGTATTACATCACTGACTATAAGTCTGAATCTGGGTGTAGATTAATTAGTGTCGATCCCATGGATGCTGAGATTAACAGTTGGAATGAAATTGTATCTGAATTTGACTGTGACATTTCCCGCCCAGTGATAATGCAGGATAACTTCCTGATATTCAGAGTTACAGAAGATGTTCGTCAGACTTTTAAGATTTTCGATCTTTCTAAGAAGCTATATACAGCCAAAGTACAAAAGCCATTTTTAGGAACGAATTATGTATTTAGGGGTGGTCGTGAAGGTACTCCAATAATGTATTATTCCTTACTGAACTTATATACTCCCTTATCTATTCTAAAGGCAAACCTCGAAACTGGGAAAAGTGAATATTTTTTAAAACCTGAAATAGATGTAGCTACGGAAAAATACGAAACCAATCAGGTTTTTTATAAGAGTAAGGATGGGACTAAGATTCCAATGTTAGTTTCTCATAAAAAAGGGATAAAACTGAATGGGAAGAACCCTACAATTCTATATGCATATGGTGCTTTAGGAACTCCTGCTGTAGATTATTATCAGGAAGAAATGGTTGCTTGGTTAGACAATGGTGGTATATATGCTAATGCTGGAATCAGAGGTGGAGGAGAATATGGACGTGAATGGATAAAAGCTGGAAGTGGAATTAACAAACAGAAAGGTATAGAAGATTATATATACGCTGGGAAGTGGCTGAATGAAAATGGTTATTCATCCCCAAAAAACCTTGTTGCTTATGGGGGGAGTCTCAGTGGGGTTTTACCTGCAGCAGCAATAGTTCAGACACCCGATTTATTTGCAGCTGCAATGATTAGGATTCCGGTAGTCGATATGATAAGGTTTCCTAAGTATGGGTATGCACGGAATTGGATTAATGAATTTGGAGATCCAAACGATCCTAACCAAATCGACTCAATTCTACGCTACTCACCCTACCACAATATAGACTCTAATAAAGTATATCCGCCCGTTATTATTCAGGCAGGGGAGAATGACCAAACCGCAACTCCTTTCCATGCTTATAAATTAACGGCGGCCTTACAACACACAAATGGCATCGAAAATCCAGTTTTTCTTCAGGTAGCATGGGGGGCAGGACATTCAATTGGGAAAGACCGTGAAAGCTCGGATAAGGCAAAAGCAAAAGCACTCTCTTTTATTGATTTAATAATCAATTCAAAACAATAAACTTATGATTGGAAGGAAATTAACTTTATTGGTAATGCTCGGAATTTTTCTTTTTGTTGACTTGAAAGCAAATGGAATAGAGAATAATGTGGAAAGAATTACTTTTATTTCTCAGGACAATTTGTTGGTTGGTTATCTGAGTAAACCTATAGGTAAAGAGGTCTTTCCGGTTGTGGTTGTGTTGCACTCAGCTTCTCACGCAACCCACAATAATCAGATCTATAATCATCTTGAAGCAACTCTGAATTCTTTAGGTATAGGTGTATTTACCTTCGATAGAAGGGGTTCCGGGGAGTCGGAGGGTAATTTTAGTACTGCAAGTCTGGAAGACCTTGCCATTGACGCACTTAACGCGATTGGTACACTGAAGAAAAAGAAAGAAGTAGATAAAAAAAGGGTTGGTCTGTATGGAATAAGCCAGGGTGGATGGATTGCACCAATCGCATATCATAAGGCACCAAAAGACATTTCATTTATGATTCTGGTTTCAAGCTCGGGAGTTAGTCCGGCTAGGCAAATGGAGTACAGTGCAGTAACTACGTTAAAAAAAAATGGGTATTCACAGGAGATTATTGATCTATCGGTGTATCTAAGGAATATTACTAATGAATACTACAGAGGGAATCTGGATCAGAGGAAAACCCAGACTGAAATAGACCAATATAAATCTGAATCATGGTTTGCACATGTATACCTGCCTTTGCAGGGTAATTTACCTAAAGATGTAAGCAAGACTAAATGGATACATGAAATGGATTTTAACCCGATTGATTACCTTAAGGAAGTAAAGGTGCCTGTAGCATTAATTTACGGTGAGTTCGACCGATGGGTACCTATAGACGAAAGTATCACAGTGTGGGAAAAGGTAATGCGTGAAACAGGTAACGATGATTATTCAGTATTCAAAGCTCCCGGGTCCGGGCATATGATGATTATTGATGAGGATTCCAATCCGGCTAAACAAATTATATCTCCAGGATATACCGAGTTTTTAAAAAAATGGGCATACGAATATGTCCTGGCACAAAACGATTAACCATTATTAAGTACAATATGAAGTATAAGCTTCTCTTATTCATTTTATCATTGATGGCAATAGATTTATCCGCTCAGTCAGTAAGGAATACTGATGAATTTGAAATTGAAAAAGCTAGTATGCTCTACCTGGAAGGCTTTTATGAAGGGGATACACTTAAAGTTAAACAAAGCCTGAGCCCGGACCTTTATAAGAAAGGGTATTACGAAAGAGGTCAGTCTTATTTAAGACAGAGTATGACCTATAAGGAAGCCATTGCATATGCAAGAGGGGTGAAGCAAAACAACAGACAACCAAAGGATGATGTGCCAAAGGAAGTAGAAATACTTGATATCGAAAGTCATATTGCAGTTACAAAAGTAACAGCCTGGTGGGGGGTTGATTATTTGCTTTTATCCAAGCAGTCAGGACTATGGAAGATAGAACAAGTTCTTTGGCAGGGTCCTTTAGAAAATAAATAACATGAATAAATAACTCGATGAAACAGTTACTCTTAGCTTTGATATTATTCCCAGTTACAGCTTTTACTCAGGAGCCTGTAAGTATAAGCCCGGATAGTCTAGAACAATATATTAATGAATTTCAACAGGCTTTTGATGAGCCAAATCAACTATCTGGTGTGCTTTATATAGCATACGGAGATGAAGTATTACACTTTAAAGCTTACGGAGAAAACATTGAGCTGAACTCCCGATTTCCCATTGCATCCATCACTAAAATATTTTCAATTATTATACTAAATAACCTGGCTATTGAGGGTAGAATTGATCCAAATGAAACTGTGTCAAAGTGGATTAAAGATTTCCCGGATGGAGATTCAATCACTGTTCTTCAATTAGCACAACATCGGTCTGGTATTAATCATAGAGTTACATCAGATTATGAAGAATCAATGCATTATAGTGCAAGAGAAATAGTCGAAAAAGCTAAGCTTAAACCTTTGGCTTTTGAACCCGGTACCGAAAGAGGATATAGTACCGCCGGGTATTCAGTATTGGCAAGAATTATGGAATTAGTTGAAGGAAAATCATTTGCAGAGATATTGAAAGAGAGAATTTTCCAACCAGCAGGTATGAACTCAAGTTTTGATTTAACAGAACCAGATGAAAAACCTCAGTTTATTCCATCATTTTTACCAAAAGAAGATAAATTAGTCCCTGCACCTGATAAGGACCTCTCTTTTTTGGTAGGAGGTGGTTCAAGTGTATCTACAGCCGAAGATCTTCTGAGTTTTGTTAATACGTTAAAAAATGAAGCTATAGGATCAGTAACATTAGAGAATGTTGCTTCTAATGGCACAGCAAGATGGGTTGGAGCTTCAAATGGATACTTTACGTGGATAGATGTTTTCCCTTCTGAAGGACTAACAATAATTTATTTAGGAAATACTTGGGGAGGGGCATCCATTGCTTTGAAAGAAGCACTTTTATCATATTTTCGAGGTACGAGAGCAGAACCTCCTACAATCCCAAAAAGTGTAGAAATGCCCTCATTAAATGTAATGAAAGAGTATAATGGGAAATATAAGGTTAGATTAAATTTTTCGTATACAGTTGATATAAAGGAAGGTTTTCCAACATTTGAGGATAATTATTTAGTACCGGTTGATACAGATAAATTCTGGGTACCATCCTGGTCTGAGATATTAGAATTTCAAAGAGATAATAAAGGTGCAGTTATTGGTCTTAAAAGAGAAGATGGTACTGAATGGCCAAAGGAGTAATTTAGTCAACAGACTTTAAAACCAATGAGAATTACGTACTCAAATTAAATAAAGGAAATTCTTAAGAGGTTTATCTATAAAGAATATTATAGAATACTATGAAACTATTATTTAGAAGAATTTTAAGACAACCAGTTATATATGGGATCAAAATTGTCGGTCTCATTTTAGGTGTAGCAACAACTATACTATTGTTGACTTATGTGAAGTATGAATCTAATTATGATAAGTTCCATTATGAAAAAGAGAATATATATCGGTTAATTTATACCTATCACTCTCAAGGATCAGAAAATACTTTTGCCCGTACTGCTCCTGCATACATACCTACATTAAAAAACCACTACAGTGAGGTTTTTGATGGTTTTAGACTGCTACTTAGTAGCGGGTTTTTTGAGTATCAAAACAAAAAGTACATAGAAGATGAAATTTACTTTGTAGATGCATCCATCTTTAATGTACTTACATTCAATTTTATACAAGGTGATTCTGAAAAAGCCTTAGAGTCTCCAAATACAGTAGTTATTAGTAAAAGCATAAAGGAAAAATATTTTGGGAACAATCTAGCCTTAGGTCAAACTATATTACTGGTTGGGAATATACCTTTAGAAGTAACTGGGGTGATTGATGATTATCCAGATCAATCTCATCTTAACCCAGAGTTATTAGTTTCCTGGGGAACATATGCAAATATTAGAGGAGTCGATCTAGACAATATATGGCAACAAAATATCTTCTATTCATATGTGAAGTTGAGTGATGAGCACGCATTTTCTTCGTTAAATTTTAAACTCAATAATTTTCTTACAGAGCAAACCAGCATCACCTTAGATCAAGGTGAAAACATAAATCTACAGTTACAACCATTAACTTCAATACACCTCACCCAAGACTTGCTTTATGATATAAGTGTAAACACTAATAAACTGTTGTTAAACATATTGACTGTTATTGCAGCTATAATACTGATTATTTCTATCATCAATTTTGTCAGTTTAGCATTGGTATTGATGAACGAGAGATTTGAAGAGTCAGGGATAAAAAAGGTATTTGGTGCTGGCTTTCTAAATCTGACTTCTGAGTACTTATTGGAAACTGTAGTTTTGACCTATATCTCTGTACTTGGTGGGTACATTATATCTGTAGTTCTTTTACCTATTTATATAAAACTAACATCAATACAAATTGATGCCAGTGCTTTATTTTATTCTAACTTTTATCTGATTTTCTTAATCATTCCAGTAATAATTATCCTTCTAGCAGGTATATACCCTGCAGTAAAATTTGCTTCATTTAGTGCAGGATTGAAGAAATCTAAGTCAGTTTCTTCAAAAGGGGATGGTTTCATCCGAAATAGCTTAGTAACATTTCAGTTCTGTATATCATTAGTACTGATAATTATGACACTTGTCATATTCAAACAAATGAATTATATATCTCATTATGATTATGGTTTTAATACGGAAGGAATCATTTTACTACCCTTTCCTAACGAGCAATCAGAGATTCTGAAATCTGAATTACTGAATATTAACTCTGTTGCAAGTGTAACATTTTCCGGAGACGTTCCTGGAAATATGAGGACAACATTAAGTTTCGAGACTGATTCAGAAATTCCAAATAAAAATGGAAGTACAACTTCTCTCCTTACTGATTACGATTTTCTAGACACGTATGATATAGAACTAATTGCAGGAAGGAATTTTCTAAACAGTCCTACTGATCTATATAATTCAATAATTTTAAATAAAGAAGCGGTAACTGAACTTGGTTGGACACCAAAAGAAGCAATCGGTAAGAGCTATCGGTTAGATCCTTTTGGTGGTGAAGGGGAAGTGATAGGTGTAACCGATAATTTTCATGTCTACTCTCTCCACAAAAAAATGGAACCTGTTGCAATGGCAATATGGCCGGATTGGCTTGGTATAACTTCAGTCAAAATTACTCAAAATCAAATACGTGAGACTATTTCAGAAATCAAAAAGGTATGGGTAAATATTGGAATTGAAGAACCATTTACATACGAGTTTTTAGAAGATGAATTTGAAAGTCAATACAAAGCGGAAATTATTTTAGGGAATATATTTACAATATTTTCATCCCTTTCGATATTAATATCATGTCTGGGTCTATTTGGTTTAATTTTACATAAAACTAAATCTATGGAGAAAGAAATATCGATTCGTAAAATACTTGGAGCGACAGCTAAGAATGTTGTAGAACTACTTTTAAAAGATGTTTATAAATTGATAGGTTTGGCAATCATATTTTCTATTCCAATTACCTATTTAAGCTCAGTTAGTTGGATGAATAACTTCTCCTATAAAACAAGTATTGGTTTTTCCCCATATGCTATTGCTGTGATTCTTTTAATCGCTATTACATCAATAACAATTTCTTATAATACAATAAAAGCCTCAATCCAAGATCCAGTTAAAGGTCTTAGAAGTGAATGATCAATATTTTTCGATAACTTGGATTACTACTTTAAGATATTAAGACTTGTTTAAGATATTAAGACTTGAGTATTATGAAATTTATATTCAAGATGTGATTTTATACTAACTATTCAGTATTCAATAATGATTTAATTAAAATTGATATTGAAGGTGATACCCCGAAAATAACTATGACAAAAGGATGACCAATTACAGTCATATTCTGTTGTGGCTATTACATGTAATCCCTGACAATCTCTTCTACAGATAAACTTTGAACATCATTTATATGGATGTCAGGGACAACCCCTCTTAACTTTTCCTCACCACAAGGGAGATAGAATTTTTTGAAAGAGATTGTACCGGTTAATTTAGTATTTGGCAACTCAAACCCAATATTATCCCCATAGAAAATTGTTAAACCACCGGTTTCTTCTCCAACGATGGTACCTATCTCGTAACATTTTATGGTATTAGTAAAAATTGAAGCACTGGAGAAAGTAAAATTACTTGTAATAAAAATTGATTCTCCTTCGAAGCTATACTTTGGCTTCTCAAGATCAAATACTATTTCCGTCTCCTTACCCTCTTTCGCAAAAGTTGCACGTCCAACTTTAGTGAAAAAGGCGAATGGGTACACATACCACGGTACATAGTTTTCTCGAATGTATTTCTTTTGTTTCTTACTGGCCTTCACCAGCATTTTATTGACTTGTTTAAAGGGTTTATCGGAAAGGTAGTTAAGAAGACTTGTTCCTAGTTCAGAATTGCCCCCTGAATTTTCTCTGAGGTCAACAATCAGCTTCCTGATATTTTTCTCTTCCATTTCCTTGAAGGATGATTTTAAAAGTTTGTCAAACTCATCCTTTTTATCCATAGAGTTAAACTCCAGAATACCCGCATTTAATTCTTCAGATATTCTGAATGAGTAATTAGGTAAAACAACCGTCTCACTATTATTCAGGGAACCCGAATTGTAATCAGTACTTTTAATGAGAAGAGTTTCAGAATTTCCCTTTAACTCAACTTCGTACGATTTCACCTCTCCGAGTATGAACCAAATAAACTTAGCGAACCTTTTTTCGATAACTATATTCTGAAAAGAGGCAAGTTCGGCCGATGTATATGATCTCATTTCCTTGAGAAGTTCAGTTGTAGAAATCCCATTTATGGAGAGTATTTTCTTTTCTTCTGCTTCATCTTGATCGGAGATAAATACGGAGATTTGGTTCTGATCAATTGAAACCTTGTATGGAAATATGAACCCACTTTCCCTGTAAGAGTTATACTCCTCTGTTGGGATATCAGTCTCTGTATGTGCATCATTCAGGAGTGTTGAAAGGGGAATTATTCTTTTAGCAAAATCAATCCGGTTTAATTGTTCAGGTAAATTATTTTTAACAGAATCCACTGCTTTCGTAAATTTTTCTTTATCGTAATAGGCGAAAGGATTCGGGTGAATTTCCATTAAAGATTCAGTGAAATAGTCTAAATCCTGAACAAGTTCCTCCTTTGAATAAGTCACCTCAGTTCTTTGAATAGGTTCTTGTTGAAAGCCAATCAAAGAAACCAGAGCGAGAAGGGTGAGTTTATACATTGTAAATAATCTATAATTAGAGGTTAAAGCAAAGTTTGATTTCTAATTATATGCAAATACTAACTGTTTGGAGCCCGAATTTATATACTCGTACTTTTTTTCTGACGATATTTTGACGGGGTTAGCCCAGTCTCTTTTTTAAAAACTGCATTAAAAGTAGATTTAGAGTTAAACCCTGAGTCAAACATGATTTCTCCAATACGGTCTCTTTGATTTTCTGGATTAAGAAGTAGTTTTTTTGCGTGTTCTACCCTGTATGAATTTATGAATTCATAGAAATTCCGTCCTGCTTTTTCATTAATAACTCTTGAAATTTTATAGCTTTTTTCTTCTAACTCCTGTGAAAGGTCTTCAAGACTCAACTTTTCATTTAAAAATAGTTTTTTCCTTTCTGTCACTGATTTTATTTTTTTGAATAAAGAATCGATCTCTTTCTGAGACATGGAGTTGCCATCATACTTTTCTTTTTTTGTGATCAGTAAAAAAGACTTATTAATAGATTTATAGTAGAGATAACTGATTAACACGAGAACAGATAAGAAAACAAAGGTACTTCTCATGTAATCGTCCAAACCCTGCAATGTAGATTCAAGCAGTAAAAAAACCAGTACTACAAAAAATATAGCGATCAAATTTTTAACCCAATCTAATCTGTAATTATAAATGTTTGAGTAGTTATTCTCTAATTCACTATGGTATTGATTTATCTGCTGGAAGGATAAATACAGATAAAAACCAATATGGATAATAACGGGTAGGTGGTAAGTCTCATAAATGAAATCATAGATAAACTTATAGAATGGAATTAGAGCTAAGAGAATAATAAAAGAGGGTAGAAAGTGTATTTTATAATTATTAAGTCTGCTCTTTAAATCATACATCATTGATATAACAAATAAGTAAATAACAGGTCCATATATGAGCCCAAAAAAAACTCCAAGATTCCATGCCTGACTTATTAGATTATTTGTGATAAGTATGACATTTAAAAAATTGAGTCCAATTATGGCAGTTAAGCTGGCTAACAGAATTTTATGGATCTTCTTACTTGTTGATGATAAAAGTATGGTAGTAAAGAAAAACGAGAGATAGATTATGATGGGAGGAGCAATCTCAAAGGTGTATTCAAAAAACGATTGCATTGTTGTTAATTCTATTAATCTTATTAAGACAATATATCTTTAAGGATTCTTTTAAAAATGAAACCGGGAGTAAAAGATACATAGAATTTTAAACACTACGATGGTTAAACAAAGGTACAGGATAGAATTTGATCCAAATTTGTAGCGTATAAGAAAGTATAAAAATCAAAAAGAAGTATTATCACCAGAAGAACGCATATAGTGCTGCAGTTATAATTAGCACTATATAGGCTCCGATATTAAACCCCGGTCCCGTCTTAAAGGTGTCTGCAGTTAAATGGATTGCCTTAGGATCATCGTCCTCAGGATTTGTCGTAAGACTTACTCCTGCAATAATCACAATAGTAATGATTAATGTATAGAACATTTGATCTAAGAAAGGTAAGCCAATGGAAGGTAGCTTAAGAAGTAATGCTACTACGATAGATGATAAAACCCCGATTATTGCAGCTTTAGTAGTAGTTTTTTTCCAAAATAATCCCATGATGAATACTGCCAGAATACCCGGACTAACTAAACCTGTATATTCCTGAATAAACTGAAATACCTGTGGTACACTACTTAATTGCGGAGCTATAAAAATAGCAATAATCAAAGCTACACCTGCTGTAATACGACCAACATTAACCGTTCTCTTATCAGTAGCACCTTTATTGAAGTAGGGCTTATAAATATCCATCGTAAAAATAGTAGCAATGGAATTCAGCATCGAAGCCATTGAAGAAACAATCGCTGCCGCTAATGCAGCAACAACAAGTCCTTTAAATCCTGGAGTTACAAAAACACTGATCAACCAAGGGTAGGCATTATCATTATCTGTACCGCCGCCTTCTTTAGTAAAGGCATCAACAACTCCCGAAATTTCGGCTGTCCCTAATGGTTGAGTATACATTACGTAAGCGATAATACCTGGAATAACTACAATTAAAGGGATGATCAATTTTAAGAATGCTGCAAATACAATTCCTTTCTGGGATTCTTTAAGTGACTTAGCTGCCAGGGTACGTTGAATGATATATTGATTAAATCCCCAGTAGTATAAATTTGCTACCCACATTCCACCAATCAGTACGGCAATTCCTGGTAAGTTCTGGAATTCAGGATTAGATCGATCCAGGATCATATCAAATTTGTCATTGGCTACATCGTAGATGTGTGCCAAGCCGTTAATAATTCCTCCAGAAGGAGTTACATTATCAAGAGCAATAATAGTGGTTATTAATCCACCTAAAACTAAAAGTACTACCTGAACTACATCAGTCCACGCAACTGCAGAAAGTCCTCCATAAATAGAATAAGCAGCCGCTATTATTGCCAGCCCAACCAATGCAATAAGAATCAAGCTCCCATCTCCTGTACCCCAAATAGTATCCAGAGCTTTTGCCCCGAGAAACATGACCGTGGTGAGGTTAACAAATACAAAAAGTGCAATCCAAAAAACTGCGAGTATGGTTTTGAGTGTTGTATTGAATCGTTGCTCAATAAATTCTGGTATGGTATATAATTTTTTTTCAATGAAAATCGGGAGTAAGAATTTACCAACAATCAAAAGAGTAATAGCTGCCATCCATTCGTATGAGGCAATGGCTAAGCCTACAGCAAAACCGGAACCAGACATCCCGATTATTTGCTCTGCCGAAATATTAGCGGCAATTAAAGATGCCCCAATCGCCCACCAAGGAAGTGATTTACCTGCAAGAAAGTAATCCTCGGCATTTTTTTGATGTCCTTTTTTATCTCGTGATACCCATAATCCAATACCCACAATCATGAGTACATAGAGAGAAAAAACAATGATATCTATTGTTTGCATACTTTATTCCTTAATCAAGTTGGTTATTTTGGAATTTAAAATGTTATCGATAACAATGCTGAGAAATTAAGTTATTAAGTCTGTAATCCATTTTTTATCCTCAAATATAAAATCCAGCTTCACAAGCTTTTAAAAGCAGTTGATAATTAAATTAGTCAATTCATTTTATAAAAGATTAACTTAGGAAAAAAGGAATCACTTTTTAGAAGCGAATATGAGAACATTTGGAAAAGATTTTGTTTGGGGAACGGCAACTTCTGCCTATCAAATAGAAGGAGGATACCTTGAAAGTGGAAAAGGTCCTTCAATTTGGGATGCTTTTTGTACAATTCCGGGTAAAATTCAGAACGGAGATACTGGTAATGTAGCTTGCGACCACTTTCATAAGTTCAAAAATGATATAAAGCTATTAAAAGAGCTGGGTGTTAATTCTTATAGGTTGTCTCTTTCATGGTCTAGAATTATGCCGGAAGGGAAAAATACTATAAATGAAGAGGGAGTGAATTTCTACAATGAAATCATCGATGAGTTGCTCGAAAACAATATTACTCCTTGGGTTACTTTGTATCATTGGGATTTACCACTGGCCTTACAGTTAGAAGATGATGGTTGGTTGGGAGAGTCTATAATCGACTATTTTGTAGAATATGCAGATGTTTGCTTCAAACGATTTGGAGATCGGGTAAAAAACTGGATTACTTTAAATGAGCCGTGGGTAGTTGCTATACTTGGTTATGGTCATGGAGTTTTTGCACCGGGGAGAGTTTCAGAAGTAGAGCCTTATAAAGTAGCTCATAATCTTTTATTGGCCCATGCATATGCTGTTGATCACTACAGAACAAATTATTCATCTCAGAATGGGAGTATTGGAATAACAAATAACTGTGACTGGAGAGAGCCTCTTACCGATTCCAAATCGGATATTGATGCTTCACAAAGAGCATTAGAATTTTTCCTGGGCTGGTTTGCAGATCCTATTTATCTGGGAGATTATCCGCAGGTAATGAAAGAGCGAATAGGAGAGAAACTTCCTGAATTCACAAAAAAGGAAAAGGAATTGCTCAAAGGAAGCTCAGATTTTTTGGTTTAAATCACTATACAACAATGTATGCGGCTCACACAGAGCAGGTTGATGAAAACGAAGATGTACATGGAAATGGTGGAATTACAAAAGATCAGGGGGTCTCTCTTTCGGTAGATAAGGATTGGAAGCTAACGAAAATGAATTGGGCAGTGGTACCCTGGGGATGTAAGAAATTACTGAAGTGGATCTCAGAGCGCTATAGTAATCCGGATATTTATATTACTGAAAATGGATGTGCTTTTGATGACGAAATAATAGAAGGACAGATTAATGACAGCGATCGCGTGGAATATTTTTCGACGTATTTATCTGCCTGCGAAGAAGCTATTCAAGAAGGCGTTAATCTAAAAGGATATTTCGCATGGTCTTTTTTAGATAACTTTGAATGGAATTCTGGCTATAGTAAGCGTTTTGGTATCTACTATGTGGACTTCAAAACTTTAAAGCGGACTCCTAAAGCTTCTGCGAAATGGTTTAAGAAGTTTCTAGCTGATCAAATTAGCTAGTTCCCATTTTTAAGTAACACGTCTTTTGTAGCCGAAAAAAGATCAAACATGGGTAAAATTGCAGCTCCCAATGCTGCTGCATCAACTCCTGCAGTACCGCATACAAAAGTAGGCCCGGAAGTTTTTACTTCGCTTCTTATTTCAGCGATTAAATCCGGTAAATCTCTGGCAATGTCTTCAATAATAACATAGGGGAGTCGCCCACCAAGAATAATTACTTCACTATCAATAAGGTACTCTGTAAACATAAATGCCGAAGCCAGATATCCTTTTGCAAGATCGAGCCATCTCAGAAATTTTTCATCTTTATCCAGAAAAAGATTTCCAAGGTCTTCAGGTCGGCTTACAATTATGTTGTCTTCTCTAAGCCATGCGTAAAGCTTTTTCAGATTAAAGTGCTCACCTATATGAGGTTTTTCTGAATCACTGAGTGGACTTTTTTCTGAGAGAAATGGGAAATAGCCTAATTCACCAGCATTTTGATTATGCCCTTTATACAGGTTTCCATTTAATACGAGCCCGCCTCCCAACCCGGCACCAAAAAAAGTATATACGAAATTTGATATGTTCTTACCTGCTCCATACCAGTGCTCGCCAATGGTAGCCGCAGAGGCATTATTTTCGATAAAAATAGGGGAAGTAATATGTTCGGCAAGCAAATCTCCGACAGGTACATGTTCCCATTTTGGAAACACTTTTGGGTTCATCGTATTGCTGACTTCGTTATTCTGATTGATTTCCATTGGCCCCGGTAAACCGATACCGACTCCACAAAAATGAGCTTTTTTTACTTCCTCGGAAGACGTTAGTTGATTGATGGTTGAGATCATCAATTCTATTCCTTTTTCCGGAGAAGGAGAATCAATTTCATAATAGATTTTGGTTTTTACTGCTCCTGTAAGATCTACTAAAACACCCGTCAAATGATCTCTGTTGAAATCAAGACCTACAGAGTAAGCTCCGGAAGGATTGACTTCTAAGTTTGTTGAAGGAGCTCCGCGTTTTTTCTGGAGTTTACTACCTTCTTGTACGAACTGACGTTCCAAAAGCCGGGTAACAATATTCGAGATTGTTTGTGCAGTTAAGTTTGTACGCCTTGCAATATCCGCTCTGGAAATAGGGCCATGTAATCGGATGGTCTCAAATACAATTCTGTAGTTATAGGCTTTAGTGTAAGTGAGGTTGGTACCCGTTAACATAAAATTGAACTCTTTAATTTTTTAGGAAGGTAGTAATTTTTTTTGCAGGAAATTTAATTGAGAATTAGATAACAAGGCTTTTAATACTATTCAAAACAATTTATGATTGAAGTTTTTTCAGAAACTGAGCAAAAAGAAAATTAATATTCGTTTTATTCAAATGAGTTGATTAATCTTTGTAGATAGTAATTAAGACCTACGTTTATTTTTTCAGGAATATAGTCAGTCGTTATGAAACTACATTTAGTTGATGCACTTATTGTTCTTGCCTACCTGCTGATTACGGTAGTAATTGGTTTTGCGCTCAAGAAGAAGGCGCAGCAGTCGAAGAATTCTTATATGCTTGGGGGCAATCAGTTGCCGTGGTATATGCTTGGGCTTTCCAACGCTTCCGGGATGTTCGATATCTCGGGGACTGTCTGGCTGGTTACGATCCTCTTCGTGTATGGAGTTAAAAGTATATGGCTGCCCTGGTTGTGGCCGGTGTTTAATCAGATTTTCCTGATGGTATTTCTATCCATGTGGCTACGCAGGTCGAATGTGACTACGGGAGCCGAATGGATTGGAACCCGATTTGGGTTTAAAGAAGGAGCCCGTAAATCACACATTATCGTGGTGGTGTTTGCACTTATCATGGGCTTGGGCTACCTGACGTATGGCTTTATTGGGTTAGGGAAGTTTGTGGAGATTTTTGTTCCCTGGGAATTTCTGAGTACGTACGTGCCATTCAATATCCCGGAAGAATATGTTGCCCATTTTTATGGGATCGTATTTACCTGCTTTGCCATTTTCTACTCGCTGTTGGGAGGGATGATGAGTATTGTCTGGGCCGATTTGGTGCAGTTTATCATCATGGCCGTCTCCGGGATTGTGATTGGAATTATAGCAATGACAGCCCTTGCAAACAGTACATTGATTGTGCCTGAAGGCTGGATGAGTCCGTTCTTTGGATGGGAATTGAATATGGATTGGGCAGGGATCATCCCCGAGGTAAATCAGAAAATAAGAGACGACGGATTCGGGCTGTTCTCCGTGCTATTTATGATGATGATCTTCAAAGGCGTATTGGTGAGTCTGGCAGGTCCGGCTCCGAATTACGATATGCAGAAAATTCTGTCTACCCGTTCGGAGCGGGAAGCAGCCTTGATGAGTGGCTCGGTGTCCCTCATCCTGATGCCCATCCGGTATTTTATGATTGCGGGATTTGCCGTACTCGGGTTGTTATTCTATGAAGAACTTGATTTAATGGTTCCCGGTCGTGGCCTCGACTTTGAGCAAATCCTGCCCTCGGCGATCAACCAGTTTGTTCCAATGGGCTTGCTGGGGCTTTTACTGGCAGGCTTACTGGCCGCCTTTATGTCTACCTTTGCGGGGACCTTAAATGCTGCCCAAGCCTATTTAGTAAACGATATCTACCTCAAATACATCAACCCCAAAGCCGAGAATGCCAAAATCCAGAGTATGAATTATGTGGCAGGTCTGGGGATGGTGGGTATTAGTATTGTTTTGGGTTTTTATGCCAAAGATGTCAACGATGTGCTGCAATGGATTGTAGGAGGGCTGTATGGAAGTTACGTGGCTGCTAACGTATTGAAGTGGTATTGGTGGCGCTTTAACGGCAATGGCTTCTTTTGGGGAATGGTCGGTGGATTGATCCCCGCGCTTACCTTCCGGTTCATCTTTGACGGGGTGCTGGATACCTACACCTTCCCGTTGATGTTGTTAATCTCAGTAATAGCCTGTTTGATTGGAACGTATACATCTCCACCGGTGGATGAAGAAGTACTCAAGAAATTCTATACCTCTGTTCGTCCGTGGGGATTCTGGAAACCCATTCATGATAAGGTTGTGGCCGAAGACCCTTCCTTTGTAAAGAACTCGGGGTTCAAAAGTGATATGGTTAATGTGGTGGTTGGCATTGTTTGGCAAACGGCATTGGTAGTGTTCCCCATTTATCTGGTATTAATGGAGGCTGTACCACTGGCTATAAGTATTGGTATAGCCGCTTGTACCACCTACATACTCAAGAAAACCTGGTTTGATAAATTACCAGCTTAATCTGTAAATCTAAAAATCCATCTTCATATTTAAGTAAACACAAACCTGGACAGATGAATATTGGATATATACAATTCTTCATTATTTTAAGTGTTGATCAAACACTAACCTTTCGTCTAACCAACTTAAAATACTCATGAATTTTAACGTGCTAAAAAAATCTGCTTTCTTCTTTTCAATGTTAATGAGTGGATTGCTACTATTTAACTGTGCTGCTCCAGAGCAAACCTCAAATTCAATTCAAATGAGTGACTTCGGAACAATGGAAGATGGTAAAGAAGTGAAGCAGTATACACTTACTAATGCAAATGGAATGGAAGTGAAGATTATCAATTATGGAGGTATCATTACTTCTGTTAAAACCCCTGATAAAGAAGGGAATATGGAAAATGTAGTCCTCGGGTTTGATAATCTTGATAAGTATCTGGAAGGAACGCCATACTTCGGAGCGATTATTGGTCGGTTTGGAAACCGAATTGGGCAAGCCCAATTCTCTTTAAATGGAGAAAGCTATCAATTAGCAGCTAATAACGGAGCAAATCACTTGCACGGGGGAGAAGTCGGTTATGATAAAGTATTCTGGGATGCTGAAACTCTTCCCGGTAATGCACTCAAGATGACCTATCTGAGTGAGGATGGCGAAGAAGGTTACCCCGGCAATCTTGATATATCTGTGACTTATACTTTGACGGATGACGATGAAATTAAAATTGATTACTACGCAACCACCGATAAGGCAACCCCGGTAAATTTAACCAATCACAGTTATTTTAATCTCTCCGGCGATCCTGAAACTCTAATTTTAGATCATGTACTCCAGATTGAAGCAGATCGATATACTCCGGTAGATTTCGGTCTTATTCCTACTGGCGAACTAGCTCCGGTTGAGGATACAGCGTTTGATTTCACCGATCCTGAAACGATAGGTGCAAGAATTGAGGATGTCCCGGGAGGATACGATCATAATTTTGTACTCAATAAGTTCGAAGAAGAGTTGCCTTTAGTGGCTACACTCACTGATCCTGAGACAGGGAGATCGATGGAAATTTTAACCAGTGAGCCAGGACTTCAATTTTATTCTGGGAATTTTCTCGATGGAACTATTACGGGATCAGATGGAACTGTATTCAATAAATACGCTGCTTTATGTTTAGAAACCCAGCACTTTCCAGATTCACCAAATAAGCCTGAGTTTCCTTCTACAATCCTTGAGCCGGGTGAAGTATATGAAACAACTACAATTTATAGATTCAAAGTGGCACGCGAATAAAACACGATCTTCGAAATCAGCCAATAAATCATTATTTTCATAATTTAACTATAAATTTAAACTGATCATTAAAGCATAACTAATGCAACATTATCACGATCAAGACCACCTGTTGGTGGCATTAGATTGTATTATTTTCGGGTTTGATGGCGAGCAGTTAAAGCTTTTATTAATTAAAAGGGATTTTGAGCCGGAACGGGGAAATTGGTCTCTTATGGGTGGCTTTCTAAAAAAACAGGAAAGTTTGGATACTGCTGCTAAACGAATTTTGAATGACTTAACGGGGCTTAAAAACATATATCTGGAACAGCTTCATGCTTTTGGGGATGTAAATCGGGATCCTGAAGAGCGAACTATATCAATCGCATACTACGCACTCATCGATGTCAATTCTCATGATAAGGAATTGGTTAAGCAGCATTCGGCATCATGGTTCTCCATTCATGAACTTCCTGAATTAATTTTTGATCATCAGCAGATGGTTGAAGCAGCGCTAAAAAGATTACAGCACAAAGCTGCGCACGAGCCGGTTGGCTTTGAATTGTTACCAGACAAATTTACGCTTCCTCAACTCCAGAAATTATATGAAAGTATTTATGATACTGATCTGGATAAGAGAAATTTCAGAAGAAGAGTACTTTCAATGGGGGTACTTGTTAATACCAAAGAGAAGCAAAAGAATTACTCAAAGAAAGGGGCGTTCCTATATGAGTTCGATGAGAAGGAATACTCAAAGAAACTTGATAATGGGGATAGCACTATCTTCAAGCCCTTAAAGAACTAGTTATTTTTCTACAAATCAGTCTGGCTAATTCGGTAAATTTGTTGTGTTCAATATTGAAAAGTGTTAACCTAACACTTGATCAATAAAAGCGCTTTATTAAGCTATAAACAAACAAAAAGTGGAATGGAATATGTAATAGGGGTTGACTACGGAACAGACTCAGTACGTTCAGTCCTTGTGAGTGAAGACGGAAATGAAAAAGCATCATCTGTACATTATTACAGAAGATGGAAAAAAGGCATGTTTTGTGACGCAGCCAGAAACCAATTCCGACAACATCCTTTAGATTATCTTGAAGGACTCGAAGAAACACTCAAAGAGGTTGTAGACACCCTTCCTGAGGAAGAACGAAAAAACATTCGAGCTATTTCTGTTGATACAACCGGCTCCACTCCTGTAGCTGTTAATAAAGAGGGAACCCCTCTTGCCATGATTGAGGGATTTGAAGAGAATCCAAACGCTATGTTTATTCTCTGGAAAGATCATACTTCAATTCAGGAAGCAGAAGAGCTTAATGAAAAGGCAAGAAACTGGGGCGGAGTTGACTACACCAAATATGTAGGGGGGATTTATTCTTCTGAATGGTTTTGGGCTAAAATGTTGCATGTGCTTCGGGAAGACAAAAAAATCAGGGAAGCTGCGTATTCATGGGTAGAAGCTTGTGACTGGATACCTTATGCATTAACAGGTGGAAATGATGTGACCAAGATGAAACGAAGCCGTTGCGCAGCAGGACATAAAGCAATGTGGCACGAAGAATTTGATGGACTTCCATCCGAAGAGTTTTTGATGGAATTAGATCCACTCCTTAAAGGAGTTCGGGGCAGACTCTATGAAGATACTTATACATCTGAAGTTCCCGCAGGAACAATTTCTAAAGAATGGGCCCAGAAAACCGGATTACCTGAAGATGTTGTGATCGGAGTTGGAGCTTTTGACGCCCACATGGGTGCTGTTGGAGGAAACATCAAGCCATATCAATTATGTAGAGTGATGGGAACCTCTACTTGTGATATGATTATTGCTTCCGAAGAGGAAGTTGGAGATACCTTAGTAAAAGGTATCTGTGGTCAGGTAGATGGATCTATCATTCCAGGATATGTAGGTCTTGAAGCTGGTCAATCTGCTTTTGGGGATGTTTTTGCATGGTTCAGAGATCTACTGGTTCAACCTATGATTGACTTGATCGGAGATAGTTCTGCGATTTCAGAAGATCAGAAACAAGCTTTGATTCAGGAAGCAAAAGACAATATGATTGTTAAACTATCTGAACAGGCTGCAACACTTGGAGATGAAGACTCCGGGATCACAGCACTTGATTGGCTAAACGGTCGGCGAACACCTGACGCTAACCAACACTTGAAAGCAGCCATTGAAGGATTGGATTTAAGCAGTAATGCCCCACGTATTTTTAAAGCATTAGTTGAAGCGACTTGCTTCGGTTCTAAATTAATTGTGGACCGGTTCGTAGAAGAAGGCGTTCGAATAGATGGGATTATTGGAATGGGAGGGGTGGCTAAAAAATCTCCTTTTGTGATGCAAACATTAGCAAATGTATTGAATATGCCTATTCAGATATCTGAATCTCTTCAGACATGTGCGCTTGGAGCTTCCGTATTTGCAGCAACAGCAGCAGGTATGTATTCTACGGTTGAGGAAGCCCGGGAACATATGGCGTCAGGTTTTGAAACTGTATTTGATCCTCAGCCTGATAAAGTAGTAGCCTATCAGCAAGTTTATGAGCGATACAAAGCATTTGGAGAATTAATGGAGCAACGAATTATGAACCAGGTGAAGGCTTAATATGGGGAAGTTCGATGCTCTTAAAAAAGAAGTTTATGAAGCAAATTTAAGGCTTCCTGAGCTTGGCTTAGTGCTATTTACGTTCGGAAACGCGAGTGCTGCAGATCGGAGTGAAGGTGTTTTTGGAATTAAACCAAGTGGTGTTCCATATGATGAGCTAAAACCAGATGATATTGTAATTCTTGACTATGATAATAATTTGGTTGAAGGTACTATGCGACCATCCTCGGATACTAAAACACATGCAGTACTATATAAGCACTGGGAAAATATCGGAGGAATTGTTCATACTCATTCTACGTATGCGACTGCCTGGGCTCAGGCTCAAAAAGATATCCCAATCATGGGTACCACTCATGCCGATCATCTAGCTACCGATGTGCCCTGTGCTCCACCTATGAGTGATAAGATGATTGAAGGTGATTACGAATATGAAACAGGTTTCCAGGTCTTAAATGTATTTGAAGAAAGGGGGCTAGCGTATGAAGAAGTTCCCATGGTACTTTTGGGAAATCATGCCCCTTTTACCTGGGGTAAAACGGTAGATAAAGCGGTATATCATAGCGCTGTATTAGAAGAAATAGCAAAGATGGCGTTGTTTGCTCTTCAGGTAAATCCTGATGCGCCCAAACTTAAAGATAGCCTCATTAAAAAACATTATGAACGTAAGCATGGTGCTGACTCATATTATGGACAGGAATAAAAAATAAGGATTCAATACATGGTAACATTAGACTGGATTGTAATCGGGGTGTTTGCCCTGGCACTCGTAGGCATAATTGTCTGGGTATTCAAACAGAAACAAAAAAGTTCGGACGATTACTTTCTCGCCGGACGTGATGCTTCCTGGATTGCTATTGGAGCTTCTATTTTTGCTTCGAATATTGGTTCTGAACACCTTATTGGCTTGGCAGGAGCTGGTGCCTCAAGTGGGATGGCGATGGCACACTGGGAAGTTCAGGCCTGGATGATACTAATTCTGGGTTGGGTATTTGTGCCATTTTACAGCCGAAGTATGGTTTACACCATGCCGGAGTTTCTTGAGAAAAGATATAACAAAGAATCCAGAACCATTCTCTCTATCATTTCTTTAATTAGTTATGTACTTACTAAAGTGGCTGTTACGGTATACGCCGGTGGACTTGTGTTCAAAGAAGTATTCGGTATTGAAACCATATGGGGTATCGATTTCTTCTGGATTTCGGCGATTGGATTGGTATTAATTACAGCAATATATACAGTAATTGGAGGTATGAAATCAGTGTTATATACCTCGGTATTACAAACTCCAATTCTCCTTTTAGGTTCATTAATCATTCTGGTTCTTGGATTACGTGCTGTTGGAGGGTGGGATGAAATGATGCGAATCGCATCTGCCATAGAAGTAAATGATTATGGCGACTCGATGACAAATTTGATCCGTGATAACAGAGACCCTGACTTCCCATGGTTAGGAGTATTGATTGGGTCATCAGTTATCGGTTTCTGGTATTGGTGTACCGATCAATTCATTGTACAGCGTGTACTTTCCGGTAAGAATGAGAAAGAGGCACGACGCGGTACCATCTTTGGTGCTTACCTGAAGTTGACACCGGTATTTTTATTCATGATTCCGGGTATGATTGCATTTGTGATGGTTCAGAAAGGAATTGTTATAAACGGGGAAGTATTTACACTCTCCAGTGCTGATGCAGCCTTCCCGACTTTGGTTGCAACTCTATTACCTGCCGGAGTAAAGGGGCTGGTGGTCTGTGGTATTCTCGCCGCTTTGATGAGTTCATTGGCATCACTATTTAACTCCTCAGCATCATTATTTACTATCGACTTTTATAAAAAATACCATCCTGAAGCCACAGAAAAGAGATTATTAACTGTGGGTCGTATTGCTACAGTCGTAGTTGTAGTTTTAGGTATCCTTTGGATTCCGATTATGAGAAGTATTGGAGATGTACTGTACACCTATTTACAGGATGTTCAGTCTGTACTGGCACCAGGAATTGCCGCAGCATTCCTGCTTGGGGTAATTTCAAAAAGACCTACTCCTAAAGGTGGTATGTGGGGAATGATTGTAGGCTTCATTATTGGAATATTCCGATTAGGTGCCAAGGTGTTTTACACTCAGGCTGCTGAAGGAGCCGGTTATACCGATGTTAAACTATGGGCGGCATCAACCGGAGTAGATAATATTTTCTACCAGCTATTCTACGATGTAAACTGGTTGTTTTTTAGTGGAGGAATGCTGGTAGTGAGTATTGCGGTTATCATGATTGTGAGTAGATTTACGGCTGCGGCTCCTGATGAACAAATTGCCGGGCTTACTTATGGTTCAGTACTTGATGAAGACAAAGCAACTTCCCGTTCCAGCTGGAATAAGTGGGATGTTATCCATACTGGAATAATCCTTGTCTTTACGGTGGGCTTTTACATTTACTTCTGGTAGAAAATTATAGTTTAGAGTTAAAATAAATATGAAGAAAGAAATTTGGTTTGTAACGGGAAGTCAGCATTTGTATGGCGAAGAAACGCTAAAACAAGTAGAGGCAAACTCAAAAGAAGTAGCATCTGGGTTGGCAGATAAAGTCAAAGCCCCTGTAAAAATAATTTTTAAATCGGTACTGACTACTCCGGATGCCATTCGTAGAATTTGTTTAGAAGCAAGCGCTTCGGATGAGTGTATCGGACTTATCACCTGGATGCATACATTTTCGCCATCCAAGATGTGGATTGCAGGACTTAAAGTTCTTAACAAGCCTTTCGTACATCTTCATACACAGTTTAACAGAGATATTCCGTGGAATGAAATCGACATGGATTTTATGAACCTTAATCAATCTGCTCACGGAGGGCGTGAATTTGGTTTTATAAACGCTTTAATGGGAATCGACCGGAAAGTAGTGGTCGGTCATTGGCAAGATCCGGAGGTAATCAACGATTTAGATATCTGGGCTCGTGCAGCTATTGGTAAACATGAACTTGCTACTATGAAAGTTGCTCGTTTCGGTGACAATATGAGAAATGTGGCGGTAACCGAAGGCAACAAAGTAGCCGCGGAAGTCTTTTATGGTTTAGATGTTCGTGGCTTTGGTGTAGGCGATTTGGTTGAACACATCAACTCAGCATCAGACAGTGACTTAAATGCATTAGTTAGTGATTACAAAGACGACTATAAAATTTCATCCTCTGATCTTGAGAGTGATACATTTAATCACTCTATCAGAGAAGCTGCTAAAATAGAATTGGGTATTACCTCTTTTCTAAAGGATGGTGGTTTCGGGGCATTCACTACTACTTTTGAAGACTTACATGGCATCCAACAACTTCCCGGCCTTGGTGCTCAAAGACTGATGGAAAAAGGGTTTGGCTTTGCTGCAGAGGGTGACTGGAAAACATCAGCACTTGTTCGGGCAATAAAAGTAATGGCAGAAGGCTTAGAGGGAGGAACCTCATTCATGGAAGATTATACTTACCACTTCAAACCGGGAAATATGCAGGTTCTTGGTGCGCATATGCTCGAAATCTGTCCTTCTATTGCTTCTGATACTCCTTCTTTGGAAGTCCATCCCCTTGGAATTGGAGGAAAAGCAGATCCTGCACGTCTCGTATTTAATGGTACTCCCGGAGAAGGACTAAATGTAGCCCTGATGGATATGGGTGATCGTTATCGAATACTTATTAATAAAGTGGAAGCGGTTGAGAATCCTGATTTACCTAAACTTCCGGTAGCCAGAGTTCTTTGGGAGCCAAAACCCGATCTCAAAACAGCTGCTGGAGCATGGATATTAGCGGGTGGAGCTCATCATACCTCTTTCACACAATCACTTTCAATTGATCATATCAGAGATCTTTCTGAAATGCTTGGCATCGAATGTCTGGTAATCGACGAAAATACAGATATACACTCTTTTAAAAGTGAACTCAGATCCAATGAAATGTACTATGGTGCTAAAAGGGGATTGAGATAAATCGAATCTTTTAGCTTCAAGTATAATTCGTAAATAGTTCTATTTTAGGGTCAGTCTTGAATTTCATATTGAGATACTTTTGATCCAAACTGACCTGCTTACCAGACAATTATATGCTACAGATGCTTCTATGTACGAGGAGCTTCCGGAGGGAGTAGCTTTTCCACAGTCTGTTGAAAGTATTCAGGAATTAGTTAAGAAAGCCAATAAAGAGGGGTTTTCTATAACGGCAAGGAGTGCCGGAACCAGTTTAGCCGGGCAAGCAACCGGAGGAGGAGTCATCATGGATGTCTCCCGGTTTATGACTGAGATCTCAGAATTTAATTCCGAGAAAAGATATGCGAAGGTACAACCTGGTGTGATCCGGGATTCGCTGAATGCCAAAACTTCGAGATCGGGACTTTTCTTCGGACCTGATACCTCTACTACAAATCGTTGTATGATTGGAGGGATGATTGGTAATAATTCTGCGGGTTCATTTTCCATCAAATACAAGACAACGCGTGAGCATGTAAAAGAGATGGATGTAATTCTAAGTGATGGATCATTAGCTCATTTTGAACCGTTGAGCTTCGAACAACTTGAGGAGAAAAAACAGCTTCAGAATCTGGAAGGCCATATCTACCGATCAATGATCAAACTTCTGGAAACGAATCGGGATAAAATCAAAAGCAATTATCCTCATCCGGAAATTATCCGTCGGAATACAGGATATGCACTTGATCGAATATTGGAAATGGAGCCATTCACTTCGGGTGGTCGACCATTTAATTTATGTGAGTTGCTATGTGGTAGTGAAGGAACATTAGCGATTACAGCTTCGGCAACATTGAATCTGGTTCAGATAGCACAGCATCAATTATTGGTGATACCTCAGTTTGAATCACTCAAGGAAGCAATGCTGGCGACTAATGAAGCAGTTAAACTAAATCCATCTGCAGTTGAATTGGTGGATTATATTATTCTGGATGCCACTAAAGGAAATCTTGAGCAAAGTAAAAACCGGTTCTTTCTGGAAGGTGAACCAAAGTACATATTGATCATTCAGTTTGAAGGGGATTCTGCAGAAGAAGTCTCCGATAAAGCTTCAAAACTCATTACTAACCTTAGAGAAAAAAATCTTGGGTATACTTATCTGGTAGTTTCTGAAACAGAACTGATGAACAGGGTTTGGAATCTTCGAAAAGCTGGACTTGGTTTGTTGATGGGACTTGGGAAAGACTCCAGAACCCCAGCTTTTTGTGAAGACACTTCGGTTCGAGTTCAGGATTTGCCTGAATACATTGAGGACTTCCAACAGATTTTAAAAAAATACGGTACTGAATGTGTTTTTTATGCACATGCCTCAGTTGGTGAGCTACATCTTCGTCCGGTGATTGATACAACAACCGAAGAAGGAATTCTAACAATGAAGCAGATGGCAGAAGAGATTGCCATACTGGTCGGAAAATACAAAGGGTCTCTTTCTGGTGAACATGGTGATGGCAGAGCCAGAGCTCCATATATCGCTAAAGTATTGGGTGAGGAAATGATCCCGGTTCTTCAGCAAGTGAAAGAAATCTGGGACCCGAATTATATTTTTAATCCTGGGAAAATTGTACAACCCAAACCCATAGAAACAAACCTGAGGTTCTCGCCTTCATACATTAAGCCTGAAGTTGAAACGGTGTTTAAATTCAGAAAAGAAGAGAGTTTTGGCGATGCTACCGAATTGTGCAATGGCGCAGGGGTTTGCCGGAAGCTTTCAGAAAGTGGTGGAACAATGTGTCCATCGTACATGGCAACCAAAGAAGAGAAAGATTCAACTCGTGGTCGTGCAAATGTATTTCGGCAGGTATTTTCAGGAGCTAACCCAAAAGCATTTGAATCTGAAGAACTCAAAGAAGCCCTAGATTTATGTTTGAGTTGTAAAGCCTGTAAAAGTGAATGTCCGGCCAATGTAGATATGGCGAAGATGAAAGCGGAGTTTATGCATGGTTTTCACCGACGAAAAGGAACAACAAGAAGCGAGCGATTTTTTGTGAACGCTACTTCTGGTTATAAACTGGCTTCAAAGTTTCCATCCATTAGTAATGCATTCATAAATACAAAGATTGTGAAAAAACTTTTGGAATCACGGTTTGGAGTTGATTCAAGAAGAGACTTACCATCTTTTGCAAAGCAAACATTTAGAGCATGGTTTAAGCATCATACTACTAAACGAGAAGGCGATAAAGTGATTCTTTTTGTGGATTTATTTACGAATTACTTTGAACCTGAAATCGCTAAATCTGCAGTTTCAGTTTTAGAGAATATGGGCTATCAGGTTCAGCTTGCAAAGAACATGGAATCAGGCAGGCCTCAGCTTTCGAAGGGATTTCTAAACGAGGCTAAAGAGATGGCAGAGGAAGTAATCAAAGAATTAAGTCCAAAAGCTGAGCAGGGGATACCAATCATTGGACTCGAACCTTCTGAGATACTTACGTTGAGAGATGAGTTTCTGGATCTATGCGATAAAGACTTTCTTCCTCAAGCTAAGATTCTGGCTGAGAACTCATTTACTTTTGAAGAATTTATAGCCAATCAAATCAAGAAACTTCCATCCCCAAAAACAGATAGAGAAGTGGTGCTACATGGTCATTGTCATACTAAAGCGCTAACAGGAAACAGTGCGACTGAAATAGCTTTAAAAGCTGCAGGATATTCGGTAAAAACACTTGAAACCGGTTGTTGTGGAATGGCTGGAAGCTTTGGTTATGAAAAAGACCATTATGATGTTTCTATGGAAATCGGTGAATTGGTTCTTTTTCCCTCCTTAAGAACTATAAAAAAAGGCTCGCTAATATGTGCCTCTGGCTTTTCATGTCGACACCAAATAAAAGATGGTGTTAACCAAAAAGCGTATCATCCTTCAGAATTGATAGCGATGGCTTGCTTCGAGTAATTAAATCCGAAATCTATATTTCTTCCAGTAGGCTAAAGCTGTGAAACAGTACCATATAGAATAAACTCGTATCCCTTTAAGCTAGAAATGATTTTTTTTCCTAGGATACTGCACTTACTTTTATGAAAGACTTACTAATGAAATAAATTGGATACTATCATTCAGCATAAAAACAGTTCAGGACAACAGGATCTCATACAAAAAGTGGACGATGCTTTTAGATCTAAATTTTCTTCCGATCCAATACATATCATTTCTCCGGGTCGTGTAAATCTGATAGGAGACCATACTGATTATAATGATGGATTTGTGCTTCCCGCTGCTATCGATAAGGCGATCTTTATGGCAATAAACACCAATCAATCAAAGACAGTAAGAACTTACTCACTGGATATGGAAGAATATATCGAGATTGATTTAAATGGAGATTTAGAAAGTCAACAATTTCAATGGGCGAACTATGTAAAAGGAGTGATTTCGGAACTCAGAATAAAGGGTTTTACTATAGATGGATTTGATCTGGTCTTTGGAGGGGATATACCAATAGGAGCAGGGCTATCATCTTCAGCGGCACTTGAAGGCGGTATCTTACTTGGCTTAAAAAATTTATTTGATCTGGATCTTTCAAAAAAAGAGATGGCAAGAATAGGTCAACTTACCGAGCATAATCATGTAGGAGTTCGGTGTGGGATTATGGATCAGTTTATAAATATTCATGGTGAGGTGGGACAAGCTTTAAAACTTGATTGCCGATCTTTGGATTTTGAATTGGTTCCTTTTGACAGAGATGATCTCAAAATTGTTCTTTTTAATTCAAAAGTAAGTCATAATCTGGCATCATCAGAATATAACCTGAGAAGAAGTCAGTGTGAAGAAGGAGTAGAGCTGCTAAAAAAATATGATCCTTCTATCAAAAATTTACGAGATGTATCTATGAAAGCACTGGAAGAGAATAAGCATGAGATGCCTTCTGTTGTTTATCAGCGATGTAAGTTTGTAATTGAAGAAAATGAAAGGGTGTTAAATGGATGCAAAGATCTCGGGAATGGAGATATTGATTCTTTTGGAAAGCGTATGTTCGAATCCCATGAAGGGCTAAGTACTGGCTATGAGGTAAGCTGTGAAGAATTAGATATTTTAATAGATAGTGCAAAAGGTTTACCGGGACTTATTGGTGCAAGAATGATGGGAGGTGGATTTGGTGGCTGTACTATAAATCTGGTGGAAGAACATCACATAGAGAGTTTTACTAATACAGTAGCAAAAGAGTACAAGCAGCAAACAGGTATTGATTGCGAATTCTATGTTACAAAAATTGGACCGGGAGTTCATATTTCAGGAGTCAAAAATTAGCTATGGATTTAGATTTCACAAAACATCCTCATCGCAGATTGAATGTATTAACAAGAGAATGGGTACAGGTTTCACCACATCGTACGAAACGACCATGGCAAGGTCAGGAAGAAGAAACGCAAGAGGAGCAAAAGCCAAACTTTGATGCTGGTTGCTATTTATGTCCCGGAAATACACGCGCAGGAGGTAAGAAAAACCCTGATTATTCTTCCACTTTTTCTTTCGTAAATGATTTCAGTGCTTTGATGTCTGATTCATCGGATACTACTTTCGAAAAAGAAAATCTTTTGATAGCAAAAGGAGAACGTGGACTCTGTAAGGTAATATGCTTCTCACCGAACCATAATCAAACGCTTCCTGTGATGGAGCTGACTCAAATTCGGGAGGTAGTGGATTTATGGGTGAATGAATACGAAGAAATTGGCAAGCTTGACTATATAAACTACGTTCAGATTTTTGAAAATAAGGGAGAGGTAATGGGGTGTAGTAATCCTCATCCACATGGCCAGGTTTGGGCGCAGGAAACCATCCCCGACGAACCTTCTAAAGAGTTGAAGCAGTTTAAAAAGTATTATGCTGAAAAAGGAAATACGCTTTTAAGTGATTATCTGACTCTGGAATTAGAGTTGAAAGAGCGTATCGTTGTCGAGAATGATGATTTCGTAGTATTAGTGCCTTTCTGGGCATTCTGGCCGTTCGAAACGCTGCTTGTCAGTAAACGTTCATTTGGAAGATTTGATGAGATGAATGAACAAGAGAAAAATTCATTAGCAGATATCATCAAAAAAATTACCGTTAAGTACGACAATGTATTTAACACTTCATTTCCTTATTCATCGGGTTTTCATCCAGCTCCAACAGATGGTAAAGAACATCCCGAATGGCATTTTCATATGCATTTTTATCCTCCATTACTTCGATCTGCAACTATAAAAAAGTTTAGAGTCGGTTACGAAATGCTTGCTAATCCACAACGAGATATTACCGCAGAGTACAGCGCAAAAGTATTAAGGGAGTTATCAGAAACACATTACAGTGTTAGCACTAAATAGTTACCAAAACTTAGAATCAGCATTTACCGGATCTTCGAACTCTTCAGGTTCAAGCTTCACTTGACTTACAATCATGTTAATTGCTGTTTCAGCTTCCGGAATAGGTAAAAACATCCAGTTATGAACCATTCCTTTAAACTCTCTGTAGTTGAATACCATTGGTTCAGATTCAGCACGAACTTTTAATTTTCTAGAATCCGGAAGAAAGAGTTCTTCAGAGCCTACAAAAACAGAAATGGCAGGTAGGCGCTTTATAGCTCCATAAATGGGACTAACCAAATAGTGGGTATTCTCAAATGTTCCGGTATATCGTGTACCAAGTGCCTGAAGTACTTTTCGGTCAAGGATAAGATCAATTTTTTCATATTTATCAATTTGTGGATTTGATAGTGTCAGATCTAACCAGGGAGACAGAAGTATAAGCTGCGATGGACGTTCGATTTTCTTTTCAACCAATAGCTCAGCAAAAGCCAGGGCCATACCACCACCGGCTGAATCACCCATTAAGACAATCTGATCCGGTTCATAGTTCTCCAGCATTTTCTGGTATACAGGGACTAAGAAATCAAAGACATCTTTTGCAGAGTTAGTAACTGATAATGGATAATCAGGTGCCCAGAGCTCAAAACCAGTTCGTTGAATTAACTTGGATATAAACTTCCAGTGACGTTCTTGAAATCCTTTAGAATAGCCACCTCCATGTAAATAAAAAATTATCTTTTTAGGTGAGGAAGATTTTGGCTTTACCTGCCAAACCGGATTCAATCCTTCGTCAAAAGAATGTACATCTAGAGTCTCTTGTATTTTTTTTGGAGGGATAGTTGCATCTGATGGCTTACTCCACCAATCAATAGTTAATTTATTTTTGTATCCAGTAACTTTCAGATACAGGAGTAGCATTTTACTTAATACACTCGGGGAATTCATATGCTGTTTTTGATGATGATTTAGTCATCTAGTGAAATGATTCTATATGGTAAAGAATTCCCATTGAAATGTAATTACTGGTTAACGAAGGTTTTTTGAATACTAATTGTAACTATCTTGCAGTCACAATTTAAATAAACGTTCAGACTTTGAATGGGTATGAACTAATTTCAAAAATATTATCCATGAAAAAACTACTCTCAGGGTTAATAATCTTAACCTTTTTCTACGCTTGTTCTCCAAAATCAGGAGATGCACTAATGGAGAATGAATCTCCCGCCCATCAAACCCCAATAGTTTCAAGTCTTAATCTTATTGAAGTAACCAATGACCGTGTTTGGGTTGAAGTTGATCCGGGAATGTTCTCTGAAGACACTGTTACTTACCGCTTGCCCAGAGTAGTTCAGGGAACGTATGATATAAGTGATTTTGGAAGTTTTACAGAAGGGTTTATTGCTTACGACTATTCAGGAAATACCATTGAAGTCGTTAAAGAAGATGTGAATACCTGGCTTATTCCAAGAGCAAATACGTTGGATAAATTGGGATATTATGTGAACGATACTTTCGATATAGAACGAACAGACACACCTACTCCTTTTTCCCCATCAGGAACAAATATAGAGGCCGAGAACTTTGTATTAAATCTACATGGTTTTATAGGATATTTTGAAGAACTGGATGACAGCGAGTATTCAATAAAAATTACAGCGCCAGCTGAGTTCAAAAAATCTTCTGCACTTCCTGTAACAAGTACCACAACCAGCGAAGATGGTTCAACGGTTACAGACACCTATTTTGCAGAGCGGTACTTTGATGTAACCGATAACCCAATGATGTACGGTGAACTGGAAATTGAAGAATTTCAGGTTGGAGATATCAAAATAGTATTAAGTGTGTATTCGCCAACAATGGCACACTCAGCGGCTGAGATCAAGGAAACGGTGTTCACTATGATGGAAGCACAAAAGGAATATTTGGGCGACCTGAATAGTACTAAGCGCTATGACATTTTCTTATATCTGCCAACAAACAATGAAGGTGAGGCAACAGGTTTTGGAGCTCTAGAGCACCACACTTCAACCGTAGTTGTTCTACCGGAATGGCTTGATAAACCACAGCTTGACGAAGCTATGATTGATGTGGTTTCTCACGAGTTCTTTCACATTGTGACACCACTTTCGGTGCATTCAGAAGATGTGCATTACTTCGACTACAATAACCCGACCTTCTCAAAACATCTCTGGATGTATGAAGGTGTGACTGAATATTTTGCCAGCCATTTTCAGGTATACGAAGGGCTTCAGGACAAACCAACCTTTTATGAAAAAATTACAGATAAAATAGAAACAGCTGCTGGTCTTGATGATGAGATGAGCTTCACGGTAATGAGTGAGAATATACTCGAAGAGCCATATGCTAGTAACTATTACAATGTGTATATGAAAGGTGCTTTGATTGGAATGTGTATTGATATATTGATGAGAGAAGAAAGCGATGGCGAACGTAGTATGCTTTCTTTGATGAAAGAACTGTCAGAGAAATATGGGATAAACCAACCTTTTGAAGATGATTCTATTATTGAAGAAATCACTGAAATGACATACCCATCCGTTGGAGAGTTTTTAAATACCCATGTAGTAGGAGACACACCAATTGATTATTCTCAGTTTTTTGACAAAGTTGGCTTAACAATGCAAGATGAAGCAGTTCCAACGACTTTCTTCTTCATCGACCAGCAAACCCCTTATATTGATGCGCGACCAACCGGAGAGCTCTATTTCAGGAACGTAACTTTAAATTCCACTCATCTTGAACTAGGAATACAGCCTGATGATGAAATTAAATCCGTTGATGGGGTTGAATACACGCTCGATAACGCACGTACTTTAATCAGTAGTTCTTTTAGCTGGGCTCCCGATACCGAAATAACAATGGTTTTAGTAAGAGATGGGAAAGAGATAGAAGTTTCCGGAGTTCTTGGAAATCCTACGTTAATTACAAAAAAGCTTATGGAAAGTGAAGGCGCTACTGAAGAGCAAATTCAACTTAGAAATTTCTGGCTGGAAAAGTAGCTCTGATAGTTCATTAAATAATTTGTAAAGCCCATGTATAAAATCCCATGGGCTTTTTTGTTTACAAATTGTTGCAACAAAATAGTACAGGCTTTTCTTAATTCAGGAAACCAAATTATATCACAATGAAAAAAATTACTCTAAGTCTATTCCTCTTTTTAATAACAGGAGTACAAATTAATGCTCAAACACCTGAGCGTGAAGTTCAGGCAGTTATAGAAACCTTATTTGATGGAATGCGAGCAGGTGACAGTTCTATGGTGGCTTCTGCCTTCACCAGAGATGCTGTTATGCAAACAGTTGCTCGAAATCAGTCTGGTGAGATTGTGGTTCACAAAGGCAATTTGAATCAGTTTCTTACTTCTGTTGGAACACCTCATGACGATATTTGGGATGAGAAAATCGGGGGCTATGAAATTAAAATTGATGGAGAATTAGCTTCTGTATGGACACCCTATCAATTTTTTGTAGGTGATAACTTCTCACACTGTGGTGTAAATTCATTTCAATTGGCAAAAATAGAAGGGCAATGGAAAATCATCTACATAATAGATACTAGAAGAAGAACCAATTGTATAGAGTAAGCCCTGGTTAAGAGCATAAAAAAAGGCTTCAATGATTAAATTGAAGCCTTTTCAAAAACATTACAAGGAATTAGCTTGCGTTCTTTTTCGCTTGGATTTCAAGACGAATTTCCTGAGCTAATTTTTTAAGATCTTGTAGCCCTTTACGTGCTCTTGTACCCGCAGCTTTGTTTCCTTTATCGTAAAATTTTTCCATTTCACCTGATACGCTTTCTACTAGTGATTGTAGTTCGCTTACTCTACTCATTATATAACTCCGTTATGTTTTTGTTTAAGTAAATTTCTTTTTTAGAAACTGCGTTGAAGCTATCGAATCGCGGCATTTGAGTCAAATTAAAAAGTGCTTTTTTAGCTAAATAATTGAAGTTTTCTGTACTTTTTATGCCTTTTTGAGTGATAAAAGTAATATTGGTGAAGATTTCTTAGAAAAAAGAATGAGATTTCTCTCAAAAAGTTAATTTTTCAAAACTTTAGAAGTGAAGCTAAGTGGGAGTAAATCAACTGTATTATGTTCTGAGAATGTATCATCTGCGTGATACATTCTGATTTTATTGAACGGTAAATGCTCAAATATTACTTGTCTGCATGCTCCACATGGACTACTCACATCCCCATATTTTGTATGTACAGCTAATTCATTAAATACAGAAATCCCTGATGCTATTGCTTTGGCAATTGCGACACGTTCCGCACATAACCCAAAACTCCAGTCACTTATCTCAATATTTACTCCTTCAAAATACCCTGATTCACAAAATAACAGACATGAAACAGGAAAGTCAGAATGGATCGTAATTGCTTTACCCAAAAGCTGTTTTAACATGTTTTTCTCATTGCGATTACTTTCGCATAGAAGCTTCGAAACCTCAATATTTGAGATTTCAGAAATGATTTCAACATCAAGGTTAAACTCGTTTTTCCAATATCCAATCTGGACATATTCTTCATCTTGCAAATAAAGAACTTCAGGTGTTTCACCTTCACTTAAACAGATACAACATGCAGCCTGAATTGCTGAAATTGTAAGAGGAAACGATACATTTTCGACTCTTACTCCGGCATAAAATCCACCTTCAGAGCCTTTTATTATGCAGGCTCTCGGTGATTTAGAATAGGGCACATAAGCGTTGTTATTTAATTCGCTCCAAGTCATCAGGGCTTAATAAACGCAGAAAATGCAGCATCGGCAACAGCGGCTCGTATTCTGCTAATTCGTCTTCCATAACTACGATTTGGATAAGTACGGTTCGTAAGAAGAATTACCGCCATATTTTTCTCCCGGTCAATCCACATACTGGTTCCTGTAAATCCAAGATGACCGAATGTATCAATACTAGAAAGTTGACCAGCAGTTGTAAAACCTTCCGGGGATTTACGGTCAAAACCCAATCCTCTACCACTTAAATCAGATTGTTTTGTAGTGAATTCTTCAATGATTTCAGATGACAGATATCGCTTACCGGAATAAACTCCACCGTTAAGTAACATTGTACTGTACTTGGCTAAATCGTCTGCTGTAGCAAATAATCCTGCATGACCTGCTACTCCATCAAGAAAATAAGCCCGTTCATCATGTACATTAGCTTGCACTAAACCACGCATATAAACGGTATCAATTTCGGTAGGAGGTATACGATTCACATACCAGCGACTTACTTTGCGGGGATTAAAATAGGCTCCGTACATTCCCATTGGATAGTAAAACTCTTTCCTCATGTATCCATCAATTCCCCGATCAGCAACCAGCGATACTATTTCAGCGAGCAGGATCATTCCTAAATCGCTGTATACATAATCAGTTCCTGTTTCATAGGTAAGAGGTTCATTTTTAATTGCACGAATTATGCTGGCCCGATCTTTCAGAGAATCAACGTACACACGGAAAGGTGGGAGTCCGGACTGATGAAGTAACATGTCACGTATGGTGATCTGGCGTTTTTCATCAGTATCAAATTCGGGGATAAACTTCCAGATTTCATCGTCCAGTGCCAGTTTATTCTCATCAATTAATTTCATAACTGCGGTAGTTGTAGAAACTACTTTAGTGATTGAAGCCAGGTCGTAGACATCTGAATCTTTTACAGGCTTCAGTTTGTCATAGTCATGATATCCCACTTCTTTGCGATATACCATCACTCCATCTTTTACTACAGCTGCTACCGCCCCTGGAAACACAGAGTCTCTAACGGCATCTCTTAGGATGTCATCGATTTCATATAATTGCTTTGAAACCAATCCAACTTCTTCAGGTTTTCCATAACGAAGCGCCGTATGCTCCATTTGAATGCCATCACCAATCTCATACATTCCTGGAATTCTGATGGGCAGTTTACCGGAAACGGCGCTTGCACCAAAAAGTGCTGGACCAGCATTCTCCATTTGGAGTGTTGTATTAGCCCACGCCATAACATGGGCATCCGTATCTGAAAGCTCAGTTACCAAATATGGATTGCCAAACATCACCAATACTGATGGTTTATTGATACGAATTAACTTCCTGAGAAAAGCAGACTGCTTTCGTGAAAGCTGAATAGATTCTCTGAAACTCAAACTAATATAAGATCCAATTATGATAAGGTCTGCTTCACGAGCTTTTTCCAGGATCTCGTTTTCATCTCTGGTATCAGATCGGGTATCATGAACCTCAAAGGTAACATCCGGATGATAGTCCCGGATTGATCGTGCAAATCGCCCACCTGTATTTCCGTAATCATCATCGGAAATAGAAACCAATAAAATCTTTTTATGAACGGTAGGGTCTATAGGTAGGATATTCCCATCGTTTTTTAGTAAAGTGATGGACTCTCGTGCAATGTTATTGGCTACAGATTGATGAAAATTCGTATTGATTCTTGTATCCAGATGGGGAATGTCGACTTGATTGGATTTATCAAAAAGTCCGTTTTCTTCTTTCCATTGAATAATTTTACGGTATGATTCATCAATCCTCTCTTCAGTTATTTCTTTCCGTTCAACTGCGGCAACAACTTCATTTATAGCAGTATAAATATCAGGGCTGATAAGCATGATATCGGCTCCGGCATTTAATGCTTGGACTACGACTCTACCTGGCGAGTTTTTTGAAGAAATACCGTGCATTTCAAGGCCGTCTGTTACAACAACGCCTTTAAAATTCAGGGAATCTTTCAGGATTCCGGTTAAAATTGATTCATCTAGTGTTCCTGGTAGTTCAGGATGTGCGCTTATTTTTGGGAAAGAAATATGAGCGCTCATTATGCTTTCCATTCCTCCTTCGATAGCAGCTTTAAATGGAATTAATTCAACTGAATCCAGTCTGCTATAATCGTGATTAAGCACCGGGAGTTCGTTATGAGAATCCGTATCGGTATCACCATGTCCGGGAAAATGTTTGGCGGTTGATATAATTCCTTCGCTATGAACTCCTTGCATAAAGGCAAGGCCATATTCAGAAACCATTTGGGGATCACCCGAAAAGGACCGCACGTTAATAACCGGATTATCTGGATTGTTGTTAACATCCAAAACCGGCGCAAAAATCTGATGCACTCCCAATGCTTTAGCTTCGATGGCTGTAATTTTTCCCATCATAAATGCATTGCGCTTATCTCCGGAAGCTGCTACTCCCATAGCAGGAGTAAAACGCGTTGTTCCGGAAATTCTCATAGCGGCCCCAAATTCCATATCCTGAGTAATCCAGAGAGGTACCTGACTCAGTTTTTGAAGCTTATTAGTAAGTACTGCCTGACCATAAATATCACCCCTCATAAAAATGATTCCGCCAATATGGTCCTGAGTAATAAGGTCTGAGATCTCTTTAAACCGATGACTATCCTGATTCAGGTATTCACCTTCAACAGGTATAAAAAAGAGTTGTCCTATTTTTTCACGAAGGGTAGCGTTTGCAACCAGAGAATCTATGAACGATTCATTCGGAGGACTAATACGTTCTGTACTATTTTTTTCCAGATACTTAGTAGTCCCGGAAAAACTTATTAAAGCAAATAAGAGTAAGCCAAGTGTCTGTAGTTTTTTCATAAAAGAGCGATCGCCTGTCCGATGAAAGAATTAAGCAATGGGAATGTACATCTACTAACCTAATCAACCAATCAATATTGGATAAAATTTCAAATCTTTAACAGGAACTAATGTTCCTAATTATTTTCAGGTACCAACTTCATACTTCTGAAATCAGCCTGCTCAAAGAATGAGCTGTCCTGATAAAAAGTTCGATACTGACTATTTAGCCAAAGTTCAGTTTGATCTCCAAAGTGAGAAGAGAGGGGATTCCCTGATTGACCGGTAGGAAGTACAGAACGGGTTTTACTCAGATCAGAAAAGTCAATAATACGGCGAACGGAAGGGCCAAGAGTCATTTCGAAAGGTTTATCCCAATTATATTGTCCATTATTGATGCTCATACCGTGTCCTTTTACAGGGTAAGGACCTTTACTAAGTACATTATCCACAATAAGTTTTAGCGCGGCAGGAGAGGAAGGATCTTCAGCTGCCTGGCTAAATAATGGTGGTTTAAATGAAATCGTATGAAGTTGTTCCCAACGCCACTCATAAGGCTCACTACCAAGGGAGTCACTTAAAAAGAAAATGGCATCCTGCATACTCTTCAGGATAATATCTTCACGTTTCTCAACTTTTTCGGTGGTTATGTCATCAAAGAAAGAGCTACTATCCTGAACCAGTTCAGACATGGTGCGGACAGGGATAAGTTCATGAATCACGAAATTCTCGTAAGCAGCGTCACCTAATTCATCATTCAGGGTGTTTTTGGTAAAGTTGATAAAAAAGGCATCGAAAATGGAAGCTGCGGTAGAATTTTCATCATAATTGAAGTCCCAATTTTCCAGATAAGAAACGGGTAACGAGAAGTCGTACACATTCTGGTTCTGAATAACGTCCAGAATAATAGGCGTCATTGAAGCAGCAAAAGAAGAATAGGAATCCGTTTGAATTGCTCCAAAATCCTCATGATTCAATGCCTGCTTAGCATTCAACCGCTCAATAATGCGTTCAATACGAGAAGGTGGTTCCCAGAAAGTTGCAATGTAATGAGGATAATTTTCAGTAGTTAACTTATTGTTTGCATTAGCAATCCAGCCTTTCTCGGGATTAATTAAATGTGGCATTTCTTCTCTGGGGATGAAGCCCTGCCAGTCATCCTCCGGAACCCAGCCTCTACGCAGAGCCACTTTATTACCTGTTCGAATTGGAAGTTGAGCTGTGGAAAACATTGCGATATTACCCTCTGTATCGCCATACATAAAGTTCATTCCCGGAACTCCGTAATGATTTAATGCATCCTTAAAATCCTGAAAATCATCAGCCCAATTCATCTGATACATTGTTCGGAACTCATTAGAAAGTTCATGCCCGGTCCATTTCATGCTAATTACATGACCATCAACTAATTCCTGATTCGGATAAATATCAGAAATAACAGGACCGTGTTTGGTATATCGAATTTCTAGAGCTTGCTCATCACCATCTTTTACTTTGATGATTTCTTTCACTTTCTCGAACGACTCAAATGCAACCTGTCCAGCGTAGGTAGAGTCGACGACATATCTACCACGATCTTCAGGATCTACTTTTTCGAGGAAGAAATCGGTGTCGTCAGCCATAATACTCGTAAATGTCCAACCCATATGATCGTTTTGTCCCAGAACAATTCCTGGAATACCAGCCAGAGTCACACCCGATACATTCTTACCATTAAGGTTAAGGTGCACTTCATACCATTTCCCGGGCATATCCAGCCCAAGATGTGGATCTCCGGCAAGTAAAGGATATCCTGTATTTGTTTTAGATGCATCTACAACCCAGGCATTACTGCCAACATGCGTCCCTTCGATTTCCAATAACTTTCTTCGTTCTACCTCTTGCTGGAGCATTGGCATTAAGGCTGCAGTCGTAAGCCCGATAGATTCCACATCATCTAAAGAAGTTGGCAGGTTATCACCCCAGGTGAGTTGGAGTTCTTCAAACTGATCAGGAGGCAAAGATGATTTTAAATAATTGTACATAACCTCACTCCACCAACTCATGTTGAGTTCCCAAGCCATAAGTCGTGTGATAGCCAGCGTTCTGGTCGGATTCCATTCGAAGGGCTCAATTCCCATTAGAGCAAACTGAACTGGAAGTCGATTACTGTTTTTCTCGATATATGCGTTTACACCATCAGAATAAGCCTGAAGAACCGATCTTTCCTTATCATTCAGAACTTCTCGCTCCAGGCGTTCTGCCATTCTCCAAAAACCAAGAGTACGTTGGTACTCATCAAAGGGAAGAAGTTCCTCTCCAAAAAACTCTGCAAAGCGACCTTCTGCGGCAATTTGGCTAAGGGTCATTTGCCAGAGACGATCCTGTGCGTGTACATATCCAAAAGCGTAATATAAATCCTGCTCATCAGTGGCATAAATATGAGGAACTCCAAACTCATCCCAGTGGATATCTACTTCTTGCTGAAGTCCCGGGAGTTCATGTGTTGCTTCATAATCTGGCAGAGGCTTGTAAAACGTCCAGTAAAAAGCGAGTCCTGCAAAGCCAAGTGCGAGGATAATAAAGAAGACAAGGAGTTTTAGGAATGTATTCATTGAGTTTTGCTTTTATATATATGAAAGCTAAATGATTAATTACCGAATAGGAAGTTTATTTGGGTAATTATGGATTAAAGATGATGAATTTTGGAAAAAGAATTGAAATCCAAAATCCATAGATCAAAATCTTTAACATCCAGATTGAAAAGCGCTTCCAAAAACCGGTATCTTTGCAGGGAATAGAAAACAAAAATCATCAGGAATAAGAATGGAGATCAAAAAAGTAGCAGTAATCGGTGGCGGAACTATGGGGAATGGAATTGCGCATGTATTTGCGATGAACCGAATACCGGTTAATCTGATCGAGACTAAGCAGGAATTTGCAGATAAGGCACTGGTAACCATTGAAAAGAACCTTGACCGAATGGTAGCGAAAGAGAAAATTGATGCCGAAGCTAAAGTAGCTACGTTGGATAGTATTTCTGTATTTCTGGATATCGAAGAAGGGGTGAAGGGAGTAGATCTTGTTGTAGAAGCCGTACCCGAAAATATTGATATCAAAACTTCTGTATGGAAAGCTGTGGATAAAGCTGCAGCTGATCATACTATCTTTGCCAGTAATACCTCATCTATTTCCATCACAAAACTTGCTGGCTTAACCAATCGCCCTGATAAATTTATAGGAATGCATTTCTTTAATCCTGTTCCGGTAATGAAACTGGTTGAGATAGTTAAAGGACTGGATACTTCTGAAGAAACTTACAACACAGTAGAGGAGACTTCAAAACTATTAGCAAAAGTTCCGGTCCCTGTAAATGACATGCCCGGCTTTGTAAGTAACAGAGTATTGATGCCAATGATTAATGAAGCCATTTTTGCCGTTTATGAAGGAGTGGCAACTCCCGAAGATGTGGATAATGTAATGAAGTTAGGAATGGCTCATCCAATGGGGCCACTTCGGTTAGCAGATTTCATTGGTCTGGATGTCTGCCTTGATATCCTGAATGTACTATACGAAGGATTTAAAGATCCGAAATACCGACCGTGCCCGCTACTGGTAAAAATGGTGGACGCCGGCAAACTGGGTAATAAAACCGGAGAAGGGTTCTTTTCTTATCAGTGAAAAAGCTGAAATTTTTTTCTATTTGATTTTGTAAGTCAATTCATATTTATTACTTATACATAAGATTAGGGTTTGTTCTTTAATGTTATAAGAGAGAAGTACTGAGCATATCTACCCCTGTCTGGTTTTATAATTAACAGGAGAAATATGAGAAGACTATTAAAAGTAGTAGGAATTTGTTTATTCCTTGTAGGTACGGTTGCAGCCCAAACCCCGGTTCCTGGCGATGTTATCATTACAGAATTTATGGGGAATCCAGCCGCATCTCCAGAAAGCGGTGGTGAATACATAGAACTATACAACAAAAGATCAGTTTCTTTTGACCTTGAAGGCTTTGTAATAAAAGATGATGATAGTGATAGTCATACTATAGTAGGATCCTTAATTATTCCAGCCGAGAGTTTCATCATTTTGGCAAATGTAGAAGATCCTTTAGGAAACAGTTCTAATGTTTCAGATTATGAATATTCAGGTATCACAATAGCAAATTCAGCAGATGAAATTGTTTTAACAAATTCATCAGGTATTGAAATATCGCGTGTTTCTTATTCAGGACTTTCAACATCAAATGGAATCTCAAAAGAACTTGACGCACTTAGTAATGTTGAATCTGATGGAGCAATAGATATTTCACATTTCAGTAATTCTGTAACAGCTATTATCGGAGGCACAGAATCAAATGGCTCTCCCGGTGCTGCTGGAAGCACTGATCTTTCAGAAACCCCAACCATTCGTTTTACTACAAGCTCTGCAACAGCTGCAGAAACGGATGGAGCGGTTAGTATTAGCGTTATTTTAGAAGATGCTGATGGAAATACAGTAAATGTTGATGTTGTTTATAACGAAGGGAAAAGTTCAACCGAGCCTAGTGACTTTTCGAGTGTAAATACGGCTTCTCTTTCTTTTTCTACAGCTTCCGATGGTGATGAAACTAAATCTGCTTCTTTCACAATCATAAGTGATGCCGACTTTGAAGGAGCTGAGTTTGGATATTTTGAACTCTCAAACCTTACTACTAGTGGAGCAACGGTTAATAATCCGGGAGGAGGTTCAACGTACACTTTAAACATTACCGATGATGATACTCCAAGTGTAGTTATAAATGAGGTGAATTCTGATCCAGAAGATGATGCGAATGGTGATAGTATAAGCCCGGATTCAGATGACGATGAATTTGTTGAAATTTATAATAATGAAGAAGTAAATATAGATATAAGTGACTGGACAATTAATGACACGGACGGAGTCAGACATACATTTAGCTCAGGAACAATTATAAAATCAAAAAGTGCTATTGTTGTTTTCGATAATGATGGAACACCTTCAGGTACGTTTGGAGGTTCAACTGTCATTAATTCTTCATCAGATTTGAGCTTGAATAATAGTAATGAAAAAGTTGTTTTACTGACTAATGATGGTGTTCGACTTGATTCTGTTTCTTATGTGACTGGTCCTAGCAATGAATCATTAACCAGAGACCCGGATGGAACTGGATCATTTGTTGATCATGGCGATGCAACTGGTTCGATTGGATCTATTTCTCCTGGTACAAAAGTGGACGGAAGTGTATTCACTACAGACATTGTAATTGAAGGAACCGTAGGATGGAGATTGCTTTCTGTGCCAATGGAAAATTACGATATAACTGAAATATCAGATGATACTCCAATCCAAGGAATCACAAATGGAAATGATGCTTCTGCTGCTGCAAATATATTCTATTACGATGATTCAGGAGTATGGGAAGAACCAGCGACGGTAACTACTCAATATCCAGAAGGCTACGGATTTGTGCTCTACTTTTTTAATAATGATAAAAATGGAAGTCTGCATTTACCTGTTACATTAGATGTTTCTGGTTCAGAGCCTTCATCAGATGTAAATTCTGTTGCCTTAAGTACAACTGTGACAGATGGTTCTTATTACACACTGATGGGAAATCCATTTGCATCTAACTATAACCTGAGTGCAATAAATAGTGACAATGGAGATGGTATTCAGAATAATGTTCACTTCTGGGATAACTCAGCAGGTTCCTATAAACCAATAGACAGAACTTCTCCATCGGTTGTGAGTCCATGGCAAGGATTTTGGGTGGAAGTATTAAACGATGGAAGTGAGACAACAGCTATTAGTTTTCCTAGTTCCGGGAAAACCTTTTCTGCCATAACTGATTTTTATTTTTCTAAGGAAAATCCAAGTAGAGGAGATATATCATTTACTTTAGAATCTGAGGATTCATTTGACGAAGCTTTGAGGATTTCATTTAGAACTGACGCCACTTTGGGAATGGATAAAACCGATGCTTCAAAGTTAATACCTCTGCTTTCTAAATACGCCACTATGGCCTTTAAAAGCAATGGTAAACTCAAATCTGTTGAGTCTCTTCCATATGATCTTTATGAAGAAATAAAGCTTGATTTAGAAGAGCATTTAGTAGGAGTAAGCGGAGTATTCACACTCAATTGGAATGGAATTGAGACTATCCCTACTGACTGGGAAATAACTTTCCATGATTATGAGACCGGCATAAATGTGGATATGCGTTTAGAAAGTAAATATATATTTGAGGCTTCTGTGCCTGAAAGTGAAAAGGTAAATCCACTTTCTATTTTATCAGGTCCGGCTGCCATTACTCAAAAAACCAAATCTACCGGGACTCGCTTTGGAATTACAATTACTCCAAATACCTCTTCAGTAGCTAATGAAACTCTTGAAAAATCTGCGAGTTTTGCTCTGGAGCAAAATTATCCGAATCCATTCAATCCAATCACAAGTATTAATTACAGTATCCGAAACTCTGGATATGTACAGATTACGGTATACAACGTTATGGGTAAGCAAATCGCCAAGCTCGTAAATGAAGCAAAATCAGCCGGGTCTCACAATGTAATATGGGATGCCTCTGATGCAGCAAGTGGCATTTATTATTACCGTCTGGAAGCCAATGGTCAGACTTTGACCCGGAAAATGACCTTAGTGAAATAAATCAGGAGGAACTTAATATTATGAAAAAACAAATTTTATATATCATTGTTACCATAGGGTTATTCTTTACAGAATTTGCAACAGCTCAACCTGGTTTTCCAGGACCTTCACAAGCACCTATTGATGGTGGTTTGAGTTTACTTGCAGCTGCTGGCGGTGCGTATGCGATCAAAAAACTGCGTGACAAGAACAAAGGCAAAGAAGAGAACATTGATCTGTAGCCGTTTGCTGTATGTGAATGACTCAAATAATTAGTTTATAGTTTAAGTCAGTCTGAACAGGCTGTCTTTTTTGTACCGAAAAATCAAGCCTATCAAAGATTAAAAATTAGTATCATCACCGCATGCAAAAAATGAAAAAATCCTTACTGGCGAGCGGGTTTACGATACTGGTTCTTTATGTTGGAGTTTGTATTTATTTCTACAGTATCCAGAATTCTATTCTTTTTCGTCCATGGCCACTAGAAGAGGGACATGAATATTCCTATGAGTTTGATTTTGAAGAGCGTTGGTTCAATGTAACCGACAATGCAAAAATACATGCAATACTTTCTAAAACACCGGATTCCTCTAAAGGACTTGTGATTTACTATCATGGTAATGGAGGGAATGATGATACTGATCCGGAAAAGTTCAGGCTTTTTATGAATGAAGGCTATGACGTGTTATATCCTGATTACCGTGGATTTGGCCAAAGTACCGGGGAGTTAAAAAATGAAGACGATCTGGTAGGTGATATGAAGATCGTCTATTCGGAAATGACTAAAGAATATGATGAGGAAAATATATTTATTATTGGTTATTCCATGGGTTCGGGAGTGGCTGCACAGGTTGCAGCAGTAAACGATCCGAAAGGGGTGATGATCTGGGCTCCGTATTACAGCATGGTAGATATGAAAAATAAAGACTACCCGTTTTTACCTTCTTTTCTGGTCAGATATCCTTTGCGGACAGATTTAGCCATTCCGAAGATTGAAGAACCAATCACTATATTTTATGCCGGAGTGGATGAAGTTCTTCCTGTAGATCGATCTATTAAACTCACAGAGTTACTTAAAGAATCGGATGAGTATTTGGTACTGGAAGGACAGGCACATGGCGGAATTTTTTATAATGATGAACTGAGAACTAAGACCATGGAAATTCTATCAAGGGATTGAAACTGCTGTTTGTTAATTAAAACAAGTGTATCAATATGGATAAGAAAGAGTCAGAATTAAAATCATCTCTTAGCAGAAAGAATTTTCTGGGGATTGCAGGAAAAGGACTGGGTGCAATTACTGTATTCCCTTTTCTTTCAAGTTCGGAGTTATTTGGAGGAGTAAAAAAAGAAGATAAACTGGGTATCGCTCTCGTAGGACTTGGAAGCTATGCAATGGGGCAACTGGCTCCTGCACTTAGGGAAACCAAAAACTGTGAATTAGTTGCCTTGGTTACGGGAACTCCCGCTAAAGCCGAGCGCTATGGCAAGGAATACAACATTCCTGAAAGTCATATTTATAACTATGATAACTTTGATGATATCGCGAATAATCCGGACGTGGATATTGTGTATGTGGTACTTCCAAATTCTATGCATGCAGAATATACCATCCGTGCGGCCAATTCAGGAAAACATGTGATTTGTGAAAAGCCAATGGCGGTTAGTGTGGAAGAGTGCGAACAAATGATAGCTGCCTGCAAAGCGAATAATGTAACATTGAATATCGGATACCGCCTTCATTTTGAACCGTGCAATCAGGCAATTGTAGCACATACTAAAAGTGGTAAAAACGGGAAGCCGAAGTATATAAATTCAGAATTTGGATTTACCATTGGCAATCCTAATCAATGGCGATTAAAACATGCACTTGCAGGTGGTGGAGCGATGATGGATGTGGGGATTTATTGCATTCAGGCTGCCAGATATTCTACTCAGGAAGAACCCATTGCGGTCACAGCTCAGGAGTATAAAACGGATCCGGTAAAGTTTGCGGAAGTAGACGAAACTATTACGTGGCAAATGGAATTTCCAAGCGGAGCGGTTGCCAATTGCACAACTACCTACAATTTCAGAACCGAGAGATTACAGGTGAGTTATGAACAAGGGAATGTCCGTGCTAATCTTTCTCCGGCATACGGTTATGGAGGAATCAGAGGGAACCTGGGTGGAGAAACTCTGGATTTCGGCAATCCAAACCAGCAGGCACTTCAAATGGATGCCATGGCTGTGTCTATAGTCGATGGTATAACCCTTACTACAAATGGAGAGGAAGGCCTGCGTGACATGAAAATAATAGAAGCGATTTATAAATCAATCGCACAAAATTCAGCTCGTATTGAGCTTTGAAATAGGAAAAAGAATGGACATTATTACAGCAGTAGTTGCATTAATTATCGGGGGAGTAGCCGGTTTTTTTATCGCTCACTTTAAATCGAAGTCAGAGAGTTCCAGGCTGGAGGAGCGGAATGCCAATCTTGAAAAGCAGGCTGAGGAAGCGGAATCGAAGCTGGATCAAATCACCAAAGAAAAAGAAGAGGAGCTTAAAAAAGAGCGGGAAGAGAAGGCGAATCTTGACCGGCAGCTTGCCGCACTAAAAGCGGAATATTCTTCTTTACAGGAAAAACTTTCGGAACAGAAAGAAGAGCTTGCCGGAATGCAGGAACAGCTGAAGGTGCAATTCGAAAATCTGGCGAATAAAATTCTTGAAGAGAACACTCAGAAGTTCACCAAGCAAAACAAGGAAAGCCTGGATCAGTTGTTGAACCCACTAGGTTTAAAGCTGGAAGAGTTCAAGAAGAAGGTGGAGGATACCTATAACGAAGAGAACCGTCAGCGGGCTACCTTGAAAGAGCAAATCCGTCAGATGGGAGAGCTCAACCAGAAGATGAGCGAAGACGCTAAAAATCTAACTAAGGCATTAAAAGGAGACAGCAAGGCTCAGGGGAATTGGGGAGAAGTGATCCTCGAAAGAATTCTGGAGCGTTCCGGCTTGAGCAAAGGACGTGAATATGAAGTTCAGCAAAGCGCTACAACCGAAGAAGGTCGAAGGCTACAGCCCGATGTGGTGGTTCATCTCCCGGATGAGAAGTATCTGATTATTGATTCTAAGGTTTCATTAACCGCATATGAACGGTTTTCATCCAGTGATAATGATACCGAGGTGGAAGCAGCTATTAAACAACATGTGGCTTCAATACGAGCGCATGTGAAAGGATTGAGTGCTAAGAACTATCAGCAGATTCATGGAGACCGAAGTCCTGATTTTGTACTCTTGTTTGTGCCTATAGAACCGGCATTTGGAATTGCCCTTCAGTCTGATCCAAATCTGTACTATGAGGCTTTTGATCGGAATATTGTGATTGTAAGTCCTTCTACTTTGCTGGCTACTCTGGCAACCATTGACAGTGTTTGGAAGCAGGAATATCAGAATAAAAATGCTCTCGAAATCGCTCAGCGCGGCGGCGCATTGTACGATAAGTTTGTGCTGTTTGTAGAAAGTATGGAGCAGATTGGGGATCGCATCCAGCAAACCCAAAAAAGTTATGATGAAGCCCGAACGAGATTGTCTGAAGGTTCAGGTAACTTAGTTCGTCAGGCAGAAATGTTGAAAGAGCTGGGGGCCAAAGCTTCTAAGAAACTCCCGGATTCGTTTTCGAATAACGAGAATTAACAAGAGCAGGTCATCCCGGATCTTTGTGAGGTCGGAAAGTATTGGAAAAAATTTTTGTAATAAAAGGTACTTAAGAATTGAATTTTTAGTAGTTTATCTAACCTTCTAATAAATATTTTTAAATTGAAAAGAGTAATTGTACTAGTTCTGACAGTTTTTTGCCTTGCTACTTGCAAAGAAGATAATTCCCCAACTTTATATTCATTGGATATAACTATAACTCCTGAGAATGCTGGTGTAGTAAACCCTTCTCAGGATACGTTATTGGAATCTGGCACTCAACTTGTTCTATTGGCAGAAGCTTCTGAAGGATACGTATTTAATGGATGGAGTGGAGATATAACTAATTCAGAGAATCCACTTTCTGTTAATATCGAGGAAGATATTTCCCTGGTGGCCAACTTTGAAAAAAAATCATACTCACTTTCAATAGATATTATAGGAGAAGGGCAGGTTACTGAAACAATAGTTCAGGCTAAAACTGATTATGATCATGGTACAGTTGTTCAATTAACTGCTGTTCCGGATAGTAATTGGAGTTTCGTAAACTGGTCGGGTAATGCCTCTGGGCAGGACTCAGTTATAGAAGTTACAGTTACCTCACCATTATCTATAACTGCAGAATTTCAACAAACTAGTTTTCCTGTTGAAGTAAAAGTAACCGGCAGTGGAAGTTTAGTTGGTTGGGAAGAAACAAGCATGAGATTTTTTGAAAGAGGAGAAATAGTTTCTCTCCAGCCTAAGCCGGATACCACATGGGTATTTAGTAAGTGGCAGGGTGATCTGGAATCAGATACAGAGCTTCTTGAATTTGAAGTAACTGATTCTCTTTCGTTAGAGCTTGTGTTTGAGGAAGGGGTACTTGATTATTGTATTCCTTACAGTATGGATGTATACCGGCATAAAAGTGAGACTGACTCATTAAAAACATTAGATTGGGATTTTATCCTTGAAGACAGAAAAATTGTGAGTTACGAAAAATATTATGATGTAACTAAAAATGGTGGTGATCCACTTATGAAACACGAAGGAACTTTGAGTTATTCTGATAATTTATTGAAGGAACTCAACCATACTATTATTGCCAGTGGTATCACTCAAGACTATACATTCTCATGGAATGATGGTCAATTATCTGGCTATGATTATGTGACAAGTTATGGTAGTTCCAGCAGTAGTAGAAGTACATCAATGAATTATGAAGATCCATGTGGTCTTTCCTTTTATACAAAAGAATCCGGAGAGCCGGGATCTGACAGTTATAGTACCGGACGTATTGATTATGAATATTCAAATATCTGCAGTAGCTATTATATAAGAATGTCTGACTTGGAAATCTCTTTTGAAGATAATGGTAGTTCCATATTTAAAGATTTAGAAGGAATTCCCGGCTTTATGGGGGCTTTATACGAAAATACTTTATTTATTTATCAGGATATATTCTTGCCTAACAAAAATCAGAAAAGATTATCACAGGCAAAGCTTAACTTTACTCCCGGAAGAGTCGAATTGGGTAAAGTGACAGAGGACTATTCGTATGATCAATTTATTGTTGCTGAGGACTACCCAAGATTTTTTACAAGGGAAACCACCTACGCGGATTCTGATATAGTTGATCATGATACCTTCGTGGTAGATTATAAATGCAGTTATAAAAAGAGGAATTAATTGATTCATATCATTAATTCCAGAATTTAACAAAGTCTAACTGACTTGTATCAAATCCATCACATAAAACCCTTTTAAAACAGGAAGCTTCATTCCCATTGATTGAACTAACTCATTCTCCATTTCTGAATAGGTGATTTCCTTATCAATAGAAAAGCCGAATTCGTTAAGTACGTCGATGAAGTCAGCTCTGTTTAATGGAAGCTTGAGTGATTCTCCAACTAAGCTCACCCCACTGGTAAATGAAAAGCGATGAAACCAATTCAGTTCATCCAGAGAGAAGAAGGTGGTAAGAAGTTGATTCTCAGGATTGAATGATTTGATATCATTTAGTATTTCTTTACTCGTTTCGGGAGGGAGATAATCAAAGAAGCCTTCACCTATGAAGAGTGTTTTTCTTTCGGGATTAAATGCTTCTGTTTCCTTCAGGCTTTCCGAGAAAGATTTCTTTTCGAAATCTACTGACTTGAAATGCAGATGATCATTTTTGTATCCATTCTCTTCGATAAATTTCTGCTTTTCACTAATCATAAATTCCATATCCAGCTCGAATGTGGAGATTCCTTTTGAGGAAGTATATGCTCCGAGGTGATCAAAGCCGGCACCCATGCTCACTACTTGTTCGATTCCATTTTTTAGGGCTTCATCGACCAGTTTAGTCATATAATGCTTACGGCAGATGATATGCATCAAGTCTCCGGGCAGAAGTAATTCTTCCGACCAGATAAAGAACTTCCTTAGGAGGGGAGAGTTCAACGAGTTTTGATACCAACTCAAATGATTAGGAAGAAAACCGACCATCTTTTGGTAGAAGTCCAGCACAAAAGGATCGAATTTTTTTGCGATCTCAGGGAATTTGGTAAGCCCATAAAACTTTACAACGATATACGCAGCCGTATGAGAAATTTTAGGCATCAATAATCAAATAAATCCCAGGGCTGCTGCTTGGGAGGTTTTACTGAAAAGCTCATCACTTTGTCGAGTGTTGGATGCTTTACACTAAGCTTCATCGATCGAAGTCCCATATTCTTTCCCGGACCGGTATTTTCTTCCGCATACTTATAATCCCCAAAGATCGGGTGACCAATTTTATCTAACTGTACCCGGATTTGATGAGGACGTCCGGTTTCTAAATCAACTTCAACAATGCTGTAATCTTTACTCTGCTTGATAGTTTTAAAGCTTAGTTTCGCTTCTTTAGCTTTCCCTCTTTTTGAGCTATAAGCTCTCACTAAATTGGTATTCCGATCTTTCTCAAGGTAATGAGTAAGTTTCGCTTCCATTGGTGTCATTCCATAAACCAATGCCCAGTAGGTTTTACCCATTCGGTTTTTACGGATTTCTTCAGAAAGTCGGGAAGCAGCTTTCGAAGTCTTTGCTAACACCATTAATCCTGAAACAGGACGATCAAGTCTGTGAACCAGACCAAGCCATACATCACCCGGTTTTTTGTATTTCTTTTTGATGTATTGCTTACAAAGTCTGAGTACATCCGGGTCACCGGTATGATCTTCCTGAGAAAGAACCCCGGCTGGTTTATCAATCACCAAAAGATGATTGTCTTCGTAAATAATTGGGATGTTAGGCTTTGTTCGGGTCGATTTTTTCATATAAATGAAAGATACCGACTTAGGGTGAGCTTAGATAGTTTATTTTGTGCCAGAAACGAATTATTAGAAATGCTAATAATTCGTTTTAACGTATCGATATCTACCCCCTATATCAGGTCCTGTCCATCTCATCTTGTTATCGTTAAGATCAACTAAATAAGAAAACGGGACTGCACAACATCCATTGATAAACTCAGGAGGATCAAAAAAATAGTTAGACTCATATGTTAATGAGTCATTGGGGAAAACATTACTGTAGATTATTGAAGAATAAGCGCTATTAGTTATTAGCAATTCTTCAGTTATTTCAGCTGCAATCCAACCATTCGGAAGTTCATAATTGTAAATTGATCCATAATTTATGGTCTTCCACCGGCCGAATAAAGTAGTATCAGAAATGCTTTCTCTAACGTAAACCCGGGTAGAGGTTAATGTTAATGAATCGTTTGAAATACTAACTATTTTGTCAAAATAAGGACGCATTTGAAGTTCCACAGGTTCCGGATTACAATTTGAAGCATTTATCGAGCTAAATTCAACTAGAGTGTCTGCAACTGTATAGTTGCCGGAAACCACACTAGTAAGCACTTTTGCTTTGTTCTCATTTACTTCGCAAGTATGATTATTGAATAGCTGTTCTTTTGTTCTGAACGTAGAATCTTGAAACGTACCGGATTCAGTAAAATGGATGCTTTTATCAGTAGAAGTCCAATGCCCTACAATTTCTTTTTCTAAGTCTTGAATCGGTTCAGGATTATTAACAGTACAACTTAAAAAAGAAAAGAAGAGTAGAGCGCCATAAATAATTTTTTTCAAAAAAATCATGGATTAATATAATAAAATTAGATAGTTAAATTTTAACTTATCAAATAATCCTATTCCTCCTCCAGCAACCTCACTTCAAATACGCCTCCGGCAATTGAGTTTTCATGAGCTTCAAATCGAACTGTCATTGTTTCAGCCAACATGGATTCAGGAATTGTATAATCGACATCAAAAAATAAGTCCGGATGCCCGGTAGAAGTAACTGTTTCTAACACTTGCCCATTGATCAAAATATCGAAAGTACGACCGCTGTCACCACCGGAATAGGTAACCCGAAGAATCTTTCCTTCTTTATCCGGATTACTTAAATCATAACTGAACCAGCCGGCAGCGTGTCGCCAGTAACGACTGTTATGGATACCGGACTCAGTTCGTTCACCTTTAAAGTTATGTTCAGCTTCAGGCTGTTGTTCTCCTGTGGCAACCATATCCACGGTAATATTATTCAAAGCGATTAATGCAGCTTCCTGTCGTCTGACTTCTTCCTGGCGTTCAGCCAGCTCTGTTTCAGATAACACAGGCCAGTACATCATATAACGTGCTTCATGAATTGCAAAGAATGGTACCAGTTTTAACCCTTTAAATGATTCAGGATAAATCAATTTATCTATGCTGAAAGTCATATTTGCTGATTCAATGAGATTCTCTTCGATGTTGCTTGCATCTTCTGTTAACAGGATTGGAGCCTCATCAATTGGGTAAAATACGTCGCTGGCTACATGTGCCATACGTGCTTCATCGGCAAACAATCCGTCCAGATCGGTTGTATCTGTCACTGCAGCGAGTACAACAGGTCCGTGAACAAAAGCTGCCCAGTTAGAACCATCAGGAAGATATTCTAAAGTGGTTTTCATCGGAAGGTTGATAGAAACAACATCCCCGGATTCCCATGTTCTATCAATTGAAATGTATGAGAATGAATTAGCAGATGGAGTGTCCCAAGACTCACCATTTACCATAATTTCAACATCACCCTTTAACCAGTCTGGCTTTCGAACCGAGAGAGCAAACTCTTTAGGCTCATCAACCTGTACTTGCAGGCGGGTACTTTCTTCGTAAGGGAAACGAGTTGTTTGTGTGATTTCAATTCCTTGTTTTTCCCAATTTAAGGTGGAAGGAATAAAGAGATTTACATATACATTGCTATCATCATGAGCATAAATTAACTCACCATACTTCCCATGATTTTCAATTCCGGAACCAACACAACACCAGAAGCTGGTATGTGGTTGAGAATACACCCGATAATGTCTTGGACGGAGGGGAGTAAAGTAAACAAATCCTCCATCGGGGTGCTGAGAAGAAAGAATGTGGTTATACAGTGCCCGCTCATAAAAATTGATATACTTGACATCCGGATCATCAGTAAATAACATTTTAGATAACTTCAGCATGTTGTAGGTATTGCAAGTCTCAGGCCCCTGATTCGAACTAATCATAGTCGAAAAGTCATCGGTAGGATTGAAGTGTTCGCTTACACTGTTTCCACCAAAAGCAACCGAGCGATCTTCAACCACAATATCCCAGAATCGTTTTGCGGCACCTTTCCATGCATCATCATTTTCAATCTCTGCAACCCTTTGATACCCGATTACTTTCGGAATCTGAGTATTAGCATGTTTACCGGTCAGGTCATCTTCTCCAACTAAAAGCGGGTCCAGAATCGCATGATCTGAGTATTCTTTGGAAAGCTCCAGATATTCTTCATTCCCGGTGATGGCATATACATCCGCAAAGACTTCATTCAACCCTCCATGCTCACTGCGAAGCATATCCTGGATTTGTTCTTCAGTCAGGTTTTTATTCACCTCCACAAACCAATCGGTAAGATCAATTAGCATGTCTTTGGCCCGATCGATATCTGCGATTAGATAAGCATCTCTTAACCCGGCAAAAATCTTATGGATATTGTACAGCGGAACCCATTTTCCATTCAAAGAAAAACTCTGAGCCCGAATATCACCTTCTGTAATTTCATCCCAGATTTCTTCACTATTCGGAATTCCTCCAAGATACCCATCTCCGTTAGCCTGCTGTGCTCTGTACAACTCATCAAGAACATAATTCAAACGCCCGAGGATTTCTTCATTTCCGGTGGAGGCGTACATCAATGAAAGGGCTGTTACATAATGTCCGCCTATATGGCCATCGAGCCCGGTGTTTTCCCAGTTTCCGTATTTGGGAGCTTTAGGTTCCAACCCGGCTTCAATCAGGTAAGGAGCTAGCAAACGATCTGCATCCAATTCGAGAATATATTCTTTATCGGTTTCCTGCGCTTCTGAAAAAGGGCTGTCCAGCAATTCCACAGAAGACAAGGGAAAGGTTTGAAGTTTTTCTGGTTCAGGCGGTTGGCTACAGGCTGATAAAATCAATATTCCCGCTAAGAGAAAAGTAGGCTTCTTAATCATGTTGGTCAGGTTAGATAAAATTCCACTCTATGTGAATATACTTTAAACGTACTAAATACACTTGTAAAATATGTGACATTATAATGTTGATTTTCACCTATTAAGCTGATTCCTTAGTGAGGTTATAAATAAAAGGAAATTATGTACGACGAAAAGGGAAATCTTGATCGGGAAGTCTACGAAAAAGAACTCGCTCGACTGCAATCTGAATTGGTGAAACTTCAGTATTGGATTAAAGCCAATGGGTTAAAAGTCTGTGTGATTTTTGAGGGTAGGGATGCAGCTGGAAAAGGAGGAGTAATTAAACGAATTACAGAGCCACTTAATCCCCGCTCAGCAAGGATTGTTGCATTGCCAAAACCAACAGAGAAAGAACAGAATCAATGGTACTTCCAGCGATATGTGGAGCAATTACCCACAGCAGGTGAAATGGTATTGTTTGATAGGAGTTGGTATAACAGGGCTGGGGTTGAGAAAGTAATGGGATTTTGCACGGATGAGGAATACTATGAATTCCTTCGGAGCTGTCCTGAGTTCGAAGATATGATTCAACGTTCCGGGATTATTCTTATCAAATACTGGTTTTCGATTTCCGATAAAGAACAAAAGAGACGATTCCTGGCAAGGAATGAAGACCCGATGAAACGTTGGAAATTAAGTCCAATGGATATCGAATCCAGAACACGATGGGTGGATTACTCCAAAGCCAAAGACACAATGTTCAAACATACCGATACCGAAAATTCTCCATGGTATGTGGTAAATGCAGATATCAAACGACACGCCCGGTTGAATTGTATTAGTCATTTGCTGGATCAGATTGACTATGAAGATTTAACTCCTGACCCTATTGAATTCCCGAAAATCAGCAAACACTCAGAGTATCAACGACCACCAATTGATAGCATGAATTGGGTTCCTGCTAAGTTTGGTGAGAATCCGATTGATGATGAGCGAAGTTAATTCAATGATCAATTATGAATGATTCAATTAAGAACTCGCAAACACTCACTAAGTCATCCTGAGGATTCTCCCGAAGGATCTGCAAATTTTGTATATGATTAAAATTCTGAAGCTGATTATTTGATAAAGAAGTGACCAAAAAAAATAAAACCCCATGGCCAACGAAGGCAGTCATGGAGCAGATTTACGAAAAGAATCTTTGGGGAGGAAAAGCGAGCGAGTTTTATTCCGGATTCGGATCGCACCTTCCAGAGTTGGTTAACCCATATTTGAAGGTTGTTACCTCATTTCTTACTTCTTTTGATCAATTACTGACTATTTGTGATTTAGGATGTGGTGACTTCAATATTGGAAAGGAGTTGGTAGGGCATTCGAAGAAGTATATAGCTGTAGATATTGCCGGAAATTTAATCAAACGAAATAAAGAGAAATTCAAAGCTGAAGATGTTGAGTTTCATTGCCTGAATATTGCGGAAGATGAATTACCAGTGGCAGATTGTGCTATTCTTAGAAATGTACTCCAGCATTTATCTAATCAGGAAGTAGAGAAAGTTATTCAGAAACTTTATGGGTTTAAATATCTGATTCTGACTGAGCATATTCCTGAGGGAGAGTTCATTCCCAATAAAGATATTATATCAGGACAGGGGATCAGGCTGAAGAAGCAAAGCGGAGTAGACCTATTAGCTCGACCTTTTAATTTCCATGTAAAGCAAGAAAAAGAGCTTCTTTCAATACCATTGAATGAAGGAAAAGGGGTAATTGTGACGACACTTTATACGGTATCCTGATTTTTTATTTCTTATAGATCCTGAAAGGATCAAATTAAAAAAGCCCCGGACTTTAGTCCGGGGTAAAAAGAAAAAAAAGAAAACCCGAGGCTTTTAATCCTTAAGGAGAAGAAAGAAGTTGAAAGGTTGGGGAGATGAATTAGGAAAAAAAGGAAGCTGGAGCTTCCAGTTAGCATTCCGCAGCGGAGCTAGGGAACGAGGTTAATATCAGTTTCGAAATCGTTAATTATCACTTGGGAATAGCTGCTTGGCCATCTTAGTTGCGATTTGAACTGTTGAGGGAGATTTAAATTCATCCTTAAGACTCTTTATCCAGTAAATGAGTGGTATAGGGTTAGAAAGAAAATGACTGGTTCCCGGTAAAATGCAGAGGTTCGCTTTCGGTATTGCACTGAAAATCTCAAGAGTGTGCTCAATTTTGATCGCATCTCTATCTCCGGCCAGTACAATAACGGGAGGTTGAATTCTCTGGATGTCACTGATAGGAATATTTGGTTGATCAGACATGAGCTTGAATTGCTTACGGAGCAATGGATTTTCGAGCTCAGGATACTTTTGAATAAAACCGACAATTTCAGGTTTCAGAGCGGTTGTATCAGGACGTATATTAGCACCAGAAACAAGCATAGAGTTGATGCGGTCTGGATATTTATATCCAAGAATTAAACTAACGATCCCGCCATCACTATGCCCCCAGATTCTAATATCGGTCTTATTAAGATGTTCCATCAGATTATGAACGTCTTCAGCCATATCCATATAGTTCAGATCTTTTTCGGGGCAGGAACTTTGACCATGACAGCGCGCATCCATAGCAATCACCTGATACTCAGTCGTTAATTCTTCCAGTAAATTGTACACACTTTTTGTTGAACCTCCATTACCATGTAAGACAAGTAGAGGAGTGCCTTCTCCGAATACTTCATAGTGAATTTGTACACTTTTAGTTTTAAGCATATAACCGGTTCCTGAAATTTCACCGACCTGAATTCCCGTTTGTGCAAAAATTAATGCTGGTAACAATAATGCGAGTAGTGACGTAAGGATATTTTTTATTTTCATCATCAGATAAATTATTTGTCCAAATACTACGATCTAAACAGATAGACTAATTGTAAAAATCAGACAATGAAGTTAATTGAGAGTTATCCCGGATCTAAGGAATTACAGCGATACATCGATAGATATCAGTTTTTTGATATTCAGGGATCCTGCTATCTCAAAACCATTCCCAATGGGAAGATTGATTTTTATACAATTTTAGAGGGCGGATTTGAGATATGGGATTCAGGTAAAGAGGAGTTTATTCAAGTTCCTGAATTTGGTTACCTACCTGCAACAAATAAACCTTCGGTATTAAAGATCAGTGAAAATCTGGTTTGTTTGAATGTTAAAATGAACCTGAATGTGTTGGCTTTACCATGCTTCTTTGAGATGTATACTGGTAATCCTGTACCTGAATGTATAAATGAGATATGGAAGTGTATCTCATTTATATGGGAATCGGGACAAATGATAAGATCAGGAGAAATAGAGATAAAAGCCGTAGAAGAAAAAATAGGCAAATACTATGAGTCTGAATATGAAGACCCTAAAATCAATGCCATAGTCAAAGAGATCGAGAATGCAGATCAGTTTTCAGTGATTGATTTGGCTAACTATTTGCATGTATCTCCAAGAACCTTGAACAGGCTCACACAAAAATATTTCAATTTCAGTCCCAAAGACCTGGCTACTATCCTTAGATTCGAAAAAACGACTTCCTACCTGAAGGTAAATGAATCGGAAGGATTGATTGAAGCTCTTTCATTTGGGTACTACGATCAGTCTCATTTCATTAAGGAATGCAAGAAAATTACCGGAACCAGTCCTAAGAAATTTTTCAGTAGAATGGAGTTACCTACCAATGATTTATTAGTAGAAAGGGTAGAAAACGTTCTATGATTAGTTTCATAAGATCAGAATTAGGTGAACCTTCTGATTTTATATATTTCGTATTAGTTGATGTACTTTTTTGCCGATACTGATCTGCATCAACACGAGCTTCAGAACCAAAAACTCAAAGGCTGATTTCATTAGTTGGGTTCTTAAAGATCCTGAAAGGATCGAATTAAAATAGCCCCGGGATTTATTCCGGGGTAAAAAGAATGAAAATTAAAACCCGAGGCTTTAGTTGTTTAGGGAGAGGAAATAAGTCGAAGGGTTGGTGATGAATTTTGAAAAGAAAGCTGGAGCTTCCAGTTAGCATTCCGTAGCGGAGCTATGGTACGAGGTTAAACAGACTACTATAAAAACTCCGTATACCTCTTTACTCTCTCTACATCCTCAGCCTTTGTTCTCAAACTCACCCCAACCAAAAGGATCACATTCACAATCAATCCATAAATACCTTCATGCATAGGTAATGGTTTGAATTCCGGATTGTATAAAAAGAACAGGGTAACCAGAATTCCTCCAATTAACCCCGCTAAAGCACCTTTTCCGGTAGCTCTGAGCCAGTAGAACATGGCAAATACAAGAGGAAACATTTGGGCAATTCCTCCATAAGCTCCAAGCAGGAGGGAGACGATATCGGTTTCAGAGAAAACAGCGAAGTAATAGGCGATCAAACTGATTATAACTACAGTTATTCGAATCAATAATCGTTCGTGATCACCGGATTTCAACCAGTTATTTACGGCTGGAATTTTAGTCAATCCATCCCGGACTCCAACAGAGGCAGCGGCATGAACAATGGCATCACCCGAACTCATTGAAGCAGCTAAGGTTCCGGCACAAACCAAACCGATCAAAACTACTGGCAAATCCATTTGCAGGAGTACATGAGGGAGAATGGAATCAGCGGGTGTGACTCCCGGAAATGCCAAAACTGCAGAGAAGCCAATCAATAAGATTGGAACCAGAAACACCTGAAAGGTTGGATATAAAACCACAGTTAATTTTATAGTTCGGTCACTTTTAGCTGCGAAAGCTTTCATAAAGAAATGAGGCCACATCGAAAAACCCATGGCAGATACAAGAACGGCGGAGCTAAATCCCCACCAGTCCCAGGGAGTTCCACCGGATGTAAGTCCCGGTGCAGTTAATGCCTGTTTAAACTCAGAATTGATGAGCTGATCGAACATTGGGCCGACGCCTCCATACATTTTTTGAGGGAGATAAATCCCTAGAAACCAGGCGATCACCAACATGAAAATCCCTTGGAAAGTATTCGTCCAGCCCACACCCATCACTCCACTGTAAAACACATAAATCAGTACAACGATATAAGCGATTCCTGCTCCAAGCCAAACGGGAATGGCTCCTTCACTGATGGTATTTAAAACCAGACCGGCGCCTTTCATCTGGAGCGTGAGATAAGGAATCAAAACCACAACGGTAAGAATAGCCAGCAGTCCGGAAAGTAATTTCGAATTGAATCGGTCTTCCAAGAGTTCAGCTTGAGTAACGAAGCCATATTTTTCTCCCAACGCACGGGCTTTTGGTCCGAAGAAGTAAAAGGGTACCATTCCTATTGCACCATAGGCGATTATATAAAGTGCAGCTGCTCCACGGGAATAAGCCCAGCCCGGACCTCCAAGAAATGCGAATGAGGAGAAGATGGAAGCTCCGAGTACAAAGTAGAGAATGAAGACATTCATCGAGCGGTCACCGGCAACATAACCGGTGGTACTGTGACTCACTTTAAGTCCGGGAACAATCCCCATGACTAAGGTTGCAAGCAAATAGATTCCACAAATTCCGAGAATAATTATCCAGCTTTCCAAATCAGGATTCCTCCTCTGTGTCTTTACGGAAAAATATCAGCACAGAAGTAAAAGCCAGAATTAAGATGAAAATGACCCAAACAATAGAAAGGGGAAATCCTAAAATCTGAGGGGTCGGGGAGGAGAACAACGGATATACAGGCCAGATCAGACAAATCTGTAATACAAATAAAACCGCAACCAGAGTCAGCGCTCGCTTTTTTCTTTTTGGGGATCTAGCCGAGAAGACTAACCCTTTTGGTAGTTCATTACTCATAAAAAATATTTTCGAAGAAAGTAATAGAAGAAGGGGATAGATCAAATTAGGTTGAAGATTCTTTTTATCTTCAAACCATGAGTGAGGAGAATCAAGGAATCGATCTTTCAGAAAAAGTAGCCAATCTGCCCTTATCGCCGGGAGTATATATCTACAGAGATAAAGGTGGAAGTGTGTTATATGTGGGAAAGGCTAAGAAGCTCAGGAACCGGGTTCGTTCCTATTTTCAGGATTCGAGACCCACGGATGGTCGTATTAAAACCATGGTTTCCAAAATTGATGATCTGGAAGTGGTGGTCACAGACTCAGAAGCGGAAGCGCTGATTCTGGAGAATAATTTCATCAAGCAGTATCAGCCGCGGTATAATATCATGTATCGGGATGATAAGTCGTATCCTTATATCTGTGTTACTCAGGATACCAAACCGAGGGTTTATCCAACCCGAACGATCATCAAAGATGGTAGCAAATATTACGGACCGTATGATAGTGTAACCAACATGAAGCGGATGCTGGAAACCATCCGTAAAGCCTTCGATTTGTGTACCTGTGCGGTAAGTATCAAAAACATTGACAAAACGCGTGGGATTCCGAAATGGCATTCCTGTTTTGATGATTATCTGGAAAACTGTTCAGGTGATTGGGATGATGAGCGCTATCAGGAAACCATCAAAAAAGTGGAGCGATTATTAAACGGACATTCTGAGGCTTTAATCAGAGACATCAAAGAAGAAATGCAGATTGCTTCAGATGCACTCGCTTTTGAAGAGGCCGCAAAGTTGAGAGATAGTCTGGTGGCAGTTGAGCGATACAGCCAGAAAATGAAAATGGTGGATGAGAAGAAAGTCGACCGCGACGTTTTTGGAATGAGTATAGCCGAGGATATTGGAGAAGCGTGCGGAGTGTTATTCAAAGTTCGGGAGGGAAAGCTAATTGGGAAATTCCATCGGTTCCTGAAAAATATAGAAGGACTGGAAATTGGAGATCTTCTTCAGTCATTTGTGGAAGATTATTATACAGGACAATACACTGCGGCTATTCCTGATGAAGTGTATTTGAGTCATGCTATTACTGATGACGAACCTTTAGTGGATTATCTCTATCAGGAGCGAGGCAAGAAAGTACCTGTTCATGTTCCGCAGATTGGAGAGAAGGCACAGCTCATCAAAATGACGAATGCGAATGCACGACTTCACCTGAATGAACGGAGACTTGAAAAAGAAAAAGCCGAGCGGGACCGCATCCCTCATGCCGTTAAAGAATTGAAAGAGCATCTTAAACTTCAGCGACTCCCAAGAAGGATCGAATGTTTTGACAACTCAAACTTACAGGGCACAGATCCGGTAGCATCGATGGTGAGTTTTGTGGATGCAAAACCCCGAAAGAGTGAGTACAAACGATTTCATATCAAAACCGTGGAAGGACCCGATGACTTCGCTTCCATGAAGGAAATCCTTACCCGTAGATATTCTGCGGTGATGAAAGACGGGCTTCAGATTCCTGACTTAATCGTTGTTGATGGAGGAAAAGGTCAGTTAAGTTCAGCCGTAGAAGCTTTGAAGGAAATCGGATTTTATGGGGAGTGCGAAATCATTGGTTTGGCAAAGAGACTGGAAGAGGTATTTGTGCCTAATAGATCAGAGCCATATATGATTCCAAAAAAATCTACGGCACTAAAACTATTACAGCAGGCAAGGGATGAGGCTCATCGATTCGCAATTACTTTCCATCGTAAAAAAAGAGCAAAGAGAACTTTTGTTACTGAGCTCACCGAAATAGAAGGGGTAGGAGCTAAAACCTCAAAAAAATTATTGACGGAACTAGGTTCAGTTAAAGAGATTAAAAAAGCCAGTAAAAAGAGATTAATTGAATTAACTGGAAACAAACTTGGCGAAAAAATTTACAACTACTTTAGGTGATAGCTCGTCTTCATGTGTAGTAATGATGTGAGGGCCTCACATCATCATGTGATAGGTAGCCTGAGCATCACATTGTAACATAGACCCAAGCCAAAAAGCTTTGCTCTTCGTACTAACTACAAAAGCAGAAGGTTTAATGGTGTAACTGTTCTTTGTTAAAGATTGTTTAGTTGAACTCATTGATGAGTCAATTCAGTTATCTTCAACAAAGAGCCTAACCCAAATAAAGGGTGATTATTATGCAACTATATAAAAGACATACAGGCAAAAAATCATACTCTGAACTTAAAGACAGAGAATTAGTAAAACTTTTTAGAAAAAAGGCAGACGAGAGTGCTTTTAACGAACTCATGAATCGTCATCAGGCAAAAATTTACTCATACATATACAGTATGGTAAACAACCCTGAAACTGCCAATGATATCTTTCAGACCACGTTCACAAAGGTGATTACAAAAATGGATGACACCTATAATGAACAAGGTAAATGGATTGCATGGGTGATGAGAATTGCTCATAATGCAACAATTGATCATATTAGAAAACAAAAACGATTTACTGACGTTAACTCGTGGTACAGCGACGAAGACTCCAAAACGGATTATTTCGACCGACTCGAAGACGAAAGTGTTGTTGATGCTGATGATCAAATGATTGACAAAGAAATGAAGTCCAGTTTGATGAATCACATCTCGAAATTACCAGAGGAACAGAGATCCGTTGTACTTTTAAGGCATTATTATGAAATGCCCTTTAAAGAAATCGCAGAATTAACTAACGTATCTATCAACACGGCTCTTGGTCGAATGAGATATGCGTTAATCAATCTTCGAAAGTATTTTGAAGAAGAAAGACAACTAGAGTTAAAGCATGCAAAAAAGTGAAGATGTTTGTATTCGGTATCTGATGAAGGAAATGGATCCTTCTGAAGAAATTGAATTTGAACGTGAAATGATGGCCGACGACAATCTTCTGATTGAAGTCGAAAGTTTAAGAAAAACATATCAAAAGCTCGGGAAGCTCCCGCACTGGGAGCCACCTCCCGATCTCTCAGCTAAGATTGCAACCGAAGCGGTGCAGGCGCAACAAGAACAAATTAAGCGCTCCAACCGCTGGACATTCATAATGTCCCGATCGGTAGCCGCAGCAGCAGTCGCAATCTTAATTATCTCAACCACCATTTATTTTTCCAACGGAGAAGCTTATATACAAACTGATACGATCCCAAACACAACAAACTTAACAACTGAAACTGTAGCCCCCTGGGTAGATCGTAGCAATACGATACACTTTGCAGGTACATCAATTCAGCAAAGTAACTCACAGCCACTTCAGTTAGAAAGGGATCAAAGTTTGTCCAGGCTCAAGCTCATAAATGCTGAGACAGGATTTGCTCCTCCAGCAAGAAAGATAGTGTTGACAAGTTCATCCCGATAACTCGAAGGCAACCAATAGGTTGCCTTTTCTATGTGGATAACTTCAGGGAAATGTGTTAATAAGTTTTTTTGTAACCGAGATGGGCTCGCTTTATATTGAAATTTAGTCGGAAAATGTTCATTTCATAAAGCAGGATATTCTTAAATGGGTAAAGTTATTGCCATTGCCAATCAGAAGGGCGGAGTCGGAAAAACAACCACGGCAATTAACCTGGCAGCAAGCCTTGCCGCCATAGAACACCCAACTCTGGTTATTGATATTGACCCTCAAAGTAATACCACCAGTGGTTTAGGGATCGATTCTAAAACTGTGACAAATTCTATTTATGAAGTAATGATTGGTAGTACAGATGTAAACGATGCCATTCTTCAGACAGGGCTCGATTTTCTGGATTTAGTGCCTGCACACATCAATCTTGTAGGTGCTGAAATTGAAATGATTGATCGTGAAGAACGAGAACGAATTTTAAAGAAAGCGATTGCTGACCTTCGTGAGCGTTATGATTTTGTCATCATTGATTGCCCGCCTTCTTTGGGACTTTTGACCATTAATGCACTTACTGCTTCTGATTCTATTGTAATTCCGGTGCAGTGTGAATACTTCGCTTTGGAAGGGTTGGGGCAGCTTTTAAATACCATAAAGATTGTAAGACAACACCTTAACCCCGAACTGGACATTGAAGGTGTTTTATTAACTATGTATGATACTCGTACCAGACTATCAAATCAGGTTGCTGAAGAAGTAAAACGATATTTTGATGACCGGGTGTTTAAATCAGTAATTTCTAGAAATGTTCGACTTGCTGAGGCACCCAGTTTCGGAAAGCCTGCATTACTCTATGACTCAACCAGTGTAGGATCAAAAAACTATCTGGCATTGGCACGTGAGATCATCAAGAAAAATAGAAAGCTGTTCAAGAACAGCCCGGTACTTTCTTAATTAGAAAATTATGGCTAGCAAAAAAGTACTTGGCAGAGGTTTAGGCGCATTTTTCCCGGAATATGAATCAGAGGGAACATCCTCATCTTCTGAAGAAAAAAAGAAGCCGGAATCTAAGCAGGGTGTAGAAAAGAATATTGTAAAACCAGAAGAACGTGTTAACATAGTTCTGAATGTACCGGTAGATCATATTCGAGCAAATCCTCATCAACCCAGAAAGGAATTTGATGAAGAGCGATTGGAAGAGCTTGCTGATTCCCTGAAAAAGCATGGTCTCATTCAACCCATCACGGTTCGATATATTGGGGAAAAAAGATTTGAGCTTATTAGCGGTGAACGGCGGCTCAGAGCTGCCAAGCTAGGCGGATTGGATGAAATCCCTGCTTACATTCGAGAAGCAGATGACGAACAAAGTATGGCATTTGCGCTGATAGAAAATATACAGCGTGAGGAGTTAAATCCGCTTGAAGTTGCCATGGGATATAAGCGTTTGCTGGAAGAATTTGATTATACACAGGCTGAAGTAGCTAACAGGGTTGGTAAAAACAGAACTACTGTTACCAATATGCTTCGTTTGTTAAATCTTCCTGATTTCATTCAGGCCGCTTTGGTATCTGGTAAGATATCTACAGGTCATGCAAGAGCTCTAATTACTATTGAAGACCAGACGGTTCAACAAAAACTACTTAATAAAATTATCAAGTTGGGTTGGTCGGTCAGGCAGGTGGAGGATGCAGTTCGTGAACTTGGAAGCGCAACTACTTCAAAAAAGAAATCATCCAAACCTTCTGCAAAGAATCCATTTTATGATGAAATTTCTTCACGCTTAAGACGTACTTTCAGTACAAAGGTTAATATTAAGCCGAAAGCAAAGGGTGGAGAAATCAAGATTGAATATTATTCGGAAGAAGACCTTGAACGAATTTTGTCGATTTTTGACTCTATTTAAAACATTCCTGTTGTTCATTATACTTATGATTTCTGGCAATATATATGCTCAGGATTTTTCTTCTACTAGTTCTTTTCTCCCTTCATCAATTTCGATAAAAGCAGATGCAGAGAAACAGGTCTATCCAAATCCTAAAATGGTGCTTCGTCGTTCGCTAATCATTCCGGGATGGGGTCAGGTAACGAATAAGCAAGTTTGGAAGGTGCCGATGGTTTACGGGCTTCTTGGTGGACTTGGCTACTATAGTGTCTATCTTACAAAACAATATCATGATTATAGGGCAGCTTATTATAATTCATTTGATTCAAATACAGACTTAAGATTTGGCGCGACACCAGCTTATCTCGAAAATGCGGGTGCCGAGAGTTTACGATCAAACCGGAACTTTTTACGTAATCGACGTGATTTTATATACGTTACTATTGGGTTAGCTTATTTATTAAACGCAGTAGATGCATATGTATTTGCACATTTACGATCGTTCGATGTATCAGATGATTTGTCTATGAATACCAGAATTAAACCAGATTTGATTACGACTTCAGCAGTATATAATGCTCCTGTAGTCACCTTAACATTTTCCTTAACAAAAAAATAAGTATGGACAACCAGCTAAATAACGGCCTTCCAATCCCGGATAATTACAGAGGCGAAGCTTCTAGCGATTTGTGGAGTGTTTTTAAAATAATGGGAGAGTTTGTAGAAGGCTATGATAAGCTTTTCAAGATTGGTCCATGTGTCACAATTTTTGGTTCCGCCAGAACTAAACCGGATCAAAAGTATTATAAATTAGCTTCAGAATTTGCCTCACTATTAACTCAAAAAGGTTTTGGAGTGATTTCAGGTGGAGGTCCGGGAATTATGGAGGCGGCGAATAAAGGAGCCACCGAAAGTAATGGAAAATCGGTTGGTGTTGGAATTGAACTTCCTCATGAACAAGGGATCAATGATTTTGTAGATCCAAGGTATGCCATCAACTTTAATTACTTCTTTGTAAGGAAAGTAATGTTTGTAAAATACTCTCAGGCGTTGGTAGTATTCCCGGGAGGTTTTGGAACATTGGATGAATTATTTGAAAGTCTTACGTTGATTCAAACCAAAAAAATAACAAAAATCCCAATAGTCTTGTTTGGGAGTGAGTATTGGAAGGGACTAGTAGATTGGATGAATTCTACAATGAAAACTAAGGGAACAATCTCGGAGAATGATACTGATCTTTTTATAGTTACAGATAATTGTGAAGAAGGGGTGGATCATATATGTGAGTTCTACCAGCAACAAGAACCAATGCCGAACTTTCATTTTTAGAAAATAAAGTTCGTGCATCGCATAAACTGACTACTTAACAATAATTTTAAATTTAAAACAGTTTAAGATTTTAAATAAAAGAGCATTTTTTATTAAATTGCTCACTTGTCCGAAACGAATTAAAAAAATAAAGACATGAAGGATTTAAAGAGAATATTTTTAGTATTTGTATTTGCAATGGCTTCTGTTGCAGTACAGGCACAGAATGGTAATACCGATGCAATCAATGCTTATAATGAAGCACTGGAATTAGCTCAATCAAAAGATTATGATGCAGCTATCAACAAGTACAGAGAAGCAATATCAATTGCTGAAGGTCTTGGCGCTGACGGAGAGGATATTAAGACCCGTTCTGAGAGTGCTATCCCTAAAATGTATTTTTCTAAAGCGGTTGATTCATACAATGCATTCAAAAGCTCCCCCTCAATACCAAACCTTGATGCTGCAATTGCACAGTTTAGTGAGGCAAGAACAGTAGGTGCTGATTCTGGTGACGATACTGTTCGCGACAGAGCAAGAGGTGTTCTGGCACAACTTTATTATCAGAAAGGAACCATGCTTTTCAAGCGCGAGAACTTTCCTGAAGCTGAGGAAGCTCTTAATAGTGCAATTGAAGTGAATGCGAATTATGCAAAAGCATATTACCAAAAAGGATTGGTCCATAAGAAAAACAGCCCGGAAGATCTGGATGGAATTATGAATTGGTTTGATCGTGCTATCGCAGTAGGCGAACAAGTAAATGATGGAGCAGTCGTACGTTCTGCTACAAATTCTGCACATGCAGAGTTGCTTTTCAGAGGAGCTAAATCAATTGAACAAGGTCAAAATACCCGTGCAATTGAATTGCTGCAAATGTCATTGGAATACGACAATACTTCTGCTGATTCTTATTATCGCTTAGCTGAAGCTTCCAATAAGCTGGGCAACAGAGATAATGCAATTCGTTATGCAAATCAAGCTCTTAATAATGAGTCTGGTGGTAACACTGATAAGGCTAAAATCTATTTTGAACTTGGATTAGCCCATCAGGCAAAAGGAGATAAAGGAAGTGCATGTGATGCTTTGAATAACGCTTCTTATGGTTCTTTTAAAGCACCTGCTGAGCACAAAATGGAATTTGAACTCAAGTGCGAAAGCGCCAGATAAAAGATTTAGTTCAAAGAATTTTAAAGCCTTCAAATTTATGAAGGCTTTTTTTATGCGCAAAATTCTCTCTAAAATTGAGATATTTTGCTCACTAAAAATCATTATCTTTGTGATCTTGAAAACTAACTAAAACGGATTCACTAATATGTCTTCTCCAAAAATCGATAAACTTTGTGCAAACACAATCAGAACCCTCTCGATGGATGGGGTACAAAAGGCAAATTCCGGTCACCCGGGAATGCCAATGGGAATGGCTGATGTAGCATATGTGCTTTGGACAAAATATCTGAAACATAACCCTAAAAATCCGAATTGGGCAGATCGCGACCGTTTTGTGTTATCAGCGGGGCATGGATCAATGTTGATCTATAGTTTGCTGCATTTAACTGGTTATGACGTTACAATGGAAGATCTTAAGAATTTTCGTCAAACCGGAAGTAGGACACCCGGCCATCCTGAATATGGTATGACTCCTGGGGTAGAAACAACAACCGGACCTTTGGGGCAGGGATTTGCTACTGGTGTTGGAATGGCGATGGCTGAAAATCATCTTGCAGCAAAATTTAATAAAGATGGCCACAGTATTGTTGATCATTATACTTATGCAATCGTAAGTGATGGTGATTTAATGGAAGGTGTTTCGCATGAAGCTGCTTCTATGGCAGGTCATATGAAGCTGGGAAAATTGATTTACCTGTATGATTCAAACATGATTTCAATCGAAGGATCTACAGAATTAGCATTCACTGAAGATGTGAAGAAGAGATTTGAAGCTTACGGGTGGCATGTAACTGAGATTGATGGTCATAATCATTCCGAAATTGCCTCAGCTATCGAAGAGTCTCAATCTGTAAAGGACAAGCCATCTTTGGTTGTTTGCAAGACCAAAATTGGTTTTGGGTCACCAAATAAAGAAGGAAAAGAAGAATCTCATGGTTCTCCATTAGGCGACGATGAAATCGTTCTTACTAAAGAGGTATATGGTTTTGATCCTGAAAAGAAATTTTTTATCCCGAATGAAGCACTGGAGGTGTTCAGAGGAGAAGTAGCAAAAGGGGCAGCATCAGAAGCTGAATGGAACGCGAAATTTGAAGCATATGCTTCATCATATTCTGAAGAAGCAACTTCCTTTACAAAATGGATGAATAGAGAGATTTCAAATGAGTTAGAAGCCGCTCTTCCTGAATTTGAAGTTACTGATAGTGGTCCGGCGACAAGAGCTTCTTCCGGTAAAGTAATTAATGCGATCAAAGATGTTGTGCCAAATTTATTTGGTGGCTCCGCTGATCTAGCACCGAGTACTAAAACGGATATAAATGGTGAAGGTGAGTATGCTTATGAAACTCCTGGTGGAAGAACGATCCATTTTGGAGTACGTGAGTTTGGAATGGCGGCGGCAGTGAATGGCATGGCGTTACATGGCGGTGTGATTCCATTTGGAGCAACATTCTTTGTATTTACTGATTATTTACGTCCGGCACTTCGACTTGCTGCATTAATGAAAGCACCTTCTATTTTTGTCATGACTCATGATAGTATAGGTTTGGGAGAAGATGGTCCAACTCACCAGCCGGTAGAGCACCTGGCAAGTATTCGTGCAATGCCTAATGTTACGGTTCTTCGTCCAGGTGATGCCAATGAAGTAGCTTATGCATGGAAAGTAGCAATCGAAAATGATTCCGCGCCAACGGTGCTTGTACTTACCCGTCAGGGGATGCCTACCTACGAAAGGACGGAAGCTAATTCTGCAGCTCTGGTTGCAAAGGGAGCATATGTATTTGCCGATTCTGATAAAGAAACTCCCGATGCTATTTTAATAGGTACTGGTTCTGAGCTTCACTTGGCGGTGAATGCAAAAGCCAAGTTGAAAGAAAAAGGTATTGATGTCCGTGTGGTAAGTATGCCTAGCTGGGACTTATTTGAGAAGCAAAGTGCTGAATATAAAGAAAGTGTACTTCCTAAAGCAGTAACCAATCGGGTTTCAATTGAAGCGGGTTCTACTTTTGGATGGGAACGTTATGTTGGTCCGGAAGGAACAGCTATTGGATTGGATACCTTTGGAGAATCAGGTCCGGCTGAAGAGCTCTATGAACATTTTGGAATTACCACCGCCAAAATGGTAGAAGCTGCAAGCTAATTCAAGCATAGTAAAAAATCTAAAGCCGGATTCGAATGAGTCCGGCTTTTTTTATGAACTAATTTTTTTGATCTGTAATTCTATACTATTTTTTTTAACTAACAGGCAAAGGTTAACCTTCCTATTTAAATAATTTGACGAAAACATCTCTTGAAAATGAGTTTTTAGCAAGACTAAATGACTCTCAGGGAATCGTGCATAAAGTATGCAGGATGTACTGTGATGAGGAAGAGGAGCGTAAAGACCTCTTTCAGGAGATAGTAATTCACCTATGGAAATCTTATCCATCCTTCAAAGGAGAAGCGAAGTTTTCTACATGGATGTACCGTGTGGCTTTTAATGTGGCCATTCAAAACCTGAGAAAAGACAAAAAGAAGAAAGAAGATACGGTACTACCGGATCGTTTCGATCAGTTTTCTGATGAATATGAGGAGGAAGAACTAGGTGAAGAAAGAAGAATGCTTCGAATAGCGATTAGTCAGTTAAATGAGATTGAAAAGGCAATTGTGATGCTTTACCTGGAGGAACGTGATAATGAAGATATTGCGGAGATCATTGGAATATCGCAAAATAATGTGCGTGTTAAGATGACCCGAATTCGTAATAAACTTAAAGAATTGGTGGAGGCATAGTATGGATCTTGATCAATTGAAAAATGTTTGGCAAAAAACCTCAGGAGAAATGGGAGAGGGATATTTTATAAGTGAAGAAAACATGAGAGACCTCATTCAGAAGAAATCCAACTCAAGTATTTCGAAAGTAAAAAGACAGATGAAGCAGAAAGTACGATATGCGGGTACGATTTCAATTCTTATGCTCATGTTTGCTTTCATGGCATTTAATAAAAAGGAAGCACTTTTTGATAAAGTTTCAAATGTTGAAGCAGGTATTTTTTATCTGATATTTGGTCTCGTGATTGCTTTTATATCCATTTTCAATGCATATAGTCATCGCAAGGTAGAGCAAATTGAAGAGTATGAATCCGATTTGAAAACTTCTGTATCAAGCGTTATAAAAGTGCTTAAAAGAGCTATGAATGCTAAGATTTTCTCTGATACTTTTGTGATGCCATTCACCGTACTTGTGTTATCAACTGTAGCTTATATTCGTGGGATTGGTGCTTTTACCAACCCGAAGCTAATTCTTTACTCCTTATTGGTATCAGTTGCACTTGGAGCACTTTCTTATTTTTTATCCAAAAGAGGTCAATGTAGCAGGTATGAGAAGCAAATGAATGCGTTGGAAGAATCCCTTAAAGAGTTGGAATTGGAGCAATAGTGGACGAGGCGACAGTAAAACATGGTTCATTTAGTGATTGGTTCAGAAAGAAATATCGTTACAGCAAACCTGTATTGGCTATTTATATACTTGTTTTTTTGAGCTTTCCAATCGCTAAAGGCATACTCAGACCATGGTCTTTTTCTTTGATGCCTGATAGTTTTTTAACTCTGGTACTTTTTTCATATCCCAACTTTGTAGAAGCCATAATGGGTTCGTGCACTCTCGCTACAATACTATTTGTATTTCGAGAATGGTTTAGAGAACGATTTCGAAAGAACTTGATGGGCGATACTTTTTTGTATCTGACCTGTATATTTCTTGCAGCAATATTTGTAATAACCCAGGAAATGAAAATTCATGACTTGGGAGGAGAGAATATTTATGACATCAATGATGTGTATGCTTCTTGCATTGGATTGATAGTTATCCTCAGTTTATTTCTCAGGTATGGCGTTTTTGTAGAAAGAAAAGAATTTAATTTTCAGTAACCACTTTAGCTTCAGCTACTTGCTTAGGAGTACCGGCTTGTTCTGGTCGGTGAATACAAGTAAATGTCACATCATCAGCAGGTTCAACTGTTCCGATAAATGCTTCGAGGGAAGATTGAATTTTCTGGACAACCGTTTTGGCATGAAGAGATCCGTAAATTTCCATCAAGGATTCGATACGCTCTTCGCCGTACTCTTCACCACGTTCATTACGCGCTTCACTCAATCCATCCGTATAAAGTAAGACAGAATCTCCGGGCTTAAAATGAAACCGTTTGACTTCCAGATGTTGACCTAGCATAGCTGTGGTGGTCATACCAAGAGCGAAACCATTGGCTTTTAAATTGAAGGTGGCATCCCTTTCACGGCTATAATAGATGGGGATATTATGTCCGGCACGTACATATTCAAATTCTTCTTTATCGTTCGGGAAGTAAGCTACGCATCCGGTAACAAAGGTTTTGTCTTTACTGTTACTCTTTACAAAGTCGTTAAGTTGAAGGAAGAGATCTTTTGGAGAAGGCTGTTCTTTATGAATGAGTAGGTTTACTAATGCCTGCATACGAACCATATATAAAGCAGCACTTAATCCCTTTCCTGATACATCCGCGATGACTACATACGTACCTTTTTCAGTTTCAATTACATCCAGATAATCCCCACCGACTTCCTTGGCAGTATGTGCAAAAGAATAGACTTCGAGGTTATCTTTGTTAAGAGAGGTACCCGGTAGAAGGCTTAATTGGATATCACGAGCCAGATCTATTTCCTTTTGTACATCAGATTTTTCCAAAAGCTCAACAAGCAGCAAAAGAAACATGGAAGAAAAGGCAACAGGAAGCATCAATCCTGAGAAGAAAAGGAATTCAGAAAGCCCAAAGAAGTTCAATAAGTAATGCCCAACAAAACTAACAGAACCTACTCCGAAAGCTAGTCGACGGGTTGGATTCAGGCGCTGGGTTAAGTCAGAAAACAAGCGCATGAATTTTACATGTCCCGGAAGCTGCTGACCTTGTTGTCGTTCGATATCGGCTACGGCTTCTTTATAGAGTAATTTGAGGCGATCAGTATCGGCGGTAAGCTCCTTGGAAATTCGCTCCCGGCTCATCCCGGAAACATATTCCTGATAGAATTTTTTGGTTCCGTAACCCGATTGTGCTTCGTTTTTTAAACTCAAAAGTGTACTGACTCAGTTAATTGGTTGGGGACAGTGTTCGTAATAATAGGCAAAAAGTTTTGTTTTTAGGAATGACTTTTAAGTTTCCTTTCTGTTATATCGTATGAAGCGAGATATCTACAGAGCTTTTTATAAAACACCTTGGATTTCTCAGCCACTTAACTTCTTCGAAATGACAAAACTCTTCTCAGATACTCACATCTCTCCTCGAAATCCATTAGCTTCCAAACCAATTGTAAAGCTTCCAAAACTTAATTCATGTCCAAAAAACTTCTTTTTCTTCTTGATGGAATGGCACTTGCATACCGTGCCCATTTTGCATTCATAAAGGCCAATCTAACAAACAGTAAGGGGATTCCGACAGGACCCGTTTTAGGATTTGCAAATACCCTGGAGAAGATGCTGGAAGAGGAGAAGCCAACCCATATAGCGGTTGCCTGGGATACACATGCTCCAACGTTCAGACATGAGAAAGACGAAAGCTATAAAGCACAACGTCCACCTCAACCGGAAGAGCTAACCATTGGTATTCCAATCATTAAGGAAATGCTGACCGCCTGGGGAATTAAAAATATTGAGCAGGATGGCTATGAAGCGGATGATATCATTGGTACGATTGCATCCGGAGCAAATGCGGATGATGTGGATGTATTGCTGGTTACGCCTGACAAAGATTTTATGCAGTTGGTTCACGATCACATCAAAATGATGAAGCCGAATAATAAAGATGGTGGCTTTGATATCATTGACAGGGAAGGAGTGATGGATTATTTCGGAGTGTATCCAGAGAAGGTAATCGATGTGCTCGCCATTCTCGGGGATACAGCAGATAATATTCCCGGAGTACCCGGAATTGGAAAAAAAGGAGCTCCAAAATTAATTGATGAGTTTGGATCGTTGGAAGAATGTATTGCTCAGGCGGAAACAATTTCAGCTAAACGTCAGCGGGAAAATCTTCAGGAATTTGCCGATCAGGCAATGCATGCCAAGTTTATGGTCACCATCAAAACAGATGTGCCTGATACGGTGGAATGGGAAGAACTGGAATGGGGAGGTTTTGATCGAAAAGAACTCGGACTCTTTTTCAAGAAGATGGAATTCCGAACGCTCACAAAAAAGTATTTAGAACAGGACGGCCCGGTGGCAGAAAAGTCCGGCGATCAGGTAGACTTATTTGGATCGATTGAAGAGCCCGAACAACTTCAAAAACTGGATGAAGAAAACAACGACTATGAATTGGTGAAGTCGTTAGATCGGGTAAAAGAGCTGGCTTCAGAATTGGTTAAAGCCGAAGTCCTTTGTTTTGATACAGAAACAGATGCACCGAATCCAATATCGGCAAATTTGGTCGGACTATCCTTCTGCACGAAGCCCGGAAGTGGATGTTATATCCCGGTAAATGTGGAAGGCGGTCTGGATGAAAAAGAAGTTTTGGAGATTCTAAAGCCGGTATTTGGGAACAAAGACTCCATCAAAGTAGCACATAACTACAAGTTTGATTACACCATGTTGTTCCGGCATGGAGTTAAAATTGAAGGCAAACCGTTTGATACGATGGTAGCCGCTTATTTGGTGGATGCGAGTCAGAAGATTAAAATGGATGAGCTTTCGAAGAAATATCTGGGATACGAACCGGTTCCAATTCAGGCTTTGATCGGAAAAGGGAAAGCGCAGAAATCAATGGCAGATTTAACTCCTGAAGAAGTCTATCTGTACGCCTGTGAAGATGCCGATGTAACGCTTCAGTTGTATGAAATTCTCAGTAAGAAACTCAAAGAGGACGAACTTGAGGAAATTGCCAATACCGTGGATTTTCCGTTGATGGAAGTACTCGGTGACATCGAATATTATGGCATCAAGCTGGATGTTGGGATGCTCGAAGGTTTTTCCGGTGATCTGGAAACCGACATTAAAGCGCTGGAAAAAGAAATTTATGAGAAAGCGGGAGAGGAGTTTAATATCAACTCGCCGTCTCAATTAGGTGATATCTTATTTGATAAACTCGGACTCCCTGCCGGTAAGAAAACCAAGACCGGAAAGTATTCCACCAATGAAGCGGTGCTGACTAAGCTTGCTGTGAAATATGAAATCCCGAGCTTGATTCTGGAATATCGCTCGCTGGCAAAACTTAAATCCACCTATGTGGATGCTTTACCTTCGATGATGAATCCCGATACGGGGCGCGTACACACCGACTTCAATCAAAGCGTGGCGGCGACAGGAAGATTGGCATCCTCAAATCCGAATCTTCAGAATATCCCGATTCGAACTAAACGAGGGCGTGAAATTCGAAAGGCTTTTATTGCCGAGGATGGATTTAAAATAATGTCGGCGGATTATTCGCAGGTGGAACTTCGGGTGATTGCTCACATTGCCAAAGACGAGGCGATGATTGAAGCCTTCAAAAACGGAGAAGACATTCACGCCAGAACTGCAAAAGAGATTTTCCATCTTGATTCGTTGGATGAAGTCACCCAGGATCATCGTCGAAAAGCCAAGGAAGTGAATTTTGGGATTCCATACGGACTTAGCGCGTACGGACTTGCAACCAATCTGGGAATCGAAAACAGCGAAGGGAAGGAGATGATAGAGGAATACTTTAATCGCTTCCCGAACATTCAGGGATACATTGATAAAACCACGGCCTTCGCTAAAGAAAACGGCTACGTAAAAACGCTGCTAGGTCGACGGAGATACATTCCTGATATCAACTCCGGGAACTGGAATGCACGTGGATTTGCGGAGCGTGTGGCGATTAATATGCCCATCCAGGGTACAGCTGCAGATATCATTAAGCTTGCGATGATTAATATCCACGATTATTTGGAAAACAACGATCTGAAAAGCAGAATGCTACTCCAGGTACATGATGAATTGATATTCGAGATCCACGAAAGCGAACTGGATACCGTCCCTGCTAAAATTACCGAACTGATGGAAAGCGCGATGGAAATGGATGTCCCCCTAAGCGTGGAAGCCGGAATTGCAGATAACTGGCTAGAGGCGCATTAAATCATTGCTCAATTATTAATTGAGAATGATTCAATTATACTTGAATCTGTATTGATCATTTTTGTCTCTGTAGACAAGAATAAGCTCATCATCATAAAGCTTGATGATTTGACGAATATTTTTAGGCGAGAATAATTTATATCGGATTTTTCTTTTATTGATACTCCTATTCTTATGTGTTCTATAGTTTCTTATGGAGTTTTTGAAATAACGGTCTCTGATTCTAAAAATTCCCAAACCTTTTTTAGTGGCCAAATAAACTTTGTTGCCTATGATTTCTATATCAAACCAATCTGTTGATCTTGTTATTTCATTCTCTGTTGATACAGTAAATCCATCTTCTAAATTCTCAGATTTGAGGATTTGAAAATTATTATAGCTAGAACAACATCCTCCGCTAGATGATAATAAACCAATGTATTTCCCACTACTTTTTCCTATATGAATTGCTTCATAAGGACCATTGTCATCTAGCTCAAAGATTTTAATAAGACTTAATTCTGGTAGATTCTTAGTCTCATAATAAAGCAGGAACTTTGGAAGAACGATATTATCAACTGCTACAAGAGCAGAATCCTGAATAAAAAAATCATCAATCCCTTTTCCGGGAAAATATACTTCTTCGGGAATTTTAATTTTAGTCCAGTCTTCGGTTTTTGTGTCTAGGACTAAAAAGAAGTCACCGGAATTCCAGTTTCCCCCAACAAATATGAATTCATTAAAAAGGAAAATAGAAATTGGATGAAAATTTGTAGGGAATTCCTTTTCAAAATTCTTTCTGATTCCACTGGAAGAAAATTCACCAGATATTACACCGCTTGAATCTGAATTCGTAATAACATATTGATCATTTTCAATATGGTATAATTTGGTAATCTGAAAGTCTGTTGAGCTAAGTTTAATTAGCTTGCTATTTTTGTATTGGTATGCCCCTAGAGAGTCATTTTCCGGAAGAAATAAATATTGTTCTTGAGCAGAAAGTGAAACGGAAATAAATACTAAAGAAAGGAATGTTGTAAACTTCATAAACAATGCTTTCAATTAACCTACCACCTTTCCAAAGACAAATCAAAGAGATAGCGAAAAAAGTAATTCCCACTTCAACGTCATCCTGAATACTGAATCAAGTTCAGCACAGGCTCGTTTCAGGATCTTTGTAAGGTCTAGAAAAGCAAATAAGCACAGAAATAAAATCAAAGCTCAATCTTAAGATGCTGAACTAAATTCAGCATGACGTCCGATAGAGAAAAGAAGGGAGAAATTAATGACGTCATCTTGAACTCGTTTCAGGATCGTTGTAAGGTCTAGAAAAGCAAATAAGTCCAGAAACAAAATCAAAGCTCAATCTTAAGATGCTGAACTAAATTCAGCATGACGTCCGGTAGTAAAAAGAAGGGAGAAATTAATGATGTCATACCTAATCATGTGTTGGACTCGTTTCAGTAATATTTCGGGATCTTTGTAAGGAATAACAAAGAAATAGCTCATACTAAGTATGAACAAAGGCTATGTATACTACCTAACAAACTTTCAACGAACTACGCTTTACATCGGTGTTACTAATAATCTTTCCAGAAGAATATGGGAGCATAAACAAGGAGAAGGATCAGAATTCACAAAAAAATATAATCTAACCATTCTTGTATATGCAGAAGAATTTGATTCGAAGAGTGACGCAATAGATAGAGAGAAACAATTGAAGAACTGGCACAAAGAATGGAAATGGAATTTAGTAAAAGAACATAACCCGAAACTGGAAGATTGGTATGAGACGTTAAGGGGTTGAAATACACATCGCAAGATACTGAAACAAGCCAGTGCTGAACTTGTTTCAGTATTCAGCTTGACGGTGGATGTTTTCGGGTCTGGTAGCCAGCTTATCCTCCCTCTGATTTTCTGCAGGCAGAAAATCTGTCTCCCCCCCGAGGGGAGACAGTGGAAGCTCCAAGTTAATGTGGAGGCAAGAACAATGTCCCTCCTTGGGGAGGGACAGATTCATTCGCTTGCAAATGGGTCAGGGAGAGGACGATCCGGGAAAAAATTTTGTAAGGAATCCCTCTCACCCCGGTCTGAATCAAGAAAAAGACCAACCATGGAAGCAGATCAATCCAATAACTTCGGCTATAACATCAATTTGAAAGAACTAGCCGCCATCAACAGAAAGAAAGCGACCAAAGCAGAAGCCTGCTTATGGAAATATGCCCTATCCAGGAAACAAAGCGGGTACACTTTCAAAAGGCAACGACCTGTATTGAAATACATCGCCGATTTTATGTGTCAGGAGTTAAAACTAATTATTGAAGTGGATGGAAGTTCGCATGAAGAGCTGTTTGTACGGCTCAAAGACTTAATGCGACAAATGGAATTGGAGAATGCAGGGTTTGTAGTTGTTAGGTATACAGATGAGGAAGTTTTGGAGAATATGGATGATGTGATGAGACTGATTTTGGAAACTGTTGCTGAGTTGGAAGTCCGTGAGTCCTCCCTCTGATTTTCTGCAGGCAGAAAATCTGTCTCCCCTCGAGGGGAGACATTTGAAACCCTAATTTGGAATTTGGCTCGCGAAAAAGTGAAGTCTCAAAAGTGTCCTTCCTTGGGGAGGGACAGATTCATTCGCTTGCGAATGGATCAGGGAGAGGAAGAGATAGTTTACTCTTTTTTACTATCTATCAACTCATCGGTGAAATGCACCCGGCGCTTTTCTTAGGCAAATTTCTCAGCGTTATAAACAACCGAGCCACCTCTGGGAACGGATAGGCTTTCCCAGTCACTGCCTTTAATCATTCTACCGATATAAACAATCTGACCAATGTGATAGGAATAGTGCGCTAATTGGCGGTTAATTGATTCTGTAATTGTGTGTCCCATATTCCGGATATAAATAATGGTATCAAAATTGTCTTCATTCACCGAATCAAGCGCTTTGAACAAGCAGTCCCAGCCTTCATCCCATTTTTTAAGCATTTGTTCTCTGGAACGAATATCTGCATCAAACTCAGCTTCCCTGTTTCGCCATTCTTTTTCTCCGTCGGTGGTTAAGAAATCTGTCCAGCGGGAAAGCATATTTCCTGAGATATGTTTTACCGTTATCGCGATAGAGTTGCTTTCAGGATTATACTGCAAGAATAAATCCTCATCATCAAGCTGACTAAAGGTTTTTTCTCCCAGCATTTTGTAATACTGAATTTGCTTATGAATGCTTTCTAAGTAATTATCAACCATTTTCTAATTAATGCAACAGAATCTCTAAAAACAAGACTTATAAAAGACAAAGTAAGGGCTTTAAATCGCTTAGTACTTCCTGTATATTCCAACTTAAAATTAACGCTTTAGAAACAGTACATGAGCGACAATAAAAGGTTGACAGGAGCTGAGGAAATCAATTGGGATCTCAGCGATTTATATTCATCAAGTAACGACCCACAACTAGCTAAAGACAAAGAATCTTTGCTAAAAGAAGCAGACGATTTTGCTACGAAATACAAAGGTAGAATTGCAGAGCTTTCTGTTTCAGAGTTTAAGGAAATGCTTCAGGAATATGAATCGCTACAGGATAAAGGAGGGAAGATCGGTTCTTTCGCATATCTGCAGTGGAGTACCAATACAGGTAATTCTGAATACGGGAAGCTGGTACAGGAGTCTAATGAGCTGGGATCTGAACTGAGTCAGAAGTTAGTATTTCTGGATGTGGAATGGTTGAAAGTACCGGAAGAAGAAGCTCAGAAAATGATTGATGCCCCAGAGCTGGAATTCTATAAGCATTATCTGGAATCATCCCGTCGATACAAAGATCATGTGCTCAAAGAAGAACAGGAACAAATTCTCTCGGCAAAATCGGTAACCGGAAGAAGTGCCTGGGTTCGCTTTTTTGATGAGACACTAGGTCAGGCAAAGTTCGAGCTGGATGGTGAAGAATACTCAGAGCAGGAAGTACTTAGTAAGCTTCACGACTCTGATCGTGAGTTAAGAATCCGTGCTCATGCATCACTCACAAAGAAATTTAAAGAGTTGTCGCATCCGTTAACGTTTGTGTTCAATACCTTGCTTGCTGATAAATCCACGAATGACAAGTTGAGAAAGTATCCGAGCTGGATTACCTCCCGGAATCTTTCCAACGAAACCGATGACGAAACGGTTGATGCGCTGGTTAATTCGGTGACTTCCAAATATGAATTGGTTCAGCGTTATTACAAGCTGAAAGCGGACCTGCTTGGAATCGATGAGATGCAGGATTACGATCGTTACGCCCCGATAGCTAAGAACGAAGCAACCATCACCTGGAAAGAAGCAGAAGAAATGGTGATGGACTCATATTCTAATTTCCATCCCCAAATGGGTGAAATAACCAGTTATTTCTTCGATAAGAATTGGATAGATGCAGCCATCAAACCGGGCAAAAGAGGAGGTGCGTATTCAGCAAGTACTGTTCCTTCCGTTCATCCATATGTATTCATGAATTTTGATGGGAAAATCCGCGATGTACAAACGCTGGCTCATGAATTAGGACATGGAGTTCATCAGTATTTAAGCAGACAGCAAGGTCCGCTTCAGGCTGGAACTCCACTCACAACTGCGGAGACTGCATCTGTATTTGGTGAGATGTTGGTTTTTCAAAAACTACTCAAAGAACTTGATGATCCGAAAGAAAAACTGGCTCTGATTGTTGGTAAGATTGATGATACCATTGCTACTGTTTTTCGTCAGATTTCAATGAATCGTTTTGAAAACGCGATGCACACTGCCAGAAGAGAAGAGGGGGAACTTACTACCGACCGATTCTCAGAATTATGGATGGAACAGCAGAAAGCACTATATGGAGATTCAGTTAACCTTACAGACGAATATGGTATCTGGTGGAGTTACATTCCTCACTTCCTTCACACTCCGGGATATGTTTATGCGTATGCATTTGGAGAATTATTGGTACTGGCTCTTTATGAAGAGTACACACGTAAACCGGAAGGATTCGCAGATAAGTATCTGGAATTATTAGGAGCAGGAGGTTCGGAGTGGCCACATGATTTAGTGGCTAAAATGGGACTGGATATCCGTGACCCGGAATTCTGGAATAAGGGTTTAGCATCCTTTGAACGAATGGTGGAAGAAGCAGAGCAACTGGCAGCAGAAATCACAAAAGACAATTAGCAAAGAAAAAACAAGCTTCAAATTCAAAATTCCAATGTCGGATATGTTTAGTACATTCCTGCTTGATGCTTTGAATTTGGAATTTTCATTTTGAAAAAATGAGTCTCGACAGACAAGACAAAGCTTTACGGGAATTTAAACAGATCATGGCCGATCTGGTTCATTTGCTAAGAACCTCTACCAGAGTGGAATTGGCGTATATGTGCTGGGTTAATCATCAGCGCCAACAGTTTGTTTGGGAATCAAACAGTACCAACTTACCCAATGTGATGTTTCAGGATCGTGTCGCTTTCGAACAGCATTTCCTGAATGAATATAAAGACATTGATGAGATTACCCAGCTTAAGATTGGGGAAGAGATTTCGAAAGGGAAACTGGCTCACTATTTTGATTTTGTGAATGCCAAAAATATGCTGTTAATCCCTTTTATCAATAAAGGTGAAACAGTTGCTATTACCGTTCTGGAGACAGAAAAAGAGGTTGAGCTTCGTTCTATTAACGACCAGATACATGCTTACAATAATGCATTGGTTAATGTACTGGATACCTATCTCGAAATTGTGGATTTACATGAGCAACAAAAGGAATGGGAAGAGTATGAGGAGTCACTCGATGCGCTGGATTACAGACTTCATCGGGTTGACCTGATTTCTAAGATGCTTGAAGAGATGCAATTGTTTCTTCCAAACGGAGGAGCTTGTTTAGTTTGCCCCGGAATGGAAAGCTGGAATCTGGTGATGTCTTCCAAATTCGCTAAAAATCCACCTCTTACCGGTTTACAGATGGAAGAGAAAAGCGTTGCATACGAAGCTGTGGAAAAAGGGAACTCTGTTTTTAGTATACACTTCAATAACAGCCCGAGATTGATTTCGAGCAAAGAGCGTAGAACGGAAGGTGCCAGTTTCGCAATTCCAATTATGATTCACGATCGGCGTCAGGCAGTGGTAGTTACTTATGATAATGATCCTTTGACCTATAAAGAATCGACCAAGCACAAGCTTTCAAATCTTGCTCGAATTGCATCACTTTCTATTCAATCAGTAGTTAAGAAAGCCGGAATGGCAGAAGAATTATTTACCCAGAATTTCGGAGCATTTATGTCGGAGTTATGGGAAACATCTTTGAATAATGAGCTGCACAGAATTCGCTCTGGAAAAGGAACACATACCTGGTTTGGCTTGGCTTCCCCACATGATTTATCTGTACTGAGAACTAAGTACAGACTCGAAGACCTTCAGAAAATCCAGAAAGATTTTGTGACTTTTCTAAATCCTTCATCACATGGAATTCCGGGTTTTATCGGCTACAATTCTGATTATGTATATGGATTTATCATACAAAGTGATTCCGAAAATGCTGTAAATGAGTGGATGGATAGCATCAAAACAAAACTCTCGCATGGATTCAAACTTTCGAATGGAGAAACGCTGGATATTTCATTTAAAGCAGGCTTTACTAAAATTTCTAAAGAAGATACCAACTCATATCAGGTACTGACCAAAGCGAAACAAGCGTTGAGTGAGGTGGTTCGTAACGAAGAGCTTGAACTCTTCGAAGCCTGATGGGTAATTGTTACCTCATAATTATTGATGGGCTTGGTGTTGGTGCCCAGGAAGATGCACATCTTTATGGTGATGAGGGAATGAATACCTTGGGCCATGTTTCTGAAGAAACCGGAGTTGAGCTTCCAAACCTCGCAAAAATGGGCATTGGGAATATTATTCCATTGCCATCTATCCCAGAAGAAGAAAATTCAACGGCAGCTTATGGGAAAATGAGAGAGGTCTCAGGAGGGAAAGATTCAACCACCGGTCATTGGGAAATTGCTGGAATTCAACTTGAGAAGCCATTTCCAACGTACCCAAAAGGATTCCCGCAGGAAGTCATTGGTGTTTTTTGTGAAGGAATTGGAGTAGAGGGTGTACTTTGTAATCTGCCTTACTCCGGGACGGATGTGATTCGGGATTTTGGAGAAGAACACCTTGAAACCGGAAAGCCTATTGTTTATACCTCGGCAGATAGTGTTTTTCAGGTAGCTACTCATGATGATGTAACCTCTGTTGAGCAGCTTAATGAATGGTGCGAATTTGCAAGAAAAAACGTCTGTGTTGATGAACACGAAGTAGGAAGAGTAATAGCCCGTCCATTTACAGGGATACATCCATTCGAACGACTTTCAGATCAGCGCCACGATTTCTCAGCTATTCCTCCTGAAAACAATATAGTTCAGAAGCTTTTTGATTCAGGAGTTCAGACTTATTCCATTGGAAAGATCATTGATCTCTTTGCCGAAAAGGGATTCTCAAAGTTTGAACGAACCAAAAATAATGCTGAGGGGATTCAGACTTTGCTTCGAGTGATGGATGAAGTGGAAGAGACATTTGTGTTTGTAAACCTGATAGATACAGATCAGCTTTTTGGTCATAGGTTGAATCCTGAAGGATATGCTGGAAGCCTTAAAGAATTTGATGATGCTCTTCCGAATATACTTGCCAAAGTAAAGAAAGATGATCTGCTTATTATAACAGGAGATCATGGTAATGACCCATGTTCCAACTCCACAGATCATTCAAGAGAGTTTGTGCCTTTATTGGTGTATCCCAAAAATAAAACCATTTGCGAGGATTTCGACCAAAGTCGAAATACGAAGCAATCTAAAAGTAAAAAAGCTGAAAACCCGGGATCACGTCGCTTTGCTCGTGAATGTAACCTGGGAACAAGAGAAACTTTTGCAGATGTAGCTGCTTCAGTAGCGGAATTTTTTGGGAAGAAGAGTGATTTCGTAGGCGAAACATTTATCGTACGCTGAAATTAAGAGCATCATAAGATTCCCTGTTTAGTTTGGTTCATACTTTTACTGTACCTTAAAGGTTATTAGTTTTTGATCAGCCTAAAACAGAATGCGATTCAGATTTATACTACTTTTCCTGCTTGGAATTTCATGTAGTATTTTCGGCCAGCAGCCAGCTATTTATATCAATGAAATCCTTTCTTCTAATGTTGGTACAAACGCCGACATGGTCGATTTTGATGATTTCTCGGACTGGATAGAACTCTATAATTCAGAAGATTCTCCTGTAGATATTAGCGGTTTTTATATCTCAGATGATTTAGCCAATCCTACAAAGTGGCAAATCCCCTCAAATACAATTATTCCGGCGAAAGGATTTTATCTGCTTTGGGCTGATGATTTTGATGATATTCCAGGACAGGAATACATTCGTGAATGGTGGCCACGTAATATCCCGTACACAACTCAATGGTCTCATACGAATTTCAAGTTGGACAAAGACGGGGAAGAAGTAGGATTATATAATGCATCCGGTGAGCTAATCGATTCCATTGTTTATGGTTCTCAAATTGAAGACGTTTCTTATGGAAGGAAACCTGATGGAAGTGCTAACTGGTTTTTCTTTGGAGAACCAACCCCTGAGACTCAGAACACCACAGAAGGAGTTCTGACCACTGAATTTGCCAAGGGAGTACTATTTTCAAAAGAAGGTGGCTTTTATGATGCACCGGTTTCTGTGGAACTAACCTCTTCAAATGGAAATGGCACCGTACGATATACATTGGATGGTTCTGAACCAACCAGTAGTTCCATTCCTTATACGAGTCCTATTCAAATAAATTCAAATACCATTCTTTCTGCCCGGGTTTTTGAAGCAGGAAAGTTACCGGGGGAAATCTTTTCGGGCTCCTATTTCATAAATGAAGATAGAAAACTGCCCGCTTTTTCAATAATAGCAGAGCAGAATTATGTAATGGGTAAGGAGCAGGGTATTTATAGAAATACACTTAAAGAGCGTGAAATCCCTATAAACCTAGAGTTTTTCCCGATAGAAGATGAAGACAGGTTTTCGCAAAGAGTAGGAATGAGAATTGGAGGTGAGAATATCTTCCGCTTCGCCCAAAAACCACTCAATATCTATGCGGATGGAGATTATGGCGAATCTCAGATGGAATATCAGGCATTTAAACACCTTCCGTATCAGGCGTATAAAAGATTGTATCTCAGAAATAGTGGTGATGACTGGCCTTATACTATGATACGGGACGGAATGATTTCGAGTATTCTTCGTGGAGAAATCGATAATTCAACTCAGGCTTACCGACCAACAGTATTATATTTGAATGGAGAATATTGGGGTATCTATAACCTCCGTGAGAAACTTGATAAACAATATTTCTCACTTCATTATAGCACGGCAGAGGCCGACTTGGATCATCTGGAGTCGACTGGTGCCATAATTGAAGGAGATAATGCGGACTACCTTGCCTTGTTAGACTTTGCCGAATCAAACGATCTTAGCAATCCCCAGAATTACTCGGCAGTAGAATCGCAAATTGATGTACAAAACCTAATGGATTTTGTTATTACTCAATCTTACCTGGCTAATAGCAGCTGGGGGCATAACAGAGAGATGTGGCGTGATCGTGGCAATGACAATAAATGGCGTTGGGTGTTGGTAGATATGGATCGTGGTTTTAACGACAGAAGGATTGGAAGTAATGAACTGGATGATATTTACGATGAATTCGAACTTTTTCAAGCACTGACCTCAAACGAGGGTTTTTTAAATGAATTTATTCAACGTTACTCAGAACGGATTAACTCAACATTTAACGCTGATAGAGTAACATCAATCATAGATAGTTTGCAAACTCAGATTGCTCCTGAAATGCCACGTCATATCGAAAAATGGGGGACATATATTGATTTTCTTTCTATTCCCGAATGGGGAATTGAACGAGGTGTCCGCTCCATGTCTTTCTGGAATGATGAGGTACAAACCTTCCGAACATTTGCTGAAGAACGTCCCGATAATGCAATCGATAATTTAAGAGATCAGTTCGATTTAGGAGAACAGGTTGAACTAACCATCTCGTCAAATATTTCAAACAAAGGAAAGATTGATGTAAACGGATTCTTTAAGAGTATAGGAGAAAAGGGGATTTATTTTGAAGAGGTTCCACTTAAGCTCAAAGCTTACGCTCCGCCTGGATACGCGTTTAAATCCTGGGTTCTCAAGGAGCAAAATCAGCAAGTAGCTTCTTATTCAAAGGAAGAAATTGAAATTGAGCTTTCAGCTGATAGCGAATTGGAAATAGAATTTGAGAAGATAAGTGACAGCTTTATTAGTTCTTTGATTTCGCAATCATTGAGCCTTACTAAAACAAACTCTCCATATTTTGTTAACGAAAGAGTAATTGTTGAGCCTGACGCAACACTGACCATTGCAGAAGGGGTTGAGGTCCGTTTTAATGAGAATACTTCAATAGTTGTTCATGGTACGCTTAATCTGAATGGGACTGAAGAAGAGCCTATTCAATTAAAACCATATTATCCCGATCAGGAGTGGCTAGGAGTATTTTTTGATAATGCTTCCGGGGAATCAACACTGAATAATGTTGATATCAGTCAAACAAAAGGAATTGAAAATGATGAAAATTTCTTTTCTGCAGTTTCGGCATTGAATTCCACTGTAAATCTAATCGGAGTTCATATTGATAATGTACGGCTTCCGGTTTCTTCGCAGTTCAGCGATATGAGGATAGAGAATAGTACTATTTCCAATGTTACTATGATTGGTGATTACCTGAATGTAAACGGAGGTAATTTATGGGTTCTGAATTCTGTTTTTGAAGGAAACAATATTGAGGATATGGACGCCATCGATATTGGGTTTATGGAAGGAACTACCATCATTGATGGAAGTGTATTCAGAGATTTTGTGGGAGATAATTCCGATGCCATTGATGTAGGTGATGAATCAATAAATGTACAAATCACCAATAACATAGTATCTAATTGTGGTGATAAATCAGTTTCAATCGGACAAGGTTCAGAAGCCTATATTGCTCATAACATTTTCATAAACTGTAATTTAGGAGTTGGCATTAAGGACGAAGGCTCATTTGGTGAGATTGTAAATAACACTTTCTATGGCAATAATGTAGGAGTCGCGGTTTATGAAAAAGTGCTAAATCGGGGAGGAGGGACTGCTACTATAAAGAATTCTATTTTTGGGGCTTCTCAGGAAGCTTCAATTACTGCTGATGAATTCTCATCCTTTACTGTTGACTACTCAATTAGTGATACTGACGCCTTACCCGGAACAGGAAACCTCTTCGGAGATCCTGAACTAATTAATCCGTTCGGAGGAAATTTCTATCCCCAACTTACGTCTCCGGTTTTAGGAGCAGGAGATCCAACTACACCAATTGATGCTGGAGGAAACCCGATTAATATCGGAGCTTTAGGATTGAAAGGAACTGCTGATCCTAATCTTGTGATCAATGAAATCAACTACAATTCCAGTGATACTTTTGATACAGATGATTGGGTAGAATTTTTTAATGCATCAAGGAACACATTGGATATCTCTGGCTGGGTTTTTATTGATGGTTCACATAAACAAACGTTTGTATTCGGAGCAAATACGGTGCTTCCTGTAAATGGATTTGTAGTAATTTCCAGAGACCACGATAAATTTAAATCTATCTATCCAAATATAGCTATCGAAGCAGATACAATGACTACCGGACTAAGTGGGGCTGGAGAATCACTCTATTTGTACAAAAATACCGGAGAATTGGTTGATTCGCTTACATTCACTGATGATTCGCCCTGGCCAAATGCTCCTGATGGAAATGGTGCTACACTTGAACTTATGAATCCGTGGTTGGATAATGGAGAGGTAGAAAACTGGAGAGCTTCACAAAATACAGGATCTCCCGGTACTCAAAATACGGTCTTCATCGTATCATCAGAAAATAAAAATGATATTCCATCTGAAATTATACTCGAACAAAACTATCCTAATCCATTTAATCCAAGTACAATAATAAGTTTTGCTATTCCTGAGAATAGTGAGGTATCACTTGAAGTTTTTGATCTCCTGGGAAGAAAAGTGGCAAACCTGGTGAATGAGAGAAGGGAAGCAGGCTATCATCAGGTAAATTTTGATGCATCTAGACTTGCTTCAGGAGTGTATATTTATCAACTACAAACTAATGGAAAAGTGTTTATTCAAAAGATGACGCTTATTAAGTAATGTAGTATCAGAAAGTCGACTTGTTGTTAAAGATTGATTCTTTAAAACAAAAAAGTTTTCTTAGTTAAACTTTATGACAAATAACGGGGGTATAAATGAAAGGAAGGGGTATTATTTTAACTCTTGTACTTATCGTTTTTGGCAGTACACAAATTTTAGGACAGGATACAGAAAGCAGCGCAACATTCGATATTTGGTTTTTTGTATATACGTTAAGTGCTTTGATACTATTTAGTTCATCAATATTCAAATTAACTAGACCTGCCCCAGAAAGACTATCTGAAAAAATGAGATGTCCAAATTGTGGGGAAGAACCTTTTAAAGTATTCAAATGGACAAACCGTATTTCTATTGGAAAATATGTTAAAGGCTATATGAAATGTGTTTCTTGTAATACAGAACTCAAACGACATTATTCTAAGTTAACCTGGAGTTGTCTCTTACTATTTAGTGGTTCTTACCTTATGATTATAATACCAATACTTCCTTCACTATTAGATCCAGAAAAAATAAATTTTAATCAGGAAGTTTATTTATACCTGTTTATGGGGGTAGGAGTAATAGGTTTTTTAAGCCTTTATAATCGGAGCGCTTTCCACTACTATAACTACGCGATTTGTTAAGGTCGATGGGTGATTTAGCCCATTTGGACATTCTAATTTTCATAGCAGGAAATCCAAAATATTGAATCTATAAATTCGTATATTAAACGCTTGTTGATTCATTAGAGTGTAGACGTGAAAAGAAGCTTCGAATATAGGTTGCAACCGTTCAGCTTACCAAATTGATTACCTACACTCCGGAATACTGCACATAATTTTCACTAAATAGTTTACTTGTGGCAAAAAGTTCAGGAATATCGACTCGTGAGTCGGAATCGTTAGATCGTTATCTACACGAAATTGGGAAAGAGAAATTAATTACTCCGGATGATGAAGTTCGTCTGGCCAAAGAGATTCAGAAAGGAAGTCAGCGTGCATTAGAAGACCTAACCAAAGCGAATCTTCGTTTTGTGGTTTCTGTTGCTAAGCAGTATCAAAATCAAGGACTTTCACTTGGTGATTTGATTAATGAAGGAAACCTTGGTTTGATCAAAGCAGCTAAACGTTTTGATGAAACCCGTGGATTTAAGTTTATCTCTTACGCGGTTTGGTGGATTCGACAGTCTATCCTTCAGGCACTTGCGGAGCAAAGTCGTATTGTACGTCTTCCATTGAACAGGGTTGGTGCTCTTAACAAAATTGGTAAAGAGCTTTCTAAACTTGAGCAGGAATATGAGCGACTTCCATCTGCACATGAGCTTGCAGAAAGTCTTGAAATGACTGTTGGTGAAGTGGCTGATACGTTAAAGATTTCTGGTCGACACCTTTCTATGGATGCGCCGTTCGCTCAAGGTGAAGATAACCGACTTCTTGACGTTCTTGAAAACGAAGAGATTCCAAACCCTGACTTTGAGTTGATGGGAGAATCTCTGAAAGTAGAAATTGAAAGAGCACTTTCTAAATTAACTAAAAGAGAAGCCGAAGTAATTCGACTTTATTTTGGAATCGGTCGTGAGCATTCTCTTACATTAGAAGAGATTGGAGAACGCTTCGATCTTACACGTGAGCGTGTACGTCAGATTAAAGAAAAGGCACTAAGAAAGCTTCGTCACCATAACCGAAGCGCTGCCTTGAGAGTATATCTCGGTTAAGAGATTACTTCAATGAAATTGAAAAGCCTTACTCATTAAGTTGAGTAAGGCTTTTTTTATAGAGTGAACATGTCCTATAGATGGTGGGTCAGAATTTTATAATTCAATCCATTCTCCATCTTTCCGTGAAGACTCCATGATCGCCTGAACGATTCGGATATCTTTTAATCCTTCTTCTCCAGGAACTATTGGTGCCTTTCCTTCTTTTATAGCTAATGCATCATTATCCATTTGTCGAGCTTGCTGGTGATTTGGGTCAACAGGAAGTTGTGTGCCGTTACTGGTTTCTCCATTAACTCCTGTATAGCTTTGGAAAGGTCGTAGTCGGTACCAACCTTTGCTGGCAGTTACATCCAGATAGTTACTTGATTTACCAAAAGCTGTTTCACCTTTAGCGATCACGCCATCTGGGAATTCCATTTCAAATTCAGAAAACTCATCCACTTCATTATACATTTCTGAACGCTCTGACCACTGTCTTCCCCGAACTCTGATTGGCTCCATTTGGGTAGCATATCGGGCCGCATTTATTGGGTAAACTCCCATATCGTAGAGTGCTCCTCCACCAAGTTCAGCACTTCTTCTCCAGTTTCCTTCCTGATGCCCCCCATTATATCCCGCACCCGTTTTTACTTCCTGAACTTTCCCATAGGTTTGATTTCGTGTGAACTCCATCACTTTCTGATTATTTGGTTCATGTTGGAGACGATACCCAATAGTAAGCTGAACGTTGTTTTTGGTCGCAGCATCTATTACCGCCTGACAGTCTTCAACTGTTTTGGTCATCGGTTTTTCACACCAAACATTTTTGCCTGCATTAGCGCCAACAATGGCATATTTTGCATGAAGACCTGTTGGGAGTACGATGTATACCACATCAATATCGTCGTTATTAGCGATTTCATGCATGGTTTGGTAGTTGTAAACATTCGCATCCGGAATACTATATCGCTCTTGCCATACTGGAATTTTACTTGGTGTTCCGGTTACAATTCCACGAAGTTCACAATGTTCGGTAAGCTGTAGGCCAGGAGCCAAACGACCATTGCTATATCTTCCAAGCCCAACCAAAACTACACCAATTTTATCCTTCTTTTTTGGTATGATAATGTTCGGAAATCCAATGGAAGCCAGGGTTGAAATCCCTGTAAGGGCAAGGCCTGATTTTTTTAAAAAGTCCTTTCGGGAAACATTTTTCTTCATGAGATTAGAATGAGATTTGGTTTGATGAGGTTAATATGAATAACAGAACCAAAACTTTTTGCAAAAAGTTGAAAGCTTATGTCATATCCAGTGCAGACACAAAGACATTTTTTTGCAAGAGTTCTTTTTGCTCGTTTTCATCAAGATTAATAAACCGTTGCATCACTTCTGCAGTTACTTCCCCATTTAAGCGGTACAAAAATCCAAGTTGATCTGATTTCTTTAACTCAGAAATCAAAGTTGATTCCACATCTCCCCAGAACATCCCAAGATTTATTTCCGATTCCGCACAACAATGTTCCATTAGCTCTAAAATATCTTCAGTGTCACCCCAGGCATAATCAAAAGCAAGAAATATGAGGTTTTTAGGATTAAATAAGCGATTCGTAAATGGGAGATAAGGCAGAATTTTTTGCATCAAAAAACCACTGAAACCAGGTACTTCAACAATTTCCCAGTTCACAGGTTTACATCGGATTCCTGCTACAATTTCCCCTTCATTTTCAAGCACATAGTAGCTTCCGGTTTCAAACACCTGATCTTCAAAGTAATAGGAATAGGTTTCATAGAAGGAATTGAGTTCTTTGAGTATTCGTTTTTCATCCTGAGGCTCACAAGTACTAACTCTTCTGGATGTGTTAGGTGAAAAGCGACTGAATAGTACCGTAGATATTTGCCGGGTTGGATAAAACCCAAGCTTAATACAAAGTTCTTTGGAGTTGTAATTCTCAGACTCAACGAATGCATAAAAGGAAGCTTTTCCACCGGATTGATACACTGGCTGCTCAAAATGGTTGGTAATCTGATCTCCAATCATTTTTTTCAGGTTATTACTCGTACTGCTTTTGCTCAGTTTCTGATTAGAAGCTCGTTTCTTTTCATTTTTTCGAAATGGATTATTTACTGAAAGATATCGTACATAAAGACTCTTCAGGCCGTTGTTAAGTCCTGTAGTATTTCTGGTTACAACTCCGGTTGTCCCTAAAACACGGTTCCTTTTCAAAATCTGAATGAATTCTAAATTCTGTTTAGATCTCATTCCCTGTGCTATATGCTTTTGACGATATCTCACCTTTCCTTTTGTGCCAAAAACTGTTTGTTTAAGGAGTGAGGTGATTTCTGGAGAGGTACCCGAACGTGTTACGACTTGGATGGTATTGTTGGTAGTATCTTTATTTTGATCAGACATTCATCAATTGGAAAAATAAAATAGATATAAATATAAAGCTTAACGTTGATTCCTACTATTCTCTGAGATTTTCCGTTACATTTCCACCATGAAGAAATTAGTACTGATTTTAATAACCGGTTTAATAGGATTTATTTCTCAGCTAAATGCACAGACATATCCTTTTATAACCTATTCCATTCAGGATGGATTAAGTGAATCTGTTGTTAATGACTTGATTCAGGATGATCAAGGATATATATGGTTTGCTACTGGCTATGGACTAAACAGGTTTGATGGAATCAATTTCGAGAATTTCTTTGAAGAAAATGGACTCAATCATAGCAAAATACTTTCACTTTATCAGACAAGAGATAGCAGACTCTGGATAGGAACCGGGCTCGGAGTAAACTATATGGAAGGGGATAGTATTTATTCTCCAGCCTCATTGGCAGCTCTTCAAAATAGTGAAGTAATAAGTATTTTTGAGGATGTAGAAGGACATCTATGGTTCGGAACTAATGGAGATGGAGTATGGCACTATATTGATGGGAAAGAACTTGTTTTATACTCAACATCTCAGGGTCTGTTAAGTAATCAGGTGAGGGCAATTGAAGAATCTGAAAATGGTGATCTTTGGTTTGCGACAAGGGGAGGACTTACCAGCTTATCTGGTGGAAACCTAAGAACATATACTGCACAGGATGGTTTACCGGAAAACAGGTTAAGAGATATAGAAATCGATAAAGATGGCAATATTTGGATAGCTACTCGTAATGGAGTTTCAAGATTTGATGGAATAAATTTTGAAAATTATGGTACAGAGAACGGGATCAGAGATCCAAGAATTCAAACTATTTCTGTTGCTTCAGATGGATCAATTTGGGTAGGAACTGAAGATGGAGTGTCACACTTAGTCGATGGAAAATTCAAGAATTATACAGTGGATCAGGGGCTTTCAAATAACATAGTTTATTCATCTGTTATTGATGTTGAAGACAATGTCTGGTTTGGTACGTTCGGTGGGGGAGTGAGTCTGTTTCTTGGGAATTATTTCGAGAATTTTAATACCGAATCGGGTCTTTCAAATGATTTGGTTACATCTATTGCAGAAGATGGAAATGGTCAACTATGGATAGCCACTTATGGGGGTGGTATGATGGCTAAGAAAGAAACAGGTTTTGATTACCTGAACTCTGGTGATGGATTATTAGATGACAGAATCTACCATATCGGTAAAGATTCGAGAGACCGACTCTGGATTGGCATGAGAGATGGATTAGCCTATATCAAAGATGGTAATATGAAAACATTTACAGAAAGCGAATTTCCATTTCGTAAAATCAGGCATGTCATGGAAGCTAGTAATGGTGATTACTGGATAAGTACAGAAGATGAAGGACTGATCCGTTTTTACCAATCCGGATATGAACATTTTACCCAGGAAGAGGGGCTAGCGAGTAACAGTACTCGTAGAAGTGTTGAGGATGATGAAGGGAATATCTGGGTTGCAACTTATGGCGGAGTATCAAAAATAGGTGTAGATGGAATAATCAATTATTCTCTTCAGGAAGGTGTTCCAAATAATGGAGTAATGTCTATTATGAAAGACCAAAGTGGGAGCATCTGGATATCAACATTCGGAGGTATTGCATGGTTTGACGGATTCAGGTTTGTTGATATTACCGATGAAGACGGTTTACCTGGTCGGGTATGTTATTTTATTTCACAGGATAAGAATGGATATTTTTGGATTGGCACAAATGAAGGTATTGCAAGATTAAACACTCAATTGTTTTATAGCGACGATCCAAATGAACAAGAACGCTCTATCCAAATACTCACAAGAGAACAGGGACTCATTTCTGATGAAACAAATCTGGGAGCGGTTTATGAGGATGAAGAAGGACATTTTTGGTTTGGTACAGTAGAGGGGGTAAGTCACTTTAATCCTGATAACTATTATGGTAATCAGGTTCCGCCAAGAGTACATATTCTGGATTTTATAGCTTCAGGAGACCATTATTATCAAAGTGGATTTGAGCTTGCTCATAATCAGAATTTTGTTGAGATCAATTTTGCAGGATTAAACTTTACCGCTCCCAATCAGGTTATTTATGAGTACAGAATGAATGGCGGAATTGATCCCGGAAGACAAAGAACTACTTCTCGAAGTGCAAGATATCCTTCGTTACCACCTGGCGATTATACATTCCGGGTTCAGGCTCGAAATTCAAATGGAATATGGAGTGAAGAAACGGCTGAAATTAGTTTCACCGTAAATCCTCCTTTCTGGATGAATTGGTGGTTTCTTGTTGCCATTGCTATAGCTGTATTTGGCGTGATTTATTTGTTTTACAGAAACTATAAGATTTCTAAAATGGTGGATATTGAACGTATGAGAGTTCGTATAGCAAGCGATTTACATGATGATGTAGGAGCTAGTTTAACGGAAATAGCCCTTCAGTCTGATTTCTTGCAAGCCAGTCATGCAGAACCGGAATTCAAGAAATCTTTAAATCAAATAGGAAAACAATGCCGACATGTGGTTACCAGCTTAGATGATATCGTGTGGTCGATCGATGCAAGAAATGATACACTGGGAGACCTAACTGATCGAATGCAGGATTATATCATTAATGTACTTGAGCCTAGAAATTTTAAGGTAACCTACGATTTTGAAGAGCTTAGGATGGAGAATAAACTACCGGTATCGTTGAAAGAGAACCTGTACCTTATTTTTAAGGAAGCCGTGAATAACATTGCAAAGTACTCTAATGGAAATGAGGTAGAAGTGAGCATGGAAACAAATAATGGAGAGTATGAGTTTAAAATTTACGATAATGGGGACACTGGAAAAGGAACTAAAAAAACCGGACATGGTTTGCGTAACATGGAAATGCGAGCAAAAAGAATCGGTGGAATCTTCAACTTTGAAGATGAAAATGGATTTACGGTTATTCTGAAAGGTAAATTGAATTAAATGAAGAGATCATTATGGCAATAGTTGGGATTGTAGAAGACAATAAAAAAATAAGGGATTTAATACAGCGCTATTTGGATATGCAGGAGGGGATGGATTGCCCGGTAGCCACAGATACTGTTGAAGAAATGCTTGAGTTTCTGGAAGGACATCAGAATCCGGATGTGCTTTTGATGGATATACAACTTCCAGGTATGTCTGGGATAAAGGGGATGGAGATAATAAAATCTAAATATCCAGATATTGATATTATCATGCTAACCGTATATCACGATTCGCACAAGATTTTTGATTCCCTGAAAGCAGGGGCATCAGGATACTTATTAAAGCATACATCACTTCCCGAGATTAAAGAATCAATAGAAATGCTATTGAAAGGCGGAGCACCTATGTCCCCTCAGATTGCTCGTAAAGTAATTACTCATTTTAATGATCAGGCCCCAAAGAAAAATGAAGATAGTATGCTCACAAACCGTGAGCAGGATATTGTAAATGGTTTGGTTGATGGTTTGAGTTACAAAATGATTGCAGATCGCTTTGATATATCTATTGATACAGTTCGTGCTCACATTCGAAATATCTACAAGAAATTGCATGTGAATTCTAAAGCAGAAGTAATAGCAAAATCACTTCGGGGAGAGATTTAACATCATTCTAACATTAACATGTTATATATAATGTGAGCATAATACTTGATGTTTAAGATGTAACTTTAAATAAAGTTCTCAGGATCTATTATGAAAGCCTCAAAAAGTATATTTAGCCTTACAATCGCATCTTTATCATTATTTCTTTCCGGATGCTATACTCAACTTCAAACAACCGACGGATTTACAAGAACCAGTCCAAATTCTTCAAGTACCTATTATTCCTGGGGAGATGATTCTGAAAATGCAGAAGCAGGTTATAACTGGAGTAATGAAGAACAAACGGCTAAGCCATATACTGCAGCATCAACAGAGCCTGTTTACGAAGAAGAATATTATGAAGAAGACCCAGTATATACAGAGGATGTAGAAGAGTCTGGATTGTACTACAAAGACTATGAGGCAGAAGGTTGGTATCAGGATAATTATGCAGACAGATTATATTGGGAAGGTTACGATGATGGCTATGAAGAAGGTTATTGGGATGGAAGGTTTGATAATTCGTGGACGGGTTACGGGTATCATCACCGACCTTATTACTCAAGAATAGGTTGGGGATTCCGCTTTGGAAGAGTTGGGTGGTATAACAGCTGGTATGGGTTTAATTCTTACTATGCCTGGGGTGGTTACAGATACCCTCATTATTGGGATTATTATGATTATTATTACGGATGGGGAGGATGGAATTATTACCATCCAACAGTAATTGTTTATAATGATTATCACAGAAATAATCGTAATAACACCAGACCCAGAAGTACAGGGATTTATAGTAAAGGAAATGGAAACAGTGCAATAACTGGCACCAGAACACGATCAGGAAGTGGTAATTCAGGAAACGCTGCAATTACCCGCACAGGGCGAAATGGGGGGAGCGCAATTACTAAAAGATCTAACTCAGGAAGTTCTTCAACAGGTTCGCGGTATACAGGCAGAACAAGCGGAACTAATACCGGCCGATCTACAGGGAGTACGGTTCGAAGAACTCGTTCAGGTACAAACAATGGATCATCAACTGTTAGAACTACGGGAAGAACCCGTACATCCGGAAATAGTGGTTCAACAGTTGGTAGAACCAGAACAACAACTAGAGGTACAGGTACTGTAAGAACTACAGGCCGATCCACTACAAACAGATCTGGTGTTGTTCGAAGTACACGTGGAAGAAATAGTAACTCATCAGGAGTAACCAGAGGAAGATCTTCTTTGTTAAACAATAACTCTGGAAGAAGTTCACTTGGTAACCGAAGCAGTACCTATACTATACCAAGAAGTAATTCCGGAAGATCTAATACACGTGTTGGTACGCGATCTAATAATTCAGGATCAAGAAGTACTACAGTAAGAAGTAACTCTTCAAATCGTAGTAGTTCTTCCAGAGCAGTTCGAAGTAGCAGTTCAACAAGATCATCTTCTTCAAGAGCGGTCAGAAGTAGTTCTTCCTCACGGTCATCTTCAGGCACGCGATCTTCAAGCTCTAGTAGCAAGTCTAAGCGAAGCAAGAAAAACTAAAATAACCTAACCAAACTCTGAAAAGTAAATGAAGAGATTATCTTTCATTCTCTTAATGGTAGTGCTGTTTATTCCTGTTACTTCTTTTGCTCAGGATGGACAAAACCCAATCCGGTATTCAACCCTTGCTCAACAATTTTCTACCATTAATATTAATGGGGATCCTAACGCATATATACTTCCATCAGTAGCTACACAGAATGGATTTGGTAGTTTTCTGGATAATCCGGCAAGTATGGGGCTTATCAATATGAGTTACTTTAATACCGGACTTTTATCTAACTATGCTGAGCAGAGTAATTCTTTTCTGGGGAATAGTGCCTCTTTTGATAATTCGAGAACTCAGTTTGGAAATATTGGACTTATTTATTCAGTACCAACAGAAAGGGGAAGTTTGGTAGTAGGAGGAGGATATACTCTCAATACTCAGATTAACCGAACCAATGTTCTCAGCGGATATAATGATCAAAATACAATCACAGATCTCTTTAAAAATAATGCAAGTGATTATAATGATATCGCCTTTGAAGCATACGCTATTGATTATGCAGATGTAGAACAAACAACATTGGAATCCATTTTCAGGATTGGGTTTGCACCGGGTGAATTTTTGGGAATACAACAAGATGCTGAAATTAAGCAAAGAGGTTCGATTGGAGAGTATTCCATTTTTATGGCAACAGAGCTTCAAAGAAATCTGTTTTTTGGGGCATCACTCGGGGTTACGTATGGGAATTACTCTTACGAAAGATACTTTTTAGAAACGGATTTGGATAATGTTTATGATGGAGATTTCATTGATACCGATGAAAATGGGGATGGAGGTACTGATGTAGCTGATATGCTACTGGAAGATGAATTTGATTCTGAAATTGTGGGAGCAAATGTAAGGGCCGGGCTTATATATAAAGTGCTTCCAAATGTAAATATTGGAGCAAGCGTTTTGATGCCTACACGATTTATTGTAACAGAAGAATATTACTCTGAAATCACAACTAGTTTAGATGATGGCAGAACTCCTTTTGGAGATAGCTACTCAGGTAATTTTAGTTATTCCGTTCGCCGTCCGGGACAATTGAATTTGGGGGTAGCACTAGAAGATTTAAATGGATTCACTGTTTCTACTTCTGTAGAACTTATTGATTACAGAAATACAGATTTAAATCTCACAAGAGATGCAGATCTTGAGTTTAGAGATATTGCTTTTTTAAGAGAACAAGAAGCTACATTCGATAGTCTTATTAATACAGATTATAACTTAGTAGCAAATTTTAGGGCAGGGTTAAAATACAAGGCCAGAACTGGTTTTGAAATCAGAGGAGGCTTTGGAATTCTTCCGGGAAAAAGTACAAGCTATTCAGCAGATAAGATTGTCCTTTCCGGAGGTTTGGGGATTCCTTTATCAAGGGAACTCTACCTGGATATTACTACACAATATACCGGGTGGAATGATCGTTCAATTCTATATGAATACTTCGACTCTCAGTCTGGTCAAGAGAGAACTGAGAGTATCGATGAGACCATAAGTCAGATTAACTTCATGGTTGGATTCAAATATAGGTTTTAGACGATTAATAATCCCCAAAACCTCCGTAGTTAGTTTTAAGAGAAGGTCTTTTGAAAGAGGCCTTCTCTTTTACTATAACCATTTCTTTTTGCGGAAGTAGAAAATCATTCCAATGGTCACTGCAATCATCAATACCCACACGATTGGGTAGCTCCATTTCCAACTCAGTTCTGGCATATAGCTGAAATTCATTCCATAAATACCGGCGATAAAAGTCAGAGGAATAAAGATCGTGGCTATGATTGTAAGCACCTTCATTACCTCATTCATTTTATTACTGATATTGGTCATGTACATATCATGAAGTCCTGCTACTATTTCCCGGTTATTATCCAGATTGTCGATAATTTGGATAACATGATCGTAAGCATCCCGAACAAATAGTTTGGTTTCATCAGCAACCAGAGGTGATGGATCCCTTAATAAGGAATTTAAACTATCTCTTAGGGGCCAAACACTTTTTCGAAATTGAATGAGCATTCTTCTTGATTTATGAATATCAGCGAGCGCATCTTCATCAGCACTAGACCAAAGTACATCTTCGATAGATTCAATGGTGGTATTCAGCTCATCAAGTGCATTGAAGTAATAATCTATAATCACATCCATCAATGCGTATGCCATATAATCAGGGCCGCCTTTTCGCATCCGTGTATTATCAGCTTTCAGTCGTTCTCTGATGGGTACAAAAAGCTTTCTTTCAGATTCCTGAAATGAAAAAATGAATTTGTCCGAAAACACTAAACTGACTTGTTCCTGATGCAACTGCTCATCTTCAACATAGATCATTTTCAACACTACAAAAATCTGGTCCTGATAATCCTCAATTTTTGGTCTCTGATTTGTATTAAGAATATCTTCCTGAATAAGAGGGTGGAAGTGAAATTCATCCCAAAGTTCTTTCAGCTTTTCAATATCATGCAGCCCTTTTACCTGAACCCAGGTTGGGTTAGAAGTATCAACATAGGGTCTACATTCTTCTACTGATTCGATTAGCTTTTCTTCGAGATGATCAACTCCATAATCATGGATCTCAATAGTTACTCTTTCGGTTTTCTGTTGTCCGATGTGAGTAAGCGTTCCCGGGGCACTACCAGCTTTTCTTGGTGAAAAAGCAGATTTGATCCTTTTTGGAATAATTCTCTTTCTGATGCTCATATTTTTGAATTCATTTTCAGAAAAGTATACAAAAAAAATCCCCGTCCATAATTTTGAACGGGGATTGAAAAAATAAACTCGGATTATTTATTCGATTTCGCCTTTTTCAGCTGCTTCTTTTAGTTTGTCATTTGCCCAAATGGCAACTTCAACACGACGGTTTTCGGCTCTTCCCTCAACAGTAGAATTATCGGCGATTGGATTTTCTTCACCATAACCGGTAATAGTCATTCTGGTCGGATCCACACCAGTGAAAGCAGCATATTCTGCTACGGCTTTTGCACGTTCTTCAGAAAGTTCGAGGTTATATTCTTCTCTACCAGTATTATCGGTGTGACCGGCAAACATGATATTTGTATCTTCATACTTCTTTAAGATCTCAGATAGCTTTGCAATTTCTTCTTTTGAAGCTTCACTTAACTCATAAGAGTTAATTTCAAAAAGAATTCCTGAATCGAAGGTAACTTTAATTCCTTCTCCTACCCGCTCAACTTTTGCTCCTTCAAGATCTTCCTCCATTTCTCTGGATTGACGATCCATATAATTACCAATAGCAGCTCCGGTTGCTCCACCAACTGCTGCACCTGCAATTGCACCAGTAGTTGTGTTTCCGGCAGCTTTACCTATAATGGCACCAGCCAGGGCACCAGCAGTTGCACCAATAGCGGTACCTTTTGCAGTTTTACTAATTGAGTCGCAGGCAGAAACGGTTAATCCAACTGCCAAAATTAAAGTGAACAATTTTATTGATATAGGTTTCATAGTGAATAGTTAGTTATGGTTTATGAATTTTAGGTATAGAATTAACATATGTTCCTGATATTAATGGAACGTATTCTAAATATTAATTTACTTAAACTCCTTCTGCCCTGAGTACTTCTAAAGGTGGTTTAGCTTGAATTCCTCTTGTGTTTATTAATCCAATGGCAAGAACCAGGATGACTAAAATTACAACCTCAGCTCCTAAAATTACAAAATTTGGAACAAACTCAATGTCAAAGTAAAAATAACCGAGAAGAGCACTTGCACCTACCGATAGAATTAATCCAATTAAGGCTGCCATAATTCCCAGAATTGCATATTCGATGATTTGAATTTTGACAACTTGTTTTTGTTTTGCTCCAAGGGTTCTTAAAAGCACAGATTCACGAATTCGCTGGAAACGACTTGTAGCTGCAGACCCGGCTAACACAATTAGTCCGGTAATGATGCTGAATAAACCAATGAATTGAATTACGAAAGTGACCCTATCCAGAAACTCACGGATTGTTCCTATAATCTGGCCAACATCAATTGCAGAAACATTTGGATATGCCTGAACAATCTCCTGTTGAAGAGCAACTGAAGCGTCCCGATCAGGAGTTTTGATAGTTGTAGCAAAGAATTGTGGAGCAGGTTCAAGTACCCCGGTAGGGAATACCACGAAAAAATTTGGTTGAGGGGTCTGCCAGTTAACTGTTCGGGTACTTGCTATGTAGCTTTCAATGGGTATTCCCTGAACATCCCAAACTATGGTATCTCCAATAGCTACGTTCAAATCTTCCATTAAACCTGATTCTACAGAAATTGGGATAAGTTGATTTAAATTGGGTACTGAGCCTACAAACTTCCCGGAGTCTATTTCCTCTGTTGAGACTAAAGAATCCCGATAGGTTGAGCGGTACTCTCTTGTAAGTGCCCATCGGCGTGCATTCCGGCTGGTGTCGGATAGTATTTCGTCCACAGAGCGGTTCTGAATAGATTGGAGCCTCATAGTTACAATAGGTACATTTTGAACGATCTCAAGTCCGTTATCTTCAATAATAGCGTTAACACCTGAATTCTGATCATATTGAATATCAAATAACGCAAGATTTGGAAGATCATCCTGTCCTTCAAAATTGATAGTGCCAAGCAGCATATCCTGGGTTAAATACAAAGAACTAATCAAGGTAACCCCCAACCCAAAAGTGAGGAGCAAGGTGCTTGTTTGATTGTTAGGACGATACAGATTCGAAAGTCCTTGTCTCCATTCATAGCTCCATCCAGAAGGCATGAATTTGCGTGATGCTTTCATCACTAAAACAGAAAAACCAGCGAGAAGTAGTAAGCAAAACCCAAAACCAAGAGTAAAGAAAATGGCAGCATCCCATTCACCAAGCATTAACCAGGCATAGCCGGTGATGGACAGTCCAATAAAAATAAAGAGACCAATTCTGGTTGCTAATCCCAATAGTTTGGAAAGATTGATTTCCGCAGAGCGTAAAGTGAACAATGGAGAGATTTTACGAACGGCCAGAAGAGGGAAAAGTGCAAATATAACTGAGATAGTTACGCCGGTTATTAATCCAACTAAAACTGAGCTCCATGAAATAAATAGATCTATATCAACAGGAATAAAATCGCCAACTAAGACCGGGAGATATAACTGAACGATGGTTCCAAGAAATGCACCGATTGCGGCGCCAACAAATCCCATAGCCGTAGCCTGAATAAGATAAATGGCCATCGTTTGATTAGATGACGCCCCAACGCAACGCAGCACCGCTACGGTATTTATCTTTTGTCGGATATACACAAATATAGAACTGGCAATCCCGATACCACCTAAAAGAAGAGCGATAAATCCAATCATATTCAGGAAGCTGGAAAGGGTGGAAATAGCTTCGCCAACTTCTTCCTGACGCTCGGCGATATCATCGTAACGAAAATCAAGAGTATCTCTCATTGCATCCAGTTGGTTGTCAACAATGATAGGTTCTACCCAATCCCGATATTTTAGATATGATTTGTGTTCCAGCCTGCTTCCTCGTTCTAACAATCCGGTATTCTCAACTCCATCAAGCGGAATCAGAATCCTAGGTCCAAGGAAAGAGGTAGCCATTGATTGACCCGGTATTTCCTCAATACCTCCTATAATTTTATAAGTCAAAAAACCGACTTTTACAGAATCACCAGGTTCGAGCTGAAACTGGGTAAGAATAGTTTGATCTACTAAAGCTCCGTATTCATCCAGATATCTATTTGCGGCATTCGGGGGATTGGTTTCAATCATACCGTAATATGGAAATCCTCTTTCCATGGCAGAAATTTGTGACAGTCTCGTAGCCCCGGTTTTTGGGAATAATGCCATCGAGGTGAAAGCAAGCATTTTCGATTGTTCTACACTAATGGAATCAAGATAGGCTTCTAACTCAGGAGGGAATTCTGAATTTCGTTCTACCTCCAGATCGGCTCCGAGCAGTTCCTTAGCCTGTTCATCAATACTGGCATTCAGGTTTACTCTGAATGAGGTAATAGCAACCTGCGCAGCAACACCAACAATAATGGCTGCCATGTATAAAAATAATTTCCGGCGGTTCGAGCGGGAATCCCGCCACGCCATTTTAAATACCCACGACCAACTCATCAGGATAATACCTCTGTTTCGGAGGTAAGGATATCAGCATCCACTTTTCCGTTTTTTATTTTAATGATGCGATCACATTTGTCTGCTAATTCTAAATCGTGAGTTACAAGAACTAGTGTAGTTTGCTGTTTGTCATTTAGATCAAAAATCAATTTCTCTATATACTCTCCAGTCTCTGTATCCAGATTACCCGTAGGTTCATCAGCAAAAAGGATCTTTGGTTCGTTAATAAAAGCCCTTGCAATAGCTACACGCTGCTGTTCCCCTCCTGAGAGTTGAGTAGGGTAGTGATGGGTTCGGTCACCCAACCCTACCTCTTCCAACAATTCCTTTGCACGTTGCCGAACTCCTTTGGTGGCTTCTCCTCGAAGTTCGAGAGGGACCATTACATTTTCGATGGCTGTAAGTGTAGGCACGAGTTGAAAAGTTTGGAATACAAACCCTACATGCTTATTTCTAACGGATGCACGATCATCTTCACTTAAAGGGTTGAGGTTCACTCCTTTTAGAATCACCTCTCCGTAGGTAGGTCGATCCAGCCCGGCGCATAATCCTAACAAGGTTGTTTTCCCACTTCCTGAAGGGCCAACAATGGCACAAGTAGTTCCTTCGTTAATTTCAAAGTTGATGTCGTTTACGACGGTTAAAATTTTAGAACCACTTTTAAATTCTCTGGTGAGATTATTAACAGTAAGAATGCTAGACACGATGAATGATAATTTATTAAACTTGGTAGGTTAACCGACGGAATCCCTTATTTCATTCCGACTAAAGAAGAAAGAGCTACGTTTTAATTACGGTTTTGTTCTCTTATAAATGGAATCCTAAGTAAATTAACAGGGTTAGCTTCAAAAAACGAACTATGAAACGATTACTTTTATTTTTTTTACTCTTTTCAACATCTGTATTAGCTCAGGAAAAGAAAAGCATCCTTATTTTTGGCGATAGTATAACTGCAGGACTGGGTGTTGATCCCGATCAGGCTTTCCCGGCAATCATTCAGGATAAAATTGATTCTCTTGGTTTGGACTATGAGGTGATTAATGGAGGCTTAAGTGGCGAGACTTCTGCAGGTGGGCTTCGTCGTATTAACTGGGTATTACAGCGTCAGGTGGATATTATGATTCTTGAACTAGGTGGGAATGACGGACTTCGGGGTATCGATTTATCATCCACAAAAGACAATCTCCAGAAAATTATAGATCGTGCATTAGCTAATAATCCTGATATGGAAATCCTCATTGCAGGTATGCAGGTACCTCCAAATTTAGGTATTGAATATAGCCGTGATTTTCAGGATTTGTACCCTGACCTGGCCGAATCGAATAATCTTGAACTCATTCCATTGATATTGGATAAAGTTGGTGGCAGGGATGAGTATATGCAACCGGATCAAATTCACCCTAATGTAGCGGGACATAAAGTAGTTGCTGAAACTGTTTGGGAATCCTTATACCCGGTTTTGAAATAACAAAATCTATAATTCATAATTATTTGATAAATGAAAAAGCTGATTTTATTATTTTTAGCATTCCATTCAGTTCAAATCTATTCCCAGGAACTCAACTACCAACCTAAAATTCTTTTGATTACTGCACATCCTGACGATGATGCATTGTTTTCTGCCACTCTCTGGAAAACAACCCAATTACTGGATGGAGTGGTAGATCTGGCATTGATGACCAATGGGGAAGGAGGGTATCGATACTCCACACTCGGAAATTATGTGTATGGAATGGAACTGGATAAAGAGGAAATTGGTCGGGCCTATCTTCCCGGGATCAGAAAAAAAGAGTTAATGGCAGGAGGGGATATCGTTGGAATCCGAAATTATTTTTTCTTCGATAAGCAAGACTTTTATTACACCCTTGATGTTGAGGAAACACTCGAAAAGTGGGAAACGGAAAGTGTAGTAACCAAACTTGTACAAATTCTGCAGGTAGAGAAGTATGATTTTGTATTTCTGATGCTGCCAATTGAAAGTACTCATGGTCACCATAAAGCGTCTGCTGTCCTGGGACTAGAATCCATAAGCAGATTACCTGAATCAGAACGACCAATTGCTTTGCAGGGATATATTCGTCGAGGTGCGGATGATCCGGGAGTTGAGTTTACTCAATTAGAAGGTCAGCCTAAAACCAAAGTGATGGAAGGAGAAATATTTGAGTTCGACCGGAATCAAACATTCGGCTTTAACGACCGCATGAACTACAACATCATTGGTAACTGGGTTATTGCCGAGCACAAATCTCAGGGCACCATGCAGCTTCTTACTCAAAGTGATAAGGGCGTCATCGAGCAATACTGGTATGTAGGAATAAACGGAGCCGACGGACTGGATAAAACCCGCCGGTTTTTTGAGGTGATTAATGCGGTTCAGCCAGATTAATTGAAAAAGGAAGATTTAGTGATTAAAGAAGTGATTTTTAAAATTAAAGTAAGAGTAATTCATGAATTACCCTTACTGGCTATAAACACTAATCAATAGAGAATTCAATTGAGATATTGGCTGTAATAGTTACCACCTGATCAAAATCCATCATTGAAGAAGAAGCATCCATTGCCATCATTTCATTTCGGGCAAAACTACGCGATGGAGTTACGGTATAATCTGAATAGGATATATTTATGATATCACCTAATTCTACTCCCGAAGCTTCAGCAATTAAAGCGGCCTTCTCCTTAGCTGCTTGAATGGCAGAAACTAAGGCTTTGTCCTTACCGTCTGCTATTTTAGTACTTGAAAAATTCCCATTAAAACTATCGAAATTATTCTCAATTAATGTAAGCTGAATCTGCTCATATTTATCAAAATCACCAAAAGTAACCGAAACCTGCTGGTTTGTTACAGTTATCTGTGAATTGCGATCATTATTGTAGCGCTTGCTCATGCGAACCGGTTGGAATTTGATATTCTCTTCTTTGATATCAAACTCCTTCAACAAGCCGGCTAGTAATTCCTCCCGCTGTTTATGAACTTCAAAAGCGGCTTTCGGACTTTTACCTTCCGCATTGATATTGATACTAAAAATAATCAGATCCGCTTCAACCGACTCTGATGCGGTCATATTAATGGAGATTTTTTGGGATGTTGATGATAACTGTTGAGCATGTGTGGCACATCCCATCCCAAAAGTAAGTAGCACAATAATGAATAGATTTCTCATAAATCCCTTTTTAATTTTAAAAGTTAATCCTAATTAGAAACTACAATTTTATGAATCTATTGTTCAAGCAGCGATAAGACAGTAGGAAGCATTTCCTGTACCCATAGCGAATACATTTTACCTGATGGATGTAGTTCGTCATCTGCAATCAGCGAACTATCTTCTTTAGCATCTTCTGAAATTGGCGTAATGTTAACGAAAGGAATTCCATATTCACCTGAAATTTCCTTAGCTATGGCGTCATACATTAGTAATTCCTGACGAATTCGATCTTCTCCCCGAGTTTGTCCAAATGGAGTAACTCCATAATTAGGAATCGAAACCGTAAACACTTTGGTAGAGTCTCCCCCTGCAAATCCAATAGCTTGCTCAATAAGCTCTCTGAATTCTGTTCTGTAAATTTCAATATCATATCCACGATATTGATTATTCACTCCGATTAGCAAAGAAACCAGATTATAGGGTGGTGAAGGTGGATTATTGGCAATACCTTCTTGCAATTCAGCGGTTGTCCAACCTGTTTTAGCAATAATATTTAAATCAGATACCTGAATTTCTTCTTTTTGCAGGGAATCCGCCAATTGAACCGGCCATCGTAATGAATCAGGAACCGACTCTCCTATAGTGTAAGAATCACCCAAAGCGAGGTACTTTATTGGTCCTAAAGAAACTTCGGGAGATTCGGTAGAAGAATTTGTTTGAGGCGAAGGCGAGCAAACACTTAAAAAAAGAATGAATAAGAGTAATAATGGAGTAATTCTTAGTGATTTCACAGCGTAATATTTTAAAATGTTAACAAGGTAGATACACGATTTTTTTTGAAAATAAAATTCATTCAAAAGATCGTTTTTTTTAGTTTTGAGGGTTAAAAAAAATCCTTGGAAGCGCTTGCATAATCCCAAAAACAAACTTTTCTTAGTGAAGTTGAAATCAAATCCAGCAATGATTTAGATATGGTTGTAAAGGTTAAATCAATAGCGAGTTTTCAATTAATAATAATATCAATCAAAAAGGATCAGACCATGAGTAAACAGATACGACGGCTTTTTTTCTGCCTACTTCTCATTATCGGTGTTGGAATCACAGTTGATGCTCATCCTGTACTTAACAACGATGTAACGGAAGTTGCGGGTAGAGTTGTTGATTCCAGTGGTGAACCATTAGCAGGTGTAAATATCCGAGTAAAGGATAAACTAATAGGTACCACCACAAACCCTGACGGAACTTTCACATTACGTGTATCTCAGGACCCTCCGCTAACCCTTGTATTTTCAATTGTAGGTTTTCAGTCGCAGGAAGTCGAAGTAACCACAGCTTCTGATATGAATATAGATGTAGTACTTGAGGAGCAAACTATTTTTGGAAACGATGTGGTTGTTTCTGCATCCAGAGTTGAAGAAAGTATTTTAAGCTCTCCGGTTTCAATCGAGAAAATGGATGTGCTAGATATTCAAACAGCTGCATCTACTGATTTTTATAGCTCGATTGGTAATCTGAAAGGAGTTGACTTTAGTACTCAGAGTTTGACGTTTAAATCCATCAACTCGCGTGGGTTTGGTGCTAATGGTAATACACGTTTTGTTCAATTGATTGATGGAATTGATAATCAGGCACCAGGACTCAATTTTGCAGTAGGTAATATTGTGGGGATTTCTGAGCTGGATTTGGAAAGCGCGGAGCTTATTCCTGGTGCGGCATCTGCACTATATGGACCTAACGCTTTGAATGGTATTCTCTTAATGAACAGTAAAAGCCCATTTGATTACCCTGGTGTTTCAGTAAGTGTAAAAACAGGTGTAAATCATGTTGACAGTAACGTGGAAGACCCTTCTTTATACCAAAGTTATGGATTAAGAATCGCTCAGTCATTTAATAATAAGTTTGCGTTCAAGCTTACCGGGTCTTATTTGAAAGCTCAGGATTTTGTTGGTCAGGATTATCGCGATCAGAGTGATATTCTTGAAAGAGGAGCTACTTCAAGAGCAAATGCAGCTGTTCCAAGAATTTATGACGGTCTGAATACATACGGAGACTTTACAATAACCACAGGAATTGTTGCAGATGCGGCTATAGCAGGGGGTAGTGCTACAGCTGCTGCTACTAGGTCGTTAGTTCCGGATGGAGCTGCCGGAGCTTTTACACCAACTGGATATACCGAAGCATCATTTGTAGATAATACTACTGAGAGTATTAAGTTTGGTGGTGCTTTACATTATTACTTAAATGATTCATATGAGTTAGTAGCTCAGTACAATACCGGTTATGGAAGCACCGTATATACCGCGAATGATCGTTTTGTGCTGGATAATTTCAACATTTGGACCGCTAAGCTTGAGCTTCGTAACCCTAATTTATTTCTGAGAGCATATACTACTCAGGAAGATGCAGGTGATTCATATGCAGCTAATACACTTGCATCATTGATAAATCAGCAAACCTATTTAGGGCCATATCTTGAGAATTTTATTGGAGCTAGGTTAGCAGGACAGGATTATGAAAATTCACACGCTTTTGCCAGAATACAGGCAGATCAAGCTCAACTAGATCCAAATTCTCAAGAGTTTAAAGATTTAGCAAACTCCTTGAGAAATACCCCGATTTCAGAAGGAGGAGCAAAATTCCTTGATAAGTCTGATTTATATCACGCAGAAGGATTATATAACTTTTCTAATGTAATTGACCCTGAAGTAGCTGAAGTGATTGCCGGAGTAAATTACAGACAATACGCTTTGGAATCAGAAGGAACTTTATTTGCCCTACAGGATAACGGAGATGAGTTTTCAATTAATGAGTGGGGTGCTTATGCACAAATCTCTAAGCAGTTTATGGAAGGCAAACTTGATCTTTCTGCATCATCCAGATACGATAAAAATGAATATTTCGATGGACAGTTCTCTCCGAGAGTATCTGCCATTTTAAGAGTTGCTGATGTACATAATTTCAGAGCTTCATTTCAGCGAGGATTCAGAATTCCAACAACTCAGGATCAGTTCATCGATTTAGATGTAGTTTCCAGACGTCTGATTGGTAGCAACCCAGCTCTTGTAAATCGATACAATTTTGAAACGAACACAGTGTATACTGCTGAAAGTGTACAAGCTGCTCAGATTGGATTAGCAACCGGACAACTTAATTCAGCTCAGGCTGCTGCTTCACTCGAGGTATATGATTTTGAAGATTTCAAACCTGAAAAAATTAATACCTTCGAAATTGGATACAAAAGTCTGATTGGCGACAAACTGTTTGTTGATGCCTACTACTACTATAGCGCCTATACAGATTTTATCGCCGAAGTATCATTCACTCAAGGTATTCCGAATGGTCTTACTGTTGAGCCGGATGCAAGTTATAATGTAGATGATAATAATTGGAGGGAAGCTGTTATTACTGGTGAAGATCCAAATAATCCGAACCAATCATTTCCAACTCAAACGTATGGCTTTGATGTTAACGCTGATGGAACCGTGAGTTCACATGGTTTTGCAGTTACTGCAGATTACTCTCTTACCGGTGGTTATACGATTGGTGGTAATGTTTCATATAACGAATTGCTTGATCAGGATAGATTATTACAGCAAGGTTTCCGCGCCAGTTATAATACTCCGGAATGGAGATACAACGTGAAATTCCAAAACCGAAAGCTTACCGATAATATTGGATTCAATATGGTATATCGTTGGCAAGACGCTTACATCTGGGAATCTTCAATTGGAGAAGGTGTGGTTCCAGCTTTTGGAACTCTGGATGCACAAATAAGCTACAAGCTTAGCGACTTTAACACGATTTTAAAAGTTGGAGGAAGTAATATTCTTAATGAACGATATACTACTTCACTAGCTAATCCAAGAATGGGAGCTATTTACTATATCTCCTTTACTTTCGATCAATTCCTGAACTAATTAAATACTTTATAGACATGAAAAAATTCAATCATTTATTAGTACTTACGTTAGCAGCAGGAATGTTCCTTTTTTCCTGCGATGGGCAAGAAGGCTCACTAGTTGATAGCCGTATTGAAGACAATCCGCTTCCAGAACCACCCGCGGTAACAGGAAGCCAGGGTAATGCAGATTTCACAAAATTTGTTTCTGTAGGTAATTCACTTACTGCAGGTTTTATGGATGGCGCTTTATATAATCAAGGACAGCAAAATTCACTCGGTGCATTAATCGCGGCACAGCTCCAAATCGCAGTTGAATCAGATGGAGACACTTTTGATTCCTTTGATCAACCAGATATCAATTCCGTTGATGGTTATAACACTTCAACTCAGCCAGAAGGTGGGGTCCCTGTTTTAGGTAGGTTTAAACTGGATTTAAATGCAGCAGCGCCTAGCCCAACAATTACAGGAGAAACAATTGGAGCTTTCTCTGGATCTGTTTCTGCTCTGAATAATTTTGGAATTCCGGGAATACAGGTAGGACAACTACTTATTCCGGGTACTGGAACCCCGGGAGATCCGGCGTTTAATCCGTTTTATGCAAGAATAGCAAGTGACCCCGGTACTTCAACAATTATCGGTGATGTTGTCGCTGCCCAGCCTACATTTTTTACCCTTTGGATCGGAAATAATGATGTACTTGGGTATGCTTTAAGTGGTGCATCAAATGAAGCTATATTTACAAGTGCAGGAGATTTCGATGCTCGTTTTAGTGCTACAGTAGATGCATTACTTGGTTCACAAAACTCACCAAAAGGTGTTATTGCAAATATTCCTCCAATTTTAACAATTCCTTTTTTTAGAGCAGTTACATGGAACAATATTGCTTTGGATGAAGCAACTGCAACTCAGATTAATACTGGTTTCCAGGCAGTTAACGGAGCCATTCAAGGTTGCGCAAATGTAGGAGTTGAACAAAGCGATATTGATCAAAGATTAGTGAGCTATTCTGCAGGGAATAATCCTATACTAGTGATTGATGAAGAGCTCGATGACCTGGGAACTTGCTTCGATGCTTTACAGGGAGCGCAACAAATCACAGCCCAGCAAAGAGCCCAACTTGTACCATATGAGCAGTCAAGACCAATGGTGGAAGGAGAGTTAGTACTTCTTTCTGCAGGTTCGGTATTGGGTACCGAAGCGGATGGAGATGCTTCTACAGCTGATACCCCTATTGGAGTCGTAATTCCATTAGGGTTTAGTCTTGCAGATGGAAGTTTGAGTGGGGATCAATACTACCTAACACTAGCTGAACAAAATGCAATCCAAACCAGAACGGTTGAATTCAATACTTCTATTGCAACTAAAGTAGCCACTGTTAATGCTGGTGGGACGACTCGTTTAGGTCTTTTTGATACCAATGCAGGGCTTCCGGGAAATCCAAATACAGCTATTGGCGTATTTGCTGATTTGCTTGGTTTAGACGGGGAACTTGGGATTCGGGTAGAAGGAACATTACTAGATCCTGATTTTGCTCCAAATGGGGTTTATTCAACGGATGGAGTTCACCCAAATATTCGTGGTAATGCAATAATGGCAAATGAATTCATAAAAGTGATGGAATCAACTTTTGGAGCCGATATCCCGGCTGTATCTGTGATACCATTGCCGGGAATTGCTGCTTGTGCCGGAGATTGTGTAAGCGAGCAATAAACTCAACCACTTTATTGAAAGCCCTGTACAATATTTGTACAGGGCTTTTTTTATGAGATGGTGTTAAGAAAAGAGTAACTTTGTCATTCTGAGGTTTAAAGGAATGAATGGCATTATTTTTGCTTTCTATCCATCAAAAGAAAATTAAAATTATTCAAACAGATGAGCGCTGATAATATCAAAGAAGTAGAAGAAAAAGAGCAGGCCGACAAGCTTGAAGATGAAAAAGAAAAGCAAGCAGATCAGGTGGAAAAAGAAGTAGCTGCTGAAGAGACTGTTACAGAAGAAGAAACTCAGGAACCCGAAAAGGATGAAAACGAACTATTGATTGAGAAACTAGAACAGGAACTCGCCGATGCTAAAGATTCCTTGTTACGAAAAGCTGCAGAACTTGAAAATGTCCGAAAAAGGGTGCAAAGAGAACGAATTACTCTTTTTGAAGAAGCAAAAGTAGCAGCATTGCAAGATTTTCTGCCAATTTCGGAGGATATGAAACGGGCACTTGGGGCATCAGAAGAAAACAAAATCGAAGAGAGCTTTCTTGAGGGCATGAAACTTGTATCTAATAAGTTCGAAGAGGTGCTTTCTAAATATGGAGTGGAAACCATTGATGAAGCCGGAGTTCCATTTGATGTGAATCTCCATGACGCGATGTTGAAACAACCTGCTCCTGATAAAAAAACAAAAAGTGATACCGTTTTGCAGGTGCTCGAAAGTGGCTACAAAATCGGAAATAAAGTAATTAAGCACGCAAAAGTAATTGTAAGCGAATAAGGCTATTTCATGAGTAAAAGAGATTATTACGAAATACTGGGAGTTGATAAAGGGGTTAGCGAAGCCGAACTAAAAAAGGCCTATCGTAAGCAAGCCATGAAATACCATCCTGATAGAAATAAAGGTGATGCCGACGCTGAGCAAAAGTTTAAAGAAGCAGCGGAGGCTTATGAAGTACTTCGTGATCCTCAAAAGAAAGCCAGATATGATCAATTTGGACATGCCGGGATAAACAACCAGGGAGGCTTCGGTGGAGCTGGTGGCGTTGAATTTGATATGGAAGATATTTTCAGCCGTTTTGGAGATATATTTGGTGGCGGATTCTTTGGCGATGATATTTTCGGAGGAGGAAGAGGACGTTCCAGAGCCCGGAGACAACCTGGAACTCCTGGTTCTGATATGAAAATCAGAATGCCTCTTACCTTAGAGGAAATCGCCTTTGGTGTTGAGAAAAAACTTAAAGTTAAAAAGCAGATTACTTGTGATACCTGCTCGGGAACCGGTGCTGCGACTGACTCTGATTTTGAAACGTGTGGTACTTGTAATGGAATGGGGGCGGTACGTCAGGTAACCCGAACGATGCTTGGCCAAATGGTGAGTGAGCAACCATGTCCTACATGTCAGGGTGATGGTAGAATCATCAAGAACAAATGTAAAACTTGTTCTGGCGAAGGCCGCATGAAAGGGGAAGAAACCATCAAGGTGAATATTCCGTCCGGAGTAACCAGCGGAAATTATATTACATTACGTGGACAAGGTAATGCAGGTCGAAGAGGCGGGCAGGCTGGTGACCTAATTGTTCTTATTGAAGAGAAAGAGCACGAGAATTTTATCCGGGAAGGAAACAATATCTATTATGATCTTACTCTTAGTATTCCCGATGCGGTGTTAGGAACAGAAGTTCAGGTTCCAACACTGAAAGGTAAAGCGAAGCTTAGAATTGAACCGGGAACCCAGCCAGGAAAATTACTTAGAATGCGTGGGAAAGGAATTATCGGACTCAATAATTCTGGTGAAGGAGATCAGTACGTGCGGGTGAATGTATACATTCCGAGAGATCTGTCAGATAAAGAAAAGAAAGCGATTGAAGGGTTGAGAGGTGCAGAGAATTTTGATGCCTCTAATCAAACCAAAGAAGAGAAAGGATTCTTTTCGAAGATGAAGGACGTATTTGGCTAGAGAACGCTAGAACATCGAACTTTGAACAAGGAAAAGGAACTTAGGAAGTACTATTTATAAAGTGCTTTGTTCTCCTGATGGATGTTCAATTGTTCATCAGGTAACATCAGCAAATTCATCTTTGTTTCTTCGGAATACAACACGAGCGTAAGGGCACAAGGGAAGAACTTTCAGGTTATGTTCACGGGCATATTCAACACCTCGAAATACTAATGCTTTACCCAGACCTTCACCTTTATGAGTTTCAGAAACCTCAGTATGATCAATGATAATTCGGTAATCTCCGTTTTTACTATAGGTCATTTCTGCAATTCGTTCGCCATCTTTTTCGATAAAGAAAGCCCCTTTGGTATTTGATTCTTCGTGTTGAATGTCCATTTTATTCTTTAAATATTTGATTATCTAACCTTACATCATTTTGAAAACAATCGTTTGGCTGGCTCTGTTAATTTTTTATTCCGGATTAAATGTCAGTGCACAATCTTCTGATATAAAAACTAAAAAACTTGAAGCATACAAGCGTATAGATCAGCCGGCCAGAGATGAGGTTTCAGGTATTGTTAAAAGTAGAAAGTACAAAGATACGTATTGGGTGCATGGCGATTCAGGTACCAAAGACCATATTTATGCAATAAATAGTAAGGGAGAGATAAAATCCGGCAAGAAAAAATATGACGGTGCTGAAATAAAAGGAGCTAAGAATGAAGATTGGGAAGATATTGCTCTTGGTGAAGATGGTACATTAATTCTGGCCGATTTCGGAAATAATTGTCATTGCAGGGATGACTTAAAAATCCTGATTATTGAAGAACCTAAACCGGATGATGAAGAAGCCGAAGTACTCGCTGAGTATAAAATTAAGTATCCTGAAAGAGAGGGGATATTAAGTCTGTTCATTGCAGATAACTATAATGCAGAAGCTGTTTTTATGAAAGCAGGCAAGATTTATATTATTACAAAAAATGAAAGTGGTGGAGAGGCTAAGCTTTTTCGCTTGGATGATCCTTCAGAGGATCAGGTCAATATACCAACCGAGGTTACTACTTTTAAATTCAGAGGTCAGGTTACAGCAGCCGATATTTCTCAGGATGAGAAGAGACTTGCTGTACTGACTTATCGAAGTATTTGGTTGTTTGATTTAGAAGAAGGAATGACATTTTTTGAAGGTAAAAAATACTTGCAACCTATAAGGGGAGTTGAACAAGTAGAATCCATTGCTTTCTCAAATGATGATTTAATCATCGCTGAAGAAAATGGAGACTTGTATCGAATTAAGTGGGCTGAAATTCCATCCTACAACTAGTTAAGACGGTGAACGCCCAAATTTACTCCAATCTGGCTTTCTTTTTTCAAGAAATGCTTTTTTACCTTCCTCGGCTTCCTCAGTCATATAAGCCAATCTCGTAGCTTCTCCCGCAAATACCTGTTGGCCAACCAAGCCATCATCGATTAAGTTAAAAGCGAATTTGATCATTTTTATGGCAGTTGGGCTTTTTCCTAAAATCTCCTTTGCCCATTCTATAGCTGTGTCTTCAAGTTCTTCATGTGGAATTACCGCATTCACCATCCCCATTTCATACGCTTCCTGAGCAGAATAATTTCTTCCCAGGAAGAAAATTTCCCGCGCACGTTTCTGTCCGGTTTGTCTGGCAAGCAATGCAGATCCGAATCCTCCGTCAAAACTGGCTACATCAGCATCAGTTTGTTTGAAAATAGCGTGTTCTTTACTCGCTAGGGTCAAATCACAGGTGACATGTAGACTATGTCCACCGCCAACGGCCCACCCGGGTACTATGGCTATTACCACTTTGGGCATGAAACGGATCAGGCGTTGTACTTCAAGAATATTCAATCTGGGGATTCCGTCCTCAGCTTTATACCCGGTTTTACTACGGACATTTTGATCTCCACCTGAACAAAAAGCCCATTTTCCGTCTTTAGAAGAAGGTCCTTCTCCCGAAATCAATACTACACCGATATTGTTGTCTTCTTTAGCGTCGAGTAAAGCTTCGTACAATTCAAAGACTGTTTTAGGACGAAAAGCATTTCGTACCTCAGGACGGTTAAATGCAATACGGGCAATTCCTTCCCCTTTCTTATAAGTGATGTCTTGATATTCTTTAACGGTTGTCCAGTTCATAATACGTGGTGGTTAGTAATAAAACGGTTTAAGATTTCAGCACATTTTTCAGGTTGATCTGAATGTACACGATGATTTGCTCCTTTTACAATAGAAAGTGTTGAGTCTGGAATTTCTTTGTTCATGGTTTGATTGATTCGAATAAATTTAGAATCCTGCTCCCCAACAATAAGCTGAACCGGAGAGACCAGATTCTTTAATTCTTCTCTTACACAAGGCATAGTTCCGGTTCCGAATCCCAGCAGACTGTTTGCCATCCAAATGTGATTCTGTTTTTTTTGAATCAACGAAACCTTATCCAGCTCTTCAATGGTAGCAGAACTTTGAAAGAGCGGTTTAGTAGACCAATCATCCAAAAACCCCTCAAAATTACCCATAATCTGATCGGCTCTGGAAGCATCAAGCGATTGCCGGGCTTGTCTTTCTGTATCACTTTCAATCCCAAAAGTCCCACTTTCCAGTACTAAACCCTGAACCAAATCTGGTCGAAGTAATGCAAGCTGAAGAGCTAATCGTGCTCCCATGCTGTATCCATACAAAAAGACCGGAGAAGAAAGCTGTTCGCTAATCAATTTGATCAAATCGGCCACCTGTTCTTTGGTGGAAAATCGATAATGAAGTTCTGCTCCTTCTGTTTCTCCATGACCAAGTAGGTCTACTGTTATCGGATTAGAAAATGGTGTAAGGGAATCAATTAATCCATGGAAAAGCTCTCCGGATCCCATAAACCCATGCAAAAGAATAAGATTTGGTAGTTTGGGGTTTTCCTGATGGTGTTTAATGAAATACGATATGCCACGAACCCGAATGTTCATGAGTTATCCGGATCATAATTCCAGAGCAATTTACGTTGTGCCATGGAATCGTCTGCATCTGTAATACACTCAATAACATGGATACCAGGTTTCTCTAGCCTTTTTTCAAAAAGTGAAACTAATTGTTCCGGGCGAGAAATTAAATCATGACCAATTTTATGTGCACGGCATAATGCGGCAATCGAGGTTGATTGGGGGGTTTCAAAATATTGTTGGTACTTCTTGCCAAACTGATTAATCGGAAGCATTCTGAAAATAGTGCCTCCACCATTATTCAAAATCACAATGATAAGTGTTTCAGATAAATCGTAAGTATTAAGAAGTGCATTTGAATCGTGCAGAAAAGCAATGTCGCCAATAAATAAAACCCCGGTTTTTTTTAATGATTTACTTAATCCAATTGCAGTGGAAGTAATACCGTCAATTCCGGCAGCTCCACGATTCACATAGATTTCTTTTCCATTAAAATCTCCGAACAATGATAAGTCTCGAACCGGAAATGAATTCGAAAGCATGGTAAATGACTTCTTGGGGATCAAAGGACTTAGGGTATGAAAGACATATCCATCCGTTAAAGGGGATGAGGGATGTACTTGATTTTCTTTGAATGCAAGAAATTCCTTTTGAAACTTTCTCCAGTCTTTAAGCCATTTTTTTTCTGCTGAACCAGATATTTCCGGAATCTGAAGGACTCCGTTAAGTTTTATTGTCTTAGTAGCAGTCAGCGATTCATCATCTAACAAATTGTGATGAATAAAACGGATTTGAGTACATTCGCTATTGTCTGATAAATAAAGGGTAAGTGCCTTGCTTACCGGTTCCTCACCAAATCGAAGAATTAAGTCAGGTTTGACTTGCTCTTTAATCGTTTCACTTCTAAGAAAACCATCAAAGCCTGTAATAGTATATTTAGAAGAAGGTAAATTTGAACCCGGTTCTGCAAGTACCGGTGCATTTAGCGTCTTTGCTAAAGCATTTATAGATTCTCTATCATTCTCAGAAGCTGAAGGACCAACAATTAATACTGGTTTTTCTGAAGAAACCAAATCGGACCAAAATTGTTCGTTTACATCAACATGGGTAAGCACCGTTTTAATATGATGCTGAAAGCTTTGCTTAGCATGTCTCTCATTCTCATCCTCAATCTTTTTCAGATACTCTTTGTTAGGCTCGAATGGTTTAGAGAACGGAAAGTTGATGTGTGCCACTCCAGCTTGTACAATTGCTGATCGGGTTGCTTGCTGGGCAGCCCGTTCAAGCCTTAATAAACTGATGTTACTTTCTTTAGGTTCGCCGACTTCGTGGAAGAATATTGGATAATTTCCAAATATCTTAAGCTGATCGATTGTTTGAGAAGCACCAATCCCCCGTAGATGAGGAGGTCGATCAGCGCTTGCTACCAAAAGGGGAACACCCGATTGCGTGGCTTCGATTATTGCCGGATAGTAATTAGCTACTGCAGTACCGGAAGTACACACTAAACATGCTGGCACACCTGAACCTTTTCCAATTCCCAGAGCCGTAAATGCAGCAGATCTCTCGTCAATAATGATATGTTTTTCAAAACCGGGATGCGCAGCAAAAGCTAGTGTAAGAGGAGTAGATCTGGATCCGGGGGAAATAACAGCATGTCGCACTCCCTGTTCATATAGTGCACGGACAAATTGCGTACTCCAGTAAAAATTCAGGTTTTGAGGATCATGTTCCGGCATATTCAAGTGCTGTAAGCATCGGTATAAATTTGAGATTAGTTTCTTCCCATTCTTTTTCAGGATCAGAATCTTCAACTATACCACATCCGGCAAAGAAACGCACCTCATCATTTTTAATTAATCCGCTTCTTATAGCTACAATAAATTCTCCGTTGCCATGCGCGTTAATCCAGCCAATGGGTGAGGCATACCAACCTCGGTTGAAGTCTTCATGTTCCTTGATAAACTTTACAGCTTTATCTTTTGGAAATCCTCCCACTGCAGGGGTTGGATGTAGTGTTTTTAAAACTTCTGTTCGGGAAACTCCTTCTTTAATTCTGGCTGTGATGGGAGTATATAAGTGCTGAACGTTAGATAGCTTTTTAATTTGGGGTGCTTTGGGATGCTGAACTTCGTCAGAATAATGTTCCAGATTTTCCTCAATGGCATCTAATACAATTCCATGTTCATGCAGATCTTTACGGCTGTGCAGGAGATTATATTCCAATACAGCGTCCTCTGAAGCTGTTTTCCCACGGGAAGTACTCCCGGCCAAGCCTTCTGTTAGTACATATTTCGAATTAAAGGAAGCAAGTCGCTCCGGGGTACATCCAATAAAACTGGATTCACCATCCTGACGAATTAAAAAAGAGTAGCAATCAGGATATTGAAACCGGAGTCGGTTTAGAATGTGAGTATCCTTTATCTTTTGATCAAGCTTTATACTGAGCTGACGGGCAAAAACTACTTTCTCAAATTGTCCATCGGCAATAGCATCTTTGGCTCTTTTGATATTCTCAATCCACTGAAAATATTCTTTGGAGTCATTATTCGGAGTATTAATCGAAAAATTCTTATCCAGGACCGGACTTAACGAATATTGGTCTGCTTTGGTAATGTGATCTAACTTAGTGAGTGTATTTGCAATCTCAGACTCAATTTCTATTGCAGATGACTGATCATTGTATTGAATCAGAAAAGTGAGAATACAGCACTTTCCTTCCTTGATAATCATCCATTCAGGTAGAGTGAAAGAAGAAGAATCAAATGAAGACCATGAATTAGAATCATTTTCATCAAAAAAAGAAAACCCACCAAACAAATGAACTACAGCATTTTGGTGCTCAATACCTTTAAGGTGATGGATTCGGCTAAGTACTTCTTTCCCTTTTGTAGAAGAATCACGGAATCGGGAATCACCATGAGCAGTTACACGCTCCAGTTCTCCGGAGGCTGTCATCGCAAACTCATTCACCGGCTTTTCCCAATAATATTGAAAACTGTCTTTGATACGATCCTGTTCAATTACAGCTAACAGGTCCACAGACGAAATTGATATTGAAAACGCTAGATAATTTGGAGAGGTGTCAGGGTTGTTGATTTCAATACCAGATAAAAATTGGTCTAGTTTCGAACGGCTTATTTGCTGTTGAAAGGAGGTAAAAAGCGCCGATTCTTTGGTTGTTTTATTAGGCATCAATTATTCCTGTATTCTAACTTTCAATATAAATTGAAAATTGGCAAGAATAAAGTTTTTTGAGTGCTTTTTACAGGATTTGAAGACTACTTGGCGTCGTCTTGTTGCCCGGTTTTGAAAGGATTGTGGATGCCCAGTGCATCCAGGTCAAATTCGGCAAGTTCATAAAGAAAATCCCATGCAGCCTGACTGGTACCGTCTTTATTTACCCAATTCGGGTGACTTTGCTTGATAAGCCCAACTACACGTTTAGCGTAATTGATGCGCTCTTCGCCTTCGGGTAAACGTGGGATAGCAGCAATCATTAAGTCAAGATTGTAGCCGCAGTCGAAATCTTTTGGTTTTTGTTGTTTTATGAACATGAAATACGTTTCTTTTGATTCGCAATGAAGATACAGGGAATATGACTAAGTTGGAAGGAGGTTAATTAGTAATGAATAGGAAACCTAAAAAATATTTTTTAGCAGAAACATTTGAACAATTTGATTTCAGGAAAAATAAGAGTTTGATTCTTGGTGTTTTGCTGTTCATTGTAATCGCTGTTTTTTTGCAAAAAAAGAATCCAGGGACCTTAGTATTGTTTTGTTCAGAAATTGAAAACGTTAAAAGAGAGATTTCAAATATTTCAAAATCAAGTCTTGAATCGCATCTTTTGATACTAGAATATGAGGGTCAAATAGTAAGGGTTAAAAGCAGTAAAGAAACCGAAATAATTAAGCTTGCTGCTAGAATGAGAAATTGTTCAAAAGAGATACAGATCAATTACAAAAACAAGTATAAGAATTTCTTACTTAATGATATGTTTATAATTTAATCTCATCCCATAGCCCTGCTATGAAATACTAATAAAACCCTCCTCCTCAAACAGAGAAGTAGGTTGCAGATTGAGCCTGAATGGAAGGTTCAATAGAAAGCTAAGAAACAAGATTTTGATAACCAGATGAGCAGATTAGCGAAGGCCTGAAGACCTTCGTTTGATAACTTAATAAAGCTCTATTTAAGTACACCAGCGAAGGGTTTTAATCCTTCGCATCATGCCTGGATAAGCTCCCGGCGCAGAGCAACGGAACCAGAAAGAAGAACAAAATCAGAAAAGTCATTGCAAGAAGTTGGTTTTAGGATTAGAATTAGTAGTTAATTGACCAAGCAATCCTGTGTTGAGGGCGAAACAGGCAGATTGCTTCGTTGCAGTCGCAATGACTTGGCCAGTCGGGGCGGATGGCTATCCGCCCGTACAGTTTTCTGATAGGCTAAACATAACCCAAATCTCCCCAATCTCTTAATGCCCCTCGGTGATTTATTTCGTAGTTTTGAGGTCTGGAAATTAATTCATTAAAAAGAGTACATGTACCTTAATTCAATTATTGAAGCAACAGGGAATACCCCCTTAGTAAAACTTCAGAAAGTAAATGGCGGAACAACGGGAACCGTATTAGCGAAAGTAGAATACTTCAATCCCGGAAACAGTATTAAAGATCGCATTGGTATCAAAATGATCGAAGATGCTGAGAAAGCAGGACTGATTACTCCCGGCGGAACCATTATTGAAGGGACCTCAGGAAATACGGGAATGGGCTTAGCATTAGCTGCCATTGCAAAAGGGTATAAGTGTGTTTTCACTACTACCGATAAACAAAGTCAGTCTAAAGTAGATATTCTAAAAGCTGTTGGAGCAGAAGTGATTATTTGTCCAACCAATGTAGAGCCAGAAGATCCCCGAAGTTACTATTCAGTCGCAAAGAGGTTAAGTGAGGAAACTCCAAATTCGTATTACCCAAATCAATACGATAATAAGAGTAATTTACAGGCGCATTATGAAACTACCGGACCGGAAATCTGGGAACAGACTGAAGGCAAGATTACACATTATGTAGCTGGTATGGGAACCGGAGGAACCATCTCGGGTGTAGGTAAATATCTGAAAGAGCAAAATCCGGATATAAAAGTGATTGGGATTGATTCCTATGGTTCGGTGTACAAGAAGTACTTCGAAACCGGGGAGTTTGATAAGAACGAGATTAAGCCGTATATGACAGAAGGCATTGGAGAGGATATCATTCCAGGGACTATTGAGTTCGAATATATTGACGAAGTACTTCAGGTGGGTGATAAAGATTCAGCGCTTACTACACGTCGGCTTGCCAAAGAAGAAGGGCTGTTTGTAGGCTGGTCGTGTGGAGCTGCAGTGGAAGGAGCCATTAAGTATATGAAAGAGAGTCCACTTGGAGAAGATGATGTGATGGTGATTATTCTTCCTGACAGTGGAACACGGTACATTGGGAAAGTGTACAATGATGAGTGGATGAAAGAACACGGATTTTTAGATTAAAGATATTATGGCAAAAAACAATCAAACAGGAAATCCGGGAAAGATGGAAATCGAACTCCCGGAAACAGAAGCAAACGGTACGTATTCAAACTTAGTGATGATCACGCATTCACCTTCAGAGTTTATTCTGGATTTTATAGCGGTAATGCCCGGAGTGCCTAAGGCAAAAGTGGCTAAGAGAATGATTTTAACTCCGGATCACGCGAAAAGACTTGCAACTGCTTTAAACGATAACGTTAAGCGTTTTGAAGAAGAACACGGAGTTATCAATACCAGAGAGAAGGTGGAAATTCCTATGTACCGTGGACCCCAGCCGGAAGCCTGATTATTTCCGGGCCTGGATTAATAATCCTATTCCAATAAGAAAAAAGAAGGCGTGAGGAAGTGTAGCTGCCAATTCCGGTGAAATAGTTCCATGAGCTCCAAATGGCTCAGCGATCTTCATAAATGCCAGATACAGGAAACTGGTGGCTAATCCAGCGGCAATATATAATCCTTTACCTCCACGACGGCGTACAGCGGCTACCGAAAACCCGACTATAATTACCACAATAATTGAAAGAGGATACGCCAGCCTCCCGAAATAATGTACTTTGGGGATATTCACCCCACCGGCGCCACTTCGTTCTATGGATGCAATATATTGGCGTGCTTCAGGGTAGGTAAGTTGATAAACATCGGAAGTGGTTCGGGATAAATCCTGTGGAAGAATAGCCAGTGTGGTATCTACTCCGGCAAAAGATTGTTCAACATATCCGGTATCAGAATACGTACGTTCACGTACCGAAATCATCCTCCATTTTTCGGTGTCTTCCCTCCATGACATATTTGTGGCAACGATAGTTTTCTTAAGGGTCAGGCTGTCAAAATGAGATAAACGAACGCGGTATGCTGTATTTTGATCGTTATCAAAATAGTTTATTTGAAGAATGGTATTACCTGAAAGCTCCCGGTAGATATCGTTGCGATCAATGCGTTCATTTTTCTGTTTGATGTACGTATCCTCGAAAGCAATTCGTGTTTTATTGGAGGTTGGGATCACATAAGCATCTAGCAAGCTAATTGTTCCCGCTGCGACGATTGCAAAGGCCAGATATGGGAACAATAAACGATATAAACTTACGCCGGCAGCTTTTAAAGCTGTAATTTCAAGTCGTTCTGATAATTGTCCTGTTAGAAAAAGGCAGGCCGAGAATACCGCTACCGGAATCACCAGACGAATCATTTCCGGTATATAATTCAGGTAGTAATCTCCCCAGATTTCAGCGAATGTAGCCCCACGATCGGTGAAGTCATCACTATTCTCTGAGAAATCGATCATAATGAAGATGAAGATCAGGATCAAAAGCACAAATAGAGTAATGCTCAACAGTCGGGTAAAAACGTATTTATCGAAGTGTTTAATCACTGCTTCTTTTCCAGAGTTTGGAAGGTGTTAGGTCGGTAGTAAGGTGAATAATCAGAATTATTCCAATGATAGAAAAAACAATATTGAAGCTCCACATCCCCCAAAAGGGAGTAATAAATAAGCGGTCTGCCAGCTTTTCGCCTTGGATAATGGAGATCCAATAGACCGTTAAAATTACCGAACTGATAATAGCGGCATATCCAAAATTACCTCGTTTGGTCATAATTCCTATCGGAGCTCCTAACAAAACGAATACTATGCAAGCGAATGGAATGGAGAACTTCTTGTAGATTTCAACAAGGAATTTATTGACACGTTTTAACCTCCATAGCATATTTGAGATGGAGTTCTCAATTTTGGACTTATGCTCTTCCATGCGTGTTGTACTTACTCCCACCAGTCGTTGGCGATATGATTTTTCTTTTATTTGATCCAGAATAAAGAAATCGGTACTAAGAACTTCTTCGGTAGAATCATTCTCAGAAAATCGAGTAAATACATTTTTATTAACCTCTTCAGGATTAGTTTTGAGCATTGATAGGGTGATATAACTGCTGGCATTGGTAGAAGTTTCTATGTATTCCTGAATTTCCTGTTCTAAGGTGTCTACCACAACAGTCATAGCCTGAATACTCATTGTCCGGTCACTTCTGTTCCTTCGATTTGGATCGGAACGTGAAAAGGCCAAATCAGATAAATCGAAGGATAAGCGGTATTTCGAAAATAATGTCCGTTCCATATTGTCTTTTGATGCGGAGGCAGTTTTTTCAAGATATCTAAGCATTTCCCCATCTTCTAAAAATAAAGAAAGCCCTTGTGTTCCTTCACTGCTTAAAAATCCTCGTTCAGCCTTAATATAAGCTCGGTTTCTGGCATTAGTCGGATTTTGAAAAAGAGTGATATCGTATAAGCTGTCTGATTCATTATCTATGTGCTTTACCAGAAAAGTATATCCTTCAATACCATCGTAAAACACGTTGGGCTGAAGTTCGAAACCAGGTTTCTTCAAGCGAATATCAATAAAAAGAGAGCGTGCCTGGTTATTAGCTTCTGGTAGAACGCTGTTGGAGAACCAAACCAGAAATATGAACATAAAGCCTGAAGCTAGTAAAACAGGTCGGATGATAGACAAAGGGTTAACTCCTGATGACCTGAGTGCGGTAAGCTCATTCAATTCAGAGAACTTCCCAAAAGCCATTAAAGTGGCTACTAATACCGCCATTGGAGCAGCTAATACCACCATATATGCTAAATTGGTAAGTACCAACTCAATAATAACAGAGATGGGAATATCTTTCCCAATCAGCTTATCCACATGAAGAATTAGAAATTGCATCAACAGCAAAAACATCAAAGTGAAAAAGCAGAAAAGAAAAGGTCCAACATGCCTTTTGAGTAGGTCGAGTTGTATTTTATTCTTCCAGAAGTTCAATAGAGAAAATTAATCTGTTAGCTGTACACTATTACGTGTTGAAAACCGTATTTATTGAGTTACCCGGTGTACAATAATCCAAACTGATTTGGGTTCATTTCACTTTCAACATACTCAAATATATGGTATTATCGGTGCTCATTTGTACTAAATCTATCATCACAGAAAAACTGCCTATCGACAACAGCTACTAAAACATTCAAAAACCGAGATTTAATCAGCTTCGGTGAGCATATTTTATAAGCTATTTACTTTACTTCTGTTGACGTTGCTTTGTAATGTTATGGTTGGAATCTGTATTGTTCAGGCACAGGTGAATTCTGACTCAACAGAGATCGAAGCAACACCTGATAGTTTGTTGGAAGGCATAAAATTCTATTTCAACACGCCTACATCAAAGCTAAGCACTCTTCAGGGAACCCGAAAGAGCAGATTGTATGGTCCGGCTCCCACATTTCAAAATACATCGGTTAGTTGGGATACTCTATCGACATTTCGAATAAGCAAGACGGTGTTTGGGCGCGACTATTATTTCCCTACAGTCATTAATTTTGACGAATATGTTCAGCTTAGTAAAGAGCAACAAAAAGAAAGTATACGTCTTCTTTTAGTGGAAGAATCCAAGGCCCAGCAATCAGAAGGTCGTGGATTACTGGATTTCAAAATAAGTGTACCGGGAGGAGAAAACTCTGCATTCACAACTATTTTCGGCACAAATGAAGTAAATCTAAGAGTAAATGGTTCCGCGAATATGAATGTAGGAGCTTCAGTTCAGAAACTGGACGATGGGACACTTCCACCGGATTTAAGAACTCAGGTTGATCCTACTTTTAATCAGAATTTGCAGCTTAATATTCAGGGAACCATTGGAGATAAGTTAACTATTGCAACCGATTGGGACACTGAACGTCAATTCGATTTTGAAAACCGGCTAAGTATTGTGTACCGTGGATACGAAGATGAGATCATAAAAAGTATAGAAATGGGTAACGTTTCGATGGAAACCGGGAACTCATTGGTTAGTGGTGGTAAATCTTTATTTGGGATAAAGGCAGTTTCAGAATTAGGTCCCCTTAAAGTTACCTCTGTAGTCTCTCAGCAAGAAGGAAAAAGTAATTCGCAAAGAATTACCGGTGGATCTCAGGAAACCGAAATTGATTTGTCACCCGCTGATTATGAAGACGGGAGGCATTTTTTCCTTGACTTCTACAACAGGAATGAGTTTGAGCAAGCTTTGGCCGATCCCCAAAATATTATACAACCTTATCAGGTTTCGGAATTATATGTGTATGTAAGAAAGGCAGAACAGATTCCTGGCGACCGAACTGTTCAGGCAATTGCTCTTTTGGATTTAGGGGTGAATACAAATCCAACAGGACCTCCCGGAAATGATTTTGATCGTTTTGACGATACCAGACTGGATGAGCTAAGGCCTACCGATAGTAATGCTACAAACGATGATTTTGAAGCAGGTTCTCAGGAATATGTAGATGCTATCTTCGAGTTACTGGAAGAGGGGGTTGATTATACCTTCAACCGGGCTTTGGGTTTTATAAGCATGAGAAGTTATATCAATTCAGGAGATGCCATAGCGGTTTCTTATGTATATACCAATCCAGCTACAGGAGCACCGATACAAGTTGGAGAATTGAATACTACTGAAGGAAACAGGATGTATTTAAAGCTATTACGTCCGGGAGGAATGACAACTCAGGACAGAGCATGGCCATTGACCATGAGAAATATTTATTCGTTAGGGGTTTCAGGAATTACTCCTGAAGGTTTTGAACTTCAGATATCGGATACCAGGGGAAATCAGCCGGTTTTTACATTACCTGAAAGGAATCAGGATCTTCTGGAAGATTTAGGGTTAGATAGGGTGGATTCTGAGGGTGCTATTGGATCAGATAACATTGTTGATTTTACAGGGGTTACACTTGATGCTGGAAGCGGCAGACTAATGTTTCCATATCTGGAGCCCTTTGGAGATCGGATTACTGAACTGCTGAATGATGCGAACGTACCAGACTCAGTAATCAGTACATATGCATTTACAGAGCTTTATGATTTGAAACAATCAGATGCCAGAGAAAATTCTAAAAACCGTAATTATGGAATAACCGGGATTTCAAGTGGTGGAGTATCCGGTTCTTTTACATTAGGCTTCGGGCTGGTAGAAGGTTCCGTCAAGGTATTTGCGAACAATGTTGAGCTATCAGAAGGAGTGGATTATGAAGTAGATTACTCATTTGGTAGCCTCACAATTCTGAATGATAAATATCTGGCTTCCGGACAAGAGATTGAAGTTGAATACGAGAACAACCAGTTTAGTATCATAGGTCAAAAGAACTTTACCGGGGTTCGAGCAGAATACACCGTTAATGAAGACATAAGATTCGGAAGTACTTTTTTCAGGTTAAAAGAGCAGCCTTTATCTGATAAAATCAGAATTGGAAATGAGCCTATCAATAATACCGTACTGGGTTTGGATGGATCTGCTAGTTTCGATACTCCCTGGTTAACAAGGTTTATTGATCGGATTCCTCTTCTTCAAACAAAGACAGCTTCCAATTTTACATTAACTGGCGAATTTGCTCAGATTCGACCAGGGGTAGCACAAACAAATGCCGTTCAGGAAGCTATCGACAACGGTGAACTATTCAGGGATGAAGAAAATGGGTTGGTTTTTATTGATGATTTCGAAGGAGCGGAGTACAGTATCAGTTTTGTAAACCCGACAAGGTGGAATCTTGCCGCAGCTCCTGGAGCAATTCCAGGCTATGACAGCGATATCTCCTACTTTCAGGACCCTGAGAATTCACCTCCACAAACTTCTATTTCAGATAGAAAAGCCCGATCTGATTTGCGCTCACAATTTTCCTGGTATTCGATACCTAGAAATATCGAGTCGATCCGAAATGCGATTGTAACGGAAGAGTCCAGACCAATATTTGTAGATGAGGTTTTTAAAGGTCGTGAGATTATAAATGCCAGCGATGCAAATCTAACCCCGTTGGATGTATACTATAATCCGAATCAAAGAGGACCATACAATTACAATCGGGACCTAAGAAATATACTTGAAAATGAGCCTGAGAGAACATGGGGAGGGATGACGGCAGTGATTCCTCCTGGGCAGGAAGATTTAGTTCAGAACAATATTGAGTTTCTTGAATTCTGGGTACAGCCGGTACTTCCTGGTGGTCAGGACCCGGCAGGACAAGAGTTATTTTACGATGGTAAGATCTATCTTGATTTGGGGATTATTTCAGAAGATATAGTACCGAATGTACGATTGAATACAGAAGATGGCCTTTCAACTGTACTCAATAACCTTACTGAGGATGACCCTGAAGGGGATCCAAGATCCTACATTCCTCCGTCTCCACCTGTTCCGTTAGGACAGTTTTCAAACTCAAACCGGCAGTTAGAAGATGTCGGCCTGGATGGAGCGCCTAACCCTGGTACACAGGGAGCAGAGGGAAGAGATGAAGGGACTTTATTCCAAAGCTTTATAGAGTCGATTCGGGATAGTTACGGAGAAGGAAGTGAAATGCTGGAGCAGGTTGAGGCAGATCCTTCCAATGACGATTATGTGTATTACGGAGAGTCTAAGGTGAGAGAGCTTAATTTGAACGAGCGCTTTTTCAGAATGTTGGGATATCACGATGGTAATACTCCGGAAAGCAGTTCAAGCAGTGATAAAACCGCTATAACATTAAAACCGGATACCGAAGGATTAGTTAGCTCGTCTTCTATTCAGCAATCAAATTCCTACTATCAATATGAAATAGATTTTAACCCTGCTGATGAGCAACAGTTACAGATTGGATCAGAAGGGAGTTATATCGTCGATAAAGTGTCCAGTATAAGCCCGGTAACCAATAAAGAGGTCTCTTGGTATCTTGTTCGGGTTCCTATTAGTGATTTTAAAAGGAAATTCGGCGAAGTTGAGAGTTTTCAAAATATCTCATATATGCGTATGTGGATGTCAGGGTATGAACGACCATTCACTCTTCGTTTTGCTACTTTTGAGTTTATAGGCAGTCAATGGAGGAAAGTAGCAGAACTAACAGAGTCACCGAATACACTTGATAATTTTGAAGTCTCAACCATCAATATTGAAGAGAATGCAAGCCGTGAGCCATTTCCATATCGCCAACCAGATGGCTCAATTAGGGCTTTAAATCGTGGGGCGCAGGTACAGGCACTGGAAAATGAGCAATCACTCGTACTTAGTGTGGAGAACTTAGGTCCTCAGGAAATTCATATGGTGAAGAGGGTATACCCGGGTAAATTAAACCTGCTGAATTACTCGAATGTTCGAATGTTTGTTCATGGGGAAGGTTACACCAATACAGGAGATGCGGAGTTGGTTGTTCGTTTTGGAAACGACCTGGAAAACAATTTCTATGAATACCGACAGCCTGTTACCCCTTCCCAACCCAGAGATTTTGAATATAATATAACAGATAAAGGAAGGTTAGAAGAAGAAGCTCAGGAAATTTGGAGGTATGATGAAAACAGTATGAACATCATCATTTCCGCTTTTAATGTGCTTAAGCAGGAACGGGATGCAAGGGGAGAAGATCCTGCAGAATTATATAATGACCCTACTATTTTGCAACGTCTTGGTGGCGAAAATGTAGTAACCGGAGCGGTACTTGCTATCAAAGGGAATCCATCTCTTGATCGGGTGTCAGAAATTGGATTAGGAATAAAAAATCCATTTGAAGTGGGAGGTGAATCACAAGGAACTGCGAATCTGAATGCTGAATTTTGGTTAAATGAACTTCGAGTTTCCGGATTCGATAATGAATTTGGGTGGGCAGCAAATGCAAAATCATCTGTGAAATTAGCAGATTTTGCTACAGTAAATGCAAACCTTACCCGAAGAACAAATGGTTTTGGAGGATTAGATTCCCGTCTTGGCGATCGGTCAGTGTCTGATCAAATTGGATATGGATTAAGTACTACAGTAAATCTTCATAAACTGGTTCCTGATCGATTTGGATGGAATTTTCCAGTTAATATTTCCACCCGAAGAAACACACAAACCCCTAAATTTCTCCCAGATCAGGGAGACATCCGGCTCAGTGATTTTAAGGATAGAATTAATTCTGATGAGAGTTTAACAGGAAGCGAGAAACAGGATATTATTGACGCAAGAGTTAATGATATTCAAACTGTGAGTGAAAACTTTTCATTCAATATGTCTAACATTTCTAAAACAGGTTCAAAGAGTAAATTAGCACAATATACTGTCGATAATATCCGGCTGAGCTACGTGTATAACAAAGGTTTTTCCAAAGATCCTCAACTTATTTTCCGAAATAAATGGGATTATAAAGCTTCTGCTCAGTATAATCTAAGGCTACAACGCACAAAACTCTTTCGCCCATTCGGTTTTACTGAAAACATACCAATTGCAAAAGTTCTTTCAGGTTTACGCCTGGGATATTTGCCATCATCTATTTCAACATCTACTACTTTTACAAGAAGGTACAGCGAAGATCGCAGACGTAATCTTACCGATCCGGGAACCATTCAGGCTCTTAACCAACAACATGCATTTACGAATCAGAACAATTTTTCTCTTAATTATACTTTAACTCCGTCTATACCCATTAGTTTTAATACCAGTACCAGTTTTGACCTATCCAGTGCAGGTATTCAGGATCGGAATATCACAGGTGTAGATAGTTCTGCATTCAATGTAACCCCTACATTTGAAGTACTAAAAGGAGTGGTATCAGATTCACTAACTGCCAGAAGGTCAACTTATTCAGAACGGTTTACAGCTTCATGGCGTCCGGATCTTACGAAGATAAACGGATTAAACTGGCTAACCTATACTGCGTCGTATGGAGGGGGATATCAATGGAATAACAGTCCTAGAGGATCGAATTTGGGAGCAAGTGTTGCAAATAGTTTTCAACTGGATAATTCACTTAGGCTAAATACAGAACGAATCTTCAACAAGTTTGGCATCTTCACAAAAATAAAAGAATCTGATAAGCAAGAAACTACAGAGCGTAAATCAGCAAGGGAGGCAAGAAACCTTGAGGCTGAAAATGACATTCCGGATAGTTTGAGAACGCCCAAACCTGCCCCTGATTTACTAAAAGATGTACGCTTTTTAAGCAGGAAAGTATTCCTAGCGATTTTTAGTATGAAAGATGTATCAACAAGTTATAAACGATCTAAAAGTGGAAGTCAGCCGGGTTATAGTGGAGAATCACAAATTTATTATGCATTCAATAATCCGGGAGCAGATAATTTTTCACCACCTATTGGGTATCGGTTAGGACTCACAGAAAGAATTCCTCGTGAGCAATTAGTTGGGAATGTAAATGGGGTAAATGAAGTGCGGTTTCCGGCTAATAACAGGTACTCTGATAATGTGTCAGCAAGTACCCGAATTTCACCTCTTCAAAATATTACGGTCGACTTAGACTGGACATTGGCCATATCAAATAATAAAACTGAAAATATTATCGCCGGTATAGATGGTACGTACACATCAACTACGACCGAATCCGGTAATTACAATACCTCGGTTTGGGCATTCGGAACCGGGTATGAAGATTTGTTAAAACGACAGCTTGAAACGGCTTACTCTGATATTGTTGATGGAAGTACAGTGCTAAGAGATTCTTTAGGAAACAATGATGGTAGGAGTGTTTTAAACCGGAATACGCTTCAGGACGATTTCAGAAGAGCATACCTTGGAGATGGCAGGAATGGGATAGGAAGTAAGGGTTTTATGGCTTTTCCATTGCCTCAATGGAGAATAAACTGGACACAATTTCAACGCTTTATTCCTTTTCTCGGAAAAAAGATGAGCTCAGCCACACTTTCACATTCCTATCGCGGCTCTTATCGTGTTGATTGGAGTTTGAATGCAGTGACAGGAAAGCAGCCTTCCAAATCATTAGGTGATTTTTCTGTAATAGATGAACGTGGCTTATACGAGCCGACTACAATCAGGGTGGAGCAAAGATTCTCTCCATTGGCTAAATTAAATGTGACCTGGCAATCAAGCCTAAAAACAGAGCTTGGTTATGACCGGGGCAATATTTCAACCTTTGCTGTGAATAGTAACAGGGTTACAGAAACACTGACCCGTGGTTTTGATTTTGGAGTAAATTATGTATTCCGCAATGTTCGTATTTCATTTCTTCCAAAAGTTAAGAATAATATTAATATGGGTATAAGGGGTAGCTTTGACAGTGATACAGAAAATAGTTTTAAGCTGGACACCGATCTGAATAATGCTCTCAGAGATGCTGATGCTTTGCCAACTATAAGTCAGGCAATCAAAGACAGCCGGGATACGAAGCGTACTACAGAAAGAATTCGAATAAACGGAACATTTACTTTGGGGTATCAGATTTCACGGACTATCACATCGAACTTTGAGTATACCTACAGCCGGATTGAATCAAACAACCTGCCAACCAGAACCAATCATGATATCCGGTTTAATGTAAGAATTGCTATTACTTCGAGGTAGATTTCACGAAGAATCTTCCATACGCAAAACCACCAGAGACAAGTATCAAGCAAAGATAAGAAAGCCAATCCCCGAATCGTGTATATAAAGTTCGGGATGATCTTTTTGGTATAGTAGAATTAAACCCGGTACGAACCCAATATTCTGTTTTTTGCTCAATGGTTCCATCAGGACGGATAATTCCGGATGTACCATTATTAGCACTTCGAACTACCCAACGATCAAACTCTATTGCCCGAAGACGTGCATAAGAAAAATGCTGTAGATGTCCGCTTGAATTCCCCCACCAACCATCGTTTGTAATAATAGTAATGAAATCTGCCCCATCATTTACAAACTCACGAATCCAGCCTGGGTAAACCGAATCATAACAGACTAGTCCGGGCGTTGAAAAGGCTTCTGTAATTAACATATCAGGGGTATTTCCCTTTCCATAATTTGGAATTCCTCCCCAATCAACCAAGCCAAAAACATCTATTTTGTTGAAAAAATCCAGAAAAGGTGTTCGTTCTACAATCGGTACCAGATTAGCTTTGTTGTAATAAGTGAGATTCCCTTCATCATCAGAAAAAAGAGTAGAATTGAAAATATTGTAGTTGGTACCATTTCTGCTTGTCCGGTAGGTGGTAGGTAGATTATCATCATTATAAACAACCGTAAGACCTGTGCCTATAAGTAGATTTGTATTCCAGGCAATTGCTGAGTCTGCTATTCTTGTGGTAACATAATTACCAATCCTGGTTGCCTGATCAATCGCATTTTCCGGCCAGATGATAAGCTCAGAATCATCCGTTTTTACTTTTTCAGTGATTGAATACAAACTATCCAAAACCTCTGATATACCGCTCATTCCACCATAATTTTCGTAGGAATCATGATTTGGTTGGATAACTGTTACAGAAACCGGATCAACATCCATATCTACAGGATTGGTTAATCCAAAGTAAACCAACGATCCAAGTGGCAGGAGTAGCAAAGAAGTTGTGGTCGATATTGCTAAAAAACGGGTTTTTAAACGGATAGCCTGCACTGCTAAAGCTGAAGTAAAAACCACCCAAAATGAAATCCCCAGATGTCCGGTATTGGAAATAAATTGTATCAGACTTACCTGATTACTCCATGCATTCCCGATAGCCAGCCAGGGCCATGCAAGATCCCAGTTATGATGCAGAAATTCATATCCAACCCATGCAGAAGCTTGCAGTAACGCAATTAGAACCGGGTTTTTGAACTTCTTACTAAAAAACTGAGCCAGACAAAGTGGGATAGTCATTAACACGCTATTCGCTAACATGGCAGCAATTCCTGCACCTACGCTCGCCATCATTAGCCAGTAGGTTGTAGCGATATTCCAGACCAGAAAACCAGCATAACTGAAATAGGCTGTCTGTTTATAACTGGCACTTTTTTCAGTGAGAAGAAAAAAAAGTATAAAGGCAGGGAAGCTTAAAAAAGATAGGTTCACAGGAGGGAAGCTTAATCCAAGTAAAATTCCCGCTGTAATCGAAAGTGCCCACTTATTTTCTAAAAACTTATTCATTCTGAATATCCTTTTCCTGCTACCACAACCACTATTTCACCTTTAATAGAATCTCTTGAACTAAACTCTTCTTTTAGTTCTACTATTGTACCACGTTTTATTTCCTCAAACTTTTTGGTGAGTTCCCGTGCTACTGCCATAAGTCGATCCGGTCCGAAATACTTTTCTAACTCATCAATGAGTTTAAGCAATCGGTTCGGGCTCTCATAAATTATCAATGTTCGTTCATCTTCTGCGAGTTGTCCCAGTCGTTTTTGTCGGCCTTTTTTATGAGGTAGAAATCCCTCGAACGAATACCGGTCGCAGGGGAGTCCACTTGCTACCAAAGCAGATGTAGCTGCATCAGGACCGGGAATCACGCAAATGGTGTGTCCTTCTTGTTGGGCTGCACGAACGGCCAGAAAACCCGGATCAGAGATTCCGGGCATACCTGCATCGCTTATTAATGCAACATCCTGATTAGCATTCAGGATATTAAGAAGATGCCCCACTTTTTTATGCTCATTATGTTGATGGAAGGAGAACGTCTGCTTATCAATTCCAAAATGCTTTAACAGCTTACCGGATGTTCGGGTATCCTCGCAGGCGATATACTCCACACTTTTCAGAGTTTCAACTGCTCTTGGAGAGAAATCTCCCAGGTTTCCAATAGGGGTAGCTACAATGTAAAAAGTGGACAATGGCTCAGTTTTTAATTCGGACTAACTTCTCACTTTATCCGCAAAAAAGTAAGTAGTTTAATTTATATGCACTAAGAATGATTCAATAAAAATGTTAGTTTATCTCTCAAAGATAACTTGTATTAACAGAACGAAATGAAATTTAAGCCAACCGGACTCAACCACATTACCATTAGGGTAAACCGCATCGATGCATCCAAAGAATTTTACGGTGAAATTCTGGGATTCGAGCTTGTTAAAACCATGGGACAAAGCATGGCAGTATATAATGTTGGCAATGGAGATACACTGGTAATTGTGGAAGCTGAAACCAGCTATGACCCCACTTCCAGAGATTTCAGGGTCGACCATTTTGGTTTTTTTGTGGAAACTCCAAAAGAAGTAGATGAGATTGCTGAGTTTTTACGCAGCAAAGAAGTTACGATTATGAGCGGGCCTTCAAACCGAAAAAAGGGGAGATTTGTGTTTGTTGCCGATCCCGACGGAAATATGATTGAGTTCTTTTATGAGGAAGAAAGTTAGTAGAAAAGAGTTAGCAGAGTTAAGGAAGAGAGAAAACGCAAGGAAAGAGTTTGAGTCTGAGCTTGAAAGGGATTTAAAATTACGAGATCAATTAGATAGGGCTGAGGAAAGGCATTTTGCTGATAAAAATCGGTTTATAATTGCTGCAATTAATTTTTTTGGTACGCTCACTATTTTGTGGATACCCTACTCAATCGCAAATATGATCTTTCCTTTAGGCCCTTTTTCTAATGTTATTAAAGCTGTTATTCTAACAATTTCCGTAATCAGTGCTTTCAGGAAAAAATCACTGATCGAAAACTGGTTTTAAAACTCCAGATACTCCACATTTCTCACTTCAAAGAAATCCTCAATTGTCCAATCGGTGTTAATTACAATTCCGCCTATCAGGTACAATTTGATATCATCCAGTTCTGGTTTAATAGCATCTAAAATTCGGTTTATTTTTAGATGGATGGCATCATAAGCTGCATCGGTTGCTTCTTTCAAAGGAAACTGACTTTCCAGAATATCCTTTCTGTTATTATTGAGATGCTCAATTACACGGGCTTGCTGGTAATCCAATGGATTATCTAAAGGGAGGTGTTCATCATTTTTAAGTGACTCTAATGCAGCTACTAAAGATCCGCAACAGGTAGAAGAAGCAAACTGGTTTTGACGATTTACTTCACCAATCTGTCCGTTTTCAGAGATTCCAATATGAGGTCCATATAACACCAATACTGCTCCGTGTGAAGGAGCATGACTTAGAAATGCCTGCATTCCCGTTATACCCGAGAAGGGTAATCCTGAAATTCCACCCAACATAAAAGGTCCGGGGCCTGCAAATAGATCATAAAAGGGAGAGAAGAGATTATTCACTTCATCGCTACAAAATGAAGTCGCCCAAATCGTGGATTTTAAATCCAGTTTTTTCTGGACAAGATCAGTAATAATTTTTGTCTCAAGTTCTGTAATACGAATTGCTGAAGGATAATGCTTAGGTATGGTATTATACATTGGGTGTTTCAATAAAATTTGAACTTAAAATACAAAAACCGATTAAAATCATTAAAAAATCAATAAGTAAAAGGGTTTTAAGAATAAACTATAATTAATACATTTCTCGGATAATATAAATATTAAGTTATGTCGTATTCACTTCATCAATTACAGGTTTTTGCTTCGGTTGCACGAAATAAAAGCATGACAAAAGCTGCAAAAGAGTTATTCATGACCCAGCCTGCAGTTTCTATTCAGGTCAAAAAACTACAAGAGCATTTTGATATTGAGCTTTTTGAAATGATAGGGAAGCAGCTCTTTCTTACCGAGGCTGGTAAAGAGTTGTTTGAAACTCAAAAGAGAATCGAATCAGAACTGGAAAACTTAGATATGGTTTTTCATGAATTTAAAGGATCTCTAAGAGGTGATTTAAAAATCATTGTAGTTTCAACAGCGAAATATTTTATGCCCTACTTGTTAGGTCACTTCCGAAAGAAAAACGAGAATATAAATATCTCTCTTAAAGTGACTGACAGGATTGAATTAATTGAACATCTTCGGGAAAATAAATACGATTTGGCTGTGGTTTCAATGCTGCCTGAAGCGCTGGATTTAGAGATGAAGGAATTTCTGGAAAATCCACTTCAGATAGCAGCTCCATTGAATCACCCGTTATCAGGAAAGAAAAATCTAAGTTTAAAAGAGCTGAAAGATTATGACTTTGTTATCAGAGAAAAGGGTTCTGGTACAAGAATGGTAATGGAGAGATTATTTAAGGAAGCGAATATTGAACCAAGAATAGTCATGGAATTAGGAACTAATGAAGCTGTAAAACAAGCTATAATGGCTGGAATAGGTCTTTCATTAATTTCAGGTCATAGTATGAATCTGGAACAATCGATGAACAGAATACAGGTGCTGGACATTAAAGGTTTCCCATATACAAATACCTGGAAGCTGGTATACCTTAAAGGTAAAAAACTGAGTCCGGTTTCCAGAAACTTTATTGATTTTGCAGTATCAACTAAAACAGAGAAGTGGCTACCCCAATAAATTGAATATGAAAGGTTTCGATATTTTTTTAGCTTCGATGGCCTGAAAAAAGAACTAACTACCAAAAAAATTACTTAATGGAATCATTACTTTCGAATTTCGCATCTCCTGTGGTGTTGGCTTTTGTGTTGGGGATTTTAGCGAAAGTACTTAAAAGTGATCTTGAAATACCCAAGCCACTTTATCAGGGCTTATCAATTTATTTATTGCTGGCAATTGGATTAAAAGGTGGGGTAGAGCTCAGTAAAACACCAATGAGCGAATTTGTAATGCCTGCCGGAGCTACTATTTTACTAGGGTGTTTAACCCCATTGATAGCATTTGTAGTGCTAAGGTATCTGGGAAAACTTGATATCACTAACTCATCGGCAATAGCTGCTCACTATGGATCTGTTTCTGCTGTTACTTTTATTGCTTCAATTAGCTACTTAGAATCGTTGGATATCGATCCTGAGGGATTCATGCCTACTCTTGTAGCTTTGCTTGAGGTACCGGGTATTATAGTAGCGCTTATGATTCCACAATTGCTCAGTAATGGTGGAGGTTCTTTTAAAAAAGCTCTGCATGAAGTAATAACCGGGAGTAGTATCATTTTGTTATTGGGAGGACTGGTTATTGGATATATAGCCGGACCTGCAAAATTTGAAGCAGTATCACCTTTTTTTGTAAGTGGATTTAAAGGCGCTTTGGTTCTCTTTCTGCTTGAACTTGGAATGGTTACGGCGAGAAGATTACAGGATTTAAAAAAAGTCGGATTCTTTTTATTTGGCTTTGCAATCATTATCCCAATCTTTCATGGCTTTTTAGCGGTTTGGTTAGGACTACTATCCGGACTTAGTATTGCCGGAGCTACCGTATTAGCAGCGATGGTTTCCAGTGGGTCTTACATCGCAGCACCAGCTGCAGTTAGGATCGCACTCCCCAAAGCAAGTCCTTCTTTATATCTCACAGCATCACTGGGAATAACATTTCCCTTTAACATTACTCTTGGAATTCCACTTTACTATATAATCGCACAATGGATGGGAGGTTGATATGAAATTGACAGAATTATACCTGGTTACCATTATCACAGAAAGATATTTCAGGGACGAAATCCTGGATAAATTAAAAGAACTGGGAGCAAAAGGATTTACGCTTACCGATACTACCGGAGAAGGATCCAGAGGGATGCGTGCCAGCGACTTTGAGGGGAAAAATGTAAAAATTGAAGTGGTAGTGAGTAAAGATGTAGGCAACAATGTTATTGATTATATCGCTGATGTCTATTTCGAAAACTATTCAGTAATTGCTTATGCCTATCCGGTAGGTGTGGTACGCGGTGATAAATATATTTAACAGGATCGAATCTTTTCCAATAAAGCTCGTAAGGCAGAACATAGTGGTCTCAAAATGCTGATTTGATACGTCTCAAATTATACTGAGCCGATTTCATATATCTGAAATCTGATCTTTGTGGCGTAATCATAATCAAAAAATGAGGTTCGCCATGAGAAACTTAATTATAACCACTATCGCTGTACTTACTTTTTCCATTACTACAAGTATAGCTGCCCAAGAGACTGATGTTCTAAGGAATTATCCAATTTCAGTATTTACCGAGCTGCAATCACAGCTTAATAGCGAAGTAATCATTATCAAAAGCTCCCGTAATAATATTCTTGTTCAGGGTAGTAATAAGTCTCAGGAAGGGATCCGGATAATTGAGGAAGAGGGGAGATTAGCTATTTTTACAGATGATAATTCTATTGCACAGCCAAGTCGTATTGTTATAGAAACAACGGGGTTCAATTCACTGGTTAGTGGAGGAACAGGAACCTATTACGTGTTTGGGTTAGAACAGGATAATTTCAGGTTGTTTAATCCTTCCGCTAATGTAACGTTATCAGGTTCTTTGAAAGAAGTTTATCTAACTTCAGAAAACGGTTACTCAGATTTAAGCAGGATCTATGCTGAAAAAGAATGGGTAGCGGTCTCAGAGAAAGCTAGTTATGTTGAAAGTAAATCTACAGGAAAAAACCTGATAGCAAGAATGATGAATAAATAAGCTAAAATTTCGAATTTGATTTTTCTGAAATAGGTACGATCATTCACTATGGCTTTTTTGCAGACGTTCCCAAATTTCAATTTATACAGTATGCCTCTGATCATTCTAGTTGGTCAGGGGTATTTATTTGCTCTGATTTTATTTTTCAGGTATTTCAAAAAAAAGAAAGCTTCTGATTTAATTCTGTCTGTTTTCCTGATAATAACAGGTATCCGCTGTACCGCTTATATGATTGGTTTTATGGGTTGGTACGATGATTTCCAGAATACCAAAATCAACTATCTACTAATTGATATGTCGTTGATTTTAGGTCCTCTTGTTTACTTTTATGTAAAGAGCATTACAAACCCGGATTTCAAATTCCGAAAAAAAGATCTATGGCATGCTACACCTTGGTTGTTATATGCGGTCTTACAGTTGTTTATATATATCTATGACTCCCAACAACCAGGCTTTGATGATGTTCAGAATGGAGTGCTATTTTCAAAGATAAATTTCACTATCGGGTTTTACATGATGATTCTTGGAATCATATCACGTTCTGTGTATTTCTTTTATGCAGCAAAAACATTCTATGAGTTTCGGGGTAAAATCAGACAATTTTTCTCAAATACTTATAAAGTTGAGCTCAACTGGCTGCGCAACTTCTTAGTCGTTTATCTTGCACTATTTATTCTCAGAATCGGATTTATTTTTACTAATCAGTTTTTCTATCAAATGAGCTGGACCCAGAATTGGTGGTGGTACCTTATCGCTTCAATGGTACTGGTATATCTTGGAATGATGGGGATATTCGCTGATTTGGGAAAGCTTTCTGAACTTGAGTTTGTTGAACCAAAAGAGTCTGAACAGGAAGATAAATCAGAAGAGTTATTTCCTTTGAAAGAAAAGGTGAAAGACTATATGGATGAAGAAAAAGTGTTTTTAAATCCTGATCTGACACTTACAGAACTTTCCAAAATGCTGGAAATACCAACCAATCAGTTATCAAAAGTGATTAACGCCGGTTTTGGAAAAAACTTCAATGATTTTATAAATACCTACCGTGTTGAAGAGGTGAAAAATGCGTTATCTGATCCAGCTTATTCTCACTTTTCTGTTTTAGGGATAGCCTTCGAATGTGGGTTTAATAGTAAAGCAACTTTTAACAGGGTTTTTAAGCGGGTAACAGGACATTCTCCAACTGAATACATTTCCCTTGAAAACAGGTAGTGGTCTCAAAAGTATGATTTGAGACGTCTCGTTTTTTCATGAGACGACGGAGCTGCAGAAAGATCCGATACTTGTGTAAATCTTAACACAAGTACATGTACAATGACCCTTCAAAAATTAACAACACGATTTATTCTTGTTCAATTAGTTTCAATCCTTTTCATTCATGCTAGTTCTGCACAGGTAAGAGGTAATGGACAAATAGAAACTATAGAAATAGAGGTAGAGTCCTTCTCGAGTATCAAAAATGGATTATCAAGTGATATAAGTATAATGGTTGGTGAAGTAACTGCGGTGAGACTCACAATCGATAAAAACCTGATTGAGTTAGTTGATATAGAAGTTATAGAAGGTGAACTGGACATCAACCAAAACGAATGGATTTCTCCTACAAAACAAATTCAGGTTGAGATTATTACGACTGAGCTTACCGGATTTAAAAATTCGGCACATGGTTTTTTTAAAATCTCAGAAATAGATACAGATCTGTTTAAGGTAATGTCTCCTGTTGGAGAGGTTTTACTTTCAGGTAAATCAAAAGAGCTACAGGTTGGAACAGAAGTAGGGACAATAGATGCTACCAGCTTTAAAGCCGAAACTGCGAGACTAAAAATTTGGAGTTGGGGAACTATCAAAGTGAATGCTACTGAAAAAATAGACGCAGATGTATCAGGAAATGGAAAAGTAGTGTATACAGAAGAACCTGAGGTTTTAAAAACCAAAACCAAAAAAGGAGGAAAGGTGATATCACTAGCAGAGAACAATGCCCCGGCCAAGGAAGTAGTATATATTAATGTGAAGATTAAAAATAATTCTTCTGATAGGGTGAATGTAGAGTTTAAAGGTCCGGAGGGAGCAAGGTTTGGTTATGGTGCTCCATTCAATGGCTTTCAAACCCGTAAAGAACGCTTCCCGGTTGGAACGGAAATCTATTTGGTACGGCCGCTTTGGAAGAACCAGCTTCTGGTAACAATTAAGGAGGGAGATGCAGGCAAAACGGTTGAGTTATTTTAGAGATTATTACGAAATGACTGCTTTTTTTAGGCAGTCATTTTTTCTTCTTCCGCTCTCAAAACCCTTCTGAACTGTCAAAAACAGGATTTATGGAACCGCTTTGAGAATCGCTTTCATAAGAAAGTTCAATGTTAAAATAGTGTTAAATGAATATTTTTTTTAGGTCTTGGTACCGCTTTTTAACTCATAATAGCGCTTCATAGATGTTTAGATAAAGGTTGATAGAGGCTTACTATGCTAAAAGAAAGTAGAAAAGTCCCGAAATTGTGTGTGAAAAATAAAACGGCGAAAAGCTAAACAAAAAGAGACCCAAACTGGTCAAGAATAAAAATCATCAATTCACTCCATTAAAAGACTTATGAAAACAATCACAAAAACCACCATGCTATTCATTGCCTTATTCTTTACAAGTACAATGACATCATTCGCTCAGTATACCAATTATCTCAGGACAGCTGAGCTTGCACCATATACTCAAATTCAATTGAATTCTGATGTAGATGTAATTCTGAAGAAGAGTTCCAGAAACCACCTTTCAGTTTCAGGGGATTCATTATCTGTTTTTTCTCTTGAAATCACAGAGAAAGATGGAATCCTTTCTTTTGATTATAAAAGAAATTCTGAAGATACACTCGCTTTAGTTGTTATCGAGTATACAAATCTTGAAAGTATAGTTACCGGCGGTTCCGGGGTATATCACTTTCACCAGCTGGAACTTGATAAGCTTGATATTATCAATCCTAAAGCTAGTATCGTATTAACAGGTACAGCAGGTTTACTTAGAATAATTTCTAAAGAAGGTAATAATGACATTACCGGAATTACTGCTGATAAAATGATGCTTCAGTTTGGCGATAATGCCAAACTAATAGATAAAAAAGACGAAGTATTCTTTTCATATCTGAACTAAGTAGCTAAGTAGTATTATATATTTTTAAAGTCTTAAGGATTCGGGTAGTATTATCCGTATCTTTGAGGCTTATTAAAATCGTGAGCTCACGATAAGACTGGATAATTGATACTGATGCCCTCTCAGAGGGAGTAGTGTAAAGAACCTTTCAGGTTTAGAATGTGCTGGCCTCGCAACGAGGCAGTCTAAATCAAGCAGTCGCGCTTGTAACTTGTCCCCCGCTCACTTCATCATTCCGGGCAAGATTTCTTACAGCGCTAGTTTTTTGAACGGGATAACAACGGATAACATATTGTCAACGTTTAAAGAACTCGGGCTAAAGCAGGATTTGCTTGAAGCCGTGGAACTTCTGGGTTTTGAAACCCCTACACAAATTCAACAGGAAGCTATACCTATCATTCTGGACTCCCAAAGAGACCTCGTGGCTCTGGCTCAAACCGGAACGGGTAAAACCGGAGCATTTGGTCTTCCAAGCATTCAGAAAGTAGATCCTGAATTAAAGACCGTTCAGGTATTGGTACTTTCACCAACCCGTGAACTGGCTATTCAAATTGCCAAAGATTTTAAGTCATACGCCAAAAAGATTAAAGGCCTGACCTCTGTGGCAGTGTATGGTGGTGCAAATATCTCCACCCAAATCAGAGCTTTAAATAATGGAGCGCAGATTGTTATTGGAACCCCCGGACGAACACTCGATCTCATAAAGCGCAGAAAACTGGATGTAAGACATATTCAGACACTTGTTCTTGATGAAGCGGATGAAATGCTGAACATGGGATTTCAGGATGATCTGGATGCCATCCTGGCTGATACTCCTCAGGAGAAGCAAACGCTACTGTTCTCGGCTACAATGCCAAAAGGAATCTCCAAAATTGCTAAGAAATACATGCACAACGCTCAGGAAGTGGAAGTGGGAGAGCGTAATTCGGGCGCGAAGAATGTAGAGCATCACTTTTATATGGTGCAGGCAAAAGACCGTTTTGAAGCACTTAAAAGAACGGTGGATATGAATCCTGAAATCTATGGGATTATTTTCTGCCGTACGAGACGAGAAACTCAGGAGATTTCTAATAAGCTAAATAAAGACGGCTACGACGTAGATCTACTGAATGGTGATTTGTCTCAGGCGCAACGCGATGAGGTAATGAATCGCTTCAGAACCAAGGATCTGCAATTATTGGTTGCTACCGATGTGGCTGCACGTGGACTAGATGTAGATAGTTTAACCCACGTAATCAATTTTAATCTTCCGGATGATCTGGAAGTATATGTTCACCGTAGTGGTAGAACAGGTAGAGCAGGAAACAGCGGAATTTCGATTTCTATTGTCCATACCAGAGAGATGAGGAGAATTAAATCCCTCGAAAAAATGGTGAACAAAGAATTCATCAAAAAAGAGATGCCGAGTGGCGAAGAAATCTGTGCTATTCGTATGCTGGATTTGATTGACACCGTAAAAGAAACCAAAGTGAATGAAGAGCAGATGCAGAAATTCCTGCCTCAGGCTTTGGAAAAACTCGCTGACCTGGAAAGAGAAGAGCTTATTAAGCATTTTCTTTCTGTAGAATTCAATCAATTCCTAGAATATTATAAAGACTCCAGAGACCTGAACGCAACAGCAAAAGGCGGACGTGATCGTGGTGGAAGAGACGGCGGAAGAAATTCCGGTGGAAGTGACAGGAAATATGATGATGCCAGCTCATTTGATCGTTACTTCATCAATGTTGGTCGCCGTGACGGGCTGAATCCTGTTCGGCTAATGGGACTCATCAACGAATCTCTGAATGGTCAGAAACCTGATTTTGGGAAAATCGATATCCAGAATAATTTCTCCTTTTTTGAAGTAGAACCGGGCTATGAAAATAGTTTGATTCAAAGCGTGAAAGGCGTGAAATTTGAGGGTCGTGATGTTGCCATTGAAACCTCCGATAAAGATCCCGGTCGCAAAGGCGGCGGTGGCGGAGGAGGAAGAAAGTCTTCCGGACGAAAGAAAGGAAAGGGTGGAGGCGGCTTCCGTAAAAGCAGCGGAAAAAACCGAAGAAGAAAATAAATGAAAGATTTTGATGTAGTCATTTTAACGGAATCGAGGTATGTAAACCCGACGAAGGTTAATGACTACATTCAGAATGTTCTTACCGAAGACGGACAGCTTCAAAAAGCCTTGGAAGAACTAGGCCTTAAAGTCGCACGAAAAGACTGGGCTGATCCTGATTTTAACTGGAGTTCCACCAAATGTGCTGTATTCAGAACAACCTGGGATTACTTTGACCGTTTCAAAGAGTTCAAAGCCTGGTTAGATAAGGTTGAATCACAGACTCAGTTCATCAATCCAATCTCCCAAATCCGCTGGAATATGGACAAATGGTATCTCAGGGATTTACAGGAGAAGGGAATTCGTGTGGTAGAAACGAAGTACATCAGGCAAGGGGAGGAAAATTCTTTAACTGAATGTATTGCCGAAACCGGGTGGGAAGAAGTGATTCTGAAACCTACCATTGCAGGAGCTGCCCGACATACTTACCGAATGAATTCTGGCAATATTGAAGCACATGAAGATATTTTTGCAGAGCTGATTGCCAACGAAGATATGATGCTTCAGCCTTTTCAGAAGAATATCATGACTAAAGGGGAGGTTTCCTTTATGGTGATTGGTGGTAAATACACGCATTCCGTACTCAAGAAGGGTAAAGCCGGAGATTTCCGTGTTCAGGACGATTTTGGAGGAACACTTCACGAATATTCTGCATCAAAAGAAGAGACCGCCTTTGCTGAGAAGGTCGTTAACGCCTGTGATCCACTTCCTGCCTATGCACGTGTAGATGTAATGTGGGACAATGAAGGAGAATTAGCTGTTTCCGAAGTAGAGCTTGTTGAACCGGAATTATGGTTTCGAAGAGAAAAAAGTGCTGCAAGTAAGTTGGCTGAAGAAATTTTAAAAAGGGTAAGTTCTTTCACCTGATTGTTTTCAATAGCCCCCGGATTTATCCGGGGGTGATAATAGATGTTAATACAACCCGAGGCACTATTTTATTTTTAGCCTGCAATTCAATTCGAAGGGTTGGGCATCCATTACCAAATCAAGTTTGTCCCCCCTCGATACCGTTTTTCTATTTAACAAGTTTGAGCCTCGGGGAATTTTTTATTTTTACGTTTCCCCGGGATAAATCCCGGGGCTATTTAAATTCATACTCTGCTAAAATTGAATTTCTACAAACCAAATTTTTTTTCTTCCCAGTTCTTTTCAGCAGCGAGGGATGGGGGCACAGAAATAAAGAAGCAGCAAGTAAATTGGCTGAAGTTATAAATTTAAAGCTGTCACCTTGAGCTCCCTATACTGCTACAAAGTTTGTTTCATTAGCTGCCTTTACTCTTCAGACTGATACACCCGCACCCAATCCACATACATATACTGAGGAAAAACGGTTGTTTCATCAGGTCTGCCTGCCCAGGTTCCTCCTACGGCAATATTGAAGAGTAGAAAAAATTCCTTATGAAATTCGGTTAATTCATCGGAAGTAATCGGATAGGAAGCATATTCATTTCCATCAACAAACCATGTTACTTTCTCTTCGGTCCACTCAAGTTCAAATATGTGGAAATCATCAGCAAAAGTGCCTTCCTCTAAGGTATAAGACACTGCGCCCATCATTGCATGCGAGTTAGACTCATCTGCATAATGAATGTTTGCCTCCACGGTAGCGTCATCTTTAGTGCCATACAATTCCAGAATATCAACTTCGCCCGATTGCGGCCAGGGGGTGTCGCCACCGGTTTCAGAAATATTAGCACCCAGCATCCAGAAAGCAGGCCAGATTCCCTCACCATAAGGGAGTTTAATTCGTGCAGCAATTTTCCCGTATTTCCAGGATTGCTTATTAGCAGTATTTAATCGCGCTGATGTGTATTGATCAAGTCCATGTTCATCACTTTCATGAATCGCTTTAATAACAAGAAGATCATTTTCTACATAAGCATTCTCTTCACTGTTCGTGTAACGCTGCCACTCCTGATTAAATCGACCTGCCTCTACAACCTGATAATTCCAGTTGTCTGGATTTACTTTATCTCCTGAAAATTCATCGGCCCAAACAAGTTCCCAGGATTCACCCGGATCGTAAGAGGGCGCACCGTCTTTTGAGGTCGGTTCAGTACCGGATTCTTTCTTTGCACAGGACAAAAGGGTTAAAGAAGTGAATAGCGAAAGAGTAAAGAAGAATAACAGAGATCGTTTCATTTTCAAAGATTGGTTTGGCCCTAAAGTATAAAATTATTTTCTATCCCACAGACTCTTTAAAGTAGTGGAGAAGGTTTTTGGGATTACTCAGCAAATACTTCGAAGTGGGTAACTTTTTCCGGGAAATCAATAAGGAATTCGTTGTCTTCGGGGTAATATTTAGCTTTTTCTATGTCATCTCCGGCAAAGTTTTTAATGACCTCCATACTTTCCCAAAAGGTGATCAGATCGAAGTAAGCGTATTGACTATCTACTCGCTTCAGAAAAGTCAGTTTTATAAACCCTTCCGTCGACTTATAATCCGGCACTGCCCTTGATTTCATGAACTCCGTATACTTTTCTGCGTCTTCAACTTTCGTTCTTCCTTTCCAGACTCTGGCTATCATAGTAGATCAAAATTTTGATGGAGTTCATATTTCTGTTGGACGATAATGATACTCTTTTTGAGGTAATTATTCAGAATAGAAGTAAGAGCTTCTGGATTGCATACTGAATCAACTTCAGCACAGGTTTCCGAAGGAAGAACTTAGAAAGAAGGGAACAGCGAAGCGAATTCTTTAACGGTTTGGCTATGTGCCGTGTCCCGAAGGGCATTGCGTATAGGTTTTGTTGTGCTTTCTTGCTTTTTATTTTATTAATTCTACATTCTTAAGTTTCTCGATCGAATTATTGAAGTTTAATTGTTCTGAAAAGACTAAAATTTCATTTCCAACTCGATTTGAAGCTGATTGTGATAGACTATACCTAAGTCTTTGCTGGTTGTTGTAGAGCTTAATAATAAAGTCATTGTTGTCATAAGAGACTAACCATTTGTGATTTATCTTTTCAACTTGTCGAGCAAGATTTTCATGGTCTTTCTTTTTGAAGTAGTTCATGTACAAATCTACTCCTTTGTGAACGTAAGGAGGGTCAAGGTAGATAAAGGTGTTTTGGCTACTTTTATCTATTTTCTTTATAAACCGTATTCCATCAAGGTTGCTAATTCTAATTCTGTGCTTGAATTTGGCAATTCTCTCAATTCTTTTAATGAGGTCTGATTTATTAAATCTAGCGTTGATTTTGTATTTCCCTTTCTGTTCATATCCACCTATTGGGCCACCCTTGATAACTCCAGATATATTAGTCCTATTCAGGAAAAAGACTGCTTGTCCTACTTCAAATTGGCTGTATTCGTCTGGATTTTTTTGAACTGATTTAAAATATTTCCAATTCTCTATGTCTATTTCTACATCTTCAATCCAATCGCAAAACCTTTGATTTGATTCTAATATTGAATGCCAAAATGAAAAAATTGAATAGTCGTAATCATTAATAAATATTTCATTTACAAACTCATTGAACAATAACTTGAGTGCAAGACCTGAACCACCTGCATAAGGTTCAGCATAGTTCACACCGAGAAGGTTATTTTCATAAAAAAGATTAGAAATGAAAGGGAATATACAAGCTTTACCACCTGGATACCGTAATGGGGATTCAAACTGGCTATGTCGTTCGCTATCTGCCATGAGTGATTGTTATGATTTCACCAACTATGATAGAAACTGCTATAGTTTGGTCAAGGTTATTACTAGCTTGATAATTATGGGCACCAATATGGAGCAATTGAGTTAGTGTACTTTCGCTTACATTTTGAGTAGAAAGGGTTGTCTTGGCATCTTTGTCTAAGTTCTTTTTGGCGTTTTTAAAATTCGCTTTTAGATATTTATCTAAGTTTAATCCGCTGTCGGTGGCCGCAGTTTCACAAAGCAGCCTCAACGCCATACGAACTAAACTTGGGAAGTACTGACTAAATGTATCTTTTTTCTGTTGGTAGAATCCGTATAAGTCAACAATATCTCTATATAGGTCGCTAACTTGCCCTGACTTTAAGTATAGTTTACCATTGAAAATTTCAGGTTCTTGTTTCTTTGTTCTAGGGGCTTGTTTTTTTTTGGGTGTCGTTATAGTACCTGTCGCACTTACTTGAATTTTTGATAGTGGCTTTTTCTTGTTAGCATCAATCAGACTTCTTGAAGATTTGTCTAATACGTCAATAATTTTCCCTCGATTCTTTCTTGTCGTTATAGTCTTTGAAGCAACTTTACTTGATATGTCGTTTAGTATAGTTTTAGCTTCAGATTTTGAGTGTTTGCTCTCTAAGTCATCTTGATTAAACTCGAAGCCCATCTCTTTGAGTTTTTCGGTAGTGAAAATTTCATTTTTAACGAAAACCTGATTTAAATGTGGGTTTTTAGAAATAATGCCCGTTGATTCATCAATTTTTAGGAAAGTACTTTTTGGCCCATTCATATACTTATTTATGAAAATATCCCTATCCAATGGAGACCATGAACCCGAATCACCATGTTTCCTAAATACATTTTTAATAGCAATATCTTTGTCGCAAACATTACAAGGTATAATCTTGGGAATATGAGGTAGTTTAGTTTTATCAAAATCTGAAAGTTTTACAAGGTCATGTTTTAGTTTTGCCAATATCATTCTTCTATTACCGTCATAAACAACTGGCTTTTTGCCATGATAAACTACAGTCGGCAACTCACTGAAATCATAAAATTCCTTCATTTCCTTGGCCAACTTGAGCAAATTCCATTTGGCGTGTTCGTCTATCCATGCCTTATCAGCTACATCTTGGTCGCTACTTTGGGGGTCAATTGGGTCTCTTGGGTTTTCGGTCCAAAGAACCAAGTCATCTATTTTAATATCTTCTATTTTTTGACTCATGTCTCAATTTTAGTGTTTTTTCTGCATTAAGCACAACAACAGAGTAAAATGATTTCTATTCACTTTATCCCTATTTCAAGTTTAAGTTTTATTCACTTTATCCTATTTATACTTAGGAATAAAATGAATAAACTCTATTTATCCCTTAACAGCAAGGTATTCCTAGCCTGAATAAGATGCAGGAAAATACATAGAGTCATTCCGCGGCGTATGCCCGGAATCCGGAGTAGAATGAGAGGCCTGTCCCTCCTTGGGGAGGGACCGATCAGCAGGCTTGCCTGATGATCAGGGAGAGGACAGTGCGATCCAGACATTGGTAGCCACTCCTGTCCTCCCTCTGAAATCAAACAAGTTTGATTTCTGTCTCCGCCAAGGAGAGACAGTTCCGGCTAGAACGCTAAGCCAGTTTAGCTTATAATCTTGTATGAAAGCAATCTTCTAAATCCTGCTTTGATAGGTGTAGAGTTCAAAGTATCTGCCTTCTTTGGCTATCAGTTCGTCATGGGTGCCGCGCTCTACAATCCGTCCATCTTCTATAACCAAAATCTGATTGGCTTTTCGGATAGTGCTGAGTCTGTGAGCTATTACAAAAGTGGTACGGTCTTTCATCAAGCCATCCAGACTTTTCTGAATATAGGTTTCACTTTCGGTATCCAAATTGGAAGTAGCCTCATCCAGAATAATCACTTTGGGATTAGCAAGCAGCGCTCTGGCAATGGAAATACGTTGCTTCTGTCCACCGGATAATTTAACTCCACGCTCTCCAATCACAGTTTCCAGTCCGTCTTCAAAACGATCGGTAAACTCATTTACGTAGGCTCCTTGTATGGCATCCTGCAATTCTGATTCTGTAGCATCAGGGCGTGGGAAAAGTATGTTTTCTCTGATGGTTCCTTCGAAAAGGAAGTCATCCTGAAGCACCACACCCAAATGCTTTCGATAGCTTGAAAGGTTTACTTTTGAAATATCATGACCATCGATGGTGATTAATCCTTTTCGTGCATTAAGGAAGGTCGCTGCAAGACTCGCAGTAGTGGATTTCCCGGAACCAGAGCTTCCCACTAACGCAGTAACCGAACCCGGAGGAGCTTTAAAAGAGATCTCTTTCAATACTTCTTTATCCTGTTCATAGGCAAAAGAGACATTGTTAAACTCGATGTCTCCATCTACTTTTTCGAGCACGATGGGGCGGTCTTCGATCAAATCTTCAGGATCCATTTTCATGATTTCCTCCGTTCGATCAAGACCGGCAAATGCCTCGGTAAGCTGACTCCCAATATTACTCATCTGAACAATGGGAGCGATCATAAATGCCAGTAAGGAAATGAAAGAAATCAATTCACCGGCTGTCAGTTTATCTTCAATCATATAATATCCACCCATTGCAAGAATACCGGCACTGGCAAGGCCAATCAGAAAAGTTCCGGCACTGGTTACAAAGGCCGTTGCTGTTAAGCTGGATTTCACATTTTCATATAACCTTCTGGCACCGGCTTCAAAGGTGAGATTCTCTGATGCTTCTGCATTAAAGCCTTTGATTACCCGAACACCGTTTAGTGTCTCAGTCAAACGTCCGGTAACTTCTGCATTTAATTTCCCGCGCTCTCTGAAAATGGGTCTTATTTTGCCAAAAGCCTTCAAAGCGATAAAGGCAAACAATCCAACCGGAATTAAGGTGAAGATGGTCATGGATGGACTGATTCGGAGCAACAGGATTAGGGCAAGAATAGAAGTAATACTTCCGCCAATCAGTTGAACCAGACCGGTCCCAACCAGATTTCGAACTCCTTCAACATCGGTCATGATTCTGGAAACCAGAGCACCGGATTTATTATTATCAAAAAAGTTGATCGGCAGAGAAAGGATTTTCTTCTGCACTTTCACTCTCAGTTCCGAGATAAGAAATTGTGCTTCCACACTCAGAATTCGTGTCAGAAGGAAGGATGAGACAGCTTGTACGATTAGTGAGATAACAATGACGATCGTAATGAGCTTAAGCATTTGAAAGTCTTTGTTGGGAACAGCATCATCCAAAAGATATTTGGTTGCTGCCGGAAGTACCAGGCCTGCAGGTCTGCTTATTATGATTAGCAGGAGGCCGATAAAGAGGGTTTTTCTTCTTGGCCAGATGATGTTTTTTACCGCCCAGCCGAAGGTGACATTTTTATTTTTACTCATGAGCGCATTCTTACGAAAATGGTACCCAAAAAAGTCGCACGGTCAAATAGGCAGTTTTTTTATTTTTTAAAGGATACGATGTTTAATAAATAAGTACTTCAGATTTTCCCTTTCCACTTGTTCCTAATGCTTAGGCTCTTTTAAATGATCTGAAGTGGGGTATTGAATCTATGGGCATTTACATTCTCTTCTTACTTTTGGCTTGACTTCCCGTTCTGCAACGGGACAGGCGTCAGTAACAAAAGATCAAGCCTGCCTGCGCGAAGCCGCTACGGCAAAGGCAGGGCTACGAATTCTTGTCGGGTTCACCATGTTCTCGCTGAAGAATTCCAATGGTCTACGTTCTTTTGTCCGGGTTTACTAATCCGAGCCTGTGTGGAATTCTTCATCCTTCGGATTCGCTTCGATCATTCGTTCACTATTTCCGACAACAATTCTAAGGCCGTTTTGGGGATTAGATCAGCAATTTGATTTTAAAAAAGATGGATAAGTTATCCACTACTGCTTAAAACTCTTTGCGTCCCAGTTCTTCTCAGCGGCAGGGTAGAGGGTAGCCTCGTCTTTATTCCATTTCGGGAGGGTATTCGTAAACAGCTTATTGTAGAATAAGAGTAGCTTCCCGTCTACAATTTTGCAGGTTTTGGGGTTGATATCTGCGGTGTAGCCTTTACCCATGGCATAAGCACACCAACCGCCGTAAGCTGGCTCGTATTTAGCAGGATCGGCTTTAAAGGTTTCCAGGTTGGTTTCTGAAGCAAAGTAATAAGTAGCGCCGTTGTATCGATAAGAGAGAGCTTGTTGTCCTTCCAGGGGTTCTTCATTTACAAAATAGCTCACCGGGTCGTAGCCTTTAATCGCCAGGTTGTCTTTTCCTAGATTTAAATATTCAGCTTCTGTTGCTTGAGCAAATCCTAAAACCGGTATTAATACAATGAGTGTTGTTAGTAATGCTTTCATGACTTTTTATTTCAAGATAAAGTCAGGCCAGGAGGGAAGTATCACGGAAGGGTAAAATTGTTGTAATGGTTTTCAACAATAGGGATTCTCTTTAAGACTCGTTCCCAAGCTCCAGTTTGGGAATGCATACTGAAACTAGTTCAGCGCAGGTTTGCGGAGGAAGATTTTTGAAATGATAGGAAGTGTATCTAGTATTCTCTTCTTACTTTTGGCTTGATTTCCCGTTCTGCAACGGGACAGGCTCCAGTAACAAAAGGTCAAGGCTACGAATTCTTGTCGGGTTCACTATGTTCTCGCTGAAGAATTCCAATGGTCTTCTTTCCTTTGTCCGGGTTTACTCGCCCGAGCCTGTGTGGAATTCTTCATCCTGCGGATTCGCTTCGATCATTAGATCACTATTTCCTACAACAATTCTAAGGCCGTTTTTTGGGATTAGATCCTTCACTCCAATGTTAAAGCCACATTCTTTATCCTGAGGATACTTCCGAAGGATCTGCCAAATGATCGATTTAGAGATTGTTTGATTCGTCTAGATACCCCTCACTCCGATGCTGTGCGTCGGAGTGTATCATATCAACACCAAATACCATTATAGCTTATGATTATTTATCTGTCTTGTTAGGTGTAGTTTTTTATTTCATTGGTTGGTAATAACCTGGAATCTTCCAATGCTGCTGTTCGGTGTCCTGCTTTTTTTAGATAGTCAGGATTTTGAGCAAATTCCATAAACTTCAAAACCGATTCGTGTTCTACCAATAAAACGGCGTCCCATTTTTCAGAGTCGGGGCCAATCAGAAAGTTTCGGCTTTTTCCGTAATAGATAATTCGGCTCCCCGTTTTCTCTAATTCAGGTAAAGTTTCTTCCATATACAATTGATAGGCTTCTTCTCCACTGATTTCCGTAGCAGGTTTTAATGCTTCAAAGTTTGTATAGTCAGCTGTTTCTTTAAATTTCAGCAAATTCAACATCACTATTGATCCTTTGTCATGGAAGTGTTGATAAAATTCTTTTCCTGCTTCGGGACTTGCATCAATATGTTTATTCATGTTTCCTTCAATTTCGAGTGGTCGTTTCAATTTACATCTAACAACAAAGTAAAAGTTGAAGCTGGAGCTTCCGAACTGCATACTGAATCAAGTTCAGCACAGGTTTCTGAAGGTGGACTTTTGGAATGAGATTAAATTTAAACTTACTTCATGTGGTGGTTATTCTTATACTTCTTAAGGCATTTATAGCATTAAAGGCTCCGAAATTAATGTAGGTATGTCACATCCTAGTTCTAGCCTTTCGGTAGAATATTAGAGAACAAGCACCCAAATGATTAAAAATAAAAAATACATACTAATCATTAGCATTGTTATTGTTTGGTTTTTTGCCGACGATATTATTGAATATTTCAATTCTACAGAAGAGTTTAGTGATGCAAGTTTTGTGCTTTTTTACGAAGACAGTCTAAATGACGAAGTCTTAAATTATCATACTGATCGTGGAATGATATTTATACGTTTCAAAGACAGAACTAATATTGAATATGCTATTTGGCCTCTAGGCAAAAAAACTGATAGGATATTTAATAAAATAGCAATTGGAGATTCTCTGTTTAAAGAATCGAATAGTGAGTTATTCTTTTTGAAAAAAAAAGATGGTACAATTTATGAATATGAAATAAGTACTTTTTTTAACAATTCCCCACCTAGTTAAGGCTTGTAAATAAAAAAGGAACTGGTTCAAGTGTCCACTTAGCTTGGTCGCCGACTAATGGAAGCTGTAGCTTCCGGACTGCATTCCGAAGGAAGACCTTCGGAACGAGACAAAGCTGGATATTAACTTTAAAGCTTCGTAGGATTCGGAGCATCGCCGTATACTTCTTCCGGATCGAAGACTTTTTCGGATTCTTCGAAGGCGAGTTCGCCTTTTTTTTCAAAGAAGTCTTTACCGGTAGGAACACTGCGGTAGAAGCAGGAGCGGTAGCCTACGTGACAGCTGGCACCATTACCTTGTACTTCCACACGAAGCCATACGCAATCCTGGTCGTCGTCAATGCGCATTTCTTTCACGATCTGGGTAAGACCTGAAGTAGCACCTTTGTGCCAGAGTGTTTCCCGGCTACGACTGTAATACACCGCTTCGCCAAGCTCTATCGTTTTCTTGAAGGCTTCTTCATTCATATAGCCATGCATGAGAAGTTCACCGGAAGTGTAATCGGTGGTGACAACGGGAATAAGTCCGTCGTCCTGGAATTTAGGAGCCAGGTCTTTTTCTTCTTCTACCTGGTAAATGGAAACGCGTTTTTTGAATGTGATTTCTGACATCGTATGTAAGTAAATAGTCATTCTGAGCGAGAGCGAAGAATCCGATTGGGTATCCAACAAGATCCTTCTCCGTCAACCGACGGCTCAGGATGACAACAAGGTTCAATAAGTTAAGTTACAAACCCCTAAATTCCCTCTCAAGAGGGGACTTTTGAGGCAAGGTTTTTATTCAGTATTTCAATTTCTTTTGTTTGTCATTCTGAGCGAAAGCGAAGAATCTGATTGGGTATCCAACAAGATCTGTCTCCGTCAGCCGATGGATCAGGATGACAACAAAGTTCAATAAGTTAAGTTACACACCCCTAAATCCCCTCTCGAGAGGGGACTTTTGAGGCAAATTTTTTATTCAGTCTTTCAATTTCTTTTTTTCAGGATTCTCAGGAACCGGATCATAGCCGTCGCTGCCCCAGGGGTGACAACGACCAATACGTTTAATTCCCAACCAAAATCCTTTCAATGGTCCCCATTCGTTCACCGCATCAATCATGTAGTGGGAACAAGTGGGGGAGTACCGGCAGCTGCTTCCCAACCATGGGGAAATCGCTAACTGGTAAAATCGTACAAGTCCAATAATGAGTTTGCTGAATATGAATTTCAGCGCCTTCATCAGTCAATACTAAAAGTCGTGCCGTCTTTTCTGTCCATCAACTGCACGCCTAATTCCTTTAAATCATCCCGGATTTTATCCGAAAGTGCAAAATCCTTATTCGCTCTGGCTTCTTTTCGGATTTCAATAAATAATTCAACCAAACCGGAAGTCAATTCTCCATTTCCACCGGCTGATTCACTTGGCCAAAGTCCCAGTACTTCTTCCACTACCGTATGAAGGAATATTCGTAATGCTCCAAGGTTTGATGGAGCCTGATTCGCAGTTATCTGCTTTCTGATTTCCTTCAGGTTTTCAAACAGCACGGCAATTGCCTGAGCTGAATTGAAATCATCATTCATCACTTCTTCAAAGGATGCTTTGAACGCTTCAATATCGTAAGCCTTACCATTTCCAGGCTCTGCTTTTTCAATAGCTGTAATCATCGAATGCAGGTTCTTCAGTCCGGTCTCAGCGGCTTCAAGTGCATCTTCAGAGAAATCGGTGGTGCTTCTATAATGACTTTGCAATAAGAAGAACCGAATCACTTGTGGATCCCAGGGTCTCGTCAAAAGATCATGCTTCCCTGTGAAAAACTGCTCCAGATTAATCGCATTTCCAAGCGATTTCCCCATTTTCTGTCCTTCGAGAGTTACCATGTTGTTATGCATCCAGTATTTCACAAACTGGGAATCATGGGCACATTCGGACTGTGCAATTTCACATTCGTGATGTGGAAACTGGTTCTCCAATCCACCACCGTGGATATCAAAACTTTCGCCCAGATACTTGGTACTCATTACCGAACACTCGATATGCCAGCCCGGATATCCAACTCCCCAGGGAGAATCCCATTTCATGAGATGCTCATCATCGGCTTTCTTCCAGAGGGCAAAATCTTTGGGGTCTTTTTTGTCGGATGCGGTTTCAACACGGGTTCCCGCTTCTGATTCTTCTACATTTCTTCCGCTTAATTTGCCGTACTCAGGATCCGAGCTTACATCGAAATACACATTTCCATCCACATTATAAGCGTGCCCTTTCTCAATCAGGGTTTTGATCATCGCAATTTGCTCGGGAATATGTCCGGTTGCCCGTGGAGCAATATCAGGCCGGAGTACATTCAACGCATCCATATCCCTGAAATAGGTGTAGGTATACTTCTCAGCAACCTGCATGGGATCGACCTGCTCAAGGCGGGCTTTCTTGGCAAGTTTGTCTTCACCTTCCTCGCCATCACCTACCAAATGTCCCACATCGGTGATATTCTGAACATAACGGACATTATATCCAAGATAGCGGAGGTAGCGAAGCACAACATCAAAAGAAACATAACTCTTGGCATGACCTAAATGCGCATCACCATAAACAGTCGGTCCACACACATACATCCCCACAAAAGGAGGATTTAATGGTTCAAAGAGTTCTTTTTGACGGGTAAGAGTATTGTAAACGTGAAGTTTTTGTTCAGCCAAAACGTGCTTAAAGCTCGGTGTTAGTTCTTATGAAATCGATGAATTTCTGTTGGGTCTCTTTCTCTTTGAAAGCTCCACGGAATTCCGATGTGATGGTACTGCTCGTAGTATCTTTAATTCCACGGGTAGAAACACATAAATGCTTACTGTCGATGAATACCGCTACATCATCTGTTTGCATAGCTTCCGAAAGTGCATCCGCAATCTGGAGTGTCAGACGTTCCTGAACCTGAGGTCTTCTGGAGAAATAATCCACCAAACGATTGATTTTAGACAGTCCAATCACTTTTCCTTTGGAGATATAAGCTACGTGTGCTTTTCCGATAAAAGGGAGGAAGTGGTGCTCACAGAAGGAAGTCACCTGAATATTCTTTTCGATAACCATATCGCTGTAGTCGTAGCCATTACTGAACGTACGTGCTTCAGGACGGTTTTTTGGATTTAATCCTTGGAAAATCTCTTTCACGTACATTTTTGCTACGCGATAGGGGGTTCCCTGGAGGCTGTCATCGGTAAGGTCCAGCCCAAGAGTTTCCATTATTTTGGCAAAATGTTCCTGGATGATTTCAATTTTCTCTGAATCTGAGAGATCGAATGCATCTTCTCTGATGGGAGTAAGTTCTGAAGAACCGAAATGAGCATCACCAACTTCGTCTGCCGTAATTTGATCTAAGTCTAAGTTTTCCAATATGGGATTGTTTTCTTTCATGGGGAAACAGGATTGCCTGAATCTGTAGTTTAAACCGAACCCTAAAAATAAGAGTTCCTGAGATCAATTAACAGGGAATGAATGAACAATAAACAGCAGGGAATAAACAAGTAAGAAGTGTTGGTTATTGATAATTCCTTGTTGGATATTGCAAATTGAACACAAAACGAAAAACGCTTAATAAATAATGATGATCAAACATATCGTAATGTGGAGGCTTCTGGATGAAGCGAACGGGAAATCAAAAGAAGAAAATGCAGTAGAATTTAAATCCAGACTGGAAGCGTTAATTCCCAGAATTGATGCGATTAATAGCATGGAAGTTGGAATTGGATATAATACTGCTGAAGGGCCAGTGTACGATATGGTGCTGACAACAACTCATGAGTCAAAAGAAAAATTAAAAGAATATGCAGTTCACCCCGATCATCAGGAAGTGGTAGCTTTTGCCGGAAGTATTGTGGCGGAAAGGCGAGTAGTGGATTATGAAGTGAATTGAGAATTAAAAATGATTCAATTAAGAATGAATTAGGAATAGTTGAATTAGGAATAAAAGTTGCCCCTAACGAATAACGAATAACGAATAACGAATAACGAATAACGAATAACGAATTTGAACGAACCCGAACCTATAGAACTGCCGATTGATGGTATCCTGGATTTGCACCTTTTCAGTTCAAAGGAAGTGAAGGATTTGGTGCCTGATTATATCGAAGCTTGTCTTGAGAAAGAGATTTATTCTCTGCGTATTATTCACGGGAAGGGAAAGGGAGTCTTAAGAAGATTAGTACACAGTATTTTAGAAAAACATGATGATGTGGTTTCTTACCGACTGGCGGATGACAGCAGTAGTTGGGGAGCCACCTTAGTAGAATTGAATAAACCAAAGAATGACAAAAGAAGAACTGAAATTATCTCTTGAGAGACATATAGCCCGAATCGAAAGGGTGATAGAACAAAGAAAAAAACGGAGTGAATTATTCTCAAAGGTTCGTTTTGGGTACTTCATGCTGGCTTTGTTTGCTGCCTATTTTACAATTGATGTATTACCTGATGCCGTATATGTATTTAGCCTTATTGCCTGGGTAGCAGGTTTCCTTGTATTAGTTGATCGTCACCGAAAAGTCTATCAATCACAGGAAAAGTTCGAGCATCTCAGGGACATTAAAAAAGAGCATATTGCCAGGATGGAGCTGGATTGGGCGAATATCCGGTACAAGGCATTAGAGACAGATACAAAAAATCATCCTTTTGCGAATGATTTGGATATTCTGGGAAAGCATTCTTTATACCATCTTATTGATACCTCGATTTATGAAGGAAGTGCCGGGAAGCTTACCGATTGGCTACTTGACCCATCACCAGAAAAAGAAGAGGTATTAATACGTCAGAAGAAAGTAAAGGAACTGGTTCCTCTTACCGGATTCAGGGATAAACTTCGGGTAATTGGATTATTCACCACCATACACACTTCAGGAAAAGACTGGAGTATTGATCAAATGCTGACCTGGCTTAGGAAGCCTGAGAAGACCGGGTTTAAAACCCCATTAACAATTCTGAGTGCACTATCGGTATCTAACATAACGCTAGGATTATTGTTGCTGAATGGATTTATAAGTTCATTTCTATTCGCAATAAGTCTGGTTTGTTATTTATTGTACTATAAGTTTAATGGGCAAAAAATTGCAGGCTTATTTGATGCCACCTATCAGATCGAAAAAATACTCGACCGACTTAAATCGATTCTTTTTCATATTGAAAGATTCAAGCCCGTAAAGGGTTCAGAGTTGGAGCAATTGCTTTCAGTATACCAGGAAGGATCCGAACAGCCTTCGCGATTTATTAAGAAAACGCAGGGGTTAATGAGTCGTGCAGCCTTGCAGGTTAATCAAATTGTTTGGATAGTAGTTAACTTTATGGTGCCGTGGGATTTATACCACGCTATGCGAGTCGAACAATTAAAAGGAGAGTTGGAGCCAAAACTTACCAAATGGCTTGATACCTTTTATGAGCTGGAAGCCCTTAACTCTTTGGCTAACTTTGCGATGCTTAACCCGGAGAATAGCTGGCCGGAATTTGATACTGATTCAGATGAGCTTTTCAATTCTTCAGAACTTGGACATCCTTTGATTCCATCTTCGCAAAGAATTACGAACGACTTTCAGGTTAGTAAGGGAAAGGACTTATTCCTGATTACCGGTTCTAACATGGCGGGAAAAAGTACTTTCTTAAGAACGGTCGGTATTAATTTAATCCTCGCTTATTCGGGTGCCCCGGTTTGCGCTTCATCTATGGACACTCAATTTTTCAGAGTGTTTTCGAGCATAAATATTACCGATTCTTTGGATGATGGTTTGTCGCATTTCTATACCGAAGTTAAACGACTTAGATATTTGTTAGATGAACTGATGAAAGAAGACGAGTCACCGCTGTTCTTTTTTGTGGATGAAATTTATCGAGGTACAAACAACCGTGAGCGATACGGAGGGAGTGCGGCTTTTCTTAAAGAAGTGGCAGGTAAGAATGGCGTGGGATTGGTTTCTTCACATGATTTAGAACTGGCTGATTTAGAGTCCGAAATTCCTCAGCTTAGTAATTGGCATTTCGTAGAATCCATAGAAGAGGGTAAGATGAGTTTTGAATATAAACTTCGTCCTGGTCCTTGCCCTAGCACGAATGCCTTGGAAATAATGAAGATTGAAGGTCTTCCAACCTGAATTATTTAGTCTTGATAGCGTATAAAGCATAAATTTTCAGTCAGATGGTTTAGTAATAAAAATATTATTCCGTATTATATTTTCATTGATTAAATAAAATAAGGCTGTAATTTAATTTTAAATCAGTTGTCCAGCTTTTCCAGAAAAGATTTTATAAAAAAAAGTGGTGCCCTTTTTGGTGGAGCCTACACTTCTTTACTCGCCCTGGATTTAATCAAAGACGCTCCTGTCTATTCTTTTGATCCTGAAAAAACCTATGATGGTGGAAGCGTAGTTATCCTCGGGGCCGGACTCGCCGGAATGACAGCAGCTTATGAACTTAGTAAATTAGGATATAATTGTACTGTTCTTGAAGCCCGTGATCGGGTAGGTGGGCGTTGCTGGAGTGTTCGTGGTGGAAGTACCAATACTGAAACTGAATTCGGCATACAAAAAGCATCCTTTGATAAAGGTCTTTATTTTAATGCAGGTCCGAGCAGAATTCCTCATCATCACCAGCTTACACTACATTATTGTAAGGAATTCGGTGTACCAATCGAGATTTATAACAATGTTAATGAATCAGCCTATTTTTACAGTGAAGGAGACGGGCCTCTGTCGAACCGGAAAATCCGTAAACGCGAAATCCAATATGATATTCGGGGATATACCTCAGAGTTATTAGCGAAAGCCGTAGATCAGGGTGAATTGAACCTGCCAATGTCTCAGGATGATATCGAGAAAATTCTTCACTTTCTTCAGGCTGAGGGAGGACTCGATCCGGATAATTTATATAAAGCATCAGCCCGAAGGGGCTACAAAACTGCACCAGGTGTAAATCCAGGGGAGGACTCAGAAGCCTTTCAACTTGCTGATATTATTTCATCAGGACTGATGGAACCGGATTTTTACAATGTGGCAGAATATACCTATGAACTCCAAATGACGATGTTCCAGGCGGTTGGTGGCATGGATAGGATTGCCAGCGCGATTGAGGAAAAAATTAAACCGATGATTACGCTGGAGGCAGAAGTCACTTCTATCAATAATAAAGAAAGTGGCGTACAAGTCGCTTATTCATCCAGAGAGGGAGAAAAAATGATAGAGGCTGACTTCTGTATCTGCACCATTCCGTTACCGGTACTCAGTTACATTAATCATAATTTTTCAGGGACGGTAAGTCGTGCTATTGATTACGCAAGTTACAATACAACCGGAAAGATTGGATTACAGTTTAAACGACGTTTTTGGGAAGAAGACGAAGGTATTTATGGTGGGATTACTAATACCAATAATGACATTCAACAGATTTTCTATCCATCTAACGATTATCACTCTGAAAAAGGTTTGCTGATCGGATACTACAATTTTGGTGATAAAGCTGAGAAAACAGGCGGTATGAATTATAGCGACAGAGAAGCGATCGCTTTACAAAAAGGTAGCCTGATACATCCTCAGTATAACGAAGAATTCGAGCAATCTTTTTCTGTAAACTGGGATAAAACCAGGTATAGCATGGGAGGATGGGCAGAATATAATTCAAGGTCCAGAGCATCAATTTATGATGTACTGAGACAACCGGAAAAGAATGTGTATTTCGCTGGTGAACACATGACCTATTTAAATGCGTGGATGGCAGGCGCATTTGAATCGGCAAGAAGCGTAGTTGCTGAAATTCATAGTAAAGTTAGTGGTCAAAATTTTAACTATCCTATAACAAAAGGGTAAATAATAAGGGTTAACAATATGGGATCTGTAATGAATAGAAAAGAGTGGTTAAGATCAGGGGGGGCTCTTCTGGCAGGTGGGCTTTCAATGTCTACATTGGGCTTTGTTCCTAAAACACGAAGCATTGAAGAAATTAAAAGAAACCTGAAGTCCTCACGGAAATTTGTTTCCGATGCAGAATTTGTAAAAACACTTCAACAAGATGCTCCGGATTTCATCAGGCTTATGGCTAACGAAAATCCATTTGGTCCATCACCTAAAGCTAAAGAATCCATAGTTAAAGCATTAGAGAAAGGGTACCAGTATCCATTCATAGAAGGCGAAGCTTTTATAGAAAGAATCGCCAATCAAGAAGGGGTAAAAATTGAGAATGTTCTTATTACCGCAGGTTCATCTGATATTCTTACAGCAAGTGGAATCTATTACACTAAAATTGGAGGTAATATTATTTCCGCTGATCCCAGCTATGCAGATATGCCGGCTTTTGCTGAAGAATTAGGAGCTGAAGTACGTTGGGTTCCTCTTACCTCTGAGTACAAATTGGATCTTAAAGCTATGGAAGCCAAAATAGATGAGAATACTAAGCTGGTATATCTGGTTAACCCAAATAACCCAACAGCAACGGTACTCGACACCGAAGAATTAAAATCTTTTTGTAAGAGGGTTTCAAAAAAAGCGACCGTATTTATTGATGAGGCATACATAGAATATCTGGATGATCCTGATGGTGCCAGCATGATAAGCTTGGTTCGTGAAGGATATGATGTAATTGTAGCTCGTACGTTTTCAAAACTATACGGTTTTGCAGGTCTGAGAATGGGGTATTCAGTAGCAAATGAAGAGAATACTAAAATTCTGACTGATCATTGCCGTGGTTTCATGGGTATTTCGGGACCAACAATTGCTGCTGCTGCTGTGGCGTACAGAGATTTTGAATTTCTTGATTCAGCCAAAGCTAAAACGATGGCCAGCAAAGAATATCTCTATAAGGTTCTTGAAGGAGAGGGGTATTCATATATACCATCATCAACCAATTTTGTAATGTTTCCCATCAACATGAAAGGCGAAAGATTTTCTCAGGAAATGTTTAAACGTGGTGTTGCTGTACGTAACTGGGAATTCGATGATCAATATTGGTGCCGGGTAAGTATTGGTACCATGCCACAAATGGAAGCATTTGCCAAAGCATTTAAACAAATTTCTTAGATCAATATGCGAGTATTTAAATCTCTTTTATTCTTGTTTTTAATCAGTCTACTTTCTTCACAATTGGGAATTGCACAGGATACAAGACCTATTACCAAGGAAGAATATGAACTTGCAAAAACCTTTGAAATAGAAGATCTGGATAACGATACTTATGTGAAGTTTGAGAACAAATACATTCTCGATCGATACGAACTTCGAGATCCTATCTACATAACCGGTGACGATGGTAAACGTAAGCGGGTGGATTTATACAAACTCGTTGCGCGGCAGGACTTAATCGATCTGGGGGTAATGGTGTTTTACACTACAGAGACCGGAACTTTGTACAAAACATTAGTTCCAAATTTTGGTGCCAATGGAGAAGTCTGGGAGCAGTATTTTGAAGATATTCATGCCATTGATAAGGTTGAGGAAAACTTTGTTCTGAAGCTTTCTTATGTGCTTTCAAGGGAATTCTCATTTCAGATGATGAAAGGATCAGGACTAGATCTGACTGAAGACGAACATGCAACCTATGGTTCGGATATTTGCTTCCCGGGTGATCAGTTAGTTTCACTGGAAGATGGGTCTTCTAAATATTTGAGTGAGGTACAAGTAGGAGATAGGGTAATTACTGTTGATCCGGTAACCAACCTCAAGTCGGTAATGAAGGTGAATAAGCTCATTGAACACACTCCTGAGAATTATGCGATTACGACATTAACGCTTATACATGCACAGAGGATTGAAGAACCATCGGGGATTGAATTCCTTCTCAAAACCAAAGAATTGAAAGCTACTCCTAATCACCCAATGCTCACTAGTTCAGGTCATAAGCAAATGGGGGAGATCCAGGGAGGGGAAACCATTCTCTCATGGGATGAAGAGGCTAAAGAGTACATCTCTTATACAGTTTATAGCGTCAGCGAATCAGGTGAAGGTGTGCAACCGGTTTTCAGTATTGAAACGGAAGGAGGCAACCCACTGCTGATGAATGGAGTAGTAGTAAAGCAGAAGGATTAGGATAAACTCCTAATCCAGTTCAAAAACCCGTACATAATCAATCTCAAAGGTAGCGGGGAAAATAGTATCATCTACACCTTGTGAACCACCCCAGTCTCCACCTACTGCCATGTTCAGCAAAAAGAAATGAGGCTTGTCAAACGGCCAGTTATCTGCATTTGCATTTTGTGGTTTGGGAAACTGAAAGATCACATTGTTCTGGTCTTCCACATAAAAACTGATTCCATTTTCTTTCCAGATAATTCCGAAAATATTGAATTCTTCCTCGATATCCGGAAGAGATACATCGCCCGACCCGATTGCTGTACCATCCCGGTGATTGTTTGCTGTACTATGAATGGTAGAGTAAAAAGTATTCGGCCGGTAGCTCACATATTCCATAATGTCAATTTCACCACAGGCGGGCCATCCTACTTCAGATATGTTTTCTCCTAACATCCAAATGGCAGGCCAAAGTCCGTTTCCTTTGTCATCCGGAATTTTAGCTCTGATTTCCATTCTTCCATAAGTAAAGCTTTCCAGAGAATTCATCCTGGCTGAATAATAGTCACCAACTTCCTGCCCATCACCAATTTTACGGGCTATGATTTTCAGAGTGCCATTGCTGACTTCGGCACTATTATCGGTATAATTTTGCCATTCATTGTTTCCCCATCCATTAGCTCCTGTCTCAAATCGCCACTTAGTCAGGTCTACGGAATTCCCATCAAATTCATCACTCCAAATTAAACCTTTAAGCTCATCAGGACCCGAGCCACTATCGTTGCAGCTCAAAATTAAAAAGGGCAGTAAAAGTACTAGTAGTATATTTCTCTTCATCATAATATTAATTGTTATCAGTCAGTTGCCAAACACGTACGTAATCGACTTCCATAGTGGATGGGAAAATTGAGTCATCAACTCCCTTTGCTCCACCTAAATTACCACCGACTGCAATGTTGATTAAAAAGTAAAAAGGCTTATTAAACGGCCAGTTCGCCTGATTAAAGTTATCCGGTCTCCTGAACGTAAGAACAATGTTATCTATTTCATCAATATAAAAATGAAGCACATTTTCTTCCCAAAGAATTCCAAAATTATGAAATTCTTCCTCGATCGTAGGCAGGGGGAAGAAGCCGGAACTAACCTGAGTACCATCCACATGATTATTGGCTGTAGTGTGTATGGTAACTAAGGTTGAATCAGGTCGGTAACTCACATATTCCATAATATCGATTTCTCCGGATCGTGGCCAACCACCACCATCTCTGAACATATCACCTAGCATCCAGAGAGCGGGCCACACACCATTTCCTTCATGAGCAGGCATTTTAGCTCTGATTTCCATTCGTCCATACAAAAAGGCTTCTTTGCTATTGAGTCTAACCGATGTATAATCTCCGACATTCTGCCCTTCACCGACAAGTTTTGCAGTAATACTCAGAATTCCATTCTGTACTGTTGTATTTCCGGAACCAAAAGGTTGGTAGTCTTGCAATTCATTATTTCCCCAACCCCAGTCACCTTCCTCAAAAATCCATTTCGTGGTATCAACTTCTGAGCCATCGAACTCATCACTCCAAACCAATTCAGCAGAATCCCATTTATTAGTGGAGTCTTCTTTTGAGGTTTGAGCGCAAGCCGCCGTTAGAAGTAAGCTTATAAATAAAAATATTCGGGTTGTCATAGGCTAAAATTTGCTTAAGGGTAAAGCTACTCCGACTAAGTGTCAATTGATAAGATTTCTCACGAGTTGTGTAGCTAACTGGTTATACTTTCGTTACAGCTATTGAGTTCGATTTTTACTTTATTGATCGGGTATTATTAAACAAATTGATAGGAATGCAAGAATTTAAGCTGTGTGAGTTGGATGGTCTTGGGGAAAAAGAGCCGAAGCATAAATTGGTGAATGGGCTTGATCTGGTTGTTATCAGGTATGGAGATGAAGTTTCGGTTTTATATGGACGTTGTTTACACAGAGGTGCGTTGTTAGGGGATGGACATATCGAAGGTGAAAATCTTATTTGTGGAGTTCACGGGTGGGATTTCAGATACGATACCGGTGTAAGTGAATACGATAACTCAGAAGCGTTGCACAAGTTTAAAGCCTGGGTTGAGGATGGAGGAGTGTGGATCAACGAGGAGGAAGTAAATCAATATTTGATCGATCATCCCCAGCCATTTAACAGGGATGAATATCTGGGAGCTTATGCAGATACTCATCCTGTTGATGAGGAACCTTATACGGGGTTCATTAAAGAATTATCCAGAAACGGACTCAAGAACTTTGGCCATCATGGTCCGTCTGAAGCAATGGGAGTTGATCGGAATACCCTTCCAAAATGGGAGGATATTCAGTTTTTACCGGCTCAGCTTGCAAGTCGACCGCTTCTGGATGATGAAGAAGTATCTACGAAAGTTACCATCGGCCCGAAAGCTGAAAAACCATTGATTCTGGATATCCCGGTTTTTGTGTCTGATATGAGTTTTGGGGCACTTTCCCGAGAAGCAAAGATTGCCCTTTCAAAAGGAGCAGAACTGGCCGGTACAGGAATTTGCAGCGGGGAAGGAGGGATGCTTCCGGCTGAACAGGAAGCCAACTCAAAGTACTTTTATGAACTTGCATCCGGTAAATTTGGCTTTTCGATGGAGAAAGTAATGAAAGCTCAGGCTTTTCACTTTAAGGGCGGTCAGGGAGCCAAAACCGGTACAGGCGGACATCTTCCCGGAAATAAAGTCACTAAAGAAATTGCAGAAGTCCGAGGACTCGAAGAGGGAGAAACAGCTATTTCCCCGGCAGCTTTCCCGGATTTAAAAACAGCAGAGGATTTCAGAGAGGTTGCAGAAGAAGTCCGGGAGAAAACAGGAGGTATTCCGGTTGGATTCAAAATTGCGGCAAGTCATGTTGAAGCTGATATTGATTTCGCACTGGAAGTTGGAGTGGATTACATCATTCTGGATGGAAGAGGCGGAGGAACAGGTTCAGCGCCAACCGTATTACGGAATAACATCAATGTACCTACTATTCCGGCGCTTGCCAGAGCCCGCAGACATCTGGATAAAGTCGGTGCAAAAGATGTTACGTTAATTATTACAGGTGGACTCAGAGTCGCCGAAGACTTTGCCAAAGCGATGATGCTTGGTGCGGATGCTATTGCGGTTTCAAATTCTGCACTTCAGGCAATTGGCTGTCTTGGGATGCGGGCCTGTAACAGTAATAACTGTCCCGTTGGAATTGCTACTCAAAAAGAAGGTCTAAGAAAGCGAATTATTATCGATTCTTCGGCAAATCAACTTAAAAACTTCTTTGAAGTAAGTACCGAACTTGTAAAAGTAATAGCCCGTGCCTGCGGACATGATGCCGTTTCCAAATTCAATCACAACGATCTGAGCACCTTCGATTACGATATCCATCGATTAACAGGAATTAATTATGCGGGGGTGCTGCCGGTTAAATGATGAATAATTGCTCTGAAATAAATATCGATTTATTTAATCTCCCCTTGAGGGGAGTACCGCCCGAGGCGGGGAGGGGTGTCAAATACCAAAACCTGAGAACACCCTCAGTCTTCGAACGCTTTCGCTTTTTTCAAACACCTCCCTCAAGGGAGGATTAATTTATAGCTTATGGAACAAACCATTACAATAATCCTCACAATCATCTTGACTTATATCATCATAGGTATTCTGTTTTCTGTAATCTTTATCTGGAAAGGTTTGACTAAAGTTGATCATGGAGTAGAAGGCAGCGGAAAACTATTTAAAGTCTTGATCTTCCCCGGGTTGGTAACCTTCTGGCCTCTTTTTCTAATTAAATGGTAAAAGCATGAATCCTGCTTTAAGAAAAACACATCTCAGATTGTGGGTGTTGATCTCCATCATCGTAATTACAATCCTGATTCTGCTATAAAATGAGTGTAAACTATACATCGGTTCAGTGGAATAAACAGAAAAAGAGTTACGACAAAATTCTCTGGCTGGGGATTTTATTCACACTCGCCTGTTTTACAGGATTCCAACTATGGCTCCATCCAGAGATCACCGTAGAAACTTTAATTATTCGCGCGACAGCAATTACTGCGTTTTTACTTCTGCATATTATTCTGGCCATTGGACCGCTTGCAAGATTGAACACCAAATTCTTACCACTTCTTTATAACCGTCGCCATCTCGGCGTTTCGATGTTTGTTATAGCACTCATTCACGGTGTCTTTTCTATTATTCAGTTTCATGCTTTGGGAGATACCAATGCTATTGTGAGTGTGTTTACCTCCAATGAGCATTATCGGGAAATAAGTGAGTTTCCTTTCCAAACGTTAGGATTCCTTGCATTGATCATTCTTTTTTTGATGGCGGCTACAAGCCACGATTTTTGGCTTAACAACTTATCTCCCCGAATCTGGAAAACGTTGCATATGGGAGTGTATGTGGCTTATGGATTATTGGTTTTACACATTGCACTCGGAGCCTTGCAATATGAAACTCATCCGGTTTACTGGGTATTTTTGATTACAGGATTTTCAATTCTGGCTTCTCTCCATATCATAGCAGGAATCAAAGAAAACCGAAGGATATCGAGAGATATCAATCTACTGAAGAAAGGAGGATTTATTGAAGTCTGCCTTACTTCTGAGATCCCTGAAGATTGCGCTAAAACGATTATTGTGGAAGGAGAGAACATTGCCATTTTCAGATATGATGGAAAACTATCCGGGGTACATAATGTGTGCAAACATCAGATGGGACCGCTGGGAGAAGGACGTATTGTAGATGGATGTATTACCTGTCCGTGGCATGGTTATCAATATAAACCCGAAGACGGTCAGGCCCCGCCACCATTTACCGAGAAGCTCAAAACATATGAACTAAAAGTTCTGGATGGAAAGGTTTGGGTAAATCCTGTTCCGAAAGATGAAGGTACTTTTGTAGAACCTGCAGTATTGGAGGAAGCATGAGTAACGACGAATTCTACATCGGCTGGCGGGACGAAATGCCTCTATCAAATAGGCGTTTTATTAAAAGAATATTGATAGGTCTTTTTGTTGTTATCCCCATTCTTGCTTTTGAATTAGTAAGCATGCAAAAGCCCTTTAACCACCACCACTTTGAGTTTGGGACAATTACTGAAGTGACCGGAATTTATCACGATAATCCTGTTCCGATACTGGAAGTTTCCAGTGAAGACAGCATAGCGTACATTCTGTTAGTCGGTTTTGGAAAATTCGGAGCTGAGGAAATCATTTCAGATATAGAAAGTGAGCAGGGCAAACTGGATGGCAAGGAAGTTATCTTTAACGGGACATTAATCTATGGTGATGGTATTACACTTTTAGAGCTAACTGATCAAAAGGAAAGCTTTGGTAAGATAATTGGTGAGATCATTCATTCAGATATAGGACCATTCACTGAAGAGAGAGCGGTAAGTTTGTCCGGTGAAATATTAGATCCAAAATGTTATTTCGGAGTGATGAAGCCCGGAGAAGGAAAAATCCATAAAAGCTGTGCAATTAGATGCATTAGCGGGGGAATTCCTCCGGTGATGCGGGTTCTTCAGGAGAATGGGAACAAGTACGATTATTACTTAGTGAAAGGAAAAGATGGGGAAGAGATCAATGAAGAAGTACTTCCTTATGTTGCAGAGACTATCACGGTAGCTGGGGTGAGTTCTTTCCAGAATGGATGGAAAGTGTTAAATGTAGATTTGGAGTCAATTAAAAGATAAATGAATAGCTATAATCAAACAGATAAACGAATCCATTATTTGTCGCAGATTCTTGCAAAAGCAGGTCGGACATTTGTAGAAAAGAAAGAAGAAGATAGTCATACAAATTTGGGGTTTGTTCCTGAAAAAAACTGGCTGGAAACGCACTGGATAGAGTCACCAAAAGGCAGGATCAAGCTGGTGCTTCGAATAACTGATTTCTGCATGCTTTTGGTGGATGAAAAAGAAGAAGCTTTTCAAACGGTTTCAACAGTTCTGAAAACACAGGCTGAGGTAGAGAATCAATTAAAGAAAGGAATTGAGGAATCCGGACTTGACCCCAAAGGGTTTTCAGAGCCCATGCATTTTGAAATACCGGACTACACTTTTAAAGATCAGCCTTTCCAGATGATCAACCGCCATAATCTGGATGAATGGATGCAGTGGCGAATGCTTGCCAACGAAGCATGTGAAAAAGTTCTTGGTATTCTTGATAAAGAGGTCTCAATTCGAATCTGGCCCCATCATTTTGATACAGGTATTTACGTTCAGGCTACAGAAGAACTCGGGATTGGATTCGGTCTTGCAATGAAGGATGATATGGTTGGATCGCCTTATTTCTATATGTCAGGTTATCCAAATGAAGGAAATCTGGATTACTCAGAAGCTCCTGATCTTACTTCCGGAACATGGGAAATTAATGAAGGATTTAAGGGTGCTATTCTTCCATTAACAGACTTCGAAGAAATTCAGCAAGTATTGGATCATTATATAGAACAGTCAATTCACTGGTATCTGGAACAATGATTTCCGATACCATTAAAGAATATATCGACAAAAGCGTACTTTGCTGGCTGGCAACTTCATCGGCTGATAACCAGCCCAATGTTTCACCCAAAGAAGTATTTACATGCGTTGATAATGAAACCATGATCATCGCTAATATAGCCTCGCCCGGTTCTGCGGAAAATGTACAACAGAATGCCAGGGTATCGGTTAGTTTTGTGGATGTATTTGTGCAAAAAGGGTATCAGTTGAAAGGGGAGTGTAAGCTGATCGAGAAATCATATTCTGATTTTAAAAAACTAGCAACGCCATTAGAGAAAATAACTAAAGGCATTTATCCATTTGATTCTGTATTTCTGATAAAGGTGGAAGAGGTTAAAGAAATCAAAGCTCCGGGTTACTTTCTATTCCCTGATAAAACGGAACAGGAGATGATTCAGGAGGCACATACTACCTATCGCGTCAAACCCGCAGACTAAATTTCGATTACCCTATTTTAAAGGCAATGGATATTTCTTGAAACCTTTTCTACTCAAATCAGTGTTAGTTGCCTGACTTAAAAATGAATCATGATCAAACATCTTTTTTTCACTTTTGCTTTACTAATTACTTTTCAAATCAGTCTGTTTTCACAGCCTTCCGGAACCGATTTTGAGTATATAGGTACTAAAGAGGCGGGTTTTAATGCTTCCCGACTCCAAGAATTAAGTGACTTTCTTGAAGAAGCAGGCTCGTCTTCTATGCTTATTCTGGTTGATGGAAAAATAGCTTTTGAATGGGGAGATATTTCAAAAAAGCACACCATACATTCTATTCGTAAGGCTATGCTGAATTCGCTCTATGGGATTGCAGTTCACGAGGGTATTATTGATACCAATCAAACCATTGCAGAGCTTAATATTGATGATATTCATCCTCTTTCAGAACAGGAAAAGTCAGCCCGTATCGCTGATATTCTGAAATCAAGATCCGGAGTATATCATCCCGCGGCGGCCGTTTCTGAAGGCATGATGTATGGAAAGCCTGAAAGAGACACTTACAAACCCGGTGAGCATTATTATTACAATAACTGGGATTTCAATGTGTTAGCTCATATTCTGGAAGTAAAAACCGGGAAAACAATCTATGAGTTATTCTATGAGAAAATAGCACAGCCTCTCGGAACGAAAGATTTTAAAGGGACATATACCTCTATTGATCTGGAAGAAATTGAATCAGAAGATGAATTCGGGTTTCCTCAAACCGATGGCTTTTATCAGTATGAAATGAATAAGTCAAAATATCCGGCCTATCATTTCCGAATGTCGGCAAGGGATATGGCACTTTATGGTCAGCTATATCTACAGAACGGAAAATGGGAGGGAGAGCAAATTATTCCGGAATCCTGGATAGAAGCCAGTACAAAACCTTATTCGCTGTACAATCCGGGTTATGGCATTGCTTATGGGATGTTGTGGTATGTATTGGTTCCAACCGAAGACCGTTCGACAACATCATTCTATCATACAGGTACTGGCGTACATATGCTGGGAATTTATCCTGCATCAAACCTGGTTCTCATTCACCGTGTGGATACAGAGAAAGAGTACACCTTTAGTCAGGAAAATTTTTATCAAATGATTAGCCTTGTTTGGGGAGCAAGAATTGATTCATAGCAGAAAATAGAGTAGTCTAAGACTGGTTTTAATTTTTTGCGAAGACTATTGAGTATTGAACCGGTTGAACATATTACTTTCACAAGAATCCGACCCAGGATTCGATTCGAAACTGAGCTAACGCCGGAGAAGTTACACCGGATAATCAAGGAACGACTTGCAGCTACTGAAGTGAAATGTGAAGGACAGGTATTACCCGGTTTCGCAACCATCTACCCGAAACAAGAAGACCAGCACTATTGGTCGCCTCAGCTTACGATCCATTTTGAGAAAACTGAAATGGGTAGCTTAGTTCGGGGATTGTATGGTCCCAAGCCATCTGTGTGGACCATGTTCATGTTTTTCTATTCTTTCATTGGATTCGTAACCATGATCGCTGCCATGGTGAGTCTTTCTTATTGGTCGTTAGGGCAAGAAAGTATCATATTTTGGTCGGTACCCATTCTTATTCTGATATTTCTATCCCTTTTTCTGGTAGCTTATCTGGGGCAAAAATTCGGACATCAGCAGATTATTTCTATTCATCGGTTTCTTGAAGAATGTGTAGGGGAAAAGGTGGAGCTGAGTTAATCTCAGAGATAGTAAAAATTTTTTTCCGGCATTAGAATAGTGGTCGGAAAAAGTGAGCCTGAGATTCTGCGAAAGCTCGAAGAGCGTAGAAATCCACACAGGCTCGGCTTACTAAAGCTATGAAGAAAGAACGAAGACCTTTGGATTTATACAGCAGAAGCTAAGCGAACGCCGACCAGTATTCGCAGCTGGGAGTTTTTGGTTTTTTTGTCGGTACAAAAGAACATTAGCTTAATTATTGCACTAAACAAGAATCATAAGATCCTGAAACAAGTTCAGGATGACCTCTCTTATTTTCAAAATAATCGTCAAATTTCTGTAACCTTTCCCAATCTCATCAGTGTACATGATCGAGCACGCTAACTCGGGATAAGAAGAACAATATTGGATTCTACGACAGACAAGGCATTAATGATGAAAGTGAAGGACGGAGACCTGGATAAACTGGGTCTGCTCTTCGAGCGATACAACCGTCCGCTGTATAGCTTTTTCTATCGTAAAACCTTCGAGTCCCAACTTAGCGAGGATCTTGTTCAATCGGTGTTCGAGCGTATGCTCAAATATCGAACCACGTACTCCGGCACAGGATCGTTCACCACCTGGATGTTCAGCATCGCGCGAAATGCCCACATCGACCACTATCGTAAAGAGAAGCGGCGAAAGGAGGATGAAATTCTTGACGAAGAGCGAATCCCGGGTGAAGTTCCGGCCGGATATGCGGAAATGGATGAGCGGAATCAAAAGAAAGTGTTATTGGAAAAAGCTATTGAACAGTTGGACGAAGATAAAAGAGAAGTGGTGTTGCTGAGTCGCTTTGAAGGACTCCGATATCAGGAAATAGCAGAGATCCAGGGCGTTACCGAAAGCGCGGTAAAAGTACGGATGTTCAGAGCAATGAAAGATTTAAAACAGATTGTTACCACACTAAGTGAGGAATACAGCCATGAGTGAAAATAATGAAAAACTAATCGCCGACTATCTCGAAGGTACGCTCGACGATGAAGGCAAAAAGAAGGTTGAGGAGTTGATCGCTAAAGGCGATATAGATTTCATCGACTTCCGTGCCATGGAGCAGTTGCATGATGAACTGGATATGATTCAGGTTCCTGAACCTTCCAGTCAAATGAGCAGTCGTTTTTACGCGATGCTGGAAGCAGAAAAGGGTAAAGCAAGAATTTCTATCCGGCAAACTATCCGCGAAAAACTGCATGAATTCCTGAATCAGGTAACCATGCCCAGAGTTGCTTATGCATTTGTCCTGTTGATTGTTGGAGGATTTATTGGGAATCAGATGAGCAGCGGTGATGCAGAAATCCGTGAGCTCACTTCCGAAATGCAAACTATGCGGGAAATGATGATGGTAAGTATGCTGGAAGGACCAAGTACCACCGATCGTTTGAGGGCAGTTAACATAAGCACTCAGCTGCCCTCTGTTGATCAAAAAGCCATTCGCGCTCTTCTTTTTACACTCAATAATGATGAGAGTATCAACGTGAGAGTTCAAACCATTGAGGCATTAACCCGGTGGGGGAATGACCCAATGGTGCGCGAAGGCTTTGTTAAATCGATTGCAAATCAGGATGACGATATCGTAATCGTAGCCCTGGCTGATGCTATGGTGGAATTGGGAGTTAAAAACTCTGCGAATGAATTCCAGCGCCTGATCAATGAAAAAGATCTTACGGGCGCTACTAAACAGAAAGTTGAAAATACAATAGCGGTGCTATTATGAAAAGAATATGTCTGTCACTAATCGTTCTTATTACAGTCTCGGTTTCCGGGTATAGCCAGAACATCCTGATCAATGTTGAAAATCAAATAGAGCATGCTGTAGAAACAGCAATGGCGACAAATTTTGATTTGGATTTTGAACAGAACTTTGATTTCGATCACGAATTCAACTTTGATTTCGAAATGCCAGACTTCGATTTCGACTTCAACTTCGATATGCCTATGGATTTTGAATTTCCGGGATTAAATAATATCAATGATTACCAGGGTGGATTTTGGTACGAGGAAATGGATTCAGAATACGATCCATATAGAGCAAAAATAAATATGGTAATCAGCTCTGAGGACTTTAATGAAGACACTGAAGTTGTGATTAAAAACATCAACGGAAATGTGAAGGTTACCGGCTATAACGGAGATGATATTGAAATCAATGCTTCCAAAGAGTTATGGAAAAAAAGAGGCAATGTATCTAAAGAAGAAGCTGCTGAATATGAACTGAAATACCGTTTATATGAAGGTAAACTGTATGTGTATGTGGATTCTCCAAATGCCCATGTGGAATTTCATAAAGGTAGATTAGACTACCACTGGCATTGGGATGACAATGACCGCAACCGGATAAATGCACATTATGATATGGAAATTAAAGTCCCTAAAAATATGGCCCTTCAGGCGTCTACGGTAAATGGTGGAGAAGTAGAAGTGACTAAGATGGAGAAAGGGGTGAAAGCAAATAATGTGAATGGTTCTGTAACGGTAAAAGATGTACGCGGCTATGTTACTGCAAATACCGTAAATGGAGATATTGAAGTTTGGTATCTGGAACGTCCTACACAAAACACTGATTTCCAGACCGTAAACGGAACAATTGAGATTTATTCTCCAAAAGATTTATCCGCCATTGTAACCTTTGAAAGTTTGCATGGTGAACTATACACAGACTTTGAGCAAGTAAAACGCCTACCTAACCGATTGAACAAGGAACAGCAGGGTGATGGCTATCGTTACAAAATCAATAACACTTCGCCCATCCAGTTTGGAGATGGAGCTATCGAAATGGGATTTGAATTGGTTAACGGTGATGTCTACATCCGCACAAGAAAATCATAATACAAATAGAAGAATCATGAAAAGAGTTAAATCAATTATCTACGTATTGGGCATGTTGGCTATTACATCCGGGATTGTTGTTGGTCAGGACAACCTTCGGGTACCATTAACGAATCCCGGCAGCCCCGGTAAATTAAATCTTAGCGCTGTTTTTGCAGATGACATCCTCATCAAAGCACATGACGGAGACGATGTGGTAGTTGTCTTTGATGGAGACGACGATGATGACGATGGCAATTACAGCAGGAACGGACTTCGTAGAATATCTACAAATGGAGTTGGACTTGAGATTACCGAAGACAATAACACCGTTCGTATTAAAACTGCACCAAACTCTCACGATCTGGATTTAGAGGTTTGGGTTCCTAAAAACTTCTCAATGAATGTACAGGTAACTCACGGTGATCTTGTGATCGAAGGGGTAATGGGTGAGCATGAAGTACGAGCAACCAATGGCGATATCGAAATGATTCAGGTTGGAGGATCGGTCGTAGTAAATAGTGTGAATGGAGATATAGAAGTCTCTATGGTTTCTGTGACACCTAATACTCCGATGTCTTTCACCGGTCTGAATGGAGATATTGAGGTTTCATTTCCGGGAAACACTAAGTTTTCAGGAAAAATGAAAACAGACTATGGTGATGTTTACACAAATTTTGATATGAGTATCGATCGTTCATCGAGTGCCTCGGAGATATCAAGTGGAGACGGTAAATACACTGTAACAGTGAATAAATGGATTACCGGTACCGTAAATGGTGGAGGTCCGGAGTTTCTTTTTAAGACTCTTCACGGAGATATTGAAATAAGTAAAAACTAGTAAATCAAGGAAACGATAGAAGTTTCTTCCCGTCAAACCCCTAAGAAAATTTGAATCGCTTATCCGGCAATACTCAGAGGTGAAACTCTGACTTGCCGGAGAAAAGCCCAGCCTGGTTATATCATGAAAAAACTATTACCCCTGCTCATAGTATGTCTTGTTTTCGGGACGAAAGTAGCAGCTCAGGAACAATTACCGGTCGAAATATCGGTAGAACAACAAAGAAATTCGGGGGTTAATCTTACAACAGATTACAGACTGGGGGATGTTGATGCTCCAACAATGGAGGCCATAAGAATACGCGGAGAAGGAATCACACTCGATGGAAATCTCGATGAACTAATATGGCAAACAGCTCCGATTGCCACAGGGTTTACCCAACGTTTTCCGGTAGATGGGGGACAGCCTTCTCAACGTACCGAAGCCAGAATTTTATATACAGATAAATATATTTATGTAGGGATAATGGCATTTGAAACTGACATTGATTCTACGACAAGTCCTTTATTCCGGCGGGATGGAAATGAAACCAGTGACTGGGTATATGTTAGTTTCGACAGTTATAATGATAAGCGCACAGCGTTTACGTTTGCGGTAAATCCACGGGGCGTACAAAAAGATATCCTTTATTTTGATGATAACAGCGAAGATGTGCTATGGGATGCGGTATGGGAAGCCGAAGCACAAACACATGCCAACGGCTGGTCGGTGGAGATGAAAATTCCTCTTTCCCAACTCAGGTTTAGCTCCCAAGAGATTAACCAAAGTTGGGGAATTAACTTCCAGCGGAGAATAGCGAGACATAACGAAATTGATTACTGGGCGCCTACCTCACAAACAGAGGCTGGTGTAGTATCAAATTTTGGAAGGTTAAATGGGATTTCAAATCTCCAGGAACCACGTCGACTTGAGATTACACCTTATTTATCTTCAAGATTAACAAGAGAGCCCGAAGGAGATCCTGATAATCCGTATTACGAGAGTAATGCACTTAACTTTGGGTTTGGTGGGGATGTCAAGTACGGGCTTACTTCAGATTTAACTATTACAGCAACGATTAACCCTGATTTTGGTCAGGTTGAAGCTGATCCAGCGACTATAAACCTTTCACAGTTTGAAGTGTTTTTTAGTGAACGCAGACCTTTCTTTTTGGAAGGGAATGACATTTTTCGGTTTGGAGGTACCCGTACCTATAATAACTTCGGAAATCCGAATACTTTTTATTCCCGAAGGATAGGGCGCTCTCCTCAAGGATCATTGGGAAGATATAATGAGTTCAGCAATGGATCGGTATTTAACGGAGATAGTCTTCAGAGTTCTTATCAGGATATGCCTGCTCAGACTAATATTGCAGCCGCAGCTAAGATAAGTGGTAAAACTAAATCCGGTTGGTCAATAGGAGTTTTAAATGCTTATACCTTGGAAGAAACAGCTTCTTTTACTTTAGATCAGGGAAATGTAATAGGACAATCTACTGGAAAGTATAGTGTTGAGCCTGCATCAAATTATCTGGTAACCCGTGTTAAAAAAGACATTAACGAAGGGAATACAGTTGCCGGTGGATTCTTAAGTGCGGTTAACCGAAATATTGATGGAACGTATTTCGAAAACTATCTGAGAAACTCAGCTTATGTTTCTGGGGTTGATTTTGAACATAATTGGAATGATCGTGAGTATGTTGTTAGTGGTACTTTTTCGGTAAGCCAGATTAACGGTAGTGCGGAAACAATAGAGATGGCTCAGCGAGCTCCCCAAAGATATATGCAACGTGTTGATTCAGACGAGCTAAATGTTGATCCAACAAAAACCAGTTTAGAAGGTTTCGCTACAGAATTAAGTATCAGAAAGTCTTCCGGAGATCATTTTACGGGTTCAGCAACATACTCTGAAGTTAGTCCTGGTTATGAAACTAACGATTTAGGTTTTCAAAACAGAGCAGATTACAGGTCTGTGGCTTTTGCATTTCAATGGCAGGAAACTGCACCCAAAAAAGTACAAGCCTGGGAAATGTGGAGCTATCATTTACATGGATGGAATTATGATGGAGACCGGTTGTTTCAGAATTACAATCTGGGTGGTTTCATGAGGTTTAAGAATCAATGGTACTTTAACGGGAACTTTAATACCTCATTCGGTAGGGTTTCTGACCGGTTAACACGAGGCGGACCATTGATGAATTACAACAGTGACTACAATATCAATTTCAATATTGGAAGCGATCGTTCTAAGATGTTGTCATTTAGCACCGGACAATTCCACAGGAGGGATATTGAAAATGAGTACGATGATTATTACTGGTTAAATATTAATTATCGACCAACCACATTTATTCAGTTAAGTATTTCCCCGGAAATCGGCTTTGAGTTAGATGAAGATCAATATGTAGCAACTATCGACCGAGGTGTCAATGATCCCGATGCAAATCAAACCTTTGGTAAACGCTATATTTTTGCTGATGCAAGAAGTGCGAACCTTTCAACTAGTATTCGTTTAAACTGGACATTCACACCAAAAATCAGTCTCCAAACCTATTTCAGACCTTTTATAGCTTCATCGCGGTTCAGCAATTTTGGGGAGTTTAATGACCCGGGAGGTTTTGGATTTGACCGTTACGGGAAAGACGAAGGTATCTTAACCGAATCTGGTAACGGTGATTTTGCTGTAGACATAGATGAAGATGGAACAGAAGATTTTGAATTTTCACGCTCGGATTTCACTTTTAGATCTCTTCAGGGTAATGCTGTATTTCGATGGGAATACAAGCCAGGTTCCACATTTTTTCTTGTTTGGCAACAACAAAGAGAAGGCTCAATAGATAATGGCAGACATGATTTTAGCCGGGACTTAATCAATATTTTAGATCCAAAACCAACCAACGTATTTCTGATAAAATTTAGCTATTGGTTTGGAACCTAAGTAGTTATAAAAGTATATAAAAAAGGGTGTAAACACCCTTTTTTTATTTGTAACAATAGCACTGTATTATCCTCTTACCTTTCAAAAGGGGCATAATTCCCGAGAAAAGGGGCTCACAGAAAAGAATACAGTTACAGGAATACGGATGAAGAACACGTTGGGTGTTTTTGTTTTCATGGCTATTATTGCGTTCGTTTTAGCAGAGAGTGTACATGCACAATCGGCTTCAATAAAGCCCGCATTACAGGCTCAAAGAGTGACCTCAGACAATGCGATTCAAATTGATGGTATACTCAATGAAAGTGCGTGGGAATCAGCTGAATTAGCCAAAAATTTCATTCAGAACTTCCCGGTTGATGGTGGCAAGCCAAGTCAAAGAACCGAAGTCAAAGTACTTTATTCGGATAAATACCTCTATGTAGGGGCTTTTAATTATGACAGTTCCCCGGATTCAATCACTTCAACTTTGTTTAGAAGAGATGGTGATGAATTAAGTGACTGGATATTTGTGAGTATTGACAGCTATAATGATAATCGTACTGCATTTACGTTTGGGGTAAATCCAAAAGGTGTTCAAAAGGATATCATGTTTTTTAATGATGTTGAGGAGGATATTTTATGGGATGCAGTTTGGGATGCTGAGACTTCCATTAATTCAGAAGGGTGGATTGCAGAGTTTAGAATTCCACTTTCTCAGCTTCGCTTTACTTCTTCACGGAATGAACAAACCTGGGGAATCAACTTTGAGCGACAAATTGCACGATATGACGAATTTAATTATTGGGCAAGAATCCCAAGAGAGGAATATGGCGAGGTTTCTTTTTTTGGAGATTTAGAAGGTATCAGAGACTTATCCCGCCCACTTAGATTGGAGATTGTACCTTACGTATCTGGAGAGTTGAAACGGGAACCTGATTTAAATAATGGAAATCCCTTCTATGAGCAAAATGAATTTACTGTAAAAGCCGGAGGTGATTTTAAATATGGACTTACCTCCGACTTTACCCTTACAGGGACTATAAACCCTGATTTTGGTCAGGTTGAGGCTGATCCGGCTACTATTAATCTCACTGTTTTTGAAGACTTTTTTGCTGAACAGCGCCCATTTTTTCTTGAGGGTAGTGATATCTTTTCATTCGGGAGCACACCATCACAAAACACATTCAGTTCGCATACCAATTTTTATAGCCGCCGAATTGGGAAAGATCCATTCGGGCAGACTGCACAGGCTGGGATAAACGCTACCTTTGAGGATCGCCCAGCTGAAACAACTATTGCCGGAGCGGCCAAAGTGAGTGGAAAAACCGAAGGTGGTTTATCTCTCGGGATACTGAATGCCTACACACTTGAAGAATCAGCTGACTATTACATTGATCCGGGTAATTTAGCAGTCCAACCAATAAACGATTCGTATACTATCGAGCCTGCAACAAATTATTTAGTAACCAGAGTGCGCCAGGATTTAAATGACGGCGATACCCAGATTGGTGGATTTGTAAGCGCTGTAAATCGGTCTATGAGCGGTTCCTATCTTGAAAATTATCTTCATCAATCAGCTTATCAGGTTGGGGTAGACGGGCAGCATTTTTGGGCTAATAGAAATTGGGGAGCAGGAGGGGTATTGGCGTTTAGTCAGGTGAATGGAACAGAAAATTCAATTATTAACACCCAAACAACTTCAGCCAGATATTATAACAGAGTGGACTCTGACTATTTATCCGTTGATTCATCTAAGACAAACTTGAATGGCTATTTTGGAGAATTTAGTATTGGAAAATATAGCGGAGCAGGATTGCGGTATTCTTTTACCTACTCAGAAATGAGTCCCGGATATGAAGTAAATGACATCGGTTTTCTTGAACGTGCAGATTACAGATCCCCGCATTTATATGCTGAATATTTAAACGTGAGCTCAGATATGTTTCGCTTCTTTTTACTTTGGACGTATGGCGGCTATGCATGGAATTTTGATGGCGATATGATCATGAATTTTTACTCTTCAGGAGCTTATTTCCAACTTAATAACCTTTGGACAATTCTTGGAACTGCCGGATTTACAGGCCAGTTTTATGATGATCGGAGCTCGAGAGGAGGCGCTGTTTTAAAAAGACCACGTGATTGGAGTAGTTCTCTACAAATCACTTCCAACTCAACGAAGAATTTTTATGCTTCTATAGGGGGTTCGTATAGGAGAGATACATCCGGTGAGTTTAGCTCTAGTGTTTATACCAATATTTATTATCGTCCGGTAAGCTTCATCCAATTAAGTGTTTCTCCAACCTTATTTATTGAGAAATCGACCAATGAAAAGCCAGAATTTTTTGATGGTTATGAGAGCGATACCTATGGTACTCTGTTCTCTGAGGCTGATTTAGATATTTTCTACACTGAATTCCGACTTAACTGGACATTTTCTTCAAAGTTAAGTTTACAAACCTATGCCCGTCCTTTAATCTATTCCGCAGACTTTTATAATTTTAAATATTTCAATCAAAGTAAAACTTACAATTTTACCCCATTGGAAGATATTACGGATCAGGCTTCGGTTGATGCCTTCAATTCTTCCTTCGATTTTGATTTTCGTACAATTCAGGGAAATGCTGTTTTAAGATATGAGTACCGCCCGGGCTCAACCATCTTTTTAGTATGGCAGCAAGAAAGGGAAAATCTTGGGTTCGGTAACAGTCGTTTTACTCCATTCGAAAGTTCAGTGGACATTTTTACAGACGATCCGGTCAACATATTCCTGCTTAAATTTAGTTATTGGTTCGGTAGCTAAATTGGCACAGGAATTGCAATAATTCTGGTGCCAGTTCATTATCTTATGGCATTAAAAGAACTTTTAAATCAATTACTAAAATGTATACTCAATTAACAGCTGATCAGGTTAAAAGCTTACAAATTTCATTCATAAATAAAGTGTACGCATGGATGTGTTTGGCGCTTGCAATTACAGGTTTCGTAGCACTACGAACGGTGTCATCTGAAACAATGATGAGCCTGATTCTAGGTTCACAATTTGGTTTTATAGGACTAATGATAGTTGAAATCGGGCTTGTAGTCTGGATGGTTTCGGCTATAAACCGTATTTCTTCGAATATGGCAATTGGATTGTTCTTACTGTATTCAGCACTTAATGGGTTGACACTTTCTATCTTACTGGTAATTTATACGGGTGCTTCTGTGGCAACTACCTTCTTTATTACCGCAGGAACATTCGGAGCAATGAGTGCTTATGGATATTTTACAAAGAAAGACCTTACTTCGTGGGGTAATCTATTATTTATGGCTCTAATAGGACTGATCATTGCCAGTGTAGTTAATATCTTCTGGCATAGTTCCGGATTATATTGGATTATTACTTATGCTGGGGTATTAATTTTTGTGGGTTTAACTGCCTACGACACCCAAAAGATCAAGAAAATGAGTCTTGAATTAGATATTGAGACGGAGGAAGGTAGAAAGGGAGCAATCATGGGTGCACTTGCTTTGTACCTTGATTTCATTAACCTCTTTATTCTGCTATTGAGAATATTTGGCAATCGCCGATAATAAAAGCCTATCAGAAATTTAAATCCCAATCTTTTCAGGTTGGGATTTTTTTGTACTCAATATTCAGAGCCAGTTAATATTGTAAGGCGCTCAATTTCCTTTCGGATTAAATCACTTCGGTTCCAGGGTACAAAGTGATTCATCTCCGGAACCATGATCATTTCTACTGGAGCATTCACTAACATTCTTTCAGCAAAATCTGCATTCTCTTTGGGGACCAGCATATCATTCCCACCCTGAATAACAGATACTGGTTGTGTGATTTGATCCCAATCCGCCTTCATTTTTTCCAGTTCCTTCTTTAAAACCAGGATTTCCTCATTGGTTGAATACAGAAGATCAGGAAGTATCCATGACAAAATTTTATAGTGTACCGGTATTTGATACCATTTGGTTTCTTCAAGACCAGGATCAACCGATGCAGCAACTAAAATCAGTCCATCAGTATAGTCTGGAAAATCGATTGCCATACGCGTAATCACTGGTCCCCCATAAGAATGACCTACCAAAATCGCAGAAGTTTGCTCTTTCAGCAGCACTTCATTGATAACTTCAGCCTGCTTTTTAAGAGATCGCTCAGGGATACCATTTCCACTTTTTCCAAATCCGGGGCGGTCAACAGCAATTAATCGGTAATTTTTTAATGCTGAGGAGTCTGCAAGGAAATACAGGAAATTATCCCAGGTTCCCGGAGATCCATGTACAAATAACACGGCTTGTTTTGAAGTATCTCCAACTGCTACATAGTGCATGTCTCTTCCTTCAGATGTGAAAGAATAGTATTCAGGAGAATAATCAAGTCCCTCAAAAGCACTATCAATTTCTTCCTGACTAATAGAAAAATCCACAGTATGAATAAAAATAATAATCCCAATGAAGCTAAGAAGAGCAATAGCTATCAACCATTTAAGTATGCGTAAAAATTTCTTCAATTAACTATTTATAAGTTGTCGAGACTATAACTAAGTAAAAAAAGAAACAGTATCAGACAATTAAATCTGTGTTTCATAAAAAATAGCAAAAATAAAATCAGATAAGTTCTTATCGTTGAGCATGTTTAGAAGAAAGAAAAGCAAGGTTTATACTATAGAGGTAGATGGGGTTGAAGTTGAGGTTTCAAGAAAGCCAATAAAGAATTTATATGTTCGGGTAAACAGAAGGAGTGGTGCTGTTCGGGTTTCTTGTCCATTAAGAGTTTCAGAAAGACATTTAAATCGTTTTATTACCTCTAAGATCAGCTGGATCAAAAATCAAAAAGAAAAAGCGGCGTTTATAAAACCTGAACCCTCTCTGAATTTTTCATCCGGAGAAAAACATTTGTTTTTGGGGAGTGAGTATTTTTTGATTGTAACTCAGAATGCTTCTAAATCCAGTGTTCATCTTCAAGGCGATTCTTTAGTGATGCAAATCAGAGGAAAGAACACACTGAATAAGAGGATGAAACTATTGGATGATTGGTACAGAGGTCAACTTAAGCAAATGGTTTCGGAGCTCATTCAGAAGTATGAAGCCATCATGAAAGTACAAGTTCAGGAGTTTGGAGTGAAGAAAATGAAAACACGATGGGGGACTTGCAACATTAATGCTGGCAGAATTTGGCTTAATCTTGAGCTCGCCAAGAAAAGTTATGATTGTCTGGAGATGGTAGTAGTTCATGAAATGGTTCATCTTTTGGAACGCTTACACAACAAAAAATTCTATACATTGATGGATACATTTATGCCCAATTGGCATAAGGCAGATATTAAACTCAACTCTTTTATCGATTGACTTAGTAGATAAAAACAAAAAGAGAAAGGTTGAACCCAACTTCGAATAGGGGTATCATTTACAATTCTATCTAAGTCAATCAATGAGTAATACGAAAACTGAAAAACCGGGATTTTGGGATCGAATTGGCATAGGGCTATCTAGTATTTGTGCACTTCACTGTTTACTTGTTCCCGTTGTTGTAGCTTTGATTCCTCTCTGGCCTGCTTTTGAGGAACTTCACGGATATACCCATTTATTTTTCTTTCTTGCTATTGCTCCAACGGTCATTCTTTCTCTTCGTCGTAAACACGAATCGATTGCTACTACGATATACCTAATATCAGGCGTTTTGATCATTTTCATTGCATGGTTCTTCAATGAAACACTCGGAGAATATGGAGAGGCAGGGGTTACTCTAATTGGAAGTTTGTTACTTATCCGGGGGCACTGGCTTAATTATAAAATTAAGCGAAGACCAGTTCAGTCTTAGATTATTGATAGTGCTTTGTCCAAATCAAAAGCAGAAGATTGTAGGCGTTTTAAAATAATAGATGCTACTTCAAAAGCGCATCCCCAGCTAACGGTAACTCCGGCACCCCCATGTCCATAATTATGGATGATCATCTTATCAAAAGCCTCTTCAGCCTCAAGCTTTAGTCCAGGTTGTTCATTTCCCATAAAACGGTAGCCTATATACGCTAATTTATTCGGAAATGAATGTACATCAATCCCAAAAGTGTGCTTGATGATGTCATTATTTATGGAAAGAATCTGCTCAGGAATATTTACATCACCAATTTCTATAGACGGCTCGATATTTTTTTCGCCAATCCACTTATCATGTTCGGAAAGCGTTCCTGTTAACCTGCTTCCGCCTAATACAAGCTTATTTTCTCTCGAATAACAGTACACGTCCAGAATAGTGCCGTTCTCAGTGTGATAATGTTCGTACCCGGGTGTAAAATTATAGGAAACTGTTTTTCCTGCTTCATTTTTTAATTTCGGGACATCATTTATATGGAGTAAATGTCCTTTGTAAATTACAGGATCAAATGCCTCTCCGGCAAGCTCGGGACCTCCAAACTCTGTGCAGTTAATGATAATATCAGAATCCAGATCCTGAAGTTCACTTCGTTTAATCTTTTTGATAGAGACTAAACCACCAGTTTTTTTATACGCATCAATTAGATTAGGAAAATAAATGCTCCAATCAGCAAAAAAACATTCAGATTTAAAACCAAATTTAGTTGGGATTGAAGGGTGAGTTGGAGCCTTCAAGATTGAGCTATCATCCAATAACTCATAATTGTGCATTAACGGAGCATACTCGGGTACTTTTTCTTCATATGCAAAAAGTTCGTAATGCAAATGCTTACCTAATCCTTTAAAATTCTCAGAAAAAAGCTTCTCAAAAAAAATGAGACTATTTCCAAAAAGAGTCTTCAAATTTGGGTAATCTATCGAATGAGGAATAATTGAAGCAGCCGGAAAACTACTTACCAGTTTAGGGTCTGCTGGTTTCGCAGGAAGCAAAGGATCTTTAGAAATTACTTCAGTTTTAAAGCCAAGTTTCTGTAAAAGTAATGCGCAGGAAATTCCTGAAACCCCACCACCAATAATGATTATTTTTTTCTTTTTAATCGTCAATCCAACACTTTTTTATGATCTAAACTTTAGCTTAAAAAGGACTTGTTCTTCTTTAATCAAACATAAAAATATATTAATGATTATGAGTGGTTATTAACAGAGGCAAACTAATAAAATTCTTATCTTGTAATGTTTTAAAAATTCAGCGTTGCAAAAAAATTGAGTAAATCTCAGTCGTTTTTTTTGATACTTATTTTCATCGCAATTTCATGCGAAGTGCTAGAGGTAGCTGATTTTCCCGAATATCCGGTCAAGATTGAAGCAAAAGAGTTAAGAGAACTAGAAGAACTAAATGCCCGATACCAGTCAGAAAATGATGATCATATTTGCTCAACCTTGAATGAGTTTGGGTATACTGGTTTTAGTAGGGTATTATTTCCGGAAAATGAAAATCCATGTTTGGAAAGAGAAATTGTAAGAGTTCAGTTAAACGAGGTAGATACACTTATTGACTTGGCAAAAGAATCACTTCTAAAGAACCAGGAATTCACTTTGGTTTCGGATACCAATGCTCTTGAGATAAAAGAAGTAGTACCATTATATGGATGCACAATTTGCGAAGGTCCGGGAATAAATAGTGTCCCAATTGAGTACAAAATCACTTTTGATGAGCAAAAGATTGGAAATACTTCAATTCGAAATTCAAATATTACTGTTTTTGTGGACTCTGTTGGGGTAAATAGAATTTGGGGAAATTGGTTTCCTGAGTTCACAAGCCCGGGTTTAATTAATGTCGGTTATCTGGAAGCTCAAAGAATGCTCATTGGATGGGAAATAAATATGCAACCGTTAACTGGTGAAGACGAGGTGTTTACTATTAATTCAGAGCATTTGGTAAATGAGCCTGAATTTGAATTTTACCCTTATATAAATAACGGAGTACTGGAATTAAGAAGAACATGGAATGTTGAAGTTTTATATCCAAAAGAATCTTTTGTTGGATGGAATGCAAACATAGATGTATTTGATGGCCTCTTATTAGCTATCGAACCAATAGAATTGGAGCAAGAATTTTAATCGAATCGGAGAAAATTTGGCACTTCATTCGAGAGCTAAGTAACAAATGATGGTATTAAGTCTCATTTGAAGTGAAAAAATAACAATCAGGATAATTAGTAAAAAAGAAGTACTACATTGACAGAATTGCTAGGAAAAACAAAGCGTGTACTAATCGTAGAAGATGACATGATCATCTCATTAGTAATTGAAAATATGGTAAAGGAATTAGGACATAAGGTTGTTGGAAAGGCTACTTCAGGTAATGAAGCAATTGAACTTGCTCTTGAAAATGAGCCTGACTTAATCCTTATGGACATCCGTTTAAAGGGAGAAATGGACGGAATTGAAGCAGTAAAAGAAATCAAACAGAATATCTCCACTTCAGTTATTTATCTTACCGGGAACTCTGATCGTATAAACTACGATCGTGCAAAAGCTACAGAATGTGTGGATCTTATTACAAAACCGTTTACTATAAACGATCTTACAAAATCTTTTGAATTAGTTTAAAAATAGAAGCTTTTTATGCATCTTTAAGCTCATTACTGCGTAACCTTTCCGCAAATTAAGGGCGATTTATGAGTACAAAATTCAGAAATTTAAAAAACGACTTAAAAGACTTAGAAAATGAGACAGAAGATTCTGATTTGGGTATGTCTTCTAAGTCAACTTCTGGTGGTTCTAAAACAGCCAATTACATTCTGGTAATTGCATTTGTGGTAACACTTGTATTCTATGCTGGAAATCGTGTTAGTAATTTCTTTTCTGATTTTGAGAATCCTATAAGTGAAGTAGTCCAATCTTTTAATGAATACGACGCTGACTTATTAACCGGAATGGGTGAGTGGATGGAAGATATGGGGTATGGTACTCTTACAAATGAAGAATTAACTGCCTTAAGGGATGAAGGGGTTACTGCTACAGAAACCCAACGTCTCCATGATATTGGATATACCGATATTACTCTGGAACAATTGGTGGAACTACAAGATGCTGATGTGAGTGCGACATACGCCAGTATGATGCAAGAATTGGGATACGAATTTAGCATAGATGATCTCATTGAAACTCGCAGAAATGGGGTTACTGCAAATTTTACAAGCAGAATGATGGACCTTGGTTACACCTTCGAAGAGTTAACAAAGGAAAATTTGATGCGAATGAGAAGTATTGGAGTGACTGATCGAATAGCTGAGCGGTTGATCGAAGAAAGGGGAGAGCGACCAACCATTGATGAACTCGTGAGATATCGAATTAGTAATCAATAGGATTATCATTCGGAACATATAGTTTTTCTTACAGTTAAACTGATTGAATTTACATCAATCAGAATAACATGAAGAAATTAACTACACTATTTACCTTTTTATTTATAACTGCCTTTACAGCTAGTATGTCCGCTCAGGATTTTCTTTTGAAGGATAAATCCGGAATTGGTCCTCGTCTAGGTTATTACAAAGCACCTGACGCCGAAGATGGAACCATGTTTATCGGTGGTCAGGCAAGATTCAGAGGTGAAATAATTGGCTTCGAACTTGCAGCAGAATATCGCGGAGAACAAACCTATGACGTAACAGGTGGGGAGATTAGTCTAAGACAAATTCCAGTAACTACTTCTTTATTATTATTTGTGCCTTTGGCTCCAAACTTTCAACCGTATGGTTTAGCAGGGCTAGGCGCCTATTATAATATTTATGAGTATGATGGGACTTTTTCTAACAGTACTGATGCTGAAGTTAATCTTGGATATCATTTAGGTTTTGGTCTGGATTTACCGCTGTCTGAAAATGCTGCTCTTAATGCAGATTACAGATATCTATTCCTTGATGGAGATAATGATGATTTCGGTGAAAAAGAATATAGCGGAAACGTGATTACTGCCGGACTTACTTTTTATTTCTAATCGAATAAATACTACTTAATTTATTCACACTTCTTATTTAAAATCCCAGTCATTAAATTGACCGGGATTTTTTTATTCACTCAATCATCAAGACTTATGCCAGAAATAATCTTACCAGAAGTAGAACTAAACATTCATTCACCCAAAAACCCAACGGAAGCTACTGTTGTCGAAAATTATATATGTACTGCAGAAAGCAGCCCGAATATTGTTCGACATATGACTTTTGATATTTCAGGAACTGACCTTGAAGGAAAATTTCGGGTTGGTCAGTCAATAGGTGTACTTCCTCCGGGAGAAAATGAAAAAGGAAAGCCTCATAAATTGAGATTGTACTCTGTTTCATCACCATCAAAAGGTGAAGGTGGAAAGAAGCACTTGGTTTCTACCACAGTTAAACGTGCAATGGACGAAGTGGATGGTACATTTTATATGGGAGTTTGTTCAAACTATTTATGCAACTTAAAGCCTGGGGATAAGCTGAAAGTAACCGGGCCAAGTGGCCGACGTTACCTTCTTCCTGAGAATTCAGATGATTTCAATTATGTATTCTTCGCCACAGGAACGGGTATTGCTCCATTCAGGGGAATGATTATCGAGTTGTTTGAATCCGGTTTTAAAGGAGAAGTTGCTCTCGTTTTTGGCTGTCCTTACCGGACTGATGTTCTATATCCAAAGTTCTTCAATGAGATGGCAGAGAAGCATGACAACTTCCACTACATCAAAATGATTTCGAGAGAAGATCGAAGAGAAGATGGAAGCAAGTATTATGTTCAAACTGCGATTGATGATCAGGAGGAAATACTTAGTCCAATTCTGGGGAAAGATAATACCCTTATTTATCTATGTGGAATGAAAGGAATGGAATCCGGTATCTATCACAATCTTGCTAAAAAAGGTTTTATGGATTACCTGAGGCTTAAAGGTCAACCCGAATCAGAAGATCCTAATGAATGGAGCTGGGAAGAAGTAAAAACGATGCTTAAGCCATCCGAAAGAACCTTTGAGGAAGTCTACTAGTTACTTCCCAAACCCGGTCACACCACCTGAAACAATAAAACGCATGAAATCTGCCGGCTCTGCCTTAACTGGAGTTACAGCTTCTCTGGGTACGATATACAGATTACCAGAGAAATTATAAGAATGAGGGCAATAGACTGCTACTTCATTTTCCAGATCCAGGTTTGAAAGTGTTTCCTGGGTAATGAAGCCGAAGCGGGTCATTCCCATTTCACCGAATTTAACTTTAACCGGCTTGGTGAATTTCTTTTTATCTCCAACAAAAGCTTCTGTCAGATCTTTTAGCGAAGTATAGATGATGCTAACTAAAGGAGTTTTTGAGAATAGGTTTTCAAATAAATGAACAATAGGTTTTGTGAATGCTCGTGTAAAAACAAAGCCTACTAATGAGATTATAATAAACCCGGAAAGTATTCCAAGCCCGGGAATATCCCATTCAAACCAGCTAAAAAATAAGTTGTCAAAAATGCTATTAACCCAGTTAATAGTAATACTTACCAAATAGATAGTGGCACCCAATGGGAAGACAATAAGCATCCCTCTTAAAAAGTAATTTAAAATCGTTTTCATCAGATTAATTGTTTTTTGTAATAACTTTCAGCCGTTCAATTAGTTCCATGAGTTAGAGTAGGAAATTTTCTATCTTCCCACCCTCGAAAAATCAAAATTTCTACAGCGTAAATTAATGCCCGTTAAGACATCTTCCCAAATCAGAAACGAATTTCTGGAATTCTTTGCAGAAAAGGAGCATGCTATTGTTGATAGTGCGCCCGTGGTTCCAAAGGACGATCCCACACTTTTGTTCACAAATGCGGGAATGAACCAGTTTAAACCCATATTTTTGGGGGAAGAGAGAACGCTTAAGCACGACGGTAAATCATGGAATCGTGCGGCTGATACTCAGAAATGTATTCGTGTAAGTGGGAAGCATAACGATCTTGAAGAGGTTGGGCACGATACGTATCACCATACTCTGTTCGAGATGTTGGGGAACTGGTCGTTCGGTGACTACTTCAAAAAAGAGGCGATTGCCTGGGCCTGGGAATTATTGGTAGAAAAATGGGGAATGGAACCAGACCGTTTGTATGCTACCGTTTTTGGTGGTGATGAAGAAGACGGACTTCCGGTTGATGATGAAGCCATAGAACTTTGGAAAAGCGAGACTTCCATAGCTCATGATCATATCCTGAAATTTGACAAAAAAGATAATTTCTGGGAAATGGGCGATACCGGCCCTTGTGGTCCATGTTCTGAACTGCACATTGATCTTCGCCCTGATGAAGAACGCAAAAAGCAGGCTGGTGCTGAGCTGGTAAATATGGACGATCCCAGAGTTATTGAAATTTGGAATCTGGTTTTTATTCAGTTCAACAGACAGGTTGGTGGTGCACTTAAAACACTTCCTGCGCAGCATGTGGATACCGGAATGGGATTCGAACGGGTTTGTGCAGTACTCCAGGGAAAACTCTCTAATTACGACTCTGATGTATTCACACCATTATTAGATGAGATTTCGAAACTGGCTGGTCTTACCTATGGTAAAGATGAAGACAAAGATATTGCAATGCGCGTTATCGCTGATCACATCCGGGCAGTTGTTTTTTCGATTGCCGATGGTGCTTCGCCTGGTAATGATGGTCGTGGCTATGTTATACGTCGCATTCAACGTCGCGCGATTCGTTACGGCTGGGATAAACTAGGCTTCAAAGATCCCTTCATGTATAAGTTGGTGGAAGTACTGGCAAATCAGTTTAAAGACGTTTTCCCTGAAATAGTGGCTCAGCAAGAGTATATCACCAATGTGGTCCGAGCTGAAGAAAAAAGTTTTTTAAAGACACTTGGACAAGGGATCGACATCTTCAATGAAATGATTGATGGCAAAAAGAAACTGTCCGGAGAAGATGCGTTCAAATTGCACGATACGTATGGGTTTCCGATCGATTTAACCCAGTTAATGGCGCGCGAACAGAATGTTGAAGTTGATGTGGATGGCTTCAACAAGAACATGCAAGAGCAGAAAGACCGCGCCCGTGCTGCTGGGAAATTTGGGGTTGATCAATCAAAAATAGAACTTTGGACTTCTGTAACTGACCATAGAGAAGATTCTACATTTGTTGGCTATGATGAACATACCTGTGAAGTTGAAATCACATATTATAGAAAAGAAAATAAAGGTTACTCATTCAGGCTTGATAAAACTCCATTCTATGCAGAGAGTGGGGGGCAGGTCGCTGATACAGGGATTTTAACAAATGGGAAAGAGACTATATCAGTTACTAGTGTCCAAAAAGGTCCAGGATTAATTGCCCATTACACAGATCACTTACCTTCAAATAAAGAAGGAAAATGGACTGCGAAAATTCATTTAGATCGTAGACTGGAAATACAGAAACATCATTCCGCTACGCACTTAGCTCACGCAGCTCTAAGGGATGTACTTGGAGATCATGTTGCTCAGAAGGGGTCTTTAGTAAACGAGCACCACCTGCGATTCGATTTTTCTCATTACGAAGCAATGACTCCCGAACAGCTGGATGAAGTGGAAGCGCAGGTAAATGAGAAAATTCAGGAAAATATACCTCTCACGGAAGAACGAAATGTACCCATTGAGGAAGCTCGTGAAAAGGGAGCTATGATGCTATTTGGTGAAAAATATGGTGATTTTGTTAGAGTCATCACTTTTGATGAAGATTACTCGGTGGAATTGTGCGGAGGGACTCACGTGGGTGCTACAGGTGAAATTGGATATTTCCGGTTTGTACACGAAAGTTCAGTTGCCGCGGGAATCAGAAGAATAGAAGCCGTAACGGGTAAAGCTGCTGATAAGCTTATTCGTGATGAAAAGCACACCGTACAGAATATCAAATCAGCTTTTGGTCAAACTGATGACTTAGTTGGCAGTATTCACAAGCTTCAGGAAGAAAAGAAAGCTCTGGAAAAAGAACTGGAAAAACTGAATCTGCAGAATACCGGCGCTAAACTGGATGAACTGCTAAACGGTTCCGAAAGCCTGGATGGATCAATCTCCTTAGTAAAGGGAGAAATATCTGGTGCAGATATGAATGTGCTCAAACAGTTGGGTTATGATGCACTCCAGAAATCACCCGAAAATACAGTTACTGTACTTGCATCAAAAGATGAAGCTGAAGGAAAAGTATTTCTAATGGTGGCGGTGACTGAAGATCTCATTAAAGAAAAGGGATTAAAAGCCGGTGCGTTGGTTGGTAAGCTAGGTCGCTTAGTTGGCGGCGGAGGTGGCGGTCAGCCTAATCTGGCGACAGCCGGAGGACGAAATCCGGAAAAACTTGGAGAAGCGTTGGAAAAGGTGAATGATATTGTGCTGGAAAGCATTAACTGAATCAGATAAATCCAATCACGAAAACTTCCAAAAAATTAGATATATTTTGAGCCCTTTCGAAGGGATACTGATAAGAACAAATTAACTATGGCGAAAAAGAAAAAAGACGATATCGTTTTTGCCCCGCGTGGCATAGGCGAAGAAAGCGACGGAGTAGTACAAAAAGGGGTGGATTTACCTCCTGCTACCAAAAAGAAACATAAAGCATTGGGACTTTCAGAAGATGATCTGAAAGCCATGTACGAGCAAATGTATCTGCAACGCCGCTTCGAAGAACGTTCTATGCAGCAATATCAAAAAGGGAAATTTGGTGGATTTCTTCACCTTTATATCGGTCAGGAAGCCATTTCTACCGGTACTGTATTCGCTTTTGATGATAATGATGACATTATAACCGGTTATAGGGATCATGGTTGGGGATTATGCCGTGGGATAACCCCCAAAGAAGGAATGGCAGAGCTTTTCGGTAAAGCTACAGGTTGCTCTAAAGGTAAAGGTGGCTCCATGCACTTTGCTAAAGCTGAGAACCATTTCTGGGGTGGTTATGGAATCGTTGGAGGACATATTCCTATTGGTGCCGGACTTGCTTTCGGAAATAAGTATAAAGGAACGGGTAATATTTCTGCTACTTTCTTTGGAGATGGAGCCGTTGATCAGGGATCTCTTCACGAATCCATGAATATGGCACAGCTTTGGAAGCTCCCGGTATTATTTGTTGTTGAGAATAACGGATACTCGATGGGAACTGCAGCAAAACGTCATACCGTAGCTGAAATCGTTGATCGCGCTAAAGGGTATGGGATGAAAAGTGCCGTTATCAACGGAATGGATGTTTTTTCTGTATACGAGAAAATGAAAGAGATCGCAGACGATGTACGTGAAAACTCAGAGCCATATTTTGTTGAGATTCGCACGTATCGCTATCGTGGACACTCAATGTCTGATCCTCAAAAGTATCGTACTAAGGATGAATTAGAAGAGTATCAAAAGATTGATCCAATCCTGAAATTGAAGGATTACATTCTATCAAATAAAGTAGCTGGAGAAGATTTCTTCAATGAAGTGGAGGAGCGTATCGAGCAGGAAGTGCTTGACGCCGTTGAATTTGCGGATGAATCTCCATTCCCTGAAGTGGAAGACATGTATGATGATATGTTTGTTGAAGACGATCCCTATTTCCACGTTTAATTTTAAGAGACTAATTACGAATAATGGCTGAATTACAATTTAGAGAAGCAATTAAACACGCAATTGATGAAGAGATGGGACGAGATGAGTCCGTATTCATCATGGGTGAGGAAGTAGCTGAATACAACGGAGCTTATAAAGTTACCGAAGGTCTTCTGGATAAATATGGTTTTAAACGAGTAATCGATACTCCGATTTCTGAGCTTGGATTTGCTGGAATTGGTGTGGGTGCCGCGATGCAGGGACTTCGACCTATTGTTGAGTTTATGACTTTTAACTTCGCAGTATTAGCGGCAGATCAAATCATCAATCATGCTACCAAAGTAAAGTATATGACCGGCGGTCAGGCTGATTGCCCGATTGTTTTCCGTGGACCAAATGCTTCTGCAGGTCAATTAGGAGCTACACACTCGGTAGCTTACGATTCTATGTACGCTCAGTTCCCTGGTCTTAAGGTGATTTATGTGTCTGAGCCGGATGATGCAAAAGGATTGATGAAATCTGCAATCCGCGATGATAACCCTGTACTTTTCATGGAATCAGAGCAGATGTACGGTTTAAAAGGCGAAGTCTCTGATGAAGAAGATTATATCATCCCGATTGGAAAAGGGAAAGTAAAGCGTGAAGGTAGCGATGTAACTATAGTAGCTCATGGTAAGATGTATCATGTAGCAGTTCAGGCGGCTAATCAGCTTGCTAAAGATGGGGTGGAAGTTGAAATCATTGACCCAAGAACGGTAAAACCTCTGGATCTGCCTTTGATCATTGAATCAGTTAAGAAAACCAATCGCTGTGTAGTTGTTGATGAAGCACACCCATTTGCAGGATTTGCTGCGGAAATCGGCTTTTTGATTCAACGTGAAGCATTTGACTATCTGGATGCTCCGGTACAAAGAGTTACTTTGCCGGATGTTAATGCACCGTTTTCTAAAAAACTTTTTGACGCCTGGTTCCCAAGTCCAAAGCAGGTAATAGATGCTGTCAATCAAGTAACATACAGAACTTAAAATCACTCAAACTCAGTAATTATGGCAATTAAGATCGAAATGCCCAAGCTTAGCGATACCATGGAAGAAGGGGTAATCGCGAAATGGAATGTTAAAGAAGGGGACACGGTAGAAGCCGGCGATATTATCGCAGAAGTTGAAACCGACAAGGCAACAATGGATGTAGAGGTATTTGATGCCGGTACTATTCTTAAAATTGTTCCTGGTGAAGGCGATGCAGTTCCATTAGGTGGATTAATTGCAGTAGTTGGAGAAGAGGGAGAAGACATTTCTGATCTGCTTGAAGGTGGAGAAAGTTCTTCATCTGCATCTGAAGAAAAAGAAGAAGTTAAAGAGGAAGCAAAAGCAGAATCTGCCAAAGAAACTTCTGCACCAGCTGCTACTTCTTCTGATAATGGCAGAGTTAAAGCATCTCCACTGGCTAAGAAAATTGCTGAAGACAAAGGAATTGATCTCTCAGGAGTAAGTGGCTCTGGCCCGGAAGGTAGAATCGTTAAAAAAGACGTGGAAGATTTTAAAGGTTCTGGCGGTTTAACTAAGCCAGCAGCTTCTTCAACTCCTGCACCTTCTTTTGAAAGTCTTGAAAGTAAAGAAGTGAAAGTTTCTCAAATGAGAAAAGCGATCGCTCGTAGATTATCTGAAAGTAAATTTACTAATCCTCACTTTTACGAGACCATTGATATCGATATGAAAGCCGCTTTTGCAGCTCGTAAATCAATGAATGAAGCTAATGATGTTAAGATCAGCTTTAATGATATCGTTGTGAAAGCTTGTGCAGTGGCCCTAACGCGTCATCAGGCAATTAACAGCTCTTGGCATGACGATGTGATTATGCAGCACGGAGACGTAAATGTAGCGGTTGCAGTAGCAATTGATGAAGGACTTATGACTCCGGTAATCAATCATGCTGACAAAAAAGGATTGTCTCAGATATCTGCAGAAACCCGTGAACTTGCCGGACTTGCTCGTGATAGAAAGCTTCAACCCGATCAGATGGAAGGAAGTACCTTTACCATTAGTAATCTGGGTATGTTTGGTATTGAAGAGTTTACTGCTATCATTAATCCTCCAAATGCTTGCATTCTTGCAGTAGGTGCTATTCGTGACGTGCCTGTTGTTGAGAATGGAGAAATTGTACCAGGAAAGAGAATGAAAGTCACGTTATCAAGTGACCACCGTGTGGTTGATGGCGCTAAGGCCGCTCAGTTCCTGAATACAGTGAGAAATCTGATTGAGAATCCATTATCAATGCTTCTCTGATCAGATCAGACGAATTACTACAAAGGCTTTTCAGGATAACTGGAAAGCCTTTTTTTGTTTAAAGATATTCTAAGTAGTAGATAACAGGTTCAAGATCTAAGTTGCTTTCCTGAGCTTTGCTGAAAAGCTGTGTTGCTTCGTCCCAATCAATAATCCGATCAGTTGTCAGATAAAAAGTTCCGTCATCGTTTTGGTCGATATTAACCGTAGTACCAAAGTTGGATCGAATTTGTTGTGCAACAGCTTGAGCTCCACTCTGACTGTCATAAGTAGCTAATTGCAACTGATATATAAAGTTATATTCTTTAACAGATTCTTCAGTATGGCGGATAAAAATCCGGTCAGTAACTCCGGAATCTTTGAAGTTTTGTAGCTGCTCAATAACAGTTTCACGACTAGTATATGGACCTGCAACAACAAAATATGTAGATCCTCTGCGATTCATGTACGTTTGAATTCCATACCGCTCTAATATATCGATGGTATAGTTCAACGCATTTTCCTCATTTTGGAAAGCTCCAAACTGAATTTGATATGTTAAAGTTTTTGGTGCTGCACTCGGAGTTTGGTAGCATTGATGGACGAGCCCGACTGAGGGGTCGTCCAGTGAGGTGGCTACCATATTCTGAACGAATAATGCATTCGATAATGAACCAAGTCTGTTGGAGCGAACCGAATATAGCGAGTTGTTATAGGAGACTTCAAACTGATACCCACTTTTATTTTCTGAATTCTCAGCTACCTGAAAACCTGTAGAAAGAGATCGAAAACTTCCGGTCTGAACTATAAAACCACATTGTGTATTCTGATCAAAGGCAGAAGGAATAAATGGCAGTTCATTAGAGTCTTCCGATCTAGGAGTAGGCGGATTTACATTAGCTGGGATTTCTTCTTCACTGGAAGCAGCCTGTGAATTTGATGCTTCAGGTGGAGTACTTTCCTGTTGGTTAGAAGAACTAATTTCTGAGAGCTCCTGCGCTAGTTGTTCTGCCGTTGAGGAAGCTTGATTTTGACTAACTGCCGGGGCTTCTACGTTAGCGGGAGGATTATCACGTACCGCAAGAGCTTCCTGAGTAGCTTGCCTTTGAAGGCCTTCTGTGGTGTAATAGAGCCTTAAAACGACTCTTCTATTTTTCTCATTACTAGCTGAAAATGGATTGCCAAAGGAATCGAACTGTATTAACGGACGTGAATCAGCAAAACCTGAAGCTTCAAGGCGATCTTGCTCAATACCCATTCTATTGAAGTACTTAACAACGTTGGAAGCCCTGGCAGTTGATAACTCCCAATTCGATGGGTAGATATCTGAAGAAATAGGTACGTTATCGGTATGACCTTCAACATCAATGTTAAAATCGTTGTATGAAGTTTGTTGAAAAGCTCTGATCACATGGTTGAGTAAATCCAGTCCGGCACCTTGTATAGAAGCACTTCCGGATGGATAAAAGTCATCACTTCTGAAGCGAATTCGGATGTCATTTAAATCCCGGATAAGTTCGAGGCGTCCTTGTTCTATTTGTTTTTGAAGTAAGTTTTCTAATTCTTCCTGGATTTCTTCTACAGGTGTAGTAATGTATTCCGTTCGGTCAGAATTTTGCCCGAAAAGGGTTGAGAGAGAAGAGAATTCAGTTTTAGCAATTTGGGAAACCGAAAGAAGGATGATCAAAAATCCCAGAATAATAGTTATGATATCCAGATAACTAACCTGCCAACTTTCGTCATCTTCAGATTCAAATTCCTGTTCAGGGAACATCGAATTCTTATTGATATTTATTGGCTTATGCTCCACAGATAAAAGCTTTAAAGTTTATAGCTTCCACGACGCATGTGTGCCTGAAGACGATCGTAAATCTGTAAAGAAGTTTTCTGCTCCTCAATGAGGATAATACCTTCTAAAATTAAATTTTCTCTGAAATACTGGAGAGATGCAATGTTATTCATCTTCTTTGCCATTGGGGTGAAAATGAAATTACCAATTAAAATACCATAAAGGGTAGTCATAAGTGCAGCACCAAGTCCGGTTAATAACGACTCCACCTCACTAAATCCTGATAGAATTACAATCAGTCCAAAAAGGGTGCCTAACATCCCAAATACGGGAGAAGTGCGTCCCATACTTCCAATTATTTGGTTGATTTGCTGCTGACGTGTATAATTCTCGGTTATATTTATCTCACCAAGTTCGCGTAATTCTTCAGTACTGTAATTGGTATCCAGAACAGAGAAAAGGTATCCTTCGAAACGGTCGCTATAGGTTCTGCTTAGCTCGGATACCGCCTGAATTTTATCAGCATTTATCATCTTTTGCCATTCGAGTATATCATCAATGTCTCGTTCCAGCACCTCATCAGTAATAGTACTTTGGGAAAATAGTTTTGTACTGTCTCTTAGTGCCTGAACCACCTTAGAAAAGGGGTAACTGATAAATACACTTGCCGAAATACCGCCAAAAACAATAGCTAAGCTAGGAATATTAAGGAAATCGTAAGCGGGAGGAATTAGATTGTACTCTGTAAATCCCATAACCAAAAGGGCGCCCCAGGCTAATACAACAAGGGAGACAAGGAAACTTAGTATGTTTAAAATCGAGGTTTTCAAGTCTAAAATGCCTTTTGAAAATTTTCATCGAGAAGTCCATTCAGCTGTAATTGCTGAACAACATAGGGCAGATTAGGAATAGGTATTTCCGGATCTAATTCAAGTGCTTGCCTCCAACTGGCAAGAAAATTTTCATCCTGTCCAAGACCGAGGTAAATATTCCCTTTTAGAGCTAATACATCTGCGTTTTCTTTAATCGCAGCAGCCCTGTTTATTAGAACGAGGGCATTTTGATAATCTCCAGCATAAAAACGCTGTTGAGCTAATATATAGAAATTAATTAGTCCGTTCGCTTCTGCTTGATATTGATCAGTAAGTTCCTCTTTATAAAGCTCAGTAAGTTGTTCCCGGCGTTGTTCTTCAGCAGTAAGAGTGTCTTCAGGAGCTGTTTCTGGGGTTTCATCCGGTACTTCGGATACCTGTTGCTCTTCAGAATTCTGAGTTGTGCTTACAGTATTACCTGATATGCTACAGCCCAGGAAAAACAAAGTCAGAACTATTCCTGTATTGGCAGCTAATGATATATTCTTTGGTAACTTAATTGGTCTATTGCTCTTTTTTAGATTCTTTGACAGTGTTACGAATAGATTCCATCATTTTAGCTTTGGCATAAGTGGTATCTTTTTTAGTCTCTCCATTCATCTCACTTAATTCCAATTTGATTAAGCGTTGCTCTCTTCTTGGACGTACAGATAGGATTTTATCTATCAATTTTTGATCAAGACCAATGATCGCATCAAGCAGGGTAGAAGTATTGATATCTTTCAATGCATCTTTGATAATATCATCGGTTAGGTTTATAACCTGATCAACTGTAATGAACTGTCGTTGTACAATCTCTCCAACCACTGAATTTGTAGCTTTAAGCTGATCAATATACCTTTGTTGCTCATTTAGTGGTAGTTTATCTAATACCGGAAGGATATTTTCTGCTCCTAGGCGTTGTTCTTTTTCCTCATCAATTAAATCCATTGCTTTATCAAACAAACGTGCCGAAATCTCACTCTGAAGCTTGTATGGAATAGAGTTTATGGTTGTCATCTTGAGCATAATATTTGTGCTCTTCGTTTTATCCAACTTATCTAATACCCTGGCAGCTTTATCATCAGGAAGGTAATCAAGGATTAGCGCACCTGTTTGATGCCCCTCATCTTCCAGAAGGCTAACCATTTGTCGTTCGTTAATATGATCCAAAAATTTAAATAGCGTTATATGACCATTCTTTTTTGAACTGAGTGAATTCTTATTACCTGAACGCAACACTGAATTGAACTCTCTTATAACACTGTTCTTATATTCAGAAGTCATTGGAGGAAGTTCTTCGGTAGCTTCTACAATGGCATCGTAGTTTTCACTTTGAAGATCATTTTTTATAGCTCTGAGTAGGCTTTTATCTACACTTGTAATTACCTCAGCTGCTTTCATAACACCTTCTTCTTCGCTGTCTGAAATCCAAAACTCAAACAATAGCGCTATTTCCTGGGATTTCGTGAAGAAGCTTTCAATTAATTCATCAACCTCTTGTGAAGGATCTCTTTGAGACGCACCATTTACTGATACTTGCTCAACAGAACGGGGGCCATAATCACTAATACTGATATCGTGCTTAATACTCTCTCTTTGCTGAAGAGGAGATACTCTATTGTTATTCGATTTATTATTAAAATAATGACTGAAGAGCATAATAAGTCCAAACAGGAATAAGAGTACAAAACCGGGAATATATTGGCGGAATGAAGCAACCAGATTAAAATCTTCAGGTTCAGTTTGAACAATTCGAACAGGATCGTCATCCCCGAATTTAGGAATGGGGATTTGAGAAATATTGATTACATCCCCTCGTGTTTCATCAACCTTAGCAGCTATCCCCGTTAATAACCGCATAAACTGGATTTCTTCTGCACTAAAGGAGGTATCAGCATAAATGCTGATGTTTACATCAATAAGACGGAGTGTACGTATTGTATTTTGATTTACTACCGTTTCCGGAGATTCATTTATACCAGAGGGTTCCCGTAGGTTTTCCTGTGGCAGGAAGGGAAGACCGGGCATATTAACTGGAGGAGTCTGATTCCGTACTATTGAATTGGAAGTCGTTTCCACCGTTTCATCAACAAATTCAGCATTAATCCCTGTGTTAACAAAGAATTTTTTGCGATCAAAGTAATTGGAAAGGAGTAGGTATACCTGAGCATCATACCCTTGTTCTAATGAGGATACCTTAAGGTCTAGTGATTGTGAATTTTCGGGGTTAACTGCATTTTGGGAGTAGACCGGAGAATTAAGAGTAGAGAAAACAGTAACCAGAAATAACGTAAAGAGGTGGAAAAGCGAGGCAGGGTGTACGTAAGACTTCCTATTAGCTGAGAAGCTTAATTCGATATTTCTAAGATTAACCGAATACATTTTATTCAGAAGAACTAACCGTTACTCTTTGATCCAATTCTTCGAGCGTAGGTATGTAAATATCAGGGTCAAACCGAAGAGCCATTCTCCAACTGGCTACTGCACCGGTTCTGTCTCCTTGAAAATACTGAATACTGCCTTTAAGGGCGTATCCTTGTGCCGTCTCGAAGTTCTGTAATGACTCATTAATATAGCCAAAAGCACTCTCAAAGTCCCTTTCGAAGAAGGCATTTTGCGTTAGAATAATCAAACGTAAAGCTTTTTCAACATTTGTAACGAGTTGTTGTTCCAGTTGAATAATCTCCTGAGAGTTTTTTAGTTCTTCAGGCACTTCAGATAATGTTAATGGGATTTGAACTAACGTTGAATCTTCTTCAGTATTTTCTTCTTCGGTTCCAAGCGGTATCAACTCGAAAGAAAGGTTTTCAATAAAATCACCTTCAGCTATTGCGTTTACTGTAAAATCAATTTTCTCAGGGTTTGACTTTACCTGTAGAATATCTAATTGGTTCTCAGCAATTTTTATTTCATAATTCCCGGGTTTAATTGGGTATTCGTAATATTCACCATCTGAGTATGTTCTTAACTCTTTAACAGTATTTGTTTCTGTGTTTCTTAATAATAATTTAAGCCCAGATACTCCTATTTCTCTGTTGTTAACTTTCTGTTGTACTGATCCTTCAATAACACCGGACATATAGAAAGGGATTTCAATACTTTTAAATCTATTGGGATCTGTAATTAATGAAAATTTTTGGGACTCAGGAACTAATAGCGGGTTTGGTAACACTGCTGTATTTACTTCCATATTGTATTGAAAGTAGGGTCGCATTTGTGTTAAATAAAGAATACCATCCTTTTCGATAAGAGAAGATCCAATACGGTCAATTTTAACTGCTCTTTCATTAATTTCATCATCCTGATCATCAAATACTCCATTTGAGTTATTATCAACGAAAAGTCTGACTGCAGTAGCAGAACGTCCAACCTGATCACGGCTCGAAAGCAACAACTTTCTATAGTTAGAATCATACCCGATAGATCCTCTGATGTTTTGAGTAGTTGAATATGTGTTATTATTTGAAATAACAGTAGTATTTGATCTGGCTTTGTTTAAGTCAATGGCAAAGGACAGCCTGAATGAATTAGCTTCAGTAAGAAAATTTCGCGAGTAAGAAAACTGTAACCGTCCTTTCCTTCCTACACTTTTCGAAAAATTCGCGTTTATTCTGGAAATTTCATTAGAGACTGGCAGAAAAGATAATCGCGAACTTATGTAAGTACCTCTAAAAATTTTTGGAATACTTTGGCTTCTGGAAAAACTATACGTAGTTGATAGACTAACCAAAGATTGAGGACTATAGTCTAAAGGATTAATACTATTTACAAGTCTGTCACTATATCCAAGTTGAAGGTTCAATCTATCTATTCTTGAGCTTAGATCGAATCTTACTGAAGAAGAAGAAGCTTCCTCGCGGATTCTTGTAAATGTACTACTTCGAAAATTTAGTCTTTGTCCAAGGAGGGTTATTGGATAAAAAACACTTGCTATAAAAGTTTGATCATCTCCTGAAGGATTATAAGCTCCACTCTGGTTTAAAAATGAGGTATAATCTAATCTGAAACTTCCTGAATTCGCAAATACAGCACTTGCGGATGATCTAAAAAATGCCTCTGATGCAGCTTCTAGAGTAAGTATATAATTTGAGAATAATCTGGAAGATAATTTTCCTGATAGAGTTGGATAAGTTGTCCCTTCAGTATCAATAAACTCAGAACCTACTTGTGCTGTAAGCCATTCAGAAATACCATAGATCACGTTACCCTGATATAACATATTTTTTTTTGTAGTTCCAAAGACTGGGTAATCAAGCTGCCCTACATTTAAATTATAATTTATTTCACCTTCAGGGATAAAAGAAAAGGGAATTTGTATTCGTGTTTTCCTTTCTAAAATCCCTCCTGTTGGGCCGTATATCCGAATATCATATTGAGAAGTTCCATATGTCATTGGGGCTGAGAACCTGTAGTTCCCTAGTTCTCCTACTTCCTGGAAATCTATAATCTGATTATTCAGATAAAGCTCTACCTCAGATTCAGGAGAAGCTGTTCCTGTAATAATATATTCATCAAATAATACACGGGGTTCTATAGGCTGATTTGAAAGTCTAATGCCTGTAAATGCATTGGGAATCAAACCGTTTGAAGTAGTTTGCCCAATAATGATAGAACTCAATAAAGGATTGTCAATAAATTGATATCTCCAGCGCAGACTGTTTGTTTGAAAACTCGAAAATTCGCTCGTTTTTGTGCCAAAAAGATTACCCTGTAAATCACCACCTATTAGCTGAAGCCCTACATTTGCTCTGTATGTATAGCTATTTTCCTGCTGAATTAAAGCTGAAAGATTATAGTCTAGAAATCCTGCATCAAAAAATAATTTATTTCGGCCATATTTTAGTGGATAGGTTTCTTTTTGTAAAGAATTTTGATTAGCTCGTTGTCTTTTTTGTTCACGGAAGATTCGTGCTATTACAGGAAGAACTTTTTCTGTTCGTAATTCTAAAGTTAGGCTATTAAAGTTTACTGTGAATTCAAGATCGAATGCTTCTTTGAATAAATCCGAACGTAAGAAAAAGTCTAACTCTTTAACCAAATAATCATCTTTACTGATTTGTAGGGTCTTGTCACCAATTTTTATAACATTATTTTCAAAATCAATTGAGTAAGGGATTTGTTCTTCAAGGTATCGACCTGTTACAGTCAGGTTTTGAAGATTAATATTCTGATCTAAACTCAGAATATTAAATAGCTCAGAAATGGGTAGGAAAAACTGGTCCTGACTGTAATAAGAATAGATAACTTCATCAATAGCTCCACGATACCTGAAAGAAAGATATACTTCTATATCTTCATTTTCATCTTGTGAATACCCATAATTATTGAATAATAACGATATACATAAGATGAAAATAAATTTAAGTGATAATACTTTTATTGAACAATTACGTGTCACCTCAAATTAAATGGTATCGAATTTGTTACAGTAGGCATTTGAATGATATCAGTCCCGGACACATCACTTCTTGAAGTTTCGAATTTCATTTCAATCCTATAATTTCCGGGATTAAGACCTGTTATATCAAGGCTGCGCTTAAAAATTCCATCAAAAAATATGGTTGTAGAAGTAACGGAATTAGTTACTACAGAGTTATTCTGATCGTAAACAGTTGTAGTGATTGAGCCAAGAAAAGGGGAGTTGCCGGTTCTTAAAAGATCAGCTTTTACAATAAGATTATTACTTTCTCTTTCCGCAGTCATATTAGATATTTCGATGCCAGTATTTACTTCTCCCTTTTTGAAGTAAAGACCAGTTACCTGTTCTACTGTAATACCCACAGAAGCGGCAACATTAGTATTATCCTGGATTTCAACCGGAGGACTTTCTTGTGTAGAAGAAGTTCTGATTCGCGCCCAATAGGTTCCATCGGGAACATCATTATCTAAATTTACTCTTAGTCGTACTATTTGTCGTTGACCTGGAGAAAGAGTGAAATTTCTAGGAAAAGCACGTACATTTTCTGCAACTGAATGATTTAAAGCTGCAATTGAATCTGAATCCACAAGTACTCTGTTTCCTTCATCATCATTGCCGGTATAGCCAAAAAAGAAATCAATAGAGACTTCCTGATTACTGTTGGAGCCATTAACGACCATATAAGTTCCAAATCTTGTATTACTATCAATAAAAAGATTTGTAGGGGCAATTGTAACTTGTGCTTTTAAATCCGAAAAGCAAACAGCTAAAATAGTTACTAGTATTAATAGTAGATGATTTCTCATTTTTGTGTGAGTTACTTTAAATTTTGTACCGGTCAGTATATGACTGAAAGTATCCACTAAAATATATAGAATTTTTTGATAGCAAGTTTTTGATAAAAAAAATGCTTCTCTATCTAATAGAGAAGCATTAAAACCTGAAATTATAAGATTAGTTATAATTTGCTGTAACAGTTATTGGAGTTCCGTCAGTAGTTCCCCATGTAGTCGCAGGAAGTCCATCAGTAGTTCCTCCGAAAGTAATAACTGCTGTACCGGCAGCAGAGATAGCGCCAAGCTCAACTACTCCACCAGAAGTAAGTACACCTGCTCCACCTGAAAGATCAACGCTGTAAGCAGTTGTTGTAAAAGTTTCATCCGGATCAGATCCAACTTGATCGTGTAGAATTGCATTGTTAAATGTAACAATAACATCAAGCCCATCCTGACCATCAATAGTAACTTGTCCTAAAGTTGCAGTTTCGCCAACATTTGAGTTGGTAGCACCCGCATTAGGATCAAGGGTAGAAGCCGTTGCAGCTTGTACAGTTCCTAAATTGATGTTTGCATTGTTTGTTACAGTAAGAGCTTGTACAGCAACAGCTGATACAGTTATATCGCTATCAATATCAACCTGTGCGAAAGCAGCAGAAGATGCAAAAGCGAAAACTGCTGTAAGTGTTAAAAGAGTTTTGAAATTTTTCATAATCATATTTTTTTTGTTTTGAACTGAAAGAAATCTAGAAATAAGTTTTTTGTCTTACTAGTTAAATTCTCTTAATTAAAAGTCTCTAAGGTTTAAAAGTATTCTATGTTTAAGTGAATGTTGCCTTCATATATACCAGGAGAAACGTTTCCAATTTCTATACTCCCGAAAACATAAATGTATACCAGCTTCCAGATATCTGAATCATTTGTTTGGTGCTCATTTAGATTAATCAATCCCAATGAATTTGGTAGGGTAGTAGATGTGCGCGCATTATTTTCGTCAATATTATATGCTAATTTTAGATTCAGAAAAATACCATCTCCAGTAAAGTTTGAACTGTTTATTAAGGATTCAGGATAATTTAGCATAACATGGAGTGATTGAGTATTGATAGCTCTTATACTAAAAATACCAACATTCAAATCACCCAGATTTATATCAATTTGTCCAGCGCCTGCAATTTGTTCTCCAAAAGACAAATTTTGTTCAACTGAAGCACTTAGTTCTGGTTCAATCTCAAATTCAATATTAACGAACTGGGCCTCAGCAATATTAGTCAATTGAATAGTTAGCAGAATTAGTATGTAAAATTTTACTCTAATCATAGGTTACATTTATTGTAAGTGTAGTAGAGTAAGTACCAGAAGTAAATGGACCTGAAAGATCATCTAAAGAAGCATAAATATAAAAATATGCATCATCTTCATATAGAGCCGGATTGTATCCTTCATAAACAGGAGTAGGTGGAGGGCCGGGAGGAGCTCCAATATTTCTTCTCCTGATTTGAAATTGAGCTGTGCCAAGATTGTCCGTTAAAGGAACATCTACTGCTTGTGCAGTATTATTAGCTCCCTGGTTTGAATATGCTGCGTAAAGTGTAAAAGGAATAGTGCAATTCACAGTACAAGTAGACTGGTTTTCAAGATGTGTAGCACTACCAACTCCGGGATTAATTGTAACTATTACATCAAGGTATTTATTCCCTGTAATCTGAAATGCCATTCCAGTGTTTATATCGATAGAACGGGGGGGGCTACCCGGGAATATGTATTCAGTTCCAAAATTTAAACTGGAAGCGCCTACATTCATTACTGAAGCAGAGTAAGCGCTACTGTATGATCCAAAATTGATTTCTTGGCTAAATACAAGTAATGGTACATTTAATAAAGCTAAACAGAATACTATTAATGAAATTACTTTAGATTTCATATATAATCGATTTCTATTGTAAAATCACCTACATAAGATCCTGGCTGAGCATTACTTAAATCTACAGTGCCACCTATCCATAAGTAATAAAGACCATTTTCATTGAAACGAATATCTAAATTTTCGTTATTCAAAAGTTCTGAGTTGAGTTGCTCATCGTCAGAATTACCTGCAATTTCATATTCAAATTTTAAAGAGCCTTCTCCATCTATTCTGGAAACCTCTCTGGTTTTTATATAATTCAGCTGAAATTCAGCACCCGGTGTTCCAACAGCAATCATATATCCAGCGGATGAGTTTGTGGTTGGAGAAACATAAACCTCTAACTGACCTGGCTGTAATTTTCCCAACCTTAACGAAGAAACAGTTATTAATTCTATAACCTGAATCGATTCTGCAGTAACATCTAAGTTAGATGAATCTTCTTCCCAGCTATTCTGAGCTACAATGTTAAATGAATGGAAGCTTAGAAATATTAATAATAAAACCAGATTCTTCATATACGTGAGTACGTAATCTTTTATTCTTAAGATTGCACATACAACACTTTTTAACCAGTTAATGTTTCTTAATTAACGGATTGTAATTAATAGGATAGGAGGATTACTACCAGGCGAAGGCGTTGAAGTACAATGCGTCTAATTCTACTTCCCCTTGTCTGAGTAGGACCTGTCGTTCCAGATCTTCAGTTAATTTCCGGTAGTTTACAGTCATTTCGAAATTATAAACCAGCGTTTGGTTTCGAAATCTAGCCGGAAAATTAATGGTTACACTATATACACTATCAATAGGTTCTTCATCTGTAAGAAAGTAGGGGCGAGCAGTGTTTATAGGCTGAAGACTTCCTACTAATTTTAACTGATCTCTCCCAGGAATGAAAACACTATCTTCTAATTGTGGTTTTAAGTTTACGTTAAAAGTCACTTCCTGACGGGCAAAAGCATCAGTTGAGAAAATTAGTGTGGTCACTAATAATGTAATTCCATGTAATAATTTCATACTACTTTAAAGCCTTAATTTTCTGAAACGTTAACAACTTCATCTTTCCAGTAAACGATTGAAAATACACTCTCCCTTGGAAAGTTTGGGGGTATTGTACCTTTCAGACGTCCGTCGTATTGATAGTTTTTTGAATAACCCGATACAATTGAACTTCCAGAAAATGTCCCTACTGGTCCTCTGTTTTTTTGAATTAAACCACCTAATAAATTAAGTGTTCCTCTTGGGCTATATGAGCTATAGTTTTCAACATAAAAGGAAGTATTTAAAGCCATAATGGAAGCATGAATATCTAGATCTTGTGTGCCTGATGCGGAATGAGCATTCACATCAATACGAACATTATCTTCACTAACAATCCCCAGCATATCAGTTGACGTCGAATCTACCAATGGATTTGTGAAATAAGTGATGTCTCCATCTATTTCAATGAGTGATTCTGAATGAAGTGTAACCTGTCCTTTTACTACGCCTTCTACATCTATACGACCAGTGGAAGAAATCACTCCATTAATGGTACTCAAATCGTAAGTTGTGACAGGCCCCCAACTTCCGTTGTATTCCCGAATATCAACATAACCTACACCACCATTTTCATGAAAAACCACATCCAGTTGGTTACTGAAGGTTAAACCTCCGGCAGCAGCAGCAGCAGTTAGTTTGGAAATCTCATAACTACTTGGAGAACTTTTATCTGGAGCGTTAAAATTTTCACCCCCATAAAAGTTTGGGTTCGCTCCATTAGAAGCATGTGCAATCCAATTGTTGGGGCTGGTGATTAAACCATAGAAAGATGGGGCACCTGACATTCTAAATGTACCATTAGTATGAATGGGTCCATATATGTTGTCTCCTCCCATAAACCAAATATTACTACCGGAAGAACTAAGTTCTGAATCCGTCATATATGAGTATTTAGAATAAGAATCACGTTGCATAAGTACCTCAGTAGTCACCTCAATATTGTCATATGTACTGGTACTTATAAGGAGTAATTTATATTCATCCCACGTTCCTACATTGTTATTTGGCGGAATGTAGGAGCTACTGCTTGTGTAACTTTTTAGAGTTCCACTAAGCCCACTTTGGAGCATAGTAGCTGCAAGTATATCCTCTTCAAGTTCTTCCTGCTCTTCTACGTTGGGTAATATCCCTAAATTGAGAAGGCTCTTCACAATACTTTTCGTTGACTCGGTAGATCTTGTTACCATCGACCCAACATTCATAACCTCAGTAAGAGTTAAACTGTCTGCCCAGCTATTATCAGCTTTCATATGCTCAATAGCATTATCAATGAGACTTTTAGCAATGTTTCTGGCTTGTTGCTCTTCAAAATAAGCAGAAGTAACTTCTGGAAGTGTTTGCATACGTTCCTGATTTTGAACCTGCATAAAACCAGTTATGATGGTTAACCCACCCACTAAAAATAATAGACTTTTTCCCATAATAACTCCTCTTTAATATGGTAAATTTATATTGTTTGGTACAAATGTTCGTTTCCAAACATTACGTGGATAAAATTCTTCACTTTCATTCCCCATTGTGTAGGGGTCGCTTGACTCTGCCATTATCTGGACTTCAATTTTCTTAACGGATGTTTTATCTACAGTTGGAGTGCCATCAGCCGTGTAATATTTAATTTTAAAGAGAGTAACTGGAAATTTTATGATACCGTAAGTATTAGCAGTTATTGGTCCAAGTCTCTTTAAATAATAATCATTTGGGTTTTTTGATGAGGTAACAGGATCTGATGTGTCTAAATACCAGCGAATATTGGTTGAGCCGTAGTTATCATTATCATAAGCATCAGCTTGAAATAGAATATCATCTTGCAAAATAACTGTGAATGGAACAGCTATACCAGTATTGTATCCAATTCTATTAAAGTCATTTGAAAGTACAGTAACTACATCATCCAGATAGTCCTGACTTATGGTACTTAGCATAAATTCCTGGGACCCCGTCATTAATTGCTGGTTGAATGCCAGCATTGAAATCATGAAAATCCCTCCAATAACAAAAGTCGTAATTATTCCAACATTCATAACAGCTCCTTAATATGAATATGATTTAACGTAATCTAACGTAATAAAAACTTCAGGATTTACATTTTCATTTAATACGCTCACAGTTACCTGATATCTTTTCTGGCTTCCATCATCCCCAATAAGATCAGAAGAGGCATAGATTATAAAATCATCACTATACTGGTCACTTGAACCATAAGTATGAGTTTCAGTAATAGGATGATTTTGATATACATAAGAGCCGTTATCAGGATCTAGTTCACTATCATCATAAATCCATTGCACTTTATCTAACTCGTCCTGTGCAACTGCTATTGCTCTGTATTCCACTTCAGTTCTGTAAATACTTGTTCTGGAGGAATTGAAATTCCTGGCGGTATTCATGGATAACATCGAGAAGATGATCATCGCAACTGAGAGATAAATTATTTCAACATAGCTTGCCATGAGATTATTTTTTCTTATTAAGATAGAAAAATGTCAAGTACACACTAATTAAATTGATTTAATAAACTCCATTATTAGTTGAACATCAGGCGTTTAATAATACAGGAGAAATCAATCAGGGTATTCGGAGAATCGAAAAAAATGAGAATTTTTTAACTCTCCGTGTTTAAAAGAGGAAGGGGATTAGTAAGTATTACAAAATAACCAAAATAATTACTCAAAAGTGCTAACTCTGGTATATCTGTTTTGTTTTAAATGGCTTGCGGAAGCAATTCTGGCGTACTCAATGGCTTCGCAATCATACTGGATTTTTAAGCTACCACTTAAATCAACATCAAGGGTTGTATTGTTATTTGGGGTATTACCGACCAATACAGATCCATTTAGGTCCGGAGTTCCTTTTCCGTCAAAATCGAATGCATTTTCAAAAATAATCAATCCATTAAACGTGAAATTTCCGGCTACTGATAAAGCACCTTCATACTCTAATTCACCGCCAGATCGAATTACCAGAATTCCATAACCTTCAGGAATGCCGCCTGTTAGTTTTGCGTAGGAGTTTACAAAAAAGATTCCGGGGTCGTTTTGTGACCCGAAATCACCTTTATAATTCCCACTCACCTCAACCACGCCAGGTTCATTTGCTAAACGGGCTATAAGCTCATCAACAGGCTGATAAGACATGTCACTATCATATGCTACTTTGTCGACACTACTTTCAAGATTACTGTACTTACTACCAGCTCCGGCTACAACTTTTAATTCATCAAGGTAGGTAGGGACAGTAACAGCCGGTAAATCCGGGCAAGTTCCGCTAGCATCGTTTCCGCTTATTGTAGCACTTCCTGACATGTTGAAAGTGAAATTACTGGTACCGAATCCTAAACCACCTTTTGGTTCAGGAACAAAATGTAGCCCTGATTTTAAATAGGTACTAATAATGGTATGGGAAGCTGATGTTTCTTTAAATTCTGCAGAACCTGTGCTACCTGTTCCTCCAAACCAAGCAGTACTAAAAATCCGAATTGAATCCGAGGCAGTGATAGAGGCTCCTGTGGAAAGCTGATCATAATATAGTTCTATATAGGCACCATCAACAGTGGATGTCCATGGAGAGCCTACCGTAGGAGACCAGCCCGGAGTTTTATTAATTTTTTCCATTGCTAACTGAATAGCAGAATGGCTGGCATTTTTTGATTGGACCTCTTTTGCATAATCAGAAGTTAATGTAACCAAATTATTTCTCTGCTGATTCAACCCAAGCTGAATAACTCCAAGAACTATAATGGCTCCCATAGCCATAATTACCATTCCTCTACCCATAATACTGCTCCTTAATTATTTCGTAGGTTAACTGGCGAAAATCGTTTAGACCATGATGATCTGATATATCTTTGATTTGCCCCACCATATTTTAATGAGGTTGAGCTGCTACTTTCCATAACAATTTCAAGCTGTACAATATCATCGATATCAGATTTGTTGGTAACAGCTGAAATCGGCATCGAAAGGGGAGTGTTACTTCCAAGTTCATCAAAGAAATTGAATGTAAGGCTGGTAATACCTGCATTAATTCTGGTCGTGTCTCCATCCACCATTCGGTATATATAAACATCGTTTGGATTATCTGTAGACAAAATCGAATCGGATGAAACTTCCCAACGAATAAGTTCAAGATTTTCATCAGCACTATTATCGATGTTCGAATAAAACTCGATGTGAGTTGCTGATACAGATTTTAAAAGTGTATCGGGAAGTACATTTAAGTTGTATCCGATTTTTGGCATGTCATAGGTAATCGTTTCAATAACGTCACCTATTTTTTGCTTTTGTGATTCTTGTAATGTTAGCTCATTACTGCTGTTACTTATATTCAAACTCACAGTGACAATCAAAATCATCAAAAACCCTGCTATGAAGTAACTAAAAATTAAACCTACATCCATAATTGATAAATATTAGTCAGCGTAAAAGCTTCTGATAAAATTGAAATTGTATTCTTTATTGACACCATTACTTGTAAGTAGATCTGAGGTAATAGTAATAGTCATCTGCTTCAGAGTAGATTTAGCAGCAGTAACTGCTCCATCCTTATAATAGGATACCGAAATAGAGACATCGTACTCTACATCATCTGATGCAATAATTGTTTCAGTCCAGCCGTGGTAGTCGTCAAAATCATTAAATTGTGCACGGGTATTTTCCCCACCACCAGGTCCAACAGCGGTAAATCCATCAGGAATGTTAACAGGTACATTGCCACCTACTGTAGCCGCGTCAAAAGTGACTGATCTGGATTCATCAATATAATCTTGCGCAATAGCTATTACCTGGTCTTCTAATTCACTTTCTACTGTTGTAATGTTATTTATAGTAATGGCTCTGTTTGCATTTAGAATGAGAAATGAGACTAAAATCATTGCAAACATAGTTTGTAAAATTTCGGTGTAACCGGCCATAGACTTCCTTTTTAATATGAATACTGATTATCCGTAAAATCGGATTGGTATCAATATATTAAAACTTTCTAATATTAAACATCATTAATAAATATTCTAATCTTGTCGTTCAAAGTTGGTGAATCAAGGTAGTAGAGGAGGGAATAAAGAAATTGTTACCTGTTGAGGATTTGAAATCTTAGGTAAATATCAATAGAGCAAGCTATTTAATAAGCGTAAATCTCTTAGTCATTACTTTGTTATCTGTAACCAGTCTATAAAAATATACGCCACTAGCCATTGGTCCGGCATCAAAGCGGATATTATACTTTCCTGGATTCATAGAGCTATTTACCAACGTTTGAACTTTACGCCCAAGAATATCATAGACCACCAATTCTACATTTGAGGTCTCATTCAGACCAAAGGGGATGGTCGTTGATGGGTTAAATGGGTTTGGATAGTTTTGATCTAGGAAGATTTCTTCCGGTACATCTCTTTCTATCTGCTCAGTACTTATTTTCAGGGTAAATCTTGTAGCCTGAGTTTTTGACTTTTGACGAATAGAGTAGTTTGGTGTAAGCGGATTTACCGAAACATTCGTAGAAATTTTTGAACGAGTGGAATGATTAAAGGTATAAGAAAGCTCTTCAAGCAGATTTATTTCTTCACCAGTTTGATTATCAATCAATGTTAGAATCCAATTTTCAGGAATAGTCCTAAGATCGTCCCATATAATAGTGAATTCACCGGAAGCAGAAGCTCCATTTTCGAATGCATCAACATGTAATGGAATAAATTGTCGTGAATTAAAGTCGAGTGGAAGGTTGTTAATGGCTAATTCAGTTCCATTGTCCAGAATTGTATGAAATTCGATATGAGATGATGAAAAGGGAAGAAGTCTGAAGGCATCTAAATCATCCTTTCCAATAGAACCATTTTCTGAGAACATTATATTCGTTCGTTTAGTACGTCCTAAATCTGATTCAACGAAAAGCCCGATTCTTGGAATGGGAGTTGACTCGTTTTGAGATATTGTCGTATCTGGACTACTATCAGTTGCAACACCTTTTCTTAAAAAGCTGCCACCGGTTGTTTTAGCATCAGGATTTACTTTCAGCACAGGACTTGCTGCATTAGCCTTTACCCAAAAGCCCTGGAACGGCGCAATTAATCCACCATTGGGTAAAGTTCCTGTAATTCCGTTCCAGGTAAGGTATTCGCCTTCTCCGCCATTGGAGGCAGGGTCCCATATATAAATAGTTGATTCCACATTTGTCTTGGTCCAGTTAGGAGTATCATCCCAGTCTATAGTAGCAAGGAATGGATTTCCAACAAGGTTCCAGCCATCTCCGCCTTCATCCGGATCTTCGGCTAAATAGGTTATATAAAAATTGAAATCTGAACCGTCGTTATTTTCAAATTCTCTTCCTGTTACATCGAGAGTATCAGGTAAAGGATCATTATAGCGGGAATCGGATGCGATATCTCCAAACGAATATAGGAACATACCTTTCCCGGCCGGAACCTTGCCGTTTGAACTAATCGAACCATCGCTGTAAGAGTCAGGACTTCTGTAGCGTTGATTATCAGTACCGGCATAATTTTCAATATAGGTAAGTACATTTGGTTGAAGTGTATCTCCCGGATTAGATCCGGTACTATAAAAGGCACCACTATAACCTTGGGTTATTACTTCGTCTAAAAACTCATCAAATGTAGTGTCGATAGGAGAGGATACAATTCGCCAGCCCCGGGTACCATAGATTCTTCTTTGCATTCGAATATTACCGTTTACGTATTCTTTAGCGTTTGCAATCAAATTCGTACCGGTTGGCATAAACAAAGTACCGTTTATTAATTTCAGTGAATCTGATACAGTCAGGTCAGAAAAGAAGTCAGCACCATTAGAATTATCGAGTTCCAGGAATACATAATCATTTGGGGTGGTAACATCCTGATTTAAAGATCCATTTAGTTTTACGTATCCAACCGACATATCTGTAATGGCAAGATTACCGGCAACTGAAACCGAATCGGTATTACTTCCTAAAACCTCTCCGCCTCCTGAAAGTTCTCCGGATACAATAAGTTCTATTCCACCAGATACCGTTACTGAAGCTCCTGATTCAATAGAAAGTTGGGCAACAGTTGTATTAGTAGTGCTAATAACAGGTTGTTCATTTCCAACTGCAGGGTCGGCTGGTATCAACACTTTATCTCCAGGTACCGGAACAAAACCGGAACTCCAGTTTGTTGCTAAATCCCAGTTTCGTGCATTTGCTATTGACCCGACCGAAGATTGCCAAAGGTTGTTAAAGGCTGCAAATTCAACCTGTGCATTATCAGTAATCGCAGCAGCATTCAAGGTTCCGGTTATAGTAGCAGTACCAGCAATTACCGAAGAAGTTAGTGTGGCTGAATAGGTTCCGTTTCCGTTATCCGTAACAGAACCTAGTGAGCCATCTGTGGTACTTAAAACAATGGTTTCCCCGCCAGTTGTTCGATTATTCCCTTCTGAATCTTTTAATTGAATTGTAATTGTAGAAGTTGAAAATCCATTATTCAAAATTACAGAGGGGTTTGCTGCAATAGTTGTAGTAGAGGCAGATGCAGCTCCCGGAGTAACAGTAAATGTATTGCTGGTTCCTGATTGAGCTCCGGCTGAATTAGTAGCTGTTAATGAACAAGTGCCAAGACTGGAAATAGAAACAGTTTTGGAGGATAATACACCTTCAACAAAGCTCGCTGAAGTTCCCCCTCCGGTACCGATAGTACAATTTGAAGTGAGACTGACAGTTCCGGTAAATGTTTTTACGGTATCCTGAGCACCATCAACGGCTATAATAGTAATATTGAAATTTTGGCCAGCTTGTTTGTCTGCGATATTACCTGAAGGGAAACGTTCTACAAGAAACTGAGTTAATTGCCCAAGAATTACAACATCAAATTCAGAACTTGTGGTATCAGCAAGGCCAGTGCTACTTGCAGTAAGAGAATAAGTACCTACATCATCAACCGTTATATCATCGAACTCTGCAATTCCAAATAGATTGGTTTGTTGAGAAATAGTTCCACCCATTACTCCTGAGCCCGAAACCTGATTCAAAGCAATATCAATATTGACTCTGCTTTCTTCGACGGGATTTCCAAACTGGTCGATAAGCTGAACACGGACTGTAGGAGATATTGCCGAACTTACATTTGAAGTTGAGGGTTGTTGAGCAAACTCCATATCTATCTGAGTTCCGGCAACCATGGTCAGGGTTCCGTAACTGGTTGAACCACCGAGACCAGTAGTACCTGTATTAGTGATATTTCCTGTATTCGGAAGTGTTCCAGTGGTAGGCTGTACTCTTAGATTTCCAAAAGTAAGTTCCCCCGGATTAGTTGTAGAAACTGCGGAGACTGTAAATGTGATCTGGCTGGCATTTATGCTTGTAAAAGTGGCATCAAGAAGAGTTGTACCCCCAAAAGCTGCGGTACTGTTTACGGTTGGAGTTGAACCTGCATCCCATTGAAAACCTGCAGGAGCGTTAAATACAAATGTCCCTCCATTTGTAAATTCTCCGGCAAAACTTTCCTGAACTCTTGGGCCGGTTAAGGTAATAAAAGCAGGGGAGGGTGCTATACTCGCACCATCAGCAGAAATGGCTTCTCCACCCGTAGCAGCGGTTAGCGAACGAATGGCTATTCCATATTTAGCAGAAAGATAATCTTCAATATTTTCCTGATCCGGTATGGATATTTCATCTCCATAAAGAATAACTTCTGCAATCAAGCCATCCCAACTACTGCTGGCATCCTGTTCACCCTGTCCGATAATTGCAGTAGTGACTGAGGTAAGCACCCCCGTTGGAATATTCTGGAAGAAGGTAGGGTTACTTAGAACTCCATCTACATAAAGCTCATAATTTTCTTCAGATTTCCACTTCAGCATCACAATCTGACCGGAAGTAGTCTGAGCATCTTCAAAACTTTCCTGTGCAAACGCTACCGGAAGATCTCTCATTCCGGTTTTTATTACGTTATCGCCACCACCGTTATCTCCGGTATCATCATACCGGATGGTGAACACATTGTCAGTGCCACTTGGTGTTGTTGTGGTCCAAAAGCCTTGATCGGTATTAATGATATCAGATTCCAGAACAAAGAAAATAGTTAACTCGTCAAGACCGTTGAGGTAATTTTCCGCATCAGTGTCTTCCAGTCGCATTCCTGAAGTTCCGTTAAACTCTATGGCGTTTTGGGAGTTGATCGTTCCTACACTTTCTGCAAATGATGGTGCTGTTCCAGTCGCTGTAAAATGTCTGCTATTTCCACTTTGATCTTCCCAACGCCCAACATTACTTCCATTGGTACTAGGTGTTGAACCTCCTGTTGTTGTAAAGGTACCTGCATCACCTTTTAGCCAAAACAAAAGGTTTGATACCGATTTAGGAATACTAAAAGAAATAGTACGGGTTGGAATATTACTGTTGGCTTCACCATCATTAGCAGTAATAGATATGGTGCGTGGTACATCTTCCGGAATGTTTGTTGTACTGGCATATCTAACCGTTCTGATGGCAGACTGAAAATCAGCTTTTGAAGCAGGGCCTGTTAGGGTAAGCGTTCCATTTACATCATTCCAGGAAGAGGTAATTCCAAATAGAGGCTGGAAAATCAAAGTATCCTGTGCTGCATCATAATTTGCCCCAATATCAAAAATGATTGTTTCAATATCGGTATCATCGGGGTCACTTAATGTGATGGTTTCTGATACTTCTACAGAATCGCCAACCGGATAAAAAATATTGGATGCTTCGACTGCAGCAAGGGTAGGGGCGGTATTCAAACTTGAAACTGAAATAGAACGTGTTATGCCGGTAGCACTACTGTCGATTCCATCAAAAACCCTGAACTCAATAGTTCTGTCAAGAGCTGTAACGGGATCAGAGCTGGTGTTTTCGTAAGTAACAGATCTTAGTGCTGTTTCATAATTAACTTGTGAAGCAGTTCCCGTAAGGGTTAGCACTCCGGTAGTACTGTTAAAATTACCCGTGATCCCATTACCATCTGAATAATTAAAAATATCCTCACCCAGAAAGTAATTATTGGTAAATGCAACGGTAGCACCCTCCAAATCAGCATCATCATTATCAGAAACATTGATATCAGAAGTAGTTTGTACCGGACTGTCTCCTTCAGTAAAACTAATGGTTGATGCATCAGTAATTGAAAGAGAAGGGAGATCATTGGAAGGAATTATTTCAATTTCTCTGGTTACAACTCCACTTTCTCCATCCCAATCATATACCACAAAACTGATTTCCCGGATATCTGTAGTTGGACTTGTTCCTTCCACATTTAGATAAGTAACATTCCTTAAAGCAGTTTGATAGTTTGCAACTGTGGTGGTTCCCGTTAAGGTTAAAACTCCGGTAGGTATATCCCAGTCACCCGTTATACCTAAAGCATCAGCATAGACCAGCACATCCTGAGCGCTGTTAAACCCGGAAGAAAAATACACTTTAGCACTATCCAGATTTGTGTCATCTGCATCAGTTATCGTTATCGAAGAAGTGATATTTGTCGGAGGATCTCCTTCTGAAAAGGAAAGAGCAGAAACTTCAACTCCAGTCAATACCGGGGGAATATTAAACCATTTATCACTTAGGAAACCATATATATTTGTGAAGTCGGAGGTGTTAAGGGCGTCATTCCAGGAAAGAAATTCACCAATAAAACCATCAAAAGGAGCTGACTCGGCACCGACTGAGGCATCTGTCCCATTCGGGTGTCTGTGGTTCGCGTCATTATTTCCGATAGATGCATTTCCAGTATGCTGGGCCATCTCAGGGAAGTCAGTAAGTGTAGTAATACTTCCTCCATTTAGTGCTGCCTCCCAAACCTGCTCAGAAGAAACTGCACTTGTTGAGTTTTGGCTTGCAATAAGTATATAGGTAGTATTTGGTTGAGCGCCCGAAAAACTAATCGAACGATATTCTGTAGGTGTATTTAGATTTCTGTCATAGGCGGTGGCGTAAATCAGTCCATTTTCAAGTGCTAACGTATACCCTCTGGTACCCCCACCTTGCTCATACATAATTTGAAGAGTATTAACATCATCACCGGTTCTGAACACGATCGCAAATGATTTCTCTGGAAAAGGTGGGTTTGTATTTAAAAGAGCATTATCAGTTAAGCGCTCGTAATAATCATCTAGACCGTCAAATAATAATCCTCCACGATCTCCAAAATAAGTGGCATTGAGTAGAGCTTCTTCACCTGCAGCGTTAGCGGTAAAGGATAAATCAGTAGTTCCCGGGGTGGAACTAACATTATCAGAACGGTCAGCCCAGGTAGAAAGCGCACCATTAGCTGGTTGATTTGTACCTGTATCTCCGTCTCCATCGGCATCCTGTGCATCAAAATGGAATACGTCATTTGTTTTATAAGTAGCGATTTCAGTAATTTCGGAGGGGAAATCAACATTTCTGGTTGCTGCAGTACTACTTTCGGTTCCATCATTAACTGTAATACTGATGGTTCGGGTTGTCATATCCGGAGACACGGCAGTATTTTCGTAAGTAACGGTTCTTAAGGCAGCCTGATAAGTAGCTTTCGTAGCTGTTCCGGATAAGGTAAGGATACCTGTTCCACTTGCGTACGAACCTGTAATTCCGTTTGCATCTACAAAAGCGAGCTCGTCTTCTGAGGAATTAAATCCTGCAGTTATTGAGATAGTGGCCCCTTCAATATTGGTGTCATCAATATCACTCACCAATATAGTTGAGGAAATTTCTTTTGTACCATTTCCAGCAAAATAAATGATAGGTTCTGACTCAATTCCGCTTAGAACAGGGGCATTATTAACCTTAACTACATTTATGTTTCTGGTCTCAATATTACTATCATCTTCACCATCATTAATTGTAAAGCTGATAGTACGGGTAAGTTCACTTGGTGCAGACTCAGTATTTTGGTATGTAATACTTCTAAATGCAGTTTGATAGTTTGCAATACTTGAGGTACCGGTTAGAGTTAATATTCCTGTTCCCGAAGCATAGCTTCCTGTAATACCGAGTTGATCTGAAAATGCCAGCAGATCTTCTGAAGCGTCAAAATTTGAAGTGATTGCAATAGTGGCACCTTCGATATTGGTATCGTCACCATCAAATAAAGTGATAGCAGATGTAATTATTGTTGGAGAATCTCCCGAATTATAAGTAATGGTACCGGCTTCAATATTATCTAGTATAGGTTCCGAATTCAACTGTGAGAAAAAGATACCTGGAGAAAATTGATTATTGTACTCAGTGGCCACCCAGTCACCTGACCTCGTTACATTTGAAATTCGTACTTCATCTAAACCCCCTTCATAATCATACTGTGTAGAGGAAAGAAATAAGTCATCGTCACTTATGCTGAAGGATTCCAGAGAATTATCGTTGGCTTCCTGAGTTCCATTCACATAAATAAACCGATCTCCATTAGAAGCCCTGGTTACGGTAACATAATCCCATTGGTTTTCAGAAACTGCCCCATTTCCAGTGCGTAAATCATCATTGTTGATCTGAAATACTAAAACTCCTGCTCCGGTAGGCCAAACCCCATAGCCATCATTCCAGGTACCTTTGGTTATGATATCCGGTAAATCTCCGAAATTGGTACCATACATCCAGAATGAAATAGTAATATTACCGGAGATATCCAATGGAGAAACCCCATTATCATCTACTCTAATCTGATCTCCTTGATTATTTCCATAGAATCGAGCTCTTCCAATTTGCCCTGCAAAGTCAGCAGTTCCTAAGTCTGTTCCATTTGTTCCCTCTCCTGAATAGTCGAGTACGTCATTATTTAAATGAAGCACCATTTTATAGTTCGCATCCCACACATTTGAGCTGGACTGATCGGTAGTAATTGAAGGATTACCGAAATACACATAAAACTCAGTATCAACGGTAGCAGAAAGGGTAGGAAAGCGGACCCAAAACTCAATTGCCCCGGTTGTGGAGTTGTACGATTCCCGTTGATGACTTAGAATGGTAGTTCCGTTCGCTGCAGTAAAGGTGATATCATCTCCTTGCGCATCCTGTACAAAGCCGCCATTTCCTGTTGTTCTGAGATCAGGTAAAGTAAAACTTACAAGTACAGGAAAGTTGGAAAGATCTGAAGAACCCGAAACCTGAGAGGCATTAACCTGACCTTTCAATCGATTTGTATAACCTGATAACTGGGCCGTAGCTATCTCAGAACCTAACATTAGGATAGCCCCGAATAGGAAAAGATATTTTTTTAGCCTGTCTGGAATCATCAGAATTCTTTTCAATACTACCATAACTAATGTATAGAAACTTAGTTACTAAGAGCTTTAAATTAGCTAATTCTAACAAGCATAAGGAAGATTTAATAGTATAAAAAAGCGGTTTTTAAAAACTATTTAATCAGGGTCATTTTTTTGGTAATCACATTGTTTCTGCTTACCAAACGATATATATAAACTCCACTGGCCAGATTTCCAGCTTCCCAACGGTAGGTATGAGTTCCTGCTTCGAGCTCTGAATTTACCAGGGTAGTAATTTCACGTCCTAGCATGTCATAAATGATAAGCGAAACATCACTTTGAAGAGGAAGTTCAAATTCAATATTAGTGGTAGGGTTGAAAGGATTCGGGTAATTCTGTAATAGTTCAAACTGAGTTGGCAGATTATTATCCACAGCATCGAATCCTGGCTCAATAAGAATAGAAAATCGGGAGCCATCAGGGGCGGCTTTGTCAGTTATTAAAGGTCTTGAATTGCTGTCTGCATTTGGTGCTCTTCTGGAGTTAACTCCTTTAAAGTTAAAAGGAATTACGGATCCTTTTTGAACTAATGTTTCTGATCCGTTTTCTTTGTCAATCAGATATACAGACCAGCCTTCCGGGATATGTTTAAAGTTATTAAACTCGAAATTCAGAGGTTTTGAAACAGAGTATCCATTTTCAAAAGCGTTAACTTGTAATGGGATTTCGATCGGAATGCCAAAATATCTGGGTAAATGATTAATGGAGAATTTATCCTTTCTTTTGGAGATAGAAGAAAGTTCTATGTAGTCACCTATGCCTGATTGAGGAAGTAATTTATATCCATCTTTTCGATCCTTTCCGAGTTTAGCATCGTCACTAAACATAAAATGAGTGGAAGTTCTGTTTTGGTCATCAGCTAAGGTAATTGAAAATTGCGGAGTTGAATTTTCTTTTCTTTCACTGTTTAACTTTCCTACAAAAGTTCCACCTGTTGTTTTCGCATCTTCTTCAGCTATTAGAGAGGGTAGTGAGGGTGTTTCATCATTGGCTTTCACCCAGAATCCCTGAAAAGGAGATATTAATCCGTTGGATGGTAGATCACCAGTGGTTCCGTTCCATGTTTTATACTCACTTGTTGAGTAATCCCAGACATAAATTGTGGCATCAATATTGGTTTTTGTCCAGCTTGGATCATCCCAATTAATCGTTGCAGCGTAGGGATTACCAACTAAATTCCAACCTGAATCTGCTGAAGTTGTGTAGGTAACATTTAAATCAACAGGTCCTTCATTTTCCTGTCCCTGAACAGTAAGTGTTCTTGGGAATGTATTGTTGTATCTGGAATCAGCGGCAATATTCCCAAAAATGAATGTATATAATCCTTGTCCAGGCGTTAGTGTAGTCGCAGCGCTCGCAGGAGCTCTCCAGCGTTGATTATCTGTTCCGGGATAAGTCTCATCATAGGTTAGCACATTTGGTTGAAGCGTATCGCCTGGAATGCTTCCAGTGCTGTAAAATGCACCAGAATAGCCCTGAGTTATTATTCCATCAAGAAGATCACCATAATCGGTATCAATAGGTGAAGACAGCAGACGCCAACCAGTAGAGCCTTTTATGACATGCTTCATAATTAAATCTCCGGAGCCGATAGATTTTGTATTTGCAATGAGATTGTTACCCGATTCGATCGTAAAAGAACCACTGGTTAATGTTAGTGTTCCGGTTATTTCAAGATCAGCATCAATTGTGACTCCGGAAGAATTATTAACTGTCAAATTATTAACCGTAGAGGGTAAACCTGTTCCAGTGATTTGTGCGGAACTTCCATTATAAGTGTAGCTTCCAGAAGTTCCGAAGATTCTGGTACTGGTTTGAATATTTCCAGAGGCACCTGAACTACTGATGCCATTATTTGAACCGATTTGTAAAGTACCTGTAGTAACTTCAAAGGTACCTAATCCCGTAATCGTCTTAGGTCCGGTAGTAAGGGTTCCTGCTGATCCAACAACCAGTTTTGAAGAAGCTTTTACTTCTACTGATGTTTGACCAATGATAGAGGTTGAACTCGCTATAGTAACTATATCTCCATCTCCAACAATAATCGTAGCTCCATTGGTATTTCCAGGATTTGAAGTGGCTACTGCTCCGGCATGTCCGGTTCTTGACCAGGTACTATTGGATGCCCAGTTCCCAGAAGTGATACTGTAAAACGTTATAGGACCTAATTTTGTAAACCTTTTTTTGTGATTAGTTGATAAGTTTCCTCCATCGGCACTTTGCATTGTAGCACCAGAATTCATTGTGATTTCATACTGAATATCCTCAGTAATTGTAGAAACAACTAAAGTTACTTGTGTACTATCTGCATTGGTATTAAGCGTTGCACTACTAATAGAAAGAGTAGTAGCGGGGTTATTTACTCTTGCTATGCTATAATTGGATATGGTTTCAGCATCAACTTCATCCATCGCTTTGTTAAAGGTAATAACAACAGAAGTTAGACTCGGTGCAGTTGCGGAAACTGTATAAGGGGCAGGGCTGCTCACATTTCCAGATCCTCCACCACTAACTTCACCTTGCACTTCCAGTTGGTCATCATCCTGAACTTTTACTCCTCCTTCGTCATCAACAATTAAGTCTCCTTCAATTACAATTGTGTTGTCGGTTCCCCCATCGGTATTCAAAACTGCTCCGGAGTCGACCTGAACGTTATAAAATGTTACATCTCCACTTGTATTAACTGTTTGGGTGGAATCACCACTAAAAACTACCGTACTTGAGTCTGCATTAAAGTTAGAATTATTATTAATGGTAAAATTACCTTCTAGTGTTACGGTTGCGTCTCCTGCATTAACTGTACCACCAGCAGTAAATGAGGCATCTCCACCTACATTCAAACTCCCTGAGTTTAAATCGATCACTCCACCACTACTAAGAGAAGCATTTCCACCAATATTAATACTTCCATTATCTATACTCATGTTACCGTTGCTTGTGAAATTAGCATCACCCGTTACGGTTACATTAGCATCCTGAACATTAAAATATCCACCACTACTTACGTCAATATCATCGTTTATTAATACGGTGCCGGTACCCAGGTAAGCATAACCGGAATTCCCGATAGAAGTAGGACCATTAAATGTTAATGAACCTGAACCAAGATTTAAGATTCCTCCACTTCGAACATCTACATCCCCATTAAATGTAGTTGAACCATCATCGCCATTATAGGTTCCATTAACAATGGTGTTTCCATTAATAACAACAGTTCCATCTTCAGCATTGAAAGTATCACTATTAGAGATGTCAAGATCACCATAAACAGTAAGTATACCATTTCCGGCATTGAACGTACCAATAATTTCAACATCCACATCTTCAGATACAGTGCCTGCTGTAAAACTTCCATTTGTGATATTTATCTCAGACTCTGCAGAATTAACATCGAAATTGTTCTGCCCTGAAGTAGTAGCAGTCATTTCAACATGACCGTTTATGATTTGAAGTTTACCCGCACCATTTAAAACCATGTCATCGGTAATGGTAAGGGTAGCGTTATTTCTGATTCTGAGCTGATCGCCCGGATTTGAATACCAGGCATTAATGGTTACAGATCGAACAGTAACATTTGTAGTGATTACGGGATAAGGGGTGGTATTACCTCTTAGCTCAACAGTCTGGGTTGTGCCGGGAACTCCGGATGGGCTCCAATTGCCGGCCGTATGCCAGGATGAGTCAACAGCTCCGGTCCATATCTTATCCTGAGCTTTTATCAAACCAGAAGAAATCAAAGTAATAAAAAGTATGTAAAAAACTCTCTTATTCATCGATAATAAAAATACGTATAAATTGCCTGAAACGTTCTCTAAAGGCTATTTTTAAGGAATTTATAACAATCATTAATAGTCCTTAATAAGTAGTAAATTTTTATTTGATGAAAACAATTAGTGGATAAAAAAAATTGTTTAATCTGTTCAATACTATGTTTCATCGAATATTCTTAATGTTTAAAACTTTCATTCATATCTTACGCAAAAACAAATAAAACAGATTTATTTATGAAAGGAATAATTTTAGCTGGCGGTACAGGTTCAAGGCTTTACCCACTAACAAAAGTTACAAACAAGCATCTTTTACCAGTAGGTGATAAACCAATGATTTATCACCCCATTGAGAAGCTTATTGAAGTTGGCATAGAAGAAATTTTGATTGTTACCGGTACTGATCATATGGGAGATGTCGTAAATCTTCTAGGTTCGGGGAAAGATTTCGGATGTAGATTTACATACAAAGTACAGGATGAAGCAGGTGGTATAGCACAGGCATTGGGACTGGCTGAAAATTTTGCTGGCGATGATCCTGTAATTGTTATTCTTGGTGATAATATTTTTCAAAAGTCATTAGATACTGCTATAGAAAATTATCCAGGTACAGGTGCACAGATTTTGATCCAGGAAGTTCATGATCCCCAACGATATGGAGTTGCAGAACTTGACGGCAATAAAGTAATTTCTATTGAAGAAAAACCAGTAATTCCAAAATCCAATTACGCTGTAACAGGAATCTATTTTTATGATTCGGAAGTATTTAACTGTATTAAAACATTGAAGCCTTCAGGAAGAGGAGAGCTGGAGATTACAGATGTAAACAATTTCTACATTGAAAAAGGGGAAATGACAAGTTCGGTATTAGAAGGTTGGTGGACCGATGCCGGAACTCCAGAATCCTATAATCATGCTAATAAGTTGGTAAGGGGAGCATAATGAAGCTTCTAATCACCGGTGCAGGTGGACAGCTAGGTCAGGAATGGGTTCATTTCTGTGAGAATAATGATATCGGGTTTTTAGCTCTGGGCTCAAAAGAACTAGACATAACTGATAAAAAAGAACTGCAAAAAAAAATTGATAAATTTGAACCTGATATATTAATAAACTGTGCTGCTTACACAAAGGTAGATCAGGCTGAAGATGAACCGGAACTTGCTTTAAAAATAAATACCGAAGCAGTAAAAGCGATGAGCGAAATATGCTCACAAGAAGGAATTAAGCTGGTTCATTATTCAACCGATTACGTTTTTTCAGGACATAAAAATGACAAAAACACTTTTCCTGAAGGATATCCTGAAGATGGGATTACAAATCCAATTAATACATATGGAAAATCTAAAAGGCAAGGAGAGGTTGCAATAGTACAATCCGGATGTGATCATCTAATCCTTCGTGTTTCCTGGCTGTGTGGCACCTATGGAAATAACTTTGTAAAAACAATGCTCAGAATAGCTGAGGAAAGAGACGAATTAAATGTAGTGAACGATCAATTTGGAAGTCCAACTTTTGCAGATCAGGTGGTAAAACAGACATATCAACTCTTACATGAAGAGGAAGAGGGAATTTATAATATAAGTTCTTCCGGAACTACAACTTGGTACGAGTTTGCGACTGAAATTTTTGCGCAAATGGACATGAGTATAACAGTGAATCCGGTTTCCTCTTGTGAGTTCAGAACTAAAGCGATTCGCCCACACTTTTCTAAGTTAGATACACAAAAAATTAGTACCATTCCCGGCATCAATATCGTGAAATGGCAGGAAGGTTTAAGGCAGTTATTAAATACACTATAAATGAAGATTACAGATACTCGTATACCGGATATTAAAATTATAGAACCTGCTGTATTTGAAGATGATAGGGGGTTTTTCTTCGAATCATTTCGTATTGAAGTACTTGAAGACCATGGGATTAACTCAAATTTTGTTCAGGACAATATTTCGAAATCATACAGAGATACGATACGCGGACTCCACTATCAAAGAGAAAGACCGCAGGCAAAGCTGGTCCAGTGTATTAAAGGTACCATTCTGGATGTAGCTGTTGATGTGAGGAAAGGTTCAAAAACTTTTGGTAATTATGTAGCTGTTAAATTAAGTGGAGAGAATCATCGCCAATTATATATTCCAGAAGGGTTCGCACATGGATTCTCTGTAGTATCAGATGAAGCTATTGTACACTATAAATGTTCTGATTATTACGACAAGGATTCTGAAAGAGGTATTAGATGGGATGACCCTTTAATCAGGATCAATTGGGATGTTTCCAAACCCATTCTTTCAGATAAAGATCGTAAGCAACCACTTTTTTCATCATTAACAGACGAAGATATTTTCCTATGAAAATAATAGTAACGGGAGGGGCTGGTTTCATTGGCTCTAACCTGATTTTATATTTATTCAAAAAACATCCGGATTGGCAAATTTTCAATCTTGACAAACTATCTTATGCATCTGATCGAAGCTACCTTGATCCATTAAAGGATTCAGAGCGATATCACTTTAAGAAAATCGATCTTGTAGACCGGGAAGCTGTTCAAACTATAGTAAAGAGTTACAAACCAGATGGCGTGTTCCACCTGGCAGCAGAGTCGCATGTAGATAATTCGATTTCCGGACCTGAACCTTTCATTCAGTCTAATGTAGTTGGGACTTTTAATATTCTTGAGGAATGCCGTCAGCTTTGGAAAGAAGACGATAACCTTTGGAAGAATAACCGGTTTTTACATGTCTCTACAGATGAAGTGTATGGAGAACTGGAAGACGACGGTTTATTCACAGAAACCACTCCATATGCACCGAATTCACCATATTCTGCATCTAAAGCTGCGAGTGATATGATAGTAAGAGCGTACTTCCAAACCTATGGTATGAATCTGGTTACTACCAATTGCTCTAATAATTACGGGCCACATCAACACGATGAAAAACTCATACCGGTGGTAATAAGAAAGGCATTAGGGCATGATTCAATTCCGGTATATGGTAAAGGCCAGAATGTACGTGACTGGTTGTTTGTTCGGGATCACTGCAGTGCACTGGAAACAGCTTTTTTGAAAGGTAAAGCAGGTGAGACCTACAATGTTGGCGGGAATAATGAATGGAAAAACCTCGAGCTGGTTCATAAGATTTGTGACATCCTTAACGAAAAAGTAGGCAATGGACCGGAAGGGGATTATAAAAATCTGATTACTTTTGTAACCGATAGGCTTGGACATGATTTCCGCTATGCTATTGATGCTTCAAAAATCAAAAAAGAACTGGATTGGGAGCCTTCTATTGATTTTGATGGAATGTTGGAAGAAACCATTTTGTGGTATGTGGAGAAATATAATTTGAAATAAAAAATCAGTATTCAAAACAATGAGTGAAAGGAAATATTGGCTTTGTAAATCAGAACCAGATAACTATAGCATAGAAGATTTAGAAAAAGATGGGGAAACCCCTTGGGATGGAGTCCGAAACTATGCCGCAAGAAATTCTATGAGAGATGACATGCAGGTGGGGGATGGAGTATTCTTCTATCATTCTAATCAAAAGCCCCCCGCAATTGTAGGGGTAATGGAAGTTTCCAGCGAACCATATCCCGATGCACTGCAATTTGATCCTGATTCAAAGTATTTTGATGAAAAAAGTACGGAAAGTGATCCGCGTTGGATTAATGTGGATATGAAATTCGTGGAAAAGTTTGATAACCCGGTAGATCGTGAGGCTTTAAAAGCAGAGAAGTCATTAGAAGATATGGAGCTTTTCAGGTTAGCCCGGCATTCTATTACACCTATCCGCAAATCTGAATGGGACACTATTATGGAAATGGCTAATAAATAAGATCGTTAAACTACTGGTTCTAATTTCAGCTATGTACTTTTTTATTGCTGATCTTAGTATTCATAATGGTTGAATACCTATTTAATCAAATTTTTTTCCTGATTTACTGTATTTGTTTTATGCCTGTAAAAGTAAAATTGGTAAGCGATAATTAAAGAAAAATAAAATAGATTACCTGCCAATGATATTTCTAATTCAACAGATATAATTGATGACAACGGTAGTACAAATTGGCGTAGGTACACTAGGTATACAAATCGGGAAATATATTGCAGATAAAGAGCAAGTTAAAACAGTAGCTGCTGTAGATCTCAATCCTGATTTAAAAGGAAAAGACTTCGGGGAACTAATTCAAATTGGATCTTCAGGGGTTTTAATTGATGATACTATTGACTCCGCACTCGCAAAATTAGAAACCAAACCTGATGTTGCTGTAATTACTACGGTATCCAGTATTAAAAAACTGGTTTCACAGATTGAAGAAGCTGCAAAATTAGGGCTGCCTATTATTTCAACATGCGAAGAATTATCCCATCCCTGGGAGGAAAACCCGGAAGCAGGCAAGCAGATAGATGATATTTGTAAAAAGTATAATGTAGCATGTCTGGGAACAGGAGTTAATCCAGGTTTCCTAATGGATTATTTACCCTCTGTGACTACTTCAATTTGTAAAGAAATTAAAAGTATAACGGTAGAAAGAGTTCAGGATGCGACACCCAGAAGAGTTCCATTTCAGAAAAAAATTGGAGCCGGACTGGATTTAAATGCATTCCATGCTAAAGAGAAAGAAGGGACGTTACGTCATGTTGGTCTTAAAGAATCGGTGTATTTCCTTGCTTCCAGTATTGGACTAAAACTGGATAAGGTTACGGATGACCTCCATCCCGTGATAGCAGAAGAAGATGTGAGTATTCCTTCAATGGATATCAAAAAAGGATACGCCAGAGGTGTTGAGCAAATTTCTCATGGGTACGTTGGGGATAAACTCAAAATCACGATGTATTTTAAAGCGGCAATCGGGGAACCAAAATCTTTTGATAAGATTACAGTTAATGGAACACCTTCTTTTACCTCAGAGATCGATGGTGGTATTAATGGCGATATTGCTACGTGTGCGATCACAATCAATAGTATTAAAAGTGTGTTAAGTGCCCAACCCGGACTCCAGACTATGGCAACCGTTTCGGTACCGGGATTTACCAATTAAACTTAGATTTTAAACGTAATTAACATGCCGTATCCGGATAAAGTATTTCTGAATGGAGAAATCATAGAAAGTAAAGACGCCACCGTCTCTGTATTTGACAGGGGGTTTTTGTTTGGAGATGGAATTTATGAAGTGATGGTGAGGATCAATGGACATTTTTTATATGGTGATGCTCACCTCAAACGACTTTTTAATTCACTTAAAAAGATAAACCTTAGTTTTGATTGCTCTGAACTTAAAAATCAAATTGATGAGCTTCTTGATGCATCGGATTTAGCTGATCAGGATTCCATGATTTATATCCAGATTACGAGAGGAGTAGCTCCCCGAAAGCACTCATTTCCCGCGGATATTACTCCAACGGTTATGATGTATGCAAATCCAATCAACTTGCCGGACATAAACAGCAATCACTTGAAAGCAGTATCTATCAATGATTACCGGTGGACAAAATGTGATATCAAAATGACTTCCTTGTTAGGGAATGTGATTGCAAATGAACATGCGGCAAAAACTGGTGCCTACGAGGCATTGTTTGTTCGTGATGGCAGAATCACTGAGGCCTCTCACTGCAATGTATTTTTTGTGAAGGATAATGTCGTGTACACGCATCCTGCTGATCAGTTTATTCTGGATGGCATAACTCGTAAGATTGTAATTGAATTATGTAATAAAACAGGAATTGAGATTCGCGAAGAAGCTATACAATATTCTGAAGTTGAAAGTATGGATGAAGCTTTTCTTACAGGAACTACTACACAAATTGCTTCGATTAGAACTTTGGATGATCATACTTTTTATGACGGTGATGAACATCCCCCGATAACCAGAAAACTTCAGGAAGCTTTCAGTCAACTTAAAAAGAACCTTATCAACGTATAAAAAGATAGCTATTCATAGAGACCTTTTTTTAAGCCTTGGAATAATACTAATTGTATTGGAATATAGTGCTAATAGCTAATTAATTAAATTAGGCTTAGAAAGAATTTATTTGAAGATATTAAGCAATAAATAGCTTATTTAACAGATGTCAGTTTTTTAAGCATGCCCCGGAATATAAAACCATGAAAAGGGAGTACTGAAAACCAGTATAATCTTCCCCATACACCTTTCGGTCTAAAGGTAGCCGTCTGAACTAGTTGATTTTCCTTGATTTTAAATTCAAGCCAGGCTTCACCAGGTAACTTCATTTCAGCAAATAAAAGTAGTCTGCCTTCCTGTTTATTGGCATAGAGAACACGCCAGAAATCAAGGGCGTCACCTGCAGATATTTCTACAGGATTGGTTCTTCCTCGTCTCAAACCAACACCGCCCACAAGTTTATCCAGAAAACCACGGATCTGCCAGAGCCAGTTTCCATAATACCATCCTTTATCCCCACCAATACTCCAGATTTTCTTTACGGTCGATTTTTTATCGGAGTAGCTCATAGATCGTTTATCTGTAAAGCATCCGAATTTTGGGACATTGATAAAATCTGATATGCTAATTTCAATACCACTGCTCGAATAGGAATCCTTCCAGCTCGATGCAATTTCATTATTCTCGATCTTATCAAAAGCACGAATTAAGGCTTCCCGATAAGAAATGGGCTCAATATCCAGAATCTTGTTAATTTCATGGTCTCTGCAGATTACTTCTATTTTCATGCTGTCAACCAGATTCTGGGCTAAGCGGTAGGAGGTGGACGTAACAAAATAAAGCCAGTAGGAAGATAGTTTTGGTGTCATCACCGGAACAGTCCAGATTTTCCTTTTTAATCCACGAACTTCAGCAAAACCAAGTAGCATTTCTTTATACGTCAGAACATCATAGCAACCAATGTCGAAGTTTCTATTGTAGGTTTTTTCATGAAATAATGATTCAACTAAAAAGCGAAGTACATCCCGGATACCAATCGGCTGACATTTCGTATCAAGCCACTTAGGAGCAATCATAACCGGGAGTTTTTCAACCAGATCACGAATGATTTCAAAAGACGCGCTGCCTGAACCAACAATAATTCCGGCACGCAAACAGGTGAAATTATAAGATCCTTTCTCCAGCTCATTCTCTACTTGTTTTCTGGATTCCAGATGTTTTGACAAGTGGTCTTCATTTACAATTCCACTGAGATAGATAACTTGCTTCGCATTCGTTTCTGAAAGTCTCTCCCTGAAGTTAATCGCTGAGCGTCTTTCAAGGTCTTCATAGTCACCTGCAGAAGACATAGAATGTACCAGATAATAAGCAGCATCAATCGAATCAGGAATATGATTTAAAGAGTCTTTATCCAGTAGATCAGCCTCAATAACCGTGATACTTTTTTGAAGTGATTGAGGTGGATTAAAGCGAGTTTTATCACGAACACAACAAGTTACGTGATGTCCTTTATTCACAAGCAAAGGGAGAACTCGTTTTCCAATATATCCGGTAGCACCGGTTAGCAATATATTCATTCAATTTGTACTGAACGGTTAATGATAGAGAAGCATTTAGAGTTCAAAATTAACTATCTAAATCCTGCGAATGTCTATCAAACAAATGTCAGCAACACTTCGTTTAGCAGCTCTTTATAATATTATATGGGGTGCCTGGGTGGTGCTGTTTCCAAATCATTTTTTTGAACTCGTTGGAATGGAATTTCCTTTGCACACAATGATCTGGCAGGGGATGGGAATGGTAATTGGGGTATATGGGCTGGGATATTGGTGGGCAGCTCAGGATCCGCTAACACACTGGCCCATTGTTGCTGTTGGGTTTTTGGGAAAGATATTCGGACCCATCGGCTTTTTTGTAAACTATGCACAAGGTATAGTACCATTCGAATTCATTTACACTTTATTTACTAATGACTTCATTTGGTGGATACCTTTCTTCCTGATTCTGAAGAAAGCAAATGAGACAAAGAAGATAAAATGGATCTAAAAAAAGCGAATCTATTTCTTCTTTCAGGATTTTATGTGCTTGCAGGAGTAAATCACTTTATAAACCCGGAATTCTATTATCCACTTATACCTGACTATTTACCATTTCATGAAGCCATTAACTATATAAGCGGAGTCGCTGAAATACTCTTAGGGATCGGTGTTTTAGTAAATAAAACTAGAAGTCTTTCGAGTTATTTACTAGTAGCAATGTTGGTATTCTTTATTCCTGCACATATTTATTTTATTAAAATCGGAAGCTGTATTGAATCTGGTTTGTGCGTTCCTGAATGGATTAGCTGGACCAGGCTATTAGTTATTCACCCATTACTCATAGTTTGGGCGCTATCTGTAAATAAGATTAAGGCTTCAATTCAGGTTGTTGAATAAATTTCAGCGGTAGAGAAAATTAAACCCAGTACAAGAACAAGAAATACAATATAAAATGTATAGGTTAGTAAAAACTGGAATACTGTAGCTAGTCGGTTTTTTTCTTTGAAGAATTGCAGGAATACGAAAAGTAAGTAACCCATTGATACACCTAGAGTGAGCATAGCTAAGAATTCGACATCACCTAAAAAAAAGCCAATAATAGAAGAAAAAGTATATATAATAGCTTGCTGTCCGGTTACGTAGGCGTTTAAGACAACATGCTCCAGAAAGTTGAATCCTGACTTTAAGAATGCAAGATAAGAGGCAAGTGAGAATACAGGGATTAACATTAGGGTTGTATACGCATAGTTCTCGGTAAACCAGGTAAGTATTGTCAATGTTCTATTATCAATCTCAGAACCATCCGAGCTATTCGCAAAGCCCGTTACAAAGTCATTGAAAAAAGTCTCACTCTCGAGAAAACGAGCAACAAAAAAGTAAATGGTAGATAATATCAGCACATAACCAATTGGCTTGAAATGACTTTTCCTTTTTCCTTGCAGATACTCCCTGATAGAATGACCCGGCCTGATAAAAAGTTCTTTTAGAGAGTAGAAGAATCCACGGTTGATCTGGAAAATACTACCAGATAAATCATTGATAAAACCTGATAAATTAATTCTGCTAACACTTGTACTTTGACCACAGTACTTACAGTAATTACCATCGATAAGTTTGTTGCAATTTTTACATTCCATTTAAACGATATTCAGCTATTAAAGCATTTAATATTTATTAATTTATCGAGAACTACAATGAATTGCATGGAAATGGTAACCAGATAGTATCTATTTATTGGTATTAGCCGTCACATCTAAATTCGCGTAAAAAATCCCTTCGTGATTCATGAAGGTCCCATCTTTCTTGTTTAAGTCTAACTTTCCACCTTCGAAATTGGAGAAAGGCAATCCAAATTCCTGAAAGAAACAGGCTGTGGAGGCGAAGTCCCAGATACTACCACCACCGGTTTCCTTTTTGGGAAATTTAATCATACAGGCAGGACCATGTTCCAATACCCGGATGCCATTCATTACAGAAGCACCACCCGACATTTCTTTAAATTCCTCCAATCCCAATTCATCCACATACTTTTGTATAAGTGCTTCTAATTCTGCTAAACGAGGAGTGTCTTTTAATTTCTTATCCGTTACGTACGTTAAATAGTCATTAGAATTTTTGATTTTCCATGGAGATCCATTTTTAAAAACTCCGTTACCTTTAGAAGCGTGATACAATGTATCAGTAATGGGGTCATAAATTACGCCAATATATGGAGTTCCATCTTTTGCAATCAGCGCGATAGAAACAGAGAAACCGGGCTCTTTATTTATAAAATTCAGTGTTCCGTCAATGGGATCAATGCACCAGAAAAAATCCTTCTCAAATCGACTCCCGTCATCTTCTGTTTCCTCCGTTAACAAGGCCAGATTATATTTTTCGCAGGAAGGAAGTAAGTGAGATAAAATGATATCCTCACATTCTTTGTCAACTTTTGTGACTACCTGTGAGGCATAGTTGGTTCCGCCTTCTTTCTTTTCAAAGGCGACGTCTTCATTCAGATACTTTTTAAAGTGTTCTGCAGCGGCTTTTGCGGCTTTAATTGCTATTTCCGTAAGTGGTATCAGATTCATTTTAAAGCTTCTTTATTGTTTCTTTAGTAATCCGTTCGCTATAGCTGTTAATCTTCCAATGCCCCGGACTCCAGCCTTTTAAAAAACGATGGAAATCAGCCCAGGCGACCCGGTATAAAGACCGCCATTCCAGCTCCAATGCTTCATTCGGCTCATCAAGCTCAAGTTGTAAATACCCAAAATAGTTGTCCAGTATTTCAGCTTCAAGGCGTTCACATTCACTTTCATTCAGACAACTTCCAATAAAATAAGCGACGTCTTTCATTCCACATCCACCACCCACATACTGAAAATCCACCGCGGCAGCCTTTCCGTCCTCACCAAAACAGAAGTTAGCAAGTTTGGCATCTCCATGAACAAACGTTTTGTAGGTACAGGCATTCAGCTTTTGATCAATGAGAGGAGCAGCTTCTTTTAATGTCTGATCATCAAGTGCCACAAGTTCCTGAGGACGGGTTTCCAAATGCCAGTAGGTGCCGGTTTCCCAAAGTCCGTCCGGTTTTTGCCCGAGATAGCTGGCATGAAATTGTGCCAGCCAATGTAAACACTCTACAATGTTTTCCCAGCTGACCGATTGCTTTCTCAGTGGAAAACCAGCTTCATCTAAATCCTCGAGTGCAATCAGCACCTCATCTTCACTGGACTTAATCCCTAAACAATGGGGGAGGCGAGCTTTACTTTGTGCACTATAGTGCTCATACCAAGCCGTTTCCACCTGATAAGACTTTAGCTTCCTCTGGTGACCAATATCCGTATTCCAACCGCGGGGATGATTATTGCCTCCGGAAAGCTGAATATGCTTTACGATCACACTCTTCTCCGAAGCACCTTCCAGTGTGATTCGCTTAATTTTTCCGTATCCGCTCCACAATTCCTGAATGGTTTCCTTTTCAGTAAAAGAAGAAGCTCCCGTAATATCTGAAATTGCAGACTTGATGAATTCATTCATAAGTTTCAAAGGTAATAAAGAATCAGGAGAGACTTTTTCTAATTCTGTTTAAGAGAGCTGAACTAATTCCTTTCTCATTGTCTGTGAATAGTTCAATCACTACTTCATTAAACCCTTCAATATCAGCCTGACGGAAGCGGTCGTAGAGTTCGGAAGCCAGACGGTTCAGATCGTCGTTATAATCAACGATGTTTGAACCTGAGTGAGAACCGGAAATTAGTAAATACAAAGAAGTGGGACTGGTTGGCTCTTCACCTTCCTTCAACCATCGGACTTCCGCATTGGGTTTGTAGTGGGAGTATTTTTGACCTGGACTTCTTGGTTTTTCGGTATGATGAAAGAAACTTTCTTCAACTTCTGTTCCTAAAGCCTCTTCAATTTGTTTCCGGCTGATACTGCCGGGACGAAGAATTGCGGGGATGGATTGTGTAAGATCAATTACGGTAGATTCCAGTCCGATTTTGGAGGCTTCGCCGTCAATAACCGGGAAGTCGATACCAAAGTCCTGCCGTACGTGTTCCGCTTTAGTAGGACTCGGTTTCCCGGAGGTATTTGCACTTGGTGCAACGAGTGGACCAGTTTGAGCTATGAATTCGAGTGCAAGATGATGATCCGGCATTCGAATAGCGACAGTATTTAAACCTGCGGTAACCGCATCTAATACTTCGGGTTTCTTTTTGAGTACCATCGAAAGAGGACCGGGCCAGAAGGCATCCATCAATTTCCGGGCAGTATCAGGAATTTCTGAAGCGAAGTCTGAAACTTGCTCAGAATCTGAAATATGGACAATTAACGGGTTATCAGAAGGCCTTCCTTTTACCTCAAAGACTTTCTGAATAGCTGTTGGATTCCATGCATCAGCTCCTAGTCCATACACCGTTTCCGTCGGGAAAGCGACTACTTCACCGGATTTAATGAGTTGGATGTATTTGGAAAGATCAGACATGATCAAAAGGTAAGGAATTGGGGAAAGATATTTCCTCTTAGTTGTCATGCTGAACTTGATTCAGTATCTGTGGAGATAACAGCGTTGTTCTGATAAAGAGCTTAACCAAAGTGCCACTTTGCACAGATCCCGGATTAAGTCCGGGATGACATCCTTGTTTGAAATGATGGAGCATATTTAATGCTCTGAGTGTTTACCCAATTAGATCCTTCGGCAGTAGCATCAGGATGACACTGTTAACGAGTTTTGTTCACGTAAATGAACGAAGGCTTTCAACCCTTCGTAATAAATGAGAAACTTTTTAACTCGCGAGAGTCTTCAAAAACAGATAGGCTGCTTTGTAATCCGGGATTTCCTGGATTACAAAGCGAAGTACTTCTTTCTTCTGAACAACCTGAAATAGTTCAGGCTTAAGTTTTTCAAGTCGGTCGAGCGTTTTCTGGAATCGGTTTGACTCGAAATACTGATTGCCAAGTTCACTACCTGTTTTAGGGCACACACACCACATTCTTCCGGCGCGAATGGTAACCTTGGTGAAGAAGTTTTGTGACGCATACAATTTAATTTTACTAGCCAGAATCAACATTTCAGCTTCTTTGGGAGCCGGACCAAAACGATCTTCGATTTCTTCTTTCCATGCATCAATTTCATCTTCAGCTTTAGCCTGAGAAAGTTTTCGATACAAGTTCAGTCGCTCTACATTATCTTGAACATAATTATTTGGCAGCAGGGCAGAGTTATCAAATTCAACAGTAGTTTCAGGGAGTTCGATTTCTGCTTCAATTCCTTCGAACATATCTGAAAACTCAGATTCTTTAAGCTCCCGAACAGCGTCATTCAGGATTTTGGTGTAGAGTTCAAAGCCAATATCGTTGATAAATCCACTTTGTTCACCTCCAAGAATATCTCCTGCACCACGAATATCCAGATCCCTCATTGCGATATTAAACCCGGAGCCCAGATCAGAAAATTCTTCCAGAGCCAGTAGTCGTTTTCGTGCTTCCGGAGTTAGCGTTTCGATGGGAGGAGTAATCAAATAACAGAAGGCTTTTCGGTTTGACCGACCTACTCGTCCGCGGAGCTGGTGTAATTCTGCAAGTCCAAAATTATTCGCATTGTTGATGATGATCGTGTTCGCATTTGCGATATCAATTCCGTTTTCCACGATATTTGTGGAAACCAGTACATCAAACTTGTGAGCGTAAAAATCCCCGATGATCTTTTCGAGTTGTGATCCCGTCATTTGTCCATGCCCGAAACGAACACGAACATCAGGGACCAGTCTTCGAATCATATCCGCAGTTTCTTCAATATTCTTAACCCGGTTATGAATAAAGAATACCTGTCCACCCCGACTCATTTCCTGAAGGATCGCATCCCGAATTAATTCCTCGTTAAAACTATGAATTTCAGTGTATACCGGCTGTCGGTTTGGTGGGGGAGTATTAATCACACTTAAGTCACGGGCTCCCATCAGTGAGAACTGAAGTGTTCTTGGAATTGGAGTTGCAGTGAGTGTGAGCACATCTACTGAAGCTCTGAATTCTTTTAATTTCTCTTTTGCAGCAACTCCAAATCGTTGTTCTTCATCCACTACAATCAAACCAAGATCTTTGAATTTTACATCCTTGGAAAGGAGTCGGTGTGTTCCAATTACAATATCAACTTCTCCATCATTCAAAGCCTTTATTACCTTCGTTTGCTCAGCTTTGGTACGAAAACGGGAGAGAGCTTCAATACGAACCGGGAATTCCTTCATTCGTTTCATGAAGGTTTTGGCATGTTGTTCGGCAAGAATGGTGGTAGGAACCAACACACCAACCTGCTTATGATCCATCACCGCTTTAAATGCTGCACGGACAGCCACCTCTGTCTTTCCAAAACCAACATCTCCACAGACCAATCGATCCATGGGTTGAGGAATTTCCATATCATTTTTAACCGCTTTGATAGCCTGATCCTGATCCGGAGTTTCTTCATATTCGAAACGGGCTTCCAGTTCAGTTTGCCAGCCCTGATCCGGAGAGAAAGCATAGGCTTTTTGCATTTTTCTTTTGGCATAAAGCTGAATCAGCTCTCTGGCAATATCTTTTACTTTCTTTTTAGTCTGAGCTTTTTTGCGGGCCCATTCACCGGAACCTAGTTTAGTAATCCTTGGAGCAGTTCCTTCTTTACCGGAATATTTCTGGAGTTTATGAAGGCTGGAGACGTTTACATATAGGAGTGAATCTTCCTGATAACGAAGCACGACTACTTCCTGCTCGTTATCCTTCACTTGAATTTTCTTGAATCCGGCAAATTTTCCAATCCCGTAATCTACGTGGACAACAAAGTCACCAATGCTTAAATCCCGAAGTTCTTTGAATGAAATCCCGCCGGAATATCTACGCTTTTTAACCTTTGGGCGATGGTATCTATTAAAAATCTGGTGATCGGTGTAGAGCGCGAGTTTAGCTTCTTCAAAAATAAAGCCTTCATGCAAAGACTCAACCACAAGTCGGTAATTCAGCTCAGGCTGAGGTTCCCCAAGTAATTCTTCAAACCTGGATTTCTGTCCGTCATTATCACAGAAAATGACGGTTTCAATTCCTTTTTCAGAATGATGGGTGATGTTTTCTTTCAGTAATTTGAAGTTGCCATGAAAATCAGGCTGAGGTTTTAGGCCCACTTCAAAGGTATGAATAGTAGCAGCTTTTGAAGTTGCCGCTCCCGAGAAGAGCTTGAACTCAAACTTTTCAAGCTCAGATTGAAAAACATCGGGAGAAATAAATAACTGCCCGGGTTCTTTCAGATCAGGATTGTCATCTAGTTGATACTTCTCAGCAGCTTGTTCGAAGAGTTTTTCCAGATTTGAAGTAATGAGCACTTCATCTTTCAAGACCAGAAGTGTGGAGTTGTCAAAGTACGATAAGAATGAATCTTTACCCGAATCCGGCAAATTGGATAAATCAGGAATAACTCTGGCCTGATTTAAAAACGAAATAGAACGTTGGGAATCGGCATCAAATTCACGAATTGAATCGACTTCATCCCCAAAAAACTCCAATCGGATTGGGTATTCTCCCGAATATGGAAATACATCCATTATCCCGCCACGGATAGCAAACTCACCAGGCTGATCCACGAACCGAACCGGATTATATCCCTGATCCACTAGTTGTTCTCTGAATTTCTCGGGATCAATTTCATCTCCCTTATTGATGATGATGCTTACATCATCCAGAACAGAAGGCGGAGCGACTTTTTCAAAAATAGCCTCGGCTGAGGTAACCACAATCTTTGATTTGGAAGCCTGAATTTGTTGTAAAGCTTCTGAACGTTGAACCAGTAATCCGGAATCTACAATCTGTTCGGTATCATAGGCTTTATGATTAGAAGAAGGGAAGTGTATGATTTCTGATTCAGATATCAGGTTTAAATCAGACTTAAGAAACCGCTCATTTTCATCAGTATCCGTAATAATGAGAATATTCCTGAATTCTTTTTGAAGTCCTTCTATTCCAAATCCAAGGAAGGAGCCAATGCTTCCTTTTAAAAAAATGGAGTTCTCTTTTTTGATGGAAGAACTTAAATCCCGAAGTGATGAGGTTGCTAAAATTTTTGCTTTAGTAGCAGGTATAGACATAAGGAAAAGGAAGAAGCACAATCGTTAGTTAAAAGCCAAAGATACGACTTCGAGTACTTCTAAAAAGATAGTTTCAATGAATTAATATTGCGTGAGTCCCTTCAACCAAATTCGGTCGATCACAAATCCCAAAAACAGAAAACAAATTGAAAGTCCGAGGTAAAACGGATATCGGTCTTCGTAATCTGTGTAGATAATCTCTTCAACTTTTGATTTTTCAAGCTCATCAATTTCGTCGTAGATTTCGATAAGTTGTTCAGTATCGGTGGCACGATAATATCTTCCACCGGATAGTTCAGCAACTCTTGTAAGCATTTCCTCATCGATATTCACCTGAATATTCTGATATCGGCGACCAAAAATCGGGTCTTGAACGGGATAGGGGGCAGTCCCTCTTGTTCCAGCTCCAATGGTATAAATTTTGATTCCGTAAGTAACAGCTAAATCAGCGGCGGTAACCGGATCAATTTCTCCGGCATTATTTTGTCCATCGGTTAGCAGGATGATGATTTTACTCTGAGTTTCGCTGTCTTTAAGTCGATTAATAGCCGTTGCAATTCCCATACCAATGGCGGTTCCATCTTCAATTACTCCCATTTCCACTTCATCAATTAATTGCTTTAAAAGCCGGTAATCAAGGGTAGGAGGTACAACGGTGAAGCTTTTCATCGCAAAGGTAACAAGACCGATTCGGTCAGAAATTCGTTTATCTACAAAGTCTTTTGCTACTTCGCGGGCTGCTTCAAAACGGTTTGGTTTCAGGTCTTCCGCTCTCATTGAGGATGACATATCCAGCACCATCACAATGTCAATTCCCTCAGCATTTCGTTCGATAGTTGTAAGTTTAAGCTGTGGACGGGCAAGTGCCAGAATCAGGCAGGTTAATCCTCCAAGAAGTAAAAGAAGGGTAAGCCAATGCATATGCGCTTTCCAGTTTCCGGATAATCCTTCGAAGTACTTGACGGATGAAAAAGTGAGAGAAGAATTTTTTTTGGTAAAATATCGGTAAAGATAAATCGCCAGTATTAGTGGTAAAATTAAAAGTGCCCAAAACCATTCAGGATTAGCCCATTCCATTATTCGGCCTCCTTATTGTTTTCCTGGGATTCATCCAGATCTATTTCTTTGGCCTTAAACTGTTCCTCGTAATAAGCTTTTTTACGTGAAATTCGTGAAGCATCTACTAAGCGTGCACGATCCAGGAAGTCAATGGCATATTGGTAGCAAGCCCATGCATCATCCAGAGTTGGAGTGTATTTAGCGAACTTTACCATATCAGAGCGGTTTAGAACGAGACGTGTGCTTTTAATCATTTCGTGATCAACTCCGAATGCATCTAAATATCTGAACAATTCTCTGGAAGTAGATTCCAATGCGGGGATGTTGTAAAGCTCTTCAAAATATGCCCTTATGGAATCACTCAGTGAAGTATAAAAGAATTTATAATCCTTGGTATTCGCAAGATCATATTCCTGCTTAAGGTAATTAAGTGTCGTTTCCAGTTCGGTTAACGGACTTATGTAAGGTTCAAATTCAACTTCTTTCTGAACCGGTTCTTTATTTTGATTCTTTCTCCAGGTATAGTAAGCAAGTGCAGCTGCCAATAAAAGAGCCAGGGCAATAATAACGAGCGCCCATGGGAAACCTGAAATATCAAAAATAGGCTTCAGAGGTTTTAGCTCTGCATCTTCAGAAGGAAGAATCGTTTTGAAATATAGTGCAATCGGATTTGTGAAAATTGCGCTGGTATCCCGGGCATTAATCAGGAGAATACGAAAGGGGGGCAAAGTGATGTCCTGATTCCCGAAAAACTGGAGAGTGTACAAAACACTATCAGCAAAATCAGTAACTCTGAACTGTTGAGTATTTAGTAATTCTAAAACAGGGGGAAATGCAGAGGAGTCAGGGAATTCTACTTTATCATAAGGCTGATCAAGCTGTAGCTTGAGTGAGATAGTGAAGACTTCTCCAACCGTTAGCGAATCTTTAGATGCAGAGGCTGAACTATTCTGAGCCATTGAAGACTGAAAGAAAGCTCCATTAATGACCAATGGAATTAAGAACCAAAAAAATTTAAATCGGATTTTGTTCAACCTCATTAATGATTTTCGCGTCTGCTTTGAAAAATTTGTGATTTTATAAAATAGGACTAATCATACTAAATATGAGAACATTTTTGGGTCCAAATTTTGTAAAAATTGGTTCCTATGAAAAGCTGAGATTAATTCGTATCCTTTTCCCGATAAAATATCTACAGAAAATGCATTTTATACGGGTTAAAAGAATACTTCAAAGCGTTGGCATACTTACGCTTTTCGCATCTTGTTCATTGTTTCAGTCTAATGATTCAGGGGAGGTTTATACCGACTCAGTAAGGCTGGATTCTCTCATTGAAATTAAAGAGCAACCTGCGCTCGATGAGTATGGCTTCCATCAAAAAGGGGAGATTATCACTGAGAACCGGGTTAAGCGTAATGAGAGTCTTTACATTATTCTTCGTTCTTTGGATGTTTCTCCACAAACGATTTATGAAATTGAAAAAGAATCGAAAGGGAAATTCCAGTCTAATCGAATTCGACCCGGACAACGCTACCTTACTTATCAGGATTCTGAGACCAACGCTGTAAGCAGATTGATTTTACATAATGACCTTCTGAATTATGTGGTTTTTGATATAGAAGATCAGATTAAGGTCAAAAAAGGGAGAAAAGAGATTACCTCCCGAATTACTGAGACCTCGGGCGTTATAACTTCTTCATTATATGAGTCACTGTTGGAAAATGACGTGGACCCATTATTGGGTAATAAATTAAGTGAGATTTTTGGATGGCAGATTGATTTCTTCAGGATTTATGAAAATGATTCTTATAAAGTTATCTATGAACAACAGTTTGTCGGGGATGAGCCTTACGGAGTTGGGAAAATTTTAGCAGCTGAATTCACCCATAAAAACGAAGTATTTGACGCTTTTTTTTATGAAACCAATGACCGGGCCGGGTACTTCGATAGTAATGGGAAAGGTGTTCAGAAAGCGCTATTGAAAGCTCCTTTTACTTATTCTCAACGGGTCAGTTCAAACTTCTCTCACAGCCGTTTTCATCCGGTTTTAAAAACAAGACGCCCACATTATGGAGTTGACTATGCAGCGCCACTCGGAACGCCTGTCATTGCCGTGGGAGATGGAACTATTATTGAATCCAGATATCGCGGTGCTAATGGTAATATCGTTAAGATTCAACATAGCAGTACCTACACAACGGCTTACCTTCACTTAAATGGTTTTGCAAGAGGGATTAAGCAAGGCGTTAAAGTTAAACAAGGCCAGGTTATAGGATATGTAGGAAGAACAGGTCGTGTAACCGGAGTACACTTAGACTACCGAATCTACAAGAATAATCAACCTGTGAATCCACTTACTGTTGATCTTCCTCCAAGTAAAGCGATCTCAGAAACTGAAATGGATCAGTTCAAAATGAGTGTAGATAAATACAAGTTCCAATTGAGTCAGATAGGGGAAGGTTTATTAGCCTCAGCTTATTATACTTATTGAGTTTAGTATCTGCTCATTCTTCGTTGAAAGAAGTTCATTAAAGGTCTTACATAGGACTTATTTGTACTAACATTAACGGCATCTACTTTCATTTTTAAGAAGGTATCATCTAATTGCTTTTGGCGGAGGAACTTATTCTTTCTGTACTCTTCTCTTATACGCTTGTTTGATGTATCAATTAATACCTCTTTTCCAGACTCTGCATCCTGAAATGGAACCAACCCTATATTGGGTAATTCGTTTTCAAACGGATCATTTATTACAATGCTAACCAGATCATGTTTCTGATTAGTGATTCGAAGTTGCTTTTCGAAATTTTCATCCTGAAAATCTGAAGCTAAAACAACAATGGCTCGGCGGTCTAAAAGTCGGTTCACATAGCCGAGCGCATCCGCGATCTTCGTACCCACACCTTTTGGCTTAGTAGTATAAAGCTCTCTAATCAAACGGAGCACATGTGTTCTTCCTTTTTTGGGTGGAACTACTTTTTCGATTATATCACTAAACAAAACTAGTCCAACTTTATCACCATTTTTAATCGCGCTAAACGCAAGCACTGCAGAGATTTCGATGGCTATATCCATCTTGCGTTGTTGGCTGCTTCCGAAGGTACCACTGGCGGAAATGTCTACACAGAGCATGAGTGTTTGCTCTCGCTCTTCCTCAAAAATTTTGATGTAAGGATCACCTGTCCGGGCGGTCACATTCCAGTCAATTTGCCGGATATCATCTCCATAATTATATGCCCTAACCTCCGAAAAAGCCATTCCTCGTCCTTTAAAGGCAGATTGGTATTCGCCTCCAAAAAGTGTGTTCACCAAACCCTTAGTTTGGATTTCAAGCTTCCGAATTTTCTTTAAGACTTCTTTTGAGATCATAGTGCTTTTGATTGAGAATATAAGATCTAGAAATATTTATCCGAAGTAAAAATGTGTATCTGAGTAATTGTCTTTAATTTTATAATAAATTGTATAATAAATAAAACAAGATTATTTATAATAATGATCATTCATAGAGGGTATGCTCTGAATCAGGTATAAATCAAACATTAGATAAAATCAATCTTTAGAGGTCTTCTGAGCTTGATTTTATTAGAGCCATCTAATATTCCTGAGCTGTTTTTAGTGGCTAAAGTTAACCCTATCTAATCTCGGTTTTTTTGGTACTTCGGTATTTTTAATACATGCAAAAATGTATACAACAATCACTAAACCAAGTATCATGAAAAACAAGTGTACGTTATTAACAATAATCTTTCTGGGTTTAGCTGTGCAGGCTTTTGCACAGCAAAGCAATGGGATTTCATCTGTTCTTGAAGTCTACCGAATCACCATGAATGAAGAGGGTGAAGAAATTGCAACTGAAACTACTGAAGTAGCACCGGGTGATCTGATCGAATACCGGCTTACTTACACAAACACTTTGGACAATGGTATTTCGGATTTGATGCCAATACTTCCAATTCCCGTTGGGATGGAATATGTGCTCGATTCCGCGAGTCCAAACGCAGAGGGTGCCAGCCTCTCCAATACTGGCAACACTTTCCAACGACTACCCTTAACTCGTCAAGTGCGACAACCTGACGGAACCACAGCAGAAGAAATGGTTCCGGGCCAAGAATATCGAAGGCTACGCTGGTTGGTTCCGTCACTAGAAGAGGGGGAACAAGTCATTCTTGTCGCCAGAGTTAAGGTGATAAACAACTAGTCTTATGGAAAATTCAGAAAACAAAAAATCAATAATTCTAAACCTAAACAGGATAGAAATCATGAATAAAAACAAAACACAAAACATACGTAGCAAAGCTTCACGCTTTGCATGGCTGTTTTTGGTTTTTGGCGTTTTACTCAGCATAACATCTGTAGATGTTTTTGCTCAGGTGCCTCCTGCCAATACACCCATTGGAAACCAAGCTAGTGCAACCTATTTTGACAATGGTGGTACTCCGCAATCGGTTACTTCGAACACGGTTGAGACCATCGTTCAGCAAGTAGCTGGTGTTACAATCACTGCTGGAATTAGCCTTACGGTTAGCCCTGGTGGTCAGGTAACATTCCCACATACCATTACAAACACTGGTAACGGTGTTGACAGTTTTGATCTTACAACCCTTGAGGGAAGTGGAGATTTCAACTTTGACAACATTGTAATTTATGCCGATGAGGATGGAAATGGGGTTCCGGACAACTTCAATGCGATAACCGCTACTCCAAATGTTTCCTTTCCTGGAAATACCGGGGGTAACCCAAATACATATGGGATTGTTATTGTAGCTGATATTCCGGTTACCGCTGATGATGGTAATACTGAAACCATTCAGATTACTGCAACAAGTAGTTATGATTCAAACGAAAGCACTTCAACTACGAATACAACTACTGTTGATGAAGATGCGGTAGTAAACGTTCAAAAGAACAGAAGTGTACAAAACGTTGCTGTAGGTGATACTGTAACGTATACCTTTTCTTACGCAGAAAGTGGTGGTAATTCTAATGCAACTAATCTTGTAATTAAAGATCCACTGCCAGCTGGTGTTACCTATGTTGCTGGTTCTGGAGTATGGTCTGGTGCATCCGGAATTCCGCTAACTGATGTTGGTTCCGGAGAAGTTGCTTCAGGTATTACTTATGAGTTCAATGATACGGGTGCAGCGGACTCAGTAATAATTCAGATTGCGAGTATTAACGCAGGTGCTTCTGGTACAGTTAGTTTCAAAGTAACTGTAGATGAAAATACTGAAGGAAATACAATTCTGAATACAGGTTCATATTTCCATGACGATGCTCCAACTCCAACTACTACCAACCCCGCAGATATCATTGTTGATGAAAACTATGATATTGAATCTGTAGGTGCTGATACTGTTTCTGTTTCTGAAGTAGATCAGGGAGCAATTGTTAACTTTGTAAACAAGTTTGTAAACAATGGTACTGCTACAGATACCTATACGATTACAACATCTAACAACTCCTATCCATCAGGTTCTACATTTACCTTTTATAAGGCAGATTCCAATGATGAACCAACCTCACCATTTACTCAAGGTGGTGGTGGTCAATATGTAACCGGACCGGTTGCTGTTGGAGATACTATTACGGTAATCTTACAGGTTAACCTGCCGTCTGGTGAAAGTGGTGGGCCATACTCAGTGGTTAAAACACTTACTTCGGTAAATGATCCTTCTGAAAGTGATTACCATGTGGATGCACTTGAAGGGATTAAAGAGCCTACTGTTGATATCACTAACAATGGTGCAATTGGAACAGGAACAGGTGTTGGACAAGGACCTGAAACCAATCCGGTAAGTACAATCACTACAAACCCGAACAATACTGTTACGTTTAGTCTTTGGATTACTAATACAAGTGCACAAAGCGACAAGTACTCACTTAATTTTGGTACAGACACAACTGCTCAAGGTGATATTTCAGGCACACTTCCAAGTGGTTGGACTGCAAACTTCACTGATCCAAACAATGGAAACTCAGTTATAACTTCAATGCCTCCAAATGGTCAGGGTAACCTTGCTGCAGGAGATTCTGCTGAAGTAAATTTCAATGTTACTATTCCTGCGGGGTATGCTCCGGGAGATGTTGAACTGTATGTGAGAGCACTTTCACAAACAACCGGAGCCGTTGATGTAAAACACGAACGTGTATCAGTTAATACGGTCAGAAACCTTTCTCTTACAGCAAATCAGACTGGACAGGTATCTCCTGGTGGTTCAGTAAACTACATCCACACGCTTACAGTAAATAGTAACGTAACGGAGAATAATGGAACAGATACTGATTTCTATTTGGAATTAGGGAACTCGGTTCCAACCGGTTGGACAGCTGTTGTGTACTGGGATACTAACGAAGACGGTAGTGTGACATCTGTTGATTCATTATTGACAAGTGCTGCAAGTGCTGGTTCAGTAGACCTACCTCCATCTGTAGGATCACTTTCTTTTGGAGATCAATTAAAGTTCATCGTAAACGTAAATGCGAGTACCGGTTTATCTGATGGTGCTTCTGTAACCACTACCATCACAATATCTGATGAAGGTGCAGTAGGTCTTGCAGATGTATCCAATAATGATCAAACAGAGGTTCAAGCCGGTGTAATCTCTATCGATAAGTTTCAGGCTCCGGATGTTAACGGCGCGGCAGGTACCTACACTAAAAACCAGTTCAATGTATTCCCAGGGGATACGGTTTGGTATAAAATCGTAGTAGTAAACGATGGTTCTCAAACTGTTACTAATGTAGTTATTCAGGACGTGGTTCCATCCTACACAACTTTAGCTGTACCTGCTACAGTTACTGAGGACAATGGTACCATTGCAGGACTTGCATTGGATCCTGCTAATCCAACACCGGGGAACTCTGGTACTGTGAAAGTGACCGCCACATCAGTTGAATCCACTCGCCAATTTACCATCGTCTTTGCGGTGAAGGTGGATGGAATACCAGAATAATTCTTAACCCAGACATGGAGATTGGGTGGATAGCCCTTTCTCCCTTTTAAAATAATTAGTGAATAAATTTTTCCCACATATCATCCTTTTGATACTCGCCCTATTCGGCGGGGTGGGAACAGTTTATGCACAAGACGCTCCGCCTTCCGGGAAACAGATTATTAATCAGGTGACCGGAACGTATGTTGATGGAGATGGGGCATCAGAAAACGTATTTTCTAATCAAGTTCAGGTAGTGGTTGAAGGTATTACCGAGTTCAGCTTCTGGCCTAATAACTCAATAGTTGAATTAAGAGGAAGGAGCATTGAGTTTAGTCATTACGTTCGAAATACAGGTAATGCAACTGCAACAATAGATATCAGGGGCTACAATACTGACGGTGATGATTTTGATTTACAGGATCTTGCCTGGACTAGTTCCGGTCTTACAGAGAATAGTGCAGCAGTTGCTAACGAAGATACTATTACCACTTCCGTCGTACTTGAGCCCGGTCAGGAATTTGGGGTTACCTATATCGGCTGGATTAGCCGGCTTGAGGAACGTGAACGTTTATCCTCAATAATGGTATTTGAAGCAACGTCCCGGGAAACCGGATTAACTGTTGTTAATGCTGACACCATTAGCATTCAACTTGGTGCCATTGTCGATATTCAGAAAGAACAAATCGGTGTAACTGAAGATTTAAGACAGGGTGATTCCTTTTCCTATAAAATAAATGGTGAGAATATAGGTGATCTAACTGCTCTTCCTCGTGAAATTTCCCTAGATGGAAATTCTGTTGAAAAAGTAATTCTAATGGACTCTATTCCTGCAAATCTCACCTTCGTTTCTTTTGGAGAGATAAATAAAGGGACACCTTATTATCATGTGAATGATGGGGGAGTTCTTGAATTTACAACAATACCACCTGAAGATCTTGCAACCGTTGACATTATAGGTGTTGGATTTGATTCACTGAATGTAGGAGAATCGTTCGAAGCCTTATTCGATGTACGAGTAAATGATAATGCATCAGGTTCGTTAATCAATATAGCTGAAGTTTCATATATAGATCCTGATGGAACTGTTACTTCAGCGGCAGCATCAAATGAGGTGGTAACAGAATTACCGGATGTTGCTGCAGCAATAGATTATTATACCAGTGAAGAATTTGATGAGGAAACAGGTACTTCAGGAATCGGGGAACCTCTTCATATTCAGGCTTCAGCTTCAGCTTGTAATGAAAGAAGATCACAAATTGAAGAAGTAATTATCAAAATCAGTTCTACTTTAACCTCTGATTTAGAAACATATACAGCCGTTGAAACAGGACCAAACACTGGAGTTTTTAGAATTCTTGAAGGTGTCCCAACAAGAGACGGATCGGAGTTTCCTGTTGTAGTTGATAATAAAATTCTTGAAACAGTTGAAGATGATGTGATTATTGCTGAACTGGAATGTAACGGATTAAGACAGGGAGGAGGTGGAGCTGCTGCCTCAATTGAAGCTGAAGTTTTGGTAGATCCATTCGGGATAGTTTTCGACAGCGAAACCAATCAGGTTATTCCGGGCGCTGAAGTTCGGATCTATGATGTAACAGGTGCCAATAATGGAGGTAACCCGGGCGGGTTAGCAAGAGTTTTCACTGCAACTGGCAGAGAAGAAACAGATAATATTTATATCAGTGAAAGTGCCGGAAAATATAAATTCCCGTTTCTTCGTCCGGGAACATATAGAATGGAAGTTATTCCTCCAAAAGGGTATACATTCAGTTCAATTGTGCCTGTCGACTCACTTCCTGAAGAGCGCGTCATTGATCAGGAAGCATCTTACGGCATGGGATTTGATATAACAGGACAGGCAACAGGAATGGATTTTGATATTCCACTGGATCCGCAGGCATTGGGAGTTCTTCTGGCCGAGAAAACAGTAGACCGATCTGTAGCTGAAATCGGGGACTTTGTTAATTATACCATTACTCTTAAAAGTCAGGCAGTCAATACAGTAGAAAATCTTACTGTGTTTGATAAACTTCCATTCGGATTTGAATATCAGCCGGGTTCCGCCAGATTAGATGGTGATGCATTAGATGATTCAACAACTGGAATAGGTCCTGATTTAGAATTCCGGATTGGGGATATCGATCCGGGTCAAACTAAAGTTCTTACTTACAGAGTGTACTTAGGACCGGGTTCTGATCGAAGTGATGGTATTAATGTGGCTGTAATTCAGAGTGACGAACTGGTTGTGAAAACCAGTAATGAAGCAAAAGTTAAAATTGAGGTTCGTGGAGGTGTATTTGATGATGAAGCCCTCATCATAGGTAAGGTATTCCTCGATTGTGATGAGAATAACATGCAAAACGGAGCCGAGCTTGGTATTCCTGGAGTTCGTTTATATCTCGAAAATGGTAATTATGTAATTACCGATAGTAATGGGATGTATTCATTCTATGCTATTAAAGCGAATAAGCATGTGCTCAAACTGGATAATTATTCGCTTCCAGCAGGAGCTAAAATGAAAGTATTAGATAACAGGCATGCTTTCGATCCGTCCAGCCGCTTTGTAGATGTGAAAAAAGGAGAGATGCATCGCGCTGATTTTGCCGTCTGTGAATGTGCACCTGGGGTCATAAACGAAATTAAGGAACGGGCAGATATAATTAATGGAGTTGTAAAAGATGACTTGTCTTCATCCTTAAAACAAAGTTTCTCTTTAAATGATCAAAGAAGAGGATCGGGTAACTCTAGTATTGCCAGTGGAACTATTGGAAATGTTAAAGCACCTGCCATTGCTGCTTCTACACCTGGTGAAATCATTGAAAATGAAATAAATGTAGAAGCTGAAAAGGATTCAGTTATCACTCAGTCTATTGAGGAAATGATTCAGAACACTGATCAGGAACTGGATTTCCTTAATATTGCAGATGGAGATACCATCCGAAGCGAAAAAGTAACCATTTTGGCAAAGGGTAAACAAGGCGCTCTGTTTGATCTGTTTGTGAATGGCGAAATTATTGGTGCACATAGAATAGGTCAACGATCGGTACTGGCAGCCGAAGGAATACAGGTTTGGGAATATGTTAGTATTGATCTTCAGCCTGGTGAAAATGAGGTTGAGTTGGTTGAAGGAGATCCTTTTGGAAATATCCGTGCTTCAAAGAAAGTAAAGTTGGTAACTCCTGGTAAACTAACTCAGTTACTCGTTACAGTTCCAAGAAATAATGTATCTGCAGATGGAGTATCTACTGCTTTAGTACAGGTTAAATTAGTAGATAAAGACGGAGTACTCATTGGCTCCAGAATGCCGGTTACTTTGGATGTTTCCAGAGGAGTTTGGAAAGTAGCTGATCTGGATGCTCAGGAACCTGGTACTCAGGTATTTATCGAAGGTGGAGAAGCAACCTACGAATTACAATCAACCATTGAACCCCAAACTGCGAACATAAGGGCTTCAGTTGGGGTGGTTCAGGGAGAAGCAAAAGTAGAGTTTTTACCAGACCTAAGACCTATTATCGCAGCAGGTATTATAGAAGGTACACTTCGATTACGTGAGCCTTTAAATATAAACAGTGATGTAGATAATGATGGCTTTGAGCAAGAACTGAAGCAGCTTTCTTATGATATGAATGCATTTACTGCGGATGGCCGATTTGCATTCTTCCTTAAAGGTAAGGTCTCTGGTAAAACACTATTAACAGCAGGCTTTGATTCTGAAAAAGACAAAGAGGAACGCCTGTTCCGGGATATTCGTCCTGAAGAATTTTATCCGGTATATGGTGAATCATCTATCAAAGGATTTGATGCTCAGTCATCAGGACGCTTATATATACGACTGGATCGGGGTAAAACCTACGCTATGTATGGGGATTTTATTACCCAGGATAATAACCCTGATGTTCAACTAAGCGGATATAGCCGATCTCAGAATGGAGTTAAAACTTATATCGAACAAGGCGCAGTATCTGTAGAAGCATTTGGGGTAAATTCGGTTTCTGCTCGAAGAATAAGAGAATTCAGAGGATTAGGAATTTCCCGTTACGAGTTACCTGACAGAGACCTTATTAGTAATAGTGAAATTATTGAGCTGGTAACCTACGATCGTGAACAAACAGAAGTGATTATGAACGTTGAGCGACTTACCCGTTTTGTTGATTATGTAATTGACCCATTCTCTGGCGTAATCACCTTTAAAAACCCAATTTCCAGTGTAGATGGAGATTTTAATCCGGTGTTTATTCGTGCTACTTATGAAGTGGAAAATAATACTGAGCGCTATTTAATAGGTGGGGTTCGGGGAGATCTTGAAATTACTGATGGGTTGAAGGTTGGAGCAGGAGTCGTTCAGGATAATAATCCAACGGGTGAATTTACCATGGCGAGCAGTAATCTGAGTTTTGAACTTGGGCAGTCTACTAAGATTATAGCTGAAGCCGCTCATACTATAACTGATGAAAGTGGATCAGGAAATGCGGGAAGGGTAGAAGTACGACATAAAGGAAGCAGATATGAACTTAATGGTCAGGTTGGAAGATCAGATGCCAACTTTAACAATCAAGGCGCTTCGTTGGGACAGTCAAGAACCGAAGCAAGAGCTCGTGGTCGTTTAAATTTAACTTCATCCACCGATTTAAATGCAGAGTTCAGGCTTTCCAGAAACGATACAACCGGAGACCAGACTTTAGGAACATTGGTTGGATTGAAGCACTCATTCGAGTCTGGTATTAATGCTGAATTGGGAGTTCGACATTCTGAGCAAACAAACTCAACTTCTGATGATGTGACCAATACCAACCTAAGGAGTAAGCTTACCACCAAATTGCCATTTATTAAAGGAGCCACTGCTTTTGGTGAGTATGAACAAGACCTGAATGCATCTGATAGAAAAACCATCGCTATGGGTGGTAATTATAAAATCAGAAACATAGCAAAGGCGTATGCTAAGCACGAATTCATCTCAAGCGCGGGAGGAAGATATACGCTTCAGAGTAACGCTCAACGTAACAATACGGTCTTCGGTATTGATGCAAACTACATGAAAAATGGAAAGGTATTCAGTGAGTATCGAATGAATGATGCTCTTGATGGGAGAACAGGGCAGGCATCAATTGGTTTGAGAAACCGATTCACTTTAAGGGAAGGATTGGGCTTAAATGCAGGTTTTGAGCGCATCTTTACCGTTCAGGGACCAAGTACAAATGATGGAACCGCAATTTCAAGCTCAATTGAATATACAGGCAATGAAAACTGGAAAGGTAGTGCACGTGCTGAAGCCAGATTCGGTGCCAATTCTGATACCTATTTAAATAGTCTTGGTTATGGATTGAAAATAAATCGAGACTGGACATTCCTCGGTAGAAATATAATGGCAATAACTACCAATCCGGCTACCTCAGGAATTAGAAAACTTCAGGAGCGATTACAACTTGGCGCGGCATACAGAAGTAGTGAAACAAATCAGTTCGATGCTCTTTTCCGATATGAATTCAAGTACGAAAAAGATCAGAATGTAGCTCCTGACTTCTTCAGAACAGCTCATGTACTTTCAAGTCATGCAAACTATCATCCAAACTCTGATCTGGTACTATCTGGAAGAGTGGCTGCTAAATATTCTTTAGAGAGCGATGATCAGCTTAGATCAGAATCATTCCTGGAATTAATTTCAGGGCGCGCAATTTATGATCTAAATGAAAGATGGGATGCCGGAATTAATGCCAGCATTCTTGCAAACAGTGACTTCACCACTAAAGATTATGGACTTGGTGTTGAGCTTGGATATATCGTTGCAACAAACCTTCGTCTTGCAACAGGTTTTAACTTCTTTGGTTACGAAGATGAAGATCTAGCTGTAAATAACTACACACAACCGGGTGCTTATCTCGGCTTCAGCTATAAGTTTGATGAGCAGATATTTAAGAGTCTTGCACCTGAAAGAAGTAAAAACTTCATCAACGATGAAATGTATCTGACTTGTATTCCATGTGAGAAGCCAATGGATATACTTTCAATGCCGGTTGATATGCCTGAGCATTCACTTGATCCGGTTACCATTGCAGCAGCTGATTTCGAATATAAACCTCTCAAAACGTATGTACTACTCCCTCGCCAGATTCACTTCGATAACGACAAGTCTTACATCAACCAGTCTACTGCACAAATGCTGGATAAAGTGGCCAAATTCCTTATGTCTGAAGACGATTACGCAATCAATCTTTCCGGCTTTACTGATGCTAAATCTTCAAACGATTACAACTTAGCATTGTCTGACCGTCGTTCTAAAGCTGCCAGAGCATACTTAATTGCTGCCGGGGTAGAAGATCGTAAACTCTTTATTGATGCTCTGGGCGAGAGTAATGCTAAAGCAGAAAATATTGTGGAAATGGCTCTCGAACGTAAAGTTCAGCTTGACCTCAACGAGCTTAATAGTCGTGTGACTTTTGTGGACCAGGTGGAAGATCTTCAGATCCAGCAACGTGCTGCCCGAATTGGTTCATGGGATTACATCTTCAAGACAGAGCATAATGCGGTTCCAACTAATATGAATTTAGCATCCGGAACAACAAGACTAAGTTATCTGAACAACTATATACTGCAAAGAATCGCAATGACCATGAAACAGTACCCATCCGTTGTGGTAACGGTTGGATTACCAAATGATCAGCGATTTAACACGCTACAGGATGTGATTCTTCAAGAGCTAAGTAATCATGGCGCAGACATTATGCGATTTATGCTTACCCGTGGTGCTTCCGGAGATGCTAATACGGTTCGTTTCGATTACAGAAATGCTGAGAACTTAATCTTTATTGATCAGCGTGATGATGTGAAGTTTGCTAATAACAGTGAAGTTCCGTTACTACTGGAAAGCTTGTTAGGAGTACTGAATTCCCGTGAAGATTACGAATTGATCCACGACTTGTCTCAGAGTTATGTTGTACCGGATCGTGTGAATTTCACTCCTCGATCAGCTCAACTTGATAACGAGACTCAGGCTGTACTTTCAAGAATAGGTTCTTATCTGAGAAATAATGAATCCGTATATCTGGAGTTGATTGGTGATGGAAGTGATATTGAAGCAAGAAGAATGAAAGCAATGCTTGATTACCTGGTAGATTGGGGAATTCAACCAAACCGAATCACCACAAGCAGAAGCACTATTAATACAGAAGGAAAATCAATCCGAATTGAATATAGAAATGCGGACTCCATCAACCTGAGAAACATCGAGTTTCTGAACAAAGACAGGGGGCAAAACTGATGGAAAAGGGGAAAAGAAAATTACTGGGTAACAAAATGAATATGAAATCAATCATGAAAGGACTTGTATTCCTCTTTATGATTTCTCTGATGCTGGCAAATGCTGAGAATGTTTGGGGACAAGTCGTTGTAAATGAAACTTCCTTAACCTCAGGGACTTATACGGTTCCGGAGGATGGACAGGTAACCATCACCATTGTTGGTGCAGATGGAGGGAATGGAACAACTACTACAGGAGGAGAAGGAGCAACCGCTACTGCGACTTTCAATGTAAATGCAGGAGATGTAATACGATATGTAGTTGGCGAGTCTGGAGTAAGCAGTAGTAGCGGTTCAAGTGCCGGAGGTGGTGGAAGCACCGGAGTATATATAAATGACACTTTAGTAATGGTAGCTGGAGCAGGTGGCGGAGGTGATAACTCAACTGGCGCTATTGGTTTAGGTGCTAATACTACAATTGCTGGTGATTCGGGAACCGGATCAGGTCCGGGAGCTGGAGGAACAAATGGAAATGGAGGGGGGACAACCACAAACACTGCAGCAGCAGGTGGTGGTGGTGGAATATTAACTGCCGGAGGCTCCAGTGATGCACAAGGCGGGGCTAGTGCAGATGCTACCGTGACAGATTTAGGACAACTACTGGCTATTGCAAATGGAGGTTCCGGAAATGGGTCTGGTACTGCTGGAGGAAACGGATTTACCGGTGGAGGTGGTGCGGATGCAAACTATTCCGGAGGTGGTGCCGGATACTCCGGTGGCGGTGGAGCTGGTGCAAACGGTTCAGCTGGTGGCGGTGGTTCATTTATAGATGCTTCCGCAATTTCTCCATCGATAACAGCCGGAGGAGATGGCGTAGGAACAGAAGCTGATGGTTCGATTTCTATTACTTATAACGACCAAAGTGCACCCGAAACACCTCAAAATGTAGTAGCTACAGAAATCTCTAGCACTCAGATCGATATCACTTTTGATGATGTGGATGAAAGTGGTAGTGGAGTTGCCAGTTATTCGGTAAAACGCTCACAAAATCAGGGCGGACCTTACACTCAAATTGGAACGATAACTGATAACGAAAGTGCGAGTTATACCTATTCTGATAACACAGTGTCAGAGGGCAACACCTACTATTATGTAGTATCCGCGATAGATGGAAATTCAAACGAAAGTGCAAACTCAGCAGAAGTTTCCGAGACTATTATTTCTGTAATTCCAACTCCGCCCGGTAGCGTTTTAGCAACCGCAATAGCCGGAGGTGATATTGAAATTACTTTTGATGACGTAAACTCACCGGTAGGGATAGATAGCTACACTATCAAACGGTCAACAACTGAAGGAGGTCCATATACACAAGTTGGTTCAGTCACTGATAATGAGAGTGCTACTTATACTTTTACTGATAACACTGTTACCCATGGAACAACCTATTACTACGTAATCTCATCAACGGATGATAATGCAGTAGAAAGTGTGAACTCAGAAGAAGTATCAGCGACTTCGGATAATGTAAACCCGGTTCTCCTGGCAGTTTCCGTAAATGGAGAATATCTCACCATAGATTACAACGAAGCCATGGATTTAGGTTCAGTTCCAGCTATTGGGGATTTTGATGTAGAAGTAAATGGTAGTAATCGAACTATTACGGAAGTAACCATCAATGGGCCAAGGATAATTCTTACGCTTGATCCGGAAGTACAAAGTGCCGATAACGTTGAGATTGATTATGCATATGGTTCGAACCGACTTCAGGATGAAGCCGGCAATGATGCTTCAGTATTCACAAATCAGACCGTAACCAATTTCACTTATAACCCTACTACCTACGGTCCTGAGCCTTGTCCGATTGTAAACGGACAGGATGCAGCCTGGGCTTGTTTCTCAGGAACTTATGGAGGAACCACAATGACGGCTGCTGTTGGCGGACTTGAGATCGCAACCGTTTCTGCAGTAGGAACCAACGCAACTTTTGCTCCCAATGCATTGCAACAATGGGCAAGTGGATCATTTTCCGGCGACCAATTTAACGGACCACAAGTAAACCCAAATGGAGCAAGTGGAGACGCAACTTCTTTGGATATTCATATTCCATCATCTATTCCTTCAGATGCACTCATTCTTTCACTAAACAGATTACGTCCGTATGGAGGTTCAACTTCTTATACCCTTGAAGCTTTTGATGGAAGCAATAATAAAGTAACTATAAATGACTGGATTACCGGGCAGGGCACCGATGGTGGGGTTTGTACAAACAGTGTGATCTTAAACTACACCAATGGAAATACCACCATTGAGTTCCAGCCTTCGGTTTCCGGAAATCCTTCTTGCGCGTCTTCCTCAACTCCGGTTTGGTTCAGAATTACCGATTCCAATGTAGAACGAGTTGAAATTCGAAAAATCGCAGAACAAGCGGATAATATTCATATTGGGATGGCAGTTGTAGCTGATTTTGGTGACGCCCCCGCTACTTTTGGGACTGTTTATAGCGGTTCAGGAAATCCTCCGGCATTTCACTTATTAAATAACGGAAGTGCAAATACTGTGTTCTTTGGTGCAGGAGTGGATGGAGATGGAAATGGATCTTCCGGGGCTCAATCTAACGGAGATGATACTGAATCCTCCGGTATAGGAAATGGTGATGATGAAGATGGAATCTCTCAACTGGCTGATTTCAACTCAGCTCAATCAAGCTACAGTACAACTCTTGTATGTACAAGCGGGGGAAATGTAGGGGGTTGGATCGATTTTGACCTTTCCGACACTTTCGATCCAAATGAATTTACATCAGCGGTTTGTTCCGGTGGAAGTGCAACACTTACCTGGACCGGATTAACTGGTTTGGTAACCGGGACTACCTACGCAAGATTCAGAATAGCGAGCGCTTTAAGTGAAGTAATAAATCCTACCGGTTATGCACTTGATGGTGAAGTAGAAGATTATCAGGTAGATATCATTGACCCACCAACTCCTGATTTAGAAATTGCTAAAACGGTAGACACTCCAAATGCGGTCGAAGGCGATCAGGTTATTTTTACACTTACGGTGACTAATCCAGGAGAGTTTACTGCGTCAGGAATTAAGGTGACCGATCAGCTGCCAACTGGGTTAACGTTTGTATCGGCAACGGCAAGTCAGGGTACCTATAACTCATTTACCGGAATCTGGAATGTAGGCACAATCAGTGCTGGTGATACGACCAGTGTAACACTCAATATTACTGCTTCTATCGATAATGGAACACTTGGTAATACTATTTTGAATACGGCAAGTATCACTTCATTAAATGAAACAGATCCTGAACTGGGAAATAACTCAGCTTCAGCCGGTGTTACAGTCGTTCCGGAATCAGCAGATATTGAACTAGGAATTACAGTAGATGATAATACTGCACTTGAAGGACAACAACTGATATTTACTATTACAGCTACTAATAATGGGCCAAAAACAGCAACAGGTCTTAATGTTATTGATCAGATTCCTTCAGGTTTAACATATGTAACTTCCTCTGCAACTGTTGGATCCTATTCAAACAGTACTGGAATCTGGACGATTGGTAGTCTGAATAACGGGGTAACTCAAACACTAACTCTTACTTTAAGTGTCAATTCAGGAACTGAAGGAAATCAGATAACAAACTCAGTGGATGTAAATGCATTGGATCAAACTGATCCAGTAGCTGGAAATAATACAGCTTCACAAATTATTGATGTGGTTACTCCCGGATTTCCTTCCAATTGTTCAGAAGTTCCTTATCTAAGGTTCAATGGAAATACCTTAATAAGTGGAACCGCAGGGCAGGTTGGAGCCACCTATTTATTCGAAGATATTGCCCCGGGTATAGATGCAGAGGTAGAAATCGTAACTATTAATAATGCCGTGCTTAATATTTTTGATGCAACTGCAGCCGGAGCGATTAACAATTTTCAGCCGGAAATTGGTGTTGCAAATACGGGTGATGGAGATGGGTATATAGATTTTGAATTCAGTTTTTATCATGCCAATACTCAAACTCCTAAGTACACTAATTTTGCAGCTTCAGGAATTGATATTGATGGTACCACACTTCGGGAATTCGTCGGATTTCAACAGCTTACTTCCTATACGGTAGAAAATAATACCAACCTGATTCTGGATTCATTTGGGATTTATACCACTTTTGAAGCTCCTGGTTCTGGTGATATTGCAGGAATTGATACTTCAGCCACCAGTAATCTGGTGTACAGCACCTATACTAATGAATCTAAATTCAGATATCGTGCGGGTATTAAAAATCCACAAAACCTGACAGCAAGACAATTCTCACTTGGATTTAGTGCTTGTATTATAAATGCGTTTAACAACCCTACTTCTACCAACATTGTAGATGTTTCGGTTACAAAAGCAGTTGATTTGGTTACTCCTGCTGTAGGTGATACCGTTACATATACCGTAACCGCAAAAAATGAACAAGGTAATACCGTTGGTTCTGTACAGGTAACAGATCAGCTTCCGGGTGGATTGACCTTTGAATCCGCTAACACAAGTTTAGGTATGTTTACTCCGGGCTCTGGTGTTTGGGATATTGGGACATTATTGGGACAACAGACAGCTACTCTTTCGCTTAAAGCAATTGTGAATTCAGGGCAGGAGGGCAATACATTAACAAATACTGCCACTCTAACAAATCATACAGGTACAGACGGCAACTCAACAAATAATTCCGGAAGTGTAGATATCATTGTATTTGATCCGGAATCCGGATTAAGCTGTAACGAACCTCCATTATTCTCATTCCTGAACCCAAGTCTCGAACAGGGGGTGCCACTTCAGGTTAATGCGTTGTACCGCTTCAGCAATGTTACTTCCGGAGTAGACGCACTGGTTAAAGTTGTAGCTATAAATAATGCTACTCTGGATGATATTGATGATGACGGCCTGGCAAACTCTCCGGCTAACTTTAGTCCATTTTTCACAGCAAATGCAGGTGGAGGTTATATTGACTATAAAATCACTTTGGTTCAAACTGGAACCAACAATCCCATAAAAAGAGATTTTGCACTTACCGGACTGGATATAGATGGTAATGATGTTGGTGGAGGTCAGACTATTCGTGATTATTTAGGTTTTGCTCAGAACCAATCTAATACAGTTGAATTTGCGACAAATCTGGGTGTTTCCACAGCAGGCGACTTACAACTTTTTGAATCTGCTGTCACTACCGATGGGAATGGGACTTTCGATACTGATCACATGGCGTACATTGTGTACAACTATACTTCTACATTTGATTTAAGAACTGGCTCATTTACCACAGGTGGATATTCGGATGATCGCTTGGTTGATATTGACTTCACCCAATGTAGAAATCAGGATTTTGATAATCCTGTAGTTACTACCAGAGATGCTGATATCGCAATTACTAAAACCGCGGATCAAACCAACCCACTTTCAAATGAAACGGTAAACTTCACATTAACAGTAACTAATAATGGTCCGGAAAACGCTACTGAAATTGATGTTAATGAAACACTCCCAACTGGGTTGACCTTAGTTCAGGCTACACCAAGTCAGGGTACCTACAATCAGATTACTAAACTTTGGGCTGTTGGTTCGCTGAATAGTGGTAACTCAGCAACTTTGACACTAGAGACTACGGTGAACTCTAATGTTTCTCAGGATTCATTAATTAACAAAGCATTTATTCAGGGGCTAAATCAAAGTGACCCAACAATTGCAAATGATACATCTGCGGTTACTATATATATTAGTATTCCAATTAGTGGTACTGTATTTGAAGATCGTACAGGAAACGGATTTAGTGATGATGCCAATTTTGGTGATGCCAGCGGTGACCAACAGGCACTGGAAAATGTAGAAGTACATTTGTTTAAAGATGGTGGGGATGGAATCGCCGATGGAAATGATGATACCTATGAAACCACAACCACTACTAATAATTTAGGTAAATATGCTTTCCAGATTGGCGATGATGGAGATTATTGGATTGCTGTGGACTCCAAAACCGGAGAACTTTCTGATGGAACAACCTGGGCAGAACAAACATATGCTCCGATTGGTGGACTTTGTGAAGATGGAACGGGAGCATTTAACATCAAAACCTCAGCCGGCCATTGTTTTGGAGGTCGGAGAGGAGCTCAGTCCGATAATATTTCAACCACTCCGGTATCTTCTGATCTTGCAAATGCAGAGCATGTAGCTAAAGTAACTGTTACTGGATCTGAGATCACTGCTATCGACTTTGGATTCAGTTTCAATGTGGTAACTCAGGTTTCTGATACCGATCAGGATGCAAGTTCAGCAAGAACCTCACAAGGATCTCTCCGGCAGTTTATTCTGAATGCCAACGCTATTTCCGGTGCTAATACCATGCGATTTATCCCGGCAGTTCCAACCAATAACTCAGGTGGAGGTGGCAACTGGTGGAGATATAGTCTGGGAAGTGAACTTCCTGCTATTACTGATCCATTGACTTCCATCAATGGTACAGCCTATCAGTTAAACGCGCCAACCACAACCCGGGATGACAATGCCGGGACAACTGGAACGGGCGGATCTGTAGGTATAGATAACATCACTTTGAATACAGTTACCCGAAAAGAATTTGAGATTAGCCTGAGTGATGCAGGAACAAATGCCTTATTAGTAAATACAACAGGTGCTTTTGCAATCCGACATATAGCAATTTTTAATGGTGATGTTGGGATCAGGGTTCAAAGTGCTTCGGGTGGTATTATCGAGAAAAACCTGATCGGCGCAAGAGCTAATGGTGCAGATCCCGCCGGAGCTGAAAGAGCTGGCATAGGTATTGAATTCAATGGAAGCGGATCGGGATCAACCCTAATTCAGGAAAACTTTATTGGATATCTGACAGGTTCAGGTATCAAATCCTCAAATAGTTCAGCAAGTATTACAGTTCATAAAAATGAGTTAACTCAAACTGGATTAAATGCCACAGATGCTGATGGAATTGAAGGACCTGGAACGTGGATGATTACTCAGAACCTGATACAAAATGCAGGAAACACAGGTAGCGCATCTCTGAATGGAGGAAGTGGTATCGAGATAGGGGCAAATTCAGGACTAAGTTCCGGGAATACCATTCGAAACAACACCATACGAAATCATGTTGTGGCAGGTATTACGATTCTCAATAATGTGACTAGTTCATTGATTGAGAAAAACGTAATTCATGGAAACGGAACCAACTATAGTGCTTCCTCCACAAAAGAAGGAGCCGGTATCAAACTTACATCTCCAAATTCTGTTGCACAGCAAGGTGTAAGAATTACCCGAAACAGCATTTATAATAATCATGGTATTTCGATAGATGTGGTATATGGAGGTTCAGGAATTGCGGATGGAGTTTCTCCGAATGACGGTGTTCTTCAAAGTTCATCAACCACTCCGAACCGAGGTATAGATTATCCCGTCTTCACTCTTTCCACACTTGAAAACAATATGCTCCATATCGAAGGATATGTAGGTACAACATCCACTAAACTTCAGGGTGTATATACTATTGAAGTGTATAAAGCAGATAATGATGGGGATAATACTGGCTTGGTTGAGGTAGGAGGTGCTCAGAATCAACCACATGGAGAAGGTCGCTATTATATTGGAACTATCACCACCAATTCCAGCGGGACCTTTAGTGTGGATATTCCAATCTCAGGTTCAGTATCGTTGGCATTTAATGATCGAATTACCGCTACAACGATAAGTTCGGCTAATAACACTTCTGAATTCAGCGCTAATTCAAGGGTAGTACCTACCGGAGTTGGAATTAGTGGAGTTGTGTATCATGATCTGAACCATAATATGATTCAGGATGCTTCTGAGCCGGGACTGGAAAATGTAACCATGGTGCTTTATGATGTAGCTCAGAATAATTGTAAGAGTGTACTTACAAATTCTCAGGGACAGTACCAGTTTACAAACGTATTAAATGGATCATACAACCTTATAGAGTCATTCGGTCAGAGTATCCCGACACCGGATATTTGTACTCCTGCAGAAGTTGATCCGGATGGATTTATTTCAACCACTCCAAATTTGCGTTCAGTTACCGTAAACAATCTTCCCGTATTCCAGAATTTCGGTGATTATAAAGGAGTCAAGATCACAGGTAAGGTATTCAACGACAATGGAATAAGTAGTGGTGCTGCGAATGATGGAATCCAAAATGGAGGAGAAACAGGTTTTGAAAACCAAACCGTAAAAGTGGTTACCTCTACAAATACTTTGATAGAACAAAGAGTAACTGCCGCTAATGGAACTTATTCCTTATTTGTGCCTGCATCTACTGTCGGAGAAGGCGGAACGGTTAAAGTTATAGAAACCAATGGAGCTGAAAGGATATCGACTGGAGGTTCAGCTGGTACAACAAACGGTAGTTATAATATTTCTACAGATGAAACAGAGTTCACCATTTCATTAGGTACTGTGTATACCGGAGTTGATTTTGCAGATGTAGCAGTAAGTAGATTTCTAACCGACGGGGAAAGAACCGTATTACCGGGAGCAGTGGTAGTTTTCCAGCATTTATTCGATGCGAATACTTCTGGCGATGTTACATTTACAACCGGTTCAGTTAATAATCCAAGTAATCCATCATGGCCTGTAGTACTGTATCAGGATTTAAATTGTAGCGGTGAAATTGATTCCGGGGAACCTGTTTTATTACCAACTACCACCGTTTCGGTTACAGCCGGGCAGGATGTATGTCTGTTGCTGAAAGTCACAGCACCCACAGGGTTAAATAATGGCGCATCGAATTTAACAACGATTACTGCCAATCTTGATTTTGCAAATACAGCTCCGGTCATTCAACAGATACTTTCCAGAACTGACCTTACAACGGTTGGTACAGAAGAAGCAGGACTAGTTATCCTGAAATCGGTTGACAAAACACAAGCTCTACCCGGTACAAATCTGATGTATTCAATTGACTATGAGAATCTTGGTGATGAGCCGATTTCTCAGGTAGAAATTATTGATGTGATACCAAATTACACAACATATGTATCAAGCAGTTGCGGAGCATTACCAACAGGTATTACCAATTGCACAATCACTACTCCAAATGTAGGCTCCACCGGTACCCTGAAATGGACATTCACAGGTACCTTAGACCCTGGTAAAACAGGCACAGTAACATTCACAGTAAAAATTGATCAGTAACAAGAGAATTATGACAATGAATAATAAACCACTTGTATTTGTAGTAGAGGACAACAATGCATATCGGATGTTGATAAGCAGAGTGCTCCAGAAAAATGGGTTTGTGGTGATGCTGTTCGAACATGGAAGAAAAGCAGCCGACATGTTAAGATATGTTCGGCCAGAACTCATCATTTCAGATATCGAAATGCCTTGTATGGATGGGTTTGAGTTTAACGAATATGTTAAGAGACATTTTTCTGAATACAATATTCCATTTATCTATTTGTCATCTACTAACTGCGATCTTATGAAGAATAAAGCAAGAGAATTAGGAGCTACAAAGATGCTCGATAAACCTGTATCGGTCGATAAACTAAGAAGCACGATAAACCATGTTTTAAAAACAGAGAAATAATCAGAAAACACGCTTTCATTTAAATGATATGAAGAATATGTTCGGGGATGATCACTCAAACTCAGGCAATTATTCTTCGGTCGATCGATTACCAGGAATCAAGTAAAATACTTACGGTTTTAAGCAAAGAGCACGGAAAAATTGCGTTAATAGCCCGTGGAGTAAAAAGACCAAAGAGTAAGCTATCTGGCTTAATCGAAATTGGAAATATTCTGGATGTTGTCTATTACTACAAATCAACCCGGGGGGTTCAAAGTCTTACAGAAGCTTCTATTTCGTATTTCACTCCCAATTTTCGAGTTCATTTTGATAGAGCTGCTATCCTGTATGCCACGCTGGAACTTATCTCTCAATTGGTTCATGAAAACGAAGTTAACAGCCCCGTCTTTAATTTTTTGGTGAAATTTATCCCATGGTTAGGCGAAGAGGAAGAGGTACAACCTTCGGTATTTTGCTATAATCAGCTGCGTTGTGCAGAATTATGTGGCTTTGATTTAGACGATAGAAATTCAGATTTAAGCAAAGAAGTTTACCTGAATATAGCCGAGGGAACAATTTCGAATGCAATTGATTCGGAACTTTCGTATAAATTAACCGTCCTACAAGCACGTTTTTTAAAAGAATCGATTGCATCCAAGAACCGAGCTGTACTCTCAATAGGTTTGCAGGCAGGGGAACTAAAGCAATTAATTCGTCATTTGGATGTATACTTTAAGTATCATGTAGAAGGTTATAAAGAACGGCGATCAGACTCAATTTTTGAACAGATGTTGCAGGAAAGCAAATGAAGAAAAGAGATATTTATTTAACAGGCATCCTACTTATCCTGGTGGGAGTTTCTATCGGGACTATCTTTGCCTTATACACCATCAATCCTGATTTAGCTCCACTTTCTGATGTAAAGATTACAGAAGTAAAGAAAAGCGAAGCCCCTTTGTTTACCGAAGAAGACCTGGGAAAAATTGATACTCGTTTTGTCTTTAAAAAGATTGCTGAAGAAGTAACACCAACCGTAGTTTATATAGAAACTATTATCCCGGTTGATGCTCCAGATGATGAAAACCATGATTTCAGCGAAAATCTTTGGGATCGAATTGTTCCCAGAAGAGCCCGTACTGTAGGTTCTGGAGTGGTTATTACCACCGACGGATATATTCTTACAAACTATCATGTAATAGAAGGCGCTGTTCGTAACGGACTTAAAGTAGTACTTAATGATAAGCGTGAATACGATGCTAAGCTTGTAGGACAAGACCCAAGTACTGATTTAGCTGTCATAAAAATTGATGCTCAAAATATTCAGGCGGTTACAGTTGGAAATTCTGATAGCGTAGATGTTGGTGAATGGGTACTTGCAATAGGAAACCCGTTTAGATTGAGATCAACCGTAACAGCGGGTATTGTAAGTGCATTGAGCCGGGATGTTCAAATCATAAATGACAGAATGCGTATCGAAAGTTTTATCCAAACCGATGCCGCCATCAACAAAGGAAACAGTGGGGGTGCTTTGGTTAATACAAGTGGTCAACTGGTTGGTGTAAACACTGCCATTGCCTCACAAAGTGGAGCTTATCAGGGCTATGGATTTGCCGTTCCAAGTAATCTTGCAATTAAAGTTGCTACGGATTTAATACAATACGGAGAAGTACGACGTGCGCTCTTGGGGGTGAGCATCGGAGCCGTAGACTTCGAACGAGCTACAGATATTGGGCTTGATGAAGTGAAAGGAGTAGAGATTTTATCGGTGAGTAGTGATGGGGCCGCAGCTCTTTCCGGGATACAATCCGGCGACGTAGTGTTGGAAGTGAATGGTCAGCCTGTAAATGAATCTAATGAACTACAGGAAAAAGTAGCGGTACTCCGACCCGGAGATACGGTAGATCTTCGAATCTGGAGAAATGGAAAAGAATTGAATAAAAATGTTCTGCTCAAAATGATGGAGCCGGCTCCCGAAGAACAACTTGCTTTTGAAAACGAATCTGTTATTCCTGATGAAATCCCTGAAGGAGAAAATACCGGCGTAGAAGTACATGAGTTTGATTTAGGATTTAGGGTAATGGCTCTGGTTAAGCCTGAAAATGAAGAGGAGTATGATTTAATTATTACTCATGTATATAAATATTCAGAAGCTTGGAATCGTGGATTAAGAGAGAATCAAAAAATTATTACCATTGATGAAGAAAAGGTTGAAGATATCAACAGTTTAAAAGAACTTATCAATAAGAAATTAACTACCAATAAATCGGTGATGCTTGAAGTGTTAAACGAAGAAGATGCACGAGGATACATCGAATTAGAACGAAACTAAATGAAGCTTTTCAAATTTGGGGCACTCTCAGTAATTATAATTACAGCAATAGGAGCGTGTGCTACTTCCTCAGGTTCGGTTGAATCAGTATCCAGCGCTGTAACAAATTCTGTTTTTCCATCCTGGTATCAGACCAGTGAGTTTGCAATAGATAGTTTAAGTTATTCAGGTTTTGCAACTGCAATAGCTGCAGACTCAACCATTGCTCTTGAGAGAGCTGAAAAACAAGCTCGGTTAAATCTGGAGAAAAATATTGCCTTACTTACGGAAGAGATCAGAACCGATATGGTAGATGCAGGTTCAACCGATGCAGATAATACTGATTTCATCATCATTCTTCGTACTGCTCACGCTGCTTTAGAAGATGCAGCTTCTCTGGATCAATCCTTAGCCAGACAAACCGATGGCTATTTCAGGGGCTTCGCATCAGTTGAAATTACCCGTGCAAAAATCAGAGAAGTACTGGAAAAAGGGTTCACTGGTCACCCAAGATATTGGGGTGGGTATTCTTCTTCAGAAGGATTTGCAGAGCACTTCTAGATAACAAATCCTTCATTTTACAAATCCAGTCTTTCTTTAGACTTTTTTTAGCTGTTTCTTCAATTCTACTTTAACATTGAAAATAATAGCTAATATGAAACTTATCTTTCGAGTATTGGCTGCGCTGGTAATCTTAATTTCTTCGGGTCAAATAATTTCAGCCCAGGAAACTCCGGCGCAAGCAATTTCTAATATCACTATTCATAATGCCGATGGTTCTGTTACAGAATCCGCCTCCATTGTTTGGCGGGATGGGATTATCGAATCCATTGGCACAAACATAACGATACCATTTGACGCCTTTATAACTGATGCAAAAAATGAAATGCATCTGTATCCTGGCTTTATTGATGGGTATACAACATGGGGAAGCCCTGAGCAACCAAGGAATCCGGAAGCTCCATCTAGTCCTGGAGAAGCTTCCTACGAACTGGCAGGAGTTCAACCGGAAAGAGTACCTTCTCAGCATCTGAAAACAGATAAAACTTTTGAGGAAGCAATGAAAGCAGGTTTTACAACGGCTGCATTAGGCCTGGAAGGTTATATGATTTCAGGACAAGTAGAGGTGTTTTCGTTATCTCCGGATGATGTAAAGGACGGTCTTTTCGGGAATACCATTGCTATACATGGTAGCTATGAAAGGGCTCGTGGAAGAGTTTATCCTTCTACACAAATGGGGATTATGGCAAAATTCAGACAAGTAATGTACGATGCTGAAGCGCTTCAGACACACATTCAATATCAATCCGGTAATCCTGAAATGCCAGCTCCAGAAAGGAGTGAAGTGTTGGAAGCAATGTTTCCATTGGTTAATAAAACCACGCCTTTATTCTTCACTGTTGATGATAAAGAAGATATCGAGCGATTATTTTTATACCAGGATGAGTTTGGTTTCGATGTTGTAATTGTTTCAGGAAAAGAAGCCTATGCCAAAGCAGATGAACTAAAAGAAAGAAACATCCCTGTTCTTGCTAGTATTAATATCTCTGATGCACCGGAATGGTATGTGGCTCAGAAAGACACTTCCAAAGAAAAAGAGATGCAAGAAGTTACCGAAGAGGAGCAGATGTACAGAGATCCTCAGCTGGAAGCCTGGATGGCAGAAGCTAAGAACATCAAAATGTTGATGGATGCCGGAGTATCCGTTGGGTATTCATCACATGGAATGGAACTTAAGGATGCGGCAAAAGGCATTAAAGTATTACTTAATGAAGGAGGCCTTACTGAAGAAGACCTGGTGAAATTAATGACGTCCAATACTGCACAGATTTTAGGTGTGAGCCAAAAATTTGGAAGCCTTGAAACCGGAAAGAATGCCAGCTTCACGGTATTTGATAAGCCTTTTACGCAAGAAAAAGCTAAAGCTGTTTACAGTGTTAGCAACGGAACTACCTACGAATTTTAACAGGAGAATTAACTCATGAAAAAACTATTAACATTACTTCTCCTTTTTGTATTGATTGGATTCACTCAGGCCCAGGAAACCGGCTCGGTGCTAATCAAAAATGGGACATTAGTTACCATTACAAATGGAGAACTTGAAAACACGGATATTCTGATCAGGGATGGTAAAATCACCCAAATCGGGGAAAATTTATCAGCGCCACGCGGAGTTACAATTATTGATGCGACCGGTAAGTTTGTATCACCGGGAATTATTGATGCACATTCACATTTAAATACCGTAACCACCAACGAATCAAGAAATCCGGTTACCTCAGAAGTAACCATGGAAGAGTCGATTAACCCGAATGATATTTCTATCTATCGTGCGATTGCCGGTGGTACTACTACTATTCATTTAATGCACGGCTCTGCAAATGTAATTGGAGGTCAGGGTGAAACCCTTAAGCTTCGGTACGGAGCCGGTCAGGACGGAATGCGATTGGACGGAGCCCCAAGAACCATCAAGTTTGCATTAGGGGAAAACCCAACACGTGTTCACGGTCAGGGTAGTGGGATCCATCCCCGAACAAGAATGGCGGTTGAACAGGTGATTCGTGAGCATTTCGATGCTGCAATAGATTACAAACGAAACCGTGAAGAGTATCTGTCTGCCAAAGCCAATTACGATCGCAGAGGACGCGGAACACCCCCTGTACCGGTTGCTAAGAATCTTCGCCTTGAAGTATTAAGTGATATTATTGATGGCGAAATCCTTGTGCATTGTCATTCTTACAGGGCTGATGAGATTCTTATGCTAATGCGTGTATTTAATGATTATGGGATAAAGAATTACACTTTCCAGCATGCAAACGAAGCATTCAAAGTAGCTCCCGAATTAGCTAAAAACGGAGCTCACACTTCCATTTTTGCGGATTGGTGGGCATATAAGTTTGAGGTGTATTACTCAACAGCCTATAATGCTACTATCCTGAATAAGAATGGGGTCACAAATAGTATCAACAGTGACAGCGATGAGCTAATCCGTCATTTAAATCACGAGACTGGAAAAACGATCCGTTACGGCCAGACTTCAGTGGAAGATGCTTTAAAAATGATTACGATCAATCCTGCGATTCAACTTGGTATCGAAGACCGCGTTGGAAGTCTTGAAGAAGGTAAAGAAGGCGATGTGGTAATCTGGAGCGGTCACCCGATCAGTATCTACAGCAAAGTTGAGCAGACCTACATAGATGGCAAGAAATACTTCGATTTAGCTGAAGATCCTGCTGATATGCGAATATCTGTAAATCCAACGGAGAGCTTCGAAGATGGTTCTGCTTTTGGAGAAATCATCTCCGGAAGAGAAGCAGATGCCTGCATGGAAAATGCGTTTTACATGTTCGAAGAAACCACACAACGATAAGGAGATTTAAAAATGAAGAAATACATAAAAACTATATTGTTTGTGCTGGTTACGCTGAGTTTCAACTTTGTACAGGCGCAAATCACCGAAAAACCTGAATTTGGTAAACTGGCAATTACCGGCGGAACGGTTTATACCATCACTAATGGTATGCTGGAAAATGCCACTATTCTTATTGAAGGCGAGAAAATCACTTCAGTTGGAGTTGGTATCGATGTACCTGCCGGTTTTACGGTTATCGATGCATCAGGCAAAGAAGTGTATCCAGGATTCATGGATTCAGGGACACAACTTGGACTGGTTGAAGTAAACGCAGTTCCAGTAACTGTAGATAGTCGCGAAGTTGGGGATTATAATCCTGATGTAATGGCTTTTACGGCCTTCAATCCGCATAGTGCTGCAATTCCTGTGACACGTGTAAGTGGAATTACTCACGTACTTACAGCTCCGTCAAACAGCTTAATTGCAGGTCAGGCTTCGGTCATGGACTTATGGGGATATTCTCCTGATTCGATGGCTATTGATGCTTCCGCTGCACTAGTGGTTGAATGGCCTTCATCAAGTCGAGGAGGTTGGTGGGATGAAAGAACCGATAAGGAAATCAAAGAAGCATTTGAAGAAGAATTAAAAATGCTGGATGATAAGCTGGGTAAAGCACGTTTTTACGAAAGCATGATGTCATCATTTGAAGCAGATCCGAACGGTAAAACACAACCAGATAAGGATATCCGTTTAGAAGCGATGCGTTCAACAGTAACTGGTGAAACTCCGGTTTTAGTAGATGTTTCCAGAGAGAAGGATATTCTTACTGCACTGGAGTGGGCTACTGACGAAAAGAACAGCGACCTCAATATCATTTTCATAAATGTGGAAGAAGGATGGAGAGTAGCTGATCAAATTGCTGAAGCCGGAATTCCATGCCTTGTTAAAGCATTGTACCTGCCGGTAAGGGATTATGATCATATTCACCGACCATATGAGAATGCAGGAGCGCTTAACGAAGCAGGCGTTAAAGTGGCTATGATTAGCGGAGAGATAGAGAACGTCCGTAATTTAGCTTTTGAAGCAGGTTATGCAGCTGCTTATGGGTTAGGCAGGGAAGAGGCTCTAAAAGCAGTGACCATTAATCCTGCTGAGATCTTTGGGATTTCTGACTTAGTTGGTTCTATCGAAGCGGGTAAGCAGGCAAATTTATTTATTGCTGATGGAGATCCATTTGAACCAGTAACACAAATTGAGCAAGTGTTTATTAAAGGGTTTAAAATCCCTATGGTAAGCCGACACTCTCAGTTGTATGACGAGTTTCTCGATCGAGATGCTGTGAATAAGTAGGATCAGGATATATGAAATAAAAAAGGCGAGTCAAATTGACTCGCCTTTTTTTGTTTAAAGAACTCTATGATCCGAAAATCATAAACTGATTATTTAATCAGCATTAGTTTTTTTGTTTGTACGAAACTACCAGCAACTATTCGGTAGATATACATACCACTTGCAAGTCCGGAAGCATCGAATACCGCTTGATAGGTACCAGCTGCTTTCTTTTCGTTTACAAGGGTTGCCACTTCTCGTCCCAGCATGTTAAAGACCTTAATGGTTACATTACTTGCTTCAGGAACACCAAACTGTATGGTAGTAGAAGGGTTGAAAGGATTTGGATAGTTTTGATCCATATGGAAATCTTCAGGAACTATTCCGTCTCTTTCGGTTGAAGTAGCCAGAGGATTCACACCTACAGTAAAGGACACAACATCTGCATCATTACCTGTCATGTCCCAGATACCATAACCGTCATAGTCCTCGATATCAAACCAGTCGTTGTCACAACTACCACTACAGAAATTACTCTCATCGTATTCGTCAGAATCGCTGTGTACTACGAACTCGTATCCACTAACGTGTTGTTCCTGATTAAATACTACATCAAAATAGATGCCCAATGAGTCGGCTCGGCTACCGTCCATAGGTAGTAATTCTCCTTTTTTATAGCGCTTGAAATAACGCTTATAAACATCATCACGTGTGAAAATGTTGTCAGAAGAATCACTGTAGACAATGGTTGTTTTCGGCTCAATGAGGTAAACATCAACAAAAACATTATCCAAATCAACACCAGAGCCATATTGGTCACCTGCCATTGGGTCCAGAATAGTGAAAGTAAGCCTGTTTCCGGTGCCGGCTTCTATTTCATCTACAAATTGAACTCCTTGAGACAGATAAGGTTGCTTAGTGTCGAGGATAAACTCATAAGTCATATCTACGACATTACCTCTGTCATTTCTGGCTCTGAAATTAACAGTATGTAAACCATCCAGAAGATTCAAACCAGAGATGGGTTGATCAGTTTCGATTCTGATAGCATTTTCCATGCCGTTAACTGAATACTCTTCCGAATTAACAACATTACCATTGATTGAGATGTAGTAATCATCAAATGACAATACTTTGTCATCGGTAATAATGATTGAAAGGTAGTCGTTGTCATTAATGTAATTTTTCTCATCAAGAGAAGTACTCACAATACGCATAGAACCAGGGTTGTTTATAACAGCACCTTCGAGAACCAGAGAAAATCTGTGGGTCTCATAAAAACCTAGGCTACCATTATAATTCTCCCAGTACCATAAGTTCTGAAAGAAGTTATAATCCAACTGAAATGTAACGACCTGATTATCGGTATCGATTTGAAGATTTAGAATTCCTTCAAATTCAATTTCAGTAGCGTCACCAATAGTCCAGCCTACGCAAAGAGCTTCAAGCTCATCAGCAATAGAGCCGTTATCATTTACATCCTGAATATTAGCTTCATCATAAGACATAGTTATATTTATACGACGCCCATTTCTCAATGAGTTTTCTTTAAGTTCTGCAAGATAATAAGCAGTTCCAACCTGTCCGTAATCCACATCACTCGCATGTGTGAAATACTGCATCGATCGGTCTTCGTCTATATATATTGTTACGTCTTCTTCCAGACTTTCTTCCATGAAAGATAAAGTGAAGTTTCCATCTGGAGATGATACTTCACCACCAGCTTTGGCTGCAATAGGATTTACTACAATCTCTTCACGATTCATGATGGTTTCACCGGACGGGAGTACTGTAGTAACATAGGCATAAAAAATACCTCCGGTTGATAAGTCAACGTTATCTAACAGATCGATAGTTGAATTATCATTCTCAAATCCAAGACGTCTGCCGTCAAGGGATACTAGCGGGTTATTACTAAGTCCGAAATTATCACCGTCATAATAACCGGTAGCCCAGCGTGGGTACATTGCCCAGTCATCGAGCGTATTTCTTGTGTTATACAGATCTTCATCGGCAAGGAGGAAGAGGCTTACATTATCGCGTGCATTGATTGGTTCAATCTCAACACGGATATCTTCCAATCGCCCTTTAGCCCTGTAAAGATCCAGTTCAAGATTGGTATCAATAGCTGGTGTAAGAATTCCCTGCATACCATTATTCTCAGGTCCTGCTTTTGCAAAAACAACATCTGATTCAGAATGGTTTACATCCAGTGTGGTTGTATTTCGGAATCTGAATTCGTCATACTCACCATCATCTAGCTCATGGGCAGTAAGCCTGAATACAAGGTCTCCTAATGGAAGTGCCATATTTTCAACGTTAAAGCTGAATGCCTTGTATCCGTCATAATTAGAACCTGTTATATAACTCATCTCGTCGTCAGTAAATGAGACTTCAGCGAATGTATCTCCGCCATCTTCGCTTACTTCAAATTTAACAGACTGCGTTTGCGGAGTTGCCTGAGCGTAGATTTCTCCATGCTCTTCACTCATACCTACAATGTGAGCACGAGGTCCAATGGCTGAGAAGAAGTACTCATCAGTTTCATAAGAGTTACCGAAGTCATCAACTAGAACCATGTAGAAACCATACACCGCACCTGGATCTAATCCGTCAATATCCCATTCAAACTCTCCTTCGAGACTTTCAAGGGTTACAAGTGATTGATAATCTTCAGCTCTGAATTCTGCCTCAACACCTGGTTCACGGGCTGCATATCGTTTATGATAAATTACAGCACGGTTGAAGTCGGTGATATCAACGAATTCAGTATAAAGTTGAATGCCAAGGCTAACAGTACCATTCCAGGCATTGAAATTATCCCAACCCTGACTATCCCAATCGTCTAAACTGATATGCTCAGGATGGTCTTCGTTATTTGTTGGTGATTCAAGGAATAAATCATTTATAACAAAATTACCTTCAATTGCGATGTCATCGTAGTATACCATAGTGGTAGCAACGGTGTTTTCATCGTCACGGTTACCAGTATTTTCCGGAGCCTCTGGATCGTAGATTGTACCGGTATCATAAGTTACCGCAGAATCAATACCAACCATTCTGAAAGTGAATACACCCTCAACATTAGTAATATCGAATATATTATCGAGATCGGTGTCGTTTACAAAGACTTCGAAATAATAGGTCTCCAATTCTGTGAATACAGAGTCAATGATAACCCATGAAGTATCGATTTCAGAAGGATCATCCATGTACTCGTTATAAGGAACAAACTTCCCTTGCAGGTAGGCACCATAAGCGTCTCCCGAATGCATTCCATAAAGTCTGAGGTCTTCACTACCATGAAGTGTGTTATCAACCAGAGGTTGAATAGTTACAGCTTCGTTAGGGGAGAAGGTGTTATCGATACGGAAGTACAGATAATCTTCTCCAATCACTTCAATCATATCGCCATCATAACGATCGGTTTCATAACCCCAGGTAATTGTACGTAGTATATACTTACCATCTGCATAATCTGCAGTTGGGAGTACAAAAACATCATAATTGTTCAGACTATCCGCAGAAAGTGTAGTGATTGTTGAGAATGCAGAAGTATCTCCATTCATATCAATTGTAGCATATTGAATGGCAGTACTATCAAGCAATTCAAACTCGTCCCAACCAAGGTCTATCCACATAGTATCTCTTACTATTTCCCCATCCAGAGCGCTATCAAAATAGACGTAAGGAGTAGTATTATCGTAGATTTTTAAGTGCCCAACATTTGGGGTACCAATGTAATTACCATCACCATTACCAAATACATCCGTAAAAGTAACAGTTAATTCGTCATCATTTGGTGTCAAATCAATATTGTCATATTCGGTATCACTATCCGGTAGGTAGAATTCGACCGTTAATACACTATCGGTATTATCTACAATCCATCCTTCAACATTAAATGGGCCATAGTCAAGATCAAATTCAGCACTTTCAAAATCGTCAGCAAAATATTTGAACTTCATTTCAAGTGTGTCGCCAGCAAATACCGGTGGATGAAGTGCCTCATCATATTCAGAAGCAATAACATCTATACCATTAATTTCAGATACAATATAATCCGGGGTGTCATTATCAACATTTACCGGGAAGTAAATAGGAGAAGAAGTGTTACCTGTATTATCTGTTGTAATTACCCGGAATACAACCGTCCCATCGAATAACTCCTCAGTTGCATCATCATCATAGTCTCTGGAATTGAAGTCGAATCTGAATGGATAATGAGACATATTCGTGACATCAAAAAATGCAGAGGTTGAATCAAGCAGGATTCTCTGAACATCTACATCAATATTAAAGATATCAGTGTCATCTGTGTAGAATTGGATAGGGCTGGTACCAACCAGGTATTCAGTTCCCATAAACTCCTGAGGTTCTAATAAGTCGATGGTAATAGCTGGAGCGGTAGTATCATAAAACACAATGTTTGTACGTGTAACTTCTGATCCGCCTTCATCAAGATCCAAAGTAGCGCGTACATAATACATACCCTCAACTAAATCTGAAGGTACATCAAAATTGTCCAGGTTAAATACCGAACCATCATCAAGAGTATAAGTTGTATCAATAACAGAAAAATCTGCTGTTGCAGAAAGATCTACACTAGCTCCGGTTACATTTGCTTCATTTCCAGGTTCCAGATCAATATTAAGACCTAAATCCTGATTGAAAGAAGTATGTGGGTAGGGTTGCATCAAGAAATAGGTATCTGTTTCGAAATCCACAATATCTACAAGGTTATTGTCTAAACCAGTATTTCCAGCTGCATCGGTAACATCAAGGTTAACACTAATACTACTTTGTGAATGAGGTTTAACATTTATAGTAAAGATAAATGCAGTATCGCCAACTACAGTCAGCATTCCGTCACTTTCTAATTCCGGGATTGTACCAGTAAAGTTTTCAGTATCAACCTGTAAGTCAATATTATAAAGTGTGTCTAACACAGAAGAACTCAAATAGGTGTCTCGAACATCGAATACAAAAGTATTATACCCGGAAATTGAATTAGGAACCACATTGTCTGTTGGTGAAGCTCCATCAATCGAAAGTAAATCTACCGTTGGCGCAGTATTGTCATCGATGGTAATTGCCGCTGAGGCGTTATCAGTACCACCACCTGCATCGGTAACTGTTAATGTAGCAGTTTCAGGAGAAGCAGAACTTGGTACCAAATATGTTAAATCTACTACAAAGGTATATTCGTTACCGGTTACATCTGTCAAAATACCATCGGTAAGAAGCTCACTTCTGGTACCAGATACGGAAACCGTATCAACGGTAAAGTTGAACTGAACGGAATCGGGATCAATAAATAGATAGTTTTCATCTACAGTGTAGATAAGTGTATCACCACCAATAATGGGTTCATAAGAGCCTGGAGCACCACCATTTATCGTAAGAAAATTAACGACAGGTGCATCAACATCAGCATATACATGAGTATAGGTTTCGCCGGTTTGCACATCAGCTATATCAAAAGCTAAGGCTTGAATTGTATATAACGAATCCGCTCCGGGAGCTACTGCTGCAATTAGATCAGTTCCTGAGGCTGTGAATGTTTGATTTGGAAATCCGGTAAAATCACCGCCGGTAGCATCGTTTGCACCTAATGTGGTTAAAAGCGTTGCAGAACCTGGAGCACCATAGGGATATACATATACCTCAATATAATCTATATCAGGTATATCTCCGGTTACTACGGTTACAGTGAAAGTTTCATTCGCGGTACCAACTACAAAACCTGAATCAGGGGATGTAAAGGTATCTTGAACAAATACGTTTTGGGCCAGAATAGAATTTGAACCCAAGACAAACAGAAATAGGAATAGCATCCCATAAAATGGTATACGTTTCGATTCCATATTAACTCCTCTTTATTTTTTATTGTACCCATTCCTTAAACCCGAGGGATGTTTTTTTACCCTTTTAAAAGAAATGAGATGTTACATGTAGAACAAATTGTAGTAAGTATATAATGCAATTTCATACACTACATAAACATGTAGTTTGACCTACAAATTTTGGCTAATATAATAATTGAGTTTTTAAGATCAATTTTTTTAATCTAATTATACTCATTCTTTACAGCTTCTTAATACATAAAAACACGTAGTATGTACGAATTTATATGTGGTGTGGTCTTTTTTTTAAGTGATAGAAAGAAGTATATAAATAGTCAGTTTTTTCTCATTTTTGGATTTCGCCTCCACACAAATAATCCCGATATTAATTGTCTAACCAACAAGAAAGAGAAGGTATTTAGTGAAGGAATATATACGTATTGCATCAGGGCAAGGCTTTTGGGGTGATCTCCCCATGGCACCAGTAAACCAGGTCAAAAACGGACCTATTGATTATTTAGTAATGGACTATCTTGCAGAAGTGACTATGTCTATTATGCAAAAACAAAAGATGCGTAATCCCGATTGGGGATATGCACGGGATTTTGTTGGTGTGATTGATCAGATCCTTCCTGAAATCACCGAACAAGGTGTTAAAGTAATTAGTAATGCAGGAGGCGTTAATCCATTAGCATGTAAGGATGAAATTCTGAAAATCGCTAAAGAAAAAGGATATGCCGGGCTAAAAGTAGCAGTAGTTGATGGTGATAACATCCTGAATGATATCGATGAGCTTATTTCAAATGGTCATGAGCTCAAGAATATGGACACCGGAGAGCCGATCTCTACGGTGAAAGATCAGCTATTGAGTGCAAATGTATATTTTGGATGCAGAGCCATTGTCGAAGCACTTAAGCTGGGTGCAGATGTAATCATAACCGGAAGAGTAACTGATACCGGGCTTACTCTGGCTCCAATGATACACGAATTTGGTTGGCAGTATGACGATTTTGATAAGATGTCGGTTGGAACTATTGCAGGGCATATACTGGAATGTGGGGCACAAGCCTCCGGCGGGAATTTTACTGACTGGGAAAAAGTAGACGACTTCACAAATATTGGATTTCCAATTGTAGAAGCTTATCCAAATGGGGAGTTCTTTGTAACCAAGCATGAAGGGACAGGAGGATTGGTTAGTTCTCAAACAGTAAAAGAACAGCTGCTGTATGAAATTGGAGACCCCAAAGATTATATCACTCCGGATGTTGTAGCAGACTTTACGTCTATTCATGTAGAAGATGTAGCCCCTGATAAAGTAAAAGTTCATGGAATCACAGGAGCTCCTGATACCGAGTTTTATAAAGTCTCAGCTAGTTATAATGATGGCTACAAACTATCAGCAACACTGGTGTATTCATGGCCTGATGCACTGAAGAAAGCAATTAAAGGAGCCGAGATTCTGGAAGCTCGCGCAAAAGACCTGGCTCTTAATATTGATGAGTTCAATAAAGAGTTCGTTGGTTTCAACGGAACAACCGAAAAAAAGGTTACTCAAAAAGATTTGGATGGAGACCATGATGAAATCCAGATGCGGATTTCGATTTGTGGTCCAGTAAAAAAGGATGTTGACCGTTTTGGAATGGAAGTAGCACCATTGATCTTAACCGGTCCAAGTGGAGTTACCGGTTTTGCAGGAGGCAGACCGAAGGCTAGTGAAGTAGTAGCTTACTGGCCAGCACTGCTAAGTAAAAAAGCTGTAAAACCTCAGGTAAATGTCTTCGAAATCAATTAAACTGATTATCAAGAATTAGCAGTCTTGTTATTGGTATCAAAAAACTATTCAAGGAAGAGTAAGTGGGGGCACTTAAAGACCTAAATAAATATCTAAAAAAGTATAAAGTTCCAGTTATACTGGGTGCGCTATTTCTAACAGCTGCGAATTTCTTTCTTGTCTGGATACCAGTGCTGATTCGAAGAACGATAGACCGGGTTGAAAATCTTTCCGATCAGAATTACAATGTTCCCGATGATTTAATAACGACTCTTTTCTCAAGTGAAGCCGGACACATCCTGGGGCTCAACTCCCTTTACCTTGTTGGAACCGTAGCTTTATATGGCATTTTCCTTTTTCTTACCCGTCAGACACTCATCGTTTCTTCCCGTAAAGTTGAATTTGATATGCGTAATCAGATCGTTGAAAAACTGATGGCGCTTCCACAACGGTTTTATGAAAAATACTCTCAGGGTGAAGTGTATGTTCGTGCGACTGAAGATGTAAATAAAGTCCGCGAGTATTACGGACCGGTAATTATGTACAGTATAAATACAGTTACAAGAGCCGGATTTGTAATTACTATGATGTACCTGGTTAATAAAGAGTTGATGGTTTGGGCACTAATTCCGTTGCCATTACTTTCTATTTTTGCATACTGGATTACCGGCTACATTCATAAGCACTCCATCATTATACAGGAGCAATATTCCAGACTAGCCGGGCAGGCCAAAGAGAGCTTTTCAAGTATTCGCCTGATCAAAGCCTACAACAGATTGGATTACGAACAAACCAAGTTTGATGCTCTCAGCGAAGATTACAGAAAGAAAAAATTACGACTGGACCTGATTGAGTCTCTCTTCCATCCAGGGCTCAATTTCCTTATTGGAATCTCTCTGATTATTGTGATCTGGCAGGGTGGTAACATGATCATCGAGGGTACACTCACAGTGGGAAACATTGCTGAATTCTTGATTTATGTTGCCTATCTGATCTGGCCGGTAGCTGCTTTAGGATATACTACCAATCGTTTCCAGAAGTCGCTGGCTTCATGGTATCGTATCAAAGAAATTCTGGACTATCCGATTGAAATATCAGACAAAGAAGGTGCAATCACTCAGGAAATAAAAGGGGAGATTGAGTTCAAAAATGTATCCTTCAAATATCCGGATTCTGATGAGTTCGTGATTAAAGATCTGAACCTTAAAATTGAAGCCGGTCAAAATATTGCAATTGTTGGTAGAACGGGGTCGGGGAAGACGAGTTTTATTCAATTGATCCCAAGATTATTCGATCCAACGGTAGGGGCTATTTTATTAGACGGAATTGATTTAAGAAAACACTCTGTAGAAAATGTAAGGAAGGCAATTGGCTTCGTCCCACAGGATACATTTCTGTTCTCTGACACTATTGGAGAGAATATTGCGTTCGGTGTAGAAGATGCAGATGATCAACTGATTGAAGCTGCCGCTGAAAAAGCTCAGGTGAAAGAGAATATTTTGGATTTTGAGAAAAAATTTAAGACTATGCTCGGAGAGCGGGGCATCACATTATCAGGTGGACAAAAACAAAGGACAGCCATCGCAAGAGCTCTGATAAAAGATCCCATGGTATTAATATTTGATGATTCGCTGAGTGCGATCGATACAAAAACTGAAGACGCGATTTTAAAACAGTTACAAGAAGAGTTGGGCGGACGGACAACGATCATGATAAGTCACAGAATATCCACAATAAAGGATGCAGACATCATTTACTACTTGGAAGATGGAGCAATAGCAGAATACGGAACACACGAAGAACTTTTGTCAAAAGACGGCCACTATAAGGCCATGTATACCAAACAATTACTAGAACAAGAATTAGAAGAAATATAAGTTTAAATCGATCGGGCATATTGTTTGACAGGCAACAGCCCTCGAAAAACGGGAGAATAAAATGATTGTAGTACCACTAGGAATAGCCTCAGCAACACCAACCGCAGTACGGCATTTACCCGCAGTTGCATTATGGAGAGAGGGAAGTGTATTCCTCTTCGATTGTGGTGAAAATGCTCAAATGAGTATGCTCCAGGCCGGATTAAAACGATCAAAAATAGATTCAATATTTATTTCACATTTTGATGTGGATCATTATTCAGGTTTAATGGGCCTAATTTCAACATTGCAATTACAGCGAAGGGATAAGGAACTTACCATTGCCGGACCAAAAGGTATCAAAGAGTTTGTGGAGTGGAACCTCAATTTTTCCGGAGTTGAGCTTGGATTCGATATCAACTACAGTGAAGTTGACGAGAAAGAAGATGTAACTCGGGTTGTGGACGGAGATGATTTCTATGTAGAAGCTCGTCCGCTAAAGCACCGTAGATTCTGCCTTGGATACAGATTCCAGGAAAAGGATAAGCCAGGCAAAGTTGATTCAGAAAAAGCTGAAAAGCTTGGAATCACAGAAGACCAACAGTTTAAAGATCTGAAAGCAGGAAAGAATATTAAACTGGATGATGGTACTGAAATTGAAGCTTATGAAATTGTAGGCCATCCACGTCCGGGTGATAGCTTTGCTTATGTTTCTGATACTGAGTACTGCCCGAATGCAGTTAAACTGGCTATGAATACAAACATCTTGTATCACGAAGCTACATTTGGCAATCAATTAGCAGACAAAGCAAAAGAAACCGGGCATTCAACAGCGGGTGATGCTGCCCGGGTGGCAACGGAAGCCCAAACCAAGCTATTGGTAATTGGTCACTTCTCCGCGAGATATACCAATCTTCATGTATTACTGAAGGAAGCCCGGGACGGATTCTATCCTACCTGGTTGGCAAATGAGTTACGTCCGATCTTTACGGATCCGACTCACGAACGTGGTATTATCAAACCTAAAGTTGAGATTAAGGACTTAACGAAAAGCTCTTCATCAGGTGGCTATTCATCACGTCCTTCAGGAAGACGGGATAACAATCGCGGACAGAGCAGGGGTGGTAAGAATTTCCGTTCCAGAAGAGGAAGTGGTGGAGGAAACTACAATCGGGATAACCGGGGTGGTGGAAGTTATAATCGTGATAATCGAGGTGGCGGAGGTGGATACCGTAGTAACAACCGTGATAATCGAGGTGGCGGAGACCGAAACCGGGATGACCGATACAATCGTGGTAGTGGAGAACGACGTTCTTATGGAAGTAGTTCTTACAATCGTGATCGGGGTCATAACGATAACAACGATACACAACCAAAGAAAACGATTACACCGAGAACATCATACGATGATTTCGATAGATTCTAAATAGATTTGTGTGAGTACATCGAAAGATAAAAAAGCCGTTGACAGAAGACTGATTCGACGGCTTTATTTTTTTGTTAAACCGTACCGTTGGTATGTACTACTGGCTGTAGTTCTTACACTCAGTGCATCCTTTCTGGGTACTGTTCGCCCAAAACTAACTCAAATGGCGGTAGATGATTATATCGCCAAAGGTGACTACGAGGGACTCACCTATATTATCATGTTACTGTTTGGAGCACTTCTGGGGGAGTTTGTCCTGCAAATGATTAATACCTATCTCACACGTTGGTTTGGTCAGGGCACTTTGTATTCTCTTCGGAATACCATCTTTGAAAAAATTCAATCTCTGAATGTTCAGTTTTTTGATAAGAACCCAATCGGACGACTCATTACCAGAACTACCAGTGATGTAGAAGCATTGAGTAATCTTCTTTCCGATGGAGTGGTAGCTATTATTGGAGACCTCTTTCGGATTATTTTCATCCTCTATTTCATGTTCAGTATGAACTGGGAGTTGAGTCTTGTAACGATCGCCATCCTGCCTATTCTGTTTTACGCCACTTTTTGGTTTAAAGAAAAAGTGAGGGTTTCTTTTTTGAAGGTTCGGGATCAGATCTCTAATCTGAATTCATTTGTACAGGAGCATATTAATGGGATGGATGTGGTTCAGCTTTTCAACCGTGAGAAAAAGCAGCACGATAAATTTAAAAATATCAATGCTGATCACCGCGAAGCACATATCGAAACCATTTTCTATTTCTCCATATTCTGGCCTATTGTCGAAGTCTTTTCCAGCTTTGCTATGGCTTTGATTGTGTGGTATGGAGGTGGTAGAGCTCTTATGGGAGGAGTTTCCTTTGGAGTATTACTCGCTTTTATTCAGTATTCCAGACAGTTCTTTATGCCAATTCGTGGACTCTCAGAAAAGTTCAATACCCTTCAATCTGCGCTGGCCTCTTCAGAACGTATTTTTAATGTGCTTGATACCGAAACGGAAGTTGTAGATAATATTTCTCCTAAGACGATTAAAGATCCAAAAGGCGAAATAGAATTTGAGAATGTTTGGTTCAAGTACAATGAAGGTGAAGACTATGTGCTTAAAAATGTGTCCTTCAAAGCCAGTGCAGGCGAATCTGTAGCTATTGTTGGAGCAACCGGAGCCGGTAAGACTACTATCATCAACCTGCTTCTTAGATTTTACGATATTGAAAAAGGAACCATTCGAATGGATGGAGTTGATATCAGGGATTTATCTCTCGAAAACCTTCGTCGCTATTTTTCTTTGGTACTTCAGGATAATGCTTTGTTCACAGGGTCAATTATTGACAATATCACACTTGGTGAGAAATCAATAAGTAGAGAAAAAGTGATTGAAGCAGCTCATCAGGTAGAAGCGCATCGTTTTATTGAAAAACTCCCAAAAACCTATGATTTCAAACTCAAGAAGCAAGGTAGTTCGCTTTCCATGGGACAGCGTCAACTTATTTGTTTTGTTCGGGCAATGGTATTCGATCCCAAGATTTTAATTCTTGATGAGGCTACTTCCAGTATTGATTCTGAGACAGAAGCATTAGTCAACGAAGCCAGTCTCAAAATGATGGAAGGAAGAACTTCTATTGTAATTGCTCACCGCCTTTCAACAATCCAGCATGCCGATAAAATCCTCGTAATGCACAAAGGAGAGATTAGGGAAGAGGGCGCTCATGCAGACCTTATCCTACAGGAAGGTGGCATTTATAAGAAGCTATATGAGCTGCAGTATAAAGATCAGTTGGTTGAAACGACTGTACCGTCCAGCAAATAAGTAAATATATTTGCTGGCCAATGGTCAATTTGTTTTCTAATCAACATTAACAGAAACAGTATTTCTGATATCTCTGGAAGAAGACCCAATCAGGAATGTGTACTCACCGGGTTCAACTACCCAACTCATGGTTTCTTCATCAAAATAAGCCAGATCCTCAACATCAATTGATACAGTCGCAGTCTTTGATTCACCTGCACCCAGCTCAATTTTTGTAAAGCCTTTCAGATCTTTTTCAGCCCGCATTACTTCAGAATCAGGTTTTTGCATATATACTTGTATGATTTCTTTACCGGATCTGCTACCTGTATTTTCTACTGAAACGCTTAGCTCGATAGTTTCACCGTTTGTGTAAGAAGCTTTACTTGCTGATGCAGAACTATAATCGAAACTGGTATAAGACAGGCCATAACCAAACGGGAACATGGGTTCCACATCCTTTGTATCAAACCAACGATAGCCTACGAGAATGTCTTCTTCATAGGAAACTACAGTCTCATTTCCCGGGAAACTGTTGGTAGCATGCGCAGGGGAGTCCTCAAGTTTTTCTGGCATGGTAAAAGGAAGTTTACCGGAAGGATTTACTGTTCCAAGCAATACATCAGCGATCGCATTTCCAGCTTCTGATCCATTAAACCATGACCATAGTATAGTGTTTGATGCATCTTCAATTTCACGAATATCAAAGGCTGTTCCTGCTACGAATACAACAATGGTATTAGGGTTTGCTTTGTTAACGGCAGTAACCAATTCAGACTGACCAAATGGAAGCTCCATCGTAGTTCGGTCTGCGGCTTCTGATTCTACCTGTCGGTTACCACCTACGAAAACAATAGCTATGTCTGAATTTGAAGCTAATTCTACAGCTTCTGCTACCAATTCCGGATTACCCTCATAATCAGGAATGCCAATAAAACCCTGACGGGTATATTCTTCTTCGTAGCCTTGTGCAAAATTGATTTCTGTATCAGGTAATCGGTTCTTTAACCCTTCGAGTGGAGTGATCTCATATAATGCTTTAACCCCGGCACCAAAACCTCCGCTGGCAAGAGTTTGAGTTGCGTTATCACCAATAACAGCAATACTATTGATTTGAGAAGAGTTCAGGGGCAACTTATTCTGATCGTTTTTCAACAGAACGATGGATTCAGAAGCGACTTCATATACCAGATCATGATGCTCTTGAGTATTTATAGCTCCTTTTTTTCTGGATGGGTCATCCTTTTTAATATTAAGTAGTACTCTTATAACACGCTCCGCCATTTCGTCTACTACTGCTTCAGGAACATCACCATTTTCAACAGCTTCAACTAATGGGTCTCCAAAATAGGTTTCATGATAAGTGCCTTCACCACCATCACCCATACTTATATCAAGGCCGTAAAGAGCTGATTCTACCGTACTGTGAGTCGCGCCCCAATCAGACATAACGGTACCCTGGAAGCCCCATTCTCCTTTTAGTATATCACGAAGTAAATACTCGTTCTCACAAAGATAAGGTCCTCTGAAACGGTTGTACGAACACATCATTGAGTACACATCAGCTTCAATAGCAGCAGCTTTGTAGACAGGAAGATATATTTCGCGAATGGCTCTTTCGCTCGCTAATACGTCAATAGTGCCACGTCGGGTTTCCTGATTATTTATAGCATAATGTTTGATAGTTGCAGCTACATCCTGTTCCTGAATTCCTTTAATCATTGGAACAGCCATTGCGGTATTAAGGACAGGATCTTCTGAAAAGTATTCATAGTTTCTGCCTCCAAGAGGGCTTCTCTGTATATTGACGGCAGGGGCAAGCAGGTAATCTTTATCTCTTGCACGGGCTTCAGCTCCCATAGCAGCACCATATTCGTAGGCTAAATCTGTATTCCAGGTGGCTGATAAACCTCCGCCTGCAGGGAAGAAAGTAGCAGAATCTGTATCCCATCCGGCCGGAGCCCATGAATGTCTTTGCAGCTCTTCTCTGATTCCAAGAGGACCGTCTGCGTATTGTACCTCACTTATCCCAAGCCGTTCAATTCCGGCAGACCAGAATTTTCCATTACCGTAAAAGAGTTTACCTTTTTCTTCCAGAGTAAGTTTAGATACAATTTCATCGACTTCAGTTTCGAGAGAAGAATCAAACTTCCAGGATTCATTCTCGGATTGTTTGGTCGTACAGGATGCTAAAACCACAATTAGTAGAATAATAAGCGACGTAAAATAACGCGGATTCATAGTAGTGTTGGTTAGGTAGTATTCTTATTGTGTTAAAAAGACACAGAAGAATGTATGTTTTTTTTTGATAAGCAGAAAATCAGTTATCTGGTATGCCTAAGAGTAATTTCTATCTAATGATTTTTGAAATAATATCATAGGATAAATTATAGATACCTGGTTGACTTAATTCGCTTGGACCACCTATGCTTAGTATTTCAATTCGATTGTTTATAATCCACTCTTTGATTCTTACTGAGGTGCCATCTTCCAGATAATCAATAATCAGGTAAGGCTTCTCAAATTTTTTAGCACTAGCTAACGCCAACTCAGTGCCTTGATCTTTTTGTTCTTTTGCTAAAAAAAATAAAGAACCATCCGAATCTCGTACATTCCAGATGGTTCTTTGAGATCGGGGGATATCGGGTGCTGAATCATCACGTTCCTGTGGAGTTTCTTTTAAATTAAAATGTCCCGGAATAACACCACTTTCACAAATTCTTCCGGGAGGGCACCAACCACCATGTTTTAGACCAGCGTCAATGGCGGCCTGAAGCGCAGCTTGATCAACACCGGTTTGGCCACCTGAAATAATTTTTTTGAGATAATGCATGATAAATAATGTAGGTCATTGCGAGTTAGCCTGCGAAGCACGACCGCGGCAATCTGTATGAGATTGGGTCACTTCATTCGCAGTGACTTTATTTATTATTAATTCCAAGAAAAAGGGAATACGTATATAACCCAAACCATCCTTTCCATTGAGTTTTAAACTCCACATCAAAGTATCTATCCAAAAGTATAAACAGGTTAGGCTCAAAAGAAACATGATTCTTTTTCATCCATTTTGAAAACCATTTGAACGGAGTGGAATCGAAATCAACAACAAGAAGAACCCCATTCTTTTTTAGATGTTCATTGATTGCGATGAGAATATTCTCAACATCTTCCATCATAGTAAGCGAGTAGGAGCACAGAATCAGATCAAAATCATCTTTGGAAAAAGTATTTGAATCGTAATACTCATTTCTTATTTCCATCGAATCTAAGAGTGAACTATTAACGAGAGTAAGCATATCACTTGATTGATCAAGCCCGGTTATACTTGCTTCAGGATACTCTGTGAGCAGCTGTTCCAGGTGTTTTCCGGTACCACATCCCAAATCCAGAATTCTTGCATCACTTGGAAGCTCGGGAAGATATTTTTTGATGGAATTCCTCCCGAATAAAAAAGCCCAACGGGTGAGATCATAAAATTTGGAATGAAGTTTATAATAGCTGCCAATATCTGATGGAATCATGTCACTTCTCCAAGCCAGGTACCTGTATAGGTTCCAACACGATCATTTTGATAAACCCAGCTTGGATCAACTTCCCTGAGATTAATCACCTCTGTAACAAAATCAGGAAGAAAGTCTGCATTTTGATGAGCTGTTCTAAAAAAGATTTTTGAGCCTGTTACTGTTTGATTTAAAACTCTCTCCCAGTCTCGTTCCAACTGTTGCTCATCATTACCGATCAACCAATCCATATAATCCAGAAGTACAACATGACTAAAGTTCTCGGTCGATGTCTCAAGAAAACGGTGTATACCTCCTGTAGAAATATGTAGCTTATCAATATTGGATTGCAGGAGTTTGAAATTTTCTTCTTTAAGGTAATCCGGGCAGCATTCTTTCGTAAAATTACCTTCTAAATACACCCTCCAGAAATAGTTATTAATGGGTTTCTGATCAACAAAAACATGATATAAAACTTCTTTCATGAACTCATTGATATCTCCAATAGCTTCACGCTGACTTTTAGGGATTCCAGCAAGACTCAGAATAAAAGACGTTTTCCAGAAATTCTGCTCAGGACCCGACCAAAGCTTTTCTTTTATACCCTCGAAAAGTTCTTCTCTTCGATCTGTAGAGTCTTCGTAAATAATTTCTTTAACAAGAGTTCGAATTCCTTTCTTATCAATAACTCGGTTTAGAAATCGGGCAAATAACCCGCTGCCTCCCTGATAGAATAAACCTTTACCAACCGGACTAAAGTATTGAATGTGCTTATCCCAAAAATTCTGTGAAGTGGGAGAGAGGTACTCTTGTACTTTTTGATAACCTTGTTTGTAGTGCTCTGTTTTTCCATCCCCAAAGAAAGAAAAGAACAGATCATAATCGCCGTATTTGATGAATGCAACCTTCAGCTCTAAAAGTGCCGTTTGTTTGGGATTTATATCTACACTATGCACAGATTTTGGGTTATCTAGCAGGTAATTTAGTACATTACATCCGGCACTGGTGATGGTAAGGAGAGAAGTGTCAGCATTGATTTGCAACAATTGTCTGTCAACATCCGAATCCTCCCAGCAGATATTGTAGACCAGAAAGTTCGAATGTATAAAATTAAACCAGAATTTAGAGAGAAAGCCGGTCATCAATATTAAAAACTGAAACTATATGAGGGTTAAAAGCCTTTAACTTACAAACAATTAGATTCAATTTTGTTTCTCAAAACTTTAAAGGATTAAAACAATGGCAAAAGCAGAAAAAATAGAACAAGCGCAAAAGAAAATCGGGAAAACTGTGACCGAAGCATCGGAAGTACTTCAGGAAAGAGTAGAAAAGACATACGACGACGTTATCGATAAGCTGAAAGATGAGCGGGATTGGTTAGAAACAGAACTTAAGCATGAGTACAGAAACGCTCGTCGGTATGTACGTGCCAACCCTGAGCAAGGTGTTGGAATTGCTCTTGCAGCAGGATTCTTTGTAGGTGTGTTGATAGGAAGAGCTATCAGATAAACTGCATTTCCTGAAAATTTATAAGAAAGAAAGTCATTTAGGGCGAAGACTTCGCTCTGAGTGACTTTCTTTTTATTTTAAGCTCTATCCAAAAAAAGAAGAATTAGTTAATGGCTATTAATAAAGATCATTTACAGGAAAACTACGAGCGATTGGACGCGCTCAGGGGGTACCTTTGACTACGATAAAAGAAAAGTCCGCATTATTGAGCTAACCGAGAAAACCCAGGATCCGGAGTTTTGGAATGACCCGGCAAAGGCACAGGTCACCATGAAAGAGCTGGATAATGAAAAAAGCCTTATAGAAGCTTGGGATAAGCTCAACGAACTTCGGGAAAGTATAAATGTGTTTTTAGAGTTTCTGGAGATGGAAGAGGATGTGGAATCCGAGCTTGAGTCAGAATATACAAAACTGCTTAAGGGCCTGGAAAGTCTCGAACTCCGAAATATGTTGAAGGGAACCGATGATCACCGTGATGCTGTGGTTACTTTTAATCCCGGGGCTGGAGGAACGGAGAGCCAGGATTGGGGTGAGATGCTGTATCGGATGTACACCCGTTGGGCTGAACGAAGTGGATTTAAAGTCTCGGTGATTGATTATCAGGATGGAGACGTAGCCGGATTGAAATCTGCTACTATTGAAGTACAGGGAACCAATGCATACGGTTTTCTGAAAGCGGAAAGTGGGGTTCACCGATTGGTTCGTGTTTCACCATTTGATAGTAATGCTCGTCGCCATACATCATTTTGTTCTGTATTTGTTTCTCCTCTTATTGATGATACAATCGAACTAAACCTTAATGACAGTGATATCGAGCTTCAAAGATTCCACTCCAGCGGAGCCGGTGGTCAGAATGTAAACAAGGTGGAAACCGGTGTTCGTTTAATTTGGACAGGTACTCTTTCGGATGGATCAGAAGAGAAGGTAGTTGCTGAATGTCAACAGGAGAGATCTCAATTACAGAATCGTGAAAAAGCGATGGTTTTATTGAAATCCCGGATTTATGAGTTAGAGAAAGAGATTCAGGAGGCTGAAAAGGCCAAACTGGAAGGATCAAAAGGAAAAAATGAGTGGGGTTCTCAAATTCGAAGTTATGTGTTTGATGATCAGCGTGTTAAAGACCACCGCACGAATCATGAAACTTCAAATGTAAGTGCAGTGATGGATGGCGATTTGGACGATTTCATTAAGGCTTATTTGTTGATGATTTCTACAGAACAACAAGAATAGTGACATGATTAGAGTCGGAGTTACCGGAGGAATAGGGTCAGGTAAAACAGCTTTTTGCAGGAAAATGGAAAAGCTAGGAGCCTATGTTCTTTATGCCGATAATTTCGCTAAAGAATTGATGGTCACTGATTCTGAATTGATTGCTTCGATCAAACAAACTTTTGGGGATGAAGCTTATTTCGAAGATGGGAGTCTGAACAGGGAATATCTTGCTGAGGAAGCCTTTGCGAAAGGGAGAGTAGAAGAGTTAAATAATATTGTACATCCTGTTTTAGGGGAGCGGATAAAAACACTTGCAGAATCTAAAGAGAAAGAGGGAGAAGAAGTATTTGTGAAAGAGGCAGCTATCCTGTTGAACAATGGCAGGCCTCAAGAGTTAGACTACGTTATTCTTGTTTTGGCCGATGAGAAAGAGCGCATAAAAAGAACAGTACAAAGAGACAAATCATCCAATGAAAAGGTGAAAGAGCGAATTTCAAAACAGCCTGACTTTACAAAAAAAACTAATCTCGCTGATTTTGTAGTGGAGAATAATGAAACCCTTGATGACCTAGAAAAAGAGGCTGAAAGGATTTTCGCTTTACTCAAATAAATTGGTCAATTAGAATTTAATTAGTTGTTCAATATCTGAATAAAACATTCGTATATTTATCAGAAAAGCGCTTCCAATAACTAAGTTTATGATATGGATTTAAAACAGAATGATCGGTTAGTCACTCTCGAAGAGTTCATCATTCAATCACAAAACAGATTTCCGGGGGCAACAGGAGAGCTCTCACAATTACTAAGAGATATTGGTTTAGCCGCCAAGATTATATCCCGGGAAGTGAACAAAGCTGGTATCACCAATATTCTTGGGAATGAGGGATCAACAAATGTGCACGGCGAGTCGGTTAAAAAACTAGACACCTTTGCTGATCAGCAGTTGATTTCTGCTTTAGAGCGCTCATCAATTACCTGTATGGTGATCTCCGAAGAAAATGATGGGATAGTCAGATTAAGGAGTCAGGGAGGCAAATATATCGTTTATCTTGATCCATTAGATGGTTCATCAAATATTGATGTGAATGTATCGATTGGTTCTATTTTTTCTATTTATATGCGCGAGCCACGTTTTGATCCTCAGGTAAAAGAAGAGGATGCACTCCAACCGGGAACACGTCAGGTAGCTGCCGGATATGTATTATATGGTTCAAGTACCACGCTTTCATACACGACCGGACTTGGTGTTTCATTATTTACGCTTGATCCCAGTATCGGGGAGTTTATTCTCACCGAAAGAAAAGTTCAGATGCCGGAATGCGGAACTATTTACAGCATCAACGAGGGAAGTTACAATTCCTGGGATCTGGGGTTGAAGAAGTATATTAAATATTGCCAGGAGGAGGACCCTGAGTCGGGTAGGCCTTATTCAGCACGCTACATAGGCTCAATGGTGGCAGATATCCATCGAACTCTCATAAAAGGTGGAATCTTTATCTATCCACACAGTAAAAGATATCCCGACGGGAAGCTACGTTTGATGTATGAATGCAATCCATTGAGCTTTATTATTGAACAGGCAGGAGGAATGGCTACCAACGGTGAAAAGCGTATAATGGAAATTCAACCCGATTCAATTCATCAGCGTACACCGGTATATATAGGCTCTAAAGAAAATGTAGAAAGCGTGTTGGACTTTTTGTTTGAACATGCGGAAGAAGAAGTCTTGCCGAAATAAAAAAGGCAGACTTTTATTAAGCCTGCCTTTAGATTTTTTTTAAATTCTGGCTTATTTAATAAGCATCATCTTTCTGCTTTGAATGAAATTTCCATTCACATTTAATGTGTAGAAATAAATTCCGGATGTCAGTGAAGAAGCATCAAAAGTAATTTGATGAGTTCCTGCACTTTTTCCGGCATTAACCAAAGTCTCCACTTTTTGCCCGAGGGCGTTATATACGTTAAGAGTTACTAGTCCTGCATTCTTTAAATTGTAATTAATAACAGTAGTCGGGTTAAATGGATTTGGGTAATTCTGGGAAAGAGAGAACTTTTCTGGATTTGTATGTTCTCTTTCGTTGTTAACCGGACCTGCAAAACTCACTTTCCAGATTCTGGTGTTTTCCCGACTGTTTAACCATGAGTTACCGAACTCAAGTACATAAATTTCCCCATCAATCATTTCGGAATCGATAGGGTTTAAAAATCCAGATACAAGAGTTTTACTGGTCATGGTATAGGTGTCTTCGGTTTTAGTAAGCTCTAAATGCATTAGTGCTTCCCCATCATCTTCCATGGTTCTCAGTAGAAAGAAAGGATCGTTACCTCCGGTAAATGCCAGAATAAATGCATCACCGGTGTATTCACCAGTTAATACACTATCCCTATCGAAGATTAATCCTAACGATGAACGGTGTGCAGTAAAAGAAGAAATTGCAGTATCCTGCTCAAATGCATTCATAACTTCTCCGGTACTATAGTCTACATAATTCACACCATCAGGTCCATAGTTTAAAATTGGCTCAACAAAATCTATGGTATCAGGTTTGGCCGGATAGTCAGGGTCGTTGTAAAATAAATCTTCCCGACCAACAGCATTGAACAAAGGATCTTCTGTATAATCATAATCCGGGTATTGCATCGGAGTGTCATTACCACCAATTCGCCAAGGGAACCCATAGTGTTTCCCTTTTTGCAACCAGTTGAATTCACCCGGATCGTCCCGCTCTCCGGCATTATCAGCAGAGAAAAGCTCTCCGTTTGCATCAAATGTCATCCCAAAACTATTTCTGGTACCGAATGCAAAGATGAAATCATTTTCAATTAAATAGTCGAGATCATTTTTTAAAAGTGCATCAGTAGTATCGGCAGGAACACTTAGAATTTTTGCAGTTAATGGGGTTTCCCTTAAACCAGGGTATAGCCCTTCTTCAGGCCCACCTTGAACCCGAACAGGTTGTTCTTCCCCATGATCAGTTCTTGACCCACTATTGATATAAAGCATTTTATCATCAGGGGTAATCACGATTTCATTCATCACATGATCAAAATCGGTATTACTTATCGGCCAGGGATCAGTAGTAGCAACTGTTTCCCAAGTCCAGGTTCCATCATCAATTGTAGCCCTTTTGATTACACCAATATTGGTATATGAAGGGTCATTACCTTGATTATCAAGTATATTACCTACAATAAAAACTTTTCCATCTGAAGAGATGTCCATTCCTTGAACATTGCTCAGTCCATGGTCAGAAGAATTTTGTATTTCGGTAGTTGTAGGAGGTCTGTTTGCTCTTTGAGTTAACCGGTATATAGCTCCATTCTGCGATAGTATATACAGGGAACCATCAGCAGCGTTTAGTGATAACTTAAGAGCTTCAAAAGGGGCGTTTACAACAGCTGAAACAGAAACGCCTTCAACCTCAGATGTAGGTTGAGCTAAAGAAACATTAACAAGAATGAAGCTTAATAATGTGAGTGATAGTAGTGATTTAAATTTCATCAATTATTTAGTCTGTTCTTAATTTTACGGCAAATATTTGGAACCGCTTTTATTACTCTAAATAATAAATGTAAAAATGACACTAAAAAAATATAATTGAGATTTAACAGGATGTTAACGAATCTTAACATTCTAAAAACCTGATCATCATTCCTTTTTTATGCTAAGGGCGAGTGAGACTGCTATCTGTGCAAGGCTCTCTAGCGCAATTAATTGCAACTACGCAAATTGAAATAGGAAGATAGGGAGAAGCTTTTGACTTACTTCAGGAGTAGCATCTTTCGAGTTAACATTCTCTCTCCGTCTACTTTCAATGAGTATAAATATATTCCGGAATTAAGATTAGCAGCATTGAACATTACCTCATGTTTCTGAGCATTCATTTGCTGGTTTATCAGTGAAGTAACTTTCTGTCCAATAGCGTTGTACACTTCCAGTTCAACAAATCCAGCGACAGGTAAATCAAACTGAATTTGAGTGGTTGGGTTAAATGGATTCGGGTAATTTTGATAAAGCTTGAAATCCTTGGCGAGGTCAGTAGTATTTTCAGTATTAGTTCCTGCAGCAGGAAGTGTGACAGCATACATCTGTACTGTATTATTAGTGTTTAACCAGCTATTGTTTTTATGTTCTACCAAATAAATAACATTACCTACAATTTCAGCATCAATAGGATTAAGGAATCCCCGAACCAGACTGGTTGCTGAAATCTGGTAATTATCTTCTGTTTTGGTGAAGTCCAAATGAATCAAATCTTCTCCATGATAATCCATTCTGGTTAGCAGAAAAGCATCTCCCTGAGTACCACCTGAAAATCCGAGCATAAATCCATCTCCGGCATAATCACCGCTTAATGCTTCGTCCTGATCAAAAACGAGTCCAAGCGGGGAGAGATGAGAAGAGAAGGTAGTAATAGTGGTCTCTTCATCACTGGCATCTTTAATCGTACCATCCTCGGCATCGCGATAGGTATCGGCATCAGGACCAATATTTGTGATAGCATCGGTGAAAGTAACTCCTTCAGGTCGGTTGGGGTAATTTGGGTCATTGTAAAAAGTGCCAAGATCAGCAGCGGTAGAGTTTTGTGGGATGAAAGGATCGTTATCAGGATCAAAACCTTCGTATTGCATCGGAGTGTCATTACCGCCAATCACCCAAGGAAAACCATAATGGTGACCTTCTCTGAGCCAGTTTAGTTCTTCGGAATCATCACGGTCGCCTGCATTTTCTGTTCCGAACAGGTTTCCTTCTCCATCAAAAGCCAGGCTGAAGCTATTGCGTGTTCCTTCAGCATAAATAAATCCTTTACTTTTAAGTGCACCTAAATCGTTCTCTAAAATTGCGTCAGTAGTATCAGCAGGTACCGTAAGAATCTTAGCAGTTAGTGGGGCTTCGCGAAGATTTGGGTATTGTCCGTTTACATCATGAACTTCCCCATGATCTGTTCTTGAACCACTATTGATATACAATGTTGAGCCGTCCGGGCTTACAACTATTCCATTTGCTATATGATCGAAGGCAGTATTGCTGAGAGGATATGGTTCGGTTTCTGCAACGGTTTCCCATGTCCAGTTATCACCATCACGGGTTCCTCTTTTGATAACTGCTACATTTGTTGAGTTAGCATTATTCCTCAGGTTCCCTACAATATAAAATGTACCATCTTCTGAGATATCCAGTCCTTGCGTATCTTCAAGGTCATGATCAGTATTTCTCTGAACTCTGGCAGTGAATCCTCTTTCTAAATTGACACTAAATAAATCCCCATTTTGAGTTAGCAGATATAAGGTGCTGTCTGATTTATTAAAACTAATGCGTACAGTGCCATCTGGTATCAAAGATACAACTGAGGAAATTTCAACTCCATCTACTAATACTTCCGGGGTTGAAGGTCCACTATTTTGGAACCAAGCAGCTGCAGGTGATGAAAGAGTAATCGAAAGAAGTATTAGAAAAGTGACAGATGAATAGATTTTTTTCATTGGTATAGATGTAAAGATTGATTCCCTAATAAGAAAAGCTTTTTAAATGGAACAGCAAAAAAGAGAATTTTGCCTAAAATCGAATTTTCATTCCTTCGGTGATACCATGGGTAAGTGAGTATCCTCCGTTTGTCTCAACCACGAACTGAGCAGGAGCTTCTGAAGGGAGGCTGTTCTCGGAAAATGGAGTTGTGTTCTGATATATTCGTACGATCACACTATCACTATTCACATACATAATATCAAGTGGCAGGGGGGTGTTAGCCATCCAAAAGCTACGAGGTGCGTCTCCATCAAATATGAAAAGCATCCCTACATCCTGAGGCATGGTTCGTACATCCATCAATCCCTGATTGCGCTCATCAGGTAAATCAGCGATTGAAATGTTAAGGCTAGTTATTTCCTCACCTGCTTCATTGAGGAAAGTCAATTCGCTCTCCGGAGTAACAATTCTTCCTTTAGGTTGATTGTTCTCGGCTGGGTCTGTTTTTTCAGATCCACAATTGACAGCAAAAAAAGCCGTCAGAGTAAATAATAAAAGCTTACTTAATCTCGAATTGAACCTCATGTGATGCGCGTCCTGTCTTAAATGATAATGTATATGTTCCCTTTTCAAGGAATTTGTAGCCGTCTTCATTTTCTCCGGTTACTAAATTCCACGTAAAGGTATTGAATCCGTGGGAACCTTGTGTTTCTAAAGTTGAAATGGTTGTTCCGTCTTCATCCTTAATTTCTATTTCTACATTCTGTTCCATGCCACTTTTCCCGAGGAAGTAGACGAATTTAACTTCAGACATAAATACATCATCCCATTGGGCACGTTGATTCCCCCATCTGTTTGATGAGCGAAAAGACTCTGGTTTGATGGCTGTGATCGCTTCCCCCATACGATCTGCAATTTGATGAAGAGGCTTCACATCCATCACCCACATGCTACGACCGTGAGTAGCAACAACTAACTCCAGTTCCCGTGGATGAATAATCATATCATAAGAAGCCACATTTGGCATATTAACCAGATAATGCCATTTTTTTCCATCATCAAAACTTACATAGCTACCAAAATCCAGTCCCGCATAAAGAATGGAAGGATTCACCGGATCCTGAATAATTACATTCGCAACTTCATCCGGGAGATTCCCTTTTACTGATGTCCAGCTTTGGCCATAGTCAGTAGTTTTGTACAAATGAGTCTCAAAATTATCCCAGCGGTAACCATTTAAAGATGCATATGCGGTTCCTTTATCATACTTCGAAGCATGAATTTCACTCACCCATAGTTTTTGAGGGAGATTATCCGAAACATTCGTCCATGAACTTCCTGCATTAGTAGTAACATGAATATTACCATCATCAGATCCCACCCAGATTATATCAAAAGAAAGAGGCGATTCAGCGATAGTGGTTAGAGTAGAGTAGGGGACATCACCATTGGGAAGATCATCGGTTAAATCAGGGCTGATTGCTTTCCATTCTTTACCTTCGTTAAACGAGCGATTAAGTCTCTGTGATCCAAAGTATATAATCTCTGGGTTGTGATGGCTCATATTTACCGGCGTATTCCAGTTGTAGCGATAGCGTGGTTCTCCAAGATCATGAACAGGAGTGATGCGGGCTGCTTCTCCTTTCGCCAAATCACGACGCACATAATTCCCATACTGGAAACCGGTATAAACGATGTCAGAGTTTTCTGGATGTGGAATAACATGCATTCCATCACCGCCACCAATCCTTGTCCATGGCTGATTGCGATCTCCAGTAGAGGTAGAAGGCCCCATGAAGGTTCCGTTATCCTGTAACCCGCCATAAATATTGTAAGGTTCTTCCATATCAACATTTACGGTATAGAACTGACCAACAGCGACCACATTATGGTGAATGAAGTTTTCACCTCCATCATGACTCTCATAAAGACCGCCATCATTCCCGAGTAAAATATGCTCTGAATCATTCGGGTTGATCCACATAGCGTGATGATCTACATGAACAGGTTGGTTATCTGCTTTCTCATCCCATGTTTTACCGCCATCTGTGGATTTAAGAAGTGGAACTCCCCATGTATAAATTGTCTCAGGATCATTTGGATCTACGCGAATTTCACCAAAATAATAACCATAAGTAAATACCACGCCTTCAAGAGGGTAGGTATTCACAAGCTCCCAGCTTTCTCCTCCATCATTCGAGCGATACACTTCCAATCCTTTGATTTCAGTATCGAATAGTGCGGCGTTGGCATCACCCAGATAATCAGCTAAAGCTCTGGGCTCATATTTATCAGCTTCCACATCTGCTTTTACACTTGTAGCTGTATATTCGGTGGGGAATCTATTATCTCTTAAATAACTATTGAGTTCTTTATCGGACAACCGAAGAAAATTTCTTTTACTCATATCTACAAAATCGGCAGAAGTTAATCCTTCAGATTCTACCTCTGTTTTTGTCTCAAATTGATTATCAACCGATGCATATAATACATTTGGATTCGATTGGCTGATATCTAGCCCAATACGACCTACATGAGCTCCATCGGGTAATCCAGTAGTGATTTTATTCCAGCTTTCTCCGCCATCTGTGGATTTATAAATCCCCGATCCTGCACCGCTTTCTTTAAAATTCCAGGTCTTTCGATCTTTCTCCCAGGCTGATGCCCACAGGATATCAGGATTAGTAGGATGAATCACTAAATCCACTACTCCGGTGCTGTCGTTTATAAACAAGGTGCGATCCCAAGTTTCGCCACCATCGGTTGTTTTATAGACTCCACGAACCGAATTTGAACTATACAAAGCTCCAAGACTTGCAACCCAAACGGTATTTTCGTCGGTTGGGTGACTCACTATTCGTCCTATATGCTGTGACCCTCTTAATCCACTGAAAATCCATGTTTTTCCTGCATCCATGCTTTTATACACACCCGTTCCGGCATAGGTAGAACGACTACTGTTATTTTCTCCGGTTCCAACCCATAGGATATCCGGATTAGCTCTCGATAATTCCATATCTCCAACTCCAAGTGCTCCGTCCTGATGATCAAAAATTGGCTCCATCGTATTACCACTGTTGGTAGTTTTGAATACACCACCGGATCCAAATCCCACATAAAAAACTCTGGGATTATCAGGATGTACTGCTAAATCGGTAACTCGTCCACTCATTACCACAGGTCCAACCGATCGTATCGGGTAATCTTTGAAAATGGAATTAGCTCTTAGTTCAGCTCTTTGTTTAATTGAAGCTTCCATCTCAGTAACAGAAGAAGGGGATACCGGCTGAGCAAAAAGTGAGGTTGAGCAGATAAAAAGTACCGCAGAAAATAAAAAACGCATGGATAGTTAGTTTTGTTTATTGAATGTATGATGATATAAAATGCAGTTCAAAAAAGCGGGAAAAGATTTTTTTATGATCAAATAAATACAGTCGGGGACAGGTAACTTTCCACTTACGGAACGGAAGTATATCAATAGTAAAATATGCGGCGTTACTTCAAGCCAGTCCACTAAAACAAAACATTCTCAATTCATTGAAATTTAGACTTAATAAAGCTATCTTCAGGGCTCGGTGAGCGTCGAAAGGCACTCACTTTTTTTGTTTTTGAAATTTGCTGTATGAATCCAGACGTAACCTCAACAATTAAAGAACTTGCATCGCCACTGGCTGAAGAAAAAGGCCTGTTTCTGGTAGATGTGGAACTTAAAACCGGTGGTGGCACCGAGATATGGGTATATCTGGATGGCGAAGAACGAGGCATAAATCTTGATGAATGTGCAGATATCAGTAGGGAATTGGGATTTCTTATTGATGCACATGAATTGCTTGATAATAAGTACAGGTTAAACGTTTCTTCACCGGGACTTAGTCGCCCGCTTACAGATATACGACAATACAGAAAGAATAAGGAGCGTACGGTAAAAGTGCGTTACTGGAAGACAGACGAAGACGTTGAGAAACTCCAAGGAATCATAGCCGGAGTCACAGAAGCAGCTGTTATGGTTGCTAAAGATGAAAAAAATCAGACAGCGATTCCTTTTGAGTCTATTATTGAAGCAAAAATTATCCCCGTAATAAAATAGGCAAGCCCTGATGCAAAACGATTTATCAAAACAGATTATCTCCTCATTTGCTGAGATCGCGAAAGAAAAAGGCATTGATCGTGACCTGTTACTTTCCATCCTGGAAGATGTATTCAGAACTATGATTCGTAAAAAATACGAAACAGATGACGCATTCGAAGTAATTTTGAATGCAGACCGGGGAGAAATTCAGATTCTTCATGTCCAGGAAGTAGTTCCCAAAGAAGAGCTTTCTGATCCGGTTGCTGAAATTGTACTGGAAGAAGCACAGAAAGTAGATCCGGATATCGAATTGTATGATGAGCTTGCTCAGGAAGTTCAGATTTTAGACTTTGGACGTCGTGCTGTTATGATGGCCCGTCAGCAGCTTGCTCAACGTATTCGTGAAATCGAGAAAGACAACATCTATGAAGATTATACAGACCGAGTGGGTGAAATCATTCTTGGAGATGTATACCAGGTTCGTCACAATAAAGATATTTTAGTAAACCACAATGGTGTGGAATTACTGCTCCCAAAGAATGAGCAGATTTACAAAGACCGTTACCGCAAAGGGGATACCATCCGCGCGGTAGTTATTGGTGTTCACATGAAAAATGGTAACCCAACAGTTATCATCTCCAGAACATCAGAATTGTTCTTAGAGCGATTATTCGAAAATGAAATTCCGGAAGTATTTGATGGAATTATCGAGCTAGTTAAAATTGCTCGTGCTCCGGGAGATCGTTCTAAAGTGGCGGTTCTTTCACATGATGAGCGGGTAGATCCGGTTGGAGCTTGTGTGGGTATGAAAGGAATTCGAATTCATGCTATCGTACGTGAGCTTCAAAACGAGAATATTGATGTAATCAATTACTCAGCGGATAAAATCGAATTCATTAAGCGAGCGCTTCAACCGGCAGAGGTTCTTAAAGTAGAACTGGCTGAAGAAGGAGCTAAAGCAAACGTTCTTGTTCCTGCTGATGAAGTTTCCAAAGCAATTGGTAAGGGTGGAGTAAATATCCGTCTGGCTTCAAAATTAGCAGAATGTGAAATAGATGTTTATCGTGAAGTGGAAGAAGAAGATGATATAGATCTTGCAGAATTTGAAGAAGATTTTGGTGCGGATACAATCACGAAATTACACGAAATTGGTTGCGATACCGCACGTGCAGTTCTTGAGTTGGATGCCGGTGAAATTGTAAGCCGTACCAATGGTGAAATTGATGAAGAGCTTGCTGCTAAAATCATCAATGTAATTGCATACGAATTCGACGAGGAACCGAGCTAAGCAATTACTCATATTTTTATTTAGTTTTAGAGCACAATATAAAAGCAGAACATGCCCATAAACAGACCAAAACCTTTATTTAAAGTAGCTTCAGAGTTTAATGTTTCTACTCAGTCTATCGTAGATACGCTGGAAGACAATGACTTCTCTGCAGCTAATCGTCCTAATTTCAAGATAACACCGGAGATGTATGAAGTGTTGGATGGAGTTTATGGGGAAGACAAGGCGAAAAGCCAGGATCACGAGCGAGCTAAAGAAGAATACGAAAGCCGCCGTAATCATATGATGAATCAGCGTAATGATAGCGTTACGCTGGATAACATTCTGGAACCTATTGATGCACTGGATCCAATCGATGAAGAAAAGACTTCGGATGTTGAAGAAGATTTAGTTGCCGGTTTAGAGCCTGTCGAAGATGAAGTTGAAGTTGAAGCTGAAGAAGAAGAAAAGGCTGAGCCTGAAGTTGCTGAGCAAGAAGAAGAATCTGAGGCTGAACCCGAACCTGAAGTCGCTGAAAAAGAAGATGAGCCTGAACCTGAGCCAGAAGTAGAAGAAGTAGTTGCTGAGGAAGAAGACACCGAAGAAGATGAGGATGAAGACTCAGAAGATGCTGAAGAAACTTCCGAAGCTGAAGATACTGAAGAAGAAGACTCTGATGATGACGAAGAAGATGAGGAGGACGAGGACGAGAATGAGAATGATGAAGAAGATGTTTCTGAGGAAGAAAAACAGAAAATTATTCGTGGTCGAGCTAAGCAGTTAAAAGGAACTAAGGTTCTTGGAAAAACAGCATTTACAAATGACCTGACTTCGGATTCGAAAGTTCGCAAAAAGAGAAAACGTAAAAAAGATCGTCCGGGATTTGATTCAAAATCGAAGGATGATAAGTCAGCTACTAAAGAGCGTAAAAGAAAACCATCACCTAACAAAGGCGGAAAGAGTAAGGCTAAGCCTAAAACAGAAGTTGATGAGGTTGATGTTGATCGTATGATGCGCGAAACCCTGAAAAAAATGCAGGGGAATAGCACTGTAGGAACTAAACGAGGTAAGCGCCGTCGTCAAAGAAAAGAGGAAAGAGAAGAGGAACTGGCACAACAGCAGGAAATGGAAGAAATGGAGTCAGGCACCATTGAGGTAACTGAATTCATTACTGCGAATGACCTTGCTGAAGAACTTGAAGTTGGAGTAAATGATATTATTTCTGCATGTATGAGTATTGGCTTGATGATTACCATCAACCAAAGACTTGATGCAGGTACCATTGAATTGGTAGCCAGTGAATTTGGTAAGGATGTTAAATTTATTGACGCTGAAGAGCTTGTTGAAGAACTGGTTATTGAAGAGGATGCCGAGGAAGATTTGAAACCTCGTGCTCCGATCATTACGGTTATGGGGCATGTTGACCACGGTAAAACTTCTTTACTTGATTATATTCGCGAAGCAAAAGTAGCTGAAGGTGAAGCCGGTGGTATTACGCAGCACGTTGGTGCATATGAGGTGGTTCATCAGGGCAAAAAAGTAACCTTCCTTGATACTCCGGGTCACGAGGCATTTACTGCAATGCGTTCCCGTGGTGCACAGGCAACCGATATTGTAATTCTTGTTGTTGCTGCTGATGATTCTGTGATGCCTCAGACTATTGAAGCAATTAATCACGCGAAAGCGGCTGGTGTACCAATTGTAGTTGCTATTAACAAAATTGATAAAGACGGCTCAACTCCTGATAAAATTAAGCAACAGCTTTCTGAACACGATGTAATCGTTGAAGAGTGGGGTGGAACTACTCAGTTCGCTCTTGTTTCAGCGAAAACAGGAGTAGGTATTGATGACCTTCTCGAAAAAGTATTGATTGAAGCTGAACTTCTTGATCTTAAAGCCAATCCTGATCGTCGTGCTGATGGTGTGGTACTTGAAGCTCGCCTTGATAAAGGAAAAGGAATTGTTGCCAATATTCTTATACAAAATGGTACAATGAATGTTGGAGATGCATTTGTAGCAGGACCTTGTTTTGGTCGTGTTCGTGCGATGGAAGACGATCATGGTCAACGAATCAAATCGGCTGGTCCGGCAACACCGGTTCAGTTAACGGGTTTTGATGAAATGCCTCAGGCAGGTGATAAACTTGTAGTGGCTGAAGATGAGAAAACAGCTAAAGAAGTTGCTAATCAACGTCAGCAAATCAGACGTGAGCAAGCGATGCGTAAGACCAAGCATATGACACTGGATGATCTGTCCCGTCGCCTTGCACTTGGTGAAGTTTCTGAATTGAACATCATCATCAAAGCAGATGTGGATGGTTCTATTGAAGCACTTTCCGGATCGCTACAGAAAATCAGTACCGATGAGGTTGCAGTAAATATTATTCATACCGGCGCCGGCGCAATTTCTGAATCTGATGTATTGTTAGCTTCTGCTTCTGATGCAATTATTATTGGTTTCCAGGTTCGTCCAACTGCTCAGGCCCGAAAACTTGCTGAAACCGAAGAAATTGATATTCGACTATTCAGCGTAATTTATGATGCTGTTGATGAAGTTAGAGATGCTCTTGAAGGTTTGCTTTCTCCTGAATTAAAAGAGCAGATGATGGGTATCGTTGAGGTTCGTGAGATTTTTAAAGTTTCCAAAGTTGGAACTATCGCAGGTTGTTATGTAACTGAGGGTAAGATTGACCGTAATAATCCGGTTCGAATTATCCGTGAAGGTGTTGTGATTTATGACGGAGCCATTGGAGCCTTGAAGCGCTTCAAAGACGATGTTAAAGAAGTTGCTTCAGGTTACGAATGTGGTATCAGTATTCAGAATTACAATGATATCAAAGTGGGCGACTCCTTCGAGAGTTACAAGATTACTGAAGAGAAACGTACGCTCGAAGACGTAAATTAATCACCCGAAACCTCATATATGAGTTTACGAGTAGAACGCTTAGGCGCACTTCTTAAAAAAGATCTGGCTGAAATTATTCAAAGAGAATATCAGCCGGAAGGTACCTTTGTTACGGTTACCAATGTTCGGGTTACTCCCGATTTATCAATAGCAAAAGTATATCTGAGTGTGTTTGCACCCGGAAGAGATGAGCAGGTGGTGTATGAATTTATTGATGAGCATGTACCTGCGATTCGTCATACCCTGGCTGGTAAAATCAGAAATCAGGTTCGCAAAATACCTGAACTTCATTTCTACGCCGATGATACCGCCGAGTATGTGAACAAGATGGAAACGCTCTTCAAGAAAGTTGATGAGCAGCCCAAAGCTCCCCTCGACGACGATAACGAAGAATAATGGCTAAGCCACTTCCTTTAGAAACCATCCCGGTTTTTTCTAAGGAGAATCCACCTTCTCCTGATTTTGATTATAGTACCGGAGCTATTCTTTTAGTTAAAAAAGAAAAAGACTGGACCAGTTTTGATGCCGTTAAGTACATCCGTGGACGGGTTAAAACGAAGAAAGTAGGGCATGCCGGAACCCTTGATCCTATGGCAACAGGATTATTGATTTTATGCACAGGGAAAGCTACAAAGTCCATTTCTCAACTTCAGGACATGCCTAAAACCTATGTTGGGGAAGTTACGTTTGGAGGATCAACTCCAAGCTATGATGCAGATTCCGAAGTTGATGAAACTTCCCCATTTGATCATATCACAAAAGAAAAGATTCAAAAGGTTTTAGACGAGCAGTTCGCTGGTGAAATCCAGCAAGTTCCCCCAATGTATTCGGCATTAAAGAGAGATGGTAAGAAACTATACGAACTTGCCCGAAGAGGAAAAACCGTTGAACTGGAAGCTCGGCCGGTTACCATCCATGATACTCAGATCATACAATACGAAGCTCCTAAGCTGGTTTTGAGTGTAAGCTGTAGTAAAGGAACATATATCCGATCTATTGCTCATGATCTTGGGATAGCTTTAGGCTCCAGAGGACATTTGAGTGCTTTGGAACGAACACAAATCGGAAGCTATTCTTCTGCTAATGCTTTTACTCCACATGAAATAGATAAACTACTGAGACCCGATGGCTAAACTGGTTCACCTGAAAGATATCATTCATCAATCCAATACTGTGGTAACGGTTGGGACTTTTGATGGGGTTCATGAAGGTCACCGCGCACTCATGGAAACGGTAGTAGCTAAGGCAAAGAAAAGGGGAGCTCGTAGTGTTGTCGTTACCTTCGACCCTCATCCACGAACCATCATCAATCCGAAAGGGAGTAGTATCCGGTTACTCACTTCTTTAAAAGAGCGGGCAGAGATTCTGGAAGATATTGGAGTCGATGAGTTGTGTGTGATTCCTTTTACAAGAGATTTTTCGCTGTTAAGCTCCGAAGAATTTGTGCGTGATGTTATACACTCTAAAATTGGGATCAGTGAATTCGTTATTGGCTATGATCACCATTTTGGAAAAGACCGATCCGGTACTATCGAAACTCTGGAGAATCTGGGTCCCGAATTAGGCTTTGATGTATATGTGGTGTCGAAGAGAGAGATGGGAGAAGTAACCATCAGTAGCACGGTGATTCGTAAAGCTATTCAGGATGACGGGGATATGAGACAGGCAGCTCAATTATTAGGTCGACCATATATGTTAAATGGCCTGGTGATACACGGTGATGAAAGAGGAAGAAAAATCGGATTCCCAACCGCAAACCTTCAGGCTGAACATCCTGATAAAATTCTTCCCAAAAACGGAATTTATGCTGTTAAAGTAAGAGTAGATGATGTTTGGTATAATGGCATGATGAATATCGGGGTCCGCCCAACCTTTGACGGGTTAACTAAAACCCTTGAGGTTAACATCTTCGATTTCGATCAGTTTATTTATGGAAAAACTGTTCAAATCCGGTTTTTCGATCGTATCAGGGATGAAAAGAAGTTTAATGGCATGGAAGAGTTAAAGGAGCAGCTGGGACGAGACAGAGAGAAGGCAACTCAAGTATTTGACAGTTAGCCTTGTTAAATAGAGTCAGTTCCTGATTATTATTCAAGCAAGCTCATTTTTTCTTACCAAACATTAAATAAATGTAAGCTTCCATCATTGTTGGTTACATTCAAAACCCTTATCTTTGGATCCTATTAAATCGATTTAAAGTTATAACTGAATATTGCAATGAGCATAACTGCAGAAGAAAAAAAAGAAATTTTCAAAAAGTTTGGTGGAGAAGAAGCCAATACGGGCACCACTGAGGGTCAGATCGCACTTTTTACTCACAGAATCAATCATCTAACTGAGCATTTAAAAGAGAATCAGAAAGATCACGCATCTCGTCGTGGATTGTTGAAGTTAGTAGGTAAAAGACGCCGTCTTCTCAACTACTTGATGAAAACCGATATCGCGAAATACCGTGAGCTTATCAAAGAGCTTGGTATCCGTAAATAATTTAAAGGCTCCAACTCTTGGAGCCTTTTTCAATTCTTCCCGCCTCATTTTAGCTTATCAACCAACCTGATTTAACGGCGGGAATAAAGCAATAAAACAAACAGACAAAAAAATAAATGAAAGAAGATTTTAAAAGTATAGAATTTGCACCGGGAAAGGTGCTATCCGTAGAAACAGGCCGAATAGCTAAACAAGCTGATGGCTCTGTTGTTGTAAAAATGGGAGACACCATGGTGCTTTGTACTGCGGTAAGTGCCAAAGAACCAAAGCCGGGACAGAGTTTTTTCCCGCTTACTGTAGATCATAAAGAGAGTTTTTCTGCTGCGGGACGATTCCCTGGCGGATTTATGAAAAGAGAAGGTCGTTCAAATGAAAAAGAAGTTCTTTCCAGCCGTTTAATTGACCGTGTACTTCGCCCGCTTTTCCCAAAAGGATATGTATGTGATACACAGGTTATTTCTAGTGTAATTTCATCTGATGATGAAAATGATGGTGACGTATTAGGTGGAACCGGAGCTTCATTAGCTATTCACTTATCTGACATTCCATTTGATGGACCGATGGCAGAAGTTAGAGTTGGACGTGTAAATGGTGAGTTTATCATCAACCCAACCGTATCTGAGCTAAAAGACAGCGACATCGATATGGTAGTAGGTGGTACTGAAGACAGTATCCTTATGATTGAAGGGGAGATGGAAGAGATTTCTGAAGCAGAAATGCTTAGCGCAATCAAAGCTGCTCATGATGCCATTAAAAAATTATGTGATTTCCAGAACGAGCTTCGTAAAGAACTCGGAAAAGAAAAAAGAGAATTTATTCCTCCAGCAGTTGATGAAGATCTCGAAACAAAAGTTAAAGGTCTTGCAGAAGCTGCCATTGTTGATATCGTGAATATTGGTCTCAACAAAGAAGATTATAATGGCAAAATCAAAGAAGCGAAGGAAGAAGCGATTGCAAAACTTGAAGAAGAGTTTGCCGATGATGATGACGCTTCTGATAAGCTTTCTGAAGCTCATAAGATTTTAGGAAGCATCGAGAAAAACGCGCTTCGTAATATGATTTTGGAGAAAGGTCGTCGTATCGATGGTCGTTCTACTACTGATATCCGTGATATCTGGACTCAGGTAGGATATATCGCAAGAGCTCATGGTTCTTCGATTTTCACTCGTGGTGAAACTCAGGCATTAGTTTCTGCAACATTGGGAACACGCCGCGATGAGCAAAGTGTAGATACTTTGTTCGATCAGGAAGCAAAACAATTTTACTTACACTACAACTTTCCTCCATACTCGGTAGGTGAAGCAGGATTTATGAGAGGTCCTGGTAGACGTGAAATCGGTCATGGTCATCTTGCAGAACGTTCACTTAGAATGATGATGCCAACGTTTGAAGAATTCGGATATGTTGTTCGTGTGATTTCAGATATCACAGAATCAAATGGTTCTTCTTCAATGGCTTCTGTTTGTGGTGGATCGATGGCATTGATGGATGCTGGTGTTCCAATCAAAAAGCCGGTTGCAGGTATTGCAATGGGTATGATTGTGGGCGAAAATAACACAGCTATTCTTTCTGATATCCGTGGTGAAGAAGATTTCATGGGAGACATGGACTTCAAAACTGCAGGTACTTCTGATGGAATTACCGCTTGCCAGATGGATATGAAAGTTCAGGGTATCAGCTTCGAAACTATTGAAGAAGCTCTTGCTCAGGCACATACCGGTCGTATGCACATTCTTGGTGAAATGGCGAAAACTATTTCTTCTCCAAGAGAAAGTATCTCCCAATATGCCCCTCAATTCCTGAAGATGGAAATTGACGGAAGTGATATTGGTGCGGTAATCGGACCTGGTGGAAAAGTGATCCAAACGCTTCAAAAAGAAACCGGAACGGAAATTCTTATTGAAGAAGACAGCAATGGTAAAGGTCAGATCACTATTTCAGCAAATGACTTAAGCAAAGCTGAAGAAGCTAAAAACCGTATCAAAATGATCGTAGGTCACCTCGAAGAAGGTGCAACGTATAAAGGTGTGGTTAAATCTATAAAAGACTTCGGAGCTTTCGTTGAAATCGCTCCAGGTAAAGACGGATTGCTTCACATCTCTGAGATTGATCACAAGCGTGTAGAGAAAGTATCTGATTACCTACAGCTTGGAGACGAGCTGGATGTGAAACTACTTAAAGTAGAACACGGCGGTAAGCTCAGACTTTCCAGAAAAGCATTGATCGAAAGAGAATGATTGATTGCTCTCTATGCTAATTTAAGGCGCTACTCTAACGGGTAGCGCCTTTTTTGTTGCTTATTAATTCCGAATGGAATTCTGACCTCCTCTGACTCCTCCTTCTCAAGGAGGAGAACTTTGAAATTTAGCTTGAGTTTGTTCCTGAGCTTCCCTCTCCTTGAGAAGGAGAGGGAATGAGGGTGAGGTCAATAGAAGGAGCACTTTAATAAGAAATTATAATAACGAGTCTTCCCCTTGTTGAAGGGGAAGACAGATGGGGTCGGAAATGTGGTTGAGTTGAAATACAAAGAGTCCTTCCTCTGAATCCAAAACAAGTTTGAATTCTGTCTCCCTCCAAAGGGAGACAGGTATTTGTCCCTCCTTGGGGAGGGACAGATCAGTGCACTTGTGTGCTGATCAGGGAGAGGACAACCAGCAAGATATTTCACAAACCATTACTGATTCTCGGTATCAATAATAGTATATTTGCACGCATCAAAAATAAGAGACGCATAACAGAATATTCTGCATGGAAAACCTGAAAGAAATTGATTTTATTCGCAAAACCACCCTTGATAATGGACTCAGAATTGTAACTGAGCATATCGAAAGTGTAAAAAGTATCTCAGTAGGAATCTGGGTGAAAACGGGTTCCAGAAATGAGACTGAAAAACAGGGAGGAGTAACTCATTTTCTGGAGCATATGCTTTTCAAAGGAACGGACTCCAGAACGGCTTTTGATATCGCCCAAAGTATGGAATCGGTGGGAGGGTATCTGAATGCCTTCACTTCTTCTGAATATACCTGTTATTATGCCCGTTGTGTGGAAGATCAACTGGACCGCGCATTAGATGTTCTTTCTGATATGGTGCTCCATCCTTTATTTCCCGAAGAAGAGGTAGAGAAAGAAAAGAAAGTGGTGATTGAGGAAATGAAGATGTACCGGGATTCTCCCGATGATTATCTTTTCGAGGAATTCAGTTCTAAAATGTTTGAAGGACATGCACTTGGACGTCCGATTCTGGGAACGGAAGAAACGGTTTCAGCTTTCACTCGTGAAGATTTATACAAATACATGGCTGATCGTTATAAACCATCTAATTTGTTGATTTCTGTTGCCGGACATGTGAATCATGATAAAGTGGTGGAAGTAGTCAGTAATTATTTTGGTCAGCTGGAATACGATCAGGTTCATAACGAAAAGCAGCCTATTGAAGAGTTGAAGCCGGAGAAACTGGAACTCACCAAAGCGATTGAGCAAACACATTATGTGCTGGGAAGAAGAGGGTTAAATTTTGATCATGATGACAAATATCTTCTTCTTTTAGCGAATACTATTTTAGGAGGAGGGATGAGTTCCCGCCTGCATCAGAATGTGCGTGAGAAGTACGGATATTGCTATTCCATTCAAACCTTCAATCAATCCTATTCTGATACCGGAATATGGGGAGTGTACGTGGGTACTGATAAAGAATACGTGGAGCACGTTCATGAATTGGTCGTGGCTGAATTGGATAAAATCCGAAATGAAATTATTCCTGCAAAGGAACTGGAAGAGGCAAAGTCACAGTTGAAAGGAAAGCTGTTACTTTCACAGGAAAACACCAGTAACCGAATGATGCGATTGGCTAAAAGTGAACTTTATTTCGATCGTTTTGTTACGCTGGATGAGCTGGAAGAAAACATCATGGATGTAACTGCAGAACAGATTCAGGAATTCGCCAAAGACTTCTTCGACCAGAAATACTATATGGAAGCCGTTTTAACCCCGGAAGGCTAATTATAAATTATGAATGCTTAATTTTGAATTTTTTGTCATGTCGAACGCAAGTGAGACATCTAAAGAGTGTTTATACTTCGATATACTCTTAAGACTTCTCGTTTTCACTCGAAGTGACAAAACCCTCATTCAAAATTCAGCATTTAAAATTCAAAATTTAAAATAAATGATCTACATCAATCAACTCGCAAACCATGTTGATAACACCGTAACGTTGAAAGGTTGGGTGTATAATTACCGCAGCAGCGGAAGCCTTGTATTTATTGAAATGAGGGATGGAACGGGTATTACACAGTGTGTAGTCGCTAAAGATGATGTCTCAGAAGAGGCCTGGGAAGCAGCTACTTCACTTAAGCAGGAAAGCTCACTGGAAATCACCGGAACGGTTAAAGCGGATGAGAGAAGTATCGGCGGACATGAAATCCATGTTTCGGATGTAAACGTGATTCAGATTGCAGAAGATTATCCAATTACTCCCAAAGAGCATGGCGTTGAGTTTTTGATGAATAACCGTCACTTGTGGTTACGTAGTCAGCGCCAGTGGGCCGCAATGCGTGTTCGAAATGAGATTATTTTCGCGATTCATACGTTCTTTCAGGAGCTAAATTTTGTGCAGATGGATTCCCCGATTTTTACAGGGAATGCAGCTGAAGGAAGTACGACACTTTTTGAAACCGAATTTTTTGAAGAGCCGGCTTATCTTGCCCAGACCGGTCAGTTATATGGCGAAGCAATGGCAATGGCTCATGGCTTGATTTACACTTTTGGTCCGACCTTCAGAGCCGAGAAATCCAAAACCCGCCGACACTTATCTGAGTTCTGGATGATTGAGCCGGAGATGGCTTATTACGATCTGAAGATGAATATGGATCTGGCAGAAGATATGATTCGCTTCATCGTAAAAACTGTGTTGGACAAGCGTAAAGCAGAACTGGATATTCTGGAACGCGACACTTCAAAGTTGGAAGCGTTGGTTGAGAATCCATTCATCAGAATGACTTACACTGAAGCCGTTGATATCCTAACCAGTGATGCTACAGCTAAAATGCTGGATGATATGCTAGAAGCCAGAAAGCAGGAAGAAAAGGACATCAAGCAGGAGAGAGAAGAGATTAAAAAAGAGCATGGCTCGGCTAAGAAATGGCGCAAAAAGCAGATCGAAGCACGTCAGATTGAGATTGGTGCTCGCCTCGACCAGATTGAAGAGGATTACAGAAATATTCCGCAGTGGAAAGAATCGGCTCAGAATTTTGAATGGGGCAATGACTTTGGTGGAAGTGATGAAACTGTATTAACCATGCAATACGAAGTTCCGGTTATGGTGACCCATTGGCCGGCTGAAATCAAAGCGTTTTATATGAAGCGTGATGAATCCGGTAAACATGCCCTTGGCGTAGATGTACTTGCCCCGGAAGGCTACGGAGAGATTATTGGGGGAAGTCAGCGTGAAGACGATCTGGAACTCATGTACGAGCGAATTGAAGAAGAGGGACTCGATAAAGAAGTCTTTGAATGGTACCTCGATTTACGTCGCTATGGAACCGTTCCACATGCAGGCTTTGGTCTTGGCTTGGAAAGAACCGTTGCGTGGCTTTGCGGGCTTTCTCACGTCCGTGAGACCATTCCTTTCCCAAGGATGATGGGGAGGTTGAAGCCATAAATGTCGTTAAAGTTTGAAACTGATATTGCAAAAGTACCAACTGAAACTAAAAGTATTTTAGAGAATACAAATCAATTGCTTAGATATTCTCAATTAGGGTTAAGACAGGACTTAGGAGAAGGTGACCTGAAAATCTTTTCAAGTAAAATTTTAGAATATCTAATCGAACAATTGAATCACTTTCTAAAAGTTCATGAAGACTCTAGTATATCGGAATTATCTTTAACTGGAAGAAATATTGTAGAGATATATGCATGGATTAATTTTGCGCTTCATTCAAAAGATAATTTAGAAAAATACTTCCTTTTAGAGGTACTTGATTATCAAGAGCTGGGCAAAATGTGGTTTACTGGTATAGATAGGAATGACTTGGATGAAGATTTAAAAGGTTTTTCAGATAGTATTACCAAAATGAACGAATGGGTTCAATCAAATGGCTATGAGGTTGGAAAAAGGCCAAATGTATTTGAATTGATAAGAGATTATGGAGATTCTAAAGCTTATAAAATGTTTAAAACACTATCCAAGTTTGTACATCCGACTCCGTTATTGCTTTTTGGAAAGCATAATTTTGTTCATGGAGAAGCAACAAGAAATGGTGTTAAAATAATTATTCAGTATGTTTCAGCTATAATACTTCAAGAATTACCTGAGAAAGTTCAAGCTCTGAAATAGAAATCTTAAGGGACTCTTCAGATTTCTCGCTACGCTCGAAATGACAAGTAAAAAGCCCAAGCGAACGTTTGAGCTAGGATGAGGATTAGAATATTTTTCAGCGTGCGTGCTCATTAAAGTTTTCTATCAAAATATTCTTTCCAAAATTGAGCATTGTTTTTAATACTAAGAATTACCTCATTAATATTGCTCACATACTTTGAAAGTACTGCATTCAAAGTCGCATCCTCTAGATTTGCAAATTGAGTTGTTTTTAGTTGATCAACACCAACGAGATTATGTATTTCCGAGATTATTTTTGAGTTGTCTTTTTTGATTCTTTCATATTCTTCAGTTGTGATAAGATCAGAATCGATTAAAAAACCTACACTAGCAATTTCAATAACCTCTTTTGAGGAGATATTTTTTTCTTGGTATAAATAACTTTCAAGTTCTCTAAGTGAGATAAGGTCTTCAATACGAATCTTGTCAAGATAAGTCCTATTAATCCTCCTGAATGGTTTTAATCTTTTATAAGCGGTTATTTTTGTAAGATCAACTACAGCAATAATTGGAAAATTGTAGTCATAATTTTCAGGAACTTTACTTTCTACTTGGTTTTTAAACCATTCTAAAATTCTTTTTTCAGATAACTTCTGATTAATCTTATCGGGTGGTATTATAGTTAATCCACTTGCAATATTTACAGCTCCCAATTCCGGATAAACATTATCTCTGATAAGTTTATTTAACTGGTTTCCTTCTTCATAAGATTTGTAAAGAATGATCGCTTTAAGCTTTGATGATACTTTCTTTAATAATTCTTCTTTAGAAATATTCTTTTCCTGTAGTGTATGATTAATCTTATCTAAGAACCTTTTGTATTCTACTTTTTGAAGAGAAGCTATTTCGGCTTCAGTTTTTACTTCTTCTAATTTTTGTTCTGCGAGCAGTTTTTTTTCTTCTAACCCTTCAATTATCAGTTTAAATTTTTCTCCACTACTAGCCTTAGAAATTTCAGTTCTTCTTAAATAGCCAACTACTAAGATTAGAAATAGTGTAACTCCAAGAACTAAGTGACTTCCATCTACTAATAACACCTCTGCTAATCTTAATCCCCAGTATATGAAACTTTCACTATACTCTTGTTTTACTTCGGATAGGAATCTAGCAATAGCTTCTCCTGCACTTATTGCAGTTAGCTCTCTTATAGCAAAAGCTATAAGAACATAAATAATGAAGTTCAGTGATTTCTTTCTAAACAAATAATCTATAAAGCTAAAATACAGCTTATCAAAGTATTTCTTGAAATAAGTTAGCATCACTCATCCCCCCAAATAATTTCACCTTTGACCAGCCAGGAGAAGCCGAAGGCCCAGAGCATGATGAAGTGTCTTTTGTATACCGAAATTTCCATTTATTATATCCAAGTTAATTCAAAACAGAGTACTGGAATCAAGTTTAACAATCAACAGAAGAGTTTTGTCATTTCGAAGGAGAGAAGCGACAGAGAAATCTAAAGGGTGATTTAAAAACAGTTATTTAGATTTCTCGCTCCGCTCGAAATGACAAAGATTATTTTGATAGAGTCTGTCATCCTGAGGATACCTCCGAAGGATCTGTCTGTATATCCGCTTAGATTCTTCGCTTTCGCTCAGAATGACATTTGAAAAGGTTTTGTAACTCAACAGAAGGTTATTTCTCTTACCTTCAAAAAAAATCAAAACTATGAAGCTGTTCGCACGCATTAGCTTAGTTCTACTTTTTCTGATTGGGAACCCGATCCCGGGATTGGCTTTCCAGAATGAGGATTTATCCGACGATTTTGAAATGGAAGGTGAGCTGACAGGCTTCGTTACTAACAATCCAAATTCGTTGCCGGATGTGGTAAAAGTGGATGGTCGGTATCGGGCAAATGTGATCAATAACGACAATAACATCACGCTTCATTTTAATGAGTTCCAGGGAAGACTGGATGCAAAACTTCTGGCTTTTCCATTTGAGTTTATTGCCCGGAATATCGGAATTGGAACTCAGGACAATTCTCAAACTGCCCCGTCATCTGCTGGCGATCCATATATCTTTGCCGGTGTTCAGGTTCATGTGCCTGAGCTGGAATCACGGAATTCTTCGCATGTGGTTGTAGGTCACCGTGGCCCAACAGAATTCACCATTGAAGGAAAGAACACCTTGAATGGAGTTTCAAGCGTAAATGATGCCGGGGAAGGGATAGTGCCAGATGGAAGAGCAGATATCAGAATTGTAGGAAATGAAGATCGTACGATAACAGTGTACTGGCAACTTCCCGGGCAAGCTGAAGATAACTGGAACTTATATAATGGAACAGGACTTCTTCCCGGAACGGCTCCAACCTATGGCGATAGCGTGTACGTTGGACTAATCTCGTACATCTTTGAGTTAAACGGACTTCCATTTGTTGGAACCTGTGATGGTATTGAAGTCACCCAGCTTACGGCTACACCCAATGAGACTATCGAAGAGCCTTTAAGGTTCTCATTGGAACAAAACTATCCGAACCCATTTAATCCAAATACAAAGATTGCATTTACATTAGACAAATCAGGATTTACAAGTTTAATCGTGTATGATGCGTTTGGCAGAAAAGTGACAACCTTAGCAGGGAAGCAGTTTAATGCAGGACGTCACACTTTTGATTTTGATTCCAGTATACTAGCTAGTGGTTCATATTTTTATACTTTGACGGTAGAGGGAAGGAGTCTGACCAAAATGATGAGCATTATAAAATAATCTAGCTCAGGTAGTCTTTAATCTTAGTGATTTTGAGGTTTCGATCTATCGAGTAGATTCGGTCATCCTTCTCTATAAATTCATATAGCCGGAGGCTTTGAGCTAACAGTGAAAGACTTTGAGAATGCCTTTCCGGATTATCAAATCCGTGCTCTCCTACTTCATAAAGAATGTCGGCAAGTATGCTTAGGTGTTCGTTTGTGAAATTATGCTCTTTCTTCAGATAAGAAATGCCCTTATCACTAAGTATGGCAGAAAGTTCTTCTAAATCAAATCCCAATTCCTCCTTAAGAACTTCATTGGTATAGGAAACTGTTTCTGTTCCTTGCTCTTGTTTTTTGAGTTTCAAAACCTGAGTAAGTATCCTATTCAGCACTTGGGTCATTTGCTGAATTTGGCGCATAATATAATCCTGACTAAACATAGTTAAGGATAGCTATTAGGAGATCATATACCAAGATCAAAAAGAGCTTTTTCTTCTTTTTCAGAGACTTTATGTATCAATATTGTGATGATGTAATTCATCTTACTAACTTCAGTCAAAATTATCGAAAAGATTGAATAAAGACGTTTTCATCATACTACTTATTTCGCTTGGGGTATTGGCAGGCATCGAACTTATCATGCAGTTCGTGCACTACTATGATGTAAAGCAGAATCCGGAAAAATATGAACAGCCTGAACGGGCTTTTCAGTTTAATGAAGATTATCTGGTAGAATTGGTTCCGGGAATTGAGAAAACCTATGTGCGAAGTGAGGAGAATGGGGGAGACTCCATTCTTTGGAAAGTGAACAAAGATGGATTCAGAGGCACATCAATACAGAATAATGGAGATTATAGAATCATGGTTTACGGTGATTCCAATATTCAGTCCCGGTTTTCGGTAGAAGAATCAACCTATGTGTACAAACTGGGTGAGTATTTGAATGAAGCCCAGGGAAAAGAAGTGGAAGTCATAAATGCAGGGGTAGTCGGTTTCGGACCCGATCAGGCGTTACTTAAGTTTGAAGAGGAAGTGGATATCTATAAACCTGATTTGGTGATTTTAAATGTGTTTGCAGGAAATGATTTCGGGGATATTATCCGAAACCGTTTGTTTGAGTTGGACGGAAATGGAGAGCTGGTGAAAACCTCATTCAAACCGGAACCGGATCAGGAATTTCAAACAGAAAAAGGTATCAAGATAAGGTTGTTGGAGTGGACGAAGTCAGTTCGGCAAGGGTTGGATGATCGAAGAAATGAAAAGAGGGCAGTTGAAGATCCTGAAGCCTACGAACAAGGAGTATTTAACTATTTTGATGCATCGAATAAAAAGGCTTTTGAGGTATACAAGAAAGGAAACCCACGGCTTTTCTCACATTTCCAGGATTCTTACGAAACAGATCTGGCCACAGATCCCGGGTCCGATGCTTCACAGGAAAAGATAGCATTGATGAAACTAGCTATCGCCAGAATGAACGAATTAGCAAAGGAAAAAGAAGTTCAGTTTATGGTTCAGATTCTACCTTCTTCAACTGATTTAACTCCTTCCAATTATGTGCTCGGAAATTACTTCCTGAAGAGGAATTATTCGGAGTATGATCAGGCTCGTCTTACAAATATCCTTTCGGAGATCACCTCAGAGTTGGAAATAATTTCCCTGAACCTCTATCCGGTATTCACTTCAAAGAACCCTGAGACTCTTTATTTCAAAGGGGAAAACAATCATTGGAATGATGCGGGACAGGATTTAGCAGCACGGGAAATGGCTGCTTTTATATCTGATTCTTTATTTAAATAAATGCTAGTACTTCTTTTTTGCAATCCTGTTATTTGTAATAGGATTCTGAGCAGGGGAGACGAAGCGTTTTACGTCATCACTTCGTTTCTTACGGTGTTTGGTATTCCTGCCTGATACTCGTTTTCTCCATCTCTCCCAGCTTTTGCGTTTAAGATTGCGACGCATAAACTCAATCACTTCCGGTTCAGAAAGTCCAAATTGAACTTCTATAGCTTCAAAAGGAGTCCGGTCTTCCCAGGCCATTCCAATAATGCGATCTACCTGATGAGGCTCGAGATTGTATTTTTCGATGTAGTCTGTACTCATATATTTATGAGCAGTTTTAACAGAAAATCCGTTCAAAAAATAAAATCAGAACATTACATCTTACCCATACAACTTCTTTTCATATTCTTCTTCCAAAGGCATGTGCACATTCCAGAAACTCCCCGGGTTTTTACCTTCGAGTACATTTCTCAGAATATTAAGATGAGTATGCCATCCTGCACTTACACCCACCTTGAAATCTTTTGAATCAGGAACTTTAGAATGAATTAGAATGAGTTTCACTTTATTGTTTTCAAGCTCTGTAAGTTGAAAAGTGACTTCAGAAATTCCGTTATCTCCTTCATCCCAGGTATAACTGAGCAGGGAGTAGGGATCCCATTCAATCACTTTTCCATACATGGTAGTTGTGTCTCCCATTTCTTTATACTTCTCGGGAACTGGTTCCGGCTTATCGCTGATTTCCCTGTGATCAAAATGGTGTGTGACTTTACCACCGACTTCAGGTTCAACGTCTCCACCTGAAAGCCATTTCTTTTTGTGTTCAGATTCGGTTAAACATGCCCAAACCATTTCAATAGGACCAGGAAGAATGCGTTCCAGTTTCAAGGTGTCTTCATCTGTAAAAGTTGCGTAATCGTTCATATCATTTCCCATTATTTAATTCGTTTAGATAGTTTTCAAGTCGATCTAATCGGGTATTCCAAAGCTTCAAATTCTTCTTAACCCAATCCGAAACAGGCTCCAGTTCTTCGGGTTTTAGCTCACAAATACGTTCTCTTCCTTCCTGCTGGATATCAATAAGATTACACTCCTCCAAAATCTTGATATGCTTAGAAATAGCAGGGCGGGAGATTTCGAACTGATCTGCAATACTATTAAGGTTCATTGACTCACCCGAAGCCAGCAGCGTGATAATATCTCTGCGGGTTGGATCAGCAATGGCTTGGAATACGTCTCGTCTCATAATTCTTGTTAATTAAGTAACCGATTGGTTACAAATATATATGTAACCATTTTGCTACGCAAATAAAATTTAAGCAAAGTTATTTATTCGGAAATCGATACTTTCAAAACCATGAAAAACCCTCCGGCTCATATTCTTCCTGTTATTGTATTAGCTCAGTTTGCAGGAACTTCGCTTTGGTTTGCTGGAAATGCAGTCGTGGATGACTTAATCCGGGAACTAAATCTTCTGGAAATGTTTGTGGGTTTCATTACCATGGCGGTTCAATCCGGTTTTATCATCGGGACACTGGTATTTGCTTTCCTAAACATTGCTGACAGGTTTTCACCGGTTAAAGTATTTTTGTTTTGTGCATTGGCTGGTTCAGTGTGTAATCTTACTACAATCTGGTCGGCAAGTTTTACACAGGTGATGTTTGCCCGTTTGTTTACCGGTTTCTTTCTGGCGGGGATTTATCCGGTTGGAATGAAGATTGCTTCAGATTGGCATAAAGAAGGTCTTGGTAAAGCACTTGGGTATCTGGTAGGAGCATTAGTGCTTGGAACGGCTTTTCCTCATTTCCTGAAGTTTGCCGGAGGAGATTACTCCTGGAAATTTGTATTAGTTGGAACCTCAGCATTTTCCAGTTTGGGAGGAATTCTGTTATTCCTCACAATAAAAGACGGGCCTCATCGATCAAACTCAAAAAGAATGATTTTCGAATATGATGCTATCATAAAACTCTTCAGAATCAAAAACTTCAGATCAGCAGCATTCGGGTATTTTGGGCATATGTGGGAGCTCTATACTTTCTGGGCTTTTGTTCCGGTGATGTTGAGTATCTATATATCTCTGAATCCCGAATACGATTTCAGTGTATCATTGCTTTCTTTTCTAGTGATCGGGATAGGGGGGATTAGCTGTGCTGTTGGTGGACACTATTCAATAAGTATTGGTAGCAAAAAGGTGTCAATGATTGCTTTGATTGGATCCGGACTTTGTTGTTTGTTGCTACCGTTTAGTTTTGGACTTACAGTTTTTCTTTTCTTAGCAATTCTGTTCCTGTGGGGAATTTTTGTAATTCCTGATTCTCCTCAGTTTTCTACGATGGTTGCAAAATCGTGCGACTCAAAATATATCGCAACGGGTTTAACTATCGTAAACAGTCTCGGCTTTACTCTCACGATTGTAAGTATACAGCTTGTGAATTTAGTTTTTGATGCAACAGGTTCACCTTTAGTATTCTGGATTATGCTAGCGGGACCGATACTTGGCATACTTGCAATAAGTAGATACAGGAAAGATTTATCTGTGAGCTAGTAAAAAGATTACCCTGCTTCTACTAAGAAGTCTTCAATAGCTTTAAGGTAAAGCTTTTCTTCTTCCAGCCAGCCGTAATGACTGCTTTTTTGAAGAATAATCAATTCGGAGTTTGGGAAAACAGAATGCGCTGTTTCAGAAATTTCAACAGGAATGATATCATGAGCTCCCTGTATGATTAATACAAGTTTATCATAATTTCTGAGTTCATCTTTAACATCATAACCGATCCTTCTTAAATCTCTGAAGACCAATCCATTAATAGTCATGTTGCCCTGAGTTAATCGTTCAGCGATTGCAGGTACATACTTTTTTTGATACAGATAAGCAGGGGCGAGGTACGTGCCTCTTTTAAGTTGTGCAAAGTAGGAAGTGTCACCTCGTTGAATTTGACGAGTCCAGTAATTCAGAGAATCTTGTTGAGTTTGTGAAAGTCTTCCGGGTATGTTCAGCGTTTGTAGCAACTCGAGATCCAGTCCACCTGAAGAAGATAAAATCAGTCCTTTTGTTTTATCAGGATGTTTTGATGTGTAATAGGAAGCCATAATTCCACCAAAAGAATGTCCAAGTACAATCCACTGATCTATATCAAGATGCTCCCTGATAGCCTCAATATCCTTAACCATCAGTTCCATTGTGATAGTAGAAGAGTTAAGCTGACTTAGGGTTGACTTCCCGGTACCGCGTTGATCGTAAATGATCGTCAGATTTTCATCAGAAAGCTTTTCAGCCAGAGGTGAAAAGCCCTCACTATTCATTCCTGGACCGCCATTAATAATAAGAATGGGAACTCCTTCTCCAAAGGTTTTGAAATAAATCTGGCTATCGTTTTCCTGAATGAAGTATTCAGTCTGAGCATAGGAATATCCCGACTGGAAAATAAGGAACATGAAAATACTTAAGATAAGCCTGATCATTAGCTGAACTCAGATTAAAAAGAGATGGTGATGGAATATTCAGCTACATTCGGATCGGAATTGGTAAAAGTGTCTTCGGTTATGGGATTGTTAACATCATTACCCGGTTGAACAGTTATAAGTACGTACTCAGTATCATAAGTGAGACCTGTAATCGTAGCTTCTCCTCTGGCTTCAATAGCCCCCTTACTTTCAAATGTGGTTAAATCTGTACCATCGGAAAGATATAGCTCTAAATCTGAATTTAAAGAGTTGCTAACAACCAGATCAAAGGTTACTTCAGAATCATTACCTCCATTACATGCCGAAATTGAGAAGGTGATAAGAATTAAAAAAACAAAAGGGAGATATTTCATTAGTTGAAAAAGGATTAAGAGTAAGTGCTTATCTGAGTTAAACTAGTAAGATAGAATAATATTTTATGACTATTAGAATGTAAAGTTTAATACTTAACTGATTTTTAGTTGAATAACTAAGATTGCCATTTCATTAAAAAACACTTTCCGTATCTTATAACCAATGGCAGCTCGTAAGCAAAACAGTTCAGACATATTTCATCAGGTAAAGCAGGAGATCGCTTCAGGAAATCTGAAACCGGTCTACTATCTGTATGGAGATGAAGAATTTTATCTGGATCAATTGCTGGAACAGTTTTCGAATTTACTCCCGCCTCACGAAAAAGATTTTAATTTTGATCTTTTATATGGTCAGGATGTAACTCCTGCTAAAGTACTCAGTATTGCCCGCAGCTTTCCCATGATGGCAGAACGAAGAGTGTTGATTGTCCGGAATTTTCTTCAAACTGGAAAAGGAGCAGCGGGAGAGGGAGAGATGAATGATTTCATCTCATATTTTGAGAATCCTAATCCAAGTTGTTTAGTTGTTTTATTTGATACAGCTAAGCCGGCAGGGAATACCAAAATAGGGAAAGCAATTGCAAAGAATGCTAATGTAGGTTTCCATCAGTTCGAAAGTATGCCGGATTATCTGATTCCGGAGTGGGTGATTAGTTGGGTGGAATCGCATCATCATAAAAAAATAGACCCTGCTGCTGCACAGCTTCTTTCACAGTTTGTGGGTAATAATCTACAGCTATTGTCTACCGAAATAGACAAAGTGTGTACTTTTGTAGACACTTCAAATTCGGTCTCAGAGGCCGATGTAAAAAAAATAATCGGCTCATATCGCGAATATACGGCGATTGAGCTCAAAGAAGCCGTAATTAAGAGAGATCTGGACAAGTCCATGTACATCTCGGAACAGATGTTGCAACACAGTAAGACAGACACGGGAGAAATAATTCGACTCGTGGGGTTCTTTTACAGTGTGTTTGTGAATATCTGGCAGATAAGAAGATTAGCCGACCGAGGTAATGCTAAACAACAGGTCCAGGCTGAGCTGGGAATTAATAACTCCTGGTACTTCAATAAGCTTTGGGACGATGCTTCCAATTTCAGATACAGCGATATGCCGAGAGTGTTTGAAGCACTGCTCGACGCTGATAAATCCATCAAAGGGTTTTCAACACTAGACTCCACTTCGATTTTATTCCTCCTTGTTAAGCGGATGATCGGTTAATACCGACACTCGCAGTTTAATGAGAATTGCAATAAAATTTAGTGGAGATACAAAATGGACGCATTCAAATATGCTCAGGTAGCCAATTATAGCGACGAAGATTTAATGGAATATTTTCAAGAGGGAAGAGAGCCCGCTTTTAATGAACTGGTTAAGCGCTATACCGACCGTCTCCATAATTTTTTATATCGATATACTCACAATCATCAAGACTGTGAAGACTTAGTTCAGGAAACTTTTTTGAGAGTTCACAAAAGCAAACACTCCTACGAACGTATTGCCAAATTCAGTACCTGGATGTATACCATCGCGCTTAACCTTGCGAAAAGCCTATATAAAAAGAAGAAACGTATGCAGAAGGTTTCTATTCATAAAGATGAGAGCGATCCGAAGGATTACGAAATGAATATTGAAGACACTAACATTCTACAGGACGAGGAACTTCACCAGAAATTGAGTCTTGAGCAACTTGAGAAGGCATTGATGGAGCTTGCTCCGGAATTCCGAGAAGTGGTTGTATATCGTGATTTACAGGAATTAAGCTATGATGAAATTGCTGAGGTAACCGGAGTTGCAATGGGTACAGTGAAGTCCAGAATTAACCGTGGACGTGCTCAGGTTAAAGCGATGATCGATAGTTATGTAGAACTTGGAACAGCGTTTTAAAATCCGGGAACATTTTTTTCAAAATCAAATTAAAGGTACTGAACGTTGACTAGCATTACCTTTTATGAAAAATTTTACTGACAAAGAATACCATCCCGAAATCGAAAACTATATTACTGATTATACTGATGATACCCTGGAAACTGGCGAGAGAGACGCCTTCGAGGAGGTGCTGGTTCATGATGATGATCTCCGTGAATTAGCATTCTCCGCGAAGGAGGGTAAAAAATTAATTGAGCAGCTTAGCTTTGTGAAAGCGAATGAAGATTTTAAAAGCAGTTTGCTTATACGATTAAAAGAACTAAGCTGATTTAATCCTGTAATTGAGTTTTTAAATAGCTCAAATGTTTTTCAGATAATTTTAAAATGGCTTCGCCAGCTGAAAGAATATTGCTTCTATATTGATCTTCAATATTTTCTTTATTGAATTCCATTCCCCAAATATTTGAATCTGAAATGATTTCTCCTTCATCGTTTCCCGTTTTAACCTTCGATCCGAAAAGCTTATTAAAGGTTTCTTCTTTAAATATAGCGCAGGTTAAATGCTCTCCTTGAAGACTAAATGGGTCTAAGCCAAATCCGAGATAGAAAACTTTGAAATTACCTTTTTCAAGTTCCTCGAAATACTTTGTAAAGATTGGGTTCGATTCATAATCAAAACGCTTATTGCTTTCACCAGTAAATTCTTCATGCCCTTCAATTTCTTCAGCATATTCTCGAAGAATATTGTACAAAATGTTAGTGTCTGAGGAGAAGTTATTCCCTTCGCTAAGAGGTTGAAATTCCCCAGCAGGAACAACATGGCGAGTACTCTCAGCATAACCCTGAGTAGAAGATCGGATATGCATTAAAAACCTGAATGTTCCTTCTTTGGTAAGTATAAGTGTTAATGTACTTACACCGCCCAGAACTACTGATTCTGTAAAATCACCTATATGTTTTAACGATTTTAGCAATTGGTTTCTGAATTTTTGAGAACTTTTCGAAGGTAATTTTTGGAGATTTGTAGGTGATCCTGATGAAGTCATTTTATTTGCAGACCGGATAGCATCAGTGAATTCCAATTCAGCAGTTTTGCCATAATCTATTTTGTTGAAATAGAAATTCGGCTCTTTGGAAATAGAAATCTGAACCGAATCATCTTCGAAATTAATGGCTTGTAGCCGATAATGGCGGTTATTCAAAAATATTGAAGGCTTCATCAAACGATAAATAGCTTCATGATATTCAGTGAATTTTGAATTTGCACTTGCTAACGGCAGGATGTCGGTTCGGGGTAAAATACTTGGTGGAATTTCATCAACAAGCTCAGAAGTAACAGATTGAATAGGCAAAGGTTTATTTGGAATCCATTGCTGCTTAGAAATCAGAGGGAATATCTCTGGATTCGAAATAAATGTGTTTTGATCTTTCAAAATACTTTGGTTGTATTCAAACGCTTTTTTGGAAATCAGTTTTCTTTTTTCGCTAGCCCATTTTTTATTCAAGTTCAGAAAATCGGTTTGAGAATCTTTTATATCAGCAGCAGTTCCGGGTTTCTTTTTAAATAAACCAAACGTCCAAGCTAAGCTAACTCCAACCAGTGAAACAATAAGGCCACCAATTACAGTAGATAAAAGAGGGGAGCTATCAATAAAGTTGAATAGTTCTTCCATTAAAAAGAGTCTGATTTTAGTTAAGAAAAAAGAGCCTTGTTAGGATAGAAATCCAAAAGAAAAAAAGAAAGCCGTTCTTAAGCGCTTATTGCTTTCTGATTCTAAGGATGTTCCGGAATAGGTAGAGATAAATTAATTATATATAGTTTTACTGTTACTTAACCAGTGAAAGTTGTTGAAGCTCGGTCTTGAGCAAGCTAAGCTCACTTAAAGCTTTAGTACCAGTATCTCCAATCTGGGTTTTAACTTCATCAAAAAGCTGTTCATAATAGGCTACTCCATCTGAAAGATTAGAAAGAAACCTGTTGATGTATTTAGCTTGTTTCTCAGATTGCTCTGCATAGTTCTCTTCAATCTTTTCTTTGATATAGCTCATATAAAGCTGCAATTCTTTAATAAACATATTTGGTCTGTTCTTAAAGGAAATGATATTGAGGCGACCGTAAATGTGATCGACCATATCTTTTAAAGAAACTATATCAGAAAAATAAGCAGTATTAGGGCCGGGACAGATAGCTACTCCCTGAGTTCCTTTTAGAAGGGAATTTCCTTTTTCAATGAGGTTACCATTTCCAAGTCCTACACACAGACAAGTCTTTTCAATGATTTTACTAAAGCTTTTCCTGAATTCATTTTCATCTAAATCTTTGGCAAAAAGTTCATCAATTTTCTTTTTCTGAAATTTAGAAGATGCTGTACAAATGGGTTCTTCTCCAAACTCTGTATTGAAAGCAAGATGCTTCTTTATACAGGGAGCTCCTGGTTTGCCTTCCTCAATCCGGCTGAGTCTTTCCTGGTCTGCTGAATTCCCTTTAACGGTATTAAACCGAACACCCAGAGGAGAGGAATTACTCAGGTAATAATCCTCTTCACTGGTTCGGGCGAGTAAATTGAGAGATTCAGCATCGATGGAAACAGCTTCAGGTACTAACAGGAAAGGAGAGCCCCAACCTATGGAATCGGCATGTTCGTGTTCCAATAAGAATGAATGCTCGTTGCTGGTACCAACTCCACCTTGTACGGTGACAGCTATTTCAGGAACAGTTTTGATACTCATCTTTCCATAACTTTCTAATGCTGCAGAATATAAATCGAACAGAGTTTCTCTGAGCTCATTTCGGTTTTCATTGAACTCTTTCAAAATAGGCCCCATTAAAAATCCATCGGTAGCAAAAGCATGACCTCCGCAATTCAATCCCGACTCAATTCTGAACTCTGAAACCCATATTCCCTTCTTAGCCAGAAATTTCCCCTGAATTAAGGAAGAACGGTAGTCACTGACCTTAAGAATTACTTTCTTTTTCAGCTGTCCATTTTCATTGGGGAAAAAATCTTCAAAATTTGAGATATAACTGTATAACCGTGGATTCAGTCCTGCCGAAAACACTACAGAAGAAGAAAGACGACTGTTTGCGAAACCTCGTAGTGCGGCATGGGCATCATTAAATTCGGTGTTTTGAGTTTCTACATCTTTTCGGCTCGCGCCATCTACCTTAGTCATAATATTAACATCAATAGAACCCGGCTGAATTAAACTCCGGAGCCTTTTTTCTGCGATCTTTCTTTCCTGGGGAGGGAGTGACAGTGCCTGTAGATATTCTTTTTTAAGAGGGGAAGTATCACTTAGCATTTCAAAGTACTTAGTGATTTCAGATCCTTCCTCAAACTCGGAATTTCTAAGTTTTTCAAAATTCAGAGTCACTATTTGGTGTACTAAATTGAGGTATGCAGTGATACGTTTAGCTCTGCAATCCGCCTCGTACTCTTTAATAAGTTCAAAATCAAAACCATAAAGATTAGCATAAAACTCCCGCATTTGCTCGGTCAGTCTGTGATCAATAATGGAGATGACGGATGAAATCCCGTAATGAGCGACTTTTATAGGGGTGTCTATGGTATACCCGGTCCCCATCACCGGGATATGGAAAGAGTGTGGACGGTTAAGTGTGTCTTGCATTGTGATACCTCTATCAATTTATAACATATTGAGTGACAAGGTATTTGGCCTTTGTGTAGAATAGATGAAGATGAAAATGCGCAAGTGGACTTTTTCGCTAGTAGAAGGTTAGCTTAAAAGTTATTTATGATTCTAAATATTCATTACTGATTTCAGTAGTCCAACAACTTCTCTAGTTGGGTTTTCAACTGTTCTAAGTTCATATACCCATCCTCCAAGCCTTTATTAAAGGGAATTGGCATATCTAAAGCAGCGCAACGCAGGACGGGAGCATCGAGGGCTTCAAAGCAGTGTTCGTTTATCCAGGCGCTGACTTCACTCATTGGTCCCATGATCATAGATGGTTCCTGTAGCAGTAGCACTCTGTTCGTTTTCTGAACGGTGGTTTTGATGGCGTCATAATCGAGAGGAGCGAGACAGCGTAAATCCAGTACTTCAATGCTAATATCTTTTTTAGCAAATTCCTCAGCAACTTCTAAAGCCCACTGAACTCCCATTCCGTAGGTGATGATAGAAGCATCAATTCCCTCTCTCTGGACTTTGGCTGTTCCAAGTGGCTCGTAAGTCGCCTTATCCGGAGTAGTGGCTCTCAGGCTTCGGTAGAGCTTCTTATGTTCAAAGAAAAGCACCGGATTGGGATCGTAGAGCGAGCTGTATAGTAAATTCTGAGCATCTTCAACGGTTCCCGGGACTACAATTTTTAAACCGGCATGCGGCATAAACCATCCTTCAGGTGATTGTGAATGAAACGGTCCAGCGCCCACTCCGCCACCATGAGGCATCCTAATGGTTATATTAAGAGGGGGAGACCATCTGTAATGCGACTTCGCGATATTCTGAATAATCTGGTTCATCCCGCAGCTTACAAAATCGGAGAACTGCATTTCCACAACGGGTTTAAATCCTTCCAAAGCCAATCCAACCGCAGCTCCCAGCACTCCGGATTCAATAATAGGAGTATTTCGGATTCTATCTTTTCCAAATTGCTCCAGAAAACCTTCGGTAATTTTAAACACTCCGCCATATTCAGCCACATCCTGACCCATGATCAGAAAAGCATCATCTTCCTCAAATGCTTGTTTCAAAGAAGATTGAATGACATCCACAAAACGTTTCTCCGAACTTGATCCATTACTCGCAGAATGAACATCAGGTATTTCCTGTGAAAGAATGGCATTTAGCTCGGTTTCTTTATCAAAAACCGGTTCAGGCGCTTTTAAAGCTTTATCCAGGTCTTTTTTAAAGGAGGCGTCCACTTCTTTACGGATTGCTTCAAAGTCATCCTGGGTGTGCATATGATGTGATTCCATATACTGCTCAAAGCGTAGAATTGGGTCTTTTTTCGACCATTCATCAAACATATCATCGGGAACATAAGCCGTACCCGAGGCTTCTTCATGTCCACGCATGCGGAAAGTCTGAGCTTCTATCAATACAGGTTCGCCTTTTAAAGCAAGCTTACGGGCTTCTGTAACTGCATTCATAACTTCAAGCACATTATTTCCATCAATATGCATTCCATGGATTCCATAACCCTTAGCCCGGTCAACCAGTCGTTCACATGCATATTGTTCTTCGGAGGGAGTGGAAAGTCCATACCCGTTATTCTCGATAATAAACACGACGGGGAGTTTCCATACAGCAGCAAGATTTAATGCTTCATGGAAATCACCTTCACTGGTTGCTCCATCCCCACAAAAAGAGAAAGCGACAGCGTCTTCTTTCTTTAATTTCTTAGCCAACGCTAGTCCGTCAGCAACAGGCATCATAGCTGCCAGGTGAGATATCATTCCTACGATTCGATGCTCCATACTCCCGAAATGGAAAGACCGTTCCCGACCTTTACTAAAACCATCCGCCTTGCCAAATAATTGACAAAACAATGGGTAGAAGGGTACTTCTCGTGTAGTGAAAACTCCGAGATTCCGATGCATGGGAAGAATGTAATCTTCTTGTTTGCTGGATAGCGTAACTCCAACGCCTACAGCTTCTTGACCTATACCGGAAAACCACTTACTGATCTTATTCTGACGAAGAAGTTTGAGCATTCGTTCTTCAATCCGGCGGGGAAGAAGAAGCGCTTTATAGATTTCAAGCGCCTTGGTTTTAGGGAATTTTTCTTTTGTTGTGATCACATGAACTACATTAGATATTCTTCTAACACACCCCTTGTTCCCCTCTCAAGAGGGGAACTCTTTGTTCTGTATCAGTCTCTAACAAAGAGTTCTCATCCTTATGAAGGAGGAGACAGGGGAGGTCTTTTACCACCCTAATAGGTACGCAAAAATAAGCGGAGCAACAATAGTCGCATCCGATTCAATAATGAATTTTGGAGTGTCTATTCCCAGTTTTCCCCAGGTTATTTTTTCATTGGGTACCGCGCCTGAGTATGAACCATAGCTTGTAGTAGAATCGCTGATCTGGCAGAAATAACTCCACAGCGGGGCATCAATACCTAAATCCTGATCCAGCATTGGAACTACACAAATAGGGAAGTCACCGGCTATACCACCACCAATCTGGAAGAACCCTATTCCGTTTTTTGAATTATCCTGATACCAACCAGCAAGAAACATCATGTATTCAATACCTGATTTCATCGCATTTGGCTTGGTTCTACCTTCAATACAGTGGGAGGCAAAGAAGTTGCCACACGTTGAATCCTCCCATCCGGGTACGATAATCGGGATGTTTTTTTCAGCTGCAGCTAATAACCAGGAGTTCTTTGGATCTATTTGATATTCTGACTCAAGTTCACCGGAGAGGAGAATGTCATAGAAATATTCATGTGGGAAGAATCTTTCCCCTGATTCTTTGGCATCGACCCAACGTTTCACTAAATGTTCTTCAATAGCCCTCATTGCTTCTTCTTCAGGGATACAGGTGTCAGTTACCCTGTTAAAGTGATCGTTAAGTAATTCCTGTTCATCTTCCGGACTCAAGTCCCGGTAATTAGGAATGCGTTTATAATGATCATGAGCTACAAGATTGAATACATCTTCTTCGAGATTTGCTCCGGTGCAGGTGATAATATGTACCTTATCCTGACGAATCATCTCGGCCAAAGAAATGCCTAACTCTGCAGTACTCATTGCACCAGCCAGGGTAATCATCATTTTAGCACCAGAGTTTAACTGATCCTCGTAAGCCTTTGCCGCATCAACTAATGAGGCTGCATTAAAATGTCTGTAATGATGGACTATAAAATTTGAAACAGGTCCTTTATTCGTCATCGTATCCTAGTATGGTTAACATGTTTTCAACGTTTTGTTCTTCCCGGTATACATGATCAATAAGATTTCCATCATCGTCAAGATCAACGACAACCTGTTTGGGAGAAGGGATGAGGCAGTGCTTAATCCCTCCGTATCCACTTATAGCGTCCTGATAGGCTCCGGTATGAAAGAAGCCGATATAAAGAGGTTCTTCATCAGAGTCTGAATAACCTGGAAGTAAAATTTGCTGATTCAGTTGTTCTGAATTGTAATAATCTGAATGATCACAGCTAATTCCTCCAATATTCACTCTTTTATATCTGTTTTCCCATTTATTGAGTGGTAAAAGGATAAACTTTTCATTAATCGACCATGCATCGGGGATGGTATTCATCAGGCTATTATTGATGATATACCATAGTTCTGTATCGTTTTGCTGTTTTTGTTCGAGCACCTCAAAAATAACGGCTCCGCTTTCACCAACGGTATATTTCCCAAATTCGGTATACAAATCAGGTTCACGGATACCGGCTTCGTTACAGGTTTCTTTCACATTCCGAACAATTTCATTAACGATGTACTGATAATCATAGTCAAAGCTAAGGGTGTTTTGGATGGGGAAACCGCCACCGATATTCAGGGCGTTGAGCGAAGGCGCAAGCTTTTTGATCTGAATATACAATGAAAGTGCTTTTTGGAATTCGCCCCAATAGTACAGCGTATCATTAATTCCTGAATCCACAAAAAAGTGAACCATAACCAGTTCAAACTTAGGGTTTCCGGCAATTCTCTTCTTAACTAATTCCAGTATTTCCCGCTTATTAATCCCTAATCTGGAAGTATAGTAGGCTGCTCCGGGATCTTCCTCGATAGAGATTCTAAGGCCGATTTTGATCGGTTCTTCTACATTCAGTGCTTCCAGCTTATCCAGTTCGTTAGGATTGTCAAGTACAGTGATGGAATTTCTAAAACCAGCTTTTAGAAGTTTCCCAATTTTACGGATGTAATTATCTGTTTTATATCCATTGTGCACCAGTACCTTATCCTTGTCGATGCGATTATTCTCAAAAAGACGGTCAATAAGATCAATATCAAAAGAGGAGGAGGTTTCGAGGGAAACATCTTCTTTGAGGGCTGTCCTGACGACATGGCTAAAGTGGCAACATTTAGTACAATAGCAAAACTCATACTTTCCTTCGTATTTAAACTCCTCAATTGCATTAGCAAAATACCCTCGGGCTTCTTGAATCTGCTCCCTGATTTTAGGAAGATAAGTAAGCCTGAAAGGGGTTCCGTGCCTGTTAATAATTGATTTTAAATCCACTCCATTGAAAGATAGGTACCCGTTGTTCAGGCTAAATCCGTTTTGAGGGAAATAATAAGTTTGCTCAATAAGTTCTTTGTAGGTGTTTCTCATTTAGTTTGATTGGGAGCGAAAATAAAGCTCAAATTTATTCAGTTTATTGATCAATAAAAATGTATGCATTGTTTATTATAAGCGGATGATTCAAGCGTCGCTCAACAGAAATCTAAAAGTAAGTTCCGGTATAATATTTATTATTATATTGATCCCTTTATCTGTTGTCTCTCAAGAGTTTAAAGTAACCAATAAAGATGGTGTCGAACTTAAGATTCCGGATAAAATAGCTCTATCTCTGGCTGAGTCAGGAACAGATACCTTATCTGGTCTGGCAGTCTGGTATTCATCCGACGGGTATTTTAATGCATCAATCACCAAAGTTTCAGGGAATGAGTATAGAGTTGAGGAAGGCTGTCGTTTTATTTTGAAGGGATTTATCACATACGATGAGTCGGCTTTATCCAACTGGATAGTCGATGAACCGTTTTATTCAGATGAACTTGTCGAAAGTTACATACAGAATATATTAAGTGAACTTGAGAAGGAGGGGTATCTTTTTTCAAAAATTGAAATAGAATCTATCCAACCAAATTTCGATAACTGCGAAGTTTCGGTAGCTCTGGGTATCAACAGAGGGAGAAGATGGGCGACTTCAAAGATTCTATTTCCCGGAGCGTCCATAAATAATTCAGATTACCTGAGTAAAATATCCGGTTTCAGGGATTCGGTATTGATTAATAAAAGGTTGTTGGATCTGCTTTACTCAAATCTGGAGCAAAGCGAACTGTTTGAAGAAATATCGTATCCTGAAGTTTTTCTAGAAGAAGATGAGGCAGTAATTGTAATTGCAGTTCAGGAGCGTGTATTAAATCAGTTTGATGGCCTCCTGGGATATGTTCCTGATCAAAATGGGGATGGTCAGATTGTGGGAGATTTCGAGCTTTCACTGTGGAACGTGTTAAATCAGGGAAATGGAATAGATTTGGAGTATAGACGCCTAAGACCTGAAACAACAAGACTTAATATTGGAGTGTCTCAGGATTGGTTTGGTTCTTTACCGGTTGGCTTGGGCTTTAATTTCAATCTGTATCAAAACGATACTACTTATCAAACCCGAAATCTTAGTTTAGATGGCTACTATCTTATTTCTCAGGGGTTACGATTGACAGGTGAAATAGGAAGAATATCTTCGACTTCATCAAACACAGCTCCGGTACTTTTGGAACCGGATGGTAAAAAACAATTCGGAAAGCTGGGCTTCCGGTATTCAACTTTGGATAATGTAGATGTACCAACCAAAGGATTACACTTAAGCATACAGTTTGGGATCGCAGAGAAGAACGTGGAAACCGATTCTTTGGAATCATTTTCACAACAATTCATTGAATCACAGGCATCTTATTTCATACCAATTTCATCTAAAAGCGTGATTGCGCTCTCTACGGAAGCTTTTATGTTGAATGCTGATAAAGTCACGGAAAATGATTTGATCCGCTTCGGTGGAGCTAATTCTTTTCGTGGATATGCCGAAGAGCAGTTTCGTGCTTCAAGACTTTTTTGGGGAGATCTGGAATACCGGTTTCTTGTAAATCGTTCTTCCTACTTATTTACGTTTGCTTCGCTAGGGGGATATTTGCGACCTAAGCTACTCACAGAGACAAACAATGCCTTCAAAACATCTGATTTCCTGTATTCAACAGGTTTTGGGATCAGTTATAAAATCAGAATTGGAAGGCTTAAATTTGCGTATGCCATTTCTCCAGAGGAGAGTCTGGGAAATGGAAAAATTCATATCGGTGTTATAACTTCTTTATAACAGGTTTGTACTGAAAAAGAATAGTATTATCTTTTCACTAATTAATTAATGCTTATTAAGAAAGACTGAGGGAATGGGCCCGTTGAAGTCTTGGCAACCGATTCACCAGATGGTGAAGAAAGGTGCCAAATCCCACTCGGACAAGTACCGGGAAAAATAAGTGAGCTTTTCTATCACTCTTTGTTAATAAGCCAATCATTTACAGGACAGAGTGGACATCAAAAAATATTTACAGGAACGTGTACTAGTACTTGATGGTGCTATGGGGACCATGATTCAGCGCTATGAGTTAAATGAAGAACATTTTCGTGGAAAGCGTTTTGAAAATTCAAAGGTGGATTTAAAAGGAAATAATGATCTTCTTTCAATTACTCAGCCACAGATTATCAAAGAGATTCATGAAAAGTATCTCGAAGCTGGTGCTGATATCGTAGAGACCAATACTTTTAGTGGAACCACAATTGCTCAGGCTGATTACGAATTGGAAGATGCGGTGTATGATATTAATTTCGAATCTGCACGGATAGCTAAAGAAGCCTGTGAATCATTCACTCAAAAAAATCCTGATAAACCCAGATTCGTTGCTGGAGCAATGGGACCCACTAACAAAACCGCATCTATGTCACCGGATGTATCCCGACCGGAGTATCGCGCTATTTCTTTTGATGAACTAGCTACTGCTTACAAACAACAAGCAAAGGGTTTGATAGAAGGCGGAGCTGACTTGCTACTGATTGAAACGGTATTTGATACGCTGAATGCTAAAGCTGCTATTTTTGGTGTATTAGAATTATATGAAGAAAAAGGAAAAGAGCTTCCGATTATGATTTCCGGAACGATAACTGATGCAAGTGGCAGAACACTTTCCGGTCAAACCGTGGAAGCATTCCTGATTTCCCTTTCTCATGCACCGTTATTAAGCATTGGACTGAATTGTGCTTTAGGTGCAGAACAGCTGAAGCCATATCTCAAAACACTTTCGAAGTATTCACCCTATTTTATAAGTGCTTACCCAAATGCCGGACTTCCGAATGAATTTGGTGAGTACGATCAGGGTCCTGCAGAAATGGCTGATCAGGTTCGCTCATTTCTTGATGATAAACTAGTCAATATTCTGGGCGGGTGCTGCGGAACTACTCCGGAGCATATTAAAAAGATGGCGGAACTGGCTGCCGAATATTCTCCACGAACATTAAGTGAAGAAGCTGCAGCCTGATGAAAACTAATCCACTTAAGTTAAGCGGACTTGAACCGCTAATTATTACTTCCGATTCCAACTTTGTAAATGTTGGAGAACGAACCAATGTGACAGGTTCCAAACGCTTTTTGAATCTCATCAAGGCCCGTGATTATACAACAGCTTTAGAAGTTGCTTTAGATCAGGTCAGGGGAGGAGCACAAATCCTTGACGTGAACATGGATGAGGGTATGCTGGATAGCGCTGAGGAGATGACTACTTTTCTAAATCTGATTGCCTCAGAGCCTGATATCGCAAAAATTCCAATTATGATCGATTCCTCAAAATGGGAAGTGATCCTGGCTGGTTTGAAATGTATTCAGGGAAAAGGCGTGGTGAATTCTATCAGTTTGAAAGATGGAGAAGAGGAATTCATTCGAAGAGCCAAAATTATCAAAAGATTTGGAGCTGCAACTATCGCCATGGCTTTTGATGAAGATGGTCAGGCAGATAATCTGGAGCGCAGAAAAGAAATCTGTGGAAGATCATATCAAATCCTTACTGAACAAGTAGGTTTTGACTCCTCAGACATTATCCTTGATCCGAATATTTTTCCGGTTGCTACCGGCATGGATGAGCACAGGAGAAATGCACTGGATTTCTTTCTTGCTGCTAAATGGATCCGGGAGAATCTTCCGGGAGCACATATTATTGGCGGTGTAAGTAATGTCTCGTTTTCTTTTCGGGGTAATAATCCCGTAAGAGAAGCTATGCACTCTGCATTTTTGTATCACGCCATCCAGCATGGAATGGATATGGGAATTGTAAATCCTACTCAGTTGGAGGTTTATGATGAAATCCCCAAAGAGCTACTCGAAAGGGTGGAAGATGTCTTGTTAGACAGAAGGGATGATGCCACAGAACGATTACTCGATATTGCAGAGAAGTACAAAGGAACTGGAGCTGTAAAAGAAAAAGAAACCGAGGAATGGCGTTCAGAATCGGTTGAGAAAAGATTGAGTCATGCTCTGATTAAAGGAATTACTGATTTCATTGAAGACGATACTGAAGAAGCTCGCCAGAAAATTGGGAGTCCGCTGGAAGTAATCGAAGGCCCGTTAATGGACGGGATGAATGTAGTGGGAGATTTGTTTGGTTCGGGTAAGATGTTCCTGCCTCAGGTTGTGAAAAGTGCACGTGTGATGAAGCAGGCAGTGGCTTATCTGACGCCTTTTTTGGAAGAAGAGAAGAAAAAGAACAAGGATACAAGTCAACGTGCCAAAGTGCTTCTCGCTACAGTTAAAGGCGACGTTCACGATATAGGAAAGAATATCGTAGGAGTAGTTCTGGCTTGTAATAATTTCGACATTGTGGATTTGGGAGTAATGGTACCGACTGAGAAAATTCTTGATGAAGCAGTAAAAGAAAAAGTGGATATCATCGGACTAAGCGGGCTGATTACTCCATCACTGGATGAAATGGTTGGGGTTGCAAAAGAAATGCAGAAAAGGGACATGAAAACTCCACTTTTGATAGGAGGAGCAACTACTTCGAGAATTCACACAGCAGTTAAGATTGACCCTAATTATGAATCACCGGTGGTTCATGTTTTAGACGCTTCACGTTCAGTAACTGTTTGCAGTGATTTATTGAATAAAGTAAATCAGGCAGATTTTGCCAGTTCAGTTAAAAGCGAATATTCTAAAATGAGAGAAGATCACGAGAAACGAACGGCTTCGAAGAAATTACTCTCTCTCGAGCAAGCTCAGAAGAATAAGACAGATATTGACTGGGGTAAGACAACGTATCATAAACCTGAATTTATTGGAACAAAAGTATTTGAGGATGTGGATTTATCTGAACTCAGAAAATTCATTGACTGGTCACCTTTCTTCAGAACATGGATGTTAACCGGTAAATACCCTGCAATTCTTGAAGATAAAGTAGTTGGGGAGCAGGCAAAAGAGCTTTACAAAGATGCTCAGGATATGCTCGATGAAATAATAGAGGGTAAATTACTTCAGGCTAAATCAGTGATCGGATTATACCCTGCGAATGCATTTGGAGATGATGTTATTGTATTTGAAGATGAAGACAGATCAAAACAAAAGACCAAATTTCATTTTTTGCGACAGCAGGGTGAAAAGAGATCAGGACAACCAAATTCATCCTTATCGGATTATGTGGCCCCCTGGGATAGCGGAAAGGAGGATTATATCGGAATGTTTGCAGTGACTTCAGGTATTGGAATCGAAAAACTGATTGAGAAATACGAATCCGAAAAAGACGACTATAACTCGATTTTGGTAAAAGCACTGGCTGACCGACTTGCAGAAGCCCATGCTGAATGGATGCATTATAAAGTCAGGACAGAATTCTGGGGATATAATTCAAATGAAGAATTTGATAATGAAGAATTGATCGCAGAAGAATACCAGGGAATACGTCCTGCACCGGGTTATCCGGCCTGCCCCGATCATACCGAAAAACAAATTTTGTGGGATGTATTAGATGTTGAGAAGAATACAGGTATTACACTTACGGAATCCTTTGCGATGTATCCGGCAAGCTCAGTCAGTGGGTTTTATTTTTCGCATCCACAGTCCAGATACTTTGGAGTTGGAAAAATTACCAAAGATCAGGTGACAGACTATGCAAAAAGAAAAGGAAAATCAGTGGAAGAAATTGAAAAATGGTTAGCTCCCAATTTGGGTTACGAACCTTGATTAGAAATTAATGGTCATCCTGAGGATACTTCCGGAGGATCTTAGCTGAGAAAGCCAAGATTCTTCGCTTTCGCTCAGAATCACAGAAAAGAATATGAAAGTAACAGACTATTTTAAAAAAGCAGACGGGGAAACGTTATTCACCTTTGAGGTACTTCCACCTCTTAAGGGGCAAAATATCAGAACGCTCTTTGATCATATTGATCCTCTGATGGAATTTAACCCTCCGTTCATCGATGTGACCTATCATCGGGAAGAGTATGTATACAAGAAAAGAAATGATGGGCTTCTGGAGAGGAAATCAGTTCGTAAACGTCCCGGAACAGTAGGAATGTGTGCGGCTATTCAGAATCACTATAAAGTGGATGCTGTGCCTCACATTATTTGTGGGGGATTCAGTAAAGAAGAAACTGAAAACGCTCTTATTGATTTAAACTTCCTTGGGATCGATAATGTTCTGGTACTACAAGGGGACGTTCGCAAACCCGATCGTGTTTTTGTTCCGGAACCGGACGGACATGCTTATGCTTCAGAGTTATTGAGTCAGGTTGTGGATTTAAACAACGGCAAGTTTTTGGATGAAGAAATAGAGAATGCGGCTTCGTCTGATTTCTGCATTGGGGTAGCAGGCTATCCCGAAAAGCATACTACAGCTCCAAATATGGAAACTGATTTACGGTATCTGAAACAAAAAGTAGATGGGGGAGCGGATTATATCGTTACTCAAATGTTCTTTGAGAATCAGAAGTATTTCGACTTTGTTAAAGCATGCCGTGAGTTGGGAATTGAAGTTCCAATCGTACCGGGGCTCAAACCCATCACTACCAAACGACAGCTTACCTTATTACCTGATTTATTTCATATTGATATTCCCGAAGCTCTGTCTGTAGAACTGGAAAAGTGCAAAGATAATGCTGCTGCAAGGCAGATAGGAATAGAATGGGCGATTCAACAATCTAAAGAACTGATTGAATTTGGTGTACCTACGCTCCATTACTACTCAATGGGGAAATCACTATCTGTTTACGAAGTGGCTAAAGAGGTTTTTTAATATTGATTAGAGGGTAATCAATTCAGAGATATCCTCATAATTGACGATTTCCATGGTCACATTTTCAGTGTCAGTTAAATCAAAATTAAGTACTAAAAATGACCTTGTACATACTCGTTTTTGGTTTTGAAGAGCTGGAATAAAATACTGTTCTTTTACTGCTAAAAAAGAAGCTTCATCCAAACTAGCTCCAATCCCTGCATATATATAGATATTGGATTTTCTACCATATTTATCCAGATCAAAACCGACAATCGTTTGACCTTCAATTTCAGCTCTTATTCCCATTTCTGAATATTTAGCAGCCCTTTCTTTAAAAAGAGAGCCATCACTAAAAATATGAGTTTGATCAATATTGATGATTACTACTTCTTCCAGTTCCGAATTACCCAGACAAGTTAATGCAAGGATTCTATTATCCTCAGTATTAGAGGTGTTGCATGAAAGTCCTGTAAATGATATCAATGCAAATAGTAATACTATTGCACTATAGTTTATATCCATCTCTGTAAGACCTGCTTAACATCGAATTAGCAGTTTCACTATTAGTAAATAGCTCTTTTTCAGGATCCCATTTTAGTGGGGTTTTTAGCTCATAGGCAATATTAGCAATATTACATACGGTCGCTGTCCTGTGACCCACTTCAAAATCAGATACGGTATTTCCTCGATTTTTTATGGCATCTATCCAGTCTTGGTAGTGATTTTCACTTCTGTAAAGTTTAGTATCAAACTCACTTAATTCCAGATTAGCTAATCTCATATTCGAAGTTTCCAGAAAAGATCTGCTTATATCTAAATTCCCTTCTGATCCAATAAACCGAACTGCAAACCCTCTGTCAAAATCTTCATGACTAACTGAAATACCATTAGCATATTTGAAAACAAGTCCGCGCTGAGCCCCTTCTTCAGTAGGAGGAATAAATTCAACAGGACCTGAATTGTCCATTCCTAATGCCCATTGTATAATATCAAACATATGGGCGCCCCAATCGGTTACACCTCCACCACCAAACTCTTTATATCTACGCCACATAGGGTAATTATCCCATGGATATGGTGGGGCAAGTGTATCGTTATATTCTACAAAAGGAGAGGGGCCTATCCAACGATCCCAATCTAAAGTATCACGAAGGTTTTGTTTTGGTAAATTGTAAGGAACCGGAGGTCCACCCACATTAACTAAAATTTCTGTTACCTCTCCGAGATATCCATTTCTCACAAGCTCACAAGCTCTGCGGAAATCTCTCCATGAACGTTGCATACTTCCCGTCTGAGTAACACAGTTATTTCTCTTTGCCGCTTCAACCATAGCTCGGCCTTCTTCAACTGTCAGTGAAAGAGGTTTCTCACAATACACGTCTTTTCCAGCGTTTAAAGCCTTAATAGCTGGTATTGCATGCAAGTGGTCTGGGGTGCAGACAATTACCGCATCTATATCGTCTCTTTCGAGAATATCTTCATAATTGGAATAGCCCCGACATCCATTATAAGTAGCATGATTAGATGCTTCAGCATATTTTGTGTTTGCCCATTCCATAAACTTGGTTTGTTTTACCGAGTCAACATCAGAGCAGGCCACAATTTGGGCATCGCTTAATTCAATAAAAGGGTTTCCAAGAATAGTACCCTGCTTCCCGTTTCCAATAAATCCAATAGTGATTTTATCACTTGGTGCTGTATATCCATTTCCTCCCAGTACAAAACGAGGTACAATAGAAAAAGAGGCTAACCCCAGCGCTGATTTTTTTAGAAAGTCTTTTCTGGTAGACGTAGAAGATTTTTTTTGACTCATCACGATTCTTTGTTGGTTGGTTACCAGAAAGTGATGAAAACTGATGGAATTTCAAAGACAGAAATTAAGACTGATATTTTGAAAGCAATTCAGACAGAACAGTATTTATATTTTTCTCTAAAACAGGTTCAAATGAATCGCCTGTCAGCATTTCATAAAGTTCGGCATATCGCTCATATACTTCCATTCTGAAGGAGTCAGGAAGATCGGGAAGGGTTTGGCCTTCAAGCCCCTGGAAATTTTGGCTCATTAACCATTCTCTTAAAAACTCTTTTGATAACTGCTTCTGAGCTTCGCCCTTAATTTGTCTTTCCTCATATCCATCCAGATAAAAGTAACGGGAGGAATCAGTAGTATGAACTTCGTCAATCAGCGTTAATTCTCCGTTGTACACCCCAAACTCATATTTGGTATCAACAAGAATCAGTCCTTGTTTTTCAGCTACTTCAGTTCCTCTTTCAAACAATTTAAAAGCAACTTCCCTGATCTGAGTCCAGAGTTTTTCATCAACAATGCCTCTTTTAAGAATATCTGCTTCTGAAATATCCTCATCGTGACCTTCAGTTGCTTTAGTAGCCGGTGTAAGGATTGGGGTTGGGAATTTTTGATGTTCTACCATCCCCTCAGGAAGTTCAACCCCACATAAGGTTTTTAACCCTGATTTGTAGGTTCTCCAGGCATGACCGGTAAGATACCCACGAATAACGACTTCAATTGGGACTGGATCACACTTCTTCGCAATAGTAATGTTAGGGTGGGGGACGTCAATAATATGAGTTGAAACAATGTCCTTCACCTTTTCAAATGAAAATGCAGCTAATTGATTCAGGATTTGCCCTTTAAAAGGAATAGCCTGTCTCATGATATAATCGAAAGCTGAAATACGATCGGTAACAACAATACCCAGTTTATCTGAACTCAATTCGTAAACTTCACGAACTTTGCCTTTATATTTTGAAAAACCCGGGGCGTTTGTTTCTGTGATACAATAATCCAGCGCTTCCTGTTTGCTAAATGAATTACTCACACTGCTCAGACTTTTTCAGTCGATCCCCGTTCTACAAGAATTGGGTTAATCGAGGTTTGGAATAATTTTGCGTCTGGATCTTTGATTATGGCAGCAAGTCTTGCTGTTGCCTGTGTACCAATCGTATGCATTTGCTGATCTATAGTGGTAAGATCCATGTACTTGGTCAATTTGATATTATCATAACCCATGATTGCTATATCATCAGGAACTTTAAGTCCTAATTTTGCAAGCGCATGTAATGCTCCAAGGGCTTGAGTATCGTTCGCACAGAATACAGCATCAGGATATTTGCCCATCTTATCATACTTATAAATAGCTTCAAACCCAGTCTCCTCCGTAAAGCCGGCATGTTTAGTAGTATCTCCGGCTACAAAAAGATCTTTATCGATTTTCATTTTAAAGTTCTTAAGTCCGTCCTTAAAACCGCGTTCTCTTTCAAGAGAATCTCTGGTTTTAATTGGGCTGGTAATCATTCCAATATTTTCAAACCCTTTTTTTACGAGGTGTTCTGCAGCCATAAAACCACCTTTATAGTCATTTACCATAAAGTAATTATAGGAAGTGTGAGAAGCATTTACTAGGACTACTGGAACTTGAGTGGATTGTAAGTGTTTGTGAATTGTATCACTTACATCAATTGAAATAAGAATAAGTGCATCGGCAGTACCCCGATCAAAAAATCCTACAACAGCTTCTTCTGGATCCTTTGAGCCTGTGTTATACAGGATGATATCGAGGTCCATTTTTTTGAGTTCATCTTTTACACCTTTAAGAACTTCATTAAAGAACGGAGTAGTAAAAGAAGGAACAGCCACAGCCAATAACTGAGGCTCTTTACTTGCAAGCTTTCTGGCACTTACCTGAGGTCGGAAATTAAGTTCGTCAATTGCTTTTTGGACTTTCTTTTTTGTTTCCTCAGATACATTTGGAGAATCATTTAATACCCTCGAAACCGTAGAAATAGCTACCCCTGCGTTTTTTGCTACTTCATAAATAGTTACTTTTTTATTCATAATCCGTAGATATAATGCTTGAATTCTTTAAAAAATGTGGATATAGCCGTATTTGAGCTAGTGAAATTAGTACTCGGAGTATAATCAACTTATAAAGAAGATGTAATTGCTTTAAAAAAAATAATTATTCCTTTATGTGGAACTTTTAACAGACTTTTTTGCATTATGGGGATATGTCCGCAATATTACGCATACCGTATACAATGCTTCGTCCAATTTACGAGAAAACTTCTTTTCACAGATCGGTCATTGAAGAAATTAATGATATTGATTTAAGACCGGCTTATTCTCATTGCAGGGCTATAACCCGTTTTTATGCAAAGACATTCTATATGGCTACCCGTTTTTTACCTAATGAAAAGCAGCGTAGTATTTTCGCTATTTACGGACTTTGCAGGTATTTAGATAATTTGGTAGATGAATTTGAAGATCTTGCTGAAAATCAAACTCTTGATGTAAGTGAAATTGATTGTAAGTTAAATGCTTTTAAGCAAAACTTGACAGCCATATATGAAGGAAGAAGATCTGAAGATCCTATCCTTACAGCATTTGCCGATACACTTCAGAAATATCATATTCCAATTGATCTTCCATTCCTGTTGATTGACGGAGTCCGATCAGATCTTGATAAAAACCGTTACAACAATTTTCAGGAGCTTTATAATTATTCTTATAAAGTAGCATCTGTAGTAGGACTTATGACCAGCAGGGTTTTTGGATATGAAGATGAAGCTGCTCTTGAATATGCTATTGATCTCGGAATAGCTATGCAACTCACCAACATCTTACGCGATGTTGGTGAAGATCTCGACCGTAATAGAATTTACCTTCCTGCAGATGAGCTTGAGATGTTTGGTGTAACAGAAAGAGATTTATTTAGTGGGCAAATCTCAAAGAATTTTACCGAGCTTATGAAATTTCAGGTACAAAGAGCCCGAAAATATTATGAGAAAGCAGATAAAGGAATTTCAATGCTTCATAAGGATAGTCGTTTACCTGTATATCTAGCTCGATATAATTACAGTCGCATTCTCGATAAAATTGAGGAGAATAACTATGATGTTTTTGGCGAAAGAGCTTATCTGAACGGTTTCGAGAAATTTACTATTCTCCCCCGAATTTTTGTAAAAATGAGAGCTACCGGATAGAATAAACTGGTAGAGAAAGAAGCCATAAATTTTTACTTTCCAAGAAAAGGATCACTATGGCTCAAATCAAAAAAATCCTTATCGCAAACAGGGGAGAAATTGCTGTTAGGGTAATACATACTTGTCGTGAACTTAATATTAAGAGTGTTGCTGTTTATTCACGTCCCGATGAGTTTTCTCCACATGTTCAACTAGCCGACGAATCAGTTTTTATTGGTGAAGCTGCTTCCTCTGAGAGTTATTTAGTAATGGACAAAATTATAAATGCAGTTAAGGAAACGGGTGCTGATGCTGTACATCCCGGATACGGATTCCTGAGTGAGAATGCGGAATTTGCTGAGCGTTGTAAAGAAGAGGGAATCATATTTATTGGCCCTGAAGCAAAGGCTATTCGGTTGATGGGCGATAAAACTTCCGCAAGAGAATTGGTTACCGAATTTGGAATACCAACTCCTCCAGGATTAAAGAGTACGCTTGAAAGTATTGAAGAAGCCCGGGAAGTAGCTGAAGATGTTGGGTTCCCAATCTTGATTAAAGCTTCCGCTGGCGGTGGTGGAAAGGGAATGCGTATTGTTTATGATGAATCAGAATTCGTCTCGAGTATCAAAGCAGCAAAATCTGAGGCAAAAAATGCATTTGGGGATGATAGAGTATATATAGAAAAGTACCTGGAGGAGCCCCGGCATATCGAGTTCCAAATCATGGCGGATACTCACGGCAATGTAGTACATGTATTTGATCGTGAATGTTCAATTCAGCGTCGCCACCAAAAAGTAATTGAGGAAGCCCCAAGCACTTTACTAACTGATGAGTTACGCGCTGAAATGGCTAAGGCTGCGATTAAGGCGGCGAAATCGTGCGACTATGTTGGCGCAGGAACTATTGAGTTTTTGGTAGATAAACACATGAATTTCTACTTTCTGGAAATGAATACACGTCTTCAGGTAGAGCATCCGGTCACTGAGATGATTTCCGGTATAGATTTGGTTGCAGCTCAAATTGCTGTTGCTGAAGGGAAAGAGCTTCCTTTTACGCAGGAAGATATCAGCAAAAAAGGACATGCTATTGAATGCAGAATTTATGCTGAAGATCCTGAGAATAACTTTCTTCCCAGTACAGGACTTTTGAAGAAACACAGGATTCCATCGGGCACTGGTGTGCGGGTAGATGCAGGAGTTGAGGAAGGGCAGTCAGTGACCATTAATTACGATCCAATGATATCTAAATTGACGGTATATGGACTTGATCGTGAGGATTCCAGAAAAAAAATGCTCCGAGCCTTACAGGAATATGAAATAGCGGGTTGCAAAACTACTATTCCATTTTGTGAATATACACTTACGCACGATTCATTCATTTCGGGTAGATACGATACCCATTTTGTTAAGGATCACTTCGATGCAAAAAAGTTAAGTCAGGGAGCTCCCAAAGAAATCATTGCGTTAGCTGCAGCTTTATTAAAAGAGAATGAAGAGGCCGATCAACATGGTGTAGAAATTGCTGGAGTGCAGGAATCAGCTTGGTGGAGTAACCGGCGTTGATATGACATCACCAAAAAAAGAGCTATTCGAAGCACTGAATCAGCTTGATACAGAAAAGAGAAATCCCGCATCAAGTGAAATTGATCTTGCTAATCCATTAGAAATTGCAACTTTGATGAACCTGGAGGATCAAAATGTGGCAATTCAGGTTAAGATAAAAATAAAAGAGATTGCTGAAGCCATTGAACTGGTTAGTGAAAGCATTGCGTTAGGAGGGCGGTTGCTTTATTTCGGAGCCGGAACAAGCGGTAGATTAGGAGTACTAGATGCAGCCGAATGTCCCCCTACCTTTGGTACTAAACCTGAACAGGTTCAGGGAATGATAGCAGGAGGGAAGGAGGCCATGTTTGTAGCTCAGGAAGGTGCTGAAGATTCTGAGAAAATTGGTGCTGATGATTTGATGAAGACTAAAGCTACCAGTATTGATGTTGTATGTGGATTAGCAGCAAGTGGTCGAACACCCTATGTTTTAGGGGCTATCAAGAAAGCAAAGGAACTAGGAATAAAAACCATATTTGTTACTACAGTACCTGAGTCTCAGCTTTCCATTTCTGCAGATATTATTATTGATGTACCAGTTGGGCCGGAAGTGATTATGGGAAGTACGCGTTTAAAAAGTGGTACGGCACAAAAAATGGTTTTGAATATGATTACAACTGGTGCTTTTATCAGGCAGGGAAAAGTTCTGGAGAATGTGATGGTAGATTTGAAACTATCAAATAAAAAATTAGAAGAGCGTGCCAAACGAATTATCATGAGTTTTGGTAATGTATCTTACGAGGAATCTGAAGAACTACTTTCTTCATCAGGAGGTCATGTTAAAACGGCATTGGTTATGGCATTATTAAAAGTATCCAAAGCAAAAGCATCCAAATTGTTAAAAGAGAACAACGGGTTTATTAGAAGAGCCCTTCAGCATGCAGAGTAATGAGCAGAATTTTATTTAGTATTTATGTATGGACATGTTATGTAGTCCTGTTTCTTGTTTTTTTTCTTCTTATTTCGATCACTTTTCTATTCACATTCCCATTTGATAAGTACCGTAGAATTCCTAACAAAGTACTAGGAGTAATGGCCGCCTTAATGGTGCGATTAAGTCCAGGGTGGAAGATAAAAGTTACCGGACAGGAGAAATATGATCGGTCTAAACCCACTATATTTATTGCAAATCATGAAAGTTTTATTGACATCCCATTACTCTATGAGTTACCATGGAGAATGAAATGGGTGGTTAAACATAGCATGACTTATATCCCGGTGATGGGGTGGATGGTTAAGTTAACAGGGCAGTTAACGATTAACCGATCCAGTAAATCAGCCATGAAAAAATTATCGAATTTAATTCAGCCGCTTAAAGATTTAGTACCTGTTATGATTTTTCCTGAAGGAACACGTTCGTTGGATGGGGAAATCCAATCTTTTAAAAATGGTGCTTTTTTACTGGCAAAAGAACATGGTTTTAGTTTACAACCTATTGTGGTTGATGGACCATATCGGATTTTAAAATCAGGTTCTAAGTTGTTATCTCCAAAAGGTAGTTTAAACATTTCTGTACTTGACCCTATTGAGGTAAACCGTTTTGACAATATGAGTGATTTAAAAACGTATGCCAGAGATAAGATAATTGAAGAGCAACAGCGACTTAGGAATTCTTGAGTAAACAAACTATTGATACCATACTCTCGACATCACATTACCATCACAGGGTAATGGGGGCAATTATTGTAGCACAATTAATTCTCATTTCAGTTTTTAAATTCTGGCCGGAAAGTAAATACGATCGCCCCGTGTTTGATCGATTCGAAAAGGAAGCAATAATTGTTGAAGAGATGATAGTAACCCGGCAAGCCAATGCTCCCGCATCTCCTCCAAAACCTCAGGTTCCTATCCCTGTTCCAAATGATAATGTAATTGAAGAGGATATTCTTGAATTCCCTGAGATGGACGATTTATTAAATACTGATCCCTTAAGTGAATCGATTACAACCGGGCAAAGAGGAGATGAAGAGGTAATATCTGGTAACCCTGATCGACCACCAAGAGTAGTTAGAATTGTGGAACCTGTGATTCCTGATGAAGCTAAGCAGGCAAATATTAAAGCGGTAATTGCTGTAAATTTTACCGTGCTCTCAAATGGTGATGTCAAAGAAGCATATATAGCAGAAATTCGTTTATATGAAGAGGATGGAAAAAATTATAAAGTAGTAGATGATATTGATTATGGACTTTTGGAAGCTACTTTAGAGGCCGCTTACCAATGGAGATTTCGCCCAGCTACGGATGATGGACAGAGGGTGGGAGCGTATATACAAGAAGTATTTACTTTTGGCTTTTAACGTTGCTAAGGGATCGGAATAGTTCTATCTTTGCCGCCCTATTGTTATTCAACGGAGAGGTGCCGGAGCGGTCGAACGGGCTCGCCTGGAAAGCGTGTGTGCCTCACAAGGGTACCGAGGGTTCGAATCCCTCCCTCTCCGCTCTTTTTTACTATTCTTCTATTAATCTTAATGCAAAAAAATTACTGTCTTTAAGTTTTATTTAATAATTTCCACAATAATAAATCAAGACGGTGTAAGGTTCACGGGTACTACTATTACTTTAATTTAATTTTGTTTCAGACTTTCCTTTCTTAGGTTTTTCGAGTAACAATAACTGAATACCGGATTCAATCAATAAACTCAAATTTATAACAGATGCGTAATTTAAAGCTGTTAACAATCTGGGGATTCGCTCTTATCCTGCTTACAGGCTGTGAGATTCCTAAAAAACCAGATTTTACCACATCTCATACAATAGAAGCGCCTATACTGATCGACAAAGAGTTTCAGTTCTTAGGTGGGGGTGGATCAGTAGAAGTACTGATAGATACTACCAAAAGTGAATTCGATTCGCTTTTCACTTTAGACCCAACAAGTAGTCTAATCAGTATATCAAAAGAAGAAGATTTTGATTTCGGGGATTTGAACGATGCTATCCCGGAGATTAGTACCGATGAAACTAGTTTCAATTCTCAGGTTGGAGAGCTTGAACTTGCAAGTTTCTCTTCCAGCGACGGAAATCTTGGTGAAGCTAATTTCGAGGATTTAACTGGAATTGGGGCAGGTACCGTATCAGATGGTGATCCTGTACCTCCACAGACGGTATCACCGAGTGTTACCATTGATTTAAATACAGACTTTTTTGAAAGTGCAACGTTTAAGAGAGGATCACTTGATATTGTTCTGGAGAATAATCTGGGATATAATCTGGATAATATTTCAGTAACCTTAGTTTCTGATCCAAATCCAAACATAGGAGGAGATGAAATTGATCTTATTAATGATGGAACTGGAGCTTTAAATGATAATGAAAGCGCAACTGTAAGCTTACCTTTTAATAATGGAGATCAACTTGCCAACCCTCAGGTACGAGTTTCCATTACCTGGACATCTTCTGTAAACCCGGCAAGTCCAGACTATCAGGAATTCCAAAGAACACCTGTTTCTTTGGTTGTTGTTTCGGCTGAGGGTAATAATCTTTTTGCTTCTCAGGTTACAGCAGCGCTTGAAAGTCAGGATTTTTCAACTAGCAATACCACTACTTTCGATGCAACTGAGTTTATTTTCTCAGATCCATCTCATTATGTAGAATTAGAATCTGGTATTATTAATATAGATCCTATTGTAAATGGTCTTGATCTTACGATCGATTCACTGATCATTTCATTTCCAAATATAAGAAGAGGTCCTAATTACTTACCTGGCGATTCACTGAGAATAAGATACATACCAGGCTTTGATCAAATTCTAAGAAGCTCAACTTCTCCTGCTAAGGACAGAGATCTGACTGGATTCAGGTTATACGCTCTGAACAATGAAATTGAATATAATATTTATGCAATAACTGAGAATACTCAGGATGCAGCTCCTGGAGATCAAACCCGTGTCATAAATGAGAATGATGAAATTAGTTCTGCTGTATCAATCAATAATTTGGTGATTGCAGAAGCATTCGGTGAGATAGTTGCTCAAAATGTAATTTTAGGTGATGACGATCCGGCAAATGGAGATGACGTTCTTGATCTCTTTAATGAAACAGAAGCTGAAATCATTGAAATTGATGGATTGGAAGATTTATCATCACAGATTAGTGGATTAGAATTTACACAGGCTTCGCTTAGTATCAATTATGAATCGAACATTGGTGTTCCAACAGCAATATATGGTGCTTTCTTAGGAGTTAACGGAGATGGCGAGGAAGTTTACTTAAGTGGAAAAGACGGTACGAATGCAGAAGTGTTTTCTACTGATCCTATTGATGGTTTAAATGTAAACGGAGTTCAAATACCCGCAGATTCATTAATTAAGTTTGAACTGGAAACAAGTAACTCGGGTCTGCAAATGTTCTCATTGGTATTTGATTCGACAAACTCTACAGTAAATGAATTTCTGAATAACCTACCCAGTGAAATCAGGTTTATTGGGAAAGCAGTTGTTAACGAAGACGGAGCTGAAGCAACGATAGCAACTCCTCTTGATTTCGATCCAAAATTCAGTATCAATTTACCACTGGCTTTCAGGACTACCGAAGAAACAATCTTTACAGATACAACGCAAACAACAGATCTCCAGGAATTGCCAACTCCTGAAGACGATTCCAATTTTACAGAGGGATTACTGTTACTTAACTATGAGAATGGCTTACCACTTGGATTCAGTTTGAGCCTTACCTTTTTGGATGAAAATGGGGAAGTGGTAACCACTTTACCACAAGATGCTCCAACAGGAGGTCAATATGACCTGACGGGAGCAATAGTTAATGAAATTACCCGCTTTGCTGAGTCCCCTTCTTCGGGAAATATTTCGATTGCTTTAACCGATGAACAGTTAAGTGAACTCTATCGAACAGCTTCGATAATAATTGAATCGAACCTGAGAACAAGCCAAAATGAAGAGGTTAAGTTCAAAGCCACAGACGCAATACGCTTGAGCGTTAGCGCCAGAATTAGTATCGAAAACGCAGTAAACTTAGATTAAGGAAGCAGAATAATGAAAAATTTAAGACTCATTTTTACGATTTGTTTTTCACTTGCAGCTGCTTCATTAGTAGCTCAAAGTAGGCACTATAGTTCAGCCACCCTTGGAATGGGTGGTGGTGGAACCGCATTTGTAGATGGATACCATGCTAATTTCCTGAATCCTGCAAATCTCATGATTGACAATACCGGCAGGAAACCAAAGCGAAGCATTGGTCTTGTTGGTGGTATTGGGTTCAGAGCGGGAGGAACTTTCCTCAATTTAGATGTATATGATCGGTATTTAACAAAGGGACTAACCATCAATGGGCAAACCCGGGTTGATATGTTAAATGATTGGTTTGGAGCTGATCAAAATAACACACGTGATCTGGCTGCTACATTCTCCGTGGTTCCTCTAGGGTTTTCAAACCGTGGAAATAAGATGGCATTCAGTTTTGCATCAAGAGTGCGTACAACTCAGGATCTCACTTTAAATAAGGGGTTAATGGAGCTCGCATTTTATGGTTTTGATTCCGATCAGTTCGGAGGTTCGGGCGTTCCTGTTAACTTTAATTCCAGAACACTATCCTACGCTTCTTTTTCTTTTGGATATGCAATGGAGTTGCCAATACCTTTAACGGGTTTGATTGAAAAACTTCCGTTTATAAATGGTATAAAACTTTATGCAGGAGCTGCTCCTAAATATCTTGTTGGAATACAATCAACAGAACTGGATTTTACTTCTACGTTAACAGTTAATCCTGTGACAGGATCCAGCGAAGGTGGAATTATGCATGATTTCCAGTATTCGCTCTATAGTTATGGTGATTTGTCAGAACAACTATCTGATTATGCAGCAGCTCGTGAATTAGATACGGATGCTAAATTAGATGACTTTCTTGACTATGACGGTTCTGATGCGGGTTCTTTAGGATCAGGTTTTGGGCTTGATCTTGGAGTTACTGCAGAAATCGATGTATCCATTCCAGCTCTTGGACTTTTGGGCAATAAACAAGTTTTAAGAGTTGCAATGTCTATTACTGATATGGGTAGTATTAGTTATGATGAAAACCCATCGCGTGTTACTGCCGCAGGTATTGCTAATATTGATGGGGATGTTGGTGATAAAACGCCAGGCGATTATTTCGAAGACCTTGCTGATAGTCTACAGAACGATGTATATGGTGGTTTTTCTTCAGAATCAGTAGGAGCTCAAAAATACAGTCTTCCGGGAATGTATAATTTTGGAGCTGCACTCACATTAGGTAAACTAACTACTACTCTGGATTATGGCTTTGGCTTTAATGATCTGGGAACAAATAGTGAGCGAAGTGTACTTACTTTAGGAGCTGAGTATAGATTCCTTAACTTTATCCCTATACGAGTGGGTACCCGATTAGGTGGCTATTCTTCAACAGCGTACTCTTTCGGAGCGGGTCTTGATTTCCGATTCTTTGAGTTTACCGTTGCAGTATCAACAGTTGCAAATTCTGCCGAAAATGGTAGTTCAGCCACAGTTGCTTGGAGTGGATTGGTATTCCGATTCTAGTTTCCATTTGACTGAATAATTTTAAACCTCATGTAGTTTCTGCATGAGGTTTTTTTATGGTGTGAATTCCAGCCGGCTGATACTTATTTCTTCAGGCAACTCTTTATTATTCACCAAAAACTCTTTCATGCATTCTGCTAAATATGCTGAATAAAGCAATCCTTTAGATCCTAAGCCGGCAAAAACGAACATATTTTGGTGGGAGGGATGTTTACCCAGTATAGGCATTCGATTTGGTGTAGAAGCTCGTATTCCGGCCCATTGATGAACTACTTTCGAATTGTCGTGTAGGTTTGGAAGTACTTTTCGAAATCGTCCGAGTAGATAATCAAGCCCTTGCTGATCCGTATTATCATGGTCAAAGGAGTGTTCATAAGTGCTACCAACAACAAATTGATTTGGATTCATTGAAGTCATATAACCACGTGCAGAAATCGCATGGTTGAAACTTAAGGGTGATTCAGGCTCTAGCACAGCAAGCTGACCTTTGACAGGATGGACAGGTAAGCCTTTCCAGAAACCAGATTTGATTGTTGAAGATCCAGTAGCAAAGACAAGGTTTTGTACTTTAATAGAGTTTGAGTTGGTAAAGTTTAACTCCCAGTAGTCATTTCTCTTTTCTATTAAATACTCTGCATTATAAATTTGATGAATTTCTTTTAACGAAAGATAATCAGCAAACGATTTTAAATAAGTACTAATATCTACAGTCAATCCAATGGGAAGCCAAACGCCACCTCCTACGCAGGTTATTCCAGGATGGAATTTTTGTATCTCATTTTCATTTTTCCACTCGATCCAGCCATCCGGCCAATCCTGAGATGTGAAATTCTCTTTCATTCTGCCGGCAATTTTTTCTTCCATTGCTGGGCGGAGAACTCCCGTTTGTTTGTAAAACTGAACAGGAGATGTATTCTGTACCAGTTCAAGATTCGACAAAATTTTAGCGTAACAGAGTTTTGCTTCCCAGGATTGAGAGGCGTAGCGTCCAGTTGCGGGATTAACTAGTCCCAGCGGTGTCCCTGAAGCTCCTGAAGCAACCCCATCGGGGTCAATGATACAAATGGAGACATTTTCTTTTGAAAGCTCATAAGCTAATGAAATACCCGCAAGTCCTGCTCCAAGTATGCAATAGTCAAAAGAGTCATTCATTCACTTCTTTCCCGTTTGATAGAATCAGATGAGATGAATTTGACTCCGGCATCTTTCATTTCATTGATAGCGACTGCTTCTGAACCATCCAAATCAATTGCTTTTACGGCATCTTCAATCAGGGAAACTTCATACCCAAGTTTACATGCATCCAGAGCGGACCATTTTACACAAAAGTCAGTAGCCAGTCCGCATAAAAAAAGCTTCGTTATTCCAAGAGATGAAAGAAAACCATCTAATCCGGTTTTAGTTCTCTGATCATTTTCAAAAAAGGCAGAGTAGGAGTCAATTTCTTTCCGGAATCCTTTACGAACAATTAAACGAGTATCATTGGTTATTAAAACGGGATGAAACTCAGCTCCCTGACTTCCTTGCACACAATGATCCGGCCACAAAACCTGTTCTCCATAATCCAACGAAATGGTTTCGTATTCTGACTTTTCAGAATGATTTGAGGCAAATGATGTGTGATCTTGAGGATGCCAGTCTTGTGTTTGGATTACCTGATGGAAATAGGGTAGAAGAGAGTTGATGACGGGTACAATCTCATCACCACCCGGAACAGCTAGTTTACCACCCGGACAAAAGTCATTTTGTACATCAATGATTACCAGTGCTTCCATTAGTTATTCTCCTTTATAAGTTGATCTCTGAGATCGCCAAGCTTTTTGCTTATTCCAACTTTATACACATGTGGGTTATCAAAACGTCGATGCTCCGCACTTAATTTCTGTAACTGTGCTTTCGCATATGCAGCACTTTCCTGTGCGGAAGGTGTCTTAATCTTCAGAATACCTTTATCTACAACTTTGGAAAGCAACTCAATAGATTCAAATTCCTGAGTCGGGGTGGTTTTCGTTGGAAAATGAGGATGTTGAATAGTTTCAGCAGATTCCTCACTTGACAAAAGGATTCTATCACAATTGAAAGTCCCATCGTTATTCAGATAACGCACTACTTTTTTGGATGCAGGAAGAGTGATTTTCTCAATATTTTCAGAAATTTTAAGAGTAGGTTTTCCTGCAACAGAACTTAATTTATACACTCCATCCAAGGCAGGGTGGTCATAAGCTGTAATTAACTTTGTACCAACCCCAAATAAGTCGATGGGGGCTTTTTGTTCGTTCAAACTGCGGATCAGGAATTCATCAAGCTGATTGGATGCAGCAATCTTAACATAATCCAGACCAGCTTTATCGAGTTGTTTACGAGCCTTTTTTGAGAAATAGGCCAGATCGCCACTATCTAAACGGACTGCTTTTAATTGATGTCCTTTAGCTTCTAATTCTTTAGCAACTTTGATCGCATTTGGTATCCCACTGTTCAGGGTGTCATAAGTATCTACAAGAAGCACGGTAGAGTCGGGATAATGCTCCGCATAGGTTCTGAATGCAGTAAGTTCATCCTCAAAAGATTGAACCCAGGAATGAGCCATTGTACCGCTCACGTCAAGCCCAAAAAGAAGTCCGGAATACACATTTGAAGTTCCATTCAGGCCACCTATTACTGCAGCTTTACTGCCATGAATACCTCCCAAACCCTGTGCTCTGCGTAAACCAAAATCCAGAACCACTTTATCACCAGCTACTTCTCTTATTCTGGCAGCTTTCGTTGCTATTAAAGACTCATAATTAACAATATTCAGTAATAGCGTTTCAATAATCTGAGCCTCGAGAATATTTCCTTCAACCCTGAGAATAGGTTCATTTGGGAAAATTATTTCACCTTCTTTAGCTGAATAGATGGTTCCTGTGAATTCAAAATCAGATAGAAACTTTAGGAAGGAGTCTTTGAATCCCTGTTCTTTCAGATAGGTAATCTCTTTCTTACTGAATCGAAAATCTTTAAGTAATTGAAGAAAGTCAGATAATCCCGCGAATACTACATAACCTCCTTCAAAAGGACATTTTCTGAAGAAATAATCAAAGGTGGCTTGTTGATTGTGTTTCCCGGATAGGAAATATCCCTGAGCCATGGTGAGCTCATAAAAATCGGTATATATGGCGGGGTAGTTTGGATACATAAATCTAATGACTGAAAATAAAAAAAGGCTTCCTGAAAATCAGAAAGCCTTTTGTGATTAAATAGTTCAAAGAATTAACCGCGATAGTTTCTGCGCTCGATTAGCTTTTTAATCTTCTTGTTTCCAATCCAGACTTTTTGATTGGTTTCTACATTAACCAGTTCGAGGTTTACAGTATAGAATACAGCAAGTGTTCGGTTATCCACGGCTTCATCTACAATAGAATTGATACTCCCAATCATCATAAAGTCGGCACCAAGTTCCTGAGCCATCTTTTTGGTGGTTTCATAAGATGCGTTTATTTGCTGATCTTCTCTTTCCTCACGCACTTGTTGACGTTCCTGAGAGTTGGCTACCATAGATACTGATCCTGAATTCACGAAAGCACGCTCCATTTCTTTTGTGAATACTTCGGTATCAATATGTTCCATGCTTTCATTACGAACACGTCCCAGAATTAGAACAGGAGGTTGCTGGTTGTTTCTGCTGAATTGATTCAGCCAAGGTTTTGTGAGAGCGTCACTGATCATTTCTTCGGCTACAAGGCGTGCGTCAGTATCATTCCATCTCCCGGAAAGATCGGTGTTTGAACCCGGATCAATTCGGGTTACTTCATTTGAAGGTCGGCATGCTGTGATAAGCATAGCCAACATGATGATGCTTAAAAAAGAATATTTCATAGCGGTGATTGTTGGTTTGTTGGTTTTAATGTTCATTTTGAATAAATCGATTCTATAAGTTCCAGTTCGGTGTTTTCGGTGATGTCTACTTCATAATCTTCAGAGTAAAGTACTCTTCCTGTGTATGATAGATATTCTAACCTAACCTGATTATTCCCGGGAGATAACTTTATTACATTCATCCAGGCCTGCCCTGGTAAGGTTTGCCAGCCTCTTAAATCAGCTTTTTCCGTGGTTTCTTTAAATATCAGACTTGCTATACTGGCTAACAGACCAAGGTTTTTATTTTCATCCTCTAAAGCATTACTAATAAATTTAGAACCACCGGCTTTTACTAAGGATCTCACTAAGGCACGACTATAAATAATTAGTTGTTTGGCTTGATAGACATCCTTCGAGACCAGATCCATCTCTTCAATCAGGTGCAGGTTGGTATCTTCTTTACCATTTATGATTACCCTGACACCAGAAACATGAGTAGGGTAGAGTTCCACGACTGGGAATGAAAATTTTAAATAAAAGTCTTTATCCCAGAGTCTGATATCTTCCTGAGATTTAATAGGTGATTGCCCGGTAAAACTAGTCAGAAGTACGTTATAAGTTTCAGGTTCTCGTATTTGAGACAGAGTTGAAACATCAAATGGATCATAATTCCCAAGTTGTGCCTGCTCTTCAAGAGCTATGCCCAGTTTCTCAAATTCAATTCGGGCGTTGTCAGGGCGGTCTGTTTTGGCATAGAGTACGGCAGATAAATAATGACTAAATGCGCTGTTCTGAATATTTACTTTACCTGATGTCCATTCAGCTTTACCTGTAGTATCAGCTTTAGAAAAAGCGTCGGCAAGACCTTTTATTTTTATATCCAGCTGTTCCATCTTGAAAGACATTCTTCTGGTTTCAACCAAGGCGCCTTCCCAGTCTTTCTGATGTACAAAATTCAATGCTTTAAAGGCATTCAGGTAAATGTTCTCATAAGGTTCGCCATTGTAAGCGAGCTTATTATCATTACTTAAAAAAGCAGCGAATCCACGGCTGATACTTTTGGTATAATTATTTTCGATTTCAATCTCAGCTCTGTTCAGATATGCGGTACTCGAATCGTATTTCCCCGAGAAATGATAAATCATTCCGTTTTCTAGATTCCAAAGCACTTTGTCTTTAGATCTGTAGAGGTTCTTGTCCTCAAATTTGTTCAGAAGGGATTGTGATCGCTCATAATTTCCATCTGTAAAAGAATCTCTAAGTTCGTACTGAGCATCATCAAGCATATACGAATGGCATCCCGCTGATAAAAAGATAATCCCAAGCAATATTAAGCTTGTAAAACAATGATGAATGTGATTATTACGAGATACCATTTTAATTTTCTAAGCTTCTCCCATAAGTTATAAATCCCGTTTGTATATTTGCCCGATGATTGAGCCCGAACAAATGTACGTTAAAAAAATCCCGTTGTTATATCACATTTTAGTGTTAGTAGTTGCGATTACTTTTTTATCGTGTGCAACACCATCTTCACCAACAGGAGGCCCCAGTGATAAGACTGGTCCAGAGGTTTTGGAAACTATCCCTGCATCGGGTACTACTAACTTTGACGGAAAGAAATTTGAGTTTCAGTTCTCTGAATTTGTAAATCGTTCTTCCATACAGAATAACATAACCGTTGAACCTGATCTTGGTCTGCAGTATAAAACAAGCTGGAAGCGAAAAAGGTTGATTATAGAATTTGAGCAGGAATTACCGGATTCAACTACCCTTATTTTAACCTTAGGTGCCGATATAACCGATACCAAACGAAATAAAATCGGAGCACCTATCACACTTGCTGTATCCACCGGAGATGAGATTGATGAAGGAAAGGTGACTGGTAGGATCAGAATAGCTGATACCGGAGAGTCAGCGGAAGGAGCGAAGGTACTGCTTTACAGGGCTCCAATAGACCTTTCAGCAAAAGCAATTTATCAGGCACAAGCCGATACAGGAGGAGTATTCAATTTTTCCTATTTAAGGGAAGGGAGGTACCAGGCGCTGTATGTAGATGATAGGAATAGAAATAAAATTTGGGATCAGGGAAGTGAGTCAGCTCAGCCTTTTAACAAAGAAATCATTGAACTCGAAAAAGCCGGTTCTGATACCTTAGATGTGCTCTATACTGTTCAGAGTGATTCTTTGGCCCCAAAACTACAGGGAGTAGGATTATTCTCTTCTAAAAGAATGCGACTGCGATTTAATGAGAATATTGAGCTTCAAAAGGACGCTTCTTTGACTGTACTGGATTCTTTGGGAAATACATACTCAGAGGCTTACCCACTTTACATTTCGAAAAAAGATCCGTTTGTACTTTTTGCCCAAAGTGAGGGAGATCTGAACGAGAATGACATTTACTCTCTATCTCTTGAAGGAATTACCGATGGTTTTGGCAATACTGCTATTTCAGAAGGGATTGAATTTGAAGGAAGTGCTCAGGAAGACACCACACTTCAACGAATTATCGAACACAAAACCAAAAATGGAATATTTCCTTCTCAGCGAATAGAAGTAATGTATGCTGCTCCCATCAGCGATCCAATGTTAATTGATTCTATTGTTGTAGTTGAAGGCGATGTGTCTTTTAATGATTGGCCAGCTATAGAAACCGAACGTAATACTCTGTTTATTGAACCACAGGAAGAGACATGGATTGAAGGAATTGACTACCAGTTTTTAATATGGAATCCGGCTACTCAGCGAAGACAACTTTTAGAACCAGAAATTTGGAATGCCTCTGAACTAGGTGAATTAAGCCTTTCAATTACAGATGAAGACTCAATAAGCAGTTTTTCATTCTCACTAATTAATGAAAATATTGATTTTATTCTAGATTCTGTTTTTACTGGTTCAATCATTGTACAGAATCTTGCTCCGGTCGATTATCAACTAATCGTATTTAAAGATGAGAATGAAAACGGGCGATGGGACAGCGGAACTGTTATTCCTTTTAAAGCTCCTGAGCCTTATTATTTGCAACGAAGAGTAAATGTACGGACCGGATTTACTTCAGAAATATTTATCGAATTTTAAATGGAAGAAAAAATTATAGACTTCATCCCTGAAATCTGGCATCTACCTATCAAGATTGGAGTAATCCTGTTCGCAACAATAATAATTGCCTCACTTTCCAGGAGATTATTCAACTCAGCGATCAAAAAAACAGAAGCAGGGGATGGAGAAGCACATGATCTTACTAACTTAAAGTTTCTGAAAAGGGGAATAACGGTTCTTATTTACCTTACAGGCATAAGTTTCGCCATTTACATGATTCCATCACTTCGTGTAATTGCAACCTCGTTATTGGCCGGTGCCGGTTTGTTTGCTGTTGCAGTTGGTTTTGCTTCACAGCAGGCATTATCCAACATAATTGGGGGTATTTTTATAGTGATATTTAAACCTTACAAAATTAACGACCGATTACAGATTAGAACTGACCTGAGCGGAGTTGTTGAAGACATTAATTTAAGGCACACAGTGATTCGTAACTTTGAGAATAAACGAATCATTATCCCTAACTCTGTAATCAGTGATGAAGTACTTATCAACTCCAACTACGGTGATGATAAAATTATTAAATGGATAGATGTGGGGATCAGTTATGATTCTGATATCGATTTAGCCAGAAAGATAATGCAGGAAGAAGTTGAAGCTCACCCAAATTTTGTTGATACAAGAACAGAAGAACAGCTTGAAAACGGTGATCCAAAGGTGCCAGTTAGAGTATTGACTTTAGGCGACTTTTCTGTGAATCTACGTGCATGGGCTACTGCAGCAGATCCCCCTTCAGCATTTGTAATGGGAACGGATTTACTCGAAAGCATCAAAAAAAGATTCGACAAAGAAGGAATCGAAATCCCATTCCCTTACCGAACATTGGTGTATAAAAAAGATTTAGAAGCGAACTCTAACCTTATTGATGTTAAAAAAGAAAATGAAAATGAAAATGCTAAGTAGTCTTTCATTAAGAATCAGAATTATTCTATCCCTATTATTTACGATCTATTTTGCGGAAGGATTAATTGCACAACCATTTGAAAAAGCACTATCAGAACAGGAAGTAAAAAAATGGTTCGTTACGATTATTGATGCTTTTGAGCTTCAATTGAAATATAAATCCAATGCTGCAGAGTATGATGATGTGATCGTAGCCTACTACAAAGAGAGAGATGCATGGCTTCCAACAGTTGGTTATTCAGCTGATGAATTCGATGCTCTTACCGAAAGAGTGTACGCCGGATATTCAAGCATGGAAGATCAGGAAGATGTAGATCAACAAAAGAAAGATCTTCAACCACAAATTGATGAGATTAACGGGATGGCTATGCTTTCTGAAGAGCAAAAAAAGATGATGAAAAGCTCTCTCATGGAGATGATTAATCAGCAACAGGAACTCATAGATTACTTTAAACCTGATTGGCCGGCATTAAAAAAATATCAGGAGGAATATGTACAACTGGATTTATGGATGAGCTATAACAGAGACACTCCTCCAACTATTGAATGAAAAAAAGAATTTCTGGCAATTAATTCTTACCTTTGGAACCGCTTCCATAAAATTGAAAATCATTGCAAATGGCAATAAAAACAAAGAAAAACAATCAATCAGAGAGTAAAGAGAATTTGAACGGTTCTCCCGAAAAACCTTATTCATCAAAGCATAAAATCAGGTTTGTAACGGCGGCCAGTTTATTTGACGGGCACGATGCCAGCATAAACATTATGCGAAGGATTCTACAGGGCAGCGGGGCAGAGGTTATTCATTTGGGACACAATCGCTCGGTACACGAAATCGTGAATTGTGCTATCCAGGAAGATGTGCAAGGAATTGCGATTAGCTCATATCAGGGTGGACATGTTGAGTATTTCAAATATATGATTGAACTGCTTCAGGAAAATGGAGCCGGACATATCAAAGTATTTGGAGGAGGCGGTGGAGTAATTGTTCAGGAAGAGATTGATGATCTCCATGAAGCAGGAGTCACCCGTATTTTTTCGGTAGATGATGGAAGTAAAATGGGACTTCAGGGTATGATCAATTTCATGCTCAAAGAATGTGATTTTGATCCGGTTTTGGTTGGTGATTTTGATCCTGAGAAGATCGATGTAAAGGAACATAAAGTACTAGCAAAAGGGATTAGTATTCTTGAGAATGATCACTTTGAATTTCTCAAATATGAAGATGGTAAATTAAAGAGTGCCAATGGAAAAAATATATTACCTGATTTAAGTATTGATATACCGCTTCTTGGAATTACGGGTACCGGTGGGGCAGGGAAAAGCTCTCTTACCGATGAAATCGTACGTAGGTTTTTAACTGAATTCGAAGATCTTACGATTGGTATTATTTCCGTAGATCCATCAAGGTTAAAAACAGGTGGAGCGTTGCTTGGGGATCGTATCCGAATGAACAGCATTGATACGGAAAGAGTCTTTATGAGAAGTCTTGCAACCAGGGCATCCAATCGCTCGACGAGTGCGGCTCTTGAGTCTGTGATTGAACTATACAAAGTAGCCGGATTCGATCTGATTATTGTGGAAACGAGTGGGATTGGTCAGAGCGGAACGGAGATAGTGGATCTGACTGACATCCCAATGTATGTAATGACCAGTGAATACGGAGCTTCTACTCAGCTTGAGAAGATCAATATGTTGGATTTAGCTGAGTTAGTTGTATTGAATAAATTTGAGAAGAAAAGTTCTCAGGATGCACTTCGTGATATCCGTAAACAAATGTTGCGGAATGCAGGTCAATGGCATTCCAAGCCTGAAGAAATGCCGGTTTATCCAACTATAGCGGCTCAATTCAATGATGAAGGTGTAAATCGCCTGTTTAAGGCTATCGTTGATAAGATTAATGATAAGTATGGTGTCGGGTGGGAGACTTCCATTTACACCAATTCTAAGCCTTCTGAAGATATTCAGGCACAGGCAATCATCCCCGGGAAACGAGTCAGATATTTATCTGAGATTTCAGAAACGATCAGAAATTATCACCAATGGGTAGAAGATCAGTTTGATATAGCCTCAAAATGGGATGAGATAAAAGGAGCTATTTCACAATTAAAAGAAAATGAATCAGCTAACAAACAAGCTATTGAGTCATTAAAACCCCTTCAAAAACGATGGGAAGACGAACTGGATCGAGTTCCTAAATCTATCCTGGAGGGTTGGGATAAGCTATCTGAAAACTATCAGCAAGACTTTTTCGAAAGTAAAATCCGGGATAAAGTCATTAAAACCGAGTTGTACCGGGAATCTCTAAGTGGATTGAAAATCCCGAGAGTGGCGGTTCCGAAAACAAAGCATTCCGGGGAGCGACTTCGCTTTGCCCTGAAGGAAAATCTACCCGGCTATTTTCCATACACGGCGGGTGTATTTCCTTTTAAAAGGGAAGGGGAAGATCCAACCCGTATGTTTGCCGGTGAAGGAACTCCTGAGCGTACCAATAAGCGATTTCATTTCGTTAGTGAGGGATTGCCTGCAGCCCGACTTTCAACCGCATTTGATTCGGTTACGCTTTATGGAGAGGATCCCGGCTACCGACCTGATATTTACGGTAAGATTGGAAACTCCGGAGTAAGTATTTGTACGCTGGATGATATGAAGAAACTTTATTCCGGTTTTGAACTAACGTCTCCAACTACTTCTGTATCAATGACTATCAATGGTCCTGCCCCGATGATTCTGGCTATGTTTATGAACACAGCCATCGACCAGGAAGTAGAGCGATATTTAAAAGCTGAGGGAAAGTGGCAAGAAGCGCAGAAGAAAATCGAAGCTTATTTCAAAGAAAGAAATGTTCCTGTTCCTCAATACACGAATGAAATTCCTAAAGGAAATAACGGTTTTGGTTTAGGGCTTCTCGGTATTAGCGGAGATCAGTTGATCGATGCGGAAACTTATCAAAAGATTAAAGCGAACGCACTGGCCGTAGTTCGGGGAACCGTGCAAGCAGATATTCTCAAGGAGGATCAGGCGCAGAATACCTGTATTTTTTCCACTGAATTTGCCCTTAAGATGATGGGAGACATGCAGGAGTACTTCACTCAGCATAAAGTCCGTAATTACTATTCAGTATCTATTTCAGGATATCATATTGCGGAAGCGGGTGCGAATCCTATAACTCAGGCTGCATTTACCTTGGCCAATGGATTTACTTATGTGGAATATTATTTAGCCCGTGGATTGAATATCGATGATTTCGCGCATAATCTGTCTTTCTTTTTCAGTAATGGATTAGATCCTGAATATGCAGTAATCGGAAGGGTAGCTCGCCGTATCTGGGCGATTTCGATGAAGAATAAATACGATGCGAATGACCGCTCCCAAAAGCTGAAATATCACATTCAAACCAGTGGTCGTTCACTTCATGCACAGGAGATTCAGTTTAATGATATCCGTACCACATTGCAGGCACTATTGGCAATTTATGATAATTGTAACTCACTGCACACCAATGCTTACGATGAAGCAATTACTACGCCGACTGAGGAGTCTGTACGTCGCGCTTTAGCTATTCAGATGATCATCAATAAAGAGATGGGAACTGCTAAAAATGAAAACATTAACCAGGGTTCCTTTTTCATAGATGAACTCACCGATTTAGTGGAAGAAGCCATCCTCACCGAGTTCGATCGCATCACAGAAAGAGGTGGCGTTCTGGGAGCTATGGAAAGCATGTATCAGCGTGGAAAGATCCAGGATGAAAGTCTCTATTACGAAAGCAAAAAACACAGTGGAGAACTTCCGATTATCGGAGTAAATACCTTCTTTGGGAAAGAAAACGAAGAAGAGGATAAACCCATTGAACTTATCCGTTCTACCGAAGAAGAGAAGAAACAGCAGATCGATAATCTGGAAGCTTTCTGGAAAAGAAATGAATCTGAAGCTCAGGCGGCCATTGATCGACTTAAAACCGTAGCAAGAGAAAACGGAAATCTTTTCGAAGAACTCATGGAAACCGTGAAAGTAGCCAGCCTGGGACAAATTTCACATGCACTCTACGAAGTAGGCGGGCAGTACAGGCGGAATATGTAATCACGTATTCTCCCGACAAACAAAAAGTCCCCTCTCGAGAAGCCTGTGCTGAACTTGTTTCATTAGGGATTTAGGGGTGTGTAAAAGTATGGATAAACTAATGACATTATTGTAGCCCTCACCGTCCTCTCTCTGAAATCAGGCAGGTTTAATTTCTGTCTCCCCCCAAGGGGAGACAATTCTGGCTTATATCACTAACAATGCCGTCATTGCGAGGAGTCTGTTTTTTTCGAAAAAGCCTTCAATTACCCGAAGAAGCAATCTCGTAATTGGGGGCTGGTTTCGATAACGAAGGAATAAATTCCTTCGCTGGTTAACTAAACTGGTCAGGTAATTAAGCGAGGGACTTCAGTATTTCGGCAGCCTGGGACTCCAGGATACTAAATTTATTAAGCCTTTACATACTCGGTATTCGCCAGCTTATCCCTGTAATTTTTTACCAGCATATCTGCAAAAGCTTTCTTATCGCTACGTAACAATTCCATTGCTTCTCCATTCCGAATGGTGGGATGCATATTCCTGAGGTGAGTATCACTCCAGTTTGCAAGTTCGACAATGATGGGAGTAAGTGCTAAACCCGTATCCGTTAACAAATAAAGATTCTTTTTTTTGTTATCCGGTAGCTTGTTTTTAGAGATAATTCCCACCTCTTCAAGCATCTTCAGTTTTACTGAAAGTATATTGGTTGCGATAGATTCTTCGCTTTCTGTAAAGTCTTTGAACGTTTCACTGCCTTCCATAAGCATCTGTTTTACGATCACCAACATCCATTTATCGCCCAATATGTCAAGGGCGGAGGTAATAGGACAATCACATCTGAAATCCTGATTCATTCGATAGTACCGGTATATATCACTTGCAAAATAAAATTAATTTAAATTATTACTTGCAATATGAAAGTAATTTTGTATTATTGCTTGCGATTCAAAAGTAATAATCTTTAATCAGATGACAAAATCTATGAAAAAAATAATGATCGCTGTTGTGATGGCAGTTTTTTTTGCCACAGGCAACTCACCACAGGCACAAACTATTAACCAATCAAAGACAACAATTATGAATAACAAACAAACCGTAGGCACTTTCTTAGGTGCTGTATTAAGCAACGACCCAGCCACGATGCGGGAACTCGCGAATGCTGATTACATTCAGCATAATCCATTTATTCCTACCGGATTAGAACCATTTATTCAAATGATGCCCATTTTGCAGGAACATGGTACTACAGCAGAGAATATCAGGATGTTCGGGGATGGCAATTATGTGTTTATGCACAACATCTGGAGAAACGCCAAGCCATTTGGAGCAGAAGAAATGGTTTCCTTTGATATCATACGGTTAGACGAGAATGGAAAAGTAGCCGAACATTGGGATGCAATGACTCCTTTAGTAAAAGAAACAGCCAATGGCAGAACGCAAACCGATGGACCTACTACTGCCACAGATCATGATAAAACAGAAGCTAATAAAGCACTTGCCATAGCTCTGATTGAAGATGTTCTTATGGGCAAAAACCCGGGGAAAATCACTGAATACATTAGTACCGAGCAATACCATCAGCATAATCCTGATATCAAAGACGGGTTAAATGGAATTATAGAAGCCGTTCAGTATCTCACTTCACAGAACAATATGTTCCGGTATACCAAAATCCATAAAGTACTGGGTGAAGGTAATTTCGTGCTTACCGTAAGTGAAGTGGAGTGGAACGGAACCACCAATGTGTTTTACGATTTGTTCCGCTTTGAAGATGGAAAAGCAGTGGAACACTGGGATATCATTCAACCTATTCCAACCGAAGGTTTAGCCAATACGAACGGAATGTTTGGGTTTTGATTCAGAAATAAAATGAGGTGCAAAACTGTCCCTCCTTGAGGAGGGACAGATCAGTACGCTTGCGTGCTGATCAGGGAGAGGAATGGAAATGGCTCGAATTTTCATAGCCTTCACCGTTCTCCCTCTGAAATCAAACAGGTTTGATTTCTGTCTCCCCCCAAGGGGAGACAGTCCTGGTTTTCACTACAAATAAATACCGTCATTGCGAGGAGTCTGTTTTTTTTAGAAAGGCCTGAAAAATTACCCGACGAAGCAATCTCGTAATTGGGGGGCTGGTTACGATAACGAAGGAATAAATCCCTTTGCTGGTGAACTAAACTGGTCAGGTAATCAAGCGAAGGGCTTCAGTCCTTCGCCAGCCTCGGACAGATTTCCCATGCACTCTATGAAGTAGGCGGGCAGCACAGAAGGAATATGTAATCACATATTTTCCCGACAAACAAAAAGTCCCCTCTCGAGAGGGGATTTAGGGGTGTGTAAAAGTTTGGATAAACTAATGACATTATTGTAGCCCTCACGGTCCTCTCTCTGAAATCAAACAGGTTTGATTTCTGTCTCCCCCCAAGGGGAGACAGTCCTGGTTTTCACTACAAATAAATACCGTCATTGCGAGGAGTCTGTTTTTTTCGGAAAAGCCCGAAAAATTACCCGACGAAGCAATCTCATAGTGGGAGGGTAGTTGCGATAACGAAGGAATAAATCCCTTCGCTGGTGAACTAAACTGGTCAGGTAATCAAGCGAAGGGCTTCAGTCCTTCGCCAGCTTGGGACAGATTTCACATGCCCTTTACGAAGTCGGCGGGCAGTATCGAAGGAATATGTAGGGTTTTGTTAGCACAAGCGGACGCTTGCGTTAGTTGGGGGGTATCGAAGGAATATGTGTGATTATTCTATAGTATCTCTTCTTTCTTATTAAAGTGTTGAAGTATTTTAAATTGAATAAATATTATTTGTCTGCTCATTTGATAAAATGATTTCAAGTCAGTGGGATGATATAGTTCTTCCCCTTTTTTAAAACTAAAAGAATAATTTAAACTTGTTCCTGGTGCGCTAAATTCAATGTCCTTAATTGCTACAAAATTATTGTGCATTGAATTTCGAATATCCCAAGAAAATTCAAGTATATCATAGTCTAGGTCATCTATTACTTCATTCTTTTTTAAAGTATCGCGGATGAATTTCATCTCAAATGATTTTCTTTTGATAGATTTAACCAAACTATCTTTTAGATCTCTAGACTTTCTATTTACCTCAGTTTTCCAACTTTTCTCTAAAATTTGAACCTTTTTATTGATTCGTATCTGAATCATTTTTGATAAATGTTCATTTGAATTAACTAATTTATTTATGCTTTTCTCATATATGTTTATTACATCTAGAAAGGATTGAATTGCTATTTTTCCAATATAAAACCTAATTTGCTCTTCGGAGAAACTCTTATATTTATCAAGTTCATCAATAAGTATTTGAATGAGAAATGTTCCATAAATACAAGTTGACCTTACAGATCTATACCATTCTATTTCATTTTCAGGGTTATTTAAATCAAATATGATTTTCGCATATTCAGCTTCTTTATGTAATTCTTGCCCAAGCTCTTGAAGTGAATTTTTTTGTTCAATTATAAATTGATCTGATAACATAAATTTTAACCCTTAAACCTTACATGCTTAATGTTCAATTTTTTTTTGACCTAAATCAAATTCAATTCATATCAACTTCTTTTTTTAGCAATTAAAACTACTCTAAATGTTCAACACCATCATCATCGGCCTCGGCTCCATGGGTTCTTCGGCTTTGTATCAGCTGGCAAAGCGGGGAGTGAAGGTGTTGGGCCTGGAGCAGTTTGGGATTGGTCATGCCAAAGGTTCCCATTCGGGTCAGACCAGGATTGTTCGTAAAGCCTATTTCGAGCATCCGGATTATGTGCCTTTACTGGAAGAAGCCTATAAAGGCTGGGATGCTATCCAACAGTTAAGCGGGAAACAACTGTTTCATCAAAACGGACTGGTGTACTTCGGGGAGTCGGAGCATGAGGTGATGAAGGGAGTGAAGCGATCGGCGGAGCAATATGGATTGAACATTGAACATGGAACATTGAACTCTGAACATAGAATGTTTACTGTACCAGATGACTTTGATGTGTTGTTGGAACCGGAAGCGGGCTTTGCATTGACGGATCAAACTATCAACACTTATGTGGAGCAGGGGGAGATACTGGGAGCGGAGGTGCAAACCGGAGAACAGGTGATGGGCTGGAGGATGCAGGATTCCTATGTAGAAGTACATACCGACAAAATGGAGTATCACACCGAAAAGCTTATTCTTTCAGCGGGAGCGTACACGCATCGACTACTTCCGGGATATTCGAGTCAGCTGCAAGTAACCCGTCAGCTTATTTTCTGGATTAACACTGAGAATCCACAGCTGTTCGAACGGGATCAATTTCCTTGCTGGGTGATTGCCGAACCCGGTTATCCCGGAATCTTTTACGGCTTCCCGATTATTCCTAAAGAAGAGGGTGGGAACGGGCTCTTAAAAGTCGCTCATCATGCCGTCGGTGAAGTAATTCACCCGGATGAACTGAATGATTTTGATTCAGAACTGGAAAAAGAAAAGATCATTTCGATACTAAGAAAATATCTGCCAGAGGCTTTGGGAGAAGTGGTGGATGTCACCGCCTGAATGTATACCTATTCCCCGGATGAGCATTTTATCATCGATTTCCTGCCCGAAACGAATTCAAAGGTAGTGATGGTAGCAGGCTTCAGCGGACACGGATTTAAGTTCGTACCGGTAGTGGGAGAGATCCTCGCTGATCTGGCATTGAATGGGAAGACTGATCTACCCGTAAACTTCCTGAGGTTGGATAGGTTTTGATAATGTCTTTGCGAGGAACGAATGTGACGAAGCAATCTCCGGGTGTAGGACAAAGAACTTACTTTGCTGTCACCCTGAGCTACGTAAGAAAGGTTGTTAATTATTATCGAACTCCATTAAGTTACTGAAAATAGCCTGAGCTGATCTCTATTCACTCTTCAGGATGACAAGTCTTTTTCGTACCATCCGAAACCAATCCCTTACTCATTCGTGTAGAGTACAGTTCTAATAAACCAGAGGGCATTATGAGTTCACGAAAAGATAAATTCAAAAAAGGCGTTTCCAACGATCTGGATAACAACGATCCTGATTTTGATCTGGATGATTATATCCACGAAAACTCGATTGATGAGGGAGAAGATATTGATCAGGGAGTAAGCTATCGGGTTAAAAAAAAGAGCACGAAGAAAAGAGATCGCGTTGTAATTTTAGCTGTAATGGCAATGATATTTCTCTGGTACTTTGATTGGAATCCTATGAATGCGATCTCACAAACTGCTCAGGTAATAGGTGGTTGGTTTGATAGTGATGAGGGTATTGCAGTGGTTGAATCTCAGGGAAGTGGAGTGTCTACTTCCTCCGGTTCATATTTAGATTATATAACTGCTGTCCGGGCTGTTGATTTCAGAGAAACTCCATCTGAATCACAGATATTGGCAATGTACAATACTGGAGTTCCGGTAAGCTACATGGAGAAACTGGAGGAATTGAACTATCTCGGTACTGTCAATTACTCAGGAATTATAGCTTTGTGGACAAGTGGGGTAAGCGAAGACTATTTACAAACACTTCATGATCTGGATTATCTGGATGACATCAGTTATTCGGGAATTGTTGGGTTATACGCCAATGGAGTGACTACTGATTACTTAGAGACACTCGAACAACTGGACTATTTAGATGAAGTAAATTATTCAGGTATTATCGGTTTATATGCGAACGGGGTAACGGAAGATTATATCGTTGGTTTAAATCGCCTGGATTATCTCGATGAATTATCATATTCAGGAATCATTGGTTTGTATGCGAATGGGGTTCCATTAGAGTATATACAGACATTAAACCGAATAGATTATCTGGATCAAGTTTCCTACTCAGGGATTATCGGGATGTATTCTACCGGTGTAACGGAAGAGTTTCTAAGAGAGCTTTCTCGCAGAGATTTACTGGATGAAATGAGTTATTCTGATGTAATTCGGGTATATCAGAGTAATTGATCTTATTATATTTATGTCTAGGAAAGTTTCTTCCATTTTTGAGTGAATAGAAGTGTTTGGAGCTTTTAAGTTTTTCTCTCTACTTTTGTGCCGACAAAAGTAGCAAAAGCTCCCGACTATGAATTCCTGGCGGGTTCGCTATGTTTTTGCTGAATAATTCCAATGGTATTCATTCTTCCTATACAAATGAAGAAGCTCCAGCCTGTGTGGAATTATTTGTCCAAAGGACTCGCTTCAAACATAAGCTCACTATTTCCGCCAATAATTCTAAGGTCGGTTCTTTTATGATCTCAAATCAAATTTCCCTCCTGAAAGGAGATTTAAAGGTGTGTTCGAAAAGGACAAAGAATCATGAAGATGGTTTTCGTATAATCTCCCATGCCAGAACAACTTAACATCCTCATTATTGGTAAAGTATGGCCGGAACCCGGTTCTTCGGCGGCAGGTTCCAGGATGATGCAACTAATCGAACTCTTTAAGTCTAAGGGCTGGGGGATCACCTTTGCAACAGCAACCGGAGAAAGCGAGTTTGCTGAAGATTTGGAAGCGATAAGGGTTAACACTGCGCGGATAGAAATCAATGATTCCTCCTTTAATGAATTCATTACCGGATTGAATCCCGATATCGTACTCTTTGACCGATTTATGACCGAAGAACAGTTTGGATGGAGAGTGGCCGAACAATGTCCGGATGCAATGAGGGTGTTAGATACAGAAGATCTTCATTGCCTGAGACATGGCAGGCATCAGGCATTAAAAGAAGGAAGGACATTTACCGAAGAAGATTTATTCTCCGACTACTCGAAAAGAGAAATCGCCAGTATCTACCGCTGCGATTTGTCATTAATTATTTCAGAGTTTGAAGTTAGCTTATTGAGAGATGTTTTTGGGGTAAATGAAAGTCTTATTCACTACGCTCCGTTTATGCTGGAAAAAGCCTATGACTCAGCCTGGTCTGGTTTCGAAGAGCGAACTGGCTTCATTTCAATTGGGAATTTCCTGCACGAACCTAATTGGGATGCGGTTTTGTATTTAAAAAATACCATTTGGCCTATTATAAGAACCGAGCTTCCGGATGCAGAATTGTATGTTTATGGAGCCTATCCATCACAAAAAGTAAATCAGTTAAACAAACCTTCTGAAGGATTTTTGGTAAAGGGCAGGGCTGAAGAGGTCTCTGAAGTTATGAGCGAAGCCAGAGTTTGTTTAGCTCCGCTTCGGTTTGGGGCAGGCTTAAAAGGGAAATTGATTGATGCTATGCAGTATGGAACTCCATCGGTAACTACATCAATTGGAGCAGAAGGAATGCGCGGTGATTTATCCTGGCCCGGGATGATTGAAGATACTCCTGAGGAGTTTGCTAAAGCTGCGGTCAGACTTTACCGGGAAAAACCTGACTGGGTAAGAGCACAAAAAAAGTGTGTTCAAATTATTATCCAACAATTTTCAAAAAAGGAGATTGGTGAGGAACTTCTTCAAAAGATTTTTGAGGTAAAGAATCACTTAAAGCAACATCGTAAAAAGAACTTTACAGGAGCTATGCTAATGCACCACACCAATGCGAGTACAAAGTATATGGCAAAGTGGATTGAGGCGAAGAATAAGTAATTTACTTTTCAGGGATTAACATCCATTGGATATCGAATTTATCCCGCACCATCCCAAAGTTATCATCCAAAGGAAACATAACATTACCGTCTGCAGAAAGCGCATCAAATACTTGTTTTCGCTTTTCACCATCAGAAAAAGAAATAAATAGTGAGAAGTTATTTCCTTGAGAAACAGGGTGGTATGGATGATCATCAGAAGCTTTGATATGCAGTTTACCGATTGTTAAATCTGCATCGTAAATTCTGTCCTTGTCTTTTTCGGTGACTTCAATTGGGGAATCCTTAAAGGTTCTTAAAGTCAAAGAATCGGCATCAAATATATATTTATAAAACTCCATTGCTTCTTTACAATTTCCGGGGAAAACGAGATATGGATATAGGTTATTCATATAGTATCAGATTATTTAGGTTCCAGAGATAGTACATACCTATACCCTTGATATAAGTACTGAGCAATTAAATCAGGCTCTGTCAGCATGTCTTCGGGAATTAAAACATACCCTTTCATTGTAGCGCCATAAGACTTGAAGGGACCTGAATCAGGAAATTTTGCAAAGAATACTTTCATTTCATCATCAGAAAGTCTGATCCCAATTTCTCCATCTTTATTTAATTGGGAGAACATGTGTCCATTCGCGGAGGTGTAGGGCATGGCTTTGCCTTTTAGTTCAACTCCATCCACTTTATTAATAACAGTTTTATAGAGTTCTATTTTTTGCTGCTGTGCGGGTGTCATTTTGTATCAGAATTACTTCTCATTTTGTTACAGGATATTTTCCAGGTTGGAAAACTAAAGGTCTCAGTTGTATTTACCCATTCTCCAACCCATTCAAAACCATTATCTGTAATATCAAAAAAAGTAAGTCTGAAGAAACCATCAAGTCCATTTGGAGCTCGTTGTTTTCTGTAAAGGATAATATTTCCATTGTCATTCTTCTCGCCACTCCACGAAGGGAGTGTTGAAGGGACTCCACCTGTTGAATAGTAGTGAACATACCAGGAAGAACTATCTGCATTAAACTGACGAATACTCCCGGAATGTGAGCCATCCTCTTTAAGGGTTTCATCCTGTATTGCCATTCCATTCATTATGTATTTAAATCTCCAGATCATATTAACTTCAGGATTCCATGTTTGATCTGGTGCTCTACTCACAGAAGTACAGCTGGATTCACCAACTAATGGAGCATAATCGGCAAGTTGTTCCGGAGCATGAGGATGAATCCTTCCGAAAGGATAATCTTTGGAAGGTTCATACTCATATTGTGCTTTTAGAGATGTAGATGACCAAGCAACAGTTAATAGAATTAATAATAGTTTCATTACGTCTTTTTGAGTCAAATAAAAGCAATTAATCATTCCTGAGATTGATAATTGCAGTTAATAAACGGAGGAATGCAGTAAGCTATACTGATTTTGTATTCAGAGTTTGCTTAAGGAGGGATGCCCCCGATTTCGAGATAGGAATTTCAGAGTTGTCTTGAAGTTTAACAGTTGAAGAATGAAAATTTACGTGATCCAGGTAGTCTAGATTAAGTAAGGCACTACGATGTACTCTTATAAAGTTTAGAGGGGCGAGTTCTTTTTGAAGAGATTTAAGACTCTTCCTCATGGTATATGTCTTTTCCGAGGTATGTACCCTCACACAGTAATCATCTGCTTCAAACCAGTGTACCTCATTAATAGGTATTACTTTTAGTTTATTGCCGATCTTGATATTTAAAGTCGGATTTTCTTTATCCGAGGATGATGTCGATTGTTCTTTAAGGTTTTTTATTTCTACCCATTGAGCATCAATGACCAGACTATTCGCTCTATTGTAGGTGAGTAGAACGAGAAGGCTTGACGCAAAAATGAAGCTGAGACCTTTTTGATAAAACATAAAGATAAACAGCTCAGTAAATTGCGGAATACTTAATTGAGATCCATTTTCGAAGATGTTAACCAGACAAATGAGAAGCATGGAAACAAAATTTGCGGCAATAACGAAAGCTGCAATTTCTGTCCATGTTTTAACTCTGATTGCAAACTCATTTCCACTGAATTTCTTCCATGAGAACATTACATAAGAAATACTTGTAACTGACCAGATTAGCCATCTCAAAAGATGATTACTTAGTATATCCCAAAAGGAAAATGGATCGGATGGGTAAAGGTTAAAAGTATCGAGGTAATACTTTTGCTGAAAAGCATCAAAAAAAATAACCCCAAAAATTGAGAGTATAATTAAATAAGAAGTTGATTTTCCCGGAAACACAGCGCCTTCTGTTTTACATTTTACGAAACTCTAATTTTACTCAACTATTTCAGAAATACAAGAAATTGAAAAGTATATTATCAAGTCTCCTGAATGAACTTTGATTGTAAATATGAAATATGATCCTTTAATACTCACTTTAGATGCCGGTGGGACTAATTTTACGTTTTCTGCTATTAAAAATGGTCTGCCGTTTGGAGAGAAATATACAATCCCTGCACCCTCTGACAATCTTGATCAGTGTATTAACACAATTATCTCAGGTTTTCAGGAAATTACAGCATCTCTACCTGAAGAACCGGAAGCAATAAGTTTTGCCTTTCCCGGACCCGCAGATTATAAAAATGGAATTATAGGAGACTTGCCTAATCTTTCAGCATTTAAAGGTGGTGTGCCTCTGGGGCCCATTCTTAATGAAAGGTTTAACATTCCTGTATTTGTTAATAATGATGGAGACTTGTTTGCACTGGGTGAGAGTAAAGGCGGTTTTCTTCCTTATTTAAATGACTTGATGGAAAAAGCCGGGAATACAAAGAGATACAAAAACCTTATTGGTATTACACTGGGAACAGGCTTTGGAGTAGGTATCTCAATTAATGGGCATCTTTTAGAAGGAGATAATAGCGCAGCCGCTGAAGGTTGGTTAATTAGAAATAAGCACTATAGTTATTCCGGTGTGGAAGAGACATTAAGTATCCGTTCGATTAAAAGAATGTATGCAGAACAAATTCATATAGAGCCTTCTAAAGCTCCGAATCCCGGTGAGATTTATGATATTGCAAATGGAGTTTCATCGGGTGTCAGAGAGGCAGCTTTGGAAACTTATTTGAGATATGGGGAGGTCTTAGGTGATGCTATTGCTCATATTCTTACGATTATTGATGGGGTAGTAGTAATTGGGGGAGGTATAAGTGGAGCCTATTCTATTTTTTCGCGGTCGATGATGGATGAGTTAAATGGTTTTTACACAAAACTTGATGGAAAGAAGCATCGGAGATTAATCCAGACAGTTTATAACCTTGAAGATGAATTCAAATTAAAAGAGTTTTGTAGACAGTCTGTAAAAGAGGTGGAAATTCCAGCTTCAGGTAAAAAGATTGATTATTACGATGCAAAAAACTCCGCTATTGGTCTATCCAGATTAGGTACCAGCGAAGCTATAGCACTAGGAGCCTATCATTTTGCTAAAATAAAACTCGAAACTGCTATTTAAAATTTCATTAATCGTTTAATCCCAACTTAGATCCTCTTTTTCCATACCATAGAATATATCCATAACAGAAAGCCAGAAATATTAAGGCAGTTTGTAGCCCAACAGCATCAGCGATACTTCCATAAATAGGAGGGATGAATGCTCCCCCAACAATGGCAGTACAAAGTATTCCTGAGCCTTGTGCAGTATGCACGCCAAGATCTTTAATTGATAGTGTGAAAATGTTAGGGAACATGATGGAATTGAATAATCCAATACATAGAATACTCCACATAGCTAAATAACTATCACTTACAATGCTAATAAATAGTAGAGTGATATTTACTCCGGCATAAACGGCAAGAAGTTGTCCGGCTTCAAATTTCTGTAAAAGTGCAGAACCAAGAAAACGACCAATCATAGCCCCACCCCAATAGAAGAATACAAAAGTACCCGCTAGTTGAGCGGGATTCATCATAGTTACATCAACACTTGACAGGCTCAAAACGGCAAGTATATTGGCCACACTCCTCATAAAAGAACTATTTTCCACCATTGAAGCGATATCAAGACTTAAAAAGTAATTAACGAGATAACTCCCAATGGCAACTTCTGCTCCCACATAAACAAAGATACCTAATGCCCCAAAGGTCAGGTGTTTTTTCTTGATAGCAACTTTATAACTTCCTTCTTTATGATCATCACCCTGTAGAATTTTAGGGAGCTTAAATGCTGAAAAAGCCAATCCCAAACCAATCAGCACAAAAGCCAGAATAACAAAAGGACCTTGAACAGCAGAAGCTTCGGATGCATAGTAAGAGAGTTTTTCTGATTCACCTAGTACATCAATTTCTGAAGAACTCAACACAGAGTTGCTTAAAATAAAGGCTGCACTAATTAGTGGAGCTATAGTTGTTCCTAATGAGTTAAAAGCCTGAGCAAGGTTTAATCTGCTGGAAGCTGTTTCCTGAGGTCCCAATGCAGCCACATAAGGATTTGCTGCTACTTGAAGAATTGTAATTCCGCCTGCAAGTACGAACATGGCTAACAGGAAGATTGCAAATACTCTGAATTCAGCTGCAGGGTAGAAAAGAAAGCAAGCCGCACTCATCAAAAAAAGACCTACAACAGCCCCTTTTTTATAGCCAATTTTTGAAATTAATACTCCTCCGGGAATGGAGAATACCGCATATGCAGTGAAAAAGGCAAATTGTACAATACCACTTTGAAAGTAGGTAAGTTCAAAAACATCCCGTAATCGAGGCACAAGAGCGTCTACTAGAACAGTAATAAATCCCCACATAAAAAAGAGAGAGGTTACTACAATAAAGGGGATTAGATATTTGTTGTCTTTTGCCATTACGAAAAGGTTAAGTTGGAGTGGCCGGACAAGAATACACAAAAGTAAACAGACTAAGTAACCGGAAATAAAAAAGGCCCCAAATTGGAGCCTTAAATAAGATTAGCTGGCTACAGCTATTCGCCCTTGTAATTTTTGAGCATTGGGCAATTCTGCACTCGTAGGATACTCTTCGATTATTTGCTCGGATAGTTCCTTCGCCTTCTCATAATTGCCAGCTTTGAAATAAGCTTCAGCAGCTTCATACAAATTATAAGGGGTGGTGGTATCATTCACATCCCAGTTAGCGGCTTTAACAAAAGTCTCTGCTGCTTTTTCGGTACTTCCGTTTGCGAGGAGTAATTTAGCGTTAAAAGAAACCGGACCAACACCGAGGATTCCTTTTGGGGCATCGTAACGGGCTAGATATCCAAGTGCTTCTTCAATATTACCTAATTTGAAACTTGATACCGCGGCATAATAAACAGCAAGATTTCCTGCTTCTGTACCTGAGTAGTCATTAGAGATTGCAAGGAATCCATAGGTAAGTTCAAAGCTATCTCCATTGATGGCTTTGTCGTAATCGCCTTCAGTATAATATCCTTCAGCTATAGCCAGAAGCTGTTGTGCTTCCTGCTCCTGATTTGCAGCGTAAAAATTGTATCCAACCAATGAACCAACAACAACAATAACGCTGATGAGGATAGCTATGATAGTAGTTCTGTTTTCGTTGAAGAAGTTTGCCGCTTTATTATAATTTTCAATCAGCGGATCAGTTTGCAGTTCTTCTTTGGTTAGGTGTTTCGACATGATTCAGGTAGACGTTATCAATTTAATTTCAGACTCCAAAAATACGGCTGTTTTATCTTATAGTAAAACTTAAAGTGAACTCAATTCACCGTTTTTTATTTCCAGGATGATATCTGAGCGTTTCGCGATTGCTTTTTCGTGCGTAATCAGCAGAACGGTAACCCCATCTTGCTCCCTTAATTCGAAAAGCATATCGAGAATGGTGGAAGTATTTGAGTCATCCAGATTACCTGTAGGTTCATCAGCAAGTATGATAGAAGGTTTGTTCATAAGCGCTCTGGCCATAGAAACTCTTTGTTGTTCTCCTCCGGAGAGCTGGGTAGGACGATGGTTTTTACGATTATCAACCCCAAATCGTTCAAGAAGTTGGAGCGCACGTTTAGAAGCTTCTTCAATAGACATCCCTGCAATAAGAGCCGGCATACTTACATTTTCCAAAGCCGTAAATTCTGGTAACAAGTGATGGAACTGAAATACAAATCCGATATTCTCATTTCGGAAATCTGCCAGCTGATCAGAATTCATTGAAGAAATAAGTTGATCTCCCCAGAACACCGAGCCGTTATCAGGTTTGTCCAATCCACCTAAAATATGAAGCAATGTACTTTTACCACTTCCGCTGGAACCTACTATTGCTGTAATACTTCCTTTCTGTATTTCCAGAGATACATTTTTGAGTACTTCTAAACGGGCATCAGCTTGCTCGCTTTTATAGCTTTTATTAATTCCCTCACAACGTAAAACGAATTCGTTTTCTGCCATTTTATTCTGTTGATGCGTTGAATTCAGGGTAGATAACGGATTCTATGTGAACACATTTTCCGGTTTCTGTATCTACTTTAGCAAAGGCTCCACATACGTGGTTATCTCCATTTGCCGGTTGATACTTTTGATGGACACCGGTCACAAAGCGTTTAATAGCTACTTTCTTATCCATTCCCAAAGAAGAATTGTAAGAGCCGGTCATACCTGCATCAGTGAGATAGCCAAGTCCCTGAGGAAAGATTCGCGCATCACCGGTTGGGATGTGTGTGTGAGTTCCTACTAACACCGAAGCTCGACCATCGATATGCCAACCCATAGAGATTTTTTCGGCGGTGGCTTCAGCATGCATATCAACAAAAACAATGTCGGTTTGTTCTTTAATTTTTGAGAGTGCCCAGTCTGCAGCAGAGAAAGGGTCATCAATGGGCTTCATAAAAGTTCGACCCTGTAAATTCAGTACTCCAATTTTGTGTGAAGTTCCCGGGATTTCATATACCCCAAAACCAAGCCCTGCATTTCCTTTGGGATAATTTAAAGGGCGAAGGATGTGATCATGTTCTCTCATATAATTGAACACTTTCCATTTATCAAAAGAATGATCGCCTCCGGTAACTACATGTACACCAAGGGAAAGAAGATTTTTTATAATGGCTTCATTTATTCCGTGTCCCTCATGAGAGTTCTCGCCATTTGCGATCACGAAATCGGCCTCATACTTTTTTATAAGGCTGGGAAGAAAAGTTTCTGTAATTGAAATTCCGGGGTTACCAACAATATCCCCGATAAATAAAATGCTGACAGTTTCAGCCAAAATGGTTCTCTTTATGAATTAATATTCTGTCTAAATACTGTATCAGTCTTTTATGTCTTCAAGTAAACGCTCCATGCTGGCATTTACACGCTGCATCAAAACTTCTTCGTTTTTTTCCATGTCAGAACTGTTTTGACGTGCTTCAAAGAGTTCTTCAGCTATACTGAGAGCTGCTAGTACCATTACGGTAGATTCAGGTTGCTTAACCAGTTGATTTCGGTATGTTTGAAAGCGTTCATCAACAAATTTGCAGATTCTGACCATGGTTTCTTCTTCATGATCTTCAACTTTGAGAGGGTACTGTTTTCCCAGAATACTAACTTTAATCGATTTCATGCCTGATTATTTAGATGATTATCGATTTTAGTGATCAAACCCTGCACATGTTGACGAAGGGCAAGACGCTCTGACTCGCTGATAGCCGAAAAGATATCAGTTTGTTTACCCCTCAAATCTTCAATTTTAGAAACCAGCTTAGAATTTTCTTTCTTTAGATCTCTGATTTCCTGTTTTAAAGAATTTACCTCCTCATATACATCACCAAGCAATTCTTTAAAGCGCTCAGTTTGCTGAGATACCTGATTCATATAGCGTCACCTGTTAACCTCTGAGTTTCGCGGAGTACTGTTTCTCCAGCGTTTTAACAATACGTTTAATAATAGGTTCTACTTCTTTGATATTCAAGGTTTTGTTGGGATCAAGGAAATGTAGCCTGAAGGCGATACTTTTATTTGCCTCTCCAATAGAATCACCTTCAAAAACATCAAAAATTTCAATGCTTTGTAAGGTTTTACCAGCCTTAGACTTGATCGTATTCATCAACTCGCCGGCAGTGATTGAGCTTTCAACAATAACGGCGAAATCAAATTCGAATGCAGGGAATTTGGGTATGGATTGGAAGCTTTTTTCAGGTGTTCTATGCAGCGCAGTTTGCAATGCATTAACTGAAAGTTCTACAGTAAAGGTATCGGCATCCAGATCATACGTCTTCATCAACTTTGGGGAAACCGGCATTAAAGTACCAAGCTCAATCTTGCCATAATAATAGGTAAGAGTTTCTCCTTCGATGGAAGATGAGATCCCATCCAGCAATCCTAATTTGGTGAAAAATCCATTCAGGGTTGATTTAAGATCAAAGGCGGAATAAGAAACAGGTTTAGTAGTCCAGTGTTCCGTTGACTTCAATCCTGAAAGCCCGAACAGAACATGAGTTTGTTCCTTGATTCCATCATGAAAAGTAAAATCGTCACTCTTGTTAAACACATTACCAATCTCAAAAAATCGAACTCCTGAAGCTTTGCGATTGAAATTGTATGCTGCCGCTTTCAAAAATCCGTGGAGGAGGGAAGGACGGAGGGTAGTCATATCCTTTGTAAGGGGATTGAGTGTACTAATCATATCATCAAGAGAACCAAACTGAGCAGCCTCTTTTTCTGAAATTAATGAGTTGGAATAAATTTCTCTGAATCCCAACTCAACAGATGCTTTCTTGATATTGGAAAGCAGAATTTCCCATTCAGAAAATTTTTCGGTAGAAACGAAAATCCCATGCTTTGGTGCTTCAATTTTATTGTAGTCGTATAACCGACCTACTTCTTCAATCAAATCCACTTCGCGAACTAAATCGGGGCGAAAGGTTGGAATTCTGAAAGTAGCTTTCTCTTCATCTTTAGATAGCACTTCAAATTCGAGACCATCCAATATATCCAGCGCTTCATCAATGGAAAGATCGGTTCCCAAAAGTCTGTTTAAATATGCTTTAGTAAGCGTTAATTCAACCGGTTCCGTTTTTGTGGGATGAATATCAATAATTTCATCGGAAAACTTTCCGCCTGATACTTCTGCTATTAGTGAAGCTGCTCGTTCTGCAGCAACAGCCTGTAAATTTGGATCAATACCTCGTTCAAAACGATAAGAGGCATCAGTTTGTAAAGTCTGAGCTTTGGCAGTCTTACGGATAGTTCCGGGATCGAAATAAGCACTTTCGAGTAGAATATTTGTGGTAGAATCACTCACTTCAGAATGGAGTCCGCCCATAACACCGGCTATGGCTGTAGGACCACTTCCATCACAAATAAAGAGGGTACCCGGAGCACATTTTCTTTTAACATGATCCAGAGTCTCAAACTCGATTTCTTCTTCGAAATCTTTAACGATGATTTTTTTCCCTTTTACTTCATCATAATCAAAAGCATGAAGAGGCTGTCCCAGTTCATGCATTACGTAGTTGGTTACATCTACCACATTGTTAACCGGACGCATGCCAAGTGCAAGTAGTCTGTTCTTAAGCCATGAAGGAGATTCTTTGATTTCCACATTCCGGATCATTTTACCAACGTACCGGTGGCATTTTTTAGAGTTCTCGATTTTAATATCGATATCTGATGAGTCTTCAACTGTTTTACTCGACTCAATTTCCGGCTTCTTCAGTTCCAAATCCAAAGCTGCTGAAAGATCACGTGCAACACCAAGATGACATGTGGCATCAGGACGGTTCGGAGTAATTGCAATATCGATGATGGTGTCGGTATTTAGATCAAAAACCTGATTAATGGGAGTACCAACTTCCAGAGTGTTATCCAATACCATAATGCCATCGTGATCAGTACCCAAGCCAAGTTCGTCTTCAGCACAAATCATCCCATTAGATACTTCTCCGCGTAGCTTTGCTTTTCTTAGAGTGAGCAAACTTCCATCATCTAATTTTATAGGGAGGGTAGACCCGACGGTTGCTACCGGTACTTTTTGTCCGGCGGCCACATTTTTAGCGCCACAAACAATTTGAACGGTTTCTTCACCCAGATTAACCTGGCAAAGTTTGAGCCGATCAGCATTCGGATGTTGAGTAACTTCTAAAACTTCTCCAACAATTACTCCATCAAGATTACTTCCATATTCGAAGGTTTCCTCTTCTTCAAGTCCGATGAGCGTCATTTTCTCAGCGGTATCTGCAGGAGAAAGAGTGAGGTCAATAAATTCTTTAAGCCAGTTGTAAGATACTTTCATATTCGGGCGAAAAAATCTTAATTAAATTGTTCTAAAAAGCGGATGTCGTTTTCGTAGAAGGTGCGGATGTCATCAATTCCATATTTAAGGATGGCGATACGTTCCACACCCATTCCCCAGGCAAAACCGGTATATTTCTTAGAGTCGATTCCTGCAGCATCAAATACGTTAGGGTCTACCATGCCTGAACCAAGAATTTCAAGCCACTTTCCTTCTTTTTCAGATCCCCACCAAATATCCATCTCTAAACTAGGTTCGGTGAAAGGGAAGAAGCCGGGTCGGAGGCGGTACTTAACATCGCTTCCGTACATCAGCTTTACAAAAGTAATGAGCGTTTCTTTTAAATCTGCTACACTCACATTTTCATCCACATACAATGCTTCAACCTGATGGAAAAGAAAATATGATTTTGGGGATACTGCCTCATTCCGGTATACACGTCCGGGCATAATAGATCGGATAGGAGGTTTCGTATTCTCCATCAACCGAATTTGAACCGGAGAAGTGTGGGTGCGGAGCACTAAATCCATCATATCCGGATCGTTACTTTTTCTTACAAAAAAAGTATCCTGTTCGTCTCTTGCGGGATGGTTAGGAGGGAAGTTGAGCGCAGTAAAATTATGAAAATCATCCTCGACTTCTGGTCCATCCGAAATAGTGAATCCTAATCGGTAAAAAATCTGCTTCATCTCATCCATGGTTTTGGTGAGAGGGTGGAGGGAACCGATGGGAGTTTGAGGAGCGGTAAGTGTTAAGTCATCAAGAGCGCTCTTTGCAACTACAGTAGATTTTTCCAGCTCAGTTTTAGCTTCTTCAAATCTTTTATTGGCGAGCTGTTTTACTTCGTTCATACCTTTACCAACAGCGGCCCTGTCTTCTTTAGGTACCGATCCAAGGTTTTTAAACATGGATTGTATCCGTCCATTTCTGGAAAGGAATTCCAGACGGAACGCTTCCAACTGTTCCTGATTTGTAATCGTATAGGTGGCGATTTCTTTCTTTAAGTCAGATATATCGTCAAGCATGTATGTAGAATATTCACATCAAAGTTAGGTGCAAAAATAAAAAAACCGGTAAACCTTACATATCGAAGATTTACCGGCTTGGTAAATAGCAAGTTCGCTGTTAAGCGTGGGCTTCCTTCACAATGGCAGCAAACGTTTCCGCATCATGAACTGCTAGGTCGGCTAATACCTTACGGTTAATCTGCATATTCTTTTCGCTCATTGCATGAATGAGTCGGGAATATGTAGTTCCGTTCAGGCGTGCTGCCGCGTTTATTCTAACAATCCATAGTCTACGGAAAACACGTTTACGATTTTTGCGATCACGGTATTGGTACTGAAGACCTTTTTCTACCGCATTTTTCGCAATCGTATAAACATTTTTTCGCTTGCCCCAGTAACCTTTCGCTTGATTTAAAATCTTTTTGCGACGGCGACGGGAAGCCACTAAATTTAGTGATCGTGGCATTTTGTCTTAGATTAAATGATTAAAATTTGTTTGGGATAAGCGCTTTCACTTTTGCTACATCAGCATCAGCTACCAGCGTACCTTTACCCAATTGTCGTTTTGTTTTGCTGCTCTTTTTAGTAAGAATGTGGCGCTTAAAAGCTTTCTTACGTTTAATTTTACCGGAACCGGTAACTTTAAAACGCTTCTTAGCTCCACTATTACTTTTCATTTTTGGCATTTCAAATCCACTTGCTTTGTGAAAAATTAAAGACTCCAAAGATAAGGATTAAAGTACGCCTAAGCAATGCAGAGAATTATTTATTAGGCGTTAACATCATAATCATTCGGCGACCTTCCATATTGGGCTTAGACTCTACTTTGGAAACATCTTCCAGGCTCTTAGCGAGCTTTAGAAGTAATAATTCCCCTTTTTCTGTATAAAGCATATCCCGGCCTCTGAACTGAACAGTAGCCTTTACTTTATCGCCACCTTCCAGAAATTCTCTGGCATGGCGCGTTTTAAATTCCAGGTCATGGTCATCAGTATTAGGACGAAAACGAAGCTCTTTTACAGTAATCGTATGCTGTTTTTTCTTAGCTTCTTTCTCTTTCTTTTTCTTTTCGTAGAGATATTTTCCATAATCAATGACTTTGCATACCGGAGGATTTGCATCCGGTGCAATCTCCACTAAATCCAGGCCAAATTGTTCCGCTATTTGAAGTGCACGATCAGAGTTAGTTATTTCATGGCCACCATCTGGTTTAATTACTCGTACTTGTGCGGCTCTGATTTCATCATTTAATCTCGGTCTGTCTTCTTTAACAGGTCCTCGAAAGTTATTTCTTGCGATAGTTATCCTCGTTGTTTAGTTAATCTTCTGGTAACTGCTTCTCAGCAATTTCTGTGTTTAGTTGTGAAAGAAAATCAGAAAATTTGAAAGTTCCAATATCTCCCTTCTTATGTCTGCGAACTGAAACAGTTCCTGCTTCAAGTTCTTTTGCTCCAATTATCAACATATATGGAGTCTTACTCGTTTCAGCATCCCGGATTTTTCCACCAATTTGTTCACTACGGTCATCCACTTCAACCCGAACGCCGGTATTCTTTAATTTCTGCGCGCATTTCTGAGCGTATTCATTCTGTCCATCAGAAATAGGAAGAATTCTAACCTGTTCCGGGGAGAGCCAAACCGGGAAATCTCCTGCAAAATGTTCAATCAAAATACTTGTGAAGCGCTCCATTGAACCGAAAGGTGCACGGTGAATGATAACAGGCCGATGTTTCTCATTATCAGAACCTGTATAGGTGAGTTCGAAACGTTCCGGCATTACATAATCAACCTGAACAGTACCAAGCTGCCATTTACGCCCAATAGCATCTTTAACAATGAAATCAAATTTTGGGCCGTAAAAAGCTGCTTCACCAGATCCAATAAAGTAATCAAGGTCCATTTCCTGAGCTACTTCAAGGATATTTTTTTCTGCAAGATCCCACATTTCATCTGAGCCTGCATATTTTTCTTTGTCCTCTGGATCTCGGAATGATAACCTAGTTTGAACCGGCATTCCAAATGTTTTGAATACTAATTGTGTCAGATCAATGGCATTCTTAAGCTCGTCCTTAAGTTGCTCTTCCGTACAATAAATGTGAGCATCATCCTGGGTAAATCCACGAACACGCGAAAGCCCGCTAAGTTCACCAGATTGCTCAAACCTGTATACTGAACCAAATTCAGCGAGCCTGACTGGTAAGTCGCGATATGATCTCATTTCTGAATTGTAAATCTGATGGTGGTGAGGACAGTTCATGGGTTTCATCATATACATCTCATCTTCTACCTGCATAGGAGGGAACTGAGAATCAGAGTAATAAGGGTAATGACCGGAAGTCTTATAAAGTTCGATACTACCAATATGAGGAGTAATTACCTCCTGATATCCTCGCTTTAGGAGTTCCTGAGTCAGAAATTTTTCAAGTGTACGTCTGAGTATGGTACCTTTAGGTTTCCAAATGGGTAGGCCTTTACCGACTTTACTGTCAAACATAAATAAACCCATTTCCCGACCCAGCTTTCTGTGATCACGCTTTTTTGCTTCTTGAACCTGGTGCAAATATTCATCCAACATTTTTTGCTTTGGAAAGGTAATCCCATAAATACGAGTAAGCTGCTTGCTGTTCACATCTCCACGCCAATAAGCACCGGCCAGATTTGTGAGCTTAATTGCCTTTACAACTCCAGAGTTTGGAATATGAGGTCCACGGCATAAATCGGTAAAATTTCCCTGAGTGTAAAAAGTGATGTCTCCATCTTCAAGTCCTTCAATCAGATCAACTTTATATTCATTGCCCCGGTCTTTATAGAATTCTAAAGCATCATTTTTAGAAATTTCTTTGCGATCGAAGGTTGATTTATTACGCGCTACTTCAAGAAATTTCTTTTCAATTTGTGCGAGATCATCCTGTGTGATTTGTTCATCTCCGAAATCAATATCGTAGTAAAACCCATTTTCGATAGGAGGACCAATTCCGAATTTAGCATCAGGATAAAGTTCCTGGACTGCTTCGGCAAGTAAGTGAGCAGAAGAATGCCAGAATGTATATTGCCCGTCTTCTGAATCCCAGGTATTTATAGCAATGGATGCATCAGATGTTAATGGGCGACTTAAATCCCAAATTTCTCCATTAACGGTAATACTTAATGCTACTCGTGCAAGCCCTGATGAAATTGATTCTGCTATTTGTTGGCCGGTAGTTCCGGCTGAGTAATCCCTGGTTGATCCGTCTGGTAGGGTAATCGTAATTTTTTGGTCTGACATTCAGTGAGTTTAAAAAACGTTCTTTTAGCTTGTGAAGATAACAAAAAACAAAAACAGGCACATGATTTTCCAGCCATATTATTTCGTCTAATTTTTTATTGGCATAGAAGTTGAGAAAGAAGATATTTGGGTGGCAATGATTTAACATGGTATCAACTCTATAGATGTTTAAAGGTGATAAGACTTTTTTTGGTTCTCAGTGTATGTTCATATGCGACCAAATTTCCCTGAAAATTTTAGATATAAACGAGAATGCAATTAAACGATTTGGTCTTCCAAGAAAGGAAATAATAGGAAAGAGACTTAATGACTTTGGTACTCAGATAACTTCTAATCATCCTAAAGTTGCTAAAGAATACACGGTTTCAAATCAAATTTGGGAATTCGAAACTGCAGGAGAAGAAAATCAATTAGTTCAGTTTTCATCTCACCTTATTAATTATAAAGGAAGTCCTGCCAAACTTGTTGTTGCACATGATATTGCCCAGACTCCTTTTAAAGTTAATAAAGAATTTCAGCTCTCCAGTCCGGTAGAATTTATTGACTTTCCAATGGGAGAAGTAGAGTGGAATAGTGACCATAAGATTTTGAGATGGTCACCCAAGGCAGAGGAATTATTTGGGTGGACTCAGGAAGAGGCAATTAAGCATCCAAATATTCTAAACAAGTTTGTGCACCCTGATGATCTTGAGCTTGTTAAACAGGAATTTAAAGAAACGGTAAAAAACCGGATTAAAAGTAAATCGGTGGTAAACCGAAACATCACTAAATCAGGAGAAGTAATTTATTGTGAGTGGTATAACTCTTATTTATTTGATGATTCAGGCAAGTTAGTCTCAACCTATTCATTAGTATTGGATATTACACAAAGGGTGGAGGCAATGAATCGTTCACACCGTAGCATGCAAAGTTATCGTGATTTATTTGACTCCATTAGTGATGCGATTTACCTGGTAAATGACGAAGGAATAATTCTTGGGGCCAACAGAGGTACAAGACTTACCTTCGGTTATCCGATCACTGATGTTATTGGACAACACTATAAAAAATTTAGTGCTCCCGGAAAATTTCAGGCTGACCGGTTGATGGAATTAAAAAAAGAGCCTAACAAAAGTTCTTTAAAGCTGGAAGGGTGGGGCAGGAAATCCAATGGAGAAGTCTTCCCTACTGAATTACTTGTTAATACAGGTACTTATTTTGGTGAAGAAGTTTTAATTATTATTGAAAGAGATATTTCTGATCGTAAACTTGCTGAAGAAGAGCTTAAGAAAAGAGAGCATTTACTAACAGATTTATTCAATACCTCTCCACTTGGAATTGCTTTATTGAATAGCCATAATGAAGTAATTGAAATAAATAAGGGATTTGAAAACCTTTTTGGTTTTGAAGAACAGGAAATAATTGGCTTAGAACTGGATCGGGTAATAGTACCCGAGAAGCACCTTGAGCATGCTCAACAATTAACTGAAACTCCTTTTGTGGACGAAGTGGTTACCAGAAGGAAAACTAAGTCAGGTGAATTAATTGATGTAATCATCTATGCTGTACCTATTGTTATAGATGATAAGATGCTATATAAATATGGAATTTATGTAGACATCACAGACCGTAAAAAAGCAGAACAAAAAGTAAGAGACTCTTTAAAAGAAAAAGAAGTGCTATTGGCAGAAGTCCATCATCGTGTAAAAAATAATTTAGCTGTGATTACTGGACTATTGGAACTTCAATCATATAATGCGGATAACGAGAATGCAAGGAAAGTTCTCCGGGATAGTCAAATGAGGATACATTCGATTGCTCTGGTTCATGAGAAATTGTATGACAATGAAAACTTTTCTGAGATAAAAGTTCAGGATTACATCAAAGAACTAAGCAAAACCATAAAGCAAACTATGGGTACAGGAAAAATTCCTGTTGAAGTTATTTATAACCTCGATAATATTACTTTGCCAATTACACAAGCTATACCATGTGGGCTCTTGTTGAATGAGGTACTTACTAATTCATTCAAACATGCTTTTAAAGGTAAGGAAAGTGGGCAGATCGAGATTTCATTTGTTCGAAAAGAAGGTAAACACTTGCTTTCTATTAAAGATGATGGTGTAGGAATAGACGAAGACCTAAAACCTAAAAGAAGCAGTACGTTGGGAATGAAACTTATCAAGACACTTACAAAGCAGATAAATGCTGAAATGAGAGTGAATAATGAAAAAGGCGCTATTTTCGAATTTCGTTTCTAAAAGAAAGTAAAGTGCGTCCGACTGGATTCAATTTAATGAAATTTGATACATTTCATTACTTTCAAAATTCCTGTAAATATAGTATAAACAGTTATATTTGTAGTTGACTGTAATTTCTAAAAGTTGTAGACTCGATAAAATGTTTGTACCAATGTTTGTACCAATTAAATTTATCGTCTATGAGTATTACTATAAATTTTGTTCAATTAGAGAGAAAGAAAAGGAAGAATGGAGACATACCTATCTACATTCGATTAACTGAAAATAGAAGGTCTAAATATCTAAGTACAGGGATAAGTATTAATCCCAAATATTGGAATGAAAAAGGTCAGGTAGTAAGAAAGTCACACCCGCTTTATCGGAAATACAATGAAGAACTCTTAAGCCTGAAATTAAAGGCTGAAGGTAAAAAGTCGGAATTAAGAAAAGAGGGAGAATTAGATTCGGATTCACTGAAAGACAAAATAAGTGCTAACAGAATTGAGACACTTAAATCTTTTGGAGAAAAGTATATTGAAAAGCTAAGAAATCAAGATAGATTCTGGGAATTCAAACATGTTAAGGTAGCCTTAAATGATATAGAAAGAATGGGGTCAATACATATACCTATTTCCCGAGTTGATCAAAAGTTTCTTAATTCATTTCAAGATTATATGACTCATGAATTAGGTAATAAACCAAATACCGTAAGAAATAAACTTCAACGTTTTAGAGGGTTAGTAAATGAAGCTTTTAAGCAAGGTTTAATTAGTAAAGATCCGTTTTATCAATTTGAGAGGGTTAAGCGAGAAAAAGTCAGTAGAGCCAAGTTGGGCGAAAAAGAAATCAATAGAATTATAAACCTAGTATTAGAAAAGGATTCTGAACTTTGGCATGTAAGGAATTACTTCATGTTTAGTTTCTATATGGCAGGAATACGATTTTCTGATATATGTACTTTAACTCCTGAAAACTTAGTTGATGGTAGACTTAAGTATGAAATGAAAAAGACAGGAAGTACGAAGAATATTAAACTTCTTGAACCTGCTATTGAAATCCTTAAAGAATACAACACAGATAAAAAGGGATATATATTTCCAATACTAAATGAAGTGTATAAAGATGAATTTATACTTAGAAAGAAAATTTCTAGTAAGAATGTGATAATAAACCGTCATTTAAAAGAACTAGCTAGTCAAGCTGAAATAGATGAGAATATTTCATTTCATATTTCAAGGCACTCTTTTGCAAATTTTGCATTACAAAAGGGTATGGGTGTTTATTCTATCTCAAAAGCACTAGCACATAGTAATTTGAAAACTACAGAAGTGTATCTAAAATCCTTCGATGAAGAGTTACTAGATAATGAAATGGAAAATATATTTAATTGATAAATGAAAAAGAGAGAATTAAACAAACTTGAAGAGCTAAGAAGTAAATATGAGGTAATAGGGAATAGTTATAGAAAGACTTATAACAAAATCTCAAAAAAACTCTCTGCTCATGAGGCACTAGCTACACTGATTCAGCTAAAAAATGGCATTGATGACCAGTATACTAAATGTGAAATGAAAATAGGGTCTTTTAAAAAAGAAGTCTTAGGAGTACTAGAATACTTAAATGATTCTGAAGAAAAGAAGGAGATAGACTTCTGGATTAATGAATCAGTAATTACAAACTATAATATATATTTAGAAAAATTAGATTCACTTTTAGAAAAGGGAAATATTTCGACGAGGAAAAAAATATTACATCTAGGGGAAATTGCTAATAAGGCAAGTAAGGAAAGATTTAAATATTGGAAGCATAAATTTCTTTTAGAAGACCTCATTCAAAATGTATTAATAGAGGAATACCCAATAAAATTACGTTTAAAAACTGAGTTCGAATATCAAGAAAAGTCAAAAGAGGAAAAAATATTTCATCGTCCTTATGATGAATCCGCCCCACAAAATAGAATCCGTGAATTTGTAAATACGATTTTAGAAAAAGCTAAAGGGGGTGAAAAAGGGTATAACAAGTTTATTCACTCAAAAGGAGAATACAAAGGGTTACCAAATAAGAATCAAATAAAGAAGGCTTTAATAAAAAATGATCTGGTTGGAGAATTAGCTGATCGAACAATAGGTAGAAGAATAGATGCGGTATTAGAAGATATGTCATAACTACTTCTGACATGTCATAAGTCTCTTATGTCTTAAAAACAGCTTAGTCAATGCATTAGGTTTGCGCGAAATCAAAACGAAATCGCGTAAAAATGAATGCATATATCACTACCAAAGACGAACTAACTCAAGTCGTCAATGAGGCTGTTAAACAGCTTTTAGAACAAGAGCTTCCCAACCTTATACGAAGAGCCAAAAGAAAACCTTGGCTGACTACCGAAGAGTTAATGGAGCTCACGGGTTGGAGTCGCAGAACCTGCCAATACTTAAGAGATGAACGGAGAATTCCATTTTCTCAGGAAGGTAGAAAGATACTGTATCCCACAGATGGTATAGAAGAGTATCTAGAGCAGAATCGTCTTAACCCCCTACAAAGCCAAAGGGGTTAAGATGAGTTCTGCGAATTATATGAGCTACGAACAGTTTGATGAAATGATTGAAAATTTCAAAACTGAAAAAAGGCAAGAGTTTTATGAATCAGTTGATAAAACTCATTACTCCCACTTACAGAAATGGAATATTACATTATATGGCAATAGCTGTAGAATTGATGAGCAGGCGATTGATATGATTCAGTTCATGGATTCATTGAAAAAGATTGATGTTTCAAAACTTGAAAAAAGAGATGAGAACCTTTGCAGTATTCAATACTGGTTTGGTCAGTTCAGTTACTTTCAAAACTTTACACCTAATACAGTAAAACCACCTGAAAGAAAACATGGAGATATTAAAACCTTTTCTCCTAAAGCTCGCCTACGAATGTTGAAGAAACTAAACATGGTGGATTTTAATAGTGGTCGTAAACCATTCTTTATTACTCTTACTTATCCAGGAAGATACCCAACAAAGAGAGAGCGTTATAAGAGAGATATAGATGTATTCCTGAAAAGAATGAAAAGAGAGTTTGGTGAAATATCCTATATGTGGAGGCTTGAAGCTCAAAAAAGAGGTGCTCCTCATTATCACTTAATAGTATATACCTCTAAAGATAAGATGGTAGAATACACTAGAAAATGGATTTCCTTTGCATGGTATGAAATTGTGCAAACTGGATGGGAAGTAAAAATGGAAGAACATTTAAGAGTTGGAACTAATGTTCAGGTTCTAAACAGTATTAAGATGGCTACTATATATGTATCAAAATACATGTCTAAAGAGCAGGAAGACAAACTAATTGATCAAGGAAGATATTGGGCAACCTCAAGGAACTGGGGAGATTTAATACTCGAAAATTTTGAATTAACCGGTAATCAGGCAAACGCTTTTAGAAGGCTACTCAGCAGATACTTGAGATTTAAAAGTCAAACAATGTCTAGGAGGGTAAAGAACAACAGAAATATAGAGGTCTGGGGAAATTATGTTTTCATGTTCAATGCTCTAAAGTGGGTAGTGATTAACTACTAAAACTCATCTGATTTAATAAGTATCGCAAAAACCAATGGGAGGAGTGTATCTAAGATGCACTCCTTTTTTATTTCTAGAAGAAACCCAAAAACACCCTCTGTTGCTAATGTAAAAGATAAATGCACTAGAATACATCCATAATATTCATGTACTTGCATGCTAAAATAAGATGTGTTAAATACCATAAGAGTCTGTGGGACTATCCCCCCGGGCTTGTCTATAGTCCCAAAACTCACTGCAATACAGTTACTAATTAATTCATTTTCATGCCAAAATTAACCACAAAACAAATAGAAGAGTATGGAGAGAATCGTATAACAGATTGGTGTACTAACTCTAATCTTACTTTTAATAAGTCATTATATAGAGACGAGCAGGGATGGGACTTATTTATAGAATCAAACGACAGTTATTACAACGACGACGATGAAATTATTTATACTCACAGTCCCTTTAAATGCAAAGTTCAAGTTAAATGCACTACTTTAATCAGTAGCTCCTTCAAACAAAAACTTAGCAATTTCAAAAAATTAATAGACTCTCCATTCCCCTCTTTTGTAGCATTAATAACTATAGATAATACTGGAAAAGTACTAAAAGCAAAGCTTGTCGAAATAGATAAATATATAGGTCAAAAATTTTTGACTGCGGTTAAATCGTCTCAAAAACAATTACACAAAGAAGAGATGGTTATTTATCAAAAGAATGCAAAGAAACTTGATATTGATAACAGGCATAGTCTAGACATAGAGTTGAGAAATATTATTGGAGATTTAGACCAATATATAGAGTCTAAAAAGCAATGGAAAAAGGATATTGGATACTTCACATATGATATCGAATTAAACTTAAACCCTGAAGATTTAGAGAGTGAAGATTTTCTTAAGCTACTTTCAGACTTTGATTTGGGGAAGGTTGACAAGCTTAATGTTAAAAAAATAGATAAAAACATTACATGGCAAGGATTAAAACATGAGGGACCTCCTGAGTTACAGAATGTAGCTTATGTTAAATTATTACTTAATGAGCCTTTGGAAGATTTTAAAGTCAACTTTACTACCATAGATGAAAGGGAAACGGTTGAAATAGATTTAAAAATGTGGCCGTCAACTTTTGTAAGAGGGGCTCTATCCGATAGATATCAAAAGTTTAGATTTTTTGATGATTTTTTTTCAATAATTATTGATAAACAAAATAAACTTACGATTGAAACAAGATTACCTTCAGTTGAAGAATACCTAAGTATTCAAAAAGCTCGAAGTTTGATTTTATTTTTTGACTTTATATCGAAACTTGTAGAAGAAGAGAAATTTTTACTTGAAATAATTAAAAAGTCAGATTCTACAAATGCTAAATTTAAATATACGTTTAGGCGAAAAGAGTTTGAGAGTCTATCTAATTCCTTAAGTCCAATTATAGATTTCTATAAAATTTTAACAAAATTGGAATTATCATTAGATTTGAATGTATTAGTCAAAAGGTTATCAGATAGCGCCCAAAATCTGAACATTGCTAAAAGAATTCTTTATGACGGTGAGGCACTTCATTTTCGATATGAGATTGATTCTGACTTTGAATTGGATGAGAAATGTTGTTCACTCCTACTATTTATTTTTGACATAGGCAAAGAAATACTATGGATGATTTTAAGTATAAATGGTTCTCCAGAGAGAATAAATATTGATGATTATAACCTAGTTATAAAAAATCCGAAGATATATATAGAGGACAAAGGTTTTGAGTCAAAGAGACCAGAGTTGCCAGATTATTTAAATTCCAAATATGAAAAACTAGCTGAAAAATATGAAGACAATCACTTGGTATTAAAAAGTGAAAGGTTAGTATCAGATAGTTAAGTTTGTACCAATCTTTGTATCATCAAATAAAAAACCCTATGTAAATCTATGATTTATGGAGGGTTTGAGAAAACCAATTTATAAAATTTGTGAATAAAGGAACCTATTTTGAAGAAATTGTAGCATTACTTGAAAGATCAATTGATCCAAGTGCTAGAGTTGAACATGATGTTCATTTACCGATATTAAATTCAAAAAATGGAGATACAAGACAATGTGATATTGTAATTAGAACTGGTATAGATGCAAGGGAGACCATTACAATTGTTGAAGTACAGAATAGAAATAGGAAACCCACTCCTAATGATGTAGGAGGTTGGATCGATAAACTAAATGAAGTCGGGGCAGATAAGTTAATATGTGTCTCAAAAAAAGGATTTTCGAAAAGTGTTAAGGATAGAGCGAGAAGAAGTAACGGAAAAGTCAGGTTAGTACAACTAAGTAAAATACCTAAAGAAAAAATCCCATTAGATTTTTTAGAAATGCACGCTCGTTACCAAGAGTTTAATTTGAAGAAAGTTTTAAATGGGGTTTTTAGGTTATCTTGGATTGATTTAGATGTATATGGAATTGATGAAAACAAAATTGATACAAAAGCTATCTATGTAAATACCCCAGTTTTTTCCTATGATAAGAAGAATAAAATAAACCTAATTGATTTATGCTCTAAAGCTATTCCTGAATTACATAAACCTGAAAAGGGTATTAGTAAATTGGCATTAAATAGCACCGATAACCCATTGTATTTTTTTCATCAAAATGTATACATAGAATTAGAGCTAGAATTAGAATTTGAATGGTTTGTTACCTTTACTGAAATACCTGTTGATATACTTAGCTATGATCAAGACGAGTATGGAACCTTGGCTTGGCTCTCTAAAGGCTCCATTAACACAAGTAATGGGGAACTCAGCTTTGAAGTTCCAATAACAAAGTTCAAGAATGGATATACTTCGTCAAATTTCAGAGTCAATGTACCTGATAAAATAGGAGTTACACTACATGCTATAATGAAGGATTGAATTAATTATGTTTGTACCAATCTTTGTACCATAAAATAAAAAATCCTATGTAAATCAGTAACTTACACAGGGTTCATGTGCGTCCGACTGGATTCGAACCAGTGACCCCCACAATGTCAATGTGATACTCTAACCAACTGAGCTACGGACGCATCTTGTAAATATACAATATTCAATGTTCAACAAGGAAGTAAAAAATGAATGTTGATTATTGAATATTCTGTATTGATTATTTTTTATCTTTGCGCCTCACTAAAAATCAAGACATGATCAATCGTCGCCTCGTTCGCGAAACCGTTCTTCAAGCTATTTACGCACACCTTCAAAGTGGTGATACTATTCAGTACATCACCGATTCTATTATTAAAGACCAGGTAGGTAAGGAGAAAGAGGCCAGAAGATTTGCAGAAAAACTGTTTTTCAGAACTTTGGAAAACGAGAGTCAGTTTAATGAGATCATTGAATCTCACATAAAAAACTGGGACATAAATCGGCTTGCCATGATTGATCTGATAGTATTGAAAATGGCGCTTTGCGAATTTATATACTTTGAAGAGATACCTACCAAAGTAACGATCAATGAAGCTATTGAGATTGTTAAAAAATATTCTACTGCAAAATCCGGTAAATTTGTGAACGGAATCCTTGATGCTTCGCTTTTAGAACTCAGTAAGCAAGGAAAAATAAATAAAACAGGTAGAGGATTGATCGAGAGATCGACCGGAAAATGAGTTCTAAACATCAAGATGTAATAGCTGTAGGTGATATCCACGGTTGTTCAAAAACATTACAAGCATTACTCAATCGCTTAGATAACGCTTTTGGTACTACCCGTACCTACGTGTTTCTGGGAGACTATGTAGATCGTGGGCCTGACTCAAAAGGAGTTATCGATATTCTGATTGAGTTCTCAAACTCTCACAATTGTGTATTTTTGAGGGGAAATCATGATGCAATGCTTTTGATGGCGTATCCAAAAAATTATATGTTAGACTGGTTTGATAATGGAGGGGACGCCACAATGGAATCTTATCAAAAAGGGGACTCAAGTATCAAAATTCCAGAAAGGCACCTTAAGTTCTTCATTAATACCAGATTGTACTATGATATGCCTAAATGGTTTTTTGTACATGGAGGAGTTCCACCAAATATCACAATTGAAGAAGCTGTATCAACAAGGGCACTCTGGAATAGTTTTTTATGGCGGCGAGATCATATAGATGCAGAAGACAATGTTTGGGAAAAAACCGTAGTTTTCGGTCACACTCCGGTTCGGTCTCCAATTACAGGAAAAAATATGCTTGGTATCGATACCGGTTGTGTATATGAGCATTTTGGCAAACTAACTGCGGTTTTGCTTCCAGAAATGGATTTTGTTCAACAAAAAAGAATAGATTTTTAAAAATAATCAGATAATTAATGAGTCTTAAATGCGGAATTGTTGGCTTGCCCAACGTAGGTAAATCAACACTTTTTAACGCGCTAAGTAATGGTGGTGCAGAATCAGCTAATTTTCCATTTTGTACTATCGATCCCAATGTTGGTCAGGTTTCAATTCCTGATGAACGCCTACTAAATCTGGCAGATATTGCGGGTTCAGCAAGTGTAATTCCAACTGCTATCGAGTTTGTGGATATTGCAGGCTTAGTGGCTGGAGCTGCAGAGGGAAAAGGAAAAGGGAATGCATTTCTGTCTAACATCCGGGAAACAGATTTAATAATTCATGTAGTTCGCTGTTTCAGGGATGACGATATTATACACGTTGAAGGAGATGTAGATCCGGAACGTGATATCGCAATTATTGAATCAGAATTGATTCTGAAAGATCTGGAGAGTGTTGAAAAACGAGTGGAAACCCTCAGAAAACAATCCAAAAGTGGAGATAAAGCTTTCAAAGCTCAGCTTGAAGTTGTAGACCGACTCAGAGCCCACCTTGAAGATGGAAATACTGCCCGTACTTTTGAAGCTTCTGATGATGATAAAGAAGCATATCGCGACCTGTTCCTTCTTTCTGCTAAACCAGTTTTATATGCATGTAATGTTGGGGAAGAGGATTTGGAATCCGGAAACGAAATGGTTGAGACAGTACAAAAGGTAGCAGCTAGTTTTGGGGATGAAGTAGTAATGTTCTGCGCTAAAATTGAAGCTGAAATTGCCGAGTTGGATGAAGAAGAGAAAGAGATGTTTCTGGAAGAATTAGGAGTTAGCAGCGGTGGTTTGGATCGTTTAATAAAAGCAGCTTATGCTGAGCTTGGATTAATCACCTATTTTACAGCCGGACCAAAAGAAGCTCGCGCCTGGACTATTAAAAAGGGAACCAAAGCACCACAAGCAGCTGGAGTTATTCACACAGATTTCGAAAAAGGCTTCATCCGTGCTGAAACCATTGCCTATAATGATTACGTGAGCCTAAAAGGTGAAAAAGGGGCCAAAGAAGCCGGAAAAATGCGTCAGGAAGGAAAAGAGTATATTGTTGCTGACGGAGATGTATTGTTGTTCAGATTTAATGTTTAGATTTAGACGATTTTTCTCTTATTAACTTTTCAATTTTTTCTTATTTAAGTATAGAAACCCGGCCCAAACGAGACTTAATCCGCCAAAAATACCAATGAAGGTGAAGATCGCGGGAGAGGGATTATCAATTGTGCTAACAGAGCCTGAATATGCGGCAATGATTGAATAGGGAATGGTTCCTATTGAATAGAAAAGAATGTATTTCCAATAAGGCATTTTTGTAACTCCTGCCAGACAAGAAGTAACTTCTGGCAACATTGGAGCTGCACGACACAGCATCAGTGAGAATGGACCAAATCGTGTGAATAGTCTTCTCATTTCTTCGATCTGTTCCTGATCTTTACTCACAAATTTTAAAAGCTTCTCTCCATGAAAGCGACTTATTACATATCCCATGGTTCCTGCCCCAAGCATTCCAAGTGTTGAATAAAATACACCAAGTTCTAACCCCAAGAAAAAACCTGAAAGAATTGTAAGAGAAAGGGTGGGGATAGCGATGAATAAATCGATCAACATCAAAGCGACGATAATCAAACCCACAATCCATGGAGACACAGTCATAGCTTGTTCTAACCAGTACCGGATATCTTCTACGGAAAGAACGCCCAACACTTTAAAAAGAAGCAGTGTAAAGGTGAAGAAAGCTCCTAAAAGGATTACAAATTTTATTAATGCTTTCATGTATTAAGAATCAGTGTAAGAACCCGGGTATGGAGTAAAATCTGCTTTGATATCGGCAAAAGAAGCTCCTGCTATATTAGGTGTTGAAATACCAAGCGCAGCATCCAGAGCACCTTTAAGAGTTACAAAATGACTTACTTCAACCGGGAAAATTTCTCCGGTTCTTAACCGTGCATTAGGACCTTGAAGGCTTGAAACAGAACTTTCAAAATACGCATCAGCGGCTTCCAATTCCAAAGTCATTGCCAGATGAATGATATCAGCTTCACTGGGATTATTACCAAGGTTTCCGGCTCTTTCATCCGGCCCAAAATCTGAAAGAACAATTTCAGTCCCTCCAAGCTCTCTGATTAATTCATTGAATGTATTCAAATGGTCATTATGATGAGAACCGTATAGATTGGCAATGTCAATATAGGCTTGTGTAGAGAGCAGACTCGCAGCAGCTGCGTAGGTTTGTACTCCCTGAGCTTCAACCTGAGCAGCGTTGATTAGTATCTGGAGGTCATCAATTCCACCGGAATCATCATTACCAGTACCTGTGCTACAACCTGTAAGCACTAAACCTGTTCCAACTCCCAATAAGGGAGCTTTTTTTAAAAAACTCTTTCTGTCCATCCTGTATTGATATTTCTTTAAAAGAATGCGGTCAGGAAAAACCTGAATGCATATAGTGACTGATCAAATGGAGTCTGTTCACTAACCGCAATTTTTGCTTCTACGTTTCGGGCAAGTTTATACCCAAAAACTGCTGTTAACCGGGAAGTGTCTGTGTCCCAATCAGAAGATAAGGAAGATGAATCGGTTTCAGCTGTTAAAAAATTCAAATGATCGGCACGAAACGCAATGTATGATCCTGGCAAGGAAGGGGGTTCGAAACGGATATCAATATTTGTTCCAAGATTATCAGATCGATATTCAGCAAGTTTATTTCCATATAAATTAAACTGCCCGCCAGTGTAACATGGGGAGGTCCAGTATGAATAAATTGCCTCAGCCTGAATTTCCCAGAAGCCAAATGCGTAGCGAACATCTAACCCTACAAGGCTTTGTCGATATTGTTCAAGAGGATTATTAGGGCGGTGAATCCGATTTACAGGAGTAAGCTGCATATAGCTTCCATGACTTGCTGATAGTCCGAACTGCCAAAAGATGTTTGGATTGAATGTAAGGTGTGTTAAGATTGCTCCGTTTGCGAGATTGGTGTAGTTTTGATCTGATGCCGGGGCTACCATAGAAAGTGAGGTCTCAAGTCTTAGCTTTTCTTCTATCAGCATCCAATCCAGTAAAATACCTGTTGTATAACCACCTAAATATATGGTTGAAAGTCCAACATCTCCGGTGGTATAATTGGCATTATCTCCGGCTGCCGGCCAAAATCCACGTTCATCGGATATATTTGTGAAATAACTGTAGTTCAGAGGCAAATCAACAAAAGTACGATCGATACTTAATGCTTTCTTTGAATAAATACCGATTGGTGAAAGGAAGCGACCAAAACTAAGTGAGAAATTTTTGTCAGGGTGCGCCCATGTTAAATTCGCTAACGTAAAACGAGGAGTACTAAGTTGTCCGGTTCCCCAAGTATCTGATTGAAGCCTTGCTTCCATAAAAAACTGATCATTAATCGGGCTGAAAAGCAGGAGATTAATTTGCGGGATAGAAAGGTGGAGGTATTTGAAATCTTCGTTAATGCCGTTTGTTATAAATTTTGAATCGCTACCTCCTGAAGAAAGTTCAATATCTATAGTTCCATTAACCTGAACCTGAGCAACAGAATGGGTTTGAATAAGCAGTAACAGTAAAGCTATTACTTTGAGCGTTTTTTTAATCATATACGACCTCTACAATTTCAAGTTCCTTATCAAACCCTTTCAGATTTTTCTTCATTACTGTTTTGAAGTTAAAGGTTTGTTCCAGGCCAAAGTATTGGACTTTATTTCTGGGAAGTAACACCTGACCTTTTTGAGCTTCTGAACATAAACGAGCTGCCAAGTTAACTTCGGGTCCGATTACTGTATAATCCAATCGCTCTTTCGCTCCCATGTTGCCAAGAACCATAGGGCCGAAATTTATCCCGACTCCAAGGCCGTCAAAAAAATCTGAAACTTCTGTATCTGCGTTATAAGATTTTTGGATCTTAATTCCACATTTGATAGCACGTTCAAGCGCATCATGACTTGTAAAGAGTGCAATAAGTGAGTCACCTACAAACTTATCAATAGATCCATTTTGTTCTAGTACAGCGTCGGCCTGGGAGCTTAATGTTCTGTTAAGAAAAGTGATAAAAGTCTCCGGATCGGAATTAGCAATTTTCTCTGTAGAACCCCTGATGTCTGTAAAAAGTATGGCAAGTTGCTGTCTTGTTCCTCCTAAATCAGGTTCAACGTCTGAATTCTTTTTGATCATTTCCAGAGTATGATCACCTACATATTTTGACAGAGCAAAACGTTCACGTAAACCAATAATCATTTCATTAAAAGTGCGTGTCAAAAGGCCGATTTCATCGTTTGTTTTAGGCTTTAGCGATACATTTAAATCACCCTCACGAACTTTAAGCATTGCATTAGTGAGCGATTTAATTGGTCCTGAGAATGCTCTTGCAAGTAAAATAGCGAATGGAATTACAACGAAAATACTAATTAAAGCTATGAAGAGGATGTTTTTCTGGAGCTCTGAAAGAATTTCAAATTGCTTTGCCGTAGGAACATAGGCGTAATAATAAGCACGTTCTCCATTTCCAAGAGGGCTAATGAAAGTGAGAACCTCTGTATTTCCCAAATTAGTTCTGAAAGGTTCGCTGACAACGAGATTTGAAGTAAGACTATCTATTAATGAACTTTTAGATGTTGCCTCTTCTACAAAACTGTAGTTATCTAGTGTCGAATCAGAATAGGCGATGGTTTCATTATCCAGAAACATAGCTACTTCAAGCGAAGTGTTTTCTTTGAGTGTGATGGCTTCAATATTTTTAAAAGTGGTTCCAATCGTAATGGTTCCGGCAATAGAATTTCTGATATAAATAGGGATTGTGACAATTTGATAGAGAGCTCCATCAACAGCCCAAAGTTCCGGCCATTCAATGTCGATAGGCGGCTCTTCACCATTAAGAGCCATTCTGATACTTTCTCTTTTAGTGAGGTTGATTCCAGTTGAATCAGGTCTTCCTAACCACGAGAGTATATTTCCATCAGTATCGGTAACGAGGAATAGATCAGACTTTGTAAAGTAAGAAAACTCTCTCAGGCTTTGCTCTACCGATGGAGGGTCGTTTAACTGAACATTAGCTTTAAATAGTGAGTTTTCACTAATCAAATAAGCGGATTCGGCCAAACGATCATATTGCAGATTCTGCTGCACTTTAAAGAATCCCCGTAATTGTGCAAAATCTAAAACTACATTTTCGTTGATAGTTCTTGAGAATACATTGTTTATAGCGCTTATTACAACAACTAATACTGCCAGTGTAAGCCCTAAAAGAAGTGCAATAAGTTTAGTACTAATCGTGAATTTCATGATTAGTTTACGAGATTAAGATTGAGTGGAAGCTGTTCATTTTCATCAATACTTACTCTTTGCGTATAAAGTTCAGTATTCCGATTGTAAACTCGTAGTTCATATGTCCCTGCGGGTAATGCATTCAGGGTATAAGTCCCATCTTCATTAACACGTGTAAAATAGGGAGTATCTAGACTTAAGATGATTGCGTTCATCTGGGAATGAATATCACAGAATAAATCAATTGGACCTAGACCTGAGACTTTCCATTGAAGAGCAGGAACTTCTTTTGAATAAACATCTCCGGTTTGTCGCCTTCCAATATTAAAACGGGCTCCTGGTGTCAGGCTAAAAACATTATGGTAGAAAGAATCACTATTTACAAACTGAACTGTACTGCCTACAGTAACAGGAGTAACCTGAGGGATAAACACCGCGTTTTTTTGAATAATCTGAACGGAATCTAAGGTTGGCAGATTTTCAATGGTGAAAGAGATAGGATGAGCACTGACTATCGTGTTCGGATATGGACTTGATTCAGAAGTATTTTGAGAAGAAGCTAAAGAATTGCCTCTGTTCCTGTAAGCAGCACCTCTGAATCTTCTTGAATTAGCTGAAGAAGTCGCAGGTAATGTTACCGTACCAGAAATACTGGCGTTATCTAAACTGGACTGCCGGGCAGCTACCTTATTCGAACTTGTTTGAAGCGATAAAACAAAAAATAATAAAGTACCGCCTACCAATGATAAAAATTTCATACACTGCGTTTGATTTGGAAGGAATATAGTAATGTTAATCATCTGTACGAAAGAAAAGAGATATCAGATGTATAACATTTCTATTTTGTGTAAATGTCGGTTGTATCTGAAGGAATTTTCCAGGGATCAATTCGATCATAAACAACCCACGCATCACGAAATCTTCTTTTTAAAATATTTGAGAAGTAAATAGCTCGGTTCCGTTCATGGAAATCCCCAACATGTACACGGTAATAGGGTGATTTGAAGAAAGTGTAGGTATCCGCCTGATAACCTACAATGGAAGTATCTGACCAAGCTCGGAAGATGGAAGCAATAGTATCAGCCATAGCCACATTTTGACCTGAATAAATTTGAACCCGATACCCTTCAAACATGTCACCTTCATCTTCAGATTCATCAACTACTTTTATTTCCTGGTAAGCAGGAGGAATTTCATTGGTCTTAGTAGAGTAAGTATCAGATAGAGAACTTCTGTACTGGGCGTAGATACTTTCGGAGGTTTCTGATCCTTCTTCTGTACTTTCGTTTCCAGTATTTTCTGAAACTCCGTTCTCAGTACAGCAAGCTTCTATAATAGGTTCGGAGCTCGAACAGCTAAAAAGTGTAATACTTATAAAGAGAAACAGAATTCTTTTCATTTTAAAATCCAATCGGATGCCAGGTAGTTTTTGTTTCCTGAAAATCAGTAATGAAATAAGGCCCCTGAGCATCATCGCTATACCAATCGCTCACTGGTTTTTTAACCATTCGTTTAACAGAGGTGGAGGCTTTTTCATCCATAATTTTCCTCATTTCATCAGAAAGTTTATCAGTGTACATCATAGCATTTACATCTACATGACCACTAAAATGTTCCGCTAATTCTTCTTTTTTTCCAGTAATGATATTAACAACGCCTCCCGGTACATCAGATGAATTTAAAACCTCCGCAAAAATAATAGATGGGAGGGGATAAGCCTCTGATGCCAGTATCACACAGGTATTTCCACCAGCAATTACCGGAGCAATTACAGAAACCAACCCGAGAAGGGGGCTATTTTCAGGAGCAAAAGCTCCTACAACTCCGGTTGGATCTAATATGCTAAAGTTAAAATGCGCACTTGCTACAGGATTTACTGATCCAAATACCTGTTGGTATTTATCGGTCCACCCGGCATAGTAGATTAATCTATCGATTGAGGCATTTACATCGGCGGATGCTTCAGCAGCAGAAAATCCGATCTTAGAAAGTTGTGCTTCAAACTCTGCTCTTCGACTTTCCATCATTTCAGCGATGCGGTAAAGAATTTGCCCACGGTTATAGGCACTTCTGGATTTCCATCCACCAAAAGCTCCACGGGCAACTTTTACGGCGTCACGGACATCTTTTCGACTGCAAAGGCAAGCATTCGCAAGCAATTCTTTCTCACTATCGAAAACCTTGTAATAACGACCAGATTCAGTACGGGGGAAGTTTCCGCCTACGTAAATCTTATATGTTTTTAAAATTTCTAAATGTTCACTCATAATACTCTTATTTCAAATTCACGTATGCAGCAAGTCCATGAAGGCCTCCCTCACGTCCAACTCCACTTTCTTTATAACCACCAAATGGAGAGGTAGGGTCAAACTTGTTATAAGTATTCGCCCAAACCACGCCGGACCGGAGACCTGCTCCAACTTTAAATATCTTAGATCCTTTATCTGTCCAAACCCCACCGGCTAATCCAAAGGGGGTATTATTGGCTTTATCAATGGCTTCATCGGCAGTTCTAAAAGTTTGAACGGTTAATACCGGTCCAAAGATTTCTTCCTGAACTACCCTGTTACTTTGCGCTACGTTGGTAAGAAGGGTAGGCCGGATGAAATATCCGTTTTCCGGAATAGAGCACTTGCTTTGATATACATCTGCACCTTCATCTACACCGATTTCCAGAAAAGAATTGATGGTTTCGAATTGCTGGCTGGAGTTGATGGCTCCGATATCAGTATTTTTATCGAGTGGATCGCCAACAATCAAGGTCTCCATTCGGTCTTTAAGTTTTTGAATTACTAAATCCGCAACGCCTTCCTGAACCAGAAGCCTTGAACCGGCACAACATACATGTCCCTGGTTAAAGAAAATCGCATTGATGATGCCTTCCACGGCCTGATCTATTGGAGCATCTTCGAATACAATAAGAGCTCCTTTACCACCCAACTCAAGGGTAAACTTTTTATCAGTGCCGGCAAGAGATTTCTGAATCAGCTTTCCAACACCGGTAGAACCTGTGAAAGCAATTTTATCAATGTCTTTATGATTGACAATCTCAGCACCTGTTTGACCGGCTCCTGTAATAATATTGATTACTCCCGCTGGAACACCAGCATCTTTTACTAACTCGGCAAACTTTAGTGCTGTTAGAGAAGTGGTTTCAGCTGGCTTAAGAACTACCGTATTTCCGCAAGCCAGGGCAGGGGCTATTTTCCATGCCAGCATTAACAGAGGGAAATTCCATGGAATAATCTGTCCGCAGACGCCCACTGGCTCCGGAGTTTTTCCGGGGAAAGCATACTCCAGTTTATCCGCCCAACCTGCATAGTAGAAAAAATGAGCAGCAGCTAATGGAACATCTACATCTCTGGATTCCCTGATTGGTTTCCCCCCATCCATACTTTCCAGTACTGAAAACTCACGTGCGCGCTCCTGGAGCATTCTGGCAATCCGGTACAGATATTTACCACGGGTTTTAGGAGCTAGGGTAGACCATTCTCCTTTAAACGCTTTTCGTGCCGCTTTAACTGCTTTATCTACATCATTCTGAGTAGCCTCGGCAAATTCTGTAATCACTTCTGTAGTAGCAGGATTTGTACTTTTGAAATATCGGCCTTTGGATGGCTTTACAAATTTACCATCAATAAAGAGTTGGTACTGATCTTTGACTTCCACATGATCACTGCTTTCCGGAGCAGGGGCATATTCCCAAATGGAAGCAAAATCCAGCTTGGAATTTGGGGATGTGGGTTTATAAGGAGTTTCTTTGGTTTCGGTACTTTGAGACATAATCTAATCCTGAATTTCTTAATCCACTGAAAAATAATCAGCTGATTGGTATTGGCCTGTTTGCTGCTTTACAATTTGCATGAGTACATCATTTGCAAGAGAACTGGCCCCAAATCTAAAATATTCGTTATTGAGCCAGGCCGCTCCAAGCGTTTCTTTCACTAACACTAAATATTGAATCGCTTGTTTCGCTGTTCTAATTCCACCGGCTGGTTTCATTCCAATCATCTTGCCTGTTTTATAATAATAATCCCGGATAGCTTCCAGCATTACTAAAGTCACAGGTTGAGTAGCGGCAGGACTTATTTTTCCGGTAGATGTCTTAATAAAATCACCACCGGCTTCCATCGCAATATCACTGGCTTTTCGAACATTCTCATAGGTATGAAGTTCTCCGGTTTCCAAAATTACTTTGAGGTGAGCTTTCCCACAAGCTTTTTTAATAGCTGCAATTTCATCAAATACCTGATTGTATTCTCCTGATAAAAACGCTCCACGACTTATAACCATATCTACTTCGTCAGCACCTTCATCTACTGCAAATTTGGTATCATCGATACGAACAGAAAGAGGTGCCATTCCACTTGGAAATGCAGTAGCTACACTTGCCACATTAATCCCTGAGCCTTTCACATTCTCTTTTGCAGTTCTTACCATGGTTGGATAAACACATACTGCAGCTACTTTTGGCAGATCAGGCATGGGCGCATACGGTAGTTTTGCCTTCTGGCATAACTGGATAACTTTTCCTTCAGAATCTTTTCCCTCAAGTGTAGTTAAATCCATCATGCTTAACGCCATTTTAAGTGCCTGAATCTTAGACTCTTTCTTAATGCTGCGTTTGTTCAATCGGGATACGCGTTCTTCAACAGCAAGGTGATCGATAGGGGTTGTAATTGAAAAATCGGTTGTACTCATTTTCTAATGTAAGGGGTTAGGCTTTTATCGGTCATCTATGAACCTTAACAAAGGTACAAAAACTATGGCAAAAGCATTCTTAGTTTAATGGAGCAAATATCTATATGAGAGGCAAAGAACCATTATTCAAGCTCAGGATGGTTAGATTCATATATTCTCTGATCACAGATTACTTTATTCGGAAGTGCAAAAGTAACGTTATTGCCAGACTCGTATTTTTTTAGTTAATTCATTGGCGCTCAGTAAGAAACTGAGGCGGTGGGTATATAATTAACAATAAAACGGAGTGTATTATGGAAGCAGAAATCAATTATTTAGCAGTTCTGGTAGCCTCATTAATTGGGTTTGTTGTAGGATTCCTATGGTATGGACCAATTTTTGGCAAAGCCTGGATGGCTGAAACAGGTATGACGGAGGAGAAAGCTCAGGCGGGTAACATGGCTAAGATTTTCGGAACTACCTTTGTGCTCCAAGTAATTATGACTTATTGCCTGGCTATGTTTTTAGCCGATGATTCCATTGATCTCGCTATGGGAACTTTCTATGGTTTCCTCACTGGTGCCGGTTGGATCTTACCAACAATGATTATCAATAACCTTTACGAGCAACGATCATTCAAGCTTTCTTTTATTCAGGGCGGATACTGGGTGGTTGTATTCACTTTGATGGGCTTGGTACTTGGGGCCTGGAGATAAATTCTTTAAAAGTTATAAAGCGGATTTAATCGAGTCCGCTTTTTTCTAATTCTTTACTCAAATCAATGTATTCTGGTTCTTTTCTAGTGAATAAAGGCCAGATTAAACTTGCGAGTAAGAACAGAAGCCCAAAAGCAAAGATTACCCAGGCTACTTCCATATGCTTATCTACCATTTTAAAATGACTGAGCATGTTAGCATAGTCATGCCCTGCTTTAGAAGAGTCATTCCCAATGAGTGGAAGTACTTTGTAATAAGCATCTGCGCAATATATTGTGGAAACGAAAGTACTATAGCCAGTTTGAAAAAGGCTTGCCTGAGCAAGAACTTTCTGCTTTTTATTCCAGGCTGTGAGGAATAGCAGAAAAGGAATCAGAATAGCCATTAAGCTACCTCCGAGAATCGTTAGGAATCTCCATCCAAATAATCCAAAAATAGTATGACCACCTTCATGAAGGATTAAATCCAGTGTGTCCATAAAAAAGAATATTAAGCCTAAAACCGGGGGATAAGGGTAGTTAATGGAAACCAGAATGTTTTCAGTAAGTGCTAAAACGACCCGCTCAATGGATATCCATACAGGAATAATAAGAACAAAAGTGAACCACCATTTTTTAAAGTGAGGAAGTACTCCATCTATGTATTTTTCTACATCCAAACTAGAAAAGCTCAGGATATTTTCGCTTTCCCCGGATAAAATATTGCCAAACCAGAGAAAAAGGTTGCAATGCAGTTGAGTTAGGTATTCTGGTTATCAACTTTCTTTTTTTCTGAACCCTAGCTAATCCAAATAGGAAATGAATTTGCGCTTTAATAATGGTGAAGAATTCTTTGGGTCTTCCGGAAACCAAAGAACGAATCGCAGCAATCTGATCCAAGGCTAAGCGGAATACTATTTTATACCAAAGCTGAGAAAAAGGGAGGTTTTTCCAGAGCATAAACAGATTGTTCCTGAAATTATAGTATACTTTTCTGGAACTACCCATTGGAAGAGAACCTCCCCCAAGGTGATAGACGATACTTTCAGGAGTATACTTTACAGTATAACCAAGGTTGATTACACGCCAGCATAAATCAATCTCCTCCATATGAAACTCGAAGTCTTCATCGAAACCTCCCAGTTCTTCAAAGACGTCTTTTTTAATTGCCAGAGCAGCTCCTGAAGCCCAGGTGATATCAACCTGAGAATCGTATTGTCCATCATCTTTTTCATAAGTGTCGAGTAATCTTCCTCGGCAAAAAGGATAACCAAGATTATCCAGATATCCACCAGCAGCCCCGGCATATTCGAAATACTCGGGCTGTTCATAGGAAAGAATTTTAGGCTGAGCTGCAGCAATCTGATGATCAGAGTTAAAAAGATCATTTAATCCTTTTAACCAGTCAGGGTGTACTTTTACATCATTATTCAGAAAAAGCAGTATTTCTTTTTCGGAATATGGAACGGCTCGATTGTTTCCACCTGTGTAACCGTAGTTATCATCAAAAGAAGCAATTTTAACGGAAGGGAAGTGTTGCTGAACCCATTCAACTGAACCATCATTCGAAGCATTATCAGCCAGGATTATTTCAAAATTCTCATAGTCGGTTTCTACCACAGAAGGTAGAAAAGTTTTCAGGTGGTTCAACCCGTTCCATGTTACTATGATAATACTGAAGCCTTTCAATGAATGAATTAGAAATTATGAATGTTGTTCTTTGCTGTAGGAGAAAATTGGAAAATGTCGTTTCTTTGTTGGCTATACAACCGGCAAGGATGATAGCAAAATTGTATGATCAAAATCGGCCTTATTTCGGACACCCACAATTATCTTGACCCACAGGTTTTTGATTACTTCAAAGACTGCGACGAGATTTGGCACGCTGGTGATTTCGGGACTATTGAAATAGCGGAAAAGCTAAGAAAAATTGCTCCTGTTCTGGGAGTTTATGGAAATATTGATGGTCAGGATATCCGAAATGAATTTCCACTTCATCAACGTTTTGAACGGGATGGTATTGATTTCTGGATGACACATATTGGAGGAATTCCCGGTCGGTATTGCATTCCAATCCGCGAAGAAATGGAGAACAATACTCCGGATGTATTCATCTGCGGACATTCTCACATTTTAAAAGTAGCCCGTGATCAGGCGCAAGACAAGATGTTGTATATAAATCCGGGTGCAGCGGGAAAGCAAGGATTTCAGGAATACAGAACCGTTATCCGCTTTGATATTGATGGTGGAAAAATCCAAAATGTTGAAGTGATAAACCTTGGTAAAATAGGTGCTACTCAGCCAGTATAACGCTCAATCAGCTCCACCGAATTAAAAGCAGATTGAATTACCAGCGGAATTCCACCTCCGGGATGCGTTGATCCTCCCACAAAATACAGGCCTTTTATCTCTCTGGATTTATTCCTTGGTCGTACAAAAGCAGCGAATTTATTATTGGATGAGGTCCCATAAATACTTCCTTTGTTAGAAAGGTATTTTGTGTAAAAATCCTTTGGAGTGATTATTTCTTTAAAACGGATATGTTTTGATAATTCATTAAGTCCTCGCTCTTCAATTTCCAGAATCACCTTCATTCCATATGAATCTGCTTTATTATCCCAATCATAACTTTCAGACAAATAGGGTGCATTAACGAGCACAAACAGGTTCGAACCATTTTCAGGAGCATGAGAGGGATTCGAAAAAGAGGTGTTTGCGATATAAATCGTTGGATCGTCCGGCATTACTTTTTCTTCAAAAATTTGCCGGAATTCATGTTCATAATTCTTAGTAAAAAAGATGTTATGATGAACCAGTTGATCATATACTTTATTTACTCCGAGTAGCATTACAAAGCCGGAGCAGGATGGCTCGATGGCAGCTGCTTTTTGTTTTTTCTTTTTGGGGATAGAGGAGTTTGAAAGAAGATTAACAATAGTTTCAGTCGCATCACTATTTGCAACGACTAAATCAGACTCAATAAAAGTATCATCAACTATAATCCCTTTGGTAGTGCCTTCAGAAACATTGATTTCAGATGCTTCTGCACCAAACACGAATTCTACACCTAATGAATCAGCCAGCCAGAAAAGGGTTTCCGCTATTTTATACATCCCACCATCAACATAAAAACCACCCTGATTGAGTTCCACATGAGGAATCACATTCAAAGTAGCCGGAGCAAGATATGGTGATGAGCCATTGTAGGTAGTGAATCGCTTGAAAAAATTCCGCAGATATTCAGATTTAAAATATTTATCTACTTTCTCACTGACTTTAGAAAAGGCATCAATCCCGAAGAAAGAAAACAAATCAAGACTCTTAAAATCTGAGAAATCATAGAGTGGGTTGTATATAAAAGCGCCTGCTGTTTTGTTGTAAATAGACTCAGCGTAATCCAGAAATTTGGAATAGGCTTCAGAGTCTTCAGGAGCAATTTCATCAATCTCAGACTGTGTTTTGATACGATCATCAAAGCAATCGAAGACAGTTTCATCCTGATAATTATAGCGACAAATAGGAGAAAGAGGCAAAAGCTTTAAATGATCTTCAAGCTTGTGCCCGCATTCATTAAATAGTTTCTCCAATAAATGCGGCATCGTTAACAGACTTGGCCCGGTATCAAATCTGAATCCTTCAGAATCAACGATATTCATCTTGCCACCTGCACGACTATTCTTCTCAAATACGGTGATTTCATGTCCTTTAGAAGCTAAAAGACATGCTGATGCCAATCCTCCGATTCCAGCGCCGATAACAGATATTTTCACAAATAGGTTTTTAAAATTTCTGGAAGAAGTATCTTACAAAATGATTTCGAAAATCAATAACCCCGAAGTTATCCGATTCATTCAGGAACATCTTAATGATGATCCCTCAGATATTGCTTTACAAGCCAAAAAATATCCGGAATTACCCATTCGGGAAATAGCAGTACAAATTGCATCAAGGCAAAAAGGTAAATCAAAAATCCCGGAATGGTGGAGTAATCCGAAAGTAATATTTCCGCCAAAAGAGAACTTGGAACAGGCTTCTTCAGAGATAACTGCAAAATTTAAGTCAAGGTGGATTGAAGGAAGTTCGATTTTGGATTTAACAGGAGGGAGTGGGATTGACTTATTCTATATGAGCAATGAATTTGATCGGATTGTTTATGTAGAACCAAATCAGGAGTTATCAGAAATCACAGAATACAACTTCAAACTTTTTGGCAAGCAAGTCCAAATTCAACTTAATTCTGCTGAGGACTTTCTCGCTAAAACGAAAGATCACTTTGATGTCATTTATCTGGATCCATCCCGCCGGGATTCTGCCAGACAACGAGTTTTTGGATTAGAGGAGTATCAACCCAATGTTATAGAGTTATACGATTTTTTAATAGAGAAGGGAAGCGAAATAATCATTAAAGCCTCTCCAATGATTGACCTCAAAAGCACCTTAAAATTACTTCCTGATGCTTTTAAAGTGCAGGTTTTGGCCGTTGATAATGAGGTAAAAGAAGTACTGTTCTATCTAAAGAAAGGTATTTCTTCAGAAACCAGAATAGAAAGTTGGAATATTTCAGATTCTAAACCAGGTCAGGAATTTGCATTTACTTTTGAAGAAGAAAGCGAAGTAGCCTCAGAGTATTCCGATCCACTTAAATATATATATGAACCCAATTCTGCCATCCGAAAGGCTGGGGCTTTTAATTTAGTGGGGTCCAGGTTTGGCCTGAAGAAGCTTCATCCTAATACACACCTCTATACCTCAGATAAAATAAAAGAGACCTTTCCAGGGCGAATTTTTGAAGTTCTTGAGTTCATAAAACCCAACAAGAAAGAAATAAAAAAAGCCTATTCAAATGGAATTGTAAATGTGATTGCAAAGAACTTTCCAATGGGGGCGAATGAGATAAAAAAGAAATTCAGACTCAAAGACGGGGGAGAAGAGTTTCTGATTTTCTGTGAGTCAATTGGTCAAGGAAAGCTCGCCTTCAGGGGTGTTGATGTTTTGTCATCCCGGACATCACCAGATTCATGATTCTTACCTTAGCCCACCTGGGAACTGTTTTAAGTGAATAGGTAAGTATTTTAGTAAGCATACCTGGGTAAACATTGGTTTTTTTTCCCAATGCGTTAAGAATTGGAATTCCAATATCTTCAGGTTTTAATGCACTACCTAAATCCATATTTGCCCGGTTTGCAAAACCGCTGTGAACTGGTCCCGGGGCAGCAGACAGAGTATCAATTCCATAGGGTTTTAGTTCCAGCGATAAGGCCTCAGCCAGAGATTGAATATATGCTTTAGTTGCGGCATAATGTGCAGCATTAGGGACTCCCTGAAATCCAACAATAGAACTCAAAAAGATGATACCTCCACGTTTTTGCTCTTTGAATCTCTGGCTGAAATAATGAGTTAGAGAAAGGACTGCTTCACAATTAACTGCTAACATATTCTGTTCTTTCTTTAAGTCAGATTCAACAAACAATCCAGAGGTTCCGAATCCGGCAGAGTTCACCAATAATCCAATTTCTTGAGATTGGGTTTCTTTGATTACAGTTGAAACACCTTCTGAAGTAGATAAATCAGCTTGGATATTTTCAGTTTTTACCGGGTAAAGATTTTCAATCTCATACTTTGTTTTCTCAAGAGATTCCAGGTTTCGGGCTACCAGAATGATGTTCAATCCCGATTCAGCCAGACGAAGAGTAAGTTCTTTTCCAATCCCTGATGAACCGCCCGTAACAATAGCCCATGGTCCATATTTTGACTGAAGCCTATTCTTTTCTTTGATCGATAATTTCATATGATGACAGATGTTTTTGACTGATGAGAGGTTTTCCGTTTAGCGCCTGAACAAGTGTTAGCACGGCTAACAAAGCATAGATAAATGAGAGAATCAGGGTTCCTTTTAAGCTCTTAAAGACATAAAAAGAAAGAAATGGCAGTACTTGAAGCGCATGCATGCCAATGAAGTGAGGAATTCTTGGGTCGCCATATTTCAGACTCCAATCCAAAACAGGTAAAGAAGATTCTCCGTCAGGGCCACCAATAGTATGACTCATATTAGCACCCATCACAAAGCCTTCCAATGAGAAAATCACAAATATGATAATACCTAACCGGATTGACCACAAGTAGTGAGCAGGAAGCTCAACCACATGTTCTCCAAAAAATTTGATTCCAACATAAGCTGTTGCAAATGTTGCGATGGTTGCTGCAAGTGCCATCAAAGAAAACAGAGCAGCGTACAACGGAGTAGAAATATTGTAATGAGAAAGCTCACCTTTAGAGGCTTGCAAAGCTATATAAACTATTTCAAAGCCAAGGGTAATAATGATTATCCAATTGAATAGTATAGGCTCGAAGGATTTTAGATAACCTAAATACCACGCCATTGCCCAGGAAAAAAGAAAGGTGGAAAAAGCGAATTTGAAAGGCTTTATCCAGGCATTGATATTGTACACTTGCACGGATGTTACTCGTGAAAGCACAATGAAAATAACAGCTAGAATAAGGCAGAGTAGCCCAAAGTAAAAGAGCGTCTCGTTTCTGCTTTTAAGGATGTGAATGAAGTTTTCCATAAGATTTTATCTTGTGGAAACTAACTCCCGAGACAGCTTCAAAACGATAACATATGTTTATGTTTTGTTGAAATCTGTTTTTTTAAGTCGACTTAAGTGAACTGGGGTGATGCCCAGATAAGAAGCAATCATGTGTTGCGGAACCCGGTTGTGGATATCAGGGAAGATCTTTGAAATTTCATCATATCGCTCTTTTGGAGTTTTGGTATATATATTCCGGATGCGGTTATCATTGTAGATGAAGTAATATTCTGCAATGGTTCTACCGAGCTGATGACCTTCTTTCAGGTTTTCATATCCCCATTCAATAGAAGAGCGGGGCATAACAACAACGCTGGTATCAGAAATAGCTTGAAGACTGTACGCTGAAGGGATTTTTTGGAGAAAGGAGGAGTAATCGGCTATAAATTGCTTTTCTACTGCGAAATGGATGGTATGTTCGGTTCCATCTCGATCCACAACAGTTACTCTGATGATTCCTTCATTGATGAAATAGGTCTCATTCGGGACAGAACCGGGGGTGCTTAAAAATTCTTTTCTTTTAAATGATTTGTGATAGCAATCATTAAGCAAGCCTTCCATTTCTTCCTCGGAAATGGAGATCATTTGTCGGATTGCTTGTTCGATTTGGATCATATCTAATTCTGAGCAATGAATCTGGTGAAAACTCCTGAATGGAGTAATACCTCTTCAATAAATCCCGGCCGGTTTCCATTAACTAAACAGACTTCTATTCCATGAGCAAAGCAGATTTCAACGGCATGAATTTTGGAGGTCATTCCGCCTGTTCCAATTCCGTTTTCTCTTTCTTCAACAAATGATTTTATCTCTTCCAAATCTGAAACTTCTCTGATCAGGGAAGCATCTTTATTTAAGAAAGGGTTCTTATCATACAGCCCGTCTATATCTGAGGCGATGATTAGTTTCTCTGCTTTCATCAGCGTAGCAACCAGGGCGGAAAGCTTGTCATTATCACCTAAAACCAGCTCTTCTACAGCGGTGGTATCGTTCTCGTTAATGATGGGGATGTAGCCATGGTTCAAAAGTTCGGAGATAGTATTCAGGGTATTTTTCCTTGATTCGCCGTTTTCAAAATCACGATAGGTCATAAGACATTGGGCAATTCTCAAATCAAAATCATTGAATACTTCGCTATACAATTGCATCAGCTTGGGCTGACCAATAGCCGACATTGCCTGCTTAGATGCAACCGCATTTTCCCAACCCGAGATATTTATGAATTGCTTTGCAGTAGCAATAGCTCCTGAAGTGACAAGTATTATCTCATACTCATCTTTCAACTTAATAATCTGTCGGGCGATATCTTCAATCTTTCCCCGTGAAATGCGATCTGATCCTGCAGTGAGGGTAGAGGAACCTATTTTGACAACAATTAGCTCTTTCATTTTCATTTCGTTCTGTCATCCTGAGCAAAAGCGAAGGATCTTGCTGGATATTCATTTAGATTCTTCGGAAGTATCCTCAGAATGACTTTTGTTTTCTCATTGTCGAGTTTGTCCATCACCGGAAATAAACCATTTATTAGTTACTAATTGAGCTAACCCGAGCGGTCCGCGAAAGTGTAGCTTCTGTGTACTGATTGCTATTTCAGCACCAAAACCAAACTGACCTCCATCGGTAAATCGTGATGAGGCGTTATGATAAACTGCAGCGCAATCGACTTCTTCCTGAAATGTAGCTGCTTTTTCCTGGTCTTTGGTTACAATCACAGCTGAGTGTCCGCCTGAATAAGTATTGATCTTAGATATAGCTTCATCCAAAGAATCTACAATACCGAACAGAAGTTTTGCCGAAAGAAACTCTTCATACCAACGATCTTCTGAATTATTATATCGAATTTCATCCATTGGCTGGAAAAACTCTCCATCACCGTAGACTTCCATATCCATGATTTTGAGGGGGGTTAGAAGTCCCTTTATTTTAGCTCTCAAATCGGGGATCGCTGAATGAAAAAGAACTTTATCGATCGCGTTACATACGCTAAGACGACTTTTACCATTTAATACCAAATCCATTGCCATATCAAAATCGGCATCTTCATGAATATAAATGAAGTTATTTCCACGTCCGCTTACCAGGAGTGGGACATTTGTATTCGCTTTGATATAATTGATCAATCCATCTCCACCACGAGGGATAATCAGATCGACATTATGTGTATTTTCTTTGAGCAGTTGCTGTGTTTCCTCACGATTAATATCGAGGTAGGTCACGAAATCGTCAGGAAGATTATTTTCTGAAAGAGCCTTCTTCCAAAGCTCAACCAACTTCATATTCGAGTTACGGGCTTCCTTTCCACCTTTAAGAAGAATTTTATTTCCTGCTTTAAATGCACTGATCGCTGCTTCAATAGTCACATCCGGGCGTGATTCATAGATAATCAGAATGGTTCCGAATGGGACTACTTTATTTTCAACCAACATCCCGTTCGGATGAGTGTAACTACTAAGTAGCTTTCCTTCGGGATCATCCAGATCAATGACTTCCTTAATAGCAGCAATCATTCCTTTAACTTTTTTCTGATCCACTTTAAGGCGATCGATAAGGGTATGATCCAGATCGGTAGTGGATTCCAAATCTTTCTTATTTGCAGAGATAATCTCTTCCTGATGTTGAGAGATTAACTCTGAAAGCAAAGTCAGAGTAGCATCTTTTATTTGAGTAGTGATTTTCATGAGTGAGTTTGAGTGCAACCGAAAGTATCAGTTTTGATTTCAAATTTCCTGAGTTTTCAGTTTTTTATTGGATAGTTAAATCAGCTACCTTATCAATAACAGAACAAATATGAAGATTTTAAACATACTACTTCTCGTAGGTCTGCTTGGTTTTATAAAATGCAATTCATCAACCACACAGATGAAGGCTGAGAAAAAAGAGGGTAAGTTGGTAATAAGTGCGGGTCAAAACGATCTTCTAAGTTATCAATATGAAATATTTTATCCTCCCGAGGGTGTGGATAGTGTTTACAAACGAAGTGGATTTATTCATCCTTTAAAAACACCATCCGGAAAAGTACTTACACAGATCAACCCTGAAGGGCATTGGCATCATTATGGAATCTGGAATCCATGGACCAAAGTTGAGTTCGAAGGCGATACACTTGATTTCTGGAATCTTCATGGGAGAGAGGGAACGGTTCGGTTTGCTGGTTTTGAGAGTATCATTCAGGAAGAAGGAGTCGCAGGCTTCCGGGCATATCACGAACACGTGGTTTTGAAAGATGGAGCAAGTAAAGTGGCGTTGAATGAAACTCAAACCGTGAGAGTATTCAATCCCAAAGGAAATAAATATGTGGTGGATTTTAAGATCGATTTATCACCGGTTTCTGACGCCCCATTTAATATTTTAGAGCATCGGTATGCCGGTTTTGGGTGGCGCGCAACAGAAGAATGGGTTGATTCAACGAGTTCTGTATTAACATCTGAAGGAATTGACAGAAGTGGCGCTGACGGTACACATGCCAGATGGGTCATACTTCAGGGAGAACTAGGTAACAGCAAAGGAGGAGCGGTACTTTTGGGGCATCCGGAAAATAAAAATCATCCGGAACCAATCCGGGTTTGGCCTGAAGGAAATCTTTTTATAACCATGTTTCCTACAAAGTTTGCAGATTGGAAACTGGAGGCCGGAAATAAGTATACCCTAAAGTATCGAATGGTCGTATTTGATGGTGAATTTACCTCAGAAATGGCCGAGGAAGAATGGCAGCTTTATTCCGGACTATCCTCAAAAGCCCCATAAACAGCATCCCGAAAATCTTTATGTAAGCTACCATCGAATTGAAACTTCTGAACGAAGAAGACAGCAGTTAATTCGTTCGAAGGATCAACCCAAAAGAGGGTAGAAGCTGCACCATCCCAGAAAAACTCTCCAACAGCTCCCTGATTCTCATTTGCATCTGCGGGTGGAGCAAGCCGAACGGCAAAATCAATACCAAAACCAACCTGACCTTTTGAAGGTAACCAAAGTCGTTCAGTTACTTCTTCAGCAAGATGATTGGTACTCATGAGTTCTACAGTCTTTGGTTTCAGAATTTGTACTCCATTCAATGTTCCCTTATTTACTAACATTCTGGCAAATGTTTGGTAATCATCCAGGGTAGAAGTGAGTCCCCATCCACCATGTCGCAACGGGTATTCCTTAATGTTAAAATTGTGAGCCTGCTGATCCGGAATCTGGATTAAATTACCCTCTCCATCAGTTCCATAAGAAGATGACATGCGGGCCCGATCTTCTTCAGGAACAAAATAACGGGTTTCGTCCATACCTAAAGGTCCCAGAATATGTTTATTTAAATATTCCTCGAAAGGCTGGCCTGAAAGTACTTCAACCAGTCGTGCCTGTACATCTACAGAAGGACCATAGTACCATTCTTCACCGGGATGAAAAACCAAAGGTATCCTACTCAATCCAAGTACTGTTTGTTCGAGTGTATTTTCAAAATTGAACAGGTTTGCTTCCTGAAGCAACTCACCGACGTAGGGGGCATTTCCATCATTAGCAAAACCTGCTGTGTGTCGTGTAATATCCCTAACTGTAATGGGTCGGTTTGGTTCAACTAGAACAGGATTCCCGGAATTATCCAGACCTTCAAATACCTCGACACCCTCAAATTCAGGCAGATAATCAGACAGAGGATCATCCAACTGAAACTTACCCTGCTCATATTGTTGCATTAGCGCGGTACCAGTAATGGGTTTAGTCATTGAATAAATTTGAACGATAATATTCCGGTTCATTTTAGTACCTGCTTCACGATCTGCATCTCCAAAAGCACCAAAATAAACTTCCTCACCTTTTTCAAAAATCAGAGCTGAAGAACCTGCAACACGTCCGGAATCAACAAAGGCTTTTAGGGTATTATTGAGTCGGTTTTTGGCCGCGGCATCAATAACAGCTTCTGAGGAATTATCAGAACAGGATATCAGAAAAAGGAATATACATAGGTAAGTAAAGATATTCTTAGACATAACTAAATTGTTGGTTGGCAATTGGTTGCCAAAGAGTAAGAGAAATAAAGTAACTTAGCCAATCAAAAAATTACCACAGATGATGAACATGTGGTTTTATATCGGTTTCATAGATTTCTTTGATCGCTGCCAGTTTTTCACCCGGGATATCAGGGAGTGCAGATGCTTTCATATTAGAATCAACCTGATAGGGTTTGGAGGCTCCGGGAATTACCACACTGACTTTGTCATTCATCAGGATCCATTTGAGCGCAACTTGAGCAAGGTTTTCCTGTTCCGGGAACAAGGCTTTAATTTTATCTACAGCTTCGACTCCGGTTTCATAAGGTACACCGGCAAAAGTTTCACCTTTATCAAACCACTCGCCGTCTCTGTTGCCGTGACGATGATCTCCTTCACCGAACTCGGTTTGCTTAGTATATTTACCGGTGAGTAAACCGCTTGCCAAAGGCACCCGAACAATCACACCTACATTTTTCTCTTTTGCCCGTTGATAGAATAAGTCATCCGGCCGCTGACGGAACATGTTGTAGATGATCTGAACTGTAGTCACATTTTCAAATTCGATTGCTTTAAGAGCCTCTTCAACTTTTTCAACACTCACCCCAAGGTTTTGAATTTTTCCCTCTTTCTTAAGTTTTTCGAATTCTCCAAAAATCTCAGGACGATAATAGACTTCGGTAGGAGGGCAGTGGAGTTGGATTAAATCCAGTGTTTCCAGATTCATTCGTTTCAAAGAATCCTCAACATACCCGCGAAGAGCCTCAGGAGTATAACCTTCATTCACATGGGGATTAATTTGCCTGCCACACTTGGTTGCAACGTAAATTCGATCACTTACAGAGTTTACAAACTTACCAACGGCTTTTTCACTTTCTCCAGCTTCGTACACATCGGCCGTATCAATGAAGTTAACCCCTTGGTCATAGGCCTGATGAAGGAGCTTAGATGCTAAATCGTGATCAAATCCTGATCCCCAGGTTCCGCCAACCTGCCAGGTCCCTAATGAAATTTCTGATACTTTGAATCCTGTTTTGCCTAGTGTTCTGTAGTTCATTCTGTTATAGCGTATTCTTTTATTCCTTTCACTTTCATCTCAAGAGTGAATAGTGATTTCATTGCTGTGATGAATAAAACATCCTGATTAAATCCACCAAAGGTTACATTTGCTGTCCAACCTTCAGGAACATTAATTTTTTCAATTTGTTCACCTTCGGAATTATAAACTGTAACACCATTTCCAGTTAAATAAACATTTCCCTGGTTGTCCACTGTCATCCCGTCGGATCCCTGATTAGTAAAAAGGGTTTGATCAGAAAGCGTTCCATCTTCGTTGATGGTGTATGAATAGGTTTTGTTGTCACCTATATCAGCAACATATAACGTAGTTCCGTCTGCACTTCCAATGATCCCATTGGGTTTAACTACATCGTCTGCGACTACTGAAAGTACACTGTCAGGTGATAGGTAATACACTTGCTCATTAAGATTTCGTACAGAGTTATCCCACCAGGGTCGATCATACTTAGGATCGGTGAAGTAAATACCACCTTTTGCATCCACCCAGATATCATTAGGTCCGTTTAGTGTTTTTCCTTCAAAATTATCTACTAAAACCGTGATATTTTTCTCTGAGTCTATGCTGATTAATTGGTTTTTCTCGTCAGCAGCTGCAAGCAAATTACCTTCATTATCAAAGTACAAACCGTTAGCACGAAGGCTCTCATCCATGTAGGGATTTAGTCCATTGTGCGTAGACCATTTTAAAATCTTGTTGTTCGGTTGATCGGTGAAGTACACATTGCCATAAGCGTCAACGGCCGGTCCTTCAGTAAATGAAAATTTATCGTATATAAGTGTTAATTCTGCTCCTTCAGCAATCACAGGACTACTGTCTTGAGCAAGTGAAGGAATAGAGATCGTAAGAACAAAAAAGAGAGTGAGTAATTTATACATTTGGACTCTAATGGTTAGGAGTTTAATTGGTTTTAATTATCCTGCTTAAGCCTCAACTTTGCAACTGCTTCTACATGATAGGTTTGAGGAAACATATCTACGGGCTGCACCTCAAGAACATCATATACTTCGGAAAGGATTTTCAAGTCTCTTGCCATTGTGCTGCTGTCACAGCTAACATAAACTAGTCGGGGCACTTTCAAATCGCATAAGCGAGCCACAACATCGGGATGCATTCCTGCACGGGGTGGATCGGTGATAAGTACATCAGGAGCACCGAATTCTTCGACCATCTCCGGAGTGAAAACGTCCTTCATATCGCCTTTAATGAAATAGACGTTTTCGACATTATTCTCTTTAGCATTAAATTTTGCGTTTTCAACAGCAACGTCTACCAGTTCAATACCTAATACTTTGCTAGCCTTCTGACTCATGAAAAGACTTAGTGTACCTACGCCGCAGTACAAGTCATAAACCACATCGCCATCTTTTAAGTCGGCGTAATTATGGGCCACTTCGTAAAGTTTTTCTGCCTGTGCAGTATTGGTTTGAAAAAAGGCATTAGGATGAATTTTGAATTCGAACTCCCCGATTTTATCTCTGATAAATCCCGAGCCATGAATAACATGTTCAAACCGCCCGACAGAAGTAGGGGAGATTTGGTCATTTACATTATTAACAATGGTAGTTATAACCGGAAATGCTTCCAGAAGGGCATCAGAGAGTTTTTTAACAGTTTCCGGTTCATCTTTAAACGTAACAAGATTTACCATAAAATCATCGGTATGATGAGCTGTTCTGATCATCACATGTCGCAGGTAGCCGGTTTTCTCAAAAGTATTGAAAGGCTCGATTCCATTTTTCTGGCAATAGTCTCTCACAAAATTCAGGATTTGAAAGGACTCTTCTCTTTGTAAATGACATTCATTAAGATTTAGAATCTTATCGAAACGACCGGGAGCGTGTAGTCCGGCTGCGAACCCGGAATCATCGACAAACTCTTCACTTTTAATTTCTGCTTCCGTAAGCCAGCGTCTACTGCTAACGCTATACTCCATTTTATTACGGTAATAGAGTTCTTTTTCAGATCCTATTGCAGATAGTACAGGAGTATCGAGACCACCAATTCTGCGAATATGGTCTGTTACCTGCTGAGTTTTATACTCCAGTTGTTTTGCATAAGGAACATGTTGCCAGCTACACCCACCACAAACATTTGCATGTTGACATTTAGGTTCTACCCGGTCGGGACTAGGGGTGATAATTTCCAGTAATTTTCCTTCCCGGAAATTTTTTTTTCGTTTGATGATTCTGGTACGTACTTCATCACCGGGCATTGATCCCGAAACAAATACTGCCATCCCATCAACTTTGCCAATTCCTTTTCCTTTGAAGGCCGCACCTTCAATTTTTAAGGTGACTTCATGACCTTTTTTTAAGCTCATTCGTTGATTTCTCCGGAGACTGATTGCTCGTAGTAAGCTTCAAATTCAATTTTAACTGCAGTGTAAGGGTCAGACAATTCTTCGATTTTATTTGTAGCTCGTTCGAGTTGGCGAAGAGCGATGTTGGAAAGTGTTTGTAGAAATTTGACCGCGATTTGAGGGTGTCGCTCCATAAGGAGTTCGAAATCAGGTTTAAAAAAGCCAAGCAGGGTAGAGTCGGTTACACATCGGGCAGATGATTTACGTCTCAGATTATAGCCAATAGAAAGAGCTCCAAAACTATCTGAAGTCTCCAGAAGAAACCCTTCCGGCTCCTGTTGTTCATTCGATTCTTCTCCAATATTAAATGTAAGCTCTACTTTTCCTTCTTCAATAAAATACATTCCCGTACCGGGATCATTTCGGTAAAAAACATACTCACCTTCCTTGTATGTTCTACGATGACAAAGTTGTAGAAACTCGAACCTTTCTGCTGCTGAAAGGTTCTTTATAAACTTTGAGTTGAAAACAATCTGAGCTTGATTTCGAAGGCGTTTAAGTTTTTTACTCATAGTAATTGATCTCCTTAGAATGAATGTCCGATTCCGAAGCTAAAATATAATTTCCTGTTATCAAACCAACCTACCTGAAGGTCGTGAGCGCGGAAGGCAAAATCAAAGCGAACTACAACATATTCCCAATCTAATCTCAGTCCCAGACCGGTACCTACAGCTATTTGTTTGTAAAACGAATCAAGTTTAAAACGACCTCTTTCAAGTTCTCCCTGTAGAGAGGCTTCACTGTCTGCGGTATTAGTATTGGCTGTTGCGGAATTAAAGTCATTGCGGGGACCATACCAGATATTGCCTGCATCTACAAACCAGGCTGCGTGCCAGTTTGCACCAATTAAATCTCTGAGAAAGATCTGACGAGCTTCCGTAAATGCAGCGAGTTTAATTTCACCACCATTGATAGAGACATCTTTAGGAGCAATATCACCTGGTCCAAGTTGAAAAGGAGCCCAGCCTCTTATATCATTACTTCCACCTGCAAAAAAACGACGATTTAAAGGAATGGTCTCATTTTTCCCATAGGGATGTGCAATCCCACCGAATAATCTCCATCCGAATACAGCGCTGTTTGAAACTGGATAATACTTTCTGTAATCAGCTGTCAATTTTATATACCTGCTATAGGTAAGCTCATTATTACTCAACCCAAAAAGAGGAGGGAGAGTACTTTCCAAAGTACTTGGAGTTATTATAAAACGATCAAGAACATAGGGGATATTCCCACCTGCAGATATGGAATATTCGCTGAAATAGCCATAGTTACGTTTAATGAGGTCCGTATTTTTACTCCTGAATGTATACCTGATTACAGAGGAAATCTGGGGCTCAAAGTCCTGTAAAATCCGGATGTATTCCAGAGAGTTTTCTCCAAATTCTACTTTAAGCGAATCATTAAACCTTTCAGTTGGACTTGTATCTACAATATCCAGTTCAATCAGATCAAAGAAGGATGAAAATCGGTCGTTGTGTTGGACTTCATACTGGTAATTAAATCGAACGTCGGAATTGATATCAAATAGTAATTGATCTGAGCGGCTATAGGATAGAGAATACCGTGTTAAAGCACTTGTGAAATATTTTTGGTTATCAAGGAATGAAAAAGGGAAAGCGATTCTTGGAACTGAGTATTCACCTCTTAATTCATAGCTTCTAAGGAAAGAGGATTGGAGAGTGTCGCCAGGAGCAATTTCTTCTAATGTATTGGAAGAGACATATTCAAAACTTGCATTTGCTCCGATACTAAGTCGTTCCGCTTTTCCGAATACATTATTATTTGAGTAATCAACTCCAAAACCGGTACCAAAACCGTAACGCTTCATTCCGAATAGTTCGGTACTGATACTATGTTTTGTAATGGTTTCCAGATCAAAGTAAACAGGTATTTCTTCTTTAGTAAAATCCGGGCGTACTCCATTCTGATTCTGACCAAATCTGCGGATATAAAGCATTCCCAGGTTTTGAAATTCCTTTACCGTTTGCAGATATAGTTCTTCATTGTATGTTTCTCCGGGTGTAAAAAGGATTTGATCACTCAATAATGAGAACTTAGTATCTGTTTCGGGTTCTTTAGCCAGAAATATTCTGTTAGTGTCTGCAGTAAATGGTTCTCCTGAGAGTGTATCCGATTGACTGTAATTATCAGGAGGTGTTCCATCTGCTAACTTTACTTCCAAATCACCAAACTTGTAGACAGAACCTGGGTCCACACTAAAAAGAACATCAAGAAGCAATGTGTTGGCGGAGTCTTGTTTAACGAAGGCGGTAACGGAATCCCGTTCAACAGAGGCGTACCCATTATTTTTCAAAAAACTGAGAATCCGAAGTTGTTCATTCTTGAGTTCCTGAGAATTGTATTGACGCCCAACCTGAAAGGTAGAGTCATTTATTGCTCTGCCTGTAAGCGGACTCTGAATAAGGAATCTTCGCTTTGTCTCAGGGTTTGGGAAATTGGGTAGACCCGTGTAAGAAAGTGACTGTATTCGGGATGGTTCACCTTCATCAATAATAAAAGAAACTTCAATTTTATCAGATCTGAATTCAACAATGGTAGTGTCTACCTCAACATTCAGAAATCCCAGCGACTCGTAATACAGAGCAATACGCTCCATGTCATTTACCACAACCTGACGATCCAGGTAAGAGGGGTCTTCTCCAAACCGTCCATTACTTGCTTTCCAGATGAAATACCAGGGTGTAAATCTTGGAATACCTAAAAACTCACGGTTTGTCCGGGTTCGTATCAGGTTTTCAAGGGTCCGGTCTTTTACATAATCATTCCCCGAGAAACGCACTCTTCGCACAACATCTTCAACATTTGTTGAGTCTGAGTTGGAAGTCTGGGCCTGTAATGGAGATAAAGAGCCGGACTGCAGCAAAAGTATACATGCTACACAGAGTGCCAGCTTGTAAAAGGGAAGTAGGGTTTTCAAGTACAATAAAGAAACAAAGACCATGCACAGCACAGTCTTTTGGTTCACTCTAAAATGTTAAATCGTAGCTATACGTCATCATAGTCGAAGCCTTCATCATCTTCATTATGAAAAAAGTCTTCTTTTCGGATGTAATCAGGCCAAATATCTTCCATACTCTCGTAAATAGTATTTTCACCTTCATCAATCTCTTCTAACTCTTCGAGATTTACAATTATCTGAGTGGGTAGTCCATTCCGTTCCGCCCATTCAATTAGCTCGTCTCTATTAGCCGGAAAGGGAGCTTCGTCCAACGCTGCAGCTAATTCAACTGTCCAAATCATAGTTTTACCTTTGGTTTAAAATTTTTGTCTAATATATCTGGTACATTAAACATGTGAGCTTGATAAAATTCAAGTATTGATTAAATTTTTTTTGAGCTCAAATCGTGCCGAAAATATTGTTATCTTAGCACAAATACATCAACTAAATCCAACCAGGATTATTTTATGTTTAATGGAATAGGAACAACAGAAATTATCATCATCGCTATCTTCGTTCTCGTATTTTTCGGAGCGAAGAGAATTCCTGAATTAGCCAAAGGATTAGGGCAGGGAATTAAAGAATTCAGACAAGCCTCGAAAGACATCAAAAAGGAAATCGAAGAGAGTTCCAAAGACATTGATGACGCTGTAAACCATGAAGAAAACAAAACTTCAAAGTAATAGAGGGCGGTTTGACCACACAGACGATTGCTGAAGCCAGAGAAAAAGTACTGGCAGGAGACGTTACATTAAGGGAACTAGTAGAAGGATATAAATCCCGGATTGAAGAAAGAAATGAAGAAGTAAACGCCTATGTTTATCTCGATTTTGACTCTGCTTTTGAGCAGGCGGATGCTATCCAGAAAAAGGTGGATAAAGGCGAGGCCGGCGCTCTGGTTGGAGCAATCATGGGTATCAAAGATGTAATTTGTGAGCGCGGAAAGCCTACAACCTGTGCGTCAAACATCTTGGAAAATTTTGAAAGTGTATACGATGCGACGGTCATCGAGCGACTTCATGCGGAAGATGCCATACTGATCGGGCGTTTGAATATGGATGAATTCGCAATGGGTTCTACCAATGAATATAGCCGATATGGAGCTGCAAAGAATCCACATGATACAAACAAAGTAACCGGTGGATCATCCGGTGGTAGCGCAGCCGCAGTTGCCGCAAATATGGCAAATGCTACCTTAGGATCAGATACCGGTGGTTCTATTCGTCAGCCGGCCTCATACTGTGGAGTAATAGGATTGAAACCTACCTATGGTCGTGTTTCCAGATACGGATTGGTTGCTTATGCATCATCCTTCGATTCTATTGGTCCTTTTGGTCACTCCGTCGAAGATGTGGCTACAGTGCTACAAACCATTGCCGGTTTTGACGAGCGGGATAATACCTGTGCTTCTGTTGAGAAAGACGATTATGTGGCTGCGGTTCAAAATCCCCAAAAAAATATTAAAATCGGTGTTCCTGAAGCCCTTTTCGGAGAGGGATTGGATACTGAGATCAACGAAAGCATCAAAGAAATACTAAGCAAGCTGGAAGCTGATGGGGCAGAGTTAGTACCTATTGAACTTCCTCACTCTAAATATGCACTTGCTACCTACTACATTTTAGCCACGGCTGAAGCTTCAAGTAATCTTGCCCGCTTTGATGGAATCCGATATGGTCATCGTGCTGATAAAGACCAGATGCTTGATGAGCTGAAAAGAGAGGAAGAAGCACTTAAACAATCTATAAAGAGCGCAGAAGGGGATGATCTTGTTGCTCTTCAGCAGGAACTCAACAAATTAGATGCGCCGTTAACCCGCTTGTATAAGAAATCGCGTACAGAAGGCTTTGGTGTGGAAGTTAAGCGACGCATCATGTTAGGTACTTATGTGTTGAGTGCAGGCTATTACGATGCATATTATGGCAAAGCACAGCGTGTTCGAAGATTGATTAAGGAAGATTTTACCAATGCATTCAAAAATGTGGATGTAATTGTTACTCCTACAGCTCCGACAACTGCTTTTGATATTGGATCTGAGTTGAATGATCCTGTTCAGATGTACCTAAACGATGTATATACCATTTCTGCAAATCTTGCGGGAATTTGTGGTATTAGTCTTCCAGCAGGAACTCATTCAAACGGACTTCCTTACGGAATCCAGTTTATGGGTGATTCTTTCCAGGAGTCGAAGCTGTTGAATGCAGCCCGGTTAGTGGAACTGCTTGGCTAATTCACTATCATGCTCGGGTTCAAATTGTAACTAAAACTACTTCATCATGAACCGTCTGGAAGGGAAAACGGTACTTATAACAGGAGCTACTTCCGGCATAGGAAAAGCTACAGCTGAGTTATTTGCTGAGCAGGGGTGTAACCTGATTCTGACCGGAAGAAGAAAAGAACGACTGGAAGATTTCAGTAAATACCTGATTTCGACCTATGAGGTAATTGTAGCTTTTGAAGTTTTTGATGTCCGGGAGCTGGATGCCTGTAAAGAATTTGTAGACCATCTGGCTTTAGATGTAGATATCCTTATCAATAACGCAGGACTCGCAGTAGGAGTTGACCCGGTTCAATCGGGCGATTTCGACGATTGGGATACTATGATTGACACCAATGTTAAAGGATTGCTAGCCATGTCCCGGCTCATCACCCCCAAAATGATTGAGCGAAATTCAGGGCATGTAATCAATATTGGGTCGACAGCAGGACATGAGGCTTATCCCGGAGGAGTTGTGTACTGCGCAACTAAGCATGCAGTAAAAGCCATTACTGAGGCCACAAAGAAAGATCTTCACGGTACTAAAATTCGGGTAAGTATGGTATCGCCCGGATTGGTAGAAACAGAATTCAGTAATGTCCGTTTTAAGGGCGATGATAAACGTGCCGATTCAGTTTATAAAGGAATGGAAGCTCTTACAGCACAGGATATTGCGGAGATCATCGTATTTGTTGCTAACCGACCGGAACACGTAAATATCCTGGATTCTATTGTCATGCCAGTATATCAATCATCAGCACAAATGGTACATCGGGATGAATAGATTTTCTTACGTTTTAGTATTTCTGGTATTACTTATTTCCTGTACTCAGGAAGATAATTCCGGGCTTCAGTTTTCACCTAAAGGCAGAACCGTTCCGGTATTCTCGGCCGATTCAGCGTATGCATTTATCCAGAAGCAGGTAGACTTTGGCCCGCGTGTACCCAATACTTATGGGCATGTTGAAACCAGAAAGTATCTTGAGAACAAACTGAGAGGGTATGCAGGAAGTACAAGTGTATTTTCTCAGGAATTTACTTCTCCAAGCTATTCCGGTGATCAATTAAACATGGCCAATATCATTGCAGCCTTTAATCCTACAGCAGCCGATCGGATTATGTTGTGTGCTCATTGGGATACCCGCCCCAGGGCAGATGAAGATACTGCCCGAACTGCAGATTATATTCCCGGAGCAGATGACGGTGGGAGTGGAGTAGGAGTACTGATCGAACTGGCAAGAATTTTCGCAGATAATCCGCCACCGATTGGAGTGGATATTGTGCTGTTTGATGGAGAAGATTATGGGACCCAGGGCGATCTTGATAATTATTTTTTGGGATCAAGGTTCTGGTCAAAGAATCCTCCGGTACCGGGCTATTCCCCGCGATTCGGTATCCTGTTGGATATGGTTGGAGCTAAAAATGCGCAGTTCCCAAAAGAAAGCTACTCAATGACTTACGCTCCTAACCTCGTAAATGAATTATGGGAAATAGCAGAAGACAAAGGGTATCAGAATTACTTTTTAGATGAACGCGGAGTAGCCATTCAGGATGATCATAAAATCGTAAGTGAAAATACGGATATCCCTGTAATCGATATTATTCATCACTACAATTCTCCGGAAGGTGGCAGTAGTGTATTCCCTGGTCACTGGCACACCCATCAGGACGATATGCCCATTATAAGTAAAGAGACTTTGCAGGCAGTAGGTGATGTGGTGCTTGAACTTATTTACAATCGTATTTGATGGACTATATCCGACTTTTTATATCGCTTAAAGATGATTTCCATGAACTGCTTATCGCAGAGCTGTTTGATATGGATTTTGAAGGTTTCGAAGAAGAAGAGGATCTATTGATCGCCTCGATTCCTGCAAATCGGTTTGATGATTTCAAACGAGAAGAGATAGAGCGACTCTTATTAAACTTTGAGGATGGCTCTGTTTTAAAAGAAGAAATCGTATCACCCCAGAATTGGAATGAGACCTGGGAGCAATCCATAAAGCCACAAAAAATCGGAAAGTTTTATGTGCGACCAACCTGGGCTCCAGAAAATGATGATCCGGAAAGTGTAGAGTTGCTTATAGATCCAAAAATGGCGTTTGGAACCGGATATCATGCTACAACACGATTGATCTTAGAATGGATCCCTGAAATTATTTCTGAAGGGGATGAGGTGCTGGATGCAGGCACAGGAACCGGGATTTTAGGTATTGCTGCTCTTAAGGTTGGAGCTACATCTGCGTTTGGCTTCGATATTGATGAATGGAGTAAGGATAACGCTGAAGAGAATATGGAACTCAATCAGGTTTCTGATTTCGAAGTTGAACTGGGTTCCACAGAAGTAATCCCCACAGGAAAAAAGTATAATGTGATTCTCGCAAATATCAATCGCAATGCCCTTATTTATCTGATTCCTGAACTATTGAGTTTTCTGAAACCCGGTGGAAAACTCTTACTTTCCGGATTATTGGAGGAGGATGAAGAAATCATGCTCTCCCAGGAAAGTCTGAAAGGATTAACGCATATTGAAACCCGCCAGCAACAGGAATGGATTGCCATTTTATTTAACTCATGAAAGCTGCCATCGACATAGGAACAAACACGGTATTGCTACTAATTGCAGAAGTTAGTGATGGGAATATTAATGTACTTCATGAAGAGCAGCGAATTCCACGCCTGGGAAAAGGAGTGGATAACACCAAGCTGCTGCACAAAGATAGTGTGGAGCGGGTTCTCCAAAGTCTGAAGGAGTTCAAAGATGTCATTGAATCATATTATCCGGAAGTTGAAGAGGTAATTGTGACTGCAACCAGTGCGGTACGGGATGCACAAAACCGCGATGCTTTTATCAAAAAAGTACAACAGGAAACCGGTTTTGATATCTGGCTACTTAGTGGAGATGAAGAAGCTCAATATACCTTCAGGGGCGCATTATCTGTGTTAGATTTGGACCCCCATCAAAATGCTTTTGTTCTGGATATAGGAGGAGGGAGCACCGAATTGGCACTGGGTAAAAGTGAAGGACTCTATCAATTCCATTCCTTTGATATGGGCTCAGTTCGTTTTAAAGAACGTTTTCTTTTGCATAATCCTCCTTATCAGGAAGAGATTATTGAGTGCAGAGATGAGATAAAATACCTGTTAGGGAAAAAGAAATTTAAACCTCCGAAGAAACTCACTGCTGTGGGCGTTGCCGGAACAGCTACTTCACTTGCGGCCATTGATCTTCAGCTGGATGAATATGAAAATGAACGGTTAAACGGACATATCATTGACAGAGAGAAGCTATCGAAAAGCATAGAAGTCTTCAGTTTGCATACTTACGATCAGTTACTGGAACTGAGTCCTAAGCTGTTGAAAGGCAGGGAAGACATCTTTTTAACCGGACTTCTGATTTTAGAAGGCTTCATGAAATTTTATGATATCCCGGAAATAAAAGTATCTACGGGCGGGATCAGACATGGGGCACTATTAATCGCTGAAAAAGATTGAAATTAAGAATTTTCATTTACGGTAAGCTTTGTATTTTAAGCCACAAATTTTTGGTCGATAATGTCAGATAGCAGTAATCAACTTAAGAATACATCACCACGCGAGAATGCCTCTGCGAGTAGTATCGAGGACGATAAGTTCGTTGCCGATGCCCTTGCCGGGAGTGAAGACTCCTATAAGAAGCTGGTAGACAAATACAACCGACCGATATATTTCCACATCCGCAAGATGATTAAAGAGACCGAGATGGTGGAAGATCTCGTGCAGGAAGTCTTTATCAAAGCGTTCAAGAACCTGAAGACCTACAGTAACGAGTACGCATTTTCTACCTGGTTATACCGGATTGCAACAAATCACACCATTGATTACCTCAGGAAGAAGAAGCTGCAAACCTACTCCATCAACGATCCCATCAAAACCAAAGATGGGGAAATGGAAGTACAGTTACCGGATGAAAGTTTCTCTACGGATCAGCCCATCATCAAAAAAGAGCGGAAAGCCATTGTGCAGGATGCCATCGCCAATCTTCCTGAAAAGTATAAAGCGGTGATCCAGTTACGCCATATGGAAGAACTCAGCTACGATGAAATAGCCGATGAGCTCGATCTTCCCTTAGGCACGGTAAAAGCCCATATCTTCCGCGCCCGTGAACTTCTGTATAAAGCACTAATTGATAAGAAGGACCGGTTTTAGAGAAATAGGCGTGAGTTTTGAGAGGTAAGAAGTAAGGAGTTTCACTTAACAATTCCACAAAAGCCTTTATTTATTCTTCTTTAGAATGATATAATCACGTATAATTTATGTGATCTATTTTAAAATATATCATTCAAGTCATGTTAAAGGTAATTCTTTCCATTTCCGGTTTACTATTTTTACTTAACTGTAGCTCATCAAAAAAATTTATTAATCCTGATAATGATAAAATTATTCAGAAATTTAATCAGGATATTCAAGGTGAAGAACTGTTTATTTACAACAGAAATGGAGAAATCCTTGCTAAGACAGATTCACTCATTATCACACAGGACTCATTGTTCTATTTTACTCCGTCTTCAACAGCTGTACCATTAAGCGATGTGAATTATGTTAATCTTCCTCCTAAAAATAGTGCGTTAAAAATCTTACTGGGTTTTATGCTAATTGGATATGGACTTTACTACGGGACTGCTTCAGATGAAGATGGATCTTTTGGAGAAGCCCTTGGAAGAGCATATGCCGGACTTACAATGATTACAATTGGAGCAGTTGCTACAATCATTGTAATAGCTGTTAACAAAGATAGAAAATACTATTTCAATGAGAATCCTGATTTTGATGTAGGCAAAGGAAATGAAAGTCCATGCAGAAATCCCAGATTTAAGAACAGGTGCCAATAACTTGATATTTGCTGCTTCTATTGTAAGCAATAAAAATATTCAGTTACTTCAACAAAAACCGTGAACCTGCGCCGCTTAAACGCCGGGTTGTTATACACCCAATCCTGATAAGTATGAATTTAGCAAAACGTATCTTCACACCTGATATTGATAAATACGATGGGATTCGCCCAATAAATATCTATGCCATGAGATTTATATATATGCTTATGGCTTCGTTGTTGGCAATAGATGTATGGTCATATATTTTTACTTATGATCAAGCATGGGAGCCTGGGGATGCTATGAACTGGAGTGTTTGGGCAGCATTTACCATATTTGCCCTCGTAGGTATCTTTAAAACAGTAAAAATGATCCCTGTTTTACTGTTAGAAATTGCATATAAAACTATCTGGTTGATATTGGTGGCATTGCCTCTGTATGAATCCGGCGATTTATCAAATGCATCTACTGACGGAATGCTTTTCCCTTTTGCCTTTGTCATCCTGCCAATTTTGGCAGTGCCTTGGGGTTACGTTTTTAAAACATATATATATACTCAAAAGGGTAAAAGAAATGGTAACTAACAAACATTCCAAGTTTAATAATGAAGTTAGTTTAGCACAGGCTTCGAACGCGGTTCGGGTCGTTAATTTTAATAACCAGACTCGCCGCTCTGCCTGAGGCAGACAGGTTAAACGCCGGGTCGTTATGCAACCTTTTCATAAAGCTTGATAATAAGTACGGAATAACGTACGTTTTTTAAGGCGTTAATTAATTCGTATTGTCATGAAAACACTTACAGCTACTCAAGCTCGCAAAGATATTTATCGATTGCTGGATGAAGCATCTGATACCCATCAACCAATTCAGATTACCGGGAAACGCTCCAACGCAGTATTGGTTAGTGAAGAAGATTGGAGGGCTATTCAGGAAACTCTTTATCTTTCTTCCTTTCCAGGCATGCAGGAATCTATTGTGGAAGGAATGAATACTCCACTCGAAGAAACCGAGGAAGAACTTGACTGGTGAGTACCTATAAACTCGTTTACACCAAACAAGCTAAGAAAGATGCCAGAAAGGCAGCTTCCTCTGGTTTAAAATCCAGGATCGAGGAATTACTGGAAATTATTAAAGAGAACCCTTTTGAAGAGTATCCTCCCTATGAAAAACTGGTTGGTAATTTGGAGGGGGCTTATTCTCGCAGAATCAATATCCAGCATCGCTTAGTATATCAGGTTTACGAAAAGGAGAAAGTCGTTAAAGTAATCAGAATGTGGACTCACTACGATTAACCGGTAGCATAACATGCATTTCAAGTTGGCTCGTTAAAAAACCTTCAGGATAAATTCTCCTTCACTATCTCCAGATTCCTGGAAAATCCTTCGAACTTGGTTCTCCGAACGGCACTTCCTTCAAAGAGGGAGTCGAACTCAGATTCGGTTAATCCTTCCAAATCAGCTTCTAATACTTTTGCTCGGGGATGCAGGTCAACTAATTGTGCCAGTTTCGCTTTGCTGTTCCAGGGACACACATCCTGGCAGATATCACACCCAAATACCCAGTTTTTTATATCGGTATGGTATTGCTCATCTATGGCTCCTTTATGCTCGATGGTGAGGTAAGAGATGCATTTGGTCGCGTCAACCTTGTAAGGCTCATAAATGGCGTCTGTGGGGCATGCATCGAGGCAAGCGGTGCAGGTTCCGCAATGATCGGTGGTTGGGGTGTCATATTCGGTTTCCAGATCAATGATCATTTCCGCAATAAAAAACCATGACCCGATTTTTCTGTTCAGAATATTGGAGTTTTTGCCCACCCAGCCGAGTCCGGCTTTAACCGCCCAGGCTTTATCCAAGACCGGAGCGGAATCCACAAAAAAACGTCCTTCGATTCCTCCAACCAACTCTGAGGTGTAATTGAATAGCTCTTTTAATTTCTTTTTCAGCACTTTGTGGTAATCCCGTCCCTGCGCATATTTTGCAATCAGAGGTTTTTCGGTGATTCCGATTTGTGGAAGATGTTGGGGATGATGATAGCTTGCCAGTAATGAAACCACCGTTTTAGATCCGGGAACCAGCAGGGTAGGGTCGACCCGTTTTTCGAAGTTATTCGCCATCCAGTCCATGGTTCCATGCCGATCTTCGTCCAGCCATTTAGCTAAGCGTTCGGCTTCGGTATCCAGTCGCCCGGCTTTGGCAAAACCACAGGCATCAAAGCCCAGTTCAAGGGCCCGGTTTCGAATTAAAGAAGTGTATGTTTGCTTGTTCATCATAAAGATGAATCAAAGTACCTAAACAGGTTCTTTTTTCAATGGGACCAACTTATCGCCTTTCCAGGTAAGATCCTGAATTTTTCCATCGATAAGTCGAACCGTGCGATAAGGATATTTTTTTACGACGGCATAGTCATGAGTAACTAAAAGAACTGCTGTACCGCGATTATTAATCAGTTTCAGGATGTTCATGATATCCTGAGTCGCTTTAGGATCAAGATTCCCGGTTGGCTCATCGGCAAGTAAAATGCGGGGTTCATTGGCTAAAGCACGGGCAATTACCACACGTTGTTGTTCACCACCGGAGAGATCACTGGGCATATTTTTTCGTCGGTGACTAAGTCCCACCATCCCCAAAACTTCCAATACTCGTTGCTTGATGAACTTTGGCTTTTCACCGGTTACTTGTAGCGCGAAGGCAACATTGTCATATACATCCCGGTCTTGTAGCAATTGGAAATCCTGAAACACAATCCCCATTCTTCGGCGAAGCATTGGAACCTGCTTCATACTGATTTTATTCACTGGGAAATCAGTTACCCGAACGCTGCCATCATCGGGTACTACATCACGATAAAGCAGTTTTAGAAAAGAACTTTTACCGATTCCGGTCGGACCGATCAAATAACAGAATTCGCCATTGTTTAATTTGAAGTTCACATTCTTGAGAACCGGTCTGTGCTCGTAGCTGAGGGAAACGTTTCTAAGTTCTATTACTGCTGTGTCTGACATTTAAGTACCATGGTTACGCGTGCGCTGTTTTCGTCGGCATCAATCAAATCAAAACCGTCATATTTAGCAACCCGATGATAGGGGGTTTGTTCCACAATTGACAGCATTTCGTTGAGAGAATATGCACGTTGTGTATGAATTTCATGAAAAGTGTTGATCACTTTACCCGTTTGTTCATCAAGCTCATCAATTTCAAATTCGTTGTAATGGATTTTGGCTACCGCATCGTATCTGCTGCTTCTCAAATAACGGAATTTTCCGGTATCGCCTTCCTCATTATTAAGATAATCCACCGATTGGAGGGAGTTCTTAGGTGTAGAGAAATCATAAATCAATAATCCACCCGGATTAAGGATGTTGTATGTGTTATCCAGAAAAGTCTTGATTTGCGATTCTTTCTTCAAATAATTCACACTATCAAATACCGTGTAAATACAGTCGTATTTTTTTTGGAGGTCGATGTCCAGATAGTTCAAAGGGAAAAAATCCACATTCGATTCAAACATCGCAGCTTTCTCCCGGGCTACGTCAATCATCGCAGGGGAAAGATCGGTGGCTGTAATGGAATAACACTCAAGCTCATCAAGGGAAAGTGCCAAGGAGCCGGTTCCACAAGCGAGCTCAAGTATTTCCACCGGATCAAAATGATGGGTTTGCATGATTTCGTCAATGAAATCTGCCCACGACTCGTAATCTACATCTCCCATTAACGTATCGTAGAGAGGAGCAAGGGAAGTATAAATTTCTTTTTGCTCAGGCTTCATATCTCTTTTTAGCAAGTTGTACGGCTAACTCATAAGCCTGAATGAAAGAAGAGGGATTTGCCAAACCCTTACCGGCAATATTGAATGCTGTGCCATGATCGGGTGACGTTCTGATGATGGGGAGTCCACCCGTGAAATTTACTCCCTTCCCAAAGGAGAGGAGTTTAAACGGCACCAGACCCTGATCGTGATACATAGCCAGAATCGCATCAAATTCTTTATCCAGTCGCTGTCCGAAAAATCCATCCGCAGGAAAAGGACCTTCTACATCTATGCCCGAAGACTGAGCTTTTGTTAGTGTGTGGATGATTACTTCCAGTTCTTCATTGCCAATTACTCCACCATCACCGGCATGAGGGTTCAATCCAAAGACGGCTATTTTAGGGGATGGAATTCCAAAATCGTTTTTCAGGCTATAATTCAGAATTCCAAGTTTTCTCAGAATCAGTTCTTCAGAAATTGATTTGGAAACTTCTGATATGGGAATGTGAGCGGTGACCAAAGCAACCCGAAGCCCATCGTTAACCAGCATCATCAATACTTCTTCTGTATTCGTTTTTTCAGCGAGGAATTCGGTATGTCCGGGTATGTTATAACCTGCAAGATTTACTGCTTCTTTGGAAATAGGAGCGGTGACTAGAGCCTGAGTCACCTCAATAGAGGCCAGTTCAATACCCAGTTCAATAGACTCCATCGAAATTTTACCGCTTTTGATGCTCTGGATACCGGGAGTAATTTGTAAATCTTCAACCGGCATATCCAGTAGGTTGATGAAATCCGGATCAATCTGATCAATAAATTCACATCGGTTGAGGTGAACTTTCAGTTTAAGTTCTTTGGCGTAGTAATCCAGTACTTGTTTTGGGGCAATAATGAGGGGAGAGGATATTTCCAGATCAACCTTCTCAAGAGATTTGAGAATAATTTCAGGTCCAACCCCATTGATATCGCCAATACTTATCCCGATGACAGGTTTCATGCACGTCCTTTTTTCTGGTACTAAAGTAAGGGCAATCGAGTCGAAATAATAGTATTAATCTGTTCCTTTTAATACAAAATCACCAAACCCGGTAGTCTTCTGAAACACAAAGGTACGATTTGGATACGTCCAGACTTCAACCACATCTCCATTGGTAGGAAAGCGGCGATCTTTTTTCGATGGAGGACCATATTTTATATACACTTTACCCTGGTCTGTCTCGTGACCATTTGGATTTCCGGGATTTCTATATTCTTTAAAAGCATAATCAACTCGCCGAAAGTATTCTGCCATTAACTCGTTGTACACCGTACCGGGGGTTGGATCTTTAGTATCCCAGAATGTTCTGAATTTCCGCTCTTTTTCTCTGCTATCGCCGGATTTTAAATTTTTTAGTTCAGCTTCAGAAACAATGAATTTCATATTCTCGATGGCAATATCCAGATTTAAAAGACTGGCCGGCATGTCTCTCCAATATGATTTAAAGAAGCTTTTAGCGACGGGTTGTTCCTGATCAGAAGAAGTAACTTCTACAATGTAAGCTGCATTTTCGAAACCGGAATTAGGAATGGATACCAACACATAATCATAGCCATTTTCTGAATTTTTGTAAGTAATAGCCGGATCTTTGCCTGTAGTTAGTTGAGGGATAATTCCACTCATAACTGTCTGATTAGATAATTCAGAAGTATATACCGTTTGTGCTTTGGTTGTATCCCGACGTCCTGTGTTAGCTTTTGAAATTGTAACTTCGTATTCATTATCTGCGGAGTAATTCGGAATTCTTACCAACATCATGAAATCCTTACCAAAGAGTACATTGTCATCCATATTCATCAGTACCATCTTGTCATCACTAGTCTTTTCTTTGATGAGGTAGATCTCCCCAAAAGGCTTTTTATCCCAGTCCCAAATTCTCACGTTTTGTCGGTTTGAATTTCGCTCCTCCGTGTTTTCCATCAAGCTTAACTGCAATACATAATTGTAAAGACCGGGATCGAGAGTGTTGGTTAGAGAACCGGAGGCATACAGACTTTTGGATTCGGTTTCCTCAAAGGTTTTGGTGTACAGAGTATCAATCCAGAAGTCACGGGTTGCAGTTTCCAGATTAGAGGATCGTCGGTTTGCCTTTCCTTTATATATTTCTGAATTAAGTCGAGCAATGGTATAATATTCCATTCCCTCAGGAGCGGTTATATCATCACTTACCGAAATCTTTTTATATGGAAGGAAGTCGTTATCAAAGCGAAAGATGAGTGAAAGATTCGCTTTTCCATCTTCTGTGGGGAGCAAAATGTCATCAATAAATATTTGTGGAGCATTTGCACGATTAATCAGGTTAACATAACTAACCCGATTAGAACGTTGAGCAAACAGTAGTGGAGCACTAATTACCAAAAAACCGATTATTAAAAAGAGTCTTTTTTGCATTATAAGAAAGATTGAGTTCGAAGATCGACGAGGGAATAAGTAATCGATCTCTAAAATTTCTATTTTCAACGAAATATTGTTGGACGCTAGTATACAAAAACATTGAATTCTTACCTATGGATACAAAACCAAAGCAGTGGTTAAACGAATTGATTAGTGAATTAAATAATCAGGAAGAAAAGATTAAGCAGGGTGGAGGTGCATCCCGAATAGAAAAAGAACATGGGAAAGGAAAACTAACTGCCCGGGAAAGAATCCAAAAACTTGTAGATAAAGACTCGGAATTTTATGAATTGGGACTCTGGGCCGGCTATGAAATGTACGATGAGGTTGGAGGATGTCCGGCTGGAGGAGTGGTTACCGGAATTGGGGAAGTGAGCGGGAGAACCTGCATGATTGTTGCTAATGATGCGACAGTGAAAGCGGGGGCTTGGTTTCCAATCACAGCTAAAAAGAATCTTAGAGCTCAGGAAATTGCCATTGAGAATCATATTCCATTGATCTATCTGGTAGATTCAGCAGGAGTTTTCTTACCCATGCAGGACGAAATTTTCCCCGATAAAGATCACTTCGGAAGGATGTTCAGAAATAATGCAGTGATTTCAGCCAAGGGAATTCCTCAGATTGCAGCTATCATGGGAAGCTGTGTTGCAGGCGGAGCTTATCTGCCAATTATGAGTGATGAAGCTCTGATTGTAGACGGAACCGGAAGTGTGTTCCTTGCCGGCAGTTATCTGGTGAAGGCAGCCATTGGAGAATCCGTGGATAATGAGACACTGGGTGGAGCAACAACCCATACTGAAATCAGTGGCGTAACTGATTACAAAATGAAAGATGATGAAGAATGTCTGGATACCATTCGTGATTTAGTAGATAAGCTGGGGCCATTCGATACAGCTGGTTTCAACCGGACAAAACCAAAAGGTCCAAAAAGATCCGCTTCTGATATTTATGATATTCTTCCCGAATCAAGAACATCTCCTTATGATATGAATGAAATTCTGGAGTGTATAATTGATGAAGATAGCTTCACAGAGTTCAAAAAGGGGTATGGTCAATCAATTATCACAGGGTATGCCCGTATTGATGGCTGGAGTGTAGGAATTGTTGCCAATCAACGAACGATCAACAAAACCAAAAACGGAGAGATGCAGATTGGCGGTGTGATATACTCTGATAGTGCCGATAAAGCAGCTCGGTTTATCATGAATTGTAATCAAAAGAAAATTCCGTTGGTATTTCTGCAGGATGTGACCGGGTTCATGATTGGTAAGAGAAGCGAACATGGAGGAATCATCAAAGATGGTGCTAAGATGGTGAATACCATGGCTAATTCAACCGTACCGAAAATCACTATTGTTATCGGAAACAGTTATGGTGCAGGGAATTACGCAATGTGTGGACGAGCTTATGATCCAAGATTTATGTATGCCTGGCCTACGGCGAATATTGCGGTTATGAGTGGAGCATCAGCAGCCAAAACCTTGCTACAGATCAAAATTGCTTCCATGAAAAAGAAAGGAGAGGAAGTAAGCGAAGAAAAGCAGGCAGAATTGATGAAGGAAATAACGGACAGTTATAACAAACAAACAGATGTACGTTATGCGGCATCCCGACTTTGGGTTGATGGAATTATTCATCCATTTGAAACCAGAGATCGCATATCGAATGCATTACAATGTGCCAATCTGAATCCGGTGATAGAAGATTTTAAAACCGGAGTGATTCAGGTGTAGAGTTTTCTATATTCCTGAATGCGTTATAAACTAGAGAAAAATCCACCGATTATAAGTGTAAGTGTGGAAGCCAGCTTTACGTTGCTGGACTTCATGGCACTTTTTGGGTGTCTTTTACTCGGAGTATTTTTCGCACTATTCTTATGGATTTTTGCGGTAGCCATTCTCATTAAAGTATTTACCAGAAACGACTACGAGTTTAGTTCTGATACCTATTCTTTGACTCAGTATCTCCGCATTTTCAGCTATCTCAGAATCAAAAGAAGGAATATCTCCTTTGATGATATTGATCGGTTTTTATTTTCAAATTTTGACTCCGGTCAGGCGTTGGTGGAAAGAGGATTGATTAGCAAAGAATGGTTTACTCTGGAAATTGTAACCAAAGACCAACAACGAATACAGTTGGTAAAAGCTCAACCTGATGAACTGGAAGAGATGGATAGCTTGTATTTTGAGCTCAAAGATTATCTGGGAGAATGGTTTAATTTTGAAGTAGAATATGAAGAGTTTAGCAACTCATAAACATTTAAATTACTGGATGAAGGTTACATATTAGTCCCATCAAGAAATATCAGACCTATGATCAAATCAAAGAATACTATTTTTGTTTTATTAATAGCGTTGAGTTTACTCTCCTGTAAAGATTCAGGTACTGGAAATGGGGAAGAAGAAATTCTGGAGCCTAGTCTCAGAAACTCTCCGACTTTTCCGGTAGGATATGCGATTCAACGCACTCATCTTGATAATCGATCATATATTGATTTGCTGAGGGAAGAATCGAGCAGCATATCAGCAGAATATGAGATGAAGATGAATCCTATGTACAATGATCCAAGTGGGATTAACTATGATGTAGTGGATGAAATCGTTGATTTTGCTGAAGCATCTGAAATCCGTGTTCATGGACATGCGTTAGTATGGCACAGTGCTTACCCGGGTTGGATGAATAATTTCGATGGAACAGATGCTGAGTTTGAAGCACTTATTGAGAATTATGTAAAAGATGTAGTGGGTCGCTACAAAGGAAGGGTAGCAAGTTGGGATGTGGTTAACGAAGCATTTGAAGATGGATCCGGAAATCCGCTAAGAAATAGTGTATTCCGGCAAAGAATGGGAGACGACTACATTGAAAAAGTATTCAGATGGGCGAGAGAGGCTGATCCCGATGTATTGTTGTTTTATAACGATTATAATATGGCGGCAAATGACTCAAAATTAGATGCGGTACTCGAATTAGCAGATGATTTCATTGAACGGGGTGTGCCCATTGATGGGATTGGATTTCAGATGCATATAAGTTATAACTGGCCTTCTGAGTCGAATATAATTGCAGCCACAAATAAAGTGGTTTCAAGAGGATTAAAAATCCATTACTCAGAATTGGATATCAGAATAAACCCGGATGGATCTGAAACGTCTTATACCTCGGGATTAGATCAGAGATTTACTGACAGAACGGAATTCCTTTTTAACTTCTACAAAAGTCTTCCTGAAGAATCACAGTTTGGAATAACCTGGTGGGGGGTAAAAGATGATGATACCTGGCTGAGAGATTTCTGGGATAATCCGAATGAATGGCCATTATTATTTAAGAGTGATTTTGAGCCTAAACCCGCGGCACAAGTAATCATTGATATGTTTGAAGAGTAAAAGTTATTGATTGATACTCAACGGAGTGCCTTCTTCACCAATATAGAATGCAATTATCACGGTAGGAACATTTCCGGTATTTTTCCCGGCATGCCAGTCATTCATAACTTCTACAATAGGATCGTCCGCCTTAAAGACTTTTGATTCACCGTTCTCTTTTGTAACCGTCAGCTCACCTTCCAGAATCATTCCGCCCAAAGGTGTTTCATGCTTATGAACCGGAAGCTCAAAGCCAACCGGTAATGTAATTTTAGAAATGGTGATCTCGGGCTTTCCATCTGGATAAGTTTCAATTACACTTCCACCCCAGCTGGTAGAGGTTTTGGAGAGGACTTCTACGGTTGCAGTTTTTTCCTGGGCGAGGAGGTTGGTGGAGATAAGAAGAGCTAAGAGTAAGGGAAGTGATTTCATATCTCTGAATTAAATTAGTTCCGGAGAAGATGTGGAATCAAAAATTGAAATCAAATCTTAAAGATATAGAATTAAATGTAGCTAGTTTTTATTCATTGGTAAGTCTTCAAATTCATAGATAATATCATTTTGATTCCCCAAGATATCATCAGAATGAGCAAAATGAAGTCGGAATTCTTTTTCAGCAATAGCTTGATATTTAATATTAAACTTCCCAAGAATTTTATAATGCAAATCAAGCCTGTATGCATTCTCTATCTCTGCCATTCGGTAAGGCACTCGTTGATTTTTTTTATAAAAATCTTCAATTATAAAAAGCATGTCGACAAGCGTAATAGCATCTATATATCCCTCATTTCGGCGTGATAAGTTTGGGAGTTGTTGGGTTGATATAGCTTGTTTTAATGCGGTTGTATCTATCTCAGAAAAAAGGCCAACCTTAAGGGCAAAATCAAGACTTTTTATCCTTTCATCAGCATTATTTAGATTAAGTGCATTCTCTATTATTGAATACTCAAATCTTAAGTCTTCAATATTTTTCGAATATTCTTGGTTCGATTTAATCGTCCAGATATCAATATATGAACCAACAAGGGTTCCTAATAACAGACTGACAATACTAACAGCTGTAGTTATAACAAACTTTCTTTTTTCAAACATATTCTCTGAGTCAACCATAACTAAACACCAGCCAAAATCCCATTCAACGTTTCACTTGGTCTCATAGCTACATCAACCTTGTTGCGGTCTACACGGTAATAGCCGTCAATATCCACTGGTGAACCCTGAACACTGATAAGTTCTTCATTGATTTTGTCTTCGCTTTCTGACATTGCTTTTGCAATAGGAGCGAAACGTGCTTTTAAGTCTGCATCTTCGTCCTGATTAGCCAAGGCTTCTGCCCAGTACATGGCTAAGTAGAAGTGAGAACCACGGTTATCAATTTGTCCGAGTCGGCGGGCCGGTGACTTATCATTCTGTAAGAATTTTGAAGTCGCGTCGTCCAGAGTTTCTCCAAGTACTTTCGCTTTCGGATTATCAAAGGTTTTAGAAAGGTGATCTAAAGAAACTGCAAGAGCAAGAAATTCACCCAAAGAATCCCAGCGCAGATAATTTTCTTCCACAAACTGCTGAACGTGTTTCGGAGCAGATCCGCCGGCACCGGTTTCAAATAATCCGCCGCCATTCATCAGAGGAACAATGGAAAGCATTTTAGCGCTGGTTCCAAGCTCCAGAATAGGGAAGAGGTCAGTGAGGTAATCACGCAGTACGTTTCCGGTCACAGAAATGGTGTCTTTCCCATCTTTGATGCGCTCAAGTGAAAACTGCGTAGCATCCACCGGATTCATAATATGAATTTCGAGTCCGCTGGTATCGTGATCTTTCAAGTATGTATTTACTTTCTTGATGAGTTCAGCATCATGAGCACGGGTTTTATCCAGCCAGAATACGGCAGGGTTACCTGTGTCTTTAGCTCTGTTAACCGCTAGTTTTACCCAATCCTGAACAGGTGCATCTTTCACCTGACAAGCTCTCCAGATATCTCCGGTTGAAACAGAATGTTCCATTAACGTGTCACCTGAATCGGTTACAATCCGAACAGTACCGGGAGCTGTAATTTCAAACGTTTTGTCATGTGAGCCATATTCTTCAGCTTTCTGAGCCATCAATCCAACATTAGGAACACTTCCCATAGTGGTAGGATCAAATGCACCGTGCTTTTTACAGAAGTCGATGGTGGTTTGATATACTCCCGCGTAGCTGCTGTCCGGGATCACCGCTTTGGTATCCTGGGTTTTGCCTTCGGCATTCCACATGCAACCGGAAGTACGGATCATAGCTGGCATTGACGCATCGATAATTACATCACTTGGCACATGTAGGTTAGTGATTCCTTTATCAGAATTAACCATTGCCAGATCAGGACCATTTTCATAGGAAGCTTTAATATCTGCTTCAATTTCAGCTTTTTTATCTGCTGGTAAGTCTTCTAGTCGGGAAACCAGGTCTCCAAATCCATTGGTTACATCAACACCTAATTCTTTAAATGTATCGCCGTGCTTTTCGAATAACTCAGAGAAATAAGCTTTTACTCCATGACCGAAAATAATCGGATCGGATACTTTCATCATGGTTGCTTTCATATGAAGCGAAAACAGCACCCCTGATTGCTTAGCATCTTCTACCTGCTCACTAAGGAATTTCACAAGAGCCTCTTTACTCATAAAGGTACCATCGATGATCTCACCATCCTGAAGAGGTACACTTTCTTTTAAAACGGTTACGCTTCCATCTTCAGCAACATGCTCGATTCTGGCGGTTGAAGCTCCATCCACAGTTACCGACTTTTCATTCGAACGAAAGTCTCCTGAATCCATAGTAGATACATGAGATTTGGAATCAGAGCTCCATTTACCCATAGAATGTGGATTTTTGCGAGCATATTCTTTTACCGCTTTTGGAGCACGTCGGTCTGAGTTTCCTTCACGGAGTACCGGATTAACCGCGCTTCCTTTTACTTTATCGTAACGGGATTTAATTTCTTTTTCTTTCTCATCTTTCGGCTCTTCAGGATAATCTGGTAATGCATATCCTTTAGCTTGTAATTCTTTGATGGTAGCCGTCAATTGAGGAATAGAAGCACTGATATTCGGCAGCTTGATAATATTTGCTTCAGGAGTCTTAGCTAATTCACCTAACTCAGCAAGCGCATCAGCTTCTTTTTGCTCATCGGTCAGGTAATCAGGGAAGTTAGCGATTACACGTCCGGCTAACGAAATATCACGGGTTTCAACTTTAACTCCCGCTGCTTTTGAAAAGGCTTCAATCACAGGTAAGAAAGAATGGGTGGCAAGGGCAGGGGCTTCGTCGGTATAGGTGTAAATAATTTTCGCTTTATCGTCGGACATTTGTACTCTAAATGAAGGTTAGTTAGTAAAATTTCAGGGCTTGGAAACTACGAAAAAAGAGGGGGAATTAGGAATGATTCAAATAAGAATTAACAATTGAATAAAGAACCTTCAATTCCTAATTCTTTTATTTCTAATTCATATATTAAGGCACGATTGGCGGAAAAGCTCCGTTGGTTTCTATAACGGTTAACAAAACCCCGGATACCATGATTAAACCCATGTTCGGCTATAGGCCCAAAATCAAAAAGTTTGACTTACCATTTCGGTATCACGACCCCGAGAAAGAAGAGCGGGAAGACAACCGCAGAAAAAGGCGGATTAAGTTTCAAACGCACAATCGGGTTAAGCCAAAACAAAATGTCAGAGTGTTGGGTTTAGCACTTTTGCTGGCTTTAGTTGTTTATATCATATCACTTTAAAATTGGATTTATTCGTTGAGCGAGACGCAAGAGCGCACCTCAGTCATACATCAGTTACCCCCTGAAATCAGCAACAAGATTGCTGCCGGTGAGGTTATTCAACGCCCGGCTTCCGTGGTTAAAGAACTACTGGATAACTCGATTGATGCCGGAGCGGATCACATCAAAATTGTAATCGAGAATGCCGGGAGAACACTGATTCAGGTCATCGATAACGGATGTGGAATGAGTCTGGATGATCTTCCACTTTGTTTTGAACGCCACGCAACTTCTAAGATCAATTCCATTGACGACCTGTTCAAAATAAAAACCATGGGATTCCGCGGGGAAGCTATGGCTTCTATTGCATCGGTTTCTCAGGTCATGGTGAAGTCTAAGCGGGCCGAAGACGATAATGGCTGGGAATTCGAAGTATGGGGAGGCGAGGAACGGGATATTAAACCTACTGCTACCGATAACGGGACTTCTATTTCAGTTCGGAATTTATTCTTTAATGTACCCGCACGCCGACAGTTTTTGAAAACAGACGTCACCGAACTCCGACATATTTTGCGATCTGTTCAATATGCGGCACTGGCTAATACTGATATTGGCTTTGAGGTAATTGCGGATGGAGAAACGATTTATAATTTCCCGATTCAGTCTTTGAAAGACAGAATTACCCAGATTTTTGGAGCACCTTATAAAGCCAGTTTAATCGAATTTGAGGAAGAAACTAGCTATGTGAAAATTCATGGCTTCGCATCTGATCCTAAACTGGCAAAGAAAAGCAGGGGAGAGCAGTTCCTTTTTGTAAACGGGAGACCTTTTCAGCACCGCTATCTCACTCATGTGATTCTGAGTTTATATGATGCATGGACCCGAAATAATGAATATCCATTCTATGCGCTGTTTTTTGACATCGATCCGACTAAAATTGATGTGAATGTTCATCCTGCTAAAATGGAGATTAAGTTTGAGGATGAACGCAGTATTATTCAATTAGCACGATCGGTGGTAAACCGGGCGTTGAACAATCATTTTCAGGTTCCAAATATTCCCCGGGATGAAGATTCTTTTTTAAGTGATGAATCCACCAAAGGATTTGATTCCGGCTTTTCATTCAACACTCCTGCAGCTAAGCCGAGAAATGCCAACGATTTTGAATATCATATTCCTTCGAGGATCAATACCAATCCTGCAAAAGGAAGAGGAGATGAGTTCTCTGAGAAATTATATGGAAGGCCAACTTCAACAGAAGGCTCGGATTCTTTTGGGGATAATTTTGGAAATCAACCTGAAGAAGTCTCTGTTGAAAAGACCTTCTGGCAGCTCCACAATACCTATATCATTACCCAAACCCGTACCGGCTTGTGTATGATTGATCAGCACCTGGCACATAAACGCATCATTTTTGAGAAGGCTTTAAGTGCTACGGAAGCGGCATTGCCGAGTACGCAGCAGTTATTATTTGCACAAACTCTTGAGCTCTCTGCATCAGATTATACCTTATTAAAAGAACTGCATCCCATTATTCAACAAATGGGATTTTCGGTACAGATGTTGAGTGGAAATACAGCTATGATAAATGGCGTACCGGCAGATATTGAAATTGGAAATGAACAGGAAGTATTGGTTTCGATGTTACATCAATATCAGGAATTGGGGCAGAAGCTGAATCTTGAAGCCCGGGACCGACTTGCAATCGCTTTTGCAGCTAAAGCCGCCATCCCAAGAGGAAAGAAAATGACTGAGCTGGAAATGGAGAGTTTGGTCGACCAATTATTCGCTTGTGAACAACCTTATCTTGATCCTTTAAAAAAACCAACAATCGTGTATCTTTCGCTGGATGAAATTCAATCCAGGTTTCGGTAAAGGTACATGAACATACTCGCCATAGAACCATTTTACAGCGGCTCACATAAAGCTTTTTTGCAGGGCTTAGAAAAGCATTCGAGTCATAATATCATTCCTATTAAGCTGAATTATAAGGGGTGGAAGTGGCGTATGCATGGCGATTCTGTGACTTTGGCTCAGCTTACCAACGAAGTGAAGGAAGATATCGATCTGTTGCTAACCAGCAGTATGACCAATCTCCCGGCTTTTTTAGCACTCAATAATCCCAGATTTGCACACACTCCTAAGATCATGTACATGCATGATAATCAGTTCACACGACCGATTCCGGAGGGAGAGACGCGTGATATGACCTACTGTTATATCAATTACCTGAGTATGTTGGTGGCTGATAAATTATTGTTTTCCTCACAGTTTCATTTGGATGATTTATTAGAGGCATTGCCTGACTTCCTCGACAATTTCCCCGATGACAAACACTACAATACCGTCGATCAGATCCGGGAGAAAAGTGTGGTAATGCATCCGGGACTGGATTTAAAACATTTTGATGACGAGCCCGATACCCGCAAAAAAAATGATCGTCCGGTGATTGTTTGGAATCAGCGCTGGCAGTTTGATCGCAATCCGGCCATGTTCTTTCGGGTATTAAATCGTTTAAATGATATTGATCTTACCTTCGACCTGATTCTGGCAGGGGATACCAAGCACGAAAAACCGGAAGAATTTCAGAAAGCCTGGAAACGATTTGGTCAACAGATTACCCATTTTGGGTATGTGGACGACAAAGAAGCCTACAGTAAGTTACTCCATTCCGGAGATATTGTGGTATCAACTGCCACCTATGAGTTTTTCTGTGTATCCATCATGGAAGCCATTTATTGCGGATGTCACCCATTGGTACCAAAAAGCTTACACTATCCTGAATTAATTCCTGAAAGTCTGCATAATCCACTGCTTCACGCCCCGGTTTTGTATGAAAACGAAGACGAACTCTTCAAATTCATGAAAGATTTGTTGATGGGCGTTACCAAACCACTTCCTAAAGCTTCGCTTCAGAATATCAATAAACACCTGGAATGGAGCCGCCAGTACCGCAAGTTTGATAAGCTGTTTGAGGAAATGGTGGGTAATGCTGACACCTGATTGGTTTGAAAGGTGAATTCCTATCTCTTTTTTATTAAAAATATCAGGTCATGCTGAATTTAGTTCAGCATCTGTAAGGAGTGGTATTTAAGTAGCTCTTACTTAGCATGAGCAAAGGCTATGTCTATATCTTATCCAACATCGAAAGAACTACACTTTATATAGGCGTTACCAAAAATCTGAACCAAAGAATCTGGCAACATAAACAAGGAATAGGTTCTAAATTCACCTCAAAGTATAAACTAACTATTCTGCTTTATGCTGAGGAACATCAAAGTATTACCGATGCGATAACGAGGGAGAAACAGCTTAAGAAATGGCATAAAGAGTGGAAATGGAATTTGATTAAGAGAGAGAATCCTGAGCTGATAGATTGGTATCCTTTACTAAGAGGGTAGGCTTACACAGATGCTGAACTAAATTCAGCATGACTTGGTTGGTGTTTCGAGGAAATGGTGGGCAAAGCGGATACTTAAACTGGATAGAGGTTGTTGCTTGATATAACCCCTTGGACTATTATCAAGTGGATAAATTGAAAGGAAAAATTCCTCAGTTTAAGTTTCTAAATTCGCTCGGACTCATTCCTGTTTTTAATTTGAAAAGGTTGCTGAAATGTTGCGGGTATTCAAACCCTAATGAATACCCAACCTCACTGATTGATTGACCCGAGTTCAGTAGCGTGTTTTTAGCTCGTTCGATTACAAAAAGATGAATATGTTCCTGAGCGGTCTTTCCGGTTTCTTTCTTCAGTAAATCACTTAAGTACTTGGAAGACAAGTTTAATTCTTTTGCTAAATATTGCACATTTGGAAGTCCCTGCTCAATAACTTCCTCAGATTGATAATAAGCTTTTAAGAGCCTTTCAAATTTTGAAACAACATCTGTGTTTAAATTAGTGCGAGTATAAAACTGACGATCATAGAACCTTGTACAATAATCCAGCAGTAATTCAATATTTGAAATAATCAGATTCTGGCTGTGTTTGTCTAAATTCTGACTGTATTCCTTTACAATCTTATCTAAAAGATCTTCAATAGTACCTAGCTCTTCTTCTGAAAGGTGAAGTGCTTCATTCACATCGTAATGGAAGAAGGAGTAGTTATCAATTTTAGCTGATAGGGTTGATTTCCTGATTAAATCCGGATGAAAAGCCAGTATCCAACCTTCATTGCTATCATCTTCTGAAGGTAAATCACCTTCGAACATGGTTACCTGACCTGGGGATGTAAATACCAACGTACCTTCTTCATAATCGTAGGAATTTTTACCATACAGTAAGTTGCCACAACCAGCTTCCTTGAGGGTAATTTGATACAGGTTATTAATAATTCTTACCCCATTAAAGTCCTGCTCGGACTCAAAATCTCTCGTATGTACTACCGTAACCAGAGGGTGCTTCGGTTTGGGCAGACCCATTGCCTGATGGGCCTGACTGATTGAGTTAATTCTGAATTCTTGCATTATTTAATTTTTAGATCAGTTCTTTGAAAAGGGCATCAACTGTTATTTTGCCAAGTTCATCACACGCTTTAGGACTATCACCGGAAATCAACTTTCTATCGATATGAGTAGCTCCCGTTATTTTATCATTAAGTATTTCAATTCCCTCTTTTTCCAAGGCTTCGCATTGAAACCAAGGCAGCTGTCCTGGAAGGTAGCCCAATGAAGGTGACTGTTTATCAAATTTATCGGGAAAAGCTACCATTTTATATCCATTATATGGATGCGGTACACTATTATTTTTGGCAGTTGCTATCATGGCAGCGGGCCCGTGGCAAACTGCAATAAGATATCGGTCAGATGCTTTTATCCATCGAATTAACTCACCTACATATTCATCTTCAGGTAGCCCAACCATAGATCCATGTCCACCGGGAAGAAAAAGAGCGATGTAATCTGACTCATCATTGAGTTCATTGTTTTCAATGAGCTTTTTTAACGAAAGAGGTATTTCGAATTTAAAATGATTATTTCGCCTGAATGAAAGCACGGCTTCATCCTTTTGAGGTACAGACCATTCTTCCAGGATTGCAGATTTTCCAGTCGGAGTTACTACATCAAAATCAAAACCTGCATTGACCAAATGCATCAATGGTACCATAGTTTCCTGCACATTATTTCCTGTGGAAAAGAGTTTGCCGTTGGTCATTTCGAAATAACGTTCTTCCGTGCATAGTACTAATATCTTTTTATTTCCGGAATATTTTCTACCGCCAAAGTCAGAAACTTTATAGCCACTCATAGTATCTACCCCTAGCTTTCTTCCCAAGGGTGAAGGAATATAGCCGGAGCCGTTTTGTTCTTTTGAAGGAGCAATTCCTAATAATCTTTTTATCATAATGGTCTCATTGTTGTTATTACACCAACATATTTAAAATAAAATGAACCCATTAAATGATTTCTCGGAATTACTAAATGATATGACGGAAGCCTGAAAAATAATTTGAGCCATCAAGGTCCTCCCTTTAAAATCGAACAAGTTTGATTTCGGTCTCCCTCCAAGGGGAGATAGTTCACTCACCTCTCATTAAAACCTTTTCCAGCATAAATTTTATCTTCACAGCGATCAATGCGAGCTGCTCGGGTAGAGGATTGTTTGGCACCTGAGAAGTGGATATAGTATCCTTTCTGCCTGCCCGGAGTAAGTGCATCAAAGGCTTCTTTGAATTTTGGATCAGCTTCGAATTTGTCCAGTAGTTCCTGAGGAACATCATATTCTGAAGCATCCTTATAAGTTACTTCTTTCCCTGCTTTTTCCAGCTCAATGGCTTCTTTGATGTATTCAATTAATACAGGTTCAAATTCCTGGATTTGATCCTTATTCGTAAACTTAAAGTATCTGCCAGCCTGAGAGTTTTTACCCGGACTTACAAGAACATTGTGAGGGTCTTTAAGTAATGATCCTTTAAAGAAATTAACAGAAGCAAAATCTTTAAATGCACTTAGTATGAGTACATTCTTGCTTTTATATGTATAGCAGGGGACATTCCATTTCACTTCTTCTTTAAGCTCGGTATCAAGGATAATCATTCGGAGTTTAGAAATAATCTCCCGCCATGTATTTACTTTACATTCGGGAGTGTTATACAGATTACATCTGCCGCAACCTTTAACTAAATATTCGTCAACTTCTGGATTCATAACTTTTTATTGATTTTATAATCAATCCAACTATTAGAGTCTTTTCGGTTTTGATAATTCAGGAGTTCCGACGGATAATTAATCCAATCCACCTGATATGTAATTTTTCCTGACTCACTGAAAGTCAAAAGTGTGATAAAATGCATAGGATTAAATTCATTTCCATTCCAACTGAAACCTTTGAAATAGCCTTTTACCATCGCTTTATTTCCATTGAAAATCTCATGTTAACCGATTCAAACGGATGTTAATTACCGGATTGTTTCCAGAAACTCTACCATCAATGTATAATAATCCTCGAATTCGGTAAAGGGGAGGGTCTCGTATCGATCATAGACATCGTGATAAGCTCTTATTCCACCTAAGGTATAAATATAGAATCCCTGAACTCCGACTTCATCGAACGCACAATGATCGCTGTTACAGGCAGCGCCTCGGATTTTTACTTGAGGCAGTAATTCCTGCTCTTCATTAATTGAAGTAAGGAGATCAAACTCATTCCTATACACAGAACCATTAACCACCTGAATACCTTCATCTCCTGTTCCTGCCAGATCAAAGTTGAGTAGGAATTTCACTTTTAATAGATCAAATAGTGGATTCTCTACGAAATACTTTGAGCCTAATAAACCAATCTCTTCACCTCCAAAAGCAATGAATGCCATATTGTAAGGAGGTTTATTATCAGAAAAATACTTAGCAAGACTTAAAAGCATAGCTGTACCACTGGCATTATCGTTGGCTCCGGGAAAGAGGGCAGATCCCATTTTTCCAAAGTGATCATAATGTGCCATGATCACGATTAATGAATCCTGATTTTCTCCTTCAAGATATCCGATCACATTTTGGGTGGTGTATTTCTTTTCCAGCTTTGTTTTTAGGTCTACCTTAATTTCTGTGATAGGAGTGCTAATGCTATCTGAAAAAACGGTAAAAGAAGGTTTGGGATATTGTTGCTGTGCTCCATGCCAGGTTAGCTTTTCAGAGGTGAGTTCAATAGTCCCTGCTGCAAGATTATTCGGATGATATTTCAAAAAGCCAATAACTCCCTGAATCCGCTCCAGCTGTTCTTTGGTATAATTATCTTTCTTATAGCTTTCAGTAAGTATGAATTTCCCTGCTGATGACCTTAGCTTTTGTCCAAGTAGCTCATCACTCATGATTTCTTCCATGGAAAGAGGGATTACCTCAAAAGTTCCTTTTACAGATGGAGATCCCGGACTTACCAGGTAATCATATCCGGATATTAACTTCTGTCCGTTTACTTCCAGTTTAATCTCTTTTGGAAAGGTATTTACCGAGATATCAAATTTCTGGAAGTAGTCTTTAGAGTAGGAGAGAAGTCCGAGTCGTTTAAATTCATCCCGGATAAATTCAGCTGCAATCTTCTCTCCCTTTTCTACATAGCCACGTCCTTTAAAGTCTTCAGAGCTTAATTTTTGAACGATTTCTTTGGCATAGGGGAGAACCTGAGCTTTTACTTCGGAAAGGAAGAAAAAGCTAAACAGGAGGATCAGACTAAAACGGAGCATCCTCGTCATCGGGAGCCGGATTATGAGGCATAGTTGGCGAATCCTGTTGCGGAGTAAAGTTGGCTTCAACCAAATCGTTTGAAACGCCACCCAGTTGTGGATTAGCGCCCTCTGCGGATGTCAGGTTTTCAAAGCGGGCATAATCTTTCACAAAATAGTGCATTTTACTTCCAACCGGACCGTTACGCTGTTTCCCGATAATTACTTCGGCAAGTCCTGCGGTAGACTGTCCTTCGGCGGTTGTTGTAATTCCATAGTATTCCGGTCGGTAGAGGAACATCACAATATCAGCATCCTGCTCAATAGATCCGGATTCACGAAGGTCACTCAACTGCGGACGTTTATCTCCGCCACGCTGTTCTACGGCACGACTTAACTGGGAAAGAGCAATTACTGGGACATCGAGTTCTTTTGCCAGTGATTTCAATCCACGTGAAATTGAAGCGATTTCCTGTTCACGGTTTCCGGAATCTTTAGAAGAGCCTTGCATCAACTGCAGATAATCTACTACAACCAATCCAATATCATGTTCGGTTTTTAGTCGGCGACATTTGGTTCTAAGCTCCATCAATGTAATTGCCGGAGTATCATCAATAAATAAATCGGCAGTAAATAAACGACTGGCTGCTTCAATCAAATCTTTGAAACTCTCGTCGTTCAGCGTTCCTTTTCGGGCTTCATCTGCACGAACACGAGCTTCCATGGTTAAGAGTCGTTGTACCAGTGACTGATTAGACATCTCCAGAGAAAATATAGCAACCGGAGTTCTTAGGTTTTCATCAGGATGCATTGCCGCATTTCGTGCAGCAGTCAATACAAAGGCCGTTTTACCCATCGAAGGACGGGCAGCGATGATAATTAAATCGCCGTTTTGCCAGCCTGCCGTCATCTGATCAACAGCAAGTCCGGAAGGCACACCGGTAATCCCGTATTTCTTTCCACGCATATCTTCGAGATAGGCGAGGGTGTCCTTTAGAATATCAGCAACAGGTTGTGCAGTACTTCTGCTTTTCTGATTAGCGAGATCAAAAATCTTCTGCTCAGCTTCATCCAATACATCATATGCATCGGTTGTGGTATCGTAAGACTCTTTAATTACATCCGTAGAAGCCAGTATAAGATTTCTCTTAATTGCTTTTTCAGTGATGATCTGAGCGTGATACTCAATATTAGCAGCTGAACTTACCGATCGGGTTAAATCCGAGAGATAAGTTGGTCCGCCTATATTATCAAGTAATCCTTTATCCCGGAGTTCATTTTCAACCGTAAGTAAATCGAGTGGATTATCCCGTTCAAAAAGATTGGAAAGGGTTTCGTAAATATGCCGGTTAGCCGGTTTGTAAAAATCCTCAGCTTTTAGCATTTGCAGTGCTATGGTTGCAGCACCGTGTTCAATTAACATGGCTCCCAGAACGGCTTCTTCAACCTCAACGGCCTGAGGAGGAACCCGGCCTTCCTGCTCCAGGACTTTCTTCTGGTTGAAGTCAGAATTGTTATTGTATGATGAACCGTTTTTCTTAGCCAACTTTACGAAAAGATTAAAGGATTATGCTTCAAAAGTAATTATAAATAGAAAGGGAAGAGGAGTTTCTTTTCAACAAGCTTTCCACAAGTTATCCACATTTTATGGTTTGCCACCAAGTTCGTCATAACGGGCACGAAGCATTTGGACATCTTCCCAGGTGGGGCGTTTCCACTGTTCATTTCTAAGCAGAGCAGCGGGGTGATAGGTAGCCATTAATTCACGCTCCATAAAAGGGTGAAATTTCTGCCGTAAATTTTTCAGTGAATCATCCCTTCCTAATAATGTTGTTGCGGAAATTCTTCCAACACACAAAATGATTTTAGGATTTATTAGTTCAATTTGTCGAAGTAGGTAGGGAAGACTTCGTTCTCTTTCCTCAGGTTTTGGATCTCTGTTATTTGGCGGGCGATGCTTTAAAATATTAGCGATATAAATATCTGATCGGTCGAAGTCTATGGCTTTCATGATCTTATCGAGTAGCTGTCCGGCTTGACCAACAAAAGGTTCTCCCTGTAAATCTTCATTAATTCCCGGGGCCTCTCCTACGATCATGAGGTCAGCATTCGGATTTCCAACACCGAAAACCAGATTGGTATTTTCAAGATCCGTTCTTAGTTCATCCGCTTGCTCGCAGAGCGTTTTCAGTTCTTCCAGTGTGGAACTTTTCGAAATACGTTCGAGTTTACTCAGCGGTTTTTCTTCAGCTTCATTTTGATATCCTGAAGTTTTTTCTTCCACCGTCGGAGTACTTAATTCTTTCTCTTCAGAAATAATGTCTATGGAAGGGGCTTTTTCAAAATCTGAAGAAGTTGACATAATATCCACATTGAACGGTCCATATAAATCGCTCTGTTGTTTGAGCAATTTTTGCGCTCGTTCTATTAAATCCTGTGGGTTTATATCAGACATAGTTTTTTGTTGTTGTCATTTCGACCGGAGGGAGAAATCTAACAATTTATTTTTAAGTGAACTCTTTAAATTTCTCACCCCAAGGGGATTCGAAATGACAGTTGTTAAACTAAGAGTTCATCAATAGCCCGTTCCTGTTCCAGGATTTCACCATCTAATTTAGCGTGATGAAAACCATCCTTTGAGTATTCACCAATTTCTACTTGTTGAATAGTATTTGCTAAACGGTGATTGAATGGAATGGCAACACGTACATAATTATTGGTCCACCCAAACATCAATCCGTCTTTATTTTCTTCTTCAAAGAGGGCAGGGCGGGTTTGACCAACAAATCGCTCATCAAAGGCGAAACGTTTTTTAGCTGAAAGTCTGCGAAGCTTATGGGTTCGTTTCTTACGTTCCTGCTTTGGAATTACCGGCTTCAGTGTGAGTGCATGCGTATTTGGTCGCTCGGAATAGGTAAATACATGCAGATACGAAACATCCAGGGAATTAATGAAATCCAGTGATTCCTGGAAAAGTTCTTCGGTTTCTCCCGGGTGACCGGTAATCACATCTACACCAATACAGGCGTCAGGGATTAATTCTCTTATCAATTCAACACGACCACGATATAAATCAGATCGGTAACGACGCTTCATTATTTTAAGCATTTCATCAGATCCACTTTGAAGCGGAATATGAAAATGAGGTTGAAGCTTTATTGAAGTGGCTGCAAACCGGATTATTTCTTCAGTAAGCAAATTTGGCTCGATAGAAGAAACCCGAAGTCGTTCTAGTCCCTCAACAAGTTCTAAAGCTTGCAGAAGCTGGTAAAAGTTTTCCTCGGTTCCATAGCCGAAGTCCCCGGAATTAACCCCCGTAATTATAACTTCTTTAAAGCCTTCCTCAACCAATAATTCGGCGTTTCGAACAACCGTAGAGATTTTAGGACTGCGGCTGGCACCACGGGCGAGAGGAATTGTACAGAATGAGCACTTATAATTGCAACCATCCTGAACTTTAAGAAAAGCACGGGTTCGGTCATCCGAAGAAAAAGCATTGTGGAAATCGACCGCTTCATTTACATCGGAAGTATGAATAATGGTCTTTTCCTGTTTTACAAAATCATCAAAGAGATCAAGCAGGTGGAATTTGTCTTTAGCTCCCAGAACGACATCCACACCATCAATCTCGGCGATTTCTTCCGGTTCGAGCTGAGCATAACAACCAACCACGGCAACAAATGCTTCCGGATTTCGGCGAAGTGCCTGACGTACGGTCTTCCGGCACGCGCTGTTAGCGTCCATGGTAACGGAGCAGGTATTGATTACATAGATATCGGCTTCTTCATTGAATTCGCCAAGTTGGAATCCTTCATTCTCGAAATCTCTTCGCATAGAGGAAGTCTCTGAGAAATTGAGTTTACAGCCGAGTGTTTCAAATGCCACTTTTTTCATGGCGGTAAAGATAAGGAGAAGGCAATCCCGATGCGAATTAGGATGGTTTAAAAATGTTTAAGAGGAGGGGGTGAGTTTTTTAACGTTCTGTGTATGAGTAGTTGCGTGGATTAGCACTAAACTTTGGAAGTACTTACCAAACTGAAAATCCGCGAGGATTTTCGTAAGTAGGCTAGTACTAGCAATGAATTATACACTGTGTTGTAACCAGTTTTCTTTTTTTAAATGATATATTCTTTCGTAAGACTTAGCTTTTTTACAGTAAAATTCAGTAACGAATTCCATTTCGTTTTCAAGAATATTTACTGAACCGCTATTTTCAACCCTGACATAGGCAGATATTTCAAAAAGTTTTTCTTTTTCGAAACAATGATTAATCAGTCCTTTTGCGATTTCAATTCCGAAGCCTTTTTTCCAATATTTTTCACGTAATCTATAAGCTATTTCAAATTCCGATTTATCATTTTCATAAACACCACAAATTCCTATGAAACTATCAGTATCAGTTTTTTCTACTGCCCAAATATTAAAAAAAGTATTTCTATCTGTGTAATAATTTATAAAGCGTTGTAATTCAATTTCACTTTCATTCCGATTCATATGCTTTTTTATATGCCTCATAACATTTGGATTACTCTGCATATCATAAAATCCGTCAATATCAGATTTTTTAAGTTTTCTAATCACTAACCTTTTAGTTTTAAATAGCATACTCGGTCTCTGAAATTGGTTACAACGTGCCGGGCTATGTTCAGTTGGTTATACCTATTGAATATAGTGAGGGTTGGGATGAGTTGCTTCGCAACGCCTGAACATAGCCCGGCACGTTGAAGATGAAGAGCGGAGCGAATTCATCTTCAACAAAGGATTATGAAGCACAGAGTTCCTCATACTCTTGTAATTAATTAGAATATGAGGAACAAAATGGAATTTTACCTTACAAAAAACATCATCTTATGCTGAGTAGGTAATTCCTGCAATAGACTATGCAGGAGTGGATTGGTATCGGATTTCTACTCACCAACCTTTCGGCTTTGCACTAACCTTTTTTATATATTTTATCTTTCCTTTTTATCACTTAGGGGTTATTGCTTATACACATTGTTCTCTGCAGGTTTTATTCCATTGTAAAACCATTTTTAAGCAAAAATTCTTTCTTAAGTCTTGCTCTTTCATCCAAATCTTCCTGAGAGCTTCCTTCAAAAAAATGTCCTACACCAGCATATGATCGTGAAGTGAAACTATTACTGGTTTTTTGAATCGCATCCCTGAATTTTTCAAATTCAGAAAATTCAACAATATCATCGTCCTCAGCGTGGAAGGCGAGTATGGGTGGCAGATTTTCCTCAATAAGATAAAGTGGTGAGATTGTTTTGGTGTCGTAATCGACGTTGTAAACATCTCTGCCTGCAATGTCGTAGGGGCAGGAACCTAAAATTACGGCATCAGGTTTTGAACTGAATGTTGAAGTCACCCCAAAATCTTCAGGGTTTTTAATCATAGCTGAAACCAAAGCTAAATGTGCACCTGCAGAAAAACCTTCTGCCAAAATCTTGTTTGGGTCAATGCCTAATTCCTTTGCATTTTCCCGTACCCAGGCTATTGCACTTAGTGCATCACTTACCGAAGCTTTTACATCAGTAGCGTGGATATTCCTAAGACGATAATCGAAGGCAAAAGCAACTCTTCCTTCTTCTGCGGAATGCTTAGCAGCGCCATAACTCCATTCAGGCAATCCAATCGCCCAACCACCACCGTTAAAAAACAAATGCGCAGGTCTTGCTTCACCTTTATCGTGATTTTCCGGATAAAAAATATGAGCATTAAGAGTAATACCATCAACAGTTTTGTACACTTTTATTTCGCTGGCATCATTTCTTCTGTCCATACCCATTTTGTAGGTATCCTTAATTTCCTCTATATACTCTTGATTATTGACATCTTCCAAAGCTTTTTCAAAAGCGTAGTCAAACGCCTCGACACGATAGGTCCAAATATTGGAAGTAAAATGCTCCTTGATAAAAAAATCTTTAATACATTGATGAGCGTCTAAATCAACTATGGCGTCATAACGATTGTCCAAACGCTTTTCAGGAACATATTCAAGGTGCAAAAACTTGTATTTTCCCGCAGAAAGAATGTCTAAAAAAAAATTCATACATCTTCGATATTCTTTAAACTGCAATAAGGATGGGTCATCAAAGCTTCCCTTCATTACGCTTTCAAAATAGTCATTAGAAACGTTTGCTTTTTTCTTAAAATCCGTAAAACGATAATAGTTATTCGGATACAACAAGCGATATCGTTTGTGATTGAATTTTGCTTCCGTTAATAGACTATCGATTGGAGAATCTGTTTCTTCAAAATTTTCCTCGTATTTATTGACTAATTCACGGACCGTATGCTCCAAAGAATCAATTATTGTGTTAAAGCGCGGTAATTCTTTGCTGTATATGTTTTGACGGTTATCTGTCACATAAGAGTCATTTTTTCTGACAAGATTATTGTAGGCTTCCAATAGTGACTGTTTTTGTTTGGCAAGTGAGATAGAAGAAGTTGCTTTGTTTTGGGCACCGGATTGTCCAAAACATAATGTGAATTGAAATAGCACAATTGGGAGTATGAAATATTTAAAGTTAACCATCAGTTTTTGTATAGTTTTGTCAGGTTTTTTGTTCTCATTTAGACGATGAAAACATGTGAAAGGTTTAATGTGAAGTTTTTTACTTGCTGAGAGCATAAGAATAACACCCATTGTGATGGTCCTATCCGGGTTTTATCGTTAAGTTTTGTTCATGCTAATCCAAAATAAAAACTCAATATGCCAAGGGTGTTAAAAAAACCGTGTACTGCAATATTAAACCATAAATCGTATTTGCGAAGATAGAATAGTAGGGATAGGAGAGCACCTGTGGATGCTGCAACAATTTGACCTGTAATCTCTTGTTGCATATGCATAAAGCCAAAAAAACAAGCGAAAATCACAATATTAAGTGTGATACTGATTTTACTTTCTCCAAAGAATTTGACGAACTGTCGCATAAAATAACCCCGAAAGATAATTTCTTCCCCAAACCCTGCGGTAGCCCACACGATTAATAACCAGATAATTGTGGTTGGAAGATCACCCTTTAATTGATCCATGGTTGAATAATCAATTGGGACTCCCGTGAGCATCTCGATGGTAGGAACTAATGCAAGTACATAAAAGACAAAAAGGCCAAATGCAGCTAAAGGGGCAAAGACCAATAAATTTTTAGCAGTGAATTTCTCACGATAGAATACAAGTGCTGAAAATGGTTTCCCTTCGTACTCAATATAATTAGCGATAATAATCAATATTGAGATAATGATATTCTCGAAGACACTTCTTTGAATGGGCCCAAACCACATAAAACATATGATTGCTAGGGTAATTAAGGGTGTCAATATTTGACGTAATGTGATCTTATTCATTGCTTTTGATTTTTAATTCAATCAAAAAGTAATTCAAAAACCTAAGCAATTCTTATTGCAACAGGTGTTTTGGTACCAAACTGCTTGTTTTAGGTACGAAATTTAAACTGACAAATTAAGTGGGATGAAAACCCGGATATCTGGTAAGAAATTATTAAGAAAGAAGGTCTTTATTGAAAGTTTTAGAAACGGGGACTTCCATTTGGGTTAGGCAGATTGTTTTTGAGTTTTTCCAATATTTGAAATGAGAGGGGTTCACGAGATGGGAGCGATGTACTTGAAGCAGGAAATCAAATTCCTGTTTCATTTTCTTTAAAGAGGTGCGAATGAGTTTTTTTTGAAGTGTATTATCTTTTATATAAAAAATCTCGACATAGTTCTGTGCGTTGCTTATACAGATCAACTCAGATCTCAAAATTTTTAAGATATCTAACTTATTATCTCCTTTAATAGTTAGTTGTTCTTCCCTTTTAGGGATTAATTTGATGAGATAGCTTCTGGCAATCACCAGAATAGAAAAGTTTACAATTGCTGCTCGCATCATGATTTCAGTGTTCCACTCAAGAAAATTATAGCCACCATTGATTATTGGACTCTTGTATAGTGCAAAAGTACCTACCGTATGAAGTACATAGAATAATAAAAGTGTACTTACTTCAAGGCCAAATGACCACCTTTTTAATTTATCATAGAGTGATTTTTGGAGCACAGCTATGAGTGCATATCCCAAGAAAGCGATGAGGTTAAAACCTATGCTGGATCTGATCCAAAAAAGAAAACCAGTTGTTTCATCAGTAAATGGTCTTATAATAAACATGAAAAGAAAACCCCACAGAGCAAACAGTAAGCCTAATAGTAAATGTAGCCTGATGGACGGGTTCAGTTTATTCATTTCTATTATCCGAAATCTCTCCGCATAGAGGAAGTCTCTGAGAAATTGAGTTTACAGCCGAGGGTTTCAAATGCCACTTTTTTCATGGCGGTAAAGATAAGGAGAAGGCAATCCTGATGCGAATTAGGATGGTTTAAAAATGTTTAAGAGGAGGGGGTGAGTTTTTAACGGTTTGGCTAAACTGCGTTTTAATGCAGTTTTGGCTTTCTAGTATGCTGTTTTTATTCTTCGCATTTAGCTTTTAATTGGTCAAGCCATGTTGTCATATCCTCAACAAGGATCTCACTCATCTTCTTTTTCATTAATGACATAAGAAATCCTTCCATGCTTTCTTCCGTTCTTACTTTTGTGCCATTCTCAGTTGGTGTTAAATACCAGTTGTGGATTGCTTTGGCTGCAAAATTTTTCCCTGTCCAGCCAATCATGCTGTTCTGATTCAACGTATGAATGGTAGAAGTAATATTGCTTCCATTGTTCTTCCACTTAAACTTACTTCCTACTGCTAGTTCTGATAATGTTTGCGAATTTTTGATATTTATATTCCAATCAGCCCATTTATCAATATTTGACATTACCTCCCAAACTTTTTCGGGTTTAGCCTTAATTTCAATTTCTTTGGATTCAACGACTGGAGCGCTTTTGTTTATAGGTATTTTCATTTTCATTTTTTTAATGACAGACAACAAAGGAATATGAAGCACAGAGTTCCTCATATTCCTATAATTAATGAGAATATGAGAAACAAAATGGAATATTACTTTACAAAAAAATGCGTCTTATGCTAAGTAGGGAATTCCTTCATTAGGCTATACAGGACTGAAGTAGAATCAAAAATCCTCTTCTAATTCTTCGGGCGGTTTTTCTTCACGGAAGAGTACAGCAGCATCGGCGAAGCGGGAAGCCAGGCCTACCATGACCAATCGATCTCCGGCTTTTAATTGAAACTCTCCATGTGGATTTCCGGTGTTTTTGTCACCCCGTTGTACTGTAAGAACGGTAATCTCAAATTCGTTTCTGAGTTTCAGTTCGGCCAGTGTTTTGTCTGCCGCAAAACTGCCTTCGCGAACCACAACGGCTCTGGTATGGAGTCCTTCTTCATCTAGACCCTGTAGTACCATTAAATGCGCTTCCTGAATGCTTCCCCGCATGATTTGGTAATCTTCAGCACGTAATTCCCGAATATGTTGTTCAATTTCTTCTTCAGGGATCATATAGGCATTCAATACGGTTGAGAAGAGTCGCACGGTGGTTTCCATTTCTTCCGGAACAACTGTATCAGCTCCGGCTTGTTCCATCGCTTCCGCTTGATTTAAATAACGGGTCCGAACCACAATCTGTAGCGTAGGATTGAGATATCGTGCCACCTTAATAATTCTCGGGTTTGCCTCGAGGTCGTTAATGGCGATCACACACAATTTGGCATTTTGTATTTGAGCATGTTCCAGAATGGGTGCTCTGGTTGCATCCCCGTAAATCGCCTTCATCCCTTGCTCATTCATCTCATTCACAGATCGTGGGTTCATCTCAATCACTATGAATGGGATATTGGTTTCTTTAAATATGCGGGCAAGATTTCTACCTGCAGGACCATAACCGATAAGAATCACATGATCTTCCAATTCTACTTTAGCTTCTGATTCTGAATCCGTTTTTCTTTTTTCGCCGATTCTTTTCAGCGGAGTTTTAGAAAGTAGCTCCCCAACCTTTGGACTGATTGACAAAAAGAGGGGAGTGAGCAACATCAGAATTACAGAAACAGCAATGAACATTTGAGACCCGAGCTCTCCGAATCCACCGGGATCAAGTCCCGCCTTACGCCCTGCTCGTTCCAGCACAAAAGAAAATTCCCCGATCTGAGCTAATACAATTCCTGAAGCAGCAGCCACCCGAATCGGATATCCCAATACTAACAGACTTACTGAACTAAGAATGAACTTCAGTACCAACACACCGGATGCAATTCCAAGTAGGAGCAGGGGATACTCAAGCACAAAAGTAACGTCGAGGAGCATCCCAACAGAAACGAAGAATACCGCATTAAAAATGGTTTTAAGAGGAAGGATTTCACTAAGGGCATGATCGCTGTAATGACTTTCACTAACCACCAAGCCGGCAAGGAATGCACCTAAGGCAAGACTTACATCCGCGAGGTTAGTCAGCGCTGCGGTACCAAAACAAATCGCCATCACGGTAAGGAGAAAAAGCTCCTGACGTCTTGTTTGTGCTACTTTATCTAAAATCCATGGAACGACCTTTCGGGCTAATAATACAATCCCGATTATCAATAAGACGGCTTTCCCGAGAACAATCAGAATATCAACCGTGGAGCCACTTTCTCCGGATAATAACGGGACCATCAACACCATGGCGATAATGGCGAAATCCTGGAAAATGAGGACTGCCAGTGAGAGCCGACCCACAGGAGTATCGGTTTTATTTTGCTCGCTTAAGAGTCCGAGTATGATCGCCGTAGAGCTTAAAGCAACCAGAAAACCAGTATAAACTCCAATCTTCCAGTTTATGTTGAGAAGTAAAAATACTCCAAGAACGGATGCGACGGTTAGGAGTACCTGAAGTCCGCCACCAATGAAAATAGCATTCTTGATACGGGCTAATTTCTCAAGGCTGAATTCAATCCCAATCGTAAACAGAAGAAGGATAATCCCAATTTCTGCAAGCATATCAACCAATTCCTGATCCTGAACTAAACCCAATGCGTTGGGGCCGATTACAACTCCGGCAAGTAAAAATCCTACAATAGGTACGAGCTTAATTTTATAGCAAAGAAAAGCTATAACTACACTCACAAGGAATAGCGCTACAATTTCATTTAAAAACGGCAAGCTAACAGCTAAGAACATAAAGTATATTTGAAGGCTTCAGGATGAGTGAGGAATATAAACCTGATTCGACTTAGTTTCCTCAGGCAGGATAATAAAAGATAGATAGTACTTCTTAAAACAGTAGGAACACCAATGTGTGTTTAGAAAAGTTTGCTTACTTACCAATTTTTGCTACGTACATAGTTCGAATATTGAGGAATGAAGAGAGAGTCTACGCTTTTTACTCTACCCGATAAAGAAGATGGTAAAATTTGCTCCGTTTTAATCACGGTATCGAAATCGGGGACGGAAAAAGCTTTAGTAGAGTCCTCAGCTATTAACTGATCAAGCCTATGTTTGTAATTATCAAACATTTTACGTCTATAATCCTCAAACTTATTTTCGTCAGGGTTTGGTTTGAAATAGAAGTTCACGTAAAAGCAGGGAAGTTTCTGTTGGGTGAACGTGGAATCAATAATGAATACACCGGGTTGAACAACATAGGCAAAGGTGTCGGCTCTAAATTCAATAGGTGTCCATGCATTGATACTATATTTGTCAAATGGAATATCGGGGATCTCATAATACCCTTCTTCATTAGTTACTGTTCGAATATCAGTGGGCAGTGCAAGGTTATACTCATCATACAGGAAAATAGTAACATTATTCATAGCTAAACTATCTTGAATATTCACCGCATACCCACAAACTTTTGACTGAGCAAACAAAAAGGAATTGAAAGAGGAAATCAGTATGAGAAAAAGGAATATTTTTTTCATGAGGGTTCTTTATGTGCTCAATAAATCTTGACCATTTAAAAAAATTATATAAAAGTTATACCGAATCATAAACGAGATAACTTTAATAATTGTGAAATAAGCTTATTTAACTAAAACAATCAAAGCAAAAACCAGCGCTTATTTAATTAATGTAATAGGAAACCGCTTCCATTAGAATTGATAACAAAAAGTTAACTTTATATTTCATTTCTGATCAAAAAAGCCCAATTTCGGCTAACCTAAATTATTTAAGTCACAGCCTAACCATACATAATGAGTACTACAGATCAGGTTCGTGAGGACGTCACCATACGTTTTGCAGGTGACTCCGGCGATGGCATGCAGCTAACCGGCTCGCTATTCACTAATACAACGGCACTTCTTGGTAACGATTTAAGAACACTTCCCGAATTCCCGGCTGAAATACGCGCTCCTCAGGGTACCGTTCCAGGGGTATCATCTTTTCAGCTTCAATTCGGTAGCCGTAAAATTTTAACTCCCGGTGACGAGTGTGATGCACTCGTTGTAATGAATTCCGCGGCGCTTAAAGCCAATCTTTCTTTATTGAAGAAAGGAGGGACCATCATCGCAAATACGGCCGGATTTGATAAAAAGAATCTGAACCTGGCTAAATACCCCGAAGGCGTTAATCCTTTGGAGGATGGATCTCTGAATGAGTACGAGCTTATCGAGATTGATGTAAATAAGATGGTGAAAGAAGCCATCGGCGATATGGGACTTGGATACAAGGATGAAGATCGTACTAAGAATATGTTTGTGCTTGGATTGTTGTACTGGATGTATAACCGTCCATTGGATTCAACCATCGATTTCCTGAATCTGAAGTTCGGTAAAAAGAAACCGGAGATTGCCGAGGCGAACATCAGAGTATTAAAAGCCGGTTATTATTATGGCGAAACGGCCGAGATTTTCAATTCCAGATCACAGATTACGGTTGAACAGGCAGATCTTGAGCCCGGTACTTATCGGAATATAACCGGGAATGAGGCTTTGGTATTAGGTTTAGTTGCTGCAGCCCGTAAAGCGAATATGCCGATGTTTCTGGGTACCTATCCAATCACTCCTGCATCCGACGTACTCCATGGACTGGCACAACATAAAAAATTTGGAATTACCACCTTTCAGGCAGAAGATGAAATTGCAGCTTGTTCTTCAGCAATTGGAGCTTCCTTTGGTGGAAGTATTGGTGTAACCAGTTCATCCGGACCGGGAATTGCACTAAAAGGCGAAGCCATTGGTCTTGCAGTGATGCTTGAACTTCCTTTGGTAGTGCTAAACATTCAGCGAGCAGGTCCTTCTACCGGGATGCCTACAAAAACCGAGCAGGCAGACTTAATGCAAGCTGTCTATGGAAGAAATGGGGAAAGTCCACTGTTGGTGGTTGCTCCGAAATCACCGGCAGATTGTTTTGAGATGGCTTTCGAAGCAGTAAGAATTTCATTAGAACATATGACTCCGGTTATCTTTTTATCGGATGGATATATTGCCAATGGATCTGAGCCCTGGAAGTTTCCAAAAGAAAGTGAATTGGCTGATATCAAGGTTGAATTCGAAAAACCACGTCATGCCGAAGAAGACGATCTTTTCATGCCGTACCGCAGAGATGAGCGTTTGGTAAGAAAGTGGGCAATTCCAGGAACTGAAGGCATTGAACACCGCGTGGGTGGCCTGGAAAAAGAAGATGTGACCGGAAATGTTTCTTACGATCCGGATAACCACCAGAAGATGACCAACATTCGTCGTGACAAACGAGACCTGGTTGCAAACAATATTCCGGAACAGGATATAGATCAGGGCAATGAAACCGGAGATGTGTTGATATTAGGTTGGGGAGGAACGTATGGTTCTATCAAAACAGTGGTTCATCAGCTGAGAAGAGAAGGGATGGATATTTCCCATGCACACCTCAGATACATTAACCCTTTCCCGAAAAACCTTGAGAAATTAATGAAAGGATTCAATCAGGTTATTGTTCCTGAAATCAATGATGGACAATTGGTTAGATTGATCAGATCAGAGTTTATGATACCTGCAAAACCAATCAATAAAGTAAAAGGACGTCCATTCGGAGTCACAGAATTAAAAGAAGCCATCCTCGATCTGGTTGGTGAAAAAGTAGCCACAAAATCTTAATCGAATTATCATGTCAGTACAAACACTTATCGACAATTTTGTTAAAGAAAACGAAGCGGATTTAACGGCTCTTCCGGATTATTCTGGTAAGGATTTTTCATCTGATCAGGATGTGCGCTGGTGTCCGGGATGTGGGGATTACACCATCCTGAAGCAAGTACAGAATGCAATGCCGGAATTAGGGATCGCTAAAAAAGATATTGTATTTATTTCGGGTATTGGGTGTTCATCCCGTTTTCCATATTACATGGATACTTTTGGGATGCATTCCATTCATGGTCGTGCACCAGCTATTGCAACCGGACTTAAAACTTCACGCCCAGACCTTACTGTTTGGATTATTACCGGAGATGGGGATTCGCTTTCAATCGGAGCAAATCATTTCACACAACTTTTACGCCGCAACGTGAATGTGAATCTTCTGCTTTTTAACAATGAGATTTATGGCCTGACTAAGGGGCAGTATTCACCGGCGTCTCCGAAAGGGATGGTAACTAAATCCACCCCATATGGTTCAATTGACAACCCTTTTAATCCTCTTGCATTAAGCTTGGGAGCAGATGGTAGTTTTGTGGCACGTGCTATGGATCGTGACCCAAAGCACCTTAAAGAAATGATTCTACGAAGTCATAAGCACCAGGGGACATCCATGCTGGAGATCTATCAGAACTGTATTGTTTTTAATGATGGAGCTTTTGAGTTGTTTACTGACAAGAAAACACGTCCTCAGGAAGCTATTTATCTGGAACATGGACAGCCGTTAGTATTCGGAAAGGACAACGACAAAGGTGTTCGTCTGGATGGCTTAAAGCCTGAAGTGGTTCAACTTGGAGATGATTTCTCTAAAGATGATCTCTGGGTGCACGATGAGCAGGATTCAACCAAAGCGCATTTACTTTCTAAATTCTTTGAGCATCCGGCAAATGGGGAAGGGGTTCAATTCCCTAGACCATTTGGAGTATTATATGCTGTTGACCGACCTTGCTACGACGAAGGTGTGGTAGCTCAGGTTCAGCATGCGAAAGAAACTCAGGGTGAGGCTAATCTGGATGCTCTTATTCAGGGAAATGAAACCTGGGTGGTTAAATAGTTTATTCGGTAGTATCCCTCCAAAGAGAGACAAGCTAATTCGTCATCCTGAGGATACTTCCGAAGGATCTGATTGGATTAGAATATCTGAAATTAGGTAAAAGGAAAGGTAGAAATAGATACCCGATGAGTTCCTTCGCTTTCGCTCAGGATGACTGGATGTGGAGTAATAACCAAATTTATCATGCTAAGCATTACTATCTACGGATACTGTAAACTCTGAGGCCACATGAACGGATACTTTTACTTCAGTACCGGTTCCTTTTTCTGAGTTTATTTCAAGTTTTCCATTCAAAGACTGAATCAATCTCCTGGCAAGTTGAAATCCAAAACCAAAACCTCGTTCATCTCTGGTTCCTACCGTTGAAATGGATTCGGTTCCATCGATCATTTTTTTAACCTGATCCTGAAGCATACCGATTCCGGTATCCTTAATACTGATGTTAAGTTGCGCTCCGTTTTCATCAGTTTCGATATTCAGATGAATATTCACTTTGCCATTTTCAGGGGTGAATTTAATCGCATTGGTGACCAGGTTTCCAATAATTTGGATCAAGTGTTGCTTCGAAAACTTAAGATCACGGTAATCCACACCACACTGAACTTCAAACCTAAGATTTTTTGATTCTGCCTGAGGTTCAAAAAGAGCAAGTAACTTATTCTGAAGGTCTTGTAACGTGATATATTTCAAAACATTGTTAGCATCAACATTTTGTTTATGTGCACTTAAAATTTCTTCAGCCATATCAATAAGCGAAGAGCTGCTTTTATGTATCATGCTATTGATACTTTCAAGATCTTCGAAATTCCCTTCCTTAATTTGCTCTTCAGCGATTTGTGAAAGCCCAATAATCCCATTGATTGGCCCCCGGATATCATGAGAAAGCTTCTTAGCGCTTTCTTCCATTTCTTCAATTTCATGCTTAAGCTCTTTCATTCCTTTAATCTGATCCAGAATGGTAAGCACATTATTCCCAATGATGGACAGCATTTCGATCTTCTCAGGTGGGAACTCATTTTGTTTACGATCCATCACACAAACAGAGCCAATATTGTGTCCATCTCTGGTGGTGATCGGAACTCCGAAATAATATTTGAGTTGTAAATCGCCTTTTACGTAATCCCGGTCTTTGAAACGATCATCCGTATCTAATCCTTTCGCTTCAAAATAATCGGTTTCGAGGATAGTAAATTGACAAACAGAATCATTTTTAGGGATTTGTTTGGTATCCATTCCAAAGCTGGAAAGGGTCCATTGGGTATTTGGACCGAGTAAATTGATTTGTGAAACCGGCATCCCGGCTACATGTGCTGCCAGTTTTGATAGATCATTGAGAATAGGGTGGTCGCTTGAATAGTCGATATCATATTCTGCCAGTTTAAGTACCCGTTCAAACTCCTTCTGAGGAGTATTTTCTGTAGCCATCGTATTTAATGTCCTTTAATTCTTAAGCGCTTCAAATATACCAGAATTCTTGGTTATCCAGGAAGAGCTTAATAATTATTAACTATTCTAGGGGGAGAGGACACAATCTAATTCGTCATCCTGAGGATGCTTCCGAAGGATCTGATTGGATTAGAATATCCTGAATGAGGTAACAGGAAAGGAAGAAACCGATACCCGATAAGTTCCTTCGCTTTTGCTCAGGATGACCAGGGATTAGTCATTTCTAAAGTAGATAAAATCTAAATTGCTCACACTACCTCAGGTACATGCTCCGGTTTAGCATTTTTATAAGCTGGGCGTGCTTTTAATCCAAATAGCTCAAACATGTGCATGTCTTCGTCTAAGGCGTTATTGTCGGTGGTGAGGAGCTTCTCGCCGGTAAAGATGGAATTAGCTCCCGCCATAAAGCAAAGGGCTTGTTCTTCAAAATTCATACGTACACGTCCGGCTGATAATCTAACCATAGATTCGGGCATTAGAATACGGGCGGTGGCAATCATTCGGGCCATTTCCCAGCTTGGCACTTTAGGCTGGCCTTCCATTGGAGTTCCATCAACAGCAATAAGTGCATTTACCGGAACAGATTCAGGATGTGGATCTAAATTTGAAAGAGTGTAGAGGAGTCCGATGCGATCTTTATGCGTTTCGCCCATTCCGATTATTCCTCCGGAACACACAGATATATTATTATCCTGAACTTTTTTGATGGTATCTAGCCGATCATCATAGGTTCTGGTAGTGATGATCTTCTTATAGAAATCTTCACTGCTGTCAAGATTGTGGTTGTAGGCATAGAGTCCGGCATCCTTCAATTTGGCAGCCTGATCATCAGTAAGCATTCCTAAGGTAGCACATACTTCGAGTCCTAAATCAGCTACTCCGGAAACTACATCCAGCACTTCATCAAAATCTTTATTCTGTCGAGCGCTTCTCCAGGCTGCACCCATACAGAAGCGGGTACTACCGGCTTCCTTGGCTCGTTCAGCCGCTGCCAGAATCATTTCCTTAGGCATTAACTTCTCATTGTTAACGCCAGTATTGTATCGGGCAGATTGAGGGCAGTAAGAGCAATCTTCAGAGCATCCGCCTGTTTTAATAGAGAGTAGGGTGCAAACCTGAACTTCTCCGGTCTCATGAAATTCTCTGTGCACCGTCTGAGCTTTGTAAATCAACTCCATAAGTGGAGTGTTATAGATTTCTGAGATTTCTTCTTCGGTCCAGGTATGCTTAACAACGCTCATGTAATAATAATTAGATTATGATCGACATCTGAAAGTAAGAGGATTCACTTCAAAACCCAATCACGGAATTCAATGTCTTCGTCAACTTTGTAAAGAATTACTATATTCTTTTTACTAATTCTAACCGATATATTTCTAACCAATAAATCATGAATTCCTTTAATGCTTCAACAACGCTTATCTTTTTATTTGCTCTACTTTTTATAATGACTGCTTGTACAAATCAAAAACCCGCTCCGGAAGAACAAAAAGATGAGAAGATGATTGGAGTTCAGGTTTACTCAGTTCGTAATCAACTTTCTCAAAATTTTGACTCAACGCTGGCAGCATTATCTGACATAGGGTTTAACCAGATTGAGGCTTACGGATTGAATACCGACGGTATGCTATTCGATATGGAACCTGCTACCTACAAAGCCATTGTCGAAGGTCATGGTATGAAGCTGGTAACTTCTCACGCTACTTATTTTACAGCAGAGGAAGCTCCCCAAATGATTGAAGCTGCTAAAGAAGCGGGTTTGGATTACGTTATTATACCATGGATTAATAATGATTTGAGAAGTGATTACGATGCATTGGCACAAAACCTAAATGAAGTTGGGGCTTTATTCAAAGAGGCAGGAATTGGGTTTGGATATCATAACCATGACTTTGAGTTTGCGCTTACAGAAGACGGAAGAATTCCGTTAGAGATATTGATTGAAGGTACGGATCCTGAATTAGTAGATTTTCAGCTCGATTTATATTGGGTAGTAAGAGCAGGGCACGATCCAATGAAAATTATTAATAAGTATCCCGGTCGTTTTATGGGATTTCATATTAAGGACGCAAACGAAGAATTAGACCAAACTACGATAGGGACAGGAATTGTTGATTTCAAAACTATTCTGGAAAATCAGCAAATATCAGGCTATGAATACTACTTTGTAGAAGATGAAAGAACAGACGCTCCCTTAAAGAATGTGAGGGCCGGACATGATTATCTGAGAAGTTTAGAGTTCTGATTTAAAGAGTAATGAAATCAACCAATGGAGTCTGTTCTAATGTTTGTTGGTTTTTTCTAATATATCTATTGATTGGAAGCCAATAAATGCGTACGATTAGCGCAACTCACATTGTATGTTTTAGGACTTAGCGAATGAATATTTTAGTTGTAGAAGACGATCCCTCTGTAAGAACGCTGGTAAAAGCTGTTTTAGAGCACAACGGAAATTCCGTTCATGCTGAAGACACCGCTGCAACCGGTGAAAAAGCAGCCAGTGAGGGAGAATTTGATATGATAATTCTCGACTTAGGGCTGCCTGATGGAGATGGATACGAAGTTTGTAAGAGTATCCGTGATAAGAATATCACTACTCCTGTATTAATCCTTTCCGGAGAACAGGAGACCGATGTTAAGGTAAAATGCCTTAAAGTTGGAGCCGATGATTATCTGACAAAGCCTTTCAATACCGAAGAACTTATCGCTCGGATGGAGGCTATTCAAAGAAGAACTGAGTCGGCAACGGATCAACTTCTTACTTGCGGAGAACTTAAAGTAGACCTCCTCAAAAGAGAATTTTCAATTAATAATGAGAAGGTTCAGTTAACCAATAATGAGTTTAACTTATTGGTTTATTTTCTGAAGAATAAGAACAAGATTATTACTCAGGAAGAGCTTGCTGAAAAAGTTTGGGATATCCATTTTGATACTCAAACAAATTATATCAACGTATATATCAGCTATTTGAGAAAGAAAATTCGCGAGTATTCGGATGTGGACTATATTGAAACCATCCGTAAGAAGGGATTTACTTTCCGTTGCGAATAATTTTTATATGATTTAATTGAAAAGGCTGTCTCTTAAGGGACAGCCTTTTTTATGCATTATGGATTCAGTTACACGGGATAAACTCATCGAATATTTGAAAGACTTTACGACAGAGTCACGATGGGAGACCATTCAAAAGGTGTTATCACAAAGAACAAATTATATCACCGTCGTACTTGAAGACCTTCATAAACCGCATAATGCAAATGCTGTACTCCGTAGTTGTGATGGATTTGGGATTCAGGATATTCATATCATCGAAAACCGGAATGAATTTGATGCCGAAAGAACAGTTTCAATTGGCGCTCATCAGTGGCTCACACTAAATAAGTACAATGAATCTGAAATAGATAATCTTTCCGTTTGTTATGACAGGTTGAGAGATGAAGGGTATAAAGTCATAGCAACAACTCCTCATGAGCAGGACCAGAATTTACATGAATTGCCGATCGGTCAAAAAATCGCGTTGGTCTTTGGGACTGAAAGGGAAGGACTAAGTGAAGCCGCTATGGAACAGGCAGATGGATATGTGAAAATTCCGATGTCGGGTTTTAGTGAAAGTTTTAATATCTCTGTAAGCGCTGCAATCTGTTTATATGATTTAACAACCAGACTGAGAAAATCTGAACTGAACTGGCAGCTTGAAGAGGAGTATCAAAAAGACCTGTCTTTACTGTGGCTTAAAAAAACTATCAAAGCATCCGATCAACTCGTAAATAAGTTTCTTAACAACCTGTAAAGTTACCTGGGGAGTCTGATATTTAAATCAGCAACACCGTAAGCAAAGGCAGCCATTGTAGCCACACATTCATTAAAATCATCGATATCTAATTTGTCGATGGTGTCGGCATCAGTATGATGGAACCAGAAGTACTTTTCTCCATCCACTCTTAATCCCATTCCGGGAACTCCACCTTGCATTAAAGGGCCAATATCAGCGCCACCACCACCTTTACTAACTTCACCGGATTCAATTGATTCAAGGTGAGCCCCAATTTCTGTAAGAATATCGAAAGCCTCATCACTCCCTGAAAACCCAAACCCGATCGGGTCAAAAACTCCTCCATCAGATTCCATTGCAAGAATATGGTTATCCAGAGATTTTTCGTCTTCCTCAACCCATCTCCGGTATTCATTAGCACCTGCAAGGCCGTTTTCTTCGTTTGTCCATAGAACAACCCGAATGGTTCTTTTTGGAGTCAGGCCAAGTTCTTTGATCAATCTCAATGCTTCCCATGCAGCAACACAACCACCGCCGTCATCCATCATGCCGGTTCCCACATCCCAGGAATCGATATGTCCACCAAGAACAATTATCTCATCTGGGAATTCTGATCCTTTAATTTCAGCAATCACATTTCTTGAATCTGCATCCGGTAGAGTTTGCGCTTCCATGTTCAATGTTACTTCCAGTTTTTCTCCTCTATCAGCTAGTCGTTGCATCAATAGCGCATCTTCAACTGTTATCGCTGCATGAGGAATCTTTTTGATTCCATCTGCATAACGCATTACCCCGGTATGAGGAGTTTGAATGGAATAAGAAGCTACAGAGGCTATCAGACTTGCAATAGCACCATGCTTGGCAGCTTCAGAGGCCCCATTTACCCGATAGGCTACAGTTTGTCCGTAAGAAGTAAACTTAGCGTTGAATAAGACAATTTTACCATTTGCTTCTTCGCTACGTTCTTCCAGTTCTTCGAAGCTTTTTACAACAAGTACTTCTCCCGTAATTCCTTCTGAAGGAGTTCCAATACTTCCACCCAATCCCAACATAGGTAGTTCTCTTTTGATGGGGACATTCAATGTTACTGACTCTTTTCCCCTAACCCAATGCGGTACTTTCACGGGTTGTGTCCACACGCGATCAAAGCCATCAGCTTTCATTTCCTCAACAATCCAGTCAATAGAGCTTTCCAGATTCTCAGAACCGCTGAATCTTGGGCCAAAAGTGTCTCCCATATAAGTAAGCCTCTCGAATCCAAAGTCACTTTGAATGGCTGCATTTATAATTGATTCTACATCTTCATCGAATGATGAGGGGATGGGTTGCTGAGCAGAAACTGATAAACTGATTAAAAGAACGAAGAGAAATGGATATATATCTTTCATTGTATAAGTATTGTTGTTCAGTTCAAAGAAAGTGAAAAGAAGAGCCTTAATTTGAAAATAAATGCAATAAAAAACCCCATCAAAATGGGGTTGAAAAATTAGTCGAGAGAGTTTGTATTCGTTTCCGAAATTTGTCTGAACATCATGTATTCTTCAGGTGAGGTATCTGCAAACAAGTAGAAGAGGGGATCAACCGGACGATTGTTTAGATGAACTTCATAGTGAAGGTGAGGACCTTCAACTAAACCGGTATTTCCTGATTTAGCAATTTCCTGTCCTCTCACAACTTTTGTACCAGACTTAATATCAGAACTAAATGCCGATAAATGAGCATATAGTGTTTCAAAACCAAATCCATGATCTATAATTACAATTCTGCCAAGATTACCTTTTCGTCCTGCATATTTAACAATGCCATCCCCAGTAGCATAAACCGGAGAACCAATATCTGCACGGAAATCAACGCCGTTATGAGGTCGGCTATACTGAAGAATAGGATGATATCTTAAACCAAAACCACTTAAGAGAATTCCACTTCCAGGTTTGATAGCGGGAATATGGGTTAGTTTCTCTTTGTTGTTATTATACTGGTTTTTGATTTCTTCAAAACTCAGATTCTGAATCCCAATCTTTCGTTCAAGATTATCAATCTTGGAGGCTGTCCATTTTAAAAGGTCTGCGGTAGACTCTTCATAAATATCAAATTCTTCATAAGGATTGGCGCCACCAATACCGGCCTGCCTTTCTTCAATAGTAATTTCATCAAGCCCAAGAATAGAACGATAAACTTCATTATCACGAGCAGCTATGTCTTCCAACTGAAGGTCAAGGTTAGAAATTGCCTGTTTAGTATTTTCGAGTTGTGCGTATAAAGCTTCATTTTCAGCTTTTAAAGCCAATTCAGCAGGGGATCCAATCTTAGTGGAAAGAAGAATAATCCCGATCCCTGCAAATACAACTCCAGTCAAAATCCATATTGCTAAGTTGTAGATAACCTGTTCTTTACGGTTATAGGTTATCGGTATAAATTCACAAGACGACTCGTCGTAGTAGTAGTGATTTTTTAAAGACATAGGTTGATTATTTCAAGCTCGCTTAAGTTAGCAACTCTGCAGAGTTCTTCAAAGAGTAAGCTAAAACTCTAATGTTACTCGATATCTCCTTCAAAATATTCGATAGCACGTTGCATTGAATTGCCTTTACCCTGTGCTTTTTCCGCGATACTTGACTGAATACGATCCTGGAAAGCTATTGCAGGATCATATCCGTAATGCTTAAGTAGATGGTTCATCGCAATGACTTCCGCAATTACCGTAATGTTTTTTCCCGGGGTAATGGGGAGGGTGATATACGGAATTTCTAAATCCATGATATTAACGGTGTCATGATCAAGCCCTGTTCGGTTTACTTCGCTCGTATCATCCCATAATGTAAGTTCAACGACAACTTCTAATCTCTTTTGGTAACGAATAGATCGAATCCCGAACATCGACATTACATCCACAATCCCCAATCCGCGTATCTCCATGAAATGTTTACTCATTTGAGTAGCAGAAGCCATTAAAACGCTGCTTTTTTTAGTGAGCATTACCACATCGTCTGCAACCAAACGATGACCACGCTCAACTAAATCTAGTGCTACTTCACTTTTTCCGATCCCTGATTTACCAGCGATTAAAATTCCAATTCCATAAACATCCACCATAGCTCCGTGTACCATGGTTTGTAAAGCGAATTGATCGTCCAGAAAGTCCCTTAAAAGAAACATAAATCGTGTAGTCTCATAAGGGGTGGTGAAGATTGGGATTCCCGCTTCTTCTGCTAAATCCAGCAAATATTGTGGGAGCTGATTCCCATCTGTAAGAAAAATTACAGGAATTTGGTACTGAGTAAGATTCGAGAACGCTTTTTTCTGTTCTTCCTCAGTCAGGTGATCTAAATATTGGGTTTCGGTATTTCCTATCACTTGTATTCGCTGATAAGAGAATAGTTCAAGGTAACCGGCAAGGGCAAGACCCGGTCTGTTTAAATCAGCTTCGGTTACAAATCGGTGATCCCCGCAATCACCTGCCGCACAGGAAACTAGATTTATATGTACTCTTTCCTTTAACCTCTGTACAAGATAGCTTACAGAGATTTTTTCTTTAATTGGGATTGCGGGTTGTGGTGTAAATGGCATACGTTATTAATGAGTGGTGAACTTCTTTTCTTTGTATCGCTTCAGTTGTCGGGAAAGGTTATCAACTGCAGCTAAAACCGCTTGCTCGTATTTTGGAGCTATTTCTGTAGCTGTAAGTGTTTTGTTAGGAATTTGAATTCTGATTTCAGCCTGTTGGGGATTATCATTATCCGCATGAGGCTCAAGTACAATACTGCAACTTACTATTCGGTCGTAAAACTGTTCCAGTTTAGTAACAGCATCTTCACTGTAATTCTTTAGGCTTGTACTTGCGTCGAAGTGGCGTGCTGTAAATCTGATATTCATAGTCTTTATTCCTTTTTTCTATTATGATTTTGCTCTTGGATGTGCTTGTTCGTACACATTTTTTAGCCGTTCCACACTTGTGTGTGTGTAAACCTGGGTGGCCGCCAGATTGGCGTGCCCTAAAAATTCTTTAATTAAACGTATATCTGCTCCATTATTCAGCATATGGGTAGCAAAACTGTGCCTCAATACATGAGGACTTTTTTGTGTTACTTCACTTTCTCTGGATAAATATTTTTCAACCATATAACGAACAGCTCTTACATATGCCCGTTGACCACTAGCAGCTAAAAATAATGCTTTTCGGGCATCAGAATTGGTTCTTGGGCCATATAACTCAATTCTTTTTTTGGTGAAATCTTTCAATATATCTCTGGCGGTAGCACCTAAGGGTACAATTCGTTCTTTATTTCCTTTACCTCTAACAGTGATTTGGCCCGCCCTTAAATCCAAATCTGTCAAATTCAATCCAACCAATTCACTTACCCGGATTCCTGTCCCATAAAATACTTCTAAAATAGCCCGGTCCTGAAGTCCTCTTGTAGTTTCTATATTCACATTTTCTAACATCCGACTTAAATCTTCGGGTGTTACTGTTTTTGGTAGTGATTTATCTTTCTTTGGAACTACTAACAAATGTGCGGGATTTTTGGTGATGTATCCCCGTTTAAAAGTGTATTTAAAAAATGACCGGAGTGCTGCAACTTTACGGGCAATGGAGCTCTTTGAAAGTCCCTGCTCAGATAAATCTCCAAGCCAAAGGCGAATGATCAATCGTGTAATGCGTTGTACATCAACATCTTCGGGATCGCATTCAAATTGAGAAGTACAAAAATCGAGAAAAGAAGTCAGGTCGTTTTTGTACGAAATAATCGTATGTGGGGAAGAGTTCCGTTCAACCTGAAGGTATTTCAGATATTTCTCAATCAGCTTTTTCATCTACCTTAATATGTTTAACTGCCAAACAAAATGAAACCGATTGGAATGTAAATTTTATGTATTTCAAACTTCTCGTCCTTTCCACGAAGATTTGATTCCAAGAGCTTTGTTGAGGATTGAAATCAACCCAAGAATTTGAAACCAGAGTACAGAAAAAGGATGGAGGAAGGAGTACAATAGATTCCACTTAAAAAGCACCGAGAGTATAATTCGCTGTATAAAAATGAGTGATAATATCATAATTGAGAGAATTATTATTGATGGCTCATTATCTATGATTCCAATTACCAATGTACATACAGGTAGTATGAATACAATAAGATGCAGAATACCCATAAACATGAATTCAAAGAGGTTGCCAAAACCTGCCAGAAAATTCTTTTTAAATCCATTCCAGATTTCTGAATGAGAAGTATACATCCGGCAATGAACAGTTTTAACTCCATGTAGCATTTGCAACAGAAAACCGGAAGATTTCAGATTCCGCGCCAATTCCATATCCTCAACTACTTTATTTTTTACAGCTTCATGACCTCCGATTTCATCATAGGTAGATCTACGGAACGCAAAAAACTGTCCACATGCTGCTACGAATTTTTCATCAAGCTTAGATTTAAGAAATGAAGGCATCCATCGTGGAGAACGTTCTACATAGATAGCCGGGAGCAATGTATAAAGGGCAAACAGAAACATGGGAATTATCATATTCTCCCAGAAGCTTTTTACATGCTGTTGAGGCCAGACCGTAATCGCATCTTTATGTTGAAGTCTGGCTACGGTTTTGGCAATAACATCCGGTTCTAACCAAACGTCAGCATCAATAAACACTAAAATTTGTCCACCTGCTGCTTCAGCTAACTGATGACATGCCCATGGTTTACCAAGCCAATCATTGGGCTTTGGAGCTCCTTTGAGATGCTTCAGATTAGTTATGATTCCGGAGAGTTGTTCCAGGATTTTGGTAGTTTTATCGGTGGAGTTATCATCTAAGACCAGTACCTCGAAAGTTGGATAATCTTGCTTGAGCGCACTGGTTACGCATCGCTCAATAACTGCTTCTTCATTGCGTGCGGGAATGCAAATACTTACAAAAGGAGCGCCGGATTCATTTACAGGTTCAACCTTACTCAATGCTTTAAATTCAAAAAGATTCCTAATCAGTACCACTGAAGTGGCCAGTAAAAAGGCAATTGCAAAGTAAATTAGATAGATCATATGAACGAAAGGTAGTAAACCAATGGTTGACGGACACGATAAGTAACCGTTTATTTGTGCATGAACATTTCAACTAAACTCGAAGACGAGCATTTTGATCCCGGTAAACCACCTCAAGGCTACGAATGGTGGTATTTTGATGCAATCAGTTTGGATAAAAACTGGAGTCTGGTTGTAATTTTTTTCCAGGGAAATCCATTTTCTCCTGAATATATCAAAGCAGGAGAAAATGCTAAGCCTGATCAGTTTCCTGCCATCAGCATTTCTGTATACAAAAATGGAAAGCCTGAGTATTACAGCTTTATTGAATATCAGGATGGACGATTTAATTGGGATGATGAAGATGGTTCCTGTTCGATTGGAAGTAATTTCTTTAAGCGAACGATTGATAAAGACAAGGCAGAATATGAGCTACTTCTTGCTCAGACACTGGATTCAAATCATTCAATAAACGCTAAGCTCAAATTTATATCTCCTGTTTTGCCAAATGGTATGATCGACCATGAATCAAAAGATGAAAAACATTTCTGGAATTTGATTCAACCTCAGGCTCAGGTAACAGGCTCCATTTCTCTGAAGGGGAAAAGCAATGACTTTAATGTATTGTTCAGCGGCACCGGATATCACGATCATAATACCGGGTACGAGCCTATGAAAGACAGCTTTGAAGACTGGTACTGGGGTCGGTTTCATTTCAAAGATTCTACATTGATTTACTATGTAATGAATGGACTTGATGGAAGTAAACAACACAAAGCTTGGCTCATTTCAAAGGAATCCGGAGAAGTACTTGATACGTTCAGCCAGATCAGCCTTGACTATTTTGAGAAGAACTGGTTTGGGTTAAATTCAGCCAAAAAACTGGAATTGAAATCCAATAGAGCGCAGGTAACCATTCAACTTAGTTCGTTAATTGATAACGGTCCGTTTTATCAACGTTTTTTAAGCGATGTTGTCATGCAGTATGAAGGAAGTACTATGGCTGCTACCGGAATTTCAGAATACATCAAGCCAGCGCAAATATATGAAGAGAAGTACTGGTGGATGGTAAGAATGAGATTGAGATTTCTAAATCAAAAACCGCATTGGGTACAGCGATCTAAGATGTTTTATGAGTGGACCTGGTGAGTTTGTTAATGGTTAATGGTTATCGTTGAGTCGTTTAACTTCGATTTGATTTGAGATAAAAGATTATAAACCGATTCTTCGAACAAAGTATTTAGCTTAGACTTTCCCATTAACGAATCAGCATTAATCACCTTACCAATAAAGATATAAAGATCTGGCTTGTTCGATTTTGAGTGATCGATATAAAATGCTACCGGGACAAAATCTACATCCTCCATTTTTTGATAAAGCCAGGAGAGTCCATCTTTAAATATTGGTTTAGCGTCTGAAACGGGCATTAGTTTACCTTCCGGATAGATGAACAAACAGGGATTTTCCCGATTCATGGATTCAACGGCATACCTCAATGACTGGATGGAAGACCGGGGATTTTCGAGGTTGATAGAGAACGCACCAATTTTAGAAAAGAAAGGATATTGGCGCATTTGTTTGTCTTCCATGAGTGCCCGTGCTTTTTGTTTAAAAAGTTTACGGTTCAGGTACAAGGGGAGAAGCCCATCCCACCAGTAATTATGATTGATATAATAGACCGTTTTTGAATTTTTATTCGGGAAGTACTCCTGCCTGATGATGACCTTTTTGAATCTTCTCCAGATCAGAAATCGAGTATACCAGTCGAAAAACCAGATAATGAATTTAGATTCTTTTGCAGGTATGAATTCCACGAATACTTTTTTTTGGTGATGATAGGGGTTGTCGTCTTATCTTCCAATCATGAAAAAGCACAGAGGTAAACCCGTCGTTCCCATAACCGATCCGAAAATTGATCAATATTCCGAGGAGCATACCACTCCGGAATCTAACGAGATTGGAAAACTCATCGAATCAAGTGATGAACAGCTGCAGTATATCGATATGCTGAGTGGACGTGTAGTTGGCCAGTTGTTGAAGATGCTGATCAAAATATCCGGAGCAAGAAGGGTGCTTGAGATCGGAACATTCACTGGCTATTCAGCAATAACGATGGCAGAAGCCTTGCCTGAAGATGGCGAAGTTATTACACTGGAAATGAATCTGAAGTATCAGGAAATTGCACAAAAGCATTTTAATGCTTCAAAAGTAGGTTCTAAAATCACTTTGATAAAAGGGAATGCTCAGGAGACAATCGAACTTTTAACCGGAGAGTTTGATTTAGCCTATTTAGATGGAGATAAACTGAGGTATCAGTTCTATTTCGAAAAGATTCTCAAAATACTCAAGCCGGGCGGACTGATCATCGCCGATAATGTACTGTGGGATGGAACAGTTCTGGAACCGGAAGATGATAAAGCTAAAGCTATTGCTGACTTCAACAAACTTGTTGCAGAAGAGAAAAGGGTAGAGCAAGTTCTGCTCCCTGTCCGTGATGGCGTGAATGTGATACGGAAGTTATAGAGGGTATATGAAAGTCATCCTGAGGATACTTCCGAAGGATCTTAGCGAGTATCCGCTTAGATTCTTCGCTTTCGCTCAGAATGACTTTATAATATTTAAATTTTTCTCCAGGTCATCCCGGACTTGATCCGGGATCTTTGCGGTGTCTATCATTGGATTTCTAGTAGTCTTCTTAATCAGCGCCTTTCCTTAAGATCCTGAAACAAGTTCAGGATGACCCACTAAAAAAATGCTAAGAATCCGCTTCTTCAGTCTTACATGTACTCAATCCAAAAGGCATATAAAGCGGGCATGTGCTTATAAGGCTTGTCAGAATAAACGCAACAGCAATTATAAGTAACACTATAGCAACGGTTCCGGAAATAATCTCCATGAAATAAAGGGTAGCGATTACTAAAGCAATTAGTACACGAATAATTCGATCAGCTGAGCCCATGTTCTTTTTCATAATAACCTCTATTAATTAGTGAAATATTGAACCAGTAAAACAATTCCGGTAATTAGTCCCGCACAAAGAATGCAAACTCCAATAAGCCGGATTATTTTTTGTTTAGTGGTCATACATTAGTGTAACTAACAAATATGAATATTCCATAAATGTTATGACAAGTTTGGTCAAAACCTCCAGCTAATACCGCCACCTGTTCCGAACCGGTTGTCATAAGTTCCGGTTAAGGAGAAGTTCTTATTGAGGAGATATTCAAGACCTGCATTAAATGTAACTTCAAACTCAACGTTTCCTGAATGCGGTTCTTCAATAATTCCGAAGTTTGATTTCCCTTCAAAATGACCATTAAGCATTAACCGTTGTGTAAGTGGTATGTGCGTATCAAGCTCTAGCTCCGGTCTTAGCTTATGATCAATACTTAACTGAGTATCCATGATATACCAGAGTAAATATCTAAATCCTGCCCTTGCTACAAAATCATGATTTTCAAAAGCATCTTCCTTCTCATTCTCAGATTTAATCCCACCAAACACCCGAAAGTATTCACCTGTAAATCGTTCGTAATCCAACATAAACTCATAGTTTTCATTCCAGCCGTACTCTGCCATCAGATTTAATTGATTGTTGGTATTAGAATGCGTGAGAGAGAGGCTTCCAAATTGACTTGCTCCATTCAATGTTCCCCAAGTGTACCATTTTTTGTCCATCATATTAATCATTGCATAGGGGTATGCAGCAAGACGTTCGTCTCGCTCACTGCCTTCATAGCTGATTACTCTGGCCATTCCGGTTTTCATGTGATAGAGCACGTGGCAATGGAAGAACCAGTCTTTTTCTTCATTAGCTTCAAACTCGATAGTAACCCTACTCATAGGTGGTACGTCTACAGTGTGCTTCATTGGAGAGTATTCACCTTGTCCGTTTAGTACCCGGAAAAAATGTCCATGCAAGTGCATTGGATGATGCATCATTGTAGTATTATTTAGCGTAATTCGAACAACTTCTCCTTTTTTAATTCTTATTTTATCAGAAGCAGAAAGTTCTTTTCCGTTAATACTCCAGGTGTATCTCCACATATTTCCGGTTAAATTAAAAGTTAGAGATCGTAGTGAATCCCCGGAATGAATTGTGGTTTTTTCTTTGGATTTAAGTATTGAATTGGAATATCCGGTATTCCACATCGTCATAGGTGCTGTTGGATCGCTATCCATATCATTTCCAGAATGATCCATATCTGAATCTGAACTCATTTGACTCATATTATGATCTACATAGTCATCTGTTTCTTCTTTTTTATTTTGCATTATATGGTTTTCATGATTCATTTCATGTTCACCTGAGTTCATTTTGCTATGATCCATTTCTTGCATCATCATTGATGAATGATCCAATTCTGTCATGATTCCTTTTTCATTTGCTTCCATTGACATATCATGGCCGCTTCCACTATGCATTTCAGCCATTTCAACGCCCATTTCCTGGTAATCAGGGAAAGGAATATCTTCTGCATACACCTTTTCTCCTGACCCCAAAAATGCAGAGGCATATCCGGTTACATCCTGAGCTGTAGCTCTGAATTCCAGACTTTTACCATCGTGAATTTCTACTATGAAATCATAGGTTTCTGCATTACCAATTAACACTTTTGGTACATGAACAGGTTGAACATCCATCCCATCTGCAGAAACAATATTCAGGTGACCGCCACCTATGTTAAGCCAGAAATAGGTCGATGCCCCTGCATTAATTACTCTGATTCTTACTTTATCACCCGGTTGAAATTCATTGTATTCGACTTCTTCTTTTCCGTTAATAAGAAAAGCATCATATGGAATGTCTGATATATGCATCCCCGGCATCTTCATTGCCCATAATTTCAGCTGAGATTTTAAAGTCCCTTCTTTAATTGACTTAAAAAGGGAAGGGGCACTTCCAATTTTAACCCCATACCATTCATTGTGTCTTCTAAGGTTTTTCATTACATGATTAGGATTATCATTCGTCCAATCTGAAATCATAACTACTAAATCATGATCATACTCAAGAGTTTGTTCCTTTGGTTCGATTATAATACTACCATATATCCCTCTTTGCTCCTGTAAACCGGTGTGAGAGTGATACCAATACGTTCCGGAATGAGTAAGCGGAAAATCAAAAGTAAAACTTTGTCCCGGACGAATAGGGGGAGAGGTTAAGTATGCAATTCCATCCATATAATTAGGGAGTAAAAGTCCATGCCAGTGCATTGAGGTTTCAACATCCATCTTATTGGTGACTTTAATAACGGCATGTTTTCCCTCTTGAAAACGAAGTTTCGGTCCGGGAATTCCTCCATTTATCGTCATTGCGGTAACATCTTTACCGGTAAAATTGACAGTCTGATAGTCCACTGTAATGTGATAAATGATACTATCGCCTTTTATTTCAGGGATAAGTTCCTGCGATTTTATAGGAGTCCAGAATAGTAAAACTGAGATTAATAGGTAAATAAATTTCATTAGTAGTGTATTGATTTAGAAAATTTAACCGAAAGGGAGACAAACGATTATCATGATCACCGGAATTAACGGAGATGTAATTTTCTAAATCAAAAGAGACTCGTTTGAGAGAAATAGTTGAGGAGGGGTATAAGAATTGGAATACCACAAAGGAGGTGGTATTCGCTGATTTAGTTCTTCTGAAACAGGGAGTGTCTGAAATTCAGAACTGACCTGCTGAAATTTTATTTGTTGGACTACAACTGCAATATTTTCAACTCCATTTGCATCAATCTCGCAATTACAATCAATGCTGATCTCGCAGTGATCAATAGCAGGCTGAGCTAGTGGGACAGCATCAAAGGTACAACATCCATCCATTGGCATATCGATATGGTTCATATCCGACATTGAATGTTCCTGAAGATGAGAACTTTCGTTCATTTCCATCATTTCGGCACAATGTTCCATCATTCCTGCGAAGCCTAAAGCCGGTGATACCACTGACAAAGCGATTGTAAAGCTCAGAAGGGAAGCAATGAATCGATATGTAATGCTGATTTTCATCATTCAGATGATAGCCAAAGTTTTTTTCTTAAGACAGCGTTTCATTTCAAATGGATGATGTTTTTAATCGCAATGAATTCCCTATTACCGACACCGAACTAAAACTCATAGCCAAGGCAGCAATCATTGGGGAGAGCAGGAGTCCAAATACTGGGAATAGCACTCCGGCTGCAATTGGAATGCCCACGGTGTTATAAATTAATGCGAAGAACAGATTTTGTTTGATGTTTTTAAGCACTTCTTCACTCAGGTGATACGCTTTAACAATTCCACTTAAATCACCTTTAACAAGGGTAATGGAAGCACTTTCAATAGCTACATCTGTTCCGGTACCCATGGCAATACCAATATTTGCCTGAGCAAGGGCAGGGGCGTCATTGGTGCCGTCTCCGGCCATAGCCACCTTTTTTCCTTCTTCCTGAAATCGTTTTACTTCATTGATTTTATCCTCAGGCATACATTCTGCTTTATAAGAATCCAGTCCTACTTCTTCTGCCACTGATTTAGCGGTTTGGGGATTGTCACCGGTAAGCATGATAACCTCAATCCCTTTTTTCTGAAGCTCCTGAATGGCTTTTTTACTGCTTTCTTTGATGGAGTCTGAAATCACTACAAAGCCGGCTAAAGTATCGTCAACAGATAACCATGAAACGGTTTTACCTGATTCCAGATATTTATCCGCAGAATCGGTATCAACATCCATCATCTTTTTATTTCCAAGCTTTATTTCCTTTCCATCAACAGATCCTTGGATTCCTTTTCCTGTTATGGATTCGAAATCTGTGACTTTCTTTAATTCTACTTCTTTTTCTTTAGCGTGATTGGTGATGGCTTTGGCTAAGGGGTGCTCACTTTCGTTGTTAAGTGATGCCGCCAGCTGAAGAATATAATCCGAATCAAATTGATCATTAAGCGATATGACTTCTTCTACAGATGGTTTTCCTTCGGTGATGGTTCCGGTTTTATCGACAATCAGTGTGTCAATTTTAGTGAACCCTTCGAGCGCTTCTGCATTTTTGATTAAAACTCCGTTTTGAGCGCCTTTACCAACTCCAACCATAACTGACATCGGAGTTGCAAGTCCAAGGGCGCAGGGACAGGCTATAATCAACACAGCGATGGCGTTTACTAAGGCATATACTTGTGCGGGATCAGGTCCAAAGAAAAACCAAACCAGATACGTGATTATTGAGATTACAATTACAGCCGGAACAAAATAGCTTGAAATTTTATCTGCAAGATTCTGAATCGGAGCCCGACTTCTGCTGGCTTTGTTCACCATATCAACAATTTGAGCCAGTAGGGTTTCATCTCCGACCTTCTCCGCTTTCATAATAAAACTGCTGTTTCCATTGATAGTACCCGAGCTTACTGAATCATCAGCAGATTTCTCAACAGGTACCGGTTCTCCGGTTATCGTTGATTCATCAATGGAGCTTGTTCCTTCAATAATTACTCCATCTACAGGGATTTTCTCACCGGGTTTTACTTTTAAGTGATCTCCTTTTTGGATTTCATCAATTTGGATTTCTCCTTCAGAACCATCCTCATTAACACGGATGGCTGTATTTGGAGCTAATTTCATCAGTTCTTTAACAGCAGTGTTGGTTTGTGAATGGGCTTTAGCTTCGAGCACCTGACCTAATAACACAAGCGTAAGGATCACCGTAGCTGATTCAAAATAGAGATGAACGGTTCCTGCATCAGTTTTAAACTGCTCTGGGAAGAAATCAGGAAATAATAACGCGAACACGCTAAAAACCCAGGCAACTCCGGCTCCGATTCCTATGAGCGTAAACATATTCAGATTCCAGGTCTTGAGAGATCGCCAAGCGCGTTCAAAAAACATCCAGGTCGCATAGAAAACTACCGGAAGAGAGAGTGAAAATTGAACCCAGTTCCAGATTTGAATATCCATTATTTGATAAAGCGGATTATCCGGAATCATCTCGCTCATCGCGATAATAAATATTGGAAGGGTAAAGGCAACCGCAATCCAGAATTTTCTTAATAAACCTTTGTATTTCTTTTCTTCAGCGGATTCGTCTGCTTCTTTTGGAACCAAATCCATACCACACGTTGGGCATGAGCCGGGTTCATCCTGAACAACCTCTTGATGCATCGGGCAGGTATACTGAGTAGAACCCGAAGAAGAATTCATACTTACTTCTTCAACTAAATCCATCCCACAAACCGGGCAATCTCCCGGCTTATCATACATTTTTTCACCCTCACAGTGCATGGGGCAGTAAAATTTACCTGTACCTTTACCTTCTTTTTTAGGTGATTGGTGTTTGTGATGGGAATGATCGTGTTGAACATATTCATCCACTTTATAAATAGAATACTGCCCTCCGGCTTCTTTTAAAGCATCCTGAAGCATGGAAATACTCAAGTCGAAACTCATATCTATTTCAGCAGTTTCTTCATCCAAATCAACATGGACTTCATTTACTCCGACGACTTTACTTAGTGCCTGCTCTACATGATTCCTGCAGCCACTGCAACTCATTCCCTGAATTTTGTAGATGTATTTCATTGCTTTAAGTTTTTATTAACTGTCCCTCCTTGGGGAGGGACAGAATTGCGAATTTGAGCAACTCAGGGAGAGGTTCGGGAGGGTAAATTATTTTTCAACCCTTTACTGTCCTCCCTCTGAGCCCAAACAAGTTTGGACTCTGTCTCCCCCCCAAGGGGAGACAAAGACTACGTTAATATCATAAATCCAATTCAATCAGTACTTACGGAATTTTATAAAAGACGTGTAATTTTTGGGCGAGAGACAATTCTTACAACTATTACCACAGTATTCAGGCTTAGTCATCCTGAGCGAAAGCGAAGGATCTGATTGGATATCCAGCAAGATCCTTCGGAAGTATCCTCAGGATGACTTTAAAAAGATTATTTTCAATCGTCAATCGTCAATCGTCAATCGTCATCCTTAAACCTCATCCAAAGACTTTCTATTATTACCCAACATAGCTCTGAACTGCGAAGGAGAGAGACCGGTTTCGCTTTTAAACTGATTGGATAAATACTGAGCACTACTGTAGCCTAACTCCCAGGCTATTTCACTTATGGTTTTTTCACCGTATACCAGTAGTTCTTTAACCCGCTCAATTCGTTGTTGAATTGCAAACTTCTCAATTGTTCGTCCTTCTACCTCTGAGAACAGGCTGCTTAAGGAGGAATAGCTTTTATTTAATTCCTGTTCCAGATAGGTTGACAGATTTTGATCATCACTTTCATGTGTCTCTTGTCGAATTTGTTGAATAATCTTCGTTTTAATGGAGCTTATGATTTTTGAACTTTGATCATCTATGAGTTCAAAACCTTCTTTTTCCAGAACTTTAGACAGCTTTTGATTATCAATTTCCAGGGCTTCGTCAAACACTACTTTGCCCAGTTCAATATTTCTGATCGGATATCCCAGCTTCTCGATTTCTTCCTTAACCACTTTAATGCAGCGACCACAAACCATGTTTTTTATGTGGATGACGGATGCTTTCATATTAAAAGAGGTTGATCATTTAATTCTGTTTGTATGTACTAGTCAATTGATTTAGCTTCTCAATCATTTCAACCAAGTTTAGCTAATGTATCGTTTGTTCTCTACCGTTTTTCTACTTTTGTTAAGTTTCTCACTAACAGCCCAGGAAGTAAAATACCCACCAGAATTCTCAGAACCATTTCCGGTTTACGAAAAAGCTTTAGGCGACTTTGAGCGACCTATTTCTTCAGATAGTGAAATAGCTCAGACCTATTTCAATCAGGGATTCCAGATGATGTATGCGTTCACCAAAGAAGATGCTGCTCGGTCTTTTATTGAGGCTCAGAAAGCCGATCCGAACTGCGCAATCTGTTATTGGGGAGAAGCCTGGGCATGGGGATCGTATCTGAACGGCAGTATGAGAGCAAGTGAAGCTCCCAGAGCTTATGCAGCTATACAAAAAGCTATGGAATTAGCTGATGAAGGTCATGCAAATCTAATAGAGACTGACTTTATACAGGCAATGTCGGTGCGCTATGCAAAGGAATATGATTCAGAATCACAGGCGGTTTTGGATACTGCTTATGCAATGAAGATGAAAGAAGTAGCGGAGAAATATCCCGAAGATTTAGATGCAGGCACTTTTTATGCTGAAGCTTTATTTCTGTTAGAACCAAGACGTGGATATCGTGATATCAATGATCCGGATGTACAGAAACTCCATGCTGAACTGGAACGCGTGTTGGAATTGGATATTAAACATCCTGGAGCGTGTCATTTATATATTCATGCTACAGAATCGACCACCGATCCAGGAAAGGCGGAAGCATGTGCAGAGTTTATCGGGACTTCCATACCGGGAGCCAGTCATATCAATCACATGCCTTCTCATACCTGGAATGAAATTGGTCGCTGGGGAGATGCTGTTCGCGCCAATATTATGGCCTGGCATTCCGATCAGAAAGAGGCCGTGGGAGAGGGTTTCGCTATTTATCCAAGTCACAATTTACATATGCTAGCCTTTGCTGCTTCTATGGATGGACAAAGCGGAGTGGCAACCCAGGCCGGAAGAGATTACACCAAACTAACCGGTAATAATATGTATGAGGTGCTTACACTCATTCGCTTCGGGCGCTTTGATGAAGTGCTTCGTGTGACCGAACGACCAGCTCACGATGTACATGGTGGAATGTGGGATTTCTCAATGGGCTATGCCCGGTTAAAAGAAGGTGATATTTCAATGGCAGAGAATTACTTAGAGAAAGTACTTGAAGCTGCTGATACCTCGAATGCCCGCTTTCGATTTCATCCTGCAGATAGATTATTGGGAACGGTTGGCGGAATTCTGGAAGGAGAAATTCACCTAACAAAAGGAGATACACTTGCTGCTATTGCTTCTTTTGAACGGGCGGTGATGTGGGATGATTCTCTGGATTATGATGAACCTGAACCACTGCCATTTGCTGCCCGACACTGGCTCGGTTCAGCCTTATTAGAATATGGGGAGTATGAGCAAGCTGAAAAAGTATTCAGAGCTGAATTGGAAGATCACCCAAACAATGGCTGGAGTTATTTTGGTTTGATACAAGCTTTAGAAGGACAAGGAAAAGAAGACGAAGAACTTGAAGCTGCCTTCAAAGAAAGTTGGGCGAGATCTGATACCTGGATTAGGGGTGCTAAGTTTTAAAAACTTTCTCCATTTGGAGGGACAAAAAAAGTCCTCCCTTGAGGGAGGTGTCCCGAAGGGACGGAGGGTGTTTGTAAAGCCTCAGTCATCTCGAACACCCCTCAGAATAAATCAGGAACTTCTGATTTATTCGCCTCCCCTCAAGGGGAGACTTAACTTATGTGTACTAGAATACTTCTTAAAGCTTCCAGAACCATTGAACCATTGGGAATGGAAATGGGGTCGTCTCTCCATCTGAGTAGAAACCTGCAAAGCCAAGCTGGAATGCTCTTTTTTCCTGGGTTTGAAACCGAAGGCCAGGAATAATTAAGCCCCCTGTTTCACCTCTTCCTCCAAACGGAACTAAGTACGAATCTAAAACAAAGCTGAGTTTATCACTTATAGGTGTCATTCCTGCTACAGAAAAAAGGAGCCTTCCATAAGAATCGGATGATTCAGTAACAAAACCATATCCCGCAGAGAAAGTAAGGTTTTTATATGCGTCACCTTTAGTTATTGATGCATATGGCAAACCAATAAAAAAGCCTAATGCAGCCCAGGAACCTGTACCTAGTAAGGTTCCAAATCCAAGATGGGTGTTATCAGAAACAGAATAGCTGTATTTAGCCGAACCAATAATTGGGGTACCAAGCCAACTTGTAACAATACCTAAAGACACATTATCGGAGACTCCGAATTGAGCATCCGGACCAAAGAGGTTCCAGATGATGTAGCTATCACCTTTATCAATACCTAAGCCATTTGTTGATAAAAAATATCTGGTAGCAAAGGTTTGAGAGGCTCTTATTGATCCATCCTTATTTAGATCTTTTTCTCCCAGTTCCCTTATTTCTCTGATTTCGTGTTTTGGAATGGCGATCTCACCAAGATTTTGAGTGAGAAGAATAACTTCACGGGCATCTTCTGAAATAATTTTACCGCTGTAACGGGAATCATCATTTTTGATGATTAAATACGTTTTTGTGGTATCTCTCTGTGTTTGAGCCTGTACTTCTGAGTGTTGAAAATTTATACACATTCCAAAGATCAGAACGGTGGCTACATACTTTATTGTTTTCACTAGCTAATTGTGATTGGTTTAGATTTGCATATATACGCTTGCTAACCGCTTATAGTATTACAGATATGGATAAAATGAAATAAATATGTTTCAGTAATTTACTAATGTCCTCCCAAGGAAAAGAAAAGTCCTCCCTTGAGGGAGGTGTCCCGAAGGGACGGAGGGTGTTAGTGGGGCATCAGCCTTTACAAACACCCATTAGAATATCATTTAAACAATGATATTCATCTCCCCTAGAGGGGAGACTAAGTTTGTGCTTTCAATAAAAGTTAGGCCAGTTCCGATACCTGGATCAAGGCGGAGTAGGTTTTAGGTAAATCTTGAGCTTAATACTTTCTCTCTTCGGAGGGAGACGGATTTCACGCTTGTGGGAAATCAGAGGGAGGACGGTAAGTACTAAGAAAGAACGAGCCATTTCATCCTCTCCCTTAGTCAAAACAAGTTCTGACTCTATCCCTCCCCAAAGAGGGACAGTAAATTCCTCATTGAGATACTATATACTTAACCCAGCAATAGTAAACAGATAAATCGAAATCCAATATGTGCTAAGAATCAATAAATCTGAACCTTTAAATGAACTTTTAAATTTCTGATAGGCTATCAGAGAATCTGAAAAAGTGAATAGGAGAGATCCTAATGCAATTCCAAGTAGTGCCTCACTTTGATCGATTAAATAAGGATTAATTGCATGCCAGTTCATGATTATTATTACCAAAAAATACAAAGAAACTGGTAAGATATACTGCTTAAGGTCTTTCTTTAAGTAGAAAAAATAGATTGAGCCGACTATTAATAAAATGACCAGAGGTGGCAGGTAAATATCGAATCCATAAATACCAGAAAAGGCTGTAGTAAAACCAATATGAGCAATTAGAAATGAAGCTAATCCTTTTACAAATCTATCCTCTTTAAGAAGGAAAATATCTCCAAATAATGAAAACAGCAGAGAGAATGAAATAATTAGTGAATAACTGCTTTCAGTCTCAAAATAGATTAAGCCCGAAATATATATTAAAACGGATGTAGTTATTGGCTTTAAGTAAAAATAGTAATTCAGTTTATCCGACTCCTTCACATATATGGAGAAAATCACCAAAAAGAAGAAAAGCAGAGAAAGTGCAGTGATCATTACAAAGAGATTTTCACTTTGGAATTGAAAATAGAGGCTTTTAATTTATTGGAACATGTAATTGTAAAAATGGAATAGGTAATGGAAGAATTGTCTCATCATAAAAAAAAACTACTAATCCAGCATGTAGAAATCTATCTCTTTTAGTGCGATGTTGATTCCCGGAATAATAGCTCCTCCAATCCCTTCAGAAACTTCAAATAGAAACGACTCCAGTATAAATGCGGACTGTTCTGAGTGTTTCAAATATGTTGAAATGCTATACATTTGTCCAAACCCTTCTCCGGATAAATTAAAGCCATATACCGTTGCGCTTAAATTTTTTCTGTTATCACCAAAAGTCAACTTAGCGTTTAATCCGCCTCCGGGTTCCGTTGGGCTGGTAGCCCAGTCAACCCCATAGAATCCACCTAGGCTGATTTTAAAAGTTTCAGAAATAGGTGTGCTTAAATCGGCTTTTAATGCAATTGGACTTGCGATCCAAGAGGCCAAACCTCCTACCTGAAAATTGGATGTAACCCCATAAGTATATTCCGGACCCCATAAATTCCAAACAATCATCGACTCTGATTTTTCAAGAGTTATGGCACTACTTGAAAAAAAATAGTTTCCAGTAAAATTACCAGTACTATCTGCATCCTGAGCAAAAGAAACGAGGTTAAAACAGAAAATCGAACAAAATAGGAGGAAGCTTATCTTCATTATGATTTTTGAAAGTTGAAGATTTCATTTAATAAAGCTCATATTCCAACAACCGGCACTCAATCGTGGAGTTATAGAATTCGATGCGTTGATTGGTACGTAAACCGACTTTTTTGGCGAGGGCGAAGTTTCCGGTGAATACATATCCCCATTTTCCGCTGCAGTCTTGTTTGAAGAAATCACCGATGGCTCGATAGAGTCCCGGAAGGTTTTTATCCTCACCTAAACGTTCACCATAGGGAGGGTTAAAGACTACAACTCCATCACCATACGGAATTTCGGTATCGTAGAACTCGCATTCCTGGAATTCAATTAAATGATCTACCCCTGCAGTTTTGGCATTTTTCTTAGCCGCCGCAATAGCTTTAGGGTCGTTATCTGTGGCAAGTATCCGGCTATGATTTGGGAAGTCTTTTAGAGATTCTTGTTTAAGTTCATTGCGTAATTCAGTCCATTTCTCTTCATCAAAGCCCAGAATATGTTTGATGCCATAGTTTGGGCGGAGTTGTCCAGCAGGCCGGTTTAATGCCATCATTGCCGCCTCTATTGCAATAGTACCACTTCCACACATGGGATTTATAAGATGTTGTCCTGGTTTCCATTTACTGGCCAAAATTACTGCCGCAGCCAGAGTTTCCTGCATTGAGGCGGTGTGATTATCTACTTTGTAGTTTCTTCGGGAAATGGATTCCCCTGAAGTATCCAGGTAAACGGAAGCTTCATCACCTTTCCAGAAAAGAAAAACAACCGTTTTAGTGAGATCTGCACCGGAATCAGGTCGAGCACCACGAGTCATTCTTATCCGGTCTACAATGGCATCTTTAACAGTCAGGTTCGCGAATTGATCATTGTTAATAGTCGGATTCTTTATAAAAGAAGTAATACTCACATACCCATGCTTATCAATGAAATTTTCCCAGGCGATCTTTTTAAGGCCTTCAGTCAGATCATCAGCATTCTCGGCTTTAAAAGTATCCATTAGAAAATGAACCCGGTGTGCTGTCCTCAAAATCAAATTCAATTTCATACAATCATATAAGGAGCCTTCAGTCTCAACACCGGCAGGGCGTGTTTTATGAATAGGGAACCCAAGATCCTCTAATTCTTTCTTCAGATAAGGAGTAATGCCTTTGGGACAGGTAATTGAAATGGTAGAAGTGAGGGAGAAGTTAGCCAATGTATGATTATAAATGTTTAAATTACTTGAAACCAACTGATAAACTAAGCAATTATATTGATCAATGACGAAGGTATTAAATCATGAAGTTTCTTATAAAAAAAGGGGTATAGCTTCAGTTATTCATAGAAACAGGCTCTCTCTCATAAAAGAGTTGTTTGATCGGTTTGTAAATAAAAAAAATATAGCATGGGCTGATTTTGGTTGTTCTTCTGGTTTTATCATCGAGGAGATATTGCGTGAAGGAGAGTATGACTTTTCCAGGATTAAAGGTTATGATCACTCTCATAATTTATTGAGCATTGCCAGAGATAAGGGTATCAAAAATACCAGTTTTGATTTTATTGACATGAATCAAGTTGCCGAACCGAACGAGCTGTTTGGCCTTGTAACCTGTTTTGAAACCTTAGAACATGTTGGTGATTTGGAATCAGCTATAAATAACATTATCAATTATGCTGAAGTTGGAGCTACAGTAATTATTACTATTCCAAATGAAACGGGTTTACCAGGTTTAGTAAAACTTTTTGCACGGTCTATATTAAGAAGTAATGCATATGATGACTTTTTTGATGATAAGAGCTATCTCACATATTCGCTTTCATTATTGCTAAATAAAAGAATTGAAGGCTACAGAAAGTCGGGGATGCCGGGATATGGTCCTCATCTGGGATTTGATTATAGAAAGTACGAAGATATAATATCTGATAATTTTATTGATTCAGGAAAGCTTGTCCTGAAAGGGAAGGGAAGTACAAATTTCAAAATGAATCTTTTTTATGTATATGAGAAGATTCGAAACCAGAGAGGATAAGCGAATAGAAGCTTGACGTTACAAGCAACAAGAAATTTTGCTACTTGTAACTATCAGCTCATAGATAATTAAGCTATTTCAACAACTTCGATTTCGAAGGTTAAATCTTTACCAGCTAAAGGATGGTTGGCATCGATAGTAATTTCTTCGCCTTCAATTTTAGTAATCTGGCAAGGTACCGGCTGACCGTTTTCCTGATTTAGCTGAAGCTGCATTCCGATTGCAGGTTCTAAATCTTCCGGAAGCTGAGTTTTTGCTATGGTTACTTCCATTTGTGGGTTGTGCTCACCATATGCTTCTGCACTTGGGATTTCTGCTTTAGTTGAGTCTCCGACTTCCAGTCCAATTACTGCTTTTTCGAATCCCGGGATTAACTGTCCTGCACCCAATGTAAATTGAAGTGGGTCGCGTCCTTCAGAAGAGTCAAAAACCTCTCCGTTTTCAAGGGTTCCGGTGTAATGAACTTTTACGGTGTCTCCGTTTTTTATAGTCGACAAAATGATCCTTTCTTTTTAGGAATTATAAATTGTTTAGTGGCTTAAAGATAAGGAACTTAACACATAGATATTAACTTGTACCTAGTATGAATATTAAGTCAAAAAAACCTCAGGAAATTCTTAAATCAGCTAAGACAGTAGCGGTTATTGGTTGTTCTCCAGACCCTTACCGAACAAGTAATTACGCTGCTAAGTATTTAATGGAAAAGGGATATCAGGTAATCCCAATTAACCCTAAAGAAAAAGAAATTCTTGGCGAAACTTGTTATCCGGATTTGAACTCTATACCCAAAAATGTTCGAGTAGATATCGTTAATATTTTCCGGAGATCAATTCATACAAAAGGTGTTGTTGATGAAGTCATCCAATGGAAAAAAGAAACCGGACAAAATCCTGTTGTATGGACACAGCTGGATGTCTCATCTCCTCAGGCAGAACTAAAAGCGGAAGAAGCTGAAATACCGTACGTAAAAAATCTCTGTATTATGGTGGAGCTGGATCACCTTCGGTGATGAGAATTATAAATTGAGAATTATGAATTTTGAATATCAATAATTCAAAATCTAAAATTCATAATTCCAATTACTTCATATTTGTAAACTGAAGGGGGACGCCCATGTCTTTCGATTTCAGGTGAGCGATAATCGATTGCAAATCATCAATTTTTTTGCCGGTTACTCTAACCTGATTATCCTGAATCTGAGGTTGAACCTTCATCTTCATATTTTTGATTTCTTTCACAATCTTTTTAGCTGTCTCTCTGTCTATTCCTTCTTTCAGAGCAACATCCATTTTAAGGTGTCCTTGTGAAGTACCTTCTTCATCCCCAAATTCCAGTACTTTTGAATCGATTCCGCGTTTCACAAAGTTTTTAATGATCATCTCTTTGACAGCTTTCATCTTCATACTTTCAGCTGCGACCAGATGTATACGGTTTTCATTTTTGTGATAGGTTACTTCGGTATGAAGTCCCCGGAAATCATAGCGGGTATTAATTTCTTTGAGAGTATTATTTACCGCGTTATCAACTTCCTGTGCGTTGATTTCATTTACAATATCAAAAGAAGCCATTTTTTGAATTCTGAGTTATAGATTTTGAATTTTGAATTGTGTTTAGTTTAGAACTAAACACAATTCAAAATTCAGCATTTATAATTTAAAATTATTCCTGCTCAAGTTTCTCTCTCATTTTTTTGGAAAGTAGCCGTTCAACTTTAAGTTGGTCTTCAGGAGGAATAAGCGTTTTAAAACTTCGAATTGAATCATCTTGAGTGTATTCTACTTCGATAATTTCTTCGGTGTACCATTCATAACTAAGTACATCATCCCATTCAATTGCTGAGTCTAAAAGTACAATTCCGTTAGCTCGAAACTCGGGAACAAGTCGAAGTGTAATTCCCCAGATACCAATACTTAATATAGAGAGTCCGGAAGTTATTCGGATTGGAGTAATAGCTAAATCAGAAAATACCGCCGATCGTTGAACCCCTAATAAGATCAATACAATAGCAATTATTACCGGAATATATTCCGAAATGAACGTTCGATTACAGTAGAGCACAGAACCCGAATCCACACGTGTATTATACTGGTTGATGGAAGAGCCTGTAAAGAAACCAAATACGGAAGCGTACACATTTGCTATAATCGCACCTGCAAAAGATTCTGAAAGCAGGTCAATTTTAAAAAGAAAAAGAAGCAGGGAATAGAGTGATAACGTAATTAACGCAGCCCACAACAGTTTCCTAAGTGATACCTGATACAGAAAGAATAATCTTTTATATCCCATCCAAAGGCTTAGTCCGGCAATTATAATATTGGAAATATATATCCAGAGCATTTCTTAGTTTTGATCATTGAACAACCAAAGGTAAAAATTCATGGAACCATCAACCACCCCAAACGGAATAGAAGTTAGTAATGATGAACAGGTTTTGGAGATTTCCTGGCAGGATGGTCATACATCTGTGTATCCATTATTCGGGCTTCGTAAGAACTGTCCGTGTGTAGCTTGCAGGGGAGGTCATGATAAAATGAATACTTTTGAGCCTGAAGCATTTGAGATCGAAAACCCGCCTTTAATGAATATCACCAACATCAAACAAATAGGAAATCACGCTATTCAAATTACCTGGGTGGATGGGCACAATGCCGGAATGTATGGTTGGGAAACTTTGAGGAAGTTGGATCCTGTAAATCCCAAATAGCTCAAAGATTTAATTTTATAATAATATTCAATGCTATATCATCAAGAATCAATAATATTAGGTAATTAATGACAGGTATGGGATGAATTATTCAGTTGAATTGTCTGAAAGTATTGCGCTGCATAAGTTTTGGGTAATAGCACTATTTTTTTCTATTTATTTTTCTCAATCTGGTCTTGCTCAAACCGCGGTTCAGCCGTCAGGCAGTGGTACTGAAGCTAATCCTTATCAGATCGCTTCTCTTGATAATTTATACTGGTTAACGCAATCTGATACAGCCTGGAATAAATACTATTCACTTACAACGGATATTGATGCTTCTTCAACCAGCTCATGGGATTCGGGAAGCGGATTTACACCTATTGGAAATACTACAACAGAATTTACGGGAACTTTTAATGGTAATGGTAACACCATTTCAAATCTTACTATAAACCGGTCTTCTACAAGTTATGCCGGTTTTTTTGGGAAAACTGAGTTTGCAAAGATTAGAGAGCTTGGATTAGAAAATATTACAATTACAGCCAGTCAATATACGGGTGGTTTGGTTGGATACGCCGAAGAAACAGATATTTCCGTCAGTTATTCAACGGGTACAATTGAAGGTGGAAGTAGCTCAGGCGGATTGATAGGTTTTCTTGAAACTTCAACTTTGGACAGCAGTTATTCTGAAGTAGATATTGATGGTGGTTCTAACAGCGGAGGACTCGTAGGGTATTCTACTAATAGTTCTTCCATAGATTTAAGTTACGCCACAGGTACAATTAATGGAAGTACTAACGCGGGAGGGTTTGTTGGTACTAATACTCTGAGTAGTATTACAAATTGTTATTCAACGGGTAATGTATTCGGAATAGCTCGCTTAGGTGGTTTTGCTGCCAGAAATAATTCAAGTAGTAGCATTACCAATAGCTACTCATCAGGTTTTGTTTCCTTTAGTACCGATATTAATAACGGGGGATTTATCGGGGATAATTCTGCTACGGTAAATAACTCGTATTGGAATACTCTTTCTTCAGGAATGAGTAGCTCTTCAGGTGGGACAGGGCTTTCTGAATCAGAAATGAAAGCTCAGTTAAGTTTTTCAGGATGGGATTTTTCCTCCGTTTGGGACATTGATGAAGGAAACTCATATCCCGTGCTTAAAGATAATGTTCAAAATCCGGCACCATTTTATCTGAGTGGTAATGGTACAATTTTCGATCCATATTTGGTTTCAACCTGGAATGATTTATTAAATCTCAGCTTGAATTCAGACTTATGGGGCTTTTATTTCGAACAGACAACTGATATTAATGCTTCCGAAAGTTCGAATTTATCTTCTGAAGGATTTTCACCAATAGGAGATTCTGTGAATACCTTTACGGGTGAATACAACGGAGCAGGATATTCTATAGATAATCTTTTTATAAACAGAGCTCAGACAAACTATATAGGAATGTTTGGTTACACAGATGGAGCCAAAATATATAATCTGGACATCAAGGATGCAGACATTACCGGAAATGATCGTGTTGGGCTGCTGGTGGGTTATGCAGTGAGTTCAGAATTGTATGGGATATTTACCAGAGGGGAGGTAACTGGGAATCAAAGAGTCGGTGGACTTGTAGGGCATAATTATTTTAGTTCAGTGATTGATACTTCTGCTTCCGAAGCAACAGTTACGGGTGAAGATCTGGTGGGAGGATTAGCCGGCGAAAATGCCTCTAACTCTACCATTTCCGAAAGTTTCGCTTCCGGCATTGTTACAGGAACAGAAAAAATAGGTGGTTTGGTTGGTACGAATTTTAATAATGCTACAATCGAAAACAGCTACGCAAGTGCAGAGATTTCTGGCACTACCAGAGTGGGCGGACTTGTAGGGGAAAATACCAGCAGTTCCAATATTGATAAATCCTATAGCTATGGAGAAATAAGTGGCATATCTGAAACAGGTGGTTTTGTAGGGAGAAATTCTTCATCCACCATAATAAATAGTTATTGGTATAGTGAGTTTTCATCAATTGAAAATGCAATTGGATTCGATAATTCAGCCCAAACTGTTGGATCAAAAACCTTTTTTGAAATGGTTAGTCAAAGTACATTTACAGGGTGGGATTTTTCGAATATCTGGGAAATAGATGAAGATATTAGTTTCCCCTATTTAACTAATAATAAGCAGGTAATACTTCCGGGTTCTCCTTTAGGAAATGGGCTTTCTTCCAATCCCTATCAAATTTCAAATATCTATGATCTTAGATGGATTAGTGCTAATACGATAGCCCAGGGGGGAAACACTAACATTATTCAGGTAGCTGATATAAATGCTGCTGTTACTATGAATTGGAATTCAGGGGAAGGTTTTGGACCTATAGGAAATCTATCAAATAATTTTGAAGGGAAATACAACGGCCAAGGTTTTTCTATTGATAGTTTGTTTATCAATAATACCACAAAACGGAACGTAGGTTTATTTGGCTATACATCCGGTGCTGAAATTAAGAATGTAAATCTGATTAATGTAGATATTACAGGCGAAGAGTATATTGGAGGTCTGGTGGGTTATGCTGATGATTTAACACTTATAGATAGCAGTCATGTGCACGGTAAAATATCGCTGATACAAGCAGATGGAAATATAGCCTCCAGAGGCGGGATGGTAGGACATTTAGTTGGTTCTACTGTACAAAATTCTTCAACAAATATAGATATGAATGTTGCTTCAGGTAATGTAGGTGGATTAGTGGGCAGATCTTCGTCTTCACCTTTTTCAATTATATCAAGGAGTTTCTCAACGGGAACTGTTACTTCTTCTAATACTGCTTCAGATATTGGTGGATTAGTAGGTGAGAATCTTGGATCTATAAGTGAGAGTTATTCAACTGCTACAGTATCAGGAGATTTTTTTGTTGGTGGATTGGTTGGAAACAATGAATTGGCTGGCACCATATCCAATAGCTATTCCATGGGTAAAGTATCAGCTAATCAATCTACGGTTGGTGGGCTTACGGGAATTAATGATGGAACAATCACCAACAGTTATTCAAGTAGTTTTGTAGAAGGGGGTGAATTAGCAGGCGGGTTAGTTGGTCGTAATGAAAATGACGGCACAGCCAGTAACAGCTATTGGAATGCCACGTATTCTGATCAGGGTAGCTCTGAAGCTGGCTCAGGAAAAGGCTCCGGGGATATGAAAGATCAAAGCGAGTTCAATAACTGGGATTTTTCTACCGTCTGGGATATTGATGAAGGACGAACATTTCCATTTCTAAGAAATAATGAACAAAGTCCCCGTCCAACAGATTTGCAATTTAATGGAACCGGAACTGAAAACGATCCTTTTCAGATCCAAAACTTTTACGACATGTTCTTGTTCGGTAGAAATTATAAACTCTTTGATAACTATTTCGAATTACGATCGGATATTGATGCATTGGAAACTTACGGTACCCGGGCTTTAAAAATTACTCAGGCAGATGGTTTCTCTGGAAATTTTGACGGGAAAGGTCATGTGATTTCAAATTATTCAAGCACAAGAGGTTCTTTATTCGAAACACTGGATGGGGGTACAATTTCTAATCTAGGTCTTGAAAATATTAATATTGATGGAGGCTTTGGAAAAGGAGGTATAGTTGAAACCGCTCAAAACAATGCTAAACTCTCAAATGTTTATGTAACAGGTACTATATCAGGTTCAACTACCTTGGGCGGTTTAGTGGGAACTATGGCTAACTCAATCATAGAACAAAGTTTTGCAGCAGTTCAAATTAATAGTTCCAGTTCTTCTGGAGGTTTGGTAGGAGAATTTTCTCCCTTTTCTCCTGCTTCAACAATTACCAATAGCTATTGGGATGCGGATTCTTCGGGACAATCTACCTCGGTGGGAGGTGGAACTGCATTAACCTCGGCCCAAATGAAGCAACGCTCCAATTATAGTGGCTGGGATTTCGCCACTACCTGGGCCATCGAAGATGGAAACACTTATCCATTTTTCCAGGATAATGGCTCTTCCGATTTAGAAATTACCGGAAATGAAGGCTGGCGTATTCTCTCTTCTCCAGTGGCTGGAGCAACCTTTGCGTCAATTTTAGATACGTTATGGTCCCAGGGAATTACTGGGGCAGATACCGAAAATGGGACGCCTAACGTCTATTACTGGGATGAATCAGCCCAGTCTTTCATGCCTCCATCGTCAATGAGCGAAACACCCGGAAGCGGAGTTGGATTTCTTGTGTATGTGTACGCAGATGATGATAACGACGGCACCGATGATGCTTTCCCAAAAAAAATCCCTTCCTTAGGGAGTCAGTTTTCAGGAAATAAAGCACTGAATCTCTCCTATACCAATTCAGGTTCCTCGGAAAACAGGGGATGGAATATGGTTGGAAATCCCTATGGTACTTCAATTAATTGGGATGCTGGGAATGGATGGACCAAATCAAATATGGATAATTCCATCTATGTTTGGAGCGATTCTGCCAATGCATATTTAACATGGAATGGGTTTACCGGTACATTAGGGGAAGGCAAAATTGCTGCATGGCAAGGTTTTTGGGTGAAAGCCAATGCATCTGGTCCAGCGCTTACGTTCACCGATTCAGTCAGGAGTGCAGGAGCCAGACATTACAAACAAAAAGCAATTCCTCAACTCAAATTCACACTAGATGGAGCATACGGACCTTCGAATTCGATTGTCGTTTTTTCTAAATCGGCAAGCCTTGGTAAAGATTCTTACGATGCATTCAAACTGGCACCGTTAAATTCAGATTTCCTTTCCATCGCAACTGTTTTTGATACACTGGCAGCTATGGATATTCAGGCATTACCATCTGATTTTGAAAGCATTAAGATGGATATCTCTATTGAAGGAAGTGATCTTACCGATACGCTCGAGTTAAGCTGGGACCTGGCTGCAATTCCAGAAAACTGGGGTATTGAATTATTAGACAGATACACGCAAAAAAAAATCAATATCCGCGAAATATCAAACCTTGAGTTTGAGCTTTATTCAAAATCAAAGGTAAGTATCCCTAATAGAGAGGAATCCTTATTACCCACTAAACCGATTCAGTTACTTTCCTCTAAAACAAAGGCAGATTCTACAGGAAGCAGATTTGCTCTTTTAATAAGCCAAAATGATCTTGTAAACTCAGAGCCTGAAGCAGAGATTCCTTCCCGATTTTCATTATCTCAAAATTTTCCAAACCCATTTAATCCAAGTACAAACATACAATTTGCACTTCCTGAAGATTCACAGGTTAAACTACAAGTGTTCGATTTATTAGGAAGAAGAGTACGAACTTTGATTTCTAAATCTATGAAAGCTGGATATCATGAAATTGTTTTTGATGCGTCTGATCTTGCTACTGGTGTATATTTATATCGAATTCAGGCGGGAAATTTTTTAGAGACAAAAAAAATGCTGCTCATCAAATAGGGGAACCTTAATTTTTGATTCATCCATATGGTTTTAAGTTTTCCAAAACTAAACATTCCTTAATGCATCCCTGTGTTTCGTTCTAAATGTTCTCTTCAGGATTTCAGCTTGGAGAGGTCTACAAAATCGATAAAAACGCGATGAGTAATTCTGTACTTGCTGGTGCTACTTTTCTCCAGATAGAAGTACTCTGTTTATGAACATGCAGGAAGATGGATTAACCCTGGCTATTACAGGGTCTTAGGTAAGACGATAAATTGAGCTTTTAGAAGCATTGTTTTTCATTTTAGGAGGGTCATTCTTTTAGTAAGAATTTCCTCATTAGTTTTAATTCGGTACATATAAATTCCAGATGAAAGCTCATCCGAATTGAATGTAACATCATAAAAACCGGTGGATAGAACTCCATTAACCAATGTAGAAATTTTTCTCCCCTTTATATCAAATACTTCCAATGTAACATGCCCAACTTCATGTAAGCTAAATGAAATTGTTGTTGACGGATTAAATGGGTTTGGATAATTTTGATATAGCGAAACCTTTGAGGGTATATCAATTGGGTTTTCAGATTTAACTACTGTTTGATTTCTTATAAACAGTTTAAAGGTTTTGTGGTTGGTGTTCAGAACGAATTTATATGTCTCAGATTCTGAAATCGAGGTTGTTTTCTTAATATCATCATCTAAAAGCTCAAAGGTATAGGTTTCATCAATACCGCCAATATGCTCAATAGTTATAGTAGCCAAACCGGTTGATGAACTTTCTATTGTTAATGGAAATACTACTTCTTCAATTTCAATGGGCAGATTCTGAATTGCTATATTTCCTTCTTTAGATTTAGTGTATAAAGATAAAAATTGATCAGAAATAGGAGCAAGTTCGGCTATTGAACTACGATCGTGAGAGTCATTGAATCGAAAATAAAGCTGATCTGAAAACGTATCCAGAGATACTGAAACACGAAGATATTCCGTGGTCACTCTTTCGTCCTTAAGTAGTGACGCAGATACAGAACTTGCAATATCTTCGGTAACTATAATTGAGGGATTTGAAGCAGTGGCCCGTACCCAAAAAGCCTGAAAAGGAGCAATTTCAGAGATATCATCCCCAATCCCATCAGAATAGACTAAATAATTTCCATTTCCATTATTCTGATTAGGGTCCCAAATCCAAATAGCATCCTGGATATTAGTTCTGGACCATCCTGAAATTGCATTCCAATCTATACTAAAGGGGTATGGATTAGATATTAAGTTGTAACCATTTAGAGAAGAATCTGCTCCGCTTTTATAGGATACTGGAAATTTAATTTCCCCGAAATTAGTAATTCCTGTTGTTTGAAATACTTTTGGCCAACCACCATCAACTGCTCCGGTTGATGGAATATCATCTTCATATATGTACGCAATAAAGCCCATTCCATGTTCAGGAGTTTGGTCTAAGTTGGAAATAGATTCAAATTCCTGTTGCGACTCATTCCAAGTAAAAATAGTAGGAGAGGCAGTTGAATCATCAGAACCAGAAGCGCCTTGCGTCCAGATAGAATCCAGTAAAGATGTATAACTGATATTCGAAAATGGACTTCCCAAAAACCTCCACCCATTTTTTCCTGAAGTTCCAGGTATGGAAATACTTTTAGTTTCAATACCTGGATTAACAAGCAAAGTAAAGTGTTTTACAGTTAATACCCCGGACTCCAAGTTACCTTCATGTATTATTTCCAGAGAACTTGACGTGTTAAGGATAACTGTATCCGTCTCTGTAGTATCAATTAATGATAATGTCCAGTTTTGTGGGAAATCCTGATATTTTGGAATTGTGATATTAAAAGTATCCGCAAAGGTTGACGTTATATAAACCGGGATTTCAAGAATTTCTTCCAGTTCAAACGGTAAAGAATTTATAGATAGCTTGTTGTCAGAAAGATCCTGAGTATAGAGTTCTGCATAGGTAGATGACAAGCTTGTCAGATGAAAAGCATCATATGGATCATATCCAGTATTACCATTATCCGAAAAGAATAAAAATATTCGATCACTGTTTTTATCACTTTGTAGCTTAAGTTCCAACTGATAGTTCTGAGCCAGAGCTATTTTAGTTGAAAAGAAAATGATCAGTAATAACGGGAGTGCTTTAATCATTTTAATATTCAAAGTTATTTTACTGTCACCCCAAACTCGTTCTTAAGAGCAGACTTTGCTGCGTGGTATCCGCACATTCCATGAACACCGCCACCAGGAGGAGTAGATGAAGAGCAGATATACATTCCCTTAGCTGGAAGTTTATATGGGTCCCACTGAGGTACGGGTCTGCCTAATAACTGCTTAAGTGTTTGTGCTCCACCGTTGATGTCACCACCAATATAGTTCTCATTATAGGTTTCAAATTCCGGAGCATTCATTGTGTGAGCTGAAATGATCGTATCTCTGAAACCGGGAGCATATCGCTCGATCTGATTAATGATTTCTTCTGAGCAATCTTTATCTGAGCCGTTTGGAACATGACAGTAAGCCCAAAGGGTATGTTTTCCTTCTGGTGCTCTGGAATCATCAAAGAGGGAAGGTTGGGAGAGAAGGACGTATGGTTTGTTGGGATGGTTTCCATTCCAGGTCTCCCGTTCCGAATAAGAAATTTCTTCAAAAGAACCACCTAAGTGAAGAGTTCCAGCTCCAGCACAGTCAGGATTTGACCATGGAACTGGCTCGGAAAGGGCAAAATCCATTTTAAATACACCCGGACCATATTTAAACTTTAAAAACTTTTTTTTGAATCCTTCCGGTAGTTCGTTGTTAGCAATCCGGACAATTTGATGCGGAGTTAAATCAAATAATACTGTTTTCGCAGAAGGGAGCTCGGAGGTTCTTGTAATTCTATTCCCGGTTTCAATTATTCCACCCAGAGATTTAAAATATTCAGCAAGAGCATTAGTAATACTAAAAGATCCACCTTTAGCAATGGGCCAACCGACGGCATGTACTGTAGTTGCAAAAACGAGTCCGAATGAACCCGTAAAAGATTTTTCAAGTGGTACAATACTATGAGCAGCGAGTCCTGCAAAGTATGCCTTTACCTTTGCCGTATCGAACATTGAATTGGCTAAAAGCTTTGCAGAAAGCATTCCAAACCACCCAAATTTAGCCAAAGAAAGTGGATTATTTGGGATTCGAATAGGTCCTAAAAAATCATGAGACAGATATTCCCAGCCATCCACAAAGCTTTTCACAAGGTTTTGGTAATTCTTTCCATCTTTTCCCATCCGTTCCAGTGTTTCCTGCAATGACTTGGAGACAATCATAGCGTCTCCATTTTCCAGCGGATGTGCTACCGGATATTTTGGGTGAATCCATTCAAGGCCATATTTATCGAGTGGAAGGGTTCTGAAAAAGGGAGATCCCAGGCCGGTTGGGTGAACAGCTGAACAGATATCGTGAATAAAACCCGGTTCTGTAAGTTCTTTAGTTCTAGTACCACCACCAATGGTATCTTCGGCTTCAATCACTTTAACAGAAAGTCCGTTTTTTGCTAGTAAAATTGCAGCAGCTAGCCCGTTAGGGCCTGAGCCGACAATTACTGCATCATATTCTGGATTTCTGACTTCAGACAATGTTATTGACCATTTACGATTTCTTCAGCACGTTGTAATGCTTTATAAGCATTTACAATTCCGCCCGAAACAGACAGAGATGAAAATGGCACGGTAGACTCTGACCCAGGCTTGTAAACCATGGTTTCAGGTTTGGTGGAGGTTTCCATTAAAATATCTTTAACCTGAGTCGCTGTTAATTCCGGATAATAAGCCATTACTAAAGCTGCGACTCCAGCCACAACAGGGGAGGCCATACTGGTTCCATCTTCCGCTTTATATTCGTTATCAGGGTAGGTAGAGTATACTTCAACACCGGGAGCAAAAATATCCACATTCGTTTTACCATAATTACTGAATGATGCAGTTAGTTCTTCATCTCGCTGCCAGGAAGTAGCTCCAACTGTTAAAAAAGCGTTTGCCTTCCCACCAGTTTCATAATACTTGTTTGGATAGGTATCGCTGCTGTCTACATTCGTTGCATCATTTCCGGCTCCGCTAACTAATAAAACACCAAGACTGTCTGCGAATTTAACAGCTGCATCAACATATTCTTTATCAGGAGAATAGCCTTTACCAAAACTCATATTCATCACTTTGGCACCGTTCTCTGCTGCATATCTGATCGCATTAGCAACATCTTTATCCCGTTCATCGCCCTGTGGAACTGCTCGCAGAATCATTAGTTTTACATTCGCTATACCATTCATTCCAAGCTCATTATTGCGAACAGCCCCAACAATCCCAGCAACATGAGTCCCGTGATCATAGCTGGCACCTTTAACATCATTATTACCATAAAATCTGTTAGTCAGATCTTCGTAATCGTCCCCAACGATATAGCGTGGATCAAAATCAGGATTCAGACCATAATCGTTCAAAGTTTGATATTGCTCAACGGCTTCAGAAACATCTTCTTCAGAGATGTTATTTTCTTTTAGTGCATTTGCTAACTGTTTGGCTTGCTGAAGGTAAGGGCCATCAGTTCCTTTGGGTTCTAATTGCTCTGCAGTAAGGGAATCCATGCTGGTAACCCCAAGAATTTGTTTAGCTCCAAGAATTGCCTGATTGATATTTTTAATCTGATTCAGAGTTTGTTCGATTTCTGTCTTCTCGGCTTCGTAATCTTCTTTGATTTCCAGATAGTAGGTATACTGATCTTTCTGCTCCATAGTGAGAGCAGAAGTATCTGCATCAGCAAATTGGCCTGAAAGTTCTTTATACAGACGAGTCAATTCATAGGTGTCTTCATCAACACTTTCTCCATCCGGACCACCAATAAAATTCCAACCGTGCATATCATCGATGTAGCCATTTCCGTCATCATCAATTCCATTACCGGCAATTTCATCTTTATTTACCCAGACATTGCCTTTAAGATCCTCGTGATCGATATCTGTACCTGAATCAATAATGGCGACAATCACTTCTTGCTTCGGTTCTTTATTAGCAAGTAGTTCCTGATAAGCCATTTCAATACCGGTTCCAATGTAAGGATCATATTCAGGAGTAGTTAAATGCCAATCTTCCGTAGCGGTTAATTCAACCGGCAAGTTAGTGGTTTCAATTTCAGGTTCTATTCCTGATGAAAGTTCTTTTGAAGAAGAACAACCAATGAATATCAGGATGATTAGTAGTGAAGTTAGTTTTAGACGAAGTGTCATTGCCTCAAAGAATTAGTTACAACTTAATAGGAGGCAAAATAATGAATAAAAACTAAGATGTTTTCATTTTCGCAAGAAGTGAGTCTAATCCAAGCGTAAATAAAATTATTAATCCTAAAACAGTCAGGCTGGTAAGTGGTTGCCAGATTACAAATCCACCCAGAGTTCCTAATACAGCACCAAGATATTGGATATACCGTAATTGATCATTACTGGCATTTTTAATCATTATCTCTAATCGTTTTTCGTCATACTGCCTGAGGTTATCCTCAACCAAAGCATGCACATCTAATTGATTAATGAGTTTGTAGAGTAATGAGGTAACCAGATCTTCAATAGTATCACTATGCTTATTAATTCGGTTTGGTAAATCATCAAGAAATACATCCAGTTTATCCAACCCTTTTTCAACGCCTCCGGGAACTTTTGTTAATGCTTCTTCGACCAAATCCTGCATTTCCTGGCCTTTTAAAAAACTGTAAGCTTTAAGTGCAACCCGCTCAAATGAATTTTGTTCTATTGCGCCTTCAATCTGATTAATGACAGTTTTTGCGAGAGTACCTCTAATTTCCGGGTCAGCAACCATTTCATCCACATAACTAACTACAAGTATCTTAAGCTCTTGTCTGAAATCGGGATCATCGATGATCGTTTTAATATAATCGGTCGCTTTTTCCCTGTATTTAGTGATAGCCTGAGATTCATGGATTTTCTTTTTGATGATTTCCGGATTAATCAAATCTTCGGAAACCGCGACAGCAAGCCTATAGGCAATGCGTTCTTTTTGAGCAGGTATCAGACCCTGACCAAGTATGGGTCTTCTTTGGGTTGGGCGGAATAGCATTTTTATAGCTAACCAATTGGTTAAGAATCCAATCATTCCACTAATACTTAGAATTCTTAGCAAACCTTCAAAACTGATGGTTAACCCGAAAACAGAAGTTGAAAGGCCATTAAAGTCCCAAAAAAAGGATGTGGTAAAACCAATCAAAAGAAACAATGGGAAAATGAATAATAAGTTAATCAGCCACTTATGCTTCGATTCTTTTTTAGGTGGTGCAGGTCGGGTACTCGTAGTCTCCAGATTGGCTGTTTGTTTCTCAATCTGAGTAGTGATTAACCCCCAGATTTGGGAGGCATACCGTTTACTATTTTCTGTGATGATATTTTTTTCTTCAATTTCCTTCATAGTCCTCGAATACGGTGTCCTAATATTAAAGTTTAGAGGATAGAAAAAAAGTTCTGATTTCAGGAATTATTTACAGCAAGTTTCCATGATTGCTGAAACAAAATTTTGAGATAAGTTTAATTGTATATTTTAAATCAACGATAGAAAATGATTTTCTAGCCAGGTCATTTCTGCTTTTTCTTCGGGTGTTTGATCATCATACCCAATCAGGTGTATTAAGCCGTGAATAATCACACGCAGGAATTCCTGCCGTATTGAGGCACTGTATTCTTTAGCTTGTTCCTGAATTCTTTGAGCGCAACAGTAAAGAGTACCTTCAACCTCCGTATTAGAATCATCCTCATCATACCGAAAAGAAATAATGTCGGTTATATAATCTCGCTCAAGAAATTCTTTATTGATCCGTAGTATCTCTGCTTCATCAACATAAACCAGTTCAACAAACGAATATTGACATGATTGATGGTGACAGATAGCATCTAATAAAAAAGCGGCTTCAGATTCCTCGAAGGGGAGGTCTAAGCCGCTTGTATTAAATAGTTGAAGTGGATGATCAGAAGTTTCCATTGCAGCTTATAAGCTGAAATCGTCATCCATAAGTTCAGTAAGAGATAGCGCTATTGCACACATCATCAGATCTTCCGGTAAAGAGGTGAAATCACCGGAAATAATAGACTCGTCTACATTTGCATATAAACTACAACCTGAAGCTTTATCTACAATAAGTCCCGAAGTACGTTCAACTGACTTACCAAAGAAAATAACCTGCTCATTGATATCACTTGCAGCAAATGCAGTACAGTTATGAAGTTGAATGGTAGTATTCCCTGAATACACAGAGATGAAATTCATTTGTGTACCATTTGCTTCCAGCCCGAGATGGATCTCTAAAGCGAGCTTAGCATTTTCTTCGGTATTTACTACTTCGATGCGGTAAACATCATCGCCAAGCAGCTTTGGAGTAGCCCCAAGTACTGTTCCGATGGTCTCAATATTCTCTTTTGTGAACTGATGTATCATATCAAAAAAACTTTGCTGTGAATATACAACACAGCAGGTTAACTAAAAACAACCTTAATCCAGGCCATATCTTTGTATTTCTAGAAAGCTCGCTTGTTCATTAGTTGGTAAAGGTTGAAATGGAGTTCCTTCAAATTTGGCGTTAACTTCACTAATGATGGCTTCTGCTTCAGTAGCATTTCCTGACTTAAATAAAGCATAAGAAGTAATGGATAAATACTGCCTCATTTGTACCACATTGTTCCCAAGATTCTGAGTACGCTCATAGATAGAATTAATCTGAGGCCTCAGGTTTCGTTGTTTAGTAACGTCACCACTTCTTCGTGCGGCCTCGAATTCCAAACGCATATCTTCGGCCTGAGCTTGTGCAGAGATAAAGTTATTATACGTTTCATTAAACTCAGTGATAAGCGCATCCTTTATGTTAAGTGCTAATCTGCCACCGGAAACTGTGTCGTTTAAGCTGATGTATTTCGCTGCGAAAAGTGCCTGCAGGTTAAAGCTTTCTTCGTCTGGACGGAATGGAATCTTGTCTTCAGCCATTCTTAGGTAATAAGCGGCACTATCAGGTTGATTTTGTTCATTGAAGGTGTCAGCTAGTTGAAGAAAACTATAGCGATAATTTCCAAGCATTCGACGAATATTTTCATCGAAATATGCATCAGGATTATTCCATTCAGTAAAATTAAAATCACGGATTCTACGAGCATGGATTTCAGGTTCGATCCAACCTGTATACCGGGAAGGTGTCTTTTTAGGGACTACACGATACGCTTTACCTTCGGCTCTTAAGTAATCGTTGTCATCAAGACCAAGCATACTTTGTTGAGAAACTGTATTGGCGAAATAAACAGGTCGTAACCAGTCATTCGATTGCAGAATTTCAAGAATCATTAAATCCTGAACCTGCATATAGTTTACACTATTACCCTGAGCATCCTGACCAAATACACGGCCGTTTACTCTCCAGGAGACTTCATCATCTAAAGAATCTACAGGGATTTCAAAATCAGTTCCTGTGTATAAGATTTGAAGGGAAGTATCAGGAGTTACCCCAATTGCTTCTTTATATTGAGCGTCCTCAGAGAAAGCTTGCTTAAGCAGTTCTTTATCAACAGGAATATTTATTTCACGTGGTTGCCAGCGATCAATACGGGCAGTTACCTGATCCACTTGCTCATCAGTAAGATTGATCGGTAGAGGAGCTGATTCATGAGACCATTGATTCTTCAGTTGCTTAATGTACCAGTCTGTATTGAGCAAACTTAAACATACAATACGAACATCTGTTCTGACACCTTCAACTTCCTGAGCATACCATAGAGGGAAGGTATCGTTGTCCCCATTTGTAAATACAATGGCATTTGGAGCTAACGAATTCAATAGATTTTTTGCGTAGTCAGGAGCTACATAGCGATCGCTCCGATCATGATCATCCCAATTCTGAGACCCCATAATTACCGGAGAACCTATCAGGCATAGCCCTACAACAGCATAACTTACCATTGCATTATCTTTAGTGTAACTCTTAAGTAGGTCTATTATTCCGGTGACTCCCAGTCCTACCCATATAGAAAAGGCAAAGAAAGAGCCAACATAGGCATAATCACGCTCCCTGGGCTGATAAGGGTCCTGATTTAAGAATATGATGATAGCTAACCCTGTTACAATGAACAGCGTTAGAATCGCAAAAGCCCGCCTCCAGTCGGAAGTAAAGTGAAAAATTAATCCAAAGACTCCCAGCAAGAATGGGATAAAGAAGTAGGCATTGTTTGCCCTGTTGTTCGGATATTTAGCCTCCTCAAATCCGGATCGCCAACCGGTATCCTGTATATCGGCTTCCCGTCCAATAAAATTCCAGTTAAAATATCTTACGTACATATGATTGATCTGGTAATCCCAGAAAAAGTCCCAATCACTGTCGTAACGGGCATAATATTGCAAATCCCGTGGGTCTTGCGAATGACGTCGCGGGAAATAAGCATCAGCATCCGGATTAATACGCCCGGTGGCATTGTCAAAATTTCTACCCTGAAAAATTGGAGTATCCCCATATTGTTCTCGTTTCAGATATTTTACGAAAGCTTCCACAGTTTCAGGATCATTTTCATCTACCGGAGGATTGGCAATTGAACGAATCATAATTACCGAATAGGAAGAATATCCGATCATAATCATGGCGTAACTGATCAGGCAGATATTAGCCAGTCGGTATTTATTCTTTTGGGTGAAATAAATCCCCCAGGCCAGAGAAAGTAAAATGATAAGAACAAAGGTCAGAGGTCCAATTAAACCATAAGTAGCATCCCCGATCTTATCAGCCCAATCTGGCAAAGTTTGGATAGTGAATGGATATACAACAAGAAATGATGCTACAGCAATAGCTCCCATGATAGAAAAGGACACCAGAGTAAAATCTTTCTTTTTGAAGTAGACAATCAAAGCCACAAAGAATAAGGCCAGTAGGTTCAATAAGTGTACACCAATCGCTAACCCGAACATATAAGCGATGAGTACCAGCCAGCGCTCATTGTATTCTTTGTCGTGGTTCTCAGACCATTTCAATGCAAGCCAAACCACAATTGCTGTAAAAAACATAGACATCGCGTAAACCTCAGCTTCAACAGCATTAAACCAGAAGGTATCGGTTACAGCAAAGGTCAGTGATCCAACTAAAGCTCCGCCATACATCCCTATTTTATCAACCAGAGACATCTCATCCGGGTGTCCACGAAACTCTCTTATCAGTCGAATGGTAATCAAGTATAAAAACATTACCGTAAATGCAGATGATAGAGCACTAATAAAATTGATGCTCACTGCAACATATTCTGTGGGCATAAACATAGAAAACAACCGCCCAATAATAGAGTAGAGGGGAGCTCCGGGAGGGTGATTTACCTGCAGGCCATGAGCTACTGCAATGAATTCACCTGCATCCCAAAAACTTGCAGTTGGTGCTAAAGTAAGTGTGTAAATAACAAGTGATACGAGAAACGTAAAAAGGGCTAAATATTTATTCGTCGTTTTATGATCTGAAAACATGTATGTATTATCCGTCTGAAAAGTTTTGGATAGTCAATTTTTACCTTTATGATTGGATTGCAATTATAGGCATAGCCTGATTCTATTCAAAATAGAACGGCGTAAATTTACAAACCATTTGGCGGATAAAACGAACCTCTTTTCAAGCTATTTTTTAATTAACATTTATTTGCATGTCAGAACAATCTTCGGAACGGTTTTCTTCTAAACTTGGACTTATTCTCAGTGTTCTGGGAATTGCTATTGGAACTGGTAATATATGGAGGTTCCCACGGATTGCCGCTCAAAACGGTGGTGAGGATGGAGCAGGAGCATTTCTGGTTGCCTGGCTTTGCTTTTTACTCCTGTGGTCTATCCCTTTAATAATCGCAGAATATGGAATTGGAAGAAATGGTAGAAAGGGGATTATAGGATCATTTTCAAAACTGATTGGTGAGAAAAAAGGGTGGATGGGTGGTTTCATCGGTTTTGTAGCAACCGCAATCATGTTTTACTATAGCGTGGTTGCAGGATGGTGTATGTACTATCTTTTTCAATCAGTAGGAATGGGGCTTCCGGACACTTACGAGGCTTCGCTACAAGTATGGGACTCTTTCCATGCCAATGGATTACCAGTTTTATTTCATGGTGTAATCATGTTTTTTGGAGCTGTAGTTGTGATTAAAGGAATATCATCAATAGAGCGTGTAAATAAAGTATTAATTCCATCTCTTTTAATTGTTCTTGTGGTCTCGCTGGGTAAAGCCCTAAGTCTTGAAGGTAGTGGGGCAGGAATCTCATATTTGTTTACACCTGATTGGAGTACATTATCAAGTCCTAAAATCTGGCTTGAAGCTCTTACACAGAATGCCTGGGATACAGGAGCTGCCTGGGGACTCATCCTCACTTATGGTGCTTACATGCGCAAGTCTGATGACGTTACTATAAGTGCGTTTCAAACCGGAGTAGGAAACAATTTGATATCGCTTCTTGCCGCCGTTATTATTTTCTCAACCGTTTTTGGAACCTTAGGATCTACAATGAGCAATTCCGAGATTCTCGATGTGATGAAGACATCAGGTCCTGCAAGTACCGGCCTAACATTTATATGGATGCCTCAGCTGTTTGCTTCCATGACGGGCGGTGGATTGTTTTCAATATTATTCTTTTTAGGATTAACCTTTGCAGCATTTAGCTCTCTTATTTCTATGATCGAGTTAGCCGTAAAAGTGTTTGTAGATACAGGTATGAGTAGAAAGAAAGCTACTCTATTTATTTCAGGTGCTGGATTTGCATTTGGAATTCCATCCGCTTTGAATCTCACATTTTTTGCGAATCAGGATTTTGTGTGGGGAGTAGGTCTTATGGTTTCAGGTGCATTTATATCCTATGCTGTAATTAGTTATGGAACGGACAAATTCAGACTAAATCTGGTGAACTCAGAAGAGAGTAAAACTAAACTAGGGTATTGGTGGACTATTATTATTAGGTATGTGGTACCTGTAGAAGTAATCACACTATTATTTTGGTGGATGTATCTTAGCGCTACTGAATACGCTCCTGATACCTGGTATAATCCATTTGATCCATTTTCTGTAGCAACTGTAGTGGGGCAGTGGGCGATTGCATTAGGTATCGTTTACTTATTTAATAGAAAGCTTATTTCTAAAGAGAAAAGCTAATTAAAAGAGTAACAAATCTGAGTGTGTTCTTTAATGAATGAATTTTAAGACTGGTAGAATTTATGTTATCACGAAAACTGATTTTCTTAATCGTATTATAAATATCTAGTTATTCATTTTTGACTCTATTTGCTTCAGAGATTCTCTAATATCCATAAGTACTCCAACCATAGATTCCGACTCTTGTGATGCGGAAGAAGTATTATCTGTTACTTTATCTCGTTGATCAAAAACCATTTGACGAAATTCATGAGCATCAATAATTCCAATTAAACTTAAGTCAGCGCCAGCAGAAGCAGAATTTCCTGCAGTCTCAACTTTTAGAATGCTAAGCCCAAGTTTTTTTAAAAGAGGACCTTCTTTAAAGGTAAGATCCTGGATTTTATCCAATGGAATAGTTTTTTCTGTTTGAACAATAAACCCTTTTTTAAATCTGAGTGATCTGCTGGTGAGTTCACATTCTAATCTTTCATAATATTTGTTAATAAAAATAGGGGCGAAGATTAACCAAAGAGGGATTAAAGGGATGGTTAAAATCATAATTAGCATCATGAATACCCCATAAAGGTTTAAATATGTTTTTAACCTTGGATTGAATTCTGCTTCTTTTAGTACAATAGCTTTATGACTCATTTTAGAGATTTAATTAAATAAAAAAGGCGCAATTAATGCGCCTTAAATACTAATTTTTTGGGTAAAAAGAGAGTTTAGTTTTGAGCCACTTCAGGAAGTTCATTCCGATCCACGAGTTTCATTGCTGCGGAATTCATACAATAACGTAAATTGGTTGGTTGGGGTCCGTCATCGAAAACATGCCCCAGATGACCACCGCAATTTGAACAAACTATTTCGGTACGTGTCATAAAAAGGCTTTTATCTTCCAGTTCAACAACTAGGGAGTCGTCAATAGGTTTCCAGAAACTTGGCCATCCTGTTCCACTTTTATACTTGTGTCTCGAATCATAAAGCTTTTGCCCACAACCGGCACAGACATAAATTCCATCTTTCTTTGAGTCAAAATATTCGTTCACATATGGAAATTCAGTCCCTTTTTTACGAAGTATTCTGTATTGGGAGGGGGTTAGAATTTCCTTCCATTCCGCTTCCGTTTTTTTATAAGGAAAATCAGGTACTGTATCCATGACCATTTCGTGATTAGCTAACGTATGTGAATGACTTTCTGAAAGCTCTTCTGTATGAACAGAAGCTGAATTTAAAGTTAAGATGACCAGTACCGCACTTAAGCTCACCGATGATATAAGAAATAGTTTCATAATAAAAGTTTTATTTTTTAAACAGCCTGAAGGTATTTAATCATTCCACCTGATTACTTCTTCACGAAACTATAACATATCTTGCGACTTATTATTACCAATCACGACCCCAGCCCCAGTCGTCATTGAATTCATCATCAATCAGAGGTAAATTCTTTTGATGAAAAAGACGTATTCCGACAGATAAGCCTACCCAAAAGCGATATTGTTTACCTTTTCTTTCAGGAGACCATAAACTATACCAGGTGTAATCATTAGCTTCATCAACTCTTGTCACCTGCATATTTATTGACGGACCTGCATATACAGAGAATCCATTTCCAAAACGATTTCCAAGCATATACTTGTAGGAATAAATTCTATTCTTACTTTTGGACCATTCTCCTTCAAAATGGTGGTGAATGCTGAATTCCTGGTTTACAAAAAGGGAGGTGCTTTCAATATTTTCGAAAGAATCCTGAATGTTTTTTTCGAGTCCGATAGCTAATCCTAAGCGGTAAACATCTCTGCCAAGTAAGGTATTATATCCCAAAAGGAAAGAATTGTATACCCGATAAGTACCCGTAGTGATTCCAATCTCAGTGAAACCTCCATCTGAAAAACGAACGTCAAAGTTTTTACGTCCATTGCCATAAATACTTAAAAGTCCTACTGGAGCTCCCTGAAATTCTTTAGCAACGTTTATGATTCCGATTTGTAAACCAACAGCTTCTTCAGCCACATTAACTGCAGCAAACTGAAGTCCCTGCATAGATCGCCCAATATTCGCAATTCCGGCCGCGGTTAAACCCTCTATACTTTCACTAATATTAAAACCTCCGGATGCAAGAAGACCACTTGCGTCACCTTTAGAATAATTGATTATTCCTGAGGCTAATAATCCTTCTATATATCCACCTGAAATGTTTGCTATCCCGGCAGCCTGTAATCCTGATATTCCATCTTCTGCATAGTTAAATCCGGCTGTAGCTTGTAAACCTTCTACATTATCTCCGGCAAAATTAAATAGACCAGCGGCTTGTAATCCTGATATATCATGTTTGGTATAATTGAACAATCCACCCGCCTGAAGCCCCTCTATATCACGACCACTAATGTTGGCAATTCCTGCTGCCTGAAGGCCTGAAGATCCTCGGTCAGAGAAATTAATTCCTCCGGTTAAATTTATTCCTTCCAGAGCTTCTTTAGAATAATTTATCACCCCAGAGATCTGAACACCCGACATATCATCTTTAGAGTAATTTGCTAAACCAGCAATATTGACTCCGGCCATATCGCCTCCGGTAGCATTAGCTAATCCTGCTAACTGAAAGCCGTAAGAATAGAATTTGGTATAATTAAACAGAGCTCCAACTTCATACCCATCTAAAGCACCATGATAACCGGCAACTAAATTAATGGAGTATTTAGCCGAATAGTTTAGTGTATTTGCACCATTCGTACTAATGGGAGGGAAGAGAGTTACTCTCCATTTTCGATATTGTAAATCTGTTTCAGAGTTTTGAGCGAGTACAGAAAAAGAAAGTAATAGTGAAAGCCCTAAAAGCCCGGTAATTTTTTTTCGCATAATGAAGAAATAATTGATCACAATTAATTTCGACATTACTACGAGAATAAGACTAAAAGTTTCAGTCAAAAACCAGATTTACCCACCTTTCAAATCAGGGAATCGTTCATCTAAGGTTTCATTCCAGAATTCAACCTCATTTATGTTATTTAGGAATTCTTCAAAATCGCCTTCTATTTTTATCGACTCGATTTTATCGCCCTGAACAATCTGATTAACCACTTTTTGGTCTTCATCAGAATTTACTTCTCCAAAAACAGAGTGTCGCCCGTCAAGCCATGGGGTTGCTGCATGAGTAATAAAAAATTGACTACCGTTTGTACCGGGACCTGCATTCGCCATTGAAAGTTTGCCGGGCTCATTGTGTATTAATTCAGGATGAAACTCATCTTCAAAAACATAACCTGGACCTCCTCGTCCATCTCCATTAGGACATCCTCCCTGAACCATAAAATCATTGATTACTCTATGAAAGTTTAAACCATCGTAATATCCTCGGGTTGCAAGGTTTACAAAATTAGCGACCGTTTTGGGAGTCTTTTCATCAAAGAGGGTAATATTGATGGTTCCTTTTGAAGTATTAAATATTGCTTTTAGTGACATAATTTATATTGCTAATTGTGTTGAAAAAAAGATAAAGTTAGAATCAATTCCTGGATTTTCGCTTCCTGTTTGGGCATTTGAAATATGATGAAATTTATATCCCAATAAAAAAGAAAGTGTTTGATTAGTTTGAAATATAAGCCCCGGACTTAGGGAAAAAGTATAATTAAGCCTTCTTCCTTTATCTGTTGGAAACCGTTTATCAATGAGTATAAAACCACCTGATGTATTGATTACAAGCCCAAGTTTTTTGTTTAACACCTTTTGGATTTCAAAGCCTATCGGAGAAAACCCAAATCCGTTGACTACATCCCTTTTCGAACCTTCGTCACGCTTTGGGTAGCTGTATTTAATATATGGAGTGAGGCTTACCAGATATGTAATAGGGGTAGATTTGAAGGTGAATTTAGATTTCCATCCATAATTTAACTGTATTGCCAGGGTTTGACTATCTGGGGTTTTACCCAAAAGGACAATTGATTGAGGGGAGTAAGCAGAAGTTAGACGAAAAAAAGAATCGTTTTTTTTTAGCGATTCGTTTTGAGCGAAAGAAGAGAGAGGAATCAGTAAAACAATTATTAGTGTTAGACAGCTTTTCGAAATCACCATTTAAAATATGTACCGAATAGAACTTTAACTTACGATTTTATAGATGTTTTTTTCTCCTTATTTGGGTTTTGAATAATAGAGAGTATCCAAATTAAAACCCAGATTCCGGTTAAGTAATAACTTTTAGAATAGGTAAGAATTATAATAGTGAGAACATATACAATGTGATAAAACCAATCCGAGACAGATGTTTTTTTAGCTTTAAACTGAAGAAAATTGACAAAAAAGAAAAGGATTTTACTTAATAGCAAAATCCCTGTATAAACCCAGATGGCTACATATAATGTATCATTGGAAGTAATAGCGAAAGAAATAATGGCAATGACAGAAAGTATGTCTAAGAGCGCTTCTTTAACCCAATTCATTTAGATTAAAAAAGATCCTGATCATCTTCTTTGTCAACCAATGATACATCTCTGGCAAGAAGTCCTTTGTCTCCGTTATCAAGAGTAAACTCTACTTTTTCTCCGCGCTTCAATTTCTTAAAACCTTCAGAGTTTATTTCTGAATAATGTACGAAAATCTCTTCTTCTTCTTCTACTTTATCTGAACTTATAAAGCCATAACCTTTAATGTTATGGAACCACTTCACAGTTCCTGTGTGTTTTGAATTTGACGACATTTTTTTAATTCTTGATTACTGACCCGATTTAACAAGCAATATAAATAAAGCGTTATTTTTAGATGTATTCAAGTAAAAAAATAAATTTCAATAACTAATACTAATGCACATATAGATTAGTAATCCATATAATAGTGTTATTGAGATGTTCGCCAGTTCTATTTCTAAGTTCTGATTTCCAAGGATAATTGTCTTCAAAGTCTATATCTACGATAAACCCTTCTATTTGCATGATATTCCCTTTTCTTAAACCTTTGATTTTTTTATCTATTTCTTCGGTAGAACCTATTAAGTGCCATAGATTGATTTGATTGAATATCTGATTTAAGGGGAGTGGAGGTTTTGAATATCCTAAATCGAAATACCGATCTTCTAATTTAAACCTAAGATGTTCTATGTTTCGCTCATCGGACATTTCATTCCATCCAACTAATACGTCAATCGGAGAATGTTGAGATTTGCCATCAAAGAAATATCGTTTCCTTTCCAGGATTCGAACTTCACCAGAAATTTTTCTCTTTGGAATTATTTCCGCTGACTTATAATAAAAAGGTTTCTCCCAACCAATACGTTCAATTTTTGGTTTATTTGGAGCAATTTCGCCCGGTCCATGATTAATTGGGAAAACAGACCATAAATAAAAACCTGAAAATGCTACTATACTTAGCAGTATAAACCTCAGCATTGCTTTCTCCTTTTTTTCTTAAAGGAGTATGATTAGATGGATAATGTTACAAGATTGGATATGAGAAAATTATGACTTGACACTTTCATTAAACGTAAAGATAAAAGCTTCAAGATCTTCCACATAAAAATTATTCAAAGCCTTTGTACCATTGTATGAGTAAATATCTTCAAATCCGAGAGTAGATTTATTTTTATACTGAAAGGAAAGTTTTCCATTTTTGAAGTTGATATTCTGGATATTTTCGAGACTTAACTCTAGGCGATTAGACTCCAGATATGATGTCGAGCCAACAATAAAGTTGCCTTCTGAGTCTTCAAAGTATTGAGAATTGACTTCGTACTTAGTTTGTAAAGATTTATTAGCTAGTGAGCGTGCGTTCTCACTAAAAGTCATGTAAATACTATTGTTAGTGATGCCTAATCGTACTTCATTAAATTTATCTGTAATTTCGATTATTGGTTTCCCAGATTCGGGGGTATAATCATTAAAATCAGAGGCTAGAAGTGTATTTGATGTAATATATAGCACAAAAAGTACAAAACATTTAACCGCTAAAATTTTCATCATAAATTCATTTTTTTACTAATAATCTTCCAACTATCTTTTGTATGACGTTTTTAATATCAATTTAGTTTCACTGTAACAAAGATTCTATAGGTCATTAAAAAGCTTAAGCTGTACTAATTCTAATAAAAATGCAATTTCAGGTAAACCCGTCTGAATTTCTTATCCTTATTGTTGACGATACTGAGGCTAATATCAGGTTATTGTCTCATGTTTTGCGGGATGCAGGCTTCTCACCAATTGTGGCCTTTAATGGTTCAGATGCTGTTGAACTTATCAAATCACGTCGTCCAGATTTAGTACTACTTGATATAATGATGCCAGATATGACGGGATATGAAGTTTGTAAGATTATTAATAAGGATGAAGAGCTCAGGTCAACTCCAATTATTTTCTTAAGTGCATTATCTGAAACGAGTGATAAAGTAGAAGGTTTTGAGGTAGGTGGAGTTGATTATATTACTAAGCCCTATCAGAAAGATGAAGTACTGGCTCGAATTAAAACCCATTTATCACTCAATAAACTGCAAAAAGAAAGAGATGAACGGATAGAGATTCTACGAAACCGAGAAATTGAATTAAGGGAACTAAACGCAAAAAAAGATCAACTTGTACGTATTGTTAGTCATGATATTAAAAACCCGCTAACAGGGATTGTAGGACTGGCTAATTTAATAAAAGAGAATCCCGGACTTCCCGAATCTGAGGTTAATAACATGCTGGATGTTATGGAGAAGAGCGGTAAGAAGCTGATGGATATGGTAGGGAAAGTACTTGACGATGAAAGTAATTCGAATCATAGCGAATCTGTTAAATTAACTGAAGGATATCTGAAAGATTTGTCTGAAAAAGTAATATCTATCAATAAACCCAAAGCAATTTTAAAAGATATTTCTCTTGAACTTATTGAAGATATTCAGAATCCTAAAGTGAATCTAGATCATACAAAAATTGAGATTGCTTTAAACAACCTTGTTTCAAATGCTTTGAAATTTACTTTAAAAAATGGTTTGGTTCAGTTAATTGTAGCATCAGATGAAAATATGATTAGTTTCAAAGTCAAAGATAATGGAATTGGCATATCAGAGAAGATACAACCTTTATTATTCACCCCTGAAAACACTGGGAAAGGAGTTTCCAGTATTGGAACTGATGGTGAAATTGGAACGGGTTTGGGTTTAGACGTTGTTGAAAAATATGTTAATATGCACGACGGTAAAGTTTGGGTAGAATCGGAAGAAAAAGTTGGGACAACCTTCTTCATTGAAATACCCTTAAAATCATAGAATCTACATTACGATGAAGTACACTGTTCTAGTCATAGATGATGACGAACCAATCCATTTTATGACTAAAAATTTACTGGGAAGTGAATTTAATTTGGTACATGCAAAAAATGCTCAGGAAGCAATTGATATACTTTCTAATACCCAAATTAATCTCATTCTTTCAGATATACATATGCCTGGTTTAACAGGTCTCGAATTGTTGGAGTCTCTTCGCCAGGATTCTGAAAAGAAGAAAATTCCGGTTTTGGTTATGACAAACTTACCAACCGTTGAGAAAGAGAAAAAAGCTTTGGATTTGGGTGCTGCAGATTTCATCAAAAAAGAGCTCTTTACTTCTAACAAAGAACGTATTCTCGAACTCGTTCGAATGAAATTGGTTACCGACATAGATGTAACGGATCTGGAAGAAGATCTTGCAGATAACAAGAATAAGTTGGTGATGAGTTTAATGGAAAGTGCTCTGAGTGGTTCATTCAAAGATACTGTTGATGTACTTTGCTCTGAATTACTAGCTATTCTGGATTCTAATTTTCTTGGGTTTTGGATTGTTGATGGAGAAAGCACAGAACTGACTCATTTTTATGGGGATAACAAACCTGATAATAGCTCATTAACTTTAGAGCAGTCTTTTAAACAACTGAAGGATACTCAGGAGCCTTATTTGTGTAACCATATTTATAATGATGAGCTGGGATTCTTTACCGATTTTTCAAAAAAGCACAAGTTATCAGCTGAAATTGCTGTACCATTGTTTTCGATTAACGAAAAAAACCTGTTGATGAACAATCTTAAGGTCCCTGAAAAATCATCGATGTTCGGGGTAATTGTGATTAAGCGATCTGTTCTTTTTTCTTCGAATGAGTTTATACTTATTTCAAGACTTATAACACAAACGGGTTCAATTCTATGGCGTCTTTATAAAAAGAACGCTGGTTAAGCAGGAGGAGGCTTGAACGTACTACTTGTCATTGAAGGTACTTACCCTTGGTATCGGGGCGGGGTAAGTGAATGGGTGTATCAATACATAAAGAATTGCCCGGCTTTCAACTTCACTATTTTACAAATTGCTACTGATACCTTTATCTCACTTGAACCTGAAAATGCGCTCTATCCATTGCCTGAGAATATTCATTCTTTCCAAAGAATACCTCCCCCAGAATTGATTGATAACTGGGAGCACTCTCTCGACTTATGGTATCAGAATCAGTCTTCAGATTTAGCAAAAATAGATGAGAATGATGTAATTCATGTTACGAATACTGGTTTTGCCGGATGGATTGGGTCAAAAATTTCAGAAGATACAAACCTGCCTTTGGTGCTTACAGAACACGCCATTTATTGGCTAGAGGTAGAAAAAGGAGCTGTAGCACTTGAATGTGGATACAAGATTCCGGACACAGATAATCAAAAAAATGAAATTGTATCTTTATTTAAATCTATAGCTGGAGAGGTTTACAGAAAAGCTGACGATGTTGTAACCGTCTCCGAATGTAACATTTCTATGCAGGAGCAACTGGGAGCATCAGAAATAAATTATATTCCAAATGGAATACCTGAGTCATGGATTAATTCTGAATATATCTCTTCAGATAAGCCTGTAATCGGCTGGGTGGGAAGATGTGCAGAAATGAAAAACCCATTACAGTTTTTTGATCTGGTAAATGAGTTTCAGAGACAGGATTTTGACTGTTCATTCCTTATGCTATTGAGTGATGCTGGTGAAAAAGAACTGGAAGTAAAAGTGAGGGAACATGCCGAGAACCATGATTCAGTAACTTTGATTTGGAATCAATCAGCAGAACTGTATTATCAAAAAATGGATATGCTTCTGATAACAAGTCATAACGAGTCTCAACCTTTAGTAATGTTTGAAGCTTTATCCAAGAAAGTACTTCCTGTTGGCAGAGAAGTTGGTGATTTAACCGGTAAGTATGGTCTTACTTTTCACTCCGAAATAACAAATAATGAATTGTGCAGTAAGGTTATTGAATTTTGGAACTCAGAAGCTGAAAGAACTCGATACATTAATGAACGCTTCGAGATAGTTAAACTTAATCATACTTGGGAAAGCATTTTTTCTACTTATCAATCTTTGCTTACTGAAACAGTTGAAAGAAGTGGGGTTGTTTTGTGAATAAAAAAAAGCCCATTGTATTATTTGAGACTGAAGGCTCCTATCCTTTTAGTGGGGGAGGTGTTTCAACATGGGCGCATATTTTATGTTCAGAACTTCAGGATAATATTGATTTTTATATCCTTGCAATAACAGGTCAACCTTTTGTTGAGAGTAGGTACAAGCTTCCTGAAAATGTAAAGAAGATTATCCACGTACCACTCTGGGGTGTTGAAGAACCCGTGCAATACTATGATGAGGGAGTCCCTTTTTCCGAACAAATCGAAAAAAAAGCGAGAACAATCAGGGCTGTAATTAAAACCAATTTCATGCCCATGTTCAGAGACTTTGTAAAGTGTTTGTTTGATCCCTTCCGTGACCCAAAGGAAATAAGTGAAATTATTTATGGGATGTGGAAATATTTTCAAATGTACGATTACAAGTTAACGATGAAAGAAACTTCTCTTTGGATAGATTTTAAGAGCAAATTGATAGAAGAGTTTGATAATAAAGAGAGTTATATCGAAGAACCGAGAGTTTTTGATGTCACTTTTGGAATGAGATGGCTTTATCATTTTCTTATGCCACTGGCTACTAAAATGCCCGAAGAAGTTGATGTTACTCACGCTACTATTGCTGGTTTTCCAGCATTATCATCAATTGTGGCAAAATATGAATATGGAACTCCAAGCATGGTTACTGATCATGGAGTTTACATTCGTGAAAGGCTTATAAACCTTGGAAGCGCTGATTTACCTTTTTTCTCGAAGAAGCTTCTGTTGAATTTATCAACTTTAGTTACAAGAGCAGTGTATTTCACGGCGGATCAGATTTCACCTGTAACAACTGCGAATCAGAAGTGGGAAGTAAAATTTGAAGCCGATCAATCCAAAATCCTGCCCATATACAATGGAGTAGATACTAATATTTTCAAGCCAACGCTCAAGCCTGCTCATACTGCAGATCAACCAACTGTTGTTGCAGTAGCACATATTTTTCCTTTAAAGGATATTGAAACCATGATCAGGACCTGTGATTTGGTTCGAAAAGAAATTCCTGAGGTACAGTTTATAGTCTATGGAAGTTTAGATGTGGATAAGCAATATGTTGAAAAATGTGAGGATTTAATTAAAGAATTAGAAGTAGGGGATAATTTCCGGTTTGGTGGTTTTCATGACAAACCAAGTATGGTATTCAACGAAGGTGATATTTCAATTCTCACCTCCATATCTGAAGGCTTCCCTTACACAGTAATTGAATCAATGAGTTGTAGCAGACCGGTTGTAGCTACTGATGTTGGAGGTATCAAAGATGCGTTAGAAGGATGTGGTATTCTTTGCAAACCAAGAGATCCTCAAGCTCTTGCTGATGGGGTTATTAAACTTTTGAGTGATACAGAGCTTAGGCTAGAACTTGGAAAGAAATCGAGAGAAAAAGTTCTGGTAAATTTCACTACAAAGAAGAGTGTAGATTCCTATTACGAAAGTTATATTAATCTTATGAATCAACCTAAAAAACCACTCAAAACTACAGTATCACAAAAGTCTGTTGTTAACTTTTTAAAACATCTAGATGAGGTAAGTGAGCCAGCAATCTGACATATCAAATGATACACTAACTGTTGCAGAACGGCGTGAAGAACTGATTAGAACAGTCAGAGAAATCATTGATATACCCATGAGTAGCTGGGCGGTAGCTGCTACTATTGAGTCTCTTGGTATCAGGGATATTGATGCAGAGTCTGATTTTGATTTTAAAAATGTATTTGATTTGGCTGATTATGTGTATGAAGAAATACAGTCACAGATTAGAAATGAAGACCCAACTAAGAGGGAGAAAGAAACAAAAGACGGATTTTTAAAAACTATCCAGCTTTTTGTTAAACACTATACAGGAGGGATGGTTTTATCTTTACCGATGCTAGTTCAAATTGTGGCCATTCTTCTTTTCGAATATGCATTATGGGCTTGGCTAAGATTTAACGAAGCACAAGCTACAGTGATTGCTTTTGGGACTATTACTGCTTTTGTAATTACAGGCGGGTTTATTCAGGTAATAGGAAGGCTAGTTTCCAAATACATAGGGGAAGAGAATTATTACCTGACATGGAAAGCAATTACAAAAGTCATGCGGTTTGCTGTATTATTTACAGTTGGATGCGCCATATTGCTAATTTTAATGAATATGGCATTTCCATTTTACCCAGCAGGGATGCTCATTCTTTCTATCGTTTATTATATACTGATTTCATTTCTATTGCTCAACGCTGCCATTCTCTTCGCCTCTGAACTGAGATTTATGATTTTATTCTCAATTACGTTAGGCACTGCAGTCGTAATCTTATTGATGAAAGCAGAGTTATTTGGTGTATATGTATCTCAGTGGATAGGTATTCTACTAGCTTCTTTTCTTATGGGAGGGTACGCTTTCTTATACTACAGAATTAAAATACGTTCACTGAAGCAGGTTTTGCTGAAACAAACACTTCCAAATGCAGAAGTAAGCTACTACAATAATTACCGTTATTTCATCTACGGCTTCTGTTATTTCAATTTTCTGTTTATTGACCGGATGCTTGCGTGGTCTGCGGGACCGCCACCTCCTCCATACCTGATCTGGTTTAATACTCCTTACGAATTAGGAATGGACTGGGCATTGATCAGTTTTGTAATAACCATAGCTACACTTGAATTCAGTATTCATTCATTTTCCCGGTATTTGATACCAACCCAAAAAGAGTATACACTTAATGATTTTGACGCATTTAATAAGTTTTTTAAACTTTTTTATGCGAAACAAGTTCTCATTGTTATTGTTATAAGTATCATTTCTATTCTGGTAACTTATTATGGTATTTTAAGCCTTCGAATGTTCGAGAATGAAATTCCTGAAATCAAAGAGTTTTTTTCTAACCCCATCACTTTTAAAGTATTCTGGATGGGTAGTATTGGATATGTTTTTTTGATACTTGGTCTTTTAAATTCTCTATTCTTTTTCACACTAAACCGAGCGCCTTTCGCTCTGTATTCAATAATAGGTGCATTAGTAGTGAATTTTGTAATTGGTTTTATAAGTAGCAGATTATTTGGTTTTGAATATGCTACCGTTGGTATGTTAGCGGGTGCATTTATATTTGCATTAGTTACAGGATTACGTGCAAGGCACTTTTTTAAGCATTTGGATTATTATTATTACTCCGCATATTGAGGACTAAGAAATGAAAGACGTAAAATCATATTTCAATCTTGTTGGGAACCGAATAGGTAAAGCGTTTTCTATCCGTGAGTTTGATACAGAAGACGAGCTTGAATTTTGGTCGCTCTCTGCTGAACATATGTCGCGTGCCAAGCCCCCATCTTTTCAAGATATTGTACAATGGATAGACATTCTGTACAAGGCTCCGGTACATATCGTTTATAAGAAGGAAGAAGATGAACTTGTTCTTTTTAAGCGTTTTGTGAATGTTCAGAACCTTATTGGAAAGGATAAGTCATCAAATTATACGGACGTTGAGAAAGAAACGATCAGTAACTTTGAACAGCAAGTTCAAAATCTTCAACAGAAGTTCAAATGGTATCCCGATTTAAATGAACATGGAATTTCCTCAACTTCTATTGGAAACTGTGAACATATTCCTTTATATGATGAAAATCAGGAAGTTTGGGGGCTATATATAGTTGGTCCGGATTCAAAATGTCCTGAAGTTATTGTACCTCGTCTTTCCATTGTTGGGCGATTACTCTCTATTTGGTTAATAAATATTGAAGGTGAAGAGGTAGGGCAGCGAAACAAGTACCGTGATAAAATGGAAGGAATTGTTTCCGAGCTTGGATCAGGTGCTTTAAATATAGAAGGACTTTCCCGCTTTTTTCTTCGATTTATTCTAAATGGATTCGGGTGTACAAACGGTGCGATTATTGAGTACAAGGATGAAAATCCAATGGTAGTTTTTAATGAGGGTATTAATGACGAGCAATTAGTATCAATCGCTGCTGAGCTTGCTAAGACCGTAGGAAAAGAATTATCTCCAGAATATCGTGCTCTGGAAATAGATGGAATTAGTAAGGTTGGATATGTTCCATTTAAAAGTGAGGGCTCTGAAGGCTGGATTGTTATTCTAAGCAAAGGAGATTCTACAAAATATGATATGGAATCAATAACTAAAGCCGTTTCAAAACAAGTTGCTGGTTTACTGGACTTCAGAGATAAGAATAATACCTTTACACAATTATTGATTGACACATACTATGAGATGCTTCGGGTTATTGAGCGATCTCGCTCGAAAACAGAGTATCATACCCCAAGAATGATTGCTTTTGTGGAACGTTTCTCCATGATTTTTGGACTGGATGAGAATGAAGCCGACATTATTAAAACTACTGCAAAACTGCATGATATTGGATATGTAGGAGCTCTAAGTGTGGAAAAAGATATTTCAATCGGGTCAGAACTTTCTCATCCGCTTACGGGATATAAACTTATTGATCAGCTTCCAATTCATGAAGATATTAAGCAAGGGGTACTTACTCATCAGGAATGGGTGAGTGGAGATGGAAGCCCCCGGGGATTAAAAGCAGAAGATATTTCATGGACGGGGAAAGTAATTGGCATTTTTGAGTATATCACTGAGTTTATCGAATCCCATAAAGATGATGATTCAAAGTCACCGGATCAGTGGATTGAATATCTGACAAAAAGTATTATTGAACGTGCTGATCAACAATTCGATATGGTGTTAGTGCCTACTGTAGTAGAACTTATCAAAATGATGGGCTGGGAGCTTTGTTGCCAGCTTGGTACTGATGATTAAGTATGAGATTTACTCTGGCCGTATTATTAACCAGTATTCTTATGATGTACTCAGCTTGTAATACATCGTCCGGGATTGTTAATCACTCTATCCTTAATGAAACCCCGTTCGGAGTCTGTTATGCCAAGGTTACTCCGGAACAGGTTAAAGGGTATAAGCTGGTAATTATCGAACCAGACTTTTATACAAAGACTGAAATTCACGAGTTAAAAGCCACAGGGGCTTCTATTATTGCCTATGCAACTTTAGGTGAGGTGGACCCAAACCGATGGTATTTCCCAATATTGGAGCAGCAAGGCTTTTTAGGAATTAATGAGAATTGGGGGAGTTCCTACATCGATCTTTCTAAAGAAGAAGTCCGCTCTGTTTTATTAGACCGTGTGTTACCTGAAATTATGGCTAAAGGAGTGGATGGTTTGTTTTTGGATACCATCGATGCGGTTGCTCCTTATGGGGAACGTAGAGCTTTAGCACCCGATATGATTAAAGTAATAACCGGAATTCGATCCCGATATCCCAATACAACGATTGTTCAAAATGCCGGTTTGTTTTTACTGGAAGAAACAAAGGAAATAATTGATGCTGTTTTGATTGAAGACATCGCATCAGGCTATAATTTTGAGAATCAAACGTATTACATAAAAAGCTTAGATAAATTTCATGAACGGCAAGATTTAGTCGTTACTACTTCTGAAAAATATGATATACCGGTTTTCATTGTAGACTTCGCTGTGTCCCAATCAAATATTGATGAAATAAAATCAAGACTTGATACACTTGAAACACCCTATTTTATAAGCAATATTCAGCTTAACCAGCTACCGTCAAGACCATACAGAGTGGCAAATAAAATCACGAGGGAGTAGTATGTATCTATTCCAAAGTATTTTTGCCGTATTAAGAATTTTACTTTGTTTCTATCTTTTATTTGGATTACTAGCCCCGTTATTTCTTCCGTCGATTAAAAAGGAAAATAGTATTGATAAGCTGATGTATTCCTGGATCGGGCTTGGAGGGCTCATGATTATTGACGTCATGGTGTTAACTGTTTTAGGGCTATATGATTTCATAAGCTTACTCACTACTTTAATTATCATCCCATTTTTAGTGTTTCTCTTTAAAAAGAAAAGAGAAGGTTTTACGCTTATTGAGTCTTTTAATTTTATTGAAACGACGATCATTAAAGATCATATTTGGTTAATTGAAAATACGATTACAGTATGGGATCGTTTTGTTGAAGATGCCAGACAGAGGGGTAGAGGGGTTAAAACAGGATGGAAAAGAATTGCTATTGAACCTTCTGTAGTCGCTCTATTCATTGCTCTTTCAGCGTCTATAATTCGTATTATTCCTGCAATTCAAAACTCTGCTCCATTTACCAGAAATTGGTATTTCGAGTTGACCAGCGTAAAAGCACTTTCGCTACAGAATTATTTCGACTTAATTCCTGAGCCGAAGGGGCTTTACGTTATTGTAAATGTTTTTAGTACCCTGACTCAGGTAACGCCGGAAATGATCCTTCATATTTTAGGGGCCTTAACAAGTTTTTTCCTGGCACTTATTATCTATTGGGTTATTAATGTCATTACAGATAAAAAAAATTCTGTTGCTGCACTCTTCGGCATGGCGATATATGCAATCACACCCATGTATTTAACACCAATAATTTTGGATCTTGAAGTTGAAGCAAACGCGATTTCATTGGCTCTTACTTTTGCAATACCAACTTGTGTGTTTTTCCTGAGACAAATTCGTTTAGATCAAAAGGCGTACTGGTTTTATATAGTTATGGGGGTATTTGCTACCGCACTGATTAATTTGTTTGTTTTCTTAATTATCCTTCTTCCTGTTTTATTTCTAGGATTACTAACACTTCCTGTTAAACAGTATTCAACAAAGCTTACGAAGGCTGTACTGTATTTAGTGTTGAGTGCAACTCTTGCAATTAGTCCATACATCATTGTTTGTATATATAATGGCGTACCTCTGATGGATTTCTTCCAACAGGAACTATTCGATACTCTTGTATTTAGTTATTTCCCAAACCTTGTTATTTATTTGGATCAACTTAGTGTGTATTACCTTATAGCGGCAGGGATATTTATTATTATTAATATCGCGTTACTAGCATTGAAGGTGATAGATAACAAGAAAGAGTTAGTATTTCTGATTCTGTTTTCACTTGTAGCGTATGTGTACACACCATATTTCCCTTTTTCTTACATACTGATTGACCCCGATCAACTAAACTTGTTCTATGCACTGACTATCGCAGTTTTTTTAGGAATAGCTTTCCTAAACTTATCCAGGCTAGTTGGTTATCTATTAAAGCAATCAAAGAAAGTCTTTAGATTTATAAATATTGGTTCTGCTGTGGCATTAATGAGCGCCATTATTTTTTTACAACAAGGAATACTAGTTAGCCGGGCTTTACCTGAAACTCTTCCAAACGGTTTCTTTGAAGCCTATTATAAAATAGTTGGAGATCGGGTTCCCTACACCTATGCAACGGTTGGTCCTGAACTAGATCGACAGCTAGCATTGAATAGACACTACTTCATGAATTATGAATTCTTTTTGGATAATTACGGAGTAATTGATTCTCTATATCAACAGTATTTAACTCTTCCTGAGGCAATGAGAGCAGGTGAGAATATTCCTCCCGCAAGCATATTCCTGTTTCTTGAAAAGCCACCATATTCGGGCATTCAGCAGGGAATATTATATAATTCCCAAAGCACTATGAGCGATATGCAGCAATGGATTCAAGTATTTGAAGGGCTGGAAGGACGTAATATACAAGTGTATTATGAAAGTGAAGATGCTATTATTTACGAAATTGTGAATCGAGAGAAAGAATCCAGGATTAATTCAGTACTAAGGAATGTTTTTCCAGAGAACGAGGAAGGAACGGATGCGATTCAGGAATAATGTACTTTTACTTCTTTTGATACTTCTCTTAATTGGAACGAATTGTGAGTTCAATAACAGGGTAAGAATTGATGCATCTGGACTTATCGATCAGGATCCTATTGTGTTGGTTATAAAACATCGTCAGGATACTCTTAGCACTGCTTTAACGAATCATGTAACAATAGCGATGCAATACGCAAAGTTTCCAGTAGAAACTATTGATTTAGGTTTAATATCAGAAGGACTTGATATAAAACCTTCTGTTCGTACAATTGTGGTTGCATCTGAATTAATTTCTCAATTAAGTCCACCTGAAATTGAAAGATTGATAACTTTTGTTGCTAATGGAAATAACATCGTTTTTTTAGGTGCTGTTTTTTACGATGATTTTTCTTTTTTACAAGGAATTTTGCCATTTACAGATTTTTCAGTTGATTCAACTGCCAAAGGAGTTTATCTACATAAGAACATTTTTCCACAACATGCTGGTAAAACCTACTATGCTCCTGCAGAATTACCACATAAAGGATTAGCTGCTGATCAATTTAAAAGTGATGTAGAAATTGCAGCAGCTGCCGGTAATGATCCTGAATATCCGCTGGTAATAATAAATAAAGTTGGCTTGGGTGAGGTCGTTACAATAAACAGTAATCTGCTATACGAAAAGCTTTATAGAGGGTTGATTTTCTCTACTATTTTGAAAGGGCTTGATGGAATCCCTTACAGTGTTGCCAACGTAGCCACTATTTTTCTGGATGATTTTCCAGCACCATTGTATAATGAAAAACTACCTCCTATAGATCAGGAATACGACGTTACCCATTCTGAGTTTGTCGCAAACATTTGGTGGCCAGATATGAAGGCTTTTGCAGATACATTTGATATCTCGTACTCAGCTATGACTGCCTTTAACTATAATGCAAACGTAACTCCTCCATTTGATTTTGATGAATGGACTGCAGGTAAGACCTTTGTAAATGGCAGGCAAGTAGATGCGAGTTCATTTGTTGCCAGAAATATTCTCGAATCACGACATGAGTTGGCTTTCCATGGATACAATCATTTTTCACTTTGGCTGGAAGATTGGGATAATGTGAATTTTATGGCTAGCTCAGTATATGCAGCCCGTAAACGTTGGCGTATAGATCGTATGGGAGATTTACCCATTACATATGTACCTCCAACAAATTATATCGATTCAACAGGTATCTCAGCTATTATGAAAGGGATGCCCTCCATCCGATATATGTCATCATTATACCTTGGTGAATTAGAGCTTGGTACAGGAAGAGAGTTTGGCTATGAACCCTATGCTCCTGATGACCGATTATTTGATTACCCAAGGATATCAAGTGGGTTTAGTATGAATGAGAACTCATTATTTGAACAGCAAGGGATGCAGTTACTAACGGGGATCTGGACTCATTTTATTCACCCGGATGACGTATTTCAGGTATCACAACGTGAAGAAGATGAATTTAGAAGCAGAAACCCTTTAAAACTAGGCTGGAAAACACATCCTGTTTATGGTTATGGATTATATCATGTATTCAGAGACCGTGTTCTATTTACTAATGAAAGATACCCAACACTAAGGTATTTGGCCGGTAATGAAGCAGGAGCTATAACTGAAGACTGGCAGAACAGTTTTGTCCTACATAAAGAAAATCAATACAATCGTACATTCATTCCTCTACTAAATCCGGGTTATGAATCTAAATCTAACCAGGAAGAGCATTATTGGTTTGCATATGTAAGTGAAGCTAATGCAGAAGAATTTGAGGAAGAACTAGCTCATAATAATGTAGATTTTAGTATTTCAAAGCTATGGGATGGTGCATTATATCAATTTAGTACTAAACAGGATTCCTTGGTCGTACCAAATTTCGATCCTAAATATCGATATGATAATCAATTTAAAACAGCACAGGTTAATGATGTAATTGTGAGAAGCAGACAGTATCAAACTGAGTTTACGGATGAATTTGGGAATTTGATAACCAATCCGGAATTGTTATCTGAAGATTGGGTTGATACACGTCTTGAGGATGCGATTCGTGCTTACAATAACAATCCTGATAACATAAGAAATCAGGAAAATTTAATTACTCTAAGTATAGAGTTTAGTGAAATTCGAAGAGCGATACTTATTCTGGAAAGACGGTTACTTAGTTCTCCTAAATGGGCTCAAAATGATCTTGAACGTCTTTTTACTTACTATGGGTGGGAGGGGCTTACTAATCAGGCTGAGAACTTTTTGGAAAGACTTTGGTTAAGATATCGTAGTCAGGAAGTGATAGACGTGAAGGATTTTGCTGTTCAACAACTTGATTTATATAGCGAAGAGTTTAATCTGAGGTGGGCTTTGAGAGAAAAGGAGTTAAATCCGAATAATGAAGCCATTGTACTTCAGTATACACGGTTGATTGAAAACCAGGAAAACTGGCCAATTATAAAACCTGAACTTCTGCGACTGATCCAACTTAATCCGGATACAGATTCATTGTATGCATATACTATACAGCGGTCCTTTTTTTATGATTCCTCTGAAACGACTATAGAACTTCTGGAAGGTTTTCCTGCTTCTGTACATCCACAACTGGATCCGTTTGCAACAAATTTCGCATTTATTTATGGCTATGATTTGAATAACTATCCAAGAGCTTTGTATTGGGCTAACAGAGCTGAAGGTTTTAGTGAGTCAATAAAATTGAATTGGTTGGCTCAACTTAATTTGTATTCAGAATATCAACAAAAGGCAATCCGCTTACTTGAAGACAACCCTGAAAACGATAGCCTTAGGGTTCAAATTGGTACAGAACTCTATTATGAAGGATTCGTTGAAGAAGGCAGGGAAGTTCTCTATCCACTATTCTTAAAAAATCCTAAAGGGAACAGTACCGGGCATCAACTCATTAATAATGAAATGCAGTATTTTAGTTATGAAGAGCGGAAATCACTGTACAGTAAATACCCTGCTTTTTTTAGTGACAAAGAAAAAGCAAGACTTAAAGATGAAATGAGATGGACAGAAGGGGTAAGGCTTTCAGCTTTTGGTGAATACAGAGATGATAATTTTGATAACCGTTTTGCAAGGTTTGGGCTTTCCACTCAGTTTGGGAACCGAAATCAACAAACTCATTTATTTAAACTGGAAGATTTATTTTTTGAAAATTCAGGAAGTACCCAACTAAGTAACTATGCAGGATTGGGATATGAATTTTCGACCAGATATGCCGAACAGGCTAATGAATTTAAAGTAGGTGGAGGGGTATTTTCAGGCTCTGGAGACTTTTTAACTGAACTCTTTACTTCGCTTTCTCATTCAGGAGCTAAATCATTCACTTCTGGAAAGCTCTCATTTGGCCCTGAATTAACAAACCAGTCGGTAATTAATAACTTTAATAAGTTTCGATTTGAAGGCTACAGAGAGGATAATTGGAGTGAAAAGTGGGTAACTTCTTTATCTGGAGCCGGAACGTACTATACAAATTCAGTTACGGAATATGAAGCAACTGGAAGATTTCATTACCAGATTACAACAGAAAAATTAAGAGCTCGTCCGATAGCTTCATTAAGCTGGTCTGATGCTTCCGAAAACTTTAATTCAGGAATCCCGTATTTCACTCCTGATCAATATTTTGAACAAGGTTTAGGTGTAGATTTTAGATATAGAAAACCAGATACTTTTGATTTTTTCACTAAGTTGGAATTAGAATTAATGGCAAGACATGAGTTTTCAGAAGGGATATTTGGAACAGGAAGGCTTCAACTTGATCACAAGTTTAAACAATATTGGGAGCTTAGACTTGGAACTGAGATTTCTACAAGTAAAATATACAGTTCGAACCGTCTCTTCTTTACATTGTCTTACTATTTTAGAAAGAAATTACCCAAAGTTACTCGATAACACATGAAGTTGATCCACCTACATAGTGAATGGATGGTATTTTTCATTGGCCTTTTGTTAATGGCAACCATGAATCCGTATGTAGAAGGTACTTCCTTGTGTTTCTTTGATGCACTTGGTTTTAAATATTGTCCTGGAGAAGGACTGGGACATTCTATCGCCTTTTTGTTCAGAGGAGAATATAAAGCAGCCTTAGAAGCGAATCTTATGGGACCAATTGTCGTAGTTGGACTTAGTGCAAGAATTATTACAATTTGGAAGAACTTGATACAAAAACAAAAAATGGATTTACAGGAGGACTATAATGTCTAAGGTATTGGATTATGTGCCAGAAGCTCAGGGGGATGAAGCTTTATATCTGGGCAAAATGTTCAGTGATATGAACGACGAACAAATAATGAAATTTTCTAATGTATATAAGGCGAGAAGAAAGGATCCGCAAACGATTATGATTTTATGTCTACTTGGATTTATAGGATTAGCCGGAGTGCACCGTGTCGTTCTTAATCAAATTGGAATGGGAGTCCTGTACTTTTTTACAGCTGGATTATGTTTAATCGGAATAATCGTTGATTTGGTAAACTATAAAGATCTTACTTTCCAGTTTAACAGGGGGGTAGCTCAGGAAATTAAATCTATGCTTTGAATCTAAGGGTTCTTACTTCTTACCTAAGCTAAAAATTCGGTTTACATTAAAACCAAGTCTGAAATCTCCTGCAAAGAAGTTATTAGTATTTCTGGCTAGAAGGTGCTGTTCAGTGAACCATTGTCCTGCCATAAAAAACATTTGAAATACATGACCTCCGGTTTCAATTTCATATCCTAAGGCGAAATGGTTTTTTGTCCCTTCAGTTCGTTCTCCTAAAACTGGTAAGTACTCAAAAGTAAGAGATTTTCGAACGTCAAGCTTAATACGTCCTGCAAATCCGACTCCAAAATGGGTATGCTCAGGTTCGGGTTGTCCAACTGTTTCAACTATAACAGTGTTAAAGTGAGATACCATTGGGGCAATCTGAAAGGTAATTTTACCATTAAACTGTCGAGCTATCATCACTGACCCAAAATAATTAAGACGTTCTGCAAAGGTAAAATCTTCAAAGCCACGATTATTTTTTTGAGTGGTAACTCCAAGATCACCCTTTACAGCTACTTCTACGGGTACTTTATCAGATTTAAGCTGTCGTAATACCGTATACTTAAAACGAAGATCTACATTGTCTTCTACACTGGTTCGTCCAATTCCAACAGAAAGCTTATCTGTTATTCCATAATCGAAACCTAGTCGCACAGCTGCTCCCTGATCCAAACCATAGAAGTCTTCTATTCCACCGCTAACCAGTCCAAAATTATGCATAATAAGGCTATTCAGATTGTTGGCTTCCAAATTAGTAACAGTACTCATTCCAGCAACTGAACCAATTAAGAACAATTCATCAACCGGACCATCCTGAACGGCACGAGTTCGTTGCATCTGTGCTGAAAGAGAATCAAATACGAAAAATGAAACAAAGAGAGATAGTAGAAGAGTTTTCATTATTCTTCCTCCATAGGTTTAAGTAAAACCTCAATTTCAATAGCTTGCTCTTCATCAACTTTAATAAGAAGTAGTCTTGGAGGGGTAATATCATAATCATCAAGATTTAATATCCAGGAAGCTTTTACCATTAATCCATCTTGTGTTTTGGTGATTGTCCCGTCGATTTCAACTTCTTTACTTTGCCCATGTATAGTGAAATCACCTTTTACTGTAACCGGTTGTTCTGCTGTGCTTGAAGCATCAAAATCGGAAACAATCTCTCCAAAAAATTCTCCGAAAGGATACTTTTCAGTTTCAAGTGTGATAAGCATGTCTTTGTCTCGCTTAGCATTTCCGGTATCCAATGTTTCAAGGTCGATATAGAAATCGACTGACATATCATCAAGCTTAATCATACCCACCAGGCTTTCAGATGTACCTGTGAAATTGTGAAGAGGTACACTTGAAGTAAACTTAGCAGTTCCTGTTTCTGAATAAAACGATTGAGCGGACACAGAAAACGAAAGAGTAGCAAAAGCAAAAAGTATAAATAGGTTTTTCATAGTGTTAATTGTTTTGTGCACCGTCATTTATCCATGCACGGATTTTTTCAATATCATCTCCACTGAGAGAACCACCCAACGGCATTCTTGATCCGAATCGAGGACTTGGGAATAATTTATTAATAAGCGGGCTATTGTCAGCATCTTCCGGTATAACATGTTTGCTATCATATTTGTTAGAAGGACTTTCACTATCAATAATAGCTTGATATGAAGTGGAATTAAACCCAGCTTCTCCATTACTATGACATGAATTACATTTGCTATTCATTATAGGTTGAATATCGGATTGAAAACTTATTGGCTGATCAGGAATTTCACCTGTATTATCCTCTACATTTGTAAGGCAATTAGAAGAAAAGAAATAGAAAACAATAAACGTGGGTAATAGTATTTTTTTCATAGTTTATAATACGAGCTATATGTTCAAATGGATTTAAAAAGAGTAATATTATTTTGTTTTATATAATTCTAATAATAATTGTAGAAAAGCTTTATTGATAAGAAATTAATAAGTACTCAAGAAAACAAATATTATGATATCACGAGAAAAGAGTTTAGAGCTGTTAAACACTTATGTTGAAGGAGAAAGTTTAAACCAGCATTGTAGGATGGTTGCTGATGCAATGGAAGCTTATGCTCGAGATCTTGGAAAAGATGAGAAAGAAATTGAGGAGTGGTGGGCGGCAGGATTACTCCATGATTTGGATTGGGAGAAGTTTCCTGATGATCACCCTAATAAAGCAGTAGATGAGATTTTGCCTGAATTGGGCTATTCTGGAGCAATATTAAATGCAATTAAAGCTCATGCACCTGATCGAACCGGAAAAAAACCGGAAACAGAAATAGAACGGTATCTTTTTGCTTGCGATGAACTTTCTGGTTTTATGAATGCAGTATCACTTCTTAGACCCACTGGATTTGAAGGTATGAAAGTGAAGTCAGTGACAAAGAAACTTAAAACGCTAAACTTTGCAGCCAATGTTCCAAGAGAAGATATAAGAGAAGGTACTGTTTTAATTAAAAAAGAATTGAATGAGCATATAAAATTTTTAATAAATTTATTTTCTTAATTGATTGAAATCGTAACTTTTATGTCATTTTTTAGTCAAACTATTGTATGTTTTTTATCGTCACATTTTATAAAGGCAGAATTCTCTAAGTGATTTTCAGGGCAAAATACATTCATATTTTTTTAGCGGGTATAGTCCTTCAGTTTTTGACTGGAGGTAATACATTCGCACAAAGTACTATAGAGCTAACTCAATCAATGCTCAATAATAATGATGAGATTATTTTTTCAGAAGGATGGAGAGGTACTTCTGGAGATAATTTCAGATGGATTGAAGGAGATTATATTTTTGAAGATTGGGAAGAGGTTAGTTCTTTGCTCGATTCTACGTCTCTGGAAGTTCTTGAATGGGAAGGATATGGGTGGTTTAAACTCAATGTTAAAGTTGATTCCGCACTGGTTAATAAACCACTATTACTGCACTTCAAAGAACACAATGGAGCATCTCAGGTTTATTTAAATGATGAACTTCAGTTTAGAATAGGAACATTTTCTATTCTTGAAGGAGATCATATTTCATCAAAAGCTGCAAACTCATTTATTGTTCAATTCCGGGATACAAGTATTCATGTATTAAGTTTAAGGTACAGTAATCATAGAGTTGAAGATTTTATTAAATATGGAATTTCTCCGGGCTTTATGTTAGCAGTATCATCTGCGGAGAGAAATGCCTTAATATCGAATAGACCTGCCTCTGATTATTCTTATTTAATACTCTTAGGTTTATTAGGGGCATTAACATTAGTTCACTTCATGTTTTTGATTTTCTATCCGGCAGGTGAAAAGAACCTCTATTTTGTTTTATTTGCTGGTGGTATTACCCTTTTTGTATTGTTTTCAAATATTCATGTTTTTAGTGATTCTCCGGATTTAGTTGTTACTGTTCAGAAATGGGGATATGTGTCGTGGCTTGCAGCATTGATCGGTTTGCTAAAATTCAGCTACTCTTTTCTGAAAAACTCTACGCCCGTCCAACTTAGTTTATTTTTAATAATCGGAATACTTATTCTGATTGGATGGTTTTCTGAGTGGCTTTTGCTCAATCAGTTATTTGCTCTCTTTAGTCTGCTTATCTTAATTGAAGTTGCCCGTATTTATACTATCCTTCAATTCAAATTAAAAGAGCACGTTGGGATTTTGATTTGGGGCTTTGTTATTTATATCGTTTGGATAATCTATTCTACCAAATATTTTTCTGATTTTTATTGGGAAAAATTTGCTTTGTTCGATAACCTTTGGGCCACTTCATTTTTCGTATTCTCAGTTTCAGCTTACCTTCTCAAAGATTTCGCAAAAGCTCAAACTAAACTCGAGTACAAATATCTGGAAGTAAAACACCTTTCTGAGCGATCAATTGAGCAGGAAAGAAGAAGTAAAGCAAAGGAAATAGAGCAAAAAATTCTGGAACGCGAAAATCAAAGAAAGACAGCGGAATTGGAAGAAGCACGTGCACTTCAAATTTCTATGCTTCCCACCAAAATTCCGGATACTGAATTTTGGGATATTGCTGCTTTTATGGAACCATCACAGGAAGTGGGAGGGGATTACTACGACTTCAGTCTTTCTAAAAGGGGTGAACTCACAGTTGCTTTAGGAGATGCAACCGGACACGGAATGAAAGCAGGTATTGTAGTAGCAACTGCAAAAAGTTATTTCCATTCGCTGGTAAACGATCATAATAATGTAGAAATAATTAAAAAAATGTCATCCGGCATTAAAAACATGAATATCAAAATGATGTACATGGGTTTAATGCTTTTAAGATGTAAAGAAAATCATATAAAGTTTAGTTCTGCTGGGATGCCTCCATCTTTGATATATCGCGCAGAAACTGGTACCGTAGAAGAAGTACTTCAAAAAGCGATGCCACTTGGCAGTAGTCCTCACTTCCCTTACATAGAAACCGAACATAAACTACAATCCGGAGATGTGTTTCTACTTTTTAGCGATGGTCTTATGGAATTATTTAACGAGAAAAGAGAGCAGCTCGGGGTAGAAATGATAGGAGAGAAGTTAAAAGGGATCTCCGGTAATTCTGCGGAAGAAATATTAAACGAGCTAAAAAACTTTCGCGATGAATGGCTAGGAAAGGCTCGTCAGGAAGATGATGTTACCATCGTAGTAATGAAGGCAAAATAGCAAGCTAGCTTTGTATTACATGATTTGGCATCTCTCAGCTGAATCATAGTACAAATGTTGGCTTCGTGTGAGACTTTAACAGAGTTGAATCTGATAAAACTTGCCTAGATGATTGAGGGTTTTCTATTTTATGAATTGGTTTGAACCCTACGTACTAAAGAATATTTCTAGTTTAAAAAAAGAAACCCGAACCGGTCAAAGTTCGGGTTTTTTCTTTAGGGCATTTGGTGCTTTGCAGCATCCAAAAGCTCGTTTGCTCTTCGATGGCTGATTACGCCATAGAAAATGTAATGTTTCGGATATAATTTTCTTTTTTTAGAAGAATGGTATCTTATCACAATGAATTTGAAAAGCTCTTTATCAATTAATAAAAGTGAGCTCCTGATCGGAGCAATTACTTTTCTTTTTTTATTCCTGGCCACTTTTGGTTCAAGGCAATTCAGATTGTCATCAGGGAGTGCGATCACTGTACAAAATGAACTAAGATTGATCATTCCTGATAGAACTAGTCTGGAAGAACTTTCCTATGCACTTGATTCATTGGAAGTGAATTTTAGTCCCGAAGAGTTAGAATGGTCTGCAAGAATGTTGGGTTGGAGAAACTTCAAAAAAGGAAGCTACAATCTGGAAGGGGAATATTCCTATGAAGTACTCCTATCTAAGCTCGCACGTGGAATTCAGGACCCAGTTCCAGTAGTAATTTTACCTGGTATTAATCAGGAAAGGTTTGCTGAGTCGATAAGCAATCAAATTGATGTGTCTAAAGAACAAATGCTGGAACTTTTTAGTGATAGTGTATTTTTGGAAGACCTGAATCTAACGCCGGAAGATTTATTTGGGAGGATGCTTCCTGAGACTTATTTGATGTACTGGACAAGCTCACCAAAAGATGTGGTTCGTCGTGTACTTCGTGAGTTTAATACTCAGGTTGTTGATCGATTTAGTGAGGAAGTAAATCAAAAGAATTTAACAATTAATGAAGCCTTGATTATGGCGTCTATTGTTGAATGGGAAGCCAATATCGAGGAAGAGAAGTCTATCATTAGTGGATTATACTGGAACCGGTTTAATCGAGGAATGAGACTTCAGGCTGATCCAACTATTAATTTTGCCTTAGGAGAAAGGCGCAGGCTCTTATTTGAAGATTACCAATTTAATCATCCTTATAACACCTACTTAAGAAAGGGATTACCACCTGGCCCAATTACGAACCCAAGTCTTTCAACTATTGAAGCCTCCGTATTTCCTCAGCAACACGATTATATTTATATGGTAGCAAATCCTGAAGGCGGGCATATTTTTACCCGTACGTTCGAAGAGCATCAAATTGAAAGTGAGAAATGGAGGCGTTGGTTACGTCAGCAATACCGAATAAAGCGTCAACGTGAAGCCGAGGGTGCTCTAAATTAATAGCTAAGCTATCTATCAATTGAATCTTCTGATATATCTTCTAAAAGATCGGATTCACGAGGCATTCGCTTTATCCTGATCTCATGATTAACATGAGTACCTCTGAAACTAACACGCGTGCTCATTCCTTCATAGTTATTCAGATCTTTCAGGGCGTTTCTTAAATAGGCTGGATTTTTCACTCGTTTTAATGTTTCAAGAACAACATTAGCCGCATCATAACCAATATATGCAAACTGATTTGGCTGGGTGCTGAACCGCAATCTGAATGAAGAAGCAAAGGTATTTGCTTTAACTGAACCTGTATCAACATTAAAAGACTCAGTGAAATAGAGCTCGGTATCGTCTAGTCTGCGATCTTCCAAATTTACATTCATCCATTCTTCTGATCCCAAAATGGCTACCGTACTTCTCATTGCTTCTAAATCAGTTAGCATTGATTCAACCAACGTAGCAGCCACAGTGCCAGTAAAGGGAGCATAAACAGCTTCAACCATATCTACGCTATCCAGAGTATCGGTAGTAAAGAATTGAGTATAATCCCGAATATCATATCCGTATTCTTCAAGATTCTCCACAAAGTAATATTCTACCAAAGCTCCATTGCGTTCAGCTTCATGAACAAAAGATCGTGCAGCTGGGTCGCCAAGGGAACCTTTTTCAGCAATAACCCCAAGTGTATCATAACCAAGATTATTCACTGCATAATTGGCCATTACTTTTCCCTGAGTAGCAAAAGAAGGGTTAAGTTGGAAAACATAGTCATTATATAAATCGAGGCTGTCAGCGTTAGCTAGGGGGAGAAGCATAGGTACTTCATACTCTTCTGCAAGATTAGAAAACTCTTTAGCTACCCCGGAAAAAAGCGGCCCCATAATGAAGTCAACATCTTCATTCCATACAAGGTCATTCACAATTGCCTCTGAATTAGATAAGGCATCATTTGTATTTCTGAACGTAATGAAAGCTTTCTGATCAGCATTCTCACTATTAAATTCTTCAACAGCCAGCTGAATTCCAAAGTACAGGTGTTGTGGTATTTCATATTCAGGAGCCTCATACTCAAATTCGGGAAGCACCACACCAATATTGTAAGATATCCCTTTGGGTGATTGAACAACGCGATTAGGGTTATACCGTTGCATGTAAGAAACAGAATCTGCCAATAGCGTTTCAATTCTATTTAAGCGAAGTGGATCTGAAGAGGGCACTGAGCGCTTAAATAGATTCAATAAAGAAACTGCTGAGCTATATTTTACTAAACCAATCGACGATTCAAGAATATCCAGCCTAACCTCATCGAAAACGGACTCTCTGAATACTTCGCGACGCTGCTTTAAAGTGAGATAACTTAAGATTTGATCATAGTAAGTTAACGCAGCTCTAGTAGTAGAAGAAGCCGGGCGGGCATTGGAAAGCGAATTAAGTATATCCAGAGATTTTGCAAAATCGTCCAGTTGGAAATATGCTAAAGCGGCAGTGTATTGAGCTTCCTGAGCAATTTCTGGAGAAGAATTTTCTGAAATCTTATTTAAATAGTGAATGGCCAGTAGATAATTATTTAAAGCGAAATAACTCTTTCCGGTAAAGAGAATAGCTTCTGGTTCATTTGATTGCTGGAGGATTCGCGCTGCACGTTCGTAATCTCCTTGTTCGTAGAGTGAAAGTCCGTTTTCAAAAGTCTGTGCATTAGCAGTACAGAAAACGGTAAGAGTAAAAAATGTAAGTAGTAACGCTTTTTTCATGAATTAAATGTAGGGTTTCTCTCTATAACTTTGGAACTCAAAAAAAGTTCGCTGAATTATTCCCATTCAATGGTTGCCGGTGGTTTAGAACTGATATCATACACTACCCGGTTAATTCCTTTAACCTCATTAATAATTCGGTTAGAAACATGAGCCAGAAAATCATAGGGAAGATGCACCCAGTCTGCGGTCATTCCATCCAGACTAGTGACAGCACGAATTGCAGCTGTAAATTCATAAGTACGTTCATCACCCATAACTCCAACACTTTGTACCGGAAGAAGAACAACCAGAGCTTGCCATACCTCATTGTATAAATGATTGGCTTTTAGCTCATCAATAAAAATTTTATCTGCATCACGTAGCAAATCGAGTTTTTCTTTACTCAATTCACCAAGAACCCTAATTCCTAAACCAGGACCAGGAAATGGATGTCGCGCAATAAAATGCTCAGGGATGCCGAGCTCACGTCCAACCACTCTAACTTCATCTTTAAAAAGTTCCCGGACTGGCTCAATCAAGTCGAGCTTCATCTTTTCCGGAAGTCCGCCAACATTGTGATGCGACTTTATAGTAGCAGAAGGACCTTTAAAGGATACACTTTCAATTACATCCGGGTAGAGGGTTCCTTGAGCCAGATATTTAAACTCAGATTGGCCACCAATTTCTTCATCGAAAACGTCGATAAATGTATTTCCGATGATTTTACGCTTTTTCTCCGGATCTGAGACACCAGTAAGTCGATCTAAAAATAATTCAGAAGCATCAACACCTTTTACCGGTAGATGCAGGTCGCGGGTATAAAGATGGAGTACATCTTCAAATTCATCTTTCCTTAAAAGTCCATTGTCAACAAATACACATTCCAGTTGATCTCCAATTGCCTTATGAATTAAGGTAGCAACTACCGTAGAATCCACACCTCCTGAAAGGGCACATAACACCTTGTCTGAGCCTACTTTAGCTCGTATTGCTTCAATTTGTTCATCAATAAAGGAAGCGGCAGTCCAATCACCTGAAAGTCCACAGATGTCCAGTGCAAAGTTTTTAAGAATCTGCTTACCACATTCAGTATGTGCAACTTCCGGATGAAACTGTACTCCATAGATGTGATTTTCAAGATGTCGGACAGCTGCGACATCCGCATTAGCGGTGTGTCCAATAATCTCGTAAGAGGAGGGAAGTTCATGAATATGATCACCATGACTCATCCAGACCACTGCTCCGTCTTCAATTCCTTTTAAAAGATCTGCAGAGTTATCAATAATCAAATGTGCACGTCCATATTCACGTTTCTCGGCTTTCTCAACGCTACCAGGAATTTCTGTATGAGCAAGAAGTTGTAGACCGTAACAAACTCCCAGAATAGGTACATCCCAGTCAAAAATATCAGTTTGAAGATGTGGAGCTCCATCATCATTAACACTCATGGGACCCCCTGAAAGGATTACTCCTTTTGGTTTGGGAGTAGAAACAGTATCCAGTGATACATTAAAGGGATGAATTTCGCAGTAGATGTTAAACTCGCGGAGCCGACGAGCAATTAATTGGGTGAATTGAGAACCGTAATCAAGGATTAAAATCCATTCGCTATGTCGACTCATTAAGTTTTGACCGGAAATTTAAGAGGTTAATTCGTCGTATTCATCTGCGCTAAGTAGCTCTTCGAGCTGAGAAGCGTCGCTTACTTTAATTTTGATCATCCAGCCATCACCATACGGATCATCATTAACAAGCTCCGGATTGTCTTCAAGCTCTTCATTAAGCTCAACGATTTCACCATCTACAGGAGCAAAAAGTTCAGATACCGTTTTTACTGCTTCAACTGTTCCGAAAACATCATCCTGCGAGAAATCAAAACCAGGTTCTTCCAGCTCTACAAATACGATGTCACCTAATTCGCCCTGAGCAAATTCAGTGATGCCAATCGTTGCAGTTCCGTCACCATTATCTTTAACCCATTCGTGTTCTTTGGTGTATTTCAGATCTGATGGTGTGCTCATTAATTTGCCTCCGGTTTAAATTCGAATGATGTTTCTAAATATTTTGTGGATACGGATCCTTTGTTAAAATTAGGATCGTCCATTAACTGAATATGGTATGGAATAGTTGTTTTAACTCCTTCAATTATAAATTCCTGAAGAGCACGTCTCATTTTTTTGATAGCTAATTCCCTGGTAGGGGCAGTAACAATCAGCTTGGCTATCATAGAGTCGTAAAAGGGAGGAATCCGGTATCCAGAATAAGCATGCGTATCTAAACGTACTCCATGTCCACCAGGGGGATGGAATACAGTGATTTCGCCAGCAGAAGGACGAAAACCATGTTCCGGATCTTCAGCATTAATTCTGCATTCAATAGAATGTCCGCTAATTTCGACTTTATAGTCTTTTATACTTTCACCATAAGCGACTTTAAGCTGCTCTTCGATAAGATCGTATCCGGTAACTTCCTCAGTAACTGGGTGCTCAACCTGAATTCGAGTATTCATTTCCATGAAGTAGAAGTTTAAATCATCATCCACTAAAAACTCGACGGTACCAGCTCCCTCATAATTTACAGAAAGAGCAGCGTTTACTGCAGCAAGCCCCATTTTTTCGCGAAGTTCAGGAGTAACTAATGGTGAAGGTGCTTCTTCCAGAATCTTTTGATGTCTCCTTTGTAGTGAACAATCCCGTTCTCCAAGGTGTATTGCGTTTCCATGTTGATCAGCGAGTATCTGAATTTCAACGTGATGTGGATTCTGTACAAAACGCTCGATATAAACTTCCGGATTGTTGAAGGCAGATTCTGCCTCATTACGACACATTTCGTAATTCTTTTTTAGTTCTGATTCCTCCAGAACCACCCGCATACCACGTCCGCCACCACCGGCAGAAGCTTTGATAATAACCGGGAATCCGATCTCTTCACAAACTTTTCGCGCATCTTCATAGCTATCAACAACTCCATCACTGCCAGGAACAACAGGGACTTTATTCTTGATCATGGTTGCTTTAGCTACTGCTTTATCTCCCATAGAGTTAATAGCATGAGGTGAAGGTCCAATGAATTTAATATCATGCTCACCACATATTCTGGAAAACTCAGCATTTTCAGCCAGGAATCCATAGCCCGGGTGAATAGCTTCAGCAGCTGTTATTTCTGCTGCGGCTAAAATACTCTGAATTTTGAGATAACTTTCCTTTCCTGCCGGAGGTCCAATACAAACCGCTTCATCTGCAAATTTCACATGAAGGCTATCTGCATCGGCGGTCGAATATACTGCAACCGTGCTGATACCTAATTCCTTACAGGTACGGATAATTCGTAATGCAATTTCACCTCGGTTGGCAATCAATACTTTTTTAAACATGAAAGCCGCTTAGTCTTTTTTAATGGTAAACAAAGGTTGGTCAAATTCAACCGGAGTGGCATCAGAAACAAGAATTTCCTGAACTGTTCCACTGAACTCGGCTTCAATTTCGTTCATAATCTTCATAGCCTCAATAATACAAAGGGTATCACCTTTACTAACTTTATCTCCCACTTTCACAAATGGATCAGAATCAGGTGAGGAAGCTTCATAAAAAGTTCCAACAATTGGGGATTTCACTGTATCGCCTGTAGCAGCAGGTTTGGCTGGCTCACTAGCTTCCTGAGAAGCAGAGGATGTTGGAGCTGCCGGCTGTGCCACCGGTGCAGCCGGAGCCATAGGTTGAGTATAAGTAACCTGCTCAACAGTGCCCGTTTTCTTTACTTTGATTTTGAAATCGCCTTCTTCAATAGAAACCTCATCAACTTCACTTTCGGCAATCAGGTCAAGAATCTTTTTAATCTGTTTTAAATCCATAATTCAATTATTTAGCTCGTTCAATGTAGGTTCCGGTTCGTGTATCCACTTTAATTTGTTCGCCTTCTGCAATAAATAAAGGCACGTTTACAACTGCACCTGAATCAAGAGTAGCAGGCTTTGATCCACCTTGTGCAGTATCACCTTTTACTCCGGGATCTGTCTGGGCTACGGTGAGTACTAAATGATCTGGTGGCTCAGCGTATAATACTTGTTCATCATCAGCATTAAATAGTACATTGCAAGTCTGTCCTTCAATAAGGAAATCCTGTCTTTCGACTTGAGAAGGAGCGATAGGGATTTGCTCGTAGGTATCGTTGTTCATAAAGTAGAACATTGTACCATCGTTGTACAAATACTGATAATCACGGTTTTCAACACGAACTGCTTCAGTGTTCTCACCTGATCTCCAGGTCTTATCAATATTTTTACTGTTAATAATCCCTTTTAGTTTGGTACGAACAAATGCAGGTCCTTTGCCAGGCTTAACATGTTGAAACTCAGTAATAGAGTATAATTCGCCATCCATATTCAGAACCATTCCGTTTCTGAAATCAGAAGTAGATACTTTAGCCATTAAAAATAATCTCCGTTTTTAGTTGCGCAAAAATACAGCGCCCTTCTTTCGATAACAAGTTTATTAATGATAATCGTGGTGGTAAAATGAGAATAACCCAGACTAATTTAATATTGAAAGTATACCTTGATACACGTTGTAGGCTATTACAATCGGACAAATCACTTTTATGAAAATTGGCCAAACTTTAGCAAACAAAGTTTCTTTGATACCTGTAAATCCAAGTTCCATTTCAGAAAGTGCTGAATCCGTTTTCCAAACATATCCAACAAAAATACACATCAGTAATCCACCTAGTGGAAGCCCGAAATTGTTAAATATATTGTCAAATGTGCCAATGAGAGCAGGGTTGAAAGAAACAATCAGGGAAATAACAAGGATTCCTAAACCAACTCCCCATGCAGCTTTTTTACGTGGAACTGAATATTCATCAATCACGAACGCTACAGGAACCTCAAGTAAAGAGATCGTTGAGGTTAAGGCGGCAATACTTAGGAGTAGGAAGAAAATAACTCCAAGAATCAGCCCCATAGCTCCACCAATAGTATGAAAGAGAGCGGGGAGGATCTGGAATACCAGATCTGTACTTGAGGCAAGTTGGTCGCCTACAAAAATCTCGATTCCAGCTGCCTGAGCTACATACATTGCTGGTATAATCATCAAGCCGGCTAGGAAAGCAATTCCAACATCAGCAAGAGTTACAAATGCTGCTGCTTGTGGAATATTCTCTTTTTTACTCAGATAGGACCCATAAGTAATCAGTGCTCCCATCCCTAAAGAAAGAGAAAAGAAAGCCTGACCCATCGCAGAAAAGATTAATCCGGCATTAATACGGCTGAAATCTGGTAATAAATATTCTTTGACACCTTCAGATGCACCGGGTTGAGTTAACACATATCCAATCATGATAACAATGATACCGATCAATAAAGGCATCATGGTTTTAGTCGCTTTCTCAATGCCGTCACTAACACCACCGGTAATAATTTTTATGGTTCCGAGCATAAATACAGAGGCAATTAATGCATTCTTTGGACCATTTCCGGTATCAGTTAACCAGGCTGCAGCTGCATCCCATCCGAAATAATAAAAGATTTCTTCAAAAGCATATCCAAAGGCCCAACCAGCTATAACTGTGTAAAAGGAGAGAATCATCACACCACAAATAACACCCCAAAGACCCACTAATGGGAAAAATTTATTTGAAGAAAGTGCCTTAAATGCTCCAACAGGATTTTTTCCCGATTTTCTACCAATAGAAAGTTCAGCCACCATTACTGGAAAACCAATTAAAAAGGTACATAGAAGATAGATAATGAGATAAGCTGCGCCACCCTCGGTAGCTACTTTAGTTGGGAAACCCCAAATATTTCCAAGCCCTACTGCGGAACCAGCTGCGGCTAAAATAAAACCCAGTTTTGAATTCCATGATCCGCGATCTGTAGATGATGTTACTGCCAAGAGATTTCCTCCATTAATTGTTTATGTATCGGGGTAAAATATTTTAAGACTTGCTCACACGCAACTTTCTTAATACTACACCTGATGATGCAGGCACATTATATACTTCCTGTATCTGTATGATGCCGTTTGAGTCACATTCTTTTTCGTTTGCAACAACTTCCCAACTTCCTTTTGGGAGATCTATTTCGTGATCGGAATTGATATTTGCATTTAAAGAGATGAAATAGTCATAAGAATCACCGCTCGATGTTCCATCAATTGAAAAAGTAATATGCAGCGGGTCTTGATATACCTTAAAAATAATTTCATCCGGTTCAGCCTTACGGAGAGCAGGGCTCAGTTTTCGCATTTCTATCAAGCTGAGGTAATAATTATAAAGATCCTGGTTAAGTTTGATTTCATTAAAATTGAGCCAGTTCGTCTCGTTATCTTTGTTATAACTATCATGATCCAGCTTTCCAGCGTTCTGATCTTTACCAGTATGATCGGTAATCACTTTTGAACGAGCCCATTCCTGTCCGGCGTGAATCATGGTAATTCCCTGACTTACAAATAAACTTAGTGCACCTAGTTTGGCAACTTTCAGTTCCTTTTTAGTGAGCTTGGTCGCAACAGACTTCTTCTTATAAACCTTTTCTTTTTTCTCAGGATTTAAAGCGATTCGGATAAAGTCACCTAATGTATACCCATCATGACTTTCGATATAATTCACAGAATCTTTCGAACTATTAAATAATCCGTGTTCTGCACTTTCGAGAGTACCCCGGATAAAATTTTCTAAAGCGAAACGAGTGGAACTATGACTCCATGCTCCGAAAATAAAACCTTTATTATGAAGTGGATCATAGCCTTTGAACCCATTTCTTAAGCGGTCGTTCCAGGAGGCCCAGCCATGATCAGAAAATCCGGCAGGTTTGTATTCGCCGCCCCACGGTTCAGCTATTAAAATTACATTCGGATTTATCTTTTGTGCTTCTTTCTTAATCAAATCAATTGTTTCCCAATCGATAATGCCTGCAAGATCAAACCTGAATCCATCAATATGATATTCTATCATCCAGTGCTTGATAGATTCAACAATCAGCTTTCTGGAATATTCAGTTTGTGTCTCAATATCGTTACCGGTCCAGCTATCATTTAAATACTGACCAAGCTCATTAGTTCTGAAATAATGTCCTTTATCCGTGTATTTAAGAGGATTTAAATCATATTGAGAGGCATGGTTATACACCACATCCATAATTACTGAGATATCTTCTTTATGAAGAGCATTAACCAGGTCCTTTAGCTCGGTTGAAGCGGCATTAGTACGTCCAACAATCTCTTTCTCTTCCAGTGTGGCGTCAGAGGCATAAATGGTTTCCGGAGCAAAAAAGAAGGAAGTCATATATCCCCAATAATTACGGGCATAAGGATTCCAGGTGTTAACTAATCCGCCTTCAATCTTTTGGTTGAAAGGAGGCTCGTAATAAGCAAACTTCTGTAAGGGGAGGAACTCTACAGCGTTTACCCCAAGACTTTTAAGGTGACTAATACCTCCAATTTCAGCTTCACGGAAATCATTATAAATTCCCTGAACATAAGTTTTAGCCGAAGGATGGGCGACCATGTCTTTAATATGAGTCTCATAAATGACTAAATCTCTGAGATCATCCGGAGTCACAAAATCGTCGTCTTCCCACTCGAAGTTTTCATCTTCTACGATTTTTGTTTTGGCAAACCCAAGGTAATGATTCCTTGAAGTTACATGTTTACTCCAGGGGTCAGCAATAAGGTGAACAGTCGGTTCATAGAATAAAGAAGCTTCCTTCTTATGCAGAGAATACCCATACCATTTTCCTACTAGTCTACTTGCTAAATGATGATAGTTCCATATTCCATGCTCATCCTTCTGCATTTTAAACCGAGAGCCAGAAGTTTGCTCATAGTGATCAAAAACTTCAAGAACAACTTCATCAGCTTGTGGAGCAAATAGCCGGAATACAACTCCTTTATCAAGGAGAGTATACCCAAGCTGATAATCATCAAACTGTAGCTTTTTTACAGAAGTAGAAGGAGAAGTTAAAGGCATATCAGGTGATGGTGCTACCAGGTTCTGCAGCTGTTTCAGCGAATTTTAGATTTCCCTCGGTATCTTCTGCCATCAAGATCATGCCCTGACTTTCAACTCCCATTAATTTCTTTGGAGCAAGATTAGCAACTACACATACTTTTTGTCCAACAAGGGATTCCATATCAACATGCTTAGCGATACCGGAAACAATCGTTCGTTTTTCCAGCCCTAAATCTACGTGCAGTTTAAGAAGTTTATCTGATTTCTTGATCTTTTCTGCTGATAAGATTTCCCCGGCTCTCAAATCAAGTTTCATAAAATCTTCGAAGCCAATATTCTCTTTCAATTTTGGGAATTTGGATGCGGGATCGTTTGCTGCTGCTCGTTCTTCCAATTTGAGTATTTGTTTTTCGATTTCTGAGTCTTCTACCTTAGTAAAAAGTACTTCACCAACTTCAACTACGGTTCCAGAGGAAAGCATTGAATTAGTGATGTCATCCCAACTGAGTCCTTCAGCCACTTGTAGTTGATTCCTTAATTTCTTCATTGAAGCAGGGAGCACGGGCTCCATCAACATAGATAAAGCGGCACAAATCTGAAGACTTATATGTAATGTGTTATTGCAAGCCTGAGGATTTTCATTTCTGGTTTTCCAGGGTTCTGTTTCAGTGAAATATTTATTTCCTACCCGTGCTAAATTGAGACTTTCAGCGATTGCTTCTTTAAAACGGAAAGCTTCGTAAGCTGCTGTTACCTTTTCTTTTTGCTGAAGGATAGCCTTCAATGCTTCAGAATCTGTCTCATTGGGATTAATTAGTTCCGGGACTTTTCCATCTGCAAATTTTTCTGTGAACGTAAGGGAGCGATTTACAAAATTACCTAGTACAGCTGCAAGCTCATTATTAACTCTGGCCTGGAAGTCTTTCCAGGAGAAATCTGAATCTTTACTTTCCGGAAGGGTAGAGCCAAGGGCATATCGTAATAAGTCAGGCTCAAAATCTTCCAGATACTCATGTAACCAGACTGCCCAACCTCTTGAGGTAGATAATTTCTTTCCTTCCAGATTTAAGAACTCATTAGCAGGTACATTCTTTGGAAGCACATAATCACCATGTTCCATTAGAACAATTGGGAACATAATACAATGGAAGACAATGTTATCCTTTCCGATGAAATGATAAAGTTCCGTTTCTTCATTCTGCCAATAGTCTTTCCATGCATCTGTATTTCCTTGTTTCTGAGCCCATTCTTTAGTGGCAGAGATATAACCGATTGGAGCGTCAAACCAAACGTACAGCACTTTACCTTTAGCCTCATCAAGAGGAACCGGAACGCCCCAACTCAGATCACGCGTTGCTGCCCTGTCTGAAAGTCCGTCGTTTAACCAACTCTTAACCTGACCCATTACATTAGGTTTCCAGCCTTCACGGGTCTCTAACCATTCCTCAAGCTTAGGTTGAACATCACCCAAAGGCATATACCAGTGCTCAGTTTCTTTTAGTTCAGGAACTTCACCCGATAAGGCACTGACCGGATTTATTAATTCAGTAGGAGAGAGCGATGTCCCACAATTCTCACATTGATCTCCGTAGGCTTCCGGAAAACTACAATTAGGACATGTTCCTTTAACATATCGATCAGGCAAAAACATATCCGTTTTTGCATCATATAATTGTTGCTCTGTTTTCTTTTTGAAGAAGCCTTTGTTATTTAAAACAGTGAAAATCTCCTGAGAAGTTTGGTGATGGACTTTCGAACTGGTTCGTCCGTAGTAATCGAAAGAGATTCCAAAATCTTCGAATACTTTTTTATTCATTTCATGATAACGATCTACGATATCCTGAGGAGAAACACCTTCTTTTTCTGCGGCTATGGTGATTGGAACCCCATGTTCATCCGATCCACAAATATAAACGACATCATCTCCTACGAGTCGTTTGTACCGAACATATAAATCTGCGGTTAAATAAGCTCCGGCTAGGTGCCCTAAATGAAGCGGCCCATTTGCATATGGAAGTGCCGAAGTAACTAAAATTCTCTTTTTATCTGCCATCTGTAACTAAAATCCTTGTATAAGCACCGAAGATAAAGAAAGAAGACATCAATTATGAATGATGAATTATTGAATTTAGAAATAGTTTAAATTCATTAATCCTTAAGTAAGGAAAGTGATCTCAGATAAGTTAAAACTAAGATCACTTAATAAGATTAGTTCATATTTCAAGGATAGAAATAACTCGCCTCAAAGCTTAAAGGAATTCCAATCCACCAGTAAATAAGCAGAAAGATTGTCCATGTAACAGCAAATATAATGGAATAAGGAAGCATCATAGAAATAAGTGTTCCTATACCAGTATTCTTCACATATCGCTGACAGAAAACTACTACCAGCGGGAAATAAGGCAGTAGAGGGGTGATAATATTTGAAACAGAGTCACCAACGCGGTAAGCAGCTTGTGTCAGGTCTGGAGAAATTCCAAGTTGCATCAACATGGGGACAAAAATTGGAGCGATTAAGGCCCATTTAGCTGAGGCAGAACCAACCAAAAGATTTACTGAACCGCTTAAAAAGATAATTCCCACAATGGTTATCTGAGCCGGAAGATCCAGTGACTGGAGAAAGTTTGCTCCTTTTAGTGCAACGAGCAGACCGATATTAGAACTCGAAAAAGCATCAATAAAGAGTGCACAAAAGAAAGCCATCACAATATAATAACCCATGCTTTGCATCGACTTTGTCATGTTATCAATCATGTCTTTTGAACTACTATACTTGCCAGAAGCTATTCCATATACCACTCCTGGAATCAGAAGAAACACAAAGATTAATGGAACTATAGCCTGCATTAAAGGGGCATTAAACGAAGTTAGGGAAAGTACATCCGGATCAATCATATCAGGGCCTCTGAGAGCAGAATCAGCTGGGATTGCCCAGAGAATAAGACCAATAATTCCAAGAATCATCGCACCTAGGCCCATCCAGAATGCTCTGCTTTCTTTCTCAGAAACCATCTCCATCTTAGGCATTTCTTCTTCATCTCCATCAACAACAGAAGAAGCTAATCTTGGTTCTACAATTTTATCGGTTACAAACCATCCTACAGAGACGATAAGCAGAGAAGAGATTCCAGTGAAATAAATATTATTTAGTGGATTTAAACTAATTTCAGGATCCAGAATACGTGCCGCTTCAAGGGTGAAACTCATAATCAGAGGATCAATTGCCGAAGGAATAAAATTAGCAGCGAAACCACCACTTACACCTGCAAAAGCAGCTGCAATTCCAGCTAAAGGATGTCGACCTGCAGCGTAAAAAATCACACCTCCAAGTGGAATTACCAAAATATAGCCAGCGTCCGCAGCAGTATGACTCACAATCGCAATTAACACCAACATTGGAGTGAGTAAAAACTTTGGAGTAACGTTCAACAACTTCTTAAGACCAGCATCAATCCAACCGGAATTTTCTGCAACCCCAACTCCGAGCATTGCTACTAACACAATACCTAATGGCGCAAAACTAGTGAATGTAGTAGTCATTGTGGCAAAGAAATTAGCCAGAGCAGCACCAGTGAGAAGGTTTTTTACAGATAATTCTTCTCCCGTAAGAGGGTGGACTTCTCCAAAATCGATTGGTGCGAGAATAGCGGAGAGTAACCATACAAACACCATAAGGTAAAAGAACAGGATTGCCGGGTCAGGGAGTTTATTACCGGCAACTTCTATTTTATTTAGAAACTTATTGAAGAATGAATTTGAAGATGGTTCTGATGTCATAGCAAAAAGTGATTAAAATTCCGGCTTAAAATACCCCGATTCTTTTTTTAGGCAATAGACTTTTTGAAGAAACTACCTTAAAGTTAATTCCGCCATAACTTCTCTAATAAAGCATACAACATAACTCCTGCAGCTACGGAAACATTAAGTGAATGCTTTTGGCCGAATTGAGGGATGGAAATGAATTCATCGATGAACGGAAGAATGTCTTCATCAATTCCGGTGACCTCATTTCCCATAATGAAACAGATCTTGGGGTATGCTTTAGCATCAAAATCCGGGAGCGGAATACTGTTTGTAGTTTGTTCTAGGCCAATTAACACATATCCTTCATCTTTCAGCGAGAAACACATGGTTTCCACATCATCCCAACCGGTCCACTTTACGTACTCTTCAGCACCAATCGCCGTCTTGTTAATTTCGGCTCGGGGAGGAAGCGGAGTATACCCTGAAAGTAACAGCTCAGAAACTCCAAAGGCATCACAGGATCGAAAAGTGGATCCTACATTATGAAGACTCCTGATATTATGAAGGATCACCTTTACTTCACTGAGTTTTGAAGGAGGAGCCTGAGCAAGGTTTTCTTCGAGTATTTCTTTAGTAGTAAGTTTTCGGGGCATGTATATATTTTTAATTTCCCCTAAGGTACACACCCCTGAAGCCCCTCTCAAGAGGGGACTTTATTTGTCTTTTCTTTGGGAATGGAATAGAGAAGTTCACATATGCCCCTTTCAATCGCTTTCAAATACCGGTATCATTGCAGTCGAATAATTTTACCATGCAGAAAGAACCGCGTAAGGCAGCGCTTGCCTTTATTTTTATTACGATTTTGCTTGATGTTATCGGCCTGGGGATTATTATACCGGTTGTTCCATCACTTATCGTAGAACTTACCGGAGAGGAACTTAGTGATGCGGCTCTTTATGGTGGCGCTTTAATGTTCCTGTATTCTTTTATTCAATTTCTTTTCGCACCGATTGTAGGCGCTCTGAGTGACCGTTTTGGCCGTCGACCCGTGCTTTTATTTTCTTTAGCAGGTTTTGCTATAGATTATGTTATCACCGGCTTTGCCCCAACCATTGGATGGCTATTTATAGCCCGTTTCTTTGCAGGTATAACCGGTGCAAGTATAACTACTGCAACGGCTTACATTGCAGATATAAGTACTCCTGAGAAGCGAGCTCAGAACTTTGGACTTGTAGGAGCTGCTTTTGGATTGGGTTTTATAATTGGTCCGGTTATTGGAGGTCTTTTAGGAGAAATAGGTTCCAGAATTCCATTCTTTGCTGCAGCAGGTCTTACATTTATTAATTTTTTATACGGATTTTTTGTTCTGCCTGAGTCACTTGCTAAAGAGAACCGAAGAGCCTTTGATATTAAAAGAGCCAATCCATTGGGTTCATTGAAGCAAGTACGGTTGTTCCCGGGTATAACAGCCATGCTCGGTATTTTCTTTTTGATTTATATGGCCCAGCATGCTACTCAAAGTACATGGACCTACTACACGATGTATAAATTTTCATGGGACGAAGGGATGGTAGGTATCTCTCTTGGAGTGGTTGGTTTTTGTGTTGCAATCGTACAGGGTGGGTTGACCCGCATTGTAATTCCAAAGTTGGGTGAGGTTAAATCGGTGTATTTAGGATTAATTTTTAGTGCGCTAGGACTTATCGGTTTTTCATTATCACCTACCGGATATATAATGCTGGCAATGATTATTCCTTATTGCCTTGGGGGATTTGCAGGACCTGCACTTAGAGGTATTATTTCAAATAAAGTACCTGATAATCAACAAGGAGAGCTACAGGGTGCTTTGACGAGCCTGGTAAGCTTTACAGCTATTTTTGGCCCCTTATTGATGACTAACCTTTTTAGCTTTTTTACCTCTGAAATAGCATTTTTTCAATTTCCGGGAGCACCTTTTTTTGCAGGTTCACTTTTCATAATGCTTGCGCTGATACTTTCAGTAAAATCACTTTCAAAAAAAGAAAACACTCAATATAATTAGACAAACAACCATTATAACCGTATTTTCAAATTTATTAGATTAAAGCATCCCACAATGGCGGAATGCTTTTTTTATTTAATGAAATTGAAGTAACGAATACGAATATGAGCAACATCCAATATTTATCACAAGAAGGCTATGACAAGCTGGATGCAGAGTTAAAAGATTTAAAAACCCGTGGCAGAAGAGAAATTGCAGCGGATATTGCAGAAGCGCGAGCAAAGGGGGATTTGAGTGAGAATGCAGAGTACGATGCAGCTAAAGAAGCTCAGGGGCATATGGAAGACCGCATTACTAAGCTGGAAGATATTCTTGCTAATGCTCGTATTCTGGACGCTAAAGATCTGGATTTGAGTCAGGTTAGGGTACTCACAAAGGTGACCATTCTGAATAAAAAAATGGGAAAGGAAATGGCGTATACGTTGGTTTCTCCAAACGAAGCAGACTTTGCCAAAGGTAAAATTTCTGTTGATTCTCCTATTGGAAAAGGGTTACTCGGAAAGAAAGTTGGAGAAGTAGCCGAGATTCAGGTTCCAGCTGGGAAGTTAGAACTGGAAATCAAAAAGATTGAAATCTAATATTACACCAAAGCTTTCATGAAAAAGCTCATAGATGTGTATATATATAGAATGAAGCAAGGAACGCCAGAGTTTCTTCTATTTCTTCGTTCGTCGAAAAAGATATACGCACATCAATGGCGGATGATTGGTGGGAAAGTTGAAGAAGGTGAGAAATATTGGGAAGCGGCTCTGCGAGAATTGAAGGAAGAAACAGGACTTGCTCCGAAGGAATTCTGGTCAATTCCTTCAGTAAATACCTTTTATGAGGCTAAATCTGACCAAATACACCATATTCCTGCTTTTGCCGTTGCATTAGATAATGAAGCAACTCCGGAACTGGACGACGAACACACCGATTTCCAATGGATTTCTATTGATGAGCTCGATTCGTACCTTCAATGGCCGGAACAAAAACGGCTCATCCGGCTTACATATAACCTGATTGTGAACGATCAAATACTACCTGAGTGGCGCATTTTCATCCCTTAAAAACATGTTTTTTTCTTTTCTTTTTAGGGATGCTCTCTCTTAATCTCAATGCACAAGACGACCCTTACAGATTTACTTTTGCTCCCGATCTCTGGTACAATGATGTTGACGGTATCCGAATAGGAGTACGAACCTTAGGAGAAGTGGAAGGTACATTTAAAGATGGACCACACCGATTAGACGCAGGTGTCTGGGTTGGAACCTGGCTTCCTGAGCTACCAGTTTCATATTACGTATCATTTATTGAGCCTATTAAGGCTATTTCAGATTATGCAAATGAAGGTAGTATTCAGGTTATAAGTAGTATTCGAGATGGATATTCTGCACATCGACTTCAATTCAACAAACGCTGGCAGTCGGGCTTTGATGAATACGAAAATAAAGAGTTATCTATCTATGTATCACAGGAAAAACTCATTGAGCCTGATTATCGCCAATATGCTCACTTCTGGAATAAGGATTGGAAAACCTTACTAGGTGCCAGTTATTCGATTACTAAAAACCCGGCGATTGGGCGATTTTTTGGGATATTGAAGGTTGAACAAAGTTTGTTAGGTAATTCAGGAGATTTTACAACGGGTTCAATTCAATTGATTCAGAGAGTTAATTTAAGTGAAAATTTCAGACTTCGGGTAAGAGGGTTCTTTGGATACAATAACTCAGATTTATATTCTGAATATGGATTCCTTAGTAGTATGGAAAGTCCACAATATTGGATAAATCGCGGAATTTCCCGTTCCAAAGGTAGTATTCCAGAACCGTGGTTTGGAAAGGGAATATTTCAAGTGAGTGGAGGACCAAATCTAAGAGGGTATTTAAAAAGAGATATCAGAGAACTGGAAGCAGGCGGAAATCCATTTTATGAATCTATAGGCTCTCTCAATACAGAGATTGAATATCCTAATCCAATCAACACTTTAATAAAAGGAATTTCAATTATTGGTGATTTAGCTGAATTAAGAAGTTATTTCTTTGCTGATGTTGGCTTTCCAATAAAAGAACAGGAGGGTGGTACAATTATCACCAGTCATTTTACCACCATGTTTGCTGATGCTGGTACCGGTTTTCAACTTTCTTTCAATATTCCTGATTATTTAGGCAAAGATCGTGGTATTTTTATTCGATATGATATCCCGTTCTGGTTATCTGATCCATCTGGCTCTGATTCAAATTTTGCATTTCGGCAATTAATTGGGCTTGGGGCCATAATCTCTTTTTAAGACATGAAGATTCTCGTAATAAATTGTGGTAGTTCATCTATTAAGTATCAACTCATTGATTCGGAGAAGAAAGAAACGCTTTGTAAAGGTTTAGTAGAACGAATTGGAGCAGTTACCTCCATTATTAAGCAGGAATTTAAAGGGGAGAAGTCAGTTAAGAAGTCAATGGCTATTGATAACCATGCGGTTGCTTTAAAAGTGATTATGGAGTTATTGATTGAGGCCGACAACAATTTCCTGCACTCTCTTGACGAAATAGAAGCAGTTGGTCATAGGGTAGTGCATGGAGGCGAGACTTTTAAAGACTCAGTCCTGATAGATGAAGATGTAGAAGAAGCTATTGAACATGCCTTCGATATTGCCCCCCTGCACAATCCACCAAATTTACAGGGAATCAGAGCGGCAAAGAAGCATTTACCTAATGTGCCTCATGTTGCTGTTTTTGATACTGCTTTCCATCATTCTATTCCTCAACATGCTTATTTATATGGAATCCCAAACCGGTTATACAGAAGATATAAAATCAGGAAATATGGTTTTCATGGGACTTCACACTATTACGTAAGCAGACAATATTATAAGCTTTCCGGCAAACCTAAGGAGGGCTCTAAGATTATCACCTGCCATCTGGGGAATGGCGGTTCTATTACGGCCATTAAAGATGGTGATTCTTATGATACAAGTATGGGATTTACTCCGCTGGAAGGTCTTGTTATGGGAACAAGAAGCGGTGATATTGATCCTTCTATCTTATTCTATCTAATAGAAAAAGAAGAATTATCTCTCGCTAATGTTCACGCTCTGTTAAATAAACATAGTGGACTGCTTGGTTTGAGTGGATATGCTGCAGATATGCGTGACTTATTACAGGAAGCAGAAGATGGAGACCGCCGTTGTAAAGAAGCAATTGATGTATTTTGCTATCGGGCTAAAAAATATATAGGATCATACATAGCAGCTCTGAATGGTGCGGATGCAATTATTTTTACTGGTGGAATTGGTGAAAATGCACCAAAAATCAGAGAGCAAATACTTTCTGAAATGGAAGGTTTAGGGGTGAAAGTTGATTCAGGAAGAAATGAGAATATTCCGGAAGACAAGAAAATTAATTCAAAAGACTCAGATACAGAGATCTACGTTATCCCAACGAATGAAGAATTAGTAATTGCTATTGATGCTGCAAAAATTGCCATCGCCTCCAAACAAACTCCATGGGCATGATGAACTCACCCATTATTAAATCAGCGATATTAAGTCTCTTGTTCTTGGGTACTGCTTGTTCCAGCTCAAAGTGGGTGGTTGAAAATCAGTATGAGACTGATCGTAATGATTTTGAGTTATTAAGCTCAACTAAATTTCTTGAACGAGTAGGAACAACGAATCCCAATTCTCCAATAATTACCTTTCAACTAAAAGCTGAAAATACCTTTGAGTATGCTCAAAGGGTGAAAACTGACCGATATATTCAGCAATATAAACCAACTTGGAAATCAGTTTTATTAGGCCTGGCAGGCGCAGGAATAGCTACTACAGCTGCTATTTCTGTGCAAAAAAATAATTCAGATAATGTCATACAAAGAAATGTTCTTTTTGGAACGGCTGGTTTTATAACGTTAAGCTCTTTTCTGAATATGAAACCGAATGGAGAAGCCACACCAACTGGTGAAAGCAGGTTGCTTCGTAAAACAGGTAGTATTGAAGAAACTGAAATTGTAACGGCAATACCCGGACCTGGTTTAAAAGCAACATATTCAATTTTCCACAGGAATGAGATTATAGTAGGTGAAAAAGAAATAGAGCCTAATAATTCTACTTATTCCATCAATTTGATTGAAGACCTTAATCCAGAGATATTTGAGTATGATAGTAGCGATGCAATTGAATTGGAAGTTTATTTTAATAATGAAACCTATACAGAAGTAATCCCGCTTAAAAATATATTCGAGAGTTTTGCAGTTGTTTCTACTCAGGTTACTGCGTTAAGAGATGAGCCCGAACTGGATTCAAGAAATGTGCTTACTGATCTCGCCTTTGGTAGTCAAATGAAGTTGGTTGAGGAAGACAGTTTGTGGTATAAGGTTCTTTATGGAATTTCTGAAACCTGGATCTCCAAAACTGATGCATATCCTATCTGGAGACCATCCGAATTCGCTTCACAGCTTTCGATAATTGCGATACCTAACATTCCATTCGGGAATGTAGATGTTGAAAGTAACATCCCGACTCTTCGAACTAACAATGACAGCACTTTCGTATTTATGCTTTCGAATGGGCAGTATCAGGGAGAATTTTCTGAAAGAACATATGCAGAAAGAGATTTAAGATTGATGGAAGAATACTTTCAAAATGCTTTAGGTATTCCTTCAGAAAATATTGATAAAGCAAATAATATCGATTCACAACAAAGATTGAATCTTGCATACAACAGATTTGTAAATAAATTACGTAGGCCACAAAAACGGTTGATAGTATATGTTTCGGGTTATGCGATAGGTAATGAAAATGAGGAAATAGAGATTATTTCTACCGAACCCAATCAATATCCTAACATAAAACTGAATTCATTACTGCGAGGACTGTCTGATCTGCCGGTAAAAGAAATTATTGTTATTAATGATCTGGATTACATCAATTCAGAGAATGAAAGTACTGCCCTTAATGAATCTCTTTCAGAGGGGGTTTTAGAGAACAATAATAATTCGATAGTTATTTTCGCAGCAACTGAGAATCAACGTTCCCGGGATTTTTCAGTAGCAAATGGTGATCAGAAAAGGCATAGTATTTTCACCTATTTCATAGCGGATGCAATGAAGAAGAGGGAAGGAACGGTATCCGGAATTATAAACCATCTGCAACGGAATGTGGACTACACCTCAAGAAGACTTCATAATCGTCCCCAGAACGTAATTTATTTCGGGGATACGAGTATAAGTCTAGTTGACTAATGGGTTTGTTTTATGTTGCTCTGAGTGTAGCTTGTTCACTTTCTATCGCGCATTTTCTTAAAGTAGCAGAACAATCGAAAAGCAGAGTATTAAATGTACTTTGTATCAATTATATAACTGCCGCAGGAATAAGCTTTTTTATTTCTGATTCCTATTCTTTTGCTGAACACCAAATTCCTTTCACAATACTATTACTAGCGTTAGTATTAGGTGTAATTTTCATTGCTAACCTGTTCATTTATAGTGCATCCATCAATAAAATAGGAATGGGTATTAGTATTGCTGCGATGAGAATGTCGCTGGTGATTCCGATCGCCATCAGCTTATTTATCTATGGAGAATCATTCCATGTAGTAAAATACTTTGGCATTGGATTTGTTTTCCTGGCTTTATACTTACTGATTCCTAGAATTAAAGAAAGTCAGTCCAGGGTTTCTTCAGATTTCATTTTTCCGATACTGCTTTTTTTGATGACAGGTATAGCAGATACGTCTCTTAAAGTGTATGAAAGCGAGTTTTCCGGGGTACTTTCTGAATACAGTTTTCTATCTATGATTTTCTTTTCTTCATTTGTATTGGGCATGATAGTACTCGCATATAAAAAGGAATTAAATTTCTCAGGAAAAGAAATATTATGTGGGATAATTATCGGAGTGGCTAACCTTTACTCTTCATTTTTCTTAATTTTAGCACTGAAGGAAATGCAAGGATCTATTGTGTTTTCCATTGCAAATGTTGCAAATGTTTTATTTGGGGCTTTGATAGGATTCGTTGTTTGGAAAGATGAGCTTTCAACAAAACAAAAAGCGGGATTACTACTCGCATTAATTTCGATTTTGATACTGATATAAATACATGAAAATAATTAAAGAGATACGTGAAAAGGCTTCATCACTTAAGAAAACTATTGTATTACCAAGGTCTTCAGATGAACGAGTATTAAGGGCGGCTGAATTTCTTACCAAAGAAAAAATCTGTGAAATTCTACTTATACAGAATGACATTACTCCGGAAATTAATGATGATATACGGATTATAAATCCAGCAACCAGTGCGAAGCTTGAAACCTACGCGACATCATTTTTTGAAAAAAGAAAACATAAAGGAATAACCGAAGCACAGGCTAAAGAAATCGTTCAAGATCCATTATTCTTCGCCGCTTCTATGGTAGCTGAAGGTGACGCAGATGGATGTGTCGCCGGGTCCATTTCTACTACAGGAGATGTTCTAAGAGCAGCTATTCAGTCAATCGGGCTTAAACCGGGATCTAATGTAGTCTCAAGTATATTCTTAATGAGCTTTGAAGATGGAAGGGTGTTTTCTTATGGCGACTGTGCCGTAGTTCCATATCCAACAGCCGAGCAGTTAGCGACAATTGCAGTTGATTCTGCCGAATCATATAAAGCACTAACCGGACAGGAACCTAAAGTTGCTATGCTTTCCTTTTCTACAAAAGGAAGTGCACGACATGAACGAGTTGATTTAGTTGAAGAAGCTCTTGAATTAGCGAAAGAACAAAACCCATTGCTAAAAATTGATGGTACACTTCAATTTGATGCGGCTTTGATAGATTCCATTGGAAAAAGAAAAGCTCCGGAATCTGAAGTGGCTGGAAATGCAAATGTGTTTATCTTTCCAAATCTGGATGCTGGTAATATTGGATACAAAATCACAGAACGACTTGCAGGAGCAACAGCTACAGGTCCGGTTATTCAGGGACTGGCAAAACCTATGATGGATTTATCCCGTGGTTGTAGCTGGGAAGATATAGTAAATACAAGCTGTGTAGCGGCTTTATTGAGTAAAAAATAGGTTAAACAATTTTTCGTCATCCTGAGGATACTTCCGAAGGATCTTCACAGCTTTATAATTGTGCAGATTCTTCGCTTTCGCTCTGAATGACTCTAAAAAAGAAAGCATGAGTAACAAAAATTTATACCCTCTAAAATTTACACCCATACTTAAAGACAAAATCTGGGGCGGCGAGAAACTCGGAACCGTACTCGATAAACCTACGGGTGATTCCAAAATCTGCGGCGAAAGCTGGGAGATCTCAGGAGTAGAAGGAGATATCTCAGAGGTAGCTGAAGGTCCGCTTGCTGGAAAGAACCTGGTTGAACTTATTGATGAATTTAAAGGGGAGTTGGTTGGGGAAGAAGTCTATCAAAAATTCGGAAATAAATTCCCATTACTCATCAAATTCATAGATGCCAATGATGATCTTTCTATCCAGGTGCATCCTGACGATGAGCTTGGAATGAAACGTCACAACTCTTTCGGTAAAACTGAAATGTGGTATGTGGTAGATGCAGAAGAAGGAGCGACCTTAATTTCAGGTTTCAATAAACAAACCAGTAAAGAGGAGTATTTTGAAATTTTTGAATCGGGGAGACTCACAGATATTCTTAACCGAGAAGATGTTTTTAATGATGATGTATTCTTTCTTCCGGCAGGACGTGTCCACACTATTGGTAAAGGATTACTAATCGCAGAAATCCAGCAAACCTCAGACATCACCTATCGCATTTATGATTTCGATCGGGTGGATGCAAATGGAGTTGGCCGGGAGTTGCATGTGGAAGAAGCAGTTGATGCCATTGACTACAATCATTACGATGAGTACAAAACCAACTATGATCATTCTGCAAAAGAAGCTGAGATTGGGCGAAGTCAGTATTTCGTAACCAATCGTTTATTGATAGAAGAATCTAGTACAAGAAATTATTCAGATTTTGATTCCTGTATCATTTTAATGATTCTGGAAGGAGAGGGTACCTTAGAATTTGATGGAGGCTCTATTCAATACAAACTTGGAGATTCAATTTTAGTACCGAATACGATTTCAGTTGTTAGTATTAAGACCATCTCAAAGAGTAAAATTCTTGAAGTGAGGATTCCTTGAAGGAAGTACAGAAACAAGAAAGCTGTATAGCTTGTGGGTATAACCACACAGAAAATTACTGTCCTAATTGTGGGGAAGTAGCTACTCTTAGGGGAATTTCCTTTAAAACGGTACTTGGAGAAGCTTTTTCCACTTTCATTAATATGGATAAAGGATACCTCTACAACTTGAGAGGATTAACATTTACTCCAAAATCTTTTATACAAGATTATATATCGGGTCGAAGGAAGGGGGTATTCAATCCAATTTCTTATTTAATCATTTCTATTTCACTGTATCTTATTTCAGTCAATTTTTTCCCAATCGAAAACTCTCCGGAGACAACTGAAACTCTCAGAGATACACTTGTCTTTAAGATTGGATACGAAGCTGGAACTATAATAAAAGACTATTTCAAGTTTTTCTGGATCGTATCAATTTTCTTTTTGGCTGCTCCTTCTGCATTGATTTATAGTAAAAACAATTTTGCTGAGCATGTAACCATATCCTCTTTTCTAATTGCGCATTCAACCCTGTTAGTAGCCTTTTTAACTCCATTAATCAAAGTGCCACTGATTTTTAATTACGTGCTCTATGCGTTTGTTCTAATTCTATACTTCCGAACTTACATGAATGAGAATGACAAATTCGGGTCATTCATAATTAGCTTTCTTGTGGTTATAGTTTTTTTCGTCACACTTTTTTTATTTACAATTATACTTGGGACCATCTCTTATTTTCTTTTTTAAATTGAGACTTTTGAAGCTTGCTAAATAAATCTACTCAATAGACATTCTCAATTACTCTTCATTTAATTCTGAGAGCTAGATTTTGTATCTTTGGACGGAATCTAAATAAGCCTGTAAATCGTTGAACGAAGCAATGTTAAAGACGGTTTACAATGATGAATTTAAAGCATAAATAAACAGACGTTAATGAGCGAAGAATTAAGTGATGAAGTAAAAGCTCTGGAATCGATGATTGGTGAGGAATATAAGTATGGATTCACCACCGATGTTGAGTACGAAGAGTTTCCAAAAGGTATCAGTGAAGAGATAGTTCGTGAGCTTTCGCGGGTTAAAGAAGAACCGGAGTGGATGACCGATTTCCGTGTGAAGGCATATCATGCCTGGAAAGAAATGGAAGAGCCTACCTGGTTCAATGCTACCTACAAGAAACCTGATTTTGAAAATATGCTGTACTACTCGGCTCCGAAAAAGAAGCCTCAGTTAGATAGCATGGATGATGTTGATCCGAATATTCGTGAGACTTACGAAAAACTTGGGATCCCGCTTGAAGAACAAAAAATGCTTGCAGGTGTTGCTGTTGACGCCGTTTTTGATAGTGTTTCGATCTTTACTTCGTTCAAAGAAAAGCTAGCTGAAGCAGGTGTAATATTCTGTTCAATGTCAGAGGCAATTAAAGAGCATCCAGAGTTAGTGAAGAAGTACATGGCATCTGTTGTTCCTGTACGAGATAATTTTTATTCAGCACTGAATTCAGCCGTATTCTCTGATGGATCATTCTGTTTCATCCCAAAAGGGGTTAAATGTCCAATGGAGCTCTCTACCTATTTCCGTATTAACAATATGGATTCAGGACAGTTTGAAAGAACATTAATCGTTGCTGAAGAAGGTGCGAGTGTAAGCTACCTCGAAGGTTGTACCGCTCCTATGTATGATGAGAATCAACTTCACGCTGCTGTGGTTGAGTTAGTAGCATTGGATGATGCAGATATCAAATATTCTACTATTCAAAACTGGTATTCCGGTGATGAAAATGGAAAAGGGGGTATCTTTAATTTTGTAACCAAGCGTGGTATTTGTAAAGGAAGAAATTCAAAGATTTCCTGGACTCAGCTTGAAACAGGTTCCGCCGTTACTTTAAAGTATCCAAGTGTGATTCTCCAGGGTGATAATTCTATCGGTGAATTCTACTCAGTTGCTGTGACGACCAAAAAGCAGCAGGCTGATACTGGTACAAAAATGATTCACCTCGGAAAGAATACCAAGAGTACAATTATCTCTAAAGGTATTTCAGCCGGACAATCAAACAATAGTTACCGTGGTGAAGTGAAAATCGGTAAGAAAGCTCATGGATCGAAAAATTATTCTGTTTGTGATTCTATGTTAATCGGTCAGGAATGCGGAGCTCATACGTTCCCATATATCTCATCCGAAAATCCAACCAGTAGCGTGGAGCATGAAGCTACAACATCCAGAGTAGGAGAAGAACAGATTTTCTATCTGATGCAGCGTGGAATTAGTGAGCAGGATGCGATTTCCATGATTATTAATGGATTTGTGAAAGATGTGTTAAAAGAGCTACCCCTTGAATTTGCTGTAGAGGCGAACAAGCTTCTGGATGTAAAACTGGAAGGTAGTGTTGGGTAGTTATCCGGTACTGGATAAGTCATTCAGAGCGAAAGCGATGAAACTAGACGGATATTCAGTTAGGTCCTTCAGAGGTGTCCTCAGGATAACTGTTATTGACGAAAGAAATTAAATATCAAAAAAGACAAAGAAGAAGACGTGTTAGAAATCAAAAATTTACATGCCTCAGTTGAAGGCGAAGACATTGAAATCTTAAAGGGTGTAAACCTGAAAGTAAACGCTGGTGAAATCCATGCGATCATGGGACCTAACGGAAGTGGTAAAAGTACCCTTTCTAAAGTTGTTTCTGGTCACCCGGAATATGAAGTAACCGAAGGTGAAATCCTTTTTGAAGGGGAAGACATCACAGAAATGGATGCTGATGAACGAGCACATTTAGGTTTATTCCTTGCTTTCCAGTATCCGGTTGAAGTTCCTGGTATTACCAACAAAACATTGCTTCGTGAAGCTTATAACACCATTGCACGTGCGAACGAGCGCGAAGAACTGGATCCGCTGGAGTTTGAAGATTATATCGAAAGCAAACTGGATGTTATTGAAATGAAGGATCAGTTTCTGAGCCGTTCTATCAATACCGGATTCTCTGGTGGAGAAAAGAAAAAGAATGAGATTTTCCAGATGGCCGTGCTAGATCCAAAGCTTTCTTTCCTCGATGAAACCGATTCTGGGTTGGACATTGATGCATTAAAAGTTGTTTCTGATGGTGTTAATAAAATAGCCAGTGATAAGAACGCTATTGTTATGATTACTCACTATCAGCGTCTACTTAACTACATCAAGCCGCATTTTGTACACGTTATGATGGACGGTAAAATCATCAAGTCTGGAGGAATTGAACTCGCTGAAGAGTTAGAAGCTCATGGATATGATGAACTGCAAAAAGAATTAGCTTTAAATGGAGCTCAGTAATGAGTGAAGTATTACAGAAAGAGACAATGCTATCGTATATCGGAGGAGAAGTAGAGCCTAAAGGGACATCTATTTCTATTCGTGCGATTAATGAACGTGGAAGGGAAGAACTCCGGAATACTGCTTTTCCAACCCGAAAGGATGAAGATTGGAGATTTATTGATCTCAAATCAATCACAAAAAACACTTTTGTTTCTGTTGAAGAAGCCGGGACTAAAGATTTAGGTGATATTTCTAATCACTTCCTTCCGGAAGCTATGAATACCCGATTGGTATTTGTAAATGGTGAATACAATGAAGAGCTATCATCAATCTCGGATTTACCAAATGGTGTGATTGTTGGAAACCTTGCAAATTACGCTGATCATGATTCGGTGAAGTCCTATTTAGGAACTATTACGAATTATGAAAACGATGTATTTGCTCCTTTCAATGATGCAGCGTTCTCTGATGGAACCTTTATTCATATTCCTGAAGAAACCGTTGTAAAAGCTCCTATTCATATTCTGAATGTATTTACGGATGCTGATAAAGCTTTTTACGCAACTCCAAGATTGTTGTACATAGGAGAAATGTTCTCTAAATCAACGATTATTGAAGAGCACATCGGTCTGGCTGATAATGTGTATCTGAACGTTCCGGTAACAGAATTCAAGATGTTTACCGGTTCCAATGTTCACCATGCAAGAATTCAAAGAGATTCAAAACAGGCTTCTCACGTATCGAGACCGATCGCTATGTTAGATAAGAATGCTGAGTATCACTCATACACTATCTGTCTGGGAGCTAAGCTCTTTAGAAATGAGCCAAGAGTAATTCAGAACGATCAGGAAGTTGATTTCACAGTTGATGGATTGGTGCTTATAGATGGAGATCAGATTGCAGATACGCATTCCATTATGGATCACCGTTTTGCACATGGTAAAAGTCACCAGCTCCACAAATGTGTGGTAAATGATAACGCTCATTCTATTTTCAATGGAAAGATTTTTGTAGCCAAAGACGCTCAGAAAATTGATTCTTTTCAGGAAAACAGAAATCTGTTGTTATCAGAAAATGGAAAAGTGAACACAAAGCCTCAGTTAGAGATTTTTGCTGATGATGTATTGTGTTCTCATGGTGCAACTATTGGTCAGCTGCAGGATGAAGAGGTCTTTTATCTTCAAAGTCGTGGTTTAACCGAGCAGAAATCCCGTGAGCTCCTTGTGTATGCATTCGCTTTAGAAAGCGTTGAAAGCATGGAAGTTGAATCCGTTGAGAAATTACTTCTGAATGAAGTTATTCAATACACGAACAGAGATAATAAGTAATTGAAATTTTGATAAATGTCTCCCTTTGGAGGGAGACAGATTATCCGCTTGCGGATGATCAGAGAGAGGATGTGATGGCAATGAATGTCTAAATTGTCCTCTCCCTGAGCCAAAACAAGTTTTGACTCTGTCACTCCCCAAGGAGGGACACAAGAAAAGCTAATATGAATCAAACCAAAACAGACATACCAACCAACATTAACTGGGATGAAATACGAGCTCAGTTTCCCGTTCTTAATCAAGAAGTGAATGGGAAGAGATTGGTATATCTGGATAACGGTGCGAGTAGCCAAATGCCACAGGTGGTTGTGGATCGGATTAACGCGTATCACTCACATGAACACGCAAATGTGCACCGTGGAATTCATTCTTTGAGTCAGCACGCTACGGATGCTTTTGAAGCAACACGTGAAAAAGTTCGTGAGTTGATCAATGCCCGTTATCAGGAAGAAGTTATTTACACGACCGGAACCACTGATTCCATCAACCTGGTAGCCAGCAGTTATGGCCGGACTCATTTCAAAGAAGGAGATGAGATTTTAGTTACGGAAATGGAACATCACGCTAATATTGTTCCATGGCAGATAATAGGTGAACAAACCGGTGCTAAGCTCAAAGTTATCCCAATGGATGAAAATGGCGAGCTGATCATGGAGAAATTCTATGAATTGCTTTCTGATAAGACAAAGTTTGTATCCATAATTCATGTATCGAATGCTCTCGGAACTATTAATCCGGTTAAAGAAATTATTGACGCTGCCCATGAGCGAAATATTCCTGTGTTAGTAGATGGAGCTCAGGCAGTACCTCATTCAAAAGTGGATGTTCAGGAATTAGATGCTGACTTCTACGCATTTTCAGCACATAAAATGTGTGGTCCAACAGGATTCGGAATCCTTTATGGAAAGAAAGAATTGCTGGATGCCATGCCTCCATATCGAGGAGGAGGAGATATGATCGATAAGGTAACGTTCGAGAAAACAACCTGGAATGATCTCCCTCATAAATTTGAAGCAGGCACACCTCCAATATCAGCCGGAGTTGGACTTGGAACGGCTATTGATTACCTGAACACAATTGGAATGGATAATATAGCTGCTCGTGAAGTTGAATTAGTCAAATACGCCACAGAGAAACTGAGCAAGGTTGAAGGACTTAAAATCGTTGGCACAGCTCATAAAAAAGCATCTGTAATTTCATTTTTACTGGATGGAATTCATCCTACAGATGCCGGTACTATCCTCGATAAAGAAGGAATTGCAGTCCGAACCGGACATCATTGCGCACAACCAGTGATGGATCACTTTAACATCCCCGGCACTTTACGCGCTTCCATTTCATTTTATAATAATGAAGACGATATTGATCGTTTAGTGGAAGGCATTGAATACACTAAAGAATTTTTCGAATAAAAAGAGACTACAATGGCTAAAATTAAAGAAATAGAACGTACTCCTAATCCCGATGCCATGCGATTTGTATTGGCTGAACCGCTTACAAATGGGACAACCCGTTCCTTCGAAAATGCGGCTGAGGCAGAAGGAGATGAGCTTGCATCAGCATTATTTGATATTGATAGCGTAATCAATGTGTATTACGTGGATAAGTATATCACTGTAACTCAGGATGGAAGTGCTGTATGGTCAGAATTACTTCGTAAACTGGCTCCGCCAATCCGGGAAGCTGAGCCTCAATTACATGCGGAAGATGATTCTGAAGTACATGTAAGTAAAGAAGCGATGGAATCTGATGATCCTCGTTTACAGGAAATTAACCGCATGCTTGACGAACAGGTTCGACCTTATTTATTAGCAGATGGTGGTGGATTGAAAGTTCTCGGACTGGAAAGCAATCGTCTTAAAGTTCACTATCAGGGTGCTTGCGGAACTTGTCCGACAGCGACTTCAGGAACCTTATACGCTATCGAAAGCATGGTAAAAAGAATTGACCCCGAAATTCAGGTAATCTCAGTTTAAAGAAATGGGCGAGATCACCATCAGCGACAGAGCCATTCAGAGAATTGATGAAATTCGCTCTGAAAAAGGCATTTCCAGCGACACTTTTCTTAAAGTAGGCGTTGAGAGTGGTGGATGCTCCGGGCTGACTTATAACCTTGATTTTGCCTCTGATGAACAACCCGGAGAACAGGATCAGGTGTTTGAGAAAGACGGACTAAAAGTCTGGGTGGATATGAGAAGCTATCTATATCTGGCCGGAACCGAACTCGACTATACCGACGGACTCGAAGGTCAGGGATTCCATTTCCATAATCCTAACGCCAGCCGAACGTGTTCCTGCGGGGAATCTTTTAGTATTTAGTGTAAAGAAGAGTGTCTCCCTTTGGAGGGAGACAGAAATTCTGCTTGCTGGATTTCAGAGGGAGGACGGTGGTGGAAAATAAAAACGAGCTAATTCCGTCCTCTCCCTGAGCCAAAACAAGTTTTGACTCTGTCCCTCCCCAAGGAGGGATAAAATGTAGAAACAAACATGCCCAAAGAAATCCTAAATAAAGTAAAAGCAAACACGAAGCTGGTCACCATAGACCTTGCCAAGCTGTTTCATGATTCCACTCAAATAGCGGAGCTGGATATCAAAGACTTTCTGCACATGGGGTTGCTACTGAAAGAGACTGATTTCCGTGAGCATTTAAAGGATTACGACTGGTCGCAGTATCAAGACCAATACCTATCTGTTTTTTGTTCTACCGATGCCATTATCGCTCCCTGGGCCTGGATGTTGATTACCTCTCATGCCAACGAACACGCGAAAGAAGTCTTTCACTTAACAAAGAAAGAAGTAGTTCATGAGCTATACCGAAGAAGGGTGGAAGCCTTTGACTGGAGTGAGTATCAGGACAAGTTCGTCCTTCTGAAAGGCTGTGGTGATATACACGTCCCTGATTCCATTTATCTACTGACTACCAATAAGTTACTGGGAACAGCAAAAAAGATTATGTACGGTGAAGCTTGCAGTTTTGTACCGGTTGCAAGTCGTTAGTTGATGATTGGTTGATGGTTTCGAGGTTTTTTGGAACCTCCAAAACTGCAATTAACGATTCACGAATAACGAATCTCTTTTTAAGAAGCTACCAACGGATAATTTTCTGGGTCCGTAATTGAATCTAAATGCAAGTCCACATCTAAATTAGGCCAGTAGAAATGTGTTTGGGAGGGAGTTTGAACATTTAGTATTTCCTGAACTTTGGCATCCTTAAACCAAGGAAATTCTTTGTAAGAAAGAAAGTACTCTTTTCCTTCATGAAATAACCATATTCCATGGGAAGAGATGTTAGTAATCTCAGTCTTTATTTTCGAAATGGTTGTTCCAGCTTGTTCTGATTTCATCATGATGCTCATTTATTTGCTTTGAACTAAAGCCTACCGATTTGTGAAGTTCAATTTTGGGTTCCATCCAAACTTTTGCTTCTCCTTCAGCATGAATAACGTGAACATGCATTCAGTCTTCCTCTCTTGAAAAGAAAACGAAACGATATCCTTTGTATCTGAAAATTGTTGGACTCATATTTAGCAAAGTTAACAGACATTTTAGAAAACACAATATGAAAACACTCCTCACAGGCTCATCCCGCGGAATAGGTAAAGCAATTGCAGATTTGTTATTGGATCACGGTCATAAGGTTATTGGAACTTCCCGAACTACAATTAAACAGTCAACCAATACCCAATACACCCACATAGCCTGTAACCTTTCGAAACCCGAAGAAGTAGCCAAACTCAAAGAACTATTCGCAGCAGAACAAATCCCTGAAGTACTCATAAACAATGCAGGAATCTTTATGGATGCCGATTTTTCGGTTTCTGACGAAGAATGGCTGGAGAACTGGGATCAGACCATGCAGGTGAATCTAAGATCAGCTGGACTCCTTTGTAAATGGGCAATCAACGCATGGAAAGAACGAGGAATAGAAGGGAGGATCATCAATATTTCGAGTCGTGCAGGCCAACGTGGTGATACACAGGAATATGCTTCTTATGCAGCCAGTAAAGCCGGAATGATTGGATTGACTAAGTCGATCGCTCGTAGTTTCGGTAAAGATGGGATTACCGCTTATTCGATTGCTCCCGGTTTTGTAGATACGGACATGGCAAGAGATTCCATTGAAGTCTATGGGGAAGAATATCTCACTCAAGGCTTATTTCTGGATTCCATCGCTCCACCTGATGAATTTGCCAATCTGGTGCTATTCTTAGCAGAAGGAAAGCTGAAACATGCCACAGGCCAGGTTTTTCATGTGAATAGTGGCTCTTATTTGCCTTAAAACATTTGCGAGCGAAGCGAAGCAATCTCATTTTCGAAGCAAGGAAACAGAGATCACTTCTCCAGAATTCTCGGGATCGTGAATGGTTTATCTCCTCAAAAAGGACACTTTAGTCTCGATATTTTTTCATGTCATTCTGAGCGGAAGCGAAGAACCTGCATAACGTTGATCTCAGAATAAATAGCTGAACAGATCCTTCGGAAGTATCCTCAGGATGACTTCGATATAAATAGTTGGGATTTGTAACCCATAATTTGGAACTTCAATCCATGGCAGATATCAGACAAAGAAAAAAAGATCACGTTGAACTTACCGTAACTGAAGGGACTCAATATTCTCAATCCACGGGATTTGATCGGTATTATTTTAATCACAATGCACTTCCCGAAGTAAACCTTGATGAAGTTTCTACAGAAGCTTCTTTTTTAGGTAGATCATTTTCTTTCCCATTATTTGTTTCTTCAATGACCGGCGGATATGCTGATGCAGGTCCGGTTAACGCTATTATTGCTGAATTTTGTGAAGCGAATAATCTTCCGTTTGGAGTTGGGAGTCAGCGTGCTATGCTGGAGGATAAGACCCTCACAAAAACCTTTTCGGTAGTTCGGGAAAAAGCTCCCAATGCATTTATCTGTTCCAATATTGGTGGAGTTCAATTGATAAACGGCTTCTCCAAAGACAACATCATGTTGTTAACAAACAGTATAGAAGCCAATGCCATCATTGTCCATCTCAATCCACTCCAGGAACTTATGCAACCAGAGGGCGACCGAAACTTCAAAGGGGTTTTAAACGGAATTGAGCAACTGGTCAAAGATTCCAATGTCCCTGTAATTGTGAAAGAAACAGGAGCAGGAATATCTAAATACGTTGCGAAGCGATTGTTGAATGCAGGAGTTGAAGTGTTGGATGTAGCCGGAGCAGGAGGGACCAGTTGGGCTAAGGTCGAGAATTATCGATCATCGAATAAAACACCGAATCATAACTTTGATGAATGGGGAATCCCTACCGTCGAATGCCTTAAACAAATCAGTACGTTACAATGGGAGCGAAGCTTTGGATTGATCGCCTCCGGAGGAATTCGATCTGCTCATGATATTGCCAAAGCATTATGTCTGGGTGCTAATTTTACTGCTTCGGCTCAGCCAGTCATAAAAGCTATTTCGGAATCAGGACTCGAGGGCGCCCAGCAGCTTTTAGATCACTGGACTAACGATTTGAAGATCATCCTCACTTTGCTTGGCTGTTCATCTGTTTCGGAATTAAATAGCTCTCATCTTTTAGAGAAATCAGCCTGATAAAGCGTCAGGGATTATGTATCTTAAGTGCTTAAATTCTACGGACAGATTTGAACACTACGGACTTACAAAAGCAGCTATTTATTCAAGTTGAAGCAGGTTTGAAAGAACTGGACTTGCCTTCGAACCCAAAAACTCTTTATCAACCGTACCGGTATGCACTGGATGCGGGAGGAAAAAGAATCCGACCAATTCTAACTCTGCTTTCTTGTGGGATATGCGAAGGAAATCCTAAACATGCATTACCAGCCGCTTTAGCTATCGAAATTCTTCATAATTTTACCTTGGTTCATGATGATATCATGGATTCCGCTGATACCCGAAGAGGTAAACCAAGTGTTTTCAAAAAATGGGATGAGAACATCGCGATACTTTCCGGGGATGTGATGTTTGCAGGTGCTATGCAACAACTTGCTTTTTATGGGACTGAAGACTCTTATTCAAAAGATGATTTTGCAGCAATGTATCAGGTATTTCTGGATGCTACCGTTACAGTTTGTGAAGGTCAGGCTTTAGACATGGAATTTGTAGATCGCCAGGATGTTCAACTTAGCGAATACATCGAAATGATTTCAGGTAAAACGGCTGCTTTGTTATCCGGTTCGCTCGAAATGGGTGCAATTGCTGCGCATGCGTCCTATCTGCAAAGGAAAGAAATGCATGATCTTGGAATGGAAATGGGAATAGCCTTCCAGATTCAGGATGACTTGCTGGATGCTATAGCGGATCCAGAGAAGTTCGGAAAGCGTCCCGGTGGAGATATTTTCGAAGGAAAGAAAACATATCTCACCATACTTGCGTTAGAACGTGCGAATGCAGAACAGAAATTACACATTCAGAATACTTTGCTTAATGAAAGCCCTACTGAGGAATCGCTGGAACGGGTTCTGGATATCATGAAAACATTAAATGTGCTCGAAGACGTCTCATCCGAATTAAATAAAAGATACGAAAAGGCTAAAGAATTGCTTGCACATTTCCCTGACTCAGAATACAAACAAGAACTTGAAAATCTCCTTATCTTCTTACAACATCGTGATCACTAAAGAATTGAAAACATCTACATTGAGAACTTTTACCATCGCTTTATGTTCGGTAATACTTTTACTTACAGCGTGCAAGAATAATGAGCTTGTACGTCGGGGTGACCCTGTAAACGTAGCATTCGATAAATCTATGGCTCTATTTGAAAAGGAGAAATATGGCGATGCTGCTTATGGATTTGACTTAGTAACACGACTCGGAAGAGGAACCAGTTACTCTCAGGATGCTCAATTTTTTCTTGCAGAAAGCTACTATTTAGATAAACAGTACATCCTTGCTGCTTCAGAATACGAACGCTTTATCAGTTATTATCCTCAGAACGAAAAGAGGCAGGAAGTTGAGTATAAAAGAGCGCTTTGCTACTACGAACAAAGCCCAAGATACCGACTTGATCAAAGTGCTACAGCCCGTGCAATTGAACTCTTTCAGTTATTCAATAACAAATATCCAAACTCTGAATTTGTACTTGAATCGGCGGCCAAGATTGATGAATTACGAAATAAATTAGCTCGTAAAAGTTATGAGTCGGCTGAATTTTATTTGAGAATAGATAGCTTTTTGGCTGCAAGTATTTATTTCGATCAAACCATCGATCAGTATCCGGAATCAGTTTGGGCAGAACTTGCTCTTGTCAAATTAATAGAGACGTACATTATCTATGCAGACCGTAGTATTCCTTCCAAACAAGCCGAGCGATATAATTTGGCAATTGCAACTTATGAAAAGTTCTTACAGCTATTCCCGCAAAGTGAGAGTAGAGAGAAGGCTGAAGATTTATATCTCGATGCCACAAGAAAGCTGGCTCAGGTTCAGGTTCCTTCTTCGGGAGACACACTAGGTAGTAATTAATAGCCATGAGGATTGGGTTATTTGGAGGGACCTTTGACCCGGTTCATAATGGACATCTATCCATTGCCGAATCATTTCTTAAATCAGGTAAAATAGACCAACTATGGGTATTGCTTACGCCATATCCTCCTCATAAAAAAGCAGAGAATCACGCTTCTTATGCAAACAGGTTACGAATGCTCCGAGAAGCTTTTCAAGAAAAAGAGAATATTTCGATTCTTACTGTTGAGAATGAGTTACCAAAACCTTCTTATTCTTTTAATACCATTAAATACCTAAAACAGGTAAATGACCCTGATTTAGAGTTTTTCTTTTGTATAGGGGAAGATAACCTCGCCAAATTTCATACCTGGAAATTCCATGAAGAAATACTCGAAGAAGCTGGGTTATTAGTAGCTAATCGTCCTGGTGCAGATCACGCTCAGGTCAAGAATTATATACTGGACAGGACTACTTTTGTAAATCATGAGCCTCTTGAAGTATCTTCATCAAAAATAAAAGAATTAATACATGAAGATGACAAGCTAAAAAAGATGCTTCCTGTGACAGTATTGGATATAATAAAGCAAGAAGAGTTATATACATCCAAAAAATAAGAGCTATGGGAATTTCACGTAAAAATTTCGTTCAAATTGCTGGTCTTGGAGCTATATCAGGCTTATTTAAAGAAACATATACTAGGTCAGGAGAAGATAGAAAAGACCTGATTAAGCCTCATAGAATAAAAGAAGGTGCAACTCTTGGGTTAGTGGCTCCCGCAAGTCCTATTTACAATTCTTCAGATTTTGATCAAATGCTTACCAACCTTAAAGAACTCGGTTATTCTTTAAAACTTGGAGAGCATGTTCGGGATAAATATGGATATCTCGCCGGGAAAGATGAAGACAGGGCAAGTGATTTGATGGCTATGTTTAAGGATGATGACGTGGATGCTATCCTTGGTATTCGTGGCGGGTGGGGGTGTAACCGAATTTTACCTTTACTGGATTATGATGTGATCCAATCGAATCCAAAGCCACTAATCGGATTTAGCGATATTACGTCCCTTCATTTAGCGATTCAATATAAGACGGGGTTAGTCACTTTTCATGGACCAGTAGGTAAATCTGACTGGAATGAATTTACATTAGACTCATTCAATGGGGTACTAACTAAAGGCAGGAAAGCTGAATATTTGCTTCCTGAGGATCAAATAGATTCATATCCGGTACGGACTGGAAAAGTAAAAGGGAGGTTGTTAGGAGGAAACCTAACCGTACTCACAGCTATGATCGGTTCAGTATATCTGCCCGATTTCCAGGATTCAATACTTTTTTTAGAGGATGTAGGGGAGAGTATCTACAGAATAGACAGAATGCTTACCCAATTAAAATTATCTGGTATTTTGGATCAAATTAATGGCTTTGTATTTGGGAAATGTACAGACTGTGATGCAGGAGAGAATAGTCTTTCTATGAAAGAAGTACTTGCCCATCATATTGGTTTGTTAGATATTCCTGCGTTCTATGGCGCAATGATAAGCCATGAGGACAAGAATATTACGCTTCCGGTGGGTGTTGAAGCTGAAATTGATGCTGAGAACAAAACCATTCGCTTACTTGAGCCCGGAGTGATTTGATCGTCCAATTAATACTCAGTAGAATAACTAATTAAAATAAAGAGACTATTTTTCAGGAGATAATCAGTTTCCTCAGGGAATCGTTTTACCGGGTTCAGATACTATTTGCAGTCATAATCATGATCTGTTTTTTTCAGGATACGGTATACGCTCAAAAGGGAGAACTCAGAGGTATTATTTTTGAAGCGGGAACCGATGAAACCATACCTTATGCTAATATCATAAAGGAAGGGACCTTAACCGGTACTTATACGAATGATGATGGTTTTTACTCGCTTCAACTGGCCCCTGGGACATTTGATATTAAGTTCAGCAGCCTGTCTTTTCTGGATACAGTGATTACTGTTTCGATAAAAGAGAATCAAATTACAGAAATGGATGTTTACTTGCGCCCCGATATGCTACTGATGGATGAAATAGTGGTAAGCGCTGATCGTGTTACCAGAAAAGTGCAGGAATTGGCGGTGCGAAGAGAGCGCTTAAATGCTGGATTAAATTCCTATGAGGCTGAAATTTATAAACTTGCAATTCTGGGTTCTGAATATTCCCGAAAAGACTCCTCTAATCAATTTTCACCAACTGCTTTTTCGGAGCGTGTTACCAGAGTGAGGCATATCATTCGACCTGAAAGATTTACAGAAGAGATTATCGCAAACAGAGCCAGTAAAAACTTCTTTAGCGAGTATGATTTCTTTTCTACCGGAGGGCCTCCTCTGAACCTGAATCAGGATCTAGTCCCATTAAGTATTCTTTCAGAGGATATAACGGTGGTAGGACCTATCTCAAAGCGAGCAGGACGTTTTTATGAATTAACTGATAATCCTGCTGGTGAAGAATGGCCTGAGGGTACGGTCCGTATTGATCTGGAACCGAAATTGAATAACCGCCCACTTTTTATAGGCTCTATTTGGTATGATGAACTTTCTTCAACTATTCTGGGGATAGACGTTAAACTGAATGAGTATGCTTCTACCAGTAATGGGTTATTTAATATCTCAGACCTGCGATATGTCCAAAGCTATAAACAAATCGACAAATTCTGGCTTCCTGATGAAACCCGGTTATCAGCCAAATTGAGTTTCTTCGGCTCTTCTAACCCCATTATTTATAACGATGAATGGACTTGGGCAAATCATAGCATCAACCCAAGCAATTTAAAAGCAGATGATCTTGACCTGAATACCTCTGTAATTCTTCCGGGAGCACATCGGAAAAGAAAGGTATATTGGGATTCTTTATCAGTTAAAAATGAAAATAGTAATACGGCTTATCTTACTGAAGCTCAATCATATACAGAGAAGAATAGAACACTACGTTTAGGTATGTCAATGATGAGTAATTTCTTTCGACTACCGTATCAATTAGAGAGATTCTATATAACAAATTTAAGTGATATCTATCATTTCAATAGGGTGGAAGGGCATTATTTAGGATTAGGATTAAGAACTCCAGTTCATTCAGAATACGATTATCGATTGATCGGTGGTTATGGGTTTTCAAGCGAGGAGTTTAATTATAAAATACAAGCACATCATTATATTCCTAGAACTGCTTTTGCACCAGACATTACAATCCAAAAACAAACAAGTCTGCAGTATCAGGATTATGAATATAATCGAACACCACTGGACTTTTATGATTTCCGGCAAACTGCCAGTTCAGTTCTTTTTGGTACTGTTTTAAATAATTATTTCCAAAGAGAAGGGGTTCAGACTGGTTTACGTTACCGTTTTGATATCGAGTCTTTCTTCAGGGTCCTTTATCTGGATGAAACGCATTCAATAATGGCCAGTAATACCGATTTCTCTTTATTTGGCGAGGTTGATACTGAGCTTTATCCGAATAATGATATCAACTTTCCAGCTCAAAACGGGGATTTAAAAGGCATTTCAGTTCATCTTCATCACGATACCCGTAAGTATATCAGAACTCAATTCCTGAGGGATTATAATATTCGTGATTTCGGTTGGCTGTTTGATGCAAAACTTGAAAAGGGAGTCTCATCATGGGGAAGTGATTTCGATTATAACCGGTATCGTATAGGAATTACCACGAATGTCCCGGTTTTTAGCTCTCATTTCATACAAAGTGAACTCATTATTGCTGCAACTGATCAGGGAACTCCAAATCAGCGCTTATTTGGCTATAACGGCTTTGTTGTAGATGATTACGTTCGCGTAAGACCTTTCAATACTGTTAGCTTTAAAGAACCAATTGGCTACCGTTCCTCGGTGTTGAAGGTGAAATATAAGTTTGGAAGCTCGATTACTAGGAAAGCACCTATACGGTTCATACAGAAAAGTGGTATTCATTTAGCAACTTTTTTCACCGTGGGAGTGATAGACCAAACTCCATCTTTAGAGCCATTATTGCCTTATTCAAATGCAGAAACTCAGGCAGAGCTTGGAATCGCAGCATTTAAAATTTTTGGCTTTATGTATGTGGAATTCAGTAGAAGACTTGTCGGGAACTACGGTAACTCTCTGGGGCTCACGGTGCTTTTCTGATTTCAGGAGTTAAAAAAAGTAATCCGCAAAGACTGCTTTTCTCTTGCAGAACTTATTTATGTACATTCTTATCTGATTACTAAAATTAACTATTGCGAGGTAAACAATGATCAAACTTAAACAGGGGGTTTCTTTCCTCTTACTATTAATACTGTGTTCTGTTCAGATACATGCACAAGAGGAAGAATCTAACTCCGAAAGTGATTCGGTTAAAATTGAAGAAAAAAGTAAAGATCTCCCGATGGCTCCGGGAAGATTGATTGAAATTGAAAGTAGTGAAGGTACCTGGATGTCTCTGGATGTAAGTCCTGATGGATCAAAAATAGCCTTCGATTTTATGGGAGATATCTATGAAATCCCAAGTGTTGGGGGAGATGCTGTTCAATTAACAGACGGAATGGCTTTTGATTCCAAACCCCGGTACAGTCCTGATGGTCAATACATTGCTTTCATTTCAGATGCCCATGGCGCAGATAATATTTATTACATTAATCTTGAAGACACTTCTGAAATAAAACAGGTTACAAAGGGGAAATCGAACGGATATTTCGCAGCTGAATGGACTCCTGATGGAGATTACCTGGTTGGCGCTAAGGGAAAAGGAACAGCTAAACTTTGGATGTATCATAAAGATGGCGGCAGCGGTACTGCTCTGATTTCAACTCCAAGTGGGCTTAAAACGACCGATCCTGCAGTTGGAGCAAACGGACGTTACATCTATTTTTCTCAGCGAAATGGCTCATGGAACTATAATGCTCAATTCCCTCAATACAGTTTAGGGCGTTATGATCGTGAAACAGGAGAGAGAACTACCATAGTCTCAAGATATGGTTCTGCATTTACACCAGTCACTTCCAGTGATGGAAAATGGTTGGTATATGGCTCCAGATATGAAGACAAAACAGGATTAGTACTTCATGATTTAGAAACCGGAGATGAGCGATGGTTAGCGTATCCGGTTCAAAGAGACGATATGGAATCTCAGGCAACCCTGGGTGTACTACCGGGAATGTCATTCACGGCAGATAATCAACATTTAATCGCTTTTTATGGTGGTAAATTAAACCGAATTCCTCTTGATGGCGGTGATGCAACAGAGATTCCATTCACTGTTAAAACAGAGCTGGAAGTTGGACCTGAGGTACTATTCAAATACCCTATAAGTGATGAAAAAGAAGTAATAGCTACTCAAATACGTGATGCAGTTCCTTCTCCGGATGGAAACTGGCTGGCTTTTACTGTTTTGAATGATTTATACGTTCAGGAACTCCCTGATGGTGAACCGAAGAGATTAACCAATACCGGAAGAACCGAAGCGATGCCAACATGGTCTCCGGATGGAAGAACATTGGCATACGTAACCTGGGATGAAGAAGAGGGTGGAGCTATCTATTCTTTAGAGCCTAATGCCCGCCGTATTCGACCAAACAAGCTTACCAATGAACGTGGGATTTATACATTACCTGTATTCAATACCAGCGGTAATCGTATTGTTGCTTATAAAGACTCCGAGCAGAGTTATAAAGATTCTTTTGGCCCGGGTTCTCCAAGTGCTGGTTCAGATATTGTATGGATAAATGCAGATGGAGGTAGTACCAATTTTATAGCCCGATCGGAGGGAAGATCAAATCCACATTTTGTAAATGGAGATGACAGAATTTACCTAAGTAGAGCAGGAACGTTATCATCAATCCGATGGGATGGAACAGATGAAAAGACTCACGTTAAAGTGACTGGAATCACTACATATTCACCTTTTGCTTTCGGAGATTTAGAGAATCATATAAAGCATACTCCGAACTATCTTACCCCGATGGATATTCTTCATCCGGAAGATGAATTTGCTAAAGAAAGTAATCCTCCTTCAAATGCATCTGTTGTGTACATGGCACCTGAAGGGGATCAGGCTCTTGCACTAATTAACAATGACATTTATGTGGTTACGGTGCCAATTACAGGTGGTACGACTCCTTCCATTTCTGTGGCAAATACTGCAAGCTCTCAATTTCCCTCAAGAAAACTCACCGAAATTGGTGGTCAGTTTCCTGCATGGAGCTGGGATGCTTCTAAAGTTCACTGGTCAATTGGAAATGGGCACTTTATCTATGACCTGAATGCTGCTGAAGCTTTTGAGGACAGTGTAAAAGAAGCCAAGAAACTAGAAGAAGAGAAAAAGAAAGAGGAGGAAAAGAAGAAAGAAGAAGATTCTCTTGAAGACAGTGACGAAGATTCAGATGAAGAGTCTACAGACGAAGAAGAAGCTCCTGAAAAAGAGGAAAAGAAGAATGATAAGTATATGCCGGTTGAACTTTCTATCGATGTGATGTTCGAAAGAGACATTCCGGAGGGTACGATCTTACTTACCAACGCCAGAATCATTACTGCCAACGGCAATCAAGTAATCGAAAATGGAGATATCCTCATCGAGAATAACCGGATTATTGAAGTAGGAACAAACCTGACTGCTCCTTCTGGTGCTGAAATAATGGATATGTCCGGTAAAACTATTACTCCCGGATTTGTAGATACTCATGCCCATATGTGGCCAAACTGGGGTATTCACAAGCAGCAAATCTACAACTATGCTGCAAATCTGGCTTATGGAGTGACTACTACCCGCGATCCTCAAACAGCATCAACCGATGTATTAACCTATTCTGATATGGTTGATGCAGGTATCATGCCTGGGCCAAGAGTATATTCGACTGGTCCCGGATTAGGTTTCTGGGCGTATAATATCCAGAGTCTTGATCATGCAAAGGAAGTGATGAAGCAGTATAGCAAGTACTATGACACTAAAACCATTAAAATGTACCTTGCCGGAAACAGAGAACAACGTCAATGGATTTTAATGGCTGCTAAAGAGCAAAAGATTATGCCAACTACTGAAGGCGCTCTGGACTGGAAGTTGAACATGACTCAGCTCATCGATGGGTATCCTGGGCATGAGCATTCTCTTCCAATTTACCCAATTTATAATGATGTGGTTCAAACTATTGCAGAAGCTAAAATGGCAGTAACGCCAACCTTGCTTGTTTCATATGGAGGGCCATGGGCAGAGAATTATTTCTACTCACGTGAAAACCCTTATAAGGATGAAAAGCTAAGTAAGTATACCCCATACTCTGTACTTGCCAGTAACACACGTCGTCGTCCGGGCTGGTTTCGTGACGATGAACATGTGTTCCAGAAGCATGGCGAAACTATGACCAAATTGGTTGAAGCAGGTGCTCTGGCTGGAGTAGGAAGTCATGGTCAGTTAGAAGGGTTAGGTTACCATTGGGAACTTTGGTCAGTTGCTTCAGGCGGTATGGATAATCTCGATGCAATCAGGGTAGCTACTATAATTGGAGCCGAGGCTATTGGATTAGATGGGGATCTTGGATCCATTGAAGCCGGAAAACTTGCCGACTTGGTAATTCTGGATGAAAATCCTTTAGATGACTTAAGAAATACAAATACCGTTTCTCATGTAATGAAGAATGGCAGATTGTATGATGCCGGTACGCTTGATCAGGTATATCCACAGCAGGTAACTGCGGGAACGTTTATCTGGGAAAGTTCAGGACCGGATATGATGTCCTTACCAGGGCGGAATGATTAAAAATTAAAGGCTCCTTCGGGAGCCTTTTTTGTTTACATGATTTTCTTTTCGCTTAGATGATCAATCTTTTCTCCTGTAGTACTCACATAGCTACCCATTACATCCGCAGTAAGACAAGAGTGTATAGGAATGATGGGTATAATATCTCCAATATTTACTTTTTTAAGATACTCAGAAGTACAACTCACAATTCCATGTTCCTGTGAAACAGACTTAAGGATCGCGCCTTCAACAACATTTCCCCAACCTGAATCTTTTTTTTCTGCAATTACTCCGAAATAGGGTTTTCCTGATTCATCGGGAAAAGAATCTTTTGAAAAATGTACTGCCCCACCGTGTATAACCAATTCATTTCGTTCAGGATATTTAGCCACAACCGGGCAGTACATCGCTATTGAAATCTCATTAAACTCGCAAGATTGAATATTGACTTGTGTCCAGTCAAAAAACACAAAATTACCAGGACTGAGTTGGTCTACTACCCCAAAGTCATCTAATACCGAGCAGGAAGGAGTATCTCCAAAGCATATTGGTGCATTGAAATGAGACTTTAAATTAGCAATGTCTTCAATAATAGGAGAAGCAAGATTTCGAATTTCTTCTTTAGATCTGCATCTATAAGTATGTCCAGAGTGTGCATAGAATCCCTCAAACCGAAGACTTTGTGCATTCTCTACGAAAGATTTTATTTCCGAAAGCCTATCGAATTCAGATATTGGAATTCCGCTTCGTTGGTAATTCGGATCAACCTCAATATAAATTCCGATCTTATTCGAGACCATCTTATTTAGTTTATCAAGTACTTCGATCTCAGTAGCCAATACTCTTATATCAATTGAAGAAGCTAATTCATCTAATCGGCTTGCTTCCAGTATGTTAATGGGAAATGCAATAGTGATACTTTTCCAGTTATCAGCTGCAAAATATTCAGCCATCTTGATGGAAGAAACAGTAATTCCTTCAACTCCTTCATCCCTGAACCAGCTTCCAATTTTATGTGACTGATGCGTCTTAAAATGAGGTCTTAGTTCAAGATTCAGGTTCCGGGCTTTACTGGTCATTTCCCTGATATTCTTTTTTGCTTTTACTTCATCAAGAATGAGTGTAGTGTCTTTAATCATTTATTTTGTTTTGAAATGAAATTCCTAAAGAAGCTCCAAACCAAGGTATGATTCCATTATTACTGATTGAAGGGGTAAACATTCCTCGTAAGCTTAACCCTCTGTGTTTATTGGTAACGAAACGGTATCCAATATTTAGCACTAAAGCTGGTACCGAAGGATAAGTATCATCCCGGAGAGTAATTGTCTCCCCAAATACCGCTCCAATTCCTGTTTCCCATTTATGAGGTCCAATTCCATGCAATTTATATGCTCCAATCAACCCAACAAAATCGTAATTGTAATCAAACTCTGGGTCGTCATTTTCATGATCTACCAGAAATAATCCCGGTGATGCACCTACCCGAACTCCATAATTATTTCCTAATGTAAGGTCATAATTAATAGAGGCAAAGGTAGCGTTTCCTCCAACTTCCAGGTAAAAAGTGCTTATAGTTTGATTATATGCATGTTCAGGAGGTCCATTCAATAGTTGAGCATTAGTTTGAATAGAGAAAAGCATCAGAATAAAAAGAAATAACCATGATTTCATAACGGTTTAAATGTATCAATATCTTCACTTATTAAAAGATATAATAATCTCTTTAATTGTATGGAGGTGAGCTTAATTAGTGATATTTTTAAAATCAATGATAAAACGAAAACTTCATACCATTGGGCGTATTGAGCTTGTTGAACTTCCGGAATGGAATATCCAAAGTATCGAAGCAAAAATTGATACCGGAGCCTATACTTCAAGCCTTCACTGCCATCATATTGAAGAATATGATCGATCTGGTAAAGCCTACATACGTTTCAATTTATTAGATCCTGAACATCCAGCATATAATGATCAACTCATTGAATTCCCTATTTTTGACAGGAGGGATGTAAAAAGTTCGAATGGAGTAAGTGAATCCCGTTTTTTTATAAAAACGGTTATCAAATTCTTTGATGAAGAATATGATATTGAGCTTTCTTTAACCGATCGGTCAGAAATGAAATACCCTATTTTAATAGGTAGAAAATTTTTAAAAAATAAGTTTATCGTTGATGTATCTAAGAAAAACTTATCACACAAAATATCAGAGAGGAATTCTTGAATTTAAAAATTGGAATCTTATCACGTAATCCAGAACTCTATTCAACGCGAAGATTAGTGGAGGCTATAGAAGCCAAAGGACATGAAGCTAAAATCATAGATCACCTTAAATGCGATATTATTATTGAACAGGATAAACCTGATATTTACTACAAAGGGGAAAGCCTGAATGATTTAGATGCCGTTATTCCAAGAATTGGTGCATCAGTAACTTTTTATGGTACTGCTGTAGTTCGTCAGTTTGAAATGATGAATAAGTTCACTGCAGTGCATTCTCAGGCATTAGTTCGTTCACGGGATAAATTGAGAAGTCTTCAAATTCTGGCTAGTTCAGGAGTCGGACTACCAAAAACAGTGTTTACCAATTATTCGAAAGAGGTAAATAAACTTATCGATTCAGTTGGTGGAGCTCCACTTATTGTAAAATTACTGGAAGGAACTCAGGGTTATGGAGTTGTTCTGGCTCCAACCAAGAAAGCCGCACAGTCTATTATTGAAGCTTTTCATAGCATGAAAGCTAGAGTAATTGTCCAGGAGTTTGTTTCTGAATCAAAAGGAGCTGATATACGGGCTTTTGTTGTGGATGGTAAGGTTGTAGGAGCCATGAAAAGACAGGGAAAAGAAGGCGAATTCAGATCAAATTTGCACCAGGGGGGTAGTAGTTCACTCATCAAACTTACTAAAAAAGAACGTGAAGCAGCCCTGACAGCCTCTCAGGCAATGGGACTACCCGTTGCAGGAGTAGATCTGCTCCAGTCAGAGCGCGGGCCTCTAATCCTAGAAGTAAATTCTTCACCAGGTCTTGAAGGAATTGAAAAAACTACAGGCAAAGACATTGCTGCTTCAATAGTTAATTATGTAATAGCTCAGACTGAGGCAATGAAAATAAAGCCGACTAAGCGTCGCAAGATTAAAAGTAATGCCTGATTTTATTACAATTAAAGACCAGAAAATTGGTCTTGGAGAGCATAAAAAAATTAATCTGGATATTGCCAGACTCCCAACTTATACAACAATTAGTCTCCCTGTTCATGTGTATCGTGCTAAGAAGGATGGTCCCGTTCTGCTACTTACCGGAGGTTTGCATGGTGATGAAATAAATGGCATCGAAATTATTCGCCAGTTGATAACATCCAGAAAAATAGTTCCTGAAAAAGGGACGATAATTGCCATGCCTATAGTCAATGTTTATGGGTTTATTTTAAACGAACGAGGTGTTCCGGATGGGAAAGATATTAATCGAAGTTTTCCAGGAGTGAAGGGAGGCTCACTCGCTCGTTTATTAGCATATACACTTATGAAAGAGATAATTCCACAGGTTGATTGTGGAATAGATTTTCACACTGGAGGCGCCAGTCGCGCAAACTATCCTCAAATCCGGTGTTCTTTCAATCTTAGCGATGCCAAAGAATTAGCCAAAGCTTTTAATGCACCGGTAACTTTGCATTCTACCTTAATTGCAAAGTCCTTCAGAAGTGCTGCCCACAAAAAAGGGAAACCCATTCTGGTGTACGAAGCAGGAGAATCACTTAGGTTTGATACTGATGCGATTCAGGTTGGCGTTGATGGTACACTCAGGTTAATGAAACATTTAGGTATGATTGATGAGGCGCCTGAAACGAAAATCACAACTATGAAGCGGAAATCAACTTGGGTACGAGCAAAAACCGCCGGACTGTTTCTTCCTGAATTTAAGCTTGGTGCAGAAGTTGAAAACAAACAAATTTTAGGATATATCAACGATCCATTTGGAGGCACGAAAACAAAAGTCGTATTTTCAGGTTCTGGAATTATTATTGGACAAAATAATAATCCAGTTGTTCATAAAGGGGACGCTCTCATTCATATCGCATATAATTAAACTATCTTGGAATACGATCTCTTATTTACTCTGATTACAAAACCTGAATGGAAAATATATTCTTCTTCAGGGAGCTTTGATCCAACTTCTTTGAAAGAGAAAGGATTCATTCAATGCTACAGCGGAACACAGGTTGAGTACGCCGCTAATAATTTTTTTAAAGATGATGACGAGCTTTTTCTAATTATTATTGATCCACTTCGTATACAAGTTCCAATCAAAAACGAGAAAACAGGAGATGAAACCTATCCAAATTTGTATGGTGCATTCTCAATCGACGCCATCATTGATCGCATTTTAATTAAACGAGGGAAAAAAGGAAGCTTCTCGATAAGGGTCAAACACTTCGATTAAGTTTTGAGTGCCCAAAAAAACTTTTGTTTGATTGTAAATAAAGGCGCCAATTCTGGGCGGGCTCTTTCCTTACTCAAAAATAACTGGACTGAAATCCAGCAAAAACTAGGTAATGTTAAGCTTATCGAAGTAAACCCGGAAGATTCAATAATTGAAATTGTGGCTTTGGAAAGTCATAATTTTGATGTTTTGGTTGCTTGTGGTGGTGATGGTACAGCACGAAAGGTTGCGATTGGATTGAAAGACTCAAATACGTTATTTGGGTTGCTTCCGATTGGAACAGGAAATGATTTCGCTAAGATGCTTGGTTTATCATCTTCTCTTTCTGAGAATCTTGATGCTCTCGCTTCCTTACAAACGAGAAACCTTGATCTCATTCAATTTAATGAATCATACTTTATAAATACTCTTGGCTTAGGCTTTGATGGTAGAACTAATTGGTATGCTTCAAAACTCCCCTTTATTAAAGGCTCTTCAAAATATGTTATTGCTGGGCTGCAATCGCTCATAACCAGTAAACCCTTCTCTGTTACTATAAAAGCTGATACTGAGATTTATACTTTAATGACATTGATGATTGTAGTAGCAAATGGGAAATGGGAGGGAGGTCGTTATTTCGTTTCTAAGGAGTCAGTGAATGATGATGGACTTTTTGAAATCATAATTATTAACAATGTTTCAAAAATACGTCTGGCAATTGAATTCATTCGATTGTCTTTAGGGTATAGTTTATCTGATAACATTCATTCAGTTTTCAGATCTAATAAAGCCATTATAAATACTTCAGAAGCTGTTTTTGTACATGCAGATGGAGAGGTTGAATCTCAAGAAAATCAATTCGAAATAAAATTGAATAACAGTCAATTAAAGGTGATCTATAAAAAAATTTAACATTTAATCATATTTAGAACGCAACAAATTAATCTTGTTTTCGGATAATGCGTCCGGTTTAAAACAACAAATAGGAATACTTATGAGAGAACCAACCAAACGAATGAAAAGGATCAAAGATCACAGGAAGCATTACAGTCTTCATTTGCAGATAGGGCTTATCGCAAGTTTAGCCATTTTTCTTATCGCTTTTAAAATCACCATAGAATCTGAACCACCAGAGGTTATTCCAATAGACGTTCAGGAAGAAGTTGTTATGGAAGAAGTGATACAAACAAAACAAGTTGAAACACCGCCACCACCACCAAGACCACCGGTACCAGTTGAAGTGCCAAATGATGAGGTTATTGAGGATGAGATTCTTAATCTGGATGCAGAATTAGACCTGGACGGACCACTTGATTTACCACCACCGCCACCACCATCTAACGAAGTTGAAGATGAAATCTTTGTGGTAGTTGAAAATCCACCAGAATTAATTGGAGGAATAGCCGGTGTTCAGAAAAGAATCAAGTATCCGGAAATGGCACGAAAAGCAGGTATAGAAGGTCGTGTTATTATTCAGTTTGTAGTGGATAAAAAAGGTGAAATTGTGAACCCTAGAGTTGTTAGAGGCATAGGTGGAGGCTGCGATGAAGCTGCATTAGAAGCTTTAAAAGGAGCTAAATTCAAGCCGGGCAGACAGCGTGGAGTACCTGTTAATGTTAGTTATAGTTTACCAATCACATTTAGTCTTAAATAAATTTTTGAGTACTCTTATTGCACTAATAGCCTCTTTCAGAGGCTATTTTTTTGGAAGATAATTTCATAAATACTTCACAATCGGGGTGTACTTTCCTATAACTAAAGTTGATAGGAGGTATATCATGAAAGTTCCAATTAAAATCACCCGTCAGTCTCTTCAAAAAAGTTATCGCATTACTATGGAACTCGGATTAATTCTTTCACTAACAATTAGTTTATTAGTTGTGCGTATGGATTTCAATCCGGCCCCAGAAAAAGAGGTAATAAAGGTAGAAACTCAGGAAGAAGTTTTTATCGAGGAAATAGTTCAAACTAAGCAGGAATTAAAAGCACCTGCACCTCCAAGGCCTGTTGTTCCAATCGAAGTACCTAATGATGAAGTCATTGAAGACGAAATCATTGATATCGATGCAGAAATAGATTTTGGAGATGTTTTGGATGTGCCACCACCACCAAGACCTACAAATGATGAGGAAGAAGTTGAAGATGAAATCTTTATCATTGTAGAACAGCCACCAGTTTTAATTGGAGGAATAAATGCTATCCAGAAAAAAATCGTTTATCCACCGATTGCAATGAAAGCAGGAATTCAAGGTAAAGTGATAGTACAATTCGTAATTGATAAGCAAGGTAATGTAATTGATCCGTTTATTGTAAGAGGAATTGGCGGTGGATGTGACGAAGAAGCTATCAGAGCTGTTAAAGAAGCTAATTTTAAACCTGGTATGCAACGTGGAAGACCCGTTCAGGTTAGATATACATTACCAATTACATTCAAATTAAAAAACTCTACACAGGGTTAAACTTAAATAATAAGCTTATTTGACCATCTTAATAGTTTCTTTAAGAAGGTCAAAGCTTATTGGTTTTACCAGGTAATCGACATAATTGGTTTGTTTAGCTCGGTCTTTATTATAAGAATCTGAATTACCTGTTATAAAGATGACTGGAATATTTATTTTCTCCCGCCGAAGCTCAAGCATTGCTTCAATACCATCGATATCATCTTCAAGCATAATATCCATAAGAATTAAATCAGGTGAGAGGGACTTAGCTTTAGCAATGGCATCTTGTCCTGAAACACAAGTCCCAACAACATTTGCCCCAATTTTATTTACCATTTTTGAAAGAAGCAGCGATAACACTTTATCGTCTTCAACAATTAAAACATTCATTACTAAGCCACGCTCTATTTGTCTTTTTGTGAAGGTAAACAATAATAGGCGATAAGTAATAACTTTATTTAGTTGTTCTTAATAATAAATAGTGTAGTTATATTTTCCTATAATTTATATTATGTAAAGTTATAATACTTATATTAAACCTCATCCTTCCCTATACTAATTCTACCTATGACTAACTTACATCTATACTCAGCTAAGCTCAGAAAGAGTTTGTTGAATTGAATCGAAGTTTGGTATCTCTGAAGAGTCTTCTAATACCTCTGTGTATTTAACAATTCCATTTTTATCTATTACAAAAGCAGATCGCTTTGCTACTCCTTTCATACCAAAAAAATCTTCGTATAGAACATCATAACTTCTGGCAGCTTCTTTATTAAAGTCACTTAATAATTGAAAGTTGAGATTCTGAGACTCCTTAAAAGCTTTTTGTACAAAGAAACTATCTATACTAATCCCTAGTACCTCGGCATCAAATGCTTCGTAAATCTTTAGATTGTCTCTTGTGGAGCATAATTCAGTAGTACAAACTCCTGAAAAAGCTAATGGATAAAAAAGTAATACTACGTTCTTATCCCCTTTGTAATCTGAAAGCTTTACAAACTCTCTATTAGTGTTCTGTAACTTAAATTCAGGAGCTTTATCGTTTACTGATACTGGCATGAAATATTAATATATGTTGTTAACTGATTCTGAGGCTTTCTTAAATCCTATCGAAGCGACAATAATTCCAAGTGAGAACACTATTTTTGCAGCATCTTTAACAGGAAATGCTTCAAAATCATCCAAAAACCAGAAACAAATATAAGCTATTAGAAAAATCATGCATGATGTTAATAGATATCCCCTTTGTTTATGAAGAAATTGATTAATAGATACTACTAATATTGCCACTACAATTGACCCTCCCTGGTAAATCAATTGAAGAAGGTTTTTGATTACTACCGAATCTATAATTAATGGATAAAAAAGAATGGAAAGAAATGGTAAAAGGGTCAAATAGATCGGAAACCTTGCAAAAACTGGTTTTGATTCTCTAATCTCGATAAATAAACCGCATAGAGCTGTGGTTATTGCAATTAGATCTCCCCATTCTCTTGAGAAACTTAAATCATCACCGAAGGCATAATCTAATCCTACCCCTATCAAAAAAGTAAAAAGTGATACACCGAATGCCAATACCGATAATGAATTATCATTTTTGGCAATAAGAAATAGATTTATTGAAGCAGGAATTCCTATTGAAAGGTATAGAATGTAAATCCAGTTCAGGTTCTCCATAAATATCTGCGAGTTTCTCTTACTTTTGTCTGAATACCATTGTTATTGGAACTCCAGTAAACTGATACTGATCTCTGATCTTATTCTCAATATACCTACGGTAATTTGGGGGCATATCCTGAGGATTGTTCATAAAGAATTTGAATACCGGTGGATCATTTTTAACCTGAGTCATATACTGAATTTTTAACTGCCTCCCTCGCTTCATTGGTAAAGGTCGGTCTCTGAGTATAGCTTCCAGAAAATTATTCAATTCGGAAGTACTAATTTGTTTAGTTCGTTCTTCAATTACTTTATCAGAAAGCTCAATTACTTTGTGGATTCGCTTCTTATTAAGTGCAGAAATAGTAAGAATTGGAACATAATCCAGTTGTGGAACGCTCTCTTTTATATAATCTTCGAATTCCTTAACAGTATTCGTGTCTTTATCTTCAATCAAATCCCATTTATTCAATACTATAATAAGTCCCTTATTGAACTTTTCTGCCTCTCTTAGTACTCTTTTATCCTGATCTTCAAAGCCCCTTACTGCATCCAAAATAAGAACCGCAACATCACACTCACGAATAGCTCTCTCTGTCCTTACCGTACTGTAAAACTCAATGTTTTCTTTGACTTTAACCCGCTTCCTTAACCCAGCTGTATCAACCAGGATATAGTCTTTCCCATTAAAGCTGAATTTACTATTGATAGTATCCCGGGTAGTTCCGGCAATATCTGTAACAATCGATCGCTCATCATTTAAAAGAGCATTTACAAGGCTACTTTTCCCAACATTTGGGCGACCAACAAAAGCTAGTTTAGGAGCTGGATCGTCTTCTTCTGGAGTGGTTTCAGGCAATAGTTCAACTACCCTATCCAGTAATTCTCCGGTTCCTGTACCACTTATGGCCGAAATTGGAAAAAGGTCTTCAAATCCAAGTTCATAGAATTCAGTAGAATTGAATCTTCTGGCATCATTATCTGCTTTATTTGAGACTACAAGAACTGGTTTATCCTGTTGACGCAAAAGATTAGCAACAGATTTATCGAGCGTATTCATACCTGTATCTGAATCGACTACAAAAAGAATAACATCTGATTCTTCGAGTGCTATATGCACTTGCTCGCGGATCCCAACTACCATAACATCCATTTCATCTGGAAGGTAACCACCGGTATCAATTACGGTGAAATCTCTCCCGTTCCAGTAAGATTCACCATAATGACGATCCCGGGTTACTCCGTATTCATCATGGACAATAGCTTTTCTCTCTCCGATTAACCGATTAAAAATGGTCGATTTTCCAACATTAGGTCGACCTACAATAGAAACAACAGGAAGCATTTGATAAATTGAATTAGTAGTTTGTACCAAACAAAGTTACGGAAATTTTATCACTTAATAGGCAGCTTATGCTTGAAAGCTTTTATGAGCAAATTGGCTTTTTTGGTTCCCTTTCGCTCTCTCTTTTTCTATTTATTTTCTTTGTATTTTGGATAGCAGGACTTGCAGGGATAACCCTTCCCGTTGATGGAGGTAAACCAAAATATAATAAGTGGCAAGTATTAATAGCTATCCTAGTTCCAGTTTACCCTGTGTTTTGGTTAATAACAGATATTGTTGCACAGCATAGGTTTATGAAAAATAAATAATCAATTTAATAGATTAGTTTCTCCTTCTTCTAATTGATGCTGCTCCTCTTCTACAAGCTGCCATGTTTCCAGATACTTATCTTCGAGCGACTCCAGAAAACGACTTGGTTGGGTAAAGTAATCCCCATAAACGGATTGTGCTAAAGCTGGAAAACTATAATAAAGCATTTGCTTTGCGCGCGTCGTTGCAACATATAAGAGTCTGAGTTCTTCGTCCAGCTGTTCTTTATCATCTACAGAATAGGCGGAAGGTAAGATGCCATCCAGACACTGTATAATAAATACTTGCTCCCACTCCAATCCTTTAGCAGAATGAATAGTACTAAGAATTAATGGTGGTTCATCTTTTTGCTTTTCTTCTGTATCTATTGCTGTTGCAGTAATAGGATCTAAAGCCAGTTCTTCAAGCATTTTATCCAAGGAAAAAAATCCAATTGAAATATTTACAAAAGCTTCTAAGTCTTTAAGACGCTTTGGATAATCATCGTATCTTTTTTCACAAAAAGCCCTATAATATTCTACAATAAGTTCAACTGTTTCAGATACAGACAAATCTGAATCTTTAATTTGAAGTAATAACTGGCTTAAACTTTTGACCTGTTTCAAGTATGACTTACTTACTGATCCAGACATATCCAATTGGTATGGATTGTTTGCTAATCGAATCCACTCAAACAGGTCCTGAGCAGTTTTAGGTCCAATACCATCAATCAGCATTAGCACTCTATTCCAGGCAATCGTATCCATAGGATTAACAAGTACTCGAACATGCGCAAGTACATCCTTAATATGCGCAGCTTCAGTAAACTTTTGTCCCCCATACTTAACAAAAGGAATATTTTTACGGTTGAGTTCAACTTCTAAATCGAATGAATCCCGTCCATTTCTGAATAATACCGCCATCTCATTCAGTGGAATTTCCTGCTCCCTGAGCTGTATAACTGCCTGAGCCACAAAACGACTCTGATCATGTTCTGAAGGAGCTTTTACTAATGCAGGTCTATCTCCTTCCGACTTCTTAGAGTAAAGATGTTTATCAAATTTAAAGCTTGCTTGCGCCAATAATTCATTTGCAGCGTTTAATATTTCAGGAGTAGATCGATAATTTTCCTCTAACTTTATCACTTTAGTATGTTCAAACAGATTCGGAAACTCCATAATATTTTGATGATCTGCTCCACGGAACGAATAAATACTCTGAGCGTCGTCCCCAACTCCCATCACATTACCATGTACACTTGAGAATAATGCCGTTAGTTTAGCCTGCAACTTATTGGTATCCTGGTATTCATCAACCATTACGAATTGATGAGAACCCGAAACTTTAATACGTACATCATCATGCTGTTCAAGGAGTTCTGTTGTTTTTATGAGTAAGTCATCGAAGTCCATAACGAAATTTCTGGACTTATACTCTTCGTATTCATTTGCAACTTCTTCAATCTTCTCCTGATGGTTCAAAAACTGAGGGTATGAATCCATCAGTACCACACGAAGATCAAGGTGTTTATTCTTACAAGTACTAATGATCGAATACAATGTATTCTTATTAGGAAACCGTTTGTTCTTTTTATGAAGGTTAAGCTGTGTTCTTACAAGCTGTATAATTTCCAAAGCATCAGCTGTATCAATAATTGTAAAGTTATTAGGGAAACCAATATGCTCTGCATAACGATGAAGAATCTGACTGCAATAAAAATGAAACGTCCCTCCCTTCACTCTTCTGCAACGCTCATCAAGAATAGAACTCGCACGGTTTAACATCTCATTTGCTGCTCTCCGGGTAAACGTTAGGAGTAAAATTCGGGATGGATCTACCTCGCTCTCTACTAATCTTGCTACTCTATGTACTAATGTCCGGGTCTTACCTGTACCTGCACCTGCAACTACCAGTGCCGGCCCATTATCATGAAAAACAGCTTCTAACTGCTGTTTATTTAATAAATCAGCGTACGGAATAGAATAATCTTCCGGTCTAAGCTGAGTTTCTTCCTTTTTTAAAACGAATTTTTTCATCTTCAAAAAGTACTAAAAACTTACTGTATGTAAAAATTATGTGCGCTTGAATGATTTATTTAATTCTTTCTTTCCATTTCATTGATACCCCAATATATTCCCTGCTTACAATTTGGCTCAATGTTAGACTAATAATTAATGATCAACGAACCCTCGTTAGCGCCTAAAGATTTTGGATGGATTGAAGTGATATGCGGAGGCATGTTCAGTGGAAAAACTGAAGAGCTAATCCGTAGAGCCAGAAGAGCTCATATTGCAGGTCAGGACGTAGTAGTTGTTAAACCAGCCATCGATAAGCGTTATAGTGATACAGAGGTTGTTTCTCATAATGAAACTGCATTACCAAGTATACTTGTAGATACCGCAGATCAAATTATTCTGCTCACAGGAAATGCAAAAGTGGTTTGCATTGATGAAGCCCAATTCTTTGATGATCGTATTATTGATGTTGCTAATACCCTGGCAAATGATAGAAAGCGGGTAATTATCGCCGGACTTGATATGGATTTCAATGGAAAACCATTTGGTCCTATGCCCTACCTCCTGGCTATAGCAGAGTTTGTTACCAAGCTTCATGCAATTTGCTCGGAAAGCGGAGCTTTAGCTAATTTTTCACAACGAGTAGTGGATAATCAAAACACCGTTCTTGTTGGTGAATACGACGCTTATGAGCCAAGAGCTCGACATTGCTTTAGGCCAAGTGTTGATATGCGCAGGGGAAAACCGATAAGGCCATTCAGAGTTCCCAAAAACAAGGAAGAAGCAGAAGAACCAAAAAACAAATAGCATAACTAATGGAAAATATTCTAAGAGGCCTGTTGGGGATGGCCGTAATTATTGCAGGCACCTATTTTTTAAGTAAGGACCGTAAAAACATAAATTGGAAGCTGGTAGCTACAGGGCTTGGAATACAGTTTTTTCTGGCCATTTTCATTCTTAAAGCAGATGTACTTGCTGACTTCTGGAGTCCTTTAGGTTGGCCTATGCTTCTTTTTAAAGTCATCGCGAGTTTCTTTGTAGTAGTTTTAAAGTATACAACTGCCGGAGCTGAGTTTCTCTTTGGGTTCCTGGGACATGGTCCCGAGTATGAAGATAGCATGGGCGTGATTTTTGCTTTTCAAGTACTTCCTACCATAATCTTTTTCGCGTCTTTGACTGCTATTCTTTATCACTATGGAGTATTGCAATTCGTAGTCAAGATTATGTCTAGAGGAATGCAAAAGCTCTTAGGAACCTCTGGGGCGGAAACTCTTTCCGTTATCTCAAACATTTTTGTGGGACAAACAGAAGCGCCCCTTGTTATAAAGCCATTCATTGAGAAAATGACTAAATCCGAACTACTTGCTGTAATGACAGGTGGTATGGCAACTATTGCAGGTGGGGTGATGGCAGCATATGTAGCTATGCTTGGTTCTTCTTTTGCTGCTGCAAATGGATTAGAAATAGAAGTCGCTCAACAATTATTTGCTGAGAGATTGTTAGGAGCCAGCTTGATGGCTGCCCCGGCGGCCCTGGTAATAGCAAAGATTTTATATCCGGAAACAGAAGAGTCTGTAACAGCCGGTGACATTCAAATGGTAATTGAGAAAACTGATGCTAATGGAATAGATGCTGCCGCTACAGGAGCTGGAGTCGGTTTAAAACTTGCTGCAAATGTTGGTGCTATGTTGTTGGCGTTCATTGCATTACTAGCTATGTTCAATGGCTTTTTTGGTTGGGTTAGTAACTCAACAGGACTAACCGGAGTGATAGGTTCCCCTCTCACTATTGAAATGGTATTAGGTTGGGTATTAGCCCCGGTTGTTTGGCTTATCGGAATTCCCTGGGCAGATGCAACCTCAATGGGTGCATTATTGGGCACTAAAATTGTACTAAATGAGTTTGTAGCCTATTTGATGTTAGCTGAAGAAGTAGCAGCGACAGCTTTGTCCCCAAAAACGGTAGCGATGGCAACATTTGCATTGTGTGGATTTGCTAATTTTTCTTCCATTGCAATACAAATCGGAGGCATTGGCGGATTAGCACCTAGCCGAAAATCAGACTTAGCTAAGTTTGGATTAAAAGCTGTTTTTGCTGGAACTTTAGCTAATTTAATGACAGCAACAATAGCAGGAATGCTTTTTTAAAAAACAACAAATCATAATCGATATTAATTATTCATCAACTATGGAAAATTTTGGATTTATGAGAACAGTATGTGTTTTATGTAGTATTGTTCTTGTTTCCTGTAAAGGAAGTAGTACAACTACAAAAAGCCCTTCTGGTACTCCTTCTTATCAAATTGTTGGAGAAGTTGGATCTCAGCAAATTACCTATCAAGAACTAACCAAAAATTTTGCTAATGGTAACATAGAGAATGAAACCAGCCTGGATGAACTTCAGGATTTCCTTCCTATTTATCTGGACTACAAAGCAAAGTTATTAGCTGCTGAAGAAGATGGTTATTATGAAGACGAACGAATTCTTAGCGAGTATGAAGTTTATGCTAAACAGGCAGCATACTCATATTGGTTAGAAAATAAGATACGTCCTACCCTATTTGAAGAGTTTAAGTCACGATATAATTATGAGTTGAAGTCATCACATGTTCTAATTTCGTTTGAAGGACGAAATGATCCTGCTGACACTTTGGCTGTGTATTCCAAAATGATAGAAGCACGTAATAAATATCTTGATGGAACTTCGACAATGGAAGAATTGAATCAGGAATACTCTTCAACAACCCAAGGCCGTAAAATGGGAGGTGAACTTCCATGGTTTGGTATTGGTACTACTGTAAAACCTTTTGAAGATGTTTTATATAGTCTTGAAGTTGGAGAAATATCAATGCCTTTCCGCACTCAATTTGGATATCACATTGTGCTTTTAGAAGATAAGCGAGAAAAGGAGTCTGCAAGAGAAGTTTCTCACATCTTCATTAGAAGAAATAATAGCCCTGCCCCACTCGATTCTGCTTACAGTAAATTAAAAGCAGGGGAAAATTGGGACGATTTGGTAAAAAAGTATACTGAAGATACACCATCAGCTTCAAACGGAGGGAAAATTGGTTGGGTTAACTATGGATCACGCTTTGATGAAGCTTTTATTGATTCTGTAATGAATCTAGATCCGGATAATCAATATTCGAAGCCTTTCAGTTCAATTTATGGATACCATATCATAAAACTGGACTCCGTGCAATCGTTTGAAAATGAGGAAGCTCGGGATGAGTTTATTATGAGTGAACTTGAAAGTTCACGAAGCTTCAGGAAAAGCAATTCCTTTATTGTGAATTGGCTGGATGAAAATTATAGTGGAGTCGAACATCAATCTACTTTATCTGAAACAGTCAATTTTCTGCAAAATACTGACTCAGCTACATTTTATGGTAATAATCTCCCTGCTGATCTGGTCTCAAAAAAAATCTATTCTTTTAATGGAAAAGATTATTCCGTTGGAACATATTTTGATTATTTAATCAGCTCAGGTAAAAAACCTGCTATCGAAGAGTACCGATCCAGCTGGTTTAATGATTTTAAAGAATTTGTCATTGATTCAAGTCTTACTGATATGGCAATAGAGGAATTCCCGGACTTTTCAGGTCAGTTGGAAAACTATAGGAATGGTCTTGCAGTATATCAAATCAATGAAGATTACATTTGGAGCGCTGCCACCGTTGACTCATCCAGACTGATGGCAATGTATACCGAAAATCCGGAAGAATATTCCTATGATACCCGACATTATTATCATCTGATTACTTCCAGTAGAGACACCTCCCTCCAAAAAGCAATGGATTTCATTAGTGCTGGAAATCATCCTGATAGCCTTCGTTCTTTTAATATCCGCGTAGGAGTTGTTTCCGATTCTACTGGTTCTTTTCAAGGAGAACCATTTACAAAACTGGAGTCTATGTCTGAGAATACACTGTCTGAAGTATTCGAATATAATAACCGTAAAGGGTTTTTCTACTTGAATGAGATACTGGAGCCAAGAAAGATGACCTTCGATGAAGCCTTTAATAAATTGTTGGCTGATTTTCAGCCTGTAAGAGAACAAGAATGGTTGGAAGGTCTTCGCTCTACCTTCGATGTCAAAGTTTATCAGGATAATCTGGAAAGAGCATTTAAAGAAGAAAAAAGTACTGAATGAGAAACTACTTCATTCCATTAAGCATTGTGGTATTGCTTATAAGTTGTACCCGAAAATCTCAGAACACAGAGCCAGCTCTGGCAAGAGTTGGCTCAGCCGTTTTAACAATTTCTGAGGCCAGAAATGCTATTCCAAATCATATCTTTCAAGATGATAGCGTTGGAGCGTTTAATAACTATAGAGATGATTGGATTGAGCAGCAGATAATCTTGCAGGATGCATACCGCTTAAGAATCCATCGCCAACAGGAAGTCCGTGATCGACTGGATAAGATTCAGGATGATTTTTTAGCTAAAGCGGCACAGGAATATATTTTAGGTGAGTTGGAAATAGAAATACAAGTTACCGATGAAGAAGCTCGTGCTTATTATCAGGAAAATAAAGAGAGCTTTGTACTTGAAGAACGTTACATCCGTTACAGGCACCTTATCGCCTCCTCTTTAACTGATGCACAGAATGCACGTCAGGATTTACTTAGAGGTATAGATTGGACTACGGTAGCAAACCAGTATTCGATAAATTCAGAAGTGGCATTACGGGAATCTGACCGTTTCTGGCCTGAATCAATTGCCGCAGGAGATGTAGATATTTTAAATCGGTATTTACAAGTTATAGGTTTGTCTGAAATTACTGTAATCGAACGAGTGGGAAACAGATATCACTTCGTTCAGCTTATGGAAGAACGCGCTAAAGGAGACCACCCTGACCTGGAATGGTTAATTGATCAAATAAAAGAATGGTTAATCCTTGAAAAAAGACGCAGAGCCTTCAATACCTATGTAAAGAATCTTTATCTTCAGGCACAGGCGAATAATGAAATTGAAACTTTCAACGTTCTACAGGAAAATTAAATTCAGAAATTACTTATCCACGAAAAATTACTAATGAAGAATATCCGTCTATTGCCCCTCCTAATTTTACTAGGGTTTTTATCAATAAGTTTAAAAGCACAGAATCCTCAACCAGCTGATCAGATTATTGCTCTTGTAAATGATCATGCTATTTTAAAATCAGATATCGACGCTGATGTAGCAAATTATATCCGCCAAAGCCAAAGTTATGGTCAGCCTGTTTCATTTTCGACAGATCTTTGGTATCAGTTTTTAGAGTCATCTATTGAAAATTATATCCTTATCGAAAAAGCTAAGGTAGACTCCATTGTAGTTCCAGAAGAACGAATTACAAGGCAAATGGATCAACGAGTGAGCCAACTGGTACAACAAGCAGGTAGCGAACGCGCTCTAGAACAGGCTTTTGGTAAATCTATTATTCAATTAAAAGAAGAATTCAGAGATGATTTCAGAGAGCAAATGCTTACCGAAATGGTTCGTCAGAATAAGTTTCAGTCTATCAAAATCACGCGACCGGAAGTTCGTGAGTTTTTCAACTCTATCCCGACCGATTCCCTCCCAACGATTCCAGAGCAGGTAGCTCTTTCACAAATTGTAATATTACCACCCGCTAAGGAAGATGCACGTGAGTCAGCACGAGCATTTGCAGAGTCATTAAGAGATTCCGCTATAAATCATGGTAAAAGTATTGAAGAACTAGCACGTCGCCACAGTGATGGTCCATCAGGTCCAAGGGGCGGATTATTACCCATGATGGCATTAGGTGATTTAGTCTCTGAATATTCTGCTGCTGCTTCTGCCCTTCAACCTGGTCAAATTTCAAATGTTGTTGAAACAGAATTTGGATTTCATGTGATTCAACTTATTAAAAGGGTTGGTGATCAGATTGAAACACGCCATATCCTTATTTCTGTGGATGCATCTGAACTTGATGATGATTTTGCTATTGAACGTTTGGAAGGTATTAAAGATAGTCTTGAAAGTGATTCCGATCTCAGTTTCTCTGCTTTTGCTCAAAGAGTAAGTGAAGACCCGGCAACTAAAGTTTCAGGAGGGAAAATTCTGGACCCTCAAACTGGTGAGCGCTTGATTCCTTTAAACCGGTTAGATCCGGCACTATATCGTATTGTCTTGGTTATGGATGAAGTTGGTGCTATTTCAGATCCAAGACCATTTAATCCTAATAATGCAAATGCTGGAAAAGCATTTCGAATAGTTCGTCTGGATAGACAAATCCCGGAGCATGTTGCCAATTTTGAGCAGGATTATGAACGGCTTAAATCAATTGCGTTACAACAAAAACAATTTAGGATATACTCAGAGTGGATTAATGAACTCAAAGATGATTTTTATATCGAATATAGAATTCCCGTACCAAATATGGAGGTCAACTAATGGGAAGTGACGCTAACGATCCGGTTCTATTAGCCAGCGAGTTTGAGCAGGCATTTAAAGATATTAAAAGCGAAATTCATAAAGCAGTTATTGGTCAGGAAGACATCATAGACCTACTGTTAATTAGTTTGTTCTCGAAGGGACATTGTGTACTCGTGGGTGTACCGGGTTTAGCTAAAACATTACTTATCCGGACACTTGCTGATACTTTAGGACTTTCTTTTAACCGGATTCAATTTACTCCGGATTTAATGCCTGGTGACATCACAGGTACCGAAGTGATTGAAGAGAATAAAGATAAAGGGACCAAAGAATTCAAATTTATAAAAGGACCAATCTTTGCAAATATCGTACTTGCGGATGAAATCAACAGAACTCCTCCAAAAACTCAGGCGGCGCTACTAGAAGGTATGCAGGAATACCATGTAACAGCGTCTGGTACTACCTACGATCTTGATACCCCTTTCTTTGTTCTTGCAACTCAAAACCCAATTGAACAAGAAGGAACCTATCCCCTTCCTGAGGCACAGTTAGATCGTTTCATGTTTAATATTTGGGTTGATTACCCAAGTTTTGAAGAAGAGAAAGAAATTGTAAGTAAAACTACCGCCAAACAGAATTATAAACTCAGTTCTGTTCTCGAAAAGGCTAAGATTGAAGAACTTCAAGCTCTAGTTCGTGAAGTTCCTGTTCCCGAAAGTGTATTAGACTATACCGTTAAGTTAGTTGGTATGACTCGCCCGGATTCTGAGATGGCGCCTGATTACATCAAAAAATATATGAGCTGGGGCGCGGGGCCGAGAGCTTCTCAATATCTGATTTTAGGCGGAAAAGCACGAGCTCTGTCGCAAGGCCGCTATAATGTTACTGAAGAAGATATTCGTACATTAGCAATCCCTGTTTTAAGACACAGAATTGTAAATAATTATGCGGCAGAAGCCGAAGGGTACACAACTGTTAAGCTCATCGAAAGATTACTTGATGATGTTCATTAGAACGTAAGAAATGGATTGATGTGGAATTTCAGGGATTTCAAAATAGTATACCGGCTTTTCTAATCATACTGATATCAGTTCTTCTAATAGCTATAGCTATTTTTTCCTACCGTAATCTTAAGAGTATACCTCTTCTTCCGAGAACTGGACTTATAAGTTTACGGGCATTGGCATTTCTAACGATTCTGTTACTTTTTCTTAACCCCTATTTCTTTTCCTCAGAGACTGTTATTGAAAACCCCCGAATATTAGTACTTCTGGATGATTCGGAAAGCATGAGTATTCAAAAGGGATCATACGATGGCTTAGAATCTTACTTTGAGGTAATTAATCAGCTCGATTTTGAAAATAAGGAAAGTATCGATTTTGAGTTTTTTACTATTGGATCCTCATCAAAGCAAATACCTTCTCCTGACTCTTTACAGTATACTGAGAGCGAAACCAACTTTGCTAATGCGATCTCTCAAATTCAGGAGTTGGAAGATGATTTTGATGCTTCGATCTTGATTAGTGATGGAATTATAACTTTTGGAAGAAACCCTTCTATACAAGTTGCCAACTTATCTATTCCCATCTACAGCATAGCTTTAGGCGATACTTCTCAAGTCCGTGATATAGCGATCAATAATATTGTTTCTAATCCAAATGGGTTCACTGATACCAGACATATTGTAGAAGTTGAAATTGCACAAAACGGATTTTTGGGTGAATCTGTTGTTGTAGAATTGAAGAACTCTACGGGTGAAGTTTTAGATGAAATAGATATTCGAATTAGTTCTTCCGAATCCATTCAAAGTGTTACTTTCGAAATTGAGTTAACCGAGCCTGGTTTACAGCAGTTTTCTATTGAAATCAAGGAAATGGATGGCGAATGGAGCACCGAAAATAATACAGGTAATATTTCTATTGATGTATCTGAAAGTAAAACGAAAATTCTGCATTTAGCTTTCGAAGTTCATCCTGATGTAAAAATGCTACGTTCTGTATTATCAGAAGATCAAAATATTGAACTTTTTACTTATACATGGTTAGGTGGATTACGTTCTGTTGAAGAAGTTCTTCCTAAATTGGAAGAAATGGATCTTTTGATTTTTCACGGGCTTCCAGGTTCAGGCTTTGATATTAACCTTCTCGAAGGGTTTGATCTTCTCCCCTCTTTATATCTTCAGTTACCCCGAACCCGAAGTATCCGTTCAGGACCATTTTCAGAGATAAACCTGATTCAGAACACAGGAAATCAGCTATTCGAGTTAACATTATTTCCTGCGGCTGAAAGTAATGATCATCCAGTAATGGAGTTGCCAGAAATAAGTTTTCAGGCGGTTTCACCGCTAATCAGCTCTCTTAGATCGGTTTCAGCAATTCCTGATGGAACTGAGCTATTTAAAAGTGGTTTTCAAGGAATTGAAACACCTAATGCTATCATCAATGTGAGTGAAAGAGGAGCAATTCGTAGAGCCACAGTTTCTGCATGGGGGTGGTACCGAATGTATCAGTCACCTATTGAAAGTGAGAGAATTTTTGTTACTCAACTATTTTCAAATCTTGCTACCTGGTCAGCCAATAACCCTGATGAGCGGCGATTAAAAATTACACCTGCGAAACCAGTCTTCAATTTATCTGAACAGGTTATCATTAACGGTAACCTGAATAATGAAAGTGGCGAACCAGAGGCAGAAGCTACCGTTGAGTTCACTTTAATTCCTGAAGGTGGCGAAGAAAGGACTTCAAATATGAGTAACGAGGGAAATGGAAACTATAAGTTTGAAAGTCAATCACTGAGCTCAGGACTTTACTCATTTACTGCAACTGCCCGAAAAGGAGGAAGAGAAATTGACACTCAAACTGGTGAATTCCTTGTACAGGACTCTAACTCTGAACTTATCAATACCGTTAGGGATGATGAACTTCTTAGAACTTTAGCAATTGAATCGGGAGGATCTTTCTTTGAATATAATGATCTGGGAGATTTTTGGACTTTTCTGAATACGAATAATGTCCTTGATCAAAAGGAAGAGCTCGTAGAATCATACAGCTTTCCAGTACGGTCACTTTTTTGGTTTATTCTTGTACTTCTTATATTAGGAACAGAATGGTTAGGTAGAAAATACTATTCATTGCCTTAATCAGAAAAGTTTCAGTTCGACTTCACCTACCCCAATTTCATTTGTCGTTACAATAAATAATTCTCCATACTCAGTTGGTTCAGTGATTGCCTCTTCTCCCAATACCAAATTGATAAAGAAAGGAGTTGAATCAAAATGTCCTACGATAAGTGCTGATTCTCCTTTATGTCTATTTATCATTCCTTTCACAAATTCCTCAGGATCTTCCTGATCATATAACTCAATAGTCAAACCCAATGAATCTGCAGTAGGTTGTCCTGTCATTCTAGTCCTGAGCCAATCGGTACTATAAACTGCAGAAACTTTGTACCCATTATCTCTTAATACATGATAGAGGTTTACTGCCCTGTCAATACCTTGTTGACTTATGGGAGGATCATTTGTTCCGTCATCAGCACGCTCAGAATGGCGCACAAAAATCAGTGTTGCCTCATCATCTTCTTTATTACATGATATGAACGATAACTGTAGAAATAACAGAAGAAATAAAATTAGTCGATACATTTTCTATACGTAAAAAGATTAAAACTCAGCTAAAGATAGTTTTCCTGAACCAATTTCTGAAGTCTTAATTATAAACATATCTCCATAATCGGTTTCTTCTAATTGCTCGAATTTATCTTCTCCTAATACAAGATTAGTTAGAGAAGGTGTAGTGTTAGAGTGTCCTACAATTAACACAGTATACCCTGAATATTCTGTTATTAATTCCGCAAGAAAGTCTCTTATCCCTTCAAATCCGTATTCCTGGATCTCAAGTCCTAGTGAGTCAGCTGTAGGAGCAGCCGTCATTCTGGTACGTTTGTATGGAGTACTGTAGATTGCTTTTACATCATATTCTGAAAGTGCTCTAACAAGATTCCCCGCTCTTTCCTTTCCTTCTTCGCTTATTGGCGGGTTTCTTGTTCCATCTTCAGCTCTTTCTGCATGGCGAACAAAAATCAATGTAGTCGGCTCAGTTTGAAAAGCGAATAAAAAACCGGGGGTTATTACTAATACTGTAAGAAGTGCAATACAGACTTTCAAATTCTTTCTCATGGTATAATCCTTTTTGTTAATTAACACGAGTATATAAAAAAAGCCGCGCTTAAGAGCGCGGCTTTAAATCATTTTTTTACAAACTCAGGCTTTCTTCGTTTTGAACATGGCCAATGAAAAGCCAATCAAAGAAACCGCAGTAAGTACCAATAATACAATCAAAAATGGGTGAATTGGACGAGACTCATATTCCCAACCACTTAATTGTTGATCAATAGAGGAAATCTGAGCAATGGTAAGCACATCTGCATCCTGGATTAAATTACTCCATTCATTTTTTATTTTATGAGACCAGAAGTCCTGAAATTTCAGGTAATCTTGATAACTTTCAGAAGATATAATCTCTTCTTCACTCTTTTTCTTAGCTTCTCTTACAAAGTTATCTAATGCTACGAAAAAGCTATAATTATTATCAAAGGCACCAAGGTCGACTTCAGAGAACTCAAGATATTGATCCATAGAATTCCACATCTTTTGTGAGGTAGTCATTCGCCAGTCTCTCATTTTTTCGTTGATGCGGGTATTCCATTCAGTTTGATTATTTCCACCATAGGCGATAAGTAATCGATTTCCAATCTGAGCCCAGGCATCTTCAAAATGATTCTGAACCGCATACATTCTTAAGTGATCTTCTACTGACAGTGCACGGCTAGTTGAGGCTGCATATTCGGTATTCTCTTCAATGATATTTTCAATCATTTCAAGAGGGTTATTACTGGTCGAAATTCTGCCCGATTCAACGTTATCTGCTATCTCACTTGCTCCAACCAAAGTCATTCCTTTGTAAGTAATCATCAATGAATCTACCACATCCATAATTATTTCATCTCTACGCTCCAGATTCTGTCGGTATTGCTTTACAAGTGCAGCAAGGCGCTCTTCACTCTCCATTGATTGTGTTATGGCTTTACGAAGAGAATCCGCCCGGGAATTCAAAAAGGCTATTTCAGATTTATAGATTGCTACTTCTCTGCTTAACTCAGTAAGGCGTTCATTTTGATTTTCAATGATGAGCAATCGTTGTTCTGCTGAATTAGCCTCATTATTAATGGCTTCGATTTCACCATCAAATGATTGAGGATATAAAGCAACATCTAAAAGCTTACGGTGTGCTTCAAAGTTTAGAATCAAAGAATCAATCTCAGACTTTAAACTATCTACCTCATAAACACTTGATGCGGTATTCAAGCCCTCTTCCAGAAAAGTATACTTAGTTTCAAAGTCAGTTTTGATCTGATAATCGCTTTCCTGAGCTGCTACACTTACTGAAATTAATAAGAGTAAAGTAAAAGCAAATACGATGGTTTTATTGAAATTTTTCATGATGTTACCTCCTCAACATAAATTCCTTTTTCGTTTAATAATATTACTTCGTTGTCTGAGTCATCTATTAACTGTACAACAGGCTCTCTCCAGTTGAAGGCAGGCGAAAGCAACCCTTCTTCATCAACTAAAATTTTTCGTTCTAACTTCAATTCCCCTCTTTTGGGAGCCATCACATATACATGCTTAAATTTATCAGCAGTAATGAAATAATAGCCCTGGTGATTTCTGATCATTCTTACTTCAGAAACCTTTACCGTAGTGGTGTCATTGAACTCTTCATACTGAAATGGTAGAATAGAATAACTTAACCCATAACGAATATCGGTTACATTTCCATCAGCATCCGGAATTAAAACAGATTCGATTTGTTGGGCGTAGTTTACATTTTTTACGACCAGCGACTTCGTGCAAGCCTGTAAAAAAAGTGTGGTAAATAGAACAAAAGCCAGCGTGGTTTTTTTTAGAATAGTCATCTGGTCCTCCTTGATTAAATATTGGTTTAATCAATTATAGACCTGTTACCGGATTTTGTTTCTGGTTTAGAGAATAATTATGGTTTCGACCGGAGCTGTTTTACCTAAAGCTTCCCTCCCATTCAAAAAACCTAATTCCATGATGAATGAATAGCCGATCACCTCACCCCCGAGTCGCTCAACCAATCTTGTTGCAGCACCAGCTGATCCTCCGGTTGCAATTAAGTCATCATGGACAATTACTTTTGCTCCTTCTTTAAAAGCATCACTATGAAGCTCTAGTGAGTCTTCTCCATACTCCAATGCATAAGTTTCAGAGATTGTGTGGTGAGGGAGTTTTCCGGGTTTTCTTACAGGGATGAATCCTGCGTTTAAATCCTGGGCCATATTCGTCCCAAAAAGAAACCCACGGGACTCGAGACCGACTACATAATCCACTTCCTTATCCCGAAAAGGTTCGCAAAGTAATATGGAAGTTAGCTGGAGTGCTTTTTTATCTGCCAATAAAGTTGTGATATCTTTGAATTGGATACCCGGTTTTGGGAAATCAGGAATAGTTCGAATGTTATCGAGCAGATACTCTTTTATACTTTCTTCTACTTTTTGCATAGGAATTAAATTAATTTGCACGAAGGTAGACAAAAGCGAACCCTCCAATCAAGTTAAATGGATAAATTAAACCAACCAGTTTGGCAAGCACATCAACGATTCATGGCAAAGGCAATTATGCTTGCAGAACAAGCTTTTGAAGAAGGTGAAGTCCCAGTTGGCGCAATTGTAGTTCATAAGAATTCAATTGTTGGTAAAGGCTATAACCAGGTTGAACGACTTGGTGATCCTACAGCTCATGCCGAAATGCTTGCAATATCAGCTGCATGTGACACTTTAGATGAAAAGTATTTAAGTGAATGTACTTTGTATGTTACTCTGGAACCTTGCCCAATGTGTGCGGGAGCTTTGGTTTGGTCAAAAATTGGAACCATAGTATTCGGAGCTTCTGATGCAAAATCCGGAGCTTCCGGCAGCGTATTTAATATAACTCAGAATGAAGCTTTAAATCATAAGGCTGAAGTTATACAGGGGATACTTGAGCAGGATTGTGAATACCTTTTAAAAGCTTTCTTTGCATCTAAACGGATGAAGTATTAGCGAAGTAACGAAAGCATATGAGATAAAGAAGGAGTTTTTAATTCCGGATTCTGAGCTTTTACCTGACTTCCAATTTCATAACATATCCTCCACTGTTTTATGAGCGTTCGAATCCCAAAGAAGAATGAATGTTCGGGATCATAAATATCTGTGGATTCAGAAGTAACTCCGTTCACTTCAATTACTTTGATTCCCTCTCCTCTTTTTAAATGATCTTCTGAAGGAACTTTCAAATCATAACGTCCAAAATAAAAGCCTTCAAAACTTTGACTGATCCGATCTATTTCTTTTGATAATTCAGGAGTAATTAAATCATTTCTATCATAAAAGATGGCGCCACGTGCATGAGTTCCTAACTCTACGAGTTTAATACGCTCACCTTTCTCAGGGATATTATATAAATCATCTATATGCTTTTCGAAGTGAAGCTCAGCCATACATACAGCTCTGGAGTCTTTAAGAATAAGTTCTTCCAGCGTATGTTTCCCATCTCCGGTTAAAAACAAATATACTTTTTTAGTAATTGAAAAGATCTTGCCTTCATCTTCACTTGGGTAGCGATAATAAAATACACCATATTCATCTCCATCAATAAACTCCTGAATAATATAATCGGTAGTTACCTTAGAAATAATTTCTTCAAGTTCTAGTTCATTTTTAATGATGTGAACTCCTCTTCCCCGTTCCCCAATATCAGGTTTGAGAACTATAGGATAAGAAAGATTATTTATGGCTAGAAAAGATTCGATTTGTTCTATTTTTGATTCCTGAGAACCTTCTGTTTTTAGAGGTTCATAACCTGCGACCGATTCTCTTGCTATTATACCATCAAGAATTTCTTTTTTAGACTCCTTGATGAATCCTCCTTCAGGAATTGCGGGATTTGCGAGTGTAAAAATGGTAATGCTTTTGTGTTTAATCCAGAGCCAGAATATATACACCATTACGAATCCATATACGATATAGGGAGGCCAGAATTCCCAGTTCATTATCCTTTTCCATTTTCCAACAAGAATTCTTCTACCTCTGAATGTTAATAGAGGAATAAGGATTTTAAAAAAGAGATAGGCTACAAATAAAAACCCCAAGAGTACCCATAAAGCATAATCCTGGTATACATTGAAATATTCGATCATTTCATTTCCGACGAGTACTGCTAAGCTAACCAAGACTGGCGTCCATATTAAAGATGCGATTCCGAAATAAAGAATAAACATCCAGAAGCTTGCACCAATTGCACCTGCAGAAAAATATGTAGGAAGCCGGGTTCCTGGAATAAACCGGCTGGCAATAATAATAGCCGGACCTTTCGCTTCGAACCAGTGATAAGACTTTTCAACATCCTTTTCACTTATAAACCACTTTAAAGGTGCTTTATGTAACGTACTGGAAGCCAACCATCTACCAGATAAATAAAGAAGAATGTCTCCAAAGAATATTCCCAATAAACACGCGAGTACACCTGGAAAAAATCCAATCAATCCACGGGCAATCATCAGCCCTGTTCCTATACATGTTAAGTCTTCCGAAATAAGCGTAGAGAGTATGATCACAATCATCAGGATTATCAAAGCTCGTCCTTCAGCCTGAATTACATTGGACGAATCAAAAGGTAATAAGGATTGAATAACTCTAAGTGCAGAAACTTCTGATTGGTAATTTTCAGTGCTTACTTCATCTAAAAAAGTTAGCAAATCGTTTTGCGCAGAGCCTTTATCATTATTATAAATCTTTAGTTCACTTTGGGGTATTAATCGTGAGTGTTCCCTTGAAACTTCTTCCGGTACACTTGAATCATGAAAATGCTGGATTAATACTGGAGTTTGAATTGAAGCTAGTTGCTTTCTTACTAGTCGTTGATCTGACTCATATTGAATTTTAGCACTTTTAATCTGGTCATCAATACCTTTGAAAGCCCCAAAATGCGGAACGAAATATTTAGCAAATAGGAAAAAGCTATACTTTGCTCCATAAACTGCATGATTCAAATGATAGCCTCCGAGCAATTCCAGTTCTACTACTCCGCTTGCTCCTAATAAAGATAAAGATTCAGTTAGATCCGGGTATTCACTTACAAATTGAATGGCTGCTCCCCCCCCAATTCCTTCCCCAATTATATGAACAGAGGTTATTTCAAGGGAATCCAGAAATTTATTCGCAAATAAAACCTGTTTTTTTGCTGAACCTGAAGTCTCCGTTAATGGGTAATTCCATTTTATTACTTGATATGGGTCGAGAATTTCCAGGTCAACAACCCTTTGCTCTAAGGCAGGATCCGGAAAATACAGAACAACGGGTTTATTGGGTATTGACGAAAAAGCAATTGAACCAGCTTCAGGAGTATTAAAAAGCTTAATATTAGAAATCAGAAGCAATAATAGATAGACTGCTACTAAAAGCTTCCATAAATGCTTCTGAAAAGCTTTCAGTGGGTTCATATCACTTAACAGAACTAAGAGGCTTCAGCGCCAATCCCGGATTCCTGCTCATGTTTTAAGGTAGAAGGCGCAACACCAAATTCAGGTGATGGCTCAAAACCCATAGTTTTTAGGATTAACCCGATCAGTGCATAGTGATGGACAGTATGGCTAATTAAAAACTGTAGTTCTCTTCTAATTGTAGATTCACTGAGCGGAGAATCCTCCTCTCCTATTCCTTCGTTGCTTCTTACACTAACTTTTTTATTAAGATCATCAGAATTGAGCTTTTTTAATGATTCAGAAACCTCTTTCATACTTGAAATCATGAATTCACGATTGGTCTCTAACTTTAAGTCTCTTTCCCTTTCATCATAATCTACAAATCCATCATTCTCAGCTAAAAGACTATAATAATGCTCTATAATATGCCTGAAATGCCTCCCAATTCCACTCTTGTTGTACTTAATATTATTGGAAGAATACTGCTCATCTGAAACATCAGACAATAACTCAATCCCCTGCTTTAAAAAGAATATATTTGAATTAACTACCAACAGCTGTTTTTGCATGTGTTTCAGAATCTATTACCGGCTTAAATGAACGCTCAATTATTTGGTGTGCTGATTGAGCCAGTATCTTTCGATTAGAATTAACAATGGTTTCATTATTGAAAGTAATAGTTGCGGAGCACTCTTTCATCACAAAAAGATAAAATAAGTGTTTGAAAAAAGGCGTGTCATCCCACCAACATACTGTTTTATGAGCTGGTGGTGCACCCTCAGGAGCTGAATAGGAAATTGAAACACAATGAACAGGGAACTCTTTGGTAGCAGGATACTGGAATAAAGATGATTTAAATGGTAATACTTCCGCTCCGATGCTGGTTGTTCCTTCTGGAAAGAAAACAACTCCCTGACTTTGAGTTAAGTGTGATGAAATTTCATCATTTACGCGTTTAACATCTCTCCTTCGTTCTCTGTCTACAAAAATCATTCCTGTGGTTGCAAGAATAAATCCGATAACCGGCCAGTCTCTTACCTCACTTTTAGCAATAAATGTGCATTCAAGTTGAGAAAAAAGTACCCATACATCTACGTAACTTAAGTGATTCGAAACGAGAAAAAATGGTGGCTTAGGTGGATTACCTTTTACTTGAGTTTTTATTCCTAAAATTTTGAGAGTTGCAACGCCCCATTTTTTACGAAATTTAGCTGCCCAGCTTACTTTATCTATTCCTAAAAATCCGAATAACTTCCCTGTAACTATAATCAAATAGTAAAAGAGAGTGTTTAACAAGAAGAAAATAATTTTTAATACTGCTATAACTTTCCGCATGGCCGAAATTAACCATTTCTATCAAAAAAAAGTGCTTTAGATTGTTCTGTAAGTGTTTCTATATCCAAAAGAATCAAGTAGTCGATAGTTTTAAACGTAGAGTCTAAGGCGGGTTTACTACAAACTTTCACACCAATATCCATATAGAGACGGAAAAGTTGTGGAAGCTTAACTTCTTCCTGATAATCATAATCTTTTGCAAGTTTTAGACATTCAAAATCAGCTTGAACAGGAATTGAATAGTTTGGATGAAGATAATTTTTTTCCTTTAAGTAGCGGTATACCGCCTCACCTTCAGCTGGATTTTGGCTAGTAATAGAACAGCATCCAAATAAATACCTTTTCTTTGAGAGTACAAGATATTTTGCAAGGCCTCTCCACAATAAGTATAGCACTCTCCCGCTTCTGTGATCCATATGAATACAGGCTCGCCCTAACTCAACAACATTTTGAAGGACTTGTTCAGGAAACTCAGATATATCAAACTCTGACTGAGTATAGTATCCATTACCAGAATTGGCCATAGCATTGTCTTGCATCCTATAGGTTCCAATCACTGAGTTTGTAGCATTTTCAACAACAATTAAATGATGACATTGATCATCATATTCATCCTCATCCATTCTATTCTTGAATGAAGAGTCCAGACCTTCACCTAGCTCAATGTTAAATACATCAAAGCGCAGTTTAAGTGCTTCTTCAATCTCATCTCTGGTTTGGGCAATTTTGACAGAATATTTATGACCAGGAATCGATAAGCTACTTACATTTGTTGGATTTATTACTGAATTGGTTCTACTCATTATTAATTATTTTCCTTGAACTAGTATACCAACACATTGTTATCTTAGTATCACGAATATATAAATTCATTATTTCTTAAAAATCAAATCCAGACATCGATTAATGCTCTACTATAAAACTTATGATCACCCATCCAGCAAAGAATGGGTAGTTTTTGTGCATGGTGCAGGAGGAAGCTCTTCCATTTGGTTTCAGCAACTTAAAGCTTTCAGAAAAGTTTTTAATGTGCTGCTAGTGGATTTAAGAGGACATGGTAAATCGAAAGATGCGCTGCAAAAATACTATGATCGTGAATACACTTTTGACGATATAAGTAAAGATATTTTTGAAGTTTTGGATCATCTGGAAATTGATAAGGCACATTTTATAGGAGTTTCTTTGGGCACAATTATTATCAGAAACTTAAATGAACTCCAACCAAACCGAGTAAAATCAGCTATTCTATGTGGCGCTATTACCCGGCTTAATGTTCGATCCAGATTTTTAGTTTTTTTAGGTAATGCTTTTAAAAAAGTAATCCCTTACATGTGGCTATATAAGCTTTTTGCATGGATTATTATGCCTAGAAAAAGGCATGCTAAAGCTCGAAATTTATTTATCCGTGAGGCTAAGAAATTGTATCAAAAAGAATTTCTACGTTGGTTTAAACTCACCCATTCTGTTAATCCTCTTTTAAAATATTTCAAAGAAAAAGAAACAGAGACTCCCATGTTATATGTAATGGGTGAAGAAGATTACATGTTTTTGCCACCTGTTCGGCAAATAGTTAGTGAACATAAACAGGCTTTTTTAGAAGTAATCGATCAATGTGGACACGTATGTAACGTAGAAAAGCCAACTGAGTTCAATAATGTCTCAATTGGCTTTCTGAAAAAACAATCTGGTTGAGCTAATTTATTCTGGTTTTGTAAACAACCATGCTTCCGAATTAAGATCAGCCCGAACGGATCTTAAATATGTAACTGCTTCATCAAAGTTGGAAAATCCTTGATAAGCTACAAAATTGAACCTTGATTCAGGATGGAATAAAACACGAGTATCAAAGCCCTCATCCATTAATCCTTTGTGAAAACGATCTGCATTACTTTGAACAATAAATGACCCACCAATAATAAAGTATTTCAAATCTGCAGAATCTTCTTCTTCGATTTCAACTCCATTTTCTTTTTGAGTAAGATATTCATCCAGACTAAAGGCTTTAGGAACCACAACCATAAGTTCGGGATTATCAACCGGCAGACTAAGTTCTTCAGCTAGCTGCATCTGCTCTTCGGTTAATTCTTCAGTATTTTCATCATCCATTCCCTGATTTTCTGTTAATATTTCATCAGGAGATTCATCTGGTATTTGATTTTCTATTACAGCAATTGTATCTGCGGAGATAGTATCCGGTTGCTGCTCCTCCAGTATTTCTTCTTCTAAAGGAGTAGCAAATTCATTTTCAAATACCTGATCAAGCGAGGTTCTGAAACCCTGCTGAGTACCCTCCAGTACCTGGCGCTGTGAATCAAAAGTACGCCGGGTTAATCTATCTCCAAGGGATTCTTCCAGTTTCGCCTGTACAATTATGATTAATTCACTTTCAATAAAATCATCGGAATTGTACCCGAAAAGGTATCTTAATCCAAAAAACCATGGCGGTAAATCTTTTAGAATTGGTATGCCTCTTCTAACTTTATTTTCTTCCGTCCTGTAAAGACCAGCTATTGAAGTAGCTTCTCCATCAAGCAAGAAAGCTTGTGTAGTTGCTTCCTGTTTGTTGATGATCGTACTAACCGCATCCGGTTGTGCTGTTGATCGTTCTACTGCGAGATCAAGATGGATAAACGTAGTATCATTATCAGCTATTACCTGCGGGGTAACCGTAAGTATTGTACCAGTACTGAAAAACTGATCGGTAACGTTTCCTGCTATATCTCTCTGCTTAATTGAGAAATCCTGCCCAACCTGAATCCGCCCTTCTTCACCATCTACTACTTTAATTGATGGTGTAGCAATTACTTCACCCAGGTTATCTGCTTCGAAAGCACTAAATAACGTTTGAACTCTTATTCCCGGACCAACTTCTCCGAGATTTATAAGCGCGTTAAATACGTTTTGTGATACACTAGAAGCGTTAAATGAATTAACAGATACAAACTGATCATTAAAGTCTGTTCCTTGTGGGACTCCAAGATCTGTACTAACTCCATCACCAGTTACTATTTCATTGATATTGTCGGGAACATCATTCGTTAATGTAGACCAATCAACACCAATTTCCTGAAGTGCTCGCTTATTTCCTTCAAAAAAAGTAGCGTTAATACGAACCTCCCGGGTATCTAAATTAAATTCGCTGGAATTACCTTGTTGATTAGGGTTAGCTGAAGCTCCACCACCGCCAGATTGAGTCGCGCTTTGCTCAGCCTCGAGTTGAGATAATGGAACAATTTCAACATAATCTTCAAACTCTTTAACTCCTAAGGACTTAATTCTCAAAATAAACTCAAGTGCATCTTCCCAGTGCATTGCAGGTAAATTAACACCAATATTGCCACCGGCTCCGGATTGATCTATTATAAATTTATTTTGGTATTGCTGGAGAAACTGATTTATAACCTCCATTGCTTCTACATATGGAGTCTCTTTATCGAAAGCTATGATTTCATCAGGATTAGTGTACTCACGAGGATATTCATCCTGAGCAAATGCGGTATTTATGGATAGAGGAGCCCCTACCCAGAATGCTATTAATAAGCTGTAAATGATTAATTTGTATAATTTCATTGCCGGATTTTTCATCTATCTACCTCCAAGGTAACTACTTCCTCGATGCCGCCAAGGTTTAAATTAAATGTAGCCGTTCTACTGTCTAAATCAATTGCTGAAAGATAACCCAGATATACTCGGTCACCAACTTTAAGTGATACTATCTTTCCATTAGAACTCATAAACACTCTGTTTGCTGTTAATCCAACAATTCTTCCCCCTCTTGGATTGGCGAGTCCTTCTTCATTAGGAGGTAGCGAACTTTGTATAAGTGGATATAACGGATTGAAATAAGACAAACTTTGATTTTCTACAATTTTCATTTCAGTACTTGTAGAATCAAATAATTGAGTTTTTTCATAATAGCTTTCCATTGCAAATGAAAACGTCACACTGTTTTCTCCATCTCCCTGTCTACCTGGCGAAATAGTTACATCAATGATTTTATTAAGTAGTTGACTGTTTTCAATCTTATTGATGAATCCCATAAATGCATCATACTCTCCATAACCAGATATCGAAGAGTTAATTATTCCATATTGATTATCAGGCACAGAATCTGAATAAACAAAATCAAAGAAAATCCGGTTACCACCATCTTCATTTATAGTATTTAAAAAATCGTATACATCATCAGGTTTGTTTGATAAATAAAGGCTCTTATCATAATTATCAATAACCTGTAGTGCCGTTTGATATCTATCATTCAGTTCCGTGAACTCATTGTTAATATTTTGTTTAGAATTCAAATCTTGTTGCTTACGATCAACTTCTTCCTGTAAGGATATTATTTCACCTTCCAAATAGAATTTGGTATATCCAATCCCTAACCCCAAAATAATAAATAGGGTTACTAACAAAATGATGGTATTTCGAACTGCGTATGACATTAATTGCCGGTAAGGTCCCCAAGTCCTTTTAAATTATCTGGAGTATAAACGGATTCGTCATCAACAATTTTTTTAATGGAGTAGCTGAATGTGTAGACTTCTTCCTCCCTAATCTCCGTTGCGGATACATTTAAAAGAGTAGCTTCTGCAAAAAGCTCTGCAACCAGTGGGATCCTATTTCTATATCGAGCAATACCTTGAAGCTCTAGTGTATTAACTTCGTCTCCAACAGAAAATGAAGTTAACCAAACACCTCCAATTTCATCTATTCCTCGATTAATTAGATCTAAGTTAGTTGTCCAGGTAATCGAGTTTTCTGCTAGTGTATTCATTAATTCAAGCTTATCCTGAATTTGAGATAACTCGTTACTTATTCTGTTATAATTATTGACAGTTGGAGTAAAAGAACCAATTTGTGTATCTAATAACGAGATTTCGTTCTGCAGTGAATCAATCTGATTATTAGCTGTTTGTCTGAATGAGTCAATTATTGGAAAGGAAATCATAATAAAAAACAGAAGTAGAAATCCGTGCCATTCCAACTTAAATATCTTTTGTCTGTCTACTACATATTTAGGTACAAAAGAGATGTCAGGTAAGTGCTTCTTTTCAAACCCTGAAGTAGACCAGGCTGCACCAATAGCTGTAGTAAATGGAGCTAATAATTCTGAAGTGTATTCATTTGGATCCAGAAACTCTTCTGAGAAGGTAAAATCACTTACTTCAACATCCGGGAATCGCTCCTGAAAGAAAGAGGTCGCTTCCTCCCCTAACGAATTATTACAAATTACAAGACGATCCAGATTTGGTACTTCACCAGTATCTAGTTGGAATAAAATTTTACTAAAAACAGTATTTAGGAACTTTCTTGATCGAGTACCTTCGGTAATTATAGGTGAAACCAACCATAAGTTTGAACCCTTAAGAAAAAGTACGCGACAATTTAAATCAGAGAATTGCAACAAACAGGTTATTGCTCCATCCTCTAAATCATAATTAGCTCTTATTAAGCCTAGAAGCAACGTTTCGTCGGGTAGAACTTCTTTAACTGTAAGTTTACCTCTATATAAAGGCAGTGTAGTATTAACAAGTTGGATAAGCTGAGGCTCCTCATCAATAGAACATAGCAATAAAGCACCGTCGTCTCTTACCCCATAAGAATAGTAGTCATCACCTTTTGGAGAACCATGAAGTGATTCTAGGCGATCGTCAATAATAATTTGAAGGTCTTTTTTCTTAACCTCATTAAAGTCCACATCCTTCAAAATCTGGTAAATGGCAACCCCAGCAGAAATATTAAGTCCCAGTTCAGCTTTTTTAGGATTTACAGAAGAAAGTATATTGTAAAATAGCATCTCATTACTGGCCGGTGTTTCAGCCTCATCTACCATATCTACATCAACAAGGTCTTCTTCTCCCTGCTCTAAATCATCTAATTCGAGATCTATATCATCTCCAAGATCCCCAAGAATTTCTTCGTCAAGCTTAAGTTCATCAAGCTCATCATTAATACTTTCTTCATCAAGTGAAGCTTCCAAATCAAGATCAAATACAGAATCATCAGCAAGTGAATCTTCAAGATCACCAAAAATATCCTCATCCTGATTTCCAACCTCTAAACCCTTTTCAATTGGTCTGACAAGAGAATATTTATCCAATCTTTTCAGAACAATTTTTTTGTTTTGCACACCTATAACAGCAACTTTCAGAGAGTCGTTGTCGAGTGCTATACCGATATGATGCTTACCTGATGCCATTCAGTAACTAATAGTTAACCTCACTAAAAAGCTGCAACATTTTGGGTTTATTGTTTGCATAATTTAAGGCAGATTCTTTAGAAATCTTACCTTCATCGTATAATCTTTTTAAATCCTGTTCCATAGTGTTCATACCTCGATCACGCCCTTCCATTAACATTTGGTAAATCTCACCAATATTATTATTCCTGATTGCTGCTCTTATTGATGAATTAGCTAATAGAACTTCCTTGGCCAATACGCGTTTACCATCCATACTCGGTACTAATTTCTGACTAATAACACACGTTAATACATCTGCAAGTCTTGATCGAACTCTGTTTTGTTCTTCAGATGGCATTTCTCCAAGTATTCTTTCAATACTTTCCATGGCTGATGAGGTGTGAAGAGTTCCGAATGTCTTATGTCCTGAATCTGTAATCTCCAAAGCTGTCATAATAGTTTCGGGGTCTCTAAGCTCACCAATTACAATAATATCCGGATCTTGACGCAATGCTTGAATTGCACCATCCTTAAATGAAAGTACATCCGTTCCTACTTCTCTGTGTCTGACAACAGATCTGATTGGTTCATGAATCAATTCTACTGGTGATGCTATTATAACTATGTGGGAGTCTACTGTTCTATTATTTGCGTCAATAATAGTATCCAAAGTAGATGACTTACCGGACCCAGTAATACCAGTTACAAGAGTTAAACCGTATTTATAATATTTAAGACTTACTGCTTTAGCAGCTTCTGCATGAACTCCCAATGATTTAAAAGGACGGATTGTATTATCAATCTTACGCATATTAAGGCCGAGATGATCCAGATCGAAGTACATATCAGCCCGAAAGCGCTGATTTTTATCTTTGGATAAATTTACTGAATATGAAAAATCCAGATTTTTTTCCTTCAGAAGTACATCCCTTTGTGTACTTAACAGAATATTATGAAGTAAAATATCAGTTTCTATTAAAGGGATTTTTTTTGGCATTTTTAAAGGACTCTTATCCCCAAATACCCTGTACCATACTTTGCCGGCACACCCAGGACCACCAAGATCAATATCAGATGCGTTTATTTTAATCATATTGAGCAAGAAGGCATCAAGTGTTTCTTTTAAGTCAACACGTAAACTTATATCTGCTTCTTCTATTAAATCACCGATCCTTTTATGCAGATCAATCCCACGCGCAGTTTTTGGTATGCGCTTAATTAAAGGCTGTATAAGCCCCGAAATTTTATCTAGATCAATTGCCGCCATGTATTATCCACCTGTTAGATGGATATAATAGATTAAAAACGAAGTATTTTGTTACGAAAAATTACTAAAAAAGAATAAATCTAATCAGTCAGTTTTACCAATTAGAATCGTTGAGTAATCTCTTTTTGAGATTTAACAACTGTACATTCATGTTACTAATTTTTCTTTGCTGTATTTCGATGATATTTTTAGTAAAAATATTAAACAATTTTTCGGGCTTTTTTCTGAAAAAATTTAAAGCTTCATATCGTTCGTACCTTAATAGTACACAATCACCTTCTGCAGTTACCTTAGCCATCCTATTATTCTTACTAAATAAGAATGCTTCTCCCAGAAAATTGCCGTCTGACAGAGTAGCTAACTGAATATTGTCCTTCCAAATTGCCACTTTTCCTTCCGCTACTAAGTATGCGGAATTTACATATTCAGATTCATTCAAGATGATATCATCAGATTGAAAACGCTCTTCAATACCTAATTCCAAAAATTCCAATACATCTTCATAGTGGAAATTTTTCAAAAGAAGCGGCGGTTCTTTTAAAAATTTTTTTATGTGATCTGACATCAGATCACCCGAAGATTCATTTCCTGTACTCATATACAACCTCTGTATTTCCTAAAGCGCTTAAATATGGTTTAAAATCATGGTTAAAAACAACTTTTCTGAAGATTCTAATCTTCAATTGTAGCTGCTATTATTTCTTCAATAGTTGAGATCCCTTCTTTTATGCGTTCACGTCCAGATCCCCTTAACGTTAACATGCCCTGGCTCATAGCAAGTTCTTTAATTGCTCCTTCATCAATATCATCCCCAGCATCAAGAATCAATTGTTTCATTTCTTTAGAAAAATACAAAGCTTCGTGTATTGCTGATCGTCCTTTAAAGCCTGTATCTCCACATACTTCACATCCAACAGCTTTGAAAAAAGTAGTTGTTTCAATTTCTTCTTCCGTAAAACCAATTCCCTTTGCAACTTCCGGATGTGGAGTAAACTCTTCTTTGCACTCTTTACACAATCTTCGAATCAAACGTTGAGCCATTACAAGATTAACTGCATTGGCAATTAAGAAAGGTTCGATCCCCATCTTAAATAAACGGGATACTGCACTAGGTGCATCATTGGTGTGAAGAGTCGAAAAGGTAAGGTGGCCCGTATTAGCAAGTTTAATAGCAACGCTGGCAGTCTTCAAATCCCTCATCTCACCTACTAGTACAATATCCGGGTCATGACGAAGAATACCTCTGATACTCTGATCAAAAGTCATTGTATGGCTTATCTTAAGCTGTCTGGCTCCTTCAATAATGTACTCAACAGGTTCCTCTATAGTTAGCACATTCTTTGTTGGATCGATAACGGAATATAGCGCAGCTACAAGAGTAGTTGACTTACCACTTCCCGTTGGACCTGTGATAATTACAATTCCAGAAGGTTGCGTAATTGATTTAACAAAGCTGTCTTTGGCATTTTTTTGCAAACCAAGAAGATCCAAATCACGGATCACCTTTCTATCGTCAAGAATTCGAATTACTATTGATTCAAACTTTCGATCGTATTGATTACCTACAATAGGCATGATAGATACACGGTAACGAATGTTATATCCATCAATTTGACGTTGAATAAAACCATCCTGAGATGAATCTCTCTCAAAACGATCAACATTTCTGGTTTTGTCTTTAATTACTGCAGAAATAGCTTCCGGCTTAACATTCTTTTGTTGATACCATAATTGAAGCTTACCATCAATCCGGAACCGTATATCTGTGGTTGCAGGTCCGCTTGGAATAATATGCAAATCACTAACCCCTTGTCGCACAGACTCAACGAGCATTCCTTCAACCAAAGAATTAAGCATACTTTGGTTGATTTCTGCATCAATCTCCTCCTCATTGATTTCCTCCTCACTTTGCTCAATTTGAGGCTCTTCGTAATCAATTTCTTCTAGTAGATCTAGAAACTCATTTTTTTGTTCGTAGACCTTTGATAAAATCTGGTCTACCAATTCATAATTGCAATAAACAAGCTCAGTTTGCTTAAAAGTAAGCCTGTTAATTATGGTTTGAATATTAGGGTCTGATGGGTCTGCGGCGGCAATTGTAAGTGACCCATTTGTTTTTTGATAGGGAATTGCTTTATGATGAACAAGGTCATCTATTACCTCTTCGGGTAGTTCTTCAACATTCTTTTTTATGTGATCAATAATATCGTCATCAACAACTTCAGTCTCTGGCAGGACCTCACGGAATGCGTAAACTTGAGAAATTTCGCGCATTATAGTGTGCCTGTTTAAACCAATTTCCTGGTACAAAATCTGACCTAATCGTCTAGAACTATTTGCGGGCTCTTCTTCAAGAATAGTTAGCGCATTTTGCAATTGCTCATCAGTAACAACACCCTTGCTTACAAGGATATCTCCAATATGTCTCCTGATGTTAATTTTACCCATTTAGTTACTACTGTGCGCTACCAGGATTAATTGTTGCTGATTCAGATGATACCACTGTTATTGCGATCAAAGATACCATGATAAACAAATTTATAAACAAATTTATCATATCTATTACCGATCCCATCTTATATGTAGTTTGAATTTCATAGTACTCGGCTAATTGTTTGGCATTTTCACGAAGAGCTCCTGATTCTGCACCCAATTTAAACCTACTTATTGCAGTATGAGGAAAAACTCCTGTAGCTTCCATAGACTCTATCAAACCAGCACCGTCTTTAAGCATCTTCTTAATAGCTACTTCTTTAATTTGTTTTTCGATGTATTTATTTCTACAGGCTTCTGATGCCACTTTTATCACTTCAATATTTTGCCCAGATCCGCTATAGAGTGTATAAAATACACGAGAAAAAATCTCAATACTTGTTTTATGGAGCAAATCTCCCATAACCGGGATATGAATAATATACTTGTCAATAAATAGCTTTCCCTTTGCCGTTTTTGCAAAGAATACAAAACCTACAATCGGAATAAGAAAGCTTAGTAATACATAAATCCAGTTATCTTCCAACCAATAACTCAAATCAAGTGTTGCAGCAGTCATTGGAGGTAGTGCGATATTCATTTCAACAAATAGCTCTGCTGTAGAAGGGAAAATATATCCCACATAGAAAAGTATCACTCCAATTACTGCCAATACAGTAACAGCCGGCATCATGAGTGATTTTCGCAGATTCTTTTTAAACTCAGCATCCCTTTCCAGAAACTTAGCTGTACTATCAAATACTAGAGACATATTACCTGAAGTAGAGGCAACACTTAACATATAGGCTGCAAATTTCCCGAATATTGGCTCATGCTTACCATATACCTGAGTTCCTTCTTTACCATCTTTGAGGTCTTTCTGAATTTCTTTAATAACCTCTTTCATTCTTTTGTTGCTGGAATCCTCAATCAAAAGATTCAATATTTCATCATATGTAAGTTGTTGCCGTAGAAGGTCTGCAGACATTCGAATGAATGCAACAACTTCGTCCATTGGGACGCCACCCTTAAAATCGAACCACTTCTTATTGATACTAACAACTTGATACCCAAGTTTTATAAGTGCTCTTTCTAGTTCTTCTTTATTGTAAGCTTCTTGTTCACCGTTTACAGGTTTCTTTCCAGCCCTTTTTACTTTATAAACATATAAAGACTTTTCGTCCAGTGATTGAATGCTTAATCCATTCGTTTTGGAAAGACGATCTACCTTGACTTGTGCTTCTTTTTTGTTCTCTGCCTCAAACTCTGTTTGTACTGTTTTACCAGTTTTAGACACTGCTTTTAAACGAAATTGAGCCATTTTAGAGGATATTAATTATATAAGTGTTATTCCCATTCAACTCTATCACTATAAACAACTATTGTAAAAGCGTCAAGACTACTTAGTGGATCAGCCGTAATTTTAAAATAAGACTGAGAAGTTTCAGTAATTTCAAATCTTGAGACGGCAGTAAGTGTATCAAGATCTATAATATCTAAATCAATATTAGTAAAATCTTTACTTCCTCCACCTAAAACAACAGGGCGATTATAATAGGCTTGCCCATAATTAGCTGCTTCCATCATTTCTTGTCTAATAATATCCTTTAGAGATTCATCTCTAAAATTCTCGAACAAAACCAAGCCTAGTAAAGTTGATAAACCAACTATTATAGAGACTAACATAACTAAAAGAACTTGTTGTTGTCCCATACTAAAAGGATTTTAGTGTAGATAAAAAAAAAGCTTTCCTACAAGAGGAAAGCTTAAATAAAGAATTACAAAAATTCTTACTGATTGTCAGTGAATACAGTATTACCTTCAGAAACAGTAGCTGTTAATGTAGTAGCACCTTCAGTAGCAGTAGAACTAAGTGTAGGAGTTCCTACAATTCTACTAGCAGGATGTGCAGTAATTGTAAATTCAGTGGCACTACCACCGCTAATCACATAAACTCCATTAGAGTTAAGAGCAGTAAGTCCATCAGAATTGTCGATAGAATCAGCTGCGAATGCGATGTTATTGAAAGAAATGTTAGTAAAATCATTTCCACCACCACCAAGCATAGCTGGCTTAATGTAGTATCCCTGAGCTGCAGCAGCAATAGAAGCAACGTCGTTACGAACGGCGTCTACGTTAGCTGAATCCGCAGAATCAGAAAATGTGTTGATTGCAACTACAGTTGCGATACCAACGATGATTGTTACTAAGATTACGAGAAGTAATTGTTGTTGACCCATGATGATCTCCTAGGTTTGTTTTTTGTTTTTGATTTATACAAAGTTCTTAAATTCGTAGATAGAAAGAAAATTAGAATATTCTTAGCCTTGCCCTTCTGTATTAAGAGTTTGTAACGTAGATGATGTTACAATCTAATAGATATAGAAAAAAAATGTCAATTATTTATTTGTAGTAATTAAATAATAGTATACTCTTCAATCTTATAAGAATTGATTCATTAAATGGCTCCTTCGGGAAAAGTTAATCCCTACTATATAATTTTTTCATTATGGCTTCTGGTATTTGCAGCAAGTAGCCAGGTTATGATCATATCCCCAATCCTTCCAAAAATTGGTGCTGAATTAAATACATCGGAAAGTTTACTTGGTTATCTGGTTACCGTTTACGCGACTATGATTGGTGTATTTGCCATTATTATGGGGCCATTATCTGATAAAATAGGAAGACGCAAAATTTTGCTAATCGGAAGTGCAGGAATGACAGTAGCTTTACTTTTGCACAGTATGGCAAATAGTTTTACTTCATTATTACTATTAAGAGCATTTGCTGGTATGGCCGGAGGAGTTCTTAGCGGATCTGCTGTATCATACGTTGGGGATTACTTCCCTTATGAAAAAAGAGGCTGGGCCAATGGCTGGATTATGAGCGGAATAGCAATGGGTCAAATTTTAGGAATACCTTTAGGGACATTCCTTGCAGAAATATATGGCTTTAAATTCCCATTTATCCTTTTTGGAGTAATAATGGGGCTTACAACAATCCTGATATTCTTTAAACTCCCACAACCAGATGTTGAATTACAGCAAGCTAAAATTACCTTCAAAACCACCTTTGCTAAATATCTGGAGTTACTAAAACAAAAAGATATTAAAGCAGTAGCATTTTCTTATCTATTAATGTTTCTCAGTCTTTCTATCTTTTTGATTTATTTACCTGCATGGTTAACCAAAGAGTTTGGGGTTAGTCTATCTGAAATTGGCTGGTTATTTTTTGCAGGAGGTATCGTAAATGCTATTACAGGTCCGAACGCTGGTAAACTTTCTGATAAAATTGGAAGAAAGAATATGATTATCACCTCTTGTTTAGGATTAGCCATCCTGATGGGGCTAACAACATTCATAGTAACTTCATTTTGGGTTAGTTTTATTTTGTTTCCGGTAGCTATGTTATTAATTGCTATGAGGATTAGCCCGTTTCAAGCTTTATCTACTGAATTAGTAAAATCGAATAACAGGGGAACTTTAATGAGTCTTTTAGTCGCTATTGGAAATGTTGGGTCTGGAATGGCTGGGTCGATTTCAGGACCATTATTTGATTACTATGGATATCTGAGTAACACTCTTTTTGGTGCCTTTACTATAATAATAACAGCATTAGTCGTATGGAAATTTGTACCGGAACCAGAATTAAGAACTTCAAATATTGAAGATTCTTTGGAAGTAGCTGAATAAAAACTCTATTTTCTGACAATATCACTACACATTGTATGTAACGTTATGAGTACATTCACCTCTCTTAAAAGAAAAAAAATGAAACGAGCATATTCTATACTTTTTCTGGGGCTTCTATTCCTTGTAAATTGTCAACCTTCAGATGATGACGTCGTAACCATTCAAGGTCAGGTTACTGATGAACGTACCGGAGTAGGTCTGCCTGGTGCAGCTGTAATCATAACTTCTCCTGATGAACTCGGTACTAATTTTGCCAGTACCGACTCTTCGGGTAATTATTCATTTGGAGATATAAGTATTACTCAGGCTACTGATGTTTCTTTCAGGGCTTCTCAAACAGGTTACGTGTCTACCTCCAGATCAATCACGATAGTACCCGGTCAGGCTTTTACATTAGATTTTGAACTTGTAGAAGAAGGTTCTGATGGTGGCGGTGATTCAGGCGGTGACGGAGGTGGCGACCAGGTAGTTGAAGGTGAACCCGGTGTTCCGGCGGCAATTGTACTCACAGACGTAAGCGAAACTGCAATCAATATTCGCCAAACTGGTGGTACTGTAAACACTACATTTAGTTTTACTGTTCAGGATTCTTCAGGTAGAAATATGAATGAAGACACTCCGGTAGAGGTCAATTTCAGAATTATAAAAGGTCCAGATGGCGGAGAAGCAGTAGTTCCCGAAGTGGTTGAAACCAACGAAGACGGATCTGTAGTATCAAACTTATTCAGTGGGGATTCTGCAGGTGTTGTTCGGCTTGAGGCATTTATTATACGAGATGATAATGTTCGTATCGCCTCTACCCCAATCTTGATTGCAATAAATGGTGGCTTTCCAGCTGCTGATCGGTTTTTTGTTGCTCCTATAAATTATAATGTGGAAGGTTATGGTTATCTAGATCCTAGTTTGAACTACTCAATTACTGCCAGTGTTGGAGATCGATACGGAAACCCTGTAAAAGTTGGAACTGCTGTTGATTTCAGAACTGATGCAGGAAGAATAGATGGTTCTGCAACTACAGATGATCGCGGATTCGCATCCGTGGGGTTAAGTCCTGACGGTAGTTCTCCTGGCTCAGGGACAGCTGATGTAGGTTTCTTTACCGTTACCGCAAAAACGGTGGATGAAGATAATGAGTATATCGAGCGGGATATACAAATGCTTTTTACAACAAGGGAAGCAATCATAACCTTTACATCTGGAGCTTTCGATATTCCGGAAAATGGATCTGATAATATTGCTTTTACCGTAACAGATTTAAATGGTCGCCCTATGTCAGCCGGAACCAGTATTTCAGTTACCTCTCAAGGTAATATTGAAATAACCGGAGATTCAAATGTAAGACTGGGAGATTATTTTACAGGAGGCCCTGGCAGAACAGAATTCACAGTTACCGCACAGGATGTTGATGATTTAAATAATACAGCCCAGGGCGCTTCAGTGACTGTTACAGTTGTAACACCTTCCGGAAACAGCACAACCGCAACCTTATCCGGGACACGTAGGAAAATAACTGGCAACTAAAAGTATACAGGTCGCTTAAAAGCGACCTGTTTTGTTTACCTAAAGTTCACCTAATAATTCAGCAAAAAGTCCTTATCATTTGAGTCTGAATTAATAAAAATATATGCTGGCGGAACAATCTACCCCCTCACTTTGGAGTGATATAAAAGCTTCTATTTCGGGAACAGAACAAGATTTTACAGAAGTTAAATTAAGCAGAGCCGTTCTTCTTCTTTCCATCCCAATGGTACTGGAGATGTCTTTGGAATCAATTTTTGCAGTTGCAGACATCTTCTTCGTATCTAAACTGGGCCCTCAAGCAGTAGCTACCGTAGGAATTACGGAGTCTTTAGTAACTATAATCTATGCCATTGCAATTGGCCTGGCAATGGCTACTACTGCAGTCGTATCAAGAAGAGTTGGAGAAAAAGATGATGAAGGGGCAGCCAAAGCTTCCGTTCAGGCAATTCTGGTCGCTTTCATTGCTTCTCTTCCTATAGCATTAGTTGGGATTTTCTTTTCATCTGAATTGCTCGTTTTTATGGGGGCTGAGCAAGTAATCGTATCTGAATACTCGAGTTATACATCTATAATGATAGGCTGCAACGTTGTTGTGATGTTGCTTTTTGTTATAAACTCAATTTTTCGGGGAGCTGGGGATGCCTCCCTTTCCATGAGAGTACTTTGGTTGGCAAATGGGTTAAATATTATCCTTGATCCATTACTCATTTTCGGGTGGTGGATTTTTCCTGAATTAGGAATTAAGGGTGCTGCTTTGGCCACTGTAATTGGCAGAGGAACAGGTATTCTTTTTCAACTTTATATCTTAATTGGGGATTCTTCCCGAATTAAAATTCTAAAATCTCATTTGATTTTTCAATGGGATATTATCAAAAATTTAATTCGGGTATCTATCGGGGGGATTTTTCAATGGTTGATTGCTACTTCCAGCTGGGTTGTTTTAGTAAAAATTCTTAGCTCTTATGGAAGTATTGTTGTAGCAGGTTACACTATCGCAATTCGCATTTTCGTGTTCTCTATTCTACCTTCCTGGGGAATGAGCAACGCTGCTGCTACTCTAGTAGGACAAAATCTAGGAGCTAACAAACCGTTAAGAGCTGAAAAATCAGTCTGGACTGTTGCGGGAATTAACATGATTTTTCTGGGTCTAGTCGGAGTATGCTTCTTCACTTTTGCAGACTTCTTAATGCAGTTATTTACTGCTGATCCTATGGTTATAGAAATCGGAGCGAAATGTCTTCGTATTATTAGCTATGGATATTTGGCTTACGCGTTCGGAATGGTAGTGATACAAGCCTTTAATGGAGCCGGAGATACCAAAACCCCAACAATTATTAATTTCATATGTTTCTGGCTGATTGAGATTCCACTAGCCTATTTACTTGCAAAACAAATAGGCTGGGCTCATGAAGGAGTTTTTTATTCAATTGTATTTGCTGAAACGTTACTGGGAATTATTGGTTTTATATTATTTAAACGTGGAAAATGGAAAGAAACAAAAGTTTAGTATGAAGGTAACTGTTACACTAGAGACCGGAGGAAGACGAGGAAAACAAGTATCTGTAATCCGGGGAATAACACACAACCCTCAAGTTATAGAAAAGCTGGAGAAGAAATTAAAGTCACAGCTCGGGACAGGAGGAACTGTAAAAGGTAAAGTTATTGAGATTCAGGGAAATCACCTTCCAAAAATCAAAAAAATACTTACACAAGAAGGCTACGAAGTCAAGTGAACCTTAGAGTGACACCTTGCTTTCCTGCTTTGGATCTAAATCATACAGCGATGAAGCAGTAGCCTGAATGGTTTTGTACCATTCGTTACCAAACTTATCATTGATGGAATAAAAATCAGAGAAGTCAGGTTTTCTAAGATTCATCTTCCATTCCTGGGTTTTAGATTTGAAAGTAGGATCAACATGTAGTAATTCATGGTAAATCATCATCTCTTTAGTTTTGGAATCCAACATATCCCAAAGCTCTCCTGAAACTTCAATCAGGTAATCATTCCCTGAATAATATTTCACTTCGCGGGTTGCCTTCATACATTTAGCGGCTTTTTGTTTTGAGATGTGAGGATAAATCAGGAAATACCCGATTTCAGCTGGCCCAAATTCAAGCTTATATTCCTCAATCACTTTTTTGGCAATCGCTTCAATTTCCGGCGATTCCATGAGTTGTTTATCGGTTGTTGTTACTTCTGACGGACTTAAAAAATCGTTTTCCTGCATGAATTATTTTACTTGATGAATTACTTCGATTTCGGAACTACAATACTGGTAGCTACAATAGAATATTCTTTTTGCTCTCCTTTGATTTCACTTGCATCCTGCCCCGCGTCCTCAGCATAATGCTTTGCTTTTTCTTCAGTTAATGTTTCAACACTAAAATCCCCTACAAGGATTACCTCTTTACCCTGAGAATCTGTAGGAATAAAAAATCCATAATCTTTAAAAGTAATTCGGGCTGTTAAATCTCCATCCTGAGCTATAAAGAAGCATCCTTTTTTAGCACATACTTCAGATACAGAGGTTAATAAAGTGATTTCTTCAGCTTCTTCTCCGTTAATTAATTCAGTTAGTGAAATAGGATCAAGGGACTCAACATCAATTTCTGCTCCAAAGACTTCGTATGATTCTGTCGCTTGTACAGGTTCAGAAAGTCTGATTACGTCAGAACTAGTTTGAGCCAAAGCAGCGGTTGAAATTAGGATAATTGAAAGAGTAAGGAATAAATTTTTCATTGTATTATTTTTAAAATTGTTCTTAAAGGTATGGACTTCCAACACTTTATTCAGCTTGATATTTAAATTTCTTTTGTACTGAATAGTTTTGTTCATAAACTTAGTCATGAAAAGTATTCTAACTGTATTCGGGTCGTTCCTTTTTAGTGTTTTTGTGGAAGGGTTTATTCGTGTAATTATCATTTTTTATCATAAAGGTGAATTCTCCCTTTTTGGAATTTCCAATCTACCCGGAATTACTTGGGCAATCATAATATTAGTTTCCATATTGATAATAAGCTGGCTTTCTGGAATGTTAACGGTTACAATATCAGGTTTTGCACCTGTAAAGCATCTTCTTTCATTGGGTGTATTATTCTTTTTTTGGAGAACTACTGAAATTGTAAGCATCTACGGTACAGACCCCGGTTGGTATTTAGTGTTAAGTATCATCGCTTCAGCTGGAGGTTTATATCTAGCTTACCTAACTCAAAAATCACATGCAGGATCTTCTTAAACTAATTACAGTAATTTTCTTTCTCGTTTCTTGTGGAAAACCTAATTCCGTTCAGCTTTTAGATAATCCAACCGCAGATCAAAGTTCTTTACCAAGGTTATTTACCGATAATACTGGTACTGTTTTTATGAGTTGGATTGAACAAGAGAATGATATTGCTACACTGAAATATTCAACATTTACAGACCAAACGTGGACTACTCCTCAAATAATTGCAGAATCTCAAGAATGGTTTATTAATTGGGCTGACTTCCCTTCTATTATCGCTCAAAATGGCAAACCTGTAGCGGCTCATTGGTTAAAAAAGATTCCCGGGAATACCTATTCTTATAATGTTGAAGTCTCAGCTTTCTCTGAAGCAAATTTTAATGATCCAATAGTACCCCATTCTGATAATACAGCTACCGAACATGGTTTTGTGAGCATGACCCCTATATCAGATTCCTCTTTTTACTCGATATGGTTAGACGGTAGAAACACTTCAGGAGGTCACGGAGAACATGGTGATTTAAATACAGCTATGACTCTTAGAGGAGCCGAGATTAGTTCCTTAGGAGAAGTCCTTGCAGAAGAGGAAATAGACCCCGCTATTTGCGATTGCTGTAATACTTCCATCGCCAATACACCAAGCGGACTTATTGCAGCATATAGAAATCGTACTGAAGACGAGATCAGAGATATCTACATATCCAAAATGAAGAATGGTAGATGGAGTGAGCCTAAACCTGTCTATAATGATAATTGGGAAATAGCGGCATGCCCTGTAAATGGACCAGCCATAGATAGCTTTAAAACAACGGTAGCTGTTGCGTGGTATACAGGTGCTGATAATAGTCCGGCTGTAAAGCTCGCTTTTTCGGAGGATGAAGGTAATTCGTTTCTCCCTCCCATTCAGATTGATGGAAAAGCTTCTTTAGGCCGGGTTGATGTGCTAATGAACGATGAAAAATCAGCATGGGTAAGCTGGATGAAGAGAACTGAAGATTCAGCAGAACTTAACCTTCAATTGGTAACTAAAAACGGCAAAATAGTTGAGTCACATGTAGTTTCTTCGATGAGTCCATCCCGCCAAAGTGGATTTCCTCAAATATCCAAAACCAAAGAAGGCGTACTAATCGCTTGGACCGACTATTCTGAGTCAAAGAAAAAAATACGTACCGCTATTCTTCAATGATATGCGGTAGCGTACCTACTCCTAAAAGCTCAGCTACTTTAATCCCTATTTCGGTATTTTCTTGCCATCCTGTAAACTCAATGGCATGAGGACCATAAGCCATGACAGGTACTGGTACACCGGTATGACCAGTAGTTGTCCAAGCTATTTCAACTTCATCTTTTCTATCATAATGAGAATTAATAGCCATCCCTCCAGTTTCATGATCAGCTGTAAGTACGACTAGGGTTTCCCCATCTTGTTTCGCAAAATCAAGTACTTGCTTTACCATAGCATCGAAATCCTTTACTTCTCTTAAAACATACTCTGTGTCGTTACCATGACCACCCCAGTCAATTTGGGAACCTTCTATCATAAGAAAGAATCCGTCATCGTTTTGTGATAAAATATCGATTGCTTTAGATGACATTTCAGCCAATGTTGGTGTACGATTTTCGCTAGACATTCCGCCTGGAGAAAACAATCCTAATAATTTTTCACTTTCGGAAGATTCAAGAGTAGTTTTAGAATCAACATACTCATATCCTTTATTCCTGAATTCTTCGATCAAATTACGCTCATCATCACGTTCGCTACCATCTTGTGTTGATGGAATGAAAAACTCCCATCCACCTCCAAGTATTACTTCCATATTTGCTTCAAGATAATCAACGGCAATTTCTTCCTCCATGCCTCTTGCCCTCACATGAGCTGCGTAACTGGCTGGCGTAGCATGTGTTACACCAGATGTCGATACAATTCCTGTACTTAATCCTTTTTCTTCCGCAAGCTCAAGAATCGTTTTGCATTCTTTCTCATCAGGTAGCTGGGCGATTTTTCCATTATCTGTTTTTACACCACATGAATACGCAGTTGCTCCCGCGGCAGAATCTGTAATTAACCCATTAGCTGAATAGGTTTTAACAATTCCTGTAACTGGCATAGTCTGAACATGTAGTAAACCTTCAGCGCCAACCAGACTGTATTGACCAGAAGTTAATTGAACTAGCCCGGTCCCATCACCAATAATAAAAATCACATTTTTGACAGGGCGGTCTTCCACAAGAGGCAACCGCTCATTTATTACTTCAGGCTTTGGAGAGACCTGAATCGTATTAGATTCTTGCGCTATACAGTTAACGCTTACAAACCATAGAAAAATGACGGAATAGATTGTTCTTTTCATGTATATCAACTTTTTCTGTTAAAAATAAAACAAGTTTTTCTATTAATTATAAAGACAGTATTAAGAAGGACAGCTACTATTTAGGAAAGAAACTCTTAATCAATCCCCAGAGACCTTTTGCTGGCTTTCTTGTGTTCTTATTCCTTTCAGAAGCCTTTTCGAGAGTTTTAATTTCAATCTTTGGCTTAGGTGGAGCTTTTGTTTCCTTCTTATTTTGCTTCGGACTTTTCTTATTAGCTTTAGCCTGCTTTGGCTGTTTACTGTTATTTTTTGAAGGAGACTTCTTTTCCTGTTTTTTAGGAGTTGGAGGTTTTTTCTCTTCAGCTTTACCAACAAGTTCGATTTTAACCTTCTGCCCTTTTTCCTGAATAAAAGTAACCGTTTTGGCTTTTGAAAAATCAGGTGCTGCAACTTTTGCATTTGATGGTTTCTGATCTTTCTTCTGCTGTGATTTTTCAGCAGTTTTATTATTGCTATCAGAAGGCTGCTTCTTAGGCTTTTCTGAAGATCCTTTTAAAGAATCAGAACCCTTAAAAATTTTAAGATCCTTACCCGCCTTCTCCCTAATTGCATTGAAGAACTTGGTATCCTGTTTACTTACTAAGGTAATAGCAACACCGGTTTTGTCATAACGACCAGTTCTACCGATGCGATGAATGTAGTCTTCTACCGCTCTTGGAACATCGTAATTAATGATCAGAGATACGTCTGCAATGTCGATTCCACGGGCAAGAACATCCGTAGCGACTATAATTGGTACTTTACCATTCTTAAAATCATTTAGTGCCTTTGTACGCTCATTCTGGTCCTTATCGCCGTGAATACTCGCCGCATTAATTCCCTTTTTAGAAAGCAACCGTTCTAACTGATCGGTTCCACGTTTGGTTGCTGTAAAAATTATGCAAGAACTCCACTCCATGTCATCGAGTAAAGCCTGTGCCAGCTTCAATTTTTCACGCCCATCAATTAAGTATGCGCGCTGTTCAACACTTTCCGAAGGCTTTGAAAGCTCAATCTCGATAAGTTCAGGATCAATCATAATATCCTGAGCTAACTTCTGAATGCCTTTGGGCATTGTAGCAGAAAACAACAAAGTTTGTCTCTTTTTAGGCAGCTTATCAATGATATGTGTTACATCCGGCATGAAACCCATATCCAGCATTCGGTCTGCTTCATCTAAAATAAGATATTTGATATGCTCAAAATCGACATCAAGCACCTTGGTTTGGTCGATTAATCTACCGGGAGTGGCGACTATTATATCAACACCTGCACGAATTGCATTCGCTTGTCTTGAAAAATCTTCTCCCCCAATTATTGTTGCGGATGAAATCCCACAATGGTAGCCAAGCGCAAAAATCTGTTCATCAATCTGTTGAGCAAGCTCTCTAGTTGGGGAAAGAATCAGAGCTTTAGTGCCTTCAGAAGGATTTTCCAAAATTTGTTGGATAATAGGAATTACAAATGCTCCTGTTTTACCCGTTCCTGTTTGTGCTGCCCCTAATACATCTTTTTTCTTTAATATTACCGGAATACTTAATTCCTGAATCGGGGTAGGCTCTGTATAGCCAATATCTCCAAGGCCCATCTGCAGGCTTTCATGGAGGTTTAAATCTTTAAATTTCAAAGTTTGTTTTTATAGTCTGTTAAATGTCCTGTTAAATATACACAGAAGCTGAGTAAAGTGTTTTGCTTGCCTTTTTTCTCTATCTTTAGGCCTGCTAAAACTAAAAAGTAAATATCACTATAAATAATGAATTTTAAAGAACTATTCTTCATTCTATTAACAACCTCCCTACTACTTTTCTCTTGCTCGAATGGCGAATCAGATTTGTCGCCGGAACCAAGCTTAAATTCAATGCCTGACAGTGTGAGTTATGTAATTGGATTTCAGAATGGAAGTCAGATTTCAAATCAGGGCTTTTCAGATGTGGATCTTGAGAATTTTCTTGCCGGATTAAATGACGGACTAAATAACGAAGAATCAGAACTCGCAGATGCTAATCTACAGGACTTATTCAGAAGGTTCGGTACTTACCTTACCGATAAAATTTTGATGGAAAATTCTGAAGAAGCTAAAGCTTTTTTTGCAGAAAACATCCAAAAAGAAGGCGTGATGGAAACTGCATCTGGACTTCAATATGAAGTAATCGAAGAAGGTACCGGAGTTCAACCCACAACGCAGGATACTGTTGTTGTTCACTTTGAAGGGAGCTTAATTGATGGAACCGTATTTGCATCAACTTTTGAAACTGGAACACCAGCAGAGTATCATTTAGGAAGTATGATTCCTGGCTGGATTGAAGGAGTACCTTTGATGAAAGAAGGTGCTACATATACTTTCTATATTCCATCTGAACTTGGTTATGGTGAAAACCCAAGACCCGGTGGTGCCATTCAACCAAATGATGCCCTTATTTTTAGAATAGAATTGATAGAAGTGAAATAATGGGTTAAGAATCTCTAACCCCGATTAATAAGTTTTAAGCCTAACTGTTCAGGAAATGCTACATATTGTTTTCAGAGAAATAGAGAAGGACGGCTATCAACCGTCCTTCAATGAATACGTTGGCTTTTTTCGGGGTACAGATATAGGCTGCAATGTTAACGCATTGCAGCTTTTTTTATGAGAAAATTCTGAATAAGAAAGCAGTTAGTTATTCCAGATTTTTTTTCTTAGTCCACTTTTTCGCACCACACTTCGCTGTACCGTGGAAGAAATAACTTCTGTACTTCCTATTACAAGAACACTTTTACGGGCTCTTGTTACAGAAGTATATAAAAGTTGTCTCGAAAGCACTCTATTTACTGTGTTTGAGAGTACAATTGATACATGATCATATTCTGAACCCTGGCTTTTGTGTACGGTTGTTGCGAAAGCCGGTTCATAGTCTTGAAGTCTTGAAACCTGTACAGCTTTGTCTCTGCCTTCAAATTCAATTTTGGGACCTTCCTCAGTTTCAATACAAATACCGGTTTCTCCATTTTTGAGCTTTAAAACTCCATTGTTTTTAGTCATCATAATCGGACGACCATCATACCAAAGCTTTGAATTAGGAATTGAATGACTTCTTTTAGTTTCTTTTTCAGCTTTTGAGTTGATCATATCAACACCAAACGGACCTTTTCTTAAGGCGCATAAAATCTGATACTCATTAAAGGAAGTGAATTTATCTTTTGCGGATTGGTAAGAGCTAAAAGGTTTAGTCACGTAGGTACTAATCAGCTCTTCAATTAATTCATTAGTTGGCTCACTCATCATTAATTCGGGGTACTCTTCAGAAGTAAGTAGTTCTAAAACCGAATCAATATCACCCCGATTAATTGCATCTCCCAGAAGCTGGATTCCACTTCCTTCCCCTAACCTGTAGTTCTTATTCAAAAGAACAATCGAATCGTTAAAAGTGGAATCTGATTCACCCGATGAAGAAAGTTCTATAACCTGGCTACAAATGTTTTCGGAAAAGCTGTTATCAGCATATAAACAAACATCTCCCAAAATTGAACCTGCTTCTACAGAAGCCAACTGATTTTTATCTCCCAATACAATGAGCTTTGATTCATTGGGGATAGCTCTGATTAGTCTAATCCATAATGTAATATCCAGCATCGAAGCTTCATCAATTATTACAGTATTAAATGGAAGAGGATTTTTTTCATTATAGCGAAATTGGCCACTCTCCCCTTTTGCCCCCAATAGTTTATGAATGGTGACAGGAGCTTCAACAAAATCATGATTCTCAAGCGATAAGCTTTCGGTAAGTCTCTGCGCTGCTTTTCCAGTAGGAGCAGCTAATGCAATGGAATTTCCCTCAGTACTAGCAAATGTGAGCGCATCTACAATTTTTTGTATGGTGAATGTTTTTCCGGTACCAGGACCTCCGGAAATAATCACCAGATCTTTCATCAGGGAAAGTAAAACCGATATTTTTTGCCAGTCAGGCCCCTCCTCTTCAATTCCAAAAAGAGTCTCTACATAACCTTTTATTTCACCTGGAAGCTTTTTTGTATTCTGTGATTTTGCAAGTAGCCAAAAGGCGAGTTCCTGCTCAAATTTCCAGAATTTATGCAGATACATTTGATCCTCATCCATCACCAAAGGAGTAAGCATACTTCCATCTCCTACAATGGTTGAGCTTTCCAATGAGTCGTAAATCATTTGTTTATCAGTTCCTTTTAATAAGGTTCCGTAAACCGGATGATTAGCACTCTGTTCGATATCAATGCAGATATGCCCATTAAGATGCGCTGAAAGACAAAAAGCTCCGATTAAAACAGGAATATGATTTTTGGTATCCAGTTCATATAGAAATCTTGCAAACTCCAATTCCTGAATAGTTATTTCCCCTTTCTTATGGAAAGCTTCAAGCTGGGAGATTACATCTTTCATTATGATCCTCCCATTCTATTATTCAGTTCTTCTATAACGTCAAAATCTGGCTTATCGAAGAAAACACCACTGCCCTTTTTGTCTTTATCTACACCTCTTAAAAACAGGTAGATTACTCCACCAAAATGCTTCTCATAGCTATAATTTTCAATTTTTTGAGCCAGAAAACGATGTAGAGCAACTGTATAAATATGATATTGAAGATCATAATTTGAGTGCTGAATCTCTTTATCTAGCTGTTCTGAAGCATAATCTTCCTGAGTATCTCCCAGATAATTAGATTTGTAATCCAGAATGAAATATTGATCATTATGTTTAAATATCAGATCGATAAAACCTTTCATGTAACCATCAATAGGTTCATTATCAGTTACTTCATCTTCATTACGAATTGTTGTTAAAAGTCTGTTTGCAGAAATCCTATTCACCGGAAAATGAAATTCCATTTCTACCAGATAATCTCCCTTTTTTAACTCTGAGAGTTTAAAGTCACCTATTAATGCCAGTGAAATAGAATCTTCAATCATTTTTTCTACTGTTGACTTCCACAGATCCTCAAAGCCTAACCGTTCAAGTTCCTCTTCCGCTACACTAGGTATGCTTTTTAAATTGTTAAATTCTATTCCTTCGAAAATAGTATGAAGAAGCGTACCAGTATGAGCACCTTTTGGCAGCGTAAATCTTGAAAGCTCTCTTCCAACTGATTCTTTTTCTTCTTCAGACACAGCGACTTCGTCATAATCAAAAGCATAGTCACCTAAAGTAGAATCTACATCCACAAGTTGATTTGAAAGAGCTGAAAAACTGGTTATGGCTGGGAATTCATTCATATCCTTTCGCTTAAAGCTCTGTGCCGGAGGTATTTTAAGGCCAGAGCTTTCAGCTGATTCGAATCTACTTTTTTCATCACTACCCTTTCTTAGTTCAATCATGGATTCATTAGCAAACGACTTAATACCCTCCATTAGATTAAAACTCTCTTCAGAATGCAGCTTTTTATACGCTCTTGAATTATTTAAAAGCTTATCCCTTAATCTTTGCTCAATAATTCCAGGTCCTTCAGCAAGGGCTGAAAGAGAGGAAAATTCACTTCCAGGTTCATCCAGTACATAAACAAAACATGCAGATCTTGACCTGGTTAATGCCACATAACTAAGCCGGATTTCTTCCGCCAGATCGTCCTTTTGTTTATTTAACCGATGTTCATTTCGTACACCTTCTTCCGATCCAAGGTCTAAATAAGTCTTACCTGAATCAGAAAAAGAAAATGGCTTTTCGTCTTTGGTTTTCATGCTCTTCCATAAATAGGGACAGAATACAATGGGGTATTCAAGTCCCTTACTTGCATGAATAGTTACAATCTGAACCAAATCAGCATCACTTTCCAAACGAATCAGTTCCTCATCACTTTCGTTGGATGAATCAGATTGTTTATTCCTGAAATACCTTAACAGTGCTGAAGGAGAATACTTGTGCTCATTATTTACCTGCCTGAGTAACTCAATAATATGCTGAACATTCGTTATTCTACGCTCAGAATTTTCATAACCGGCAAGGTTCTGTTCAATGTCGAAGGTTTGTATTAACTCTTCAATCATCACTGAAAACCCTTTGGTTCGCCAAAGCTTATTTAGTTTCTGAAACTGATCATATACTTTACTCCATGCTGCTTCATTCTCCAGGACATTGATAATAGCAGAGGCTGTAAACCCGATTGCCTCAGTAGCTAAGGCTGCCCTAATCTGATCTTCAAAGGAAAGATCTGCAATCGCACTAAGAATCAAATGGAGCTCTTCTGATTCTTTAGTTTTAAAGACCGAGTTTCTTGATCTTAAAATACTTTTTACTCCTACGTCAGTCAGACTAGATTGAATTTCTGCTGCCTCGGAATGACTATCCACCAAAATAGCAATATCACTTGGTTTAACTTTCTTGTCATCGATCCGGTAATTCTCGGAAAGTAATTTCACTACCTCAGAAGCTACTGAATCAGAGACTGCTTGCCTGATATCCTGAGCAAGCGTTGATTCAGGCGATAAACTTAAAAACTGTAGTGGCGTTATATTATCAGAATCCTTTGTAAGGAATCCTTTTTCAGGATTTCTTGAATCAGGGAAATGAACCGGATTAAAATCAACTTCATCCATCAGAAAGATATTTTCTTGCTGCACGAAGAGTTTATTAACCGCCTCAATCATTCCAGGGTTTGAACGATAATTCTCCTCCAGAAGATAAACCTGTTCTGAACTCGCATCTTTTTTTGCTCTGATATATGTATAAATATCTGCTCCCCTAAAGCTATAAATAGCCTGTTTAGGGTCTCCAATCATAAATAAGGCCGTAGATTCAGATTGAGAATAGACGGGCTTAAAAATGGAATATTGAATTGGATCGGTATCCTGAAATTCATCGATTAAAGCAACCGGATATTTTGCTCTAAGAATTGATGCTAAACCGGAACTGCTACTATGAGTCCGTTCAGCAACCTTTTGTAGAAGATCATCATAGGTAAGTATTTCTAGACGTGATTTTTCTGATTCATACTCTTTAATCACCAACCGAATTGCCTTTTTAATTACAGAAGTACTCAGATGTTTAAAAGGCTCAAGAGCATCTAAATAATCGTTAACCAGATTAACGAAATCGAATTCAGGAGCGGGATTCCCTTTTTTTACCCAATCCTCAGGCAAACCACTGAATAAATTAATCTTATGATAAGGTTTCAGGGGAACTATTTCTGAGGATAACCATCGTGAGAAGTCTTTTATATAGTCTGGAAATGTAGTCCGGTATTTAACTCCATTCATTACTCCACTTTCATACAACGAAAGTAATGAAGTTTTTTCAGCCTCGAAGACATGCTTTATAGCTTTAAAGGCTTTCTTAACTTTATTAAAATGAATTTCTAACTCATCTAATTCTTTAGTGTCAGGAACCAGAATAGAGTAATTCTTATTCATCCGGGCTTTTACATAATCCCAGAGTTTATCAGGAGTAAGTTCTGAATCAACTACAAAGAGCTGAACGGATTTTTGGAAGTCTGATTCAGATGGTTGAAAAAATGTTCTCCAGAATTTATCGATCATTTCCTGAAGCAGGTTCGAATCATCTGATAGCACTTCAAATTCAGGTGAAATATTAAAAGTCAGAGCATTCTCACGAATCAACTTTTGACAAAACCCGTGTATCGTCGAAATCTCAGCCTCATCAAATTCATAGAGCGCTTTCTTTAACAATGGAATTACAGTACTGTCGAAACGATTCGATAACTCAGAAAGAAATTCGTCATCACTATTCCCGGATTGAAGCACATCAATTGAATCTTTGATTCGTTGTCTCAATCTCAACTTCAGTTCAGCCGTAGCTGCATTTGTAAAGGTTAAAACAAGGATATTGGAAGGCATCAATTCCTTTTCAAGAATTGTTCGGATATAAAGTGAAGCAATATTGTACGTTTTCCCGGTACCTGCACCTGCTTCAACCAGGCTAATTCCTTGAATAGGTGCTTCAAATATGTTGAGTTTCTTAGCCACTATTTATCAACCCTTAAATGTTTTAATACCGGTTCCCAAAACATCAAAGCCTGTTTTTTGAACGCTTCAGATTGAATTGGGTCTTCCCCTTTCCAGACTAGATTGATATAAAAATCATTGTCATCACCACTACTTCTTTCAGTACTAGTCCACTCACTTTGAGCTGATTTCAATGCTTCTTCCTCATCTTTCCCTTGGAATAATTTCTGTGCATACGCAAAAGATGAATTCGCAAAAAAGGCTAACGAGTCTTTTCCACTACCAAAGTTCAGAAACCAGTCTAGCAGTTCTGATAAAATCTGGTCTGTATTCTCAGGACATCCAAATTGGATAGTTTGGACATTTCCTTTTTCATTAGTGATGAATAAAGTTTCCGTATAATCGATACTTTGTGAAGCCAGAATCAGATGCTCAATCCAAAGTCCAACTAAATCTTTAGGGCGACTCCTTCCCATTCTCCAAACTACTCTACGACCATCTACTAAATCTCCAATATTCCCGAATAGTTCAACTTCATCTGTTTGGAAGATACATTGAACCATTTTCGGTCCAGAGTTCCTGTATTTATCTAACAAAGAGAGAAAATGTTTTACTTCCATTGATTGCGAGAAAAACACCTTTTCACCCGGAATACCTTCAGGAATTAATCCTGCTTTCCCCATAAAATCGAATGCTTCAGTTTCACTCAATTCGTACTTATAGGCATCCAAAAGTTGATTATTGAGTAGCCAAGTAGAGAGTCCATTTAAGCTAAATAATTCACGATCAGAAAGTTCATTCTCCCCATAGCCCTCTGAAACCAAAAGTATTTGTTGTATCACAAATTTGTTTGGATGTGTACAGAAATTTATCAATTCACTTTTATGAATTTTGCTTGGGGTTTCCTTTCTACCAAATTCACTTAGGTTAAAAAAAGTTGAAACTGATTTTGTATGTGAATTAATTAGCTGAGCTAGTTTTTTTCTATGAGTAGAATAACTTTCACCTTGATCGAAATACTTTGAATTAAAACCATGAAGTTGCTCTTTTTCAACTGCTATTTCATAACCGGATTCTGAGGCTACATCCATTAATTTTTGGAGCAAAATCGACGGAAGCTTCTCATTTTCTGAATACAAATCCTGACCTATAAAGCTAATGTAAAGGTAGTTTGAAGCTGAATTAAGTACTTCCAGAAATAACAAAGCATCATCTTCTTTCGTAATCCTGTCACCGGGTTTAGGGTCAATGTTTATCAAGTCAAACGAAGGCCGATCAGGATTTCTTGGGAATACAGATTCATTCATACCAAGAATAGCTATCTCTTTAAATGGAATACCTCGGTATGGGATATAAGAACTAACAACCACCCCATGGCCAAAGCCGCTCGAAGTAGCCTGTAGATCCCCTAATTGACTTTTTATCCATTGACTGATTATTGAAAAAGTAACCGGATTAGATATTCCGCTAATCGTACAAGCTTCCCTGAGTTTGACCAGAGAGGAATGCAATGTTGAAGCATCTTGATTTATTAAATTGGCTGTTGCCTCAACAAAGCAATCAATCCATGATACCGGAGTTTTGGGTGTATTAAGCTCTTCCTTAAGATTAATTAACTGATTAATTAGTGAAGCTAACTTTGCCGAAAGTGCAAACTGATCTGTAGTAGATATTAACTCAAATGGGATAAAGTCCTCGAAAGAAGTATAAGCTTCAGTTTCAGTTACATAACCACCAATTAAAGCTTTAGACAGTTTTTTTAGTGAGAATGAGGAATCGTCTTCATCAAGTCCCCAAAAAATATTATTACCATGAATCCAGCCTCGAATAATTACAAGTTCATCTTCTGATAAATTAAATCGGTCTCTTATTGCTTCAAGCTCTATGAAATCAACAAAATCATTTACTTTATATGAGCTGCTAATCAAATCCAGTAGTTTTGAAAAAGCAATTAAATCAGGCTTTGAATATGTACCAGGTACATAAACAGGAATTTCAGGTTCCCCAGCTCCGGATGTAAATTCACTTTGAATAAGTGAAGCATACTCTTTCATGTCAGGGACCATGATCAGAATATCCTGAGGCTTCAGCGTAGAGTCTGAATCAAGCCTCTTTAATAAACGATCTTTTAATATCTCTACTTCTCGTCTTGGGCTGTGACAAGAATGTATTCCAATGAGTGAATCAGATTCTTCGATTTTTTGAATCTTTGAATAGACACTCCCGCTTTTTCCATTATCAAACTCAAAGACTTTAATTTCATCAGGTTTTAGAAAATCAGGCACCAACTTCTCAGAATTAAACTTTGGTTTACCCCACTCCTCGCTTAACGTTTTCCAGCCAATCGAAAAGAGATCTTCTGAATCAGAGTCAAATTTAGTGCTATAATAATTGAGGTCAATTTTCCGGGATAGTTCACAAATAAGTTCGCCAAATGGTTGCGAAAATTGTGACAATCCAAAGCAGTAAATGCTTGAAGGCAGACTCTCACCATCAAAACTACCTTCTTTTATCTGCTTCAAAAGATGAGCGAATACGAAGCCACGATCAGATACCTGGTTTTGATTAGTAAGCCGACTCTGGATTTCCCTCCAAACCCAAAGTTGCCAATATTCCTGAGGATTCTTTGTACTTAATACCCACTTCTTCCATGCTTCTGTCATTTCAGGTCGGTAAACCTGATAAAGGTCGAATACATCCGCTAACTGCACCGATAAACGATATGCCTGTACTTCATCATTAATTTCAGGAAACCCTTTAATCTTTTGGAAAACCTTTTGATCGGTATCCATTAAAAAATCATAGATAATCCATTGCAATGGAATACGATCACCCGGTAGAACTTTTGGAGTATCAGGAAAGAAGTTTCTATACAGCTTCCATATTAACTCTGATGGGAGGATAAATTCAAAATTGGCAGCTATTCCGGAATAAGAAGCAACCTGCAAGGTAAGCCATTGTTGTGCTTCCTTGTTTTGAACAACAACCCATGTTTTTTGGAATGGATGTTCAGATTTCCGATCCGAAATATGGTCAGAAAAACTTTTTGATAATAGAATTAAGGAATCAGATTGATACTGAAAAAACATTCGTTTCCGGCATTAGAAATTGCAAGAGTATAAGGAAATGCCGTTGTGAAATCTGAAATAAATAGAAAAGAATTATTATTTAATCGCCTTTTTCAGAATCTCATTGACTGTATGTGAATAAGAATCCTCTTTTTCTCTTGCCCTGCGTTTGATTTCATCAATTATTTCTTCTTCCAGATAATAACTTACTGTCTTTTTATTAACTGTATTCGAAGATACAGGTTCCTCTCCCGATCCTGCATCAGTTTGAGGAATAAAATCAAATTTTGCATCAGCCAGAGGGCGATAACCAAGTGGATTATGCCCCATCACCCGCTTCTTACTCATCTAATTAATGGCCGTTTTTTATTTCCTTTGCCAACGCTAAATAATCCTGTGCCCCATTACTGTTCCCATCATACTCAAAAATAGTTTTATGATGGCTTGGAGCTTCAGCCAAAGCAACGTTATCTCGAATTATAGTATTAAAAACTTTTTTACCGAAATAATCTTTAATGTGCCCAACCACCTCTTTGTTCAAATTCTTACGGCTATCGTACAGGGTACAGATTATTCCCCCTACTTCTAATTTTGCGTTTAACCGTTGCTGTACCACTTTAATTAAGTCAAGTAATTTAGATAAACCGTGTAGCGCCAGGTACTCTGATTGAAGAACTATAAAAATATCTTCTACTGCAGTAAATGCATTTAGAGTTAGCAAGCCTAAGTTTGGTGGACAATCAATTAATACATAGTCATAATCACTCCCATTAAGTTGAACCAGAAAGTTTTTCAATAAGCTTTCACGGGCTGGTTCATTCGCGAGTTCAAGCTCCGCTCCAGATAGCTCCATGGACGATGCGATATAATCAAACCCATTATGCTTGATAATTACATCATTCAATTTTGCAGAGCCTTTCAACGCCTGGTAAATTGTCTTATCCAGTCTTTGAGAGTGCATACGAAGTGAATAGGTAAGATTTGCCTGTGGATCTAAATCTATAAGAAGTACTTTTTTTCCAAGTTTTGCCAGTCCAGCTCCAACATTGATAGTCGATGTTGTTTTACCAACACCACCCTTTTGATTTGTAAAAGCGATTGTCCTCATGAGTCCAACTAAGTAAAATGACGTATTTTTATTTTTTCTAGTAAGAGTTTGTACACCTGATTTGTTACACAATACAATATTAATTTTATAGTAAAAAAGAATATTGAATTAAACTTTTTTAAAGAATGAAACACAATCAAACGGTTAATTCTTGGAAGTAATTGAACGGAAATGATTTAGTTACTCAGTCAAAGACCTGCTAAAAAGTAAAACAGTATATTTTCATATTAATCAACAATTCCAACCTTTTTAAACAGTTATCTTCCCTATATTAAAAAATAAATCTAAATATTTGATCAGTTCTTTAAATGAGATTTTTTAGCAGAAAGCTTATAAAACCACAAGATCTAAATGCACATGGCACCCTATTTGGTGGAACAGTGCTAAGTTGGATTGATGAGGAAGCTGCTATATTTGTCTTATGCCAATTGGGAAAAGGCAATATCGTCACCAAATACATGTCCGAAATTAATTTTGTGAATTCAGCAAAATTAGGAGAAGTAATTGAGATTGGCATGGAAACTGTTAAATTTGGAACAACCTCTATTACCGTAAAATGTGAAGTGCGTACTAAATTTGAGAAAAACACAATAATTACAATCGATGAGATTGTGTTTGTGCATTTAGATGAATTTGGTATTCCAAAACCTCATAATATCACCGAACCAGCTAACGAATAATATTCTTTTGAGCAGTAATAAAAAATTAGTTGATTTTACCACCTTAAATGAAATGTTGTATGGAGAAGCTTCATACATCCAAGAGTTTGCTGTGGCAGCTTTGACTTCATTTGGTGAATTCAAAGAAAACTATTGTGAGTACCTGAAGCAAAGAGACGAAGTGAACTTTCGTAAAGCAGGACATAAGATAAAACCTGTAGCTCAAATGCTTGGCCTTGAAATAATCATTGAGGAATACGAGCAAGCCAAAACATTAATCTGGGAAAATAAAGACGATAAAGAACTAAAAGCTTCCTGTGATAAAATGAGTAAGATTTGCAGCCAGATATTAGCAGAACTTAAAGAGCTTTCAGAGTAAGCCAAATGTTATTTTTCTGTGATACTTTTCTTTAAATAGGTTTGTAATTATGGAGCATAAATAAACCCTATGAAAGCTCCCAAACACCCTATTCTGATTGTTGAAGATGATGAAGACTTATCTGAGCTCATCAAAATTCAGCTCACCGACTTAAATTTTTCTATTGAACAAAGTTTCAATGGGCTAGAAGCTTTAGATAAAGCCCGGAACAACCCCTACTCTTTAGTCATACTTGACGTGATGCTTCCGGGAATGGATGGTTTTGAAATTTGTAAATCTATCCGTAAAGACGATCCTCAAACTCCTATCCTGATGTTAACCGCAAAGGCAGAAGAAATTGACAAAATCATGGGACTGGAATTTGGAGCAGATGATTATCTCACGAAACCTTTTAGTATTCGTGAGCTTAGTGCACGGGTTAAAGCTTTGCTTAGACGTGCTAATGCCAATGAACAATCAGGTGACAACACACAGGAACACATCGAATTTGGAAGACTTTCAATCTACCCCAACAAACGGCTCATTGAGCTTGGGGACGAGCAGCTTGAGTTAACCTCAAAAGAGTTTGATCTACTCTTGTTATTTGCTTCAAATCCCGGACGTGCTTACAGCAGGCAGGAACTACTGGACATTGTTTGGGGGTACCAATACAGTGGATATAGCCACACCGTAAATTCGCATATAAACAGATTGCGAAGTAAAATTGAAGATGACCCCGCCAACCCTCTTTTCATTAAAACGGTTTGGGGAGTGGGATATCGTTTCACTGAAGAACATGAATTAGTATGAGCAAATTAACCCAAAGTTTTTACGGGAAGCTTTCTCTGGTTTTCCTTGTTTTGATTCTTTTGCTTGGAGGATCTCTGGCCTATTTGAGTATGAAATCCTCGCTGATGTTTGTTGAAGAAACTCAGCAAAAAGTGAATAAGGATCTGGCTTTTGAAATGGCCATGGAAATTCAGCCCTACCTGAATGATATGATCGACGTCGAGAATATTCAAAAAGAAATTGAATACTTACAAGGCATTAATCCTCAGGTTGATATTTACCTCGTCGGTGGCGGCGGAATGATAAAAGGAGTATTTCTTGGTGAAGAATCCAGTGCAAACCTACAACTTGATTTTATTGAGACAGAACCCCTTGATCAATTCTTAGCTGGAGATGAATTACCCATTCTCGGGCAGGATCCCTTGAACCCGAATTCACTTAAACCTTTCTCTACTGCTAATATTTCAATCATGGGCGAAGAAGGATGTTATTTATATGTGATTCTCGGTGGTAAACTCTATGACGAAACTGCCGGAATGCTAGCTGAGAGTTACATCATCAAAAATTCAATGATTGGATTAGGGATGATTCTGGTAGGAACTCTCCTTCTGGGCTTACTAATTTTTCGCTGGTTGACTCACCGCTTGAGAACTATGGCTTCCACCGTTCAAGCTTTTGAGCACGGCCAGCTCAATGAACGAGTTCAGGTTCAATCCTCAGATGAAATCGGCATGCTTGGAAACTCATTTAATCAAATGGCCGATACACTGGTTGCCAATATGGATGAAATCAAGCAAGTAGATAAACTTCGCAGAGAGTTAATTGCTAATGTATCGCACGATCTCCGTAGTCCGCTGGCTTCCATTCAAGGGTATCTGGAAACCATCCAACAAAAAGATAAAACCCTTTCGGATGCAGACCGCAGCAAGTACTACGATATCGTACTTCGTAATACACGCAAACTTGGGAATTTGATTGCCGAACTTTTTGAGCTTTCAAAATTGGACGCAAAAAACGTTCAACCGGATCTGGAGCCTGTATCAATGGCAGAATTAGTGCAGGACGTAGTGGCTCAGTTCCAACCCCAGGCCCAAATGAAAAATATATCACTGAAAGCAATCCTTCCGAACGAGCCTTTAAATCTTGTAAACGCTGATATTGCCCTTATGGAAAGAGCAATTTCCAACCTTATTGACAATGCCATTAAGAACACCAGAAAAGATGGTGAGGTCAATATTATTCCTGCAAACGAAGGAAATCTGGTAAGTATCAAAATTTCAGATACCGGCGTTGGTATTCCTGAAGATCAGATAAACAGAATCTTTGATCGATTCTATCAAACCGACCCAAGCCGAACCGGCGATACCGGCGTTGGACTTGGATTGTCCATCGCTCAGAAAATTCTTGAATTGCATGGCTCTAAACTTTCTGTACAAAGTGTAATAAATCAGGGAACGACTTTCAGTTTTAGTCTATTACCATATAGAGACTAAACACGATGTATGATATTAAAAGAAAGCGAACTGTACGATCAGGACCTGATCAGTCCTCTTTTAGGTAAACCTTACAAAGAGCCCGGTAAATTATTTACTGCTACAGGTTCTTCTTATTTCTTCGTTAAAGAGATTACTGATTTGGATGGGAACCCTCTCCCACTTAAACGAGATGAAATGAAAGCCATCTTTCAGCGCTATGAAAAAGGGTTATATCTTCACTTGAATAAAAGTAATTATCAGAATGCCATTTTGATTCCGCATAATTGTATAGATAGAATTACCCTTACTAATCTTATTGAAGAACGAAATATTTGGAATCACTCACTTCTTAAAGTATTGATATTTATTTCAGATTTACCAGTAATAGGCATGCTTGCCAACTTTTTACGATATAAAACAAGGGAAACTGTTTTATCGATTCAAACGGACACTCTAAAAGCGCGAATGATAACCAGTTTCAGTTCTTTTAATAGTCAGGTGAGATACTTTTCAAAGATAGGACTAAAAGATCGCTTTCAGGTAAAACAGTAATTACCTGATAAAACGTACATTATACTTCTTTTATACTCCTGTGATATTTCCGTGATACTAGGTCAGTAATTTGAGTTTGTAAATATTAAACAAACAAACTCACAATGAAATCTCAATTATTATTAACTCTCATACTTGTTTCAAGCTTATTAACAGCATGCAGTACATCATCGGATTCTGATCCACAAATACTAACATTAGAACTTGCTGGTGTTGAATCCCTTCAAAATGGCTTTCATTTTGAAGGCTGGGTAATTATTAATGGAAGTCCCGTAACTACTGGTAAATTTAACGTTGATACAAACGGCAATTTAGTAACTCTAACTGGCTCTACTATTGAAAACGGAGCATTTACGGTAGATGCAGATCTATCTTCAGCCACTACATTTGTATTGAGTATTGAACCGTCAGGTGATACGGATGATATTCCGGCAGAAACCCACCATCTTTCAGGTGAAATTTCAAATGGACGTTCTACACTTTCTTTTGCACATAGTGCTTCTTTAGGTAATGATTATAGAGATGCTGCAGGAAGTTATATCCTTGCAACTCCTAGTGATGATGATGATTCCAATGAAAACAGCGGAATTTGGTTTCTGGATCCTTCAGGTCCAAGTGCAACTTTGACACTTCCGACATTACCTGCAGGCTGGAGATATGAAGGCTGGGCAGTTTCAGGTGGCACTCCAATCAGTACAGGAACATTTACCTCAGTTACAGGGGCCGATGCATTTGCCGGATTTAGCGGCAGCAATCCTACTCCACCCTTTCCTGGTGAAGACTTTTTACTTAATGCTCCATCAGGATTAAGCTTTCCAATTGATTTAGCAGGCGGTATAGCGGTTATTTCTATTGAACCGTATCCGGATGACAGTCCGGCTCCGTATACGTTAAAACCTCTGGTAGGACAAATACCTACTTCAGCAACAGATCGTACTCTGTACTCCACTGATAATAACGCTGATACATTCTCTACCGGAAGTGTGGTTATCAACTAATCTCCGAAGACTACTGGCATAGTCTGAACAAAGCCCCCTCTCATCAAAAGTTGAGAGGGTTTTTTTATTGGATATGTTTTAGTTTGAGTAAAACATAAAGGAGAAAATAATATGTCAGTACTCGTAACAGGTGGAGCCGGCTATATTGGTAGCCATACCGTTTTAGAATTATTAAATACAGATCAGGATGTAGTGGTAGTTGATAATCTCTCAAACAGTAGTGAAGAATCACTTAAAAGAGTTCAACAAATTACCGGCAGAAAACCACACTTTTATAATCTTGATTTGCTGGATCAGTCAGGTTTAAATGATGTTTTTGAGTCTTATGAAATCGACTCAGTCATTCATTTTGCCGGATACAAAGCCGTTGGAGAATCAGTATCAAAACCCATTATGTATTATCAGAATAATATTGATAGTACACTGATTCTATGCGAAGTAATGAAGACCCACGGAGTTAAGAATTTAGTTTTTAGTTCGTCTGCAACGGTTTATGGAGATCCCGCTTCTGTTCCTATTACAGAGGACTTCCCTCTTTCAGCAACAAATCCTTATGGTCGCACCAAACTATTTATAGAGTATATTTTAAAAGACGTTTGGGTTGCTGATAATACCTGGAATATCACCTTGCTTCGGTATTTTAATCCAGTTGGAGCACACAAATCAGGACTTATTGGCGAAGACCCAAATGGAATTCCTAATAATCTAATGCCTTACGTTTCTCAGGTAGCTGTTGGAAAATTAGAGCAGCTTTCAGTTTTTGGGGATGACTACCCTACTCCGGATGGAACCGGTGTTCGGGACTATATTCACGTTGTGGATTTAGCTTTAGGTCACTTAAAAGCACTTAAACATCTTGAAGGAGCTTCTGGAGGAGTTAATGTATTTAATCTGGGTACTGGGAATGGTTCGAGCGTTTTAGAAATGGTTAAAGCATTTGAGGATGCATCCGGTAAAAAAGTATCCTATAAAATTGCTCCCCGAAGACCTGGAGATATTGCCGAGTGCTACGCAGATCCGAAACTAGCTAAAGAAGAACTCGGATGGGAAGCCGAACGAGGTATTAAAGAAATGTGTGAAGATGGATGGAGATGGCAATCAAATAACCCTAATGGGTATAAATAAAAGCTATTTATTAAGAATCAGGGTTTTACCCTCCGTAGTTGTTACTTCAATTGACTGGTCATCCAGTAAGTTTCCAATTCCAAGAAAGTAATCGCAAGTTCCTGAAAAGACTTCACCCGGTTTTTTCCCATTTATCGTTGATAATGTGTCTCCAAGAGACAGTTCACTGTTTTCCTGTATACGGTTAACAATCCATTGATCTGTGGAAAGTATTCCGGGAATAAAATTCGCAGGTTCATCAATCTCTATTTCTGACTCTTGCAGAAGAGTAATTACTTTTTTCTTGTAATTGATATACACGGTGAAATGCTCAAGGAAATCATTTCCTATTAACGCTTTTCCTAGTGAAGAAAATTCAACCGGGATTTCACCTAACGCTTCTTCAAAACCAACCTCCAGGTTTTTAACCGTAAGTGTATCAAGGTTTGTGCCATAGATGCCAGAAGTTGAAAAATCGATAATAGTCTTTTCGACATCTGAATTAAAATAGGAACTCAACTCTTTAGGAAGGATAATGCCACCGTTATACCCAAGGTCGAATAGAACATTTTGGACCTCCCTGCCTCCTATTTTGATATTCACATCCGGTACACCCGACAGTAGTGGCTTATCAAATTTAATTTGAATTAATTTTTTGTATTCATCTGTTATAATAGCTTTATCAGAAAAGGTGATTTCGCTGTTTTGATAATCAATTTTCCAATGTGCAAGCTTGATCAGGTTTGCACCTATTAACCCATCTTCAGCCAGACATGGACTTACTGAACCTTCATCATATTCAAGTTTCCCGGCACCTATTTTTTCAAACACGGTTTCACCGAGCTTTAAAGAATTTATTCTGGTTACCTCAATATCTCTGCTTATCCCTTGTGCTGTTGAATTATCTTTAGAAGCCATTTTTTTCAACCCTAAACTATCTGCAAGACCTTTTTCAATTTTGCTGTTAAAAGCGCCTGTATCAAAAATGAATGCTCTCTTTGTAGTATCATTATTAACCTCAGCTTTTATAACAATGATTTTTTTGATGTATGAAAAAGGAATGGTTTGTTGGAAATTTTCCCGGTCCAGATCCCCTCCCGTAAGTAGTTTTACGTTTTTCACATAATTACAGGAAACAGTACCAATCAAAAGAAAAAGAAATACCAGAAAAAGGTTTTTCATCATTTGTGCGATTTCAAAATGAATTATTAATACCTAAAAGATAAATCATAGACGGTAAATAATTTACTTTGTTATTTGTCTGTAAGTCGTCTTATCTTTAAGGCTTCCTAAGCCAAGGTGGCGGAACTGGTAGACGCGCGCGACTCAAACTCGCGTTCCTCACGGAGTAGGGGTTCGATTCCCCTCCTTGGTACTTAAAGCTCTTCAACAGAAGTTGAAGAGCTTTTTTTCTTTTTTGGGGTTTACTTTCATTCCGAAAAGAGATAGACTCCCATCAGAAATGAAAGTATCTGAATTTCATATTATCTCTCCAATCTCAATCGGGTTTATCACAACCACGATTATTTCTATTATTACCCCTTAGGGGGTACATATTTACATATCACATCTTAGGATATATTCCTACATTCAACGTCTCATAACTCACAACGTTCATCGATAGTCTTAATGCTTGTTTTAAAATTTGGTGGCACCTCAGTTGGAAGTGCTGAAAGCCTGGCCTTAGTTCGGGAAATTGTTTCTAAAAAATCTAAATCTGATTCACTTACAGTAGTGGTTTCTGCCTTAGGTGGTGTGACCAATCATTTGGTTAGTTGTGCGAATCTTGCTGCATCCGGTAATGAAGCTTATGAAGAAGTGCTTCAGGAGATTGAAAACAGACACATTACTCTATGTAATACTCTGATACCCGTCTCACAGCGTAGTCAAACAATTACCAAAGTAAAATTCTTACTTAACGATCTTGAAGATATTTGCAGAGGCGTTTTCCTGATTCAGGAACTATCTCCTCGTTCCAGTGATCATATTCTAAGTTTTGGGGAAAGGCTCTCTTCTACCATTATTACCGACTACTTCAAGGCTGAAAGTTTAGATGTAAATCTTCTGGATCCCAGAAAAATCATCAAAACAGACGGACAGTACGGCAATGCCATTGTTGACCTTGCTCTGAGCTACTCGAACATTCAACAAGAATTCGAAGAGCATGCTCAGGTTAGTATTTGTCCCGGTTTTTTAGCTTCATCAAATATTGACAACCACACCACTACATTAGGACGTGGAGGATCCGATTATACTGCTGCCCTACTCGCGGCTGCATTACAAGCAAAATGTCTCGAGATCTGGACCGATGTAAGTGGTATGATGACCGCAAATCCAAAACTGGTACCTCTTGCCCATCCTATTAAAGAGCTTTCATATGAAGAAGCCATGGAGCTTTCTCATTTTGGGGCAAAGGTGATTTACCCTCCAACTATTCAGCCGGTACTGGATCAGGAAATTCCGGTTCTTATCAAGAACACCTTCGCTGCCGATGATGATGGCACTTTAATTTCTACAGATGGGATGGTAAACGGGCATTGGATTAAAGGGATTTCTTCGATTGATGATGTAGCTCTCTGTACTCTTTCAGGTTCCGGGATGGTTGCCGTTCCTAACTTCTCTTATCGATTATTTTCAGCCTTGAGTCGTGAAGAGGTAAACGTAATCATGATTACGCAAGCTTCATCTGAGCACACTATAACAGTCGGAATTGATCGTAAAGATGTTAAAAGAGCTAAAGAAAGTATTGAGGGAGAATTTGAGCACGAACTTCGACAGCGTAAAGTGAATCCACTGGATGTGGAAGTAGATCTTTCCATCGTTGCACTTGTTGGAACTAAAATGCGTCAGCAAGTTGGAGTAAGCGCTACGTTATTCGAAACGTTGAGTCATAATGGGGTAAACGTAAAAGCCATAGCCCAGGGGTCAACAGAGCTTAATATTTCTGTTGTAGTGGATAAGAAGAACCTTAGTAAATCTCTTAATTCCCTGCACGAAAGCTTCTTCCTATCAGACCTCCGAAAGTTTAATCTGTTTATGATTGGTGTTGGAAATGTTGGGAAAAGTTTTCTGGCTCAAATTCAAAAACAGCAGGAATTTCTAGCAAAAGCTTTTAAGATAAACCTCAATGTTTCGGGTCTTGCTAATTCAAAGAAAATGTATTTCAATGAAGATTCTATTGATTTAGCTCGATGGGAAGTACTTCTCTCTGAGGAAGGTGAACCGATGACACTGGACACATTTACTGATGAGATGATTGGAATGAACCTCAGGAACAGCATCTTTATCGATTGTACCGCCAGTGAAGAAATCCCAAACCTCTATGAAAAGATTCTTTCCAGCAGTATTTCTGTGGTAACTCCGAATAAAATTGCCTGTTCCTCTGACTTCGATACTTATCTTGGTTTAAAGAAGACAGCGACTAAATACAGGGCGCGCTTCCTATTCGAAACCAATGTAGGGGCAGGATTACCGGTAGTTTCAACCGTTAGTGATTTACTTAAAAGTGGTGACCGAATCCATAAGATTCAGGCTGTACTTTCGGGTACGCTGAACTTCTTGTTCAACACCTACGATGGCACTCAGAAATTTAGTGATGTTGTAAAAGAAGCCAAGGCTGCAGGTTATACTGAGCCTGATCCACGTCTTGATTTGAGCGGTAAAGATGTAATGAGGAAAATATTAATACTAGCGCGTGAAAGTGGTCATAAGCTCGAACTGGACGATATAGAGAATAACACCTTCGTTCCAGAGGAATGCATGAATACAGATTCTATAGAAGCTTTTTATGATAAACTGGATGAACACGATGAAGTTTTTCAAAAGCTTTATCAGGAAGCTGTATCACAGGGAAAACGTATTAAATATGTGGCAACATTTGAGAATGGAGAGGCAAAAACCGGCTTAGAAAGTTTTGGATCTGATCATCCGTTTTATGAACTACATGGGAAGGACAACATCGTATTATTTCAAACCATGAGATATCCTGAACAACCGCTGGTAGTAAAGGGAGCAGGTGCCGGTGCAGAAGTAACTGCTTCCGGAATATTTGCAGATATAATGAGAATCACATCAATCTAAATATGGATCAAATTAAAGTTTTTGCTCCTGCTACGGTTGCTAATGTTGCCTGCGGATTTGATGTAATGGGATTTGCATTGGAGACAATCGGAGATACAATAACCGTAATAAAAACAGATTCACCAGGATTAAAAATCACTGAAATTACGGGTTGCGAAGGACTTCCAACCAATCCCGAAAAGAATGTCGCCACAGTAGCAGTACAAGCTTTACTGGACTCGTTGGATGATAAACCGGAATTCGGTTTTGAGTTTAAGTTAGCTAAGAATGTAACCGGCGGAAGTGGCTTAGGTTCAAGCGCTTCCAGTTCTTCGGCAGCAGTCTATGCAGTGAATGAATTGCTTAATAAGCCATACACAAAAAAGGAACTTGTAGCCTTTGCTATGGAAGGTGAGAAAGCTGCCTCCGGCCTTCCTCATGCCGACAACGTGGCTCCATCATTGTTAGGTGGATTTACTCTGGTTCGGGACTACAATCCTTTAGATGTTATTGAACTTGATTATCCTAAAGAACTGTATGCTTCAATCGTTCATCCTCAGATAGAAGTGAAAACTTCAGATTCAAAGAAAATATTAAAGCGCCAAATCACTTTAAAAGACGCCATTACTCAATGGGGAAATGTTGGTGGACTTGTAGCCGGATTAGCCAAAGGTGATTATGCGTTGATCGGTCGTTCAATGAAAGACGTAATTGCTGAGCCTGTTCGGTCGATGCTTATTCCTTTATTTAAAGAAGCAAAACAATCGGCTTTTGATGAAGGAGCTTTAGGGTGCAGTATTTCAGGCTCCGGACCTTCTATCTTTGCATTATCAAAAGATAAAAGTATTGCTGAAAAGGTAGCCTCAGGTTTTAAAACTATTTACGAATCAAATGATATTGACGCGAATATATACGTCTCTGGAGTTAACTCAATCGGTGCAGAGGTAATTAAATGAAGTATTACAGCACAAATGGAAAGGTTGAACAGGTTTCTTTTCAGGAAGCCATTTTTAAAGGATTACCCGATGATAACGGCTTGTTCATGCCAGAAGAAATCCCAACACTTCCCTCCTCTTTCTTTGAGAAGATTTCGGATCTGACCCTCCCTGAAATTGGGTTTGAAGTGATTAAACCATTCGTCGATGGAGAAATCCCTGATGATGAATTAAAGAGCCTGATTGAAGAAGTTTTAAGCTTTGATATTCCATTGAAAAAGATCAAAGACGGAGTTTATTCTTTGGAACTGTTTCATGGGCCTACTTTAGCATTTAAGGATGTGGGAGCCCGTTTTCTGGCACGATCACTCAGTCACTTTACCAAGCAGGAAGACAAGAAACTCACTGTTTTAGTTGCTACTTCAGGAGATACCGGAAGCGCGGTAGCCAATGGATTCTATAATGTTCCTAATATTGATGTAATCATCCTTTACCCTTCAGGGAAAGTGAGTAAATTCCAGGAACAGCAGATGACAACGCTTGGTGGAAACATCACCGCACTTGAAGTAAATGGCACCTTTGATGATTGTCAAAAACTGGTGAAAGAAGCTTTTTTGGATGAAAAACTTAAATCATCCCTGAACCTCACCTCAGCAAATTCCATTAATATGGCGAGATTGCTGCCACAAAGTGTGTACTACTTTTATGCATGGGCTCAGCTTTCTGATGAAGAGAAAAAGAATACCGTTTTTTCTATCCCCAGTGGTAATTACGGAAACCTTTCAGCAGGATTAATCGCTCAGCGAATGGGATTACCTATTAAGCATTTCCTGGCCTGTTCTAACGCAAATGATACGGTTCCACTGTATTTATGGAATGGTAATTTCGAACCTAAGCCAAGTGTCGCTACGATATCGAATGCAATGGATGTAGGAAATCCAAGTAACTTCGTTCGAATGCTTAATTTATTTGATGGAAGTCATTCTAAGATGAGTGAATCTATCACTGGTTATGCATATACGGATGAAAGTACGCGAAAAACAATACAAAAAGTCTACGCGCTAACCGGCTACATTTTAGATCCACATGGTGCTGTTGGCTATATGGGTTTGGTTGATTATCTGAGCTCCAGAAATGGAACCGGAATAGTACTTGAAACAGCACATCCGGTTAAATTCAATCAAACTGTGGAGGAAGAAATCGGAATGAAGGTGGCTCTGCCCTCTCATGTGGAATCAACTAATCTGGAAAAGAAAAGTATTTCATTTGGTAAAGAGTTCGAAGAGTTCAAAAACTTTCTTTTATAATGTAAATGATGTACTGTCTGGTGAATTTTAAAAGCCTTGACATCATTCATTCTCCAAGAATAAATCAGGATTAGTTGTATGATAAATACTAACTCCTGGAATCGAATCCGGTATACTTTGTACCGGCCTTTCTATGATGTTATTGCAGGATTCTTCCGTTCATTCCGACAACAATCTATATCTTCTCTCCAACTCAATCCGAAAGATAAAGTTTTAATTCTTGGCGCAGGCACAGGACTTGATCTTGAGTTCCTTACAGAACAGGAGAATATAACTGCGATAGACATCACTCCTGCTATGATTGATGAACTTAAAAATCGCGCTGGTTCAATGGACTTAAATGTAGATGCACGAGTAATGGATGGCAGTAAATTAGATTTCGAAAATGAAAGCTTTGATGCAGTTATTCTTCATTTAATTGTAGCAGTAATCCCAGATCCTGTTGCTTGTTTAAAAGAAACTGAACGGGTTTTAATGCCCGGTGGTAAATTCACAATTATGGATAAATTTATACCTGCGGGTGAAAAGCCCGGGTTAATAAGAACGTTGATTAACCCGATAGCAAACATAATAGCCACAAATTTGAACAGAGATGTTGATGATCTTCTCTCTCATACAAATCTTCAAAAAAGTTCAGATACAAAACTTCGATCAATATTCCGTTTAATTACCGGATTAAAATCTTCTGAAAATTAATAATCCTGAAAATTATACTCTATATTAGCTCATAATAGCTTAGGTAGAAGGGCATTTATGAATGATGAATTTGAGTTTCAGGAAATAGATTCCTGGGAGCCTATTTCTGTGATAAAGGAACGGGTTTTAGACCGAACGTTGCTGTTCGCTGCAGTGCTTGCCCTTTTTGCTTTCATTTCTGCCTCTTTTGTCTCACCAACCTATGCCTACTCACCAGGTTTCTATTTTGATATTGTAAGCTTAAGTGGACTATTCATTGTTTTTGCCCTTCGCAAAAAACTAAAGCTAAGGTTTAAACTTTCTACCATAATTGTATTTGCATACTTTTTATTTATTACCAGCCTTTCTCAATATGGTACGGTATCCACCCAATTAACTCTTGCTGTTCTAATTCCTTTTTTAACCATTTTAGCCTTTAATGTACGGGTTACCTTATTTGTCTTACTTGGTGTAATTCTGTCTTTTGGTGTAATTGGTTATCTGTTTATTTCAGGAGCAATTGAGTCTCGTATTCCAAACCCACTTAATCAATTAACTACACTTTGGACAACTACCGGTATTGTACTTGTTGTAACCTGTACCATAATGATTTTGATGATGTACCGATATAATGAGGAGATGAATCTGGTTGTAAATAAACTCAAAAAAAGAGACAAAGAAATGATGGGGCACCTGGATGAAAAGAATGTGATGATTCAGGAGATACACCATCGGGTTAAAAACAATCTGGCGGTAGTTTCAGGTTTACTTGAATTACAAGTGATGGGACTTGAGAATCCTGACGTTAAGGAAATAATGCAGAAGAGTGTCAATCGTATTCTTTCTATTGCAAAAGTACATGAGATGCTTTACCAGTCTGAGAATTTCAATCAAATTCGGTTTAAAGAATATGTAGATGAGCTGGCTCGTGTAATACTTCAATCTATGAATTCCGAACAACTGGATATCAATTATGAAAGTCAGATTGAAACCGATTTTCTGAGTATCAATCAGGGAGTTCCATTAGGAATAATCTTTAATGAACTAATTACGAATTCCATTAAATATGGCTTAAAGCCCGGTAGCGATAATCAAATAAACATTCGAGTAAATACAAAAGACGGATTAATCCATGCCATTTATGAAGATAATGGAATTGGTATCGAAAATTTTGAAGAGGCTTCCTCCAAAAGTCTGGGCTTTTCTCTAATTGAATCTTTACTCTCTCAGATTAATGCTGAATATGATTTTCAGACTGATAACGGGTTCAAACTTAGCTTCTCTTTTCCTCCTTAAAATTTCTTTTTGGGATAATTAATCAATCACTTTCTATGAAACTTATTTTCCTCACTTTTACCTTAGTAACAGGAATTGTAACTATGAATAACGCCCAGACTTTCGACCTTACTTTCAATCACTACGCTATCAATGTAGAAGACCTCCAAACCAGTGTCGACTTTTACGAACAGGTGATGGGGCTTAGCCAAATCCAAAATCAAACTCAGGCAGAACATATACGATGGTTTGGAATTGGAGAACATCTTGAACTACATGTAATCCAGAGTGATACCAAAGATATTAGCGTTCCAAAAGGTGTCCACCTCTCTCTTACTCTTAGCAATCTTGAAGAGTTTATGGAACATCTCGATTCTAAGGATGTGCATTATGAAAACTGGCCCGGTGAAGCTAAAACAACAAATACCCGCCCTGATGGTGTTAAACAAATTTACCTCCAGGATCCTGATGGCTACTGGATTGAAATTAATGATGCTTCAGCATATCACTAACCTGACGTATAAGTCCTTCCTAATAGCCTCATAAACGCTATCAATATTAAAAAGCGAATCTTTCTGCGCTGTATTCTATTTATATAAGTGAATATTAATCAAAGAAAATAGTATGAATACCGCAGTTATAGATGAGAAAGAGATCCTAAACAGAATTGGACTTAATGAAGAGAAAAGCAGAGAATTGGCTGATCATTTAAATACTCTATTAGCTAACTATTCTGTGTTTTATCAAAACGTGAGAGGGTATCACTGGAATGTGCAAGGAGATCAGTTTTTTGTGCTTCATGAGAAGTTTGAAGAACTCTATGATGATCTTTTTGAGAAAATTGATGAGATCGCAGAACGTGCACTCACACTTGGTTTCCATCCTGATCATAACTTCACTAAGTATTTAGACATATCGGATATACCGGAAAGTCATGAAGTGAAGAATGGAGCGAAAGCCGTTGAAGAAATATTAAGTGCATTTAAGACTATTTTAAGGCTACAACGCACTATTTTAAATTTATCAGATCTGGCAGATGATGAAGGTACAAATGCGCTCATGAGCGATTACATCACTGAACAAGAGAAATTGGTCTGGATGTATTCATCGTTCTTAAAAGAACCTGAAATCTGAATCCAATTTTCCTAAAGCAGAAAATCCCGTTTCTTAATTGATGCGGGATTTTTTTTATATGTATTATCTGGTCGATTTTAACCAACAGAATATCCGCTTTAAAACTGATCGACCTTTTGAAAAAAATCATTGCTTTAATTTTTCTTTCTCTGTCTCTGGTATATCAACTTTCCTGCACCGATATCCAATCCAAAACTCCTGAACCACCAAAACCAGAATCCGTAATTGATGACTCCCTGACCATTTTTCTGGAAGGATTTGAGCGAGATTTCCTGGTTGGATTGGATTATAAAAGGATACCGGGAGCTGCTGTAGCTATTGTAAAAGATGGACAGATCATTTTCCAAAAAGGGTTTGGAATCAAAGAAAAAGGTGAACCCGGTACCGTTGATGAATATACTGTATTTCGCCTGGGAAGTGTTTCTAAAGGCTTTGCTTCGGTACTGGCCGGTACTTTGGTTGAAGATGGTCTTCTGGAATGGGACGGAGTCGTCTCGGACTATCTCAATGATTTTGAGCTTCATGATGCTCAACAAACAGATCGTGTTGAGGTAAAACATATTTTATCTCACACTTCCGGTTTGCCCCGCCATGCCTATACTAATCTGGTTGAAGACGGACTCTCATTAAACCGAATTATTTCCCGACTAGACAGAGTGCCTCTTATCTCGAAAGAAGGTGAACAACTGGCTTATCAAAATGCTGCTTACTCTGTGATCGAAAAAGTACTTGAAGAGCAAACAGGAACTGATTTTAATACCTTACTCCAGGAAGAATTATTTGAGCCTTTGGGCATGTCTAACTCATCATCTACTTTCGAAACTATCTCTCTAGCTCAGAATAAAGCTGAACCACATGTTTATCATTCGCGCAGAAGAGGTCGTGTTTCTGTCCCTATTTCGAAGAAATACTACAATGCAGTTTCATCAGGTGGGATAAACGCTTCTGCTTCAGACATGGGAAAATGGCTTCTGTTGTTAACCGGATATCATCCAGAAATAATTACTGAAGAAACACTGGATCAGGTTTTCACTCCTCTTGCAACCATCAATAATAAACGCTTTAGCCGACACTGGGACGGAGTAAATAAATCTCACTATGGAATGGGTTGGCGCGTTCTGGATAATCAAGGTCAGCGTATTGTTTATCACGGAGGATATGTCAACGGCTTCCGAAGTGAAATTGCCTTCGCCCCGGACGATGATTTAGGAATCGCTATTATGATTAACACAAACTCCAGCTATCCACTGGAAGTGATCCCTGATTTCTTTAATTATTTTAAGGAAGACTCTGTTTTAGTAAATCAGTAATTCCATTATAAGTCATCCAAAGCGGAAGCAAAGGATTTTATTCGATAAGCAACCAGATCCTTCTTCCCGAGAAATCGGGATCAGGATGACTATTTAGCTTCAAAAAGCTGATCGCTTTAAAACTCAAACTCCCCTACCGCTGCTTCACAGCCTTCCCAGTTAATGCGAATGTTTTCCGGAGCTGAAAGTGAATCCTCAGGCTCTAGCTTCCCAGGGAAACCGGTCCATTGTTTTGGGCCATAAAAATCACCGGTTTGAGCTTCCGGATCGGCACAGCAGCGTATAATTCCTGTTGCCCCGTCTTCCGGAGATTGCGCATTCTGCATAAGACCAGAATCTGATTCCATTCCTCCGGTATTAGCTGTTGTAACCTGTAATTGCGTTGCTGCAAGTCCGGGATGAGCCAGCAACACTTTGATGGTATCAACGCCATGTTCATCCAGCTTTTCGATCAAACCGTAAGTGAAAGCGCAGTTAGCCAATTTAGTTTGGTGATACCTGGACCAACGTGGTCCCTGAAAGCTGGCATTTTCCTCTTCGGTTCCATCTCCACCTAAATCTCCACCACGTTGTTCGAAATATTTCATTTCAAGATCTGGTCCCAGTCGAGCCTGAGAAGAATGATTTACAATTCTGCCCGCTTTACTCTTTTTCAATAACGGAAATAATCCTTTGGTAAGCAGGAAATGAGAAATACAGTTGGTCTGCATTTGTACATCATACCCATCTTTGGTAGCCTGGTCGGGCAAAGCCATTACACCTGCATTGTTGCAAAGTACATCCAGCACATCAAAATCAGCGTTAATTTTATCAATGGCTGATCGTACACTTTCGAAGTCTTGTAAGTCACAAGTAACCGCATAAAAAGTTGCTTCGGGGACTTCTCCCTGTAATTCTTTGAGCGAGGAAGCCGATCGCTCACTTTCTCTGTTTAGTAATAATACTGTTGCTCCCAGTTTTGCCATCTCACGGGCGCATACATATCCGGTTCCGCTGGTAGTTCCGGTAATGGCGACTACCTTGCCGCTCATATCCTGAGTATGATTATTAATTACTTCTTCGAGGTGTTTAGTTTCAATTGTTGCTGGCATAGAATTTTTTTATGAATGATTTATTCCTTCAACCAATGTGAAGAATTTGGAGTTCAGATCAAAGAGTCATTGCGGGGAATTGCCTGAATAAAATACTATCTGCTCGAAGAAGTCCAGTGTATGAGAAACCATAATAAATAGTCATCCTGAGGATACTTCCGAAGGATCTAATCGGATATTAACATCAGGTTTGTACCTGGAATAAAATAAGAAACAAATACCCAATTGGTTTCTTAGCTTTCGCTCAGGATGACTACTCTACTGTTTTCTTTCAAAGAATTATCTCAATTCCAACAGTAGAACCTTCCTTATTTAGAAGCCTCAATCCATTGATTCACCCGCTTCTCCAGTAATGGCAATGGCAAAGATCCATTCCCAAGAATAGTGTCATGGAAATCTCTGATATCAAAAGAATCACCGAGTTCATTTTTGGCATGTTCTCTTAATTCCAGAATTTTAATCATACCTACTTTATAGGCGGTAGCCTGACCGGGAATCACCATATATCGTCTTATTTCCGTGCGAATGGCTCCTTCTGCGGTTGGAGAATTATTAATGAAATACTGAACTGCCTCTTTTTCTGTCCATCCTTTTGAATGAAGTCCGGTATCTACAACTAAACGAATGGCTCTCCACAGCTCCGTAGACAACCGACCAAAGTCAGAATACGGATCTTTATACTGCCCCATTTCTTTGGAGAGTAACTCAGAATACAAAGCCCAACCTTCCACATAAGCCGTTTGGAAATTTTGTCTTCTGAAGGTTGGCACGGAAGTCAATTCCTGTGCAATCGAAATCTGCATGTGATGACCGGGATTTCCCTCGTGATAAGCAATTGCTTCCAGCGGAGGAATAGGCATCGAATTCATATCCGATAAATGCGCATAAAAAATACCGGGGCGACTCCCGTCCGGTGTTCCGGGATAATAATGCTGAGGAGCTCCATCCTGCTCACGGAACGCTTCCACTCGTTTTACAATCAATCCTGCTTTAGGTAGAATTCCGAAATAGTCAGGGAGTTTAGATTCAATTTCAGCTAAATGATTGCGTGCTGCCTCGAGATACATTTCGCGCCCTTCATCGGTATTCGGATATACAAACCGGGGATCTTCATTCACAAAATCAAAAAACTCCTGAAGGGTACCATCAAAACCAACTTCTTCCTTGATGGCTTCCATTTGGCCATGAATACGTTCCACTTCAGCCAAACCAATATTATGTATTTCATCGGCTGTCATATCGGTGGTTGTATTCTGGCGGAGCTGAAAATTATAGTATTCCTCACCGTTTATATGTCGGCTTACCCCGGTTGGAGTTGCCTCGGCATTCACCATATCCTCTGATAACCAGTCAATTAAATCCTGATAAGCAGGCTTAAAATGATCGTTTAATGCCGTTTTAACTCTGCTTTTAAAATCTTCTGCTTCTGCCGCATTAATTTCCTCTGTTTCCAAAAGGGTACTAATTTTAGTATTCGCATCAGCCCAAAGCGGAGCCGGAGCGTCAGAATCATCGAACGGCTGACCGCTGATTAACGCTTCCGATTCTTTAATTACAATTTCATATGAGAATAAAGGGGGACGAATATCATCCTCTGCCTGCTCTTTAGAACGATCAATTAATTGGTTAATAAAACGATCCATGGATTCAATTCTGGAAATATAATCTTCCATATCAGAAGCTTCCTGTACCTGATGAAAATTGATGATGATATTAGGGATGAAGGAATGTACTCCCTGCATCTGATGGAATACATAGTCGCTCTTGGTAAACTCAAAGGCATCCAGCGCAGATTCATATTGATATATCCAAAGATCGTAAGACATCTTTGCGATATCATCCAACTGCTCATAATCGAAGTTGTTTTTCATCTCCTCAACCGATGCCTCCATCCAATCCAGTTGTGCTTTTTCCGCCGCTATACTTGCGTCATCCAGTTCCCCATAGAGATCCTTCCTTCCCAGGAACGTCATTTGAAGTGGAGAAAACTTAAGTTGCTCTTCGTATTGTTCCTCAAACCAGGTATTGATTCGTTCGGTTTCTGTGGTTTCCTGTGCCTGTAAAGACTGACTCTGAAAGAGAACCAGTAGTAGGAACAAAACGAATGTTGTCCATCGAAAAAGCTTCATGATCTTAATATTAGATTTTTAGATTATTTTGATGAGCCAATTACCCCAGGCTCCCGATTAGTTGCAACTAAGAACGGTAATAAAACCCCCTACTACAAATTGATTTTGATCAGATCGACTGAGTACGATACTCGAACTAAAATGGAGTTTGTACTTTGATCAATTTGAAGTAGTTTTTCGCCATCTTTTTAATCAATGATGACAGATGGCGAGCATAGAATTCAGGCATACAAATAAGCAACGGTTACTGGGGTGTTCAGGCGTTTTCTTTTCACTCCTCTTTGTGGCTGCCCTCATTTTTATCATATCCAATCTTGGGGATTTTCTGGAAACCCACGCCATTGAAACCTTTTTCATCTTGTTGATGGGGGGAATTATGGCTTATTCTTTCTTTAAGAGGTTACAGGGCGGCAAAGAGCTTAAATCAAATATAACCCTTACGAGTTCTTCTGTGATTGTAAAAGGTGAGCAACGGTATTTGCTGGAGGATTTAACCCTGGATGAATATAAATCCGGTACCTATCATTGTTTTCATTTGTATACCAACGATAAGATGTTCACGCTGTATACCAATCAGAAAGATGATTTCATCAAACAGTTACTGAAATCAGATATTAAAAAACATACGTTCGAACTGGATAATTATGGATTTGATCGAAACTCTTCCACCGTGATGATCAAGGCAACCTCCGGTCGTATGCTCGGTTTTAATTTAGATACCGGCGATTATTCCATTTTTCATACGGATGATGCGAAAGAAGACAAGCCGCTCTATAAACCCGAATATTTCATTCAGACACCGGGCTATAAAAGAAAGTGATAGAAATGTCGCTGGAATAGGCAACCGATTTGAAAGGCTTGTTATGTGTATTCTTATTTGAATCCTATTCCATATTGCTCAGGCTCTTCAATTTTGAACATTTTTTTCAGTCGCTGTTTTTCTTCATTAAACTCATCTTGACCTATCACTTTATAATTAAATAGCATGTTTAGATTATGCTTTTGATTTTCATATGAATCTAATTCATCAAAATCGAGATACATATCTCTCATTAATTTATCCCTTCTTTCAATCATCAAATCAATGAATTTGTTTACTTCTTTTTCATTCGGCCGATTTTTAAAGAAGTAGAGTTTAGTTTCATTGTTTAGACTGATTTTTATCAAATCTTGTCTGCTTAAGTAATAAATGAAAAGTGAAGTAATACCTAATAGAATTATGATCAAAGTATCTCTATAAGAAATCCATTCTGTGACTTCAGCAGCAAAAAAACTAATTAACCAACCAATAGAGCATATTCTGAAAATGACATAAAATGTGAAATATCCTTCTAATACTCTTTCTTTATCCCCTTTTATTGATTTATAACTTACTTCTACTTCATTCTCTTTTCTTGGATCTTTATAATAAATTTTGATACCAAAATCGGTCAATTCAAATTTCCTATGAATCCAAAATCTTTTTTGCTCTAACTTCATGATCTAAAAGTATATATTATCTACTAGCCTCAAAAAAATTAACGCCCCGAACCGCGTTCGAAACCTGTACTGAACTCGATTCAGTATCCTCTTGAAACATTTGCTATACCAAATTTTTTTTGAGCTGTTGTTTTACTTTTCGGCATTGTGGGCAGTAATAAGTCTTTTGTTCTTGAATTGTATCAACACCGATTCGGCGATAAAGAATATAATTAGCGAATGGAAATCGAGAATTGAACTCTATTAAAGTCAGTTCTTCTTCATCTATACTTTCGCCATCGACAACTGCGACAAGTTCTGATTCTAACTCTAAATTATGAACTGGACAATATCTGAAATAGGACAACAAAGTAGTGAACTCAGCTTTTTCCAATTCAAATTCATTTTCAAATTCCGACCACAATTTTTGTTGCCAGTAAAACAGACTCGTTCTCTCTGGACCAATCCGATTCAGCTCAGTCAAGAATTTCTGGAAGGTTTTATTACCTATAAAATTCCTGAACTTTTCTCTGATTTCAGTTTTGGTCATGATGATTTGGTATAACGACCCGGCGTTTAAGCGGCGCAGGTTTTCGTTTTTAGTTGAAGTAACGGATTATTTTTATTGCTCACAAACTTTCCAGCGAACCCTATCGGAGCCTGCACTGATGAAGATCAGGGTCCGACTTGAAACGCTTGTTAGGTATTTTTCTTTTATTCTTCAATGCAGAGTGGTTGAGGGTTCTCCAAGCTAATCTGATCATTAACAAGATGAAATTCTTGAGCCGGGCTAAGTCCGAAACTACCGGTTAATTCCTCGACATTAATCTCAGTTAAGCTGGAATCCAGATTAATTTTCATTACCCCATGGCCTTTATCAATCTGTACGTATATATCAAAGCTCACAAAAGTATATGAATCAAAATCTGTGGAATAGAGACTTTCTTGCCATTCTTCGAACCAACTAAGTGATGTGTCTTTAAATGCATACTGAACTTCCAAGCCGGAAGAGATAATCTTAAAACCTGTTTTTGATTCTGAAAAGAAATTCAATTTACTATCATCTACTATAATTGAATCAACAACTCCATCTGTAATACATGCATCTATGTAGTCCTGTCGCAATAAATTTTTTAAAGAGGATAGGTCCTTTGGTAATTCTTGGTATTTCTTCTCAAAAACAATAACAGCATCCATTAGATCCCAAAGCGGTGCATATGGAAGCAATTCCTTATCACCAAAAGGAGAGGTATCAAAATCTTCTTTCGAATCAGTGCAAGCAAAAGAGAGAACTAACAAAAATAGAAGAATTACTCTGGGCATATTTAAAAATACCTAACGACCCGGCGTTTAAGCGGCGAGTCTGGGGTTTTGAATTAAAGGTGCGAACCGCGTTCGAGTCCGCTTGAAACGCTTGTTAGCCGACCTTTGGCCCTTTATCAATTCCAATTTGAGCATACATCGCATATGGTAAAATTAAATAAAAGAGAGCATTCATAGCCAAAAGCAGTAACATGCCAATTACTCCGAAATATTCAACACTATTGATTGAAACACCAGATATACCAAGAATTATAAATGGAGTGTAAATTATATCTATTCCGATAAGAATTTTCAGAACTAAGCCTCTTAAGGCAGAGAGTAGTTCTTTGCCTTCTTTTTCATAAATATGCTTTGGATATATGTATTTACTAAAATCTAACATTCCAACTGTTAAGGCGGCTAACGACCCCGCGTTTAAGCGGCGAAGGGTTTTCGGTTTTTGTTGAAGTAACTGATTTATTTTATTGCCCACAAGCTTTCCAGCGAACCCTACCTGCGTCCGACTTAAAACGCTTGTTAGCAGTACGATTTTGGATTGAGTTAATGTTCTATTTTTAAGGTGTCTGACCAAAACTCAGTTGAATCTTTGAACTGATCAATTGTACTTAAATAAAATTCCTTTCTTTCGCTATTAAATTCAACTTCAAGTCTATTTTTATAAACAGCTCGACCAAAGTATTCTTCAGTTTCCAGTTCCCATTCAAGTATAGGTAGCCAAGGAATAGTTTTACTTATCTCAACTCTTTTTCCACGATAATCTGCAATTGCATTTCCAAGGGATGTCTCTTTATAAATGAAACCATTATCAAACCAAGTTTCCGTATCGGTTTGATACTCTCCTATTGTCAGCCCAATTCCTAAAATCCCTACAGTCCCTGATAGATAGCCTAAGCCAAAAATTAAAACCATTCCGAATATTGCTAAATTTTTGATGGTTTTTGTCTTGTGGTAAAATGCCCACCAAAGAAAAAACGAAATGAGTAGATATGGAATGGTAAAGAGTAGCCAATCTAATACTGATGAGGTAGTAGAAACCCTAATTAAATACCCAAAGATTGAAATAATTGATAAACCAATTACAATGAATACTATTCTTTTTCTAATAACACCATCAGCTTTTGTAAATCGGAAAAGAAGAAAACCAAGTATTGGATATGCCCAAATAGCGATAAGAATTATAGAGAATTCAGACATATTTCAGGTATTAAGTACTGCTAACGACCCGGCGTTTAAGCGGCGCAGGTCTTCGGTTTTGATTGAAGTAACTGAATATTTTTATTGCTCACAAGCTTTCCTGCAAACCCTACCTGCGTCCGACTTGAAACGCTTGTTATACAACCGGTTCATTTTATTTTTAAGATAGTATTTTCTTTTTCGATTCTAACCTTTCTGTTATCTAGAACTGTGACAGTATGTTCTCTTTGTTGCATATAGCCAGTTGTAATTTGTGCTAATGGTTCTTCTGGATCACAAACAAGTTTGTACTGATTATTTCCCAAACTAGACCATGAACCCGAACATTTTTTAGGCCACTCAATGTAAGCTTTGGTTAGTGTGAAAGTGCTATCAGCCCTTAGTTCAAGATTTACAAAGTAACGATCACCACTTCTACCATAAGGCTTATCAAAGCGAAGTTCTTTGGAACCACTACAACCAATTAACAGAAAGAGAAAAAAAAATATACTTTTCATTTCAAAATGTGTTTAGGTTGTATAACATAATATTATACAAACAAGAATCTTCAATTAATTCTTATAAAGCAAATTATATCAACGCCTTTGCTGAATTATCTGGTTCATATAAAATCCCGATAACCTTCCTCCCTATTATTTCGTAGGTTCGGTTCATTGTTAACTAAATTCTGAACTCATGAGTATTCTTCGAATTATCATCGCTATTCTTTTACCTCCTCTCGGAGTGTTTTTAACGGTCGGAATCAGAGGCGCTTTCTGGCTGAATATCCTGCTTACTATTCTGGGCTATATCCCGGGCATTGTTCATGCCGTATGGATCATCGCCAAACACGATAAATGAAATTCCATTCCTTAGGTAAATCTGAGCTATCCGTTTCTGAAGTCAGCTTCGGGTGTATGTCGCTGGGCACCAATCACGCCCAAAACGAACAATTACTACGGCAGGCATTCGAGTCGGGCATCACCTTTTTCGACACGGCAGATTTATACGACAAAGGATTCAATGAAGAATCGGTGGGTAAAGCCCTCGCTCCCATTCGGGATCAGGTACTCATTGCCACCAAAGTTGGAAATCAATGGCGACCTGATGGCTCGGGCTGGGACTGGAATCCAAGCAAAGAATATATCCTCAAAGCCGTGGAAGACAGTCTCCGCCGACTCCAGACCGATACCATCGATCTCTATCAACTCCATGGCGGCACCGTTGAAGATCCAATCGACGAAACGATTGAGGCATTTGAATTGCTCAAAGAACAGGGAAAGATTCGGGAATACGGCATTTCTTCCATCCGGCCGAATGTGATCCGTGAATGGGTTAAGAAATCCAATATGACTTCGGTGATGATGCAATACAGTCTCCTCGACCGCCGACCCGAAGAATCCTGCCTGGGTTTACTTCATGAAAACAATATTTCCGTCATAACCCGCGGCAGCCTCGCCAAAGGATTACTAATTGATAAGCCCGCTAAAGATTATTTGGGGTATTCCATTTCTGAAATCGAAAAACTACAGGACGTCATTCGGGAAACCGGAAAACCTATCGCCTCTGCCCTTCGCTTTGTGTTACAACATCCTGCGGTTGCCAGCGCCGTTGTTGGTATCAGAACCCAAGAGCAATTAAGCGGAGTGATTTCTTCTTTGGAAGAATCTGTTTCTGAAGAAGAGCTTTCAGAACTGGCCTCCGTTTTGGAGCCAAAAGTGTATGAGAAGCATCGATAGTTTTAGAACTAATTAATTGCAGCACATGTAAAAGTCTCCCCTTGAGGGGAGATGAATATCATCGTACAGATGATATTCTGAGGGGTGTTGTTAAAGCCGCGATAGAGATAAACACCCTCCGTCCCTCCGGGACACCTCCCTCAAGGGAGGACTAATTCAACACTCTTTAGGGGAAAACATTCCGGCTTTACATATTCAATTACCTTTAGTTTGATGAAAACAGTATCATCAACTAAAATAAATCGTCAGTTAATCAGGCACGTGGCTTTTACTTATATATCTACTTCGGGGCAGCTTCAACAATGTATTTCTCATCTCTCTAATCAATCTGAAATTGCAATAGATCTGGAGTTCGATAAAAACCGGTATCGCTATGGATTCAATCTGTGTTTAATGCAGATTTTTGCTGATGATACCTGTTACCTGATTGATCCGTTGAGCTCTGATCTGAATATTTCGGATATCTTTCCGGTACTTGAAAATCCGGAGATCACTAAAGTGGCCTTTTCTTTTGGAGAGGATATCCGGCTGCTTCATTACATCGGATGTACGCCTAAAGGAGTTTATGACCTCAGTTTTGCAATGGCGCTTCTGGATTATCCGCCTACCTCACTCACCAATCACCTTAAAGAAATTGTGAATGTGGAAGTCGGAAAATCCTCACAGCAGAGTAACTGGTTTACCCGACCGCTTACTCAGGATCAGTTGGAATACGCGGCCAGTGATGTACTTCACCTTTTTGAATTAAGGGATGCACTTGTTGAGCAACTTAAAGAAAAAGGAATCGAGGAATGGGTCCGGCAGGAAAACGAAGCTTTTGAATCCGCTGATTATTCGGATGAAAACCATAATGAAGTACTGAAAGAAAAGTACAAGAATGGACTGAATCAGATTGAATGGCATATTTTTTCGGCTTTGATGATGTACCGGGATGAAAAAGCTGAGGCTTTGAACCGCCCTCCTTTTCATATCATTGACCGTGGATACTTGAAAGATCTTGCTTCAAATCCGGATTTGATAAACAGCTGGAACTCGAAAACATCTATTCATAAAAGTCTCAGAAATAATTCAGTTAAAACTGAAATTGAACAACTAATTCAGGAAAAGTTAACTGAGGCGAAGTCATTGGGCTTATCGCTCAGAAAAAAGGCAGGGTCTCGATTATCGAAGGATGAGTACGAAGCTTACCGAAGTCTTCAGCAGAAAGTAAGCGAGGCGAAATCTCATGTATTCAAAGCCATCCAGAAAGACATTGAACAAACCTACGGAAAACATACCCGTGCTTTTATTCTGAGCAACAGAACCATCAGCGAATTGGTTGGAGGTGATTTTTCAAATTATCTTCCATATAAAAAAGAATTGTTTGAAAATTTAGCAGAAAAGCTGGACTTACCTCTTAACGAATACGTTCAATCCTAATTACTCTACTATGAAAGTTTTATTTATTGGCGGAACAGGAAATATCAGTACTGAAGTAAGTAAACTCGCCATCGAACAAGGCGTCGATTTATATCTGTTAAATCGGGGAACAACCGGCGTTGATATTCCCGGTGTGAAAACTATCACAGCTAACATTTATGATGTTGAGGAAGCCAGAGAAGCACTTAAAGATCATACCTGGGACGTTGTGGTGAACTGGATTGCCTTTATTCCTGTTCATGTTCAAAATGATATCGACCTGTTTATGGGAAAGACCAAGCAGTATATCTTTATTAGTTCGGCTTCCATCTATCAGAAACCTCCTACCTCACATATCATAACTGAGTCGACCCCGATTGTAAATCCTTTCTGGGGCTATTCAAGAGACAAAATTGAATGTGAGGAACTCCTGCAGAAAGTATATCAGGAAAAGGGATTTCCAATGACGATTGTGCGTCCCTCCCACACGTATGATAAAACCATTCCGATTTCTATCGGAGGCTGGACCGAATACACCGCTATTGATCGGATGAAAAAAGGGGAAAAAGTGATTATTCATGGAGATGGAACATCGCTGTGGACACTCACTCATTCCTCTGATTTCGCTAAAGGCTTTAATGGATTATTGGGCCATGATCAGGCTATCGGTCATGCCATTCAGATTACTTCGGATGAGGTATTAAACTGGAATCAGATTTACCAGATTGTAGCTGATACCGCCGGAGTTGAATTGAAAGCAGTTCACATTTCCACCGAGTTCATTTCCAAACTTGCTCCCGGCGAAAAAGACGGTTTATGGGGCGATAAATCACATTGTGCTATCTTTGACAATTCTAAAATTAAGTCTTTGGTGCCCACTTATCAGGCAACGGTTCCATTTAGGGAAGGATTTAAACGAACGTTAGAGTGGTTTGAAGCTAATCCAAAGAGAATGGTGGTAAACCCAAAAACCAATGCAATGATGGACCGGATTATTGAGGCGTATGAATCTGCCTTTTAGATTTTATGCAGATCGGTTTCCAAACCGTAGTTTTCAATTACTTTCAAAGTTAGTTTATTGAAGACCGTTTCTTTTTCGGCAATATAATTTTCGAGGTAACGAAGAGCTTCTTTGGGATTCCCTTCCTCTTTATAAATCTGATAAAGAAGGTTATTACATTTAAAATTCAGAAGTATGATGTGATTTTTCATTCCAAAATCTGAAGCATATTTCAAATATCGTTTTGCTTCTTCTTTCCTTCCTGCCAGAAGATGCATGTATCCCAGCTTATGATGGGCCATGCCTAAACCAAGTTTTTCACCCATTTCTGAATGAATATCAATTGCTTCTGCAAAGTCCTGTTCCGCATTTTCAAACTCCATCATCAGGGTATATACTTTCCCTCTCCCATATAGTGCAAAAGCAAGTCCTCGTACATCCTTGGTTTCTTTCTTCATTTCAATGGACTGCTGAATAACCTTCATAGCCCTTTCAATCTTACCCTGATTCAGGTAAATTCCTGAAATAGGGTTTAAAGCGTTTGATTCCAGGTTTAAACTCTCAACTTTTCTGGCCGCTTCTACCGATGCCCAATAGGTCTCCAATGCCTTTTTATTATCGCCAAAGTACTCATATATCGTTCCTATAGACTTTAGCACCTTTGCCTGTTGATGAAAATCTTCAAACTTTCGGTAGGTTTTCAGGCAGTCTATGAGATGTACCAAACCTGAGTGAAGCTGGTCAGTTTTATAGAGAACACCTGCAATATTATACTTTGCGTCTGCTATTCCTTTTTCATCTCCAAGATCTTCAAAATACTTTATTGCCTCTTCAGACATAGAGATAGATTCGTCGTAATCGGCTCTGATCATTTTAAATAAAGCCAGAATACTCAGACTTTTTCCAATCAATGCCTTTTCTGAAGCAGCTTTGGCTAACTCCAGCGCTTCATTAGCTAATTCAATACTACTATCCAGATCATTCGTTCTGGTTTCGTACGCCTCTTCTAAAAGCCCCAATATTTTATTGTCTGTCTGTACCTTCAATACTCTTTTTTTTCCTTAACCCGATGATCAAAATGTATCACAATAAATTGACTTACACTAGGATTTTGCTCTCTCGGTTTGTTATGTTCTAAAAAATCTTCATCAAATTACTATATACGTGAAATATTCTTTGCTCTTAATTGTATTTATCGCACTCTTTATCGCTTCATGTACCCCATCAACTTCAAAGTTTGAGAATCTCGGGTTAGAAGAAATCACTATTACAGAATTGCAGGAAAGCTATGAAAATGGAGAATATACCATTGAAGATGTAGTTGAAGCCTATCTCGAAAGAATCGAAGCCATCGATAAAAACGGACCTGCTATTAATTCCATCATTGAAGTAAATCCGGATGCTATGGAAATCGCTCGTGAGCTTGATGAGGAACTAGCTGCCGGTAATTCCAGAGGTCCTTTGCATGGTATTCCGGTTATTCTGAAAGACAATATCGACACTCATGATAAAATGAGTACGACTGCAGGAGCACGCGCAATGGAGGGTTCAAAACCCCTTCAGGATGCTTTTATCGTAGAAAAACTCCGTGAAAGCGGTGCAATTATCCTTGCCAAAGCAAATCTGAGCGAATGGGCGAATTTTCATTCCAGCTTTTCTTCAAGCGGATGGAGTGGTTTAGGTGGTCAGACTAAAAACCCATACGATATTACAAGAAACCCATGTGGGTCTAGTGCCGGATCAGGAGCTTCTGCTTCTGCTAACCTGGCTGTATTTGCTATCGGAACTGAAACAAATGGTTCTATCACCTGCCCTTCCAGTGCAAACGGATTGGTTGGTATAAAACCAACAGTCGGACTTCTAAGTCGCTCAGGAATCATTCCAATTTCTTTTACTCAGGATACTCCCGGACCAATGACACGCACCGTTACTGATGCTGCAATCGCTCTTGGTGCTATGGTTGGTGTTGATGAAGCTGATTCCAAAACCACTGCCAGTGAAGAAAATTCTTACATCGATTACACTCAGTTTTTAAATGAAGGTGCTTTTGAAGGAAAACGAATTGGTGTTTTTAATGGCCCCAGAGGTCGCCATTTCCGTGTTGATACCCTTTTCAACGAACAATTACGACTATTGGAAGCCAATGGTGCTACGCTGGTTGAAATCGATCAGATTGGTGGCTCCGGTGCAGGAGGTGATTCATATCTGGTATTGTTGTATGAATTTAAAGATGGATTAAATCACTATTTCGCTTCATTGGGTGAAAATGCAAAAGTAACCAGTATGGATGATCTCATTGAAAAGACCATGAATGATCCCGTAGAGATGAAATACTTTGACCATGATTTATTACTTCAGGCCAATGAAAAAGGTGATCTTGAATCTGAGGAATACCAAACGGCTTTGGCCGACCTGATTCGTAAAACCCGCGATGAAGGAATTGATGCAGTTATGGAAGAACATGATCTGGATGCTTTTGTCTCTATAACCGGTGGACCTGCCTGGAAAACAGACCATACCAACGGCGATAATTATGGACTATCATCCAGTTCCCCTGCTGCGCGCTCAGGTTATCCAAACATTACGCTTCCAATGGGTTATATTGATGGTCTGCCAATTGGAATTAACTTCTTTGGTGCTGAATGGAGCGAACCACTCTTGATTGAATTAGCCTATTCTTATGAGCAACTGAACCCGGTTCGGAAAGCTCCTGAGTTTAAGAATTATGAGTTTTAGTTTTATAAATAATATCGTCATCCTGAGGATACCTCCTAAGGATCTTGATGGATAGCCGCTTAGATACTTCGCTTTCGCTCAGGATGACTCTTTAACCAATCCTTATATTTATTCGAATGGAACGCACCCTCAAACTTGAAGAACTTGCCATGTTTGGCTTTTCGATATTCCTGTTTAATCAAACTGAATATGCATGGTGGGTATACCTGGCATTAATTCTTGTACCAGATATCGGAATGATCGGATATGTAATTAATACTAAGATTGGAGCCATCACTTACAATCTGTTTCATCACAAAGGGATAGCATTATGTGTTCTTATTCTGGGATACTATTACTTTTTGGATTGGGTAGTTCTGGCTGGAATCATATTGTTTGGTCATGCAGCTCTGGATCGAATGCTTGGGTATGGGCTTAAATACGAGGATAGCTTCAAACATACCCATTTGGGTTGGTTGAATGGTAAAGAACCCTCTGAGGGTGTTAGTTAATATCGTCATCTAAGAGTAAAAACTCTTTACACCAACTCCAGAATAGCATCATACACCCCATCGATTTCTTCTTCAGAAACACAATATGGCGGCATCAAATAGAGTACATTCCCTAAAGGACGTATCAGATATCCCATATCCAGCGCTCGTTTTCTTAACTCTTTTGAAATAGGATTTAAATAACCTTCCTCCCATCCGACTTCACCACCTTCTACGATATCAAAAGCGGAAATTGAACCTTTGACTCTTAAGCGTGAAATACGTGGATGAGATTTAATTCTTTCAAAATTCTTTAAATGGATCTGCTCCATATTCTTAAACACTGATTCATTCTCTTCAAGGAGTTTCCAGGATGCCACACCTGCTGCACACCCTAACGGATTTCCGGTATAACTGTGTCCATGCCAGAACGTTTTAACAGGTTCTGAAGAGTTAAAGCTATTATATATATCATCACTACAAACGGTTGCAGCTAAAGGCATAAACCCACCTGAAATTCCTTTACTCAAACAAATAATGTCAGGTTCGACCTGAGCTTTTAAGCATGCGAAATAATCTCCGGTTCGTCCAAATCCAGTCATCACTTCATCAAAGATCAATAGCACATCGAACTGCCTGTTTACCCAGTGTATTTTTTGAAGGAATTCCTCAGAACACATTCGCATCCCTCCTGCACCCTGAATTAACGGCTCCATAAGAATACCTGCATATTTATCAGGGTTTTCATCTAACAGACTTTCTAGCTGTTCAATTACCGCATCTTCTTTAGAGGCCCGCTCATTATCCCCAATCCAGGTTTCCGGGAATGGAATCACCTCAACATCGAACATGAGCTCTTTAAACACCTCAGTAAACAAAGATCTTTCTCCAACCGACATCGCTCCAAGCGTATCTCCATGATAAGCCCCATCAAAACAAATGAATGTTTTCCGTTCTTCTCCAAGGTTTTTCCAGTGCTGATAAGCCATCTTCATAGCCACTTCCACTGCAGTTGAACCATTATCGGAATAAAAAAGTCGGTTTAGATTTCTGGGAAGTTTTCCGGTAATCATTTCAGCAAGTTGTTCTGCCGGATCGTGTGTAAAACCCGCAAAAATCACATGCTCAAGGGTTTTTGCCTGCTCATAAATCGCCTTGGCTATACCCGGATGAGAATGCCCATGCATATTCACCCACCAACTTGAAATACAGTCCATTATTACCCGACCATCTTCCAGCTCCAGATAAGCCCCCATCCCTCTTTTTACCTTTAATGGCTCTGGAGAATCTTTAATTATCGTAAATGGGTGCCAGATGTTTTTGTGCATAGAAAATTATGAATACTGAATTATGGATTTTGAATCTTACTAATCCAAAATCCATAATTCATAATTTATTGAAAACTTTTACCAGCGATTCTTTACTGATCTCATTTACAGGCTCGAGTTCAATTACAGGAACATTTCCAAACTTTATAATTGTTTTCGTATTGTGTTCATGCTTCTCTCCATTCAAAACAACCCCAAACACCTCCATATTTCGCCTTCTAAGAGCCTCTATTGATAAAAGGGTGTGATTTAGCGTTCCAAGCGAGCTACGGGCTACAAGAAGCACAGGGAGCTGTAATTGCTCAATTAAATCCAGGACGGTCTCTTCCCAGTTGATTGGAACAACTAATCCACCGGCACCTTCTATTATCAGATGTTTGGTATTGAATTCAGGAAGTTCGAAATCATTTAAAGAAATGGATATACCGTCAATATCCGCCGCTCCATGCGGACTCATCGGTGTTTTTAAGCTGTATTTCTCAGTGATGATCCTTGAACTATCAGCTTCAGACACTCTCTGAACAAATTCGGTATCGGTTTCCTCATCCAGCCCTGCCTGAATGGGTTTCCAATAGGTCACGTCCAGAGCGGACATCAACATTGCAGAAACAAAGGTTTTTCCAATTCCCGTGTCTGTACCGGTAATAAAGAATTTCTCAGGAAATTCAATCATATCATATCCTTTTTAACCGCCACATATACCACATGCCACTTCACCTTAATTTGGTTATCAGTTTTCTTATCCCAGAAATTAGTTAATAACTTTAATTGTTTAACTGATAGTGATTTACCTGTAGTAGATACCTCCGCTCCAACTTCTTTTAAATGCCTGAAAAAATCTAAAGAATTGTTGAATTCCTGATATAAATCGTTTTCATAGTAATCGATTTGAACAGGACTTAATGATAGCTTTATCACTACCTCTTCTACATCAGGTAGCGGGTTTGCGGTAAATGGAATTCCAAGTTCTAAACAGCACTTATACCATTCAGTAAAACTATGATTACCAGGAAAGGTAGTTAACAGTAATCCACCGGGCTGGAGCATTCCGGCCAGTTTCTCAAGTCCAATTGCGGTGTCTTCAAACCATTGAGCAGTGAAGTTACTCACAATCAACGCATACTTTGGCTCCGGGTTTTGCAATTGATCTACGTCGAGTACCTCAAAACTTACTTTATCATTCGCATCCAATCTATTCTTAGTGAACATCAGCATTTCCTCGCTGGCATCGGTTATAAGAAACTCTCTGCCCGGAAATTCCTGAATGATTTTATCAGACAGAAAGCCTGTTCCACATCCGATTTCTAATATAGGGCCGGGAGGTATGGTTTCCTTCCAGGGACGTACGGACGCCATTAATCCTTCTGCAACTTTTCTCTGGATTTCTGCCTGCTCATGGTAGTTTTGAGCTGCTTTAGAGAACGATTGGTTTACTTTCTGCTTGTATTTCAGAGACTGATCTGTGCTATTCATTTCGCCTCAAAAATAGGCAAAGCTTTACTCAGAATCATCAGACATTCCTCTGGATTTGAAGCCGGGAAAGCATGATTAGCTCCTTTCATTGAATAATATTTATCAGAACCGGTCAGAGTTACAAGCTCGACTCCTCTTGCACCGGGAACAATCCGGTCTTCTACAGAATCGATGATCACCCAATTAGCGATTGTACGCTTATTCAACTTCAGCTTTGTTTTATGAAGTGCAGCTAAATCTTTGGCTAGCAGAGAGCGGTTTTTCCAGCTAAGGTCGGGCATTTGAAATTCACTAGCTCCAAAACAATTCTTATAAAAGGCAGCTAATACGTCATCAGGCTGAACCTTAAATCCAGCCTGCATTCCTTTTAGTATTTTTTTTGATCTGGATCTTGCGGGATTTGAAAGCGGATGGAAAGAATCGAATCCGTTTATAATTACTATGGTATCAGCATTCTCCAGCTTTTCAATTGGACACCAATGAACCCCGAATGAATGCAGAAAAACTACTTTAGATTCGACTTCTTCAGAGAATTCAGGTTCAAATTCACCCCCGAAATACCCCCGGTTAGCAGGCTTAAGGAATACATGATGCGGGAGTACTGATTTAAGTGGAGTCCAAAAATCCCCATTCATTCCCCAACCATGATAGGCGTGCACCTCTACTGTTCTTTCCATTCCTGAAGTGCTTTTAACAATTGATCCAATTCTTCTCTTTTGTGATTCAGCGTGATGGTAATTCGAATTCTGGAAGCGTCCTTTTCTACCGTAGGAGGTCGTATAGATGAAGCCCACATTCCATTCTGCTCTAGGTATTTAGACAGACTCAAAGTCTCTTCTTCACTTCCAATAATTATGGGAATAATCTGAGAGTCAGTATCCCCAATTGTGAATCCCACATCCTTTAATTCATTTGACAGATATTGAATATTTGAATGAAGTACATCCCGTTCAGAGTCCATTTCAGGAATCAATTCAAGGGAAGCATCCAATGCACCAATAATCGCAGGAGGTAATGCAGTGGTGTAAATAAAGCCGGGACAGAAATTGATTAAATAATCTTTCATTTCTTTACTACAACCGGCAAATGCTCCAAACGAGCCAAAAGCTTTCCCAAAAGTACCAATACTCATATCGATACTACTCTTACCATAATTAAGTCCAAGCCCTTTTGCCCCCAATACTCCAAGTGCATGTGCATCATCAGAATAAAAAAGTGCTCCATGCATGTCGGAGAGTTCAATTAAGCCATCAACATCGCTTTGATCTCCGTCCATGCTAAATACTGTTTCCGAAACTATCCAGATTCTGTTGTAGTCTTTTTCAGATACAGACTTCAACAAGCTTTCTAGATGGTTTAGATCATTGTGATTGAAGCGTTTGAAATCAGCTCTGCTAAGAAGTGCCCCTTGAATCAGACTGTTATGGCATTTCTTATCTGCTAGAATTAATGAGTTCCTGTCTGCAAGCGATGAAAGAATGGATGTATTAGCCTGAAATCCGGAATTAAAAACCAGTACTGCTTCTAATCCTAAGACTTCTGCCAGTTTCTTTTCAAGTTCCTGATGGATATCTAAAGTCCCTGAAACAAGACGGGAAGCTCCTGATCCGGCTCCATATTTTTCGACGAATTGCGCAGATCGTTCGATTACTTTTGGATGAGAAGAAAGCCCCAGATAATCATTAGAGCAGAAATTGATCAGCTCTTTACCATTTCGAATAACTCTGGATGTCCCTAAAATTGGTTTTACAGGCGCTAATGAACGAAATCGGTGTTCCAGTTGGCGTTGGTTTAACGCAGCCTTTATAAAGTCTGTTTTAGAATTTTTTTCACTCACAAAAATTATGATCCGGTTCCTGACCAGGTTGAGTCACTTTCAAACGTTCTTCCCATAGATCTGAATTGACGAACAAATTGAAGTTTCTGCCTAACTGACGGAGCAAATTGTGAATATTCAATCATAAATAATCGGTTCGTAGCCGGATCATAGTAGGTAAAGTTCACAAAAGGACCACCCATTGCACCATTTATCATCTGCCATGTTCCTAGTGTTTCATAAGCGAGTAAACGCCCTTTTTGAAAGGTCTTGGTATCAACAGGTCGACGGTATTCTGTTGTTACGTACATATCTTCTGTACTTCCTTTGATGTATTGCTGCATCAGAGAATCACGAGTTTGATTAATCCAATCGTTATCAAGAAAACTAATATCGCTGACTCCATTTTTCCACCAGATCCACATCCAACGATCATTATTTGGCAAATATCTTCTATAGGTCTGGAAATCGGTTGTATCAACACTTTTTACATAATCATGCTGAAACCGAAGGCTGAAGCCATGATCCTGCCATAGTGAATCTGTGTATTGAGTTTGTTCTTTCTTTTCGTACACAAAATAATTCCAGCGTTTAAGCTCTTTATCTAGTGCACTGCTTAAAAGCGCACCTTCTGAATTTCTAATTTTAGCTGCAAGTGATGAATCAGAATCAGAACTCAGAATTAACGCATATTGGTCTTTATACCATTGATCTTCAATCGGAAATGCAAAGCTTTCACCTTCACGAACTCTTTGCTCAACAGCATCATCCAGAAAAGCCCTAACCTGTCGACCAACATTATTATCGGCATCGATTGCAGAAGCAAAAATGATATTCTTTGTTCTACGAATACGTTCAAGTTGCTCTCTTGAGCGAATCGGCATGAATGTAAGGTTATAATAAGATTCAGGATTTGGAAGAGTAAAAACATCCTTACCAAAAGTACTTCTGATGGCTTCCGCGGTCTCACTATCCCATTCAGTGGAATCCATTACTACTACAAATTCTCTGGTATTACCCTGGGCCTGGGGTCGGTAATCTCCATTACAAGCTATTGTGGTAGCGATTATAGCAAGTAACAGCAGATTGAATAGTCTATTAGATTTCATTCGATCAGTTATTTTCCAAATTTCAGTGAATGTACAAAAGAAAAAACGTCCTTTTTCCAGTTTTCGTTGGGGTACGATTTTCTAATGGTATCAATTAAAGCACTTCCTACAATAAAACCATCGGCATTTGATGCGATAGATTGTGCATCTTCGTGTGTTTTAATCCCGAATCCAACTAATACCGGATTTTTAGTCACATTAGTTCTTACCCGTTCAATGAAAGTTGCAACTGACTTGGAGACTTCTCCACCATCCCGGGCACCGGTAACACCTGTTACTGAAACGCAATACACGAATCCATCAGATTTCTGATCAGCGAGTTTCATGCGTTCGTCTGAGGTGTTTGGTGCAACCAGATAGATGATTGGCAGGTTATTGGCAGAAGCTTCTTTTTCAATAAGTCCGCTTTCTTCTACCGGGATGTCAGGCAAAATAAGTCCATCTACACCAACAGAAGCCGCTTTTTCGCAAAATTTCGAAACTCCGTACCGAAGTACCGGATTCATGTACCCCATTAAAATGATTGGGATTTCGGAGGATTTACGTACCTCAGCCACCATCTCTAAAATTTTGTCGATACTGATTCCTTTCGAAATAGCAACTTCACTTGAAAACTGTATCGTAGGTCCATCAGCCAACGGATCGCTAAATGGCATTCCAAGTTCAATCAGGTCTGCCCCGTTTTCTTCAAAACCAAGAATCAAATCCACGGTAGATTCTAAATCCGGATAACCGGCGGTAATGAAAAGACTCATCAATTTATCCGAGCCTTTGTCGTTAAATTTTTTTGTAATTCTGTTCATTATAAATTCTCCGAAATTGTACCCATATCTTTATCACCGCGACCTGAGCAGTTTATGATGATAATCTCGTCTTCTGAGGTATTTGGCATCATGTATTCTAACCAGGCAAAGGCATGTGCGGTCTCTAAAGCGGGAATAATCCCTTCTTTCTTGGAAAGTAATTTCACGGCTTCCATCGCTTCATCATCGGTAACGGAATGGTATTCCACTCGTTTGGAATCGTATAAATAGGAGTGTTCAGGACCTATTCCGGGGTAATCGAGTCCTGCACTAATAGAATGAGCCAGCTCAATCTGCCCGTTTTGATCATGAAGTAAGTAACTCAAAGATCCGTGCAGAATACCCGGCGTTCCTTTGGTGATGGTGGCTGCCGTTTTACCTGAATCTACTCCATATCCTGCTGCTTCAATCCCAATGATTTTCACATCATCTTCTATAAATGGGTAAAAGAGTCCCATTGCATTGGAGCCACCGCCTACACAGGCCAACAGATAATCTGGAAGCCTTCCCTCCTTTTCAAGGATCTGTTTTTTAGCTTCGTCCCCAATCACACGATGAAAATTCCTAACCATCATTGGGTAAGGATGTGGACCTACTACTGAACCAATTATGTAGAAAGTATCTTCAGGATTGGTAACCCAGTCTCGGATAGCTTCATTGGTTGCATCTTTTAGGGTTTTGGAACCACTTTCCACACTGCGGACTTCTGCGCCCATCAGTTGCATACGATCTACATTCAGCTTTTGGCGCTCCATATCCTCAGCGCCCATGTATACAATACATTCTAGTCCGAATTTAGCACAAGCTGTTGCGGTTGCAACACCATGCTGGCCCGCTCCTGTTTCCGCAATGATGCGGGTTTTACCCATACGTTTAGCGAGCAAAATCTGGCCAATTGCATTATTGATTTTATGTGCTCCGGTATGACACAAATCCTCACGTTTCAGGTAAATCTTTGCTTTCCCATAATGGGCTGTAAGTTTATCAGCAAAAGTAAGTTTGGTTGGCCGGCCGACATACTCATCCAGCAAGTCATGGTATTCCTTAAGGAATTCAGGATCATCTTTAGCTTTCAGGTATTCTTCTTCTAAAGCCTGAACTACCGGAATGAGTATTTCAGGGACAAACTTTCCACCGTAATCACCAAAGTAACCTCTGGCATTTGGTTGATTGTAGGTTGTTTTAACTTCTGTTTCTGTCATAATTTTCTTAATTAAGTCCACTCTTGAGAGAGGGTTCAGGGGTGTGTTTACACCCTTTTTTAAATATCCGTTGGTGCGGATGGCAATCCGCACTTACTGAGTTTCAATATTTCAATTATACTCTGACGGCTTCCATCAGAGCTTCAATTTTTTCGAAATCTTTGAGTCCGGGCTTTTCTTCCACTCCACTCGAAACATCAATAGCATAAGGTTGAACTGTTTCAATCGCCTTACTAACGTTTTCAGGCTTCAATCCACCTGATAGAAAGAATGGAACGTCACCGGTAATTTCTTTCAGAACATTCCAGTCAAAGGTTTGACCTGTTCCTCCCCATTGGTCGCCAATTTTTGAATCGAAAAGTAAGTAATCAGCTACTTCAGCATACAATAATACTTTGGCTTTAAGTTCCTCGGTATTATAATCCGAAGTAATATGTATCACTTTAATGATCGGTTTCTCAACCAATTGGCAATATTCCAGGGTTTCGTTTCCATGCAGCTGAACTAAATCTAAACCAGATTCTTTGGCAATCCGGTTCACATCATCCAGAGGCTGGTTTACAAACACTCCGACTTTCTCAGGTCCCTCAATCCAGTTTATGATAGCTCCTGCTTCTCCCGGCTCGATATAACGAGGACTTTTATCATAAAAGATAAAGCCAAGGTAATCTGCCATCGCTCCTGCAGCAAAACGTGCATCACCAAGATTCGTAATTCCGCAAATTTTTACTTTGGGTTGATCAGCCATTTTGCAAACTCCTTTCAAAAACTTCTTCACCTTGCTCCAGTAACTCAGAAACTGCTTTTCCGGGATCAGGTTGACGCATAAAATGTTCACCAATCAACGCAGAGTGAATACCTTCTCGCTTAAGCAAAGCAATGTCATCTCCATTTGAAATTCCACTTTCTGATACTAGAACAGTTCCTTGTGGCGCTTGTTTTAGTATGGAGATTCCCCGGTGCACATCCACTTTGAAATATTTCAAATCCCGATTGTTCACTCCCAGAATATCCACTTCTGAGAAATCCAGTCTGTCAAAATCGTCCTGATCATAGCATTCAACTAAGGCAAACAAACCGAATTCCTTCGCGGCAGCAATCAATTCATGAAGCTGATTTCCTTCAGTAATTGCCACGATAATCAAAACTGCATCAGCTCCAAATGATCTGGCTTCTTTGATTTGAAATGGGTCGATAATAAAATCTTTTCTTAGTAACGGAAGCTGAACACGTTTTGAAATAGCTGATAAATATTCCAGATCACCTTTGAAAAACGGTTTATCTGTTAAAACAGAAATCGCTGATGCTCCTCCTTCTTCATAGCGTAAAGCAATATCAACAGGATTAAAATCTTCTCTTATAACTCCTTTTGATGGAGATGCTTTCTTTACCTCAGCTATAATAGAAACATTTTCACCCTCAAGAGCTTGTTTAAAATCGATTCGCTCTTTTTCAAATCCTTCCAGAGAATGCAGGGCATTGAATGAAATCTCTTTCTTCCTTTTGGCAAGATCCAAAGTCGTTTGTTCAACAATACGTTCTAGCACATTTGCCATATCAGACTCCTACACTCTTTGTTGCTTCCACAAACTGATTGAACAACTTGCGGGCTTTACCTGATTCTAAACTATCAATAGCTAATTCTTTTGCTTCTGCAAGTGTATCCACTTTTCCTGATGCCTGAATGGCAAAAGTAGCATTTAGAAGAATGATTTCTTTTTGCGCCTGAGTTGCTTTGTTATCCAGAATATTGTTGAATATTTCGGCGTTTAGATCAGGTTCTCCCCCCATAAGCTCTTCCATTTTAACTTTCTGGAAGTCAATAGATTGAGCGTCGAAGGTAATAGCTCGTGACACCACACTATCTTGCAATTCGAATACCTCTGCCTGAGCAGTTGTACTTAGCTCATCAAGTCCATCATGAGAGTTAAAAGTGTAAGCGAATTCTGTGTCCAGATTTGCAAGTATTTTAACCATTTTGGATGCTACTTCTTTACTGAAAGCCCCGATCACATAACGCTTTACTCCGGCGGGATTACTCATTGGCCCTAGAATATTGAAAAAGGTTCTGAAGCCAAGTGCTCTACGTGCCGGCATCACATATTTCATTGCCGGATGGAACATCGGAGCAAACATAAAAGCCATTCCTACCTCATTAAAAACCTGTTCAACTGCTTTATGATCGAGCTCAATTTTTGCTCCCAGCTGAGCTAAAACATCTGCACTTCCACATTTACTGGAGGCACTTCGATTTCCGTGTTTAATAACGGGAACACCTGCTCCGGCAACTACAATTGATGAAATGGTTGAAATATTGAACGTTCCGGATTTATCCCCACCCGTTCCAACTAAGTCAACGGCTCCATCAATATTCACATTCACTTTAACAGACTGCTCTCTCATTACCCGAACAAAAGCAGTCAGCTCATCTATAGTTTCACCTTTGAGACGCATTGCTGTTAAAAAGGAAGCAACCTGCTCGGAGTTCACCTCCCCTGTCATGATGAGATTCATAGCGATTTCAGCTTCAATCTGAGACAAGTCTTCTGAAAATGAAAGCTTATTTAGTATTTCTTTGATCGTCATTTATTTCCTCAACCAGTTTTTAACCATTTTTGGTCCTTCTGTGGTAAGAATGCTTTCTGGATGGAATTGAATTCCTTCTATAGGATATTCTCTATGTCGCACCCCCATCACGATGTCACCCGTTCGTGCAGTCACTTCCAGTTCTTTGGGAATCGAATCCGGTGCTAACACCAACGAATGATATCGGGTTGCGACGAAGTTTTCTTCTACTCCTTCGAATATTGATTTCCCGTCGTGTTCCACATTCGATACCTTTCCATGCATTAAGGTGGGAGCGTAAACCACTTCTGCACCAAAGACTTCTCCAATTGCCTGATGACCTAAACAAACTCCTAAAATCGGAATTTCTTTACCCAATATTCTAATCACTTCCTCTGTAATTCCGGCATCATGCGGTCGGCCTGGTCCCGGTGATATCAGGATTTTTGAAGGATTAAGCGCTTTAATCTCATCTATCGTCATCGCATCATTCCGGATAACTTTGTAATCATCCGTTTCAGCAGCAACGATATGGACCAGGTTGTACGTGAATGAATCGTAGTTATCTATGATAAGGATCATCAGAAGTTCCTCACAATGCCGGTTACTTCTCTTATGGGTTCCATCACCGACTCAGCTCTTTCTCTGGCTTTTTTCCCACCTTCGGTGAGTACATCTTTTACGAAATCCAGATCCTCCTGCAGTTCTTTACGCTTATCCCGGGCTTCAGCAAAATATTCTTCTATCAATTCAAGCAGTTCCAGTTTAGCATGACCGTACCCATAACCTCCTGCTCTATATTTTTCGGCAATCTCTGCTTGTTTATTTTCATCAGCAAAGAGCTTGATTAGTGCAAATACGTTATCTAAATCCGGGTCTTTAGGCTCTTCCAGTCCTTTGGAGTCCGTTTCAATGGACATTAACACCTTTTTGAGTGGTTTACCCTCTTCAAACATTTGGATGGTATTATTGTAGCTTTTACTCATCTTACGACCATCGGTGCCGGGCACCACCGCTACCGATTTCACGATATGATCTTCGGGTATTACCAGATAATCTCCATCATAAGCCCGGTTAAATTTACCTGCCAGATCCCTGCAGATTTCAATATTCTGCTTTTGATCTTCACCAACCGGTACTATATCCGAATGATAAATCAAAATATCTGCTGCCTGAAGTATTGGATAAGTGAATAAACCTATATTCGGGTTCAATCCGGCAGCAATTTTATCTTTATAGGAGACGCCTTTTTCCATCAAACTTACCGGAGTTAATGTCCCCAGAATCCATGCCAGCTCTGTAACCTGAGGCACATCAGATTGAGCAAAAAAGGTCGCTTTTTGTGGGTCTAATCCTAATGCCAGGTAATCCAGTGTTACATCAATAGTATTTTGATAAAGGGTTTTACCATCATTTAAAGAAGTTAACGAGTGGTAATTCGCAATAAAGTAAAAAGCATCCCCTTTATCCTGCATTGCAATATGCTGACGAATTGCTCCAAAGTAATTCCCAATATGCAGTTTACCGGATGGTTGAATACCTGATAAAATGGTTTTTTTCTTAGTCATTGAATATCTAAAGCTATACTTAACGCCTGAACCAACGCTCCGGCTTTGTTTTGAGTTTCTTCAAATTCCTTTTTCGGATCACTATCGGCCACTATTCCTGCTCCAGCCTGAATATACACCTTATTACCCGTCACAACCATGGTTCTGATTGCAATACAGGTATCCATATTCCCTGAAAAATCGAAGTAACCAACAGCTCCGGCATATGTTCCTCGCTTAGTTGGCTCAAGTTCATCGATAATTTCCATAGCCCTTATTTTTGGTGCTCCGCTAACTGTACCTGCCGGAAAACATTGCATCAATGCATCTACGGATGTTTGTTCATCCTGTAACTGACCTACTACATCACTTACTATATGCATTACATGCGAATACCGCTCGATTACCTGGTTTCGTTCCAGCTTAACCGTTCCTGCCTTACTAACTCTTGACAAATCATTCCTTCCCAAATCCACCAACATAATATGCTCGGCTACTTCTTTTGGATCGGCTTTCAAATCTTCCTCAAGTTCCAGGTCTTCTTCATGAGTTTTACCACGTGGCCGGGTACCTGCAATGGGTAATACTCTGACTTCTTTATTCTGAACGCTCACAAGAACTTCCGGAGATGACCCAACAAGTGTAAAGCCATCAAAATCTAAATAAAATAGATAGGGTGAAGGGTTAACCATTCGTAGTGCACGATACAACATGAAGGGATCTCCCTCCATATCGGCTTCGAACCTTTGAGATAAAACTACCTGAAAAATATCCCCTTCATAAATGTATTCTTTCCCTTTTTCTACAATAGATTCAAAGTACTTTTGATCCATATTGCTTTTCAGGGGTTCCGGATGAATCTGAAATTCACGTCGGGTATAACCGGTATGCATTGCGGCTGACTCCATTTTGTCCAAAGCAGCCTGAGCGTCTTCATATGCTTTTTCAATATCATCCACTTCCTCTGTAAAAACGGTTTTTATCAAAACAACCTGATGCTTTACGTGATCAAAAGCGAAAATCTCATCATAAAATGCCCAATTGGCTTCCGGCAGATTTAAATCATCTTTCGGAACATTCGGTAAATGCTCTACTAAGCGAAAAGTATCGTAAGCAGAAAACCCAACTGCACCGCCGGTTAATCTTGGAAGTTCAGGAAGAAATGGTTCAGAATAGGCCGTTGTTAACTTCTTTAGCTCTTCGAAATAAGGAATATTGATTTCGTTTCTAAATCCATCTTTTTCAAGGAATGTACAGGCACCATCAAAAATAAGCCGTTGGTAAGGATTCCTCCCGATAAAAGAATATCGAGCCAGCTGCTCTCCTCCTTCCACCGACTCCAGCAAAAAAGGATACTCTGCTCCCTCCCTGATATTTAAAAAGAGAGAAACCGGTGTAAGAACATCCGCGAGTAATCTTCTATATACAGGTACTGCTGTATATTTCTTACTGAGATCTAAAAATTGTTGTTTATCCATTTAACTTCATTTCAAAAAAAAACCCACTCTTCCATAGGAACAGTGGGTATGTAAAAAATTTCTTGTTATGTCATTCAGTTACGCAAAATACCCACTGCTATATCTAGCTGTAGGCCACCACCAATTGTTGATTTGTGTGAATCTGTTTTTCATAACGGAACGAATATAGCGGGGTACTTTTCTAAATGCAACGGATATTTAAACAGATTTAATTTTTAACTAACTCTTATGGTGTATTAGGTTGTTTAAATCTTTTCAATTTTAGTATCTTGAAGAAGTTTAGAAAAAAATAAAATACCGCCTATAGCATATCGTTACTAACATAATTATTCATTTTTAATCAGGTCTTTTTTGTTTAGTAAATATGTCTCCCCCCTTTTTGTAGTAGGGTTATTTTTCTTCTTATCCGGTTGTGATGAAACAGTTTCTCCATCTAATAATTTTGAAGCTATACCTTCTGTAGAGCGTTTAACAGTCATACCCAATGATGTAAGTTTTGTACCTGAGGATGGTTTTAAAGACACTACCTTCACTATTCATATTGAAGCTTCCATCATAAATGTTACCGAAGAAACCACCTACGGTTTTGCTATCAGAGATAAGGTAACAAAGGAATTAGTTAGTACCGGTGAATTAACTGCAGAAAGCAGAGATAACATTTTCTGGAATGAATCTGATTTGGAAACATCTACAACATCGTTCGAAGAATATATTGTTGAAGTCTATGCCTACAACAATGATGGAAACGGAAATTATTTTCAGACTCAGTTGTCTGTTTCCGGTTTTTCAAATAATCCACCAGAAATTTTAGAAGTTAACAACCCTGAAGAAGTTCAACGCCCTTCTTCGGGACAAACTTCTGTTTCATTTACGGCAAAAACCACCGATGAAGATGGTCAGGACACTATTGATGCCGTTTATTTAAGGCTGATTAGTCGTGTATCAGGAGAAGTATCCGGTTCTCCTTTTCAATTGTATGATGATGGTTCTACACAAAGTGATACAGCTCCTAATGATTCAATCTACACTGCTACCTTTCCTGTAAGCCCAGCTAATCAATTACAGACGTATGATATTCTTTACTATGCAATTGATAAAGGCGGTTTAGTTAGTGATACGGTTAAAACTACATTTAGCATTATTGAGTAATTCATGAAGAGAACTTTATTCTTTCTATTTCTTTTTTCTTTACCTGTTGCAGAGGCACAAATAGTTGGTCCAAGTAACTCCCCATTTTTTAGTATTCGACAGAATTCGGTTTCCACAATGGCTTCAAATGGTGACTCTGTCTGGATTGGACCTGCTTTAACAGTCAATATTGGAAATAGTATTGATTGGATTGCTCCTTCGGGACTAGATAGTATTGATAGTGGGGTTGGAAGAGTCTTCTCAATCGCTGTAAATAAAGACACTGTATTTTCCGGACTTGGCTTTACCTCTGAAACCATTGCCGGAGATCAACCATCGGGCTATGGTTATTACATCTCTACTGATGGAGGGGAAAACTGGCGATTCAGTGATTTTCTTTTAGACGAGTTTCCCCCCGACAAATGCGATTCACGATCGGATGATTATGTGGAACCAACTACGCAAGAAGAGTTGGATGAAGATTGCTATGGACAGTTTGTTTATGGCGGACAAACCTATTTCCGTAAGCTTATTATTGTACCGGAACAATCACCACCCTTCGATGTAGCATTCAAAGGAGATGTGCTCTTTTCTGCCAACTGGGCTTCAGGTCTCCTTAGAAGCACCGATTTTGGATTAACGTGGGAGCGTATAGTTCTTCCTCCCATCGGAGAAAACCTTCTTACTCCGGAACGAGATGATTACGTATGGGTTGATTGTATAGAAGCTTATAATAGTGGTTGTATTAAATCATTTAATATTTATGACAGTGTTGATGATGATAATGTAAAAGGTTTTGGTGTTCATATTGATTCACAAAATAGGGTTTGGTTTGGAGGTGCAGGCGGAATCAATGTCTCTGAAAATGCCTTAACTGCCCCTACTGATAGTATTATCTGGAGAAACTATCGCACAGATGGTTCTTCTGATGGAATACTTGGAAAATGGATAGTCGAAATAAAAGAAGATCCTTCTACGGGAAAAATATGGATGACTAACTGGGTTGCTGATAAATTTGATAAGCATGGTATTGTTGCAACAAATGATGGAGGTGAAACCTTCGAACAGCATTTAATTGGAGAAAAAATTCTTGGAATTGGCTTTAAGGATGGAACTATTTTTGCAGCCGGAGAAAACGGATTATTTATCTCTTCTGATGGTGGAAATAGCTGGCGTAAATCCCCACAAATTAAAAGTCCCAATACCTTTCTAAAAGAGGATACCGAGTTCCAATCCGTAACGTCCACCAATGACCGGGTCTGGATTGGAACTACAGATGGAATTATTTCATCAGATAACTTAGGCGAAACCTGGGAAATCACTCGTTTAAATTTCCCTCTATTAGGTGGAAATCAGTATGATCCTGATGCCAAATCAGTTAATGCTTATGCTTACCCAAACCCATACTCTCCTACTCAGCATGAACTGGTACGCATTCGTTTTGAAGTTGAAAATCCCGGGGAGGTCAGTATTCGAATATTTGATTTTGGAATGAATCTGGTCCGTGATTTAGGTTCTTATTCTGCAAATTCATCCGGAGATCATGAAGCGGTTTGGGATGGTGTAGATGGTAAAGGTAGAAATGTAGCTAACGGTCCCTATTTCTATGTGATTGAAGGTGCCGGTAGTTCGGTAAATGGCAAAATTCTTTTGGTTGATTGATGACTAAACTCACTAAATATCTACTTTTATCATTCATTCTCCTCGGTAGCTTTAATGAAGTAGTAGTAGCCCAAAACGGTGGGTTTGCAGGCGCTTCTAGTCGAATAGGATATGGCCCTCGTGCTATGTCAATGGCAAATGCTTATACCGCTACTACCTCTGAAGGAATATATCCCTACTACAACCCTGCATTTTCAGCTGAGGTAACTGGATTTAAGCAGTTTGATCTGGGTGCATCCTCAATGTCCTTCGATCGCATATTTCAAACAATAGGTGCAAATTTCAAGCTTCCTCCTAATGCAGGGATTTCATTCGGCATCATCAGAACCGGAGTTAAGGATATTGATGAACGTTCCTTCAGTGGTTATCCTCTTGGAGAGTTTGATATATCTGAATACCAGCTATTTGCAGCATTTGGAATCAACTTCAGTTCTAAGTTTAATGCAGGAATAACCTTTAAATTAAACCGTGCTGATTATCACGAAGAACTCTCAGCTGCAAATGCTATTGGCGTAGATCTGGGGTTTCTGTATAAAGTTAATCAAAACCTGAATTTCGCATTTGTTATACAAGACATGTTTGCAAACTATACTTGGAATTCGAATAATTTATACGGCCTTGAACAAAGCAGAAATGTTGTAAATACCTTCCCTACACGCTTTAAATGGGCGTTAGCGTATCAAAGAAGCAAATTTACGATTGCAACTGAGTTTGAGCTTCAGTCCTATATCTCTGAAGTGACAGTGACCGATCTATTCATTGATAGTGGCACTAATACCCAGATTTTTGAATCTACCGAAGAGATTTCTACAAGTTCCGGTTTATTCAGAGTCGGAGGTTCCTGGAAAGCACATGAACGATTTACTTTAAGAGGCGGATATAAAATTACTGATACTACTAATGGTGAGAGCGGTTCACTGAGCACCGGATTTTCAATCCATCTCCCTTTCGATGCTTTATCTCCCTCCATTGATTATGCATTTGTTATCGAGCCATATAATATTGCAAACATGCATGTTTTTGCACTACGTTTACATCTATGAAAAGAATTACTCTTATTCTCCTAACTGTTCTTATTCCCGGCATCCTTTATGCTCAACAAAGCGGATTAAAGCTTTTGGAAATTGGCCCTACAGCATCCGAATTAGCACGCTCTGAAACTTCTTTAGCAACTCCGAATGGAGCCCCCTCTCTTTTTACAAACCCTGCTTTGTTGGCATTGAGCAAAAATTCATCAATAAGTCTGGGTTATACAAACTGGATTTCAGACTCTAATAATCTCTTCGGTGGGATTAATCTTAAAAAAAATAGTCGTGCAGTAGCCTTTTCCTTTTATACCAGTGGGGTTTCAGGATTTGAACAGCGTGACAGTCCGGGAGAATCAAATGGAGATTTTTCTATACAATATGTTTCTATCTCCGGTGCCTATGCTTATGACTTCAAATACTTTTCTGCTGGAATTTCGGGTCATTACCTAAATGAAGAGATATTTCCTTATCGGGCGAATGGTTATGCTGTTAGTTTAGGGCTTGCAAGCTCCCTGTTTAAAGACCGGATTAGGGTTGGCACATCCTTAGTTAACCTTGGAGAAATGGAAAATCTTAATCAGGTTGCGACAGAATTACCTACAAGTTTCAATCTTGGAATTGCTGCTGATATCATGGAATTCACCCATATGAAAAGTCCTGACCTGCCTATTTTAATTACTTTGATGGCCGATTATATAATTCCTATTGATTATTCAGAATCAAACAGCTACAAAGATTATAATCCGGATGAAAACTATCTGAACCTTGGTATTTCTTTGATTATCGCTGATGTAGTTCAAGTAAACAGTGGATATAAAACCGGAGATAATACCCGGCCTGTCTCTTTTGGTGCGGGTATCATTACAGAAAAAGTAACATTTAACTACGCACTTATTCCTTTTAATACAGGTTTTGGAACTGTACATTCAATTGGTATTCAATATCAATTGTAGGGAACACATCTTTTTATGGAGGTCTCATCTCTTAAGGAGCTTTATTCGAGGGTAAACGAGCACATCGAAACTGTGTTTATTGTCCCTTTGATCAGATATTCATTCCCTAAAACCGATTATCTATTTCTTCTTTATAGAGACCTTATTGATGATCAAAAGATTGCTGTTGAAAGCATAAGTGTATTTGGTCACTTTCGGTTTGTGTTAAAATCCATCATTTCAAAAAATACTATTCTCCATTATCACTGGCTTGAATTTCAGGATACCAAAGCACTTCTGGGAATGCCTTACAAGCTATTTTGCATTGCACTTTATAGTCTATTCGGGGGAACAATTATCTGGACTGTTCACAATCTTAAACCACACGATCAGAAGTTTCTGAATCTTCATTTAAGTATTCATAAATGGATGGCAAGAAAAGCGTCCCTCATTCACGTGCATACGACTAACTCTGTTGAATTAGTAAGTAACTACTATGAAGTCTCTCCCAGTAAAATAGTTGTCCTTAAACATCCCGACTTCCCATCTGAAATTACAGACCGGGATAAGGCCAAGGAGGAATTTTTGTCTCATTATGGAAATGGAAGAACCTTTCTTAAATCTCCTGTTTTTCTGATTTTTGGAGGGGTCAGTGAGTATAAAGGAATAAGGGAACTTATTGATATGATGTTGCCTCTAAAAAGAGGTTTTACATTTGTGATTGCTGGATATGTGAAAAAAGGACATGAACAATTACACAAATTTATTGTTGAAAAAACAATAGAAGATTCAAGGGTGCTTTATATCCCCTCTTTTATTCCTGAAGAGCACTATCCCCTACTTTTGAACTCTGCGGATGTATGCCTATTCAACTACAATGAAATCCTATCTTCGGGTGGAGCCCAAATGGCTTTGGCATACAAAAAGAGAATCATCGCCCCAGATAAAGGAGATCTTCATGAGCTTAAAGATCATAAGGATGTTTCTCTTTTTACCACCAAAAAAGAATTACTGAGCTTTATCCAATCTGAACTGAATCATAAAGTTGATGAGTAAACTCACTCAAAAAATAGCACAAATAGCTTTCGGGGATATTTTTGGTCGTGGTATAAGTTTTATATCTACAATTTATTTGGCCAGGGTTTTAGGGGCTGATTCTTTTGGCGTTATACTTGTAGCGTTATCTTTTTTAGGCTACGGAAATTGGTTAGCCGATTTAGGCTTAACAAATATTGGTATTAGAGAAATTGCTAAAGAGCCCAATAAACGAGTATTCAGAGCTCGTGAGATTTTCATTCTGAAAATTATTCTAAATTCATTGGTACTAGGTGTTGCATTTATCACTGTCCCGCATTTAAATCTTCCATCAATTCAACAGACCATCATCTTAAGTTTCGCATTTGCATTGATTCCGTATACGTTTATTCTTGAGTGGTATTACAATGCCCGACAACACTTTGGTAAAGTAGCATTCTCCAAGATTCTTAATAATTCAACATACCTGATCCTGGTTCTGATTTTTGTGCATTCACCAGCAGACCTAAATAAGATTCCAATACTTTTCATTTGTGGCGCATCTGCTGCAGCTTTATTGTTCATGATATTTTCAATTAAAGAAAAACCATTCACTTTACCCTCCCGGGGATTATCTTTGTATAAGGACTTGCTTAGTTCTGCTTTTACGATTGGGAGCGGGAGTTTTTTCACCCAAACACTTCAACTGTTACCTCCAATTGTAATTGGGATATTCTTAACTACAAAAGATGCCGGAATTTATGGAGCTGCAATAAAAATCATCTTTATTGCGATGATGGTAGATAGAATTTTTGTAAATCTTTTACTTCCAAATTTGTCTGCACAATGGGTTTCAAACCAAAATGCGGCAAAAATTAACCTCCAAAAGGTATCCAGAATTATGCTTCTCTTTGGTGGGACTTTAGCTTTATTCATTGCTATTGCTTCACCGTTAATAATATCCGTGGTTTTTAGTTCTGAATATGCAGAAAGTGCTGTCTACTTACCTGTTTTAACGATCTTATTATTCTTTACTTTCCTGCACAGTATTTTTGCTTTTGGGTTGGTTGCTATAGGTGAAGACCGACATTTTTTTAATTCCACTTTCACCGGAGGTATTATTTCTATCCTTCTGATTTGTGCTACAGCCTTTACCGAAGAACTTATTAATGTGGTTTATGCTGTATCCATATCAGAAATGATATTTACAGGTTTAGCACTTTACTGGTTTAATAAGCACACAGAACTACAAGCCACATTCCCAATTATCATATCATTAACTTTAGGCGCTCTGCTTTATATCTTTTCTTTAAAAGTCGATTTCCCAGTATTGTTTGAAGCCTTTGTTGCCGTTGCACTATTTGTTCCAGGCATAATGCTATTTAGAGTTATTAATGTGAGCCATCTTTTATGGCTTAAAGAAAAATTAGTCCATTGAAAAAGCTTTGTATTGGAATTATTGAATTAACTCCCGGCTGGAAATCAATTCTGGACCAAATCGGAGTTTGGTATAAAGAAGTTGCAGAATTTGGTGACTTAATAGCCTCCTATTCAGTAATAATAATCAATAATACAGTCTCCGAAGAAGTTGAACATGAGTTACATATATTTAATGATGCGGGTGGATCAATCCTGGAAACTCCTGATGGAGATACCTTCTCCCATGCCCGATTTACCGTTACAAGAAAGGTTAAGAGCATCAAAAACAACGGGAATATTCCATTTCTAGATCATATTTCGCATCTGGACATCTATGCAGAAGCACATTTATATAATGGCCAAACAAATTTTGATGGACTCATAGATTTTGAGAAAATCGAAAAAGGAATTGTCTGCAATTTGGGAGTCAATCCAGATGAATTAATTGCTAGTAACGAGTATATACGCAAACGTTTCTACTTCAAAAAAGATAAACACCCGGATGAATTAGTAAACAAAGTCTCCAAAGATACTCTGATTGATTTAATTACTTCCTTACTTAAAGAACTTCATTTCCAGCAAGGACTCCCTTTTGCGTGTAAGTGGATATCCCCAAAAGAAAAACCCGTATTCGCTTTCCGAATTGATAGCGATTTTGGAGATAAAGAATCAATTGAGTCTCTGTATAAAATTGGAAAGACTCATAAAATTCCTATGACTTGGTTTCTTCATGTTCAGGCACACGAAGATTGGCTTAACTTATTTCGTGACTTAGAAGGACATGAAATTGCTCTTCACGGCTATGAACATGGCACCTCCACCTCGTATGAGCATGTGTTTAATAACATAGAAAAGGGACTTCAGCTCCTAAAAGATACCGGCTTAACTCCGGAAGGTTTTTGTGTTCCTTATGGAATTTGGAATGAAACTTTGGCTGATGTTCTCAGAAAATTTGAATTTAATTACAGTTCTGAATTTACTGTTGGTTATGATGGATTACCCTTTTATCCGATTCATAATGGAGAAGAAACGGATACTCTTCAAATACCCATTCATCCTATTTGTACTGGAAGTTTGAATCGAAAAGACGTCTCATTCGAAGAGATGAATGAGTATTTCACAGAGATAATGTCACAGAAGCTGAACAGGCATCATAATGTAGTATTCTATCATCACCCGCTACAACCAGGTACTGAAATCTGGAATGATATTTTTTCTAAAGTAAATGATCTGGGATTAACTAAGCTCAGTTTCATCGATTATGCTTCTTTCTGGAAGAAAAGAATTGATACTCCATTTACGGCATCTATTGAAACAGAGAACAACGCATTAAGCTTTACAGGAGATCTAGGAGATCTCCATATTCAGATTTCAAATTCACATACTTCTTTCGAATTGATTAAAGCGAATGACGATAATGAAATTACAAGTTCGGGTGAATTTAAGTATCATGAGGAATCTGAGAAGTTAACAGAATCACAGATTAGAGAGCTAAAAGACGATAAACTTCAGCTCATAAAAACCTCTTTGCTGGATTGGAAGAACCGAATTAAACTATGAAGATAGGATTTGTTGCACCATTAGGTATCGCTGCCGTAAATGGCGGTGTTCGTACACAAGTACTTCAAACAGCTGAAGCTCTGAAGAAGCAGAATGTCAAAGTTGAGTTTGTATCTCCCTGGCAGGAAGGAATACAAGCGGATGTCATTCACATATTCGTTGCCGGACCCGATACTCTTGGTATATTAATGCGCTGCTCTGAATTAGGATTCAAAACGGTGCTCTCCCCTGTTTTCTTTTCAAGCCGATCGGCAACAACTATTGCTTCGAGCCTGAAAGCGGAAAAAATGCTATCGAAAGTAGGATCCGGAATACGCTCTGATTTCGGGATAAAAGCAGAAGCATGTAAAACTGCGGATCTGGTTCTCCCTAATACTTCTGCTGAGGCAGATCTGATTGAAAAGGGATTTGGCATCAAATCTTCTAAAATTCTGGTTGTTCCTAACGGAGTAGAAACTCGTTTTAAAAACTCAACCCCTGATTTGTTTATAGAAAAATATGGTCAAAAAGATTTTGTTCTCTTTGCAGGTCAGGCCGGAGCCTCCAGAAAAAACATCATCAAACTACTTGAAGCTGCCCCAAAAATAAAAGCTCCGATAGTCATTATTGGTTCATTATATGATGATGAATACGGCCAAAAATGTAAAAAATATGCTAATGATGCAGGAAATGTAACTTTCATTGATACACTCGATCACAACTCAGAGTTATTATCTTCGGCTTACGCTGCATGTCATACTTTTGTACTTCCTTCATTATATGAGACCCCTGGAATTGCTGCGATGGAAGCTGCTCTTTCTGGTGCTAATATTGCAATTACAGAAAAAGGTGGTACCAAATATTATTTTCAAGATTGGGCAGAATATTTAAACCCCGAATCAACCGATTCAATTGTAAGAGCCGTAAATTCATCACTCAATAGGGATAAAAGCACAATTCTTAAGAATCATATTCTTGAGAATTACTCCTGGGATGAAGTTGGTAAAAAAACTCTGGAAGCTTATAAACAGCTTTAACTGTAATCCTGAAAAGGTTCCCCTTCCCCGGTGTAGTCAGAACTAAAGAATTTAAATGCCGCAGTCACTATTGCTCTGAAAATATAGATCAAAATTACGGCCATCAGTCCATATTCCTGAAAAGTAACGATCAGAATCAGATAGATAAGGAATAGTAGAAATGACCACTTTTTGTTCTTGATCGATTCCTTATCAAAACGAGGGATTTTCTCGAATTGAATGGTACTTACCATCAGAAAAGAGACAATCACTACAACAGGAATTAGAACACTGTTTACCCCATTCTTAAAAAAGTCAAAGAGATATAAATTATCTCTGAACGTGAGAAAGAAAGCAACCAGTATAATTGCCACAGATGGAATTGGTAAGCCTATAAAATAACCAGCAGATGGTTGCAGACGTGCATTTACATTAAAACGAGCGAGCCGAACTGCTCCACAAAGCGGTGGAACTGCACTTACCAACACACCCAGCAAACCATATTCATTGAGGCTAAAAGTATAAATTAAAAATCCGGGTGCAACTCCAAAAGAAACCATATCACTCAGTGAATCGAGTTCTATACCAAAATCACTATCTGCGTTGGCTAGTCGGGCCATAAGTCCGTCAAATACATCAAACATTCCGGCAGCCATAATCAGCCAGGCTCCACGAAATAAATTACCTTCGGCAATAGAAATAATTGCTAGAAATCCGGAAAAAAGATTCATTAAAGTGAAGAAACTCGGTACAGCAATTCGCTTATTAACCGGAGGCTTACTTTCCTTAATTAGCTCCCTCTTCTTCTTAAAGCTGTTGTATTTCTTCTGGATTGGATATTTCATACTAGTTAATCTGTCCCAAAATTGACTGTCCTGCCCAGGTACGATCCCCTTCTTTTATGTGAATTTCAACATTATCAGGAACAATCACATCCATACGACTACCAAACTTCATCATGCCAAAACGATCACCCGCTATAAGTTCATCTCCTTCTTTAATATGATATACAATCCTTCGAGCCAGAAAACCTGTAATTTGCTTAAAGAATAATTTGGTTCCCGACTGATGAAGCACTCCAAAATCGGCTCTTTCATTCTCAATCGATGCATTTTCGTCCCAGGCCATGAGATACTTACCGGGGTGATATTTCAGATACTCAAGTTTTCCGGAAATAGGATTTCGATTTATATGTACGTTTAACGGTGATAGAAAAATACTAATTTGGGTTGCTTTAGTTTTAAGATATACATCTTCTTCTATTTCTTTAATGAGTACAACTTTACCATCTGCCGGGGAAATGATGAGGTTTTCTCCCTCCGGGGTTTCCCGCTCGGGATCTCTGAAGAAATAAATTACGATCCCCCATAAAACAGCTACACCACCGGACAGTATGTAGGCAAGCCATTCAGGAAGGAAATTGAATGTAATATAAACGACCACAGCTAATACAATTGTAGCCAGAGTCATAGTTGGGTAACCTTCGCGTGCAAACATATTAAAAGTACTTCAGTACATCATTGAAAATCACAAACACCATTAAGGTAAGCAAAACAATAAACCCAATATTTTGAGCAACAATCTTCACCTTTTCTGATGGCTCTTTGCGTACGATTCCCTCGTAAATAAGAAATACTAAATGTCCACCATCAAGTGCAGGAATTGGAAGTATATTCATGATGGCAAGGGTAATGCTTAGCAATGCAGTGATTTGCCAAAAGCCTCTCCATCCAGACTGATCTGTAGCTTCACGAGTAATACTTGCTATAGCAATTGGTCCACCCAGATTTTGCCGAACTGAAATATCCCCGGAAATCATTCTGGCAAACCCGCCAATTATTCCAGTAGTTTGTTCCCATGTTTGATTCCATCCTTCTCCTATTGAAGCAAACAAGTCATAATCAACTAGATCATAATTCAAAGTATTTACATTTCTCCCGGCGATACCAATTTTCTTTGCCTCACTAGGAATTACTGGAACTAATAAGGTATCTCTTTCTCTTACAACTACTATATCCATTTTTGATCCAGAGTTTTCAATTGCATAAACCAAACCATTCCACGAGTTAATTTCTAAACCATCTGCTTCAATAATTAAATCGCCTTCCAGTAATCCGGCTTTTTCTGCTGGAGAATCTCCTACAACCTGGGCAATCCTGGAAGGTAATAGATGTTCTAAATCCATAAAACCCCTTGTTTGAATACTATCCAAGAAACTGGAAGGAACTTGGATATCGACTGGACTACCATCTCTAATTACCGTATAAAATAAATTCGAGGATGTGATTGCTGATGGAGATACTAAATCATTAAAATGTTCTACCTCTTCTCCATTTACACCTATAATCTTATCATTATTCCTGAAGCCAAGTTCATAAAGAATTGAAGCTTCATCAATATAAATACCATTTTTTTGTTCTATTGAGAAGACAACTTTCCCATCAGACCAAGTCATTCCTGTAAAAATAAAAAAGGCCAGAATCATATTAAAGATTACTCCGGCTGTAATTACAATCATTCGTTGCCACACTGGCTTACTTCTGTATTCCCATGGTTCAGGTTCTTTCTCTAAGAACTCGGTATCCATACTTTCATCTACCATTCCGGATATTTTTACATATCCGCCAAGAGGAGTGGCACCAATACAATAATCAGTATCTCCTTTCTGAAACCCCCAGATTCGTGGAGGAAATCCAACTGAGAATCGTTCAACTCTCATTCCGAAAAGTTTTGCTGCGAGAAAATGTCCCAGCTCATGGATGAACACTAAAATCATAAGTGCTCCCATGAAAATTCCAATGGTTTTTAAAATGTCTACAATTTCCATATTACTTTATTCCGGAGGCGTATGCTCTCGTTTCTTTATCTATTTCTTTTAATAACTCAACACTAATGGATTGTTGAGAGGATATTTTATCTATACTTTTTTCAACTATTTTCGGGATATCAATATAACCAATTTCTTCATTCAAAAAGCGCTGTACCGCAACTTCATTTGCAGCATTTAACACCGCAGGAGCTATCCCGCCTAATTCGATAGAATCCATAGCAAGTTTCACACACGGAAATCGTTTATAGTCAACAGGTTCAAAAGTGAGTTCATGTGATTTCGACCAATCCATCCTTGGTGTTTCCAGGGGAAGACGTTCGGGATATGTGAGAGCATAAATAATCGGCACCTTCATATCCGGAGGTCCGAGTTGAGCTTTGCTGGACCCATCTGTAAAAGTAACAATTGAATGGATAATACTCTGGGGATGAATAACGGGTTCGATCTTTTCTACCGGTAAATCAAACAACCAATGAGCCTCAATAATCTCCAGTCCCTTATTCATCATGGTAGATGAATCGATGGTGATTTTAGCACCCATTTCCCAGTTTGGATGGTTCAGAGCCTGAGCTTTAGTAACATTCTTCATCTGCTCAATTGAAAACTCCCGAAAAGGTCCTCCACTGGCCGTAATTACTATCTTTTCGATACTCTCTTTCGGTTCACCAACCAAACATTGCAACATCGCACTATGTTCTGAATCAATTGGAATGAGTTCTGAGGCTGAGCTTTTAAGTGCTTCAAAAATTATTTCCCCACCAACTACTAAAGATTCTTTATTGGCTAATGCAATTTTTTTACCGTGTTTAATTGCTGCCAAAGTTGGGATAAATCCTGCAAAACCTACTAAACAATTTAATACTGTGTCTACATTTGGAAGAGAAACTAAATGTACTAATTCGTTAATCCCGGAAGATAAATTAGTATCTGTTCGAACTCCTTCTTTAAGGTTTTTAAATAGTATGTCTTTACAAATAAGGCCATATTCTGGCTTAAATTCATTGATTTGTTCCGTGAGTAGCTCAACGTTTGTGTTTGCAGATAAAGCAACAACCTCAAAGGTATCTGGATGTTGACGCACAATCTCCAATGCCTGAGTTCCAATCGACCCCGTTGATCCAAGAATAGCCAGTCTTTGTTTCGTCAAATCTCTTCTTTTTTGTGAACTGTTAAGGTAGAATTTCTTTGAACTTATTTCAGGTTTCTTAGAAAAGAATTTCAATAACTGAGTTCTTTTGCAATCTCAAACATTTGTGCATGGGCGATCACTGTTTCGTTCAATGTTGGAGCATATCCACCTGAAAGTAAAAGTGTAAGCGGAACATCTTTCTTTGTAATAGTCTCAATTACAATTCTGTCCCTTTCCCTTAAACCGTTGAGTGTGAGGGATAATCTTCCAAAGTGATCTGTCTCCAAAGGATCAATCCCACCTAAATAGAAGACAAGATCCGGATCGAAAGAACCAAGGATCTGATCTAACGCTGAGATCAATATTTTATGATATTCTGAGTCTGCTGTTTTATCAGGTAAACCAATATCTAAATCAGAAGGTGGCTTAACAAAGGGATAATTCTTTTCCCCATGAATGGAGAAAGTAAATACTTCAGGATCATTAGCAAAAATATGCGCCGTTCCATTTCCCTGATGGACATCACAGTCGATTACTAACACTTTATTGATCCATTTAGCTCGCTTAAGAACTTTAATAGCAACTGCCACATCATTGAAAACACAAAAACCTTCCCCGTGATCCGGCATAGCATGGTGAGTCCCACCTGCTAAATTCCCTGAAATACCATCCTGTAGAGCCATTAATGCTGCATTGATTGTTCCCTGCACTGCATGTCTTGATCTGATAGCGAGACTTTTACTCCAGGGCAAACCCATTCTTCTTACTTCTTTTTTTGTAAGATTTCCTTCCCAAACCGCAGAAGCATATCTATGAGTATGGGTAGTAATAAGATTCGAAATCTCCACCATTGGGGGTGGAATCACATTTCCTTTATTAATGATATGGTTATCAATCAGGTAAGTATAAAGCCCTTGAAATTTCTTCATTGGGAATATATGCTCATCAGGAATGGTGGCATAGTACTCGGGACAGTAACTAACTCTCACTTCAACTTGTTCAGTTTAATGATTCCAACCATACGTCCGCTTTTCTCTTTCTCTCGTCGGTATGAGTAAAAAAGATCTTCATGATCGATAGTACAGCGTTCGTCAATTTCGATATGCTTTTTAGCAATACCAAGTTCTAACAATTGATCCTCGATTAACCCCTTTAAGTCAACATGAGGCTTTTCGTAATGTTCTCTGTCAACCAAATGATCTGCAAATTTCTCAGCAACTTCGTCCCCTACTTCAAAATTGTGCTTTGCTATGCATGGACTGATAAACACTTTTATATTTTTAAGCTCTGCACCTAATTCAAGCATCTTTTCGATAGTTTTAGGAACAATTCGATCAACTGCACCTCTCCATCCTGCATGAGCAGCGCCAATTACCTGATTTACTGAATCTCCGAATAAAATTGCTCCGCAATCTGCTACCTGAATTCCTAATGCTGTTCCAGGAGTGTTTGACACAAAAGCATCTGTTTCAGGGTAAATTCCTCCCTCAGTAATCACTTGTACATTTGTTTTATGTACCTGTTCAGCTAGTGCCAGGTTGGATGGCTTCATTCGTATCTCAGAAGAAACGAGATTTAAATTATGTAGTAATATTTCTTGTTTCTCGTTGGAATTAAATCCAACATTTAAACCGGGAATTTGCTGTTCTTCCTCATTTAGATGAGCGTTCTTCAGGGTAAACCAGGAAAATATCCTGGCATCATTTAATTTCTCTGGCCTGATAAAGTCAATGTGGGAAGATGTCATCCAGTTTCATTTTAATAAGCCCAATCGGAAATTCTTTTCCTGTCCAAAGTTGGAAGGATTTTGCTCCTTGATGAATTAACATGTCTATTCCACCAATTGGAATACCGCCTACGCTTATCGCTTGTTTTAAAAATTTAGTCTCTTTCGGATTATATACGATATCGTAACAAAGCTTTCCTTCCAATAATTCTTTTTCATCATCTTTTATTGGAGAAGCTTCAGTATTTGGAATCATGCCCAATGGCGTAGCATTTATTATCAAAGAAGTTTCATCAGCATAGTCAGCCCAGAAATCATAACCACAGGTAATTAGATCACTTGAATCTGAATATCGATCTGGTCTTCGGGATACCATAACCACTTCCTCAAAACCCAAATCATTTAATGCATAAACTATAGCTTTCGTAGCACCACCAGATCCAAATATAATGGCCCGATCAGGTTCTATTTCTTCTAAATGTTCTTCAAGCGGTACCTGAAATCCATAGGAATCCGTGTTATGACCTATTAGTTTTCCATTCTGTTTTATTAGAGTATTAATCGCACCAATTACTTCTGCCTCTGGAGTAAATTCATCTACAACTTCCATGAAGTTCTCTTTATGAGGGATGGTAATATTTGCTCCAAGAAAATTTGGGTCATTAAAATGAGCTGCAAGGGATGGGATTTCACTCATTGCTACGGCTACTGCATGGTATTCAGCGTCAATTTCATGCTGTTTTAATGCGGTATTGTGCATTAAAGGAGAAACACTATGGTTAACCGGATTTCCAATTAATAAGTAATGTGGAGAGTTACTTTTTTCAGATTGTTTGAACTTTGTAAACGTCATAATAATTTTTAGGCAAAAAAAATGCGCATCAGATGATGCGCATTAACAATAAGTAAATAAATAATGTAAAGCTTAAGCTGTTACTTCTTCTTCCGAAACTTCAGCTTGCTCTTCTTTAAAAGTACCAGACTCAGCTAGATCTTTAAATTTCTCCAGATCTTTCACTAATTGAGCTGCTGATTCTTCAATAAAAACACCAAGCTCTTCCGTAGGATCACCGAAAAAAGTTCGGTAGTCTAAAGAAAACTCAACTCTGGTTCGAGTACCGTTATCAAGTGGAGTAAAACGAATGGTTCCGGTTTGGTTTAGATTACCATTGATTGTGATCCATGCAAAACGAGTGTTTCGGAGGTTGTCGATTAGATTGGTAGTCCAAACAAACTCTTCATTTCCAATAGTAGTCTTGTACTCAAAGGTTTGAGAATTAATTCTTTCTACTGAGTCGATACGCTCTAAAAACTTTGGGAAGTCAACAGGATTACTAAGTAGCTCGTAAACTTTAGCTAGAGGCAAATCAATCTCGATTCTTTCGTGCGCCATAATAGATTTTAGGATGTTATAATCGTTGGAATTTAACTGTGATGAACCAGTTTTCTTGGAAACAGGAAGGATTCATCCATATTGTTCTAAAATACGGATAATATGATTAAGCCTCAATGATCATTCACCATAAAAAAATAAAATCTTTTTTTGTGGCTGTTAATAAGCACTTATTTCATCTTTGAATAAACTGTATCAACAATTTTTTCGTGAATCTCTTCAATTGTTTTTGATGCTTCAACTACAATAAATCGCTCTTCTTTCTTTGCAAGTTCATCAAAACCTCTAATTACATTTTCAAAGAACTGGTCACCGGCTCTTTCCATTCTGTCTTTGTTTAGATGTGCACGTCTTTGATTAGACGCATCCAATGAGAGTCTTAGGTAAAAAGTTAAATCGGGAGTCCTTCCATGTGAAGCTATATTGTTAATCTGCTGTATTTGATCTAGTGGGAGGCTTTTTCTGCCATATCCCTGATAAGCTGTAGTAGAATCATAAAACCGATCAAGAATGACGATTTCTTCTCTTTTCAGTGCAGGTAACACTTCTTCAGCCATCAATTGAGAGCGCGCTGAAGAAAATAGTAAGAGCTCTGTTACCGAATCAATTTCAAGATCTGTATTAAGTAAAAGCTCTCTTATTTCTTCTGAAAGTAGCGTACCACCAGGTTCACGAAATACTTTAACAGTATACCCTAAAGAAGTTAATTTGTCTTTTAATAAAGAGATTTGAGTAGATTTCCCACTCCCATCAATCCCCTCAAATGTAATTAGCATGTATGCCGGATGAATTAAAAATCGAAATCATCCATAAGTTCGACAGGCTCTTTCGGCATTGCAAGTGATAATCCAAAATAGATTAATAAACTTGCTCCGTATCCCATAAAGAAAGCTGCTACAAAAATGAATCGGACTACAGTAGAACTGATTCCAAAATATTTAGCTAATCCACCACAAACACCTGCCCATTTCTTATCCGAGCGAGACTTCATTAAACGTTTTGAGCGATAGCCATATGAACCCATTGCGAAATCTTCAAAATTTGCAGAACTGGAGCTTGAAGTAAAGTCAGAATCCAGATCATTTCTCAAACTGCTTCTGGTTTTAGATCCGGTGAACTCAGATCCATGTACATCATCCATTCGCTTTTTTGCAGAACTAGCTTTGGCCCTTTTTCTCTTTTTTTCTTGTCTTGACGCTCTTTTTTCTCTTTTTCTGTCGCCAACAAAAAAGCCGAATCCAATCAGGGTAACCAATGCACCGCCAATTAGAGGCATCGAAGAAATTGCTCCTTCCAGAAATGCATCTAACCCTTCACCGAATGAGAGTCCTACCCATTGTAACAAGAATGAAACTCCAAGAAAGAGCATTACCATCCCTGATATGGTTGCAAAGTTCCAAATACCTTTCCCTGTTTCTTTAGGTTCTTCCTTAAGAAAATTCTGCATCGTATTTTGAAGTTCAAAGTCGTCAAACTCCAATGACGCAGTACCGGTTTTTGATGCAGTTTTTTGTCTAAATTTTTCAGCCATTTTATTTCCTCCGCAATGCTGCTACGAAGGTATTAAGTGATTGTTACGAGTAGCTAAGCCCTTTTTCTGAAATTAACCCATTTAATTTTCTATCAAAAGAATCTGTTGGGATTTTTTCCAGGACAAACTCTTCAAAAAGTAAGCCAAACGAAGAAGCTTTTATGTTAGCTAAAAAGCGATCGTAAAAACCTTTTCCATATCCTAGCCTGTTTCCAGCTCTGTCTGCTGCTAATAATGGTACAAGAACAAGATCAATCTTTTCGATGGTAATGGGTCTTAATACTTTTGGTTCAAGTACTCCCCATTTATTTGGAGTTAGTTCATCAAATGAATTCAATAGTGAATGTGATAAAGTGCCATCATTGAAATTTGTTACAGGGACAACTACCGTTTTTCCCAGGTCTAAAATTTTTTTGACTAAACCATGAGTATCAACTTCAAACCTTTCATTCATAGATATAAAGCAATGAATGATATTTGAATTCTCAAGTTCTGAGCTGGAAAGAATTATCTTCACTATTTGTTCACTCTTATTCTTCCACTCTTTCTTTGAAAGTGATTGCCTTTTTGCAATCATTTGTTTTCTGAGCAAAGCTTTTTGTTCAGAAACGGAAATCATTATAAACTGACAATATGATGAACAGAAAGATCCAGCTCTTCCTTTTCAAAATCGTTAAGTAGATTTTGCCAGATATCAAGTCCGTATTTATTCATAAAGTAAACCGGACTTACCGAACGCTCCTGCAATCCATCCGGGAACAGCTGAGACTTTATCTTTGAGATTCGATTAAGCTGAGTCTGTTCCTGTTGTTTGATAGATCTGTAAACTTTCCCTTTTAGCTTGTCCAGCTCGTTCGAGAAACCAGCCACAACTTTACCCGAAGTCCCTTCCAGCGTTGGATCTATATCCTTTATGAATGCTCCGGGCTTTTCAGCAATCTCATTGATGGATTTTTTCCACTCTGCGAAAACCCCTTCAATATCTTTCGAATTGGTTTGATCAACATATGCAGCTTCCAAATCCTCGATTCGCTGATTATAGCTGCACATTGCAAATGGCAGCTTTTCCATAATTCTTTCTATACCACTTTCGATAAGTGAAATACTAAGTCGTGGAAAAATGACTGGCATTTCAAGATCAAAAAACGGATATAAATCCTTCATTTGACCATAATAAGCTAGTTCTCCAGGTCCTGCTACATACCCAATTGTTGGTAGTAAAACATCCTGCAAAACCGGCCTTAAAAAAACATTAGGAGAAAAATTTTGTGGGTTTGCTTCAATCATCGAAAGCAGTTTCTCTTCACTTACTTTTAAATCCCCAGCTATCCAGTCTCCATTCGAACGTTCGAGTTTCAATCTGCCTTCTTTTGGATCGATATAGAAGAGATTAGATTCTCCTACTACTACCTGCCGATGGAAATTCTCTTCGATCTCCGTACTTTTTTTATCCAGTGCCTTAAAAATGCCATCAGCATCACGTACTGAAGTTTTAAAGACCTTTTTGCTCAGTTCTTTGATAGAATCAAAGTTACTACCAACAATCAATAAGCCCTCATCTGCAAACAAAGAATTCATCAGTTGAGCAAAAGCCTGAACATGAGTTTTGCCTGGCTGATAAAACTCATTTAAAAGTGAAAATAGTTTTTCCGAAAAATCAGTATCAGGTAATTCGCTTCTTACTGAAGATTCAAATTCCTTAATTGTTTCTTTTATTTCCTGAACTGAAACAGGTTGAGTATTTCCTTCATCAATTAATCCAATTTTTTTAAACTCATCGTAGTCCGGTATTCCAATCGATGCTATCTCTTCAAAATCATGATCTTCATCAGCGAGCCAAAACACAGGGACTACCGGTGTACTAAGTTTTTTTTCCCATTTCCGGGCTAACAAGATCGTTGTAATTGTTTTATAGATAGTAAATAGAGGCCCACCATAAACACCTAATTGTTGTCCGGTTACAAAAGCAAGAGCCCCGTCTTTTGAAAACTTCTCCATTTGGGACTGCTGGGAATCAATTATTCCCAAATATTGATGATATTCTTTAAGAGCTTGAACAAACGCTTCCTTTGATTCAGGCTGAGCAACACGCTCTACTCTGTCTTTTACCTGATTTTCATCAAAAGGATTAGCAGTATAGAAATCCTTCAGCTTAGAATATTCAGAGATATACGTATTAAATAATTTTGAAAACGGAAGTTGTTGAAATGAACAGTGATCTTCGGTCACGGGTTAGCCCTTCATTTTTTGGATTTGATCGCGAAGTTTAGCCGCTTTTTCATAATTTTCTGTTTCTATAGCTGTGTGCAGATCTTGCTCAAGCTTTTCCAATTTTGATAATTCTTCATTCCCGGTCGAATCAGTGGATTTTGAAGTTTTAACAGCAGAAGCAGACTCAGTTTCTGTAATTATTCCAGCTTCGCTTAGTACATTTTCAGTAGTGTAAATTGAACATCCGAACCTAACTGCAAGAGCAATAGCATCACTGGGTCTTGCATCAACCTCATGCAACTGATCTCCCCTTTCAAAAATTATCCGCGCATAAAATGTACCTTCTGCAAGGTCACTTATTATCACTTCTTTAATGGTAGACTCAAAATTTAATATTACATTTTTGAGCAGATCATGAGTCATCGGGCGGGGTGGTTTAATGTTCTCAAGCTCTAATGCTATTGCCTGAGCTTCGGATGAACCTATTATAATTGGAAGCCTTCTGGATCCTTTTGCTTCAGATAAAATTAAAGCATAAGCACCACCACTACTTGGACTTGTTGAAAGCCCCAAAATTTCCATTAATATCTTGCTCAATCCAATTCCTGATTTGCTTTAATCATTAAGCTTAAATGTACTGAAATTTATTTAAGTCTTAAACTTTGAACTGACATACTAAGCTGTCCGTTCTAATCTTTTTTTATTGTCGATGTTAATTGTCATCGCATCAATTGCCTAACCCAAACATGTGATATATGCTAAGCTCTGTGAGAACTATCATAAGCACAGACCTTAATCAAAAACTAACGAGGCAGACATGAAAACTTCAAAAACGTTCATCGCACTATTTATTGGAATTTTAACTGCATCATGTGTTGGCCCAACCGGACCACGTGGACCTGCCGGCAGTGAAGTATACTCCGCCACCATAGAGATCGATTCCGATGTTGATTTTGGAGTTGATGATGAGTTCGTATCGATTGCTTCATATGGTTGGAATATTCTTGATGAGGAAACGGTAGATTATGGTCTTGTTCTGGGCTACATCCGATTTCAGAACACAACCAATTGGCATGCTCTTCCTTTAACCACACCATTTGAAGATGATATAGTTGTATTACGCTATTCGTTTGATATCGATAATTTCGATTTAATTGTGGAGGGCGAGGTTCCAGATAATAACGAAGCAAATGAAAACCTTTTTGATGGAGATGTTCTCCGAATAGTTGCCATCCCTCCTACTCTACTCCTAAAAAGTAAAGGACTCGATTATACCAATTATGAAGCTGTTGTAGATGCTTACAACCTAACATTCGAAGACTAGTTTTACCCATAGATGATCAAAAAGAGTCGTAATATTTATTGCGGCTCTTTTTTATTTCACGGAAGTAAATTGTTTGCTAAACTTTAGGATGATCAACGACCCTAAACAAATTATAACACCTTTTGCCTTTGAAGTTCATCCAGATTTGCTGGGATTACCGTTAGCAAGTCCACGAAGAAGGTTATTTGCTCTACTTTTAGATTTATTGATTGCATCTATCCTTACTGCTCTTGGTGCATTTTTTCTTGCATCCTCAGCAAGTATTCTTTTCTTTTGGCTTGCTATCCGTACTCGTGGTAGCGTATGGTGGAAAAATTTATTCCGATATGGAACGGCAGCGTTTGTTTCAATTTTAGTTTTCGCACTTACCCTTAATGTTACCAAAAATGAAGAAGGCTTAGACTCGGGAGTAGTCACATATAATACTCCTGATGGAGAAGTTGTAACAGGCTCAACAGATAATATTGATTGGGGTTCATTTGCAAACCAGATAACTGAACTCAGTACAAATGATTCATTAGATATAGAAGATCAATTAGAAGGCATAGCGCTGGATCTGGAGAATCAACTAACAGGAGTTAAAAGAAATCCAGATGTACTTCCCCAACGACTTTTTGAAGATGATTTTATTCAGAATCTCAGAAACCTTGGAGCTGCAATCAACAATAATGATTCTACCGGTATTGATAGCTTGCGAGAGCAAATGGCTCCGATTTTGGCCTCTGTCGAACTTGCTGAAAAAGATATAGAGATTAACAAGCTTGATGACCGGGTTGATAGACTTACAGATGAAAATGAAGAATTAACGGAGAAGGTTGAAAACCCTGGGTTTTTAAGAAGTCTGAAAGCAACTGCAGAAGACTTTGGTTTAAGTATTGGGTGGATCGGAATTTATTTCGTTCTCTGCACTGCTTTCTTCCGTGGACAAACACTAGGTAAAAGATTACTTAATCTTCGTGTTGTTCGTCTCAACAATAAACCTATAGGTCTGCTCTACTCTTTTGAACGTTTTGGAGGTTATGCAGCAGGTATCGCTACCGGTTTATTAGGTTTTGCTCAAATATACTGGGATTCAAACCGACAAGGCATTCATGATAAAATTGCTTCAACTGTTGTAGTGGATACGCGCGCGAAAATCATTAAGAAATATGCCTCATTAAAAGAGGAGATTCTAAGAGAAGAAAATTTACTTGAGGACTAAATAATGAGCTCTGTAAACCTTAAACAGAAATTCGAATTATTTGATGAGCATTGGACTCCTAAAATCATAGCTGATACAAATGGGCAGTTAGTAAAACTTGCAAAGCTTAAAGGAGAATTTGTGTGGCATAATCATGCAGACGAAGATGAACTCTTTTATATAGTGAAAGGAAAGCTTTTACTTCGTTTTAAGGATCGTGATGTCCATTTGTCTGAAGGTGAATTATATGTAGTACCAAAGGGTGAGGATCATCTTCCAATTGCTGAGAGAGAATGCTGGGTGATGCTAATTGAGCCTAATGGTACTAAACACACTGGAGAAGTCAACTTTGAAGGAACTGTGGAAGAAAAAAGACAAGAATGGATTTAAATCAGTTACATAGGATTTACATCCCCACCCTGAGCAGTAAGAAGTATTTCATTGGCTACACTTCTGGGACTTAATTCAGATAGAGATACGATCAATCTGCCTACGTCTTCAGGATCGATTAAATCATTGGGGTCTACATTCACTCCTTCCCATGAAGTTGAATATGTCTGCCCGAGGTTGATTGCAGTAACAGCAATCTTTGTTTTCATTAATTCTGAACGTAGTGAACGGGTATATCCAAGTGTGGCATGTTTACTTGCAGCATATGCCCCACTTTGCCCATATCCTTTTAGAGAGGCTTCAGAGCAGATGTTTACTATTAACGCCCGGTCTTTTTTATGAAGCTCTGGCAACACTTTTTGAGTGATATTAAAAGCTCCAAGCGCATTCACTCTAAACTGCTGTTCAAATTCATCAGTTGTTGTATCTTTTAGTTGCTTGAATAAAAATGAACCTGCGTTATTGACTAATATTCCTGGATTAAACGTTTCAAAATCGACTTCTGATAACGTATTCACATCAAGTAAATCAGCTACAATGATATCAACTTTCGTTGCTCCCTCAGCCAAGCATTCTTCTTTTGCATGATTGAGCTCTTTTTCATTCCGGGCAAGCAGTACAATTGCACGATCCTTTTTTCGGGCAAATACTTTAGCAATTGATAGTCCAATACCTTTACTCCCACCTGTAATTATAACTGAAGACTCCTGAAAACTCATTATGGGACCTGTAAATATTTATGCGTTTGAAGACTGATTCCCCACTTTGGATGTTCTTTAACATATTCAACTATCAGAGGCATAGATGCAGGTGTATCCCATTCCGGTTGTAATAGTAGCTGGGTGGAATCCGGACATTTCGCCGCATTTTCTTCTGCCCAGGCTAAATCCTTTTTTGTAAGTACAACCACTTTGAGCTCATCCACATAGGGAAAAACTTCATCCAATGGCTTTTTGAAGCGTTTAGGGGAAAGCGTAATCCAATCAAAATTTCCGGAAAGTGGCGATGAACCGCTCGTTTCTATATGTGTTTTTATTCCAATTTTTTTGATGGAGTTTGTGAGGGCATCCAGATCATGTAATAGAGGTTCCCCTCCGGTTATTACAGCGATCGGAGCTTTACTCTCCTTTACCTTATCAACCAAATCTTTCACTTTCATTCGGGGATGCTTGTCCTCATCCCAGCTGTCTTTCACATCACACCACCAGCATTGTACGTCACAGCCTCCCGTTCTTATAAAGTATGCAGCACGTCCAGTGTGGGCTCCCTCCCCCTGAATGGTATAAAAATGCTCCATAATTGGATATTCTACACCCGGATATTCTTTTGGATCGGTTAATACCTCTGAATCGATATGTTCTAACGAATTATACATTCTGATCGGTGTACTCTACCCAGCAGGTGTCTGTTTCCCAGACCGTTACGGTAAGCTCAATTCCTTCAGGAATTCGGCGTTTCGTTTCCTGATGAATGTACTCAGCAATGCGTTCTGCAGTAGTATTCACAGACATCAACTCATTCAAATTACCATGATCAAATCCGCCTTTTTCTGAATCCTTGGCTGCCCATTTCAATTCCTTGAAATCACATACCATATCATCTGTATTTAAATAGGCCGATGGATTTAGTTTGTGTGATTTGGCAGTCATTTTCACTTTGTAGGAATGTCCGTGCATTCGTCCACATTTTCCATCATAACCTTCGATGAAGTGAGCTGCGTCAAATTTAAATTCTGTATGTAAAGTCCAGGTTGGCATTAATTCTTATCCATTCGCATTCAAAAAAAATCCTCACACGTTAATACGAGCAAGGATTTAAAAATACGGCTTTTTTTATCAAAAATTAACTAACTCGTTTGATAGTACAGCCCAATGGTTTAGTGTTCGGCTTGCTCAACTCCTGCCCTGAAACTAATTGATCCATTGCATCTTTGATATAATAATCTTTAACTGAAGCCGCGTTATTCGCGTTATCATCTATGCCGCCAACATACACGAGTTCCATATCTCCATTGAATAGGTACACTTGTGGAGTTCTGGTAGCCCCAAAAGCATCTGCAATTAAATGGTCTTTATCCAGCACATAAGGGAAATCATATCCTGCTTTACGAGCATGCTTGATCATATCATCCATTCCATCTCCACGATCTCTGTAATCTTCATTTGGATTGAGCGCAATCATCCCAATATTATTAGCTCTTGCCATCTGTGAGACATCCTGGTATCGGTCTTCCCAGCGCATCACCCATGGACAGGTATTACACGAAAAAATTACCAACAGACCGTTCTCCTGAGCTGCTTCAGCTAAACTGATACTTCTTCCAGAAACATCCTGCATTTTATGATCAACCATCGGTGCTTTTGATCCAATAGGAATTTCTTTCTGTTGATATGCAAATGCATCGGAAAATGAAAAGATCAACATAAAAGCAATAGTGGAGAAAATTGTACTATTGATACTAAGCCTCATATTTGGTTTTTAATGTTCAAAATTAATAGAATTATAACGGTTAAAATACATCCAATTCAAAAGGATTCCAGAAATGCTTTTCAATATTAACGGTGTACTCACCTTTAAACTCAATCCCTTCCTGTACCAGACGTTCCCTCATCGTATCACCTTCAAAATGAGCCCGACCGGTGAGTTGGCCTAATCGATTCAACACTCTGTGAGCGGGAATTTCGTATCCAAGTTCTTCACTAACATAGTTATTCATTGCATAACCAACCATTCTGGCACCCGATTCAACTCCCAAATATTTAGAAATTGCACCATAACTGGTCACTTTACCAGTCGGGATTTGTGCAACCACCTCATACACTCTTTGATAAAAGTCATTGGGATTTTTCTTACTCATTTCAATAAGTCATACAATCTGAACTTGATCGTACTATCCTTTAAATCATTGCTAATTAACTCCAGAGTAAGTAAACCAAGTTTCTTATACATTTCCAGCAATTCGGGTTTATTCTCTAACAGTTTTAAATGCTTTTGCACGGTTTGTATATCTCCCCTTGCAATGGGTCCTGTAAGTGCATCAGTTGGACTTTGATTACCCAGGTTTTCAAGGGATGAACTCATTAAAGGCAAAAAAGCATCCATCAATATTCTCTCAGGAATATTTGCTGAGGCGGATATCCTCAGGGATAAATCTGCTAAGGTTACCAGATAGTTCGACGCCATCACGGCTGAAATATGTAGCAATTCCTTTTCTTTTGGTGATACCCGAATAGATTCTGCACCAACATTCTGAGCTAATTCCTCCAGTAATTTCAGTACAGATTCATCACCTTCTATATCGAAATATATATCTTGAAAAGATTCTGTTTTGGGTGAAACAGCCATTAAGGGATGAAAACAAGCAATATGAGCCCCTTCTTTTTGCAATTCTTCTAAAATTGATGAAGCCAATGCTCCGGAGCAGTGTGCAAACATTTTCCCGTCTAAATTAAGGTCTGATGAAGCAATCTTCGAAGCTACTTTTCTAATCTCTGAATCAGGGGTTGTAATAAAGATCAGATCGCCAAGGCCTGATATGGAGTCATCTTTACCATACACCAGATTTACTTCATAGCCTGCTTTACCTAAAGCTGATTTGAGGGCTTTTCCAAGTCTACCGGGACCAATAATCGAAATAGTTGGCAGTTCTTTCATTTTAATAGGCTAAGGATATGCAGTGATTTAAGGCGGTAAAACAAACTCCTTTTAACTCTTCTTTTTGGTTGATCGTGATATTAAAACGTCCATCCTCGAATTTGGTTAACTCAAGCTCTTTTAAATTAGTTCTGAGGCCGGTTCCAAGACTTTTTACGGCAGATTCTTTCATCGTCCAAAGTGATATCGGGTCTTCCTCACCATAAATCTCCCACTCATTTTCACTGAGAATTCGTTTCACGATAGATGGATTCACCTTACGATTAAGCGTTTCTGCATCCAAACCAACATCTAATGAAGCCGATACTGCGCACAGAACTAAATCCTGAGAGTGTGAAAAACTTACATACTTCATTCCCCCGGAAGTTTCGATATATGGTTTACCGGTATTTTCTTTTTTTAGTTTGATGGTTTCAGCATCCCATTTTAAATCCTCAATCAGCTTCCAGAAAAGGTGCCTTGCAGTTAAAAACTCCCCTTTACGCTGCTCATTGGTAAAGTTGGCAAGGGTTTGAGCTTCTTCCTCAGAAAGTATGCCTTGGTCGAGTTCATAAATCACCTCACTCCAACCCAATACGATTTCATTCGGGAAGTTCGGAATTTGTGAAGTATCTAAACGGTTCAAGCTCTTAGAATAAAGGTTCAGGTTAATGCCACAATTTTCTGCACAATTCGGTATTTTTGCAACCTTTGATTCGCGTTAAAACTTGAAACCAAATTTATCTATGTCGAACCAGGAAACTTCGCTCTCCGAACAGGAGGAAATCAGACGAGAGAAACTTACACAACTTAATGAACTTGGAGTAAATCCGTACCCCTATTCTTTTGAAGTTAGCCACACCAGTAAATCCATTAAAAATGAACCTGAATTAATCAGGGAGGAAGAATCTAATCCGGAGACAGAAACTGTTTCTATTGCCGGGCGAGTAATGACTCGCCGTATCATGGGTAAAGCGGCTTTCTTCAATCTTCAGGATTCTGAAGGAACCATACAGGTATACATTCGTCGTGATGATGTTGGCGTTGAAGAGTATAACACAGTATTCAAAAAACTGGTTGATATTGGCGACATCGTAGGAATCAAAGGTTTTGTGTTCAAAACCAGAACCGGTGAGACAACCGTGCATGCAGAACATTTTGAGTTTCTGACCAAAACCATCCGCCCTATTCCCATCCCTAAAGAAGTAGAAAATGAAGATGGCGAGAAAGTAGTTTTTGATGCTTTCGCAGATAAAGAACTTCGCTACCGTCAACGTTATGTGGATTTGATTGTAAATCCTGATGTGAAGGATACATTCGTGAAAAGGACTAAAATGGTTCAAACCATGCGGAACTTTATGAATGATCGAGGATACCTTGAAGTGGAGACACCAATCCTTCAGCCTATTTATGGTGGAGCTACTGCCCGCCCGTTTATGACGCATCATAATACACTTGATATGGACTTGTACCTTCGGGTAGCTAATGAGTTGTACCTCAAGCGGTTAATTGTAGGTGGATTCGATGGCGTTTATGAGTTCTCTAAAGATTTCAGGAATGAAGGATTATCTCGTTTTCACAATCCTGAATTCACTCAGGTTGAACTATATGTAGCTTATAAAGACTACAACTGGATGATGGAATTCACTGAAAAAATGATCGAAAAAGTAGCTCTTGAATTACACGGTTCTACCAAAGTTCAGGTTGGTGAGCATGAGATCGAATTCAAAGCTCCATGGCCAAGAGTTCCAATGTTTCAGGCGATTGAAAAAGAAACAAGTCATGATCTTTATGGCAAGGATCTGGATAAACTAAAGGCTGTTGCAAAAGAACTTCACATACAAATTGATGATAGCTTCGGTTCCGGTAAAATTATTGATGAAATCTTTGGTGAATTTGTTGAACCAAAATTGATCCAGCCGACCTTTATTACAGATTATCCGGTTGAAATGAGTCCATTGACTAAGAAACATCGTTCGAAAGAAGGTTTGGTTGAGCGATTTGAGTGTATTTGTAATGGAAAAGAGATTGCCAATGCCTACAGCGAGTTAAATGATCCAATTGATCAGCGAGAACGACTCGAAGACCAGGCTAAACTACGTGCTGGCGGCGACGATGAAGCAATGACTATCGACGATGACTTCATACGTGCATTAGAATATGGAATGCCTCCTACTGCAGGAATTGGAATCGGAATAGATCGTTTAAGCATGATTATGACCAATTCGGAGTCGATTCGTGATGTATTGTTTTTCCCACAGATGAAACCAGAAATGACTTCGTCGTAAATACCAAATTCCAAATGACAGGTCTAAGCTGCTAGTTTAGTGCTTACGATTTGAATTCTATTTGGTATTTGGAACTTGTTTTTTGGAATTTAATTTTATGAAATTCGAATCCTATTTAGCATTCCGGTACTTCAAAGGCACTCGCAAGGGTGCCCGGTTTCTGTCTTTTATAAAGGCAATGAGTATTACCGGAGTTGCTATTGGATCTGCCGGGCTGTTAATTGCTCTTTCTATCGTGCATGGATTTAAATCCACCATTAATGATAAAGTACTGGGATTTGCTCCACATGTGCTAATCACTAATTATACCGATGCCCCACTCTACCGTGCTGATACTTTAATGACCTACCTTGACCGGTTCGATGAGATTGAATCTAAGCAGGTCATTAACCAGGGGCAGGTAATGATTCAGACCAAAGATGGAGTTACCGGAACCGAGCTGAGAGGTGTTGACAGAAATACAGATGTATCAAATCTATCCGAGTATATATTTGAAGGAGAGTATAATTTAAGCGACAATGAAAATAGTTATCCGGGAATAGTAATTGGCTCTAAACTGGCACAAACTATTCAGGCTGAATTAGGAAGTATAATCACAGTTTATACGATTTCAGGGACACCAAGCCTGGCTAATTCTCCTGAAATACAACAGTTTGAATTGACTGGTATCTTTCGAACAGGTATCGATTTCTTTGATGGTATTTATGCTGTTACTGCAAAAGAATACACTAATAAACTATTTGGGATTGAACCTACTCAGGGACAGGGCATAGAAATCAAACTGAAAGACTCTGACGGAATTCTGGCCTTTGATAAGAAACTGGAAGACGCTCTACCCTTTCCTTATTACAAACAAACCATTCAGGCTCGTTATGGGAACATTTTCGCATGGGTAGAACTCCAGGAGCAAATGATTCCATTGGTAATTAGTGTGATGATTATCGTAGCTGCATTCAATTTAATCGGAACAATTTTAATGATGGTTCTGGAACGGACTAAAGACATTGGCATCCTAAAAACTATAGGAAGTAAATCATCTATCATTCGAAAAGTATTCCTACTTGAAGGTTTGATGGTTGCCACCATTGGTTTAATTATCGGAATTGCCATATCTCTATTATTCGCATGGCTACAGATAAATTACCAGATTATCCCTCTCTCTGAAGAGAATTACTATATGAGCTATGCTCCGGTGGAACCACATCTGTTGGATTTCGTAATAACCTCTATTGTGACCATTGTGTTATGTGCGCTTGCTTCGTGGTTACCAGCTCGTGTTGCTGCTAAAACAGATCCACTTAAGGTTATTTCTTACGGGCGATAAAAAAAGCCATGTAATATTATTACAAGGCTTTAAAATGTTCGTTCTGTTTTAATTATTTAATGAGCAGCATTTTCTTTGTGCTAATAAAACTACCTGCATTGATACGGTAAATGTAAATACCGGAAGTTAGACCAGTAGCATCAAAGCGAACAGAATGTTCACCTGAAGCCTGTAGCTTATTAACAAGTTCTGCTACCCTTTCGCCAAGTAGATTAAATACTTCAACAGTAACCTGGGTTGCCTCAGGTATCACATAACTGATATTTGTACTGGGATTAAATGGATTCGGGTAATTCTGCTCGAGCCTGAATTCTTTAGCTTGTCCTGAGAGCTCTTCGTTAGATACTCCCAAACGTATATCAAGTACAATTGACAGATTTAATACCCCTCCATTGGAATCCTCAATGGTAAGAGAAAGCGTTGCAAAACCAACAAAGCTTATAGGTGCAACAGTTAGTAGATTCGAACCTGAATCGTAATTGAAATCTGGTAGCAAAACCAAGGGATCAATATCTGCAGTAATTGATAAGTCTGATAGCTGATCTTCTGCATCAGCAACAAATGAGTCATCAATCACTAGTCTTAGTGTATCTCCTGTAAAAATTATAACCGTATCAGGTACATCGACTAGAAAAGGTGGTTGATTTCCATCAAGACCAAATACTCTTACAGTTGAAGTTTCTGTAGTAGGAAACTGGGTATCATTCTCATTAATTCTGAACTTCAGAATCGATAATTCAGAATCACCCACTACTTTCGGAGTAAATTCGAGAAAAATTAAAGTCCCAGATTCACTAACCGGATGGATAGAAGACAATGATACTAATATTTCTTCCCCAATATTATTGGCAACTGTAGCCAAGCTATCAGAGATCGCATTTGTTTTAACAATCCCTGTATACTCTAAGGCAAGAGTATCAAAACTTACAGTAAATGAGATTCCCTCAATACCTTCAGTTCCATCTGTGGTCAGTTCCACAGGGATAAGTATAGATTGATCTATCGTGGTTTCCCCGTCCGTGATCGACAAGGTTGTTTGTCCGACAACTACTGTCGGACAAATCATCACGAAAAGGATAATGGTACTCTTAAAAAACTTTCTCATGGTTACTTAATTAAGAGCATTTTCTTGGTAAATACAGTTGATCCAGCTTTCAATTGGTAGATATACACCCCACTTGAAGCAGCACTTGCATCCCATGAAATTGTATACACACCAGCCTCTTGTTTCTGATTAACCAAGGTAGCCACTCTTTGTCCAAGCGAGTTAAAAACAACTAATTGAACGTCTACCTCTTGAGGTAGTGAATAATTAATGTTCGTAGTTGGATTAAATGGATTTGGATAATTTTGGGTTAGCTTGAACTCTGTTGGTAACTCTTTCAAAGAAAGGTTAGTTAAACCATCAAATGAACTTTCATTAAGAGTCAGGCTCGCTTCAATTTTCGGAGATGAAGCTGAAGTTAAGTTCTCAAATTCGAGTTCGATATTTTTATTTTCTAAAGGAGTTACTCCATACATAGAAAGGTATGTTTTTCCTTCACGAACGTTAACCATCATATTCCAATCATCTTGTAAATCGAAAATTCTTTTAAATGTAGTTCCTTCAGTAATTTCCATCTCCATTTGGAGTGCAAAAACATCAAATTCAGAGTTTCTAAAATCAAGTTTTACAAAATTGATTTCGTCTATAGACTCTGAAAGCGACCAGTCTGCTTTAACAACCTGGGGTGCTTTTTTAACCGGTAGAGAAATACAGTCCAGTTTCTCAATCATACCTGCATTGTATTGGAGTATTCTCGCGGCATCCAACGCGCTGATATCCCCGTTACTAGTCACATCAGCGGCTAAAGAATCGAGTTCAATTAATGGGAAAACTTCAGCAATTTTCACACTGTTTTGAAGAACTAAAGTAGCGTCTAAGGCTGAAATAGTTTTATCACCTGAGACATCTCCACATCTTCTGAGAACAACATTTACTTCACCATATACGGGTGCCAGTGCTGCTTCATTAATGAGAATATTTTCTAATATAACATCTGTAATTCCACCACTAAGAAGCTCAATTTCCAGATTCATTAATACTCCTGAAGTCGTTATCGGAGTTGTTCCCGCCGCTGAGATTAAAAGCTGTCCTGGTGAGACCAGATTAGACTCTAAGGAGGTGAAATCATCAATTAGTGTACCTGTCTGATCTCCCAGAGTAATATTTACGGCTTCAGGGTCGAACGATATAGTGAACTCTAAAGCTTCAATAGTCTCAGATCCAACATCATTTAACCCAATAGCATAATCAAAAGTTTCACCTAGCAGCCCGGGAAAGCTTGAAATAGCAAGCGTTGCATCAGAGATATCTTCTAATTCAATATCAGCTAATTCATGTGGAGTTATTGCATAAACAGGTCCTCCTAAGGAAGAAACAAAGAATTCTTTAATTACCCCTTTAAATGTAAAGTATCCATCTGGAGCTACCTGATTTGCCCATTCGTTGTTGAAGCCACCTTGCATGGCCAACCAACCCGTTTCAGAAGAATCTAAGTTTGTAACTTCATATAAGAATCCTCCTCTCAAGGTATCGGCAGGTTCATCTAAACGAATAAATGGAACTCGTACCAGCTCACTTTCGTACTCTTCTCCATTATTCGAATATTCATTAATGGAAATAGTTTGTAATGCAGGTAAGGGATTACTGCTGGATACAACCTCCCACCCATGAATTCTGAGGACTTGATGTTGCCCGTTGAATTCTCCGGTAATACCAGAAACTTTTAAATCATCTCCTACATTAATTTCACCATTGGCAATTGCCTGATCAAAGCTTAATGAATTCTGATCAGAAAAGAATGGCCTTCTGAATATCAAAGTTGCTGCATCACCTTCCTGAATATAAACGAAGTTATAAGTGATAGAAGTAACTATACCCTGAGTTGCGACATGGGTATTCATTGGTAGATTTCTTGCATCCTGAATCGACGTAATTCCATAATTGTCGGGATCTTGATCTGCCCTTTCGAAGTCATTGAAATAATGTACCGGAGAACTTGTAGTAGCTAAATCATTAACCAAGATGAAGCGGTCACTGAAGTCTCCGATATTCGAAGCACTTTCCGGATCTGGCGACTCCCATTCAAAAGAGCCCGTATCATCTTCTTTCATTATGAACTTATACCTTACCGTATCTCCAAGAGATATATTTACCAAAAATGTAGTTCCTGAATAAACAGAATCATTATCTGCCGTAAGAATCAGAGGGTTTCCGGTATCCCATCCATTAAATGATCCCACTGCACCTACGGTAATTGAATCTGAGCTAAAGTTGCCTAAGTCTTTTTGCACACCAAGATTTACCGAAAACTTAAGGTCGGTAAGAACTGCTTCTTGTTTTATAATCTGAACATTATCCAGTAAAATAGCAGCACCATTGTTTTCAGCGGCGTTTAGTTTTACACCGAATCTCATCCCAAGGGAACTATCATTTTCATTGGTAAAATATTCTAACTCGTATTTAGTCCAGACGGTAGACAGGTCAAATCTTTGGGTAGCTACCTCTGCATAATTACCCTCTTCAGGAAGCCCTATAAATGCTTCTGCAATTCTGCCTACCTGATCGGCCTTCATCCAAAAGGAAACTTTAATCAAATCCTGACTTCCAACATAAAAAGGCTCATTTACAATTTGTGCCCTCCAAATGTCTTCACCACCATCATGATTTATATTAGCCTGGACTGCTTTACCATCACCATCTTGTGAATCATTCACTATATCATAGGTTGATGGACCATTTACGTTATCAAAAAACCATCCATCTCCGCCACCTAAATTAGTTCCCAGATCGAATTCAGCAAAATTACCCCCAAAATTCATAGTATCTCCGACTGAATATGATGGTTTCGGAAAAGGGTTTAAAGCTACTTTTCCCAGCAGTGTTGCTACCCCCCATTCACTTGGGGTATTGAACCATTGACCTGTTGACCTGTCAGACCAAGCAGCCGCAGTTTCACGATCCATACCATCATTATCATTTAAAACAATATTAAAGGGAACAGTTGTGATGTTTGAACCGGTTGGAAAAGAAAACCCTGCATTATTCGTAAAGGGAATGCTTAATCTGGCTGTATTTAATACAGTAAGTAATCTGTACCCATTTTCGGTTACTTCGCCTACTGTTTGAGAGTAAACGAAATTTGCATCACTTATTTCAGGATTAAATCCAACTATAAATCCTGAATTATCATTAAAAAGACCCGCTCTAAATTGGTAATCAGGTTCAGTGCCAGTTTGAAAATCCTGATGATTTGTTCCCGTAACATTCGAGGCGGGCTCATAAGCTCCAATTCCTATATCCCAGGAGTCAAAATTCCACCCGTAATTTCCATCACTATCATTTGGTGTAAAATTTAGGATATCATCAACAATTTCAGCGTAGAGTATCAAGTATTTTGATTCTGTTACTGACTCATGACCAATCCAAAATTTACCCGATAAATCACTATCATTACTAATACCATCACCAAAAATTGCCGTATTATTCGATTCATTAACTTCGAAAGGCTTATAAACATCGGAAAAATAATTTTTAATACTTGACGCATCAGGAATTTCATTTTCTGACATTGCATCCAATATTTGATCCATTTCATTTTGCGTTAATTCAGCTATCATAGCTTCTCGAACTCCAGTCTGTATTTCAACAGAACTTATCGTCATTTCACTTGGAACTCCCGATTCAGATTTAGCAATAACACCATAATATCCAGTGATACTAGTCGAGAGTGTAGAATTTGGGACGACTACAGAATGAGCTAAAAACAAACTATCAATAGTTCCAATATGTTGTCCTTCTTCCGGAGAAGTAAATGTAGAGTCTGAGAAATAAATATCATAAGAATCTGCCCCTTGATCAGTGATCGAAATAGTTACCAAACCAGTTTCTACAGTTAGATCAAATAATGGATTATCAGGCCTAATAAAAGGCAATCTTGTTAATTCTACGTTATCCAAGAAGAAATCCTCTCCACTAGAATTAACTTCGAAAGCGAGTCTCATCTCTGTCCAAGTCTCTTCAATAAATGTCTTAAGTATATAATTAGACATTACTGTATCAATTGTTACCCTCCTTTTTTCTTGATCGAAATAATTAACCCAATTACCACCTAGTTGTCCAAAAAAAACATTTATATCTTTTTCACCAGTAGACGTTCTTGCATCGAATGATACTTGATAAGGACCAGTATAAATTGAATCTGTTTGTTGTTGATTGAAGGGTTGTTCAACTTGCAAGACATATATGTCACCATTCCCAGTAATATTAGAAATTGCATACTCACCGTTTTCTATACCTCCGATACTTCCTTCAAAAAGGCCATCTATAAAAAACCAGTCACTTTCCAAAGAAAAATCACCATTCTTAATTATATTTTCTCCAGAAGTAGTTTGAGATAGCGAACTGGTGGGAAAAGCAATTAAAGCTACAATTATTAATAGTCCTTTTTTCATCTGTACCCTGATTGTTTTTTCTGAATTATAATTTCTAACAAGAACTCCGGTTTCAGGAGTTTGAAATAACATAATAAGAAAAGATTAATTTCAAATTCCGAAAAAGTAATAGATTTCGAATAAACCTAACGATATTAACTAGGGCACAAAAAAGCCGGATAAAAAATCTGACTTTAAAAACTCATCAAGTTTAGTTTCCGGGCTCAGGTTTAGGATAATAATTTAGTTTAACACAATCTCCACCGGCTCCCAGCTCATACCAAAGGCATTGGCTACATCTTCATAAACGATAGTACCATTGGCAATGTTAAGCCCCATTTTTAACTCTGGGTCATCATTGAGGGCTTTTTTCCAGCCTTTATTTGCTAATGCAGTTGCATAGGGTAAGGTTACATTGGTCAAGCCAAGAGTAGAAGTATAAGGTACAGCGCCAGGCATATTGGCCACGCAGTAGTGCACAACATCTTCTATAAAATATACCGGGTCTTTGTGAGTAGTTGGCTTTGAAGTTTCGAAACATCCACCCTGGTCTATTGCTACATCCACTAGTACCGTACCAGGACGCATTTCTTTCAACATTTCTTTGGTTATAAGATGTGGTGCTTTCGCTCCCGGTTTCAGAACCGCTCCAATAATCAAATCAATACTTGGGAGCAATGCCCGAATATTTGCTTCAGAAGAAAAGAAGGTGTGTACATTTTTAGGCATTACATCATCCAGATAGCGAAGTCTGCTCATGTTAATATCCATGATGGTTGTATCAGCACCCATTCCGGCAGCAATTTTTGCTGCATTCACACCTACTATTCCTCCACCAAGAACCAGTACTTTAGCGGGTTGAACACCGGGGATTCCTCCCATCAACATTCCACGTCCACCTTTTGGTTTTTCGAGGTATACGGCTCCTTCCTGAGCAGCCATTCGTCCTGCTACTTCGCTCATAGGAATTAATAACGGAAGTGAACCGTCTGCTTTTTCTACAGTTTCGTAAGCAATAGCAATGCATTTCGAGTCAATAACCGCCTTAGTTAAGGCTTCATCAGCAGCAAAGTGAAAATATGTGAACAGAACTTGTCCTTCTCTCATACGTGGATATTCTTCTGCGATAGGCTCCTTCACTTTCATGATCATTTCGGCTTTTTCCCATAGAGCGTCTACATCATCTAAAATAACAGCACCTGCATCTTCATACATTTTATTAGTAAAACCGCTGCCTAACCCCGCATCTTTTTGAATTAATACCTCATGTCCATGCCTTTTCATTTGGAGTGCACCTCCGGGTTGAAGTGCTACTCTGTTTTCATGGGTTTTAATTTCTTTAGGAACGCCAATAATCATGGTCTGATAATTTTATATTCGTTTATGATTTCAGACTCTTAAGGTAGCGCTTTTTTGATTTATAGCTTTGAAAAAATTTCTTCAATTTTTCGAATCTTCCCTTTCTTTGTTATTAATTGTTAAACCGCTTTTGGAAAGGAAAAGTTGTTTTTATCTATCCGTATTAACTTTATTTAAAATTATACAATGGGATTTACAAAGTATTCACTCATTATTCTCTCTCTTTTATTGGTGGGATGTACAGGAGCAAAAAGTACCGCTTCCTCTTCCAGTCCTCGCCAGGCAAAACCTTCTTCCAGTGAAGGGATTAAACCCTTTTCTGATGTAATTAAATCTTCTGCTGAAAAAGACGAAGGACTTTTCAATGTCTATCAGCAAGAGGAGGATATCTTTTTTGAAATTCCGAATGAATTAATCGGTCGCGAAATGCTACTCGTTAGTCGCGTTGCCGGGGTGCCTCCTGGATTCTCAGGTTTTAATTCTGCAGGTTCTAAATCGGAAGAGCAGGTAATTTCCTTCACCAGGAATAAAGACCGGATCCTCATCCGAAAAAAATCCTACAATGCGGTAGCTGATGAAGATGATCCCGTATTAAGTTCTGTTTATGCCAATAATTTTGAACCTGTACTTGCCACCTTTGATATAGAAGCATTGAGCGAGGATTCTTCAGGAGTAGTTATTGATGTTACCGATTTCTTTAATGATGATATTGAAGCTATAAGCGGACTTTCAACCTGGCAGCGAAGACAGTATCAGGTGCGCCGGTTAGATTCAGACCGAAGCATGGTTGAGTCCATCAAAAGTTTTCCTGAGAATATTGAGGTTCGCCAACTCATGACCTACATAGCTGCGAATCCTCCATCAGGTACTGATGCTCAAACATTGACCATGTTGACCAGTCAATCTATGGTATTACTTCCTGAAGAACCTATGATGAAGCGTTACGCTGATTACAGGGTTGGGTTCTTCTCTATCCGTCAGATTGATTATAGTTCTGAAGCCCCAAAAGCGGAGACTAAAGAATATATCCGCCGATGGAGATTGGAACCAAAAGATCCTGAAGCATATGCCAGAGGTGAATTGGTTGAGCCGGTAAAACCGATTGTTTACTACTTAGATCCAGCTACACCTGAGAAATACCGTTCATATATTATTCAGGGGGTATTAGATTGGAATGAAGCTTTTGAAGCTGCCGGATTTAAAAATGCTGTAGTACCTAAACTACCTCCTACTCCTGAAGAAGATCCGGATTGGAGTCCTGAAGATATTCGATATTCCACTATCCGATGGGTGGCAAGTACCGTTCGAAATGCAGTTGGACCAAGTGTATCTGATCCAAGATCAGGGGAAATCATAGAAAGTGATATTGTTTGGTATCATAACCACATGCGCTCTTATCGGAATCGCCTTATGATTGAAACAGGAGCTGCTAATCCTGCAGCAAGATCGCTTCAACTACCTGACGAGTTAATTGGTGAAACAATGAGAAGAGTAATTTCTCATGAGATTGGCCATGCAATTGGACTTCCACATAACATGCAATCCAGTTCTGCATATCCGGTTGATTCCCTGCGTTCAGGAAAATTTACTCAGGAATGGGGAATTGCTACTACAATAATGGAATATGCTCGTCAGAATTATATTGCTCAGCCTGGTGATGAGAACATTCGATTTATTCGCAAGATAGGTCCTTATGACAAATATTCTGTGAATTGGGGGTACCGGGTTATTCCAGGAGCTGAAACTCCGGAAGATGAGAAACCAATCCTGGATGAATGGATTGAAGAAAAAGCAGGAGATCCTGTTTATCGCTTTGCTTCTTCTACAGGATATGATCCTTCTGCTCAAACCGAAGACCTTTCTAATGATCCGGTTAAAGCAAGTACCTATGGTTTGATGAATTTGAAACGAGTAGTTCCAAATCTGATTGAATGGACTTCAGAGCCGGGAGAAGATTATACCGAGCTTGAAGAAATCTACCGTGAATTGGTTGGTCAATGGTCTCGCTATGCACGTCATGTTGCCACAAATATTGGAGGTGTGTATCAAACCAGAAAAACTTCTGATCAAAGTGGTTGGGTATATACCCCGGTTGACAAAGACTACCAGATTCAGGCAATGGAATTTTTGAACGAACATGCTTTTTCTACTCCTACTTGGTTGTTAGACGAAGAAATTCTACGTCGTATAGAACATGCCGGGGCAGTTGAAAGAATTAAAAACCTCCAAGCTGGTATCCTTCGTTCAACCATGAATGCCGGGGTAATGACTCGTCTTTCCGAACAGGAAGCTTTTGATGATGATGCCTATACCCTCCTTGAAATGCTTGAAGATTTAAGAAGAGGAATTTGGAGCGAAGTGTACCAGAGTCAAAGCATTGATGCCTATCGACGATCACTTCAAAGAGAATACATAAGCTATATTCATACTATGTTTGAAGACGATGTACTGGAAGGAAGATTTGGCTCCCCGGATTTAGATATCAAAGATTCTGATATCAGGCCAGCACTAAGAGCAGAGTTAATTCAGCTCAGAACAGATATTCGAAGCGCTCGTTCAAATATAAGGGACCGTGCAAGCAGAGCTCACCTTGATGATGTAACTGCTCGAATAAATGAAATCCTTGACGAAGATTAATCGTAGAAAAGGCTCCAATCGGAGCCTTTTTTTGTTAATGGGTTTTTATATTTAAATAATGGGTCCAGCTATTCGTCCCTCTACTCCACTCCCACCCTTAGCATTTTAATTTAGCCTGATACTCTTATTACCATACGAATCCTTATAACTTCTTAATTTTAGCGATTAACATAAGATGATTCTAATCGCATTTAATGCAGGATAGACGGAAATTTGATCTCAAATATTCGTCATGTACAGAAAACTTACTCTACGAAACCGAATCTTTCTCATTACCTCTTGCTTAATTCTTCTCGCTTATGCTTTGGTACTGCTATTTGTGCGTCCAAAATACAGAGAAGCAATTATCAACGAACGTACTACCATTGTATCTCAGCTACAGGAATACTCACTGAGGCGAACAGATGAAACCCTACGCAACTGGCTGAATGCAACTACGGTCCTTTCTGAGAATATCAGTTCAAATCCCGCTCAAACAGAAAGTATTGTCCGAGGAGCAATTAATTATACACCAGGATTAGTGCGAATAACTTTAGCAGAAGAAGGTTCAGATGAAATGCTGGATTTCACCCGTACGATTTATCAGGGAACTGATTTCCCAACTTCTGTTGATGAATGGTATGAATCTCGCATAGATCCCAGGATTAATGTCGCCTGGTTACCTGATACCACTGATGCCATCGATATTTTTATTGCACAAAGAGTAATTCAGATTGACTTAGCCTCAGGAGACCAACTCCTTTTTACACTGAATATGTTTTTTGATGCCAAGAGGTTGACCTACGAATTAGTTGATATCCCATTAGGAGATGGTAGATATCGTGCAAATATTGTAAGTGATTTGGGTGAACATATTGTTCTGGATGATTTCACTTTCCCTTCAGAGCTTTTTGGAGATGCAAGCTATTCAGAAGAAACCGAAATTTCTTTCAATAGCAACACCTGGTTTGTAATGTCTTCCCGCTTTGAGACCATCCCCTTTTGGCATCTTATTGCTGTTGACGATGATTTCATTCTCGAACCTGTTAACAGGCTTGTTCTATTCTCTCTATTTGCCGGTCTGGGTATTCTTGCATTAATGGTTTCTTTTAGTTGGTATGTAAGTCTCAGGATGAATAAACCAATCGCTCAAATACTTGGTGATGTTGAACACATCAGTAATCTGAATTTTGATCATCCTATCCGTAATGTAGAATTACCAGAATTTGAGGTGATGCAGGAAACGCTTGAAAACATTCGGGTGACTCTGAATCGGTATCAGAAAATCAATGTAGAAAAAATCATTCTTGAAGAATGGAAAAACCGCTACATGATGACCTACTCTGAAGATTTCATTGGAATTCTGGACAATGACGGAAAATTCCGCTTCGCCAATAATCACTTTGTAGGGTTTATTGAATCATTTGGTTTCAATCCCAAAGAAGTAACCTTCGAAGAGCTTTTAAACACTTCGAAACTGGAATTGAGTAAATCTAATCAAACGGTTCATTATCCGAATCCATACACAATAAAAATTAACCAGGCTGAACTAGCCCATTTTATTACAGAAGAGAATACTTATTTCTATGATTATCAACACATAGCTTTTGAAGATGAACAAGGTAATTCTCAGGGTGCGCTAGTAGTATTACACGATAAAACCAAAGATCGACTACTTGATATTAAGCGAACAGATATGATTAATATCATCGTCCATGAATTGAAGAACCCCATTACAGGTGTTGTTGGCTTATCAAAAATCATGATAGATAATTCTGAGATGAGTGTAGCAGAGAACCAGGAATTGCTTAAGGAAATATATTTATCCGGAGAGCGCATGAACGATCTTGTAAATCGATTCTTAGATGTTCAGCGGCTCGAGCATGGACGAATTCCCGTTGAATTTAATCCTGTGGATTTATTCCAACTCATCAACGATGTTAAGAGTATTTCAAACCCACTTCTTTCACAGAAAAAACTCAAAATCAATATTTCCGCAAAAGGAACAAGTTTCATAGTTTCAGGAAGCAAAGATTTATTGTTCGACGCCATCCAAAACCTGGTAAGCAATGCGATTAAATATGGAGATTCTGATCGCAACATTGAGATAGAATTGGAAGAAACTTCCGATCATATTGAAGTGAGTGTTACCGACTTTGGGTATGGAATAAGTATCGAAGACCAACAAAAAGTGTTCGATAAGTTTTACCGGGTTCGTTCTAACATCAAATCTGCTAGAGAAAAAGGTACCGGACTCGGCTTAGCATATGTAAAAGAGATTATGCTTCGCCATAATGGAGACATCCAGTTAGAATCGAACGAAGAAATTGGAAGCCGGTTCACCTTAATATTTCCGAATAATGTAACTGAATAATCAGAATGATTAGAACCGTTTGTTGTGGTGTTTTTGCTTTACTGATCACTTCTTCTGTTTTTGCACAGAGCAATCCTGTGTCTTTTCCATCCTCTGAGTTACAGCAAATTGCACTTCGTTATTCAGGAAATACATTAAACTGGCCAGTAATAGTAAATCTGGCAGAACATGATATATCCAACAATACCTTTACCCTTTCTTCCGGGGATATTCTTCAACTTCAAAACCTATCAGACGTTTCAGTACAAGTATCTCAAAGCGAAATCAAAGTTGAAGAATTGATATCATCCGGAGCTACCATTTTCGCTAAAGAAGAGCTCAGTGCAGTAAATACTCTTCAAAAAGAATATATCGATGCTATCCGAGCAGGAGAACTCGAAATAGCCCTCGAGAAAGGGACCGTCATACCTGATGCAGTAACCGAATTGGAAAACACGTTAACTAATAACAGATTGGTTCAGGTACAGGCGCAACTATCGCAAAAAGAAGGGAATGTTGACAAAAGATTAGGACTATTGGGTGGTTGGAATGATGCTTTTATTGGAGACTTATTTAAAGAGTCGGATGGTCTTAGAACACTTTCTGAAAGTTATGCAGGCCTTGAATTTACAGACGGAAGCTCAGTGCTTATTGACCCTAATACGGTTGCTGTAATACGGAAATCTCGCATCGATAAATTGGATGAAAGTGCAGACACAGAAATCAGCCTTGTGCAAGGTGGTCTGTTAGCGAAACTTTCGGCTGCAGGAAAAGAACGGAGTCGATATATCCTGAATGCTGGGGCTTCAACATCTGAACTTAAAACTCAGAATTTTTACGCCGAATCAGATGGAGACGAAACGGTAAAATTAACAAATTACGATGGTGTCGCAGATATTAGTGCTAATGATGTAACCATCACCATAAGAAAAAATGAAGGAACCATTGTAAGAGAGGGACAACCTCCTGCCGATCCTATTCAATTATTACCTGCCCCAGAATTAGCCTGGGCTACTACTGATACTATTATATACCGGGATAATATTGTATACACTTTTAATTCAGTGAGAGACGCTGAATCCTACAGAGTGCAGTATAGCTCAAGTCCTTCTTTTGATAGCGATATAAATGAATTAAGCGTTAGAACAACCTCTGTGAATATTCCAGAAATAAAGCTAGGCAGAACCTATGTGCGCGTACAGGCGGTTGATAATCTTGGTCTGAGAGGTCCCTATACCGAGCCAACGCGAATTATCAGAAATATTGATAATCAACCTCCAGCTATCTTTATTGACGATTTTGAAAATAAGATCATTTTCACTCTCGAAAACTCATATATGCTTCGCGGAGTTACCGAACCAGATGCCCGGCTTGAAATTGAAAATCGACGCATTCCCATTCAATTATCCGGTAAGTTTATTTATCAGGTTCAAAACCTCCAAACAGACCAAACTCTGATTGCAAAAGCGATCGATGGATCAGGGAATACTAACGAACAACCTATTCGGATTGTAAGACTTACTGAATCTGAACTATTTTCATTCTCGCTGAGTGGCGCTTCTGAAGGAAATACCATCCGTATAAATCGACCTACAGTAACGCTATCTTCAACTGCTTATCCCGGACTTGAAGTACTTATTAATAATGAAGGTAATGCCCGTAGAGTTCAAACCGATTCTCAAGGAAGATGGGGAATAACAATGAATATGCAAGAAGGCGAACTTTCTGTTACATTTAGGGATGTTCGCTCAGGTGTGGATTACTTAACAAAATCATTTACAGTACAAGCAAATTAGAGGATACATGTACAAACGAATTACACTCGTTGCCGTAGTTCTTTTATTAAGTATTTCAGGGTACAGTCAGGAAATCTATCTCTCCATTTCCGGACGCACCTCCTCTATTGTTAGTGGAGACAATCGTCATCAATATGATATATGGGTAAAACCTGAATCAGGTGCACAAACAGGTACTCTTCAGATTTTCGACGCCGGACTCGGAGGAGCAGTGGATTTAATCACACAGGAAGATCCAAATACTATTACCACATTTGATTTATTTCAGTTTGATGAAGTATTTGAGATGAATGGGAACTCAGTCTCTCAAAAAACAGGCTCTCCTACTCCTTCAAATCAGCTTATTGCAAAAGCAGAAGAACGATTCAAGAACAGATGGGTTCGCCTCGCAGATCTTCCCGCTTCAGGGAATGGATATGTAGTTAGGGTTTATACTGATGAAGGAGATGATGTAAATAGCTTTAATCTTCGGGTTGTTGATGCAAACGGACAGATTTTAAGCGGTTCTTCATGGAAAGTGATTGCTGTTGATCTTTCCATAGGGGTTTACCGCTCTACAGCAAGCACTAAATTTCAGATGAAACCCTATGTTGTTAATTCATCATCAGGAACTCCCGATTTAGTAGTTAATGGAGAAGAAGATTCACAAGTCAATAAAATTGACGCATTCGGGGATACTTATCCGGTTTCCAACTCCCAAATTTCAGATTCCCGTTTTGGTATTACTAACAACTGGGGACTTCAACTAAGTGGCTCACAAAGCAGAATTAATACACTTACAGTATTCGGGGTAAACCAACCGGTACTTTGGGAGTTTGAGCCTGTAGCCCTTTCTGAACTCGAGAAACCGTCACTTACCATTAATGAAACCGAAGCAGCTCGTTGTACTGATAAACGATTTGAACTCAGCGGATCATTTTTCACTCAAATGGATTTAGCCAATGCAAGATGGGTACAAAATGATGCCAGTATCGGTTCAGGAGCCTCTCCTACTATCGCTTTCGAAGATCGGGGACAAGTTCCTGTTGATGTTCTGATCCCAAATGATCGTTCTTATTTTCCTGAATACTGGGCTTATAATAAAATCGTTTTTGTAAACACCCCTCCTATTGCCCGATTGGTTGCTCCTAAAGATATTATCTCCCCTTCTGAAGTTGTTACACTTTCGGCAGCCGAATCTTATGATCTAGAGGGTCAAAAGGTTACAATTACCTGGTTTGTGAACGGAACCAGGAGGGCGAATGGAACAACGTTCAATTTCTCAAATACTATTTCTGGCCTTTATAATATCTCTATTCAGGTTACGGATGGAGGCACTTCTCAACAATGCAGCATTTCCGGTGAACAAGTTCAGGTACGGGTAAACACTCAACCTTATGCTGAAGTTGATGTGGTTCCGGTTTCCGGTACAGACGAACCAATTGTACTGAAAGTAAAAAACCAAACTGATTCTGATAATGATGCTTTAAGTTTTAGCTGGGCAGGAATCGGTGTCCAACAAGGAGCAACTTCAGATAGCATTGTGGTTCAGCATCAGCAACCGGGTGTATATCCGGTACGTTTAACGGTAAATGATGGATCCGGTGCTCAAAATGCGATCTACTCAGTGAACAGAGTATATGAAGTTAATGCGGCTCCAATTCCTGTCTTTTCAGTTCCGGCTAATGTAGCCCCGGGAGATGTCTTCCCTCTTAATGCCATCGAATCATCTGATCCTAATCAGGATGAACTCGAGTATATCTGGATGGTAGATAAAGAAGAAGTTGCAAGGGGTGATATTTCCACATTATCACTTAGTGAACCGGGCGACTACGAAATTACGCTTATCGTTGATGATAAACGAGGTGTTAGTAATTCAGTTCAATCACTTACGAATCTTATTCATGTTAATGCACCTCCTCAACCAGTTATTACTGCAGTTCCAATAACTTCAAATGCGAACGTAAGTTTTGAGGCAACCCAGAGCGCTGACTCAGAATCAGATCTGCAAGATTTTTCGTGGGATTTTGGAGATGGAAACAGAGCATCAGGTCCTCGTGTTAGCCACACCTACCAGCAAACGGGTAGTTATACCGTTAAACTTACTGTTGATGATGGTGCAAACCTCAGAAATAGTGTACAGAGCTCTGAGCATGTGATTGTTGTTAACAGTTATCCGGTTTCTGATTTCTCTGCCCCTTCCGTTGTCGCTCCGGGAGTTCCTTTTACTGTAGATGGAAGTTTAAGTAGTGATTCCGATGGTTCAATAACAAATTATGTTTGGTCAACTAATGGTGCTCCTGCTGGTACTGGACAAACGAATTCCATCACACTTAATAATCCCGGGCTTCACACTATATCTTTATCTGTAAATGACGATTCTGGTTTTGATCAGGCTCGTGGGTTTAAATCACAACAAATCAGAGTGAATGAAGCCCCGGTTCCTGTATGGAGAACTGATCCGGTGGAACTGATACCAAATACTGAAATTAAGTTTCTTGCTGATAAATCGTTTGACAACGATGGTAACATAGACGCTTACCTTTGGACTTTCGAAGATGGTACCGAGTTAAAAGGGATGCAAATTCAGCGTATTTTTGAAGAAGGTGGACCTAAGCGATTCATACTTTCTGTAACTGACAACGACCGAGTAGAAAATTCTACCGTTGAAATCGAGGGAGTTGTAAACGTTAATCATCAGCCATATATCGTTACAGAGCCGGTGGTCAGATCAAATGCTACTACCGTTCGTCTTGATGCATCTGAAAGTTATGATATAGATAATGATGCTCTTTCTTTCGAATGGACTCTACCCGATGGCACAAAACGTAAAGAATCTACCTTCAGTTGGACAGCTCCTGAACCCGGCATTCATTTTATCGGATTAACCGTAAAAGATGGTCTTGGTTTAGGAAACAGCACAAACACTGAATCTGTACGAGTGATGATCAACCGTCCTGTACAAGCAGTAGTCGATTCAGTTATCACTTCGTGTACCGGTCAAACTGTTCTATTCAATAGCTCAAGAAGTTTCGACCCCGATGGTGATGCCTTCCGGGCGAACTGGGAATTTGGTAATGGCCAGTCTTCCGATGAAGCCAACCCATCTCATGTATATGAAACCCCGGGAGTTTACGAAGCAAAGCTAACACTTAATGACGGTTTCTCGGGTCAACCTTCAATCGCTAAAATTCCTGTTATTATCGAAGGTTCTCCCGTTGCGAAAATGAATCTTACAGAAACCACAATTTGTGTTAATACTTCTCTCGATTTTGACGGTTCCCAAAGTACTGACCCTTCCGGCTCCATCCCTGCAATGAGTTGGGATATGGGAGATGGAAATTCTGCTACCGGCGCGAAGTACAGACATATTTTTACTGAACCCGGTGAGTACACAGTTACTCTAACTGTTGAAGGATCCGGCTCGGGACAGTGTAGTAACATCAGTCAGACTACAGCAAAAGTTACTGTTGTTGAAGGTCCTGTGGCTGATTTTGAATTACCAGAGTGGGTCGCTCCCGGCGAACCTATCATACTGGATGGTTCCTCTTCTTCTGCTGATGGTGGCTTTAAATCAGCAAAATGGATTATTGATACCGAGAACAGTTCTGAAGAACTGGATGGATTAACCACCACCCACACTTTCAGCGAACCTGGGGAATACTTCGTTACTTTGAATCTTGAAACGAATACAGACACAGACTGCAACACGGTTAGTCTTACAAAAAGTATTAAGGTGAATGCCAGTCCAACTATCGTCTGGAATCTTCCTGAAAACGTGTCTGCCGGAGAGGATTTAAAACTGGACGCATTCTCCAGTATTGACCCAGATGGATTCATCAAGCAATTCAAATGGTATATTGATGATGGGTTTGTAAGTAATAACGCCAGTGAAATAGTTAAAGCGATTACTCCTGGAAGACATAAGGTAACCCTTGAAATCAGAGATAATTCTGACGCTTCCAACAGATTGGTTACCATGGATAAATATTTCTTTGCAAATAGTGCTCCAAGACCAACTATTCAGGGACCTGAAATTGTATATCAGAATCAGGAAGTAACCCTTCGTTCAGGATTGTCTCAGGATCGTGATGGTGATTTGTTAAGTACAACCTGGAAGTTGGATGGAGAGGTTCTCCCCTTCCCCCAGTTTACAATTTCTGAGGCCAGAACTTACCGTGTTTCATTAATTCAGAATGACGGTCGAGATCTTCCAAATTCTGTTGATTCTACTATTCTGGCAATTAATCCTGTTAAAGTACCCGAAGTAAATCCAGTCTACCCAAGCAGAATTGCAGTTGGTGGAGTGATTTCCATTCCCGACATGAATATCACAGATAACTGGACATTTGCTAACCAGAATTTCTACGAAACTACTTGGCGTGCTACATCTGCCGGTGACAAAACTTTTGATCTTGCATGGACACCATTGGGTATGGAATTAAGTCGAAAGTCTTTTCCAATTACAGTAGTTGAACCGTTAAAGTTTACTGAACAGGCAACCCCATTAATAATTGAATGGAATCCTGTTAACCCAACCGCTGTATTGAAAGCTCCGGCTGTTAATCGCCCTCCTTCTGAGGTCCGGTTCGTATGGAAGCAAGGTGGTCAGGAAATTGGACGAGGATCACAAATTAGTCCAAGATTAATTAGAGGGCAAAACAGGTTTACAATCGAAGTTACCGACCTTAAAGTTGCTCAATCCAAGCCTGTTAGTATCGATTTGATTGTCACTACTCAGTAATAAATACTGATGGATACATTCCTTTCATTTCGTGTAAAAAGGTAGTAGTTTTTGCAGGTTATCTAATCACTCTAATCGATTTCATTTGAAGATCGTTATCATCGGTGCCGGCGAAATAGGATATGACCTGGCAAGTGTCTTATCCAAAGAAAAACATGACGTTACCGTCATAGATCGCCAAAGGGAATGCCTCTCACGAGTATCTGAGTCGCTGGATGTTCTTACCGTAGAAGGAAATGCTACTTCCGGGAAAGATTTGGTAAAAGCCGGTGTAAAAGAGGCCGATATCGTAATTGCTGTGACCAGTATTGATGAGGTAAATATGATTACCGCGATGATGAGTAAGCGATTAGGTGCTAAAATGGTAATCGCCAGAGTTCGAAGCGATGAATTTTCTGAAGCAAATGCTCCCCTATCTCCAAATGATCTTGGCATCGATGTGATGATTCATCCTGAGTTAAGTGCTGCTCATGAAATTGCACAACTTTTAAGAAGATCTGCAGCCAGTGATGTCATCAACCTAGCTGATGAACAAATGCAATTGATTGGAATTCGGCTTGAACGTAATTCCCCTCTTATTGGGAAATCTTTGATTGAATATGCAAAAGAATATTCCGAAATCACTTTTCGGGTAGTCGCAATTGGACGGCGTGGACTTACACTAATCCCCAAAGGTCCGGTAAAACTACAAGCCTTTGATCAGGTATTCATACTTGCGAAAACAGAGGACATCCCAAAAATTGTAGAAACTACAGGTAAGAAGGAAACGGAGTTGAACCGTATTATGATTGCTGGTGGCTCTGGAATGGGTGCAATGATTGCCCGGCTTCTCTGTAACGATCCTAGTAAAGCCTGGAATGTAAAGCTTATCGAACCTGATTATAAACGGGCAGAAGAACTGGCAATTGAGCTTAAAAATGGGATGGTTCTCCATGGTAACCCTACCGACCCTGACTTGTTAGCTACTGAAGGCATTACAGATGTGGATGCCTTTATCGCTGTAACAGATGATGAGGAGTCCAATATTATTTCCTGCCTGATGGCCAAACATCTGGATGTTAAAAAAACAGTAGCTTTGGTTTCAAAACCGGACTTTATCCCCCTCAGTCAAACAATCGGACTAGATGCAGTCATCAATAAAAAGGTTGCCGCATCCAATGAAATTCACCGCTATGTACGTCAGGGACGAGTTATTTCGGTCACAGAACTAAGAGGTATTAATGCAGAAGTGATTGAGCTTCAGGCTTCACCAAAGTCTAAAGTAGTTGGTAAAGAAATTCAAAAACTGAAACTACCCGATGGTTGTGTAATAGGTGGCGTGTTATGTGAGGGCTCTGTTGAGATTGCAACAGGTGTTACAATTATAAAGGCAAATGATCGAGTCATGGTATTCTGCCTTCCGGAAGCCATTGACAAAGTAACTAACCTCTTCCGCTAATGGCAGAGCGCCGCTCCATAAGCTCGTTAAACAGACCAAGAATTGATTTCAAGGTTATTTCAGGAATCCTTGGTTCATTTATCTTTTTCCTGGGGTTCGCCCTACTTTTGCCCTTAATAATAGATTTGATTTATAATGAAAATATGTGGCATTCCTGGTTAATTTCAGCCGGAATCGCATTCGGAGTAGGTGGCGCGTTGTGGTATTTTTTTAAACCTACCGAAGAAGCAAGAATTCGTGAAGGTTTTATGGTGGTTAGCCTGACCTGGCTGTTGCTTTCTTTAGTTGGAGCTCTCCCTTTCGTTATTTCTGGCATTCTGCCAAGCTACACTGATGCCGTCTTTGAAACGATGAGCGGATTAACCACTACTGGTTCTACTATTTTAGGTGGTACAACAAGTGATGGCTTCTTCAATCCACAGATTGAGGAATTACCTAAGAGTTTTCTTTTCTGGAGATCGCTGGCTCACTGGCTTGGTGGTATGGGAATCATCGTTTTATCGTTAGCTATTCTTCCATTATTGGGTATTGGTGGCATGCAGCTATTCCAGGCTGAATCTCCCGGGCCTACCACAGATAAGCTAACTCCACGTGTTCAGGAGACTGCTAAGTTACTTTGGGTAGTTTATGTAGCATTTACAGGAATGGAATTTCTTTTACTTTGGATTCATCCTGCTATGGATTGGTTTGAGGCTTTGAATCATGCCTTTGCCACGCTTGCCACCGGTGGATTTTCAACCAGAAATGCAAGTATTGCCGCTTTCGACTCTGCTTATGTCGATGTCATTATTACCCTCTTTATGTTTTTAGCAGGGATTAACTTTGCAATGCACTTCCGGTTACTAAAAGGTGATACCAAAAGCTTTTTTAATAACAGGGAGACTCGTTTTTATACGTTAATAACTTTAATTGGAATCATAGGAATCTCCTTTTCTCTGTGGCATTTCGATGGCCGGCCTATACTCGAAGCACTTCGTTATGGTTCATTTCAGGTTGTGGCAATTGTAACTACCACTGGCTTTGGAACTGATGACTATGAACTCTGGTATTCATTTGGGGCATTCTTCCTCTTACTACTATTCTTTACGGGGGGAAGCGCAGGTTCTACCGGTGGTGGAATCAAAATGGTTCGCTGGATGATTCTGATTCGAAACACAGGACGTGAGATTAAACAAATTATTCACCCCAAAGCAATTCTACCCGTTCGAATTGGTGAACAAGCCATAAGCAGTGACATTCAACGAACCGTTCTTAGCTTTTTTATTCTCTATATATTCATATTTGCTTTAGGAGGATTCGCTATCAGTTTGTTTGGCTATGATTTAATCTCTTCCCTTGGTGCAAGTATTGCTGCTTTAGGAAATATTGGTCCGGGTTGGGGAGAATTTGGTCCCACTGATAGCTTTGCTAAACTCCCCTATCTCGCAAAATGGATTTTAATCCTACTAATGATGATCGGTCGTCTCGAAATCTTTACTGTACTTATTATCTTCTCTCCTTCCTTCTGGAAACAATAAACCGACTTTTATTTTAAAATTTATACTAATATTTTATCAATTTATTAGTAATAATTATTTCAATATATGAATAATAGTTTCTGGGGCACTTTTCTGATTTTAATCACAGCACTTTTTATGATTTCCTGTGAAGAACCTGAATCCGGTGGATACAGCTCAGAAAAAGATAAATTAGATGATGACATTTTTCATCGGGATATAACCATTGATACTGATGTTGAGTTTACATTGAACGGGAAAAGATATTTCACAGAAGACTTCCCTGTATTTCAAAATGTCGAATATGATAACAAACGTTGGTTATTTGATTTAGGTGGTCTCCAGCCATTGTTTATTGAAGAGAATGGCATTCGTGAAGTAGCAGGTACAATTGAAATGTTTATTTATAATCAAACTCCTTACGAAGGTGGAAAAAAACGTACTTTTTCGGGTAAATCTTTCTCAACAGGTGACGGTCCTTTTGGCGTATTTATTTCACTCATACTCAAAGATGATGTAAATGGTGATCCTTGGACAGAATTTGTTTATTATCCGGATTATATAGTGGTTGGAGGAGATGAAAATTATAGAATTCAAGGACAAGCCCGTGGTGAGATTCCAGGAAGAAGACTTATCTATCAAAGTGCTTCAGCATCTGTTGAATTTGGAGAAATAACTGATGGTGAAATAAATGCCTCCTTTTCAGCTTTTTTAATCGAATATCTTCAAGGTCCTGATGATGGCGATGAATTACTCAGTGCAAATATCGAAGGATCATTAAGATTACGATCAGCCTTCCCGGTTTTAAATGATGATGAACGATATGTCCCCGCTTCAGACGATCCAGATCCTGTTCCCGGTAACGCATGTACTGATTTAGACTACAACGGCCCGCAGGCTGGCCAAGCGAAACAATGGTGCCAATATGCTCAGTTTCTTGGCTGCATGGGTTTATACACCGAAAAAGAAGTTCAGTGTAAAATATTAACCGATTATGGTGCCAGCTGTCCTTACTGTTAGTCTAAATTTTTCGACTTAATATTTTTTATTCCGATTGATAAACTAAATGCTCAATATTCTGATTTGTGTTGATATGTTAATAGCTTGAATCAGAATTGATCCTCTTTTCTTCTTCTTTCTAAAACAGTTAAAGTATCTTCTGGTTATTAAAAAAGCGCTTTAATTATTGATTGAAACGCAGTAGGTTATTCCATTCTTTTGAATAATGTTTAACACTAACTAACCAACTAATACATGCAACAGGACATTAACCGTAGCAGGTTGTTTATAGCCAGCTGCTTTGCCCTTCTCACCACGGCTTTTGCATTTGGGATACGAGCCGGAATTATGAACGATTTGGTCTCAGACATGAGCATGAGCGACACCGAGCTAGGCTGGATCAATTTTATGGGGATTTTTGGATTCCCGATCGCAACCCTGATTGGTGGCCCTCTTTATAATTCACTTGGGCCCAAAAAAATTGGCGATATCGCTTTTCTGAGCCATATCGTTGGGATTACTTTTTCCATTTTCTCGGGTAGTTTTTACTGGTTATTCTTCTCAACCTTCTTCATTAGTTTTGGAAACGGGATGGTTGAAGCTGCATACAATCCTATGATCGCTTCGATGTACAAAGCTGAAGAACGTGCGAAGATGTTGAACCTATTCCACGTATGGTTTCCAGGAGGAATTGCAATTGGTTCTATTATCGTAATTATGGTAGCTAGTTTTGGTGGCAGTTGGCAGATTAAATTGGGAATCATGTACATACCAGCTTTAATTTACTTCTTTATGTTCAGAGGACAGAAATTTCCTGAAGCACCTAAAGAGACTACAACCTCAACCGCAGAAAATATGAAAGCCATACTTCGCTCCCCTCTTTATTGGGTGATGTTAATCTGTATGGCATTAACTGCAACTACCGAGTTAGGTACTCAATCGTGGGTAGAACGTATCCTTGCAAATTCCGGAGCACAACCACTATTAGTGCTCGCTCTTGTGACGGGTATAATGGCAGTTGGTAGAACGTTTGCAGGGCCACTGATTCACCGGTTAAATATTACTGGTGTACTCCTCGCTTCAGCAGTTATTTCAACTATTGCAATCTTTATGATGAGTCAGGCTACCGGAGCTATGGTATACGTAGCCGCTATTCTCTTCGCAATCGGAGTATGTTACTTCTGGCCAAATATGATTTCATTTGTAGCAGAGTACACTCCACGAACAGGCGCCCTAGGGATGTCATTAATTGGTGGTGTTGGAATGCTGGGACTTTCCATCTTCCAGCCTATTATTGGTAGCTGGATTGAAGGACACAGAGCTGCTCAGGCAGAATTAGGATTAAGCGGAGATGCACTGGAACTTGCAGCCGGACAAGCAACCCTGGCAAATATTGCCATCATCCCTCTTATTCTTACTGTGGTATTCGCAGGGGTATTCTTTTATATCAAAACTCGGTATAAAAAAGAAGATCACGTCTGAGCTTAAACAACATTGTTGAAAATAAAAGGCAGCTAAGAATTGGCTGCCTTTTCTGTTTTTATCACCTTTTAATAATCATCTTAACGAATTGCTTAAGAACAAAGTGACTATAGTTCTCATCCATTTAATAATCGGGATAGTGTAAAAAAATTCATCCTTACTGTGACTTTTTTGAAAAAAAAGAATACAATCCATCATAATTTAAAAAATGTAATTTTTACACTTATTTTTATAAATAATTGTTTTTATTGAATATTTATAGTGTTCATTCTATTGATATTGGATAACAACGGAAAATTTTTTTTAAAGGAATAAAACCAACCAAACGTAATAACATACTATGAATAATAAACGCAAAACGTGGCCTCTAGCAATAGCGTTCTTACTTTTTGCAAGTATCGGATTCAACATCAGTTCCGCTTTAGCACAGCGACAAGCAGATTATGAATCCAAGCTCAATGTAGAACGAACTATCGCTCCATACTTTACTGAAGCAACAACAAAAACAATGACTCCGGATCCTGATGGGTTTATTCAACGATGGCTGCTGTTAGAACCCATTGATAAAACAAACCGAACCAATACGGTTTTTACTGATAGCTACATCAGAAATGCATTTGACACCTTGTATTTCGAAAACCAGTTTACAGGAGTTCCTGAACATGGTGACATGGTAACAGTTGGCGATCAGGAACTACAATGGCATGCACTGGAGAGCAATAATTTTAATGTAAAGTTATTTCGATTCGCTTTTGGATTAGAAAAGAAGATTTATGGCGTAATTTTTTGGTCTGTTACCGTGGTCAACAGTCCGGAAGAAATGGAAAATGTGAGAATGGCGATAGGATCGAACTCTGCGTCTATGTGGTGGCTGAATGGAGAAGAAGCTGCTATACTTTCCGGTGACCGACGCATGGTAATGGATGATGTAGTTTCAGAACGTCTTACTCTTAAAAAAGGAAAAAATATCATCCGTGGAGCAGTAATTAATGGGCCAGGGATGAGTGATTTCTGCGTACGCTTTCTTGATGAAAAAGGAGAACCAATTAAAAACCTGACCATTACTTATGAATAGAATGAGTTCTTCTCCAATATCAATTTCAAAAATTTATTTACCAATGAAATTAAAGATTCAAAAATTAACCGTAGCAGCCTTATTTCTTATGCTGCTTGCAGGTTCAGCTACGGCGCAAGTTGGAAGTCCGTACATTCATGATCCTTCTACTATCATGAAATCCGACGGGAAGTATTATACCTTTGGCACCGGCGGAGGCGGATTAATATCCGAAGATGGATGGACCTGGAACGGTGGCGCTGAACGACCTGGCGGCGGAGCTGCTCCTGACGCAATAAAACTTGGGGACCGATACCTTATTGCCTATGGCGTAACGGGTGGTGGTTTAGGAGGCGGACATGATGGCCAGATCATGACCATGTGGAATAAAACACTTGATCCTAATTCTCCTGCTTTTGAATATTCAGAGCCAATTCTGGTCGCTGAATCCAAGAATATGGAAGACAATGACGCGATCGATCCGGGACTTTTACTAGACCCAACAACAGGACGTTTATGGATGTCTTATGGTACCTATTTTGGTAACATTCGTCTTGTGGAACTTGATCCAAAAACCGGGGCACGTGTAGAAGGCAATGAGGCTGTAGATATCGCTATTGATTGTGAAGCTACCGATTTAGAGTATCGAGATGGATGGTATTACCTGCTTGCAACACACGGCACCTGCTGTGATGGCGCAAACTCAACCTATAACATAATTGTGGGGCGCTCTAAAAATGTAACCGGTCCTTATGTGGATAATATGGGAAGAGACATGCTTAGAGGTGGTGCCAAAATGGTGATTTCATCCGGTGGTGGAAGAACAAACGGAGCCGGTCACTTTGGTCGTGTAATCCTTGAAGAAGGCGTTGAAAAAGTATCTCTGCATTATGAAGCTGATTTAGATCGAAGTGGACGTAGTATATTAGCCATCAAGCCGTTACTATGGGAAGACGGATGGCCTGAGGCTGGTGAAAATCTAAAAAATGGAACCTATGAAATAGAATCTGAACGTCGGGGTTATGGCCTTGAATTGGTCGTCGATTTTGTAAGAATGCCACGTACCTACTCATGGGGATATTTCAGAAATAACCCTGATGCAGAGGTAGAAGCTATTCCATCTCAGCAATTATCTGATGTTATTGATACCTGGCCAACCGGAAACATCGATGTCAGAATTGGCAACTATATTGCCCGCCCCCATCAGAGATGGACTATAACCGCTGTAGAAGGTGAACCCGGTTTTCTTGGAACACCTTCATACAAAATAGTCATAGCAGGAACTGAACGAGCACTGGCTGCAACGGCTGATCTTGAGCTAGAAACTGTTCCTGAGTTTACAGGAGCGCCTGAGCAACTCTGGCGTATCGACCAATTGACAGATGGAACGTACAGAATTATGCCGAAATCGATCCCTGGTTCAGACAAAAAGTACGCGTTAATCTCTATTGGAGACAGTACACCAACGCTTGGAGAGTTTGATATGAACAGTGACAATTCTAAATGGAATTTTAGAGATAAACAGTAATATTCTATCCTTTTTTTAAACCGTCCTGAATTTAGAACTCAGGACGGTTTTTCTTTTCTAATGATTCAGATACTCAGTAATCTTTATTGAGGCTCATCCTTTAATTCCAAGGAATTATGACATTTTATTTCCTAAATACTAACTCAGAATAAATAATCAATAATACAAGAGATAACTAAGAAGTGGATTTAGGGTATGCTATATTAACTAGTAGCAGTAAAATACTGAAGAGCTTAAATTTGAAGGTGCATATATGGCTTCTTTTTCGTGGGGGCAAGGTATTACCGTTTCCCAGCGATTCAGGTAGTTGTAGCTTTCAAAACGAACAATACTTTCTAAAGATCAAATAACACTGCCACAAGACTTAAGATTCTGAAGAAAGCTGCTTCGAGTTTTGAGATGAATTAAAACCTGATCCAGTCCCGGTCTTCGAGCCATTGTATTAGTGCGGGCAGAAATGTTACTGAGGTTAGTAATGTCATTCCAATACCAATAACAGCCATTATTCCCAGTGATTGTAATCCCGGGTGAGCTGCAAATATCAGCCCCGCGAAACCAAGCATAGTTGTGAATGAACCCATTACAATATGCTGACCGGTACTGGATAGCACCACCCACATACTATTTCTGCCTTCATCCCGATAACGATGAGTTAGATGGGCTCCACTATCAACCCCTATACCCAAAATAGCTGGCAATACTACCAGATTATAAAAATTGAACTGCAGATCGAAAATCAACATGATTCCAAACATCCATAACAATCCAATAGCAATCGGAAGCATTGAGATTAACGACCATCGGAATGACCTGAAGGTGAACACCATGAACAAATAAATAATAATAAATGTAGCCCCCACCATATACGGGCTCTCAGTACGCATAAGATCTAGCATAGACGCTGCTACAATGCTTGTACTCGCTGCATGATAGGTTTTACCATTATCGAGTCTTACCTCGCCTACATCATCTTTAAATGCTATTGATAATCTTCCGTCCGATAATCCCACTGAAGGATAAATAATAACAAAACGCCCTACCTCACCATCTTTGGTAATAAAACGTGATTTCAAATAATCAGGAATCTGATCAATCGTTAACGGTTCTCTTGTTTGGGAAGCACGTCTAAGCTTATCCAAATTCTCATCATCACTACTTCTAATATATTGGTTATCCAGTAACTCCCTTACTCTGGCAATCGATTCGAGCTTAGCCTCTTCTTCTGATTGAGTTGATGGGAACCGTTCCTGTAGTGACTCAATACTTAAAATAGTTGGTGAAGTGGTATCCTGTGCCTGAATTTCTTCCAGTTTGGCCATCAGAAGTTCTACCTCTTCATTAGATTCAGCAATGATATACGCAGGATTTCTTTTGTTGGAATCATCAACTTGTCCTGCAACAGCTCTGAATTTTTCATATTCAGGAAACCGGGGCTCAAGCTTGCCTGTGTCGTATTGAAAGCTAAGATTTCCACTGTAAGCAATTACAACTGCTGAAATAAGCAAACCTCCTAGTACAATGGTTCTCGCAAATGGGTATCTCTTTTGGGAAACGTTATGAATGTCTTCGTCGTGGCTAAATAAAATCAGATTATATCTTTCAAAAATAACAAGTAAAGATGGGAGCACATACAACATGGTGAAAAGCGCCAGGATAATTCCGGTTCCGGAAATAAATCCAAATTCTGAGAATCCTCGGAAATCAGCTAACATCAATATGTATAAAGCACAGGCTGTAGTGAAGGCACTTACAAGTATTGCCTCTCCGGTTTTATCATTAGTGGTGTAAATAGCCTCTTTCACAGTCATTCCACCAGATCTTAATTCGATATATCGGGCGTAGTAATGAAGTCCGTAATCAATCCCTAGTCCGAATAGAATCACAAATAAAACGGAGGTCATAGTATTTAACATCCCTAAATAGAAATAGGTCAGCCCAAAGGTCCAGAGTAAACTAATTACTAATGGAACCCCAATAATCAATACCGGAATAGGCATTCGGATGAAATGGCTCCATACTGTATAACTGCTATTATTACTACTTCCTCTTCTGTAGTGCAGATATTTTTTGATAAAGAAATACAACATCACTAACAAAATCACACTACTGATTCCAGACGCAAAACTTCCGATTACATCACTCATTATCGAGGTCAGTTCTTCAAGATGTCGTTTCAATCTCCCCCCAAATTGCACTTCCATTTCCGGGTGAAATGATGATGGATTCAAAGCGGTAATTAATGAATCATAAGTAGCAAACATGTCTTCCAGATACTTAATGTCACTTTTTGATCCACTTGGAAAAAACTTAAGCACCATGATGGTACTATCTTGATTGATAGGGTATTCTGAAGGAACCAGTGTTTCATAACTCTCCTGAAATCCTTCAGCTCGGTCATCCTCATCTTCCTCATCCTCCCCTAAATCAAAATAAAATGGATTAGCTTTTTCTCTGGCCTCATCAATTTCGTCCTGCAACCAATCGGTAATCTCATCCAATTCCTGATTACTTGCCAGATACAAGGCATTGTCTTTCAGAAGCTCAGTGTTCTTCCGGTATTCCGCCCGCTTGAAATAATTATCCTGATATCTGGTATAATAAAGCTCCAAAGTCTTGGGGATGAGCACCTCAGCAAATGCCTTATTGGCTTCAAAGCTTGGAGATTTAATAGCAACTTGCATCTCTGTTTCCCCTCCAACCGTTTCCTGAAGCTTCTCAAGAGCTAACACATTTGGGTGATTTTCAGGAAGTAAATTGGCAATATCTGTATCCACTTTTAATTTGGAAGCAAAAAAACCACTAACCCCCGCCAAAGCCAGACAAAAAAGTAAAACCAAAAATGGAAAGCGGATATTTAGATGTAAAAGCGGTCGTAAAACCCTAAGAATAAATTTCATTAACTGTGCTCGACGGTTATTTAATCAACTCGAATGATACGGATTTAACAACAATATTATTATATCTGATTTCATCTTCAGCATAGCAAAAAACCACTATTTACCATACCTTAAATTGTCAGTTTAAAAGAGTGAAATAATGAAGAAAGAAAAAAGAATACTTCTGGTCATATTTCTGATCAGCAGCGTATTACTTGCCACCCATGAAGGTGAGTTTTGGCCATTTTCTATTTATCCTATGTTTTCTCAGGCAGGAAACCCATGGTCAAGAGGGTTAATTGAAGATGTTCAGGATAGCAGCAGAGCTGATCTTTGGGATACTAAACCTCTGCACGAAGTTGAGCCGCGAACGCTTGCTCTCAGGGAGTATGGAATCCATGAAATCGATTTTGCCAACTATATATCCAAAACCAAAGTCTGGGATGAAGATAAACTAAAAGGACTTCGATCTACTTTTCAGATTGATAATCATCCGGGTAAAATGTGGATGGCGACACGTGTGGTTGGTCATTTAACGGAAAATGATTCAGTGGTGATTGAGGCAATCCCGATGTTCTTGTTCACAAGTGACACGACCATTAAAAATCCTTATCTGTTTCTGGAGGATTAGATGATTGATAAATTAATAAAAAATCTCTTTGAATTTGAAGCTCCCGATAGTTTAGGCACTAAAATACAACTACGGGCTTTTGAGGTCTTCACATTTATTTATCTGATGATTTATGCCTGGGAATGGGCATATTATATTCCACGCCTTAGCACGGTAGTTCTCCCCCTTGGCTTAGCTAATTATATCGATGTTAGCTTTTTCTTTGACAACAATATCTCAGTATTTAATGCGGTATTAATCACTTTGTTTTCAGTCTATCCTTTGATTTTCAAAAAACAACGTTGGGTTTATGCAATTGCTGCATTTCTTTTTCATATGCAGTATGTTGCCCGATTTTCTCAAGGAGAAATCCCTCATAGCGCTAATCTTGTTGGGTTCAGTATTCTGGCGCTTGGACTAGGAGCTGTTTTCTTCAGAAATAAAAGTATCCGCCATCAACTTACTTTTGCCTTTGGTTTCATCTTATTCTATCTAGGACTGGGATACACTACAGCTGCTTTAAGTAAACTTATTGCAACTGGAATTACCTGGGTAGATGGTAAACATATGTGGCTTTGGATTGGTGAAAAACACATTGATATCCTTTCTAAATACGGTGTATTTCAATTAAACTGGCTGCAAGAATTAGCGTTGGGTAGTAGGTCTTTTGCCACTTCCATTTTACTTTTTGGGCTTTTTAGTGAATTCTTTGGATTTATGGTCTGGTTCAAAAAATTTCGCTGGGCAGAAATCATTCTTTTGGTAAGTCTTCATGTAGGTATCGATTTAACCATGAATATTTTCTTCGCAGCCTTTACCTATCAACTTATTTTGATGGGATTCCCATGGAACCAATGGATCAATAAACTTTCAGGTACTTCAGAATTGAATGAGAATGAGTTTGTGAATCGATGGGTTCTGTACAAGTAGTTTACTCAGGTAAAAACATAAGGTCATCATAGTAAGCGATGGCGTTTTCATAGGTACTGTCTCCATCACTTAGAATAAGGATCGCAAGAGGTCTTTTTGGGGGATCATCTCCAAATAAACGGCGATAATCTTCTACAATATTTCGTTTAACCTGCATCCAGCCTGAACCTACATTCTCATTTCCTGATTCCAGTACTACTATTTTTTGATTTCCGAAAAAAATAGAGTGATCAGAACCTTTCTCTAGAGTACTACTCCATGTATATCTGATTGATTTTGGTACTTTTTTGAATAGTGCCACTCTTCCCATATCGAAAACTACATAAATACTCGCAGCCACATCGTTATCATCTCCTGTTTCATCTCCACCTTCAGGAATTTCTTCTACTCTCCACTTCCAGCTTAAAACCGGGGTTTCATAAATATTAAGATTTGGCCTTTCTTTTAATGGTAAATTCAAGTGTCGGGCATCGGTATGATCGAAATAAAGAAACTGATTACCATCCTCCTCCTGAATTGAATAATGATAAAGCAAAGCTTCTTCCGGATGATTGGCTTTTCGCTTTAAATCGCGATTATACCACCCCCCCGGTAACCCTCCAATAGGCTCATTTTCAAAATCTTCAATCAGTCTCCCCCCATTTGTTAATTCTTTAAGTGGATTATGTATATCCTTTAAATCCTGAGCAAAAACAGGGTTTAAAGTCATTGAAATAATAAAAAGAAGTGTTACTACCTTCATTCCAGATTTGTCTTAAAGATCGTTAGCTTTATGATTATATTTAGCGCTTTATAAGAGCCGTCTGAATAACGCTTTTATTTTTAGATTTATTCTCAGTATTAAAAATTGATAATGTCAGTTAACCAAGAATCGTCTTTATTGGAACAGTCTAAGGTAAGTTGCTTAATGGTAACAGCCAATCGAAAAAATCTAGCTAAACGAGCCGTCGAATGCTTCAAAAAACAAAGCTATTCAAATAAAGAGCTTGTAGTTGTAGATGACGGAAATGAAGACTACACGCCCCTCTTTAAAGATTTACCCACAGATCAGGTGAAGTATATAAAGCTTGAGAAAGAACCCGATTTTGTGCTTGGAAAGCTTAGAAACCGAAGTCTTGTGGAAGCATCTGGTGATTATTTAGTGCAATGGGATGATGATGACTGGTATCATGAAGATAGGATTAAAATTCAGGCTGAGATTTTAGATCAGGGCTATGATGCCTGTTGCCTCTCCTCTGCGCTTATGCATCTTGATACGGAGGAATTTATGGATCATCCCTATGTTGGGGTTTTACCAAATGGAATTCCGGGTAGTATTATGCATCGTAATAGTTCTGAGATAAGATATCCGGAAACCCGGAGAGCTGAGGACACCGTTTATCTTAACGAATGGATGGAGAAGCGTTACTTCAAGCTGGATGATTCCTTTAATCATTTATTCCTTCGAGCTTATCATGGTAATAACACCTGGGAAAAAGAGCATTTTCGGAGACGGATTAGAAATTCTCCTATTGCCCTCATTCAATATATATGGCATGCCGTATTGAAAAGAGATTTGTTTTCACATCCTCGTTTTAAGTTAAGTGACGAAGCAGAAAAAGCTTTTACCGACTACATCACTCTTTCTAAAGAATTAGAGTTACTCTGATGAAGCGGATTTTTTTGGTTGGATGCCCACGTTCAGGTACTACGCTTTTACAAAGCATTTTGGCTTCTCATCCTGAGATTATTTCTTTTCCTGAAACACATCTCTTTTCTAAGACAATATCGATCAATCCTATTGTCAGGTATTTTACGATTTACAGGCAAAATCATGTCGATATACTCCGGAGAATACTTACCGATTTACAAGTCTCTGATTCTTCCACTTCAGCAATTAAAACCCCCATCTTTATTACTAAAGCATGGGTATCTAACCTTCTATCTCAGTTAGACAAAATAGCTAAACATTTTTCTACCAAAGATTTACATAAATATTTACTCGAAAAAACGCCTCGACATCTTCACTTTATTAATGAAATCCAAAGTGTGGATTCTGATGCTCAATTCATTCATATAATCAGAAAAGGTGAAGATGTAGTAGCTAGCCTTAATGAAGCTACCAGAAATAGCCCTGAACATTGGGAAGGAAGTCGTTCTCTTAAAAAAAGTGTTTTCTGGTGGAACCGCAGTATTCGAATTTCTTCAAAATATATTGGTGGTAAAAATCAGCACTTTGTCTTGTATCAGGATTTGATTGATCACCCTGAAAAAACTATATCTACCCTTTTGAAAAGAATGAACATTTCTTATTCAGATCGTTTGTTTACGTTTTTCAATGAAACAGCAGAATCACTTATCAATGAGGAAGAAACCTGGAAAGCAAAAAACTACTCCTCTGAATTAAGTACTTCAAAAAAGTTTGAGCGTTTAACTTTAGAAGAACAAACCTACGTGAAAGAATCGCTGATCAGCTTTGACTACTCTAAAATTTCAGTCAATTCAACTGATAATTAATTTTGAAAGTGATCCCTATCCTGTCTTCATAAAGCTCACCCACATCAACGGCTATTCCAGTTCCAAATTTAATGTTAGGATTGTTTTTGAGTGGTTTTTCAAACTCAAGTAAAAAAGAATGGTTTACTTTTTTTAGCTCTCCAAGAGGTCTGAATACTCCCATAACCGGACCATTTTCATTAGATCTGCTAATTATTTGATCCTGCACTTCTCCATAATTTCTGCTAAAAGTATAGAGTAGCTTATAGCTTAAAAGAAATGGAAGTTGCCCTTTGACTCCTAAATGGTGAGCTATAAGAATGTTATTGTAAATGGGCTGATCATCTGAACCGTCTGTTAACAATAAAGAATTACCAATCACCCTTCCTTCATAGGTCCATCCGGTTCGATAAATAAAATGATTATAGTATGTAGCTGTCCCGTATGGTTCAAAATCAAAAGAGTCTTGCCTTTTTGTGTTGATGTGTTCATACAAAAAAGAAGTTATTAGCTTCGAATCTTTAGGTTTAACAGACACTCCCCAAATTCCATCCCAGGGACTTCTGAATCTCGTGGAAACTTTATCCTCTAGATAAAACAATCGATACGCTCTCAAATCAGCTGACTTTAAAAATATATCCAGGCTAAAATCATACCCAGCAACCGAGTTACCAAGTGCATTACTTTGTTCACCAGCAGGAGCTCGCCGATCTGATGAACCTATTGCAAAAGTAGCTTCGAGAAAATCTTTGAATGAATCAGGAAGATTGCCTTCTAAGTAATTATTACCCGCCCATTGTACATTGTGAATAATCCCTCCCTTGGCATAGAAAAAAGCGTACTTTATTCCCAGATAAAAATATTTTTGGTGGAGGTAGGCATTATTTGTAAATCGATTGTCAGTAAACCATCCATGACTTAATAAACCATTTACATTAAGAATTCCATTTGTTCCTGGAATAGGCACAAAACCATCTGTATATATTGCTACTTTAGGGATTGGAGTAACATTCCTGCTCACAATAAACGAACCAGTAGACAGCTCCTCCTCTTTTAAAGCTAAAGGATCATGGAACCTACCACCGCTCAGTTTTATAGAACCCAAGTTGCTTTCAACATAAAACTGGTTTAGAAATAATGTAGAGTTCTCTGAAACACGCCCAACTAACTCCCCTCCCATAACTATTGAAAAAGAATCCCTGCTATATAAGTCTGATTTTACAGCTCCATAAAGAAGTGCATTTGAAGAATACTGATCTACTTTCCCAAACTGCTGATTATGTAACCAAAAAGGTAATTCAGCATCCAATGATGATAGACTTAAGTGAGACTCAAGTCCAAAACTTGATGTAATAATTTCAGGCTGAAACTGAGCATTAGTTGAGATTGATAAATAAAATAAAGCCGTTACTGAAAGGCTTACTCTCTTAAGCATCTAAATTAAAGTCTTTTCTCTCTGATTCTGATTTATCCAAAGTTACTGCATTTTTAAACAGATTAGCGACTAAATAAGTGCTCACATTTAGAATTCTCTTAAGTACTAAATTAGCTGTAAGAATGCCTGCCAGCAACTCTCTTGGAACCTGAACCAGACCTGATACTTCAAGCGCTATTGTGACGAATAATGCATCTGTACTTGGTAAAAATGGAATTCGGGATGAAATAATCTGTACTGCTGATAAGCTAAACCAAACGGCTAATGTTATTTCCGGCCGAGCTACTTCCCACTGCAAAATTTGGATAATATTGATAAAGACAATCCGAAAGGCATGAAGTGAAAATACTTTTAGAGCATCTCTAAAGCTCATGGAAATGATATAACTTCTGAATTGATATACCGCGATAGCGATAATAATTCCACCAAAAACAATCCCCAGAATCACTCCAGTATTAATATTATTTAAATAATCCTGAATATTGATATAACCTTGGGTTATGAAATAATACAACAAGGCAAGAGTAATCATTGTGGAAGCTGCAGAGGAAAGAATATTATTATCTTTAATCGTTTTCAGCGCATCTTTTGCAGGAATCAGTAAGTTATTCTTAGCCCATTGATACAAGAAAAACTCTCCTGAATAGCCCACTACATCTGTATTCAATACTTTCTTTTGAATAAATATTGGAAATGCAGATTTCCACTGAAGTGGCCAGGAAACCCGATAAATAAATATTTCTGCTATAGGAAGAGAAAAATAAATGAGCAGATATAGCACATAGAATAATGGCTTTGTTGGAAGCGATCTCACCAGATTCCCTAAACCAATTTCATATACCTGAAAAATCAGGTAACCTATAATAGCTACCTGTATTAAGATCCTAAGAACTTTTTTAATCAGCTCTTTTGTTTGATCATTAAGCTTCATTAGAAGCTACTTCATCTATATAATTAAGCCGCTCAGGGACTCCTTCTGACTCAAATTTATACCATACTTTTTCCGCAAAAGTGTAAAAAGGAGTTTTTTGGTGATACCACCCGAAATGCAAACAGTAAGGTGTCACCATCAAATAGTCACTCATTCCAGGAAATAAGCCGGCAATTTTTATTAAAGTACTTCTGATTCCTGAAGATTTAAGGCCTCTGAATGAATACACGAAATCATGACTATAATACTTGCAGCGTACATATTGGAAATCTTCGTCATGCTCAGTAAGATCATCTATATAATCTAATTGTGGGCTATTATGTCCCTGCAGCCATGGGTATATGGGATTATTTAGTTTAGACATCGCCATAGCCAGGCTCCACTCACATGATTCTTCAGTTCTACCCTGCTCCATCTTTCGGCTTCGGAAGTGTGTTTCATCCTTTCTGGAGAGCATCTCTCCAGCTAGTTGGCATACTTTTTTAGTTTGCTCATAATCAGCAGCATAAATTAGCCCTGATTGAACACGGCTTAAATAACTAAGCCCAAACTTCTTGAGTGTTTTCCTTCTTCTCCCAAAAAAAACGTCTTTAAGAACTCCTACTCCTTTCGCAGCTCCAAAAAAACTATCAGAAATAAGATTTCCAGTGATCGTAAAATCAAAAGGCGAAAGAGATTTCCATAAAGAATTGGGGTTCTTACACCAAACGATATCACTATCTAAAAAAATATTCTTTTCAAAAAACAGGTAATGATGCACATTGTGTTTAAATCCAACGATAGATGCGTGTTCTTCCGGAAGTGGATGAATTACATCAAATAAGCCTTCAAGACCTTTCTCTTCTAAAATTTTCCGTTGTTTATCGCTGCAAGCAAGGGCAACTGGTCGTTTTTTATCGTGACGACGAAGACTTACAACAGAAGCAATGGTATGTTTTAAATACTTGGGATGCCCATAGCTTACATACACATATCCTTCTTTGCCAGCCTTATCTTTCTTATAGGAGTGTAGCACTGTTAGTTTTTTTGTAAAGATAAGGGTTCTGAGTCCTGATTAAAAGACTTATGAAAATTTACTCTCTGGCCGCTCTCTTTCTCAGACTTTCCATAAGTGTATCAAACCCACGACGTTCAATTATTCGTTGGAACTGATTTTTATAGGATTCAGCTGTCCATAGTTCATCTACACTCATATCAGTAATTACCCATTCATCTCCTTCAAGTGCCATCTTATAATCAACAGGAGTTCTTATATCATCAAGTTCTGCCATTGTTTCTACCATTGCACTACCTTCTTCCAACTCAATAGAATTATAGGTTATTTTAGCACGATAGATTTCTAATGTGTTTAAAGAGTGATCCCTAATAATAGTCGTAAACAAGTCAACAAACTCGGTACGGCTTTCTTCTGAAATTTCATTATAGGTTTCATCCAGAGCAATTTTGGCCATTTCTTCGAAATCTATGATTCCGTTAATGATCTCTTTGAGTTCTGCTCTTTGCTGATCAGTATATTCTTGCCCTTCAGGTCCTAAAAGCTCTTTTATTTGTTGATCGCGCTCTGTAAGCATTTCTCTAATAAACTCTTCGCTATTTTGAGCAAATGAAGCAAAACTTATAATAATCGCCACTAATATTGAAAGTGTAGCTTGTTTTAAAAGTCTCATAAATCCCTATTTAATTTTCTGTCGATGTTGTTAACGGCAATCCAGCTGATTTATTAAGTTTTGCCATTGCAGAGTTGAATTCAAAAATATGCTGCTTCTCAGTCAACCTTAATTCAAGCTCTTGCTTTACAGCATCAACTAAATCTTTCGATTCTCCAAACCCTAAATCGTAGTCTAATTGTTCCATTCTAAGCCATTCTTTTGCAATTAGTAGTGCTTCATCGGTTTTTTCAACCTTCACTTCAGCAAGAGCTGCATTTCTGTACGCCTCATTTACCTCAAGAATTATTCCATCCTGCATAGCATCTTTAAGATAATCTAATCTATTAACCTCAAGCTTGCTGCGCTTAAGAGAAGTCTTTGCCTGAAAAAAATTAAGATTTTGGCGAATAGTAAATCCTACCGCAGTATTGAATGTATTTTCTGGTGTTCTGATGAATGGATTAGGTTGGCGAGGTCTGATAGGAGTACTTGCAAATGTGGTTGTAAATCCAAGATATAAACCAGGTAAATTCTGAGCTTTAAGAGAACCAATGTATGTTTGAAGGGCACTTCTTCCAAGTTCAAGTCCTACTAATTCCGCTCTGTTTACTGTTGCACTATTTTGATAATGACCTATTTCCTGAATTTCAGTTTGTATAGGGTCAAGGAATCTGACTTGAGGTTCATAAACTGTTCCTTCATCATTACTCAATGCATAATTCCATGTTTCACGAACAAATATCAGACTTTGAGTTACTTCCTCCTTTTGAATGCCAAATTGTGCCTTGAATACCTTGAACTTAAACACATCTGATTCATCTACCTGAGAAGGATCGTCCTCTAACTGCTTATCCAAGGCATTTTCAATCTGGCGTACTTTATCCTCCGCATCACTAAGTAATCGCTCTATCTCTAACGCAAAAACATAACTGTGATATAGATCATAAAGTCGTAGCTCAATCTCTGCCTGAGTAGCCTCATATTCCTTTTGAGTTGCTTTAACTCCAATCTCTGCTGCATTGATAGCTTTGTTTATAGCACCCCATGTAAAAACCGGCTGAACTCCTTGTAATCGTAATCGGGTGTATACTCCAATTTTATTCCAGTCGTTGTAAGCATCCCCATCTAAATAAATCTGTTCATCGGGAAAATTGTTGGGTGACGTAACACCCGGAACTATTGCATGCTCTGACCGGAAGCTAAGAGAAGGCAAAAAACGTTGATCCTTCGCCATCTGACTTCGATTCTCTGCTAAGTCAACTTTAGTATCTACCACTTTCATCTGCCCCGAATTATCTAAAGCGATGGAAAGAAACTCATCAAATGAAATACGAAGTGTATCCTGCGCATAAAGAGTTGATGATCCTGCAAACAGAATTAGAAATAAAAATAATAATGAAGTACGTGTAGTCATAAGATTGTGTTTGCGCTACAACGCATGCTTTTACCTTTTATTTAAAACAAAAATAGCCCCATTCGGGGCTATTTTTTATTGCGGAGAGTGAGGGATTCGAACCCCCGGAGACTTGCGCCTCAACGGTTTTCAAGACCGCCGCATTCGACCACTCTGCCAACTCTCCTAAAATTAGTTTCCTCCAAGTGCCTGAGCACCGGATACAATTTCAGAAATTTCAGTCGTAATTGCACTTTGTCGGGCCTGGTTATATTTGAGCTTAAGCTCACGCTCCAGATCCTTCGCATTTTCGGTCGCACTATCCATAGCCGACATTCTTGCGCCCTGCTCTGATGCATTCGATTCAAGTACTGCTTTCCACAACTGAATATTCAAGTGAAGTGGGAGTAATTTCTCAAGAATCGCCTCAGAATCAGGCTCGAAAATATAATCAATTGATTCTTTAGAAGCATCATCAGGTGAACCAGAAATTTCAGTCGCATCAATAGGTAACACTTTGTCCACCTTTCTGTTCTGAGCTATTACAGACTTAAATTCGTTGAACGCTATATATACTTCATCAAAATCTCCATCAACAAACTGTTGAGTTGCATTACTCATGAGTGCGGAAGTAGAATCATATTGCAGGTTATCAAAGAAACCAGGATGTGATTCTACCACATTGTATTTACGTTTTTTGAAATAAGCCCCGGCTTTCTTTCCAACAGTTATCAGAGATAATGTTCCATTTTCTTTGTGATTAGAAAGATTAGCTTCAATATTCTTTTCTACTTCTTTGAAAAGATTGTTATTAAAACCACCACAAAGCCCTCTGTCGGAACCAATCACGATCATTAATACAGTTTTAACTTCATCTGTATTTCTCATAATCGGATTTGAAGCAGAACTGCTACCAACCAGGCGACCTACTACATCCTGAATCTTAGTAGCATATGGGCGGGTCTGAACCATTCGCTCCTGAGCCTTTCTAAGCTTCGCAGCCGCAACCATTTTCATAGCCTTGGTAATCTGCTGTGTATTATTAACAGTACTAATCCTGTTTCGTATGTCGCGTAAATTTGGCATTTCTTATGCTTCTTGCGCCGCTAAAATTTGATCAATTACTGATTTTGCAGTTGAAACAACTTCCGCTCCAAACTCATCACTCAATACTCCATTTGATGCCAGAGTTTCCATTTCTTTACTGTATTTTGTCAATATAGTCTCAAGGAATTGAGTCTGGAATTCACCAATCTGGTCAACAGGAAGTGAATCAAGTAGTCCTTCTGCATTTACTTTTAGCAGTACAATTTCTCTTTCAACCGGAAGTGGTTGATAAACATCCTGCTTCAATAATTCAGCAGTTCGCTCACCTCTTCTCAATTGAGCCTGAGTTGCAGGATCAAGATCGGAACCGAATTTTGCAAAAGCTTCCAATTCACGGTACTGAGCCAAATCAAGTTTCAATGTACCGGATAGTTTTCTCATGGATTTAACCTGTGCCGAACCACCAACTCGAGATACTGAGATACCTACATCAATAGCAGGACGAATACCTGAGTTGAATAAATCAGTATCAAGAAAAATCTGACCATCTGTAATCGAAATTACGTTGGTTGGAATGTACGCAGATACATCACCGGCCTGAGTCTCAATTACAGGAAGAGCAGTTAATGAACCTCCACCCTTCACTTTCGACTTAAGAACATCAGGAATATTATTCATCGACTGAGCTACTTTATCATCATTAATAATCTTTGCAGCTCTTTCAAGTAAACGGCTATGTAGATAGAAAACATCACCAGGATATGCTTCACGTCCCGGAGGTCTCTTCAACAGTAGTGATAGCTCACGGTAAGCTACTGCTTGCTTCGATAAATCATCATAAATAACCAATGCGTGGCGGCCAGTATCACGGAAAAATTCACCAACTGCAGCACCCGCAAATGGAGCAATATATTGTAACGGTGCTGCAGCACTAGCGGGAGCACTGATAATTACAGAGTAATCCATCGCACCGTTTTCTTCCAATACTTTCTTAATTCCGGCAACTGTAGACGCTTTCTGACCAACAGCTACATAAATACAGAATACAGGCTTCTCAGAATTCTGAGTAGCTTTCTGGTTCAATATTGTATCAACCGCTACAGAAGTTTTACCAGTCTGACGATCACCAATGATTAACTCCCGCTGACCACGTCCTATCGGAATTAATGCATCAATCGCTTTAATTCCAGTTTGAAGTGGTTCAGCAACTGGCTCACGATAAATCACACCCGGAGCTTTTCTTTCAAGTGGAAGCGTGAAAGTTTCACCACTAATAGGTCCTTTTCCATCGATTGGATTACCAAGAGGGTCAATTACACGACCTAAAACTCCGTCTCCAACATTAATTGAGGCAATACTTTTGGTTCTTTTAACCACATCGCCTTCTTCCACTGCACTTGTTGATCCGAAGAGAACAATACCAACGTTATCTTCTTCAAGGTTAAGTACCATTCCGGTTGCTGCATTACCATTTTCATCCTTTGAATCGGGTAATGTTACCAGCTCACCTGCTTCTACTTTTGATAGGCCATATACACGTGCAATACCGTCACCTACTTCAAGTACGGTACCAACATCATATACATCAGCTTCATTATCAAAGCCGGATAATTGTTTTCTTAATATGGCTGAAACTTCGTCGGGTCTGACTTGGCTCATTGTAATAATTGTTTCTGAATCTGTTCTAATTCAATTCCACGACATTATCGCGGAATGTTTGTTCTAGCTGTTCCAATTTGTGCTTAACGGTTCCATCAATTACCGTATCCTGAATTTTCACTAATAATCCACCTTTCAATTCGGCTTCTTCTTTTAAATTCATTTCTACTTTTTTGGAAGTAGTTTTTTCAAGCACTTTTTGCAACTCTTTAACCTGTATATCATCTAAAGTTTTCGCTGTTCGCACTTCCACTTCAATTATTCCAGCGTGTTCGTTGTATTCCTGAATAAAGGCAACAACTATTTCCGGAAGTAATTCAGTTCTCTCTTTGGTAGAAACTAGTTTTACAAATTCATTACTGAGTTTGCTTACATGTTTCTCAAAGATTGATTTCAGTACAGCTTCCTTATCATCAGGTTTGATAACAGGACTCTTCAAAAAAAGAAGTAAATCCTTGGAGTTATCAATCGTATTTTTGATGAAAAGGATATCTTTAAGCGTGTTTTCAACAGACTTCTGATCTTTTGCTGTTTCCAACAATGCGGAAGCATAACGCCGTGCTGCTTTAGATACCGACATAGGTTAATAGATTAATTTTTTGACAAATCGTCGATAAAATTATCGACTAATTTGCTGTTCTTTTTTGTATCAAGCTCTGCATCGAGAATAGTTGAAGCAGCTTTAATTGCCAGATGAGCTACTTCTGCACGTAACTCAGTTAGCGCTTGCTTCTTCTCTTGCTCTATCGATGCTCTTGCTTGTTCAACGATCTGAGAGGCGTCCTCTTTAGCTTTCGCAATAAGGTCTTCCCGGAGTAAATCTGCTTCTTCCTTCGCCTTTTTGCGGATTTGCTGTGCGTTTGCCTCTGCTTCACGAAGTGCCTTCTGATTATCTTTAGAAACCTGCTCAGCTTTGGCTAACGCCTGCTCTGCAGACTCTAATGAATCTTTAATTTTGGCTTCACGCTCGTTGAGCGATTTCATGATTGGAGGTACAGCATACTTCATCATTACCCACAGGAATACAATCATGGAAATTAAAATCCAGATTGCAAAACCCGTGTTAAATGATAGAATACCGCCTCCGCCTGCTAAAAGGAAAGTCATTTATTAATCCTTTCTTATGAACCAACCTGAAGTGCAAGAAGGATACAAATTACCGCGCCAAGAAGGGCAACACCCTCGATGAAAGCGGCAGTAAGAATCATTGCACCACGAATATCTCCAGAAGCTTCTGGTTGACGTGCAATACTTTCTGTAGCTCCTTTACCGATCATTCCGATTCCGATTCCAGCTCCTAAAGCTACGATTCCAGCTCCAATACCAGCTGCTAAAAGTCCCATAGTATTCTATATTTTAGTTGTTAGGGTTATTTATGTGAAAAAAGTTTATGCTGCGTGTTCTGCATTGTAATGTTCTTCATCATGGTGATGATCTTCTGCTGCCATACCAATAAACACTGCTGATAACAATGTGAAGATATATGCCTGTAATAATGCTACAAACACCTTTAAGGCGTACAGCACCACAGTTAACACTACTGATACCACGCTTACTCCGTATCCGGCTGCCGGACCGAATGTATCAGCAAAAATGAAGATCAACCCAAGAATAGCGATGATCATAATCTTTCCTGATAACATATTTGCAAATAAACGAATGGCAAGCGCAAAAGGCTTGGTAAACATTCCTAATATTTCAACCGGGGTTAAAATTCCACGTACCCAGGTTGGCACTCCCGGAAACCAGAAAATGTGCCCCCAATAATCTTTAGTTCCACTGAACTGAGTTATAAAAAAGGTAATTACTGCAAGTGTTGCAGTAACTGTTAAATCAGCTGTTGCAGTTGCTGCCCAAGGCAAAAGTCCAAACAAGTTCATAAATGCTATACCCATAAATACCGTAAAGAAATAGGGCACATATTTATCCGCTTTGTGATCATCAATATTAGAACGGGCAACATCATCTCTGATGAATACAAATAGCACTTCAAAAATATTCTGAAAAGCACCTTGTGGCTCTACTTCTCTTCCAACACCTTTTTTATAGCGATTTGACATAGAAACCGTTATCCATACAGCTAAAATCATTCCCAACCAGAAATACACTAAATGGGATGTAATAGAAAAATCGACAATTATACTAGCGCCTTGAGGTGCAACAAGCGCGTGATCTACTTCTTCAAAATCTGTTTTTTTAACAAAAGCCTTTGTGCTCAGCGCAGCATCAAAATTAGTGTTGCCTTCAGCGTCGCTCCAAAGGATTAACCGTGGCAAGTAAATTTTTCCACCATTGATAAACCCAGGTACTTTAAAATAATCATGATCAACTACGGTACCCATAACATCTAGAACAGGCTCTTCATCACCTGTGGCTGCGTCTGCTGCAAAATTGGGTGTACTAACTGATAAAAAAAGAATCGTAAGAAATACGCGACGCAGGGTCTGGATCATTATTTTAAGCTGCTTTTCTTTTCTAAGATTTTGGTGAAAAAAATCATTTCTGTTATAGAATAACTAAGATAGGAAATTATGAAACTAACTGTAAAGTAGATTTCATCAATTTTTGTCATTGCAAGCAAAATTCCCAGCACAGTTACGACCAGAAAAAAACGTCCGATGAGAGAGAAAAAGAAAACTTTATTAAATATATCCCATTCCCTATCCCAGAAAGCCTCCAGAACCCAAGCACTTACATGGATTGATACTCCACTTAAAAGTATTCCTGAGATCAAACTAACCCATTGTAAAAGAGGGAAAAGAAAAAAAAGAATTCCCAAAACAGGTAGTAAAAATAAATCCAGCTTGATGAGTTTTTTTAGCACAACTGTTATTCGTTGTTTTTATCCAGCTTTTTTGCAATTCTGAATATAGAGAAGAAGAAAAAACTAATTCCGATTGCAGCACCACTTAATAATCCCCAGGGACTACTCTCTAAATAGATATCCAAGACATAGCCGAGAGCAATCGGAATTGCTAATGTAGCAGCAATTTCAGCCCCGAGCCCAAGATATTCTCTATATTTTCTGGGCAGGTAGTTATCGCTCAACTACCTGCAGCTTTTGCCTTTAGGTGGGTTCCCTTTTCAAAATCAGCATCGCTTGCTTGTGACAAAGTCTTTGACTCCTCTCCCATTCGGCAAGCTCCATTAATCTGAGCTCCTTCTTCAACTATGAGCGTTTTCGTGTAAATATTACCATCAATTATGGCTTCCTTTCGAAGAACAAGTTTGTTAGATACCCGAACCTCACCTTCAACACGGCCTGCAATATCGGCATCAGATGATGTTACATTTCCAACTACCCGACCTTTATCAGTGATTATGAGTTTGCCTTTCGATATGGCTTCTCCATCAACGGTTCCGCCAATTCGTATATCAGCTTTAGCATTAAGGTTCCCTTTTAATTTGGTGCCCTCGCTGATAATATTCACAGATGGAGAAGTATTTTGTTGATTACTCACTTTTATTCCTGGTTTGTTTGAGTTAAACATAGAGACTATTGAATTAAATAAATTGAAGGGTCTTGAGCCAACCCATCTTTCCAAATTTCTAAATGAAGGTGTGGGCCGGAACTGGAAACACCCACATCTCCGGTCGTTCCTATAATATCACCTTTTAAAATCACATCGCCACTCTTTTTTGTAAGGGATGAACAATGCTTATATATACTTAATAATCCCCCGGCATGTTGTATTGAAATCACATAGCCATCACTTATTGTCCAGCTTGCGTTTACGATGGTACCATCTGCAATGGATGTGATCAACTCTTCTTCTTTTGTGGCTACATCAATACCATAATGTGCATTCTCAGGCTCATATCCTCTTGTAAGTGTTCCATTAACAGGGAAACTTGCCGGAAAATCCGGTGCAGCTTTAAATACATTAGAGAAAATAATTCCAGAGGTACTCACTCTTTCACTTGTAAGATCGTCATCAAAACGATTAGCAAATAAATCTTCCAGTTGCTGGTCATTATCAAACATAGATGTAAAACGCTTATCCATAGCTAACGTGGTATCTACACTCAATCTAATAACATCCTTCATCTCGGATAATTGGTAGTCTCTGACTATCAATGAGTCCTGCAGAGCTATAACCCTTTGGGTAATACTTTCAACCTGTGCACGCATTTCTGCATCCTCTTTACTGTATAATAATGCACCTAAAGGAGTAAGCATGAAAATAAGAGCCACAAACATAGAGAGCATCACACAGATAAGCGTTAAAAACATAAAAAATTTAGTCGGCTTAAATTGATAGGAATTATCCTCACCTGGGCGCGAATCATCCAATAAGATCACTGTGATCTTTTTAAGACGTTGTTCATAAAGCTTTTTTAAAAAATCTAACATAGCGTTACTCTAAAGATGCACCTATTCGCTGGAAATTACATTAAAAATTGATGCTAATTCTGAAGTAAGAGTTCTCCGATTGAATTTGGAGATAAATTCTTTATTTGGCTGCGGTAATTTATTCGTTTCCCATAATTTAAAAATATGATAGAGTATTTCCTTGAGTCTGGTTTTATAATCCGGAGGAGTTGAAAATCCAGATTTATACTCCTCTAAAAAATTAGATGCAGATCCAGGATGCACTAAACCTAAAATAGGCTTCCCCGATCCAAAGTACTCGAAAAGCTTCCCTGATTTCACTTGTTTCAAATCCTTTGAGAAGTTAGAAATCATCCATAATAGATCCGCTTTTTTAAGATTTGAAACAGCGTTATGATGACTTAAATAACCGTAATCATTGGATATTTCTTCTAACTCTAACGATTGTATTAGCTGACTAATTCTTTTATCTAGCCCACCTTGAAAATGAAGATGTATTTTCTCTTTTGGCAATTTATTCTCATCAATCAACTCTTTTATAGAGATCAGGAAAATATCCGGTTGGTTTGACTCATAGAATAAGCCACTATATAAAATGTTTAATTTATCTTTTTTGTAATCAAAGATATTTGAATTTGAACTCTCGAAATCCTTCGGGTCAAACCCATGAGTTATAATATGAGGATTGAGTTTTATTTCCTGATGATGTTCAGAAATACTATTGACCATAAACTTATCTAATCCAATAACCGTATCACTAACCTCCAGACATTCTCTTTCCTGGGCTTTCATAATTTTTTTTTGCCAACCGAAAAGACCAGTCATGAAATGATTATCCAGCCAGGAATCCCTGTAATCAAGAGCTGTCGGAAGCCCTGTTTCTCTTTTCAGCTTTGCAGCAAGAATATGATTACTGAAAGGTGGAGCCGAGCTAAAGATTACATCTATTTTTCTGGAAGAAATAATATCCTTTGCCATTTGAAAGGCGGGATTGATCCATGCTTTTTTATTATCAGGATAGTAAAAGAGTTTAGAAACTTTTCTTAGAACCTTAGCTTTTTTATCAGAAATGGTCAGTTTTTGCTGATTCTTATTACCTGCGAAAAAATGAAATGGGGTTTTAGCCTTTACACGATATACCTCAACGTTCAATTCGTCCAGTTCTTTTTGAAGTGAATCATCAAACACATGATAAGCACCAGGATCTGGGCATAGCACGATTGGATTCCAGCCAAATTCTCTTAAATATTTCACGAACTTAAGCGGTCGTTGCACTCCACTTCCTCCCATTGGAGGAAAGTAATAAACAATTACGAGTACATTTTTCATTGCTGAAGCTTCGATCAGACAGAGTAGTTTGGAGCTTCTTTTGTAATCTGAACCGAATGTGGGTGGCTTTCTTTATAAGCAGCAGCAGATATTTGAACAAACTCAGCATTGGTTTTAAGTTCCTCAATATTTGCCGTTCCACAATATCCCATTGCAGCTCTAAGTCCACCAGTCATTTGATGTACTACTTCTCCTAAGTATCCTTTAAATGCAACACGGCCTTCGATTCCTTCCGGGACAAGCTTTCTGATATCATCTTCCACATCCTGGAAGTAGCGATCTTTTGAACCTTTGTTCATTGCACCTATACTACCCATTCCACGATAAGACTTATACTTACGAGATTCATAAATGATGGTCTCACCCGGGCTTTCATCCACTCCGGCAAACATAGAACCCATCATCACCACATCAGCTCCACCGGCAATAGCCTTAGGGATATCTCCGGTTTGTTTGATTCCACCATCAGCAACCAAGCCAATGCCATTATTCTTACAGAACTCTGCAACTTCCATTACAGCACTAAGCTGAGGAACACCTACTCCAGTAACCACACGTGTTGTACAAATTGAACCTGGACCAACTCCTACTTTAACCACATCAGCTCCTGCATCAGCTAAAGCTTCGGCTGCTGCCCTGGTTGCAATGTTACCACCTATAACATTTAAATCAGGATATTTTTTCTTGATGGTTGAAACAGTGTTTAAAACTCCTTGTGAATGTCCATGAGCGGTATCTACTGTAATGATATCAACTCCGGCTGCAACTAATGCATCTACTCGATCTATAGTATCGGGAGTAACTCCAACTGCAGCACCCACCCTAAGTCTTCCCATTTCATCTTTACATGCATTCGGGAAGTTCATTTTCTTTTCAATGTCTTTGAAGGTAATCAAACCTATCAACTTACTGTCTTTATCAACGATTGGAAGTTTTTCTACTTTATAGTCCTGAAGAATTTCTTCTGCCTCTTTTAGGCTTGTTCCCTCTTTACCCGTAATTAAATTCTCTTTGGTCATAATGTCTCCGAGTTTTCTGCCTAACTCAGATTCAAATCGCAGATCCCTGTTCGTTACAATCCCTACCAATATTCCTTTCCCATCAACAATAGGAATTCCGCCAATTTTATGAATCTTCATTAAGTTTCTGGCGTCTTTTACTGTCGCTTCAGCAGTAAGAGTAACCGGATCCACAATCATACCGCTTTCACTTCTCTTTACTAGTCGAACCTGTTCTGCGTGATCCTCAATGCTCATATTTTTGTGGAGCATTGCAATCCCTCCTTCCCTGGCTAAAGCAATTGCAAGTCGATATTCAGAAACAGTATCCATCGCTGCACTGAGAATCGGGATGTTTAATTTGAGCGACGGAGTTAATTGTACACTTAAGTCAACTTCACGAGGGAGTACCTTTGAATAATTTGGAACAAGAAGAACATCATCATAAGTAAGCCCTTGCCTGGTGATGCGTTCAAAAGGAGAAGAGTTGTTCATTTTGTACATGAAACAGGGAATTTTGCTTGCGGTTTTTCAAAGATACAAACTTCTGAAGAGGATTTTGAACCGATCTGAATAATATTTAACCTATTCTGAAAATTTTCGTAATTATTGCCCGATTCTTACAACTAATTATCTAATCAAAGATTATTGAATAGCAAGAAAACATATACCCAGAAAGAGGTCACAAGAATTTTATCAGAGACAATAAAACGTCAAAAGGAAACTATAAAAAGTGATGAACCGGGACTAACGGAGGAAGAGTTGTTTGAAATTGCTGTTGAATCAGGATTAGATTTAAATGCACTAAAGGAAACCCTTCTAAACTTTAAGAAAGATCCTGAAGAATCAAAATGGTCGTGGTTTACCGGAAGTTCCCGTCTTCATCATGTGCAGATGATCCCTGGTGAGATTAATGACGAGATATGGGAGGAAATAAAGCTGGAATTAAAAGGCTCGATTGGAGGAGCTGGTGTTGATAAAAAAACCGGTAAAGCATACGAAATTAACCATGTAATTGATGAAATGGGGTTTAAGAATCTGTCCCTCATTCCTAAAAAAGGGAATACCCGCATAGAGTACAGCGAAGACTGGCCAGCTTTTAAAATTCTGGTGACTGTTATTTCCGGTGTATTGGCGTCAGGTATAACTTTGGTTGTCCTCAAAGATATTGGATTAGCTAAATCACTAACCTTGCTGCTCGCTCCTCTGGGTGGCATATTGGGTATAGGAGCCGGTTTAAGTTTCCTGAAGATGTTCTTCAAATCTCAAAAGAAGAAGCTTACAAAAACCATCAAAATAGTCTCAAAAAGACTCTCAAGTAGTCCTAATCCTAGTATTTTTATTGAGGAAGACGCTTACAATGACGAAAAGAGTATTAATAATGAGGTAAATTCTAAATTGAAAAACTAGCATGAGTGATTCGCTCTACTCTAAAAAAGATATTAGTAAGATTCTAACGAAAGCCTCTGAAATTCAAACCCGTAAAGAGTTGTATGGGGATAAAGAAGGGTTAACAAAAGAGGAACTTATTCAGGTCGCTGAAGAAGTTGGAATCGATCAAGATTCATTAGCCGAAGCTCTGGATACCTACGATGTTACTAGTCTGGGTGATGACTATAAATGGTTAAAAGCTACTTCAAGAATACAGAAAATTGCTCATACCAAAGGAGAAGTGAGTGATGAGGATTGGGAAACAGTAGTTCAGGAGATCAGAAAAGTGACCGGAGGAATTGGGAAAGTTACTAAAACGGCACACTCGTTTGAATGGGAGCAAAGAAGGCAAAACTCCGGCTACAAGCATATTTCATTAACCCCAAACAATGGAAAAACGAAAATCCAACTGGTTAATTCGTGGGGTGGATTCCGCTTTTTTGCCACAATGATTTCCTGCATGGTTGCATTCACTATCACTTCTATCGCACTTGACAATTCTCAATTATCCGATATAGCTTTACTTATTGCAGCCGGTTCAGGAGCTTTATTTGGGTTACCAATCAGTCGCCTTATTCTCAGTTCTCATTACAAGAAACAAAAGAAACAGGCCGAAGTTTTGCTTCAAAATATTTCAGCAAAACTTCGGCCTGAAAAGGAACAAAAGATTACGATTGAAGAGAACAATGTCTATGAAAATGAATCACAGACCGGTTCTTCTTCCAAAATACATTCTTAGTCTAAAGTAATCACCACCAATGATTTAGCAGGTAATTCAACATTAAGAGAGTTACCTCTTACGCTTGCACCGTTAAAACTTGCTGGGCTGACTACATCTGAATCTTCAAAAGTATTGTGAGAATTCACATTCTGAGCAGTTAAGATTCTTGCTGAACTTATTTTTTTCCCACGCAGATTATTAAAATCAAGAACTAACTCATGAGTATTATTTGCATCTACATTAGTAAGTGTAATATTGATTCTTACATCCTCAGATTTTGATGCTGTTCCATGTAAAGCCGGGATACTAATATCTCCAAGGGTATAATCCGGAGATTCGAACTCCATTGGTAAAAGTTCTGCATCATAATGGACGGTATAGAATTCAAAAGCATGATAGGTAGGTGTCTTAACCATTTTATCATCTTCTGTTAAAACCATTGCCTGAAGTACGTTCACAGTTTGAGCAATATTTGCCAGCTTTACCCTCTCGTTATGTCTTGCAAAAATATCGAAGGTGGTAGAAGCAATGAAAGCGTCTCTCAGAGAATTTTGCTGTTCCAGAAAGCCCCCGTTTGTTCCTTCTAATGGATCAGTCCAAATTCCCCATTCATCAACTGCAAGAACTACATTTTTTTCAGGATCATATTTGTCCATTACTTTTGAATGACCCACAATAAATTCGTCCATTCGAAGAGAACCTTGTATTGTTGCTATATATTCTTCTTCATTAAAACCTATAGAAGGACCTTTTGCATCCCAGTCTCTTGTTGGGATAGTATAATAGTGAAGTGAGATAGCCTCCATCATATCACCGGCTTTACTCATAACTGTATCTGTCCATTCATACTCTGTATCATACATCCCACTTGCAACTCTAAATAACTCATTACCACTAAGGTTCCTGGCATAGGTTGCAAATTGTTTGTACTTATCGGCATAGAACTCTGGAGTCATATTTCCACCGCAGCCCCAGCTTTCGTTACCAATGCCCCAGAATTTAATCTTCCATGGCTCTTCTTTACCATTCTCTTTTCTCATTTTGGTAAGTGTTGTCTCTCCATCGTAAGTGAGATACTCAATCCAGTCAGACATATCTTTAGGTGTTGAACTTCCTACATTTGCTGATATGTATGGCTCAGCATTAATTAAATCTGTGAATCGCAGAAATTCATGAACACCAAAACTGTTGTCGTCGGGTACTTGCCCCCAGAAAGCATTTAGTGTAACCGGGCGTTCATCTCGTGGTCCAATCCCATCTCGCCAGTTGTAATCATCAGCATAACAACCACCTGGCCAGCGGATATTTGGGATTTGAAGTACCTGAAGGGCTTCTAAAACATCTGTTCTATAGCCTTCAATATTCGGGATTTCGGAATCTTCACCCACCCATATACCTGGGTAAATACCTCTTCCTAAGTGTTCCGAAAATTGACCAAAAATATGCTTACTTATTATACCATCAGGTTCATTCTGATGAACTTTTATGCTTGTCTGAGCAAGAGTAGGCAACCCTAATAGTGCAATTAATAATACCGTTAATAGACTTGATCGATTCATAGCGTTAAATTGATTAGACAATAGTTGTTTGAAAAAAACTATAATAGGAAAACCAAACAAAAATAATTGTAAATATCACACTTAAATTAAAGTGCTTTTATCTTTACTCCCCGGATGGCTGCATCTAAGGTACAAATTCCATCTTGAAAACTGCTTACCCAGAAATTAACGGTGTTTCTTCGTCTTTCTACATTTGGGTCGCAGGAAGAATACATCCCTTTAAGCTCCTGAACCATGTATCGAACATCATCATAAATTTCCATTTTAAGCTCATCAGGAAGTTTACCCCATCCCATTAAATTAAAGGTCTGTTGCATTTCTACATACTCTTCTGCGCTTTCCTTTTTAATACGCTTGAGTAAAGGAGCTACAAATAAGTTTAAAGATGGAGCTTGTGTTGATTTATTGTGTGTTAGTGCATTTGCTGAGTTCATGATCGTTGGATTTAGTTTTGTTTTTTTGATCTGACACTAACTTACAACCATTGTGTGACATCATACTGTCACCCTGTTTTGAAAAACTTCCTAGCATTGAAATGCGAGTTCTACTCGACTTGGAATTCCTATTATAAAGTATAGCTCAATAGTGCAACTAATCTAATAATTATGTTCTTACAAAAACGTGGTCGGGAGAAAACTGAAATCAATGGCTCGTCTATGGCAGATATTGCCTTTCTGCTACTAATATTCTTTTTAGTAACTACTACCATTAACGTTGACACTGGAATTGGGTTGGTACTTCCCCCTCCTGCAGATGGTACTGAATCTGATATCCATGAACGAAACCTGATGAATATCCTTGTAAATGATGAAGGTGAAATTATGATGGATGATCATTTGGTAACAGTGGACGAAGTAAAAGATGTATTGAAAAGCTTTATTACTAACTGGGGAGAAAATCCCAACCTGTCCGATTCCCCCGAGAAAGCGGTTATTTCTCTGAAAACACAAAGAAAAACTCCATATCATGTGTATGTTGATATGCTGGATGAAGTAATGGCAGCCTACAAAGAAATTCGTAATGAAGCTTCTATAATAAACTACGGATTAGAATATCTTAAGCTAGCTGATGGGAGTCCTCAGCAAATCCATATCAAGGAGTTGTATAAGAAGAAGATTTCTATAGCTGATGATAGAAATAAATAGATAGCAACCTAATTGATTTTATTTCGTCTTTCCAACAAGGCAAACTATTACGATAAATTTACAATTCTTTGAATTGACTCATCGTAGCTTCTCATAATTCATCAAGTATAAAATTAAAAATATGTCTACAAAGAGAACTATATCTATATCACTCGTCCTTTTTTTTATCTTTACTTCCTGTGCTCCCAGACAATCTGTTCATCTTAATTCGAATATTGAAAAAAATTCATCTACTTCCTCTTTTTCTGTGATCCCATTTAATCAGGACTGGACACCTGATGCAACTCAGAAAAGAATGTATTCTCAGGAAATTGACCTTTTTTTTCAGGCACTTTCTCCTTCCTTTTCATCTAATACACCTAATAAAGTTACAGTTATCCAGTCGGAATTAGAGCTGGAAGAATCTAATTTTAAAAAGGAAACCTTGGCCCAGGATAATCTTAAGTTGGATATTAATCTACCATCTGACACTTTGTTGATGCAATCAGATGATCGATATGTGTATTTTTTAGAGGGGTACAAGTTTCAACTTATCAAGAAAGCCGGAGATCGTGTGAGTTTTGCATACCAGGAATCAGAGCCCACTCTCGCTCTTCAATTTGAAACTGAATTCTTTCTTTATGACAAAGCTAAATCTGAGATAATTGGCTGGGGGAAAGTAACCGATGAATCTGATATTCTGGGCCGCCCTGGATTTATTGATTACTTAAATGTGCTAACAAAAGTTAGCAATAAAATGCTTGAGCAAAGTCCCTTTTTGATTAACTAATTTATCAATCGCTATGTTAAAAAAGTGACAGAATAATATTCTCCGTCTAAATTGATGAGATTTCCCTACTCCTTAAATAAGGAAACTGCCCAGAAAATTATAAAGCTAAAGATTTAACTAGTCATACGGCATAATTGATGTGTTAAATGGATGAGTAGCAGTAACACTCACCTAATTTTAATTAAAAATTCACATCATGAAACGATTATTACTAAGCTTAATAATGATTTTCCTGCTGGTGAGTAATTCTACACTGGCTCAGGATTCTCTTTTAATTTACGCCAGCTCCGATAATACGCTATACGAAAGTACAGATGGCAGTATAAGTAATGGCTTGGGACAAATCTTTACAGGAGTAACCAATAACGGCGATATCAGAAGAGCAATACTCAAATTTGATCTTACAAAACATAACTTTGATTATGATCTTGCCAGTGAAAATCTGGACAGTGTAAAACTTCAAATTCAGGTTAATAAGATACCGAACCAATCTTATCCAATTGACATCCATTTACTCCAAAAGAATTGGGGAGAAGGTAATTCATTAGCACTTACCGGTGGAGGTGGTCAGGGAACCCAAGCTACAGAAAATGATGCTACCTGGCTGAATAACTTTTACCCAGACTCTAACTGGGACAATCCAGGAGGAGATTTCAATAATGATTCTATAGCAACTATAATTGTGAGGAATGATACCGGAGCTTTTTTGGATTCGAACCCTGGCGAATTTAAAGCTGCCTTTATGAATTGGATTCAAAATCCCGATGAGAATTTTGGAATACTCCTCAAAAACAGAGATGAATCTCAGGTAAAACGAGCGATTAGATTTTCAAGTAAAGACTCTGCAGCAAACGAGACTATTTATCCAAAGCTAATTATTTATCATTCCGGAGAGGTTCTTATTCCTGATGAAACTCAGGTTTCTAACGAATATGAAAGCGAATCTCCAGCAGAAATCAGACTTTCTCAAAATTACCCAAACCCATTTAACCCAAGCACCTCTATCACTTTTGCTTTACCTGAAGCCTCTTCCGTTGAGCTTTCTGTGTACAATATGCTTGGAGAAAAACTTGCGACTCTGGAAGATGGGAATTTACCTTCCGGGGAGTTTTCCTACACATTCGATGCATCAACTTTATCTTCAGGAATTTATATTTACCGACTAAAGACAAACGGCAATGTACTAACCAGAAAGATGAGTTTGATTAAATAAGTAAATCAAGACTGGTGTTAAAGGTGAAGATATTATATATGTTTCTTCACCTTTTTTTTATTCTGGATAAATTGATTTTTTAGCAGCTAGTAAGGTATTCTTCATCAGCATGGCTACGGTCATAGGTCCTACTCCTCCCGGAACCGGGGTTATCCAACTTGCTTTCTTTTTTACGGATTCGAAGTCCACATCCCCAACAAGTTTGTATCCTTTTTCTGTAGTTTCATCCGCAATTCGATTAATTCCCACATCAATAACTACCACTCCTTCCTTAACCATCTCGGCTTTGATAAGATGAGGCTGACCGGCAGCTACGATCAAAATATCCGCGTTGATCGTGTGCTGGGCAAGGTCACGAGTATATTTATGACAAATGGTGGTTGTAGCTTTTCCTGAAGAATTTTCTCTGGAAAGCATCACTGCCATAGGTGATCCCACAATATTGCTAGCCCCAACTACCACAGCATGTTTTGATTTTACGGGAATAGAATAATGCTTAAAAAGCTCCATCACTCCTGCCGGTGTACAACTTCTGAAACAGGGCTGGTCCACCGATAAACGTCCTACGTTCATAGGATGAAATCCATCCACGTCTTTGCGATGATCAATACTTTCAATTACATCATACTGAGACAAGTGAGAAGGAAGTGGCATTTGAACTAAAATTCCATCTACAGAATCATCCTGATTTAAATCTCTGATAATTCCCTTCAGCTCCTTTGCTGAAATCGTGTCCTGAAGCACCATTGTGTCTGTTTCGATGCCAACATCTTTACATGCTTTGGTTTTAGTACCGGTATACACGATTGAAGCAGGATCATCACCCACTAACACTACCTGAAGAAACGGAGCCCGATTCCCCTTTGAAACCCATTGCTCTACATCTTCACGAACGCTTTTGCGAACCATTTCCGCTACTTTTTTACCATCTATGATTTCAGCACTCATGTTATCGCTCGATATTATATTTTTTCATTTTGTTGTAGATGTGACTTCGCTGTATTCCTACGGCTTCTGCAGTTTGAGAAATATTCCAATCATGTTTCTCTAATTGCTGTACTAAAAATAAGCGTTCTGTAACTTCCTTAAAATCCTGAAATGTATCGGTCTCATCTGCAATACTTTGAAGATCTTTAGAATCTGTTTTTTTGGATTTAAGAACCGTTTCTACTGCTTCCTGATCAATTTCATCTGTTGGAGAAAGAATTCCAAGTCGCTCTACCGCATTTTGAAGTTCTCTTACATTACCTGACCATTCACGACTTTCCAAAGCTTTAAGACCATCCTTCGAAAAACTAACCGAAGAAAAACTGATATCGCTGGCTTTAAGTTTAGTCAAACAGGCTTCTGCAATTAACGGTATATCTTCTTTGCGTTCTCTGAGTGGTGGAACATGTATAGGAATTACACTTATCCTATGAAATAAATCTTCCCTGAAATTCCCCTCTTCTATTTCTTCTTCCAGATTCTTATTGGTTGCAGCGAGAATTCTTACATCTACCGATACACTTTCATTTCCACCTACCCGGGTAATTTTACTTTCCTGAAGAGCACGGAGTACTTTAGCCTGTGCATCCAAAGGCATATCTCCTATTTCATCCAAAAATAGTGTACCACCATCTGCTTGTTCAAACTTACCAATTCGCTGTTCATTTGCTCCGGTAAAAGCTCCTTTTTCATGTCCAAAAAGTTCGCTTTCAATTAACTCTGAAGGAATTGCCGCGCAGTTTACTTCCACAAATGGTCCACTGTTTCTTTGACTTTTTTCGTGAATCCAGGTAGCTACCAATTCTTTCCCTGTACCATTTTCACCAGTGATAAGCACTCTGGATTGTGTTGGAGCCACCTTATCAATCATGGTTTTGATGCGGGAGATAGCTTTACTATTTCCAATGATTTCCTGAATCTTAGGAAGCTTCTTTCTAATCTGTTTTACTTCTTTACTTAATGTCTGTACAGAAAGTGCATTTCGAACGGTTAGTAGTAATCTGTTTAAATCAGGTGGTTTTTGAAGAAAATCATAAGCTCCAATTTTTGTCGCTTCCACTGCAATTTCTATGGTACCATGGCCTGAAATCATGATAACAGGGAAATCATAATCTGCTTCACGGAGCTTCGTAAGTGTTTCAAGACCGTCCATACCCTGCATCTTAATATCCAGAAACATCAAGTCGATTGACTCTTTGGTTATAATATCCAATGCTTCCTGCCCACTCTCAGCAGTACTTACTTTATAATCTTCAAATTCCAGAATTTCCTTAAGGGTATTACGGATAGCACGTTCATCATCAGTAACAAGAATATGTGGGGTTTTGTGAGGCATTCCTTAAACTAATCAATATTTGGCATACAGATATGCTAAAATCCGTTCATGAACAGCATCTATCGGACGAACTTTACCAATAAAATTATTTGCTGCCATACTCACGATCAGTTGCTCCCCTGATGCAGTTTCAAAGTAACCACTCAAAGTCCGAACACCACCCACATAACCTGATTTTCCTTTGAAATTTCTGTAAAGAGGAGTCCCTTTCATTCTATGAGCAATTGTGCCATCAATCCCGGCAACCGACATACTACGATAAAAAGCTTCGAACTCAGGATGATGCTGCATCTTCACTAAGAATTCTGAAAGAATTGATGTCTTGGTGAAATTCCCTGATGCCATCCCCGAACCATCTTTCATGACCACATAGGTTGTATCGATCTCCATTCTGCCCATGAACTTCCGTACCTCTTTGATACCATATTCAAAAGAACCTGACTGACCTGATTTTTCTGCATCCAATGTTTTAAGAAACATTTCTGTATAAAAATTATCACTTTCTTTATTGGTCCACTCAATAAGTTTTGAGAGAGGTTCGGATGTGTGTGAAGCAATTACTTCTAAGTTTTGCACATCAGGGTTTGGATTCTGAACCATGTAAGAGCCGGGAGTTTTTATTTCACTTTGATTCAGAAAATGTTTGAAGGATTGAAGAAAAAACATCGCCGCCCCTGAAATCGACAAAGACTCTTCCTCGATATATCCCTGTGGTAGCTTACTTCCCAATACTATCCGGTTATTCCCAAGATCCCGTTGGTAAAACTCGTCGTACTTTGTGCCAGCAGGAGTTATCGTTTGATAGTTTATAAAATTAGCGAAGCTGGTATTTTCAGGGAACCAGCTAATACTTGGTCGGTCTCCTACCTGACCATCAGCAATCACAACTAAATCAACTGCATTGTTATTGAAGGATAGAGGTGCTATTTCAACCCCATAATAAAAACTCAAGTCATCCCAATCCCACCCTTTTGGATAGATTTGCTGATCGAAATAACTAACATCAGCAATAAGACTCCCATTAATCTCATAAATACCCAGTTCTTTTAATTGACTGGCAAGTTTTCCAAATACATGATATCGGTTTTCATTGTACATAAAACCGCTAATACTTGGATCTCCCATTCCTTTGATAATCAGATTTCCCTCCCAAACTGAATCAACAAGAGTTCCATCTCCATAGATATTGGTGGTATATCGAAAATCACTTCCCAGCCCATCCAAGACAGCTGCCGTAGTAAACAACTTTTGATTGGATGCCGGGATAATCAATTTATCCTGATTGTAGCTTTCAAGGATATTTCCAGCTGAATCTCTGACAGTTACAGACCACAAAGCTTCCTGATTTGAAGCTGTTGATAGGATCGAATTTAAATCCTGTGCAAAGCCACTAACCGCAACGAAAAGGATAGCAAATAGACAAACGCTGCGAATAATGAGTCTCATGAATTAATGTACAAAATATTTTTCTTCCTCTTCTTTAAACGCTTCCAGAATAACTTCTGAAGTTTCTGAAGATAGAATCTTTTCTCTGAATGAAGCGCTGTTCATCAACCTCGAAATGCGGCTTAGTAATTTAATATGATGACTGTGTCTGGAATCAGGCCCAACTAAAAGGAATATAATTTCGACAGGCTCATTATCAATTGAATTGAAGTCTAGTGGTTTACTTAGTTTAGCAAATACCGCATAATTATCTTCAACTGCTTTTGTTTTGCAATGAGGAATTGCAAGCCCTTTCCCAACTCCGGTACTCATCACATTCTCACGTTCAAAAACACCAGCGCGAATGGCTTTAAGAGTAGTTTCATCAACCTTGGTTGATAATTTATCAACCAGTGTATTTATCACATCCTTCTTGTTCTTTGCCTGAAGATTAGGAATCACGTTTTGCTCATCAAGAAGAGTGAATAAATTCATATAGTTAGAGGGAGTTCGGTTAACGATACGTTGTTCAAAATGTGTTCATCGAATATAGGCAGTCGAAATGGTATCAATCAAAGTTAAATTTGATTGATTTCCAGATTAATAAAATTGCTTCATATTAAGGGATATTAGTTTATGTGTTAGGTTTGACAACTGGTATTTACAAAAATCATTTCAATGGCTCAGATTTAGTCTTAAGCACAACAGTACTAAAATCCGTAAACTTGATGTATGAATTGGCTACAAACTACTTTTGCTGTTTTTCGAAAAGATCTACGGATCGAATTCCGAACCCGCTTTGCTATTAATATGGTATTAGCTTTTGTGGTTGCCTCTCTCCTTTTGATCTTATTCACACTTCGGGCGCAGCAACTCGATCCTACTCCTAAAAGTGGCCTGGCATGGATTGTGATCTTATTTGCAGCACTTTCTGCACTAGGTAGAAGCTTTATTTCCGAAACGGATAAAAACACCTTTGATCTGCTTCGTATTTATGCAAAAGGCTCTACTGTTTATGTAGGAAAACTTTTCTACAACTCGATATTTACTTTATTCATTAATACTACAACTTTCCTGTTGTATTCATTTTTGATGGATTTGCATGTAGTTTCCTGGGGGTCTTTTTTAGTGATGCTAATCTTGGGTACACTTGGACTTTCATCTGTATCAACTATGACCGCTGCTATTGTTTCTCAGGCCGACCGAAAAGGAGCTGTTTTTTCCGTTCTTTCGATTCCCCTTTTTGTACCTTTGATCTTACTATTAACACGAGTGACTAAATCCGCTTTTATTGATGCGAGTATTGAAGGCTTTAGTAGCGACCTCGCCGCTTTGCTTGGCTTTGTAGGAGTAACTATTACAGCAGGAATCATACTTTTTGATTTTATCTGGGAAGAGTAAGGAATTAAAAATAATGATCAAGGAATAACGAATTACGATTTGAATAGGAAACAATGAATATTGATTTCGGTAACAGACGACTTATAGGGCAAGACCGAGCTAAGGAACAAGTACGAAGAATGCTTGCTTCGGAGCGCATTGGACATGCATATCTGATCTCTGGTCCATCAGGAGTCGGAAAAACTGCTTTTGCTCTTGGTCTTGCAGAAGCAATCAATGGTATTGATCATTTGAGTGAATTAGGGAATCATACTTCGAGTAAAAAATCATCCTGGTTTACTCATCCTGATATTCATGTGTTCATTCCTAAGCCAACTTCTGCTAAAATGGATGAATTACGTTCCAGATTAGAGTTACTTGCCGAAGATCCTTACGAGGTTATTAGTTTCGCCCAACGCCCGTCTATTGATAAAGACGCCTCTTCTAAAAACCTCCAGGCATTTTATCCGGTTGATTATTTCCGGGATGAAATCCGTCCTGTTGCCCGGCTCAGACCCAATGAAGGAAATCGTGTAGTTATTATTATGACTCAGGTTGAGACCATGCGTAAAGAAACAGCGAATGCTTTTCTCAAACTGCTTGAAGAACCCTCAGATCGATTGATGTTTATTCTTACTACAGAGAGCTATGAAAACCTCCTCCCTACTATTACGTCCCGTTGCCAGCATATTGCACTAGGTACGCTCTCACCTAAAGAAGTTGAAAAGGGATTGATTGAGGTGGATGGGTTAAGCCAGGAGAATGCTTCTTATCTGGCAAGAGTGTCTGGCGGAAATTATGCAATGACTCGCTTCTTTGACATTTCGAGATTAAAGGAAGATCGGGAAACAATGGTGAATTTTCTCAGACTTTCATACAGTCAGAATGCTCAAGGAATCTCTACCATTGCACAGGACTGGCAAAGCTCGTTGAATATTGAAGGACTCATCTCCCTTACCAATTTAATGGAAATGTATGTGCGTGATTTGATGGTTTACCGGGAAACCAAAAATGAAAAACTTATTACGAATATTGATCAGGTTGAATCAATTAAAAAATTTGTTGCAGCACTTGCCGAGGCACGACTGGAAGAGATGATCACAGAAATTGATTCAACCCGTCCGATGCTTCGGCAGAACGTTTCCCCTAAACTAATATTTACAGTTCTGGCTCTCAGATTTTCAACATTAATGAGAGGATTGGATACCTTTATCCCAAGTAATGAAAACTGGAAACATCTACCCGCGTTTGCTGAATGAGTACACTTGAGTTTCATAAAATGGAAGGTGCTGGTAACGACTTTGTTGTTATCGACAATCGGAATGCGGGATTATCACTGGATGAAATCATTTCCTTATCGCCAGATCTATGCGACCGAAAATTTGGTGTTGGTGCAGACGGTATTCTGATTTTAGAACCTGCTCAAATTGAAAATGTAGATTATACTATGATCTATCGAAATGCCGACGGTTCTGATGCAGGTATGTGTGGAAATGGAGGAAGATGTTTAGCTTTATTCGCGGCTCATCACGGGTTTCAAAATAAGCAAACGTTTAATGTTCATGAGGCTATTTATCAGGCTCATGTTGATAAAATAGAGCATCATGTGAGCATTAGTTTTCCGGATGTACTTGCCCCGAAGAAACTCCAGGTTAATAAAAAGAAATATCTTCAAGTCTATACCGGAACAGAACATGTCGTAAGTTTCGAAGAGTTAGATCGTCTTGAAGATGAGGAAGAACTGATCGCGGAAGGAAGTTTTATTCGCAATCATGCTTTATTAAATCCTCCAGGTACTAATGTAAATTTTGTTTCCCCTGATGAGGACACTATTTACCTTCAAACCTTCGAGCGAGGTGTAGAGGGATTAACTCTTGCTTGTGGAACCGGGGCATTAGCCTCTGCAATAGCTACTCATTTTATTGAAAAGCCATCCGGTACAGACTTTGAGTATCCAATAACCGTTAAGGGTGGAACATTAGGAGTTTCCTTTCAGTTTGATGAAAGCAAGAACATGTACACAAACTTAATCTTATCCGGACCGGCACATTTTGTATTTACAGGCTCAATTGATCTTTAAAAAATATTCAGCTTTTATATTTTTATTTTTTTTTATCTCTTGTGCCCCTGGAGAAAACGTAATTACTAAACAATTACCCTCCAGTAGAACAGCATCCAGTTTATTACTTGTTCCTGGACAATTGAGTACTCCTCAATCTATAAAAAGTGTCCAGCTTTATCGTAAAGGATTTGAGGGAAATCTCCCCATTATAGAATTAGAATCAGAACAAAAACTGGTTTTAGAATTTGATGAGCTAGCTTCTGTATCCGGTCAGTATCGAATAAGTTTTTCCCATCACAATAAGGACTGGGAAGAAAGTGGGTTACCTGATCCCTGGATTTATGATGGAATAAATGAACTTTTTATACGAGGTGGCACTCCAAACGAACAATTCAAACCTGATTATTTTCACTATAAATTTGAGTTTCCCAACCGAAATCTGAAATTTTCTGTGAGCGGACATTACCTTCTCCATGTTTTTGATTACCAGTCTGGGACGGAATTGTTCAGCTTACCTTTTTTTGTAACCGAAGGTGAAGGAGATCTCCTTATTCGTCCAGAAACGCTTTTTAATCAGGGTGAAAATGGGAGTGCACGAGATCAGCTTTTTGGAAAGTATTCATATCCTGAGTTCGTCGAGTTTCCGCGTTTCGATTTATCTTATGCCTTCGTACAGAATAGATTCTGGAGGCAAATAAAACGAGCTGGACAAATCAGCTTTACTGATGAAGGTCTTACAGAATTTCATCTATCCAGAGATAATTCTTTTGCTGCTAATTTCGATTTTACTGCTTTAGATTTAACGGAACTTAGTCTTCAAAATCCCCAAATATTCAATTTTGAACCTGCAAGAACTCCACCAAGGGTTACTTTAAAAGACGATTTCTTAAATTTTCTTGCTGATCCCAAACCTTACGCTAATAGTGAATTGGGTTTACCTAAGAGTGAACCTGCCGCCCGATATAATGATGTAATATTCCGACTTAATACAGGCAGTGGGTTTCAGACATCAGAGCGTTTTTACCTGATAGGAGATTTTAATCAGTGGACTATTTCTGAAAGGTATGAACTTAAGTTCAACCCAGTGTTAAATGTATATCAGACTTCATCACTAATTAAAGAAGGATTATATTCATATAAGTATGTAACTCTTGAGAATGGAAGAATTAATGAATTGAGACTCAGTGATTCCTTAACGAAAAGAGATCAGGAATATATTGGGTTTGTGTATTACCGTGATCCCCAATACCAATATGATCGATTATTGAACTCTAAGAAAATAAACGCCTGGTATTAGAAATCAATTCCGATTGAAAAATAATGAACCGCTCCCGGATTAAATCCACCTCTGCCGTATGACCAAGCCATATCGTAACGGAATGGAAGACCAAATACGATCGTTCTTAATCCGAAACCCGCACCTGCAAGAATATCGCCATCAACCGAATTAAATCGAATGGTTTCATTGCCTTCAATAGGTTGATCAACAAAAGAACTAGTCGTTAAATCGTAATAGGTTTCAACTTCTTCTCCTAAACGGAAGTCTAATTCTTTGGGATTTTCATTAATAATAACTTGTTGACCCTGACGGTTTGTAAATGTCTGGTTAATATCAAATCCCCATGCAGTTCCAACATCTACAAAGAATGCTCCTGTTATATTATAGAGTGGAAAAATTGGGATTGCCCCAGGAACAATTGCTGCAAATAACGGAAATCTGAATTCGGTATTAATCAAAGCAAATTTATTTCCATATATCGCATTATATTCATGTCCTCTTAGAGGTATTGCAGGTAATGTGAAGAAAGTATCAGCAAGTCTGTCAAGTGGAATTCCATTATCAGACCATCTTTGATTTATCCAACCCTGCATTCCGCCCATAAAATAGGTTTGAGAGTCTTTACCAAAAGAAGCACCACCTGAACCACGAAGTGCCAGTGAGTAATTTGCACCTAAATTTACATAGTGGCGGAAATCACCTAGTACCGACGCAAATAGTGGTGAATCATTTCCAAGTGCCGGACTTCCTGACAGACTAACCGAATATCGGGTTCCACCTCTCGGGGTAATAAATCCTGGTAAAGTGGCATCCTTTGTATAAGAAAGCTGTGGGTACAAGAATGAACTATTTAAGTTCTGAGCTCCACTTGTTGCTTGTCCACCAAGTCCATAAAACAGTGATAAAGGATTAAAAACACTATCATAATCCCTTACCAGACCTATCCATGAAGTTCCAAAATCGATTCTTCTGAATTTATCAATTGGGTATTGAGCATTAAAAGCAGCTCCAAAGGTTCTGAATCGAAGTAACTCACCGTACAAGGTTTGATATTGGCGTGAGGAATGAAAATACGAGAAAAACAGATTTGTCCGGTTTTTCAGATACCCGTACTGAATAGAGTAGTCACTGTTTCTTAAATCCGTTTGGAAGTTTGTCCCCATTGCCAGCTGGTGATCTCCTAAAAGATCGCTAATCAAAAACTGAGTAAGTGCATAGGTACCATAGGTCGATGCAGAAATTGAGGGGCTATAAGCAATGTCGGTAGTAAATGTGAGACGATATTCCCGAGGCAGATAACGGCCGTCATTGGTAATATTATCTTCTAATTCGAAAATAAATTCATCTACTAAAGTAAGAGTAGTATCCCGAATTACTTCTTCAGAGAATACATAATTTCTAAAATCAATTTCACCACTCTGTTCAAAGCTGCTGTTACGCTCCTCTTCCGTCATTTCAGCCTCTTCTGCTTCCTTTTCCTGCTGCGTTCTTTCGGCTCCGGTAATTAACCCTTCTTTGTACATTTCCTGAGCATACATGGTAGCCGGTACTCTCTCGCTTTGGCTTTCTGTTGCTCGGCGCTGAGCCCAGTAATTTTTTTCGAGAGGTTCTGTTTTCTTTCTGGAGAAAGGTGTTTTCAATAGAAAAATATCAAGATATCCTTCATTGATTGAACTTAACGCAATTCGGCTCCCATCAGCACTAATTGAAAACTGAGATACACCTGCCTGAAGATCAGTTAACGGAGCAGCGGATTGAGTCTCGAAATCGTATTCATAAATATTCTGGATTCCATTTTCATCTGAATTGAATACTAATCTGCCTGTTCTGGTGATATCAGGTTGATTTTCGGTCCATCCCTCAGTTGAAGTTATCCGCTCGGCTTCAGAAGAACCAAGTTCGACCTTAAAAATATCAGTCTGATAAATACTGTAATCGCTTAGTAAACGATAATCTAATTTGTAGGTATTAAGCTCTGTTTTAGCTCCCCGGTCTGATACAAAATAGATAGATTTTGAATCGTTGGACCAAACCGGCTGTTTATCAGAAAAGAAATCGTTGGTAACGTTAGTTAGTTCTTCGGTTTGTAAGTTATAAACAAAGATATCCTGAAAAGGACCGATATTTCCATCAAAAGTAAGTTTACTACCATCCGGTGACCAAGCTACAGACTCAATCGCATCGAGACTTTTTAGTTTAATTTTTCTGGTTTTACCTGTTCTGTAATTAACAATTGCAATATCATCACTTCCTTTGGTTTTTGTAGAAAGAGCGATGTTCTGCCCATCCGGTGACCAGGTAAGATTCGGATTAAGGATATTCAATTCTTCAAAATCAGGGTTGTCTTCGCCACGAACCAATGTTTTAAGTCTTCTTCCGTTCAAAGCATCGATTACAATAATATCGAAGTAACCTCTTTTATTAGTAATAAATGCAATTTTATCACCCTGTGGAGAGATTGCCGGACTTGTGTTGTAGCTTCCATAATCACCACGCTTAGTCATTAATGAAGCAATGGTTTTAGCATTTTCTCTCTGAGCAACTTCCGGAAAATATCTTTCTTTAAGATGCTGTTCCCAACGTTCTGATAGTTCTTGAATGGTTAATCCAAGGGCATCTGCAAAACCGTATTCAATACTTCTACTGGTTTTAATTCGATTTAAAATTTCTGCAATTTTTTCCCGACCATACTCTTCAACAATAAAGTTCCAGACTGACTGCCCTCCTCTGTATGCGTAGTATCCACTGAGATACTCAATTGGTGGTAAGTATCCGTTTATGACTGCATCACGAATGAACATATCTGTATTTGTATCCCAGCCAAGAGCTGTGTATTCGGCAAGACCTTCCTCAAACCATAATGGGAAAACCAATTGGATGTTATTTCTGATAATGGATTGTATAGAACCACCGTAAAACATATCGTTGAAAACAGCATGTACTAGCTCGTGATGAAGAGTTCTTCGGAAATCACCGTAGTCTCCGGCAAAAGGAACCGTCATCCTGTTTTTAGCTTTATCAGTTACCCCTCCAATTCCCTCTGCACTAGTTGGAAGAGCCACCACATTGGTCTGGGAGAAATCGTTATGAGAGTCGTATACAATTAGTGGAATTCGATCTACAATCTCGTGATCAAAATCTTCCTGAAGCTGCTTATAAGCCGATTCAAGACTCTGTGCTGCGAATTCAGCTAATTCATAATTTTTCTCTCCGTAATAATAGATATCAAAGTGTTTTGACTGGATGAACCTCCATTCGAATTCCTGATACTGGACACGGTTCTTACCGAAAGAAAAGTATTGAGCGTTCAGAGTTGGAATTCCAACACACAATGACAAGAAGAAAACAGCTATTATTTTTGCTCTCATAACAATACTAATTGTGGTTTATGCCGGCACGAAATCGATTTGTCGTTTTTGATGATTGACACTTTCTACACGAATACGAATATCATCCCCTAATTGAAAGGATTTTTTACTGGATCTGCCAATTAAACTATGGCTCCTTTGATCGTAATTATAATAATCACCTTTAAGGTCGCTTACTCTTATCATGCCTTCGCAATGTATATCTTTTAGATTAACAAAAATACCTCTTTCGATGACTCCGCTAATCACCCCATCAAAGGTTTCGCCAATCTTGTTACTCAAAAATTCCACCTGCTTTAATTTAATGGAATCACGTTCAGCATCAACAGCTACACGTTCGCGTTCACTACAATGCTGTCCGTTTTTGCTCAGGGTGTCGAAATTATAAGCGACTGTTCCTGATGCGTATCCTTTAAGCAATCTGTGGACAATAACATCGGGGTAACGTCGGATAGGACTGGTAAAGTGTGCATAATGTTGAAAGCCTAATCCAAAGTGCCCAATATTTTTTGGTGTGTACTCCGCTTTCGCCATTGCCCGTAAGGTTAACTCATTTACAATGGTTTCTAAGCTGCTTCCTTTTACATCATTAAGAAGCTTATTTATCGACTTTGGAGACACCTTGTTTCCTAGTTCAAAATTAACTCCGATAGGTTTTACCTGTTCTGCTACTGCCGCCAGCTTTTTATCATCAGGTTTATCATGTACGCGATAAAAGAATGGATACAGATTATTGCTTTTTCTTTTTCCAGATGATTCCCGCAACTTGTCGATATGAATGGCAACGGTTTTGTTAGCCATCAACATGCACTCTTCGATTAGGCGATGAGCAAAGATTCTCTTCTTAAGAATCACTTTAATAGGCTTGCCATGTTCATCCAATACAAAACGAGGTTCAGGACTGTCAAAGTCAATCGCCCCCTCCCTGAATCGTTTATCCATCAAAGTTTTAGCCAGTTTTCCAGCAAGATGAACTTCATTCTTATATTTGTGATTTTTTCCATCAAGGATTTCCTGTGCCTGCTCATAAGTAAACCGCCGCTTTGAATGGATTACAGTTTCTTCAATGGAATAATCAATTAGATTTCCATCCTTATCGATTTCCATAAAGCAGCTATAAGTAAGCTTATCTTCATTAGGTCGAAGGCTACATACTCCATTACTAAGGCGTTCAGGAAGCATAGGAATCACACGATCCACCAGATAAATACTTGTTCCTCGTTCAAAGGCTTCGGTATCAAGCGGAGTTTCCGGTTTCACATAATTAGTAACATCTGCGATGTGTACACCCAGATAATAATTCCCTTTCTCATTGAGAGAGATGCTAAGTGCATCATCGAAATCTTTCGCATCAGCCGGGTCAATTGTAAATACGTTTTCACCACGAAGATCTCTCCTCCTGCCAATTTCTTCTTCTGGAATCTGATCAGGGATAGTTTCGGCAAAACGTTCAACTTCAGGAGGAAATTCAGCTACTAATTCATTTTCAGCAAGAATCGACAGAATGTTCGCGTCATTACTCCCGGATTTCCCAAGAATAGAAGTAATTTTAGCTTCGGGGAGGGCTTGCGGATGCACCCATTTTTCGAGTGTGAAAATTACCTTATCGTCTTTCTGTGCTCGGTTCAGGTTTTCCGGCAATACATAAAAATCAGTATGAGCTGACTTTGTATCCGGCTCAATGATGTATGTCTTGGTTCCGGTTCTTTTCAGCGTACCTACATAGAAATCTTTTCCGCGTTTCGAAATTTCGACTATTCTACCTTTAGGCTGACCTGATCTCTTATTACCACCGGTCAGCTTTACCTTTACAGTATCTCCCTGGAGAGCAGTTCCAACATCCCTGCGGTGGATTTTAATGTCTTCCTCCATCCCATCTACCAACACAAAACCCATTCCAGTTTGTGTAATCTGGACTTTTCCTTCAATCAGACCATTTGCGCCATCATCATTAGATTTAGAAGAGCCTTTCTTTTTCATTTGAATACTCTTCCCCTGTCGGGTAACCAAATATTTACTTGCTAAGCTATTAATAGCCTTATCGAGGCGTTTTATTTCTTTTTTGCTACTTAACTGTAATACACTTTTAATCGTCTCTTTTGACAGATTTGATTCAGGGCTGTTTTTTACTAAATCCAATACTATTTCTTCAAGGGTACTTAGCCTCTGATTTCTACTCATTCATTCCTTATTTCGATGGGGGATTCTGATTTTCTGTTTGTTCTTGTTCTTGTTCTTGTGATACTTCCTCTTCTTTTTCTTTTGTCCCAAAAAGCTTTCTAAAAGGATTAGCTAATTTTCTAAAAAATTCATTCCAACTATTAAAGCTTACTTCTGCTTCAAGCCCCACCCCGTTAATATCCTGACCTTGCTGGCCATCTTCAACCCCTCCAAAATTACTGAATGTTGGGTCCTGTCGATGAAAAGCAGTAACTGATAAGGTTTGGTTAATTCGGTAAGTAGCCCCTATATCTCCAATATTTGACTGAGCACCAGTAATTTGCCCCTCCCTGCTTAATATGATTCGATCATTATAAAGTCGGAGTGCAACGGCTAAATCTACATTGTTATAAGTATTGAGATTGAAATCGATATCCAAACTACCGATATCGCTCCTTAATAAAGAATTAATCTGGTTAGATAACAAAGGACTTATAACCTGACTTGAAAGTAATGGGTTTAGTACAGCTCCACTTCCGGAAAAATTATCGGTAAAAGAGTTCGTAGTACTTGAAGTTGCTGTTGTGGATGGGATGAAATCACCCATTAAAAGAAAACTGGTAGCCTGAATCAATTTCTCATCTTCATTCCTGTTTAAGGAGTTAATTTGGGTGGAAAGAGTAGTATTCTGTCGTGATTCAAATGTATTGGGAAGTCTGAAAAAGAAATTGTTTTCAATACTATTGAGAGATCCTTCGATATTCAATACCAGTTGAACCGGAACACGCTGAGAAGTTTCCTGATCAATATCAGCTCTTGCTCTTGTAAGGGTGTTGATGTCAGGTCGCGCTTCATACACTGCTTCCAGATCCAGGCGTGCATCTGTTGGAGATCCTTCCCAAATAATAGTTCCACCAGGTGATATCTCAAATCTTCGGGTAAAAATATCACCACTAACAAAATTGTAGTTTCCTCCTGAAATATCAAACTGGCCAAACATACTTAGTTCTTCATCCCTCAGCTGAATCCGTAGTCTTCCGGTACCATCTGCAGTAATCATATCACCTGTTATTGGATCAAATATCAGTCGTACCGTCATAGGTTGATTGGCAATGAATTGAAGGTCAAGGGTAAAACGCTCAATAAATGTCCTGTCAAAAGGATCTTCCTCTTCAATAATTGCAAACTCGGTTTCGGATCTGGCTGTTCCGGAGCTCCTTTTTTGAGCTACTGAGAAATCATCTACAAACCTAATGAACTTGTTATCCTCATCAAATTCTGTCTCTTCTAACAATGGAATCCCAATATTTGAAAAGTCGGATATATACACCGGTGTGGCAGTTGATAGAACCGGATTCAGGTTAGTCCCTGTCATTCGAACGGTACTTGTTCCATAAGCATCACCAAAAAATGGTACAGTAGGATCCAAAGAGCTATTGAGGAATTGAAATTCATCCATTTGAAGTTCCAGATCTATTGAGTGTATTTGCTGGAAATCATTCAAATTGTATGTTCCGCTCAAAATTGCAGAACCACCAGAAGGATCAATAATGAATATATCCTGGAAATCAAGGCCTCGTTCTCTGGAGAAATTCAACATCCCTTGCCCATAATAAAACGTATCCAAAAATCTGGGTTTCATATACACAGCATCGTCCATCCCAACTGTATAATCTACATTAAAATCGTAGGTATCCAGATTACCCCACACATACCCACTGCCTGATGCCTTACCAGACATTTCAGCAAATACTTTTGGTGCAATAAATGGAATAACCCATAGATCCACATTTTCAAATTCAAGATCGAAATTAAAGAGCGAGTCCTTATCCGGAAACTCTCCATTTACCGGAGCCAATACATATCCATTTAATTGGATATCCTGTCCAAGACGAGCATTTCTTACAAAATACTCCGGGTACTTAGTGGAATCGGTATTGATTGAAATATTTGTATCAAATCGATTTAATTCCTGATTGAAAATACTATTGATACGTACATCACCTACTACATTTTCATCAAGGCCCAGTTCGAATATATTGAGCTCCCCTTGAATTGTAGGAATTCTTGTTAAAGAACGAGTAGTAAATCTTCCATCAAGCTCACCGGAAAAATCAATTCGTCCATTTACTAAAGTTGAAATACGGGATAAATCCACACTTCTTATTACATAGTTAACTGAATCAGTTGGAATATTGCTAAAGGTGCCCTCAACGCTTATAAATTCCTCAAAATTTGAAAAAGTAAAGTCCTGAAAAGTAAGCTTATTCCCTGGCTCATAACTTACAAATGGAATACCTTCGTTTTCCCATTTATAGGCCTCACTTCCTAATTCAAAATTTCTGATAGTCAGGTCTAGGCTGGAATCTTTTAATGCAATGTCGCCCGAGAGCTCTAAGCCTGCTTCATCCGCAATTTGGGAAAGGTTTTGGGAGAAAAATACTGTATCCTCCTCCATATCCAGGTCCATATTAAATATGTTTGCCGATACCAACTCAGTTTCTAAACCAGAGGACTGAATCTGAGCTCTGAAGCTACTGAAATCCTTAATTTTTTCTCCCTCTCTGAAGCTACCTGTAATCTGTATTACCATGGAATCTGCCTTCGATTTTTTATAACTAAATTCTGGATCTGTTAATGAAGCGTTAAAGAGTAGCCTGTCTGCATTTACATTAAAGTTCGAGTTGATTTGAGCATTTGAGTTTAATGCAGGCATGGTTGGAAAATATGCTTTCAATAACGCCAGATTCTTTAGTGCCAGATCCATACTGAAATTTTGATCTCTGACCTGAGGTTTTAGTCCATCACTAACTTGTGTGCCGGTTAAAAGTATTTCCTGACCTATTCTGTCTCTAAAATAATTAGCCCAAAATGGAGTGAGTTCGAGAATATCATTCGGATCAAACTGCCCATCAATATCTAAATCAAAAGCGGTTGATGTAATTCTGAATGTCCTTGAATTCAACCCTGGTTCATTGAAATCCGCATAAATTTGATGTATGGGAAGCGTATCTCCATTTACTACTGAGAACGGAACGTCTATACTTACCTGACCGTAGATATTTTCCCGATTTGAACCCGTTAAAAACACTTCATAATCCAGATCAACAAAAGCTTCTGCCATCATTTCAGATTGTGTGAGTGCTTTCAGGTTTAATCCCTTTGCATTCCCTGTGAATTCTATAGCAGGGATAGAATCGGTAAGTTGTATTGTTCCCCTTCCTGAAATTTCAGTTTCAGGTGATTTTAAAAGGAATAATGGGGTAATAACTCCGGAGTCCCAATTCCCTGATAGCAATAAAGAGTCATAGCTTACTTCGTTGATTGATCCATTTTGAAAATTAAACTCTGCATCTCCAACTGATTGTTTGATCTTTTTAAGACTGGAAGTTTTAAGATCGATAGTACCAGATATATCTGACTGTATAATTTGATCTGTAAAAAGCCCCCCCATATCAAGGCTATCAAGTGTCATCAATCCTTTAAAGGAAAACTCTTCATTTAAAAGAAGTGTGCTATTTAATATTGCACTTCCGCGAGCTCCTGATATTTCAACCAGACTAATTAGACTCTGTTCGTTTCCTGAAGCTTTAATGTCAATGCTTGAAGTAAGTATTGCCTGAAGCTGTTCCTGAGTGATATTTTCAAAAATAGTTTTGATATCTGACGAATCCAGATAGATATCCTGAATCTCGGAATCAAAAGATAAAGTCTGAGGTTCAAGTGGAGAAATAACAGAGCCAAATCCTTCTAGGCTACTTTCTCCGAATCCTACTAAAAATTCTTCAATCCATAGAGAATCTACACTACCCTCTGCATTCATACTCAGAGATAGTGTTTTATTTGGATATTTATAATTTTCAAACATCCGTTCTATCAATAATGGCTCTAGAAAAAGTTCATTGATATTCAACGAAAGCTCAGAGGTATTTAATTGACTAAGAATATCTCCTTTGAATAAATCAACTCCATCGGCCTCTACTCCAAAACGGAGTGAGGAACGTCCCAGATTAATATTAAAAGCATTGAGTTCAAGAAAACGCTCATCGTTAAAAACCTGTCCGTAAAGACTAATATTCTCAACATTAAGCTCAGGAATCCTCATACTAAGCTGATCAATATCAACAAAACGACCTTCCTGATTATAATCTAAAAACATATTGATGTTCAGATCCCTAAAGGTCATACTATCTGAACCATTTTTGAGATTCTGAACTGCCCCCTTCATCACAACAGTTCCATTTGAGATAACCACGGATGGAGCCAAAATCTCTAAAAAAGGATTCGTTCGTTCGGATGTTGTAATAAAAGTGTCAGATAGTATTACTTGTTTTTTCCTGATCGCATTAAGGATAGAACGAGAAGAATCATCCTCAATTACAAGTTTAGGAGATTTGATATTCAGGCTATTTACAACAAACCGATTTCTAAACAATGCCCAGAAGTCAAGTGTAGCTGCAACCGTATCTGTTTCAAAAAGAGGCTGTTTTAAACTCGAATCAGGATATAATGCGATATTATTAAATTCAAAACTAAGAGGAAGAGTGCCTGAAAAATTGCCCAGTTTCAGCACTCCCTGATGTTGTGTATTAAATCGTTCTTCAATTTTAGAAACGATATAACTTTTTGATGCAGGTAGTTGTAATACTCCAAATCCAATCACACCAAGTACAAGAATCACTGCAATGGTAATACCCAGATAAGTCCAAAAGACGGACCATGCTTTATGTAACCAGCGTATTGCCATGGGTTAGGTAAATTCTGAGATAATATAATTCCAACTCGTTTCGACCAATTTAGTTTCTTCAAATGATTTTACTACAGGCTTACCCATCTCCTCTAGTAAAATGAGGCGGATCGTTTGATCCTTCACTTTCTTGTCCCTCAACATAAGTTGAGTTAGTTCTTTGGTGTCAGTTCCAACCTTATCAAGATTCAGTTTGTATAATGGTTTGAAATATTCTAAATCATCTGTATTAATCGATGCTCCCGTTCGATTTGAAGCTTCAATCGCACCAAACATCCCTGCATAAACTGCCTCACCATGTGAATAATCAGAATACTCTCCCTTTTGCTCGATTACATGTGCAAAGGTGTGTCCAAAATTCAGAAACTCTCTGACACCTGATTCTTTAACATCTTTGTTTACAATATCCACTTTAATAGCTGCACTTTGCTTTATCACCGGAATCCATTTTTGTGGTAATGCGAACTCGCCGCCTTGCGTAAGTTCTTTTAGCTGGCTAAAAATATCCGGGGCTTCAATAAATGCATACTTAAGTACCTCACTCATTCCATTAACCCACTCCTCTTTAGGAAGTGATTCCAAAAAAGTAACATCAGCAAATACAGCTTTAGGTTGATAAAAAGCGCCAATCAGGTTTTTACCAACTTCATGATTAACTCCGGTTTTTCCACCAATTGAGCTATCAACCATAGCCAGAAGTGTTGTTGGCAAGTGAATAAGCGGAATACCTCTCAAAACCGATGCAGCTACAAAACCCGCCAGATCACCAACTACTCCTCCTCCAACAGCAAGTAACGGTGTAGATCGCTCCACTCCATTCTTGAGAATAAAATCTACAATGCTCGAAAACTGCTCCATGCTTTTATTATTCTCTCCGCTTGGAACTACATATTTGGTGATTCTTGAGAATTTTTTTTCTAACTCAGATTCTATATATGAGCTATGATGGCGATACACTTTTTCATCAATAATCATGAACAGTTTAGATCTGTTGAAGTCAGCGGCTAATGTTTTAGCTACTTCTTCCATCAGGTTTTCACCAACGGTAATACTGTAAGAATCTGTAGATGTTGTCTTTACGGGTATTAAATCAGACATACCTTGTTAACTTTTCAATCAATTTCAGAGCCTGTCCTTCTTTCGACTCATAGCCATTGCTTTCTAATGTAACCTGAGCTTGCTCATAATATTCTATTCGGGATGAATATAAGGCTTTAAGCTCTGTAAACAGAGTTTCGCGGGATTTTATTTTACCCTCTTCATCAAGTACAATCGGACGTTTTGTATTACGCATCACACGCTCAACAATTACTTCCATTGGCGTTTTTATAAATACCAGTATTCCATGCACTTTTAAATGATCTATCACCCGTTGATTATGAAGCGCACCACCACCTAACGCAACAATTCCTTTAAACTCTCTGGTTAACTCAAGCAAATACTTCCATTCCATTTCACGAAAATAGGGTTCGCCATTTTCCTTGAAAATTCTTTTGATCGATTTCCCTTCGCCTCTTTTTATAACTGCATCAAGGTCCACGAAGGGTTTTTCCATCCTTTTTGCCATTTCCCGACCAATAGCACTTTTACCGGTAGCCATAAAACCGGTTAAAAAAATACTTCCATCAAACTTTTTTAAACGATGCTCATTCATATTTCAGGCTTTTCAGGTTTAACCAACTCCACTTCTTCTTTTTGAACCAGCACAGCCCCGGGAGCTGCACCTTTAGGTTTCCGAACATACTTTCTTTTAGTGAAAATCACAGGAACTAACTTAGCTCCTTTAGCTTTCGAATTGTAAGCGGCATAAGAAGCAGCCTTTACAATAATTTCTTTGGATGGCATTTCCTTATTATTCTCCATCCGAACTACCAAATGGGAACCCGGCACTCCACGGGCATGCATCCAAATATCTTCTTTGTGCGACATTTGCACGAGTTTATCGTTGCTTTTTGCGTTCTTACCAATCCAGATTTGATACCCTTTTAACTCCAGTGTATGAAACGGTAATATGCTTTCTTGTTTCTTTGATTTCCCGAAGCCCAGATTATCGAATTCTTTCTGATATTTTTTCTTCCAGTCATCCAAGTCTCGTAAATGTGAAATCTCAAGGAGTTCCCCATTCATTTTTTCCAGACGATTTTGCCGTTCTTTCAACTTTGGGGTTCGTTTTTCTGCTTCTTCATAAGACCTCAATGCGCTGGATGAACGATCATAATAATATTCAGCATTTTGGACTACCGATAGCTCCGGATCTACTTTAATGTCAATTTCTTTTCCTTCATCATATAAATCAGAGACCGTCAAGGTTTTTGTTTCTGGTTGTTTGAGATGTGCATTAGCCATCAGCAGATGACCATATTTCTCGTACGTTTCAGCTTTTTCAATCCCTTTATCTGCTTTAGAAAGATTTCTTAAAGATGAATTCAATCGCTTAATATCCCGCTTTATAGCTTTCGCATACATTCCTTTCTGTTGACTGAGCCGTTGATGATGCGCATAATTCTTGAACCGGTAAGCAATCAAATCATTTACTGATCTAAATTTCTCCAGGGTATCTCTTGGAAGTAGTTCTTCATTAATTAATGTTACTAAACCGGAATCCAATTTCCTGAACACCGGTTCATTGGATATTTGATAGGTTATATTTCTGGTAAATTGAACGACTTCTTTCGAAGGCTTCTTATCCAGATCATTTAGCTTTATTAAATCCTCTAGTTCCGCTCTGGGAAGAATAGGATTTGCAGCCAGCATCAAACTCTTTGCTTTTCCCTCTTCAGGAATATTCTTAAAGAGTTCTTGCTTTTTGGGAGCAGGTTCTGGGTTACCGGTTTCATCAAAGTCCTTAAATGTTTCAGTTACCAAACCATTTTGCACAAGTAGTGCATTTGCCTTGTTGCTGAATAGTTTAAAGAGCAATTTGTCTCCATTTTCGAAAACAAAAGAAAAGAGTCGGTCTTTATCAGCTAATAAAACATCAACAATTTTCAGCCCATAAATATCTTCGAAAAACAATAGTTTATTTGATTTTTTACCAGGACGATAGGTATCCAGAAATAATGCCATGTTACCCGGCGAAGAACTGAAAATTAATCTGAAACTTTCTCTCTCACCTTCTATATAAAGTTCCAACAAATTCTTATAAGGAGTGATTGCTTGCTCTATCACGCCATTCAACAATTTGTTTTTGAACTCGCTCTTTAAATATATTAGCTCGTAATAATTCATTGCTTTTGTTAGAGTGTGAAAGTTATAAATACTAACTATGCACTATCCGATTTTTAAGTCTATTGTAAACACCGTTGATACTCAACTGGATAAACGGGGAATAAGTAGCCGTAAGTTTAAAACCTGGGAAGATAATAAGATTAATGCCATTGGCTTGGAACTTATTATCGATTTAGAGAAAACTTCTGACTTCATGAAATCCCTTTCTATCAATTTCGATTGGGATAGTTTCCGGGAAACAACTGTTGCAAGACAATTAACAGGAATGGAAGAGCATCCATTTCTAAAAATTGAGCGCCTTTCCAAAACCCCTGTCCAGCCTACTATTGATATCGAAATTGGCCTGGCTTTTTGATATTGATGTTTGTCAACCCGAGTTCCCTGATAAAGAAGGAAATTATCGTATTGAACAAGCCCAGTAAATGGATGGAATCTATCAGTAGACAAATCAATACGTTGCTAAAGGATGAAAATATCATTACTCGCTGGCACATTGAAATAGAAGGAGATGAACACGGTAAATACCTATCTGCCATTAACTTGATATCTTATTTTCAATACGAGCTTTCTGCACCGACTACCGTTAATGAAATAAACAGTTTAGTTAGCAAGCGAATGCAGGAATTACTGTTAAGAGCCAGTCGTGTTATTCATATGTGCGATGATGTTTTGAAAGAAACTGTTGCTGCTTAAAACAAAAAGGCTCCGAAATTCGGAGCCTGAAAATTACTTTTTCTTCTTGTGTCTGTTTTTTCTCAGACGCTTCTTGCGCTTATGCTTAGCTATTTTTGCGCGTTTTCTTTTTTTACCACTTGGCATAAATAATCACCTAAGATCTTAGATTATTTTGTTTTTGTTCGAACAGTTGATAAAAATAAGAACTTTTCGAGGGTTTTCTAAATGTAATTTACACTGACATTGCTTCATTCACCGCCTCTTTAAAATCTTTGGACATCTTAAGTATTGGTGCATATTGCTCAGGGACAATAACTTCTACATTTGTTTTTGGGTTTCTCGCTACCCGTTGTGCCCTTTTTACTACTTTAAAACTTCCAAATCCTCTCAGTTCGATGGTTTCACCACGTTTCATTGCGTCAATTACGGTTTCCATAAAACCATTAACAACGGCCTCTGTTTCCACCTTAGTCAGCCCTACTGATGATGATATTACATCTACTATATCTGCTTTAGTCATATTTTTAAATATTTATTAACGCCTTGTTATCTGTATTCCCCTTCGCAACATAATAAAAAAACCAAATCGTTCATTTTCAATATTCTCAGAAAAACTCATTCTAAATGTAATCCACGCATAATGTTTGCTAAATGTTTTTTACTTTGCGCTCTTCAAATTCAAAATTAAAAATCTAGTGCATGGAAACGTTTGAGAATATTGTCGGTACCCTGAATGATTTAGTATGGAGTACCCCCACCTATTTCCCTTTTATGGTAGCTGTCCTTCTAAGTTTTGGGATTTTTATCACACTCCGGTTAGGTTTCGTTCAGGTTAGGAGATTTAAGCACGGTATTCTTTCCGTAATGGGTAAATTTGACGATCCGGATGCAGTTGGTGATGTAAATCATTTCCAGGCACTAACTACTGCCCTTTCCGCAACTGTTGGAATTGGAAATATTGCCGGTGTTGCGATTGCAATTCACTATGGAGGTCCCGGAGCATTATTCTGGATGTGGGTTACTGCATTCTTTGGAATGGCTATAAAATATACTGAATGTACTCTGGCTGTTAAATATCGTGTTCAAAATGAAGACGGATCCGTTTCCGGCGGTCCCATGTATTACATTGAGAAAGGATTAGGTGAAAACTGGAAATGGCTGGCCATGTTTTTTGCTGCTATGGCAGTAATTTGTTCATTCCTAACAGGTAATGCTGTTCAGGCAAATACTGTAGCTGATACCCTTAAGAGTACATTTCTTGTTCCGGGATGGATTACTGGTTTAGTAACAGCTTCCTTAGTTGGATTTGTTATAATTGGTGGAATCAAACGAATTGGTAAAGTTACTGCTAGCCTAATGCCGGTTATGGCCATCATTTATGTTTTAGGTGCATTAATCATTCTACTTCTTAACTATGAAAAAGTAATCCCTGCATTCGGTACCATTTTGGAATATGCTTTTACTCCTAAAGCAGGAGCTTTTGGGGTTGGATCCGGACTTTTCTTAACTACTCTTGTCTGGGGGATTAAACGTGGTTTATTCTCTAATGAAGCAGGTCAGGGTTCTGCACCTATTGCTCACGGTGCTGCAAAAACGAAAGAGCCTGTTCGTGAAGGCGTGGTAGCATTGCTGGAGCCATTTATCGATACCCTGGTTGTTTGTACTATGACCGGACTTGTAATTGTGAGTACCGGCGTTTGGGAGCAAAAGCATGATATCCCTTTCACTACAAATGCTCTTGAAACTGAGATTACTATTACTGATTCGGGTTCCATACTTACGTTTGAAGCAGGTATCCCTTCCAATGGTACAATTGTCAGAAATGATCACGATATGGGTATTTTCTATGTTGATGAATCCAGAACAGAAACTTTTGAAGGAACTATCGAGGTAGTTGATGGTGGTGTACTTATAACTCATGTCGACGGAACCCAACTCGAAACCCTTCACTCGAGCATTGTTGAAAACGGAGCTCCGCTTACGGCAATAGCATTCGAGAAAGGGCTGGCTCCTCTATTTGGCGGAGGAAAATATATCGTTACAATCTGTGTGATTTTATTTGGTGTTTCTACAGCGATTAGCTGGAGTTACTACGGAGATAGATCTATCCAATATCTGGCTGGTGATAAATCGATCATTTATTATAAGATGGTTTATTTGGTGATGCACTTTATCGGGGCTGTAATTGCTCTGGAAACAGTTTGGGCTATTGGAGATATTGCTCTTGGTTTGATGACCTTCCCTAACATTATTGCATTATTTGCTCTTTCCGGCGTGGTAGCTACAGCCAGTAAAACCTATTTTGCTAAAATGAAGGAACTCGAATCTGAGAATTGATATGGAGAATGTGCTCGAAATAAAACATCCAATTGTTGATCGATATCTCACTTTCCTGAGAGATAAAAATACAAGCACGGCGGTATTCCGTCGTGCAATGTCGAACATCGGTGTGATACTAGCCTACCATGCCCTTTCCGATCTTCCTTTAGATGAAACTGTAATCGAGACTCCAATCCAGAAAACAAAAGGCTATGTTCCAGGACCAGAAGTTGTCGTAATTCCAATACTCCGGGCAGGACTTAGTCTGGTGGACGGAATCATCAACTTTATGCCCGATGCTAAAGTAGGTCATGTAGGTGTTTATCGTGACGAAGAAACCCACGAACCGGTTAACTATTATGATAACTTACCCGAAGGTATTAAAGATGCTTACAACCTCGTAGTTGACCCTATGCTTGCTACCGGAGGAAGCGGTAGTCATGCCATCAAGTTTCTGAAAGAAAACGGTGCTAAAAATATCAAGTTTGTGTGTTTAATCGCTGCTCCTGAAGGCATTGAAAGATTACAGGAAGACCACCCCGATGTTCCAATTATTACCGCAGCAGTCGACGAAAAGCTGAACGAGAAAGCCTACATCGTGCCCGGACTTGGTGATGCAGGAGACCGGTATTTTGGTACGATTTAGCTCTCTAATCGGACTTATTTTTTCCCTTGTTGTCTTATCCTGCTCAAACCTTTCAGAATATGACAATCAGCAAATTAGAGAAGCGCTTGCTGATTCTATTTTAAGTACCACTGAAAGTTGGGATATAGATATGAATATCATTGAGGATGGAATTCGAATCCTCAAATTAAAAGGGTCATACGCATTTACCATTAAACAAACTGATTTGCATGAAACCCGGATAAGTGGTCCTGTATTCATCAACATATTTAAAGAAAATGGTGAACTTGAAAGTACGGTAACATGCGACAGTGCTTTGTATAAACCTGATGAAGCTCAATTCGAAATGTTTGGAGAAGTTAGGGTGATTACCGAAGACGGGCGTAAACTAAGTTCTGAATATCTTAAATGGGAGCGTAAAATAGACAAAGTAAGTACCTCGGAATTCGTCATATTCATATCCCCTCCTGATAGCATTGCAGCTAACGGTTTTTTCGGAAATACTGATCTTACAAATTATACCCTAAACGAAGGCGGTGGTCAGGTAGTAATTGATTGAATAAAAACATCAAACATAGCAGTTGGTTAATTATACTTATAGGCATTCTTTCAATAGATGTGTCTGCTCAAAATATAGTTACACTCCAAAGATTTGACTCTGCTCAAATGACTACCGTTGATGGAGAAAGTATCAGAAAGATATACAACGCCACAATGAGTTTGGGAGATGTGACTATGGTCTGCGACAGTGCCTGGCAGTTCCTGAATAAAAATGAGCTCAGAGCCTTTGGCAACATCCAGATTGATACTTCTACCGAGAATATCTGGACTGACACCCTCTATTATTACACCAATCAGGATTTAAGTAAACTGCGTGGACGAGTTATCATCAAACAAGACAGCACTACCCTTTTTGGAAATGAAGTTGATTATAATTTCGCCACTAAAGTCGCCTATTTTGTAAATGGAATTCGATTAGAAGATGATCAGGGGATTCTGAATGCAATGACCGGAACTTATTTTCAAAACCAGGACAGCGCCATTTTCAGGAATCAGGTTCAGATTTCAGACTCCGCCCAATATGCTGAGGGTGATAGTCTGTTCATAAACAGAGAGCGTGAATATCTTCAGTTATATAGTAATGTGTTTGTGGTTGATAGTACCAATAATGGTTTGTTGACCGGCGATTATCTGGAGGCAGACTCACTCGGTCGCAGATATGTTAATGGAAATGGCTATCTCCGAAATATTGATAAAGACTCAACTTCTTCAGATACGACTCACATTTATGCCGAAGAGCTCCTCATGATTGAAAATGATTCGGTTTCGACTATAAGCGGATTCGGAGATGTATCAGTCTGGTCAGTTAATTTTTCCTCTCTATCTGATTCCCTTTTTTATGATACTGACACCGAACTCTTTGAGTTAGATGGTACCCCCTTTGCATGGCATAAAAACATACAGTTATCCGGACCTTTTATTTCTGTACAAATGGATAGTAGTGAAGTACAGGAATTACGATCTTTCGTCGGAGCTTTTGCTGTTCAGGAAGATTCATCGACAGGCAGACTGAATCAGCTTAAAGGAGATTCCTTATTCGCATACTTCGACAGCGGCTCCGTATCAGAAATCCTGATGTATCCAAACAGTGAAATCCTATATCACACAAAAAATGATGCAGGTGAACCTGATGGCGCTATGGAAAGCACATCCCCAAAAACCATTTTATACTTCGAGAACGGAGATTTAACTCAGGCAAAAATGGGTCAGAATCGTGGTTTCTTCCTCCCGGAATACGAAGGACTAATTGAAAGAAGACTTGACGGCTTCAAATGGACCCCGGAATTACGTCCTGCTAAAACAACCGAAAAGCCCGCACCTAAATGGGAGTCCATTTCGAAAGAACGACCTTTTAGCCTGCCAAGACGATTCGTAGAATTTGAAGAGAAATTGATAAAATCAGAAAATTAGTTTTTTTGTTTTATCAATAGGTTTACCTTTTACGTGGTCATTGAAATTAAACAGTAAGGTCATGAAGAAATCAGCTAGTCTATTCACTTTCGCACTTATGCTCACCCTCCTGAATTGCGAATCAGAGCCGGTAACAGGTGGCGAAGATGTAATTGTACTCGAATCTATGCAATTAACCGTTGATACAACCTATGTGTTTGGTGATAGCTTCCGGGCTGAAGGAAAAGTAACGAATACGGGAAATGAGACGGTTACGCCAGTCTGGTATGTAGAAGGTGCTTTTTTTACCTCAGGGAGTAGTTCTGTTAAAATGGGCGGCGCCAATGACTGGTTTAACTTCTCGCTAGCTCCGGGGCAAACTGCAGAATGGTTTTTAAGATTTCAGGATAGTCAGTATCCCGCTTCGGAAAACCCGGATTTCACCGTTGGCGACCTCAGAGCATACAAGGATAATGAGAGTGTAGAAGACTAGTTAGAATTAGATTCTGAGTATCGATTCTATTTCTGTCCACGGAAGCTGAAAGTGGTGATAATCCGGTTTGGTTTCCCAACTTCCACCCCAATCGCTAAATCCATGTTTAGCAAAAATTGATACAACTTTTTCGATCATACCCTTTCTTTGGTCAGACCGATCCAGATATTCGTCTCCCTCTGGTGGAATTACCTCAATAAGCTCTTTCTGTTCGTTCAATAACAAGTAAGGATTCTGAACAGGATTAATATCGATTGCACAGCCATAAGCATGGCTACTCCACCGATCCGTTCTTGCCACCAGTCTTCCATTGAAAGCCGATGAGTTATTGGCCTTCATCGACAACACATCATCCCCGCTAAACTCTTCCATTGGGATCATCTTCTCAATTGGGAATTTGATATCCAGAAGCCCCTTGAAAATCTCCACCACTGATTCAGCTACTTCATCAAGTACAATCAACTCCCCTGATTCCACCTTATCCTCAAAATTAATAAAACTGACTTCTGCAATCCTTAGTCTGGAGTAATGAACCGGACATTCTTCTCTCCAGATGTTCTTTTGCTTCAGCAATTGAAGCCGATCTTCATTTATTTCTTTTATAGTGAATCCCATTCTTCAAATTAGTTAATTTAGGCTGCACTTTAAAAAATGATTCAATGGATTTTACGGAAGAAGAGTACAAAGAAATAGCTGCCCAACTCAGAAAACCCGAAGGTGAATTCGGGGTGGTAATAGCTCAGAAAATGAATGAGGGAAATCTTTTGATGAACCAGAATACCTTAAAAAAACTGGATGTTTCTGAGGGTGATTCGATTCTGGAAATCGGAATGGGAAATGGCTTTTTTGTCAAAGACATTCTAGCTCTTGCCAAGGACGTACAATATATCGGATGTGACTATTCTGAAGATATGGTTGAGCTTTCCAAAACGGTGAATACTTCCTTTGTTGATAAAGGAGTCGCTCGATTTTTCCATTCCAAAGCTGATCAACTCCCTGTTGAACATCATTCCATGGATACCATATTTACCGTAAATACCCTGTATTTCTGGGATGATCATTTCGCTATTCTTGCTGAGTTCAAAAGGGTGCTAAAAGCAGATGGTAAAGTAGTTATTGCTATTCGTCCGGCTGAAGTGATGGAACTCTATCCTCCCACCCAATACAATTTTGATTTCTACTCTAAAGAAGAAGCCGCTGACTTACTCACCCAAAATGGCTTTAAAGTCAATGAGGTTCATGAATACGAAGAACCACCCGTGGAACGCGATGGACAATCTTTTCCACCTAAGCATGTGATTCTGATTGCTGAAATAGCACCGAATTGATAGCTACAGCCATTTATATTACTCATTGAGAAACTATCAAGAGTTTTAACTAGATTCGAATCTGATCCAATCTATGTAGCAGAACAAATTTTACAATTTATGAAACTCAATCTTAAACTCATATCAGGAATAGCTCTTTTGATAGCGGCCCACTCACTAACTCAGTATACACCCTATACTTTCCTGAAATCAAACTTAGTCGAAAGTGGGTTTTCTATTTCAATAGCCATCTTTGTTGTTTGGGGATTAATTGGTTCAGCCGTAGTTGGAGGTATATCACTGATCCAAAAATCATTGCAGACGAAACGATTACAAGCATGATCCGGGAAGTCACACCTTCAGATGCCCCTGCAATTACCTCGATCTACAATCACTATGTAGAACACTCTTATGCGACTATGCAGTATGAGCTATCGGATACTGCTTTTTTTGAGGAAAAGATAAAGCATGTCCGGAGCTCCGGACATCTTTGGTTAGTGGTTGAACTAGAGGATGAAATAGTGGGCTATGCTTATTCAGCGAAATGGAATCCAAGGGAAGGCTACAACCGTACTTGTGAGATTTCGATTTACCTCTCTCCCACTATTACCGCCAAAGGATGGGGAACCAAATTATATACCGAACTATTCGAACGACTCCGGGAAAAAGGAATACAGGTGATTATTGCCGTCATCGGGTTACCCAACGAAGCCAGCATAGCTCTCCATGAAAAATTCGGAATGAAGCAAGTTGCCCACTTTCCCAGAATGGGATTTAAACTCGGTAACTGGATGGATGTAGGCTACTGGCAGGTAAATTATAATCTGGATTAAAACCGGATTTTATCTGAACTACAGTTTCGGCAAAGCTTCTGATTTATTTTGCTTTATAGAAATTTATTCCAGATTCTTGTTCTGATAATATTATGTTATACCCACTAAAATATTTCAGAAACAGGTTTGGAGAAAAGAGCTAATAAATTAGTCGCCGAGTTGATCAGATTTTTTTCTGGTGCTGTTTTAAGTTTTTTCTTTTTTATGGTTCTTAGTGAAATAGATTCTAATCCTGAAATGGAAGAAAACTTAACTAATTGGATTGGTGCCATAAGCGTTATTGGTTTTATGGGATCTTACATTGTCGGTTTTATAATTTTAGAAAGAGATGAGATTAGAGAAATCAATTATAAAGACCTCCGAATTTATATTTACGCTCTTTTTATTCTGGGAATTGAATATTTATTGTTACCAGTAATTCTTTAAATCAGAACTAAAGCCGTGGGTATAACAAGCGTTTCAAGTCGGACGCAGGTAGGGTTCGCTGGAAACTTTGTAGCCAATAAAATAAATCCGTTACTTCAAACAAAACCCGAAAACCTGCGCCGCTTAAACGCAGGGTCGTTAGCTGTCTTAACCAAAATGAGATCATTCAAATATATTTTCCTTTTTGTTTTGCTATTTTCAGTCTCGGGTTGTCAGACAACTGAATTAAAACGAACTATATACACTGAGCAAGAATCACCAAACTCTAAATTTGTAGCACAAATAATAAAAGTTGGAGAGAATTATCGATTCGCTATAAAATCTGGCAATGGAACTGTCTCAATTGTCGATATAGATTTTACTCCAACTGGATATCATGATCCTGGATTTGCTTTAGTTTGGAATGATGAATCAAGTAGTGTTCAAATTGAAGTGGATCATGATTTTGGAGACAACAATCTTTTATTTGAGTATAATTTAGAAACGTTTTCTTGGCAAAAAGTAAAGAAATCAGACAGCTAACAAGCGTTTCAAGTCGGACGCAGGTAGGGTTCGCTGGAAAGCTTGTGAGCAATAAAATAAATCAGTTACTTCAACAAAAACCAAAACCTGCGCCGCTTAAACGCCGGGTCGTTAGTAGGCTTAATACAATTTCAGTTAATGGAATATATTTCAAAAAATATTGACACTATTCTGACGATACTTTCGGCTTTTATAATCCCCTTTATTGGGTTCATGGTTCTCCAATTGTATAGAAGACCAAGGCTCGAAATAGAATCAATTAGAATGACTGGTTCACGAAAAAGAGGAGCCGCAACCAATTACCCTGAAAAAAGTGAGAAACCACCTTATGCTGATGAATTGAACTATTTGTACAACTATGAAATACCTTTTGAATTTTCAATTCTAAACAATTCCGAAATCGATGGTTATGATGCTGAAATAGAATTCAATGGTCTCGAAGATATAAATTATAGAACAAACGGAAGTTTAAAATTCAGCCCTATTCCTGCACATGGAAGCCACTTTTTTCAGGGGAGGTTTAGGATAACAAAAGAAGCTGGTTACAATAATCCACCGGAAATTATAGATGTCCAACGAGAATTAAGAGATAAATTAACCATTAGTTCAAAAGTCTTAAACAAGTATCGCCTTAAGAACTTTTATGCAATATATGATGGGAATGAAAACAAGTTTAAACTTAGAAAACCCTAGAAGAAGCGCCTACTAACAAGCGTTTCAAGGCGGACTCGAACGCGGTTCGGGTCGTTAATTTTAATAACCAGACTCGCCGCTTAAACGCAGGGTCGTTATGTGTACTAATTACTGAAAATCATTATGAAATCTATAATCCTCAGTTTCCTATTCCTGTTTACAATAAGTTCAGTCTCATTAGCTCAAGAAACATTGTTTGAATGGGAAGTTCCATCAGATGGAGTAATAACCTATAAAACGGTTATGAAACGAATTGATACTTCTCAAGTTAGAGGCATTATGAAAAATTTCCCTCAAATTGAGTCTGCAGATTTTACAACGGTTTTAACAGCTGAAAGTGATAACTCAATAGATGTGGAAATTCGACAAGGGGATATCGAATTCAGTAATTCCGAATCATTTGTACCACTTGATACTTTAAAAATGTTGATGAATTCATTGGGAAGAACACAGCTCAAAGGAAAAATTGATATATCAGGTTCAGTAACATCTTTCTGGTTACCTCAAACTCAAAAAAATCTTATTTCCTTACTTTTTGAGCTTCCATCAGCGGCCGTTGAAGTAGGTGATACCTGGAGTTTAAAAAATATCTCTCTTGTAACTCTTAACGGACCTTACGAGGTAACTGAGTCACAACAAATTAATACAGTTACTTTTCAGGAAATAGCTAATGTTGAAGGCACGCAGGTAGCTATATTTAAATATGAAGTTTCAGAATCGGTATTTGGCGAATTTGGTTCACTTAAATTTGAATTTATTGGAACTGGAAGGTTCGATATGAAACGTAATAAATGGTTTGATTTCAATGGAATAATGAAAACTGAAAATAGTATGATGGGATCTATGACCTCAGCTCAACAATTTTCACTACAATAAATATCGTACACATAACAAGCGTTTCAAGCGGACGCAGGTAGGGTTCGCCGGAAAGCTTGTGAGCAATAAAATTAATCCGTTACTTCAACAAAAACTGAGAACCTGCGCCGCTTAAACGCCAGGTCGTTAGCCAAACTTAAATGACAATTTTCATTGTTCACCTATTTCTTGCTTTGATTCTCCTCTTCTTAATTAGTTGGGTTGGTGAACACTCTATAGGAAGAGGTTATATACGCATGTCTATTCTATATAAATCAGATAATGCCCCTGCCTTTAACTTTTTATTCAGAACTCTATTCCCAGTCGTTTTCGTAGTAATTATTTCAAGTATATTTTATCTAACTGGACTAGAAGAATTCAATCTTAATATTTATCTGGTTGTAGTTTACTACTTCCTAATTAGATTCATATTTATACTTTCCATAGGACAAAGGCTACTACTCAACTGGCCACTACAATTTGCTTATTTGGTTGTTTCTATTCCTATATCATATTTCATTTATGACAGTTTCATAACCAAGAAAGAATATTTATTTCCAGATATCAGTACACTAGGAAACGAATTATGGTTATTAATCATCGTGTTTATTTATCATACCTTGAACAACATTTCTCTTTCAGAGGAAAAGTCAAAGCTACGCAAGTCTAACTATGTCAAGAAGCATTATCTAAAATTTAAAGAAAAGTTCGGTTCAGTAATTTCAGAAAAAATAAATGATCCGAAAATTGAGTCACTACTCTATGCAATAATGATTTATGAAAATTTTAACCGCCCAAAAATCATACGGATTATTGAAAGTATCGCTTTCAAATTAGGTAAAGCCAGAACTCTTGGCATAATGCAAATAACAACGACTGTATTTATTAATGATAAAAAGAGTGTTGAATTGGCTATAGAAAAAATCCTAAAAGATCATGAGCTTGCGCAACAGAATACAAACTACAACAAAGAAATTGCTCAAGAAGTAGAATATTTAGAAAATTATGAAATTCGTCAGAAAGTCCTTAAGGCCTACAATACTGGACAAAATTATCATTCTGAAATTTCTCAAATTCAAGGAAAAATAATTGAAGAGTTTTATTCAGAAATTAAAGGGCATTACCTACAAGTATGGTAGTTTGGCTAACAAGCGTTTCAAGCTAACTAGGTTTTAACTTCATAGTCTTAATAAATCTTTTCGGTCATCACGAGGAGCCCGTAAGTTGAACTAAAATTTCCAGAATCCTCGACGACGTGATCTCCCAATCAACGCTTCTAAACCTATTCCATGAGATTGCTTCGTCGGGTTCTTTATAGACCTTATTTAAAACCACCATCTTCTCGCAATGACGGGTTTGGGCTAAACATTCGCACTTATTAAATCGCTATTCACTATTCGTCAATCTATAACCTACATTTCCTCCGTCTGAAGGTTTTCCTTAACTACGCGTTCCTGCACATCAAAAGGTACTGGTGCATAGTGAGCAAATTCCCGGGTATAAGTTGCACTTCCCTGAGTCATAGATTTTAACCGGGTTGAATAATGATCCAGTTCTTCCAAAGGTACATGCGCTTTAATTTTCTGAAGAGCTCCTTCCGCATCCATTCCCTGTATCTGTCCACGACGGGTTCCTAAATCGCTCATTACATCACCCATATATTCGGATGGTACAATAACTTCGATTTCATACACTGGTTCCATTAGTTTGGGATTAGCCTTCATAAATCCATCCCGGAATGCCATTCGGGCAGCTGTTTTAAAAGCTGCTTCGTTGGAATCTACCGAATGCATGGAGCCATCAAAAACAGAAACCCGAATATCACGGGCACGGCAACCACTCATAGGACCGTTTTCCATTTTCTCCATAATTCCCTTCACAATGGCAGGCATAAAGCGATTGTCTATCACTCCGCCTACAATACAATTCTGAAAGACCATCTTTCCTCCCCACGGAAGTTCATGTTCTTCCACTTTCCGAACTTTTATATCCTCCGGATCGGGCATTCCTTCCTCAAAAGGCTCAACGAGTAGGTGAACTTCTGCATATTGCCCTGCACCACCAGACTGCTTTTTATGCTTGTACTGCGTTTTCACAGAACTGGTGATCGTCTCTCGGTATGGAATCCTTGGTGTCACAAACTCAACATCCAGATTAAACCGATTTTTAAGCATGTGCTCAATTGTACTCAAATGTTCCTCACCTTGTCCGTGAATCAGAATTTGCTTCAGTTCCTGACTATGCTCTATCACGACTGATGGATCTTCTCTGTGGATTTGATGTAAAGCATTTCCAAGTTTATCCTCATCTCCTTCTTTTGTGAGCTTAACTGCAGTCCTTATGGTTGTTGATGGAAAGTGAATCGGATCAAGTTTTACAGCATGTCCTTTTTCATGAAGCGTATCATTTACCTCACTGTCCTTCAGTTTCACTACTGCCCCGATATCCCCCGTTTGCACCTCAGAAACTTCAATCCGTTTATGTCCCTCAGTTATATAAAGGTTTCCAAGACGCACGGAATTTGAATTACTTTCATTCACAAGATCCATCCCTGCCAGAACTGAACCTCCATACACTTTAAAGTAAATCAAATCTCCGACATGAGATTCAGAGTGAGTTTTGAACAGAAATAGTACTGGTTTTCCATCGGGATCAAGAACAAAATCATCACCTGATTCTGTTTTGGGGGAATTTGCTTCTAAAGGATTAGGTACCACATCATCAATAAAACCCATGATTCTTCCGGTTCCCATATTTCTTGAAGCACATGCACAGAATAAAGGATAAATGTTTCCTTTCACTAAGGAGAGGTGAAGCCCTTTTTGCATTTGCTCTTCGTCCAACTCACCATGTTCGAAATAGATATCCATGAGTGTTTCATCATTTTCAGCAATAACCTCCACAAGTTCCTGATGAAGTTGAGCGGCACGGTCTTTTTCAGAATCCGGTATTGGAAGTTTGTCTGGTTTACCCCCACCTTCCGGAAATTCATACATGGTCATTCGTAGTACGTCAATAATCGCATGGAAATCCCCACCTTCGCTGAATGGGTACTGAACCACAGTAACTTCCCGTCCAAAATGTTCTTTCGATTCTTCTACTGCTTTCCAGAAATCGGATCGCTCATTATCCAATTTATTCACTACAAACATGGAAGGCACATTGTACTTTTGTGTGTATTTCCAAAGAGAATCAGTAGAGACTTCCACTCCATTTTCTGCATTTAATGTAAATATAGCAGTATCAGCAACTCTCAATGCCCCAACAACTTCCCCGATATAATCTGAAGTACCTGGAGTGTCTATCAAATTAATTTTATGCCCTCTCCAGTCTAAATTCATGAACGACGAAAAAATGGATTTTTCTTTCTCTTTCTCCAGCTCGTGATAATCTGATACCGTATTTTTTTCTTCTATACTTCCCCTTCGGTTAATGGCTCCGGCTTCAAACAACATAGTTTCAGCAAGTGTTGTTTTACCGGAGCCGGAGTGACCCAACAACACAACATTTCTAACTCTGGTGGGATTATAAACTTTCATGATGGACTCCGTTTGATTGCTGTTTTGCAGAGATGATTTTGATCTTTGTATCCGACCTAACTTTACCTCTAACTTGTCATTCTGAACTTGATTCAACATCTGTGAAGTTTTAAATAAGCTGTGACTAAGGCTCACAACCAACACACTACAGATCCGGAAACAAGTTCAGGGTGACAATTTCATTGAAGAAAGAATCACTAACTTTTTTCAAAAGCATCAATAAAAAAGCGCCTTCAAAAAATCTACGCTTTGATTTGTCAATGAACATGCGGAACATTCATGAAATGAATGTGAAGAACTAATTTAATCGACTTGAAGAAAGAATCAAGATGAAAAAAATCCTCTTAATACAAACCGGTGGAACCATCGCAATGAGTGCAAAAGGCGAAGGTGTTGAACTTAATCCTGAGGCATGGTCAGGAACACTGGTAGACCGGATAACGGAGCTAAGCGAACTTGCCGAGATTCATACACAGCCTCTTTTCTTTGAGGATAGCTCAGATTTAAATACTAGTCATTGGGAAGAACTAGCGATTTGTATTAAGACACATTACGATACATACGATGGCTTTGTAATCCTTCACGGTACTGATACCATGGCTTACACAGCTTCTGCTCTTTCATTTGCGTTGATTAATCTTACAAAGCCAGTAATACTAACGGGAAGTCAGGTTCCTCTAAGTAGTATCCGAAGCGACGCCCGTCGCAACCTGATTAACTCGGTGGAAATGGCAACTACTGATTTACAGGAAGTTGCTATCTGTTTTAACGATCATGTATATCGTGGTAACAGAGCTACTAAACTTAGTATCGGGGATTTTGATGCATTTGGTTCACCAAACTTTCCATTAGTTGCTGAGATAGGATTGAATATTGAGATGAATTCAAATCTCCCGACTCCTTCTGCTCCATTGGATGTTCAACCTAAATTTGATAACTCGCTAGTAGTGCTTACCGTCTTTCCATCTTTAAATACTGACTTCCTGATGAAGCTCGATCTTTCTAAACTAAAGGCCATTATTGTCAGATCTTTCGGAAGTGGAAATTTCCCAATGAAAGGAGAATTCAGCCTCCTCCCTTTTCTGAAAAAATGTAGTGAAAATGATGTGATTGTGGTCTTTGTCTCTCAAGCCGATTATGACGCTGTGAATTTAACCAAGTATCCGGCCGGAAGAAAAGCAATCGAAGTTGGTGCCATTTCCGGAGGTGATATGACACTTGAGGCAGCTCTTACCAAAATGATGTGGCTCCTCGGAAATTATAAAGATGCAGGAATAATCAGGAAGCTGTATCAAACAAATTTAGCGGGAGAATTGAGCATTAATTAGGAATAATTGAATATGAGAATTAGGAATTAAAATTCGGTTATTGCCAACCTTATTCCTAATTCAAATATTCCTAATTTCATATTATTCAGTCAATCACTATACTCAACAAAAATAAACCCCTCCATGTATTTTATATTCGATTTAGAAACCATCCCCGATATCGACTTTGTACGAACGGTACTGAATGATCAGGAATCTGATGAAGAAGTATTATTGGAAAAGGCCAGTGAAGAGTTAGCTCGAAACAAATCCGGATTCCTCCCTCCTATGTATCATCGAATGGTTTCATGGGTAGGACTTTGGATTGAGAATACCGGTCAGCCAAGACAAAAAGTGGCCTGGAATGGAACGGATGAAAAAGCAGGGTTGGAAAAAATCTTCGAAGCCATTGGCACCTATAAAGACTTCGGACTGATTCATCACAACGGTAAAGGATTTGATATTCCGGTACTCACTTATCGTGCAATGAAGCACGGTTTACAGATGCCGGTTCGAATGAGTGATTATGATATCCGATATCGCTACAGCCGCCACAATGTAGATCTGGTAGATGAATTCAGTAATTATGGAGCCAGCTCCTGGCCAAAACTTAAACACCTCGGGCAATTGATTGGAATCCCCTTCAAACAAACCGGAGAAGGCAATCAGGTTTATGAAATGTTCAAACGGGATGAACTGGATCTAATTGAACACTATTGCTACGAAGATGTAATGGCCACCTATATCGTCTGGCTGTACATGCAATTCACAACCGGACATATTCCGGAAGATCAGTTTAATAATTTAAAAGAAAGAGCACTTTCTAAGCTCGAAGAAATTCAAAAACTTTAAATTAATTTTATTAATTAAATTCTGATTACATGACTCAGAAAAGCCCTTCCATAGTAATTATAACTAATTAATTTAGGTTTTATCAGGTTTTACCTAAAGAATTTTTGATTCCGATTAATTATACTCTTCCATCTTCTAATCGGAATAAATCATTGGAGTACAAATAATAATGAAACGAATCGCAGCAACTTTAATGCTGTCCGTATTCGGGGCAATCTCACTCTATGCTCAGGAAGCGGAAGCAACTATAAATTCAGGTGATACTGCCTGGCTCTTAATCGCAACAGCACTCGTCATGCTTATGACACCCGCCGGACTAGCACTCTTTTATGGCGGACTTACCCAAAACAAGCACGTGCTTAATACCATTGGCATGAGCTATATGGCTTTTTGTACCGGAACAATCGTATGGATCATAGTCGGCTACTCTTTAGCATTTGGAGAAGGTAACGCATTCATTGGAGATTTCAGTAATGTTTTACTCAGCGGCATCGGAGTAAATGATGTAAGCGGCTCCATCCCTACATTACTTTTCGTAGTATTTCAGGGAACATTTGCCGCCATTGCAGTAGCTATTGTAAGTGGATCTATAATCGAACGAGTTCGGTTTTCAACCTGGGGAATTTTTAGTGTTCTTTGGGTAATTGCTGTATATGCTCCTATTGCTCACTGGGTATGGGGTGGTGGTTTCCTAAGCGAATCCGGAGAAATGGATTTTGCAGGAGGAACGGTAATTCATATCAATGCCGGTGTAGCCGGACTTGTTCTATCCTACTTAGTTGGGAAACGTATGGAGCACAGCCTGGAAGAAGTCAGAAAACCTTCATCCATTAAATTTATGATCCTTGGTTCTGCCCTACTCTGGTTCGGCTGGTTCGGATTCAACGGTGGAAGTCAACTCGCTGCTGATGGAATTGCAGCAAATGCATTATTAGTAACCAATGTTGCAGCTTGTGCAGGAGCGTTAATCTGGCTGACTATCGAATGGTTCATTGTAAAGAAACCAACATTGATAGGCATGGCATCCGGAGCGGTTTCAGGACTAGTAGGTATCACTCCTGCATCCGGATTTGTAGATGTAAGCGGTGCTCTTGCTATCGGTATTATTTCCGGATTGGTTGGATACTGGGGAGTCGTTCATCTAAAATCAATGATTAAACATGATGACACACTGGATGCTTTTGGAATTCACGGCCTTGTTGGTATTGCAGGTGCTATACTTACAGGAGTTTTTGCAAATCCTGAAATTAATGGTGGCGCCGGACTTCTTTATGGAAATGCTGCCCAGGTTTGGGTTCAGACTAAGGCCGTACTAATAACGATTGCTTATTCAGCAGTTGGCACCTTCATTGTATGGAAACTCTCTGCACTAATTACCCAAGGAGGGCGTATTGAGGAAGAACTTGAATTAGAAGGAATGGATATCGGTTTTCATGGCGAACAGCATACTGTTGTAAGGGAGAATCAAATCCTTTCTTAAATTTTAATAAAACCTTAACTCATTGTAAGCCCGACAGTTAAAACTGCTCGGGCTTTTTTATTAAAGATTATTAAACATTAAAATTTTCTAATGTTACAATAAATTTATATTTTTGCCTTGGCTTAAATTCATTATGTCAAGGTTTTACTACATATCGTTCCCATGTCTGATACTATTAGCATGCCAGGTTTCACCAGTTTCAGTTGATAGCGAAGAATTATTACCCTCATTTGAACAATCCCAAGAAAGCGGCCCCTCTTGTCAAGAAAACACTAATTCAGGTGATTGTGCCCTTCTCCTTTCCTCTATTGATTATGATTTTTCTGATCAGGAATGTCAGGTTTATGATAAACTGATTCAGATTGATACAAAGTTTCAGGCTCCTGCGGGATTAGAAGATGGCTCCATAGCACGTGTAGATTGGGAATTCTTACCGAATGGAAATGGTGGGTTCTGGACAATGCCCATCGAAGATACCGAGTTGAATGAAGGAACCATACGTGTTAACGGATGCTTCACTTATGGTGTACAAGATACCCTAAGAATAAAAAGAAGTATTAAAGATCATAATGGTATAGAGAGTAATACTGTTTCAATAGATATTCCCCGTCCCAAAGAAAAAATAATTATTGAAGATATTGCACCATCCGGGTTTGAAGTGACGACATACCAGACATTATTTTAAGAAAACCTCACATTCTGATCTGTATAGGTTTCTAAAAATCTAAGCCTAAGCCTACTTTCAGACTTATCCTTTTTTTGGGAGCACCAATTGGAGGATTTGCATCCCATGTATAGGTATTCGTTATATTCAGATTCATTTTCTCAGATAAAAGAACTACAACCCTGGATTCATTATGTAATCGAAAATCTTCCCAAAGATTGTAAACAGGTTGATAATAGGTCGTCGTATAAAAGTCTGCTGCTTCTGAAATATCAAGAACGATATTCAGATACTGACTAATTCTTACATCTTTATGGATAGTGGAAGCATCATCCAGCAATTCCTCAAATTCGTACATTGGTATAACCCCAAAATTAGCTGAAAATGATTGCTCATTTATTAGTTTTAATCTTGCCCCAACCCCGGTAAGAAACCGATATTTTAAGAGCGATATTTTATCATCCTGAATCTGAGTAAAAGCTTCTAAAGTAACTCCTTCATCCAAAGGCCGGTTATATCTAAAATGAAGAAAAGCTGCATCCTGAAAATCTGTATTTGAGGAACGGGATACTTTGTAATCGCCAATCAAAAAGAACAAGTTTTTCCCTCTTCTGAACTGAAGATTTGTTAACAAAGTATATGTATAAATAACCTCGTCATTATCAAGATAAGTACCTGAAAGGTTTAGGGCTCCTGACAACCCATTTTCCTTAGAATCTATACGCTGTCGTTCAATATCTACAACTTGTCCAGGTAGAGAATTAGTAGTTAAAAGAATTAAAAAAATGAAACTGGGGAGTGACTCTTTTATCACAGAAATGAATAGTTTTATATTACGAAAAATAGAAGTTAGAGCTAATATTTAGCTACCTCAAGTTTATAAATCATCTTAAAAACAAAATTAAACAACCCTGTCCGGATCACTGAAATCAGGAATCTCGCCTTTATAGCCAAAAACCTTTTTAATCAACTTCACTGACCATTCACTTTGGTTTTTGATGTACCATTGATCAGCTGCTCGTCTGGCTCCCAATCCCCAACTTGGATAGGGATGAATGGTATCGGCAAGGTTTCGTAAACTAACTCCGTTTTTTATAGCTACGGCATATTCAGATATTAACTCACCGGCATGGGCTCCCACTACCGTTGCTCCGTATAATTTCCCGGTTAGCTTGTTAGCAAATAGTTTAATTAATCCTGCAGACTCATTGTCGGTAAGAGCCCGATCAATTTTAGAGTATGGAAATCGGTAGACTTCAAAACTCGTCCCGTTCTTTTTTAGTTGCTCTTCAGTTTGTCCGACATGAGCTAATTCGGGATCTGTAAAAGTTGCCCATGGAACATGTTTCTTGTCAATTTTCATAGGGATTTTGAGCAAAGCACTTGTGGCGGCCACTTTAGCAGTATGCTCGCTCATGTGGGTGAATTGATACCTGCCATTTACATCTCCTATTGCATAGATATGACTTACGTTCGTCTGACAGGAGTCATTTACTCTTATTCCCTTTTTCCCTGATTGAACTCCGGCTTTATCCAAATCAAGTTGTTCTGTATTTGGGATTCTCCCGGTAGCAATTAAAAGATGTGTTCCTTCGATATTTTTGCTAACTCCCTCCTGTTCCACTTCAACAATGATCTTATTCTCTCTCTTATTTACTTCTTTGATAGAGGAATTAAGCTCAAAATTCACTCCCTGTCCTATTAATTCTGCCATCAGGATTTCTACCAGTTCTTCATCATCATTTTGCATAATACGGTCAGCCATGTCAATAACAGTAACCTTAGAACCCAGATTATTAAAAGCCTGACTCATTTCAATGCCGATTGGTCCACCACCAATAATTATCAATTCTTCCGGAAGATCACTGATTTCAAAAAGCGATTCATTAGTTAGGTAATCGACACTATCGAGCCCTTTAATTGGCGGTACAGAAGCTCTGGCCCCACTGGCTATAAAAATATATTTCGAGCTAACGGTTCGTTTCCCTCCATCTTCCAGATCAATCTCTAATGTATGAGCATCTTTAAACCTGGCTTCCCCAAAAACTACTTCTATATGCTGATCTTCGTAAATCTTTGGATCGTCCGCTTCTTCATATACTTCCTGGCGAATCTTGTGGACATGCTCAATCACTTTACTGAAGTTGATGTTAGGCTCTTCATCAATCAACCCGAATTTACCAGCTTCACGTATATTCCGGGCTACTTTACCAGCCTTAAGTAACACTTTGCTTGGCACGCATCCGGTCCAGGTGCAATCACCACCAAGTCGGTGACGTTCAATCATCATCGTCTTGGCACCTACATTTGAAGAAATACCTGAGGCTGTTAATCCTGCAGCCCCCCCACCAATTACAATACTATCAAATTCAAATTTGGACATAAAAAAACTTCGGGTTGATAATTGATTCAAAAGATAACCTGATGAATCTTACTACCAAATCCCGAAGCTTAACGTTTCTATAAAATCACAATCAGACTAACTCTGACTGTCTAGCCGACTTTCCCGATTTTATTGCAGCTTGTGCAATTGCTAAATGTGCGATAGGCACTCTGTATGGTGAACAAGACACATAATTCATTCCGAGTGAATAACAGAATTCAATACTGGCTGGATCACCGCCATGTTCTCCGCAGATTCCAATTTTAAGCTCAGGATTACCGGCTCGTCCAAGTTCAGTACCCATATGAACCAGTTGTCCAACTCCTTTTGTATCCAGGGTCTGGAAAGGATCTTCTTTAAGAATACCTTCTTCCAGATAATAAGGAATGAACTTAGCGGCATCATCACGGCTATAACCAAGCGTCATTTGGGTTAAGTCATTGGTACCAAATGAAAAGAATTCTGCTTCGGCAGCAATTTCATTTGCAACCAAAGCCGCTCTTGGCACTTCAATCATAGTTCCGATTTTGAACGTAATTCGATCTTCGAATTCGTCAAATACATCTTCAGCGGTTTGTTCAATAATTCTTCGCTGATTGATGAACTCCCGAACCGAGCCCACCAATGGAACCATTATTTCAGGAACAGCTTCGATTCCATCCAATTTCAATTCTAATGCTGCTTCCATTATCGCACGGGTTTGCATTTCGGTGATTTCAGGATGAGTGATCCCCAAGCGACAACCACGGTGACCTAACATTGGGTTGAACTCATTAAGAGCGTTTACTTTGCGTTTTAATTGCTCTTTACTGATTCCAAGCTGAGCTGCAACTGTTTTGATTTCTTCCTTTGAATGAGGAAGGAATTCGTGAAGTGGAGGATCAAGTAATCTCACCGTAACAGGAAGTCCATTCATAGCCTTAAAAATACCTTTGAAGTCTTCTTTTTGATAAGGAAGAAGCTGATTAATAGCTTTTCTTCTTTCGGCTTCGGTTTCAGCTACAATCATTCTTCTTACAGCTGTTACACGATCGTCTTTGAAAAACATGTGTTCTGTCCGTGCTAATCCAATTCCCTTTGCACCCAGAGTAAGTGCAAGTTCAGCATCCTCAGGTGTTTCTGCATTGGCTCGCACTTCCATACTTTCAAAAGCTGAAACCCATCTCATGAAGGTTTCATATTCCTCACTAAGTACCGGAGGAAACATCTCACGTTGACCTTCTATAACAAGACCTCTGGTACCATCAATAGAAATCCAGTCTCCTTCGTGAACAGTTGTCTCTCCATTGGTAAAAGTTTTGGCTTTGTAATTGATTACGATATCACTACATCCTGCCACGCATGGTTTTCCCCATCCTCTTGCAACTACGGCTGCATGACTGGTCATGCCTCCTCGTGATGTTAGAATACCTTCCGCAGAAGACATTCCCCCAACATCTTCAGGACTGGTTTCAATACGAACCAGAATCACCATTTCACCATTATCTGCAGCTTTTTCAGCTTCTTTGGAACTAAACACTACTTTACCAACGGCTGCACCAGGTGAAGCAGGCAATCCTTTACCAATCACTTCTTTTTCTAATACATCTACGGTTGAAAACTGTGGGTGTAATAACTGTTCGATATGTTCAGGATCCACAAGGCTATTAATGGCTTCCTCTTTAGAAATTACGCCCTGGTTAACCAAGTCTACGGCGATCTTTACAGCAGCCGCACCGGTACGTTTGCCATTTCTGGTTTGTAGAATAAAAAGTTTTCCTTCCTGAACGGTAAACTCGATATCCTGCATGTTTTTGTAATGAGCTTCCAGTTTATTGGTGTAACCCAGTAACTCTTCATACACATCAGGCATATTCTTTTTCATCAGGCGTATTGGCTTAGGAGTTCGGATTCCAGCTACAACATCTTCGCCTTGTGCATTTACCAAGTACTCGCCATACAATTCATTTTGTCCGCTGGATGGGTTTCTGGTAAAGCATACACCGGTTGCACTTTTATCGCTCATATTACCGAATACCATAGCCTGAACATTTACTCCGGTTCCAATTAATCCTGAGATATGACTTACTTCCCGATATTTAATTGCGCGACTACTGTTCCAGGATTCGAATACAGCATTTATAGCAAACTTAAGTTGTTCCATTGGATCTTCAGGAAACATGTGTCCGGTATGCTTGCGGTAAATGGCTTTGTAGCGATCTACCAGATCTTTAAGATGCTCTGTATTTAGGTTGATGTCATTTTTAACACCAGCTTCTTCTTTCAGATGCTCGATGGCATCCTCAAAATATTCGTGGCTAACCCCCATAACCACATCTCCAAACATATCTATGAAACGACGATAGCTGTCGTATACAAAGCGCTCATTTCCTGTTTTTTTGATGAGTGCATCAACAACATGATCATTGATCCCAAGGTTTAGAATAGTATCCATCATGCCGGGCATAGAAACCGCTGCGCCGGAACGTACAGAAACAAGCAAAGGATTTTCCTGATCTCCGAATCTTGCGCCCATTTCATTTTCAATATGAAATACCCCTTCTTTTATTTGATCTCCAAGTCCTTCGGGCCATTCCAGTCCATGATCAATGGTATGTTTACAAGCTTCTGTGGATATGGTGAAACCGGGAGGAACCGGGATTCCAATGTTACACATTTCGGCCAGGTTAGCACCTTTTCCTCCAATTAATTCCCGCATATTGCGATTTCCATCTGTGATTGATCCAAAACGATATACAAATTTTGAATTAGCCATAATTAACCTCTACTGATTTATTTGGCTCTCAAATCAATAAAAAAAGACATGGTTTAAGAGTCGTATTAATTTTTACGCTCTCAATTTGAACATCCAATATGAAGAAACTATGTAGAAGCGGTTTCCTATTGACTGGGAGTGGATTCTTCGAATCTGTTTTTCAGTTTTATGATTACTGAATAGGAACCGTAAAAAACCATAAATATGATAATAGCATATACCCACCAGGCTACATCTTTCCCAAAAACAGCTACGTAAAGTGCCGGCAGAATAAAGAAGAAGAGGGTACTTATTACAGGTAAGGCTATTCCTTTTTTTCTGCGATGATTACGAACTGCCCATACCATTGAACCCATATATGGTGGAATACTTCCAAAATATAGTATCGCAAAAAGGATTGGATCAACATTGTGTTTTTCGCCAAGCTCTGTGATACTAAGCCATAGATTTTGTAGAAACTCCATCACTCTTCTCCGGTATCCATCGCGTCAATTTTATTCTGAATTTTCTTGTAGGCTGAAATGCCTCCACCTACAACCAACACTATAATAAAAAGATATACCCAGAAAGGAACATTCTTTCCGGCTACAATCAGATATAAATAGGCTGAAACAAAGAAAAAACCTGCGCTAATAGCTGGAAGTACAATGGACTTATTATTTCGGTAGTTCTTAACCAGCCATCCCACAGAGAGAGTGAAGAATGGGATAGCTCCAATATAAATAGAGCCAAAGACGATTGGATTTACTCCATAATTTTCACCTAATCCAAGAAACCAGATCTTTAATGATTCAACCAATTCAGCCATTTGTAATACTATTTAAACGCTTTTTACTTTTAATCAATAATTATGGAATATTATAGCGAATAAAAAGGTTTAAGAGATCACAGATTTATCACACTCTTTTTGAATAAACGATCTACATATCATTTCGGTGCTCTATCCCTGCTTATCGTTTTAGGTTTGTTTGGGGCTTTGACACATTACCATAGCGAAAGCATGGAATGTCTGGTCCACGCTGATGAGCAGCATATTGTCCAAAACGACGAGGTTTTCTGTCCGGTATGTACTCTCTCTAATTCGTTATTCGTTGATTCAGACAATTCTGTCCAGACTACATTAGATTCTGAAGATTTTGTAGTAGATTTTGATGAAATATATTTTGAAAAAAAACTAGCTCACCATAAAGCATCTCGTGCCCCACCACAGCTAGTTTAACTCCACCTACTATCCACAAGACCAAGTGGAAATAATTAAAAATTTCAAAATAAATTCATTAACCGATGAACAAATCATTCATTTACTCAGCAAAAACTGCCTTAACTTTTTTACTAATTGCAGGAGTATTTATTACCTGTGATAATGCAACCGGAAACGACGACCATGACGACCATTCAGAACCTGCTGGCTATCGCTTATACATGAGCGGTCAGGTTGTAGTTGAACAACTACCAGGAGAAGATGTAACTGGTGAATTTGAACTAGAGCCCGGTGAAGAAACTCCTTTAATCACCATTCAATTTCTGGCAGAAGATGGTGATGAATTCCAACCAGATGAGCCTGAGTATAGTTTAGCTGCAGAATTCGAAACTGATGGAATTGCAGAGTTCGAACAACATGAAGAAGATGGAAAATGGAGCTTTCATATTCATGCTGAGGCTGAAGGTATCACTGATATGACATTAATGTTAATGCATAACAGCCACTCTGACTTTAATTCTCAGGGAATTCATGTTCATGTTGAAGCGGCTGAGTAAGCCATAATTTTTAATGAACTCATTAATAATCATCTTAACCCTCCTTAGTGCTTTTTCTACACCACTGGAAATGCCTGAGGAGGGTTCTTTTATTTTATCAGGTACTATTTTTGATAGAGGGTCAAAAGAGACTGTTCCTTTTGCCTATGTACATCTTGAAGAGCTTAACAGAACTACTACCTCTGATATTGATGGTAAATTTGAACTTAAAAATATCCCCGAAGGAAATTATACTGTTAGTATTCACCGAATAGGTTACAAAACACAAAAAAGAGAAATCAATATATCTGGTAATCTATCTTTAAGAATAGAACTTACTCCAACAATATTATCTTCAGAAACAATTGAAGTTGTTTCTACAAATTCAGAATTATCAGGTTCAAATATTGGTCACATTTCGGAGACAGTCTCCGGAGCTTCACTAAGAAGAGATCTTGGGAATACCCTTGCAAATACGTTAGCAAATGTTCCGGGGTTTGATCAAAGGTCATTAGGTAATAGTACAAGCCGGCCAGTAATTCGAGGACTTGGTGATGAGAGAGTAATTATTCTTCAGGACGGATTATCAACTGGTGATGTATCTGATCAATCTGCAGATCATGCCGTTTCTGTTGACCCAATTGCAAGTTCTGAGATTGAAATTGCAAAAGGAGCTGTAGCATTGGAATATGGTGCAAATGCAGTCGGTGGAATAATTAATGTGGTCAATAATTTGATTAGCACCTCTCAATCATCAAAAGTAAATGGCGCTGCCACATTAGGTGGAGAAACCGTAAACACAGGGGCATCCGGTGCGGTTAATTTATCTGTTCCTATTGGAAGCTTTGAATTTAATACTCACTTGAATGGAAAAATTGGTGGTGATACTAATACTCCTGATGGCACAATCGAGAATACTCAATATGCAACTACCAACAGTGCAGTAGGCTTGAGTTATATCAGAGATTGGGGATATCTGGGAGGATCAATAGGCACATACCTTAGTAATTACGGCATCCCTCCCGATCCTAATGGCCATCCTGACGGCGTAGACATTGAAATGAGAAAATTCAATTATTCTTTAAAAGGGGAATACTTACTGAACAATCCATTTTTTAAAACCATTGATGCAGATTTTGCTATCAATAACTACAATCACAAAGAATTTGAAACTACAAGTTCTATAGGTACTGAATTTGGTCTTGTTACTACTACCACTCAAATTGATATAACTCATGGAGAAGTCGGTTTGCTTGAAAATGGGAAATTTGGGATTTGGGGAGAGTTCGAAGACTATGCTGTTCGTGGAGCAAGTACACCTGATGCAAATAGCTATAAATTTGGTATTTATCTGATTGAAGAATTCGATTTCAATGCTCTCCGAATAGAGGCTGGAGTTAGGTATGATTTTGTTAAGAATAAACCGAAAGAGGATGATCCTGATTCAGATATAGGTTTCATTACGGAGAAAACATTCAGTGCACTTTCGAGTTCTTTAAACGCTTCCTATGAGCTTGGCAATGGCTTTTCAATTGGAACAATTTTACTTCATTCTTTCAGAGCCCCTTCTCTTGAGGAATTATACTCTGAGGGTCCTCATCTGGCTTCTTTTAGCTTTGAAATTGGAAATCCCGAACTTGAGCCTGAAAGAAGTCTTGCAAAAGAAGTTTTTACCAAATGGCAGGGTAATACAGCAACCGCCAAGATTACACTCTTCCATAATGATTTTTCTAATTTCAACTATGCAAGAAATACCGGACGGCAGAATAACCGTTTCCCTACACTTGATAACTATCAGTTTACAGGTACAGAGGCACAACTTTACGGTTTCGAAATTGCTACTGAAGCACAATTATCGAACAGATTAGTTTTTAATGCCTCAGGTAGTTTTACAATTGCAAATCAGGACACTATTTCCATCGATGGAACGAGTTCCGGGAGTCGACCTTTACCTCAAATTCCACCCTTAAAATTAAAGACCTCACTTAAGTATGTTATCAACGGTTTAGAGTTTGGGGGTAGAGTACAATATGCTGCCAGACAATCAAGAACCGGGGAGTTTGAGTCTCCAACTGATTCTTATACTCTCCTCAGCTCTTTTCTTCAATACAGGTTTACATCAAAGACACTTCTTCATACATTTTCAATTAATCTGAATAATATTTTAAACACTGAATACAGAAATCATCTTTCGAGAATAAAAGATTTACGCCCCGAACCAGGTAGAAATTTAAGTCTGTTATATCGTGTTTACTTTTAATAAAAAAAGCCCCGGGGGTTCAGTCCGGGGCTCTAGCTTTAGGTTTTTAGCTTAAGGAGTGACTAGTTGACTAACTTCTGTAGGTAAATACAGATGCTCTCTTAGCTAGACTTAAGAGTAATCCCAAATCTAAGTGTTACACTTTTTTTTAAATTTTTTTTATCGGTAGATTAATCCATTAAAAAACTAACTCTTAAGAGAGTACATGAAATTATATAAATCATTCTCCCCCATTTTATTAATGCTATTCTTATTTGCAGGGTGTGCTGAATTAAAAGAACTCAGCAATGTCCAAAAACCTGCTATCTCGGTAGATGATTTCCGAATTTCTGATCTTTCTCTTCAGGATGTTGAATTAACATTTGATCTTTTGATTAATAACCCAAATCCTGTTGCAGTAACACTTTCATCCTACAACTATGATTTGCAGATTGAAAGCAATTCTTTTGTAAGAGGTTCTCAACCGTTGAACACAACTATTCCCGCTAAAGGACAAAACAACATCTCTGTCCCAGTTATGTTCACTTTCAAAGAGCTTTATGAGACTTTCACTTCTATTAATAGCAAAGATGAAGGAGCATATACTTTTTTAGCAAATGTAGGAATCACTGTACCGGTTTTAGGATTGATCGAAGTCCCCATAGAAAAAAGCGGAACCTTTCCTGTTGTGAAAGCCCCAACTATTTCTGTTGCTAATTTTTCAGTAAAAAATATTTCGTTTACCAAAGCCGACATAGAAGTCGAATTAAATGTAGCGAATCCAAATAGTTTTGGACTAATACTCAACCAAATGGATTATAATGTTGATTTAGATGGTCTGAGTGCTATTTCAGGAGAGATCATCGAACGTATTGATATTGGTAAAAATCAAACAGAAGCTATTAAAATTCCTGCTTCTTTCAGCTTTACTGACTTAGGAATGGCTGCTTATAATGCGCTAACCAGCGACGATCCATTCGAGTATGAGCTATCAGGATCTGCTAATGTGGGTGCTACTCTTCCTTTCTTCGAATCTTCATCATTTAATTTTGATAAAACCGGTGTGGTTGATATCCTCAAATAACTTAAAATAGTTCCACATTGACTTACCAAAGCTACCTCGAAACCCCTATTGGTTATTTAAGAATTCTCTCAAATGGAGATGGGATCACAGAAATAAAGTTCCAGGACACTGACGGACCAGAAGACCCGGATATTCACACAGAATCTGCCCGCACACAACTCAAAGAATACTTTGAGGGCTCAAGAAATAAGTTTGATTTGGTTCTTCAACAAGATGGAACTCAATTTGAACAACAGGTCTGGAACGAATTAACCACCATTCCTTATGGATCAACTACCAATTATGGTACCATTGCAAAAAAAATAGGTGACAAAAATTTTTCTCAAGCAGTTGGTCATGCTAATGGTAAAAACCCAATTGCTATTGTAATTCCTTGTCACAGGGTAATTGGTTCAGATAATAAACTAGTTGGATATGCCGGTGGACTCCAACGAAAACAATGGCTTCTTAAACATGAAGGAGCTTTACTTTTATAACTATTTACTGTGGATTTACTCCTCATTTTATACCTTCACAAAGTCTCAAATTTCTATCTATGAAAAAACTACAACTTCTGATCTTTTCGGTCTTCATTTCTACACTTTCTTTTGCTCAGATGAGCGACGCACCTCCACGTAATGAGGGTGAAGGTCCATTTGAAAGACTTATTATTCGTGGTGTTCACCTTATCGATGGAACTGGTTCTCCCGCTACCGGACCGGTTGATATTGTTGTAGAAGGAAACAAAATTACGAGTATCCGAACGGTTGGCTATCCGGGACTACCCATCAATGAAAACCGCAGACCTGAAGCAGGACCCGATGACAAAGTGATTGATGCTACTGGGATGTATTTACTACCCGGCTTTTTTGATATGCATGCCCATACGGGTGGTGGTGCTCAGGGAACTACCCCGGAATATGTTTATAAGCTTTGGTTGGCTCATGGTATAACTTCCATCAGAGAACCCGGTTCGTTTAATGGAACAGACTGGACACTCAAGCATCGGGATCTGAGTGCTAAAAATGAAATTACCGCCCCAAGAATTTCAGCGTGGATTGGGTTTGGCCAGGGAAGCGATGGGCCAATTACCAATGGTGAAGAAGCTCGTGACTGGGTTCAGATGATTCATAGAAAAGGCGCTGATGGAATCAAATTATTCGGAGCTTCGCCAGAAGTATATGCTGCAACTATTGATGAAGCTAATAAGCTGGGACTAGGCACAATGACGCATCACGCACAAACCCGTGTGGTATATAATAATGCACTTACTTCTGCGCGACTCGGACTTACCAGTATGACCCATTGGTACGGTCTGCCTGAAGCTTTATTTGAAGACAAAATCATTCAGGATTATCCACTCGACTACAATTACAACAACGAGCAACATCGATTTGAAGAAGCCGGAAAACTCTGGAAACAAGCAGCTAAACCAGGTTCAGAGAAATGGAATGCAGTGATGGATGAAATGGTGGATTTGGATTTCACTATCAATCCAACTATGACTATTTATGAAGCCAGTCGTGATTTAATGGCACAGCGTAGAGCAGAATGGCATGAGAAGTATACCCTCCCCTCCTTGTGGAGATTTTACGCACCAAGCAGAATTTCTCATGGCTCATACTGGCTGGACTGGGGAACGGAACAGGAAATAGAATGGAAAGAAAATTTCCGCATCTGGATGCAATTCATCAATGAATTCAAGAATAAAGGCGGTCGGGTTACTTTAGGATCTGATGCCGGTTATATCTACAAACTCTATGGCTTTGGATATATCCAGGAAATGGAAATGATGCGTGAAGCAGGCTTCCACCCTCTCGAGATTTTTCAATCAGCTTCACTTAAAGGAGCTGAAGTACTGGGAGTTGAAGATCAACTTGGAACTATTGAAGTAGGCAAACTTGCCGATATGGTAATTGTGGATGCAAACCCAATGGCGAACTTAAAAGTCCTTTACGGAACCGGAGCAATTCTGGTGGATGGAGAAAATAATGTTCAACGACATGGCGGCGTAGTCTACACCATAAAAGATGGAATTGTATTCGACGCTAAACAATTATTAAGAGACGTGGAAGAGATGGTAAATGCTAAAAAACAAGAAGAAGGCTTTAGTATTACTCAACCCGGACTGGACTATTAAACCCAAACCTAACCAACCAAATATTATGAAAACAAGATTTCTCGTAGTAATGCTATCTGCTGTTTTTATGTTAACAACTTCTGAAACCTTCGCTCAGGATGGCGTTGGGCTTGGAGGGGAATTACTATCACCAGTTGGAATCTCCTATAAAGTTCCTATTAATGAATCCTCTGCAATAACGGGAGCTTTTGGTTTTTTTGTTACTGATGGCTTTAACTCTTCAGTAATCGAAGTGAACTATATTTCTTACCGGGATAATGAGAATATCAAAATAGGTTCCGGAGATTTATCTCCATATATCGGGGCTGGACTGGCTTTCCGTTTTGCCAATAATCAGGATGCAGCAGTTTCTCTCAGAGTTCCTTTTGGCATCGAGTATATGATTGATAATTCGCCGATTGAGATTTATATGGATGCAGGTCCTTTTCTTACTGTGACTGATCCTTTATCCTTTACTTTTGATAGTTCACTAGGCTTCAGGTACCGATTCTAATTAAAGGAAAAGACTATTCATGAACTGGCACTCCCGCCGCGACTCACGCAAAATTCACCGATGGGGATCCATACTTATTGCGATCCCCTTTCTTATTGTTTTGGTTTCAGGTTTATTTCTGCAACTCAAGAAAGATGTAGCCTGGATTCAACCCGAATCTCAAAAAGGAGTATCTACTGTACCATCTATAAGTTTTGATGAGATTCTGGCATCAGCTAAAACAGTTCCTGAGGCCGAGATATTATCCTGGGAAGATATTAACCGCCTGGATGTTCGGCCTGATAAAGGCATAGTAAAAGTACGTGCCAATAATCACTGGGAAATCCAGATTGATACCCAAACCGGTCAAGTTCTTCAGGCTGAATACCGCCGTTCAGATGTTATTGAAGCAATCCATGATGGTTCCTGGTTTCATGAATCCGCTAAGTTATGGATTTTCCTTCCAAGCGGAATTATTGTAACCGTACTCTGGATTACTGGCATTTATATGTTCTTTATCCCCTATCTGAATAAACGAAGGAACCGAATCCGCAAGGAGCAACTCCAGGAAGATTCGGTTAAAGAAGAAAGTGCTTTATGAGCATCTCATGAAAGTAATTAAAGAAAAAAATATATATCCTGATTACGATACCCCCCTTCAAAAACACTTTGGGAAAAAGTTCAATCATATTCAGATTTGCTTTTTGCCATTCTTTAGAATTCCAAAAAAAATCAATAAAACCAACAAAGGGTCTGTATCCATATCAGAAAAAGAAGCAATTACAGAACTTGGTTCCATTAAAGGTCTTAAAGAAGCTTTAAAGGGTAAGAAATTTAATATTTATACTACTAACAGAGATTACCCTAAGCAAGAGGTTATATTAAAAGAAGGGTTAAGATTTAATTGGAAAGACATTTTGTCTAATTCTAATTTTAAAAGTTATCGAGAAATAAACAGAGCTTTAAAAATCTCAATAGGATCTTATAAAAGAAAACTCCTCAGGCAAGATTTACAAATAGAGTTAGAATTATTTACGAAAAAGGAGAATCTCTGGTATCCAATTGAAGGACGATTCGATGCAATTTCAAAGTCAAATATTTATGATATTCTAGAAGTCCTTGGTATAACACGGATTTATACTTCAGATGAATTCTATGAAAATATAATTCCACTGGAAATCACTAATCTTAAAAGGCTAGATTTTATATCCTCAATCAATTTTGATGTTAAATACATTTACTCTGAGAATCAGGACTTACTGTTCGCGATAGATTGGGATAGCTTCTTCTTTCTAACTGTAACTAACAAAGAATATCATAAGAAAATTAAATCTTTAGATATTCTTGATGGTTTCTTAACCGATCGAAATACAACCCATAATTGGGATTGGGAAACCGGAGAAATTAATAGATTACTAAATTATTGAGGCTTAAAAACCTGGCACCAGCATCACGGCATTTTGCATGAGTCTTGCTGGTCCAACCCAGAACATACGATACTGGGTATTATCAAATAAGAAGACCACTTTCCCCTGCCCCATTTCGTGAACTGCTGCAAAAGCCATTCCTTCTGCTTTGGTTTTATTTTCGTTGGATGCATAGCCTGAAGCCAGTACATCCTCTTTAACATAATAACCTACCGTATTAAACGCAGGATCGGGTTTTAAGGCGTCATCTCTGAATTTAAGAGAATAGATCTTATCCGGCATACCAAAGGCCAGAGGATGCGAATTATCGAGCATTCCTTTAAAGGCCGAACCGGGAATTCTTCGGAGTCCGGAAGAATCTTCCAAATCTTCATATCTGGTATAAGCCAATGGATCTATTTCTTCGTCGTCGCCATCTTTATCCTCTTCCGGATCATACAATTCTGCCGGAGTTATTCCGGATTCGTCTTTGGTCAACCAACCGGCACTTCCTTCAGTAGCAACTAACGTCCCTCCGTTTCTGATCCACTGTTTCAATCCTTCGCGGGCATTTTCGTTGAAAATTCGGTTTAACCCTCCACCACTGGGCATAATGATTACATCGTATTCATTCCAACGAAGATTACCGACTCTGTCTGAACGAATTCGTGATATCCCGAACTCGGTCCACTGATCAAACAGGAACCAGATTTGTCCGGCCGTGTATGAACTGAAACCGGAATCCATCATCAAGCCAACTCTAGGCTCTTCCACAGGGCGATTACTTACATTCCCCAGATCGTTTCCTACATCCATTCTACCGGTATTGAAACCTTTAATTTCGACATTGGCGTATTCTGCTATGGTTTGCATATCTTCGTGGATCACATCCTCTTTGTGAAGATTTCTACCCATCAACACAATCAAACTACCTTCTGAGTATTCGGCCCCATCATATGAAAAAGTGGTTTCCGCTGAGCGTACTTTATATCCATGTTTCCAAAGTTGAGCCAGTGCTTTCGGTGCATTTCGCTGATCCCAGTCTACCACATAGGCATAGGTGGCATTTCCATCAGTTAACCCTTTCGGGTGAACCAAGGCTGCTGTAACAGGATCAGCTGACACGTTCACGTTAGAAGTAGTCCATGCTGCATCCAGATTATAAGCCAATGGCGCCGACCAGGTACTCATATCGTACATCACCGAGTCTTTGATCTCAAGCTGACGACGCATAATCGTGTTTATAAATAAATGTCCCGGTTGGTCGGTCTTAATGATAAAGTCACCCTCTTTAAAACTTCTTGAAGAAGAACTCCCATCCCAGTAACTCATCGCGTTGCGAACAGTGAAGTCTTCCGTTGCATGCTCTACCTCAACATTATGATCAAGCATGAGGTTAATTACATCATAGGTATAATCGGTTGAGTTATTTGGTAAGATATACGCTTTTGTGTTTCCTTTCTGAGTTTCCTGCGACCTGGCAGCCTTAAAATACTCTACCAGATCTTCCCGGTTTTCTACCGAAGTTTTAACTATTGAAATTCCATTTTTGTAATGATCAAAAACACGCTGTCTCAAAGTAAGAACGTATCCATCTTCTGTTTCAACAGCGCGTCCTCCCATACTGTGTCCACCTTGCTCAGCAAGCATCCCGATTCCTCCCATAATACTTGGGTAAGAAGAACCGTATCCCGGATAAAAGAAATCGAAACGATCTCTTGTTTGGAAATTCACCTGAGCTTTATCAAACTCTGCGATTGCTCCACGACCGAATGCATCTGCCCAATCTTCATATGCTTCTGGAAGCTCATGATTTCTTGGCGTAGTACCCGGCATAGTGAAATAATTGTTATTAAATCCCTGCTCATGAAAATCGATATGAACCTGTGGCATCCATTCCTGATACACAGCAATTCTGCCTCTTGATTCAGGATGTACCAACCAAACCCAATCACGGTTCAAATCAAACCAATAGTGATTAGTACGTCCACCCGGCCAGATTTCATCATGCTCTAGGTCTTCGTAATTTGTATTTAGTACATTAGCCTGGCTTGATTTATACCAATACACATAACGATCACGACCGTCAGGATTAATCATCGGGTCAATGATTATTACCGAATTCTGGAGCCAGTTTTGTGTTTCGGCATCCGTTGCTGCTACTAAACGATATGCGGTTTGCATCGCAGCCTCACTACTCGAAGGTTCATTTCCGTGTACATTATAACTCATCCAGACGACCACTGGCTCTTCTCCTACTCTCACAGACTCAGGATCGTTGGCAACTTTCAGATTCTGAGCCTTTATACCTTGCAGATTACTATGATTTTCTTCAGAAGTGATTATCGCATAATTCACACTCCGGTTTTCATACGTCCTTGCATATTCGTGAAAGGTAATTTTATCTGACACTTCAGCAAGTTTTTCAAAATAAGCCATAACCTGATGATGGAAGGTGTATTCCTCTCCCAATTCGTAGCCTAAAAAATCAGCCGGAGACGGGATTGAAGTATCATAGGAAATATCTGTTTCAAACTGGAAGCGTTCAATTGCTTCCTGAATCTGACCCAATGAGGGTATGGAAATAAATAATGCGAGTACGAATAATAGAGTTCTTTTCATGTGCTAGTTAGTTTAGTTTGTAATAGGCTAACAAAAATTCCCGTAAAATGGGGTAAATAAAACTTAAAAGTACCTTTTTAATCTTATGTTTTAATCATTTCTTTAGTCATGAGAAAAGTCTTTAAGATTTTATTGACGGTTTTTGCTTTTGTATTAATCCTATTGGTTACAGCCAGTATCATTTTACCTGATATTCTAGAGGGAAGATTACAAAAAGCATTGATTGGCGAGTTCTACGAACAGAGCAATGAGCAATATCGACTGGAACTGGCTTCAATCGAAATATCTTTATGGGGAAGGGAAATCTCGGCAGACAGCATTTCTGTAAGTGCTACGGATGAGTCATTGGAGATTAAACATATTAATGCCGCTTCTATTTTAATTGATGGTATCCAGTGGCGGACTTTGATTTCACAACGCTTCCCGGAATTTCGATCTGTTACTGTAGTAGAGCCCGATGCTGAGCTTTATGCAAGAAGAATTTCGTCAGCCAAACCCGATCCAAAATCATCTGCATCAAATAAAACAAACATCACATTAACTACCTTCGATGTATTTATAAAAGATGGAAAAGGTAAAATTGTAGAAAGAGATGGAAATGAGGTCTTTTCCCTGGAATCTTTTAACCTAAGTGCCAAAGAAGTTAATCTGAACACCATCCTCCAGGGTGCATACGTTCCGTATCTTCAGGATTTGTCGTTCTCAGGATCGAATCTGTTTTGGAACCTTGAAAAAGAATTCTACCACTTCACAATTGATGATTTTGCATTCAATAAATCAACTAAAGCTGCTCGTGTCGAAGGTCTTGCTTTCACCCCTATTGTTCCAAAATACGACTTTGCCAGGTATAAAGGACAACAACTCGACCGTTTTGACCTCTCGGTAAAAAGTGTACAGATGGAGAATGTGGATTTGGATTCATTATTTGTTCCGGCTGTAAATCTTTCAAATATTATTGTTGAAAGTGCTGATCTGGAAGTTTTTCATGACAAACATATGCCTCCAGGTCCAGGCATAAGATTTAAACCTCTTTTAAATGATGTCTCTAAGCAACTTGGATTTTCTTTCGGTATAGATAAACTAGAGATAAAAAATTCGAAGATAATGTACGGGGAGCACCTACCCGGCTCTGAGAATCCTGGATTTATATCTTTTAATGACTTGAATGGAACACTTACAAATTTTTATACCGCCGAACATCCTGACTATCGCAAAGATTCTCTCAGGCTGGATGCCACAACCCAGTTCATGAATGCCAGCCTTCTTACCGTCGATCTGGCATATGCTGTTTATGATGAAGAAGACACGCATACACTAAAAGCTTCTCTGGAAGAAATGGATGGAACCGTATTGAATGGAATGTTAGTAAATACTGCCTTCACTCGTGTGGACAGAGGATATATCCATGATTTGTTAATTGATTTAACGCTAACTGATTCGCAGGCAAAAGGAAATATGTGGCTGGAATATGAAGACCTTAAAATCACAGCCTTAGATAAGAATGATGCTACTAATACCAATTTCAAAACACGTCTCAGAACCTTAATTGCTAATACTTTTGTGATGAGGTCAGATAATATGGGTGAAAATATGAAAGTAGCCGAGGTTGATTATATAAGGCCAAAAGACAAAGCTATTTTTGGTTATTGGTGGAAATCAATTCAAAGTGGACTGGAAGAAACTATTAAATAATGCTTTCGAAAAAGGAAGTCTGGTTTTCCAACTCTTATACTCTTTTTTTGAATAAAGACTCTGATTTAAATCCACATTCTCCTTATTTTGGCAAAACTATTTTTTTATGATTGATCTGCTAGCGATTCCTACTCTTTCTGACATCAAAAAGGCACACGAAGTAATAAAGCCTTACGCTCGTAATACTCCTGTTCTGAGAAGCGAGCATGTTAATAATAGAACTAAAGCTGATGTATTCTTTAAATGTGAGAACTTTCAGAAAGTAGGAGCTTTTAAATTCAGAGGAGCTTGCAATGCTGTACTTACCTCAAGTGATGAAGATGCTAAAAATGGAGTCGCAACACATTCATCCGGTAATCATGCTCAGGCATTAGCTCTGGCGGCCAAAATTAAAGGTATTCCTGCTTTTGTGGTGATGCCGGAAAACGCTCCAAAGGTTAAGGTGGCGGCGGTAAAAGGCTATGGAGCAGAAATCACATTTTGTGAATCCAATTTAGAGAGTCGTGAAAGCACACTTGAAAAAGTAGTTGCTAAGACCGGGGCTGCAATTATTCACCCTTATAATGATCCTCGAATTGTAGCCGGACAGGGAACTTCTGCACTTGAACTACTTGAAACTAATCCTGATTTAGATATGATTCTCACGCCGGTAGGTGGTGGAGGACTTCTTAGCGGAACTGCACTCTCAGTAAAATCAATCCAGCCAGATATTCAAGTGATTGGTACCGAGCCTGATCAGGCAGATGATGCCTATAAATCATTTAAAGCCGGAAAATTGATTCCTTCATATAGTACCAATACCATTGCTGACGGACTTAGAACCTCATTAGGGGAACTTCCTTTTTCAATCATAAAAACTCATGTTGATGATATTGTAACAGTAAGTGAATCATCAATAATCGAAGCAATGAGATACATCTGGGAACGTATGAATATTATTATTGAGCCTTCTTGTGCGGTACCTGTAGCTGCGGTGTTTGAAGGCAAAGTAGATGTTAAAGGAAAGAAAGTCGGAATCATTATTACAGGCGGAAATGTAGATTTGGATAATCTACCCTGGTAAACAAAAAGCCTTCTTAAATTTCTTGAAGAAGGCTTTTGCGAGAAATGAGTTGTATTACTTTGTAAGCTCTAGCTCGGTGATCATTAAATCATTTGAGTTTGTACCAACCATTAATGAAAACATACCCGGTTCAGCTTTAAACTGCTCATCTGCAGCGTAGTAGGCTAAGGTTTCCCAACTTACAGTAAACGTAATGGTTTTAGTTTCCCGGGGATTTATCATCACTTTTTCAAAACCTTTTAGTTCTTTAACCGGTCGCATTGCGGTTGCAAAATGGTCTTTAATATAGAATTGAACTACTTCTTCGCCTGCAACAGAACCTGAATTAGTAACATCAACAGAAACTTCTATGGTTTCATCCATAGACATTGATTCTTTGCTCACCTCGAAGTTTGAGTATTCGAAATCAGTGTAGCTCAGACCATACCCAAAGATAAACTGAGGACTGTTATCCATATCGTTAAACTGACTCCAGAAAACAGAGCCTGCATCACCCGGACCAGGAGAAGGTCGACCCGGGCTACGAAAATTGTAATACACCGGGATTTGTCCGACATCTCTTGGTATAGTCATTGGAAGCTTCCCGGATGGATTATAATCACCAAAAATAACATCTGCTATGGCATTCCCAGCCTCGGTTCCCAGATGCCAGGTATTTAATAGTGAAGTTGCTCCTTCATAAAGTTCAGGTTCAATAATCGGTCTACCTGCCATGAGTACAGTAACCACATTATCGTTTACAGCGCTAATCTCTTTAAACAGTTCGAGTTGGCGTCCTTTTAAGCTGATATCAACCTGACTTCTTCCTTCTCCTGATTGCAGTGCTTTTTCACCAACAACCATAATTACCACATCAGCTTCTTTTGCATTCTCAATAGCCTCTTTGAAGCCTGAACCATCGTCTTCAGGGAAATTAAGTGCTTGTGAAAAGGATCCATTGGTTTCAGACATGGTATATCCCTCAGCGAAAGTTACTTCCACATTAGATCCTACTGCATTTTGGATTCCTTCTAGTAAAGAAACTGCTGAGTTCGATTCTCCTCTTCCCCGCCAGTTACCTAGTGGACTATCTTTGTCATTTCCTAAATGACCAATTACAGCGATTTTTCCTGTACTCTTTGATATTGGAAGTAAGTCTTTTTCATTTTTGAGAAGTACAATTGAGCGTTTTGCAACATCTCTGGCTGCTGCCCGGTTTTCCTCATTATAAATAAGCCGCTCCTCTCGGTCTTCATCAGAATATTTGTAAGGATCATCAAACAGACCCAATAAGTACTTCATTCTCAACACTCTGCGAACTGCCTCATCTACTACCTTAATGTCTACATCTCCGGATTCAACCAACTCAACTAAGTAAGTTTGATATGCCTCTGACTCCATATCCATATCATTCCCGCTGGTAATAGCATGGTAGGCTGATTGGCGAAGATCTTTTGAATATCCATGATTAATCATCTGTCGTATAGATCCCCAATCTGATATAATGAAGCCATTAAAGCCCCAATCTCCTTTCAGAATCTCTCTTTGAAGATAGGTATCGCCATTTGCGGGGATACCATTTAAATCATTAAAGGAATTCATAAAAGTCCCAACTCCGGCTTTTGCAGCTGCTTCAAATGGAGGAAGAATTATATTCAAAAGGGTATTTACACCTACATCCACTGTATTGTAGTCTCTTCCTGATTCAGAGAATCCATAGCCCGCAAAATGCTTTGCTGTAGCCATAATAGAGCTTGGATCTGACAAATCAGAAGTCTGGAATCCATTCACTCTTGCAACCGCCATTTGTGCTCCCAGGTAAGGATCTTCCCCGGAGCCTTCCATCACTCTACCCCACCGGGCATCTCGTCCAACATCCACCATGGGAGCGAATGTCCAGTTAATCCCTGCAGCTGATGCTTCAATAGCAGCAACACGAGCAGACTTTTCAACAGCTGCCAAATCCCAACTTGAGGCTTCCGCCAATGGAATAGGAAAGATTGTTTTGAAGCCATGAATCACATCAAAACCAAAAATAAGCGGGATACCCAAACGACTGTTTTCAACTGCTAATTTCTGTGCTTCATACGTAGCATCAGCACCAACAACATTCAGCAATGAGCCTACCCCTCCACTCTTTAAAAGTTCTGCTCTGGCTTCAGCATATTCATTACCCTCAGGTACTGGACCGGTGAAATCCCAACTTCCATTATGTTGGTTAAGCTGACCTGCTTTTTCCTCCAATGTCATTATCGCCAAAAGGCTGTCTATCTTTTCTTCAACTTCAGGTTTAATTAATTGATCCTGTGCGTTTAGTGTGCCCATACTTAGAATTGTTACTATGATCAATACAATGCCAGAAATAGGTTTTTTCATAATTAATCGGTTATCGGTTTTGTGTTTACACATTGGCTGCTCCAAAAAATAGCTTTTTTAATGGAAAATAAACGTGATAAGAATTTTCATAGCCTTCGTTCGTCTTAATAACATTCACATGTGATACAAGACCTTGCTTTATAACGTTATTGTATCTCAGTTATCTTTAATTAACCAAGAGGTGTTATTATGAAGCTTCTGATTGCTACGTTACTCTTCACGCTCTCTCCCATCTTAGAAACATCCATTCCAAATCATCAAGAGAAAAACCTGCAGGTTTCAATTTCCGGTGTAGTACTGGATTTTGAAACAAAAGATCCTCTCCCTTCAGTATGGGTATCTGTTAAAGAACAGAAATTAGGAACCACAACTGATATTGACGGGAAATTTGAACTATTAGTCCCCGAAGGAACTCATATCCTTCTGGTTACTTATATCGGTTATACAACCTATGAACAAAAAGTATCCGTTGGGAAAGAAGGAATTAAAAACCTTGTCATTCAACTAAAACCCGAAATACTTGAGCTAGATGAAATAGTCGTATCAGGACAGGCTGTCAATGCCGAATCACAAAAGGTAATGTCTTCGATTGTGCTCCAGAGCTCTCCCGGAATTGCTGGGCAAGGAAACAGGCATTTATATGCTGCAGCTCCTCTCCATGGCAACGAAGAATACGATGCAATCTCTGAAAACGTATTCAATTGGGCTCAGAAAACTCCTCTTTCTACTTTTTCGATAGATGTAGATGGAGCCTCTTACTCGAATGTTCGTCGAATGATCACCGACGGCTATCTACCTCCAGCCGATGCAGTCAGAATTGAGGAAATGATCAATTATTTCAATTACAATTATCCCGCTCCAAAAGGTGATGATCCATTCTCAGTACTCACAGAAGTTGCTCCTGCTCCATGGAATCCGCAACACCACCTGGTCCAAATTGGAATTCAGGGAGAACGAGTAGAAGCAGATAACCTTCCACCCAGTAATTTGGTATTTCTGTTAGATGTTTCAGGATCAATGAGTTCTTATGACAAGCTTCCTCTCCTCAAAAAAGGATTCAAACTCCTCGTTAATCAGCTACGGGAAGAAGATTATGTATCCATTGTAGTTTATGCAGGAAGTTCGGGTCTTGTTCTCCCTCCAACTTCAGGATATGAAAAAGAAACGATTCTTGAATCTTTAGACAAACTACAGTCAGGTGGATCAACTGCAGGAGCGGCTGGTATTCAACAAGCGTATCAGGTTGCAATGGAAAATTTCCGTGAAGACGCTAATAACCGGGTAATTCTTGCAACTGATGGTGACTTCAATGTAGGAGTTTCTAATGATGAAGCTCTTGTGAAACTTATTGAAGAAAAACGTGAGCATGGAATTTTCCTCTCAGTACTTGGATTCGGAACCGGGAATCTGAAGGATTCCAAAATGGAGAAAATTGCCAATCATGGGAATGGTAATTACTACTACATAGATAATTTGCTTGAAGCTAAGAAAGTACTCGTTTCAGAAATGGGTGGTACGCTTCATACTATCGCCAAGGATGTTAAAATCCAGGTGGAATTCAATCCTCAGAATGTTCAGGCATATAGACTGATTGGCTATGAAAACAGGTTACTTGCCGATGAAGACTTCAACAATGACAAAAAAGATGCAGGAGAACTTGGTTCAGGACATACCGTAACTGCTCTTTATGAAGTGATTCCAACTGGAGTCGAAATCGATAATAATCTCACAGATGTTGATCCGCTTAAGTATCAAACTCCTACAAATCCAGTTAATGGTTTTAATGATGAGATCATGACTGTAAAACTTCGCTACAAACAACCCGATGGTGATCAAAGTAAATTGATTTACAGAGTCGTTGATAAGAAACAGGTTAACACCGAGCTTTCTGAAAACCTATCTTTTGCTGCATCTGTAGCATCATTTGGTATGCTACTCAGAGATTCGAAATTCAAAGGTTCCTCCTCTTTTGAAATGGTGAATCAACTTGCAAAGAAAGGAAAAGGCAGAGATGAACAGGGCTATCGAGCCGAGTTTATCAAAATAGCAGAACTTGCTGAACTGCTCTGGCAGGGACAATCTAAAAACTAAGCTTTCCAAAAGCCCTTCAAACCGAAGGGCTTTTTTTATAGTCTTGAGTTTAATTGAAACAATCACAGCGCTACACTCGTCTTTGAACGGAACTCTTTTCAAAAAAGAAATATGGCACAACAGGGAAATTTTAAAAACCGTCCTCTTAAAAATGATCTCGATTCTGAATTCGATTTAGACGGATATCTGGACGAGAAAGCTCAACATCCTGAAACGGAAGATCAACTCGAAGATGTTTCTGAAGAGCGCTCAGACCTTATTAAGAATTCATTACTGGTAGTAGCTGTAATTACTACCATTTTTTTATGGGCTTTTGACTGGAGTCCGCGTAATGCATATACCTATTTCTTTGAAGGTGAGAGCCCGGTATTTGTATTTGAAGAGGGTGGTCAGGCAGTCACTCCGGATGCAGAACAAACTTTAGTCGCCGAAGCTCCCCGTTTTGCTGATTTTGAACCCGCTGTTGAACCTTCTAACTCTTCTGTTTTAGATTACCTCGTTGAATTAAGAGATAAAGGTCTTATCGGAGATAACAAGCTTTCTGGATTTGACGCCCGCCAATTATATAGCTCAGAAGTCCCCGTTTCGTATCTTGAAGTATTAGATGGAGCTAACTTACTGGATGACTTTTCTTTTGTTGATATCTCAGAGTTTTATGATAGCAGAATTCCCATTGAATATTTACAAGCCTTAGATCAGGCAGGTTATCTGGGTGATTTATCATTTGTAGATATCACTGAATTCTATGAAAATAACATCCCTTTTGAATACCTTGATCAATTAGATGAAATGGGTATTTTGGATGACCTTTCCTTTGTTGATATTACTGAGTTTTATTCTGCTAATGTATCCATGGATTACCTTAGAGGATTAGAAGAAAATGGTTATATAGGCAGTTTTTCTTTCGTTGATATCACCGAGTTTTATGAAAATGGGGTAACCATAGAGTTTCTGAACGAGTTAAAAGCTAAAGGATTAATTGACGAACTCAATTTTATAGACATCGTTGACTTATATGAGGCTGAAGGAAATTAAATAAACAGCATTATGACGAAACAAAGATCCAAATCTTCAAATCAAAACGATTCAGATTTTAATCTGGATGAATATCTGGCTGAACAGTCTGATCAATCTCAAAAACCTGAGTTGGAAGAACTGGAGCCGGTCTCTACTTCTTTTACGAAAAACCTGATCCTGATTTGTGCCGTAAGTGTTGCTTCTTTTTTATGGTATTTCGACTGGAGCCCGAATAATGCTTACAATTTCTTTTTTGGTGAAGAAGTCACACAAGCTGGCGGTGTAAATATTCAAATCCCTCCTATCAATGTGGATATTCCTGATATTGATGTAAATATACCTCCTCAGGCTGGTTCTTCCAGTCTTGACATCAGTTTTACTGATTATATGGCTGAGTTAAACGAACTCGGGTATCTTGATAATTTCGGAAGCTCCTCACTTTCTACTTTGTATCAAAATAATGTACCTATAGAATATATTGATCAACTCGGACAGGCTGGCATTCTGGATAATTTCGGTGGTTCGTCTATCACTACTCTTTATACTAATAATGTACCATTCGAATATCTTCAGAAACTAGGTCAAGCTGGGATCATTGATAACTTTGGGGGCTCTTCTATCTCAACAATGTATAACAACAATGTACCCTTTGACTATCTTGAAAAACTGAAGGACGCGAATGTAATAGACAATTTTGGAGGGTCTTCGATTTCTACATTATATTCAAATCAGGTTCCTTTCGAATATATAATTGAGCTTAGAAATGCTGGCGTTTTAGATGAATTCGGAGGCACTTCCATCTCCCGATTATATTCAAATCAGGTTCCTACATCTTACATTGCTGAGTTAGCGAACGAAGGACTAATGAATGATTTCGGAAGTACTTCAATCTCGCGGTTGTATACAAACAACGTTCCAATTTCTTTTATCAAAACTCTGGATGAACGAGGATTACTTGAAAACATGTCCTCCCAATCAGTAGTAGATGCATATCAAATAGACGGACAATAAATTATTATGGCACAAAGAAATTCATATCGCAATAATCAATCAAGTGACTTCGATCTGGATAGTTACATTGATGAACAGGCTAATCAAAAAACTGATTCTGGTGACTATCAACATTCGCCTAAACCTTCTAAATCGAACTGGTTTAGAAATATGCTTTTTCTAGGCGGTTTTGGAATCCTGTCTCTGCTTTATTTCAACAACTGGAATCCCATGCAGGTATATGGCAATATCTTTGGAATTGATAAATACCAGACAGATTACACCGTTCCGGTTCCCCAGCCACCCGAACCCTCAGTTACAGATGCTACAATTGGTAAAGGTGTACAGGTTGTGGATTTAAGAGAACTAGAGCGGCTTTCAGAGCTCGAGGGTTTAGAAGCTTTAGAAGGTCTTGAAGGACTAGAGGGATTAGAAGCTTTAGAAGACATTGGAATAAGTATGACCGAGCTGGAAAATACGGCAGAAATGAACGAGCTTCGTGAATTTGCACTAAGAACCGCTATGGAAGCTCTCGAAGGAATTGGCAATTCTCCGGAATTTGGTGAAGCTATTGGTGAAGCAAGCCAACTCGGAATTCAGGAAGCACTGAGAGAGCTTCAGAATTTACGGGCTAGTGAGCGTGGTGATGCAGAACGGCTAGCTGAAGAAGCCAGACAGATAAATGTAAGTTTTCAGGAATATTCTGAAGAGATTACAAAATTAGGTCTTAACGAAAAACTAAGTAATGAAACAGTTCAACAGTTTCACGAAGCAAATGTGCCTTCCAGTTTTCTGGAACAATTAGATAAACTCGGCTTAATTGATAAAATTACTACTGACGGAATTATTCAGGCATATCAAGAAGGAAATTAAAATACTATGGCACAAAGATTCAGAAATAGCGGAAATTCTCCTGATTTTGATCTGGATGAATACATAGACGAAAAAGCTAATGAAATTCCAGGGCAGGATGACTTTCTTGAAGAAGATGATATTGATTATCCTAAACCCACCGCAAGAAGAAATGTAGTGGCTATTCTTTTATTCACTGTAATTGCCGGAGCGTGGTTCTTTATAGGAGGACCAGCATCCGTTTTTGTATTTGATGATGACGGTTTCAATGTTGAGGTAAATGTGCCGGAAATTAATGTGCCAAGCGTTCCTGATATTCAGAACTTCCCTGCTCCTCCTGCTCCTCAGGCATTAGGTCAGGTAAATACTTCTTACCTGGATTACCTTCAGGCAATCAATGAAACCTTCCCGGATCAGTTTTCCGGAAGCGCTGTACAGGGATTGTACAATGGAAATGTTCCCATTGAATATCTAACCTTATTAGATAATGCGGGCTATCTGGATGAATTTTCTTACTCTGCCATCATTGGGCTATACAATGGGAATGTACCTATCGAATATCTTAACCAAATGAATGCAGCGGGTTATTTAGATGAATTCTCTTATTCGGCAATTATTGGTTTGTATAATGGAGATGTACCAACACAGTATTTAGATCAGATGCAGGAAGCCGGTTACCTTGATGAGTTTTCCTATTCAGGTTTGATTGGGTTATACAACGGCGGAGTTTCTATCTCTTATTTAAACCAAATGAATGCCGCTGGTTACTTGGATGAATTCTCCTACTCTGGAGTAATCGGATTGTACAATGGTGATGTCCCTACTTCTTTTCTTGATCAAATGAATGAAGCAGGCTATTTGGATGAATTTTCTTACTCGAGCGTTATCGGATTGTATAATGGTGGAGTTCCAACCAGTTACCTCGATGATCTGCAATCCTCTGGATTTCTGGATACTTATTCCTACTCAGGAATTATTGGGCTTTATAATTCAGGTGTTCCAGTTGAATTTTTGAAAATTCTGGATGATCGAAGTTTACTTGTTGATATGAGTTATTCTGAAGTTATCCAGGCGTATAACGCGGATAACTAGACAATATCCATATCCAAATCACGGAACTGAAGCTCATACAAGTGACTGTATAAACCACCAGAAGCAAGCAATTCCTGATGGGTGCCATCTTCCACAATCTCTCCTTTATCCAATACCAGAATTCTGTCTGCATGTTGGACCGTTGAAAGTCGGTGAGCAATCACAAAGGTGGTTCTTCCTTTCATTAAGCGGTACAATGCCTCCTGAACCTGTGCTTCTGATTCTGAATCCAACGATGAAGTAGCTTCATCCAGTAGCAAGATTTTAGGGTTTTTCAGAATCGCACGGGCAATAGCCAAACGCTGCCGCTGACCTCCACTCAATTTCACCCCTTTTTCTCCAATCATGGCATCGTACCCTTTTGGAATTTCTGAAATGAAATTATGAGCATTAGCATCTTTAGCCGCAGATTCAATTTCTTCATCGGTGGCATCCAGTTTTCCATACTTAATATTCTCTTTGATGCTGGTTCCAAATAAATGTACTTCCTGTGGTACAATGGAAATATGCTCCCGTAAAGACTTCACCTGAACGTCTTCTATAGCTTTACCATCTACTTTGATACTTCCTTCCTGTGCATCATAAAATCGTGGAATTAAATTAAGAAGAGTCGTTTTTCCGGCACCACTTGGTCCAACTAAAGCTATAGTCTGACCAGCTTCCACCTCAAAAGTTATATTCTTAAGAATTGTTCGGTCATCATCATAGGCGAAATTCAGCCCCTCAACACTAATCTGACCTTCAATATGATCCAGTGCAAATGCATCCTTATGATCTTTTATTTCCGGTACTTCTTCCAACAATTCAAAGATTCGTTCTGAAGCACCTGCTGCAGTATTTACTGCAGTATACAATCTCGAAGTCTGACTTATAGATCGGGAAATATTCAAAGCATAAATAATGAAAGCTACCAAATCTCCGGCCGTGAGTCGGTCAGCAAGCACTTCTTTTCCTCCATACCAGAAAATCACTACCAGCGTACCCATAAACATAATTCCTACACCGGACCAGAAGAACTGAGTAAGAACTACTTTTCGTCGGACGGTCTTAAATAGTTTCTCAATAGCTGATGAATAGCGTTCGACTTCATAATCTTCACGAACGAATGCTTTTACTAATCTTACAGCACCTAGCGCATCTTCGGCAACTGCAGTTGAATCTGCTAGTTCATCTTGGATACCCTTTGAGAGCTTTCGAATCTTTTGTCCGAAGTATCGAGTAGCAATCGTAACAAAAGGAACGGTTGCAAAAATTACAGCGCTCAATCTCCAGTTTAGTAGCACCATCAAAGAAACAGAACCTAGCATCGAAAAAGTGATGGTTAATAACTGTGGAAGTGAATCTGTCAATGCTGTTCGAATTGATCCAACATCATTGGTCAATCTTGAAGTAATCTCTCCCAATCTTCGCTCTGCAAAAAACCTGAATCCAAGACGATGAAGATACTCATATACTTTCTTTCGAAGATCGGTAACCACCCTCTCTCCTACCCATTCCAAAAAGTAATTCCCTGTGAACGTGAAAAATGCCTGCAATACAAAAAGTCCAAGTAATCCAAGTGCAAGCAGATTGAGCAGACTCTCATTTCCCTGCTCAAAAACGGCATCTAATAACTCTCGAAGTCCTAATGGTACTGATAACCAAATCCCGGAGCCAATCAAAACAAGTACCGTCGCGATATAGAATCGTCCCCGATAAGGCTTACTTAATGCAAAAATTTTAACAAGCGTATCTTTCAGGCTTTTCAGACCACGCTTCTCTTTTTCATCCGATTTACTCATGCATATAATTTGGCAAATATAATGCCAAGAAGTTGAGATTTTTTGCTATCAATTTACTATCTATCAACTCAACGGAATGAGAGTTAAAGAATCATGGATGGAGAAACGCTTACCTGGATTTTTTTGATTGGTGGAATCATACTGATGGCACTTGAATGGGTGATTCCAAGTGGTATGGCAGTTATTTTGGGATTCAGTGGATTACTTGTAGGCATTATCCGCTTTCTTGGATTTTTAGATGATCCCATAACTGCAACTTTGGCATGGTTTCTCACCTCAGCAGTGTTGACCGTGGCTACTCTTCCTTTTCTCAAAAAGTATTTTGGAGGGGAAAGCAGTTTCAAAGTGGCTGACGAAGATTTCGAAGCCATGGATCAGATCGTGGATGTGCTAGAGCCTATCGATGATATTACGAATGACGGAAGAATTCGTTTTCAAGGAATATCATGGCAGGCACGTTCTATGGAAGGAGAAATTCCCGCTGGCACTCAGGTTCGTATTGTATATCGCGATAATACTACCTGGATTGTTGAACCGGTAGGCAAACTTGACGAGCCGGAAACACAAAGACTTAAACAAAAAAACTAGAACAATATGTTTTGGACAGCAACATTGGTCACCTTACTGGTTACCTATTTTATTATAACACGACTTTTCATCATTGTTGAATTTCGTGAAGAAGTTATTCAGGAACGCCTTGGAAAGTTTAAGAAAAACCTGAAGCCGGGCTTTCACTTTCTGGTCCCGTTTGTTGATCGCCCTGCTTATAGCCGAGAAATGCGAGAACAAGTCTTGGATGTTCCAAGCCAGACTTGTATCACCAAAGACAATATTGAAGTAGCTGTAGATGGATTGGTATACATCAAAGTGATGGATGCCTATAAAGCCAGTTATGGAATTTCGAACTATCAGGATGCGGCAATAAATCTTGCACAAACAACCATGCGTAGTGAGATTGGTAAAATCACGTTAGATGACACCTTTTCTGAACGGGAAATGATGAATGAAAACATCGTTCGTGAAATTGACAAAGCTGCTGATCCCTGGGGAATTAAAGTATTGAGGTATGAAATCAAGAATATTCGTCCTTCTAACGAAATTGTAGATACGATGGAAAAACAAATGGAAGCCGAACGTGAAAAACGTGCTGAAATCGTGCACTCCGAAGGATATCGACAAGCCCGAATCAATGAATCAGAAGGTGAACAACAAAGTCAGGTTCTGGTTTCTGAAGCAAGCAGACAAAAACGAATTAATGAAGCTTTGGGTAAAGCCAAAGAGATTGAAATGGTAGCCACAGCTACTGCCCAGGGAATTCAACGAATCGCCGAAGCCATGCAAAAACCGGGTGGTGATCTTGCAGTAAAAACCAAGCTTGTGGAACAATATATTGATGAATTCGGAAAGATCATTTCTTCATCAAAAATATCCGTTCTGCCTACAGAAACGGCTAATCTTAAAACATTTTTTGAAGGTGTGAGTACCGTCAGCGACCATACCAAAAAATCAGGAGGAGATCAGTAATGGAGTTTTTAGAAGTTTTAGATACCATTAGTTTCGGCCTTGTAATGGCCTTTTCAGTCTTTATTTTATTCAAGATCGTACAGTCTTTCCGTCTTGTACCTAATCAATACGCCTACATTGTTGAACGATTAGGAAACTATCAACGAACACTTGGTCCGGGATTTCATGCACTTATCCCTTTTCTGGACAAAGTAGTTTATAAGCAGGATTTACGGGAAGAAACCATCGAAGTAGAACCTCAGGAATGCTTCACGAAAGACAACGTGAAAGTTGAGGTAGATGGAGTGATTTATCTAAGTGTGATGGATCCGGTAAATGCCAGTTATGGAGTAACGAATTACCGCTACGCTGCCATTCAGCTGGCTCAAACCACAACCCGTTCTGTTATCGGTCTGATGGATCTGGACGAGACTTTTGAAGAACGTGCCCGAATGAGTCGTGAAGTAGTTTCTGTACTTAGTGAAATGGAATTACCATGGGGTATTAAAGTTCACCGGTATGAGATTAAGAATATTGTTACTCCACGTACCGTTCAGAAAGCAATGGAAAGACAAATGACTGCCGAGCGTGATCGTCGTGCTGTTATAGCTAAATCTGAGGGTGTGAAAGGCTCTAAAGTGAATGATGCCGAAGGTATGAGAGCTGAAATCATTAATATCTCTGAAGCAGAAATGCAGCGTAGGATTAATGAAGCAGAAGGTCTAGCTCAGGAAATTGAAGCTTTAGCTGAAGCAACAGCAGTTTCTATTGAGAAGATTGCCGAGGCCCTCTCCCAACCTAAAGGGGCAGAAGCTATGCAACTTCGGTTAGCAGAGAAATATCTTGGGAAACTGCGCGGACTTGGACGTGATGAAAACCAAATCATTATCCCTCAGGATATCTCCAATTACGAGGAAGTAATGAAAGGACTTTCACTGAATGAGTTAAATAAAATCAATAAAAAATAACTGATTTAGGATTTAAGAATAAAGAATTTCGAACCAAAACTTCTTTATTCGTAATTCAATTATTCCTAATTCTCAGAGCGCTTTATAACTCTCTCCTTCCGTTAACTGAATGGCCCCGTTTTGTGTGGCAAACTTTGTGGGAATGGTAATGAAATCTCCCCCTTTGACCGCTTTTTTTACATGAAAATGGAGATGAGGTCCGGTAGCATAACCTGTTGCGCCAGAGTAACCTATCAATTGACCTGTTCGTATTCTCTGTCCGATCGAAACATTCACTCCATTATGCTTTAAGTGAGAATATTCTGCGAAGGTGCCATCGTTATGAACTATGGTTATGTAATTTGCTTTATCCTCATAAAATTTATCCGAGCCCCCTTCGGTATATGACTCGTTGAAATCCACCACCACACCTGACCTTGCTGAGTAAACTGGGGTTCCTTCCGGTAAATTAAAATCAATAGAATAACTAAGTATTCCTGAATGCGAGAAATCCCCTTTATAAGCCTGAGCTATTTTATATTCGGTGCCTAATTGATATGGAAGCCGGTATACAAAATTATCGTTATGGTCGGCAAAGATACTTCCCATGTAATAGCTATAACTGGTACTGAATCCCCAGCGCTCTTCTTTTTTCTTTACGCTAAGTTCTGTTAATTGAACCTCCGATTCCGCCGGAATAGCCTGGACCAAAGGCAGCCTTTTTGTTGATGTCAGATTTGTCAGATCTAATTTCACCTCAATAGTCACTGGGTAAGGGTTAGTATTCCTCGCATGCACCTCAACGCTACTCTCCTTTTCTACATTAAATACTTCAACCGTAGGCTTTTCCTGATAGGAACTGAGTATTAATAAAACTCCAATTGATAAAGACATCCATTTCATGGATAAAAATGTAGGCATTCTCTTTTAATTTTGTGCAATACGAAAGCGAGCGTGTATATTTAAGGATGAACATGTATGTACTCTATTTATTGTTTCTTCTGGCGGTTCGGGGGACATCCGAACAGGACGATCCGGAATTACTTCTGGCTATTAAAAACGGTGACCATTCTGCCTTTAAAACCTTTTTCGAAAAGCATCACTCTTTTCTGTACCATTTTCTGTTGAAAAAAGGAGTTTCTGAGCAACAAGCTGAGGATCTGGTCCAACAGGCATTTGTTATGATTTGGGATAAACGGGATACTATTGATGAAACTAAATCCCTTCGCTCTTACCTTTTCAGGATTGCATACACCCGAATGTTGAATGTATTTCGTGATACTAAAAAATTTGATGAAAACGCTGACATTACCACAAAAGAGTCTGAGAATGAAACTGACCAACAAATAGAAACCAAAGAGTTAGGTCAAGCCATCGAAGCCTCTATCTCCTCCATGCCTGAAAAACGTCAGGCGGTATTCCGTTTATGCTTTATCCAGGAATTCACTTATAAAGAAGCTGCAGAAACACTAGAGGTTTCAGTAAAAACCATTGAAAACCATATGGGACTTGCGTTGAAAGATTTAAGAGATAAGCTGGAAAGGTTTAGATAGAGTCTTTTATAAAACCTTCCTAAATGTAGATGCTCAGCTATTCTGCTATTCTAAATGATATATGGGAACTTAAATTTTAAGTTTTATATTAATTGTTATAATTACACTTATTATCAATACTCCTAACTAACCTTTTTTGCAATGAAACATTGCTTTAAACTTCTATTACTTCTCTTAATACCTGTTCTATCTCAACCAATTATTGCCCAGAATCCAATTGTAACTCATCGTTACCTCGCTGACCCGGGTGCAATGGTAGTCGATGGATGTGTTTATATTTACGCCTCAAACGATGATGATAACCCGATTGACCAATCCGGGTATTTTATGGAAACTCTTGTTGGGATTTCCAGCTGTGACTTAGTTAACTGGACCGATCATGGAGTGGTACTAAGCGTACCTGATAATTTCGGATGGGCTGCAAATAGTTGGGCACCGTCTCCTGTATATAAAGATGGAACCACCTATTTGTATTTTGCAAATAACGCAACCAATATTGGAGTTGGTGTTTCCGATGATCCTGCCGGACCTTTTACTGATCCAATCGGTGCGCCTCTGATTACAGGAAATACTCCAGGGGTCCTCCCTGCAGATAATATCTGGTTATTTGATCCGATGGGGTTCATCGACGATGATGGTCAGGCCTATCTATATTTTGGGGGAAATGGCGAAAACAACCTGCGTATTATTGAACTCAACGACAATATGATAAGTACACAAGGTTCAGCGACTAGTTTCTTTGTACCCGGTTTCTTTGAGGCTGCCTGGATGCATAAAAACGAAGATATTTACTACTTCACATATTCCACTGATACCCAAAATGGATTACGTATTGATTATATGACTAGTGATAATCCCACTACAGGATTTACATACGGAGGTATTCTTTCCGGACAACCACCAAACAATAACAATAACAACCATCATGCTGTATTTGAGTTGAATGGACAGTGGTATCAAGCATACCACAATCGAATTGTTGCTCAACAAGCTGGAATTCCGCCAACTTATCGTAGAAATTTAAATTTAGATACGTTCCAACACAATCCAGATGGATCCATAGAGCAAATGGATCATACTTCCGAGGGTGTAGACCAGATTGGCTCGTTAAACCCTTATGAGCGTACTGAAGCTGAAACTATGAATGCGCAAAGCGGAATTGAGACGAAACGTAGTGAAGTCGTTGGAATGCATTTAACTGATATTAACAATGGGGATTGGATTCGTGTTCGAGGTGTGGATTTTGGTACTACTGAACCAGCGGCCTTTACTGCGAGTATAGCCAGTGATTTAAAAATCGGTGAATCATCAGGTGGAAGTATTGAAATCCGATTAGGCTCTGAAGATGGCACATTGATTGGAACAGTTCCGGTTTCATACACAGGAGGATTAGATTCATGGCAATCAAAAACGATAGCTATTGATGAAGTTACCGGTGTACAGGATGTATATTTTGTCTTTACGGGTGGAGAAGCACCGCAACTTTTTAATTTCGATCACTGGCAGTTTATCGAGAAAACTGCTTCACAGGATCTTCTTGCGATCAATGCCTCTATCAGCAAATCAAAGATTGATACTCTTGCCGGACAGAATACCGGAGATATTACAGTAAATGCAATTTATACAGATGGCACAAGCACTGATATAACTTCAAGTGCCGTATTAACTTTTAGTGATGAAGAGATCATTTCAATTGAAGGTAATACAGTAACGGGTTTAGATTATGGCCCTGTAACCATTACAGCAACCTTTGAAACTTTTTCAGACAGTGTAAAAGTTTTGGTTAAAAATTTGGATAGTGAACTCGAAGTTTCGCGGATTTTTGTCGAAGAAAGTGAGATTGGTTTATTTGTAGGTACGACTACTACCGTTGCAATTATGGCAGAGTTTGTAGATGGTCATCTGGAAGATGTGACTGATAGCGCAATGTTCTCTAATCCAAATCCTGAAATTGCTTCCATTTCTCAAAATGGAATAATTACAGGTATTGCTGAAGGTGAAGTTGATATTTTAGTAAGCTTTCAAGGCGAAATTGGAGAATCTAAATCAACCACATTATCTGTCTCAGTGATAAATGGAATTAGTGTATTTATGGAGGCTGAATGTGGAACACTTGGAGAGAACTGGAGAACAATCTCTAGTAACGCTGCTTCAAATGGAAACTACATCACCGTGCAACCTGGTATTCAAAGTACTGAAAGTGCTCCCGGTAGTGAAGGTCTGTTGGAACTTAATTTTGAACTACAGGCAGGAGGAGATTACACTGTATATGGTAGAATTAACGCTCCATCATTTGATGATGACTCATTTTGGGTCAGCATGAATGGAGGAGGATTTAATTTAATAAATGGCTTAGCTAATAGTGGCTGGGAATGGCTTGAACTTGGTAATTATTCGCTTGAACAGGGAAGCCAATCTTTACGAATCGGATATCGTGAAGATGGAGCACAGCTCGATAAAATTGCGGTTAATAATTTAGGGGTTGCCCCAACCGGAATGGGCGAAGAAGCTTCCAACGTGTGTGAAATTGTCAGTAATTCTGAGGATAAAGAACTTCCAGAATCCTTTAAGTTAGGCCAAAACTACCCCAACCCGTTTAATCCTAATACATCTATTCAGTATGATATTTCGAGCCCAGCCTTTGTTAAGCTGGAAATTGTTAATAGTATAGGTCAGAAAGTTGCCACGCTTGTTAATGCACGTCAAACTGCTGGAAACTATACGATCCAATTTGATGCCTCAAACCTCTCAAGTGGCGTCTATTTTTATACATTAACCGCGGGCGATTTCACACAAACTAAACGAATGCTACTTATTAAATAAATCAGTTTGTTATATCCTACCCTAAGTATTAAAAGCCAGTCTGTATATTTTTGGGCTGGCTTATTTTCAGAGTATAATTGGTCTCTTTTAAGCGGTTAAATAGCTTCAGATTGTTGCTAACTATTAAATTCAGTTACTTAACATTGAACTTGAATCTTAATCACTTAAACCCCGGGTAATATATGTATAGAGATTCAAGCCACATAAAATCTAAATAATATGACGAGCAAAAAGATATATGTACTTACCTTCATTATTTTGATGGCATTTTCCATCCACTATGATACAAATGCACAAATAGTGCCCCAGCGTCCTATCATCCAGACAAAATATACAGCAGATCCTGCTCCACTAGTTCATAATGATACCGTATTCGTTTACACGGGACACGATGAGGATGACGCTATGGGCTTTAAAATGTACGATTGGCTGCTGTATTATTCTACCGATATGGTAAACTGGACTGAACACGGAGTGGTAGCAACATTAGATAATTTCGATTGGGTCCCACAGCGAAACGGAGCATGGGCAGCACAAGCTGTTGAACGCAACGGAAAATTTTATTTGTACTGCCCGGTACCCGGCGGAGTTGGTATCGGGGTATTGGTAGCAGATAGTCCGTACGGTCCTTTTAGAGATCCTATTGGTGGCCCGCTTATTCAAAACAGCCCTCACGACATTGATCCTACTGTTTTGATTGATGATGATGGTCAGGCATACATGTATTGGGGAAACCCGGAAGTTTATTACGTAAAACTGAATGAGGATATGATTTCTTACTCCGGAGAAATAGTACAGGAGCAAACCACGCCCGATAATTACCAGGAAGGCCCCTGGGTGTGGAAACGAAACGATCATTATTATCTGGCTTATGCCTCAACCTGTTGTCCGGAAGGAATTGGATATGCTATGAGCGACTCCCCAACAGGACCGTGGGAATATAAAGGGATGATTATGGATGCATCAGAAAAGACAAGGGGTAATCATCCGGGTATCATTGAATACAAAGGAACATCTTATGTGTTCGGACATAGTTATGATCAGCTGAAACAAACGACACCAAAATTCTATGAACGTCGTTCGGTTGATATGGATGAATTAGTTTATAATCCTGATGGCACTATTCAAAACAGACATTACTGGTCGGTAGAAGGCCCTGAACAGGTAGGTACTCTGAATCCATTTAATCGTGTCGAAGCCGAAACCATGGCCAGGAGCGAAGGGGTAAAAACCCGGTTTGAAACAGAGTGGGAAGGAGATTTCGATTGGGCCAGAGGAGCAAGAATTGCCGACCGTTTATTTGTTACTACTATAAATCACGGCGATTACATAAAAGTACAAGGCGTTGATTTTGCTGATGGTGCTGAATCAATTGAAGTAAGTGTATCTCCCATTTATGGAGGCAAAATTGAAATACGAGCTGAAAACTTAGATGGTCCGACTATTGCAACAGTTGAAATAAATGCTGGAAGAGAAGAAGGGATCTTCAGTACATTTTCAGCTCCTGTAAATACAAACATTAAGGGAGTTCATGATGTGTATTTTGTCTTCATAGGCGAAAAAGATTTGTTTTATTTTGACTGGTGGAAATTTAAATAAGCACTTCCTGTAAGATCTGAAACGTAATTGACGTGCTATTTATTTATGGTTAGGAAAGCTGATTAGTTCAGTTTTAAATACATAATTAAACTGCCTTTGTTCGGTTCATACAAAAGCTGCTATTTAATATTTGTAAAAATAAATGTTCATTGTACACTTATGATCCGTGAGTCTAGCTATTCCACTTGAATTTCCCTACAATCTTGGAAACTGTTTGCTAACACTAACCAACCCATGCATTTATGAATCTTATTAGATCACTCACACTTGCATCTTTGCTTGTATTCACTTCTTTTGGAGTTTTCACAACATCAGCTACAGCTCAGGACGGCACCATATATGCCCTTGAGACTCCTGATGAACCTAATGCCATTGCACTGAATACTGGTGGAGTTGAAAATCAGCCTGCATCAGAAAGCTGGTTTCGCCAATGGGGAGATCCTATGGCAAGAAATATCACCGAAGCCACTCTTACTCCTTTCCTTCCTGATCCCGATAAAGCAAATGGAGCAGCTGTAATCGTAGCACCCGGTGGGGGCTTTATGTGGCTTTCGATGGGAAATGAAGGCTGGGAAGTTGCTGAGGCACTTGCAGAGCAAGGAATTGCTGCTTTTGTACTAAAGTACAGACTCCGCCCTACTGCAGAATCACTTGATGATTTTAGAGCTTTTATGAATGGTGACCGACCTGCTCCTCCACCATCTTCTGATGATTCAGAGGATACACCACCGCCTCCTCCTCCACGCTGGAATTTGGATAATCAACTTGAAGATGCAGAAGCTGCTTATGCTATGATTCTGGACCGCGCCGATGAGTGGGGCGTTGATACTGACCGAATTGGTATGATTGGTTTCTCTGCCGGAGCCGGACTCACTATGCACTCAACCCTTAATTCCAAAACCATGGACCTGGCTTTTATTGGACCAATTTATGGTGGAATGGGCCCCGTTGATGTACCCGATAATGCACCACCAATGTTCAATGTAATTGCAACAGATGATTTTCTTTTCAATGGCCAAAATGGAATCATTGAATCCTGGTATGAAGCAGGAGTTCCTGTTGAATTTCACTTATACCAGAATGGTGGTCATGGCTTTGGATTAGGAAACCCAGACCGAACCAGCAACAGATGGTTTGATGCATTTGTATACTGGCTGGAAGTAAATGACTTTCTTGAAGCTAATTAAGAAACGGATCTTTTTCTGAATTCCTATCACTTTTAAACTCCGGTTTCTAAAAAAGAAGCCGGAGTTTTTTTATAAATCTGTTTTATTCTAAACGATTGGAGCCATATTTAGGCTAAACTATCCACATTCCAGACGGAAGATCTTATTTTAAAAATTCTTTTTAGGGGTACTTTCAAAGTCATGTGTATTAAGGATGAATCACGAAATTAATCCTTAAACAAAACAATAAACAGGTGACTCACATGAAATCCCTAACCCTAATCAAACAACTATCTTTTTTTGCAGTAGCACTAGCTGTTTTATTCTCAGCCTGTTCTTCTGTTAACAACGATGTAGAATCCCTTTCTGAGGAAGATATCCAACTGGCTGCCGAAATTGTTGCTATTTCTCTTGCAGATAATGAATCAGGAGCTATGAGTAGCATGTATGATGCCTTCTCTGGTATTGATGATTCCGGAATAAGCTACGGAGAAGAGCAACGCTTCAAGCGTCCAAGAAGAAATCAGCATAGTGGTCGTGGTGGAGAGCGTAACTATTCTCACTCCTATGACTCCACTACCGGAGTACATACCATTTCTTACGAGCGTAGTGTAGAAAACGAGCGCTATAATAAATCGGTAAGTCTATACCAGGAAATTATCTTTACCGATTTGGATGGTGGTTTCATTGCACGCCCTAAGGCTGAAAAGGATGCAATCGAAGCTATTTCTTTCGAAGGAACAAAATCCGGTTCTTCAGAAGGACCTTTCAGAAGCTCAAGTTTCACCAAAAACGATATCTTTGAGATTTCCGGAGTACATGCTACCAGCAATATTCTCACTTTAGACGGTACCCATACCGGTTCAGGACAGGCCGAAGGAACATTACCAGATAGTACAACCAAGTCAAAAAACTATGAAATTGACATCACCTTTGAAAATGTAGAAGTAAATAAAGACACCGTTAAAGAATATGGAAGCATTGAAAACGCTGTCAGTGGAACTCTTACTTATAGCATTCTGATGAATGAAACTACAAATGGCGTACCTGAGGAAACTTTGGTCGAAGGTACCATTGATCTACAGGAAGATGGAACTGCACTCCTCCGCTTCAATAAACTCCCAAAAGTAATTCGCTTTTCATTAGTAGACGGTGACAAGCAAGACCGACCTGACAGATGATCTCAAACTATTAAAAAGCAGGTTGCGCCCAGTAACCTGCTTTTCCTATTATCCACCATCATGGCAACCGAACAAATCCTACCAGACAACGACCGAGATCTCCTGCTTGCACGGAATATTGGAAAAGCTCTGGATTCAAAAACTAACTTTACAGGGCTAAAGGATGAGCTGATTGACCAGTTGGTGGATTTCAAAACCGAAGAACTGGCTAGCTATGAAAGAAATACTCCTGACTCAACCTCAATCTGGGGCGCTATTGAATCCCAAACCAAACCCAAAGCAAAGGTTCTCCCTCTTTATCAACGTCCAATTGCCTATACCTGGGCTGCAGCGGCTGTGTTACTAATTGCTGCTTTTATTGGTTTTTACTGGATTTCAATCAATCCTACCCCGAAACTGGTAGCACACTCTGACTCGGTTATACAAACTATTACTCTTGAAGATGGAACGCAGGTCACACTTCGCCCCTACTCAGAGCTATACGAACTCGCTTCAAGCAATACTGAACGAAGTTACTCACTAAATGGTGAAGGATTCTTTGATGTGAAATCAGATGCAGATCGTCCGTTTAGTGTGCAGGCTGGAAACGGTCTGGTAACCGTTCTCGGAACACGATTTAATATAAGCAGCTGGGGAAGCTCAACACAGGTTTATCTTGAAGAAGGAAGTGTTCGTTTTGAATCAGCAAAACAGAATGCAGTGGTTCTGAAACCCGGACAACGTTCTGAATTAATTGGAGAAACCATTACTACCCCTGAGAATACTTTGGCTGATGAGTACACCGACTGGCTTTCTAATACCATTGTATTTAATGCAAGTAATCCCGAAGATGTAGTTTCAGAAATTGGTCAACATTTTAACATCTCCATCAACATAAACCAACTTGATGACACCAGTGCCCTCGACGGAACCCTTAGATTGGATTCAGTTTCTCAAACTCTGGAAGACCTCGGGCTTGTTCTGGGAGGAACGTTCCGCCAGCTTTCCTCAAATGAATATACATTCATCGCCCTTGATTGACCCCTCATGAAAAAACCGATTCGCATACTCTGTGTATTGTTAGCGTTTCTGTTCACTTCTAACGCAATTACCTTCGCACAAGATTTTTCTTATTCCGATGAACCGCTTCTTTCGGTAGTTTCTGATATCGAGAAGCACACCTCCTACCGTTTTTTATACCGTGAAGCCTTGATATCGGACGTTAGAATCACCTTAACAGCAAATCTGGGGTCAATACTGAATGAACTAACCGGTCAGCTTAGAGATCAAAATATCGGGCTTAAAGTAGATTCCGAAAGATTTCAGGCATTGATATATGCTACCTCCGAACAACAAGAATCTAAAAAGATATCGATTGGCGGTTATGTTCTGGATGCAAATACAGGTGAACGTCTTCCATACTCTACCATTTCATGGAGAGATCAAGGGGAGCTTTTTGGTATTTCAAGCACCCCGTCTGGAGCCTTTACCATAACAACTGATACAGATTCCAAAGAGCTTTCTTTTTTGGTTTCTTTTGTTGGATATAAGCCAAAAAACTTCACCCTTTCTTTTGAAGATGATCAAATATGGAAAGATGTATCCATCCGACTTGAACCAGAACTTTACAGCGGAAAGGAAATTCTGGTTAAAGGAGTGAATTTTTACAACGCTTCAGATACCGTTCTTTCCGGTATGATAAAAGTCAGTGCTTTTAGTCCATTAGGAGAAACAAATGCAGTTCGATCACTCCAGATGCTTCCCTCTGTTTCTTTAAGTTCAGCAGTAAATGATGGTATTAATATTCGAGGCAGTGCTTCAGATGGATTTCAGGTATTATTAGATGGACAAACCGTATATCATCAAAGTCACCTGTTTGGCTTGCTGGACGCAATGAATCCGGATGTTCTGAAAACCAGTGGCTTTTATTACGATATAACTCCGGCACAATTCCAGGCTCCTTTGGGAGGAACTCTTTCACTGATAACCAGAACCGGCTCCTTAAACAAAATTCAAGGAACCGTAGGGTTGAGTAATACTGCAACCAAAGCAACCCTGGAAGGACCGATTATAAAGGGAAAATCGAGTTGGTTGGTATCCGGAAGGATTTCACTGATGGATGAAATAAACTGGATGAATAATCAAAAACTGATTGAATACGGACTGGATGTAAATCGTCCGGCTGATATTTTCTTCGATCGTCAATTTCCGGGAAGATTTATTGAGGAAATCACTCTTAACCCTATTAATATTCAAAATACTGATGCCCGGTTTTATGATCTCCACAGTAAAGTTCACTTCGAAACAAAGAATGGAAATCAACTCTCACTAAGTGGATATATTGGTTATGACAATGCTTCTCAACAGTACCTGAGGGATCAGACTGATGTGGTCCAACCTTATGAGACGAATAATGAATGGGGAACAAATACCATCTCTGCTAATTATAGCGCAAAGCTAGCTCCAAACACGTATTCCGTAACCAATATCGGCTTTAGCGATTATAGAAGCATGTACTCAAAAGGAGATTTTGAATATCCAACAAGAAGACAGAATGGCAATAATAATGGAAATCTAAATCCTCCTGACTCAAGTATTATAGGAAACCTCACCCTCGAAAACTCTTTGCAGGACTTCTCAGCCAAACAAACCTTCTTTTCATCTTTTGAAGGGTATTCAATGGAGTATGGAATAAGCTACAGTAACTTTGATGTGGAATATATTGAGCGTAGCATTCTCCGAAGTTCATTCCTAAGTAGGCGTACCAGCCAGCTTGTAGATGTATTTCATCAAGTGGATATCTCATCTAACGAAAACCTGACCCTTAATCTTGGAAATCGAATCCATTATTTCAGCAATGGAAGATATTTGAGGTGGTCTCCCAGAATTAAAGCTGAGTTTTTTGGGGATCGGGTAATTTCTTTTGGTGCGGGATTTAGCAGGAATTACCAGTTTCTTAACCGACTACAATTTTACAATATTAATAGCTCTGATTTCTGGATTCTTACGAATGAAGATCAACCACCTTCTGCTGTTAACTACTACTCAGCTGAAATAAAATTCAGATATTTCGATCATACTTACTTCCAGATTGAAGGATACCTTAAAAACTATGAAAACCTTCGTTTCCATGAACTAAATACCGGACTAATCTCAACAACGTTCAGAAATGACCAAGTGCCCTGGTTTTTTGAAAATAAAGGCCTTGGTAAAGGGTTAGAGTTTATGGTGAAAAATCATTTCAATATGCTCACACTAAATTCGTCCTATACCCTCTCTTCTATTCAACTAAAAAATGAGCAAATTAACGGTGGAGACTTCTTTTACGCAGAATGGGATCGTCGTCATCAATTTTCGTTTGTTTCAGAACTGGCGCTATCTAACCACTTTGATTTCTTTCTTTCATGGATGTATGGCAGTGGAGCCCCAAACCGTTTGGATCTGCAACGTCAGCAGGAAACACCTCGCTTAGCCGCCTATTCCCGGGTTGATGCTACCCTTAGTTATTCAAAGTTGCTTAAATCAGGGAAGATTAAGGCCGCATTTTCTGTTTATAATATTCTGGACAGAAAAAACCCGTGGTATACAGAAATAAAACAAATCAGAGTAGAAACACGAAACAGGAATATTCAGGCTTCAGCAAGAACCAATGTGTTTGATCTTGGTATTCAGCCTTCATTTAATATTAGTTATTCCTTTTAGGAAGGTTGAACGGCTTTTATTTCCTCTCCTGCAAAATACATATCCATTTCTCCCTGACCCTCCACACTCACTTTCCCTCGATATTCACAATTGAAATACTCCTGAACATAATCACAGGTTGTGGCTGAAATATTCACTTTTCCGATTTCACCTACTTCTTCCATTCGGCTGGCAAGAATAACTGTAGAGCCCCAAATATCATAAGTGAATTTTTTCTTTCCAACGATTCCCGCAATAATACTGCCACTATGGATACCGATTCGCATTTTCCATTTTACCGCAGCACTCTCGTTTCTCTCGTGAATGTACGCCTGCATTTCTTTGGCTGCTTTCACACAAATAACAGCGTGATCTTCCTTTTCGCTTGGTAAACCTGAAACCGCCATATAAGCATCACCGATGGTCTTAATCTTCTCAAGACCATAAGTCTCCATAATATTATCAAAGGCTTCAAAAATCTCATTAATCTCAGTAACCAGCTTTTTAGCTGACATAGTCGCGGCCGTTGAAGTAAAGTTCTCGAAATCAGTAAACAACACGCTTACTTCCTCATATCGCCTGGGTGCTGCCGACCCTATTTCCTTAATCTCATCTGCAATTTCTTTTGGAAGCATATTATATAAAAGCGCGTCACTTTTTTCTTTCTCATTTTCGAGAAGAATAGTTCGTTCTTTTACCAAAGCTTCCAACTCTTCGTTATACTGTTCAACTTGTTCCTTCTTTCTACGCTCCTTGGAAATCCTGAAATTGATAAAACCTATCAATAGTGTTGCGCCTAATAATGAGTATACACTGTACGCCCACCATGTCTTCCATGGCGGAGGTAAGATTTTAAGTCGAATTGCAGTTCCTTCTTCATTCCAGATTCCGTCTTTATTGGAAGCTTTTACCCTGAAGACATAATTATAGCCCTCAGGTAAGTTGGTATAAGACACAAACCGGCGATTTCCAACATCCTGCCACTCATCATCAAAACCTTCCATCTTATATTGGTATTGATTCTCTTCCGGTGCAGCGAAATGAAGAGCAGCAAATTCAAAGGAAATAACGTTCTCCCGCCAGGTTAATACGATCTCATCCGTTTCAATAATTGATTTTTTAAGTGGAGAATCGGTTGAAGAAATGATAACGTCTTCGTTAAAAATTTGGAAATCTGTTATCACAACAGGAGGTATATATGGATTGTCCCTTATGCTATCCGGTTTAAAGACTACCATACCGTTTATACCCCCAAAATAAAGCGATCCGTCATTTCCTTTGTGGTAGGCCCCAAATCGATATTCATTACTTGGAAGTCCGTCACCACGGTCATAAACTCTTACGTTACTCGTTTCAGGATTAAAATCTGCGATACCACTGTTTGTACTTAACCAAAGATGGCCCCGGTAATCTTCGATTATTCCATAAATCACATTATTTGGAAGTCCTTCGGAGGTGGTGTATCTGGTGAATGTTTGGGTATTTTCATTAAATTTATTCAATCCATTAATCGTACCTACCCAAAGGTTCCCTTCCGTATCCTGTGTAATTACATTCACAAAATTATCACTAAGAGTAGATTCATCATCAGGATTATTTGCGAACCTTGTAAAGTTACTTCGAGCTCTGTCATACCTATTTAATCCAAAGCCATGAGTTCCAACCCAAAAAACGCCTCTCCTATCTTCATACATCGACCATATTTTATTGTGGCTGATAGAGTTAGGATCATTTTCATTATTCTGAAATCTTCGGAATTCATCTGATATTGGGTCGTAGGCATTTAAGCCATTATTCAATGTGCCGATCCAGATTATACCCCGACTATCCTCCAATAGCGTGGTAACAATATTTCCACTTATTGTCTGCTCATCGTTGGGATCATTCTTGAAGTGTTTGAAATCATTACTAGCCTTATTGTATTTGTTTAAGCCATCGATAGTACCAATCCAAATTGTACCGTTCTTATCTTTTATTATGGCGTTCACAAAATCATTTGATAAGGAGTTTTCGTCTTCTGAATTACTTCTGTATTTCTCAAAAGTATTCGTTTTTGGATTTAACTTATTTACCCCGCCACCTTGGGTGCCAATCCATACATTACCATCATCATCTTCTGCTATTGCCCATATATTATTATTTGAAAGGCTGTTAGAATTAGCTGGGTCATTCTGATATATTGTAAAACTTTCAGAAGATGATCGAATGAATTTATTTAATGCTCCATTTCGTGTACCAACCCAAAATACTCCTGAGCGATCTTCATAAAGAGCAGATACAGAATTATTACTTAAGTTTATCGGGTAGTTCAAATCCATAAAACTGGTAAACATACCGGTTTCTCTATCCAGTATATTAAGTCCATTCAATGTACCAACCCAAAAAGTTCCACGAGAGTCTTCGTAAAGTGACAGAACCCAATTATTACTTATACTTGATATCGAAGAGTTTACTGAAGTAAAACTTGTAAATGTCTGAGCTTCAGAATTATAACGAAGTAAACCGCCAGATTGAGTACCTACCCAAACAATCCCTTGTTTATCCTCATATAACGTCACTACCCAGTTATCAGAAATACTTGATGAGCCATTATTTTCTTTTTCAAAGTGTTTAATTTCACCATTTAAACGATCAAATCTGAATAACCCTTGTTGTTCTGTACCAATCCATATGAAGTCGTTGCTATCTTTATAAATAGTGGTAATACGAGCTTCTCTTAAAGCTACGTGCTCGTCCATTTGTGAATACACACTGAACTCATTAGTCTCTGGGTTCAGAATATTAAGCCCACTTTGAGTCCCAACTAAAATCACTCCGGCTTCATCTTCAAAAAGTGTATTTATGTAATTATGACTAATTGATTTAGAATCATCATCATTGTGCATAAAGCGCATAAACCGATCCTGTTCTCTGTCTAGCCGGTTAAGTCCTCCACCTTTTGTACCTACCCATATTGCTCCTTTTTTATCTTCAATAATGCTGGAAATCTGATTACTGGAAATAGAAAATAAATCGTATGGGTTATTTCTATAGATCTTAAACTCATAACCGTCATACCTGTTTAAGCCATCCTCAGTTGCGAACCAAAGAAACCCTTTACTATCCTGAAGTATTGCGTTAACAGTACTTTGAGAAAGTCCGTCCTGAGTAGTAATCTGTTCAAACCGGATAGACATATCCTGAGCGAGCAAACCCTGAACCCCGATAAAAATTATGAAAAGCGTAAACCTAAAAGCTTTTAGCATAGTGACTAATCGATACTGATTTTTAAAAGTCGACTTATTGTAACAAAGAGTAAGAACTAATGTGGTTAGATTATCTTATAAAATATATTTAAAAACAATAAACCCGAACTTACTTCGGGTTTATTGTAAGAAATAAAAATATGTTATTCACTTCTTAAACTCTTAACCGGATTTTCGGTTGCTGCTTTGTAAGACTGTATGCTGATAGTTAGCGCTGCAATAACCATTGAAATAACTAATGCAAGCAAAAAGGGTGTGAAATCTAATTCAATTCTGTACCTGAAATTTGAAAGCCATTCTTTGAGTAAAAACCATGCAATTGGCAATCCAATTATGTTTGAAATCAATATCCATTTCAGAAAATCCTTTCCTAAAAGGAAACTAATTCCCTGAGTAGTAGAGCCCAGCACTTTTCGTATTCCAATTTCCTTTCTCCTTTGCTGAACGGTGAATACAGAAAGAATAAAAAGCCCAACTGCAGCAATAGAAATAGCTAAAATTGAAAAGTGACGGATAATTCTTGCAAGCGTTTGTTCGGTATTATATTGCTGAGCAAAAGAATCATCCAAAAATGTATAATCGAAAGGAGTACTTGTTATCAGTTGATCCCATGTTTCTTCTAAACCAGCTATTGTTGACGGTATATTCTCAGTTGCTATTTTTACCGATACAATAGGTAATGAACGTGCGTAAAACATAATCAGAGGTTCCACCTCATGCTTCACTGTAGCAAAATGGAAATCGGAAGTAACCCCAACAATTTCCAGAGTAGTTGGGTTATTTCCAGTGGCTCCAAAAGTAAGTGTCTTGCCTGTGCCCTCGTCCCAGTCGAGCATATTCACAAATGCTTCATTTACTATAACTGACCTGCCTGAGTCGGAAAATGCTTCTGAGAAATTTCTACCCTCAGCCATTTCTATTCCCATTGTTGGGATATAACTCTCATTAATGTTTGTTACACTGCTGATAATATTTTCATCTGTAGAAATCCCTTCTGGAGTAACTCCTGAACGACCATAACCAGATCCAATTTGTGATGAGGTAGCCCCAACTGAAATCACCCCCGGTACCTTAGACAATTCTTCATATAAAGTGACTGATACATTTGGATTACTAACCTGTCCGGTATTTAATGTAAGTATTTGCTCTCGTTCGTAACCAAGATCTGCATTAAAGATAAATTCCATTTGTTGATAAACCACCAATGTTCCAGCCAGTAAAGCAACCGAAATCATAAATTGCAATACTACGAGTGAATGTCGGAGCATAGCCCCTTTTGATCCTGCCTTAAAACTACCTTTCAAAACAGTTGACGGGGTAAATGAAGAAAGTACCATAGATGGATACAATCCGGAAAGAAAACCAATTAAAAGAATTCCAGCTACAGACGACACGATAAAGGTTGGATCAAGTAACCAACTTACATCAGCATATCGTGAATACGTGTCATTGAAAAAAGGAACCGTAAAATAAACGATTATAATTGAGACCACGTAAGCCAATACTACCTGAAATATTGATTCTGTAAGATGCTGAATAATTAGCTGACCCCGAACACCCCCTGCTACTTTTCGAATCCCAATTTCTTTAGCTCGGGATGATGATCTGGCAGTTACCAGATTCACATAGTTAAAGCAAGCTAGTATCAATACCAACAAACCGATTGCTGACATGATGAAGACATTACTCATATCGCTTTTACGATTATTGATTTCAAAAAGCACATCCGATGAATTCAAGTGTACATCTTCAAGTGCTTGAAGTGTTGGGAAAAACATTTCATAGCCACCGTTATCCATCGCAATTTCACGCAATCTATCTGCATATGGGTCAACATCCCGGGGTTGATCGAATAACACATAGGTTTGAACACTTATAGAGTTCCAGGACTGCAGAAATTGAGCAAACCCTTGCTGATCCGGACTGGGCACTAATGCCTGTAGAATCTCAAACTGAAAATGCGAACTTGGAGGAACATCCTCCATCACACCTACGATTTCATATAACGTACCTTGTTGATCTTCGATAGATTCCCCTAATACTGAAGTACTCCCAAATACCCGCTCTGCAAATTCCCTGGTAATGACAACCGTTTGAGGCTCGGTAAGTACATTCTCATAAGTCCCCTCGATTAATTCAAAATCGAAGATCTTGAAAAAAGCATTTTCAGTAGAATACCGCCCATCAACATCATAAAACTCATTTTCTACTTTTATTGGATTAGTACCCTGGGTCATAATCCTGGTAGTTTCAACAATCTCAGGGATATTATCTTTCATAGCAGTAGCTAGTGCCGGGTAGGAAACCCCTACGCTTTGTGAGGAAACTCCTCTCGCTTTATCTATCGTTACTACTCTGGCGATTCGATCGTACTTAGAATTGAATTTGTTAAAGCTTAAATCTTCCCAAACATATAAACCAAGAATGATGAAGGCAGAGATTCCAAGCACCAGACCGATCAGATTAATAGCAGTATAACCTTTGTATTTGGTAATATTTCGCCATGAGGTAAGCAGGTAGTTTTTAAACATGATATATCACTTTATTTTAATTGAACCCGAAAAGTATCCTAACTAAATGACCATTTAAATTATAATGATAAGACGATGTATCACCTTAAATGGATTCGAAAAAAGGTGTAAAAAAACTTCAGACTTAAACTAGACGTTAAACCTCAAACCCAAAAAAACTATTAGCGTTTACAAAACAGATTTTAGTGATATATCTATTCAGTAAATCCATATCGGCAGGAAGAAGACCCTGCTCCACTTCAGTCCCGAGAATATTACATAGTATCCGACGAAAATAATCATGCCTAGGATAAGATAGAAAACTACGGGAATCGGTAGTCATGCCAATGAATTCATATAAAATGCCCATATTGGAAAGAGATTCTATTTGCCGTTCAATTCCATCTTTTTGATCTAAAAACCACCAGGGCGGACCATGTTGTACTTTCCCAGGAACAGATCCGTCCTGGAAATTCCCAATCATGGTTGAAAACAGCTCATTATCTCTGGGATTACTATTGTATAAAATGGTCTTTGGTAGATTATCGCTTGAATCGAGACGATTTAATAACTTCGAAAGCGATTTGGCAACAGGCCCGTCGCCAATGGAGTCGAAACCAGCATCTTTTCCAATACTTTTCATCATTCGTGAATTGTTGTTTCGTATTGGCCCAATATGAAGCTGCATCACCCAATCTTTTTCGGCATCCATCACTCCACAGTAATACAAAAAAGCTGATTTAAAGACTTCTACATCCCGATTATCAAGCACCTGCTTTCTAATCACTTTATCAAATATCCCAGAAACCTGACTTTCGGAAAAAGATTCGGCATGTGGACGCTCAATTCCATGGTCTGATGCGCGGCAGCCTAGTTCATGAAAAGCATCATGGCGTTGCTTCAAAGCCCCTAGAAAATCCTGAAAAGTGGATATATCTGTATCACTTGCTTTTTCTAGTTTCTTGACCCACTCACCAAAAGCCTCACCCTGCTCAATCATCATACCGTTATCAGGTCGGAAAGTAGGTACTACTTTAAAACCTACTCCTTCTTCCTTTAGCTTGGCATGATACTCTAACGAATCGGTTGGATCATCGGTTGTGCCTACCACTTTAACCTTGTTCTGTTTGAGAATCTCTCTGGAAGAAAACTCAGGCTGTTGCAACAACTCATTGCATTCATTCCAGATAGATTCCGCGCTTTCTTCGTTTAATAATCGATCCGTTATCCCAAAGGGATTTTTAAGCTCCATATGAGTCCAGTGGAACAAAGGATTACGCAATGTTTTAGGGACTGTTCTTGCCCAGGCCAGGAATTTCTCTTTATCAGAAGCATTCCCCGTTATGAGTTTTTCTTCTTCTCCACAAGTGCGTAAAGCTCTCCATTTATAATGATCTCCATCCAACCAGATATGAGTTAAATTTCTAAAGTTAATATCCTCCGCTATCTCTTTGGGCGAAAGATGACAGTGATAGTCTATGATTGGCAAATCTTTTGCACAATTATGATATAATTTTTGTGCAGTTTTATTTTGAAGTAAAAAGTCGTCGTGTATAAAGGGTTTACTCATCAATTAAACTATGCTTTTTATTTACTGAGAGTATATTGATAATACTTTTTGTTTAAAAATCAGGTCTGATATTTTCGAAAACTAGTGATATACTTGAACTGAACAAATTTCACGAAGTAACTCACAATTTTTTGCTCATTAATTAAATGAAAAAAGTTATCACATTTGGGGAAATTATGCTTCGCCTGTCACCCCCCGGATTTCTTAGATTTTCACAGGCCAATTCTTTCGATGTTGTATATGGTGGTGGTGAATCAAACGTTGCTGTTTCGTTAGCTAATTATGGAATTCCTGCCGAGTTTATTACTCGTCTCCCAGACAATGATATAGGAGAGTGTGCATTGATGGAAATGAGAAAGCGAAATGTGGGAACCAGTCATATTATCAGAGGTGGTGAGCGACTCGGAATCTATTTCCTTGAAACAGGGGCAGTAAGTCGTGGAAGTAAGGTAGTATATGATAGAGCTCATTCCGCTATTTCCACTATTGAAAAAGGAATGATTGACTGGGAAAAAGTTTTTGCCGGAGCCAATTGGTTTCACTGGACTGGAATTACCCCGGCTCTTTCACAAGGTGCTGCAGATGTTTGTCTGGAAGCAATTAAAGCTGCAAATGAATTAGGAGTAACCGTTTCTACCGATTTGAATTACCGTGCTAAGCTTTGGAAATACGGCAAAAACCCAGATGAGGTAATGCCAGCACTTGTAGAAGGTTGTGATGTAATTCTTGGGAACGAAGAAGATGCAGAGAAACACTTCCATATCCATCCCGATTCTGTTGATATTACTCAGGGAGATACAATGGATGCCCAGGCATATCTCTCCGTTTGTAAGAAATTAAAAGAACGATTCCCTCGTGCTAAAAAAATTATTACCACATTGCGAGGTTCAATCAGTGCTTCTCATAACAGCTGGGCAGGAGTTTTATATAATGGTGATGAATTTCTGGAATCGAGAACCTATCAAATCACTCATATTGTAGACCGTGTTGGTGGTGGAGACTCATTTATGGGAGGATTGATTTACGGGCTCCTTACTTATGAAAATGATGATCAAAAAGCTCTGGATTTTGCCGTGGCTGCTTCCTGCCTTAAGCACACCATCACTGGAGATGCCAACCTGGTCACCGTTGATGAAGTTGAGAAACTAATGAGTGGTGATGCCTCAGGGAGAGTTGCCCGATGAAATTTGAATATACTATGAGATGGTACGGTCCTAAAGACGACATCTCGCTCAGCGAACTTAAGCAGTGTGGTGCTACTGGAATTGTTTCTGCACTTCATGAAATTCCTTATGGCGAGGTTTGGCCGATTGAGGAAATAATGAAAAGGAAAAAAACCATCGAAGATGCTGGCATGAGATGGTCGGTTGTGGAAAGTGTTCCTGTTCATGAAGACATCAAAAAGAAAAGCGGGAACTACCTCGAGTACATAGAAAATTATAAGCAGACACTTCGAAACCTTTCTGAGTGCGATATCTATACCGTGTGTTATAATTTTATGCCGGTATTAGATTGGATACGAACTGATCTTAACTATAAGCTTGATAATGGCACTTATGCCCTTCGTTTTGATGCTACCCAGTTCATCGCTTTCGACCTGTTTATTCTGGAACGTGAAGGTGCTGAAAAACAATACGAACCGGATACTATAGCAAGAGCTAAATCTTATTACGATCTGCTTTCAAAAAAACAGATTAAAGATCTGATCAGTAATATTATTGAAGGTATTCCTGGCGGTAAATCGGGGCTTACTTTACAGCGTGTCCGCGAAATTATTGATGAATACAAGGAGTATGATCATGAAAAAATCCATGAACACCTGAAATTCTTCCTGGAACAGGTTATCCCGGTTGCTGAAGATGTTGGAGTTTTGATGTGTATCCATCCCGACGATCCTCCTTACTCAGTATTTGGTTTACCAAGAATTGTAGGAACGAATGCAGATGTAGATCGCCTTTTATCAGCCGTTCCTTCAAAGTATAATGGAATAACTCTTTGCACCGGTTCTTATGCTGTGAGACCTGAAAACGATCTTATTGAAATTGTAAATAAACATGCTGATCGTATTCATTTTCTACATTTCAGAAGTGTACAAAGAGAATCAGATCAGAGTTTTTATGAAGCAAATCATTTAAAGGGTGATTCTAACATTGTTGCAGTTATGAATACCGTAATGACTTCCGATAAACTCCATCAGGATCTTCATATTCCTGTACGTCCAGATCATGGTCACAAAATGTTGTATGATATCCCTATGTTTCATTATCCAGGATATTCGTTGATTGGAAGACTCCAGGGTCTCAGTGAATTGAAAGGTTTAGAACAAGGCCTTCGATTCAATTTGAAATCATAAGCGAATAAATGTTTATTAACTGAACTTTTCACACCTCCAATTATGGCAAGATTTTCCCGAATACATGTAGCATCAGTAATGGAAGAAACCGGTTTAGTTCCTCTTTTCTTTCATAGTGATATTGAAGTAAGTAAAGAAGTACTAAAAGCTTGTTACAAGGGTGGCGCGCGGCTACTCGAATTTACCAGTCGTGGTGATTTTGCTCATGAGATTTTTGGAGAGCTCAATAAATTTGCTGCAAAAGAACTCCCCGAAATGATTCTTGGCGTTGGTTCTGTAACTGATGCAGCTTCTGCTTCACTCTTTATGGCACTGGGTGCGAATTTCGTAGTTACTCCTGTACTTCGTGAAGATATTGCCGTTGTGTGCAACCGAAGAAAAGTACTTTGGTCTCCCGGATGTGGCTCACTTACCGAAATAGCCAGAGCCGAAGAATTAGGAGCCGAAATCATCAAAGTATTTCCCGGAAGTTCACTTGGTCCTGATTTTGTGAAAGCAATTAAAGGTCCTTGCCCATGGACGAGTGTTATGCCTACTGGTGGAGTAACTGCAGAAAAAGAAAATCTGAAAGCGTGGTTTAATTCCGGAGTCACTTGTGTTGGCATGGGTTCTCAGTTGATCACCAAGGAATTCCTTAAGAATAAAGATTTCGCCGGATTGGAAAAGCATGTTGCAACAACAGTAGACCTTATCAAATCTATCCGGAACGCTTAAATGATGCGAAAATCACTTTCATTGGTTCTAGGCTTTATAGTTGTTAGCGCTTTTCTGATAAGTTGTGGGAGTTCTTCGGATACCAAGACGATAAGATTGGCTCACGCATTGAATACTAAGCATCCAGTCCATCTTGGCATCATGCGGATGGCTGAGTTGGTTGAAGAAAACTCCAATGGACAGCTTAAAATAAAAGTATTTCCAAACCAGCAATTAGGAACTGAACGCGAAGCACTGGAGCTACTGCAAATCGGAAGCATTGGCATGACAAAAGTTTCTGCTGCAGCCATTGAGAATTTTGTACCTGAATTGCGCGTGTACAGCCTCCCCTATCTTTTCAGGGATGATGCACATGTTCAAGCTGTATTGAATGGTGAAATTGGTAAAGAACTATTGCTATCCGGAGAAGAATACTGGCTTCGTGGACTTACGTACTACGACGGTGGCAAAAGAAGCTTTTATACAAAAGACAAACCTATCCTTACTCCGGATGATCTTCAGGGAATGAAAATTCGGGTAATGGAAAGTCAGATGTCGATGAATATGGTCCGGAGCTTAAATGGTTCCCCAACTCCCATTTCGTTTGGGGAATTGTATACCGCTTTACAACAAGGTGTGGTTGATGGAGCCGAAAATAATCCCCCCTCTTTTTATTCTTCCCGACATTATGAAGTAGCCAAATACTATAGTCTGGATGAGCATTTAATGATCCCCGATTTATTGATCATCAGTACCCTCCAGTGGAATAAATTGACACAACAGGAGAAGGAATGGGTTCAGGCAGCCGCAGACTCTTCATCTACTTATCAATTTCAGGTATGGGCAGAATCAGAAAAAGAAGCGCTCGCAGAAGTAGAAGCTTCTGGTGTTGAAATATTCTATCCCGATAAAGAACCTTTTATGGAAATGACATCCTCGGTATATGAACAATTCAAAGAAGCTGATCCCGAGTTCTATCAGCTTATTCAAAGAATCAGAGGAGCTGGTCAATGAAAAAGCTGGATAGGTTTCTGGAATACTTTCTCGCCTTTCTAATGGCTGTCATGTTATTGAGTGTATGCTGGCAGGTATTTAGCCGATACATACTTTCTTCTCCCAGCTCATTTACGGACGAACTCGCCCGATACCTTCTTATTTGGATAGGGTTATTAGGAGGAGCTTATGCCGCAGGAAAAAGCATGCACCTCTCTATAGATTTACTTCCTTCAAAGCTGAAGGGAAAGTCAAAACAACGTCTCCAACTACTCATCCATGCTGTTGTGATTCTGTTTGTATTCAGCACATTGGTTATTGGGGGAATGAGGCTGGTTTACATCACTTATTCACTAGGACAAACATCTGCCGCGATGCAAATCCCTTTGGCTTATGTCTATATCATTCTTCCAATTAGCGGACTACTGATTGTTGCTTATAAAATCCGGGACATTGGAATTGCATTGTCCGGTCAATCTGACGTTCAAACTGAAGAGGCCTGAGTATGGAATTCACTGAGATTTTTATTCTGGTAGTCAGTTTTATCGTTTTACTTGGAATTGGAGTTCCTATCGCATGGAGTATCGGGCTATCAGGTATGGTTACGCTGCTTGTAAGTATTGATTCAATCCCGGCTTTTACTACACTTGCGCAACGTATGGCTACCGGATTAGATAGTTTTACGCTTCTTGCCATACCATTCTTTGTCCTCGCAGGTCAGCTCATAAATAAAGGTGGACTCGCTCAACGTCTAATACTACTTTCTAAGAATCTGATGGGTTCACTACCCGGTGGACTCGCTCACGTTAACGTAGTTGCAGCTATGTTATTTGGAGCCATTGCTGGATCTTCGGTAGCCGCAGCAACAGCAATTGGTTCTATTCTTGGTCCTCGTATGGAAGAAGAAGGTTATACCAAAGAATTTGGAGCTGCTGTAAATATCACTTCATCAACAACAGGGCTTTTAATTCCTCCCTCGAATATCCTGATTGTCTATTCGCTTGCAAGTGGAGGAGTTTCTATTGCGGCATTATTTATAGCTGGGTATTTGCCTGGCATTCTAACTGGTTTAATGCTGATGGGAGTAGCTGCGGTTTGGGCAAAAAGAAAAGGATTTCCGGTTGGAGAACGAACTAAGTTTAAAGAGCTATTCAGAAGTTTTATTGATGCTATTCCAGCTCTCTTACTTCTAATTATAGTGATAGGTGGCATCATTGCCGGAGTATTTACAGCTACAGAAGCCTCAGCTATTGCGGTTATCTACACACTTGGACTTGGGTTTGTATACAAAGAACTCAAAGTAAAAGAACTCCCGAAAATCTTCCTGGATTCTGTGTCCACTACTTCTATTGTGATGTTGCTGATCGCCACTTCTATTGCCATGAGTTGGGTGATGTCTTTCGAGGAAATTCCTCAAAATGTGACCGAGGCTCTCCTTTCAGTTAGTGATAACCCGATTATCATTTTGTTGATGATTAACTTCATCCTGCTTTTTGTTGGAACCTTCATGGATATGACTCCAGCCGTATTAATCTTCACCCCAATCTTTCTCCCTATTGTCGTAGAAATGGGAATTGATCCGATTCACTTTGGGATTATCATGATTCTGAATCTTTGTATCGGATTATGTACTCCACCGGTAGGCTCCCTACTTTTTATTGGAGTTGGAGTAGCCGGGACAACCATCACCAAAGTAGTAAAACCACTTCTCCCCTTATTCCTGGCGATGATCGTAGCCTTAATGCTGATTACGTTCTTTCCACAAATTAGTCTGTGGTTACCTGGTTTGTTTGGGTTTTAAGTAAGAGTTTGTTTTCAAAAAAAGAACACATAAGAACGAATGGTTTGTTTCGCCTTCACATTGGCAGCTTATTTAACCAAGATCATCATTTTTGTTTTCATAAAATTTTTGGAATGAATACTATAGAAATATAAACCGCTGGAAAGATTTGAAGCATCAAAGACAACTTCATGTAAACCGCCATTTTTTTCTTCATTAACTAATGTTGCCACCCTTTTTCCTGAAACACTAAATACATCCAGCATTATAAAAGCATTTTCAGGAATAATAAATTGGATTTTGGTAACTGGATTAAAAGGATTGGGATAATTTTGAAGTAAATCGTAGCTAGTAGGAAATGATGTATCTCTTTCATTGTTGGTAATCACATTTTGCCTAAGCGAATCGATGATAGAGGTACTAACCCAATAAATGTCAGAATACCTTGAAAAGAATAAGTATTTCCCATCAGGAGAAACATCTCCGACATCATCATTAGAGATCGTATTTATTGTGGGACCAAGGTTAATTGGATTAGACCAAGTACTATCTTCATTTTTGAAGGAAATATAGCCATCAAAACCACCCTCTCCTCCTGGTCTGTTGGATTTAAAAATCATATAGTTTTCATCTAGAGGTAGATATGGGTCCCAGTCGTCATAACGGGTATTGATAGGCGAACCGATGTTTTTAGGTATTGTATAATTCCCATTTTCAATAGTAGAAAAAAAGATATCTGCATGACCAGAAGGATATGATGCAAAATACAATTTCCTGTTATCAACTATCGATGGGTGATATCTATCTCCAGTAGAGTTAATAATATCTCCTAGATTAGTAGGTTCAGACCAACCGGAATCAGATCGAGAAACTTTCCATAACTCATAATTCGTACTTGTATTATTCCGATTTGATGAATAATAGAGAGTATCTCCGTCGGGGGCAAAAAAAGGCTCAGTACAACCGTTATTCACACAGAAAGATGCAACCTCCGGCACAGACCAGCTGCTGGAATCATATCGCATATAATAAATCTTTGAATTGGGCCAGGCAGCAACGGTAAAAAAAAGATCTCGCCCTAAAGGATCAAAACTCAAAACTCTATCATTTCTTCCAGAAACAGAAATAATATCTTCTGCAAATATCTCTGGTTCAGAACCGGGAGGCTCTTGCCCTAGATAGTTAATTTGAGAAAAACTAAGAATTGGTACACAAGACAGAAAAAAGTGTATAAATAATTTAAGTAGACGCTTCATATAAGACCTCACCATTTAGATTTATCAGATCTTATAAATGGTGGAAGAGATTTTCGCTTGAAATAATTATTTCGTACGATTTTTATACTCTGTTGGTGTTATTCCTATATTTCTTTTGAAAGCAGAATTAAACGTGGACTTGGAATTGTATCCAACGTCCAATGCTATCTGGTATAAATTATAATTATTTTTATTGTCGATTAGTGACTTTGCCTCTCTTATTCTGTACTTGTTTGTCAATTCTCTAAAATTGCATCCGTATTCTTGATTTAATATTTGTGAAATATACCGGCTTGGAATATTTAGATCTCCAGATAGCATATTCAAATTAAACTGAGAATTAAGAAAAGGTTTATCCTCTTCTATATAATCTAGTATCCTGCTTAATAATCTATTTTTATCAACTGAATGGATAGTAGCAGACTCGTATTTTCTCCTGCTTAAAAATAAATTTGACTGGCTTAGTCCAAGATAAATTGAACTCGTGGTTAATAAAAAAAAGCTTACCATTGTTAGCGTTGAAAGATCAATACAAAGTTGACTAGCCTTTACAAAGTCCCATGAAATAAGGGTGATTATCTTTAGACTGTAAAGTAGAACCATGCCGAATCCAATATTAAGTGTCCAGAAAAACTTGTTCCCGTCTTTTATCGATGATAAAGAAAGTAGACTAGCAATAGATATGTTTTCCTTCTTTAGCTGTTTATTAATTAGCCAAAGGTAGACTGGTAAATAAAAACATAATAACCCGTTACTAAAAAAAGAAAAAGTATAATAGTAATACCAGATATCGAAATAGATTAGAACAAGTGTAACTAAGCTTAATATTATTCCAAATGGTAAAAAGTTAATTATATAGAATAAAGAAGAATCAGGTAACTCATTTTGAGTAATAGCATAAACATATAGGTAAAAAATAGGAGCTATTAAGTAGAGAAATTGATGGCTAATAATTGACAAAACTAAATACTCTTGTAAGTTTTCAGAGCTACCAATAAAATGACCTATTAGAATTATTGAAAGGGTTAAAAAAAGTGATGACAAAAGTTTAAAATCTTTACCACTTCTGTTTACAAAAATCAAAAAGGTAAGCAACGTTTGAAAAATTGCTAGTAATCCAATGAATTTAAATGAAGTGAGGATAAGCTCGCTATACATAAATACTATGATTTAATAATTTCTTTAATAATAAATAAAAAATCAGGTCCTATCACCAGGCTACCATGAATTAAATTCAAGGTTGCCTTTCTACACTTTAGATTGTGTAAGCGATAAAAAACATTTCTTTTAATAACGGCTAATCACTATTAATTAGCTCTGCTAGCTATTATTCTTATACGATAGTTAAATGAAAAATTTCATTAAAACCATAGTCCTGTATTTATTTACACTTGAACTAAAAAAGTCGGATGTTTTCATCCGACTTTTCAGCTAGTTTTGCATAATATAATATTATACCATCTCACACTTCCTAGAAGATATTATTCTCAATTGAGTCAACTGAAAATTTATATCATGTGAGTATAAATAAGTGGAGGTGCGGGGAGTCGAACCCCGGTCCGAAAAGGTAAACCTGCAAATATCTACATGTTTAGTTACTGATTAAATTTCGCAAGAAGCCGAGCCCAGCAACCAAGCGACTTCTCACTATTCTGTAAAGATTCACGCAACTAAGACAGAAAACCGAGTTACGCTATCCTATCTTGTATGGCGTTCAGTCTGGCAATGACAGGCACTTAACCAGAGGAACGGCGAAGCAGTTTAAGCTGCTAAGCGGTATGAATAATTGTTGTCAATTATTTTGTATCCATAATGGATGTTTTACGAGAACCATTGGACATCCTCGACATGCAACCTACGGTGTTACTCATCCCGTCGAATCCAGTACACCCCCAGTAAGTCAATGAACTACCTGAAAGATACAAACTTTATAGCTCAACAAAGAACTCAATTCCCCGGATTATGTATCATAGAATTATAAATGCTCAATGTTAAATGTTAAATTTACTTTCTCTTAACATTGAGCATTTAACATTTAAAATTCCTCAAATGAAATTCGGTAGCGTATCAAATCCAGAAGAAATAAATTTTACTCTTCCCTCCGATCATCCAGATACTCTGAAAGTTCTGTCTCAGGGAAATGCTGATAACTTTGAAGCCTTTGTAGGTTGTGCAAAATGGAATAAAAAAGATTTGAAAGGGTTTTATCCCAGAGGGACTAAAGACGAACTGGAATATTATGCCAGGCAATTCAACTCTATTGAATTGAATGCTACTCATTACCGTATTTTCGGAGCTGATGTAGTTGAAGGCTGGAGGGAAAAGACTCCCAAGGATTTCAAATTCTTCCCGAAAGTAGTGAATAGTATCAGTCACTATAAACGACTTAAAGGAGTGGAAGCATTAATTGAGGAATACACTCTTCCGATTCGTTCTTTTGAAGACAAATTAGGTATGATCTTTCTTCAACTCAGAGATGATTTCAAACCAAAAGACATGGACCGAATTCATCATTTTCTGGAAGCATGGCCCAAAGATTTACCATTAGCAATAGAGTTGCGTCATACTGATTGGTTTAATGATGAAGCGGTAGCCAATCAAATCTATAAATTGTTCGAAGAGAACGAAGTTGCCAACATAATCACAGATACTGCCGGTAGACGTGACTTGCTACATATGAGACTAACTTCTCCTGTTGCTTTTGTTCGCTACGTTGGAGCGAATCACGAAAGTGATTATCCCAGACTGGATGATTGGGTTTATCGAATTAAGGAATGGAAAAAACATGGCTTAGAAAAGCTGTACTTCTTCGTTCATCAGAATATCGAAAAAGAATCACCCCTACTTTCTGCTCATTTTATCAAACAGATAAACAAAGAATTAGGAGCGAATTTAAAAATACCGAACGAAGATAGAGAGCAACCGGGTTTGGGACTCTGAACTAACTAAACAATTTCTTCACATTAAAATGTTAGTTTATTCCTAACTTTTTAAAAGTACCTTCGTGTAAGGCTGCAACTAATTACAGTTCATCAGGTTATGGTAAAAAAAATATGGGTGTGCCTTGCAATACTGGTTGCAGGTACTTGGTCAAGTGAGGCAAGGCAAACAGCTTCTGTTAATGGATATGTAAAAGACTCTGAAACCGGGGAAACCCTGATTAGTGCTAACGTAGCATTTCTGGAAAATAATCGGGGTGCTTCTACAAATACTCTGGGCTACTTCACTATTACGAATGTACAGCCAGGTACTTATACCCTGGCTGCCTCCTATATTGGATATCAACAATATCGGCGGGAAATCACTCTTACTTCGGGAGAAAACCTGAGGATTGATATTGAATTAATCCCTGATTTTGTACAGGGAGAAGAAATTATTGTCGAGTCTGAAGCAGAAAAAGAAGAACTCAAATCCATTGGTACTGCCCAGGTCAAAACTGAGTTAATTAAAGCGCTCCCTGCTATTTTTGAAGCAGATGTATTTCGTTCTATTCAATATCTACCCGGAGTTAAAGCAGCTTCCGATTTTTCAAGTGGATTGTATATCCGTGGAGGTAGTCCTGATCAAACACTGATTTTATTAGATCGCACCACGGTATACAACCCAAGTCATTTTTTCGGGTTTTTCTCCACGTTCAATCCCGATGCTATCAAAGATGTCCGGCTTTATAAAGGTGGATATCCGGCGGAATACGGAGGTCGTTTGGGCTCTGTTCTTTCCATTTATAATAAAGATGGAAATAGTAAAGAAATGGCTGGTACGGTAACCCTTGGGATGCTGGCTTCGAGAGCTGCTATTGAGGGACCTTACAAAAAAGGTTCTTATATGTTTGCTGTTCGTCGTTCAACGCTGGAGCCTTTACTTGCAGCATTGAGACAAAGTACTGACAACATCCCCTCCTTGTTTTACTTTTATGATTTTAACGGGAAAATTACTCTTGATGCTTCTCAAAATGACAAATTCTCATTGGCAGCATATACAGGTACTGATAAAGTAGTATTTCCTTTTGCAACAGATGCAGAGTTTATCCTCAACTATGGAAATCAAACTATCAGCGGTAACTGGACCCATATTTTTAATGAGAAGCTATTTTCGAATTTTGTACTTACGGGATCCAGATACTTCAATTTTCCTGAGTTTGAATTTGGAGGCACCCCTTTTACCCGTGAAAATAATATCTATGACTTTTCTATAAAGTCTGATCTTGAATACTTACCGAATGAAAAACATCAGATTTCAACCGGTATATGGTCCGGGGTATTCACTCTTAAATTACAGGATCGCTTCGATAATCAGGATAGTTTCAGTTCGCGAATACAGGCTAAGTATAGCTCTTTTTATGTACAAGACACCTGGCGACCAAATGATCTCTGGAAAATAATTGGTGGAGTTCGTGCTAATTATTTTTCTGATGGAGATTATATGAGAATAGAACCCAGATTATCTGTTGAGCATAAACTAACTGACCGTGTCCGATTACAAGCTGCGTATGGAAGATATAATCAGTTTTTCACCCTCATCACGAATGAAGCCTTTTCAGGATTTGATATTTGGCTGACCAGTGATGAAGGAATTAACCCTGCATATGGAGATCAATATGTACTTGGTGCTAAAACAATCCCATTCGAGAATTATGGCTTAGATGTAGAAGTATATTACCGGTCTATGGAAGATCTTTTTGAACTCGATCCTTTTCTTCCAGATCCTGCAGGCTTGGCATATCCTGATTTATTCCGTGTAGGAAGCGGTTATGCCTATGGAATGGAAGTTATGTTCGAGAAGCAGGTTGGTCGCTTTAATGGCTTTATTGGATATACTCTTGGTTATACCTGGCGTAAATTCCCCGGATTTAATGTTGCTCCCGGAGATGGGAATAATCAGGCCAGATTCTACCCTCCTAAGTATGATCGAAGGAATGATGTAAACCTGATCATGAATTATGATCTAAGTAGAAAATGGAAATTAACCAGTGCCTGGGTGTATGCTACCGGTCAGGCTTACACTCTTGCATTAGGGCGATATGCCAGATATGATGATCCTTTTTCAACCGGAGATCCGATCGATAATTTTACTGTTGGGAAAGTGAATGCATCACGTTTACCAAGTTATCACCGTCTGGATCTATCTTTTTCTCGTAAAGGAAAATTCTTCAATATTGGAGATTCAGAATTACAGCTCCAGATCATCAATGTGTATTCACGTAAAAATGTGTGGTTTCAGAATTTTGATTTTGAAGAAAACCCCGTTGAAAGAAATGACGTGAATCTTCTGCCAATACTCCCAACTGTCTCATACACTGTTAAATTCTAAGCATCATGAAAAAACTAATTCTACTCTTTTTGCTTGTTACCGGAATCTGTGTTGGCTGTGATATTTATCCACAGGATGATTACGTTGAAGAATATGTGGTCGAATCCTATATCGTAGCAGGGAGAAATTTACAGCAAGTCCGCCTCTCCACTACTGGGGAAGCTTTTGAATTTTACAGTTTCGAAAATACGGCGGTTGCAGGAGCAACCGTTCAGATCAATCTATTGAATTCCAGCGGGTCAGGTGTTGAGCAATCATTTCCATACCAAATGGAATCTTCGGGCATTTACACTCCTGCTGTAAATCATACTGTACTTCCTTCAAGAACTTACCAGCTTTTGATTGATGTACCTACCGGAGGCACCCCCGATGTAATTAGTGCGACAGCAATTGTACCCGGTGATTTTGTTACCATTTCAGGTGTTCAGGATACATTGGTTTATCAATCTTCTGAACAATTGGAGGTAACCCTTTCAGAGAGCTCGTATCCTGGGAGACAGAATGTTTATGTCTTCAATACTATTTCTCTTGATCCGGTTGAAGAAAACCTGACTCCATTATATCTCGACTTTCTGGACTTTGAAGAAGAGGAAGATGTGGAAGAAACTCTTATTGATTTCTCAAATACTTCTTCAGGACTACTGAATGCAGGTAACTTTACTATTAATAATGATGGTTCAATTACCGTTCGCTACCCTTGGTTAGCTGTTGCCTTCTTTGAAGAGAATCTCATTGTCGCTACCACCGTGGACGATAATCTCTATGATTTTATTCGTTCAGCCGATGTTCAATTCGGTGGTTCTACCCTTTCTCCTGGAGAAATCCAGAATGTAATTACTCACGTTGAGGGTGGAATCGGGATTTTTGGTGCAATGGCTTCGGATACCATTCGAACCTACATCAAACGAAATCCTAATTTCTAGAACTGGTATCCCAGGGTAAATCTCCAGACTGATAGCCTTGCCAAATCTCCATTTACATCGGCTATTAATCTTAGTCCTGATTTATGACTGGCTTTTACACCGAAATAAGATCTTGTCTGATCCTGAAAGTTTTGATTGGTAAGCTTCTCATTAAGATCGGATACAGTATTAAGTCCATTCTCTGACTGTAAAGGAGTCTCCAGTTTTTCTCTTCTCTGACTTATGTTATAGTCGAATGTCACGGTTGCACCTCCAAAGAAAGAAAGCCAGTTATTAACTGAGTATTCACCAAATACAGGAATAATTGATGAAAACTGATGATAATTATCATTGAATTCTAAAATCCCATAATTAAGATTTCCAAAATAACCTTCATTCTGAATATACTGAAAGGATTGTGCCAGCCCGGTAAATATATTAATATCTTCAGTCTTAAGATTTAGCGCATATCCCAATTGAATATATCCTTTAAATTGATATTCTTTTTTATCCTGAGCATCTAGTTGAATATTCAGATTTGTAAGACTTTCGGGAATATCATCTTCGATTATTATTCTATCCTCGATTCTTGAAAAATTCAGGTCTGTATTATTTTCTCCATAATAAGTGTCTATATAAGCAAATATAAAATCCTCACCTAACCAGTTTGTATTAACATTCAGATATGCTTCATATCCAATAAGCCATGGGGTATACTTGATTTCCTGCCGGTATATTCTTTCCAGCTGATCGATCTGATCAAACATTAAATTATCTTCCGGTCGAAATTCATCTCTTTCACTGTAATCGACTCTGGTATTATTATCCAAATAATCAGTAGCATTATATTGTCCGTATAATCTTTGATAACCCTGTCTTGACCCATTTATAAAGGAATGTTCAAGTCCAACTAGAATTTTCCGAGTGTTTCTGGTATTTACATCAAAGTCTTGAACTTCATCCTCATAATACCTAATCCGGGTTAAGGTATCGTTTCTGAAATCCTGATAAACACTGGTCGATAACGAGCTGCTATTATTCGTTCTATTGGAAATACTTCTGTTATATCGCAAGTAAATTCCAAGTGAACTATACCTTCCTTCTTCATTTTTGAACAGTTTAGACCATTTTAGTTCTCCCCTGTTAATTTCATTCTCACTTTCTCCCTGTCCAAATAGCTCACTATCTACCCGTCGCAGATTGCTGAAGATACCATTTGAATCAGCATCCGCTCTGAATGAAGTTCTATTCGAATTGGAAAAACTCTCGTTGTATTCGTTACCCATTGAAAGGTTCAAAAACCATCCATTTTTTGAAAGATATGAAAGCCGGTAATTTCGATTACTTCCAGGTTCAATGGTCGTATAAATACGGCTGGAATCAATACTCCTTAAATATGATGGATTGTATAATACACGACTGTATAGATCATCAATCAGAAACTGAAACTCAAAAGGCACATTTCGTTGGTATGCTGTGTACCCGTTATCTTGCTGAATAGGCTCGAATACAGTATTCCGTTGATTACTCACATCAATCTGAGCTTTAACATTAAACTGTGCGAAAAGAAGCAATAAAAAGGTTGTAAGTAAGTATTTCATAGGATAGTTTGACGGTATCATTCTATAAATAGTAAGACATTCTGTATTATCAAAAGGTTATATCTCAAAAAATGAGTTCAATGTTCCCGGCTAAATTAATTTTTTCAGTGTTGGTGATTTCATTCCTGATAATCCCAACTTCGTTTGCTCAGCAATCAGGTGCTTTTGAAATAGCCAGAGTAAAATATCGGGGCGGTGGCGACTGGTATAATGATCCATCCTCACTTAAAAACCTCATTGAATTTGCTAATCAGAATGTTCCTATTTCGATTGATCCGGACTACAAAGATGTTGCGCTGGGTAGTACTGAAATTCACTCTTACCCTTTTCTTTTTTTAACAGGGCACGGAACCATAACTGCCAATAATACCGAAGTTCGTAACCTTAGATCATATCTGGATAATGGTGGTTTTTTATATGTCGATGATGATTACGGACTCGATGAACACATCAAAGAACTGTTAGCCCGGGTATTCCCTGATGAGGAGTTACTCGAACTTCCTTTCAATCATCCGATTTACAGTCAGGTATTTGAATTTGAGACCGGACTACCAAAAATCCACGAACACGATAACGAAAGTCCGCAGGGATTCGGATTGTTCAGAAATGGTAAGCTAGTTGTATACTACACGTACGAATCTAATCTGGGAGACGGCTGGGCCGATGCTGAAGTCCACAACGATCCTCCCGAAGTTCGAGCCAGAGCACTTAGAATGGGAGTGAATATTTTAGTGTATGCTTTGACACGTATTTAGTTTTTTGTCTATTATACACTCCATTATTACGAAATTTATTATGATTATACCTTATTTATTTTTTCCGGGAAATTGCGAAGAAGCAATCAATTTTTATAAATCAGTTTTTAAAGGTGAAGTAACCTACTTACAACGGTTTGGTGAAGCCAATATGCCCGTTGAGGAAGATTATAAAGATAAGATTATGCATGCTACTCTAACCTTTGATGGTGGTAGCATACAATTCTCTGATGGCGCTCCACACAAGGATATTACTCCCGGGGATAATGTCCACCTCAATCTTAATTTTGATGATGAAACTAAAATGAGGTTAATCTGGGGAAAACTCTCTGATGGTGGAACCATCCATATGGAATTACAGGATACCTTTTGGGGGGCCGTTTTCGGGCAGTTGGAAGACAAATTCGGAATCCGCTGGATGTTTAATTTTGAGAAGAAATAAAGCTAAAAGTTGCAAACTGAGAGCTGCTAGCTTTTGTTCTTCATCTTATACTCAAACACCTTCTCGTTTACGACATTCTCGGACGTTCCGTCAGGATCGGGGTAGAAATCATCTGAATCCATCTTTTCTCTTAACGTGATCTTAGACTGAACATCAGCCTGTACGCGAATTATTTTCTTCTTCTCTTCCTCATCTGCGGTCTTATACTTTTCGGAAAGCTCACCGAGTTTATGCTTAAAGAAATTCAATTCTAACGTCTTAATAGTACTTTTCGCAGTTCGGTACGGATTTTTATCTTTTTCGTATTTCAATCCTACCTTTTCATGATGGCGTTCACTTGCCGTATGTTGCTCCAGTAGTACATCCCCGACTAATCTTGGAAATGGATCTGATTTTCCGGAATAATATTCGATAGTAATTTCGTCTTCAGCCTTGTAACGCTCCACGATATTATTGTAAAACATTCGTAGTTCATCATCTTCAATAAGCCGATCATTGGTCAAAGAGCAAATGTATTTTACCATGTCTTTACCATAAGAAATCATTAAGCGAATGAGTTCTTTTTCGTAATGAGGCTTTTTCCTTGAGTTCTGAGGTTTTGGATTTGAGGGTTGAGGAAGTCCTTTGAATTCTTCCATCTCTGGAAATCCTTCCCCATAATCTGCAATCGGTGGCCCCTCATCAATACTTTCCCGCTCTTGCCTGAATTGTTGCCTTCTTTTAGAACGCTGCTCTTCTTTTTTCTTGTCTGATAAAACCCGCTCGAGTTCTTCAAATAGCTCCCGATCCGTTCCTCTTCTGTATTTCTGTGTTTTTTGATGCAGATGCTGAACGTATACTTGTCGCTGAATGGACTCCTTAATATTAGCAATCGCTTCCAGTACTTCGGTTATTACTTTACTCTGCTGAACCGGATTATCCATACGCCCTTCTTCTTCCGCTTTCATAATCAGGAAGTCTACAAAGTCGCTCCCTTCTTCTTTCTTGAGTTCCAGAAACGATTCCTTTCCAAACTGTTTCACAAAAGAGTCAGGATCTTCACCATCAGGTAATTCCAGGAGTTGAACTTCCATTCCTTCAGCCAAAGCAATATCAATTCCTCTCTTCATAGCATTCTGACCGGCATTATCAGCATCATAAATCATTACAATCCGATCACCATAGCGATTTAAGATTTTCATCTGACCGGGAGTCAGCGCTGTTCCCGAACTTGCAACTACATTTGATATTCCATGCTGATTTAAAGTGATTACATCGGTATATCCTTCTACTAAAATGACTTCTTTATGCTTTCGAATCTCGTTCTTTGCGAAGTTCACTCCATATACTACTTCACTCTTATTGTACACTTTGGTCTGTGCGGAATTGATATACTTTGCTGTCTTTTCATTTCCAAGAACCCGTCCTGCAAAAGCGATTACTTTTTTAGTTGGACTGAAAATCGGGAACATTAAACGTCCTCGGAATGTGTCGTAAAAACCTTCTCCTCTCTGACTTGGCTTTATTAAATCAGCTTCGACCAGATATTCCTCATCAATCCCGGCGTTGGTCGCTGCTTTCCAAAGATCACTCCCTCCGGTTGGAGCATATCCTAAACCGAAATTCTTGATTACCCCCATTGGATAGCCTCTTTTCTCTAAATAGGCCTTTGCTTTATCGGCGTCAGGGTTTTCGATCAGGTTTCTGTAGAAGTAGTGAGCCGCATATCTTAAAGCATAATAAATCCCTTCTTTTAGCTGATGAGCTTCCCCTTGTTCTTCCGTTTGCTCTTCCTCGGGGATAAAAACTCCGTACCGGTCAGCCAATTGTTTGATCGCTTCTGTGAATCCAATCCCATCCTGATCCATCACAAACTTAAATACGTCGCCTGATTCCCCACAACCAAAGCATTTGAAAATGCCCAATCTCGGAGTTACATGAAAAGAAGGTGTCTTCTCATTGTGATACGGACACAATCCTGTAAAGCCGCTGCCGGAGCGCTTTAACTTCACATAGTCAGAAACAACCTCAACGATATCGGCTGCATCCCGGACTTCTTCTTTTTTAGAATCAGGAATCATAGTTTGATTATAGGCACAAAGGGACAAAGGGACAAAGTAAAATACGCCTCTTTGTGTCTTTGTTTCTCTGTAACTTTGTGTCTTTTCTTCTTAGCTACTTTCCCACATAGCCCTTATATTCCTGCCCGCTGAATCAAGAATTTTAAAACATAGATAATGAGCGTATTAGTAGGAAAGGATACCCGCCTTATAGTTCAGGGTTTTACCGGTAGCGAAGGAAGTTTCCACGCCGGACAAATGATAGAATACGGAACCAATGTAGTTGGAGGTGTAACTCCAGGAAAAGGTGGTCAAACTCACCTCGACCGACCTGTTTTCAACACAGTTGCCGATTCAGTAGAGAATGAAGGCGCTAATACTTCCGTTATCTTTGTACCCCCTGCCTTCGCTGCAGATGCAATTACAGAAGCTGCTTTTGCCGGAATAAAAGTGATTATTTGTATCACAGAAGGAATTCCTGTTAAAGACATGATTGTAGCTAAGCAAGTGTGTAAAAGTAAAGGAGCTACTTTAATCGGGCCTAACTGTCCTGGTGTTATCACTCCGGGTGAAGCGAAAATCGGAATTATGCCCGGTAATATTTTCTCTCCCGGAACGGTTGGTTTAATTTCTCGTTCAGGAACTCTGACCTACGAAGCTGTTGATCAGCTTACTAAAGTTGGATTAGGACAAAGTACTGCAATCGGAATTGGTGGTGACCCGGTAATCGGAACAACTCACCTTGATGCTGTTAAGTTATTCCAAAATGATCCGGATACCGAGTCTATCGTACTAATTGGTGAGATTGGTGGTTCTGCTGAAGAAGAAGCAGCTGCTTACATCAAAGATAATGTAGATAAGCCTGTAGTAGCCTTTATTGCTGGTTCTACGGCGCCTCCGGGCCGACGTATGGGACATGCAGGTGCAATCATCTCTGGAGGTCAGGGAACCGCTCAGGCTAAAAAAGCAGCACTTGCTGAAGCTGGAATTACTGTAGTGGAAAGCCCTGCTGATATTGGTGTAACTCTTAAGGGAGTGCTCGAAGCAGTCTAACGATTAAGTTTCGAAAAGATACTTTAAAGCCTTCTTCATTTATTTGAGGAAGGCTTTTTATTTTAATTAGATCTGAACCTTACAGCACAGAGTAGCTAATAAATAAATAGAAGTATCCTAAATAATCGTCCCGTCTGGAATAGTAACCCCCTTCTTCACTATAGCTATTCCATCACGCATATAGTGAAATTTATGGTCACCATCCGGAATATGACTACCACCAACAATTCGCACATCGTTACCAATACTTACGTTTTTATCAATAATACAATTACTGATGTAGCTACGTTGACCAATTCCCATAGCAGGTTGGTCTGAGGAAGCATTATCTACAAACTCATGGCTTTGGAAATAGTCATTACCCATAATAATCGAGTTCTCTACTGTTGTCCCCTTTCCTATACGTGCTCGAATTCCAATTACAGAACGAACAATCCTGCTTGCTTCAATAAGGCAACCTTCTGCCATTAAGCAATGCTCCATGGTTGTTCCCATTACTTTTGAGGCAGGTAATAAACGAGCTCTGGTATAGATGTAATTATCGTTGTCGTATAAATTGAATTCCGGGACGGTATCTGCCAGAGCGAGATTTGCATCAAAAAAGGATTTAATTGTTCCTATGTCTGTCCAATAGCCACCAAATTCGTAACTACTTACCCGTAATCCTTCGTTAAGAGTTTTTGGGATGATTTCCTTTCCAAAATCAGTAGCATCCGGGTTTTCATCGAAGAGCCTGATTAAAGTCTCTCTGTTAAAGATATAAATACCCATTGAAGCCAGATAATGTTTGCCTTGTGATGCATAAGGCTCAGGAACATTCGACTTCCATTCATCTAGTTGGTCTAAATCTGGTTTCTCAACAAAGCTGTCAATCACTCCTTCTTTATTGGTTTTCATGATACCAAAACCAGTTGCATCTTCAGCAACCACAGGAATTGTAGCCACAGTAAGATCCGACTTATTCTCCTGATGTCTTTTTAACATCTTTCGGTAATCCATTTGATATAATTGGTCACCGGAAAGAATCAACACATATTCGTAGTTGTGATTCTCCATGTGATGGATAGACTGACGAACCGCATCAGCAGTACCCTGAAACCATTGTGTATTTTCTGCAGTTTGTTCTGCAGCGAGAATATCTACAAAACCATTGCTGAATACATCAAAATTGTAGGTGTTTTTGATATGACGGTTCAGAGAAGCAGAATTGAACTGAGTGAGCACATAAATCCTTCTGATATCTGAATTCAAACAATTCGAAATAGGGATATCAACCAAGCGGTATTTACCACCTACAGGAACAGCCGGTTTAGATCGATGGTCTGTTAGTGGGAATAATCTTGTTCCTCTTCCTCCGCCAAGTATGATTGAAATGACTGAATCCTTCATTATGTGCTCTGCAATTTAAGTTGGTTATACATGTTAATATACTCTTTTGCTGATTTATCCCATGAGAAATCGAGATTTATAATCTTCTTTACAACCTCTGCATGTTTCTTTGTATCTGCGTATAAATCTATCGCTCTATGTATAGCATTTTCTGCTTCATGAAGATTGAATTCTTCAAACTGAATTCCATATCCTCCCTTCTTCTCCAAATCAACAATGGTGTCTTTCAATCCACCAACAGCCCGAACAATTGGCACCGTTCCATAACGCATAGAGTACATCTGGTTAAGACCGCAAGGCTCTACTCTGGATGGCATTAAAATGAAATCTGCTCCAGCATAAATCTCGTGAGCGAGTTTTTCGTTATACTCTAATGTAGCATCAAAATATCCAACATGATCGCTTTCCATTCTTGCAAAAATCTCGTGGAGCCCGGGATCGCCCGTTCCGAGTAATACAAAGTTCACTTCCTTTTTCCCATTCATAAAAGACGAGATAAGATCAGGTAATAAATCTGCTCCTTTCTCACGAACCAATCGTCCAATAAATGCCACCGTGGGCACATCGGGGTTTAAGCCAAATTGTTTACATATTTTCTCTTTGTTCTTTCGCTTCCCTCCTTTAATACCACGTTTGGTGTAATTGAGGTCCAGCAAAGGATCTGTAGCTGGGTCCCATACTTCAGCATCTATCCCGTTTACAATTCCAGTCGATTTTTCTTTCTCTTGAGCAAAAAGAAATTCTAATCCATTACTGTTTTTACTTAACTCATCCATATAGCTCTGAGACACGGTAGATATTTTCCAGGCACATTTTAAAGCTGATCCAAGCGAATTCAGACGACCGTCCCAATCCAATAATCCGATTTTGGACAGATCGAAATCAGGGAGCATTTCATGTCTTCCAAGTTCATGTTGTCCATGATATTCTGCATTATGTACAGTGATTACCGTAGGAATTTGTGCCAGTGATTTATACCTAAAGCAGTTAGAGACCATAAATGGGATAAGTCCGGTATGATGATCGTGGCAATGAATGATATCCGGGGAGATATCGCGGTGAAGAATCCATTCTAATGCGCCAATTTGGAAGCTTAGAAAGCGCTCGAATTCATCCCAGTACCCATGTCCTGACCATGGATCGATATATACCCCTGGACGATCAAGTCTGCCCGGTACATCAACCACATATAATGGAAAACCAAGAGGATCATCTTTTACTTTAAGAATCTTAAACCCAAAATACTCATGTCCTAATCTTGCATCACTCTCCCAGATCGCATCATACTCCTGAGACTCGAGCCAATTCGTTTTATACTTAGGCATGATAACTTCACAGGACTCTCCCAATTTGTTTAAATATTTGGGTAATGCTCCAACTACATCTCCCAGTCCTCCTGCTTTAGCTGCCGGGTAACATTCTGCACTTAAATGAGTAATATGCATCTACGTAGAAAAATTTTTAAACTGTTTTGTAATAACTCCGATATTATTACGACAAATAAGAAAAGTTTAAGCTTGTTGCAAAACTTAAATCAGTTTTTTAGAAAGATTTTATCCTCCTTTAATAATAATTTAACAGGGTAGTATGGTCATCATCAAAGTAGAGAACGTTACCAAAGCTTTTGGTAAAAATATTGCAGTTAATGACGTAAGTTTTGAGGTCGAGAAAGGCCGGATTTTTGGATTACTTGGACCTAACGGAGCAGGTAAAACAACCACAATCCGGATGATTAACAATATTCTCGCCCCTGACTCCGGTCAAATCACCATAAATGAACACATAGCTAGTCCACTCACTCAAAAAATGATTGGATACATGCCGGAAGAACGCGGCTTGTATAAAAAAATGAAAGTGGGTGAACAACTGCTATATCTAACCCAGCTGAAAGGAATGAAAACTTCAGCTGCTAAAAAATCGATCGACTTTTGGCTGGAACGATTTGAAGCCTCAGATTGGAAAAAGAAAGAACTCGGTGAACTTTCCAAAGGGATGTCACAAAAAATCCAGTTCATCGCTACCATCGCGCACGACCCTGACATCTATATTTTTGATGAACCTTTCTCGGGCCTAGATCCTATCAACAGTGAAACGCTCAAAGAAGTCATTATTGAACTAAAAGAGCAGGGTAAAACCATTTTATTTTCTACACACAGAATGGAACAGGTTGAGCAGATGTGTGACGATATCTGCCTCTTTAACAAAGGAAAAACAGTGCTTCAGGGTAACCTTCGTGATGTAAAAGCTTCTTTCGGGAAGAATACCATCAACCTTGAATTTGAAGGCAATGGAGCTTTTCTGGATAAACTGGAAGATGTTCGAATAAATAACCGCTCCACCAATTTCGCTGAAATAAGAGTACTAAATGGTCAATCAATGCAAGAGATTTTAAAACTAGCCATGGAACACGCTGAAATTCATAAGTTCGAACGCGTTCAACCTTCACTGAATGAGATTTTCATCTCTACCGTAGGTGAAGATAATATCAAAAGTGAGGAAGCGTAATGATGGATTTCAACAAAATTTTTCTGGTACTAAAACGCGAATACCTGACTCGGGTTCGCACCAAATCATTTATTCTTTCCACCCTTCTCACTCCTCTTGTGTTTATAGCATTCTTGGCTATCGTCGTTATTGTGAGCATCTCAGATGGAGAGGTAACTAAAACGGTAGGCGTGTATGATGAGACAGGTGTCCTTTACAGCCGTTTGGCAGAAATTGACAGTCTTCGCTATCAAAATGTAAGCGCATTAGAAATTGACTCTATAAGAACCAACGTACTTGCAGGAGAGATTGATGGATATGTGATACTAAATGATGCATTCATAGAAGCTTCAGAAAGCCCTACCCTGGTTTATGGAGGAAGTGGCGGACTGAGTTTTATTGGATCAGTTGAAGATCACTTGAGAGAAGTAGTTCGGGAAGAACGGCTTTCCCGAAGTCAGGTTTCTCCTGAAGTCCGTGAGATTTTTGAATCCCGGCCCCAGCTTAAATCAGTTAAACTTACAGAAGAAGGAGAAGAAGAAGATAATGCCGTTTTTGGAGCTGCTTTTGGATTCATATTGGGCTTACTCATTTTTGTTGGAGTATTTGGATATGGCGCGATCCTTATGCGAGGTGTAATTGAAGAAAAAACGAATCGTATTGTAGAAGTGATTGCTTCTTCCATTAGGCCTATCGAGCTTATGCTTGGTAAACTATTTGGAATACTGGCGCTTGCAGTAACTCAGTTTGGAGTATGGATTGCATCCTACATCGGACTTTCAATTATCGCTGCTCCTGTTGCAGGAATGATTGTAAATGCTCAACTCCAAAATCTACCTGATGAAGCACGTGAAGCAGCTGCTAATAATGCTTTTGATCCATCTACCCTGGAACAGTTTGTAGTAGACCCAAGCATATTCCTTTATTTCTTTGTGTTCTTTTTTATAGGATTCCTGATTTATGCAGGCATATTTGCCGCTATTGGTGCCGCAGTAGATTCTGAGCAGGATACACAACAATTTATGCTTCCTGTGATGGCTCCAATTATGATTGGTTACTTTTTGAACTTAAGAGTGATGGAAAATCCGGATTCTACAGTTTCGGTGATAGCCTCTCTTTTCCCTCTTACTGCACCAATTAATATGATTTCCAGGATCGCTGCTACAGAAGTCCCCTTCTGGCAAATCGGTCTCTCTCTCCTTCTTATGATTGGAACCTTTGCAGGATTAATGTGGCTGGCTGCTAAAATCTACCGGATTGGTATTTTGATGTATGGTAAAAAACCATCCTATAAAGAATTAGCTAAGTGGATCAGACAAGGATAAAGATCTAACCAGTACCTGTGAAACTTGCTACACAGGTACTGGTTAATATTATTCCGATAATTCTTCCAGCAAATTATCAACCTCTAGCAATACACGGGCATCAAACTCGCCCTGTTCTAATGAGCTCAGAACTCTAAAGGATTCGGAGGGACTCAACCATTTTGTCGCTTTCAAAGATAAATACCTGATTCTTGGGTCCCGATCATCTAACAAAAGGTTCAGACGCTTGATCCAGTTTTCTTCACTCTTATCGTTATTCAGTAAAAAGTGTAGAGCTTCTTTTCTGGTGGAATAAGGATATGAAGCCTCCAGGTAGTTCTCAGCTATAGCTATAAATGTATTGGCTGAATCTGCTTCAGGGTACGAAGAAATGAGAAATAAAGACTTCGATCCGGTGCTGTCAATTCTTTGAAGTCTCTGGGTTACAGTTACCAACTCCTGACCTGAAGCAACTGTTGAATAGTTTTCAAGAGCTGTCTCAAAAAGGTCTTTAGTTTCAGCTCTCAAAACACTGCTTCTGATGGAGCTTTTTACCATCTCATTATCAGGATAGTTTGTTAATGCCTCAAGTGAGACTTTTTGAATCTCTGGGTCTGAAGCTCTCAATCCATCCAGAAATTGCTGTTCAGTTCCTGTTGCTCCATCCGTAATAACTGCCATAGTACTTAACAAAGCTGCGCGTACAGAAGCATCTTCTTCATTAGCCATTACATCATTAAGAGCTAGCTGCAGATCCGGGTTTTCAGTATGATCTGATAAGAGTAGTGCTGCAGTTCTTCGGTCATCAGCTTTTGGACTTCTCAGTTGATTCAATAGAAAAAACAATGGCATACTTTGGATTTCCATCATTTCCATAGAAACAGAACCTTTGCTAAATTGAACATATTCCACCATTGGAGAAAGTGAAACCTTGATCGTATCCAGTTCACCCGTGAAGTTCACTTCATGGCTGATCGAATCATCAAAAGTAAATTCTGTCATATTCAGACTGTATAACTCTTCCCCATTCCCAGATTCTAATTCAAAGATTAAGGTAAGATCAGAATTCATTTCATCATACTCACCATTCAGGACATAATGAATATTTTCAGTTTCAGTTTCCTCTACAGAAGCCCGTTCATCAAAGGAAACAGTATGCCAGGAAATCCCTGTTTCTTCATACCAAACATCTGCATAGTCTTCAAATGAAACAATTCCTTTCATAGACCTTGATATCTCAGGCAATGAGCTCACAACGGTAGTTTGGAACAACTCAGACTTTGTTTTGAATGACTCCTGCCAGCGATTCCAGGAGTAGATTGTATTCAAAGTATCAGGATTTTCAATAATTGCAGAATCATTATTCAATGAATAGTGAAGTGCAGTTCTTATTAACTCATCTCCTGCACTTTCAAAATCAAAAAACTGCTCGTTTCGGTGATACTCACCAAACCATTGGGAATAAATTCCTCTTTTAAGCTGATTAGATAATGAACCTAAATTCTCATACAAAAAGACCGTACCCGACCCATGTGTACGTTCTTCCCAAAAATTATCGGGTAACACTACAATATTTAATCCTTCCCATGGATACTCCATAGAAAGGTCTTTCTCCACCTCTTTCTTTAATTGAGATGCTTCCCGAATTAAAGTGGTCCGTTCTTCTTCTGTATACTTTTGATCAGAACTAAATAACCGAACGGTTGTTAACCCTGAAGTTACTTCTGAGATCAGGAAGTCACCCATGGCAAAACCCAGGCCTGTAACCGGAACCGGAGTTTCCGATGCATAGTGAATCCTTTTTCTGTTTCCGGCTTGAGCCTCATCACTCTGAAATTCTCCATTAAACATCACTTCGTTTTCATAAGGAATGGAAATGTGCGCATCGAAAGTCAGTTCGTTGCGGGGATGATCAAAAACCGGAAACCAATGCTGATGTGCCAAAGGGTTTTTAGAGGACCAGAAATTGTTCTCTGAATCTATATAGAGACCAAAACTGGAATTTGATTGCCAGGTAACTGCTAATTCAAACTCCTCTCCTTCAAGTGACGAATCCGGTAAAAATATGATTAATGAGTCATTCGAAACTTCGAAGTCAACACCGGATTCATTGATAGAAACTGCATCAATAGCTGATTCTTCAGTATCCAGTATTAACTCGGTCATTCCGTTAATTTTCGGGCTTACCGTATAAGTAGCCACACCGCGAACTAAGGTTAATTCCGGCTCCAGAGTAATATTCAAATCCAGATGAACGAAATCAAAGGGCTGCTCAGGGTGTGAACCATAGTCGAAGTCCGGGAAGTCATTACAGGTTTGAGTTACTGTAAGGAGAATTGATAAAAGACCTAAAGAATAATTAAAGAGCGTTCTGATCATAGATTATTTATGTGCATCAAAAATTGCTTTCACCTGTGGGTACAAAGCTTTGTTTGTTGAAAACCCATTTCCGGAATGGATGGTTTCTTCACCGTTGGTATCGCTGAAAATCCCACCGGATTCCTTTAGTACGGGTAACAACGCTGCTGCATCCCAAATGTTGAGGATTGGATCGAACATCACATCAGCACGACCGATAGCAACCATCATATGCCCATATGCATCTCCCCATGTTCTGTGTAGCTTAGTTTTTGCCATTAGTTCCTGAAATTGTGGTTCCATCCCACAATCCTGAAAGCGTTTAATTTCGGTTACTAATAATGTAGAATCCTTCAGTTCTGAGGTATCACGAACACTACATGCTTTTCCGTTCAATGTCGCACCTAATCCGATACCTGCTGCACATAGTTCGTCCAGCGCCGGAGCATTAATAATTCCCACAACAGGCTCATTATCAATCATGATTCCAATCAACGTAGTATAGAATGGAACACCGTGGATGAAGGATTTAGTCCCATCTATCGGATCAAGTACCCATTGGATATTACTGTCTTCATTAGTTCGACCATACTCTTCGCCGATAATACCGTGGTCTGGATAACGTTTAAGAATTTCTTCGCGGATAATTTGCTCGGTCTCACGATCTGCAATGGTAACCGGAGAGTCATCGGCTTTACTGATTACTTCAAAATCCTTTTTAAAATACTTGAGCGTATGTTTTCCTCCAATAGTGGCAATTTCTATGGCAGCGTCAAGCAACTCTTTGATGTCAGTCATGTTTTAATGTATTTTTCGATGGTTATGTAAGTGAGTAGAACATTAGACATTCATCAATGACAGACAGCAAAATATTTTTACTTTTTCTGAGCACTATTCTGCTTCTTTTAGTTGCAGAAAATGCACATGCACGTCAAGTCAATGAAGTAAAGTCCTTGATTCTTGAGGAAAGTAAATTAAGAATTAATGGAACATCAAATGTGAATGATTTTGAATGTTTCTACGATGCCCCAATTTCTAATGATACTCTATACCAAACTGTTACTTTTGGGGATTCTTTGTTCATTGAAGGAGGAGCAGTGCAATTCAGCACGAAATCATTTAATTGTGGCAAACGAGCTATCAACAGAGATATGCAAAGCACGTTAAAAGCGAGTGAGTTTCCGTACATGGAACTGGAACTTGTATCTATTGAAATTGCAGATGAAGTGCCTTTCGGCGCAAAACTATCTGTAACAATTGCGGGTACAAATAGATTGGAGAATATTGAAATCACCAACTATTCCAGCTCAGAATCTACAATCAACTTCTCCGGAAGTGGTGATATTTTACTCACCGATTTCAACCTTGATCCACCCACAGCCCTTTTTGGGTTGGTTAAAGTGAATGATGAAATAAAAATCAGCTTTGATTTTAGTGTAAGGCTATAAAAAAAGGGCGCCCCTTTCACGGACCGCCCTTTGTTAATAGAGGTATTATTTAGAAAGCAATCACAGCTTCTATCATCACCCCACTAAACTCGCCATCCTGAAGAGAACCACCAGTTGTGAAATCTCCTCCATAAGTTTGCTTGACGTATTCCAGTTTAGTAAGAACGTTATCAGTTAAGAACCAGCCACCTCCAATGTTGATTCTATCGACTTCGTATGTAGGAGCAGCATCTGAAAATTCACCACTTACAGCGTTGTATCGTCCACCAATGTAGAAGTTTTCTTCAGCACCTAATCTGTACAATGCTTCGGCACCAAGTTGAGTAAATGATCCACCTGCATCAGCACCATTGCTTGCAACTTCAAATACTCCGAAGAACTCAAGTCCCTGGAACTTTACAAATGGATTGATCTGGAATGCAGTTTGATATGGGAATCCTGTATTCACTCTTGGAGAGAAATCACCACGACCATCATCGATTCCGTAGTAACGTCCACCCCCTCTGTCACCAGCATACAGATAATCTCTGGTACCATCAGTGCTGTTGTAGAAAGATCCTGTTAATCGCACTCTTAAGTCTTCATTTACCTGAGTATCGTATCCAAGCTTACCAAAGATTGCCATGCCATCATCGCCAGGAGTTGGGCTTTGATTTAAGCGACCATTAGTTGCACCTAATACTGCAATGATTCCATCTTTCTGAACTGTGAATTCCATAAAGGGCTCTGTGCTAAAACTATCCATTAGGTAGTTACCTACAAATGGGTTGTAGATTGCAGCTGCGTTATCACTTCTTCTGAATTGAGTATCGCCATAGTTGAATTGGTCCATACCTACTCGAATAGTAAGTACTTCCATTAAGTCGGATAGGAATCCCTCTTCAATGAAGTCAAGTTGATCCATTCTTAGATATCCACCTTTTACCCATGCTTCTGCATGGTGACGTGAAGATAAATAAGTACGCAGATGCATTCTCATGCCCGGTGCAAGTTGAACATCAATGTTCAGGTTTGCAGTAGGCAGAGTGAAGTTATTAGCTAATTCTGCAAGACTATCGCCAGAGTTAGACTGGGTTAATCCCTGGAATTGTAATGCGAAATCACCACCAATTCGAACTGCTAAACCGTTGAAGTCAACAGTATTAGTTTTTGGTTGTTCAAATTGATTTAGAGAAGCTTTACCAGGTGTGGTATAGTATTGAAGCTGAGTAGTTTGTTGAGCTACACCGCTTGCTACAAACAGCATAGCCATAATAAATACTGCTGCGATATGTTTTACTGTAGTTTTCATGATTTTTCCTCTATTGGTCGGTTGTCGGTTAGTTGTTTTTTGAAAAGGTGATCTGGAATTCTACTGCTACATCTTTCCCCGTTTTTAGGGCTCCCATCATTGCAGTAGGAGGTTTGATGTTGAAGTCTTCCATATCTATAGGTTGAATCCCAGTTACCAGAACTGAATCTTCTCCTTCGAGTTGATAAGCTCCGGCCAGGATAATTTCTTTAGTTACTCCTGCCATAGTTAAATTCCCTTTTACCATTACAGTATCAGATGTTAGTTCTTCCAGAGAAAGAAACTCAAAAGTGATCTGAGGGTTCTTTTTAGCATCAAGAGCGTCTTTGGTTTTATTATCCATAATGCGTTTACCGCTTTTTATGGATTGGGCACTCACACTGAAGTTGAGTTCTTCAATGGATTGAAGTTCACCATCTGTAAGTGTGAACATTGCGAATCCTGTGAATTCTTCGGCGTTGCTTTCCCAGTCATGTACACTGGAAGTTCCTTTGATTAAAACGCTGCTTGCTTCGCTGTCAACAGAAAAAGATTGTTGTGCGAAAGCTGGTGTGATTGTAAAAATTAAGATGAGAAAAATGTATAATACCTTCATGATGTAATACCTCTATTACTTGAATTAAACCCTTGTGGGACAATTACTCGTGAAGGTTGATCAACCTCTTTTGTTAATACCAAGTTATCTTATGAAAATGAAGATTCTGTGAAGACGAATTTTTTTTCTTATCACCCGAAAATCTTTATATAAAAGACGTGTTATTGATCGGTTTCTCTTCCTATTTTGTAAACGGAGTTAAGACTATTTAAAATAAAATTTATGTCAGACGCGGTTATTGTAAAGCGAGTATCAGTAGAAACTAGTATCTCAGAGAAGCAGATTAGCACGGTAGCCGGTTTTCTGAATGAAGGCGCTACTATTCCTTTTCTTGCCCGGTATCGAAAAGAAGCAACCGGGGGATTAGACGAAGAACAGCTCCGTGCCGTTCGTGATGCGCTGGAACTTCAAAAAACGCTGGAAGCCCGAAAGGAAACAATCCTCAAATCCATTAAGGAACAAGAAAAGCTAACTCCTGAACTGGAAGCTAAAATTAAAGCATGCGCAGATTTAACCAAACTTGAAGATTTATATCTGCCTTATAAACAAACGCGTAAAACACGAGGTGATAAAGCCAAGGAAAAAGGGCTGGAACCGTTAGCGAAAATGATATGGGATCAGGAAATTGAAAATGGTAATCCTGATGATTTTGCCAAAGAGTTCATCAACAAAGAAAAAGAAGTCGGGACTTTAGAAGATACATGGAAAGGCTCCATTGATATTGTAGCCGAATGGATCAATGAACACATTGAAGTCCGCGAAAAACTCAGGAATATTTTTCTAAATCACTCTACACTTTCCACTAAGAAGAATTCCTCTGTAAAAGAGCGGACTAATTTTGAAGATTACTACGAATTCTCATCTAAAGTTGACCGCCTAAAGCCCTATCAAATCCTGGCTATAAACCGTGGTGAAAAGGAAAATATTATCTCTGTTAAAATTGATGTTTGGGAAGAACGAACGCTTGAAACTATTGACGATATCGTGATTAGAAACGATATGAGTATCTTTACCGAAGAATTGGAAGATGCTGTTGAAGATGCTTTTAAGCGACTTCTTTCTCCTTCTTTGGAAAGAGAACTCCGTAATGTACTTACGGATCAAGCCGATCAACATGCAATAGAGACATTTGCCACTAATCTGGGAAACCTCTTGATGCAACCTCCTTTTCAACATAAAGTAATTATGGGAATTGACCCTGCATTCAGAACCGGATGTAAAGTTGCTGTAGTAGATGAAACCGGAAAATACTTTGAAGGAACTACCATCTTTCCTACTCCTCCAAGAAATCAAATTGCTCAGTCGGAATCAGTTATTGATAAACTAATTGATAAATATGGAGTGAACCTGATTGCCATTGGAAATGGAACTGCAAGTCGTGAAACCGAGCAGTTTATAGCTGACTTCATACAAAAGAGAAAAGAGATCAAGCCTAATGAAGAACTGAATTACCTGATTGTAAATGAAGCAGGTGCTTCAGTGTACTCAGCTTCTAAAATTGCTCGTGACGAATTCCCTGATTTAGATGCCGCACAACGTGGAAATATTTCCATTGCACGACGAGTGCTCGATCCATTGGCTGAGTTAGTTAAAATCGATCCCAAATCAATTGGAGTTGGTTTGTATCAACATGACATCAACCAAAAACAGCTTGCAGCTAAACTGGATGATGTGGTAGAAAGTTGTGTGAATGAAGTGGGTGTAAATCTAAATACTGCTAGTACCCCTCTCCTTTCTCATATATCGGGATTAAGCAAAAAAGTGGCTGATAACATTGTGAAGTTCAGGGAAAAATCAGGAGCCTTTAAAAGCCGTGAACAAATAAAATCCATTGATGGTGTTGGTGATTTCCGGTTCCAGCAAGCAGCCGGATTTATGCGAATTCCTGAGGCTAAAAATCCGCTTGATAATACTGCTATTCATCCTGAAAGCTACGAGGCAACTGAAAAACTCTGTAACCTTTTTGGGATTGATATAGAGAATCTGTCGTCGCAGAAAAGTGTGATTGATTCTAAGCTTGGCAACATCAATACTAAACAAATTGCCGAACAACTTGGGGTTGGGGAACCTACCCTTGAACTCATCATCGAAAACCTGATGAAGCCGGGCCGTGATCCCCGTGATTCGATGAAGAAACCGATTCTTCGTACAGATGTGATGAGCATGGACGATTTAAAAGAAGGTCAGAAGCTGGAAGGAACTGTTCGTAATGTAGTCGATTTTGGCGCTTTTGTGGATATCGGTGTAAAACAAGATGGGATGCTTCATATTTCTAATATGTCTACGACCGGCCAACGAATTAAAGATACTCATGACGTTGTTGGTGTTGGAGATATCATTTCGGTTGAAATTATCTCGCTTGATTTGGAAAGAGGCCGGATTGGATTGAAGCTTGTTTAGGAAATTAAGGATTATAAATTCTGGATTTTGAATTAAGACAACTCAACCTTTCATTTTCGAGCTTTGGGATACATCCTCAATACATCTGCTTATATAGTGACTTATTTCGAAAGTTTTCCAATTGCTGAATTAACAGTATACTCGGGAAACCTTTACTTAAGATATGTCTATGAAATCTGTTCGATATCTGTTTCTACTAACTCTGCTATTAGCAACTTCAGAATTACTTTGCGCTCAACAAACTCCAAAAGTCGAACTCCCGGATGAGCTACAAAAAGTACTTACTGATTATGAAACGCATTGGAAAAATAATGACGCTAAAGCCTTAGCGAATTTGTTTACTGAGGATGGATTTATTCTACGTCCAAGGAATACACCAACAAGAGGCCGGGATCTTATTGAAGAAGCATACCAAAACTCCGGTGGTGATTTAAGACTATCAGCATACGATTTCCAAATAAATGGAGACCTTGCATACATCTTAGGTGGCTATACTTATGGTGCCCGAACGGAAGATGTCGGTAAGTTCACTCTGGTCCTCAAAAAAGTAGACGGAGTTTGGTTCATTCATTCGGATATGGACAATGGAAATAGCTAACTTCACAATTCAATAAATCAGTTCTGAATTTTCATACTCTATGGATCACGCACAACAACTCGAGAAACAACATCACTTTCAGGTTTATAACCGATTCCCTGTAACTATTGACAGGGGGCTTGGAGCCAAAGTCTGGGATATTAACGGAGTTGAATATATTGATCTGCTGGCTGGGATAGCGGTAAACAATCTGGGTCACTCCCACCCTGCCATTGTTGAAGCGATCAAAGAACAGGCAGAAAAACTGCTTCACGTTTCCAACTTTTATTACACCGAGCCACAAAGTGAGTTTATTGAGCGACTTTCATATTTATCCGGCTTAGAACGAGTTTTCTTATGTAACAGCGGACTGGAAGCTATGGAGGGCACATTAAAACTAGTTCGTAAGTGGGGACATGAACACGGTAAAACCGGTAATGTAATTTCTCTTACCAATGGTTTTCACGGCAGATCTTTGGCAAGTATCACACTTAGCAAACCCAATTACCAGGAAGGCTTTGCTCCACTTCCATCCGGCTTTATTCAATCTCTTTATAATGATTTTGAAGCCCTTCTGGATGTTGTTGATGATCAAACCATCGCTATCGCTTTTGAACTTATCCAGGGAAATAGTGGCGTAAATATTGCGGATAAAGAATTTGTAAAGAAAGTCCGGAAGTTATGCGATGACCAAAATATTCTTATGATTATCGATGAGGTTCAGACCGGGGTTGCCCGTACCGGGAAATTCTGGTGCTATGAGCATTATGGAATTAAACCCGACATAGTCGCAGCTGCCAAGGCACTCGCTGGTGGTATTCCTATTGGTGCCATCATCGCTAAAGAAGAAGTGGCTTCGGTATTGGGACATGGAAATCATGGAACAACTTTTGGAGGTAACCCTTTTGCAGCCGCGGTTGGAAATGCCTGTCTTAAAACTATCCAGAAAGAAAACCTGACAGAGCAAGCTACCGAAAAAGGTAACTTTATGATGAATCTCATCAAGGAAAAGACATCCGGAAATGAAAAAGTAGTGGATGTCCGTGGAATGGGATTAATGATTGGGGTTGAACTTTCAGTTCCGGGGCGGCCTGTAGTGGAAAAAATGTTCGAAAAAAGAGTACTTTCGAATGCAGCCGGTGGCAATGTATTACGAATTGTTCCTCCTTTGGTGATTTCTCAATCTGAAATAGATCAAAGTGTTGAGGTTCTAATCTCCGGTATTTAAAAAACGATGTGATGCCCGTTACGATTAGAGAAATAACTCATAAAGATACCATTGACCTCCGGCATAGAGTCATGTGGCCCAACCACCCTGTAGATTTTGTGAAACTACCAGAAGATCCCGATGGTATTCATTTTGGTTTATTTAAAAGTGATGATCTGATTTCAATAGTTTCTTTGTTTATAAATGGAGATGAAGCTCAGTTCAGAAAGTTAGCGACTGAGAAAAAGGAACAGAATAATGGATATGGAAGTCGACTTCTGTTCTATCTCATGGAATATGCATCAGAAAGAAATCTAAAAAGAATTTGGTGCAACGCACGAAAAAATAAAACTACCTTTTACAAAAAATTTGGTCTGGAAAGAACCAATATCACCTATACAAAAGGTGGAATTGATTTCATTGTTCTTGAACGCTTATTCTGAATTCTTACTTTTCAGGCGGCTTACTAGCTTCGTAATACTGGAGATCAATCTAATTAAGTTTTGTTTTTTCTTGTACCAGAAATAACTCAGCTAGCATCCCTCCTTTTTTTCCCCGTTATTAGGACAATATTTTCTAACCAACCACAGCCTATGAAACGACGGGATGTACTTAAATATGTAGCTTTTGCTACTGGTACAGCGATCAGCAGTCCTCTGCTTTCTTCTTTCTTGTCTGATAAATCTTCAGACTTCTTTATTAATGATAAGAATTACAAGTCAGCTTTTTTTGATGAACAGGAATTCATGCTTCTGCTTCATATTTCTAACACCATTCTCCCAAAAACTGATAGCCCTTCTGCTTCGGAAGTCGGTGTTCCTGAGACTATAGATTCGATTATCTCAAATGTGTATTCCAAAAATAATCAAAAAGCGTTGAAAGGAAGGTTTTCAGCACTGGACGTATATCTAAAGAGACAAAATTTCCTGGAATCTAATAAAACTAAGAAAGCCGAAATCCTGACTGATCTGGACAAAACAACTAATCAGAAAGATCGGGCTGTTCGCCGGGCTTATATAGAGATCAAACAAATGGTAATCAGTTATTATTTAAGCTCTGAAGAAATTGCTGAAAACTATCTTAATTACCTTCCTGTTCCCGGGTATTATGATCCCTGTGTAACTGTAGAATCTGTTAACGGAAAAGCGTGGTCGATATGAATCTGAATATCAAGGCAAAAAAGGAAAATACATATGACGCCATCGTAATTGGCTCTGGAATCAGTGGTGGTTATGCAGCTATGGAACTAACCACGAAGGGCTATAAAACACTTGTTCTCGAACGAGGTCGAATGGTCAAACATGGAGAATATCCAACAGCCCATCTTGATAAATGGGATCTCCCAAATCAGGGAATGGTTACCGCCGAAGAAAAAGCGCTGCATTACTTTCAACAGGACCGGCTTGGATGGTGGGTTAATGAGGAAATTAAGCACTGGATCAATAAAGACAGTGATTTTTCATATGATGAAAAGGAGCGCTTTGACTGGATACGAGGACACCATGTAGGAGGTCGGTCTATAATGTGGGGACGGCATTGTTACCGTTGGAGTGATATTGATTTTGAAGCCAATTTGAAAGAAGGAATTGCCATAGACTGGCCGATCCGTTACAAAGACATAGAACCATGGTACGACTATGTGGAAACTTTTGTTGGAGTTTCAGGTCAGGCAGAAGGCTTGAAACAGGTTCCTGATGGAAAATTTCTCAAACCATTTCCATTGAACTGTGCCGAAGAGGAAATGCGTAAACGGGTTAAATCAAAGTACCCAAACAGAATCATTACTCCCGGCAGGGTGGCAAACCTGAGCGAATACGATCCTGAAGTTCACAAAGGAACTCGGGGTACTTGTGTGGCCAGAGACCGCTGCTGGCGTGGCTGTCCTTATGGTGCAGCTTATTGCAGTCTTTCCTCTACCCTTGCGGTTGCGGAAGAAACGGGCAATCTGACCATCCGCCCGTTCAGTGTTGCAAGTGAAATTATATATGATGATTCCACAGGTAAAGCAACCGGAGTTCGTGTAATTGATGCGAATTCCAAGGAAGTTATTGAGTTTTACTCCAGAATCGTATTCTGTAATGCAAGTACTGTAGGCTCGACTGCAATTTTATTGAATAGTCGCTCTGATGAATTCCCCACAGGACTTGGAAATGAAAGTGGAGAACTTGGCCATAATATGATGGATCATCACTACGGTATGGGAGCAAGTGGTGAGTTACCTGGAATGGAAGACACCTATTATTACGGCAGAAGACCAAATGGATTCTATATTCCGCGTTTCCGGAATATTGATGAGACATCAAAAAGAACAGATTATTTACGTGGGTTCGGATACCAGGGTTCTGCAAATCGTGGTAACAATGTGCCTCCAGGTATTCTCGGAGCTGATCTTAAGAAAGAACTCTTTAAACCCGGTCCATATCAGGTTGGCATCACTTGCTTTGGAGAAATACTTCCTTATCATGAAAATAAAATGGAGCTGAATTTCGGGAAAAAAGACAACTACGGAATGCCAACCATTGTGTTTGACGCCAAGCTCAGAGAAAACGAACGTAAAATGCGTGAAGATGGTGTAAATTGCGCTGTTGAAATGCTTGAAGCGGCTGGGTGTACTAATATAAGATCCTGGAACAGCGAAACTGCTCCGGGTGCTTGTATTCATGAAATGGGAACCGCCCGAATGGGACACAACAAAGAAACTAGTGTTCTCAATAAATGGAATCAGGTGCACAGCGTACCAAATGTATTTGTTACAGATGGAGCATGCATGACTAGTGCAGGGACTCAGAACCCAAGCATAACTTATATGGCGCTTACTGCCCGTGCAGTGGATTATGCAGATAAGCAGATTAAGACAGGGAACCTATAGGATTATTAACTTTGAACTTTTTACAAAAGCTAAGTCTTGGAAATACAGGTTTACTCAGTTATCCAACTTAAATGATCGGTGATATTATTCTGGTTTTGACTGAAGCAAGAGTTACAAATTAGAATTAATGAACCCACGATTTGCACGTTAAAATCTGAAACTAACTATATCTAAAAATCTGCCAAGGATTCTTTAATAATTTCCAGCTCCTCATCTCCCACCTGAAAATGAAACGTAGCCCTGATTGTATTTGGACCAAAGGGTACAAAATGAATGTCATGTTCAGCAAATTTCGCGATCACTGTATTTGCATCTTGCTCAAGAGTGTCAAATAAAACGATATTGGTTTCTACCGTATCCAAATCGATTGAAAATGCAGAAACCTCTGAAATAGCTTCAGCAAATTCTTTAGCCCGGCGATGATCTTCTTTCATTAAGTCCCAGTGATTCTCCAGAGCGTGCTCTGCAGCTGCAGCCAACAATCCAATCTGACGCATTCCTCCTCCCCACATCTTTCGAAATCGGCGGGCTTTTGCGATTCGTTCTTTGCTAGAAAGTAACATAGATCCTACCGGAGCTCCCAACCCCTTACTAAAACAAACCGAAATAGTATCTGCTATTTTGCTGAAAAATTTCGGGGCAATTCCTGTGGTCGTCATCGCATTCCAGATTCGTGCTCCATCCATATGGACAAACAGATCATGCTCATCTGCAAATTCTTTAATCGAAATAAGTTCTTCTTTAGAGTAACAAGCTCCTCCCCCCTTATTGGTTGAATTCTCAAGACAAACCACTTTGGTTTTGGCTTCCCAATCGAATGCGCCTTTCACCTGATGTTCAAGAACAGAAACACTCAGTTTCCCTTTATCTCCGTATAAGGGTTTAATTTGAATTCCGGAAAGAAAAGCAGCTCCACCCGTTTCATAATTATAAATATGCCCCTTCTCATCAATCAGAATTTCATCTCCGGGTTCAGTAAGAACCTTTAATCCAAGCTGATTACTCATTACTCCACTGGGTACTAAAAGGCCTGCTTCCATACCAAATAAAGCAGCTACTTTCTCCTGAAAATCATTCACGGTTGGATCTTCGCCAAAGACATCATCCCCAAGTTCTGCATTCATTATAGCTTTCATCATTTCCGGGGTTGGCCGGGTGACCGTATCACTTCGTAAATCAATCATATTTTTGCTTTTCTTTTTCACGGGGATGGAATATACTGATTAGACTGTGAGTAGAAATTAAAAATCTGTTTTAGGTCTTATCCCTTAAATTCAATTTTCTCCATCTTTTTAACTATCCTTGATCCTCATTCCAGAAAAAAATATTGAGTACGAATAAATACGATATCATAATAGCGGGTGGCGGACTCTCAGGGTTGAGTCTTGCATGGTATCTTGCCAAAGGCGGTTATAAAGGTGACGTTTTAGTCGTTGATTCAACCTTTGCTCCTCATAATAATAAAACCTGGTGTTTTTGGGATAAATCGGACCCTCCGTTTCAACATATCATATTCAAAAAGTGGAATAAATCTTTTTTCTCTGCTCTCGATTTTCAAGGATTTCTCTACATGAATAAATACAGTTACTACTGTGTAAGGGAAAGTGATTTTAAAGAGTTTGTACTATCAGAGCTTCAAAAACATAAGAATTTCGATTTACTGGAAGAAAGTATTCTGGATTTTTCCTCCAATAAAAAGAAAGCAGTACTGGTTACCAAAAATAGCGATACCTACCTTGCTGATTATATCTTTCAGAGTATTTTCAAACCAGTCTCGGATTCTGACAAAGAACCTAAATATCCAATCATTCAGCATTTTTTAGGTTTTGAAATCAAAACCAATTTTCCGGTCTTCGATCCTGCAACTATCACTCTGATGGATTTTGATAAAGAATGGAGTGATGGAGTCGCATTTATGTACGTGCTTCCTTTTAAAGGTAATCGTGCGTTGATTGAGTTCACTGTGTTCTCAGAAAAGCCTCTGGAAAAAAAGAAATTCTACCGAAAGAAAATCCGTGCCTATCTGAAAGAAAAGTACAATCTGGATAGGGAAGATTTTGAGGTAAAAAGAAAAGAATATGGGGAAATTCCTATGGAAGACCGATCGTATCCCCCGTTATATTCTTCTAAAATTATAAACCTGGGTACAGTTGGTGGATTAACAAAGCCATCTACCGGTTATACATTTAAGAGAATTCAGGATTATACCAAAACGCTTGCTGATTCCCTGATTAAAGGAAAAGAACCCGTGCTTCCTCAAAAATCGGAGTTCAGATACCAATACTATGACTTGTTGATTCTTCATATCCTTTATAATTCAAATGAAGAAAGCCTTCGTGTATTCCGGGATCTGTTCAAAAATAACCCTGTGGATAATGTCTTCGATTTTCTCTCTGAAAATACTTCCTTCCTCGAGGATTTAAAGATCATGAGCAGTGTTCCTTACATCCCTTTCTTTAAGGCAATTGCTAAAAATATTGGCAGATAATGTCCCTCTTCTATGTATATATCTGTTATCGCTTAAAAAGATAAGTTATGGCTTATAACGAAATACTTGCAGAACGAATCCTTACTGTTCTTGACAACAAGAATATCCCCTTTGAACAGAAAAAGATGTTTGGCGGACTTTGCATTCTGGTAGACGATAAAATGTGTATCGGAGTAATAAAAGATGATTTGATGGCTCGGATAGATCCCGAAATTGAGCAGGACGCTTTATCTAAAAAAGGAGCTCGCCCGATGGACTTCACCAAAAAACCAATGAAAGGTTATTTATATGTAAGTCCGGAAGGAGTCGACAAAGAAGAAGATCTTGATTACTGGATTGATTTATGCCTTGAATTCAATCCGAAAGCTAAATCCAGCAAGAAGAAGAAAAAGAAATAGTCTTTCAAAATCCTTTTGTAGTAATTAACTTCTTATTGATAAACACCAATTACATCATCTTGATATGAGTACCAAAGGAACATGTACCTGTACGAATTGTGAATGCTCAAAGTGCGATTGTGTGAATTGCAAAGCAAACAACTGTACTTGTGAAAATTGTGATTGCTGGAAATGTGATTGCTGTAATTAAGAAAATGGACAAAAGTACTGAGAAATCACGGAATCCTTGTTGTTGAACAAGATAATCAGCGGTGCAATTGCACTACTTGACAAATAAGTACTGAGAAAGAAAAGCCACAACGGCCGTTTCTGCCCTAAGTCTGTTTTTTCCTAAAGAAACAAAACTGCCGCCCTTCTCTTTGTTTAACTCTACTTCGCGGGATGAAAACCCTCCTTCCGGTCCAACCAATAACACAGAATGTTCTTTTTCTAAAGCTTTGGGTTGATTGGAAACTTCAATCTCTTCATGCGCCATAATGAAGTCTGCATCAGTATAATGATCAAAGACTTCATCCAATGAGTTCAACACTACCAGCTTTGGCAACCAATACCTTCCGCTCTGTTTAAATGCGCTTATGATCTGAGTCTGAATCCTGTCTTCGTTCAGCCTGGATCGTTCAGAGTGATCGGCATTAAATAAACAAAGTTCTGAGGCTCCCAGCTCAACCGCTTTTTCGATAGCAAACTCCAAACGGTCTCTCTTCTTAATTACTCCCATAGCTAGGATTTTCTTTTTTGAAGGAAGAGCCTCACAGGCTGTTGTTAATTTTTTTCCAACAACGGTTTTCTTAGTGATCTCCAGAATCTCAACCTCGAATCGTGCCCCTTCTCCATCAGCAACAAAAATTATATCGCCAACCTTGTGTCTCAATACTCGGCTAATATGCTGAGCTTCCTGATCCTTTATTTCTACAGTATCATCTGTATTAAAATCAGCTGGAGGTGCAAAGAAGATGTTGTTCATTTTTATCTATTTGAATAAATACCGGTAAAGATAATGGACGTCATCCCGAATTTATTTCGGGATCTTTGTTAGGTTTGGAGAAGAAAACATGACAAATAATTAAATCAAAGCTCATTCTTAAGATCCTGAAACAAGTTCAGGATGACCCATGAAACGAGTTTTTTCCTCATTTAGAATTTGAAGCCACTTTCAAATACTCACCCGGTTCAAAAGCCGTACGCCCGTTTTCCAACATCATCTCAACATAGGGCTTACACATTTTACAATTGGTGCTGCAAATATCAGCTTTCTGAAGCTCTTCAATACTAGTAAAACTCTCTTTCCCGGCGATCTCTTTCACTTCCTCAAAGCTAACTGCATGACATATACAATGCGTTACAAGTAGTTTACTCATACTTGTTTGAAGTGCTTACCGAGTTTAAGTCCTTGTCCCTGATAGTTGCTGTCAATTTCGGTTCCGTAGATGAATTCAGGGATTTCAGTATTGGGCTCAAACTGCATGCTGAATAGGGTCTGACCATCTTCAATCATAAAAGGAACGTCATGTGAACGGACTTCCAACACAGCTCTCGCTCCTTTGTCGTCTACACTTCCCCCAAAACCACTATCAAAAAATCCGGCATAATGAGTTCTGAGTTCTCCTGATCCGGTATCATATGCCATCATCTCACAGGCAAGATTAGCCGGTACCCGTATTCGTTCTTTGGATGCAAAAATATAAAAGGCTTCCGGCTCTAAAATAAACTGTTTGCTCTCCTGGGCATAAATGGGCTCCCAGTATTCATCTACTTCATAGTGACCAATATTCTCCAGGTCGATAAAATTGTTGTGCTTTTTGGCTTTGTAGCCGACGATCTCCCCTTTCTTTCCCTTCAGCTGCACACTCATAAAGAGGCCCTGATTCACCTTGATCTGTTCCATTGTAACCGGTTTGATCTTCTCATCAAACAACAAAGGATCGGTAGAATGAATACGGAGTAAATCCTGATCAGGCACCACTTCAAAACCATGCCGGATTCGAAGCTGATTCAATCGCTGACCTGTTCTCACTTTCACAGAAAAAGATTTGGGAACCACTTCTAAATAGAGATTCCCTTTGTAACCAGGAGCTATTTCCTCGAAACGATGAGAGTAATCGGTTATCACACGGGTAAATACATCCAGCCGACCGGTAGAGCTTTTCGGGTTCGCTTTTGCTGACAAATTCTCCAACGCATGTAACTGCACTTCTCCATCCTGTGGCTGTCCATTCGAATATCCCTGATTGATGGAATAATGCGAACTTGGGAGATTCAGTTTTTCCAGCAATGGAATGATGTATACACAATTTTCTTCCAGTACTGCGCCGTCCTTCAGAGAGAAGGAATACTGTTCAAGCTTTTCGATCTTCTCCTCCACCGTCTCGTTTTCCGGAAGGAAACTGCACCGAACCCGATAGGCAACTTCCCCTAAACGAAGATCCAGAGAGTTAGGCTGAAACTGATTATCTAAGATTGGGTAATCGGGATGGGAATCCAGGATTTCCAAATCTCTGAGGACTTTAAGTTTCTGTACCGGCAAAACGCCTTTGGTTCGTAAATGTACTTCTTTGGAGGTGGTGCTCATTTAAACTAGTGCTTCAAATTTTAGAGAAGATACTTGGAGGAAATTTCAAATACCAGATTTGATATTTGAGAGAATGTTATATCTGCGTTAGTTCAATTGGACTTTGCCTGTTCAAATACGAATCAATGGTATTTGAACTATAATTTTTAAGAGTAAGCGTATGTTTGTACTTTCTGGTTAACTCAAGTTTATTCATCATATTCCTAATAATTACAAGAATATGAGGAATAAATGTTAAACATGTAATTGGGATATGAGGAACTCAATGCGCCATATTCCGTTGTTAGCTGTGATTTAAATAATGGATTATCATAAGGAAATAATAGGCTATATCGAAGTTCACTCTATTGATGGGATAAGAGAATGCTTTTTAAATGGAGTAAGCCCAAATGATACTTTTAGAGGAGAACCCCTTATTAATGAATTAACCAGCGAATATTTAAGAGGTCCAAGTTTTAAGAAATGTGTCAAAGTATTTGTGGACTTTGGACTTGAGTATGAAGATAAGCCTCTCTTAGCTGTTCTATTGGATGATTCTAAACTTCTTGAAATTTGCATTGAGGAAAACCCTGAAGTAGTCTATAAAAAGTATTCCCTACGATGTACTTATACACCATTATTTGAAGTTACATTATTACACATTTGCGCAGAGTTTAATCACTTGGAATGTGGAAGAATATTGGTAGAAAAGGGTGCAGATATAAATGCCAGAGCAGGAATTGACCAATATGGCTTCGGGGGACAAACACCTATTTTTCATACCGTTAATCAAAACCATAATGCTTCATTAGAAATGATGAATTTTCTAATCGAATCCTCTGCTGACTTATCAATCACCGTAAATGGATTAATTTGGGGTAAATCCTACGAATGGGAAACTTTAATTCCATTTGTTAATCCTATAAGTTATGCGATGATGGGACTTTTACCACAAATGCATAGAGATGAAAAAACCATTGCTGACATAGTATCTAAATTGCTCAGGCATGAGTTCGGAATTGACTATAAACCCAAAAACGTTCCTAATAAATATCTGACTAACTAAAAAAAACAGCTAACAATGTATATAGCACATAGGCGTGATGTTAGTAAATTCAACGGTTGTAACTCGCTTCAACTTTATCTCGGTTTGATAGATTTGAAGCCCACAATCGCCTACTTGCCATATACTAAACGTTGTGGTGCATTTATAAGAAACAACCTTGACTAATTAAAACACAGAAAATGGATTTGAAAGATTTAGTGAAAATATGGTTCGAAAAATGGGACAATGGCGACTATCTTAACTTGCCCATATCTGAAAACTTCAAACACACAAGTCCCTTTGGCACAATTGACGGAAAGAAGACATACATTGACTTGGTCAAAGAAAATGAAGACAAATTCCTTGGTCAGACTTTCGACTTACACGATGCTATTTATGAAAAAGACCGAGCTTGTGTCCGTTATACTGCCAAGCAAGGAAAAGATTTTTCCTTAGACGTTAGTGAATGGTACTATGTAAAGAACAATCTAATTGAAGAGATTATAGCATATTACCACATAGGCGAAATACGGCAAGAAAGACAACTTAAAAACTCAAACGATAGTTGATTTTGAGAATAACAAGACATATTGGATTTGTAATGATTCTGTTCTCTTTTTTGGGTTGTTCCTCAAAACACAAAATCATTGGAACACAATTTAAAAATGGCGACATAACATTTTCGGCTAATATTTACAAGCCTGAAGGTAACGGTCCATTTCCGGCAGTCGTAATGGTACACGGCTCAAAAAACTACACAAAAGATTTTTATACAGAATACTCGGAATATTTTGCGGATAATGGTATAGTCGCCCTTAATTACGACAATAGAGGACACGGAAAATCAGAAGGCAACCTTTGGACTTCAACGTTCAACGACCTTGCTACCGACCTTAACGCAGCAGTAGAGTATTTACGGGCACTTGACTATGTCGACAAAGATAAAATCGGATTTTGGGCAGACAGCCACGGAGGCTGGATAGTATTAATTGCAGACAGCATATCGGATAATATCGACTTTATTATTAGCAAATCGGGCCCAGCAGTAACACCTTTAAAAACAGTTGAATTTGACGTTGATAGAAACTTTTTAGCTAAACAAAGCGTCCCTGATAAGGAAGCCCAGAAAATTTTAAACCTATACCCGAAAATATTTGAGTACGTAACTCGGAACAGAAATGGAAACCTTTGGGCTGACATAATAAACGAGTTAGACCATTTCAAGCCGACTCCGTACTTCAAAAACGATTTTGACGAATATTACAAAGGTCTTTTAAAGCCACCCAATGAAATGCCGCCTGTGGATAAAGTGCCAATAGCACCTTCCGGAAGAAATTACGACTTTGACCCAAGACCATTTCTTGAAAAGATAGACACAAGAATGCTTTTGGTTTATGGAACGGCAGACAAATTAATTCCTGTGAATGATTGCGTACCTATAATCAAAGACATTGACAATCCGAATATTGAGATGGTAGTTTACGAAAATGCTGACCACGGAATTAGAATACAACAAAAACCTGATATTCTATTCGGAACAAAGTTTCCAGATGGATATTTCGAGAAACTTGTGGATTTTATAAAGGACTAAAAAAGTACGACACGCCAACAATGGCTATAATTCATTGTGGCTTTAGAGTAAAAAAGAATAAATTTAACAAACCAAAAGGCTGATTTCATAAGCGGAATAATCCTACGGATGATTCCACAACGAAATCATAGCCGAGAACGTTAATCCGTAAATACAATTTACCTCTCCTGCCTCTAACTAATTAATGTCAGGTTCCGAATCTCACTATACGTTCGGATTTACAAATCAGGACGATTCCCCTTCCTATCGTCCACATATTTGCATTGTTAAATCGATAACACAGAGTACATAATCATCGGATGATGATCCCATTCTCATTCACTAAATAAACTGAGAATAGCGGGGTTGCTTTGTGAAACCGGAACGATCACAAAAACATTTCTATCATGAAAAATCTAATAACTATTCTATTGCTTTTTTGCACAACTGGTGCTTTCGCTCAAACTCACTCTTCAGAGAGTGATGAAACTGATGTAGCCTATAAGTGGCGGGTAAGTATACCTTACATAGTTCCGGATGAAATTATCTCGGGGTATAACGAACGAACAAGTATCCAAATGGTAGAATTACATGTAAAACGCAATCTTGATGATAAGAGCATCATAGGTGTGAAGTTTGCAACCTGGCGCTTATTCCAACCTATGGGAATCCTATGGTGGCAAGACCTTTTGGATAAGATTGAGTCGGGAAGTGAATATTACGATGGATATTTAAGGGAAACAGGAATTGGTATTACGTACCAACGCATGCTTTGGAAAGGACTATTTACAGCTGTTGAAGTGCTTCCGCAAATTCAAACCTACACGGATTTAGACGGCAATAAAATTAAAAACGGGTTTAAAGTGTACAACTCTGTTCATTTGGGGTACCACGCTACATTTGGAAAGAAAAAACGACTTTTTGTAGAACCTCAGGTTCATATCAACCAGTGGATGTTTGACAACAATTCTCCTGCAGGATTTAAAGAGTTTGATGACAAATATGGGAACTTCTTTTGGTTTGAGCCAAACCTTTACTTCGGATTTAAATTTTAATCCTCGATCTTATCTTGCCAATTGTCCAAGAGTTCTTTACAGACTTTAGTGAATTGGTATTTCATAATCGGATGGAGGAGAATCTTTTGAAAGGGCTTCTTGTATTCAAACTCGAAGTTCATGATGATTTCTGTTTCTCCTTTATCCATCTCTTTCACTTGCCAATTTCCGCGCAAGGTCTTAAAAGGATATGGATAGTCTGGTGCGGAGGTATCAACTTCAAATGAGAATTCTTTTTCTTCTTCCCAAAGGCTGCAGGTTTCAGTCCAACTATCTTTACCATGTGAACAAGACCTTACCATACCTACCTCCTTTTCACCTGAAATGATTTCTGATCTATCAATATTTGGCGCTACTTTGTGGTAGCCTCCCACATCTGAAATGATAGTCCAAACCTTTGCTTTATTAGCTTTTACTTTGCGCTTGAAAGACATTCGTTTAACACTTGTTGCTTTCAATGAATCAATTCTGGATAAACCAACGGATTGATAAATAATAAAGAAGATTATAGGGACAAGAAATAATCCAATTAGCAAATACCCAGTATCAGATATATCAAAAGGTCTAAATATAAGCACCAAAATACTTGCCAGTGTAAACAGGAAGTCTTGAGTTATGATCCATAGAATTGCTATAGCTCTTTGTTTCCTGATTTCAATAAACATAGTTAGCGAAAAAAAGGTAATTACCCCTCCTACGAACAAAAAAGGAGTGGTCTTAGAAATCTCGAATACACCAGCGAGTTTATTGCTAAAGAATAAAATACCCAGCCCGGAAATTAGGGTTGAAATTGCATTCAGTTTTGTAGCTTTGATAGAAGTTTCCATGCGTTTTACTTTTTCACGTTTTTTGTTTCGCAAAAAAGTACAGGGATGGGAATCAATAATATTGATATTTTACGCCATATTTCAGTAGATTTATAACATGAAAGTACAAGCTCTTTTTCTGAAAAACTTATTGGATTATTCGGCATTCCAAGGTATCAATACTGATACCTTAAAGAGTTATATGGTAAACCCTGGTGTTGACCTAAACCATCCGGATGAAATGGTCGACGCTAAAGACTATATCAATGTCTTTGAACATATTATTGAAAAGCAAAAAAAAAGCTACTGTGGTTTAAGTATAGGAGCATATCTCAATTTAAGTTCATTAGGTTTAGTGCTTGACATATCTTTAAGCACATCCAGTATAAAGCAAGGAATTTATATTCTTGAAAAATATCTAAAGAGTAAATTCCCGATAGTTTCTTTTAAAATTATTGAAGATTCGCACCGCTACGCTTTGAAATTCGATAGTTCAGTGGGTAACAAGTCAGTAAAGAGAGAGCTATTGAACATGGTATTGTATATAGTTTACAGAGAACTAAATTTGATGTTGCCCAATAATCTAATACCACAAATAAGATTTCCATTTCCTAAAAAGGAACAAGCTAATTTGTTTTTCAACGATATGGTGGTACGTTATCATGATGACCATGTAGTTTTACTCCCCGAAAACTTTGATGAATTGGAAATCAATTCAATTAGAATGAAAGAGATTGAATTGTTGCTTCCAAAATTTGTCGCAATGCTAAATCAAAGTGATCATAACTCTAATGAATTTTCTGACAAAGTAAAGGCTATGGCGTTGAATATGTGTAATCCTGAGATTCCCAATTTAGAACAAGTTCTAAAACAATTTGCTTGTAGCAAACGAACTTTTCAACGAAGATTAACAGCCGAGGGGACTTCATTTAGAAAAATAGTCAACGAAATAAAGGAAGAATTGTCTCATTATCTTATTAATGAAAAGAACCTTAGAACTAAAGATATCGCCTATATTTTAGGATATTCTGAGTCAAGTGCTTATTTACATGCTTTAAATGCATGGAGAAACAAATCAAAAAAAGAAGGGCACACGTTTTCTTCTTAATTATCTAGCCAATAACAGTAATAATATTCTTACTATGGCTATTTTCAAAATACCTGGTAAGCTAATCAGCTTTCAAATCCCCATAGTACTTACCAGTATAATTAGCTGTATCTTAGCACTTCGATGTAGTATATAAGAATAGAGTTGCCTCCCCGGCACGCATATGCTCCATAATTATAATCCGGGAAATTTCTGAGCTCTATCTTCAACTCCCTCCTATTTCTTTTATACTAAAACTATGACATTTAACGAATTACATTTGGTCGAACCTATCCTTAAAGCACTTAAGGGTGAGGGTTATACCACTCCTACTCCAATTCAGGAACAATCGATTCCAATCCTACTAGCGCATCACGACCTGTTGGGCTGTGCTCAAACCGGTACCGGAAAAACCGCAGCCTTTGCTATTCCGATACTTCAGCATCTGTACAAAGCACGCTCAAATGAAAACCAGCGCAGAGCCATTAAATCTCTGGTGGTTACTCCAACACGGGAACTTGCCATCCAGATTGCAGACAGTTTTTCGGTCTACGGAAAATATACCGGCATCAGAAACACCGTAATTTTTGGCGGTGTGAAGCAAAAGGCTCAAACCAATGCATTACGCAAAGGAACTGACATCCTGGTGGCAACTCCCGGTCGCCTGCTGGATTTAATCAATCAGGGGTTTATTTCCCTCAAAGATGTTGAATACTTTGTATTGGATGAAGCAGATCAAATGCTGGACATGGGTTTCATCAATGACATCAAAAAGATCATTGCTAAATTACCTCAGAAACGGCAATCCCTGTTTTTCTCAGCTACTATGCCTCCTGCTATTGTAGAGCTTTCTACACGTATTCTGGGTAAGTATGAGACGGTTACCATCAAGCCTAAGCAAACCACCGCCGAGAAAGTAGACCAAAAGCTGTATTACGTAAGTAAAGGGAATAAATCGAAGCTGCTAACTGAGTTGCTGAAAGAAGATGAAATCACCTCTTCTATTGTATTTTCGAGAACCAAACACGGCGCTAATAAAATTGTTAAAACGCTGATTCAGGCAGGAATTCCTGCTGAAGCCATCCATGGTAATAAATCGCAGCCAGCCCGGCAACGAGCGCTGAATAATTTTAAAGACGGAGACCTGAATGTGTTAGTCGCCACCGATATTGCTGCCCGTGGTATTGATGTGGATGATATCTCACATGTAATCAATTACGATCTTCCCAATGTTGCTGAAACCTATGTGCACCGTATTGGAAGAACGGGACGTGCAGGCTCAAGTGGAGTCGCTTTATCTTTCTGTGCGGGTAATGAACGTCCTTATCTGAAAGACATCCATAAACTCATTAAACAACAAATTGATGTGGTAGAAGATCACGCTTATCCGGATGACGGAACAGAAGTTCTTACCGTCCCTCAAAAAAGAAATACCAATAAACCTGCCCGAAAAAAGCGTTCAGGAAATGGGAAAGACCGAAGTTGGAAGAGTCGTAAATCTTCATCAAGAAGTCGGGATAATAACTAGGGGCTTGAAAATTATTCTTATTTGAGAATCGATATCTCTCTCTCGTAGAACTTTTTTAACTATTCTTTAGTTTTTTGAAAAAACACTAGTCATTGCCATGACTTTGAGTGTAGTATCCTAAAAGAAGAATATTTTGAGTCAACGTTCTCTCATAAAAAAAATTAAACGAGGTAATCGACAAGCTTTCTCCAGCTTCTTCAGAGAGCAGTATGGAGTGTATGTTGCATACGCTCATCGTTTTCTGAAAGATAAAGCAGATGCTACTGATATCGTGCAGAATGCATTTATAAAGCTTTGGGAAAATCGTTCGAGGTTGGATCCGAACCAATCTTTAGTTGCATACATGTACACGATTGTGCGGAATCTGAGCCTTAATTTTATCCGGGATCATCAGCAAAAACAAACTGAATTGGATGAACGAACACTGAGCATTCATGATAAACCAGATATTTTTTATGAATCTGAAACTTCACCACGCGAAGTAATAAAAGTACTTGTTGAAGCTCTTCCCGAGCGACAACGGGAAGCTTTTGAACTAAGCCGAATTGATGGCTTGCAGCATGAAGAGATCGCTGATATTATGGATGTATCCCCAAGAACGGTTAACAATCACATTGTTTCTGCTCTAAAAAGTCTTCGGAAAGCATATGATGAGAAACGCACAGAGTTACTGGCATTATGAAAAAAAATAAACCAACAACTGATAAAGCCACTGTTCACAAGCTAAAGAATTTCCCCGACGATTTACAGGAAATCTGGGACATAGCTGGCCCGGATGAAAACGAACCTTCTCTGGTAACCGAACAGGAAACAGAACAAGCTTTGAATGATATCCTGACTACAATTGATGTAAACAAAAAAACGTCATCCAATATTCAGCTATTCAAATACTTTGCAGTAGCCGCAACTGTACTTATCGCCGCATTTGTTAGTTATATAAGTTTTTACAGCTATTCTTATCAAGCCGCCCCGGGTGAACAATTAACAGTTTCACTACCAGATGGTTCAAGGGTGCAACTGAATGGGAATACCTCTCTTTCTTATCGCCCTTTCTTCGGTACATTTCATCGAAATATGGACCTGGACGGGGAAGCTTATTTCGAGGTTGTTTCTTCCGAAACTCCATTTGTTGTTAATGCTCCAACTACTCAAACCACAGTTCTTGGAACCAAATTTAATGTATCTGACTGGAATAATTCCTCATCTCTGAATGCCGAAGTTTCTGTATTGGAAGGTAAGGTTTCAGTTTATGATTACCATGAAAGTGATGTATTTATTATCAAAAACGAATCTGCTACTTTAAATCGAAATACCCGGGAACTCAGCAAACAACAGGTTTCAGAAATAAGCATCCATTCTCTTAGTTGGTTAAATGGTGACTTGAAATTTTCAAATGTAACTCTTGCTCAGTTTTTTGAACGATTGGAATTCCATTTTGGAAAAGAAATCATATTAAAAGGAGATCTTTTTGATAGGGAGCGGATTCAGGCCCACTATAAAAATTCAACTGAGCTTGAATCAATCCTCACTGATATTTCCACCATAAAAAACTTATCCGTCCAGAAAACTAGCAGTGGTTTTATAGTATCTGAATAATGCTGAGGATTTTCTTTCTTATATCGTTTTTGCTACTTCCTCTGTTTGCCAGTGCACAAACGGAGCCCCCTCAAAGATTTATTGCTCGTGGCGAACCAGTTGAAGATGTTTTAAAAAAGGTTGTGGATACCTATTCAATTGATCTGGTCTACGATCCTGAATTTGATCTTTTAGCACTGGTTTTTGTTGATATCGTTTCAGCAAACCCTTCTGAAGTGTTGCGGGAAGTTCTTAAAAACACTTCTTATGATTTTATTATTCTTTCTACGGGAACCTATGTTATAACTGAACGAAAAGGAATCATTCAACAGTTTGGTTCATTTGTTGGATATGTACTGGATAAGGAAACAGGTCAACCCATCCCGAATGCCAGTATTTTATTTGCGGATGCATCTGTTAATACATTTACCAATAAGAATGGTTTTTTTTCTGTTTCTCCCCTTTCTGTTGGAGAATATCCGGTTACCGTAAGCTCATTGGGATATGCTCCTTCCAAAACTACAATTATGGTGGATGAGGATTCGGAGGTGAATGTAATACGACTTTCTCCTTCTACTATTGTTGGCGATCCAATTATTGTAAACACAAGTTCTCTATCCCTTTCTAACAATAAAATTGCAGAAAACCTTGATGTTGAAGATCTACGCTCCATCGGCAGCGGTCAGCATTCCATAGTTCGTTCTTTGAGCTTCTTTTCTGGCGTTAGTTTCAATTATGCACAGGATGAACTTAGTATTCAGGGAGGCGATCCTTCCAACTATTTAATTCGACTGGATGGCGCAACGCTTTATAATACTTCCCGGTCTGCAAATATGCTGGGCATGTTTAGTCCTTATGCCATAGATAAAGTAAGTATTCAGAGAGCTGCTTATGATGCTAGTTATGGAGGATCACTTTCTGGTACAATCGATTTTGATCAAACTCTGACCGACCGCTCTTCCTCAAACCAATTAGTTCAGGCAGATCCAAACAGTCTGAATCTTAGAAGTGAGGTTGTTCTGGAAGAACTTCCTCTTAAGATTTCTGCTACCGGACGTATACAGCAACTTGGGATAAATACTCCCTATGGTTTTAAAAAAACCTACAATGCTTGGAATCAACTGGACCCTTTGCTCCAGAATTTTTTAATGAGTACAGATGGTAATGTAGCACATTATGATGCTTCTGTTCAGGACAACGAAATAGGATTCAACGACTTTCATATTGTTGCGGAATACAAGCCAGATCCTTTTAGTACCACGACCTTTTCTGGTTATTATGGAAATCAACGAGCACAAACCAAGTTGCTATCATCCAGACTTACTTTAGCATCTACTCAACCCGATTTTGTATACAGTCAGGAAGATTCTGAAACCTATAATCTGATGGGGCAAGTGAGTCATTATCGTATTCTTGGTTCCCAAACCGATATTTTTGCACAAGTTTATTTCTCATCCAGCAAATACAGTAATATCTACTATATGGACGGGCATACTCTTAATTCCGGAAATCCGGCTGATTCTGCAGGCTCTGTGGACTCACCATCGGCAGAACAAGTTTTTCGGATTTACCAACAAAACTATACCAGGGATAAAAGTCTGAGCGATATTAACATTGTAAATGATTTAACCTTCAAAAGTGAACTAACTCAATATTTTTCATCCCAGAACAGAACCCGGTTCGGGCTCGAGCTGAAGTTTATCGATTATAATTTTGAACTCCGTGATCTATTTTACTTCCCTACAAATAACAATACTCAATTTGGTTTGATCACAGGGTATGCAACCAATAGATTAACCATCAGTCGCAATTTCTGGCTGGAAGCAGGTTTACGTTCCACTTTCATCACAAGTACTCAAAATGTGTACTTACTTCCCAGGGCTTCCATCACCTTTGACAGTGAAAAAACGAATCTGGGATATCATACTATAAACGTACGAGCCGGTGTATATCGTCAGTTTTTTAACCAGTACGAAATTGCCAATGTTGGTCCGAGCGCAATCACCCAATCATTCCAGTTCTCTTCTCCGGTTGATGAAAGTATCGATACTCCTGTTTCCTATCAAACTGGATTCAGCTGGTCTCTTATGCCATCAGATCAGTTTCGTATTTCACTCGATGGATTTTTTAAAAGCGAGCCAAGAAGCTATGAAATCAATTTTGTGAATATTCTTACAGGAAATAACAATGGAAATTCAGCTCTTAACAGTCAAAGTGAATTTTTGAGCCCTACTAGTATGAGGGCTTATGGTGGGGCACTTTCTTTAGATATGTATTTCCGGAATCCAGAACTTCATTTGAAAATGGTTCAGCAATCCAATGTATCCAGACAAAAAATTGAAGAGCGGTTTAATAATGACTGGAACCATACTTCATGGAGTGAGCCTTTCTCAAGTTCTGCTTTTGTAAACTGGAGAGCTACAAAGAACCTATCTTTTATGTACTCAATGAAGTGGACACCTGTGAGATACTGGGCCTTTGACCGTGCTTATTATGATTTTCTGACCACTCACAATGAATCGCAATTTACAGGTTATGACTTCAATAAACCCGATGAACTCAGCCTGGAAGACTATTTCAGAATTGATATAGGTGTTAATTATAGCATCCCGATCAAAGGAGCCAAACTTTCTACCCGAATCGATTTGATTAATTTAACCAATCGTAAAAACGAAGTGAGTTATCACCTCAACCCCGTTCAGAGTACCGGCGAAATAAATTATCAGCTTACCAGAAGAACATTAAACGGATTTTTGCCTACTGCTTCCCTTCAGGTAGAATTTTAGATTTTTTTCAGAAAAGACTAGTCATCGTCTTTTTTTGGTGTGTATTAATAGCACATACTAATCATAAAAAGAGACGCTATGAAAAAATCACTATTCAACTTACTAATAATTTTATTTGTTGCTATGGGGCTTGTAGCCTGCAGTGACGATAACAATGGAGGAACTAATGTAGACGATGAACTTAACATCGTTGAAACGGCACAGGAAAATGATTCCTTTTCCACATTAGTTCAGGCTCTAACTGATGCAAATTTGGTTTCTGTACTTGAAGGAGACGGACCATTCACAGTGTTTGCCCCAACTAATGAAGCATTTGCTAAATTACCAGATGGTACACTTGAAAGTCTATCTACAGATGACCTGGCTAAAATTCTTCAATTTCACGTTGTATCCGGTTCTGTAGCTTCAAGTTCATTAGAAGCAACTCAGGATGTACCAACTGTTGAGGGAGAAGAATTACTTGTGGAAGCTTCTGGTGGTGTAGTAACAATAAATGGATACAGTACGGTAGAAACTCCTGATATTGAAGCTTCAAATGGTATAATTCATTCTATCGATGAAGTTTTATTACCCGCAGGATTACGAGATGCAAATATTGTGGATCAGGCGGATGCAGCTGGATCATTTACAACACTTTTATCTGCTCTGGACGATACTGACCTGACAACTACCTTAAAGTATAAAGGAGACTTCACAGTATTCGCTCCTACTGATGCAGCTTTTGGTGCTTTACCAACCGGTTTACTCGGAAGTTTGTCTACAGAACAACTAACCGAAATACTTACCTATCATGTGTTATCTGGTGAAGTGTTTTCATCTGGTTTAAGTGAAGAGCAAGCACCAACTACCTTGTTTGGTGAAGAAGTATTCGTAACAAGTGGTACAGAAGGAGTATTTGTTAATGGAAGTGCTGAAGTTGCTAATGCAGACTTAGATGTTTCAAACGGTGTTATCCATGTCGTAAATAAAGTACTTCTGCCGGATGCATACGGAACCGTAGTTGATGCTGCATCAAAAAGATATAATTTTGAAACCTTGGTTCAGGCTGTCGTTGACGCCGGACTGGCAGGTGCGCTGTCAGATACCGATGCAACATTTACTGTTTTTGCTCCAACCGACGAGGCTTTTGCAAAATTACCTGCTGGCTTATTGGATGGATTAACTACAGAACAACTAGCAACTATCCTGCAATATCATGTGCTCCCTGTTGAAGTAGCTTCAGGAGACCTTGATGCGGAACAAGCTCCAGCAGCGTTAACAGAAGAAAACGTATATGTAACCGTAAATGAAGGAACAGTTACCGTAAATAACTCAGCTACAGTTTTACAGGCTGATGTAAAGACCAACAACGGAACTATTCATGCTATAAACGAAGTAATTCTTCCGAATGAATTCCAGAATATTGTTGAGATAGCGTCTAAAAACTATGATCTCTCAACACTGGTTGGGTTGGTAGCAGATGCCGGTCTTGTACCTACCTTAGAAGGTGACGGTCCATTTACTGTATTTGCGCCTACCAACCAGGCTTTTTCAGATGTTCAGGCTACATTGGATGGATTAACTTCTGAGCAGGTATCAGAAGTCCTTCAGTATCATGTTGCTGCCCTCGAAGCCCTTTCAGGTTCGTTGAGTGACGGACAAATGGTTGAAACTGTGCAAGGTGAAGACATCACTGTAAATATTGATGGAGAAGGAAATGTAACTCTGAATGGTTCGGTAAATGTAGTTACTGTTGATCTCGAAGGAACCAATGGAGTTATCCATATCATAGATGGAGTACTTTTACCACCAAGTTATCAAAACTAAATAGTACTCTACGTCTACAAACAAGCCCTGGTGATAGAAGTCATCAGGGCTTTTTTATTTACTCTCCGAATACACTAAAAGTCTGATCAGGCCTCATTGCCAGTACAGCTTCCACCATAATGGTGATTAGTTTCTCGACGTCTTTCATGGAACATAGTTCTACTGGTGAGTGCATATAACGAAGTGGAAGTGAAATCAACGCACTTGGAATTCCTGTTTGTTGGTAAAAAATGGAATCGGTATCAGTTCCGGTTCTTACACTTGTAGCTTCGTGCTGAACTTCAATTTTTGCTTTATCACATACTTCTTCCAGAAAATCGACTACTTTTGGGTGATTTGCACCTCCATGTTGCAGGGTTGGCCCTTCACCAAGAATAACCGTTCCGTGCTGTTTCTGATCGATACCCGGAGTATCAGTGGCGTGAGTAACATCGGTTACAAGTGCAACATCCGGCATAAACCGATAGCTCATCATTCGGGCTCCAAATCCACCTACTTCTTCCTGGATGGAATTCAAAGCAATCACATTAACCTTCAGGTTTTTCTTTTTCTTCGCCAGTCTTTTCATGGCTTCTGCAATAATATATCCCCCGATACGATTATCCAGCGCTCGTCCTGTCAGGATATCATCATTTAGAAACTCTGAATCGGAAGCGTAAGTAATGGGATCGCCAATCTGTACGAGTTTTAAAGCTTCTTCCTTACTACTAACCCCAATATCAACGTAGATATCTTTCCATGCGGGTTCTTTGCCCCCACCATTTTTAGTAGTTTGAAGATGAATTGCAGTATTTCCTGTAACTCCTACTACTCTCCCATTCTTATTATGGATGAATACTTTCTTTGCCCGGGCAATTGTAGAATCACTACCTCCTAATTTGTTTACATACACATATCCCTGATCCGTAATATGTTGAACCACCATTCCAATTTCATCACAATGAGCTTCTAATAATACCGTAGCTACATCTCCACTGGTATTAATTTTTGCTGCACATGATCCATAGGCATCCGTTACTACTTCGTCAGCAAATCCGTCCACATAATCTTTCCAAACCTGAACTCCTGCTTTTTCATATCCGGTTGGACTCGGGGTAATTAATAACTCTTCTAAAAACTGTGCTGATTTTTTATCGCTCATTCCTGATGATATTAGGTTTAAAATTCCAGTTGGAATATAGAGAAAAGACAACTGATGAACGACCAAAGATTCTTTCGTAATAACTCATTTATAGATCGATATATTAAACTTTGATTTTGCCTGATAGCTTCGCATTTTCTTCGAAAAATATCTGCATGTTTCGACCTTCTTACGATCCTGATCTTTTTTATCACTGGCATAAAGTACAAACTCGCTTCAGGGACTTGGACCCTCTTAATCATGCTAATAACGCTGTTTTCAATACCTACTTTGAGGAGGCTCGTATCAACTTTACTCATCATATCCCTGACCTGATGAAATCTTTCGAAGAAGGCTTTGCTTTCGTTTTAGTGAAATGTACCATCGAGTATTTAAAGCCGGTTCGTTATCCTTCAGAGTTGCTAGTCGGTTCTGGCATCAAAGAAGTTGGCAATACCAGTATTGAGGGCATCCAGGCGATTTTCAATTCTGACACTAAAGCTCTTCATGCGGTAGCTCAGACAAAAGGGGTTTGGTTTGATTCCAAAAATCAACGGCCCACAAGAGTACCTGAAATCAAAGATCTTGATAAAATGATGGTCAATTTTGAAGGGTAATGGATAAAAGTACGCGCTATAAAATTTTCAACGATCCCATCCACGGATTCATCACAGTCCCTAAAGGAACTATACTCCGATTGATTGATCATCCCTATGTGCAGCGGCTTCGGCGAATACGTCAACTGGGACTTGGATATCTGGTGTTCCCGGCTGCGGAACACTCCCGATTTTCTCATGCCATTGGGGCTCTGGAATTAGGTCAAAGAGTTTTAAATAACCTGCGGGAAAAAGACACAACCATCAGTCAAAAGGAATATGAAGGGACACTGATTGCACTTTTACTGCATGATGTTGGTCACGGCCCCTTATCCCATACTCTGGAGCATTCGCTCATCAAAAATTTCAATCATGAAATGATGAGTCTTGCCATCATGAAGGAACTGAACAAACAATTTGATGGAGCTCTTGATACTGCTATTGAAATCTTCACCGACCAGTATTCTAAGAAATTTTTACATCAGCTCGTATCTTCTCAACTCGATTTGGACAGACTCGATTATCTTCGTAGGGATAGTTTCTTCACTGGTGTTTCAGAAGGAACAGTTGGGATTAACCGAATTCTTAAAACAATGCGTGTTTTTAATGGAAACATTGTAATTGAGAAGAAAGGGATCTACGCAATCGAAAACTATATAATTGCCCGAAGATTGATGTACATGCAAGTCTATCTTCATAAAACAGTATTAAGTGCAGATGCTTTAATCCGAAGAATTTTTAAACGTGTAACCCACCTAATTGAAGTAGATAAGGAACCTGAATTTGTCGCAGAAAATCTGGCCTATTTCTTTAAGGAGCAACCATCCGCAAAAAAACAAATCACTAAGAAAACAATTGATTTGTACGCATCAATGGATGACTATGATGTCTATCAAAACATAAAAAATTGGCAAAAAAGTGATGACAAGATATTAGCAGATCTATGTCATCGATTTCTAAACCGGTCTCTTTTCAGAACCACCTTTTTGGATAAAGCTCCGGATGAAAAATTGCGCGCTGAATTGATAAAAAAGACCATCAAAGCACTTAAGAAAAAAGGGATTAAAGCTGATGAACAGGATGCGAATTATTACCTCAGTTTTGAACGAAATCTTACCGAAGCTTATAAGTACAAGAATGAAAGTATCTGGATTTTAGATGATGAGGAAGCCATCGAGTTTTCAAAAGCTGCCGACACAAAAAATATAATGGCCCTGGCTGAGCCTGTTGTAAAGTATTTCTGTGTTCACCTGAAAGAGATTACGCCTTAATTTTATCTGAGTCTTGAAGTAGTTTGATTACCTTCGTAACAAACAAGTAGTCATAATCCTGGCAAGCATTAACTAAATATTCAAAATCCGGATTTGATTTGTATTTGGCACATTCTTCTAGTTCAGGTAATTTTGAAATCGTATCCAAGTCCTGCATTTCAAGAGTACTGATAACTTTTTCGCGGCAGTGATCGTCCATAGAAGCAATAAAAAGGGCTACTGTTTCCGGGCCTGTTTCCTGAGATACATTTACTTCCGTTTCCGATGAAGAAGAAGATTTCTGTTTTCCAACAAAGCTGTTGATAGTGGAAATAAGATGTTCTGTCTTGAAAGGTTTTAGAATATACTCAGAAAATCCCTGAGCGATAAGCTCATCACGGTCTCCTTTAAACCCACCTGCTGTAACGGCTATAATTGGAATATCAGCAAATTTATTTCCTGAAGCCCGAATAGTAAGCATAGCTTCCAAACCATCCATAACAGGCATATTAATATCCATAAGGATACAATCAGGTGAATACCTTTCAAGAATATCCAGTGCTTCCTGACCGTTTTCTACCTCTTTGAAATCGAAACCATTCTCTTTTAAAATAAGTCTAGTTATGGTACGATTTGGTTCCAGGTCATCCACAATAAGCACTTTAACCCGATTTCCATGGGAAGAATTTTCACTTGGAAACGAAGATTCTGCACCTGTATTTATAGCGGATATTTTTTGTTCGGATACTTTAACAGGAACGGATATACTAACAATAGTACCTTTACCAGGTTTACTTTTGATATTAATCTCTCCTCCTAAAAAATCAACTAATCGCTGACAGAGAGTAAGTCCAAGCCCGGTACCATCATTTTTTAAGCTATCAAGTTGCCAAAAGGGTTCATATACATGCTCCAAAGTATCTTTAGAAATACCAATACCCGTATCTTTAACTTCAATATTCAGAAGATCCCTATCATTTTCTTTCCGGACAGAGTACGATAATCCAACAGTACCTTCTTTAGTAAACTTAATTGCATTCGTCAGTAGATTTTTAATAATTGACGTAATTTTATCCAAATCTACTTCAATAATATCCAGACTATTACTATCAGATGTGAAATGGAATTTGAGTCCTTTAGATTTAGCTTTCTTTGTAAATCTGTCTGCGAACTCTTTCATAAATGGAGTAAGTGCTACTAATTCCTCATCCAGTTTTGAACGGTCAGAATCCAGTGTAGATAATTCAAGAATATCAGTAACCATTCCAAGTAATTGTTCACCAGCTGAAGAAATGGTTTTAATGTGCTCTTTTTCAACACCTTTCAGGGCCTCACTTTGACCTAAAATTTGTGTATATCCCAGAATTGCGTTCAGTGGAGTCCTGAACTCATGTGACATACTTGCAATAAACCCTGTCTTCGTTTTACTGGTTGCTTCAGCAATCTCCTTAGCACGTTTTAGATGAGCCTCTGTTTCCTTCGCTGTTGTAATATCTCTGGTTACTGATTGAAAGCCTTTTATTTCATCATTCTGCTTGAGAAAGCTTGTCGATTGCCCTACCCATTTTTCATCTCCCGATTTTGTTTTAACACGAAACTCTAAATAAGTATTCGACCTCTTTTTTTTGAGTTGATCGGCGTAAAATTCGACAACTCTATGAACATCGTCTTCAACTACCAGATCTTTAAAATTCATAGACAAGAACTCAGGTTCAGAATATCCTAAGGTATCTTTGACTATAGAGTTCACGAAATTAAAATTCCCTTTCAGATCTGTCTTAAAAATAATATCGTTTGCAGAATCTACAAGTTGTTTGTATTCACTTTGTGTATCTGAAAGGCGATCTTCCACAAGTTTTTTATCCGAAACATCCGCTGCCTCAGTTAAAATGTAAGTTACGTCAGATCTTTGAAGAGAAAGTGTTCGTTTCTGAAACTGAAACCATTCTTCTTTTCCATCTCTTATGAATGTTTTTTTGTAGACAATGGAAGAAGATCTTCTTTCAGCAATATCATCGTTATGTTGTAAAAATGCATCTTTCAGGCTTTGATCAACTGGTAAATCAGCTAATTTCTTTCCTTTAAACTTCTTTTCCGGAACACCTATTAAGTCTTCAAACTTTTTATTAGCAAAGATGATCTTCGATTTAAAATCAAAAAAAACAATGTATTGATCCTGTTCGTGAACCAAAGAGTTCAATAAAAAAGAATTCATTTTTTTATTGGCTCTTCTCAGGAAAACCAGATAAGTAGCGAAAAAGGTAATAATAATTACCAGACCCAGAATGGTCAGATTTTGAACTGTAAAGTCAATAATTAATATGGTGTTAAGCCCTTCCAACGTGAATACTTGTCTAAAAAAAACGTTATCTGCATAACAAAAGAATTTGGATCAATCTTTCCTAATTAGAAAGCACTTTATGCGATCGACAAATAGTCTACAAAAGCAAGATTATCCCTGTTATCCCTTGAAACTTCTTTCCATTTGGTACCGATATCGTCCCTATACTCAGGAAAGAAAGTGTCACCTTCGTATTCCTTTTTAATTTCAGTAATTATTAATCTATCAGCTAGATTTATTGTTTGGCGATAAAGAACTCCCCCACCAATAATAAAGACTTCCTCTTCATCAACTGACTTTAAAGCATCTTCCAAACTTTTGTAGGTATCTACATTATCATAGGTCTTTGATGTAGATAGTACTATATTTTTTCTTCCGGGTAGTGGAGTTTCATTCAATTCCTCGAAAACACCCCTTCCCATGATTATAGTATTACCCAAGGTCACATTTTTAAAATGCTTCAGGTCTTCAGAGTAATGCCAGGGTAAGCCGCCGTTATTTCCAATTACCAAATTTGGATCATGAGCAGCTACTAAAGTCAATTTCATACTGCAACCTCAAACCGAATCACAGGATCGGGATCATAATTCTCTAGTACGAAATCATCAAAAGTTAATTCATCAACCGGCTTCTTTGCAATTTTAAGTGTAGGAAGAGGCTTTGGTTTTCTGGTAAGTTGCTCTTTCAACCCATCAACGTGATTCTCATAAATGTGGGCATCAACAATAGTGTGAGCAAAAATACCTGGTTCTAGTCCAACCTCCTGTGCAATAGCCATAGTTAAGGCAGAGTAACAGGCTAAATTGAACGGTATACCAAGAGCTATATCACCAGAACGTTGAGTTAGATGACAATTGAGACGCCCATTCTGAACATTGAAAATATACATAAGGTGGCACGGAGGCAGAGCCATTTCTCCAAGTAAACCCGGATGCCAGGTACTAACCACAATCCTACGGCTGTTTGGATTCGTTTTCAACATATCGATCGCACGTTGAACCTGATCGAATTCTTTTCGAACCCACATTTCTTTCTTAATCTTTCCTGACTGGCCTTCAAGTTCAACTATTTCTTTTTTCAGATACGGAAAACGTCTCCAAAGAACCGGATATATTGGACCGACGTGACCATTTTCATCAGCCCAGGCGTCCCAGATATGACAATCATTTTCATCTCTTAACCACCGAATATGATCTTCTCCTCTTAAATACCAAAGTAACTCGAGTACGACTGATCTGAAAAACACTTTTTTTGTAGTTAAAAGTGGAAAGCCGTCCGCAAGATCTACTTTATAATATTCTGCGAAGTTTGAAATAGTATCTGTACCAGTTCGATTTTCTTTCCTTACCCCATGTTCAAGAACATTTTTTACAAGATCGTGATATGCTTTCATAATTTGTTTAAGAGATTAGAGTAATATGTTACCTAGTAATAAGATTGCTATTGAAAAATAAATAATGATTCCGCTTACATCCACTATAGTTGCAACAAAAGGAGCGGAAGAAACAGCAGGATCGAGACCAAGTTTAGAGAGGATAAACGGAAGCATTGCACCAATAAAATTTCCAAATAAAACAATAGCTAACAAACTTAGAGCCACAACCAAAGCCGTCATAATCATTTGGTAGCCAAAGGGATTACCGGCTACGAGTTCCCATGAAATTAGTGTTACAAATCCTAGTAACCCAATTAAAGCTCCTAATGCTAAGCCTGAAATAAATTCCCTGGTAAATACTTTTTTCCAGTCTTCCGCTTTGATATCGTCGGTAGCAAGTGCGCGAATTACGAGTGTTGCTGCCTGAGCACCGGAATTACCGCCACTGGAAATAATCAAAGGAACGAAGAAGGAAAGAAAAACAACTTTACTAAGTAATTCTTCATACTGCCCCATAGTGAGTGCCGTTATAATTTGCCCCACAAAAAGAACAATCAGCCACCCCAATCTTTTCTTCACCATCGCAAAAATAGAGGTCTGGGAATAATAATCGTCCAAAGCATCCATTGCAGCCATTTTTTGCATATCCTCGGTGGTCTCTTCCTCGGCTACATCAATAACATCATCTACCGTCACGATTCCAACCAAGATCCCATCCGAATCTACTACTGGTAGTGCAACCCGGTCATACTTAGCGAACATTTTAACCGCTTCTTCCTGATCATCAAACGCACTTAAGGCATTAAAGGAATCATCCATAATACTGGAGATCGTGTCCTTGGGTTCGGCTACAATGATTTGAGTAATCCGAAGGTCATCAATCAGATGTTCTTTGTCATCTACTACATAAATCACATTCAGGGTCTCTGCCACTTCTGCATATTTACGAATATGCTCCATGCTTCTGTCGATGGACCAATCTGACTTGACCCGCACATACCTGGGAGTCATTAAACGACCAACACTGTCTTCCGGATAACCCAGTAATTTTTTAATCTGCTTTTGATCTTCCAGCTTCATGGAATTCATCACGCTTTGGGTAAGGTGACCCGGAAGTTCTTCCATTAATGCAACCTGCTCATCAGGTTCGAGATTTATCATAACATCAGAGAGCTGCTGTTTATTGAAAAGCTCGAGTAACTCCACTCCCTTTCCTGATGGAAGTTCAGCAAAAACATCAGCAGCTACTGGCTTCTTAAGTAGCCTGAAAACAACAACAGCGACACTTCCATCAAGTTCTACTAACAGCTCAGCAATATCTGCCGCAGGGACATCGGATAGTACTTCTTTTAGTCCAACCCAGTCTTTGGCCTCGATAAGTTCCTGAAATTCCGGTTTAATGAGCTGAACAAGCATATTTTATAGGCCTTAAGTGAAATGACGGCTGTATAACAATGACGGGCTAAGAATCGGGGTTTATCATTCTAAAAACAAGTGTACCCAACAGAAGTTTAGGCAATATTTAATGCCTGTAGTGCGGCTTCAGCTGCCAATTGCTCAGCCTTCTTTTTACTTTTACCTATACCTGTACCTAATTCATTATCCCCTATAAAAACGGTTACTTCAAATGTACGGTTATGTCCAGGACCTGATTCATTGATAGTTTTATAGCTCGGAAGTGGTAATCTTTGAGCCTGAGTGTATTCCAGAAGTGCGCTTTTATAATTATCAACGGTATGAATAAGCTCTTCGAAGTTTACAAACTTATCGAAGACATATTCCACGAATTGAAATGCGCTAGAATACCCTTTGGTGATATAAATTGCAGCGATAATAGATTCAAATACATCTGCCAGAATACTGTTCGATATTTTCGTATTCCCCGGACGCTCTCCCATTTCCATTAATTCATTTAAACCGAGTTCGTTGGAAAAACCGGCAAGGGTCTCACCTTTTACAAGTTTTGCTCTGATTTTTGTGAGAAAACCTTCGTCTTTTTTTGAATACTTATGAAAAAGAATTTCGGCGGCAATCAGATCCAGAACAGCATCACCCAAAAACTCTAGTCGTTCATAAGAATCATATTTGGCATATTGCTCTTGGGTAAGCATAGAACGATGCCGGAGTGCTCTCTGAAATAGTGAGGTATCATCAATTTTCAGGCCAATTATTTTCTCAAGCTGGATTATTCGATCATCAATAGGTACAGAATCCTTGCTTTTTTTTGCAAACAAAGATCTGATCGAGAATCCCATTTAGTCTTCGAATTTCTTAAAGACTAATGTAGAATTATGGCCACCAAAACCAAAAGCATTATTCAATGCATATTTCACATTCTTAATAACCGGCTCATTCGCAGTATAATTTAAATCACACTCCGGATCCTGATTATCAAGATTTATGGTTGGGGGTATAGTTCCATGATAAATAGCCAACAGAGCGGCTACAGATTCAATGGCACCAGCAGCACCAAGTGTATGCCCATGCATCGACTTGGTTGAATTTAAGTTCATTTTTTTGGCGTGATCACCAAATACCTTTTTGATAGAATTTGTTTCTGCAACATCCCCTAATGGTGTTGAAGTGCCATGCATATTGATGTGATCAACATCATCAGTATTGATCTTTGCAGCCTTTAATGCATTATTCATTGCAAGCTGAACCCCTCCTCCATCCGGATCAGGAGCTGTAATATGGTAAGCATCGGCTGAATAGCCATAACCAGCTATTTCTCCATAAATCCGAGCGCCTCTTTTCTTAGCTGATTCCAGTTCTTCCAGAATAAATATTCCGGAACCTTCACCAAGTACAAAACCATCACGATCAACATCAAATGGTCTTGAAGCGGTTTCGGGAGAATCATTACGGGTAGACATTGCCTTCATTGCGTTGAAGCCGGAGATACCAATCCTGGTAACAGGAGCTTCAGATCCACCTGTTACAGCCATATCAGACTGTCCGTATCGAATCATATCATATGCAATACCAATGTTATGTGAGCCGGTAGCGCATGCAGAGACCGCACAAAAATTTGGTCCTCTGAATCCATAACGGATTGAAATCTGTCCGGCAACTAAATCCGGAATCAGCATTGGTATAAAAAATGGAGAAACTCCTCTCGGTCCCCTTTCATGAAATGAAACAGATTGCTCGTAAAAGGTTTCCATTCCACCAATCCCAGTCCCAACAATAACTGCTACCCGGTCTTTATCGACTTTTTCAAGATCCATACCTGAATCTTCAACAGCCTCTTTAGTTGCTACCAGTGCATACTGAGCAACCAGATCAAGTCTTCGTGCATCTTTATGCTCGAAATGATCTTTGGGGTTATACCCATCAAGTTGGGCCGCGAATTTTGTTGCGAAATTGGTAGTATCGAAATGATCGACCATACGGGCTCCGCTTTTGCCAGACAAAAGTCCATTCCAAAAAGCAGGAGCGCTCTCACCTATTGGGGTAAGAGCGCCAATACCCGTAATAACGACTCTGCGTTCACTCATAAGTGGAAAGAGTAGATATTAAGATAATTTACCTGAAAGATATGTTACTGCATCTCCAACAGTTGCAATGTTCTCTGCATCTTCATCAGGAATGCTCAAATCAAAATCTTTTTCGAATTCCATGATCAATTCAACAGTATCTAAAGAATCAGCACCAAGATCGTTAGTGAAATTAGCATCTGCAGTTACTTCAGATTCGTCAACGCCTAGTTTATCAACGATAATGGCTTTTACTTTTGATTCAACATCTTGTGACATAATTAGTCCTAATTATTTTAATGGTAGTTAGATTAAATTTAAACTCGTTTAACTTAAAAATTCATTTAGGTATCCGCAATAGCTACATAGCCATACCGCCATCAACCCGAATAGTCTCACCTGTTATGTAGCTACTCATATCAGAAGCTAAAAATACAACAGCATCTGCAATCTCATCAGCATTACCTGCTCGACCTAATGGAGTGGCTTCTTTGATGCCTTCGAGCACTTTTTCATCCAAAGATCCCGTCATATCTGTTGTTATATAACCCGGTGCAATTACATTAGCGCGGATGTTTCTGGAGGCTAATTCCTTCGCATAAGATTTGGTAAAGCCGATAATGCCTGCTTTTGAAGCGGAATAATTACTTTGCCCTGCGTTCCCGGAAATACCTACCACTGAGCTAATATTAATGATAGATCCGCCTCGGTTTTTCATCATCGGTCGGGCAGAAACTTTTGAATAATTGAATATACTTTTGAGATTAGTGGTGATAACATCGTCCCATTGTTCCTCACTCATTCTTAAAATCAAATTATCTTTGGTGATACCTGCATTATTCACAAGTACATCAATTTTGCCCCAATCTGAGACAATTTCATTAATCACTTTTTCTGCTTCATCAAAATCCACTGCATCTGCCTGAATTGCTTTCGCCTTTCTTCCTTTACTCTCAATTTCAGCTTTTACTTCATTTGCAGCATCTGCTGAGCGCGCATAGGTAATAGCAACATCAGCACCAAAATCTGCTAATTTGAGAGCGATTGCTCTTCCTATTCCACGGCTTCCGCCGGTTACTAAACATGTTTTTCCTTCGAGTGATAGCCCCATAATTCTTTATTGATGTCCTGAAGTTTCTGCTTTACGATCTGTTCGTTTAACTAATCCTTGTAATACTTTTCCCGGTCCAACTTCAACAAATGAAACAGCACCGTCTTCCATCATATTAAGGAGCGTTTGAGTCCATCGAACAGGGTTTAATAATTGATCCAGAAGGTTTGATCTGATTTCTTCGGGATCAGTAGTTGGTTTAGCGGTATAGTTACTGTAAATAGGGCAATCAGGAATATTGATCTCGAGATTTTCTAATTGCTCACGTAAACCGTCTAAAGCAGGTTGCATTAAAGATGAGTGAAACGCACCACTCACAGGAAGCATCATTGCCATTCTTGCACCTTGTTCTTTTGCAAGTTCCACTGCTTTTTCAACCGCTTCAACATATCCGGAAATTACTAACTGTCCGGGACAATTATAATTTGCTGCGATTACTTCTTTACCTGTGGCTTCAGTCGCTTCTTCACAAACTTTTTCTACAGCTTCATCTGCCATACCAATAATAGCTGCCATCGTACCGGGATTCTGAGTTCCGGCTTGTTGCATCAGCTCTCCTCTCCTTCGAACAATTTTCAGTGCATCTTCGAAGCTTACCGCCCCACAAGCTACTAAAGCTGAAAACTCTCCAAGACTATGTCCGGCAACCATATCTGGCTTAGCATCCAAAGTTTTAAACAAAGCTACTGAGTGGAGGAAAATTGCAGGCTGCGTAAATTCTGTTTGCTTTAGCTTTTCTTCAGGTCCTTCAAACATGATTGATTTAAGATCAATTCCTAAAACTTCATTGGCCTGATCTGCATATTTCGCAAATTCAGGGTTTGAATCATAGTGATCCTTCCCCATTCCAATAAACTGTGACCCTTGTCCGGGAAAAAGGTATGCTGTACTCATTTTACAAACTCCATTTTACGTATACAGATCCCCAGGTAAAGCCTCCACCAAAGGCTGCAAGTACCAGATTATCACCTTTACTCAACTGATCTTTCCAATCGTAAAGACATAATGGAATTGTAGCTGCCGTAGTATTTCCATAACGATCAATATTGATCATTACTTTTTCTGATGAAATTCCCATTCGATTTGCAGTCGCATCAATAATTCGAAGGTTGGCCTGATGTGGTACCAGCCACGCTACATCTTCAGGAGCGAGATTATTTTTTTTCATAATCTCCAGAGAAACATCCGCCATTCCCATGGTTGCTTTCTTAAATACTGCTCGCCCTTCCTGACGGATAGAATGCATTCTGGCATCAACCGTTTCATGAGTTGCCGGCCTTAAACTTCCTCCGGCCGGTTGGTAAAGTGAGCAGTTCGTATCTCCTTCTGTGTAATGTATACTATCAATAACGCCGGTTTCATCATCTGAAACTTCCAATAATACGGCTCCGGCACCATCACCAAAAAGAATACAAGTTGTTCTATCTGAATAATCCAGAATAGAGGACATCTTATCTGCCCCAATAACCAGTACTTTTTTTGCAGTACCACCCTGAATAAAAGATGCACCTGTAGTTAATGCATAAATAAATCCTGAACAAGCTGCTGAAATATCAAAAGCGAATGCGTTTTTAGCACCAATTTTTTCCTGAACTAAACATGCAGTTGCTGGAAATAAATAATCAGGTGTAACAGTAGCTACAATAATTATATCAATTTCTTTAGGGGAAACTCCTGCAGAATCGAGCGCTTCCTCCGCTGCTTTTGCAGCCATGTACGAAGTTGCTTTATCGGGATCTTTGAGGATTCTTCGTTCTGAAATACCTGTTCTTGTTCTGATCCATTCATCATTGGTTTCAACCATTTTCTCGAGATCGAAGTTAGTTAACCGATCTTCAGGCAGAAAATGCCCAACCGCAGAAATCTTTGCTCTTTGTACTTCCATATGGGAATTTAAATCAATTTAGAGATGCGACAATTTTGCCATTAACATCATTCTGTACACAATTAATAGCACTTTTAATCATATTTTTGATTGCCAGTGGGCTGCTTCCACCATGTCCAACTATACTTACTCCATTTACCCCAAGGAAAGGAATTCCTCCAACATTTTCATAATTGAATGGACTTAGGGAAGTTCTCAACACTTTTTGTGCTGCCAAAAGATATAATTTAGAAAGAATACCTTTATTGGCCGAAGCTTTCACCATTTGCTTCAATGCTGCGGGTATGGATTCGCCGAATTTGAGTAAGATATTTCCAACCACTCCATCCGTTACAAACACATCAGCTTTGGCAGGAAAAATATCACGACCCTCAACATTACCGATAAATCCTTCCAATTGAGTGAGTTGCTTATGAATTTCTTTCATTTCATCGGTACCTTTTTCATCCTCTTCACCAACATTAAGCATACCAACCTTTGGATTCTCAATACCCATTACCTGCTCACAAAAAACCTGACCCATTTTAGCAAATTGAAGTGCATGTTCAGGTTTAAGCTCAAGATTTGCGCCGGCATCAACCAATAGTCTGAATCCTTTAAGTGTTGGATAGTAAGATGCTATGGTAGGGCGTGATACACCTTTTAATTTACCTAGGATAAACGTCGAAGCAGCGAGTAAAGCGCCGGTATTCCCTGCACTAACAAAAGCATCACACTTTCCTTCTTTGTGCAGGTTTATACCAATAGCTATCGATGAATTTCGCTTATTTTTTACAGCAGATGAGGGAGAATCATCCATTTCGATAATTTCAGGAGCATGAACTATCTGCATCCTACTCTTATCGTAGTTATGATTTACCAGTTCTTTCTCCAGAAGTTCTTGAGGTCCCACTAGAATAATCTGAAGTGATGCGTCCTCTTCGAGAGCTAATATAGCCCCCTCAATAGGATTTCTTGGATAGTAATCGCCACCGGCCGCATCTACTGCAACAATCATAAAGTCAGGTTAGTTAGCTACGTTAACTACCTGTCTTCCTCTGTAGTACCCGCATTCCGGGCAAGCGTGGTGATATTTATGAAGCGATCCGCAGTTAGAGCATTTTGCAAGAGTAACATCTGCAATTGCATGATGTGATCTTCTTTTATCTCTTCTGGCTTTTGAAGTTTTTCGTTTTGGATGTGCCATTAGTAATCCTGTGTATTATTTCTTTAAATCTTTCAATGCTTCCCATCTCGGATCAATAGTTTCACCCTCATCTTCATCATCAGCTTCTCCAAATTGTTCATTGAGAAACTCAGTCGGGTTACCATCTTCGTCCAAAAAACGGGGATGTAATTTCTTTACCGGTAAACTCACAAGTATTGTATCCAATACATCTTGCTCTATATCTATTTGTTTAGATGCATAATCAATATTCCTGATAGAGCCATTTTTATCGGCCGATTCTTCTATCTCTTCTTCTTTGAAGAGAATTTCATAATTCTGATTTACTTCATAATCAAAATTATCAAGAGACCGGTCGCACACAAGTTCAACGGTTACGTCAAACTTGAGCTTGGCAAGAATGAAGTGAAGTGAACGATTGAACTCGATGTCGATTGTTCCGTTTTTCAACGAAACATCTCCTAAATCGAGATCCTCAGCACTTAGCTGAAGTGTTCTCTCACTTTTCCCTTCAGGAATTTCAAAGATCTTAAACTTAAACATAGTATGTCTCCGCTACAGCCGACAAAGATAAGGATAATACGCTTGTAGTACAATCAATTAAACAAACCGTAGAGACGCTGTTCAATTAATCCAATAACCTTTCCTAAATCTTCCGGATCATTTACAAAATCAAGGTCATCGGTATCAATAATGAGCTTTTCGTGGGGATAACGGTCGATCCAATCTTCATAAAGTCGGTTCAAACGCTCCAGATAATCAATGCGGATTGTGTTCTCATAATCTCTTCCCCGCTGCTGTATTTGCTTTACCAATGTCGGTACTTGTGCGCGTAAATAGATTAGTAAGTCCGGTGGGCGAAGATAATGACTCATTTCATGAAACAGTGCTTCATAATTTGCGAAATCCCGGTCACTCATTAAATTCATTTCATGGAGATTCTTTGCGAAGATCTCCACATCTTCATAAATGGTGCGGTCCTGAATAAGACTGATTTCCTGCTTTAACATTTCTTTCTGGTGCCGGAACCTGCTTGAAAGAAAATAGATCTGGAGATTGAAACTCCAACGGAGCATATCTTCATAGAAGTCGGCAAGGTATGGATTATCATCCACCGATTCATAAAATGCTTCCCAATTGAAATGCTTTGATAATAGTCCGGTCAGCGAAGATTTACCTGCCCCGATATTACCAGCTACCGCGATATACTTAGATTTACTTTGCTTGCTCAAAATATAGACTACCCTTCTTTTCCTAACAGACGATACATCGCTTTTTTATAGTCTTCAACCCCTGGCTGATTAAATGGATTAACTCCGAGACTATATACAAAAACTCCGGTCAATAATTCAAAGAAGTAAATTAATTCCCCAATATTTTCTTCGTTCAGAGCATCAATCGTAATATTTACGATTGGCACATCACCTTCCTGATGAGCTTCAGTCGTTCCAAGTCTGGCGCTTTTGTTTATTTCATGGAAAGATTTCCCGGCGAGATAGTTTAACTTATCGTCGTTTCCTTCAATTTCTGAGACTGTCAGTTTTGAAAATGGTTTTTCAACAATAATAAAGGTTTCAATTACACTTCGTTGACCTTGTTGAATAAACTGTCCCAAACTATGTAAATCGGTTGAATATGCTGCTACAGCAGGAAAGATACCCTTCCCCTCTTTACCCTCACTTTCACCTAATAATTGCTGGATCCAACCTCCGAGTGATTTAAGTTCGGGTTCAAAACAGGAAAACACATCGATTGTATATCCTTCCTCGTGAAGTGCGTTTCTTAATGCAGCATATTCCAAAATATCTTCCGCATCTTCTTCGAATCTGTTAAAAGCAGAAACGGCTCCATAAAAAAGAGTTTTGATATCGATTCCTGCAACCGCTATTGGCAGAAGACCAACTGGAGTTAATACCGAAAAACGCCCACCTACATCGTCAGGGATAATAAATTTCTTATATTTCTTTACTTCGATTTGGGGATTAAGAATTCCACCTTCTTTACTGGTGGTACAAATGATTCGCTTTACTACATCACCTGAGTACATTTCTTCCATCACTTCCCGAATTGCCCGAAATGAAAGTGCCGTTTCTAAGGTAGAACCGGATTTCGAAATCACATTTATGTAAACACTCTTATTTGACCCATCAGCTTTAGGTGCTTTAAGATATTCAAGCAGTTCTTCGAGATATTTCCCGCCCATATGGTGTCCGGCATATAAAATTTCCGGACCTTTTGAATCAAAGTGAGAGGTTAACGCATCAATAACAGCTTTTGCCCCCAAATAGGACCCACCAATTCCACAGATTATAAAAATGTCTGCGTTACTACGAATTTGCTCTGCCAGTTGTGCTATTTCCTCAAGCTCGGCATCATTTGGTTTAGCAAGAATATCTCTCCAACCCAGCCATTCTGAACCAGGACCAGTCTTGGTTTTTAACTGAGTAAGGCCGTGATCGGCTTTAGTCCTTGACTTAATATAGGTTTCATCATTCAAAAATGAGCGCGCAATTCTTATATCACTTTTTATCATAGTTCTTTTATCGTAGTAATTTTGCTAATTCAATAAGGGCGTAATCAAGAGATTTTTTCTTTGATACCGCCACTCTCATAGGAGTAATTTTGAGGGCGTTATTTACAATTCCAACCATCACTTCGCTATGCCCTTCCAGTAATACTTTTACAGCAGAAGCACCAAGTCTACTTGCAAGAACCCTGTCGTGTGCTGAAGGTGTTCCGCCTCGCTGAATATGTCCCAAAATACAAACCTTCAAATCATACTGTTTAAAATCGTCTTTGATTTTCTCTGCAAGTTTGAGAGCTCCACCTGTTTCATCACCTTCTGCCACAACTACCAAACTACTGCGCTTCTGTTCCTTGAGCATATTTTTAAGCTGAGACTTAATCTCATTTATATCTGTAAGCTCTTCAGGCAAAAGGGCAAGCTCAGCGCCACAAGCAATCGCTGTCTCTAAAGCAATAAAGCCCGTATCTCTACCCATCACTTCTACCAGAAACATTCGTTCGTGTGCATCGGCGGTATCGCGGATTTTGTCAATAGCTTCAAGTGCAGTATTTAGAGCCGTATCGTACCCAATGGTTTCATCAGTTCCAATTATATCGTTATCGATTGTACCGGGAATGCCTACAACATTAATACCATGCTCGTTACTTAGAATATTAGCACCGGTAAAAGTACCGTCGCCTCCAATCACTACAAGAGCGTCTATATTTCTTTCTTTAAGTTGCTTAGCTGCTTTTGCACGCCCTTCTTCAGTTCGGAATTCATGGGAACGGGCAGATTTCAAAATGGTACCGCCTCTTTGAATAATATTAGAAACAAAGTTTGAATTCACTTTTTCAAACTCTCCTTCAATCAATCCCTGATATCCATGATAAACGGCAAACACTTCTACATTGTACGCCCACGCAGCCCTAACTACTGCTCGCACAGCTGCATTCATTCCTGGAGAATCACCTCCACTTGTTAATACTGCAATCGTCTTAATTTCAGACACTGGTTCAATCATATTCGTTAATGCTGTGAGTTGAGTGAGAAATACCCTTAAATATTTGTTATGGATATTAACTAATTTAGAGGGCAGCCAAGTTTAAGAAAATTTGAACACTTTTGATGATTGATAGCGCAGAACTACAAAGAATTAATACAAAGTCGGTTACCCGAAAAACTTTGAAAGAGATTACTGCGCCTGTATCCTCTGATTTAAAGGAGTTTAGAGGCTTTTTTAAGGAAACAATCAAATCTGATGTTTTTCTTTTAGACCAGATCATTTCTTACTTATTGAAGCAAAAAGGCAAAGAATTGCGACCTACTTTGGTTTTTATGAGCGCAAAATTGTTCGGAGGAATTACTGAAAGAAGCCATATTGCAGCTACCATGATTGAGCTTCTGCATACTGCTACGCTTATTCATGATGATGTTGTAGACGATGCTAATTCACGGCGAGGTTTCGTTAGCATTAATAAAATCTGGAAGAATAAAGCAGGAGTATTACTTGGTGATTATCTGCTCTCAAAAGGATTGCTGATTGCTCTCGAAAATGAGGAGCATCATTTGCTAAAAGTTCAGTCGCGGGCAGTTCAGAAAATGAGTGAAGGAGAACTCCGGCAACTTAAGACTGCAGGCTTGTTTAACATGACGGAGAAACGCTATTTCCAAATTATCTCCGAAAAGACAGCTAGCTTGATTTCTACTTGTTGTGAATGTGGTGCTGTTTCTGCTACTGATGATGAAAATATGCACAAATTACTTCGCGATATTGGAATGTGCATCGGTATAGCATTTCAAATAAGAGACGACTTATTCGATTACGGAATGTATGATATCGGTAAGCCAACCCGTAATGATATACAGGAACGAAAAGTTACCCTTCCTCTAATTAAAGCCATGCAACATGCTTCTAAAAAAGAAGCCTCTCATATCCGATCGTTAATGAAAAAGAGGAAAAAGTCGAACAAAAATATTGAGGAGATTGTAAGTTTTGTTCACGAAAAAGGAGGGATGGATTACGCCCGAAATGTGATGTACGATTATGCTAATGAAGCAATTTCTGGCTTGGAAAAAATACCTTATTCCTCACATATCCAGGATTTTGTGGATTTAATTCATTTCATCATCACCAGAAAGAAGTGATTGATGACTGAACAAGAACACCTGTTCATTTCCGATGTTCATCTGGGTGCTTTTTCTTCAAAGAAAGAGATTGAGGTTGAAGAAAGTTTAATCGCACTTATTGATTATGCCATTGAAAGGAAAGCGAGAGTATATATACTTGGTGATTTATTTGATTACTGGATGGAATATCCTGATTCCGGATTTGTCCCCGATTTAGGGAAATCAGTACTTGACAAATTTGAAGGGTATAATACGTCCGTTCAACCGGCTATTTACGTAACTGGTAACCACGATAACTGGACCTTCGGTCATTTTACTAATCGGGGATTTGATGTAGAACCGAAATATAGAATTGTACCAGTTGGTAAATTCCAAGCTCTAATCATGCATGGTGATGGTCAGGTAGGACAGCGAAATGATATTTTACGCCCTGCATTTCATAAATTTTTAAGAAATACTTCCTTCATTAAATACTATCAAAGAATATTCCCTCCTCAGCTCGGAGTCGGCCTAATGAAAACCTTCTCGAATATTACCCGAAAAAGAAATCACAGTAATCCGGTTCCATTGAATAATCATGCTGAGAGTATTTTAACCTCTGATAAAGTGGACATAGTATTATGTGGACACGATCATTTACCCCGCATGGAAACTTTTTCTGGAGGCAGGTATATAAACCTTGGTACATTTTTTAAAGATAAAACAGTCGTCAGATATATTAATAATGAGTTCCAACTCGTTATATGGCGCGGAGATACTAAAGAATTTGTACCTTATGATGAATAATAATTCTTAAGCATGAGTGACTCAAAAAAACCTATTGATCATCACAGATATTTCAACGACCCGGAATACAGGAAAAAAATTCTGGCAGAAAGGGACGGCACTGAAAATCAGGAGAAACCACCATCAAAGAAAAAGAACCCGGATGGAAACCTGGGAAAAAGAATTATAGCAGGATTTGGTGTCTTTCTATTTTTGATGATGCTTGGAATTTCGATCTATGCCTATTTCTTATTTCAGGGATTACCCTCTATTGAACAACTTGAGAATCCTGAAACCGCGATCGCAACTGAAGTAAGAAGTAGAGACGGTGCTGTTCTCGATAAATATTATACCGAGAACCGAACCTGGGTACGATACGATCAAATTTCACAACATGCTGTTGACGCTCTGGTTGCAACTGAAGACCACCGGTTCTTCGATCATTGGGGAATGGATATGGTTCGAACACTTGCGATCCCTTACCACGTCCTAAGAGGAAATCCTCAAGGTGGATCGACCTTAAGCCAACAATTGGCGAGGAACTTATACAAAGAAATTGGACTGGCATTCTCTATTTCAAGAAAATTTAAAGAAATGATTACTGCCGTTCAGATTGAGCGGAATTATACTAAGCGGGAAATCATCGAGATGTATTTGAATACTGTGGAATATCCAAACAGCGCATTTGGAATAGAAGCTGCAGCAAGAACTCATTTTAATAAATCCGCTGCAGAGTTAAATGTTTCTGAAGCTGCAACTCTGGTCGGCTCCCTTAATGCTATCTATGCCTATAATCCAAGAATCAGGCCTGAAAGATCAAAGCAGCGCAGGGATATTGTGCTACTACTAATGAATCGCCGTGGATTTATTGATGCTCAAACGACAGCAAATCTTCGAGCTGAACCTATCCAACTGGATTACCAACCTCCATCCAAAGCAGGACGTGTAAGCCGCTATTTTGGGGAGTATGTACGTCAAAGAGTTTCAGGTTGGGCAGAAGAGAATGGCTACGATCTCTTTACAGATGGACTGGTAATTTATACTACTATTGATTCCCGCCTTCAGAAACATGCGGAGCGAGCTGTTAAAACTAAATTAGATTCTCTTCAGCAGATTTATGTTAATGAATGGACTACTCCGGGAAGTGGCATTTATATGGATAAACTTTGGGAGGAGTTCCCTTCTTTCAAAGATAGTTTTTTGGAAGAAACCGATGAGTATAAAAATGGATTTCAGAACTATAATACAACCATTCGAAAAGTAGTTTTAGATAGTTTGAAGATGGACTCTCTCTTTGTCGATTCAGTCCTGAAATCAAAAACTAGGCTTGAATCAGGTTTTGTAGCCATAGATCCTTCAAATGGAAATGTACTCGCGTGGGTCGGGGGATCGAATTATGGGACTGTTCAGTTTGATCACGTGTATCAGTCCAGGAAACAAGCGGGATCAACTTTTAAGCCTTTCGTTTATTCAGTAGCTATTGATAATGGATTTAAGCCTTATCATAAGTTCTCGAAATACCCTACAAAGTATTATGATAGAAACGGAAAGGTTTGGGCACCGAAAGATGAATCAGTTCCCAGTGGTCCTATTATGGTTCCACTACGACAAGCATTGGCTCGAAGTTTAAACAATGTTACCGTTCGGCTACTTCCCGAAATTGCCGGCTATCCAGGAACCAATAAACTATGGGAACTTGACCCCGCAGCCAGAAAGATTAAACAAATGGCGTCTAATCTGGGCATAGATATGAGTAATACTCCTGCTTATCCTTCTATTGCATTAGGTACTCCTGAAGTTAGCTTACTCGAGATTACAAGTGCTTATACCACTTTTGCAAATGCCGGAGTTCATATTGATCCTATTGCAATTACCCGGATTGAAGATAAAGAAGGTAATGTGTTAGTTGAGTATTATCCTGAGTATCAACAGGAAGTAATTAGCCCTGAAACCGCTTATATAATGACGGATATGATGAGAGGGGTTATTCGTGGAGGAGATGGCTATCATGGGACAGGTGTACGATTAAGAAATGTGTATGGAGTCCGACAAGATATTGCAGGTAAAACGGGAACCACTCAGGATGCAGCTGATAACTGGTTTATGGCAATGACTCCTCATATTGTCATGGGAACTTGGGTTGGTGGTTCTGATCGAAAAATCCGTTTTCCTGAAGATACATATATTGGTCAGGGAGCTCGATTAGCTTTACCAATAGTAGGTCAGTTCATCAATTATGTTACTGCTGACCCGGAAGCATATTGGGGCTATGACGCCTTCACCCCTCCTCCGGGCTTTGTTATGCCGGAAGACCCAGAAGAAACTCAGAATGAGTTATTAAGAGATAATAACAGGGGTAGAATTGGCTGGTAAGCCAACTCAATTATAATCACTATATATTTCACTATTTGATATCTGACAAGTTTTCGAGACATTAGCTTTTAAGTTAATTATCTAAAACTTTTCAATTTGATGAATACAATAAAGTCGTTTCCATTTCTTCTGCTACTCTGCCTTCTTTTTACTCCGATAACTGCTCAGGAAAACTTAAAAGCTGTTCAAATCGAAGATCTTTTGACTATTAAAAGAGTAGGATCTCCGGTTGTAAGCCCCGATGGGAAATGGATTGCATACACTGTCTCAGAAACTAATCTTGAAGAGGACAAATCTGAAACCCGAATATGGATGATTCCTTCAGATGGCGGCGAAGCAATTCCCATGACGGGTAAGGGGTACTCTGCCAGTCAGCCTCAATGGAGTCCTGATAACAAATACCTTTCCTTTATTTCATCAAAAGGTGGTACTTCACAGGTATGGACATTAAACCGATTAGGTGGAGAAGCAATTCAAATGACCGACATCATTCAAGGAGTGAATAGTCATCTTTGGTCTCCTGATGGAAGCCGATTACTCCTCTCCATCACCGATGCAAAGCCAGAAGAACTCACAAAAACTAAAGAAGATGATAATAAGCCTAAACCATATGTGATTGATCGCCTTCAGTTTAAAAGAGATTACGCAGGATATTTGGACAGATATCGAACTCACTTATATACCTTCACTCCTGGTGATACCTCTGCTGTTCAAATAACCTCAGGTGATTTCGACGATTCAAGTCCGGTGTGGAGCCCTGATGGAAAACAGGTTGCTTTTGTAAGTAACCGTACCAATGAGCCTGACGGAAATACCAACTCTGACATATGGATAGTATCTGCAGATAACACCAATAAAGGTGAGAATTTAATTCAGGTTACAACTAATCCGGGACCTGACCGATCTCCGGCATGGAGCCCTGACGGGAAACATATTGCTCATATAACTACGGTTGATCTTGGAGCAATTTGGTATGCTACTAACCATCTTGCTATTGTTCCTGCTACTGGTGGGGATGCTACGCTATTAACTGAGAATATTGATCGAAATATGAATAGTCCTGCGTTCTCTGAAAATGGAAACTCTATTTACTTTTTACTTGAAGAAAGTGGAACAACTATTCTTGCGTCAATATCTCCAAATGGGCGTAATTTTAAACGAGTCATCCCTGGCGAACATAGTATTTCGAGTTTTGAAATCCTGGATTCCGGATTTGCTTTATTATTGGATAAGGTAAATCAACCCCGTGAAATTTTTGCTTTCAAACGAAATAATCTATCCAAGTTAACCTCTGTAAATGATGAGCATCTGGTCAAGTTGAAAAAACCAGCCATGGAGAAAATCACTTTTAAAAGTGCTGATGGGACAGAAATAGAAGGTTTCGTAGTAAAGCCTATCGATTTTGATCCATCTAAAACTTATCCAACAATTTTATGGGCTCACGGTGGACCGGTTAGTCAGTATGAATATTCTTTCCACTCCCCTTCTCAACTATTTGCAGCGAATGGGTATGTAACTTTATTGATTAATCCCAGAGGATCTTCCGGATATGGCCAGGCATTCTCCGAAATTCTTTTTGCTGATTGGGGAAATAAAGATTTTGAAGATGTGATAGCCGGAGTGGATTACGCAATTGAACAAGGATGGTCTGATCCGGATAGGCTTGGTGTTGGAGGCTGGTCCTATGGAGGCATTCTAACCAACTATGTAATCACAAAATCAAATCGCTTTAAAGGGGCTATTTCGGGAGCCAGTGAAGCTCTTTATCGCTCCAACTATGGACACGACCATTATCAGTTAACCTGGGAATTAGAACTAGGTCTGCCATGGGAAAATGCTGAGGCCTGGGAGCGTATTTCTCCATTTAATGATGTGGCAAATATTACTACCCCTACCCTATGGATAGGTGGCGCTGATGACTGGAATGTGCCCATTATAAATTCCGAACAAATGTATCAGGCTATGAAGCGACTAGGCAGAACCACTCAGCTTGTGGTGTACCCCGGAGAACATCATGGCATCCGCCGTCCTACCTTCCAGCAGGACCGCTATGAGCGTTATCTGGACTGGTTTGATACATATGTGAAATAGATTCAGAACCTGATCCATAAAAAAAGCCGATGCTTATCACATCGGCTTTTCAATTTCTTGTCTTGAGTAGAAAAATAAGAATTATTCTTCTACAACAGATTCGGCTAAAAGGGTAAGTTTGTTCTTTGCTACTTCTACAAAACCGCCGGAGATATTATAATTTACATCTCCATCTGCTTTACGAACTAATACGGTTCCTTCATTTAAAGCAGAAACAATCGGAGCGTGATTTGCTTTTACTTCAAAGCTTCCCATCTCACCCGGCATTTGCACACCTGATACTTCTCCTTCAAAAAGAGAACCATTTGGGGTTAATATCTGAGCTTGAAATGTACTCATTTAGATTCCTCTTACGCCTCTTCTTTAGCTTCAGCAAGCATCTTCTCGCCTTTTTCAATGGCTTCATCGATGTTTCCAACCATGTAGAATGAATTTTCAGGAAGGTGATCTAATTCACCATCAAGAATCATCTTCACTCCTTTTACTGTATCATCAATCTTCACATACTTACCAGGTGCTCCGGTAAACTGCTCTGCCACAAAGAATGGCTGAGAGAAGAATCGTTGAACGCGACGAGCTCGACTTACAATAAGTTTATCTTCGTCAGAAAGTTCATCCATACCAAGAATGGCGATAATATCCTGTAGATCTTTGTAGTTCTGAAGAAGAATAGTTGCTCTTCGTGCAGTATCATAATGTTCGTTACCTACTACTTTTGGATCAATAATTCTGGAAGTTGAATCCAGAGGATCCACTGCTGGGTAAATACCAATCTGAGTAAGTGCACGGTTTAAGTTTGTAGTCGCATCAAGGTGAGTAAATGTTGTTGCCGGAGCAGGGTCAGTCAAGTCATCGGCAGGTACATATACAGCTTGGATAGAAGTAATAGAACCTTTTTTGGTTGAGGTGATACGCTCTTGCATTGCACCCATCTCTGTTGCCAATGTTGGTTGATAACCTACAGCTGAAGGCATACGTCCGAGAAGTGCAGATACCTCAGAACCAGCCTGAGTAAATCGGAAAATATTATCAATAAACAACAGAATGTCACGGGACACCTCATCACGGAAATACTCAGCAACTGTCAAACCGGATAGAGCTACACGTGCACGAGCTCCAGGAGGCTCGTTCATCTGACCAAATACCAAGGTTGCCTGAGATTCTTTCAATTTGGATTCATCAACTTTAGAAAGATCCCACTCTCCTTTTTCCATCGACTCTTTAAACTCGTCTCCGTAGTTGATTACTCCGGATTCGATAAATTCACGCAGAAGGTCATTTCCTTCACGAGTTCGTTCTCCAACACCTGCAAATACGGAAAGTCCACCGTGTTCCTTCGCAATGTTATTGATCAATTCCTGAATCAATACGGTTTTACCTACACCAGCACCACCGAAAAGACCAATCTTTCCACCTTTCGCATAAGGACATAAAAGATCAACTACTTTAATACCTGTCTCTAACATTTCTGTAGAAGTTGCAAGCTGATCAAAAGCAGGAGCGTCCCGGTGAATCGGATAATTTCTTTTACCTTCAGGAGCTTTTATCCCGTCAATCGCTTCGCCTACTACGTTAAAAAGACGGCCTCGGATATCTTCTCCAACCGGCATTGCAATTGCCTTACCGGTATCAACTACTTCCATACCACGAACTAATCCATCGGTAGAATCCATTGCAATAGTTCGTACTCTATTTTCCCCAAGATGTTGGGCTACTTCAAGATAGAGATTAGACCCATCAGTTGGGTTTTTAATAGTTAGGGCGTTAAGGATAGATGGGGTTGTTCCTTCGGAAAAATCAACATCAACAACAGGTCCGATTACCTGAGCAACTGTTCCTTTATTCATGTGCGAACTGCGATTTATTTATAATTGTATTTCAAAACGTTTTGAGAAATTTGCACTCCTGCAAAGGCTGACAAAGATAGGAAGATATAGAAAGAGAGGCAATCCGGAAATCAGTCATTTCCCCTTCACATTTTTATGTGATTACCATGTGTTCGGCAGATCATTATTCTGAAAAGAAAAAAGCATGAAACGTTTACTCCTTCCTTTTTCCCTCCTGGCAATTCTAAGTATTTCCTGTGTAGTACCTGCTCCAATATCTCAAGTATCTCCAAGTGAGGAAACTGATTTTATCTGGACCAATGGCCGTGAAGTAATTACTCAGTATAAAGACAGCATATCAGTTGAGGTATCTTACTATGAGAACCAAGAAGGTCTTCTCATTTTTGATGTGACTATAGCTAATCAAAGTAATAGAGTAATAACAATTGACCCTCAGCAATTTTCTTACCTCCCTGTTTCAAAGAAAGGAGATACCCTTAATGTTGTAAAAGCCATAAATCCTGAGTATCAAATTCTTGAACAACAGAAAAATATTTCCAAACTGGATGCTCAAAGAAAACGGGAAGCTAACCAAGCTCTGATTTTTGGATCTTTGGAATTGATTGGCGAATTGGCTGATAATAATACTGCTCAGGAAGAACATTCACGGGATTATCCTAGTTCTTTTGACAGGTATGAAATGGAGGTAGCCGAGATCGATTATAAAACATTAAATATAGTAGACCGAAAAAGTTTCTGGGAAAATCAGGCGCTCAGAAAAACCACTTTATTCCCAGACTATTACACATCCGGTCAGGTATTCCTTCGCTACAAAAAAGAAATACAAAAAATGGGTCTTCTTTATACTCATGAGAAAACGATATTCGAATTCTGGTTCGATCATCACTTAATTACACACAAAGATTTCTAGACAAAATCTAACTTCACATAATCTTCACATTCTCTTCTTTTATTATTGGCTTTTGAAATTTCGACTAAATAGTATTTATCAAAATGCCTCTTGTAGCTTATATACCGATATCAACTACTCTTTTTTGTATTTATTTTTTCTATGTGATTTATAATCACTGGCGCCAAAAACCCGATGCCCTCTATCTCCTTTGGTGGACATTAGGAGTTGTTTTCTACGGGATCGGTACCTTTGTTGAAAGTATACATACGATTTTTGGGTGGAGCCCTCTAGTCTTTAAAGCATGGTATATTGCTGGTGCATTTCTGGGAGGTGTACCTTTAGCCCAAGGCACTATTTACCTTTTGATAAAAAGAAAAACCGCTAATATCATGACCAGTATACTAGTTGTGGTGCTGATTATTTCCAGTATTCTGGTAATACTCTCCCCTCTTAATGAATCACTGGTTTCAGACAAACTGAATGGCAACGTCCTTGAATGGACCTTCATCCGTTACATCACCCCATTCATTAATATTTATGCGGTGATTTTCCTGGTAGGTGGTGCTTTCTATTCAGCATTCAAATACTACAAAACAGTAGAATTTAAAGGGCGTTTTTGGGGAAATGTATTGATTGCGGTAGGAGGTATTTTACCAGGAATTGGCGGAACAGCTACCAAAATGGGTTATACCTATGTACTATATGTAACCGAGCTACTCGGTATTCTTTTAATCTTTTGGGGATATATGGTGATTAAAAATGACCGATCACTTTCAGTTCATGAGAATCAGGTACGGATTAAAACTACTTCTTAACCCTTCGGAGTTTTAATCCCGCGCTTTCATTATTGAGACTATCTTTTTTAGGTGCGAAATGCACTATTCCTTTTGGGGGAAGCTTCATTCCAGAGCTATCCTGAGTAATTATAGGCTTGCTCCATCTAGTAAAGTATTCTGACTTCTGATCACTTAACCTGCTTTCAAAGAACCACTGTCCCAATATTAAAAAAAGAAGTGTTGCTACTGCTCCCCATAACCATTTAATCTGTTTTTGAGTTGTAAGTTTTAAATCTGATCCTCTTTTATCATTCGCCTTTTCAACATTAAGATCGATATCCAGGCTGTAAACTTCTGCAATTAATCTGTACCCTACCTTTGGTATCGTTTCTATATATTTTGGATTATTGGGATCGTCAGAAAGTATTTGCCTTAATTTGGATATGTGCTTAGTCAAAGCTTCTTCGTTTATAAAACTTTCTGACCAAATAGCCTCGATCAGCACTTTTCTAGAGACAACCTCTTTTCTTAATTCAACCAAAACTTTTAAAAGCTCCATTATAATAGGTTGAATTTTCCGGGTACTCTCCCCTCTTTTACTAATTTCAAGTGCATTGGGATCTATAATAAATTCTCCAAGTCCAAAGGTAGCAGAAAGTAATTCATTATCATTATTGGGACTCATTTCAATAACCTAAGATATTTAAAAGATGTTTTGTTCAGGTAGCTTTTAAAAGGATTTATTACCCTTCTTATTATTTCATAAATCAACTATCCATGTCAACAAAATATTGTTTTCTAATCTCTCTTTCACTTTTTCTGAATTTCAATACCCAAGCTCAGGAAAGTATTTCTATTGGGGTGAGAACGGAAATAGAAAGCATGATATTGAATGAAAGCAGAGTCATCAGAGTCTATACTCCTGAATCTTACAATAGATCTTCTCTGAATTATCCAGTTATTTATGTACTTGATGGTGAGGTTTCATTTCTTCAGACGGTAAGCACTACTCATTTTCTGTCTACTTATGGATTTATGCCAGAGGTTATCGTGGTAGCAATTCATAATACAAACCGATTTAGAGATATGCCCATACCGGACAGGTATGGACAGGGAAATGAACTACGGTTTCTAGAGTTTCTAACGAAAGAATTGGTGCCGAACATTGAAAAAAAGTATCGAACACACCCACTCCGAATATTAGTAGGTCATTCGCAAGGTGGTTTATTCTCAACTTATACAGCTGTATCAGATCAAAATACATTTAATTGGTTTGTAAGCATGGATGCTCCACTTTTTGATGTTGTGAATACCTTTAAAGAACAACTTTTAGTTTTAGTAAATAGCCCCAGTTATCAAGGCAGGTATATAACAGTAGATAGAAAATTTGGTTGGCTGGATGACTGGAGTCAGGTAGAAAAACGACTTACATCTGACATATTAAAAACCCGTTTTGCTCGGTTTGAGGCAAGCCCTAATGAAACTCATGAATCCATGACTTATGAAGGAACTTATAAAGCAATTAAGCATTTATTTTCAGACTACTCTCCAAAAGATATTCTAACCAAGAATTTATCGATTCTAAAGAAAGAGTATCAATTTAAGTCTGAGCAATATAATTATAAAGTGTCGATTCCAACACGATTGTTAACCAGAAATATTGATGACCTCATTTTCCAAGCCAGAACTGAAGAAGCTCAGGAATTACTTGATTATCTTATTGAAAACTACGGTAGCTCTGCAAACACATCTCAGTTTCAAAGTAGAATTAATGAAGCTATTGAACAAGGTCCTTTAGATGAAACAGTTGAAGATATTTTAAATTCTGAGCCTCCATCCCCTACTCAAATGAAACCCTACCTGGGTGAATGGAATGGAAGAATTGAAACTTCATTTCCAATGGATGCTTCTGTAACTTTCAACTTTGTGGAAAACCAAATAAAAGGAACTATTAAACTAACTTTTCCTGATGGTGCAACAAATACTCTGGAATTAGTTGTGATTCGTATTCTTGAAGATGGAACAATAGAATTCGGTTACATGAACCAAATGCGCCCAAGAGGAGTAATTATGAATTCCGGAAAATTGATATCAGATAATGAGTTGGGTGGAATACAGGAAATGAAAGGAGTCCGCGCCAAATTTCCACCAGGTTTTAATCCTAAAGAAGTTCACTTTAGGTTTCTGAAAGAAAAAGAATAACTTCAAACACATTCTATTTTACTTTGAATTAAGCAAGAAATATTTTTTTTAATTAACATAACGCATCAATTAAGCTGATGCGTTATGTTTATCAAGAAATTCAGAAAATTTACTCTCCCCCTTCTGTGCAGTATTCTTGTACTCTGTTCGTGCTCTAAAATTTATACTACTACGATAGTCGAACAACGCCCTCCTCTGTCCGACTCAGTTAAAGTTTATAATTTTTCCGCCGGGGACAATATTTATGGCTCCTATGAAGTACTTGGATCTTTAAAAGTGGATACTAAAAAACAGTATGACTGTAATATTCCAAAACTCAGATACGAATCTGCACAAATTGCAAGAGAATTGGGTGGTAACGCACTCATTCTGAAAGAAGTAGACGTAAACTATAATTCAAACATTCGAGATGTTTGTTACAATTTTGAAAGTGATATCGTATATCTCGACTTCACTGAAGATTCTATTCTTTACAGTGAAGATACCTTAAAAGAAGAATGGCAGAAAAACTATGATCCTTTGGAAGGCGTATATGAAAGTACCGGACCAATGATGAGAAATTTAAAGCTTGGTGTCCTCCAAACCGAGCAATCCGGTTACTCCATATATTATCTGGAAGGAGTTACTCAAGCGTTCAAAGAATTATGGACTGAAGGAAGTTTAAAAGCTGAATTATCTGCAACAGGCTCTCCAAATAATTTTAAAGCCAGATGGTATGATGATAAACGTTCTTTTGATGAAGATTACCTGATTCTCTTTCAGGGCGGGTTCATGAATGTCATACATAAAGATGGGAAGATTAGTCAGTCTTTTATAAAGGTTTATCCTACAGAAAACACACTAACAGCCAGTTCTGGTACTGGTTTTGCAATCAGTAAAGAAGGCTATATCGCTACCAATAATCATGTAGTCGAAGGTGCTAATAGCGTAATTGTAAAAGGAGTTGATGGTGATTTCACAAAAGAATATGAAGCCAGAGTTATCATAACCGATGAAAAAAATGATTTAGCGATCATAAAAATCGAAGACCTTAACAAACAACTTGAGGATATCCCCTACTCATTGAATAACAGCTTATCTAATGTTGGAGAAGATGTTTTTGTTCTTGGATATCCTCTCAGAGCCACCATGGGAGATGAGATCAAACTGACAAGTGGATTGATAAGTTCTAGAACAGGCTATCAGGGCGATGTAACTTTGTATCAGGTTTCCGCTCCCACTCAACCCGGGAATAGCGGTGGGCCCATGATTGATAATTCCGGTAATATTGTAGGCATTGTTTCAGCAAAACATGCGGGCGCTGAAAATGTTACCTATGCTATTAAGACTCGTTATCTTTTGAATTTATTTGAGTTACTTCCTGAAGAAACAAATTTTTCTACTTCAACTAATAACTCGCTCAGTTTTTCAGACCGAATATCTACGATTAGTAATTTCACGTATATCATAGAGCGTAAATAATGCTTTTTTTCGCAAGCATTCACTAGCAACTCCGGTCGTAAAATTTTATCTTAACTCTTCGCGAGCCGATCTAGCCCATCGGCTTGTTTTTTTGAACCGAACACAATTTAAGGTGATCAAAATCACCTTTTTTTGTTGCATTAACCCAGAAATTTAAAATCCGGACTCCATTGGAAACTGAATTCTCAGAACGCTCAGCCAGTATAGATATACTTATTGAATTTGATATTAATCAAAACTTGGATTTCTCCATCGCGGATGAACTGGAAACCCGTGAAAAAGCTCAGGTTCGTGAATACGTACAGAATATATTCCGCAGAAGAAGCTATCTCGACTTTCTGATTGATCATTACTCAAGCATCGGAATAGACGAAATGAAGGCGGAACTAAAGAATATTCTCCGACTCGGTATTTACGACATGCTGTTTATGGATAGTACTCCGGATTATGCGGCTATAAACGAGGCAGTTGAAATTGCCAAGTTCAAACTGGGTTCTAAAACCGGTGATTTGATTAACGCAATCATGCGTAATCTTCAGCGAGATATCGAAGATCTTCCAAAACCAGCATATAAAGACAGAACCAAATTAGTCGCTGCAACCTTCTCTCACCCGGAATGGATGGTGGCTCGGTGGAGTAAGCGCTTCGGAGAACGTGAAGCTTTCAAATTGATGCAGGCTAACAACAGTCGCCCAAACTATTATGTTCGTGTAAATACGCTTCGTACCAAGCCGGAAAATTTTGTGAAGCGTATGGAAAAAATGGGGGTTGAATTTGAAGAAAGTGACTGGCTTCCAAATTTTTACAAAGTTGATTCTGTTCAACCGTTTATTGAAAAAGGATTGCTGGCAAAAGGTGTTTGCCAGGTTCAGGATATTGCTGCAGGACTTGCTCCTTTCGTACTTGATCCTCAGCCTGGTGAAAAAATCTATGATCTTTGTGCTGCTCCGGGAACCAAATCAATTATGATTTCGGATCTTACTGAAGGAAAAGCTGAAATCCTTGCTGTAGATATTTCAGCAAACCGTCTGGAAAAGCTTGCTGAAAGTGCTCTCAATTTTAATGCAGAGAATATCAAGATTCGTCGCGGCGATATCCTTGAGCTCTCTCTACCATTAGCTGATGCCGTTCTGCTTGATGCGCCTTGTACCGGAACTGGAGTACTTAGTAAACGAGCTGATTTACGCTGGAGACGTGATGAAGAAGGCCTTAAAAATGCCGTCGAGCTACAGGAGCAGCTTCTTGAAGAAGCCGCGAATATGGTCAAATTAGGTGGTCGTCTTGTATACAGTACATGTTCTATTGAACCTGAAGAAAATATGGAACAGGTTCAGAAGCTTATAGAAAAAATGGATGATAACTTCGAGTTAGAGCCTTTGGAAGATTACGTACCGGAAGAAGTTCTTACCGAAGATGGAAAAGCATACCAGACATTTCCTCACGTTCACGGTTGTGATGGACATTTCGGAGTGTTGCTGAAGAGAGTGAAGTAACTGAGGCACTGAGGGACAAAGGCACAAAGTAGCAACTAATCTATGTGCCTTTGTGCCTGTGTGCCTTTCCGGTTCTTATTAAGGAAAGGAATAAATAAACAGTCCCTAAAGTGAATAACAGTCCCAAAAAAGAAATCCCCGCACAATACGATCCTTCTAAAGTTGAAGATAAATGGTATGCCTACTGGATGGAGCAAAAGTTCTTTCTTTCAGAAGTAGATCATGATAAAGAACCGTTTACTATTGTAATCCCTCCTCCCAATGTTACTGGAGTCCTGCATATGGGGCACATGCTGAATAACACCATTCAGGATGTTTTGACTCGCCGTGCAAGAATGCAGGGGTTTAATGCCTGCTGGGTTCCTGGAACAGATCATGCCTCTATCGCTACTGAGGCCAAGGTTGTTCGAAAGCTCCGTGAAGAGGGTATTAAGAAAAGTGATTTGTCCAGAGATGAGTTTCTGGAACACGCCTGGGAATGGACTCACAAACATGGCGGTATCATTCTTGAGCAATTGAAGAAGCTAGGAGCCAGCTGTGACTGGGATCGTACTTCATTCACCATGGATGAAAAGTATTCGGAAAGCGTAATCGATACTTTTATTGATCTCTACTCCAAAGGAAAAATTTATCGTGGTGAGCGGATGATTAACTGGGATCCCGCTGCACTTACTGCTTTAAGTGATGAAGAAGTAATCCATAAAGAAGTAAGCTCGAAGCTTTATCATGTTCGATATCAAATTGTTGGGTCGGATGATTTTTTAACTATAGCTACTACCAGACCTGAGACTATTCTTGGAGATACTGCGGTGTGTATCAACCCAAATGATGAGCGCTACACCCATCTTCACGGAAAGAAAGTAATTGTTCCTCTGGTGAACCGGGAAGTTCCGATTATTTTGGATGATTACGTGGATATGGAATTCGGAACCGGATGTCTGAAAGTAACTCCTGCTCACGATGTGAATGACTATGAACTAGGACAGAAGCACAATCTGGAAACCATCAACATGATGAATGCAGATGGTACCATTAGCGAAGAAGGTGAGCTTTATGTGAACATGGATCGTTTTGAGGTCCGGAAGCAGATTTCCAAAGACCTTGACGAAGCCGGTAATCTGGTCAAAATTGAGGACTACCAGAACAAAGTTGGTTATTCTGAACGCACCGATGTAGTTATAGAGCCGCGACTTTCTTTGCAATGGTGGGTGAGCATGAAAGAACTGGCTCAGCCTGCTCTTGAAAACGTGATGAATGACAATATTCAGTTTCACCCGGCTAAATTTAAAAACACCTATCGCCACTGGATGGAGAATGTGAAAGACTGGTGTATTAGTCGCCAGCTTTGGTGGGGACATAGAATTCCTGCGTTCTATTATGGTGAAGGCGATGATGATTTTGTTGTTGCAAAAACCTTGGAAGAAGCTGTTGAACAGGCTCAGAAAAAATCAGGAAATTCCTCATTATCTGCATCCGATTTAAAACAAGATGAAGATGTGCTCGATACCTGGTTTTCCTCATGGTTATGGCCGATATCTGTGTTTGATGGTTTTTATACTGAAGAAGAAGTTGATTACTACTACCCTACCAACGATTTGGTAACTGCACCTGAAATTATGTTTTTCTGGGTAGCACGTATGATCATTGCCGGATATGAATATCGGGATGAGCTTCCTTTTAAGAATGTCTATTACACTGGAATTGTACGGGATAAACTCGGTCGTAAGATGAGTAAGTCGCTCGGTAATTCTCCGGATCCGCTTGAGCTGATCGCTGAATATGGTGCTGATGGAGTTAGAATGGGAATGCTCTTTTCTACTCCGGCAGGAAATGATCTTCCATTCGATCCTTCAATTTGTGATCAGGGAAAAAAATTCTCGAATAAAATCTGGAATGCTTTCCGTTTTCTTACCATGAATATGGAAGAAGGAGTTAAATACAGTCCAACGACCGATATTGATTCTGAGAATTTAGTTGATCGATGGATGATGGCTCGAATTCATCAGACCATCAAGGAAGTAGATGAAGATTTCAAAAAGTATAAACTGAATGACGCCCTAAAGAAGGTTTATTCGCTTATTTGGGATGATTTCTGTGATTGGTATATCGAGCTAGCCAAGCCGGATAATTACGGCGACAAATTTGATGTTCAGAAAATGAATGTAGCTCTGGGAATGTTCGAGCAGTTGATGAAGCTCCTCCACCCTTTTATGCCTTTCATTTCCGAAGAAATCTGGCAATACATTCAGGATCGTAAACCGGAAGAAGCATTGACTGTTTCTGAATGGCCGGAATATGATGCAACCTTTGATACTACTTCTGATATCGATTTGTTCTCAAATATTCAGGATATGGTTTCTTCACTAAGAAATATTCGAGCTGAAATGGGAGTATCTCCAAAAGAAGAGCTTGAAGTACTTATTAAAACGACTACTCCTGAGATTGCGGAACTGCTTACAGCAAACCAATGGATTTTAACCAAACTACAATCCACAAAGTCACTGAAAATCTCCGAATCCATTACAAAACCCGGTGCTTGTTCTTCTGCAATTGTCGATGGAAATGAAATCTATGTTCCATTGGAAGGATTAATTGATGTTGATAAAGAGATTGAGCGAATCAATAGTGAAATCAATCGAATTGAAGGATGGTTGAAAGGTATCAATGGTAAACTCAATAACGAGAATTTTGTAAATAATGCTCCTGAAGCTGTAGTTCAGAACGAACGAAATAAAAAGCGCGACGGAGAAGCCAATCTGGTTAAGCTCCGTGAGCAGTTAAAAGACTTTGAGTAATTCACAAGTTACGAGGGGGTTAATCCCTCACTTGTTTAATGTAGAATTTTAAACAAACGAAGGAATTGATTCCTTCGATTTTTGTATATGAAAACATTCTCTCTGCAACCAGAAGAACCACGTAAAGGTCCTGATTTTCTAACAGGATTAAACAAACAGCAGTACGAGGCAGTAACCCATACTAATGGTCCGTTATTGATCGTAGCCGGAGCAGGTTCCGGAAAAACCAGAGTGCTTACATACCGAATCGCCTACCTCCTGCAACAGTTTAAAGCAGCCCCTAACGAAATCCTGGCTCTTACCTTCACTAATAAAGCCGCTCGTGAAATGAAAGAGCGTATTAAAAACCTGATTGGTGATAAAGCTCAAAAACTATGGATGGGTACCTTTCACTCTATTTTCTCTAAAATCCTTCGATTTGAAGCTGAGAAACTAGGATATGGAAAAGACTTTACCATTTATGATACCAGTGATTCTGAGACCGTAATAAAACAAATTCTTCAGGAACTGAACTTTGATCCCAAAGAGATCAAACCTAAAACCATCCGAAATAAAATCAGTGATGCCAAGAACCAGCTCATTGATCCGGATTCATTCCAGAATCGTTTTGTAAGTTCAACTCTGGATGATATTACAGCGCGAGTCTACACCATTTATGTGAAGCGATTGAAACAGAGCAATGCAATGGATTTTGATGACCTGCTCATCAAACCAGTAGAGTTGTTTGAGGAGAATCCTGAGCTTCTGGATAAATATCAGGATCGCTTTAAGTACATCTTGATTGATGAGTATCAGGATACCAATCATGCTCAGTACAAAGTGACTAAGATGCTGGCCGAAAAGTATAAAAATATCTGTGTGGTAGGTGATGATGCACAAAGTATTTATTCATTCAGAGGAGCTGATATCACAAATATCCTGAGCTTTCAGGAAGATTACGAAGCAGCTAAACAAGTCCCATTAGAGCAGAATTACCGATCCAGCCGATCTATCTTGCAATGTGCTGATTCCATCATCAAGAAAAACAAAAAGCAGCTCGATAAAACACTTTGGACCGAGCAGGGACTTGGCGATCCCGTCATTCTTCTAAAGAATTATGACGAACGTGATGAAGCTAATCGTATCGCACAATATATTGTTGAGTTGAAGATGCGACATGGGTATAAAAATAATGAGTTCGCTATTCTCTATCGCACAAATTACCAATCAAGGGTTTTTGAAGAAGCACTTAGAAGACATGATATCGCCTACCAGTTGATTGGCGGCCTCTCCTTCTATCAAAGAAAAGAGATTAAAGATGTACTCGCATATTTAACACTTCTAGTAAATAAACACGATGAAACCAATCTGATTCGAATCATCAATGAGCCTTCACGTGGAATTGGAAATAAATCTATTAATGATTTAAGAAATCAAGCCAGAGAAAGGGGAATTTCAGTCTGGAGTATGATTGAGCAGGTAGAAAATACAGATGTGTATAAGCCTGCAAAAGTTCGCGTTCGTGAGTTTGTGAATATGATCAATCAACTTAGTCAGGATTTAGAACAAGGCCGTAGTTTATCAGAAGTTACCCGAGCAGTTCTGGAACAATCCGGGTATATGAAGGCCTTAGTTGAGGAGAATTCACACGATTCTATGATGCGCAGGGAGAACATCATTGAATTCCAGAATGCTATCTCTTACTACGAAAAAGGAACTTCAAAACCTTCATTAAGTGCCTTCCTTCAGGAAATAAGTCTGATTACCGATGGAGATAAATTTGATGAAAACAAGCCAGCTGTTACTTTGATGACCGTTCATGGTTCCAAAGGGTTGGAATTCCCGGTAGTATTCGTCGTTGGCTTGGAAGAAAACCTTTTCCCCGTCGGTGGGCGAGAAGGTTTTGAAGCCGATATAGAAGAAGAACGACGCCTTTTTTATGTAGCAATAACACGTGCCGAAAAGCGACTCTATTTCAGTTATTGTACCACCCGTTTTAAATTCGGTGAAGAGCAGCAACAACTCCGCTCCCGCTTTTTAGATGAAGTCGATCCCGGAGTGGTAAGAACAGAATCCGGTGCCACAATTAGTCAGAAAAGTGATCGTTTCACTCTCGAAGATTCATCTTCGAAAAGAAAAACAGACGATTCTACGCATATAGAATATGATTGGGAAAAACCAATCACCAAGAAAACAAGATCATCAGCTACCACCACGATCCAATATGAATACCAGGATGGTGAAGATCCATTCCAGGTTGGGACTCAGGTTCTACATGCCAAATTTGGGCCGGGAAAGATCATAAGTCGTAGCGGATTAGGAATGGATGCTAAAGTTGTCGTATTTTTCAAGCAAAGAGGACAAAAGAAACTGATGTTGCGTGCAGCGCCGCTTCAGATCATCGAATAGACGGTTACAAACATTCAGATTGTGAGAAGGACACTTTTAGTCATAACGTGGGTTTTGTTATGCGGACTATATTCGTATGCCCAACCTGTATTAACACCGCGAAATGTTGCGCTTGGTGGTGGAGGAAGTACATACATTACTGACTATAATGCCAACTTCTATAATCCAGCAAATCTTATGATTCAGGACCGGAAACGTGATATTGATGTTGGACTTTTCATTACCGGTACTTACTTCAATGCAGTTCAGAATTTCAGTAATCTGAATCAACAGCGAACCAATTTAGAAAATTATATTACTGCTTTTGATCCGGGGTCTTATGCCATCACTTCTCTCGAAAGAGCTGAAATAGTAGAAGACAATTATATCAGAGATAGAAGCACCTCTCTTCACCAGACAAGATTGGATGTTACCCTTCTTGGGTTCAAATGGAGAAATGATCAGAGAGCATATTCGATCGCAATTCGCAATCGGATTTCATCAAGTTTCGAAACGGGAAAGGGATGGTACTCTTCTGAAGTACAGGAAATAAAAGATGATATAGGAATAAACCGATCACTTACCCATCGCTATCAATCACTTTATGAGATTTCCTTCGGTTTTGCTGAGTCTTTTCAGTTCTTTTCGGATATGACTCCAAGACTAGATGAATTTAATTTCGGAATAGCACCAAAGTTAGTCCTTGGTGGTGCCTTTCAGGATGCTAAATGGGATAACCTGTATCTGGATAATGGAAACGGACAAATAGCGAATATAAGTGAGTTCGAATACAGAGCCTCAGGTAGTTTTGGAGCTGCAACACAACAGTATCTTAGCGGTACTCCAGCACAAACTGCATTACAAAACAACATTAATGATGAGCTTTTTAGCCCCTATGGTATCGGAGCCGGTTTGGATATTGGATTTACCTATCTAATCACTATTGGTAGTGATCTCTCCACTATCAATGAAAATGAACAACAAACCAATAAATCGCTCCGTCTTTCTTTTGCCATTACCGATATCGGTTTTGTAAACTACTATGATGATGGAATCTCCATAAATTCAAGTTTGGATACAGCAGCAGTATCAGGATATCCCGGTAATTTAGCTGATGATGCATTTGTTGGAGCGCCCGGACAATTTCTTGATTTCACTGACCAATATGGTTCAACAAACCCATTTATATTGAACCCATCTCAAGAAAAAAACTTTTCAGTTCTTCTTCCCACCGCCATTCATGCCGGAGCTCTTTTCGAAATTAACCGACTTAAAGTGATGGGAGACCTAAGCATTGGACTCACAAACAACGCGTTTAATTCAACTAAACTAGTTGCTTCAGTTGGTGTTGAAGTTCGCCCACTTAAGTTTTTACCACTCAGGGCCGGTACACAACTTGCAACTGAGCTCCCAAGTTATTTCAGTTTTGGAACTGCCATTGAAACAAAACTCTGGGATCTTTCCATAGCAACTCAGTTTGTCTCCAGATCATTTAATGAAAACCCTACTATCACCGGGGTTACTGTAGCAGTATTGCAGTTTCATTTCTAAGGACTGCCACTTTGCCTTACATTTCTGACAGGAGCTCTTTTTTCTGACTCTTTGTTGGATGGTAAACGAGTGGCTTCGTATTTGCGTTATAAGCATCAAAATATAAAGCATAAGGATTTAATGAAGACACGTTTGGATTTATTTAACGAATTAGGGCAATCAGAAGATGGTTTTGAGGATTTTGAGCAAGCTATACCACTGATGTCTGAAGAAGAGGAAAAAGCGTTAACAGAAGCGCTGGTCCCGGAAAGCTTACCTATACTCCCACTTAAAAACACAGTTCTATTTCCTGGGGTAGTTGTACCCATAACCGTAGGACGGGATCGCTCATTGGCTTTAGTGAAAGAAGCTTATGCCGGAGACAAAACTATTGGTGTGGTAACTCAAAGAGACATGGATGTTGAGGAACCTGAATATGATGACCTGCACAGGAGAGGTACAGTTGCACAAATTCTGAAACTCATCAAAATGCCTGATGGTAGCCGGAGTATTGTAATTCAGGGAAAATCAGTTTTTGAAGTAGAAGAGTTCACTCAGGATCAGCCTTATTTCAAGGCAAAAGTAACTACTTTCCCAAAAGAGATGGACATTCAGGGATTAGAATTGGATGCATCTGTGCGTAATGTGAAAGAGACGGCAGTAAATATCATCAACAAATCCCCAAATATTCCTTCTGAAGCTGCTGTTGCGGTAAACAATATCAACAGTCCAACTTTTCTGCTGAATTTCATCGCTTCTAATTTGAATGTGGGGCTGGATGAGAAGCAGGATTTGCTGGAAACGCCAAAGTTTTCAGAGAATCTGGAAAAGATAATGGAATTCCTTGAACAGGAACTTCAGGTGCTCGATATGAGCGAGAAAATCCGTACCAAAGTAAAATCGGATATCGACGATCAGCAGCGTGAGTTTTATCTACGCCAGCAGATGAAGGCTATTCAGGAAGAATTGGGTGAAGGTGCTGAACAACAGGATGTTGAGAAACTCAGAAAGAAATTAGAAGAAAAAGCTCTCCCCGATCACGCCAAAGAAGTTGCTGAAAAAGAACTTCAACGATTGGAGATGACTCCTAACGCTTCACCGAATTATGGAATCATTCACAGTTATGTAGAATGGATTCTTGATCTTCCCTGGGAGGAATACTCCGAAGACAAACTGGATCTGGAATTCGCAAGAAAGGTATTGGATGAAGATCATTACGGTCTTGAGAAGGTAAAAAAGAGAATTATTGAATACTTAGCGGTGCTTAAGCTTAAAAAGGATATGAAGGCCCCTATTCTTTGTTTTTACGGGCCTCCGGGAGTTGGCAAGACATCGCTTGGTAAATCTATTGCCAGAGCTTTAAATCGCGAATTTGAACGCTTCAGCTTAGGTGGTATCAGAGACGAAGCTGAGATCAGAGGCCACCGAAGAACCTACATTGGTGCCCTTCCCGGACGAATTATCCGCTCGATGAAAAAAGCTGGTAAAGGAAATCCGGTTATCATGCTGGATGAAATTGATAAAGTAGGTGCAGACTATCGTGGGGATCCAACCTCTGCCCTGCTAGAGGTACTTGACCCGGAACAGAACGATACCTTCAGCGATAACTATCTGGAACTGGAATATGATCTTTCGAAGGTTCTTTTCATAGCTACAGCAAACTCTTTGGAAACTATACCAGCTCCGCTTAGAGACCGAATGGAGATTATCAATATTAGCGGATATACTCTTGAAGAAAAAACAGAGATTGCCAAAAAGTATCTGATTCCAAAACAAGTTAAAGAAAATGGCTTGAAAGCTGACCAGATAGAATTTGAAGATTCTGCAATCGAACGAATCATTGACGAATATACACGTGAGTCTGGCGTAAGAAATCTGGATCGTCAGGTTGGAGCTGTTTGCCGCGGAGTTGCTGCAAAGGTAGCTTCCGGAGAACTCGAAGAGTTTAAAGTAACTAAGCCGGATGTTGAGGATTTCCTGGGAAAACAGAAGTTCTTTAGTGATATCGCTGAACGTACTACCGTTCCCGGGGTTGCTACCGGACTTGCATGGACTCCTTTTGGTGGAGACATACTCTTTATTGAAGCAAGTGTTTCCAAAGGATCTGGTAAACTTAATATTACCGGTCAACTTGGCGATGTGATGAAAGAATCGGCCATGCTCGCTATATCCTATCTAAAGGCACATGCTGAAGAAATTGGAATTCCTGAGGAAGCTTTTAAATACTGGGATTTACACATTCACGTACCTGCGGGAGCAGTTCCTAAAGATGGACCTTCTGCAGGAGTTTCTCTTATGAGTGCCATTGCCTCCATTTTTACTCAACGTAAAGTTAAAGGTACAGTAGCACTAACGGGAGAGATAACACTTCGGGGAATGGTTCTCCCTGTGGGTGGAATAAAAGAAAAAGTTTTGGCTGCTAAACGAGCCGGGATCAAAAAAGTACTGCTTCCAAAAAAGAACGAAAAAGATGTAGCTGACATCGAAGAAGATGTAATTGGCGATCTTGAAGTTCAATACCTGGAGCGCATGGAATCATTGCTTGATATTATTCTTGAGAAAGATTCGGTAAATGAACCAGCTGAATACTTTAAAGTAAGCGATGCTCACAAATCTGCGGTTTCAGGAAAGAATGGAAAAACAGAACAGGTATCTGTTTCTAACTAAAAAATTTGATCTAAATCTGTAGATGCGTTTCATAAAACGCATCTACAGTATTTTGAGAATTATCTCAACGCTTCCCATTCCTCAACAGTAGCCTGGGAAATCTGATATTCCATCATCATTTTCCATTCGCCACTTGCCTTGGTTAGTAACCCTTGAAAATGGATTAATATCGACTGCATTTCTTCCCCTTCGGATTGCCAGGAATATTTGAAAATACCTGTATCATGAGCTGTATTCTCACTATGTAACCGCTCTGAAAACCGGAATTCTACTCCCGCCTTCATAGTTCCGGCTTTAGTATTATCAAATCCCTGCTTCCATCCAGCAAGTGCCTGCGAAATCGGGTAGCTGGTTTTAGATATTCCTTCTACCAGAATCGCATCCGGATGGTACATAGCAGAGTATTCTTTGAAATTACCTTCAGCTACAGTGCGTGACATTTCAGTCCAAAAATTGTCTATTTCTACGGTCTGAGATACAGCTACATTAGTAACCAAAAGAAGTGCTGAAATTAAAATAGTTTTCCTATACATCTTACTTTTATGGATTTGATTTAGGTTTCAGGCATGATAAGTATCACCTATTTTAATTATAAATACTACTAATCCAACATTCGCATTTTAATGGAACAAAATGGCTCTCACTCCTCTTTATAATAATGTAATATTAATAAAATTAAGGAGATACCTATGAAAGGTGAGTTAAAAGAAAAGAACATAGCTATTCTGGCAACTAATGGATTTGAAGAAGTAGAACTTACAAGTCCTAAAGAAGCATTAGAAAAAGCTGGCGCTAACACATTTATCATAGCTCCTGAATCAGGTACTATTAAAAGTTGGAATTCTGATAAATGGGGAAAAGATTTTGATGTGGATTCAACTATCGCCAAAGCTTCTGAAGAAAGTTTTGATGCATTATTACTCCCCGGTGGTGTGCTAAATCCCGATCAATTAAGGATGAATGAAGAAGCGATTAAATTCGTAAGAGCATTCTTTGAATCAGGTAAACCTGTTGCAGCTATCTGCCATGGACCGCAAATATTAATTGATACAGACGTGCTACAGGGTCGGGAACTAACTTCTTATCCTTCTATCAAAAACGATCTTAAAAACGCTGGCGCGCGTTGGGTGGATAATGAAGTTGTGGTAGACCAGGGATTAACGACAAGTCGTTCTCCTGAAGATCTGCCCGCTTTCAATCGTAAAATGATTGAAGAATTCCGGGAAGGAGTTCATAAAGCACAAATGACTGCCTGATCGATACTGCAGATTAAAATTAAGCCTCAGTTTTTTACCTGAGGCTTTTTTTATTTAATTAATTGCTTGTCTATCCCCTGCTCTTCCTTATTTTCTTGTATGCAAAAAGGAAGAGTCATTCAATCTACCGGAAGTTGGTACAAAGTCGATACTGGTGAAGAAATAGTTCAAAGTCGTTTACCAGGCCGTTTTCGTTTGGAAGGGAAACAAGTCACCAATCCGATTGCTGTTGGCGACTGGGTGGATATTACCATAGGAAAAGATGGAAGTGGCAATATTGAGAACATCCACGAACGGGATAATTACATCACCCGACAAGCCACACATGGACGCAGAGGAGAGCAAATCCTTGTCTCCAATTTGGATATAGCCTTTGTGGTACAATCCGTCAAACAGCCGAAACTAAAAGAAGGATTTATTGATCGTTTTTTGGTTACCTGCGAGGCTTATGATGTTCCAGGTGCAATTATTATCAATAAAATGGATTTAGCTACCGATAAAGCTGAAACTTATGTAGAGCAGCTTGAGGAACTTTATGGAAATCTTGGTTACACCTTCTTTACATGTACAGCTACCAACACTGAATCACTAAAATCTCTAAAAAACGAGTTAGCAGATAAAACTTCTGTTTTTATCGGACCTTCCGGAGTTGGTAAAACCAGCCTTTTAAATGCTATTGATCCAAGCTATTCAGAAAAAGTTGGTGAAATTTCCTCGTTTTCAAACAAAGGAAAACATACAACCACCTTTGCCAAACTAATCAAGCTTTCTAATGGTGGATACTTAGCAGATACTCCCGGAATTCGTGAATTTGGGCTTTTTAATATTGAGCCGTGGGAATTGTCACTTTATTTTCCCGAGATGATGGAACCCCGTCAAAACTGTAAATTCAACACTTGTACTCATCTTCATGAACCACAATGCGGGGTTATGGAAGCCTTTGAACAAGGTAAGATTGATCCCGGTCGATACGATTCCTACATAAAAATACTGGAGTCCTTGTAGCACAATCTGTTAAATACCTCAAATAAGGTATTAGATTTCGGAATTTTATTGCTAATATTAGGTAAATATCCAAAACAGATAACCTGGAGGTTAATATGTACTACCGTTTATCAAGAAAAATTTTATTTGGAGCAGCTTTTCTGGCAGCTCTTTTAATATCAAACCCTGCTCAAGCTCAGTTAGAAGAAATCGAAGCATTTCTCGAATCAGGAGCTGATAATGCAACCGCTTTAACAAAAGCGTACTTAAGTCCTTTGCCAACCGGTCTGGCAACCACACTAAATTCCGGATGGACAACCAAAGCCGCAGCTACTAAAACACTTGGCTTTAGTATTCAGGTTAGAGCAGCTGTTGCTGCAGTACCTTCCAGCGGTCAATCATTTGATGCCTCTCAAATCGGATTAGAAAATGTTCTCGTAACCGGGACATCAACCAGTACTATTTCCGGAGAGAACAGCAGTGGACAAACAATTTCTTCTACAGATCCCAACAATTCATTTTCATTTACTTTACCTGGAGGTACTGGATTCGAATATGTTCCAACGGCAATGATACAGGCTAATGTTGGTTTAATTAAAGGAACTGATATCACGCTCCGCTATATCCCCGAAACTTCGTTAGGTGATTATGGAAATGTATCTCTTATTGGAGCCGGTGTTAAACATGGTTTGAACCAATGGATTCCTGGCGGAAAATTACTTCCGGTTGATATTTCTGTGATGGCTGCTTTCTCACAAATCGATATGAATGCAGATCTGGAATTTAATCCGGGAGCGACAGATCAGGTAGTTGAAACTTCAACAAATACTTTTGTACTAAATGCTCTTGTTGGCAAGACACTTCCTTTCATTTCTGCATATGCAGGTGTTGGTTACCAAACTGGTAGTTTTGAATTAAACATGTTAGGAGATTATGTAATCGGAACAGAACCTGCTAGTACTATTATTAGCGACCCGGTTTCTTATACTCAGGAGAGTGATGCAGGAATACATGCATTAGGTGGGGTTCAATTCAAAATCGCTTTTTTCCGAATTTATGCTGAAGCAACTTTAGCTGAATACGCGACAGTTAATGCAGGTGTTGGTTTCGGATTTAGAAACTAAAACAATTCAAAAGTTTTAAGAAATAAAAAAGGCGCTCAATCGGGCGCCTTTTTTTATACCAATTCTTTTCCGGCAAGGACGGGATTTTCGACTGGCGTATCAGATTCTATTAATCCATCTCTCAACCTTACTACTCGTCTGGAATATCTTGAAATCTCATCTTCATGAGTAACCAGAATTATCGTATTACCTTGTCGGTATAGTTCCTCAAATAAGAGCATGATTTCATCTCCGGTTTTGGTATCAAGGTTACCGGTAGGTTCATCAGCAAGTAAAATAGATGGGTTATTAACCAATGCACGGGCAATAGCCACACGCTGGCGCTGTCCACCGGAAAGTTCATTAGGTTTATGATCCATTCGATCACCCAGCCCCACTTTATCAAGTACTTCTGCTGCTCGTTCTTTACGCTCAGATGATTTCATACCTGCATAAATCAAAGGAAGTTCAACATTAGCAAGGCAGCTTGTTCTGGGCAGGAGGTTAAATGTCTGGAAAACAAATCCAATTTCACGATTTCGAACTTCAGCAAGCTCAGCATCATCCATTTGACTAACACGATTTCCATTCAGAATATATTCTCCTGAGCTAGGCGTATCAAGGCACCCAATCATATTCATTAAGGTCGACTTACCGGAACCTGAAGGCCCCATGATAGCGATATATTCATTTTCATCAACATTAAATGAAACCCCTGCCAGTGCCCTTACCAAAGTCTCACCCATCTGATAAGTTCGGGTCAGGTCAGTAATTTGAATTACAGCTTTTTTATCGCTCATTATTTTTCCCTAAATATTATTCGCTTGCGTTTTCTTCGTTGTTAGATACAGTTACTTTATCACCATTTTTTAAATTCCTTGATAGTGTTCGGTAACTACCTATCACAATTTCATCTCCTGCTTCTACCCCGCTTGTAATCTGCATATGCGTATTATCGCTAATTCCAGTTTCAACAGGAACACGAATAGCTTCCCCATCAACAACTTTAAAAACGACTTTCCGAAAATCTTCTCGTTTAATTATAAGGTCATCAGTTTCTTGTGCAGAAGCCATTTCTATTTGAGCTTCATCACTTTCGTTGGAACCTTCTTCTTTTGTCTCTTCTTTGTCTAATGCGAAGTCACGAACGGTTACTGCCTGAATAGGTACCGAAACAACGTTTACAGCAGTTTGTGTCTCTATATCCACAGTAGCGGACATTCCTGGCTTGAAATTTGGCACAAAAGCTTCTTCGGGATTCTCAGGGGCTTCAGTTTGCACAAGTTCCCCACCTGACAGCCCGGGGTTATGAGGAGTAACAATTCTTACTTTAACCTGATAGTTTGTTACCTGCTCATTAGACCCTGCACCAGTTATTTGTGCTGAGTTAGCAATCTCAGTGACAATTCCGTTGAATCTACGCTCAGGATAAGCATCCACTTCAATTCGAGTTGTGTCTGTCAATGATACGTTTACGATATCATTCTCATTTACTTCTACGAGCACTTCCATTCTGTCAAGTAGAGAAACCCGCATCATTTCAGTTCCCGCCATTTGGGAATTACCCAATACCCGTTCTCCTTCCTCTATTGCAAGGCCGGTTACGGTACCATCCTGCGGCGCCCGAATCACAGTTTGTTCAAGTTCTTCTTCTGCCTGACGAAGTTGTGCCTCAGCACTTTGAATTTGGTATTCAGCAGCTTTTAAGCTTGCCTTTTGAGAATCCCAATTTGACTTCGTTTGAATGTAATCCATTTCTGAAATTACTTTCTTATCAAAAAGTTCTTTATCTCTTTTATGAGCAGCTTCAGCCTGAATCAGAGTCGCTCTGGTTTGCTCTAATCTGGCTTTTTGGGTAAGTAAAGCAGCATTTAGATTATCAATCTGAGCCTGGTAAATATCTGGTTTGATACGAACCAGTAAATCGCCTTTACGAACAAAATCACCTTCTTTAACTGCCAGGTTAATGATCTCCCCGGATACATCCGGCCGAATAATAACCTCAACTTCAGGCTGTATTTTACCTGAGGCAGAAACTACCTGAGTAATAGTTTTGAGTTTAGCCTTAGCTGTTTCAACACTCGTTCCCTGAGGTTCTCCCCCAATTACTCCGGCAGATTTAAGACCAATTCCTACCGCCAGCAGAAAAACAATAATACCGCCTATCCAAAAGAGAGTTTTCTTTGAAGATGATTTTTGCTTTGCCATAAACTTACCCTTGAAAGATTGATATTAATTAAAACTCGACCGCATCTCCGCTTAGTTTACCTAAATAGAAGTCGAGAAGTTTTTCCTGAAAAATTAAATTGTATTGTGCTTGAGTGAAGTCTGATTGTGCCGACACATAAGTAGATTGAGCCTCACTTAATTCAATAAAAGTGCTGGCTCCTACATTATATCTCTCTTGTTGTGTCTCCAGAGCTTTTTCACTAGCAAATAAAGCTTTTTCAGCGGATTCAATTTGTTGTGAATACGCTGCAAAATCATTGTAAGCCTGAGTAACTTCCTGAACTACTCCCAGCTTTGAATTTTCGAGTGAAAGTCGTGCATTTTTTAGCTGAACCTTAGCTGATTCCAGGTTGTACATTCTATTCCAGTTCTGGAAAATCGGAAAACTGATACTAAAACCGTATCCCTTATTTACCTGCTGGTCAAAAAATTGATCCCCAAAGCTCGCATCCAGAAAATATGGATCGCTCCATCTTGTTGAGATTGCACCACTGGCTGTTATTGAAGGTAAAAACCTGGTTTTTGCAAGTGTTAACTGAAGCTCGGTAGAAAGAATATCCGCTTCTTCACTTTTAATATCTGAACGACTTAAAAGTGCTTCATCAATTAATGTCTGTAAATCTAAACTTTCCGGAGTTTGTGAAACTGTTCTTTCTGTGATATCAGGGACAACAAATTCATAATTGCCTAGTGGATCAATCTGTAGTTGTCGGATTAATTGAACACGACTTAGTCTTAATTGATTTTCCCGTTGAATTACAGTTAACTCATTACCAGCAACTGTTGACTCCTGATTATATTGATCTACTAACGGTCTTGACCCAACCTCTACTTGTGCCTGAGTTTGTTCTAATTGCTTTTCAGAGGTCTCTAAATTGTCTTTAGCAATTTCTAAGAGCTCAGTATTCACCAATACCGTCAAATAAGCTCTGGCAGTATTAAAAATTACATTTTCTTTAGCACGTTGAACCCTCTCTTCAAATGAAACCTGATCATACATGCTTTGCCTTAAAGAGATTATATTTTCAAATCCATTAAATACGGTAATGTTGGCGCCTAATCGGCCACTGGCGCCTTGAGACGTTACATTGTCAAAAGCTAAAATATCCTGAACGAACTGCTGACCAGTTGTTTTTTGATATCCGGCACTGGAAGTCAAACTTGGAAGAAAGTCAGCCATCTCACTTAATCTTTGTTGATCGGATAAGTTGAGATTATTCTGTGCTTGTTTTAGCTGATAGTTATTTTCAAGTGCTATTTGAATGGCATCCTGAAGTGTAATGCGTTGAACGGTTTGCCCTAATGCTGTTCCGCTATAAATAAGAATCGCCAGAAGTGCGAGCGAGATGATTTTTTTCATGTTTCCTTTTCTTTTTTGTTGACGGTGTACTTCCACGATGAACTATTAAAATAGTTACAGAAATTTCTATGATTTACGTTTTTTAAATCCTTTTACTTTTAAGGCTAACAATCAGTAATTAGCCTAATCTTCCTCGTTTTGAGAAAGCTTACCTTCGAAGAAATCTAAGGCCGTATCAATAGCTTTTTGGGCTAGTCTCTTTTTGATTGAACGTCCTACTGAATCAACAATAGTATTTTTTGAAGATGGGGATTTTGGAACTGATTTCGACCTTTTGGATCCAAGTAAAAAACCTATTGCAATCGAGGCTCCCAGAATTTGAAGTGGATATTTCTTTATTACTTGTTTTGGAGATAAAGTTTGAGCAACATCCTCTTTTACTTCTACGAGAGAGTTGTCCAAATCATTTTGAATACGACTAAGATTGGCTTTAAGCTCTTCTTTCTTCTTCTCAATTTTATTTAGTGATTTAGCCATGCTTATCTGAGTTCTCCTGCTCTTTATTCTCGGGTAATTTTAATGTTTTATTGGGTGCTGGTTTTTCTTCTTCAATAGCTTTTAAAATCCCGGACATTAATTGTTTCTGAACTGAACTTGCTATTCCAAACGGTTTAGAAAAAGCAAATATCAATCCAAGTATCAAAAGGGGGATAGATACGATTAAATACCCAAGTGCTTCATTATTAAGTAAATCTCCTAAATATATTGCAAGTGCAATTGAAGCAAAAAGAAGTCCGAAACTTAGAATCAGATACCCGATTATCTTTTGTGTAGAAAGTCCGACCCATGCAGAAATCTGATCCCCGATATTAAGAACTAACAGGTCAATTCTGGTTTCCAGATATTCCTTTAGCTCAGAAGTAATTTGCTTTAATCTTGAGCTTAATTGATCCATCACTAATCATCCGAACTAAAAATACGGGCAAGTATAAATCCTACTGCTACCCCTGCGGCTACACTTAAAAGCGGATGTTCCCGAATGGTATCCTCAGCTTGCACTTTAACTTCTTCAACCCGTTGTTGGAATTCTTCGTCTGCAATAATATCCCGACCTTTATCAATTGCCCTGTCGAGGCGCTCATTAAGATTTTGAATGATCTCTTCGTTCATGGTTTGCCCTGTTGATGTTATTCTTATACTCTATAATATACAAGAAACGGTAATTCGTTCCGCACCAATTTCTTATTCGTACCGTAAACTTTCAATCGGATCTAATCTTGATGCTTTAAAAGCTGGAAATACACCGAAAATCAATCCTATAAAAGTCATTCCAAAAAAACTACCCAGGACTGACCAAAGCGGTATTACAGGTTCAGTATCAATCAATACTGCAACATAATTCCCAGCACCAACACCTAGTAATAATCCTATTAGACCACCTATTTGACATACAAAAATTGCTTCCATCAAAAACTGACTAACTATCGCTTTACGTGTTGCTCCTACTGCTTTTCGCACACCTATCTCCTTTGTACGTTCAGTTACAGAAACCAGCATAATATTCATAACGCCAATTCCAGCTCCGAGAAGAGTGATTAATCCTATTGCGAAACCAGCTGCATATAAAACTCCTGTAAACGCATCGAAAGTACCCGAAAGAGAGTCGTTTGTGATTATTTCAAAGTCATTCTCATCAGCAGGATTTACCGCTCTGATTACTCTCATTATTCCGGTTACTTCTTCAATCGTATCTTCAATTTTTGAAATTTCCGGAGCTCTAAGTTGTATCCCAATTCCCCGGTTGCCTCCTCCATAATTATTGATACCAGTGGTATATGGAATGACTACAATATTATCGAACGAGTTCCCAAAGATTTGACCTTTCTTTTCTAGAAGTCCGATTACTTGATATGGGTTCCCATCAATTCGAACCGTCTTTCCAAGTGGATATTCATTTGGAAAAAGTTCCACCTGAACATCTTTACCAAGTACTACTACATTCCGTTTATACTGTACATCTTCTGGAGTAATGTTACGGCCATCCCCTAAGGAGAACGCATTGTTTTCTATAAATTCACTATTGCTTCCCCTAACCCGAACATCCGGATCTGTCTCTAAATCTCCATATGTTACTTTTGTAAAACTGAATGAAGTGAGTGGAGAAGTTCCTTCTGCTATTCTAACTCTTTCTTCGAGATTTTCTGCATCATCAAATTTAATATTTTTTCGATTACGCAAACTTGCATCCCGAGGTCCCATTTGAACAGCAGGATTTTTTTGAACAGTAATTACATCGCTTCCCAGCATGCTCATTGTATTAGTAAAGAAATTATCTAATACAGCTACTGCTGTAGTTGAAACAATCACAGAGAATACACCTATCACTAGTGCAAGCAATGTTAAAAAAGAACGGAGTTTATTCGCTTTTAAAGAATCGGTTGCCTGATTTACTGTTTCAAAAATTTGCATTATTCAAACCTCAATGATTCAATAGGATCAGATTTAGCAGCCTTATAAGCTGGAATAAAACCAAAGATAACTCCAACTAGTGTACAGATCATAAATGCGACAAATACTACGCTTAAATTCATAGTTGCGGTAAATACCTGATCAATCATAATAGTAAAGAATCCAGCCAGTGCTACTCCAACAACTCCGCCAAGCATACATATCATTATTGCTTCGATTAAAAACTGGGTTAAAATCTCCCATGATTTAGCGCCAACGGCTTTTCGTATACCAATTTCTTTGGTACGCTCCCGAACAGAAACAAACATGATATTCATAATTCCAATCCCTCCAATCAGTAACGACAGACCAACTAAAACAAAACCTCCCATGTACAATCCATTCTTGAAAGCGGAAAGTTGTTCTTCAAAAGCCTGAGGTTTATTAATTGCGAAGTCATTTTTTTCAGCGGCATCAATGTTTCTAACCTGGCGCATCAAACCTTCAATTTCATACTCTCCATCAATAGCCGCTTGCTCATTTGGGAATTTTACACCGATTTGAATACCCCATCTTAATCCAAAAATTTGTCCATACGACTTAATTGGAACAATTACCCGGTTATCAGAATCACCTAATCCCAAAAAGCTTCCTTGTTTTTCCAAGATTCCAATTACTGTAAATTTCTGCCCACCAAGTCTGATTTCTTTCCCTAAAGGATCTTCTTCTTCGAATAATGCTTCCTGAAGGGACTGCCCGATTACGGCAACTTTAACGGAGGAACGAGCTTCCTGTTCTGTAAACATTCTACCTCTTTCTATATTTAATCCCTGAATATTCAGATAATTTGAGGTTGCCCCATTAATCCCAACATTATCAGCATTTTTCTCCTTGTAGCGAATTGAAACATTACGATTAGCTGATGCCGCAACATCACTAGCCAGCTTACTCTTTTCCTCAAGAAAAGCTACATAATCCAATTCCATCTCTTTTCTTCCAGCATATACCCACCAATCTTCATCACCGTCCCATGGCCACTTTTCAACATATACAACATTAGTGCCTAACATTGCCATGCTGCTATCAAAGCTTTCGTCCATACCCGTTGTAACAGAATCTACAACTGTTACCATTGTGATACCGATGATTATACAAAGCGCGGTTAGGACAGAGCGGACTTTATTAATGGCGAGCGCACGAAGAGCAACTTTAAGTCCTTCAATTAAGCTGTTTAGTAATCTCATAGCGAATTGGGAAAAGAGTTAGGTGCTTAACTACGTAATAGTACTGATTTCGTTTCACTTTCCTTAAAAATAATCTTTTTTATATGCTCATTTCTCCGAAGTTTTCTGAACACCATTAAAAGTTGTTACCTTATAAAGAAAAACATGCAAGTTGATGTCTTAGTTTTTGCTGCTCACCCAGATGACGCCGAGCTTAATTGTGGAGGTACAATCGCTGCTTTAGTTGCACAAGGAAGATCTGTTGGGATTATTGATCTGACAAAAGGTGAAATGGGAACCCGCGGTACTCCTCAAAGCCGTGCTGAAGAAGTTTCTAAGGCTTCAGAAATTCTTGGAATCTCTTATCGTGAAAATTTGAACATGGGTGATTCTTTTGTTGAAAACACCCGGGAAAACCAACTCAAAATTATCGAAGAAGTACGTAAACACAGACCTCAGGTTTGTTTGCTTGGTGCCCCGTATGACCGGCACCCGGATCATGGTAAAACAACTCAGCTTTGTATGGATGCTCTTTTTTATTCAGGGTTGAAGAAAATCAAAACTAACAATCTGGACCCCTGGAGACCAAAACATATTCTGCATTACATCCAGGACCGTCCCTTTGTTCCTGATTTCGTTTTTGATATTTCCGATCACTGGGAAACTAAAAAACAAGCAATCCTTGCATTCTCTACTCAGTTCAATGTTGAAAATCCCGGCGATGAACCCGAAACTTATATTTCTTCAACCAAATACTTCAAACAATTAGAAGCCAGGGCAAGATACTTCGGCCACCTGGGAGGATTCGAATTCGGAGAACCTTTGAAATACCTTAACGGTCCTCCCGGCCTAAAAAGCTTCTCTCCTTTTTTTGAGAATACGCCTGAAAGATAGAGGCGGTTCCATCTGATAGGATTAATCAGTTCATTTTATCATATTCCTGAATGGAGTTAAATGGAATACAAATGTTGTTTACTCAATGCAACACAAGTAAATAGCGTTTCTCACCTAATTAAAGAATATGGAACTAAGAATCCTACTATTGGTTTTCACAACAGTCTCTCTATTGATGGCATGTGTGACACCAGAGCAGCAAGAAAAATTAACCGACTTGGGTATATTTGATAACACAACAGATATTGGGGATGTTGTTCATCCTGGAACTGTTGACTACAATGCTGAAACCGGAGAATACACACTAACAGGATCTGGTTTTAACATGTGGGCTGAAACGGATGAAATGCGATTCCTGTGGAAAGCCATACAAGGCGATTTTATACTTCGGGCTGAAATAGAGTTTATAGGAAAAGGTGTGGATCCTCATCGTAAGATTGGATGGACCGTTCGAAATAATTTATCTCCACACTCGGCAATGGTAAACGGAACCGTACATGGGGATGGACTCATTTCTCTACAGTATAGAAAAGAATTTGAAGCAGAAACAGAACAGGTGGTTTCACCAGATAGTTCTTCGAATATAATTCAGCTGGCTCGAATTGGAGACACCTATTTCTTTTCGACCGCCAAAAAAGGAGACGCTTTTTCTACGGTTGAGACTTCTGAAGTAAGTCTGAATAATGAAGTACTCGCTGGAATTTATGTGTGTGCACATAATCCTGATGTGATTGAAAAAGCAATTTATAAAAATATTCGAATTATAAAACCTGCTCCGGAAGATTTAGTCCAATATCAGGAATATCTTGGGAGCAGAATGGAAGTACTTGAAATAGAGACAGGAATCAGGAAAATATTATTTGAATCTGAGCATTCTGTACAGGCTCCAAACTGGACGGTAGACGGCAAAAAACTGATCTATAATTCGAATGGGTATCTATACAACTATCATTTAGATTCGGGTGAAATCACTCAACTTAATACAGGATTTGCAACCAACAATAACAATGATCATGTACTTTCATTTGACGGAAGTATGCTAGCAATCAGTCATCATAATCCTGATGATGATAATACTTCCACCATTTACACTCTTCCTGTTGAAGGAAGCGATACGCCCAAACAAGTAACTAAGTCGGGATTTGGAGCTTCCTATTTACATGGTATCTCTCCGGATAATCAAACCGTAATTTTTACTGGGCAAAGAAACGGAAAGTATGATATTTGGGCTGCGGATGTGAACACTATGGAAGAAACTCAACTTACCGACACACCCGGTCTTGATGATGGTTCTGAATACTCTCCGGATGGGAAACATATCTATTTCAATTCCGATCGAACAGGTGCAATGCAGCTTTGGCGAATGAACGCCGATGGTTCAGAGCAAACTCAAATTACTTTTAATAAGAACTATAACGACTGGTTTCCCCATGTTTCCCCGGATGGTAAGTGGATTGTTTTTTTGAGTTTTGGTACCGATGTGGAACCATCCCAACATCCTTTTTACAAACAAGTAACAATAAGGCTTATGCCGATTGAAGGTGGTGAGCCAGAGATTATTGCATACGTTTACGGCGGTCAGGGCACCATCAACGTTCCAAGTTGGTCGCCGGATAGTAAGAAAATCGCCTTTGTTAGTAACTCAGGTACTTTTTATTAACGGTAACTAAACCTTCTGAAGCGCATCTTTACGAATAAGCCCCAGTCCATTTTCAATAAGTTTAGTTAACAAAGGATTTTCTTTCGACTGTTCTAAATAAGAAAGTAAATCATCCTGTATATCCAATTCGTACTTCACCGCCACCTCATACAATTCCAGTGGCAATAGCCAGTCTTTTGGAAACTCAGTTTTCAATTTTTCAAAAACTGTTCTAATAACTTCAGAATTGACCGATTTCTCCTCTCTTACTTTCCGAACCTGCTCATATAATTTATATAAAGCTCTTTCACGATCTGAATACACAATCTTATGTGTTTTAGTCTCCGATACTTTTCCAACATCCTCAAATGAGTGTACATCTGCCGGACCGGCGTAGGCAGACACAACTTTCTTACCAATAGCCATATCATAAATGCCCCATTCCGGTTTAAAAAGTATTTTATCCCCATAGGTTACAGTACAATCTTCCATTGTAATAATCAGAATCTTGCCTCTGAGATCCCGGGTTCCGGTAATGATTCTACCTTCAACAATCACCCCACTTTCAAACTCGAAGCGCTTGGTTTTACCCTCGTAGATTCCATAAGCATCTAGATCTCTGGGAGCCATATCTTCTATCGGTAGGTTGATGCCTTTCAATTCCCCAACCGGACTTCCATAGCCATCCGGATGATTTAACGTCCCATGACTAATAAGTTCTTTATCCCGATTTGCTAATGCAGTAGGTCCTTTTGTCTGGATGTAAGCAACCCTTCCCTTTGGGTCTTCTATCACTTCGCTAAAATTCCCTGAAATCTGAATTCCTGTGCTGAGCTCAACCGTACCCAGCCCCTTCGAATCGATTAGTTTTTTAACTCCCTGAAGTCCACCTGTTCTTAAAGCCATGGTATTAGCAAACTCTTCAAGTACCTGACTCAGATATGCAAAATCTGGAGTTACAAAAAGCTGTGGTTGTTGATTTGTGATATCGAAATTCTGAGTTGCAGCTTCTATAGAATATGGGATTTTCTTTACGGAGGGTTGTAAACATGCTTTACTTTCTCCAATAGATGAAAGCAATCCTGCCCCATAAATCTTTGGATTGTCGACATCCCCTATAAGCCCATATTCAACCGTCCACCAATGCAGATTCCGGATTTTTGCCATTTCGGAAAGCTCAGTCATATTATTCTGTAAATCTTCGACCTGTTTCTGTGCGGCATTGATTTCTTCGTCCGATGAATTAGGATCTTCCTTTAAGATAGAAAGCAACCGAATGGCCTCATACATTTCATAATCTTCTGAAGAAGAGATCGCTTTACTTCCAATTTCTCCAAATCTGCGCAAATACTCTGCATATTCCGGATTAGCTATTATGGGAGCATGTCCAGCGGCTTCATGAATAATATCAGGTGCGGGTGTGTATTCAATATGATCAATGGTTCTCATATCCGAGGCTATCACAAGAACATTATAAGCCTGAAATTCCATGAATGCATTAGGAGGGATGAATCCATCCACAGAAACTGCTGCCCATCCAATATTTTTTAGAATCCGGTTCATTCCTGCCATTCTGGGAATATCATCCACGGTAATTCCTGTAGCGGCTAAACCATCAACGTATGATCCATGTGCTACCTTACTCAGATAGTCCACATTCATTCGCATAACATATCGCCAAACCGCCTGATTCTGAGATGTGTATTCCTCATAGGGTTGCCGGACTATAAATTTATGTAAGTGCTTTGGGAGTTTACTGGTAACTTCGTTTAATTCGAAATGAGCCATTAAATATACTTTGCCATGTTAGAATTACGAACGACCAACGATGAGTGCTTTTAAATTAGGGCTTTTTGAGCAGATTTTGAAGTGAAATGTTGTTAAGCAAAATAAGATTAAAGCTTTATTTTAGATTGTAACCTGATAAACGTTTTTCTCTGATATATGTCAACTAAGCCGTTTCTGTATTCTATTATATTCACTCTAATCATTTCCAATACTTCTATAGCTCAGACAAATGTTTCCGACGTTTCTCTGGATCACATTACAATTGCAGTATCGGATCTTGATAAAGCAACTAAAAGTTATTCTGATTTAGGATTTACTTTCAAGGATGGAAGACTTCACAGCAATGGATTATTAAACAAACACATCAAATTTAAAGATGGAAGTTCTGTTGAACTTATGACCGTTAAAGGAGATCCGGGAGATGAATTAGCTGAAAGATATCGGGATTTCCTGGATTTAAAGGTAGGAGGAATTTTTATTGCATTAAGAGCCCCTTTAAATATAGTCCAGAAAAAAGCAGATGAACTGGGGCTGAGCTATAATGTAAATTCAGGTAATCCATTCTCATATTTAACATTTGAAAATAAAGGGATTACCAGTTTTTATTTCATTAATTACGAGAATTCCATTTCTGATCCGGATTCAATAACAACTCATTCGAATAATGTTAGAGGTATTAAGGCTGTATGGATAACTGCATCACCATTATTTACAGAGTTACTTATTGAATTAGGAGCTGAATTTCATGGAATAATCCGTACACCTGATGAAAAAGAAAATGCTGTTTATCGAATTAATGGATATGATTTTATCATTGACGATGCAACTCTGAGTGATTCTCAAATACTGGGTATTCAGTTCGATAGTACAGATATTTTGCCACCAGACTGGCTTCCCCCTTCTGAAAATCATGGGGTTTGGGTCACATTCAGGTAATTTTATATAGTTTTTGGCTCCTGCTGGCTCAAACAATGAAAGCTTCCTAATCCCCAGATAAGATCTGATGAGTTGATCCCAACCACTTCTCGACCAGGGAAACAAGCCTGAAGTATTTCCAAAGCTTTTTCATCATTCGGATCGTTGAATATTGGTACAATTACATACTTATTAGCGATGTAGAAATTTGCGTAAGACATTGGGAGCCTTTGACCTTCATAATATCTCGCTTCAGGCATCGGAAGTTCAATTACGGTTAGTGGACTTCCATCCTGAAGTTTCAAGCTTCTAAGTAACTCTAAGTTTTCCTTCAGAGGTAAAAAATTCTCATCCGTCTCCTCTTCCTCCACTACCGTTACTACCGTGTTTTCATTTATAAACCGAGTCAAATCGTCAATATGACCGTCGGTATCATCGCCTACAATTCCATCACCGAGCCAAAGGATATTCGTGACTCCGTAAAAGTTCATCAAATACTCCTCAATTCCCGCTTTAGTAAGATGCGGATTCCGGTTCTTATTCAATAAACAAGCAGTTGTGGTAAGCACAGTTCCCTTTCCATTGAATTCCACCGAACCGCCTTCCATTACAATATCTGCCTGAGCAACAGGAAATCTGAGTTGCTGGGCAATTCGAGTTGGAATAACATCATCCAAATCAAAAGGTGGATATTTTCCACCCCAGGCATTATAGCCCCAATCGACAATGATTTTCTTATCCGATTCTTTATTCAACAAAAAAGCGGGACCATGATCACGACACCAGGCGTCATTGGTAGGGTTCAGATAAAAAAAGACCTGAGACAAATCTGCGCCGGCATTTTTAATCTTAGCAAAAGCTTCTTTCGCCATTGCCTCATCCTGAACGTTGATGTTCACCTTCTCCCCTTCCGACACCAATTTTATGAATTCACAGTATGCCGGCCAGATTTTTTCAATTTTACCCGGCCATGTATCAGGATTGTGCGGCCAGCTTAGCCATGTAGCTTCATGTTCTGCCCACTCTGCGGGAAAGTAAAATCCGTGTTCAGCCGGAATTTCTTTAAAGCGTAGTATTTCCTTCCGGTTTGATGGAGCCTCAATGAGATTCATCATCATCCAGAAAACGCTTAGTGATAGGCTGATAGGAATCGATACGTCGGTCTCTCAAAAACGGCCAATGCGTACGATATTCATTAGATGAATCCATCGAAAGTGATTCGACATGTATTTCTTCGTCTGTATGGGAAGCCTTGTGCAAAACTCTTCCAAATGAGTTGGTGATAAATGAACCTCCCCAGAAATTCATTTCTCCCTCAGCGCCAACCCTGTTCACTGAAATTACTGGAACTCCGTTTGCCACAGAATGTGACCGTTGTATGGTTTGCCACGCCTGATACTGTTCGTCATTTGTTGGTACATCCTGATCCTTATGCCAGCCAATAGCGGTTGGATAAAACAACATCTCTGCGCCTTTAAGTGTCGTAATTCGTGCAGCTTCCGGATACCATTGATCCCAACAAATAAGAACACCAATTTTGGCGAATTTTGTCTCAAAAATTTTGTAGCCCATATCGCCGGGAGTGAAATAGAACTTCTCATAATATCCCGGATCATCAGGAATATGCATTTTACGATATTTGCCCAGATAGCTACCATCAGCATCCAAAACAGCCGTAGTATTGTGATATAATCCTTCGGTTCTCTTCTCAAATAAAGATGCGATAATTACCACACCTAACTCTTTCGCTACTTTAGATAATGCATCTGTACTTGGTCCGGGAACCGGCTCTGCCAGTTTAAAATTATCGTAGTCCTCCACATCGCAAAAGTATAGCGAACGAAACAACTCCTGAAGGCACACAATTTGAGCACCCTGCTTGGCCGCTTCTTTTACTTTCTGAATAGCTTTAGTAAGATTTTCTTCGGGATTGGATAAACAGCTCATCTGCACAATCCCCACATTTACATTACGTTCGGGCACGTTTCTTCCTTTTTTTGATTCGTTTGAAAGGTATGGAGAATTAGTGGAGAGTGAAATAGGACAGGCAAGAAAGAAGCAAATCGGAGTACAACTTATACAACGAATTAATTCTCCTTACTAAGCCACTAATGATTGAATAATAAAATTAAACCGAAAGATTCCCCTCAGAAAAACAAGCTTTTATCTCCCCTTCCAAAAACTTACATATTTCAGGATTTCCTGTAATGATTCTTTTTCCGAAGAGTTGGTTCTGGTCTCCTTTCCAGTCGGTGGAAATACCTCCTGCCTCTTTAATAATCAGCATTCCCGCTGCTATATCCCAGGGATTAAGTCCATATTCGTAAAAACCTTCCAGTCGACCCGCAGCAACACAGCATAAATCATAGGAAGCCGCCCCGGCTCTGCGTACCCCATGCGTTTTCTGCATCATATTTTTGAGTACCTGGAGATATGGATCAACCAACTCAAACTGACTGTAAGGAAATCCTGTACCAATTAAGGCTCGTGAAGGCTCTGTAATTTCCGAAACCTGAATCTTCTTATCACCAAGCCATGCTCCTTCTCCTTCCACTGCCCAGAACCACTCATCATGTGCCACTTCAAGTACCAATCCTACTTTCGCTTCCCCATCTTCCCAAAATGCGATCGACACACAATAGGGAGGAAAACCATGCGAGAAATTAGTGGTTCCGTCAATCGGATCGATGATCCATACTCTTCCTGCCGGCAGCTTAGCATGTGTATTTGATTCTTCAGCTAAAAACTGATCTTCAGGAAATACAGACTTAATAATCTCAATAATTTTCTTCTCGGAAGCTAAATCGGCATCTGTTACTAAATCATTTTTACGCTTGAGCTCTATTTCAAAAGATTGATTCGATGCAAATTCTCTGATAATCTTCGCTGCATCTCCTGCAGCTTTTCGTGCTGTTTCCAGTTCTTTTTGGTACATATCTGTTTATTTAAGTGATTCAGTGTGTTGAAATGAATACTCGCAACGGGTTTAATTGAATTTTTTGCTGTTCTGATCCTTCAGCAGTGTACTCAGGATGACCGTTTAAAATAATTCGTCCTCAAACACTTAATTCGCCTTTAAACTAACTGATTTTTTGAAGATATTTATGCCCCAATCATTCATTCCAAATTTAATTTAATGATCATCCCTATTGCGAGCGATCACGCCGGGTTCAAAGCAAAATCCATTACCAAAAAGATATTAGAGAAACTCGGTCATACTCCCATTGATTTTGGAACACACACTGAAGACTCTGTTGATTATGCCGATTTTGCAGTTCAGGTATCTGAACGAATTAATTCCGGAGAATACGAGCAGGGAATTTTAGTATGTGGAAGTGGTCAGGGTGTTTGCATGACTGCCAATAAATACCCAAAAGTAAGAGCTGCGCTGGTTTGGAATGAAAAGATATCCGGCCTTACTCGCCTTCACAACGATGCCAATATCCTTTGTCTTCCAGGAAGAGAACTGGAAGATACCGAAGAGGAAATAGAAGCCATTCTAAAGGCTTGGTTTGGAACCAAATTTGAAGGCGGACGACATGAACGACGTATAAAAAAAATTGAATCACTAACTCAAAAAGATCCCAGTTAATGAAATCTATCCAGGAGCAAGACCCTAAGATCTTTGAATTACTTGAAAAGGAAACTGAACGCCAGAATACCAATCTGGAACTTATCGCTTCCGAAAATTTTGTAACCAGAGCAGTCCTTCAGGCCAATGGAAGTAATCTCACCAACAAATATGCAGAAGGCTACCCCGGCAAGAGATATTATGGAGGCTGTGAATACGCTGATGTGATCGAGGATATAGCCAGAGATCGCGCTAAAGAGTTATTTGGTGCAGATTGGGTGAATGTTCAGCCTCATTCCGGTGCTTCAGCTAATGCTGCAGTTTATCTTGCTCTGATGAAGCCCGGAGATACCTTACTTGGATTTGATTTATCTCATGGCGGTCACCTTACTCATGGTTCACCTGTGAACTTTTCCGGAATTTATTTTAAGCCTGAATTTTATGGCGTAGAAAAAGAAACTGGCAGATTGGATTACAACAAGATCCGTGAGAAAGCGAAAGCGGTTAACCCAAAGATGATTTCTATTGGAGCCTCAGCTTATTCCCGGGATTATGATTATGAAGCCTTCCGCTCGATTGCAGATGAAGTTGGTGCACTCCTTTGGATGGATATGGCACATACTGCAGGATTAATTGCTACAAAGATTTTAAATGATCCTCTGCCTCATGCTCACGTAGTTACTACGACTACACACAAAACACTTCGCGGACCTCGTGGTGGAATGATTCTGGTTGGTAAAGACGGTGAAAATACTTTGGGAGTTGTTGCTCCAAAATCCGGACGAACAAAAAACTGGAGTGAAGTATTGGATTCCGCAGTATTCCCCGGAACTCAGGGTGGACCGCTAATGCATGTAGTAGCTGCAAAAGCGGTAGCTTATGGCGAAGCACTTGAACCTTCCTTCAAAGACTACCAACTACAGGTTCAAAAAAATGCTAAAGCACTTGCTGCTAAATTTGTCGAGCTTGGATATGATATCGTAAGTGGTGGTACTGACAATCACCTCATTTTGATTGATCTTCGAAATAAAGGAGTAACCGGAAAGGTGGCTGAAGAAGCGCTTGGGAAAGCCGCTATCACCGTTAACAAAAATATGGTTCCATTTGATACTGAGAGTCCTTTTGTAACTTCCGGTATCCGTATTGGATCTCCGGCAATGACTACCCGAGGACTTAAAGAAGCCGAGTTTGAATACATTGCAGTACTCATTGACAAAGTGATTCAAAATCCAGGTAATGAAGATGTACTAACAAAGGTAGAATCTGAAGTGAACGAGCTTTGTTCACGTTTTCCTTTGTATGATTTCGTAACCGCTTAATAAAGCAATTTGAACACCGGAGAACGCCAAATAATGGGTCAGGAACCCCCGAAGGTTGTAAAACCAGCTGACAGAACGGATCAGATGTCCTTTCTGGAACATTTGGAAGAACTACGCTGGCGAATCATCAAGGGGATGATTGGCATTGTGGTTGGTGTGATTGTGGCGTTTATTTTCTCAGATTTTGTGATCGATGAAGTTCTGCTTGGCCCAACAAAGGCTAATTTTTTCATGTACGATATCATCAAAGTTGACGCCATTGATTTAACTTTACAGAGCAGAAAGTTACCCGGACAGTTTTTCACCTTCTGGGGAATGTTATTTGTTTCCGGTTTCATGATCGGCTCGCCTATTTTCATCTTTCAGATGTGGGCTTTTATTGAGCCTGCACTTGAGACAAAAGAAAAATGGAAAACAATCGTTAGTGCATTTTTTATAACCTTATTCTTTTTGATCGGAGTCTCATTCGGCTATTTGATTCTGGTTCCTTTTGCACTTCAGTTTTTTGCTTCTTTCAATATCTCTGATTCTGGTATCGTGCGAAATGATTTCGATATTAATGAATACTTCAGCTCACTTGCTATGTGGGTGGTTTCCTGTGGTATTATTTTCCAGATACCCATTATCAGTTATGCACTTTCAAAAATAGGAATCCTCACCCCTGCTTTCCTTCGCCAATACAGAAGGCACGCGCTTATAGTTTGCCTCGTGATGGCGGCATTACTAACCCCCCCTGATCCTATATCACAGATTCTTATTGCAATGCCATTGGCTGTGTTATACGAATTTTCAATTTGGGTAAGTCACATTGCGGGTAAACGAAGAGAAAAAGAACTTCAGGAAGCGTTTGGAGAAACAGAATCCTAAAATCCGTTACAGCTTTTCTCCTGCTGAAATGATATCTTTAATGCTTCGAAATTGCATAATATATTGTCTAAATGCGGGTTGTATACCCGTCGTTTCAAACTCATAAGTTTTATTGATGAATTCTCTCAAAAATCTGAAAATCTTTTCACTTATTATTCTTACTGCGCTTGTCGTTTCTGCCTGTAATGATGATAGTAATCCTTTTCGAATTGATTATTCAGATGTCCCCCCTCTTCCCGATACTACTGCGCAAGGTGTTACTAAAGTAACCACTGAGTCCGGGCTTATTTACTATGTGATTACTGAAGGTAATCCGGAGTCTTTCGAAGTGGTAATCAGAGATGATATTCAAATCTATTATACAGGAAGACGTGATGACGGAACTATTTTCGAAAGTTCATATGGAAACGGAAGCACCTCTCCAGACCGCTTTAATAATATAGGCTCTTATGTGAATGACAGGGGAAGAAACTCGAAAGGTGAAGGTTTTGTCGAAGGTATTCTCGGAATGCTGGAAGGTGAACGCCGTGTTATGGTAATTCCACCGAGTTTAAATCCAACAGAGTCAACCGTATTGGTTTATGATGTAGAGCTGGAAACTATCGAGTATTAATTACAGGTAGATTTTCTTTACCCGTTCTCTGATGCTCGTCGTAATTTCGTACGGAATAGTATGAGCAACTTTAGCCCATTGATTTGCGGTTAGTTCCTTACCCTTTAGAAAATAAACTTCAGTTCCAGCTTCAAGTCGATCATCTCCCAAAAATACGATGGTATAATCCATACTGATTACACCAACCTGATCGTACAATTTCTCCCCTATTTTCAGTTTAATTGAGTTTGTCAAAATTCTTGGGATTCCATCACTGTAACCTGTGGGGATAATCCCAATGAATCCATCTTCTGGAGTAATCCATTTCCCACCATAACTAACTGGATCGCCCTTTCGAACAGGCTTGACTTGCATAAGGAAAGAACAGATATCCATGATAGGTTCCAAATCAGGCACTTTCACTTCTCCAGCTCCAAAACCATATAAACATACTCCGGGACGAACCGCATCAAACTGAAGATCTAAATCTCCATAATGAAAAATTCCTCCTGTATTCGCAGTATGTGTCATCCATTCAGATGGAAACTGAGCCCTCGCTGCTTTGAAAAGCTCAAGCTGTTTCTTTACCTCCCAATTTCCCGGATCATCAGCTTTAAAGTAATGTGTGTAAATCCCTGTACATCTTAAGTCCTGATGCTTAGGTATTTCCTCTACTAAATTTGACACGTCGTCCAGTAAAATCCCGAGCCGATGCATGCCGGTATCAATGTTAATCTGATATTCAGAACCAGGTAGCAGAACTTCAAATGCACTTATTTCAGAAAGTGTAGCAGTAAGATTATAGTCAACATAAAGAGATGCCGTTTCTTCTAAAGGTGCTTCAAATACCAGAATAGGTTTAGTAATTCCAGTTTCTCTCAAATGTTTACCTTCAATTACGTGAGCAACACAAAACCATTCTACTCTATCCTGCATATGCTTTGATAATGGAATAATTCCATGCCCATAAGCATCATCTTTTACCACAGCCATTCGTTTCACTCCGGGCTTTAATCTTTGGGCTATAGCGTCCAGATTATGATCTAATTTTGATAGATGTATTAAAGCTTTCGTATTCAACTAAACCACTTTTTCTTTTTCGATTTCTTAAGAATAACCTGAGCAGCATTATGTCCTGCAGCTCCGAAAACACCTCCACCAGGATGGCAGGAAGCGCTGGAAAGGTACAAGTTTTTTATAGGCGTTTCGTATCGACTTAGTTCCGGTATCGGACGAAACATAAACATTTGATCGAAACTCATTTCCACATGCATCACATTACCGCGAAGCAAACCGTGTTTTCGTTCGATATCAAGTGGCGACTGGATGTACCAGTCTATGAGTTTTCCTTTCATATTAGGCGCGTAATCAACCACTACATCATAGATTTTTTGTGCTTCCCGATCACGAATATCATCCCAAAGTAATCCATTTGCCAATTCGTAAGGATGCCATTGCGCCCATACGAACATGGTATGCTTACCATCTTTTGCAACTTCCGGATCAATTTTAGAAAATGTCATAGCCAGAACCGCCGGTTTCTCTGGCGGACGTTTCTGCATGTAATCGCCAATTGCATTATTCATGTATTGCACGGATGGGGCCATTAACTGAATTCCGTTATGGATATAAGGATCATCTGGTGCGGCGGTATATTCGGGAAGTTCATCAACTGCACAGCGAATAACCATTCCAAATCCATTTCCGACATTGATGTTCTTCACCTTTGTAAACATCGAATCTTCCAAATGTTCCCGTCCCACCATTTTCATCATCGTAGTTTGAACATGCGCGTTGGAAACTACAATTGGTGCTCTGAATTCTTCTCCATTTTCTGTTTGAACTCCAATCGCATTTCCATTTTCAATCAAAATCTTTTCTACCGGATTATTGGCTTTAACCTCACCGCCATGTGCCTCGATCAGGTTTTTCATAGCCTGAGTAAGCATTCCACTTCCACCTTTTGGATGCTTTGCTCCGCTCTGGTGTAACATCGACTGCCAGCCTGCAAAGTCACCTGTTGCAGAGTGATCGGGTAATGGCCCTGACTGAGCAGCAAACCAAAGCAAGGCTGCTTTCATATGTGGACTATCAAATGCATCATCTACCACTTTTCCATAACTGGAAAGTATTTTTTGTAATCCGGAAGTACTTTCTCCCTTCTTAAACATGGCTCCATCTTTTATCTGAGCTTTTGCCATCTCTGCAACAATACCACCGGTAGTAGGAGTTGTCATAAATGCCTTCAGTACTCCTTTGTTGATCTTTCCCCAGAAATCAATAAACTCTTTGTAATTCTTAACATCTTGGGGAGCCACTTTTGATATAGATTCGAGAGTTTTGTCTACATCCTTCCAAAAATGTATTACCCCTTTTCCTGTTGGAACCGGATATGACATAATCGGATCCATATCGATGTATTCGAGTCCGTATTTCGTTAACTCAAGCTCTTCGATAATTCCGGTTTGATGGATCATGATATGGACCGAAGAACCTACATCCATCAGAAAGCCATTGGGATTCTCTTCAGACTCGAACATCCGCTCTGTACAGACTGCACCTCCGATGGTATCTCTGCGCTCAAGAACTAAAATCTTGTAGCCATTTTTTGCGAGATAACAACCTGTTGTAAGCCCATTATGCCCCGAGCCTATGATAATAGCGTCATATGAATTCATGTCAGCAAAGATAAAAGGAATTGATTGAAAGCGAAGTTTTATTAAGTTGAGACAACGGGATAATTCAGAATATAATTCACAGCCTATGAAGATCGGCCGCTTTGAAGTAGAGCAACTCAGCGAAGGAATTTTTGATGTTTTCGAAGACGGTATTTTCCAAAAGATTGATGCCGGAGAAATCACATCAAAAAAAGAGAGTACCGATGTACCCAGAAATTCTACTCCAATCGGAATAGATCCTATTCTTATCAGAGATGGAAAACATGTAATTCTCCTTGATACCGGTTTGGGTTGGGGACTGGATGCAAAAAGCAGTTATACCGATACTTCAAATCTAAAAACCAATCTCGATATTTTTGGTCTTACTCCCAGTGATGTAACTCACGTAGTTTTAACGCACCTCCACTTCGATCATGCTGCCGGTTGCACCTATGTAGATGATAAAGCTACCACTCAACCTACAATGCCTTACGCTAATTATTTTCTACAAAAGTTGGAATGGCATTATGCCGTTCAACGGATGGGAGAAGAAAATTCGGTTAAAGGTGGAGATTACAATCTGGATGAGTTTTATAAACTCTATGCCGAAGATAAACTTGTACTAATCACAGACACCTATTTTGAGTTACTGCCGGGTATAACTCTTATCAAAACCGGTGGGCATACACCCGGACATCAAATCATAAAAATACAGGATGGCGGTGAAACCGCGTACTTTTTAGGAGATTTGGTTCCCAATGAATATCATCTGAACCATTATACTATGAAGCAAATGGATATCGACCCCATTCAATCCAAAAAAGCTAAAACATTGCTTTTAAGACAAGCAGTAAAGGAAAAAGCCGCTATTTTCTTTTATCATTCTATTCATGTTAAATCCGGAGTTTTAGTTCAGGATGAGGAAAAAAGGTATGCGTTGCTGGAGGTGAAATAAAATAATTCTTAAAAGATGGCAAAAGAAAAAAATTTACATAATGAACCTAAACTCTACTGGTTTTCTAAGTTTATTGATCTTGGAAATCTTCCTTTTTTCAAGCAATTAAAATTACTAGTAAACTTAATTTTCGTAGAAGTTGCTCCAGAAATACCTATAAATCTTAAAAAGTCCTACACAGGACCTGATGGAAAACATGCTGCCATTATTGGCTTCTTAATAACATTTTTCTTTGCCTTCATTGTTAACCTTGGACTATCAGCTATCAATGGGACATTAATTGACCCATCCAAAACTATCCTTGAAAATCTATTTACTCACAAAGATTTTTCTCCATCAGATACTATTTATTTTCTTGAAGATTGGTGGAATATTGTTCTTTACTCTTTTATTTGCCCTATATACGTTGGTTTAACATGTTGGTTAATTGTGATTGTTGTGAAAAAATCTGCTGAATTAACTGAATTTAAAAATTTAGAACTTTCTGAAAATATTATTCTACCTAAGCGCTCAAATATTAAACCAATTTTACTAGGACTACTAATACTTTCAGTTGCTTTCCTTCTAACTAGCAACTACATAAATGATATAATGAGTTTAGTTGATCAAAAAAAATATTACTGGTTCTTAACAACAGATCATGAACTAAGAGGACTGGGAGTCTATTATTTCCTATTAAATTTCTCACTTTTAATTGTAACTCTTATTGCACTCACCTTTTTTATGTCCATTTATTCTTTGGTTATGGAAATTGGTAGGACATTGGAAAAGAAAAAGAATATTGTAGGTATTGAGTTTGATATACTTAAGACCAAACTTTCTGCTTTTACTGAAGCTTATATAGTTACAAAAGGAATAATTGCTGCATACATAGCAAATATTTGGATATGGGCAGACTCTCCACTTGGAAAAGGAATTACTGATAATTTTGAGATTGCCGTTATTCTACTAGCTGTAATAGGAATTTTTATAGTTTCTATTCCTAGGTATTTTGTAGAATTACAGTGGTATAATTTAAAACTCAGATCAAATCAAAGCTCTGTAGATATTAGATATGAAGATATTAGGTCATTTACAGTTAAAAACATTGCTCATATTCTTGATTGGCTATTTATTGGTGGTTTTGCTCTAAGTGCAATTAAGTACTTAGTTGGATTTTAACTGATACAAAATAAGCAATCATATTTGAATGAAATAAGATTGCTTACATTATATACAAAAACTTAAGAAATCTGGATTCCGATAACAGCCTCAACTCAACGGTAAAGTAAAAAACCATTCTCCAAAGCTTTTCCAGACCGGGATAAAATGAGCAGTGAATACTGATACTTGGTAGATAACCAATATTACCAGACTCAACCCAAATTCCTTCCATCTTTTGTTGGTTTTCCAGTCCCATACTAATAACCCGATTAAGAGTATATCCGCAAGTATAAATCCGAAAAAAGGAACAATTGCAGCGCCATCTATAGTTGGGGCGTATTCTACCAAAGGCCGTACGTTTCGATAAATCAGCCGGTCTGTAATTGGAGTAAACATCGGAAAGATGGTACAAATCATATAGCGTGCGTGAGTAAGCGAATCTTTTTTGTAATAGATAGCCAGCCCAAAGAGGATCACGAATACGATTACTGAATTTATCATCAACGCAAGATCTAACAGTACGGGGGCAGTCAGTACTTCCGCCCTTCCCAATCTGAAATGAACCAGATTTATTGTCGTTCCAACAATCAAAGGGACCATTAAATAAGAACTCCAGCCGATATATTTGTGAATTTTTCTTTTGTTGATGCGAATCAAATATGCCTGAGCAATCAGCATCAAACACCAAAGAGTCATCGAAATTCCATGGGTGTGAAACCGGGGCTCCATTTCCTGTCCCAGTTTTCCATAATAACCCGGCCAGAATGCAAACAGTGCAAACACAAAAAATAATGCGAAGTAGAATGTGCTCTTCTTAAATAAAAACTTGTTGATATTCATGACCAGAAAGTAAATCAAAAAATACCGCCAAACATTCATAAAAAAAGTCCTGCCGATTTCTCAGCAGGACTTCACTCCGTTAGGAGATTGGTTATTACTTCTCAATAAAAGTAACTTTACCAGTATCAAGGTCATAGTATGCACCTACAACCATAATTTCTCCTTCGTCAAGTAAGCCTTTAAGTACAGGGCTTTCTTCCAACATCTCGTCGATAGTCATAGTAACGTTTGTGTTTACTACTTCATCTACAAAAGCAGAGTTTCCGGAAGTACGGTCAGCACTATATCCTTCAACTGCTTCGATTGCAGGATGTACTCTTTCAAGTAACACATCAGCGTTAGAACTTAATTGAGCTTCATCGATAGAAGCTTTTACAGCTCCGCAAGCCTCATGCCCCATTACAACGATAAGCTTAGAACCAGCCACCGCTGCACCATACTCGATGCTACCAAGAATATCTGGGTTTACCGTATTTCCAGCTACACGAGCAACAAATACATCTCCTACTCCCTGGTCAAATACATGCTCAACAGGAACACGACTGTCAATGCATGAAAGAATTACAGCTGAAGGAAATTGGCCAGAAGCAGTAGCTTTAACCTGAGCCTGTAGATCTCTTTCAGTTAAGTTATTGTTCACGTAATTCATGTTACCGGCTTTTAAACCTTCAAGAATTCCTTCCGGTGTCATACTAGCCTGAGCTTCTGCAGTAATTACTTCTTTTACTGGTGCATCCTGAGAAATTGCTTCTTTTTGGGTGCAACCAATCATTAAAAGGGTTAGTGTTAAAAGTCCTAGACTATTTATTTTATTAAATTTAAACATGGTTATTGTTATTTAAGTTTTAGGTAAGTTTTTTATTGAGTAGTTGATACAATTTCATTGGCAAGCTTAAAGAAGCCACTGTTAATGCCAATAAATGTGTCTGGTATAGTTAAACGATGCTACTGTCGGGGGGCGGGACAAGCACGTTTTGTTCAAATAGACTCTCAGTCATCAAATTAACATGATTCTTGAGAGGTCTATAATCTGATATCAAAGCCACAAAATCTTCAAAATGAAGATAATCTTCTTTAGCAGTTTCTTCTATCAGATCAGGCGCAGGTATAGGAATATTTGGAACTTCCAGAGTATTCTCTACGAATATTTCTCCAATGAAACTACCATAATGATGAGATACTTCAACTAAAAATATCGAAGTCAGAATCATCCCTATAAGTAATGCGCTATGTTTTTTTCGAGTCATCGAAGGAAATAACTCAAAAAATAGTAAGAAAAGTTCCCGCTATTTAAATATTTGTTTTTAAAATAGTTAAAAAAGATTATTAGTACTTATTCGAATAATTTTTTTAAATATTGAGAGCGAATTGGAGCGGAATAATATTACTTATTCATCGAAATGAGGAAATCTTCGTTATCCTTTGTTCCTTTGATTTTATCGAGTAAGAATTCAGCGGCTTCAAAAGAGTTCATATTTGTCATATATCGACGGAGTAGTACTACTTTCTCTCTTTCTGCATCACTTACCAAAAGCTCTTCGCGACGTGTTCCACTTCGGAATACATCAATTGCAGGATAGATTCTACGATCAGAAATACGACGATCAAGAACGATTTCTGAGTTACCGGTTCCTTTGAATTCTTCAAAAATCACATCATCCATTCTGGATCCGGTTTCAACCAGTGCTGTTGCGATAATAGTAAGCGAACCGCCACCTTCAATATTTCGTGCAGAGCTGAATAACTGTCGAGGCACTTTCAGTGCTTCTGAATCCACACCTCCGGTCATTGTTCGGCCTTTATTTCCTGCACCTACGTTGTAAGCTCGTGCCAGACGTGTAATGGAATCAAGAAGAAGAAGCACATCGTGACCACTTTCTACTAACCGTTTAGCTTTTTCGAATACGATTTCTGAAAGTCCGATATGGTTTTCCGGTTTTTCATCAAAAGTAGAAGCCACTACCTCTGCACCTTCTACCGTACGTTCCATTTCGGTTACTTCTTCAGGTCGCTCATCGATTAATAAAATCAATATTTTTGCTTCCGGATGATTGTGTGAAACTGCATTCGCAATGTTTCTCAGTATGGTAGTTTTTCCGGTTTTAGGTTGGGCAACAATCAGCTGGCGCTGCCCTTTACCAACAGGAGCAAACATATCTATAAAACGAGTTGTGTACTCTCTGGGACTATATTCAAGTTTATATCGTTGATCCGGGTGAATTGGGAGTAAATCATCAAACACTCCACGGTTATCCATATCAGTCGGGATGCGTCCATTAACACCTTCAACCCTCAACAAAGCAAAATACCGCTCCCCTACTTTTGGAGGACGAATAATACCAATCACACAATCACCTTGTCGTAATCTGAATCTCTTAATCTGAGAAGGTGAAACATAAATATCGTCCGGACTCGCTTTGTAGTTATAGTTTACTGAGCGAAGAAATCCGTATCCGTCTGGTAAAATTTCAAGAGTCCCTTCATTAATCAAATACGGACCAAGTTGATCTGAAATTTCGTCCAGACGTTCCTGAAGAGTAGGAGCATCAGAAGTAGGAAGCTGATCGTGTTCGTGCCTTCGGTTATTGTTCCGGTTATTATTCCGGTTTTGATCTCTTTGCCTTTGCTGCTGTCTTCGCTTTCTTTCTTTCTCTTTTTCGTCTTCCTCTTTCTGATTATCCTTTTTGTAGGATACAATATGAGATGAACCACCATAGGTAGTCATTTCTTCTTCCTTTTGACTCGTTCTTTTAGGCTCTTCCTGCTTCTCTTCATCTTCCGGATCCTGACTTTTCTCTTCTTCTGCAGGAACCTCAATTTTTTGTTTTCGGGAAATTCTGGCTCTTTTCTTTCTGGGGGCATCATCCCCACCAGCATTATTTCCGCTACCGGTCTGTTCTTTGATCCGGTCAATCAGATCGCCCTTTTTAACACCTGTTACTCGTTTAACGCCAACTGATTTAGCTATTACTTGTAATTCGGGTAATTTCTTTTTTGTTAGAGATTCCAGCTCTTCTGCCGAAAGCCTGCCTGTCGTATTATCTGACATAAAATATGTGTGCTATTGCAAAAATTATACTTACTGAATTTGGGGTGAATGCTGAATTATCAAACCATTGGATAATATTTTAAAGCACTCAATCAGGTAAGGATGAAAAAGAGTTGGTGGTTAAGATTTTGTACTCTGTTTATTTAGCCACCGCTTTATTGTGGGGTAAAAGTAAAAACTTCCTGCACAAATTACTAACTCTGTATTCAATTCCTTTAAAATCATTTTTTGATTGTTCTCATCTATCAGCAGAACATCCAGATGTTTTTTTATATCATCGTACTTTGCCGCTCGATCCCCTTCCTGTTCATAATAATAAACCAAATCGAACAACTTAAGCTTGTTTAGAGTTTTGGATTTCACTTTGTCTTTCATGATGGAAAGAATCAGCACTTTCACGGGAGCTTCAATTTCGTGTACAGCTTCCAGCATGGCATCCATAGCCTGTTCGTTATGAGAGCCAGAAAAATACCATTGTTTTTGGGGATGAAGCTTTTCAAATCGAGCGGGGACTCCAGAAAATGATGCTATTGCTTCTCTAAACGCTGTTTCGGTTACCTGATATTCTTTTCTGAGCTCATTAACCGTGGCATAACACATAGCAACATTCCATGCATTTATCGGTTCGATGAGCTGGCTTTTGAACTTATGATCAGACTTTTTGAAGACCACTGTCCCCTGATCAAAATCCGGCTTTAAATCTTCTGTTTGAATTAACTTCGCATCCTTACTTGAAGCTTCTGATCTAATCACTTCTAAAGCCAGTTGATTCATATTTCCGACTACCACCGGCTTTTTACTTTTGATAATTCCGGCTTTTTCTTTCGCTATAGCCGGAATTGTATTTCCGAGTATGCTCTCATGATCCATCCCTATACTTGTAATAATTGAGAGTACCGGAGTTATGATATTAGTAGCATCGAGTCGCCCGCCTAAGCCTGTTTCGATGATTGCGATATCAACTTTTTCTTTTGCAAACACCCAAAACGCCAGCGCCGTACTAATCTCAAAATAGGTCAAGGGAATTTGATCCAATGCATTCGATGATTTCTGGAAAAACTCCACAATCATTTCATCAGAAACCGCTTCTCCTGAAATTTTAACTCGTTCGTTATATCTCAATAAATGAGGAGAAGTAAATATCCCGGTTTTAAATCCGGCTTGCTTATACACAGCTTCGAGGAGATAGCAAGTAGAGCCTTTGCCATTAGTTCCGGCCACATGGATACTTTTAAATGCATGTTGGGGATTCCCAATCAATTCACAAAAAGCAGCAATATTTTTAAGCTCGAAATTACCGGCTTTATCCCCCACTTTCGAAAACATGGGAATGGAGTCCAGATATTCCCAAACATCATCGATGGTTTTAAAGGCTGCCATTTATATGAGATTCTTTTTTTTATACAACTCAAACAATTGTTCTACAATGCCGATTAATGGATGTGCGATGTTATACTTAACTCCATCTATTGAATAGACAGCATTAATTTCTTTCAATGAGTTTGTTACAAATACGGCATCCGCTCTTTTGATATCTTTAACTTCAAACTCTCCTTCAATTATTTCCATACCCTTTATTTCACGAATCGCATTAATTAATATCCCTCTGGTGATACCTGGAAAAAGATCACATCGTAAAGATGGAGTATAAAATGTATTTCCTTTTATCCAGAAAATATTAGCGACCGTTGTTTCACTGATTTTCCTGTCTACGGTAAACATGAGTGCATCATCAGCTCCCTTTTTCTGTGCTTCCCTGGCTGCTTGTATGTAATTAAGCCCGTTAGACAACTTAAATCTTCGGTCTAATGCTTCAAAAGGAGTTGCACTTATTTCCACAGTCGCCAGACTTATCGGAGCTTTAGAAAGCAAATAAGATGCGCAAGTAGTTAACCAGTTTCCTTGTACAGAGTCCGTAGCATATCCCCGGCTTCCTTCTCTCCAGCACTGAACCCGAACCATTGCATCTTCATTAATAAGCTTATTAGCATAGAGTAGTTCCAGAATTTTCGATTTGAAGCCTTCGAGATCAAACGGTACTTCTATACCCAGATAATCTGCTGCTGCTTTTGTGCGACCAAAATGATCCTCAAGATTCAGAAATTTTCCTTTATAAGAACGAAGGGTATCAAAACAGCCATCTCCGTACATCATTCCTCTGTTCACTGGAGAAATAAGCACTTTTTCACCAGGTACAAGCTGACCGTTATAGATTACAACCTTGCTCATTCTGATGATAGAATTAGCAAGTATGTTACCTCACCTTCTTTATAACCAACATGAGTGGAAATTAGCTCACCATTTTCATCAAGAAGGATATAGCTTGGAATACCGGGTGCTCTCAATTCGTTGAAAAGTATAGTTCCATCAATATATTCAAAATCATGAGCCAAAGTTTCTTCCTCAACACTTTCGGTAGCATCTTTAACTAATGCTGCTACAATATTGAGATCACTTCTTTGGGATTTAACCGCATCGAGTTCGTTCATTATTTCAGCTGACTTTTCAGACCATGATGACCAGAATAAAACCATGGTTTGCTTTCCTTTCATATCTCCAAGTCTCAGACTATCACTTTTATTAATGTAAGGATGTGTCTTTGTCAACAACTCATCATACTCTCTGGTATAATCTGTAAATCGTTCCTGTCTTTGCTCTGTAAAGTTGAAGGAGGAAATCACAATAAATAACATGGTGAAAGCTGCACATACAAGTATAAACGGTACAAAGTATTTCTGATCAAGTCTCATACTGACAAATTAAGAAACTTCTGACCTTAATAGTTAGAATTATTAGACCACTTCAGAATCTAATCGAGTAAAGAACCAGCTTGTTTTAAACAGCAGCCTCAGACCGCCCTTTATCATCCACTCTTAAGCATAAAATACCAGAAAGGATCATAGAAACTCCACCTAATACCAATATCAGAATGGTTTGACCACCAAAGAGTGAAGTAAGAATAAAACCAAGTACGGATGCCGCTAATATTTGAGGGATCACTATAAAGAAATTAAAAACTCCCATATAGTATCCCATTTTCTCGGCCGGAATGGATCCCGACAAAATTGCATATGGCATAGAAAGTATACTTGCCCAGGCAATTCCAACACCAACCATACTTAACCAAAGCATACTGGGGTTGCTTATAAAATAAATGGATATCAATCCAACTCCTCCAATCACCAACGCAATCATATGTGTTACCTTACGGCTGGTTTTACGGGCCACCCATGGAAGCATAATTGCAGCAAGGGCAGCAATTCCATTATATCCACCGAACAAATTACTCACCATATCAGCTCCCTGATTGTAGAGTAAAGAGGTCGTATCCGTAGTTCCATAAATGTGAGAGGTTACTGCTGAGGTGGTGTAAATCCACATAGAAAACAATGCAAACCATGTAAAGAACTGAACTATTGCCAGTTGAACCATTGTTTTTGGCATGGTATTAAAGTCTTTTACGATATGGACAAGTGCAGATCGGGTTCTTCCACTTTTTGTAAGTGAAGAGCCAATAAAATGAACCAATCCAAAAAGAATTAATCCGCCACCTAATACATGAAGTTGTTGATCAATTCCTAAGATGGCAACAAAACCCGAAAAAACCACTCCTATTAGTAAATAAGTAAATCCAATACGATTGAACTTATTTGCAAACATCGGTTCGTCATCGCTTGACATAGCAGGTTCATCGTGATCTTCATCTTCTTCTGGAGGATATTCTTTAGTTGTGAATACTGTCCACATCACAGTAATAAAATACATTGCAGCCCCGATATAAAAGGAGTACTTAACCGATGGAGGAATAACACCTTCTGGTGCTGTATTTGGAATAGCTAACCAGTTCGCAAAAATCCATGGCAGAAATGAAGCTACTAAGGCTCCAATCCCAATAAAAAAGCTCTGCATTGCAAAGCCTGAAGTCCGTTGATCTTCCGGTAATAAATCACCAACAAATGCTCTGAATGGTTCCATAGTAATATTAATAGACGCATCCATAATCCAAAGCACACCAACAGCAATCCAAAGTGCTGCAGAATTAGGCATTGCAACCAATGCAATTGCTCCTGTGATAGCCCCAAGTGCAAAATACGGACGCCTTCTCCCCCATTTTGGAAGCCATGTCCTGTCAGAATAATATCCAATAATTGGCTGAACGATTAGTCCCGTAACCGGTGCAGCCAGCCAATAGATAGCTAGGCTTGAGGTATCAGCGCCAAGTGTTTCGAAAATTCGACTGGTATTCGCATTCTGTAGTGCAAATCCCATTTGAATACCTAAAAATCCAAAGCTCATGTTCCAGAGCTGAATGAAGTTTAATCTTGGTTTCTTTTGTGGTGATTTAGACATTTTTTTCGCCTTAATTTATTTAGTAGCTAGAATAAACCATCGATGTGGTGGTAATTCGAATTCGTAGGTAGAACCAACACCTGATCCTTCAATCTCGCCTTCAACAGCTCCAAGTTTTACATACGTATCGGATGACCAGGTTGGAACAGAAAAACTTTGAGCTTCAGTAGAATTATTTATTGCTACAATCACTTCATGTTCACCCTTCTTTCTTGAAAACGCATAGGTTTCAGCCGGAGATTCGATTCTGGTAAAATCACCTCCATATGCTCCATTCCATAACGCTTCATTAGTAGTGTTGAGGTCTAACAGAATCTTATAAAAATCCTGATAGGCGTATTCTTTCCACTCAATCTCATCCTTTTCGAAAAACTCGAGTTGTTTATCTAAGTTTGATTCCTGACCATTATATATCAGTGGCATGCCTTGTACCGTTGCAGAAAGAACTGCAAAATTTTCGAAGTTGTTACCATACATACCCGGATCGGTACCATTCCATGAGTTTTCATCATGATTAGATGTAAAGTACATTCGATACGAATTCTTTGGGAATCGCTTAAAATCTCTTTCGAAAAGGGAGTCTAAATCTGCAAAACTTTGCTCACCTTTAGCAATTTCACGAATCACATGCGCATATTCCCAGGCATAATTCATATCAAACGCTTCATAAAGCAATTCCGGCTCTCCATCTTCAGCAAGCATGAATACATCCTTTACTTTATCCAATTCTTCATGTGCTGTAATCCAGAAATCCACAGGTACCATACCAGCTACATCACAACGGTATCCATCCACTCCAAACTCCCGAACCCAGTAAACCAAAGCATCTATCATTGCTGCCCGCATATCTTCATTATCATAATTGAGATCAATCACATCACTCCAATCTGCAACCGGTGGCTGGAAATTTCCATCTTCGTCCAAGGTATACCAATCTTTGTTTTCAGTCCATGAGTTATCCCATGCAGAATGGTTTGCAACCCAATCCAGAATTACCTTAAAACCCATTTCATGAGCTTCATTAACAAGAGCCTTAAAATCTTCTTTAGTACCGAACTCCGGGTTTATTCCTTTGTAATCTTTGATCGAGTAGTAGCTTCCTAGTGTACCTTTGCGGTTCAACTCACCAATTGGCTGAATAGGCATAAGCCACAGAATCTTAACACCCATATCTTTTAATCGTGGAAGATCCTCCCTAAAAGCATTAAACGTTCCTTCCGGAGAATACTGACGAATATTTACTTCGTAGATATTGGCATTTTTACTCCATTCCGGATGTTCAACTGTACTTTGTCTTTGTGTTTCAGCTTGTTTTTCCGGAGCCGTACAGCTGGCAAATAGAAAGCCTGCCAGAAGGATCAGTAGCGCTTTGTTTTTCAAATAAAGATTCATGACTGTTTTTTATAATGTTAAAATTTCGAATGAATTCGCAGGTAGCTGAATACTCAAATTAGTTCCGTTTACTTCAAACTGATTCCCAAATGTGGCTTTCAAGCTTTCGTAATCGAAGTCATCTCTTAAATCCACAGAAATATCCTGAGCACGACCCGATTTATTAAATACGACTACTGTCTGTTGATTAAAATATGCACGCGAATAAGACAAAATATCATCTTCGGTCAGGTGAAACTGAAAATCTCCGTACAGAAGAGGTAGTGAGGTATTTCTAAGCTCAGTAAGCATACTGTAAACAGATCTGTTTCTGAGTTCAAAAGCATTCAACTCATCGTCTTCAAATTCCATCCAACGACGATTATCAGGGTCGTTCGCTCCCGGCTGACCATATTCATCTCCCTGATATGTAACCGGTATTCCCGGAATAGTTAGATTCCAGGCATGGAGCATGCTGAGTTTATCATAAGCAAACTCCTGAGGGTCTCCAATTTCCCGCGTCCATCCTGCAAGCTTAGCATCTTCACCCCAAGCTACCTCACCACTGGTATAGGTTATAAAACGAGCTTTATCATGATTCCCGGAAATGTATCCCATCAAATTATGATAGCCATAGTAGTTAAAGCTTTCCTGAAGTTGATCTGTTAGTCCGGTAAATGAGGTGTTTTGTCCAAAGGCATTTACAGCGGCGTCATACATTCCAAAATCAAACTGAGCATCTAACATACCTGAATTGATATAGCTGGAAATTAGCTCCCTACTTCCGTAGGTCTCACCTACCTGATACACTTGCTTACCTGTTTTGAGGGTAACTTCTTCTTTAACCTTTCGGGTAAGTGTTCTCCAAAATTCAAGCTGAATATGCTTGGTTGCATCATGCCGGAATCCATCTAAATCAAATTCTTTCACCCAATAGAGTGCTGAGTCGGTCATAGTTTCGATCACTTCAGGATTTGAGAAATCGAGGCTGGGCATGAATGTATCAAACCAGGTGGTAAGGCGTTGTTCATCCCAAAGTTCGGTATTCATTCGTCCATCCGGAAGATATAAATCTGTTGCCCAATCAGGATTATTCTGATACACAGGATGGAGCTCGTGCACATGATTTGCTACATAATCTAAAATTACATTCATCCCATTCTCATGTGCTACATCCAGTAGTTCTCTGAATTCTTCTTCTGTACCAAATCGGTCATCCGTTTTAGAAGATGAAATTGGCCAATACCCATGATAACCGGAAAATTTAGTAACCGGACCGCCCTGATCCCAAAGGCCATATGCTGTTTCAGGATTTTGAGTGATGGGTGAAAGCCATAAAGTATTAACTCCAATCTTATCAAAATAACCGCTTTTGATAGTTTGAGTTATTCCAGCAAAATCCCCACCGTAATAATTTGCTTTGGGATGGATATCCGGATCATCGATTAATCGGGTATTAGCTTCATTTCCATCTTTGAACCGATCGATCAATACGAAATACATATTCCAGGTATGGAAATCATGTCGGGTAAGTTGATCTGTATTTTCTACGACTTTCCCATTCTGAAGAGGAATCAGCACATCATTCGAAATTTCAGAATCGCTATAAGCCCATGCTCTGATGTAAGAACGTTCTAAATTCTTTGCTTCTTCCGGTATTGTAACCTTTAGTCCTTCACCGGTATTATTTACTTCCAGTTGCTTGTTCTGCCAAAGAACAACTAAGTCTGTAGAATTCCTAAAACTAAAAGCCACATCAGCTCCATCATAAAAACTGGTATACAGCGTGGGTTTCTGAACTTCGGAATTTCCTACCACCAATAGCGAATTTCTCCCCCCCATTCCATTGGAAACACTATTTGGGTTATCAGGATCTATGGTCTCTACCCCATCCACCACAAAGAGATATTGATATATGCCTTTATTAATAAGCATAGAAGTTTTCCAAACATCTCCATCCTTTTCCAATTCTGTGGAAGATGGGTTCCAATTATTCATTTCCCCCTTTAGCTGTACCGTTTGATATTCATTGCCTTGAGCGTCAAAAACAAGCTCTACTTCTTCTTTAACTGATTTCTTTAACAGGATAGCATACTCTTCGCCTGCAGCTGTTATTCTAAGAACATCCAGAGGATTTGAAATTGATCCATCGAGGGTTAAAATACCCTCTTCAGATTTTGTAACTACAATGCCATCCGGTACATCAATATTACTGATCAGGTTTGCATCAATAAAGAAGTCCTCGAGTACAATCTCAGTGGTTTCAAAACCCAAATTAACAGGACTAGCCAACCCAATAATCTGAGAACCTTTATAGTCAACCGGCTTCTGACAAGCAAAAATTAGTAGTGGTAGTAGAATCAGAAACCGAAGCTTTTTCATATCCTTATTTTAGAAGAGTCATTTTTTGAGTTTGGGTAGTCTGACCGGCCTGTAACCTAATTAAGTACATTCCAGTGCTTAATGAAGAGGCATCGAAGGTAACAGAATAGCTTCCTGCTGATTTAACTTCGTTAACTAATTCAGCCACTTTTCTTCCCACTATATCATATACTTCGAGCGTTACCGGCCCTGCTTTAGCTAAATCAAAAGTGATGTTAGTAGATGGATTGAATGGATTAGGATAATTTTGATAGAGCTGGAATCTTAATGGAGTTCCTGAAATATCTTCGCGTTCATTTTCTACAGAAATACCCTCCTCAGGTGTTTCGAATTCTTTGGTTGTGAATACTTTGAATTCGCCAGGTATCAGTTCATAGGTTATTGTACCCTCTCCCACATCAAAACTTTCTCCGTTAAAGAAATCATACCAATTCCCGGTTGATGGAAAAGTGAATTCTATTGAATTATTGGTCACCCCAAAGTTACCAATAATAGCAACATCTGTATCTGAATGGACCATTTTAATCCATTTAGTTTCTCCATTTAACTCGTAAGAAAATAAATCAGGATCTGTAAATGCCTCAGAACTTCTTCGGAGATTTATTAAAGCGCTCCAGGTTTTGTAAAGATTGATTCTTTGTTCGGTATCAGGATTATTCCAGTAATCCCAACGAATAGGTTTATTAGCAACCCGATCTACAACAGATGGGGCACAATCTCCATTGCTATCTCCTCCCGGCTTTAAACATTGTTCCCCATTATTTCCATAACCATATCCCAATTCACCAAACTGCCAGATCATTTTGGGTCCTGGTAATGTGAAGAAAAAAGCACCAGCCATTTTCTGTCTTGTTAATGCAGTATTCAGGTCCTTTACATCATAACCATTTGATGAATTTCCAAAACTTCTGTTCTTGAACATTAACCATTGCTCATCATGACTTTCCATGTATCCAACAAGGTGCCTTTTTTCAAAACTTCTGGATTCTGATAGCACTCCAAACAAGTTTGATTTTGTGCCTTCATTATAACCCATGGTAGCTTCGCTGTAGGGTCCATTCATATTTCCCCAAAGCATAATCCCTTTGCCCTCATCAATGCGGTAATTAGCCCATTGGCTTTCTTCCTGATTTGTGCCAAGATGTTCGAAAATCACAATAAAATCCGGATCTGCCGCCCACTGGTAGTCCGCATATTTTTTTAAAATATCTACCCTGTCTTGTTGATAAGCACTGGTACAACCGCCATCACTATCAGTACAGTTCTGGGTAAATCCTTTAGTCAGATCCCACCTGAATCCATCAATATTATATTCATTAATCCAGTGCTCAATCATCCGTTTAGTATAATACTGAGTGCCTGAATACTGATGATTAAAATCATTAAAAACATTAAAAGTATGTTTTGGCGAAGTATTGAAATAGGGATTCTCTCCATACTCGTATAACTTGTATAAGGAATGTCTTCCTGTGGCGTGATTCATCACTACGTCAAGAATTACCGCAATCCCTCGTTTGTGAGCTTCGTCAACAAATTGTTTGAACGCCTCAGGAGTACCATAATACTTATCCAGTGCTAAATGAGAGCCCGGGTTATACCCCCAACTTTCGTTTCCGTCAAACTCATTTACAGGCATTAATTCAATCGCGTTTACTCCCAGTCCTTCCAGATAGTCCAGGGAGTCTATCAGTGAATTGAAGCTATGATCAGCTAGAAAGTCTCTGATTAGCAGTTCGTAAATGACTAAAGATTCCTTATCCGGTCTAGTGTAATTAGTTGCCTGCCATTCAAACTCCTCCTTTCCAGGTTCTAATACTCCAACATATCCAGAAGTTTTACCGCTTGGATATTCTTTTAAATTTGGAAAAACTGAGGATGGAATCCCATCATCTTCGTTTGGATGTAATAATAATGGAGCATATGGATCAGCAATTGCCAACTCTCCTTCAACAAGATATTGAAAGCCATACTGTGTACCCAGGGTTAAACCGTCAAGCTCTATCCAATGCCACACACTATCAGCATTTAATGAATCTTTTTTCATTAAATACCCTTCGTCTAAACTCCAATCATTAAAATCCCCTATAACAAATACGTAATCTTTCTTGGGAGCAAAGAGGGATAGTTTAACATTACCCTCATAGGTAATACCATCCTTTAATCCTTCGGGTCGGGCTTCTAGAACAGGATTGATATTTGGTAAATAGAAGAAATTCAGGGAGTCAGTAACCGATTCTCCCGCTTCAGTTACAGCTTCTATACTAACAGTGTTCTTCCCGGTTATTAATTCATAACTATCTAAATCTGTAATTGAGAAAAGCTTACGCTGATTTTCATAATTAGCAGAAAAATCTCCTGCTAAAATTCCATTTATATAGAATTTTGAATCACCAAGATCTATTGGGTCTGAGCTCTTCGCCGCTACCGTTGCCCAGATTTGCGTTTCTTCGTTTGAAACTCCACTTTCTGAAGTGGCAAATTGAAAAATCATTGGATGAGAGACACGTACATATGAATCACTGTTATTACCTAATGATACCGGATTCAGGGGATCTGTATACCATTCCCAGGAAGTTCCACTCGCATTGTATTGTTCGTGAAACTTGTACAAATACCCAGATTGGTTCTCATGAGTAGCAGTTCCTCCTCCTAAAGTAAGAGAGAGCGTTTTATACCAGAAACCGTTTTCTGTATCCTCCACCATCAATGAAGGATCAGTTGTACTTATTTGCCCATTGGAGTTATTTCCCCAGTTATTAAATTCGCCGGGCACGAATACTCTCTGTGCTTCTTCATTGGGGTGATAGCGGAATGTAACATCCACTTTTTCCTGAGCAATTATTGACGTACTAAATGATAGAATTAATAAAGTTACTGAATAGTATACTCTACTCATGACGTAATTTTGTGGTTAATTATCTAGCCCATTTGTAGACGAACGATGAATTAACTCGGGTGAATAAATAGTTTGTGAAATAGCTTTGCCATGATTTCTCATCCGTTCAACCAGGTTTTGAGTTGCGTAGAACCCCATATCTCTCATTGGTTGTCGGATAGTAGATAAACCGATATATTCTGACAATTCAATATCGTCATATCCAATGATTGGCATATATCTACCTGTGTCTTTCATAGCTTTAAGTGCACCTACTGCCTGAATATCTGATGCGCAAAAACAAGCCTCTGGAATTTCTTCCATGCTTAGGATTTTTATCATTCCTTCATACCCTCCACGTTCAGTAAAACCATCACGATATTGAGATTCTCCGGAAATAATTAATGATTCACAAAATGGTATTCCCTTTTCTTCAAGTGCTTTTTTATATCCAATCAAACGATCCCGAATTGGTTTTGAAGATTTTAAAGCAGCCAACATTGCTACCCGGCGAAACCCTTTATCCAGAAAACATTTGGTTGCACGGTACGCGCCTTGAACATTATCCACACTAACGGAATCAAAACCTTCATAATGCTCATCTACCAATGTAATAGGCACATCATAACGGATAAGCTGCTTCCATTGTTTTTCTTCAAGGTGAATGGAGATAAACAAATAGCCTTCTGCCCATCGGCGTTTTATTACATGCTCCACCTGATCAAAAAGGTGATCGTCAGAGGTTACATTGAAAATACTAAGCTCATAGCCCAGCTCTTGCAGCTTGTCCTGTACACCTCCAAGAACTTCCATAAAAAAGTAGTTTGAGATAACAGGGACAACCACCATTATAGTATTGCTCTTTTTACTAGCCAGCCCTTGTGCATAGGCTTGTGGATGATAACCTACCGCTTCTGCTACATCTAATACTTTCTTACGCGTACGATCAGAAACACTATCGCTCTGGTTAAATACCCTCGATACGGTTGCAATACTTACCCCCGCCTGTTTTGCTATGTCGTAAATAGTAGAAGCCACTGGCTGATTCTTTTTAATTTAAATACGCAGGTACCGGTCAGGGTACCTGCGAGAAAAGACTTATTAAGTAATCTTATTTAATTAGCATCATCTTTTTGTTCTGTACGAAAGAACCTGCTTCGATTCTGTACAGATACATGCCAGATGAAAGGCTACTTGCATCAAATCTTACGCTATGAAGACCAGAGCTAAGTTTTCCATTAACAAGAGTAGCTACTTCCTGTCCAAGAAGGTTGTATACTTTCAGTGTTACCTGAGAGCTTACCGGAAGGTTAAAACTAATACTTGTAGATGGGTTGAATGGGTTTGGATAATTTTGCTCGAGAGCAAATTTCCCAGGTGTTTCTTCAAACTCAGTAGGAATTTCTATCCCATTATCATCTTCGCCACCTCTTCGAACTACTACTGGACCTGCTTCAGTAGCAAGAATGTATGGATCGTAAAGATCGTCATACACAGAATCAGCACGTACAATTGCGCCAAAGATGAAGGACATTCGATCTGAATCAACAGTTACATTATGATCTGCTCCTACTCCTGCCTCATTATCAAGACCATTCACACCAAACTTAAATGTTCCTTTCTTTGCTTCTGCAACACCAAAAGTTCGGGTAAATGACCAAACACTGTCACCAGCGACTAAGTCACCATCTTCACCATTATCGTTTAGAACAAGATCTTCATCATCACCAAGACCAGCTCCCCAAGTATCCCAGGTTCCACCAGTTACCAAAGGACCATTTGCAGCAAGGAAATCAATTGATGTAGCAATTCCAGTTTCTCCACTAATTTGAACATCTTCCGGTAGCTCTGAGCTATCTGCTAAATGATAGTAAGCTGGTCTAAGGTCAACTTCGAAAACTACATTTGTTTCTTCAGCAAATATGTCATCCAGAGTAATACCATCAAAAAATGGAACCGTTCCGGTATTATTCACACCGATATAAGTTTCTCCACTTAAGCTTTCTTCAGTTACGGTTATAAGCTTATCGTCACCGCTTTCCCAAACTGTTTCTCCATTGTTAAGGACAAACTTATACGCCCAGGTCTGTGGAATAGCCGCAGTAGGAATGGTAATTGTTGTTTCATACACGCCTTGTGTTTGGCTAGCAGTTAATGGATTGGCAGTTGTACTCCACCCATTCATTCCACCTGCTACAACAATACTATGCTCTTCATTATTTGGGTCAAAGTTTCCACTTAACTCTTGTACTTCCATGTTAACCTGGAAAAACAACTGAACTTCACCAAATACGGCATCAGTTAAATCAGAATACTCAATTCCTGGCTCAACAGCGGCAAGAGTAGAATCCTTTGAAACGGTAACTGAACGATTAGGATCTGCTTCATATCCACCCTGAATTCTTCCAGTATGCAGGAAGTATTTCCAGCTGTAATCTCCTGGTAATAAAGATAAGGTTATAGAATAAATACCGTCCTCATCTGCATCAGTAAGAGTATCTGCACTTGTATCCCAACCGTTCATAGCTCCTGGCATGGTAATGAAATCTTCACCAGGGATAAATGCTGCAGAATCGATAAATCCAGTTAAGTCTGCCTGGAATGTAACATCGAATGAATTAACAGTATGAGAACCAAGATTGGAAAAATCGTTTTGGCTAAATACAATCCATTCTGAAGTTGCATCATCAGTTCCAAATGAACCTAAAGAATCAGCATTCCCAACGTAAATAGTTGGCTTTCGCACTAAAGTGAATTCAGAGGTTGCACCTTCTGACCCAACTGACCAATTAGTTCCCGGATCAACTCCTAGGGCCCCAAAAAGGTCAATCAAAGTAGTATCTGTTCCGGAAATTTTGAATAAACCAATGGCATCATCACCATTATAAAATGTCATTGTATGAGTAGTATCAGCTACATCTAGAATAGCCTGATCAGCGGATGGATTTGCAATCACAAATACATCACCCTGAGCAACAGTACCTTCAAGACGAAGTGTATCTGATACCCAACCTGCAGCGCCATTATTTGAACGCAACATGATGTACTCAGACAAATTCAATTCGCCAAAAGTACCATTGAATATTTCAAGGGCTTTATTGCTACTTGAGCCTTCAACGTACTCTGAAATAAATACGTTTTGAGCTTTGATTGTACTAGTTGATAGTAACGAAATCATTACTATCAAGCACAAACCAAGCAACGAACTTGCGCTTTTTAGCAACGCTTTTTGTTTGTAAACATGGGTCATTTTAGACTCCTATTTATTGTTATTGTTTTCTGCATATGCAGATTTTTTGTTAAAATTCGATTTCAATAGTCCACATCAGTGGATTATCTAAATATTCGTGGGTCATATAAGCGGCTCCTAAATTTGCCTTTACACCACTGAATTCATATTTGAGCCCAAAACCAGTTGTGAGACTTTGATCTTCTGTTTGTGAAGACAAAAAGCTTCTATATCCACCTCTTAAGAAGATCAGATCGTTAAATCCGTATTCAATGCCAACATCAATACTTTCTGAGTTATCATTCGGGTGTTTGGCATCCAATGCAAAAACAACTTTATGGTCCTCAACATCAACTACATCCATTGCCACCCCAACTCGGAATACTAGTGGCATGGGCCAATCTTTTACTCCAAGAAAAGCCTCCAAACGGTCATTATTTCCTTCAATACTTTCGTCAATATCAATGGCTCTTCTCAGATCATCTCCGCTTAGCGCCATATCAGTACCAAAGTTCAAAATTGACATCCCGATTCGCAGATTTTTGAAATTGGTAGTGTAAATCATTCCTAAATCAACAGCGAAACCAGTAGCTGACTCATTCCATATTTTCTGTTGCACATAACGCCCTGTTGCTCCCAGCGAGAATCGATCAGTAACGAATCTTGAGTAAGAAAATGCTACGGTAAGGTCTTTCGGAGTAAATCGCTCTCCAGTACCTTCAGGACGCTCTATTGTGGTTACATTAATATCACCGTAATTGATGCCTCGTACAGAAAGGGCAAACTTACCTTTATCATTTCCATCAATAATTACAGATGCATCCTGAATCTGTGTATCCACAAACCAGTTCATATTAGAGAAAGAAACCAAGCTATTACCTGAGCGAACTAAACCTGCCGGGTTCCAATACATTCCACTGGCGTCATCACTTAAAGCTACATAAGCACTACCCATTGCAGATGCTCTCGCTCCTGAAGTTATTCCCAGAAATTGGGCAGCAGTACTACCAACCTTATCCTGCCCGTAACTTTCACCTACGAACCCGATAAGAGTTATAACTGTAAGTGCACTAATTTTGAAAGTTTTACTAAATAGATTCATAGCTGATTATTTGATAAGTGCAATCTTTCCAGTTTTTGTTCCTACTCCGGGAGCTTCTAAATGGTAATAGTACACTCCGTAAGCTACCTCAAGGTTTTCCCTCGTTTTCAAATCCCAGTCCACAAAGCCACGATCAATTGTATTTTCGTGCCTTAGTTCTCTAACCAGGTCTCCACGTACACTAAAGATGCGAATTACTGATCCCGACGGTACGTTTTGAAATTGAATTTTTCGCTCCCCACGTCCACTCGTAATTGTTGGGGGTAACTTTCCTTCCCAACTGGCCGCAGCTACATAAGGATTAGGCACTACTCTAACTAAATCCAGTTCAGACTTGGCGGCATCCTCATCCACATCTGATGCAGTTGTAGTGAATGTGTAATTATCATTCGAGCGGAAAGATTTATAAGTCCGGATCGTATATATATCGCCATCTTCAGGTAAATCACCAGTTGGAACTCGCCCCTGACCAATAATGCTTTCATATCTGATTCTGAATTCATATGTCGCATTAAGAGAGTCTCCAAAGGAATCGTATATATAGACGAATTCTCTGTCTCCTAATCTTCCATCTGCGGTTCCCTGAGTTTCGTCAAGGGCGAATGGCACGTCTACACCTTTGGTGGCGTTTCTTACTTTGAAATAAGTTTGTACAGATGGAGTATTTCGCGCCTGAAAACCAGATCCATTTACAGTATCGAGTGAAGTAGCTATAATCTCATCTGAAAAAATTATCTCATAATCATAAGGGGCTCTTATCCCCTCAAACTGCCAGAATGGACTATTACTTAAGGTGCCTTCCCGAACTAATACCTCAATCATGCCTTCCGGTTCATTCCAGGAAGAATTATCCGCATCAACACGGTTAGGATCATTTTGGAAAGCCACCCGCATTCCGTCAAAAATATTCGATTCAGAATCTGAAATTTCGGCATCTTCAAGAATTAAATTCCCACCTGCTGTCACTGAGTAGGTTGATGCCTGCAATTCATCGGTTCCATCAAAAGTAATTTGATACTCAGTATTATCTCCTAAGAATAAAGGATCTAATACTTCTATAAATACTTCTCCAGTTGCAGAACCTGAATTCTGAGTAATTTCTCCTGCCACGTTACCAGCCTGATAGCCCAGAACTGAAGTGTTTGGTTCTACTTCCACTACATTTATATCAGTGATTACAGAGCCATCTTCCCGAACAGTTACAGAGAAATTATTCTCAGCCGGATAGAAGTCAATACTTCCCCGATCATAACTTGCTAATGCGTAGTAATACTTCTGACCATTTACCACGTTGGTATCAACATATGAGTGCTCCAATCCGGTATCATCACCTAAATAGAATGGAACTCCCCGAACACGATCGGCTAGATCAGGGTTATAAACATATGATGGATCATCTATAGCGGATGAAGTATCCTCAGCTGCCTGCCAAAGACCATTGATTCCGTTATCCAAATCAAACTGAGCGATTGGTTTTAACAATGCATCGTTGCCAAATGCGTCAGTAATTCTATCAGGATCAAGGAAGTTTGGATCTGTACTTTTGAAAATTTTATATCCCTCAAAATCCTGACCTAAAACCGGATCTTCGCTTTGCTCAGCTATACTATTCCAGTATAAGGTTACCTTTTCGTCTCCAACAGCTGCTTTTAGTGTTGGCTTCTCTGGTGGACGGGCAAAGTTGTAGTTACGGTCATAGATTTCCTGAATGGTCGTTACGTTATTTGTAATATTTGCTAAATCTTCACCAAATACCATAGCCAAAGAAAACCGTAGAGTTTGACCCGGTTCCAGCCGGAAATATCCAGAACTGAAAATAAAGTCACCATCAATTCCACCATTTGCCTGCTGTTGCTGTAATTCGTTATTCGTGGTGAAGAATCCAGGTGACATAGCACTCCAAACCTGTGCATCATCATTAAATCGAACAGCACCCGGGGGAGTGAAATAGTAAAAACTGGAAAGTCCCACCTGATCGGTTTCATCTTTATCCAAGGCGTCAAAATTTGGCTCTCCGTTGGTAGGTCGTCCATCGCCCTCTCCTTCATCACCGGTGCCCGCTCTACCGTCGGCACCTACATCATTAGTTATTGGATCCCAGTCACCATCGTTGTCAATTCCATCATCACCGGCCTCATCGATCATGTTATTCAGAAGTCCAAATTCAATAGAATCTTGCTGGGTTCCATCTCCTTCACCAACTGCTTCTGCAAAGCCTACATAGTTTTTATAGCGGAGTGCAGGAAGTGTAATAACTTCTCCTGTAATTGCCTGCTGACGCCTTTCGAAATGAAGAAAAACATCTTCATCAATTACTCCATCCAGATCTTCATCAATAAGATTCTTTTCAGTTACCGTAATTCGATCAATTTGCCCCTGAATTTCTTCTTTTGCTTCTTCAATCGTAATTCCGGGAGTCAGGTTATAAGTATAACCCTGAGATACTACTGTTAAAGGTCCGTTTGGCATAAATACCTTAGATCGCTCACCGGTTTGTTGATCGATAAGAATCAATGGATCTCCCTCATTGATTGTTCTAGGCTCAAAATCAGCACTCACAAAAATGTTATTAGTACCTGCCAAAGTGGGGTTAACATATGGGAATCCATCTACATTTAATTCTGAGGGATCTCCATCACCATCGTTATCAATGCCATCATTAGGATCACCCGGACTTTCCATAAAAGCATATCCAACATAACCTACAGGATTTCCATCAGCATTGGTTGCATCCGAATCCCATGAATACACAATTCGGTTTGCCTGATCAAAGAAAGCCAAATCGTCCTGAGTATCTCCACTACCGCTAATTCCACTTTCTCCGGCAGCCGTACCAACAGCTAATCCTACGGATACTCTTGGATATGTAGTAGTACTTGTGTTAGTCAACTCATAGATATAGAACATTGCGTCCTGAGCAAGGAATTGACTCCATTGCAATCCGCGAATTCCCATTGCAAGACCTTGCCCATTTCTGGTTTCATCGGTTGAATCCGGATAAAACCCATAGCGCTCCTGCATGAAACGATCGTTATGGTCATCGGTCCAGAAGTAAGTTTCGAAATCAGCATTAAAGATATCACGACCAAAAAAACCGTTCCATTCTACATCCCCGGATGGATCTACCCAATCAGGTTGGTCCGGCCATCTTTCCGGCCAGGTATTTGGATCTGTACTAATAGCTGGGCGATCATTTACTCCATCATTATTTGCAAAACCACCCATTGGTTCAAATCCCCAGAAATCTGTCTCGCCTGGTCTTGGTCCCTGACCTGCTCTCGGTCCACGATTCGTAAGTGTATGTTGAACCAGCGTGTCGGCTATACCATCATTGTCGGTATCAACAGGAACTTCTAATGCTATAACAGGAGAAACGTCTCCAACATAGTTCACATCAGAACCTCTTGGCCACTCACCACGAGCTTCACCAACCCCACCTAATAAGCCTGTATTAAAGAAGGTAATTAATACACGATTTCCATCAGAGGTAGAGCTTTTTTCAAAGTTACGGCTAGATCTGTATTGAGGATCTCTTAAAAACTCCGGTATTGAAGCCTGTTGTGCTACAACAACCGCTCCCTGAGCAATAAATGAGATAATACAAATGCTTAATAGCTTTTTAAATATCATGGTTAGGCTTTATTAAATTTTTTGATCTTAAAATCTATATCTGAAACCGAAAACAACTCTTCTCGGCTCGTTATAAAAATCAGGGCGAATGTAATTTTGATCGAGGTAGAACTGATCACCAAAAAAGGTTTTGGCATCTTCATTTTTATAGAGTGAGTATGTAGCCCTTCCTGTATCTCCAAATACCCCACGCTCATTCCCACGGTCTAATAGATTATCTACTCTTCCATAAATCTGAATACTTTGAGATCCGGAAAGTTCTATATCTTTGGTCACATTAATATCCAGGTTATAGATAAATGGACGCCGTGAACTATTCAGTGCAATTTCTGATGGAGGAGTAATACTAGTGGTTACACTTGAAAAATCAGGAGTATATGGGAATCCGGATCCTGAGGTAAATATAGCTGCAGCACCCCACCCTGTACTAGTTCGGTATGACCCAGTTATATTAAGTGTATGTAACTGATCCCAGTTCAATGGTACAATTATTTTTTCCAATTCCGTTTTCGCCGCCGCTGCATTATATGCCTGAGATGGATCCGAAGAGTTTCCTTCAGCAATTTGGAACGTATAATCTGCAGACATAAAAATGTTACGTCCGAAACTTTGATCGAAGGCTAGTACAACTCCTTTGATAAACCCGAAATCTGAATTTGTGATGATTCCATAACGTGCAGATGTGCCTTGTACTGCTACTGCATCTGTGGCTGTACCTGCCAGGTTACGGATATCACGGAAGAAAGCCGTTATTTCTATTGCTGAACTAGAACTTAATTCCTGCTTATACCCAAGCTCACCGTTTACCGTTTTTTGCGGTTTCAGGTTGGCATTTCCTAATAGCCCAATCAGGCCTGATCCACCACTATTAAGTCTGAAATATGGATTCTGATAAAGAAGTGAGAAATTAGGAATCTGGAAAAAGTGACCATATGAAAAGTGAACCACTCCACCGTCTGATACCGGGAACGCAATCCCTAAACGCGGACTGAATTTATAGGTTGGCTCCGAATCTTCGTAAACCAGACTTAAATCACTAGGACGTTGCTCAGCAAAAACAACAGATGGATCTGTTGGATCTCTGAATACTCGGAAGTTCGCATCAAAATAATCGAAACGTACTCCGGCGTTAATAATAAGATTTCCAACCTCAACTTTATCCTGGATGTATCCCGAAAATTCAAATGGATCAACATCAAAGGAACCATTATCGAATAAACCAACTACTCCGCTTGTCTCATCAAATACAATAGAAGTAAAGCTCTGCTCCTTCAAATTATGCTGGCGAAATTCCAACCCCATTTTAACCTGATTCTGGTTATCCACCTGACTGGTCAAATCAAACTTGGCGATGTAGGTATTGGTTTCTCTTTCATACCGACCGTTATCTGTCCCACCGATTCTAAAATTCGACACTACATTACTGGCACGAATTCCTGCGTAATCATTTGGCAAGTACCGATCATCAAAAGGATCCTCAAATACATAAGATTCGAAATGCTTGTAACTATTTGAGAGACTGAAATCATAAAATGTAGAATTAGAAAGCAGATGCGTTGCTTTCACATAAAAACTTCTGTTTGTAGAAAACTGATCTCGTGCAAAGTTAGGGAGAAACTTATTGGTATGATCATACCCACCCACGGAATTATCAGTCCCATAAATACCATTTACAGCAATTTTAAACCCTTTAACGACATTCCAGGTAAGCTTTAGCTGGCCATTAATTTTACTGTATGGATTCATACTTACAAACTCACCACTTCCGGATCCTGTAGTATCGAGAAGTGCAATTTGTCCCAAATCATTTACTCCAACATCAGTGCGGCTAAAACGTTGCTGCCCATAAAACCAACCTTCGTTGCTAAAGTGACGAACAGAGCCAAAAAATGAAAGCTTCTCTTTAATTATTGGTCCACCTATACTCGCTTCTAAATTCCGAACAGATACGGGATTAATGTCATCAATATTAGTAAATATGTCATCTCTTGTAGACACATAATCTCCACTAAAAGCGTGAACACTACCTGTAAATTCATCCCCCCCATCTTTGGTTACGATATTTACGATTCCACTCATAGCCTGTCCATACTCTGCATTGAAAGCCCCGGTAACAACCTGCACTTCCTGAACAGAAGAATTTTCAACACCTGCTGATAAACTTCCATCATAGGCATCTGTAACAGGTACGCCATCTACCCAGTATCCAACCTCACCTGTTCTACCACCCCTAAAGTGACCATCAACCACTCCAGCTTGTAATTCCACAACCTCACCAAAATCTTCTACCGGAATTGCCTCAATTTCTTCTGCCCCAACGGATGAAAGACTAGCGGTTACATCCTTGCGTACAAGTTCTCTTTGAGCAACTACCACTACTTCATCACCTTCAACAGTTTCCGGCGTTAGCTGTACATCAATTTGCGTTGTAAGGTCAATATTAGTTCGCACATCCTCTATTACCGTGGTGTTATAACCTATATAAGAAACACGAAGAGAAACAGTACCGGGAGTTACTGCAAGGATGATGTACTCACCATCTATATTTGTTGCAGCACCCTTTGTTGTTCCTTCAATTAAGACACTTGCACCAATAATGGTTTCTCCTGTTTCAGCATCAGTAACTACCCCTCTGATTTTACCATATTGTGCCTGAGCAGAAATTGTAATCAAACTTAATGTGAGGACTGAGAGCAGAACTTTTAATTTCATATCGCTGATAATGACTCTTATTTAAACAACGAATACAAAATAATGAAAGCGCTTACATTTTTTCAATTAGAAAAGGGCTTTTTTTAGAAATTTTACCTGAATCTTCAGGTAAATAAATATCAATAGTTTATATAAAAACTTATTATTTATATGTTTTTATATACTTTAATCCCTTTTTAAGCCAAATAAAGCATGATTTATTTTAAGTGTTTTTTAAACATTTATAAATGTAAGGGGTTACATTTTTATGTAAGATGAGCAAATTCTTGCGCACGAAAATATACTTCCTCTTTGTTTGAAGAATTTTGTAAGAATGGCCTAACTCTATTTGCTGTAGTTTTTGACTACGTAATCATCCAGGATTTTTCTGAATTCCTTTCCGATATAATCTCCCTTTAACGTAGTCGAGTGTTCTCCATCTATATAAACAGGAGCCTTCGGTTCTTCGAAAGTACCGGGTAAAGAAATACCGATATTTGCAGCTCTTGATTCTCCAGGACCGTTTACCACACACCCCATAACAGCTACATCCATTTCCTCCACCCCTGGATAGACTTCTCTCCAGACTGGCATAGAATCAGCAATGTAATCCTGTATCTCTTCAGCTAATTCCTGGAAATATGTACTCTTGGTTCTTCCGCATCCCGGACAGGAGGTAACTTGTGGAAGGAAGCTTCTGATTCCTAAAGACTGCAGGACTTGCTGAGCTACTTGTACTTCCAATGCGCGATCAGCGCCGGGTTGAGGTGTTAAAGAAACGCGAATGGTATCCCCTATTCCTCTTTGTAAAATAACGGATAGTGCTGCCGAGCTGGCTACCATTCCCTTCATACCCATTCCGGCTTCCGTTAACCCAACATGCAATGGGTAAGGCACTACCTCTGCAATTCGGGTATATACTTCTATAACATCCTGTACACCCGACATTTTGCAGCTTATGATAATCTTATCAGAACCAAGTCCTACATCTTCAGCCAGAGCAGAAGAACGCTTAGCACTTTCAACCATCGTGTCAAGCATTACCTCTTTTGCAGATTTAGGTGAAGAAAGTTCATTGTTGGCATCCATTTTTTGGGCAAGCAACTGCTGATCCAGTGATCCCCAGTTAACTCCTATTCTCACTGGCTTATCGTATTTAATAGCTTGTTCAACGATAGTAGTAAAATTTTCATCCCTCGCCTTAGTACCGGTATTTCCGGGGTTAATTCTGAACTTGGCTAATGATTCTGCCATATCAGGATATTTGGTAAGCAGCACATGACCATTGTAGTGAAAATCTCCAACGATGGGAACATTAACACCGCGATTCAGAAGTTTCTCCTTTATATATGGTACGGCTTTAGCTGCCTGATCATTATTAACCGTAATTCGAACTATTTCAGAACCAGCAAGGTGAAGATGATCAATCTGGTCTACCGTTTCATCAATATCCGCAGTATCTGTATTAGTCATAGATTGCACTACAATAGGTGCCTTACCACCTACAGGTACATCACCCACCATTACCTGGATTGAATCTCTTCGTTTAATTACCGCCATCTTTGCCCTAATCTTTTTTACTTAATTCAAATAATTTCTTTTTCTCTTCTTTTGAAAGAGCATCGTATCCTTTTTTGGATATCTTTTCCAGAATCTCGTCTAACTCACTTTGATCTACTTCCTCGATCACCTCAGCATCACTTACAATGCTCATATTCTTATTTCGCTTTTTAGCTTTTGGAGTTCCTGAAGGTTTGAACTTTCTGTAAAGATATTCAAAATAACGCGGAATCAGGCTTAAATCGAAGCCATTATTATGAGCCCTCATCAATAAGAATCCACCAAGCGCTCCCCCTAAGTGAACCAATCGTGCAACTTGTCCACCACTATTAAGAAAAATAATATCTAATGCTATCAATCCTCCAACAACGTACCTTGCTTCAATCGGAGGTAAAAGAAATAGCATGATCGGAGTTCTTGGAAAAAGCATTGCAAAAGCCACCATCACCCCAAATACAGCGCCCGATGCTCCAATTACTAAGGTTGTCCCTGCCGCAAAACTTAAAGCAACATCTACTAACGCCCCGGCTAAACCGGCTCCGAAATAAATCGTTAAAAAACTACGTGGACCAAGTCGTTCTTCAACAGGACGCCCCATCCACCATAACCAAAGCATATTGAAAATGAAGTGAAACAGATTCCCCATTGAGTGGAGAAACATATAAGTCACAATTCTCCAGGGCTGAGTAATAGTAACAATGATATTAGTATTCAGTCCAAGGTAAGTCGAGAGGTCCACTCCAAAAAATGCGAAGAAAACAAACTGAGCTACAAATGCGACAGCATTGAGCAGAATAATAGCACGTAACGCATCCGGCATTGCTGCGAACCCTCTCTTCACCGAATATCCAAACGAGTTATTTGCCATCTTCTACTTAATTACCATATGGTTTTTTAATCTTCCAAAGCTTGATTAATATAAATCCTACAACCAAGCCTCCCAAGTGAGCAAAATGTGCTACACCGCTGTCTGATCGTGACAGTCCCGAAAACAATTCAAAAGCTCCATAAATTCCTACAAAATATTTTGCCTTGATTGGAATCGGTGGAAACAAAAGGATGATATACTGATTTGGAAACATCATTCCAAAAGCAAGAAGAATACCAAAGACAGCACCTGAAGCACCTATTGTATAGGTAAAATATCCACCGACCAACATATGGATGATTGCTGCTCCAATACCTGTTAGAAAATAATAGATCACAAAACGACGGGTACCCCAAAGGTTCTCAATAGCCTGACCGAAAATCCAGAGTGCAAAAAGATTAAAGAAAATATGGCTCAAGTCAGCATGTAAGAACATATATGTTACTAACTGCCACGGCATGAATGAAGGGAGTGAACTTCCACCTCCTAACGACCATAATGCGAAATACTGGGCTACAATTTCACCAATTGGTGTCCACCCACCTGTGAACATACTTTTTGTAATAAGAAAGATGATGCCATTTGCTATAAGCAGGTATTTAATAGCTGGCGGGAAAATTGAGAACTGAGTATTGGGCTGAAATTGATTCAAACGGAAACAGGTTTTTTGTGATTTTTTAAAACGCGATAATATACGTTGATCCCACTTAAAGTTACGCCAGGAATTCCTTGTCCGGGATAAGTAGTATCTCCAACAAGATATAACCCTTTAAATGGAGTTTTGTTCGGTGACCAATTTAGCAAGCTTCGTGCCATGCTTTGGGGTATTCCACCTACCCTGCCTTTTTTTCGGTACACCCAATTCTCCCAACTTACCGGAGTGGCTGTGTCTGCGATTTTAATTTCCGACTTAGAAAATCCAGAGAGTTTTTCTTTAAGCTGTGCCAGAATAAACTGATGTACTTCCTCTTTATTGGCTTCGTAGTCATCACCCATTGCAAACCAAATCTCCGGAGTGGCATGACAAGAAACATTCAAAGTTCGTTGTCCTTCAGGTGCTCGTTCTAAATCTCCCGGCTTCGACATTGACACAAAGATAGATTCTGAATCTGTATAAGGCACCTTCTTTCCTTCAAGATGAATCTGATGGTGAATTCCAAGATTATCCGGGTAGGTGTCCGTTGTCGCTATTCCCATAGTTATAGCTCCCCAGGCTTTGTCATACCCGGAAGCTTCTTTTTGAAAGTATGAGCTCATTTCATCTTTGGTGATATCCGGCATATTCCAGATCGGGATATTCGAGATAACAATCGGAGCTTTGTAAAGATTATCCTTTTTTGTTTTAACAAGGAACTCATCATCCACCTGTTCGATACCAATTACTGCTTCTTTGGTTTGAAGTGCCCCACCCTTTTTCTCAACAAAGTTTTTGATTGTGTTAATCATTTCAATCAATCCACCAGGAACATAATAGTTTGAGTAGTTGGTGTAGGTGAGTCCCGGAGCACCAAATAAAAATGGCGTTTCATCTGATTTAGCCTGAGCAGTAATCATCAACTGCTCATCCAGAAACTTCATAAATTTTTCGGAATCCAACCCGAATTTACGTGCTATCTGCTTTACCGATTTGAACGCATATTTTAACACCCAAACATCTTTTGGAGAATTCGAGGTGGCAAGTCGAAACCAATCTCCAATAGTTAAAGGTGGAAAAGTGGGGTTCTTTAGTGAAACTTTCCAAACTACTTCAGATAAATCAAATGCCAGATTCCAGAACTTCTTTTGTCCTTTTCTGTTACCAAATACCCGAACCGTTTCTTCAATCCATTCAAATCTGTCTTTATAACGAATAAGCGGCTCTCCATACATCCAAACTTTCATTGACGGGTTCAGTTCTTCTCTGGGAATTTGAATTCCTGTTTCTTCTTCCAGTTTTCTTAAGGGTTGGTTTTCATCAAATCCGATTAGGGTGGTTGCCCCCGACTCAAATATATATCCTTTCCTTGGATACGATGAACTACAACCTCCTGGATGCAGTGCCGCTTCCATAATAAGTACTTTATAGCCATCTTTAGCCAACATAGCGGCAGCACTCATTCCTCCCATCCCCGAACCAATAACAATCGCGTCGTAGTCTTTATTTATCGTCATACGGGCCTAACAACAAGAGCTGATCTCTAATTCCTTTATTTTGAAACAATCTCGTTTTTTTAACTGCTTCTCCGTACCTTTAAAACCGCTTTCAATAGCAAGATTTTATAATCAATCGAACCATTTTTAAGCAAAAAGCATTACACCTTTCAAAGACTTAAATAATCCGTACGAGGAAACTTCCCCTTGAAATCACTTGAAGCCATTTTTGGCCCGAATTCAGCATTAGTAGAAGAGCTTTACGAACAATACAAAGACAGCCCGAACTCCGTACCAGATCACTGGAAAAAATATTTTGATGAACTCAATGGTATAGAGCCTGGTGAAGCATCAACTGAGCAGGCAACACCTGAATCTTCAAAAATTGCAACATCTACTAATGGTACCGCTGTTAAAGAAGCTCCAAAAACGGAATCAAAGGAAGAAAAGAAAAAATCTCCGGCTCCGAAAAATGCTGATCTCCAAAAAATCAAAGGAGTAGCGACCAAGATTGTTGAGAACATGGATCAAAGTCTGGAAGTCCCCACTGCGACTTCCCTTCGTGTTCTTCCCGTAAAGATGATGGTAGAAGATCGCACGATTATTAACCGCCATTTGATTAAACGTAATGAACCGAAAGCTTCTTTCACTCATTTTATTTGTTGGGCGGTAATTCAGGCTATTAAAGAATTTCCAACGATCAATCACACGTATCACTTTGATGGAAAAGATCATTTCAGAGTAGTACCCGACCAGGTAAACCTTGGGGTTGCTGTAGATCTTCCGAATAAAGACGGTTCCAGAAATCTTGTTGTGCCAAATATCAAAGGCGTGGACAAAATGAACTTTAAGGAGTTCTTATATGCCTTCGCTGATTTAGTAAATAAAGCACGTTCCGGAAAGCTACAGATTGATGACTTTCAGGGAACGACCATTAGTATTACCAATCCGGGGACTATCGGCACCGTTTCTTCTGTTCCAAGGTTAATGCAGGGACAGGGTGCTATTATTGCTACCGGTGCAATTGATTATCCGGCTGAATATCAAAATATGTCTCGCGAAGTGCTGAACCAGCTCGGTATCAGCAAAGTGATGACAATGACTTGCACCTACGATCACCGAATTATTCAGGGTGCTGAGTCAGGTTCATTCCTTCAAAAAGTGAGCACGTTCTTAAGTGGACAAACCGATTTCTATCACCAGATTTTCTCTGATCTGGAAATTCCTTACGACCCGATTCCTTACGGAGAAGATAACTACTCAGCATTGTTTGCCGGTGCTGGAAATACATTGGCTCAGGATCGTAGAGCGATTGGTGTTTGGCGTCTTATCAATATGTATCGCATGCGCGGACACGTACTTGCAAATCTTGATCCACTTGAAAAAGAACCGGGACATAATCCTGAATTAGATCTCGATTATTATGGACTGTCTCTTTGGGATTTAGACCGTGAATTCTATTGTGGTGGACTTGGCGGAAAAGAAAAAGCTACCCTTCGTGAAATTATCAAACTACTTCGGGATACTTATTGCGAACATATTGGTGCTGATTACATGCACCTTCTCGATTTGGAGGAACGTCGCTGGTTACGCGAGCGAATGGAATCTACCGGCAACGAACCGGATCTGACCAAAGATGATAAAAAGCAGATTCTCCACAAGCTGAATCAGGCCATGGCTTTTGAAGAATTCCTTCACAAAAAGTATATCGGTCACAAACGATTTTCGTTAGAAGGAAATGATACCCTCATTCCAATGATTCACTTCCTGCTTGAAGATGCTGGTAAAGCCAATATCGAAAAGATTTTTATGGGCATGGCTCACCGGGGAAGATTGAATATGCTGGTGAATATCATGAATAAACCCTACCACAGGGTATTCGCAGAATTTGAAGGAAACGTTGATCCTGATTCAATTCAAGGCTCTGGTGATGTTAAATATCACCTTGGCGCCAAAGGAACTCATGAAGCCGCAAATGGTTCAAAAGTTGAAATTGAATTGATGCCTAACCCAAGTCACCTGGAAGCAGTTAGTCCTGTGGTTGAAGGTGCGGCCAGAGCTATTCAGGATCATCATGAATCTGACGAAGCAGGAAAGAAAATTCTTCCGGTGCTTATGCATGGTGATGCAGCTTTTGCAGGTCAGGGTGTTGTAGCAGAGACATTGAACATGTCTCAACTTGAAGGCTACAAAACCGGCGGTACCATCCATATCATCATCAATAACCAGATTGGATTTACTACCCTGCCAAAAGATGGACGCTCTACAGAATATGCTTCTGATCTTGCAAAATTAATTCTGGCACCGATTTTTCATGTTAATGGCGATCGACCTGAAGCAGCAGTTCATGCCATTAAAATGGCACTCGAATACCGACAGGAGTTTGGTAAGGATGTGATTATCGATTTGATTGGCTACCGTAAGCATGGGCATAATGAAGGTGACGAGCCAGCATTTACCCAACCAGGTATGTATAAAGAAATTAACGATCATAAAACGGTTCGTGATTTATACACTAATTCACTGGTTAAAAACGAAGAGCTTACCGAAGAAGAAACTCAGGCTATTTTTGATGAGTTTGATGAACTACTACAGGCTGCTTTTGAGGATGCTAAAAAATCTCCAAATCTTGAGGTTACCAAAGATCTTATTGATCGTACAGAAACCAAGCAATCTAAAAGAAACGAGTTTCCGGATACTACTTATCCGGCGGAAAAACTCAATGATATTGCGGTCAAAATTAATACCGTTCCTAAAGACTTTGATGCCAATCCAAAATTACTTCGTCAGCTTGCAAAGCGTGCTGAGGCAGTAAAGAATAACGAAAAGAAGATTGATTGGGGATTTGCTGAAGCGCTCGCTTTTGGTTCACTCCTGAAAGAAGGAAGAACCGTTCGTATTACCGGGCAGGATGTGGAACGAGGTACATTCTCTCATCGACACGCAGTACTACACGGAACCCAAACAAATCAGACATTTACCCCACTCAATAACTTGCAGGAAGATCAGGCCACCTTCCACGTTCATAACAGTTTGTTGAGTGAATATGCTGCACTTGGATACGAGTTCGGATATAGTGCCAAGAAGCCTCACGCTCTCGTAATCTGGGAGGCTCAGTTCGGAGACTTTGTGAATGGTGCTCAGATTATCATCGATCAATTTATATCATCCAGTGAAGCAAAATGGGGACAAACAACCTCACTGGTAATGAATCTCCCTCATGGATATGAAGGTCAGGGACCGGAGCACTCCTCTGCCCGATTGGAAAGATTCCTTCAGCTTTGTGCCGAAGACAATATGCAGGTAATGAACCTTTCCACTCCGGCTCAATACTTCCACATGTTACGCAAACAAACGTTACAGGAGTATAAAAAGCCGGTTGTGCTTATGAGCCCTAAAAGTTTGCTTCGTCATCCAATGGCTACTTCCAGTGCTGAGGAATTAGCAGAAGGAAAATTCATGCCATTTATCGGAGATGAGGAAACCGGAAGTAATGCAAAAAGATTGGTCATTTGTTCCGGAAAGGTATACTACGATCTCTTAAAATACCGAGAAGAGAATGACTTGAAAGATGTAGCTATTGCCCGACTTGAACAGTTCTATCCATTCCCTGATAATGATATTAAAGAATATCTGAAGTCACTTAAGGATGTGAAAGAAGTAATCTGGTGTCAGGAAGAACCTAAGAATCAGGGAGCCTGGTTCTTTGTTGCTGCCCGCTTTACTGAAATACTTGCCAAAGGTCAGAAGCTCAGCTACGCTGGTCGGCAAGCATCCGCTTCTCCTGCAGCAGGCCAGAAAAAAATGCATGATGTGGAGCAGGAACGTTTGGTAGAAGAAGCTCTTATTGGATAGTAATTTGTGAAAATGGAAATCCAGTAAAATATATATAAACTTAAACCGTAATCGATCAGGTATTAAATCTAAAATTAATTCCTTGAGTATGCGGATCGCTTTAATTTTATCTTTTCTTCTATTAACTGTTTCATGTGATACGACAAGCAGTGATCCTGATCTAAGTGAGTACACCTTTTTTAAGATCGGAGAAACTCTACCAGATACAGGAGAATCCTTCATTATTGCATTAAAAGATTCTTTACAGATAGAACAGGCAAGAAAGATTATTTCTGAGCCAAATAATGTATCCGATAAGATTATCCTGGCTAAAATTATTCCACAAGATGGAACTGAGGATTATCAAAATATTGATTTAAATACTAATACAACTTGGAGCTGGAGGGTAGATGAGTTCATAAGTTTTGTATTTACTACTATAGAAATCTACGATGGTTGGCCTGGGTATATAGAAGATGATTTAAACAGATGGTTTCAGAATACCTCAGATGATCCTAATTCGGGCATAATTGGGTTCTGGGGCTTCACTGTTTTAGAAGAAATTGATTCTAGTCAACTGAAATAAATTAGCACTTTTCTTTTCTAAAGATTCCAAAAAAAACTATTTAACAGTACCATTGCATTGTTTTTCTTCTTAATTTAGATGCAGTCTAAATTAACATAACAAAGATTCTCACTCTGCTTTGAAAACTTTTACTTATTTAACTGCTCTATTCAGCCTGTTTTTAATTTTCTCAATTCCTTCTTTTGCACAGCAAACTTCACACCCTCCAAAATATCCTGAAATAGGAGTGCTACTTCTTGCTCATGGTAGTATGGATAAGGAATGGAATAATTCTATAATGGAAGTTACCTCTCCCCTCAACGATGATTATCAAGTTGAAATAGCATGGGGAATGTCTAACGCACTGAACATGCAGCCAGCTATTGAAAAACTGGAAAATAAAGGGGTTGAAACTATAGTTGCTGTGCAGCTTTTCGTTTCATCCTACAGCCCAATCATCCGTCAGAACGAATATCTTTTGGGTATTCGAGATTCTCTTGCTGATGCACCTATGCCAATGATGATCCACGATATGGAAAATCACCGAATGACCATGAAGATGCCGGAGAATCTTCAACCATTAAACATCAAAGCGGATATTATTCTTACCAAACCTTTGGACGATCACCCTCTTGTTGCTGAAATTTTGATGGACCGGATTGAAAAACTAAGTGTCAATCCTTCAAAAGAAACCGTGTTTTTGGTGGCTCATGGCCCAAATAGTGAAAGTGATAACGATATGTGGGTTAAAACCAGTAATAGCCTGGCTGAGCAAATTAAAGTTCTTCAGGAAAAAAATGGAGCCGCTTTCAAAGATATAGTTTCTTTAACGGTAAGAGACGATGCGGATGAAGCTGTTCATGAAAAAGCAAAGCAAGAATTCCGACAGCATGTTATAGAAGCTGATGAAAAAGGAACCGCTATAGTTATTCCTTTATTACTGTCTCAAGGTGGCGTTGAAAAGAAATATGTATCAAGATTAGAAGGATTACATTATAAATGGACCGGAGAGACTCTTCTTCCACACTATAATATTGCCAGGTTTATCCGCCAATCTGTTGAAGAAGCCTTAAATAACTCCATCAATTAAAAAAATAAATAAGGCTCTTTTCAGGGAGCCTTATTCCGGATTTTTACATCACTTTTCGCATTTTGAGATCATCTGATCTCAAGTGGTAGATATTCTTTCATCTTTTTGATGAGTTCTTTGTGTTCTTTCACTAATTCCATCCTCTCTTTCTCACCAAGCGGGATGACCAGTAAATTATGAGGTCCATTTCCATTCATAAAAGGCATTCCGCTAAACATGTGTTTTTTGGTTCTTGTCACCGAGGTTTCAAATCCAATATCCTCTGGTGACATATACGGGGCATACATCATGAAATGTGGGATATAGGTCATCATCTTTCCTCTCTCTTCCGTGTCGGGCACAAATACTACCGGAGAAAGCATATAAATTATTCCTGATTGTTGGGGTGTAGGAAATAAACCTTGTCTGAATCCATTTGCTATACGTTGTTGAACTTCTGCTTCATCAAGGCCTTGCTTCCTTAAGTTTTGAGACTCGATATGAACTTTACCTATCGTTTCAGCTCCTTGTTTGTCATAACATATCGGAGCCAGGATATCGGGAAAACGGGAATTACCACGAACCACAAGACACAGGAATCCATTACTTCCTTCTTTCACTGTTTTGTAACCCTCTTCGGTTAAGATCATAACTGATGCTTCCTTGCGAATTTCTATTGGTCCTGCACTTAGTGCTAATTCTATTTCAAGGTCTTGGGGAAGGTATTCCGGCAATGTTATTTCATTTCCAATTACTGGGTTTGAGTTCAGAATCAGAGCAGTAAAAAAAAGGCCTATAAAGGAAAAGTGTTTCATTGTTGTAGATATTAGTGATGATTTACCGAGCGACGTGTTCGGGTGTTCAGATCACAATAGCTTTTTTTTTATGCTTTTAAATGTGAATTAACCTGAATGGTACATTTTGGAAGTTGAGTGGAACAGGAATGAGAAGCTTAAAAGATTCCGCTTAACCAATTTTGAAGTTCTTTACTTTTATATCGACTAACGGTTATTTCTTTCTCCTGATTTTCAGAGCTTACCAAGACCTTTAATTTCCTGTTAATATCTTTTTTGATATTCTGAATGGCATCACGATGAATTATAAACTGCCGGTTTGCTCTGTAAAACATCTTGTCCGGTAATTCTTTCTCTAGTTCCTCAAGCGTATCGAAGTGACTATTAATTATCCTTTGATTATTCAAGTTAAAAACTACGATTCCATTCCTTAATTCGACAAAAGCTATTTCATCAATTTCAATTTTATGAGTTTTTGAACCTGTTGGAACCAGAATTGCTTTTCTATCTATTCTGGTTACTTCTTTACTAAGCTCCGAATTACTAATTACCATTCCGTAAACGAGAAAAAGCAGATTCTCTATTATAATAATTGAAAGAGTGATAAATGAATAAATGATATAAAACAGAATGGGTATTGGAAATCCTGCAATTATCATAGTAAGTACCGTAAAAACTGCTATCCCTACCAGACTGTTATAAAAAAGGAAATAGACGATACTTCTGAAATCAATGATTGAATCCCTGAATAGTTTTTCTTTGAAATAATTAGAAAAGATCCAGGAACTGGTACATACTGTTAATCCAAATATTAATCCGAACAGAATTGATTGAGCAGGGAAGGCATAGTTTTCCTGAAATGGAAGTAAGCCAATCCGAATATGGGCATTAATTAATGCCATTAAAAATATAACACCATACCTGAATGCAGCAGTTTTCAATGAATAGTTGAAAATGCTTAAATCAATAACCCTGCTTTTCAGAGGTTGTTTAGTATTTGAAGTCGCACCATGACTTAGTGTATTCATAAGCTCATCTTTTAATTAACCAGTACCATTCAGGCATTTATTTAAACCATCCGTCTAAAACGAACTGTGATTGATCTCTTAAAAACGTACCTCTCTACATTTAGCAGTGTTTTAAATCAGAATCAATACTATTAATCACAAAATAAGATCGTAATGAATAAAATTATTCTCATTCTAACCATATTGCTGTGCTCAAACTTTGTAAATGCTCAACAATCCACCATCAATGAACAGGAACGAATTTTTCTGTTAAATAACTGGGAAGTAAATAAATCAGAATTGCTATCCACAATAAAAAAAGTCCCCGATGAACTTTGGATGAAACGCCCTGCTGATGGTGGCTGGTCTGCTGCAGAATGTTTTGAACATATTGTATTAGCAATACCTGCTCAAATGGGTGGAGTTCAACAATCACTTAACCTTGATGCACAAACAGAAAAAGACCTGAGGCATTTGGATGGTTACTTACTTTCTAAAATGACCAACAGAGGTACTACTTTCCCTACTCCAATCCCTCCAAGAGAAGGCAATATTTCAAAAGAAGATCTTTTAGTACAATTCAATAAACTCGATACTCAATTTGTGCAAATGGTTAATAACAAAACTGCACCTTACCGAACTCATTTTGGACCGTCTCCTTTTGGAGAGGCAGATGCCTATCAGTTATTATTATTAACCTCCGGACATGTGCTCAGACATACATTTCAAATACAGGAAATATTGGAGGAATTCAGAGAATAATAGAAGTGCTATTTACTGAATGGTACAACCGCCGGTGAATCCATCGGCGGTAAACTTAGTTTTGAAGCTTCCGAATTGTTTTTCGTAATTCGCTCTAAGCTCGATCGTATGTTCACCAGAACGTTTTGGAGTACAATATTCCAATACATAAAAAGATTTTGATTCGCTTTCAACTTTTTGAGCAACATCCAGAAAAACAGAGTTCAGGTCGAAAGAATTTTCAGCAAGTTCAAAACCATTGCGTCCAAAGCTTTTCAGGATATCTTCATCTATCTCATCTCCCAATCCAATCGTAAATACTGCATTATCCTGTCCGGCATCGCGTACAGCATTTTGTGCTTCACGGGTAGTAACTCTACTTGCCTGATCCGTTCCATCTGTGAAAATAACCAAAGATCCAGCAGCAGATATATCAGGATCCAAACGAGCCTCTGTTAATTTTGAGTTCATAATCGAAAGACCCTGAACCACTGCCCCATTTAAGTTAGTGGAGTTGTCGTTACTGATACCTTCGTTGATAGCATCGATACTCATTGAAAGCGAATCCCGGTCAGCTGTAAAGTCTATAAGCTGATGCACATCCTCTTCACCATCAAACCAGTAAATAGCCATTTCTTTTGATCCATAAAGCTCATTATTCTCATTAGGCATTACTGAGCTAATAAAAGAGCTTGCAGCACTTTTTACATTAGGAAGCTCACTATCATTAAGTACACTCCCACTCAGATCCAACAATAGGATTGAGGCGAATAAAAATTCTCCTTCTTCTCTTTGTATTTGAGCTTGCGACTCCAATCGGGAAATCAGCGAACCATCTTCATAGATTTCAAAATCTGCAGGCTCCAATGTTTCAAATAGATGATCTTCTCCTAAATCAACCTTAAAAAACAATCGTACCTTTGCAGGCATTTCTGCTTTAGCTTCGATTAAGTCCATATCAAAGCGTTTGTTCTCATTATCCTTACCACATGATGTAAGTAAAAATATCGAGCAAATACTGAGTAGAAATGTTTTAATAAATCTTGAGTGTGTGATTCGCATATCTGTATTTATTTTTTCTCCCTGAACTCCTACAAAATATTGAATTCATAGTTTCAAGACTAACGAATTTATTCAGGAATAAATCAGCGGTCGTATTTCAGAAGATTAGTTTCTATTCGCTCTCTGTTTGGCTCCTGCCATTCGGGAAGTTTAAGCGCTGTTCCAAGTTCCTCTTTTGATTCATCTACCATAAAGCCGGGACCTTCTGTTGCAACCTCAAAAAGTACATTCCCGGGTATTCTGAAATAAATGGATTTGAAATATTTACGGTCTCTGACTTCGGTTACTTTGAGTCCAAACTCATCTTCAAGCTGCTTTTTAAGCTTCATTGAATCTTCCAGCTTTTCTATACGGTGCGCGACATGATGTACCGTACCTAATCCATTAACACCTTCAATTGAGTTCTCATCAGCTTTCACGATCAACGTATTTCCCGGGCCACCTTCGCCTGCTTCCATCAAAGTAAGGTCTCCTTCTGTTTCTTTGATGGTGTATCCAAATGCAGTTAGAAATGGAAGTGTTGTCGCTGCATCAGGAATAAGAATAGTAACATTATGAATTCCATAAATAGCATAATCAGCTCCGATTTCTTCTTTAATCCAAACGGGTTCTCTGGTGTCAGAACTATCTTCTCGAATATCCAGCCTTAACCCCGAAGGATCTTCAAATTCCAGAATGGTTTTACCAAACTGACTAACCTCAGCTGTATCAACTCCATGATCATTCAGTCTTCTCTTCCAGAAACCCAAAGCCCCGTCCGGCACATTGAAAGAAGTCTGATATACCTGACCATGTCCAATCACTCCTTTTCGCACTCCCTGATCTTTATAAGGAAAAGTGGTGAAAATAGTTGAAGGTGCTCCAATTTCATTCCCATAGTAAAAATGATAAACCTGTTCGTTATCGAAATTTACCGTTTCTTTGACCAGTCTCAGTCCTAGTACCTTGGTGTAGAAATCGTAATCTTCCTGGGCATCATTTACGGTTGCTGTTACGTGGTGTAAGCCTTTAATTATTCCTTTGAAGTCCATAAACCTTTTCATTAATGTTGATGAAATACTTATAACCAATCAATCTGAGATTCCATTTCAAAATTATTTATGGAAACATTCGAAGGTGTAAAAACTTTTTATCCTGAATCAAAAAAAGCATGGCGCGACTGGTTGGAAAAGAATCATGAGGCCGAACAATCAGTATGGGTGATTTTCTACAAAAAAGGAAATGATACACCTTCTATTTCCTGGTCAGATTCTGTGGATGAAGCCCTGTGCTTCGGCTGGATAGACAGTACAGCCAAAAAGCGGGATGATGAAAGTTACTACCGATATTTCTCCCAGCGTAATTCCAAAAGTATCTGGAGTAAAATAAATAAAGAGAAAATCGAAAAGCTGATGAAAACCGACATGATGACTCCGGCAGGACTTGAGATGGTCCGTATTGCAAAGGAAAACGGATCTTGGGATACGCTTAATGATGTAGATGATCTGGTAGTCCCTGATGACCTTCAGGAAGCTTTCGATAATAATCCAACCGCTTTTGAACACTGGGAAGCCTTCCCCCCTTCATCAAAGAAAATTATCCTTTACTGGATTATGAGTGCCAAACGGGAAGCTACCAGAGCAAAAAGAATCAATGAAACGGTAGAAAAAGCCGAACAGAATATTCGTGCGAATCTCTGGCGGTAAATTTATTAAACAGGCAATATGTAATTTGCTTACAATTCCCTTTATTGATGATATCCTTGTTATTTATAGGAATAACATGAATAAAACTTAAAGATGAAACTCGGATATCACCAATTCAATGCGTGTTATTATTATGTTTAAAAAAATTCAGCCCACTCTTTAAAACACTTCCTTTCGCTACCATTTATTCCGTAATTTCTTTCCATGAATACACCCTTTTCAATTGCCATTCATGGTGGTGCCGGAACCATCCATAAACATCAAATGAGTGAGGAAAAAGAACTAGCGTATAAAACGGCGCTTTCTACCGCACTTAATCTGGGCTATGAAGCCCTGAAAAATGGAAAAACAGCTCTGGATTCTGTAGAGATTGCCACTATTGCTTTAGAAGACTCTCCCCTATTTAATGCAGGTAAAGGCTCTGTTTTTACGAATGAAGGAACTCATGAAATGGATGCTTCCATCATGGAAGGGAAATCTTTATTTGGTGGTGCTGTTGCAGGAATATCAGGAATTAAAAATCCTATTCACCTTGCCAGAAAAGTGATGGAAGAGTCTGAACATGTATTCTTAGTTGGTAAGGGCGCACTGGAATTCGCAAAAGAGCAAGAATTCAGCTTTGAATTCAAGGAATATTTTTATGATGAACTTAGATATCAACAGTGGCAGGAAGCATTGAAATCCGGCATTGTTCAGCTTGATCACTCCCCTCTTAAGGAAGATAAATTTGGAACAGTAGGTGCTGTAGCCTGCGATCAATTCGGGAATGTAGCAGCAGCTACCTCAACAGGTGGAATGACCAATAAAAAATATGGCAGGGTTGGAGACAGTCCCATGCTGGGAGCAGGAAATTATGCCAATAATAAAACCTGTGCCGTTTCCTGTACCGGAAGTGGTGAATTTTTCATCCGTGGTGTAGTGGCTTATGATGTGAGCTGTTTAATGGAATACAAAGGACTTTCCTTAGCTGAAGCCTGTGAAGAAGTAATACAGAAAAGACTGGTTTCCATAAATGGCGATGGCGGCTTAATTGCCGTGGATTCAAAGGGGAATATTTGTCTGGAATTCAATACCGAAGGTATGTACCGTGGAATGAAATCGAGTACCGGTGACGAACTTATCGGAATTTATAAGTAACAATATATCCTCTCTTTACTGGTAACTATACTTTTTGTCGTTATCACTTTCGATCCAACGCAGAGCATTGGATCGAGGGAAAATCTCTCGGAAGATCCTGAAAGAAGTTCAGGATGACCTATTTAAAGTTTAAACTGTGGAAAGATTAGATATACTCAGCATCCATTGGTGAAATGCTCACTTTCCGGTTATCAATCGTGAACTCATCATTATTTGCCAAAATGTGAACGACCAGATTACCAAGACTGATCGGGGTTCCTTCCGGCAAAATACTGTGGTTATTATGTGTGAGTTTACTTGGATCAAAAAGCAGTACCATCCCTGAGCCGATAACTTTGAATTTGTTTCGTTGTTCGATCACAATTCCTGTGTCTTCTGCAAGTCCAAGCCCTAACAAATTCGGATGAATGGCCATCGCTTCAGCAATCCTGCCAAACCTTCCTCTCCTAATAAAATGGGTATCAATAACAAGACCTTTTATAAGTCCTAGACCATTTCTCATATGAACAGCGCCTTTGTTCATCGACTCCTGGCTGCTCCCTCCTGCAATCATATGCTCACTCATAGCCATAGCTCCGGCACTGGTTCCAGCAATCACAAAACGTTCGTTTTGGTACCGTTCTACTAATATTTGGTGAGCTTTTGTATTCCCGATAAACTTAGCAATTTTACTTTGATCTCCTCCTGAAAACATAACTGCATCTGCCGTCTCCAGAGCAGCAACGGTTTCCCTCGTTTCACTCTGTAGCCGGTTTCTGATATCCAGTACCTGAAGATTAGAACAGCCCAGTTTGCCAAACGCTTTTTCATAATTCCCGGCAACTTCTATCGGAATACTGGACGCTGTTGGAATAATTACAATTTTTGAATCGACACCTCCCGCCTCTTTCACAACATGACTCAGGATACTTTCTTCTACAAAATCGAGTGTATAATTCTCGCTATGTTCCAATCCTTTGTCTTCATTTCCACCTATTGGAATCAATACTCCTTTCGCAACCATATGCTGACTTTTCTTTTTGTCTATATTCTTTTATTTCGAAGAATAATTTTATCTACTTTCCAACCCAAGTATAAGCAATTTATGAATCCTGAATTCAACTCAACTGCATGAAAATTCGTGAAATTAACGCAATGCGTGGACCAAATTATTGGTCAATCCGCCGACATAAATTAATAGTAATGGTGTTAGATCTGGAGGATTTGGAAGAGAAGCCCACCAATAAAATTCCAGGCTTCCGTGAACGGTTGGAGGAGTTACTCCCTAGCTTATATAGCCATCGTTGCTCTGAAGAAACAGAAGGCGGTTTTTTTATGCGTGTTGATGAAGGTACCTGGATGGGACATGTAATCGAGCACATTGCGCTCGAAATCCAAACCCTCGCTGGAATGGATGTTGGTTTTGGGCGGACACGCGGGTACGGTGAAGAAGGTGTTTATCATGTAGTCTTTTCCTACATGGAAGAGAAAGTAGGCCGTTTTGCAGCAAAGGCTTCAGTTGCTATAGCAGAAGCGTTAATTGCAGGAGAAGATTATGATCTGGAAGCTGATATACAGCATATGCGGGAACTTCGGGAAGGTGAGCGCTTAGGCCCTTCTACCGGAAGTATTATCGAGGAAGCAGAATCACGTGGTATTCCATGGATTCGGCTTAATAAATATTCATTGTGTCAGCTCGGCTATGGCAAAAATCAAAAGAGGATTCAAGCTACCGTAAGCAGCGAAACCAGCAGCATTGCCGTTGAGCTCGCCTGTGATAAAGAAGACACCAAATATATACTTGAACAAGCTGAAGTTCCCGTTCCTAAAGGTGACATTGTGAGAACAGAAGCTGGTTTAAAGGAAGCCGTTAGATATATTGGTTATCCTTTGGTGATCAAGCCCATCAACGGAAATCATGGTCGAGGAATTACTGCAAATCTGGATAACTGGGAAGATACTGTTGTAGCGTTTGAAGCCGCTAAAGAAGTTTCAAGATCAGTAATTGTAGAACGATTTATTGAAGGTGATGACTACCGGTTACTGGTTATCAATTATAAGCTGGTTGCAGCTGCAAAAAGAACTCCGGCTGGTGTCACAGGAGATGGGAAGTCTACCATTCAGGAATTGATAGACGAAGTAAATGCAGACCCACGCCGTGGATATGGTCATGAAAAAGTTTTGACCCAAATCACCGTAGACTCAATGACAGAAGCCATTCTTGAAGACGCAGGTAAAAATCTGGAATCCGTTCTCGATGAAGGTGAATGGCTTGCACTGAAAGACACCGCTAACTTAAGTACCGGTGGAACTTCTACCGATGTTACCGATATCGTACATCCTTACAATGTATTTATGGCAGAACGGATAGCTCGCATAATCGGTCTGGATATTTGTGGGATCGATATTATGACTACAGATATCAGCTCTCCACTTCATAAAACTGGTGGCGCTATTCTTGAAGTAAATGCCGGACCAGGATTCAGGATGCACCTAGCTCCTTCCGAAGGTTTACCAAGAAATGTAGCCGGACATGTAGTGGATATGTTATTCCCGCCGGGAGTTGAATCCAGAATACCCATAGTAGCTATTACCGGAACCAACGGTAAAACTACCACCACCCGATTGGTTGCCCATATCATGAGGATGAATGGGAAAAAAGTGGGTTACACAACTACCGATGGAGTTTATATTCAAAACAGGTTAATGATGACCGGTGATTGTACAGGTCCAGCCAGTGCCGAATTTGTGCTTAAAGATCCGACGGTAGACTTTGCGGTTTTAGAATCTGCACGCGGCGGATTACTAAGAGCAGGTCTAGGATTTAAATCTTGTGATGTAGCCATTGTTACAAACGTAGCACCTGATCACCTTGGGCTCAAAGGAATTCATACCATTGAACAACTTGCACGTGCAAAAGGGGTAATTCCTGAAACCGTTCATGCCGGTGGATATGCTATCCTGAATGCTGATGATGATCTTGTTTATGGTATGAGAAAAAGTGTTTCTGCTAATGTGGCTCTTTTTTCAATGGATGAGAATAATCCCCATATAAGATCTATTGCCAAAGTGGGTGGACTATCTGCCGTTTATGAAAATGGATACATCACTATTTGCAGAGGTGAGTGGAAAATGCGCATTACCAAAGCTATAAATGTACCGCTTACTTTCGGAGGAAAAGCCACTTTTATGATCCAAAATGTATTACCGGCTGCTCTTGCTGCTTATGTTCGGGGGGTAAGTCTTGAAGACATTAAAGTCGGACTGGAATCCTTTATCCCCTCCCCTTCACAAACTCCTGGTCGATTAAACATGTTCGAGTTTAAGAACTTTTCTGTACTACTTGATTATGCACATAACGTTGCAGGTTTAAAGGCTTTAAATAATATGCTCCAGAAAATGGACGCCAGCCCAAAAGTTGGAATTATTGCTGGTATCGGTGATCGCCGTGAAGAAGACAATAACGGAATAGGTGAAATTGCTGCCGAAATGTTTGATGAAATTATTATCAGACAAGACAAACATCTTCGTGGTAAAAAAGACACCGAGCTAATTGATATGTTGTCTGAAGGAATCAGGAAAGTTGATCCTGATAAGAAGGTTACCATCATTCCAAAAGAAAATGAAGCCATCGAACATGCAATAAAAACTGCGAAACCTGGGAGTATGATCGTTATTTGTAGTGACGTTGTTCCTGATGCGCTGGCACTGGTAACGAAATTCAAAGAAGAGGAAGCAAGCAGTTTGTACGATTTCACTAAAGACGATATTCCTAATCTTTAGCAATAAGATATTCTACTAAATAAAATATTAGGAAGACACAAGGTAGACATAGATCTTTCTTCCTTTTTTAATTCTTTAATTCGGTTAAAGAATTATTAGAAATATAATATGTCTAATTTTAAGCCCGGATTATACCTATTCGTTATCGGTTTATTATTTTATTTGATGGGTTGTACCCAAAATCCTTCTGAAAACCCCTTTCCCATAGCTACAGAGTATAAATTAACCAATTTTGAAATTTTAGCTGAAAATAATCCTCATATTTCAAGTGATCTTGTGGGATTTATTGACAGCAACAATAAGATAATACGATTTAGAAATCCTCATCTAAATGCTACCAACTTGATTGCGAGTTTTGAAGTAACTGAAAACGCAGATTTATTTATAAACAATACAATACAAGAAAGCAGCCTCACCATAAATAATTTCAAGAACCCTCTTGAATACACTTTAATAACTGAAACTGGTGAAAAGAGTGTTTGGAGAGTTGAAATGACAAGAGAAATTATTGATTTAAAAGAATTTCTTTCGATTTGCCCTACCGAAGATCCCAATATTGGTCTCATACTTTCTGACTTTAACATTTTATTAAACGGGCAATTGGTTACTGAATTTCCTTGTCAGGAGCCTTACTATATCATGAATAGCCCAACCTCACAAGCCCTTAATAATGAATATTATACTGAAACCACAAGATTACAATCGCTCCGCTTCCTATTCTATTTAGACTATGATAATCCTGTAAAATTACCCTGGTCAGATCTTCGACTTTATGATTGGCTTAAAGATGGAATGGGTGGAATTAAAATAGTAGATGGAATAACTGGCGGGAGTTGCTGTGGTTGGATAGATGGAGAATTTTACATTACTGTTGGGAATATTAGAACGGGCGGTGAAAATTATATAAAATCCTCAAATGAATTATTACGGGGATTTACATTAATGAGCATTGGTCTCACACTCCATGAAAGAAGGCATATGGATGGTTTTCATCACACTTCCGGATGTTGTGAAAATGGTTCAGTCTGTGATCTGCAACTCGATTTAGAAAATCCAAGTGCCTATGGAATAATGGTTTGGTGGAACAAAACTATTTGGGATAAAACATATGATTTTGGGCAAGCATGCGCCTACAATAAAAATCAATTTTGGGCTACAAATTCGAAACAATCTCTTAACCCAAATAGATGGTCCAATTACTTTTGTAGCGGGTTTTACAGCTATAGTTTTCCTCAAACTCAACCTGAATGTACCTATGATTGAACATTTCCTGATAGTTATAATAAGTACTTCACTAATTTTCCTGGAGTCGACAAACCTGATTTTACAATACTAACGTCTATATAAGATTCCCTTAATTGGTTAACATTTATTTCAAATTCAAAAACTATTATATGCAGTACAAATATTTATTTACTTTATCTTTAGTAACCATACTTACATTTATTTTTACTACATCTCATTATGCTCAAAATAATAGTGTTAGAACTGAAATTTTGGAACATGGGAATACTATCCGAGAAGCTTTTTTTAAAGGAGATATTGCAGAAATTACATCCTTGCATCACCCTGAAGTTATAAAAGCTTTAGGATATAACGATCTAAAAACTGGACGGAAAGAAGTCATTGAGGGCATAAAAAGCACTCTTGAAAATTACAAGCTTGAATTCGTTGAAAATATAGTAGAGAGTATACTTGTTTTTGAAAACTTAGCTATAGAACAGACTTTATTTTCGATTAGTGGAACCCCTTTAAAAGGAGGAAAACCATTTGTTTTTAGCGGACGAACCTTAGTTACCTATGTAAGATACGATCAAAGTCCAACAGGCTGGGCTACCATCAGAGAAATTATTCAACCAGCAACAGACTAGTTAGCTCCCTTAGATTCTTTTTAAATATTAATTCTTTTAAACACGTCTCATTTTTCTAAAAGTTCATCATTTTAGACTGCATTATTAAGAAGCTGGTTAATTTTGGGTAAATAAAACCCATTCGAACACGAGTTTATCCATTTAGAGAGGCTAATCAATAATCTCTTAGTTGTTCCTCATTGTTCGAATATTTATCAACTAATCATTTAATCAGTTTCTAAATGAAATCAAGAGTAAAAAAAATTTTTATCCCATTTATAATCGCATTCATCTTTGGAGTATCCCAAGTTAGTTATGCATATCAATTTACAAACGATGATTGGAGTTCAGATTATGCTCTTCCAGGAGCTGTTTCTTCAAGCTCTACTATTCCTATATTTGATATATTGAATACTTCTGAGGGTTACTATATAACAGGGAAATTTAGTTCTATAGACGGAGTAGCTGCAAATAGCATTGCTTTTTGGGATGGTACAAATTGGAAAGCACTAGGTGAAGGACTTCTATTTCAAGATGGTAGCATTGGTGAAGGTCTTAAACTATATAAGGATGGAGAATCAATTTATGTTGTTGGTGAATTCTCTAAAGCTGGATTAGAAGATGTAAGTAACATCGCAATTTGGAACGAGGCGACAGAAACTTGGGCTGGAATACCAGGTGAATTTAATGGAGGCATTTATTCCGTTCTAAAAAATGGTAGCCTTGTATTTGTTGGAGGAAGTTTTACTGAAATTAATGGAACCCCTTATAATCATATTGCAGTATGGGATGGAGATGGTTGGTCTAGCTTTAATGGTGGTGTAAATGGAGATGTAAATGTTATAAAAAGAGCATTTGGTCAATATTATTTTGGTGGGGACTTTAGCATTGCCGGTGGGGCAACAGTAGCTAATAATATGGCTTCTTGGACAGGTACAGAATGGAATAATATTGGTAGTGGTTCAAACGGTATTATATATGACATGCATTTTATTGGGGATTCGCTATTAGTTGGGGGACTTTTTTCAACTTTAGGTGGTGAATCAATCAACAACATAGGAATTCGATCAAATGGTTCCTGGTCAGGTTTTGATATAGAGCCTGATAATACCGTTTTTGATATTGATGGTACTCATAATGAAATTATGATTGCGGGTGAGTTTGAGCAAGTTGGTATTCTAAATACTTCTGGTTTTGCTGTTTGGAATGGAAGCTCATGGCAGGTACCCTCTAACACACTTTCAGTATTTACATCAGTTTTTGCGGCTGAAAAGAACGGTGAAAAATGGATTGCCGGTGGAGATTTCACTGAGCTGAATAGTGAAATAATAAATAATATTGCAGCTCTGGACGCTAATAATCTTGAATGGGAAAAGCTAGGTTTAGACTCAGACTTTAATGGCATTAACGGTTCTGTTTATGTGGCAAAATACCATGAAAATGTGCTTTATATAGGTGGCGACTTCTACGGTATTGGGAATAAAAAAATTAAAAATTTCGCAGCCAGAGTTGACGGAGAATGGATTGATTATGGTGCTTCTCCGAATGGGCTTGTCCGTGATATTTTGATTACTGGTAATCAAATATTTGTAGCTGGAAGTTTTACGAATATCGGTGGTATAGTAGTAAACAATATCGCTCAGTTAAATAGAAATACTGAACAGTGGGAAGCACTAGATGATGGTTTAAATGGCACGATTTACACGTTAGAATTAGAAGGTACAAATTTATACGCTGGAGGATCATTTACTCAATCTGGTGGCTCTTCTAGACCAAGAGTTGCAAGATGGGGAGGGAGTACATGGACAGATTTAGGAGGTGGAATAACTGCAGGAACTATAGTTTATGACTTAGAAGTCCTAAATGGTAAACTTTATGCAGGTGGTACTTTTAGTGAAGCAGGTGGAGTTACAGCAAATAATATAGCCGAATGGGATGGTTCTAGTTGGGAAGCTCTGGGTACAGGAACAACTGGACGTGTAAATACATTAGCCAAAACAGACTCATCTTTATACGTTGGTGGAGACTTTGAAAGTTCAGGAGGTAAAATTAATGGTTCTTATATTTCTGAATGGGTCCTAAGTAATGAAGATTGGCAACCTCTGGCGGAAGGACTAAATGATGAAGTCCAATCTTTGTTTATTCAAGATGATATTCTATTCGCAGGCGGTCATTTCACTACAGTTCAAAATAATGAATTAATAATAGGTGGGAAAAAAGAACAATTAAATGGAATTGCCAACTATGATGGAGAAAAATGGAATGCCATTGGGTCAGGATTATCAGTATCAACCTCAGGTTCCGCTTATGTTAGTAGCATTAATTCTAATGGGGACGAATTAATTGTGTCCGGTTATTTTGATCGAGCTGGCAATAAAATTTCGAATGATTTAGCCTCACTGAATTTATCCACTGAATCAGTTTCAAATGAAGAAGAAAATTCTGAAATAACCAAGTTAACCCTGTCACAAAACTATCCCAACCCCTTCAATCCTTCCACAGTAATAAGTTTTGAATTGGAGAAAGCAGGATTAACTACTCTTAAGGTATTCAATATGTTAGGTCAAGAAGTCTCTTCTCTGCTGGATAAGAACTTAGGTAAGGGTAAATATGAAATAACATTCAACGCCTCTAACTTGCCTAGTGGTGTGTATATGTATCAGCTTACGTCCTCATCGGCCTCTCTAACCAAAAGAATGATGTTAATTAAGTAATTATTGTACCCCTGTTTATTGTAATACCCTATACAATAAACATTATCATACAGAGGCATTAGAATGATATTCTAATGCCTCTTTTTAATTTATTTATGCATCTCATAATTCATTCCAGCTAGATTTTGAGACTATAATTTCAACAAAAAAAATTAAGATTAAACCTTAACCTAGTTAATAAATAAAAAGCCTTTCCAAAATGAATTCATTAAATCAGAATAAAGCTAATACGAAGCTTTCTTCATTAGTTTTTTTAATTGTTCTTTTTTGTTTTTTAAGTACAGAAATATCTGCATTTCAATCTAATTGGTCTGACCCCGAAACGTGGGGAGGGATTAAGCCCATTGATGGTGATGACGTAACTATTCCTGAAGGTGTTACTATTCTGTTAGATGAAGATACACCTGAATTATCAGGGCTTACGATTAACGGCGATCTGGTTTTTACTGAACAGGACCTTAGCCTTACTTCTGACTGGATTTTCGTTACGGGTTCTCTGGTAATTGGAAGTGAGGAGTCCCCATTCATTCACAATGCTAGTATCGTACTAACCGGAGATAATACTGAAGAAGATATTATGGGTATGGGAACACGAGGGATTATGGTTATGGGAGGAGTATTACAACTATATGGAAACGCACCTGTAACTGTTTGGACGAAAATAAATGATCACGCTAATAATGGTTCCACCGCTTTAACGCTTATGGATGCGGTTGACTGGCAAGCTGGAGATGATATTGTTATAGGCCCCACTGATTATTATGAAGCTGCCTCTGGCACTTCCATTTCTCAACGTATAAGCCTTGCTAGCGTTAATGAAAATCAGGTAGAGTTAAATCAGGGACTAAATGCATTTAGATGGGGGCTTTTACAATATGTAACCGATGATGGATTAAGCCTTTCTTCAGAAGATTTAGTCACTCCTCCCCTGCCAGATACAGGTTCATTCCATACACCTGTTGTATTAGATCAACGGGCACCTGTTGGTAACCTAACCAGAAATATTACAATTCAAGCACCTGATGATGACCTTTGGAATAATGAGGGTTTTGGTGTTCACATAATGATTATGGGAGAAGGAGCTTTTGCACAAATAAATGGAATTGAAATAAAACGTGGTGGTCAGGCAGGAAGAATCAGAAGATATCCGATACACTGGCATATGCTTAGCTATGCTGGAACTGAAACCTTAGGAGATGCAACAGGTCAATTCTTTAGAAATTCAGTAATAAATTCATCAGCGAACCGAGGAATAGTAATTCATGGGACAAATGGTTTAGAAATTCAGAATAACATCGTTTTTGATATTCTTGGGCATGGAATTTTCACAGAAGATGCTGTAGAAAGAAGAAATATTATTGATGGGAATTTAGTACTTCATGTTAGAAATCAATCCCCCCAGAATGCTTTAAAATTACATGAAACCGGAAACCGTGGAGCATCATGTTTTTGGCTAAGTAATCCCGATAATACAATCACGAATAATATTGCCGGGGATTGTGGGAATAATGGATTTTGGCTAGCCTTTCCAGAACAACCCTGGGGGGAAAGTATTAATGTACTTCATGAAGATGGACTACTGATAAACCCCAGTCGTTTACGCTTCGGTGTCTTTGATAATAATACGGCACATTCAAATAGACGCGAAGGTATAATGATTGATTTTGTAGAAATAAGTAACGAAGGGGCAGTTAATACCAATCAATATATTTCAACTACAAGTGGACGTGAAATCTCATGGCCTTATCCAACCTTGAGACGATTTTTACTGAGCAGATATAAAACCTGGAAAAATGGGCATCATGGGATTTGGGACAGGGCGGTATGGGCCGACAATTTCAGCGCTGTTTCAGCTGATAATGCAGGAAGATACTTTGCAGGATCTGGTGCAAATGGCCTAATTGAACGAACTCTCGTGATAGGAACCAGTTTAAATCATATGATGAATGACACTGATCGCCGAACTTTTACACACGGATTGGGTGGAACCCAAATACCGACAGCATTTGCTACTTACCACAGTACTTTTGATATAAAAAATAATATCCTTGTTAATTTCCCTCTTGTTGAAGGAACAAGAAGTGGTGTATTTGCTACCGATGACTATTATATACGACCTGTAGATAAAGGGCATGTAAGAAATACAAATAACTTGCTTATTAATTCCCATCCCGGAGCCAAAACACTCCCTCCGACTAATTATTTTACACTTGCTGGAGCTTTATGGGATCCTCATGGAAACTGGGGTATTCCAGGCATCAACAATTATCTGGTTTTTGATGACCCTTTCTTTACCTATGGACAGGAACCCCAAATACCTAAACCCGGACCTGAGCTGGGTGGAGTAATTGTTGATGGACCTTTTTATGGGATAAATGATTTTGTTGTAAATAGAGAAAACGATCAATTTCAAGATTTGATGGCAATATCTGTATCTCGAATAAACCAAGACTATCAGGAAGTAGGAACCTGGAACATTGAAGCAGCTCCCTACCCTACTATTGCTTTTGGACACATGCGGCATTTTGCAGCTCACAAAGATGGAATTTATACATTAGGTTTTCCGGATTCTGAAACAGTCTCTGATGTCACATTCACCATTGAAAACATGTTAACAAGTCAAGATACATTAGTAATGGCTGTCGAATATTCAGGATCATTCGGAGTTACTCAGGTTTACTCATCCACTTATTGGAATATTTTTGAACCAAACCATGAAGCAGCACCAAGTTTTTCAAGAAAACATGTTTTTGAGCCTTTAGAAAATAGAGGGGCTGTTCTTTCATCTACTATCGAATCTTACTGGCATGATCAAGAGAATGATCTGGTTTGGATGAAAATTATTGGTGGGATTGACCCTGGTTGGGATGATGAAGATTACAGCGAAACTTCGGATCAACGACTATATAGAAAATTTAGAATGAGGATTTTCGGCTCTCAAATACCTGTAACAAATGAAAAAAACGATTCTGATATTCCAGCTAGTTTCGCTTTGTCTCAAAACTATCCAAATCCTTTTAATCCATCTACGAATATCGAATTCTCAGTTCCCGAAAAAGCAAATATCAAAATTGAGGTTTATGATATAGCAGGAAGGTTAGTAGATATTCTGTTTAATGGAGTAAAAAATCCGGGCTTCCATTCTCTAACGTGGGATGCTAAGGACAATTCAAGTGGTTTATACTTACTTAGAATGCAAACTCCTAAAGGAATTGAAACAAGAAAAATGATTTTACTGAAGTAATATGTTAGATAATTCATTTGAATCTGAAACAATACTCACAGGAAAATCTCTGATCGATCTTAAAAATTGTTTTGCAACATTCACTATCAATCAAATGAGAATAGTACGGGTATCTGGTTTTTTTGAAGAAAAAGATTGGTGTAAATTGAATCATTTTGGTTATGTGTTAAAAGGAGAAATGAAGATTAATCTCAACGGAAATATGAAGTCATTTACAAAGGGAGACCGTTTTCTTCTAAATGAAGGAGAAAGATCAAAACATAGACTTATTGTAGTTCAGGGAGAATATGTTGAACTATTAATCTTTGAAATCGACTAGTTTACTAAGAAATAATTAGGCTTAAAAAATGTATCATTTTTCATACTTCAAAGAGAAAGACAAACGTGTAATTCTGGAATTCATAGAAGAGCACCCATTTGCATTTATGACTGGTAGCAATAAATCAGGTAATCAAGTGGCAACACAGATACCAGTGCTATATGAAGAAAGAAATGGTGAGCTGTACTTCCAAGGTCATATGATGCGAAAAACAGATCATCATAAGGCTTATGTTGAAAATCCAAATGTATTGCTTGTATTCACTGGGCCTAGTTGCTATGTAAGTGCGTCATGGTATACAAACCCACAAATTGGTTCAACATGGAATTATATGAGTGTTCATGCGAGTGGACAGGTTAATTTTATGACTAATGATGAACTAATTAAGTTTATGAAAAAACTTACGCTGAAGTTTGAAAATGGGAATAAAGAATCGCTTACGGTGTACGACAACCTCCCCGATGATTTTTTAACTAAAATGATGCCCGCAATCATTGGGTTTGAACTAAAGGTGGAGAAAATTGATAACGTATTTAAACTCAGCCAAAATAGAGACGAAAAAAGTTACCTAAACGTCATATCTAAACTTGAAGAGCGAGGTGGAGATAGTGCTTTAATAGCATTAGAAATGGAAAAAAGAAAGTCAACACTATTCCCCGTTGGTGTTGAGTGGGACGGTTCAAAATTTGATTCTTAAAAAAAACCAACCGTAGGTAGACGAATACCTAATATTTGCTATATAAATTCCGATAAAGTTCTTATAAACATATAAGAAAGGTTTTATTTCGGAATAATGCTATCTGGACAACAGGTGGACATCCCCCATTTAAAGGGGCTTATGCTCTAACTTATGCACTCATATTAGCAATAGTTAAGAGTTTTTATGAATGATAGTTTAAATACGCTAAAAGCCATTAGCTACTTCTCCACTACCCTTCAAACAAAAGTAACGATCGAAGAAGTGCTTTGGGAAATAACGAAAAATGTTATTTATCGTCTAGGGTTTTCAGACTGTGTTATTTACCTGGTTGATCCTGAGACTGAAGAACTTGTCCAAAAGGCTGCATATGGCATTAAGAATCCTTATGGAAATAAAATTTATAATCGAATAACCATTCCTATTGGTAAAGGAATAGTTGGTACGGTAGCTAAAACCAAAGAGGCTTTAATTGTAAAAGATACCTTTCTTGATTCAAGATATATCATTGATGATGAGGTGAGAAGATCTGAGATTTGTGTTCCTATCATAATAAATGATAAAATATTTGGTGTAATCGATTCTGAACATCCTGAAAAAGATTATTTCACAGAAGCTCATCTTCACATTTTAACAATTATTTCTTCTTTATGTGCACAACGAATTAAGGATATTAAATCAAATACTAAGATTACTTTAACCAAAGAAAATGAATACTTTAAAAAAATTCTCTTTCTATTTGAAGAAGAAAAAATATACAGAAACCCTAATCTTTCTTTAGACTGTTTAGCAGAAAAACTTAGTATCTCATCCGGTTATTTATCTAGATTGATTAACGATATTACAAATAAAAGTTTTAACCAGTTTACAAATGAATACAGAGTAAAAGAGTCTCAAAGAAACCTGGTTTCTAAAGAGTTTTCGCACTACAACATTCTTTCTATTGGCCTTGAGTCTGGCTTTAATTCGAAAGCTAGTTTTAACCGAAACTTTAAAGAAATAACCGGACTACCGCCGCAGGAATATATATCCAGATATAAGAAAAAAGCCGCCAGCTGAGTTTTATATTTTTAAGCTAATGAAAGTGAATCCTTTTCTATAGCTAACATAAACTCTACTAAGTTCACTTCTGTACTCACCCCTAGTTTTTTCCTTAGTCTATACCTTGCTTTTTTTACGCTATCCGGTGAAATACCCAAAATAACTGCCATTTCCTTAATACTTAAATTCAACTTAATGAGTGCCGAAAGTTTCAGTTCATAAGGAGTAAGATCGTCGTATTTTTCTTTCAAGGAATTGAAAAAATTGATATGTACTTCTTCGAAATAAAGTTTAAAATCTTCCCAATCTTTATCTAATGTAAAGCTATAATCGATTTGATTTGAAAGCTTACTGAGTTCCCGAACACTCCCCTCTTTTTTAAATTTCTCTACTTTCTCTTTCATATCTAGTATTAACTCTTTCTTTTGTAGAATATTCAGGCTTTGAGTTACCAGTTGCTTGTTTTTAAATTCTAAATCTTTTTCCAGTTCCTTCCTTCTGAGCTCTTCATTTTCTAAACGTATATCTCTTCTTTGAATACGGAAATATTGGTTTCTAATAATTAAGAAAGCGATTAATAGTATCAGTACAGCTCCAACTAATAACGCTATTTGCGCTAGCCTCCTCTGCTCGCTTTCAACCTCTAACAAAGCAATCTCTTGTTCTTTTTTACTTAGATTATATTTTGCATCAAACTCCTGTAAATTTTTTAAGCTCTCTTGATTTACGATTGAATCTTTCACTTGTATGAGTATCTGTTGAGCCTCAACAGCATCTTTATAGAAACCCTGATCAATTTTTGCTTTTATGAGAATTTCCAACGCATCTCTTGCATTCGACCAATTCCGATTTTCCATTGCTTGATCATAAAACTCTTCGGCTATTTCTGAGGCCTCCCGATAATTTCCAAGTAACAAATAGTTTTCTGCTAATAAACTTGAATAATTAAACCTTGATGGATCTTTAATACTTAGCTCATCCATTTTCATTGAAGCTTGATCCAGCAAATCGATAGCTTCCTTATAATCTTCCATCATCCTTTTTATAACAGAAAGTTGAATTAGTCCATATATGGAAAACAGTGAGTTATTGAGCGAGTCTGAAACTTCGACTACTCTTTTTTGAATCTCATAGGCTTCATTTAGTTTCTCCTGATCTTTATAAATTTCACCAATAGTTGACAATAACATTGGAATTGAATGAATACTATTTTTTGATATTGACCAATCAATTGCTTTTTGATAATAGTAAGCTGCACTATCGCTCTCGCCTGCTGTATTTTCTAATGTCCCGAGTTCGGTAAGTGTTAATATTCCATTTCTCCAATTATCCGTTTTTTCAGTGATTTCTAAAGCTTCTTTCAAATACTCTTTAGCGATATCGTATTCGCCTAAAGTGGAGAATACCACTCCTATTTTCATTAGGTAGAAACTTTCAAACGAAAGGTTATCTGTTTCTTTACTGTATGAAAGAGAATTCTGATATATTTCGATTGCTTTCTCAAATTCACTAAGCTCGATATATCTTACTGCCAAAACATTTCCTGCAGATATTTTACGTTCAATTATCCCAAGCTCTTCAAACCCTTTTCTTGCATCTAATAACATCTCTAGAGCCAAAGATAAATCGCCTTTTAAAATGCTAGTCATTCCTATGTAGTAATAACTTTCAAATATTAGACTATCGTTTTTTAAATCTTCTGATAGTGACAGCGCGTCATAAGCATACATTAACGCAGTATCAGGACTACTAAATCTTTCCATCATACCTAGCTTCTGAAGCTTTTTAACTCTCTCAATTCCTTTACTAGCTTCCAGCTCTTTTTTCAACTCTAAAATTGAATCATTTAGATTATGTTGAGCCAAAACAGTGTCTAACCTAAAGAGAAAAAGTAAAACGAATAGTATTTGTGAACATGTTCTTACAGAAAAAAGCATATTTGTTGAATTCAATACATATCCCTTTTTGAATAAATGATAACCAGCATTGTGTCAATACAACAACCAAATAAAGAGTAAAAAATAATCAACTTAAGAGTCTCAAATATCCATGTGATTTATATTTGAGACTATTATAAAATAGTATACTATTTTTTACTCTGTTACTCTCACATTTCCCATTGAGTTTGATTGTTACTCTGTTAATAATCTGACACATTTAGTTCAATAATTTTATAATCAGAAAACTGCTAAAAAAAATTACTTGGATGCAATCACTAAGATCGATAGTCTCGTAGTTCCTTATAAGCTTCAAAAAGATTTTGATAATAACCCAACTGCATTTCAACACTTTTAAGCTCTTCCTTCTTCTTCTAAAAAAATTATCCTGAAGTTGATATTAAATACCATGGATTGCTATAATCTTAAGTAATAAGTTGAACAGAATATTAGTGCAAATCACTGGCGGTAATAATTTTCTCTAAAAGTATCTCATAACTATTGAATCTGTTAAATTTATTAGTTATATGGAACTTTCATTATTATTAAATTAGCTAAAAATATTATGGGGACAATAAATTTTAATAAAGGATTAACATCAGTATTAATAATAATCACAATGTTAGCCTGCCAGAGGGTAGAAACCGAGCCGGAAGTATCAGAGCTTCCTCCGGAACCAACAGTAACTTATACTGAATCTGATGCGGCAGAAGGTCAGCGAATTGAACACGGTGAACTAATCAGTGACATTGATGAACAGAGAAAAGCACTGCATGCACAACATCATTCGCATGGAATTTTAGAGAATCGAAAAATTCCTGGGACTTTTACTCCTCCTGCAATGGATAAAGTATCCGATTTTGCTCTTTCAAAAGATGACCTTACCGTAATTAATCCCGGTCCCGGTGAGTACGTTCATGTGATGGAAGGTCAAAGACACGGTTACCAAAATCTTACTATAGGAATAACCTATACCGCACCCGGCGGAGCACCACCTATGCACACTCATACCGGTGAAGAGTCTCATGTACTCACAGAAGGTGAAACCATCCTTTATGCTTTAGGTGATTCCATTTTCACCATAACCGGACCATATATCGTGAATATTCCACCAATGGTTCCTCACTCCTTTCAGAACCTGAGCGCTGATCTTGCTGAACTGGTGGTGATATTCCCAACGAATGTCTGGGAATATGATGTATTGGATTATTTCCCGTTTTCAACACCGGAAGCTAAAGCATTAGCTGAAGAGGCGAAAAAGAAAATGCACAACCCCTATGATCATGACCATGGGGACGGAGAAGATCACGAACACTAGATTCATTTGTAGTTTATTAAGCTTTCTTTGACATTGTAATGTCTAACCAAAAAGAAATTCAATGATCAAAAAAATAAACTGGGATGAAGTCCCCGAAGAACAGGTAAATCCAAAAATGAAGCGTAAAATGATCTGGGGAGAAAAGATCATGATCGCTAAAATGAAATTTAAAGATGGATTTGTAGTTCCCATGCATGCTCACGAGAACGAGCAAATCACACAAGTGCAGAAAGGCACTATTCGTTTTTGGTTTGAAGATGAAGACTCAGAACCTATGGATTTACATGCCGGAGATTCCGTGGTTATTCCCGGGAATCTTCCTCATAAGGCTCTCATGATTGGCGATGTGGAAGAAACCGATACATGGGCACCTCCCCGCACCGACTGGATTGATGGAACCGACGATTATTTGAAAAAATAGACTTTCATTACGAGGAGTCCGTTGTTATAAACCTATCTTTTCGCAGCCTCGACGAAGTATTCTCATCAACAACTCCATAACACGAGATCACCGCGTTGTTAAAGATGATAATCAAAGTTCATTATATGGACTCCTCGCGATGACCGATTCTATTTACTACTTTATATCTCACTAAAAAATTTGATATGGATTTAGGAATCAAAGGAAGAAAAGCACTGATACTGGCTTCCAGTAAGGGATTAGGGAAGGCGGTTGCCACTGAATTATCAGCGGAAGGATGTGAGGTCATGATCTGCAGTCGTAATGAGGAACATTTACTTTCGGCAAAATCAGAAATTGAGGACAAAACCGGTGGAACCGTTCATTTTGTTACCGGGGATGTTTCTGAACCAGAAGGAAGAAAGGCTATTCTGAAAACCGCTTTGGAGAAATTTGGAACCGTCGATATTCTGGTTACAAACTCGGGTGGACCTCCGGCAGGACAATTCGAAGATCACGCTATTAAAGCATGGGAATCTGCCTATAAACTCCTACTGGAAAGCACCGTTGAAATCATCAAAGGCGTACTCCCCAGCATGAAAAAACAGAAATGGGGACGAATAGTGACCATTACTTCTCAAGCCATCAAACAACCGGTTGAAGGACTGGTTCTTTCGAATTCTGTTCGGGCTTCTTTGCTTGGTCTGGTGAAAACCCTCTCCAACGAAATGGGGTCATACAATATCACAGTAAATAATGTACTCCCGGGATATACAGAAACAGAACGACTGACTGAACTTCGTGGTGATGCCGAAAACTGGGATGCATTTACAAAAAGTGTCCCACTGGGCAGAGTTGCTCAACCGGAAGAATTTGCAGCAGCAGTGACTTTCTTATGCAGCGAGAAAGCAAGTTATATCACCGGAATTTCGCTACCAGTAGATGGTGGCTGGATTAAAGGGATTTAAATAAATGGAAAACATCCTATTCGATTTCATATCCAGGTACATAGATATAAACGAAGAAGAGAAAAATGCTCTTATTGAGCTGGATATCTTTAGATCATACAAAAGGGGAACGGTTCTTCTTAAAGAGGGACAAAAATCATCGGAAGGATATTTTGTTTTAAAAGGCTGCCTCAGAACCTATTACATCATTGACGGAGAGGAAAAAACTACAGCTTTCTATACCGAACTGGAAGGTATTACTCCAAATTGTGTGCTTACCAAAGAACCTTCCGAATATTATGTAGCCTGTGTGGAAGACAGTATTCTTACGGTGGCAAATCCTGATATGGAAGTGGAAATTTTTTCAAAATTCCCCAAGTTCGAAAAAATGTGCATGCTTTTATCTGAAGAACTTCTGGCTAAGCAACAAATAGATTTTGATGCCTTTAAAACCTCCTCTCCCGAACAACGCTATCTGAATCTCTTAGATAAACGACCGGATTTAATTCAAAGAGTCCCTCAACATCAGTTGGCCAGCTTCCTGGGAATAACTTCTCAATCGCTTAGCCGGTTACGTGCCCGAATCCAGAAGAATAAATAAGTTCAGCTGGTTCATTTATTAACTTAAGTGAACGTCTTTGACTAAAAGCCGTTCTTAACTTTGCATTATCAAATTCACTAATAACGAAAACGATATGCGAAGCAAAATACTTACTCTTACAACAGCATTAATGTTAGTTGTGTCCTTTCAATCTAAAGCACAAAACAATGACCTAGAATCTTCTGTCGGAAACAATGAACATCAAACTGAATTCATGCGACATTCTATTGGAAGCTCAGTTTTTCTACTTGGGAATTTAGATACTGAAGAACCTCCACAATATTTCCAATTGAATTACAGCTACTATTTAACACCAAAGGATGCCATCATCGCTGAGGCAATTACCTGGGCATACTATCATCCACTTGGAAAGCAATACTGGGATTCTTCAGATGATGCATATCCGGGTAAAGCCCGATCTTTTGGTGTTGGATTCGGATATCAGCGCTTTCATTGGAAAGGACTTTATTCAACCATACAGGCCACACCATTTCTTCAAAACTATTATGATGAAGCCGACCAAAAAATTCAATCAGGATTTATGTTATGGACTCAGTTCAGAACCGGATACAGATTTGAATTCGCTAAAAAGCGCTGGTTTATAGAACCATCTGTTGTTATTAACTATTGGCCTGTAAATACCAATCTTCCTGACTCATTTGAACAGGTAGAGGACAATTGGCCAAATTATTTCCTGTTTGAACCCGGACTTCATTTTGGTTTTAAATTTTAGTTAGATTATTGGAGTTAAATAAAAAGTGTATCGAATAAACTAGACCTTTATATTAGTTCTATGAAAGAACATTTTACTACAGATAAAGGAATTTTATTTCAAGGAGATTGTCTGGAACTTTTAGGATCAATGAAATCTGAAAGTATTGACTGTGTATTTGCAGATCCACCCTTTAATCTTGGGAAAGATTATAAAAATGGATATGAAGATAGCCTAGATGAAGAAGAATATTTTAACTGGTGTAATACATGGATTCAAGAATGTGCTAGGGTTTTAAAACCTGGTGGCGCTTTTTTTCTTTATGCTACTCCAGAGTTAAATATCAAATTCGGAAATTTTTTGAATGAATCTCTCGATTTCAGGCATTGGATTGCAATTACAATGAAATCAACTTTTCGAAGAGGCAATAGACTATACCCTGCACATTATGGTATGCTTTACTATACAAAAGGTGATCCAAAAATCTTTAACAATCAAAGAACACCTATTCCTACATGTCGACACTGTGGAGGTGAAATCCCAGACTATGGAGGACACCGTGATAAAATGAATCCTCTTGGTGTAAATCTTACTGATATTTGGACGGACACATCACCAAATAGACATAAAAAATACAAGGTAAGACCTGGAGTAAATGAGCTTAAATTAATTATACCCGAAAGGGCAATTGAAATATCTACCAACGAAAATGATATCGTATTTGATCCTTTTGGAGGTGGTGGTTCAACATTTCAAGCCGCTCAAAAACTCGGTAGAAGGTGGATTGGAATAGAGCTGTTTGATGTAGAACATATCTTAACTCGATTCAAAGAAGAATATCCTAATTCTCTAAAAAACGAACCTGAAATAGACATGGAAGAAATTTTACATTCTAATGTAGCATGAAAATTACTGACTTAAAATTTTACGGGGGCTCTAGGGAACGTATTACCAAATTAGGGTTAGCTGATTTATTCATAGAGATACAAGAACTTCTTGTAAATCTTGAAATCAACTTGTTAGAAGAAAAAGATGCTAATGGCGGTGCAGAATTAAGAAAGCTTATTGATAAGGCTTTTGATAGTAATTTGGATTGGGAGAAAACAACAACGGGAGGAATTGATTGGCAAAAGAAAGTCAGATATAATCGAACTTTCATCGCTCAAATTGGTGTTGAGATACAAGTTTCAGCTAGAAGTGATCTTTTGATTCGTGACATTATTCACATCCGAAATAGCCTTCAAGAAGGAGCAATTGAAGTAGGAATTATTGTTGTACCTAATGAAAAACTTCAGTCTTATTTACCTGATAGAACTCCTTCAATAAAAGATGCTCTTAAATACATTGAAGAGGAATTCAAAGAGGCACAGAACTTTCCAATTGTTATTATGGCTATTGAACATGACGGGGCTGGAAAAGCTTTAAAAAAGCAAAAAAGAAAAAGTTGATGAATTTCTAATTTACCCAACCCATACCGTCTTTGTATTCACAAACTCGCGGATTCCGTATCGACCCAGTTCTCTCCCATATCCGGATTTTTTGATTCCTCCGAATGGGAGTCTGGGATCGGATTTCACATATTCGTTTACAAATACGCATCCGGCTTTAAGTTGATTAACCGCAATTTGCTCTGCTTTCTCTCTGTGAGATGAAAAGACAGCTGCCCCTAATCCATACTGAGTATCATTAGCTACAGCGATAGCTTCGTTGGAGTCTTTTACTTTTATAACCGACGCTACCGGTCCGAATAGTTCCTCTTCGTAAGCCGGCATTCCTTCCTTAACATCGGTGAGAATACTTACCGGATAATAAGCCCCATTTCCTTCTAGTTTTTCGCATCCTATCAATGGTTTCGCACCTAATTCTATACTTTTGCTAACCTGATTGTGAAGGGTGTCCCTGAGATCCTGACGTGCCATCGGTCCAATATCCGTACTTTCATTTACCGGATCTCCAACTACCCTTTTATCAAGCTCTTTTTTGAAAGCATCCAGAAATTCATCGTATACTTTTTCTGTGACTATAAATCGTTTTGCAGCGATACAACTTTGACCTGAATTTATAAGTCTTGAAGTTGCGCAGGTTTCTGCTGCTTTTTGAATGTCGGCATCTTCCAGAATCAGATACGGATCACTCCCTCCTAATTCCAATACCGTTTTCTTGAGAGCTTCTCCGGCCTGACTTGCCACTATTTTCCCCGCTTTTGTACTACCTGTTAACGTTACTGCGGCAATGCCATCATGCTGAATGACTGGTTTCATATCATCATTCTCAACCAGAATAGTGCGAAAGAGATCACTAGGAATTCCCGACTCATGAATTATTTCTTCAATCTTCAATGCACAACCTGTGGTTACTTCAGCATGCTTTAAAATTACCGCGTTCCCTGCCATCAACGCCGGAGCTCCAAAGCGAAACAATTGCCAGAATGGGAAATTCCATGGCATTATCGATAAAACAGTTCCCAGTGGCTCGAACGAAACATAGCTTCTGTTTGCCTCCGTTTTGATGAACTTTCGGCCTAAAAATTTGACCGCCTTATCTGCATAAAATTCACATACCCAGGCACATTTCTCAATTTCTCCAACTCCCTGAGCTAAAGGCTTACCCATTTCTTTAGCCATCAATTCAGCTAGCTCATTCTTATTCTCTTTGAGCAATCTCGCGATTTTCTTCAGATATGGAGCCCTGACCGGATAGTCAAGTTTTGACCATTGCTCCTGGGCTTCATTTGCTCTGTAAACAATTCCCTCGAATTCCTCGAAGCTGGTATTCGCATATTCTTTGATTACTTCTCCGGTAGCGGGATTTATCGTCTTCATGATTTAGTTATTCGTTGAATTGTTAATCGTTAAAGAATTCCTGATCCTATATATAATAAAAGGATTAAAACGTTTTTTGTTCCATTTACCAAGATTCGGAAAACAGAACTATGATTAACAATTACTTTCGATACTCATCATAATTACCGTAAGGACATCATTGAGGTGATCTTCTTCAATGATAAGAGGCGGAGCCAACCGAATGAGGGTGTCCGAATGGAGGGTCCACCCCAACAATATTCCTAAAGAGAAACACTGTTCTACTACTTTTTGAGTAAGCTCTTTGCTCTCCAGTTGAAGTCCCAGCATTGCTCCTTTACCTCTTACTTCAACAATTCCTTTCCCCTTTAACTTCTCTTTGGTTTTCTTTTCAATGAGTTTAGCTTTTTCCAGATAGTCACCTGAAAGTAATTCATTCAGGTTGGCCAGAGCAGCTGCACAACTCACAGGGTGCCCACCAAAGGTAGTCACATGATTGAGAGGCGGATTGTACATAAAGGCCTCGAAAATTTCTTTTGAAGCAACAAAAGCACCCATCGGCATTCCGCCCGACATTGCCTTTGCAAGACATAAAATATCAGGAGCTATTCCATAATGTTCGAAGGCAAACATCTTTCCTGTACGCCCAAATCCAGACTGGATTTCATCATAAATCAATAAAGCACCGGCTTCATCACACCGTTTTCTGATTTCTTTGAGCCACTTTTTATCTGATGGGATAATCCCCCCTTCTCCCTGGATCGGCTCCATAATTACAGCAGCCGTTTTATCGTCGATAGCTTCCAATCCTTCAAAAGAATTGAACTCCATAAAATGAACATCCGGCAACAATGGCAGATATGGATCGCGATACACATCTCTGCCGGTTACACTGAGTGAACCGTGAGTATCTCCATGATAACTATTTTTGAAGGCGACTAATTTGGATCTTCCGGTGTGCTTTTTTGCAAGTTTCAGAGCTCCTTCGTTAGCTTCCGTCCCACTATTCACAAAATAGACCTGATCCAGTTTATCAGGCAAAATACTGGTGAGAAGCTCCGCGAATTCGAGCTGAGGCTTTTGAATAAATTCTCCATACACCATCACATGCAGGTGTTTATCAACCTGCTCTTTAATGGCTTTTATCACTTTTGGATGTCGATGACCAAGGCTACTTACTGCAATCCCTGAGATAAAATCCACATAGCGCTTACCATCGGTGGTATAGAGAAACGGACCTTCTGCATGACTGATTTCAAGTCCGATGGGCGCATCACTCGTTTGAGCAACGCTCTTTTTAAATTTATCAAGATTTGTCATTGATTCTGTCAGCCAGCAGTTGTTGCCTGTAATGTAAAACAACCTTAGCCAACAACTCAATTAAACTATGGATTTACTTCAGAATAGAAGCAAACTCTTTCTGAGATGTAACTCCCTTATCTCTGGCATACCAAATATGTAGATTCTTAGCAGCTTCTTTTCCACCTATTTCAGGATTAGCTCTTTCATCCAGATATCGCCTTTGAGTTGCTAAAGGTCTTGGTCCCCAGTCGCCCAGCACTTCCAGGGTTTCAGTATCAAGAATAATGACTTTAGGAATTGACCGACTCTTTCCATCGGTAAGAAAAGCATCCATCACTTCCGGGTATTCATTTCTCAGAATCACTTTTAGCGTGATAAGCGGATTCAACTCTGCCATTTTATTAATAAATGGCAGAATCTGTGCAGAATCACCGCACCAGCCTTCTGTGATCACTAACCATGTTTGTGTTCGATTTATATTCCTGATCACTTCCTGTACTTCAGGAAGAATAATCCCTCGTTTATCCCATCGGGATGTTCTCTGGATGTTAAGTTTAGTGTAATTAAGATTGCTTTCGGTATTGTTTTGATCAGTGACTTCATCCCGTTCTAATAATTTTTCAATAATCGAATTAAAGGTATCGTAGGAATAAGCCTGATCAATCACATCTTCAGTAATTGGTGAAGTAATGGTAGTACTCATAACAGTTCGTAATAATTTAAAAGCCAGTTAAATATACAAAGTGTAAACCTGCTAAATCATTGATTTGATCAATAGAACTGATAGGATGAATGCAACAAAACTGAAGGAGGCCAGGAATTTGATTCTCATCACCATTCCATATTCCTCTTGTTTTCCTTTTAGTTTGAAAAGAATAATTGAGATACCTAAAAAGGCGAGCATTCCCAAGCCACCGAAGATTAATCCAAGATTTGAGTCAACTTTGTAGAGGAATGATGCAATAATCCATGTCCCGGTTAAAAACATGATACTATAGATAATCCTGACTCCCTGAAGTCCGAATACCATTGCAAACGTTCGGTCTCCGCGTGCTTCATCCTCCTCTATCTGAAAGATCTGTGACGCCGGATATAAACTCAGAATGATACAAGCCACCCCGAATGCAATAAAGCCTTCATTTATAGAAAGTGATGTTCCTCCACCGGCCAGATATCCCATCAAAAAAGAATTAGTGCCCGTACTTATTCCAATCGCAAAGAGACTTAAAATCGGTTTTCCTTTCCAGCGGGCAAATGGAGTGGAATACAACCAGAATAAAATCAGGCTTACCAGATAAATGATGGCATAACTTATTCCAACTGTTAACGCCCAGGCCAATCCAACCCATTGCATTCCCATCGAAACGATCCACATCCAACGGGTCATTTTCGGGGGATTTTTAAGCCCTCCAATCGGTCCTTCATCTTTATCCCAATAAGAATTGTAAGCGGTAGCTCCTCCAAATAACAGGACATGCACATTCAAAAATTGCAGCCAGTATTCATGGTGACCGATATTTTCAACAAATAGTGAGGCAAGCAGATATCCTCCTGATAAAATAAAAAACTGATAGTGCAGCCGGAGATGCACTACAAAATGCCAGAGTTGAGTAGTTAGTGATGTAGATGGATTCATCCCAAAAGATACTTTTCCTGAAACTCTATTCCATGTTCAATTAAAAATGATCTGTATTCATCTTTAAAAGTGATTTTTTTATGATGCTCTTCCTGATTTTTGATGTACTCAATCAGTCTGTCTTTCTCTTTGAAGGAATAGCTAAATGCACCGTAACCTTCCTGCCATCCTTCAAACCCATGAAATAATTTCTGTTCTTTGATGAATATTGAACTGGAGATTTTTACATCTTTAACTATGGAAGAGATTGAAGCAGAGGGAGGAATATGAGTTAAGATATGGAGATGATCCTCCACCCCGTTGATTCGGTACAAATGACAGTTCTTGTTCTTCAGGATTCCCCAGATGTATTTATATAAATCATCCCTATTAGATTTACTCATACATGGTTTTCGGTTCTTTGTACTGAAAACAATCTGATAGATTAATTGGCTGTAGGTACTCATCAACTCTTTCATTTAACCCCTTCAGGGTTATTGTTTACATTGATTTTAAGCTATTCGTATTTAAGTCCTTCGGACTTATTTAGCAAATATAATTTTACAGAAAGGTATAACTCTACAACAGTTAGATAAGTGATCCCGGAACGATTTAATATGAATTACAAAAATTAAAATTCATTACACGGCAGCAATAAAAAAACACAAATCCCGAAGGGATTAAATACGAATAACGCCGGATGAAATCCGGTGTGCTAAAGTACTCTCCCCCAGAACCCTGAAAGGGTTCAACAAAAAGGGGGTAAAATCCTTACCTTTACCGCAGTGATTACCAAATCTCACATAGCACTCGATCAAGTTCTTCCGACAGATGAATGGGAAGCCCGGAAATCCGACCATGAACAACGTGTGGATGAATTAATCAGCGAGTATCTGAAAGCCCGTTCTGCTCATAAAAAGCAGCCGGTAATGGACTTTCTGTTCGAGTACTATGCCTTTCGCCCTTCTGCACTAAGGCGTTGGTCACCCGGACTTGGTACCGGACTGGAAGTCACCAATAAAGATGATCTTCCGGAACTGAGTGAGCTAGCTATTGAAGATGGTGTCGCTTTTTTAAATCCAGAATTCTTTCCCGAAAAGCGGATTAAATCCACCCGATGGATTCTGGAAATGCTGCAAAACACGCAGGATAAAAAGCCGATGTTTGGTTGCTTTGGCATGCACGAATGGGCGATGGTGTATAAAGCCGAAAAACCCCGACATGATCAGATTCCGCTACGAATGGAACCTGAAGAACTGGCTGAGTTTGTGGAAAGCCGCCCCCTGGTCTGCACCCATTTCGATGCTTACCGTTTCTTTACTCCTGAAGCTGTTCCGATGAATAAGTTTGAACTCAGCCGACAGGAATTTGCAAATACCGAACAACCGGGTTGCATTCATTCCAATATGGATTTATACAAATGGGCACATAAGCTCTACCCGTGGATTGGCAGTGATCTGATTCTGGAAGCCTTTGAACTTGCCTTAGAAGCGCGAACCATAGATATGATGGCAAGTCCCTATGATTTAGTGGAACATGGTTTAGAACCGATTCTGATTGAAACCGAATCCGGCCGGAAAGAATACCTGAAAACTCAAGAAGATATCTTTGAAAAAGGAAAGCCGGTTCGGGAGAGGTTGATAAGAGAGATTGGTCAGCTTATGGAGATTGTTTAAAATAACCTCTTCTATGCTATTGTCATCCTGAGCGCTTACAATTTTTTAGAGCCATTTGAATTAATTCGCGAAGGATCTCAAATAAAATCTCTGCCCTTAGCTTTGCTAAAGCTGACTCCAAACTTGATTCCCTTCGCTATATTCTATTTCGCCTGACTATATTTCGGGGAGCTCAGGGTGACAGTTTTTACAATTCTGAAGCATTTTCAAGATATCTTTGAAAAAGGAAAGCCGGTTCGAGAGAAACTGATTGGGGAGATTGAAAATTTAATTTGTTTAATTTTTGATTTGTGATACTTTAGTATCACTATGAAAACAGAATTAGTTACAACTCTGAAACGCCAAGCTACTAAAGTTCTAAAGGAGCTAAGAGAAGAAAAAGAACCTATTCTTATTACTGAGCATGGTAAACCTTCTGCCTATTTAGTAGATGTTGATCATTTTCAACAGCTTCAAAAAAAAATCAACTTACTTGAAGCTCTAGCTCGCGGTGAAAAGGCCATTCAGGAAGGTAGAATTGTATCTCATGATGAAGCCAAAAAGCGTTTAGCTCGATGGCTGAAATAATTTGGGCTGAGCCTGCTCTTCAATCACTTGATGAAATAGCCGATTACATTAGCTTCGATAATCCTGATGCAGCCACAAAATTAGTCTCAAAAATAATTTCCAAGGTTGAATTATTGGCACAACAACCTCATTCTGGAAGAGAAATACCTGAACTCGAATTATCCATTTATAGAGAAATCATAGTTCAACCTTGCAGAATATTTTATCTTTTTGATGAGGATAAAATTGTTATTGTTAATGTTCAAAGGGAAGAACAAAACTTTAGAAACCCCTTCTATTAGTATTTAAGAAATAGAACTTTTCATTTTTTTGAATGTCATAAACCACCATAAACACTCCTAACATACTTAGCGAGTGGAGTTGTTGAAAGTCCGTTGACCAATCGCTCATCAGCAGTATAAAAAGTGGAACTGGTAAGAATTGCAGTCGCGATATAACAAGCATCATATAGAGTAACAGGTAGCATAACGGAGATATCAAATGCGATGTCAGAAAGCTTTTGGTAATTCATGAAGCGAACAGGCAGTCTGGAAATTTGTTTTTTCTTTACTGGAGCTTCTTCTGCACTCAATTCTTTCTTTCTCACTTTTTTGGTGATGATGGATTCCAGTTCAATCCTGAACAAATCCGGAGCGTAGAAGTAATCAAATTTTCCAAGTAAATCCTGTGCTTCTTCAGAGCCCTTTTCCAAAAATAGCCACTTTGCTGCTACCGAAGCATCGATCACAAAGTTACTCACCGATCCCGGTCCTCCCTAAGATCATCAGCGCTATCGGAAAACGTTCTTCCTTCTGCCCGATACTCAACCAGAATTTCATTCACCATACTACGGGCTTCTTCAATATCAGGCCCCACATATTCTTTAAGAATTTCATGTAATTCTCCTTGTAGCGAACGGTTATTACTCTCTGCTTTCGCTTTCAGCTTTTCAAGCGTTTTCTCATCTATGTTTCGGATTAATACATCCGCCATAGTTTCAATATTCGTGAATTGATATCAATATGGTATCAAAACTTAAATCCTTCTTTTATAAATATCAAGAAATTGTGCCTGAAAGCTCAGGAATCTATCTTTGAAAAAGGAAAACCGGTCAGGGAGAGGTTGATTCAAGGGCTCATTAATCTTTTAGCTCTCAATCATTAATGCTGGCCAAAAAGCTGGATTTATAATATAAGTTGGCTCTTTCTTCTTTTTTGTAATTCCAATTAAAAGCTTCATACTATAGTTAAAATCATAAATGTATTTATTATCATCATCTATAATTATTCCAAGAAATCCATACCACAGTAATAATTTAAAAGTCTTATCAAATAAATCTTCGTCTAATTCAAATTCAGAAAAAAGTTTATTTATTTCTTTCTGCTTAAGTTTCGATTTTGAGCCGATAAAGGCATAAAGGATATCCTTCACTTGATTATCTACATCATTTATTTCATATCCTATATCTGTCAGTAAGTCAGTTGAATAAGCTGTTAACCCCTTTTTTATATCTTCTTCCTGAATTTTGTCGTGATTTAAATTGATAGCGAAACTTTTACATTGATTTATCAGATTCAATAAAAAACGTGGTCTCATTAATGATCTCTCAATCAAGTATTGAGAACTTTCTTCTCCTTTATAATGACTTATACACAATTCTAACCATAGACTCTCAAATGTTGTTTCTCCTTTAATTTCATTTGATACAATTCTTAATCGGATTAATTCTCTCAATAGATCTGGATCCGTCCAATCTAATAGGACACTAGCTTCTTTTCCTCTGTCGGAAGTTTCTTTTACTAATAATTCATAAACATCATTCCTTAAGAAAATAATTGAATTAACGTCAACTTTTGACCTTGAAAATTGTCTCTCCATCTTTTTTGTTGCATCAATGAGAGCACGAATAATCAACAAGTCTTCATGTTCAAGACCTGATGTAGGCCAACCTTTATCAATATTGTCAAAAAGAAGCCATAAGACCTCTTTGTTCTTCATATAATCAATTACTTGGTTCTCAAGTTCTTTTACATCATGTAAATAAAGTATCTCTGTTAGATTGGAAATGGATAGCCTAACATCTTTTTTATCTCTATGATTTACTAAATAGTTTTTGGAAATTTTTTCTATAAGATTACTCATTCGTTCAGAAAAATCGCCCTGTGTCTCATATCCTTTTGCATTATATAAGTCGGCCAATTTAGTATAGGGGCCATACAATGTGTGATCCCTTTTATGGTGTTCTTTATCTTTTTCTAAAATCTTGTAACATATTTCCAATAATAAAACATACTCCCAAAATGCCATAACAGTATGTTGGAATGTACCTTCTTCCAAAAAGGATAAGATGAGCTCTTTAAATTTTATCAGCTTATAACCATCTGGTTTTAAATCTAGTACAATATTACCAACCTTGTTCCTCTCCCTATCTCTTACCTGTAAAAATATCGCTGATTTACCAGATCCTTTTCTTCCTACAACAATATTTGCTTCACCTCTTAAAGATTTTAAAAATTGATCTGTCTTTAGATAATAACTTTCTAAGGTTCTCATTTCATTTTCTGCTGAAGTAGAACCTAAATCCAAAGCTTGTAAAAAAGTATCTGGTACCTGACTCTCTATTTGATTTCCCTGCTGGAAAGCTTCAGCTATCTTCCCAGAAAACTCAGCAATATGATCATTGATTTGATATAGATTATAAGTTGTATTTACAAAATCTCTATAATCTAATGGGACCGGATCATGTGTATTTTGTAAAAGACATAGTGCTTTGTTCATACCTTCTGCCAGTCCAGCGATAAAAGCTGCCCTAAGATTGTGTACTTCATTACCGACATCTTGACTTCCTAATAGTGGAACTACAACTCCGTAGGATTGCGAAACTTCATTTATTGCATCATTAGCAGACAATCTAGGTTGTTCATTTGGATCGAATGAACGAAATAGATATCTCGATTTTTTTATTCTCGATACAATTCTTGTAGACCAATCCGTTTTATGGAAACCTTCAAGTAAATAAACAGGAGATTTTATATTTATTTTACTTGAGACATTTAGGTTTTTTGATTTATTGGCATCCTTAAGAATTTTGGCTAACTCTTTAGAATTTTGATACTCTAAATATCCAAGAGTATCATAAATTCCAACCTCTGTAATTGTTGGTCCTGTTTGTGATATACTTTTATTTTTCGTTAATAAAATTCTTTTTCCATTTCCAATTGCATAACCAATTTCATAAGTAACATTGAAGTTCAGAAGTGTGATATCAGCAACAACAAAATCACTTCTTTTTATTGCATCGACAACCTCAGTAGAAATAAAATGTCCTGCAATATCAAGAGCTTTCCACGTTTCAATTTTAATTTGATCATCGTTTACTAAAGTCACACCTGATTCTATTGTATTCCCAATCTCTCTTGGTTTAGATGGGTACGCGTAAAAGCCTATCAATTTCTCATTCATACTTAAAATATATAGTTAAACATGAATCTATATATTAATAATTATATCAACTTACAAAGGAATAATTATGCAAAAAATTAAAAACTAACCTTTCCTAAACCCACATCTTCCCCATTTACAGAAAACTGTTCACCAATAACCAACGCATTCGCAAGAAAAGCCATCAAAGCAGCTTCTTTCGCTTCAGCGGACATCCCCAGTTCATCGAAGTTTCGGAATTCGGCTTTCGTAAGATTTTCTTTCAAACCGTTCATCAGGGTTTGGTTGTGAATACCTCCTCCGCTTACAAAGAGCTCGTAGGATTCATCGCCGATAATCTGATCAAAAGCACGTTCAATGCTTTTATAAGTGAGCTTGGTCAGAGTTGCGATCAGGTCTTTCGGGCTGACTTCAATCTGATATCCTTCCATCAGGTTTTCGACTAATGCAAGGTTAAAGTCTTCCTGTCCGGTGGTTTTGGGAAATGGTTTTCTGAAATATGGTTCCAGTAACAGGTATTTCAACAACTCGGAATGAACGGTTCCTGAAGCCGCTACCTTTCCACCTTCATCAAAAGGCTTATCAAAGTGCTTTTGCATCGCTTCGTTAATGAGCGTATTGGCCGGACCGGTATCGGAGGTCACTACTTCTCCCTCGCTTTCTTTGGAGGGCAGCCAGGTGAAATTGGCTATTCCACCGAGGTTTATTAATACACGATGTCTGGTCTCGTGCCGGAATAATCGTTCATCCATTAACGCAGCCAAAGGTGCGCCTTGTCCCCCGGCAGCGGTATGTTTTTGACGAAAATCAGAAATGGTGATGATCCCGGTTTTATAAGCGATATGATCGCCATCTACAATCTGAAGGGTACTGGTTTGATCATCGGTTGGGTGGTGGTAAACCGTCTGCCCGTGACTTGAAATTAAATCCACTTCCCCGCTTTTCACTCCCCATTCTTCCAAAGCTTCCAGTACCCAATCTGCATACAAATGAGCCAATTCGGTATTCAAAACAGTGACTTCTCTCAGGCTTACGGTTTCTTTGGACTGAATAGCTGTAATTCTGGGTCGAAGTGTAGCATCATACTCCACCGTCATAAAATGCTTCACGTTAATAACATCCACTCCGCATTCGCAGAGTGCAATATCCAGTCCATCTAGTGAAGTACCGGACATCAAACCCACAATCATCCGGGTTGATTTCTGAGCAATTTCTGAAAGTTTGACAAGCTGCTTGTTCATGGTTCAAACTCGGAGTATTTTTGGCGCGAATCAATTCTAAAATTACTATGAGTTCCAGCGAAGAAATCGAGTACCAATCTTTTGAAGAAGATCTTAAATACCTCATCAAAATTCTGATGGACAGTTTTGAGTCGATTGATGCTCAACACTTCATCGATGATCATAATGAGATACTATATATAAAACTCGAAGGGCTTCAGGATTACGAAGATCATGAAGTTGAAGAAATAGCCGGTCCTATTTTGGAAGAATTGGATATGGACTTCGAAGAAATCATTTTGTTGCCTTTGTAGACTCTCCTTTATAAGTCATTCTGAGGGTACTCCCGAAGAATCTGCAAAATTCAGCACTGTGCAGATACTTCGCTTTCGCTAAGGATGACGTATAACTAATAAAATCCTTCCCATAACAAAAAAAGCGCTTTTTTATAGTTCTAAGCTTCGTATTTTTGCACTGAAATTCTATCCCCGATTCTCTTATGAAAAGCTACAATTCCGGCTATACGCTGCGCTGTATTTCCTGCAATCATATTAATGATGAGCACAAAACATCCACCTACTGCACCAACTGTGGAAGTGTACTCACTGTGGAATACAAAGAAGTCCGACCGGAGATTCAGTACCCGTTAAAAAACATTCAACCTGATCCGCTCAAAAATCACTATACCGCACTGAAGTCACTTACGCGGCTTTCAGAAAAATACGGAGCTGATATTCACGCCAAACTGGAGTTTGAAAATCCAACCGGATGCTTCAAAGACCGTGGGAGTTATGTGGAAGTATTGAAAGCTATAGAACTCGGTGCCGATGCTATATGTCTTGCCTCCACCGGAAATATGGCCGCTTCGGTGGCTGCTTATGCCTGCTATTTCAAAATCCCTTGTTTTGTATTTGTACCAGAAAAGACTCCGGAAGTGAAATTGGCTCAGTCTACGATTTATGATGCTACTATTATCAAGATTAAAGGGGATTTCAAACAATGTGAAATCTTATGCCGGGAGTTCGCTAAGTCAGGGAATTACTATCTCGCAGGAGATTATGTGTTTCGCATGGAAGGACAAAAATCATTCTCTTATGAGTTGTTTGAACAAGGTCCTATGGATTATGATTATATCTTTGTCCCAGTAGGCGCCGGAACTAATTTTGCAGCAATTTTTAAAGGATTGAAAGAATTAAAAGCAGCCGGACAGATTGATAAAATCCCTGCCTTTGTAGCTGTTCAGCCCGAACAAAGTTCTCCCGTTGTGGAAGGTATTTTCAAAAAAGAGAAAGTTATTGCGGAACAGGTTCACACCATTGCCGATGCTGTGGCTGTTGGTGATCCTTTCGATTTTTATAAAGTGATGGAAGGCATACAGGAAACAGACGGACTCGCCTTCACCGCCACCGAAAATGAGCTCCTTGAATCCATGAAGGAAATGACGGTGGAAGAAGGACTATTCACAGAACCGGCTTGTGCCATTCCCTTCGCCTGTTTTAAAAATAATCTGGAACTATTTAAAGGAAAGAAGTGCCTCTTCGTACTTACCGGTACCGGACTGAAAAGCTCCCAAATTGTATCTAAGTATTCTCTCTCCTCTCCTGTACTTTCGCCTAAACTGGAACGTGTTCAGCAATATATTGAATCCGGTTTCCCTGACCTTCAGCGTAAAAGCTGGGGCCAATCCCGTGAGATGATGATGGGCAATGTGTCTATGGATGAAGAACATGGCAGGCTGTATGATGAATATGTGAGCGGCATCAACAAAAAAGGGAAAACCCTTAAAGAAGAAGAAATAAAGGCGTTGAAATCGCTGGTGTATAACGAAGATCTTGATCTGGAATATCCGGTTGAAGTACTCGATTATAAACTCACTATGAGAATGCACGGACTAGTGAGCGCTGCTGTGAAGCTAAAACTTCCTAACGGCGAGGAAATGATTTCACTTGATCAGGGTGTGGGACCGATGGACGCCGTACTTACCGCGATCAAAGCAGAGACCGATGCCTTCATCCCGCTGGAAGTTAAAAACCATGAGGTGGAGATTCTGAGTCCGGATACTGATTCACTCGTCATTGTCACCCTCACTCTGGAAAAAGAAGATTATACCTTCACAACAAAAGCTGCTTCTCCTGATACCATCGAAGCATTAATTCAGGCCTTTGTAAAAGGATTGGCGGTAGCTAATAAGGCGCTTGTCTGATAAAAATTCCCAAAGTTGTTCTATTAGCAATTTTGTCTTTTATTTATCCAGCTAATCAATTTGGAGCAAGGAAAAAATATGGATCAAACGAAAACTGCTGTTAAACATATCGTCCCATTTGGGCAAAAAATAGCCTTTGGATTGGGCATGCTTGCCAATCAAATGTTCCCCGCAATAATGTCCATCTTTATGGTGGTTCTTGTACAGGATTTAGGCTTTCCCGGATGGATGTGGGGAGTACTTTTCTTCCTACCCAGATTAATGGATGCTTTTACTGATCCTATTATGGGATTCATCTCAGATAATACCCGATCCAGGTGGGGGCGAAGAAGACAATATGTATTTGTTGGGGCGATTCTATCAGCACTCACTTTCGCTGTTTTATGGCAACTTTATCGCGAAAATGGTCTTGATTATAATTTTACCTACTTCTTAATCTGTTCTTTTCTTTTTTATATCTCATTCACTGTTTTTAGCGTGCCTTATGTTGCCATGGGCTATGAGATGAGTGACAATTTCCACGAACGAACCAATATTATGGCTGTTGCTCAATGGATTGGACAATGGGCCTGGGTTATTGCTCCATGGTTCTGGGTAATAATGTATGACCCTGATTGGTTCCCGAATGCAGATACAGCAGCCAGAACTTTGGGTCTATGGATGGGAATCATTTGTGGGTTCCTGGCTTTAGTACCTGCCTTATTCATTAAGAGTGAATCTACTGTAGAAAGAGATGATTTCGAGCCTTTAACCATGAGCAATATTGGTAGCAGTTTAACTGAAATTTTCAATGGCTTTAAGGAATCGTTTAAAATTGTTCAATTCAGAAAAATGTGTTTTGCCACTTTCCTGATCTTTAATTCTTTCAACACCGTTGCCAGCTTCACCTTTTTTATAGTCGTGTATTATTTATTCAGTGGGGATGCAGCCGCTGCTGGAGTATGGCCCACCTTATTTGGTAGTGTTGGAGCATTAGGAACCACCTTTATTGTGATTCCTGCAACCGCATGGATTTCAGGCAAAATAGGAAAGAAAAATGCGTTTATGGTTTGTCAATCTATTTCACTAATTGGATACCTCTTGTTATGGTTCTTATTTATTCCCGGTAAACCGTATATGTTTTTATTTGCTCTTCCTTTCTTCTCATTTGGGATTGGAAGTCTATTCACTATTATGATGTCGATGACGGCAGATGTGTGTGATCTGGATGAACTCAATACCGGTAAACGCCGCGAAGGAATCTTCGGGGCTATTTACTGGTGGATGGTTAAATTTGGTTTTGGAATAGCTGGCTTGTTAACGGGTGCTATTATGACTCTGGTAGGATTTGATGTAGATTCAGGTGCTACTTTCGGGGCACCTATGACAGGACTCAGACTCTTCTTCTCCGGCCTTCCAATTTTTGGGACTATTCTCGCGATGCTCATTATGAATGGCTACGATTTAACTGAAGAAAGAGCAGATGAAGTTTCTGCAGAACTTGCTGCAAAAAAAGGAAAAAATAACCTCGGAAAAATTCCTAAACCTGATTCTTTTGGTGCAGAATAAATAGGAGCTTATTGCTTAAAACATACTCTGAATTACAAGCTTTGGGGTTCTGTCTACTTTAAACAGTCCCCAGTGCTTTTCAGGCTCCAGCGGTTCCGGCGAACCTTTCCATGGTTCATCAAAGGCCTCGAACACAAAGGTGATAATACCTTCTTTTTCACTCCATTCGACTAAATCCTGGAAGTATTGCTTCTGGAATTCTTCGTTTACGTTTGAGGGATCAATTCCTCTTCCATTTGAATTGGTTGCCCAGCCTGCTTCCGTAATCAATACAGGTTTATCAGGATATTTGTCGGCAACAGCATAATAGTTCTGCTGTGTATAATCCATTGCTTCCTGTATGGTTTTATATTCCCAAACCGGATAGGTATGAATAGAAATAAAATCAACTTCCTCTACCAGCGATTCAATTTTTCCCAACCAAGGAAGATAATTTTCACAAAAGGTAACGGGTTGACTTGTTTGTGCTTTGACCTGCCTCACATACTCTATTACGCTTTCCACAGGTAATAAATGGTCGGTCCAGTCTACCGTTGCTTCATTTCCTGTTGATAAAGAAAAGATGGTTTCCGGATATTCATTAGCTAATCGTATCAGTTTGTCTATTCTGCGTTGATTCAACTTCTTATTCCGCCTGAGGTCTTTCTCGTTATACTCTCCTCCCCACGGGCAATTTGGATTACTTACTTCAGCTGCAACATACGCCCCCAGCATCACTTTGAAATCCAACTCCTCCTCTTTGATAATCTGCAACACAATTTCAGAGTGTTTATCACAATCATACAACCTGAGATATTTCCAATGACCATGAAGAATCATCAGGTCTTCTTTGATTTCTTCATAGCTGGGAAATATTCCTAAATCAGGACTTTGGCCTTCCCGGAATCCCGAATAACATATTGCTCTTCCGAATTCAAAATGCACCTTTCTCATATTGTTCATGCTAAAAATTCTGGTTAGATGTGCTACTGTGAATCAGTATTTCAGATTTTCATCTTTATCCCAAAGACCCCAATAGGCTCCAACGTCGCCTTCGGCACCGGTTTTCCAGGACTCATCAAAAGATGAAAAGTAAAAGACCTCTATATCATCACTTTGAGACCAAAGCTGTGTATTAATAAAATACTTCATTGCGTTCTCTTCAGAGGGCTCTGCGCCATGGAATGTCTCGCCTTTATTTGGCCAGCCTGCTTCCGAAATAATTACTTTCTTTCCTTTACCTGCTTTTTGCGCACGATGGAACATGTCTTTCATATACACAAAGGCGTAATCTATATGGCAACCTTCCCAATATGGGTAGCAGTTTGCTAGAATTACATCACAGGCGTCTGCGATTGCAGGACGATTTTCAAATTCATAGTAGGCATCAACATATCCAACAGGAATATTAGGCAATTCTTTTTTCACTCTGGAGATAAAATCAAGTAGTTCATCCTGAGTCAAATCTTTACGATACATCACCTCATTTCCAACTGCAGCAATATCCACATGCCCTGCTTTAGCGAGCTTGATTAATGACTCTATCTCTCGCTCGTTCTTTTCATCATCGGTACCCAACCATGCTCCAACCAAGGTTTTAATACCATATTCATGAGCAATTACCGGAATAAGTTCATTTCCATCGGTACAGGAAAAAGATCGTACCCACTTTGTATACGGTTTAATGATTTCCATCCTGCGACGTATCTGTTCCTCGGTAATCTGATCTCCGGGTTCCTGCCCTTCTTCATAAGGACTAAATCCAATCCCGTGCATTCCGTCTTTCAGTACTTCCCTGAATTGAGCCCTGAGATCCTGATTAGATTTATTTGAGAAATTTTCGCCTAATAACGAAAATACTTTTTCCTTTTTATAAGACATACTATCGTATTTACTTTCTTCTGATTCTTAAGTTAAGCCAATGAAATATAACTCCAACAATTGACTATCAATTTCATTTAATTTGAAATCAACTTCCGTAAAATACACAAATTTTTAATTGAACAATTATTATCTTCACATTATGAAAATATTTATTATATACGTGGGAATAATTATCACGGCAATTACCGGATGTAATCAATCGAACAATATGAATGACAGGAATCGCTCTGCAGAAGAAATTTTGGGGAATCCTGAGTTTCAGGCAATTTCATTTGGAGGATTCCGTGAGAATACCCGCGAAATTGTTCCAACTGTATCAGAATTAAAAGAAGATTTAAAAATTCTGGATGCCTTAGGTATCAGAGTTCTTCGAACTTATAACACTCAGCAATTTCCACATGCTGAAAACCTCCTTAAAGCGATTAAAGAGTTAAAAGCAGAGGACGATAATTTTGAAATGTATGTGATGCTGGGTGCGTGGATTGATGCAAAGAATGCATGGACCGATGAACCAGTGATCCATGATGTGGAGAGTCTGGAGAATAATACCGCTGAGATTGAGGCTGCAGTCCGTCTTGCCAATGAATATCCTGATATAGTAAAAATTATAGCAGTAGGTAATGAAGCTATGGTTCATTGGGCTACTTCTTACTTTGTTACACCGGATATCATTCTCAAATGGGTTAATTATCTGCAAGATCAAAAGGCAGAAGGAAAACTTGGAGCTGATGTATGGATTACCTCTTCTGATAATTTCGCTTCCTGGGGTGGTGGTGATGAAAGCTATCATAATGAAGATCTGACCAAGCTTTTCAATGCAGTGGATTATGTTTCAGTACATACCTACCCTTTTCACGATACTCATTACAATCCAGATTTTTGGTTAGTACCCAATGATGAAGAATTACTCCCGGATCTGGAAAAAGTTGACCTCGCGATGGGAAGAGCCGCTGATTATGCAAAATCTCAATTCAATGCGGTGAAAGAGTACATGACTTCTTTAGGTATTGACAAACCCATGCATATTGGGGAAACAGGCTGGGCATCCTTTACAAATTCTATGTATGGCAAAGAAGGCTCCCGGGCCGCAGATGAATACAAGCAAAAAGTGTATTACGATTCTATGCGGGAATGGACAAATGCAGAAGGAATCTCCTGCTTCTACTTTGAGGCTTTTGATGAGCAATGGAAAGATCAGGTAAATCCTATGGGATCAGAAAACCACTTTGGACTCATCAATCTAAAAGGAGAAGCTAAATATGTACTTTGGGAAGCGGTTGATAAAGGGGTTTTTGAAGGGTTAACCAGAGGCGGATATCCCATCACTAAAACCTATCAAGGAAATACAGTGGAATTGCTTGAAGACGTTCTTCCCCCTGCTTCCTCCACTGATAAATAATCAAGCTGTACAAAAAGCTATTTTAAATAAACTAACCACGTTCTTTTATTATGTCTAACGGAATTAACTTAGGATCAGCTGCTTTTAAAAATGAAGAGCAGAACATTGATGGAGCATTTATAACTATTGACGGAGTAGAGTTTTATAAGATCAGTAATTATGATCACATGCCTCCTTTTTTTATCAGTGTAGTCAGCGACTCCGATCACTGGCTGTATATTTCAACTAAAGGGGGATTATCAGCAGGACGTAAAAATCCCGAAAACGCACTCTTCCCATATTATACCGATGATAAAATTCATGATGGAAGTGATATCACCGGAAGTAAAACTATCCTATTAGTTACTAAATCGGATAAGACATATTTGTGGGAGCCGTTTGCAGAACGTTTTGAAGGTGTGTATAACATCGAACGTAACATTTATAAAAGCATAGCCGGAAATAAACTGATTTTCGAAGAGATTAATCATGATTTGAACCTCTCTTTTACTTATAGCTGGAATAGTAGCAGAACGTACGGGTTTGTAAAGAAATCAACTCTGAATAATCTGGGCGAAGCAGACGTTAATATTCGATTACTGGACGGACTCCAGAACCTTCTTCCCTACGGCATTGACCGCAGAATGCAGAACGAATACAGTACCTTGCTGGATGCGTATAAAAAAAACGAACTACAGATCGAATCTGGCTTAGGGCTTTATTTACTTAGCGCAATTCCGGTTGATAAGGCAGAGCCAAGTGAATCACTTAAAGCAACTACGGTATGGTCACATGGTATTAAAGTAAATAACTACCTGTTGTGCTCCGACCAATTAGACAACTTCAGGAAAGGAAAATCCATAAATCAGGAAGTTGATATAAGAGCCAGACGCGGTGCTTATTTTATTGAATGTGAGATTCAGCTTCCCCCCAAACAACAGGAAGAGTGGTATTTTGTAGCCGAACTCAATCAGGGACCTTCTGCTGTTGTTGAACTCAATGAATGGATACAAAAAGAATCAAAGAAAGCTTCTCTTTTAGAAGATGATATTGCAGCAGGAACAAAGCGACTGAGCCATATTGTAGCCAATGCCGATGGATACCAGAAATCCAGTAATAAAATGATGGATGCCCGTCACTTCGCAAACGTAATGTTTAACGTAATGCGTGGTGGTATTTTTGAAAATAACTATCAGGTTCAGGTCAAAGATTTAATAACATTTCTAAAGGGGTTCAACAAAAAAATTACCGCTACTTATGCTAATCTACTGAATACACTTCCTGAAGAAGTTTCTTACTCAGCATTACTGGAATTGGTTGAAAAACAGAATGATACACAACTAAAGCGTCTCGTTCTTGAGTATCTTCCTCTCACGTTCAGCCGTCGTCATGGAGATCCGAGCAGGCCATGGAACCAGTTCTCAATAGAACTTCGAGAAGAGAATGGGGACAAGAAATTATATTACGCTGGTAACTGGCGTGATATCTTCCAAAACTGGGAAGCTCTTGCCCTCTCCTATCCGGACTTCCTGGAAGGTATTATCAGTAAATTTGTAAATGCTTCTACAGCAGATGGATACAACCCATATAGAATTACCAGAGATGGAATCGACTGGGAAGTAATTGAAGAGGATGATCCATGGTCTTATATCGGCTACTGGGGAGATCATCAGATTATCTATCTGTTAAAGCTTCTGGAGCTTTCTCGGGCGCATCATCCAAAAGCTCTTAATGACATGCTTAGCCAGGCTAACTTTGCTTATGCAAATGTGCCCTATCGTATAAAGGGATATGAGGATATTCTGAAGGATCCTAAGGATACGGTAGACTTTGATCATGAAACAGAAGAACTCACGGAAGAACGTACTGCCCAAATTGGTGCTGACGGGAAACTAATCTGGAATAAGAGTGGCGATGTTTACTCAGTTAATCTCACCGAAAAGCTGCTGGTCACTTTATTAGCTAAACTTTCCAACTTTATACCTGAAGCAGGAATTTGGTTAAATACCCAACGACCGGAATGGAATGATGCGAATAATGCACTGGTAGGAAGTGGAGTTTCAATGGTGACTCTGTTTTACATCCGGCGATATGTGACTTTCTGTAAAAAGCTTTTTTCTCAAATTGAAGATTCAAAATTTTCAGTATCGGCAGAAGTAACCGAATTGTTCAAATCCATTCATACAACCTTCGATACTTATTCGTCAAACTTATCCGGATCGATTTCTGATGAAGTGAGAAGAAGTATTGTGGATGACCTTGGTAAAGCGGGTGAAACCTACCGTAACCAGGTATACAAAGGATTTTCAGAAAAACATCTTTCGATTTCTTCCGCTTCGCTGGATTCCTTTTTTGATATAGTTCTGGATTATGTCGATCACACTATTGAAGCAAACAAACGTGATGACAATTTATATCACTCTTATAATTTGATGAGTGTAAAATCAGACGGAGGAATCGGAATCCGTTATTTATATGAAATGCTCGAAGGACAGGTTGCGGTTTTAAGTTCCGGAAAACTTGAACCTTCTGAAATTATCGAAGTGCTTAAGTCTCTGAGAAACTCGGCATTATATCGGGAAGATCAGCACAGTTATATACTGTACCCAAATCGACAACTTCCAAGATTCTTTGAGAAAAACACAATTTCTAAATCAAATGTGGAGTCTTCTAAGCTCCTTTCTGCTATGATTGAGGCTGGAGACAACAGACTCATTGAAAAAGATGTGAACGGGAATTATCACTTCAATGGAAGTTTCAATAATGTTAAGGATGTTGTATCTGTATTGGAGTCACTGGAAGGCGAATTCGCTACTCTGGCCACTTCTGAAAAAGAACACATCCTGAGTGCTTTTGAATCGGTATTTGATCACCAGTCTTTTACGGGTCGTTCAGGTACTTTCTTTGGTTATGAAGGACTAGGTTCTATTTACTGGCATATGGTTTCAAAGTTAATTCTGGCAGTAGAAGAAAATTGCTGGGACGCCATCAACAGTGGAGCAGATAATGCGCAGATTAATGAACTAATCGATCTGTATTATGATGTTCGGGAAGGACTTGGAACTCATAAAACTCCAGAAAACTATGGCGCTTTTCCTTCTGACCCATACTCTCATACTCCAGGTGGAGCCGGGGCAAAACAACCGGGAATGACAGGACAGGTTAAGGAAGATATCTTATCCCGATTTGGTGAGTTAGGCATTTTTGTAGAAGAAGGTCAGCTTAAAATCAGGACGGGTTTGTTGAAAAAATCTGAATTTCTGACAGCTGATGATTCCTTTTCTTATGTGGATATAAATGGAAATGAAAACAACGTTTCGCTTGAATCCGGGTCTCTTGCCTTCACTTACTGTCAGGTTCCTTTCATTTATCAGTTAGCTGATATGGAATCACTGAACATATATTTTACTGATGGAAGTCAGAGCGAATTCAATGAGTTATCATTGACTAAAGAATTGAGTTCAAAGCTCATGAACCGAACAGGTGAAATCGAAAGAATTGAAGTGTCGATTTCAGCAGCTTAAAAAAAGATTCTTATAAATAGCCCCCGGATCTAGTCGGGGGCTATTGTAATAACCAACTCTATTTCTGAGTAAACTTATCTTTTACTACCGAGAATGTAGCCTTCTTATTTCTGTCTATATCCACGATTCCCCAGTATTCTTCATTTGGCGTTCCGTCATAAGGAACTCCACTGCTGTTCGGAGCCCAGCCTCCGGGATCCTGTGTTTCGGGATTGCCTGCTTTCCACCATCCATCGGTGAACTGAAATAACGTTACTCCCGAACCGATTTCTTTATTACGAAAAACATCATCCAAAATATTCCGATTCGCATCAGCCTGCGCTTTTTCATTAATTCCTTCTTCATACCCATCTTTTGTGATTGTCATGTAACTATCTCCGCCTGCTTCAGATAAGTACATAGGTTTGTCACTAACTTCGGCCCATTCCTGATAAATCGTTTCAGGATCATCCCATCTGTATACATTCATTCCCCAAACATCCATTGATGGGACCATTGCTAATGCTAAAGAGTCAGGTATTTCCCCATGCGCCGTTGTTACCGGATGCTTTTTATCAATTTGATGAATCAGGCGAGTTGCAGCTTCCAATCGTGTATACCAGTTTGTGATATCACCCTCAAACCATTCCGGATGATAATTGTACTCATTCCCTAATTCCCACATGAGAATAGACTCATGTTCCTTATACATCTCTATGTAATCAACAAAAGTTCCTGATAGAATATCATAGTTTCCATCCTGATTGTACCCAAAACCAATAATCACTTTCATTCCGGCTTCAGCTATAGCATCTAATACCCACTCTTCAGTAATAGGTTCATATACACGAATTGTGTTGATCCCTGCTTCTTTCATAATAGCCAGGTCTTCTTTTATTAGGCTAAAATCACGATTCGTTTCTCCCTTTTGTACCGGATGATAACAAATACCTTTTATGAAATATGGTTCACCATTCAGTAAGATCTTTCTTTCTGAAATTATAACTTCTGAATTTTCTTGCTGCTTGGAACAACCAATAACAAGGATTAAAATAAGCGGGAGTAGTAAAAATTTTTTCATAGCCTAAAGTAAATCTAATTTTGGATTTCTAGAAATCAATCTTACATTAGTGAGTGATTACTTACTTTTATGACTGAAAAAAAAGAAACCATATTAAATACTGCCCTAGAGCTATTTGCGAAAGAGGGCTTCAATGCAACTTCCACTAATAAAGTTGCTAAAGCCGCTGGTGTTTCAGAAGGGTTGGTTTTCAAGCATTTCAAAAATAAGGCTGGTTTATTAAAAGCCATTATGAAAGAAGGCGAAGAACAATTCAAGCTGATTTATGCAGATGTAGTCATGGAAAGTGATCCGCTCCAGAGAATTAAGAAACTGATTAATATCCCGTTTCAGATATCAGAAGATGAATTTGAGTTTTGGAAACTCCAATACAAGCTCAAATGGGAGCTTGGATATGATTCCAATGAAAAAATGAAACCTTTGGCTGAATCTGCAACTAATGCCTTTGAACAGTTAGGCTATAAATTACCCTCTTTAGAAGCAGAATTACTACTCCAAACTCTGGATGGGGTTAGTACTGCATTGATTAAGAACCAGGTCACCGATCGCAATAAACTAAGAGCACTAATTCTTCAAAAATATGGACTCTAAAAAATTTACGTTAGTAATGAGTGATTACTCACTTCTATTTATTTCGTTAATATGAACAATGTAATATCGTCCTTGATAATTGGAGCTATTGGTGCCTACTCAGGTAAAGTTTCAGAATTAGTAGTAAACGAATTGTTTGATGATTTCACTCATACAAACATTTGATGGTAAAAACCTGATGAAAAAATTATTCAATCTCATAAAAATTACAATGACCACGCTATTTGTACTTATTGCTGTTTTAGCAATTTCGACTTTCATCTTTATGAAACAAGCTCAATTTGGAAAAGCTCCATCAGGAGACCATCTGGATCGGATTTCAGAATCACCAAATTTCAAGGATGGAATATTTAAAAATCTTTCTCACACTCCAGATATTACTGAAGGGTATTCCACATTTGGGATCCTTTATAATCAGTTTTTTGTAAAACACCCAAGAACCAAACCCAGTGAACCAATACCATCAAATAAAACAGATCTATTGAACCTGGCTGAAGATGAGAATGTGTTGGTTTGGTTTGGACATTCCTCCTATTTCATCCATCTGGATGGAGTCAAAATACTTGTCGACCCGGTTTTTAGTGGATATGCCTCCCCTATTCCCGGAACCGTTAAAGCATTCCCCGGAACAGACCAGTATACTCCCGATGATATACCTGAGATTGATTACCTGATTATCAGTCATGACCACTATGATCATCTGGACTACAAAACTATCACTGCTCTGGAAAGTAAAATCAAAAACGTAATCTGTGGATTAGGAGTCGGTTCCCATTTCAAACACTGGGGATATCCGGAAAATAAGATTGCAGAAAAAGATTGGTATGAAAGTCATGAAGTGGATTCAGGGTTTACGATCCATACCCTACCGGCCCGCCATTTCTCCGGACGTGGATTCTCTGCAAAAAACACGCTTTGGGCTTCTTATTTGATTGAATCCCCAACTATGAAAATCTATGTAGGTGGAGATAGTGGCTACGATACCTTCTTTAAAGAAATAGGAAATAGGTTTGAGGAAATCGATCTGGTGATCCTTGATAATGGTCAGTACAATGATGCCTGGAAAGAGATCCATTTACATCCTGATCAGGTTCTTCAGGCTGCCCATGACCTGAATGCAAAACAACTCTTTCCTGTTCACTCCTCAAAATATGTTTTAGCTACACATCAATGGGATGAACCTCTGAACAGAGTCGCAAAGTTAAATCAGGAAAGAGAGAGTCCAATTCCTCTTTTTACTCCAATGCTCGGTACAAAAGTGGATTTAAATGATTCTACTTATAATTTTAGTAACTGGTGGGAAAGCATTGATTAAATCTACATCATATATTTACACACTAATCTAAAGACCAATCTCAATTGACCCTAGTTTTGAATGAATAAAACCATATTCATTTTATCATTTATTCTGCTTTTAAATTGTCAGAATAGAACAGAGGAATATGACCTCGTTGTTCATCATATCTCAATCATTGATACTAAAAACTTAAAAATAATACCGGATCAGACTATTTTTATTAAAGAAGGTCGAATTGACAAAATTACTGATCGTGAACATATTCCAATATTTGAAGCAGACACTATTATGAATGGAACCGGGAAATTTATTATCCCGGGTTTTTGGGATATGCATGTTCACATTGCCTGGAAAGAGAGCCTGGCCGAACAATTATTTCCAACTTTCTTAAACTATGGTGTTACTGGGATTCGGGACATGGGTGGTGACGCAGATATTCTTAAAATCTTTAAAGAAAAAGTGAAAGAAAGTCCTCATTCTTCACCTATTTTATTTGGTTCGGGACCAATACTTGATGGAAAAAAACCCATTCACCCGGCATTTAGTGTATCTGCCACTCCATCTAATGTAAGAGTAGTTTTAGATAGCCTGTATCATCGAAATGTAGATTTTTTTAAAGTCTATTCTTTGCTTTCTGATGAAGTCTTAGATAGTATCTCGGTGTATTCGCAAGAAAAAAATATTCCATTTTCGGGACACATTTCGGAATACATCACACCGGAAAAGGCCTCCCAATTGGGCCAAAAAAGCTTTGAGCACCTAAATCGTTTAGAAATATTAGCTAACGATTCAGAGAGAATTTCAGCCTTTGCCCGACTTGCACAATCAAATGGAAATTGGTTTTCCCCTACTCTGTTAATCTATCAGCGTAAATATGAATTCGAAAATGGTGAATTTTTCTATCATCCTTTATTTGAAGAACTAGATAGTGACTTAAAATTCGAATGGGATCAGGTTAAAACTGCTACTGCGAATTCTCCTAAAACAGAAGCCGATTTGACACTATTGGAAAAGAAGCTGGAAAGCCAGAAAAGACTTATCAAATCATTTTATGACAATGGTATTCCCTTCTTACTTGGGACTGATTTTTCCGGGATGCAGTTTATTTATCCCGGCTATAGTTTACATGAAGAAATGGCTCTTATGCATAGTATTGGGATTCCAACGTTCGATATTCTACAAATGGCAACCTACAATCCTACTTTATTTCTGGGAATTCAGGATATATACGGATCAATCGAAGTGGGAAAAGCCGCAGATTTCGTTATTCTCAACTCAAACCCCGTAGAAAATATAGAACATACTTTATCAATTGATAATGTAATACGGGCAGGAAAAATCTTTTAGAGATAAATAAGGCTTAACTTTCTGCCTTTCTAATTCATGTCTTTTCTGTATTTATTAATGTGCTATTAATACCTCTATTCAGCTTTGCTTATAACTCATTTTTTATTGATCATAGTGTCAAAACTACATTTATTCTTACTAAGCATGAAAAAACTAACCACCCTATCACTTCTGGTTCTATTATTTGCAGTTTCCAATAACGTTTGGAGTCAGGATTTAGAACTCAACAATCTGGAATATTTTGAAACACAGGGCGTAAATGTTCTTGTATACAGCAATCTTTTTACCGGGGGGTTCAATGATGAAAAAAACGCCGGAATAGAAATTATTCACCATGGTGTAAGATCAGCTCAGGGTGGTGCAATCAGATTAAGCAACACTCCGGAACAGTGGGATTTAGTACCTGATATTTCAAACCGAATTGTAAGTCAGGACTCAAAAACTATCCAAGCAACACTGCGATATGACGATTTTGATTTTGAATCGCGCGTAGTTGTAACAGCTAAGAGCAATGGTGTTGAAATTTCTGTCTTTCTTGATGAACCTGTTCCTTCAGAACTTGAAGGAGATGCCGGATTCAACCTTGAATTCCTGCCCTCTCAATATTGGAGCAAAACCTATTTGATGGATGGTAGAATTAACTTATTCCCAAAGTATGTAGTAGGAAATACGGTTACCAAACCTAACAGTGAAAAAATCAAGCAGTATAGAGGATACGTTACCGCTGATGATAGAGGAACCGGAGAATATATAGATCCACTACCACTCGAAACCGGTCGAAGCCTGATTATTGCTCCTGATGAACCATCCCGAATGGTAAATATTACATCTGAAGATGTTGATCTGATGCTTTTCGATGGACGTATACTAGCTCAAAATGGTTGGTATGTTGTCCGTAGCCTCCTTCCCGCAGGAAAAACAGGCAAAGTACTTAGCTGGACCGTGCAACCAAATGCGGTTGAAGGTTGGATAAGAGAACCTAATATTGGTTTTTCCCAGGTTGGTTATTTGCCTTCTCAGAATAAAGTATCTGTAATTGAACTTGACAAAAAGGGCACTCCTCTTTCAACTGCTTCAATCCATAGAATTAACCCGGATGGAAGTATTACGGAAGCTTTCACAGGGGATATTGAATCATGGGGAGATTACTATAAATACCATTATGTGAAATTTGATTTCTCATCAGTAACGACTCCCGGTATTTACTTCATTAAATACGGTGATCATAAAACGAATCATTTCATTATTCAGAATGATGTGTACGATCAAATTACAGACGCCACCAACGATATCTGGGTTCCTATTCATATGAATCATATGTTTGTAAATCAGGCTTACCGTGTATGGCATGGCGAACCGTTTAAGGAAGGATATCTTCAGGCCCCAACCAATACGGATCACTTTGATTTACACGCTCAGGGACCTGAAACCGAAACAGAATTTGAGCCTTATGAAACCATCCCCGGATTAAATGTAGGTGGGTATTTCGATGCCGGTGATTTTGATATTGAAACCGGATCAAACATTTCTGTGGTAGAAAATTTTGTGCAAGCCTGGGAATATTTCAAACCTCAGCGTGACCAGACATTTATAGATCATGATCAAAGATATGTAGATATACACCGCCCGGACGGAACACCGGATGTATTGCAGTACATTGAACATGGAATGTTGAATTTGGTTGCTCAGGCAGAAATCGTTGGGCATATGACAGATGCACTTTCCAATGCTGTACTTGATAATTACCATCACTTGGGTGATGCCGCTTCCATAACGGACGGACTTCCTTATAATCCCGAACTTGGCCCCTATGAAGTTGAGCCAGACGGTAAATCCAGTGGCGTTAAAGATGACATGTGGGCATTTACAACCCGTAGTCCAAGTCTTGACCTTAGAGCAGCAATGACCTTTGCAGCTGCAAGTCGGGCACTGAAAGGATATAATGATGATCTTGCAGATAGGGCATTGGTTCAGTCCCAACGTCTCCTCAAAGAAGCAAATGAATTGCTTGCTGCTGAAGAAAACGATAATAATAACTCTGGTTGGTGGAGCTCATTAGGTGATATGGGTACCAATCTTCAGTTATACATTACAACCGGAGAGGAAGAGTATGCAGATGAATTCCTTGAACTACTATGGCCGGTTTTAGACCGTAATGTAAACTTCGGTATAGTAACCGCGCTTGAAGCCATTCCATATATGGATGATGAGTACAAAGAAAAACTCCGTCCATACGTGGAACAATACAAAGAATATGTAATCGGACTCGAAGAGAATAATCCTTATGGTGTACCAATTGGTCTAGGAAACTGGGCTGGAGCTGGTGGAATAGTGAGATTCGGAACAACCATTACTTTCGCAAATAAATACTTCCCTGACATTATTGATGAAAGTCATGCATTCAAAGCGACCGATTGGTTGTTCGGTAATCACCCATATCATAACTATTCATTGGTTTCAACACTGGGAGCAGTACGACCTAAAGAAGTCTTTTATGGAAATAACCGTGCTGATTTCTCATTCATCCCGGGTAATGTCGCGCCGGGTCTGTTATTCCGTCAACCAGATCATTTTGAGAATTACGATGACTGGCCCTTCCTTTGGGGACAAAATGAAGGTACCATTGGTGGGAACACAGCTTACCTCATATTTGGCCACGCGTTTAAAGATATGATTAAGAAGTGATTTTTAAAGTCTGTGAGTTTATTTAAGTAAGCTCACAGACTTAACTTTGTGGTGGCTGATAATAAGTTAGCTCCCAAATTCTAATTCCAGTGAAGTATCTGATTCAACATCTCGGTATTTCTCAATAATCAGAACTGTTCCTAGGGTTTCGAGTGAACTCCGGAAGACAAGTCTACATTCTTCGACTTTACAGATTTAAGAAAGAAAACTTTCGATTAAATTCTCAGGGTGACTGGTTGGGGTAATCGGGAAATCGAACCAATGGTCTAATTCCTCTTTGAAGCCAGTATTATTCAGGTAATTATGTAATGCCAGATTTAACCCTTTGGTATATTTAGGGTGATTTGCTCCCAAAGGATCTTCATGCCATAAATCGTTCTGTGCGAATCCTTTAAATTCAGGTCCGGTTATAGTGATTCCGAATGCTTCAGGATTTTTACCAATTGGACTATGAATAGTAGTTGTGAACTGATGCCAGAATGCTGATTGAATGCAGTTTTTTTCAAATAATTGTCTCACTACTTCTAACGAATCAATCGTTTCTTGTTGCGTTTCGGTCGGAAAGCCATACATCAGGTAAGCATGTACCAGAATACCATGTTGTGAAAAATGATGAGTAACTCTTGTTACCTGTGCTATATCAACTCCCTTTTTCATCTTTGCAAGCAAACGGTCGGATGCTACTTCCAAACCACCCGTAACTGCAATACAGCCTGCTTTTGCCATTAGCTCGCATAATTCATTATCGAAGGTCTTTTCGAAGCGAATGTTCGTCCACCAAGGTATGGAGAGCTTTCTTTTAATCAGTTCTTTCGAAAGCGCCTTAAGCATTTTAGGTGGAGCCGCTTCATCCACAAAGTGAAAGCCCGGAATCCCTGTATCGTTGATTATTTTTTCCATTTTATCCACCAAATCCTCTACAGCTGAGTTTTGGTAGTTACCAATATAATCCAGGCTCACATCACAAAAGGAACATTGCCTCCAGTAACAACCATGTGAAATTGTCAATTTATTCCACCTCTTATCGGTCCACATTCGATGCATAGGATTTACCACATCCAGAAAGGACACATATTTTTTGAAAGGTAATCCCTTATAATTTGGCGCCGGCAAGTTTTGGTGATGATGAATGGTATTGGGGATTTTATTTTTATAAACTACCTGATCATTTTCAAGAACAAAGGTCCTTTCCAATTCATTAATACCAACTTCCCCCTCAAGAAACTGGATCATTTTTAGAAGTGGTCCTTCCCCATCATCCAGCGATATAAAATCTACCACCTCAAAAATTCGTGGATCCTCAAGACTACGTAATTCTGTATTACAGTATCCTCCACCAAAGGCTACCTTTATATCAGGATAAAACTGTTTTATAAATTGAGCACACCTTAACGCTGCAAATAAGTTTCCAGGAAAAGGAATCGTGAAACCAACCAGATCTGGAGTATGCTCCTTGATTTGCTCTTCCAACTGATTCAGCATCTCATCTTCTATCAACGTCGGTTGATACTGAAGGAACTCATCTATCTGATCAAAGCTACTTGCTGAAGTCGCAATTTGTTCGGCATACTTGGTGAATGCAAAAAATTCATCCACATTGGCCTGAATGTAATCCCCTATTTCTTCGACGAAAAGTGTGGAGTAATGCTTTGCTTTATCAATAACACCTGTTTCACCATCTTCCCAGCTAATGTCCGTATTAACATTCTTCAATCGATGACCTGATGGAAGGAAATCTGGTTCAAGAATCTTATACGCCGTTTCAACATCATGTTTTTGAAGAAATCCGATAACCTCATCTACCCTGGAAATGTACCAATCCTTCATTTCCCGAAGCTTTGGATAGTGATCATTCCCCAGGTCCTCTGCTTCCTGAAAAATAGTCCTCAAAAAATCACCATTAAACACTGAAGTGAACAGCTCTATGCTTAAATCACAATGCGAAACAGAAATATCGTACTCTTCCAAAAAACCTTTTAGATAGGAAGTTGCCGGATAGGCCATGTTCAGCTGCGTAAATGGTGGCGTTATTAAAAGGAGTTTGGTTCTCATATCACAAATATAACGCTCTTCAAAAGAAATTCGATTTCTATTGTATTTCTACTTCTACAAATTCCAGATCAAGGCAGGAACAATAACAGAATGTTATCTCAACGCGTCTTCCAATTCCAATGAAGCGTCCGAATCTTCATCACGGTATTTCACAATAATCGGGCAAGCCATGCTGAGACCTTCTTTCTGAGCCCAGTCTCCTTTCATTGGTCGGGTTCCTGGTATGACAACAGCTCCTTCCGGAATTTCTGCTCCACGTTCTCTAATCTCTTCCTTCACTGCATCATACATCGGAATGGATTTAGAAAGTGTAACACCGGGAGCAATTACTGCTCGTTTCCGAACCAGAATTCCTTCCACAATCACTGCGCCGGCTCCTACAAAACAATCGTCCTCAATAATAACGGGACTCATTCCTACCGGCTCCAGAACTCCTCCAATCTGAACTCCTGCAGATAAGTGTACATTTTTACCTATCTGAGCACAAGATCCCACTAAAGCATGACTGTCTACCATTGAACCAGAATCTACATACGCTCCGACATTGATATAGGCCGGTGGCATGATGATTACACCTGAAGCTACGTAAGATCCACGGCGTACAGACGATCCTCCGGGAACTAAACGAACTCCATCTTCCGGATCAAAATAACGTGGAGGCATATTATGCTTGTCTACAAAACCTTCATAAATGCCTTCGTAAGATGCATTTTCTCCGTTTTTGAATGCTTCAAGAATAGCTTTCTTAACTTCAGTATTGGCTTCCCATCCTCCATCTTCAGTAGGATTAGCAGCTCTGACTTCGCCGTCTTCAAGTTGATCTAAAATTTCTTCGTGTGTCATAACAAAGGGACAAAGTAGCAAAGGGGCAAAGGCACTGAGTCCGTCTGCTACATAATTGATATTGTAATTGAGGCTCTGTGCCTTTTTTGCCTCGATGCCTTACGTCTCTAAGGAAGCGAACCAGGCATTAATTTTCTTATCTGCTTCAAGGAGTGCTTCTTCTGTTTCAGATAGAAGATCGTCATTGGATAATGGTAATCGTACCTGATCATTTGCAATCCACCCCTTGTGTTGCATCAACGTTTTTACCGGGATCGGACTGGGAGCTTCAAAGAATAAATTAGCGCATTCTACCCAATCCTTAAATGTCTGGTCTTCCTTGCATTCCAGAAATAAAGAAAGCTGCTTATGTGTTTTTTCCGGCCATGCATTTGATGCCACTGAAACAAGCCCAACCGCTCCTTCTGAAATAAATTCTTTGATCAAATTATCATCCCCGCAATATACTGGAGCTCTAGGTGCTGCCTTGATAAACTCCCGAAGCTTTTCAATGCTTCCACTCGCTTCTTTTAACCCCATATAATTTGGAAAGGTATTGGAAAGCGCGGCCGGAACTTCAGGATTCATATGAATACCCGTTCGAGATGGCACATTGTAGATCATACAGGGGGTTTTAGTTTCTTTCATCAAAGCACTAAACCACGCTAGCTGACCTTCTTTTCCGGGCTTGGCATAAATTGGGTTTACTAATAAAAAAGCATCTACACCTACGTCATCACAGTATTTCATAAAGGCAATTTGTGCATCAAGATGAAATCCTCCTAATCCGGCCATCAAAGGAATATCTAAATCTAAAAGCTTGACAAACTTCACGATTTCTCTCTTTTCCTCAGGGAGTAGATTAAGTCCTTCACCTGTACTGCCCAATACCAAAACTCCATTACCAGCTTTTTCCTGTTTTCTGAGTATGGTTTCAAAACTCTCGTAGTCCACTCCACCATCCTTTCGCAAAGGTGTGACTATGGCAGTCCAAAGAGGATAGTTTTTCATTCTTTTGTTTCCTTCATTATTTGATCAAACAGCTTACCAAAAGTATGAACTCCATTACTTAAAGTCAGATTATTAACCAGTTGTTCCGCAGTCCAAATAGCACCTTCTGCAAATATGGATCGATCAAGTGCTTCGTGCTTTAAGGTGATCTCTTCTCTAGCGGTTGAGAGCGTGAGCTCATGAATTCCATTAATATCTCCTTCCCGGGCTGAGGTTACTTCTACTTCTTTATTCAGCCATTTTTTCCAGGATAACGCTGTTCCACTAGGAGCATCTTTTTTATGAATGTGATGAACCTCATGAATTTTAAAGCTTGGATTCTTAAGAATCGCTGATCCTTCTGAAATCTTTTTGATACTGTGTCGAATGATATTCATTCCAAGGCTGAAGTTAGTAGCCAATACCCACTTTGAATTAACCGCCTTCACCTGATCATCCAAATCTTCAGGCCACTCAAATCCGGTACTGCCCCAAGCAACAGGTGTACCGGATTCAAGTACTAAATCCAGGATATCCGAAACCGCGTCTCCGGGAACAAAAATGATTACAGCATCAGATTCTCTGAGCTTTTCAACAGTAGGAGCATTGTTTTCATCAAAGGCATAAGCAAGGTCATCTCCTAATAGCTCTACTACTTTACTTCCCGTTTTTCCGGTACCAATTACTGAGATTTTCATTTTAAATTTTAGATTTCTGATTATGAATTTTGAATAGCTCAACCAATTCAAAATTCATAATCTGTAATTTACAATTCCTACTACCCAATAAACTTCTTATGGATTAATTTTACAATCTCTTCACCAGTTCCTTCTTTCACCAGAAAACAAACGTTATTTGGTGATGCACCATGACAGACTAATCGTATGTTGTGATTTTCAAGAAGTCCGAATAGAGTACCACTGATGCCGGAAGTTGCATCCATTTTATTACCAATCAAAGCTACAAGAGAAAGGTCTTTTTCGACTTCCACTTCACAAAAACCCCTGAGTTCATATAGGATTTCTTCAGTAAGCTCTACTTTATTGGATGCCTTATGTGCCGTATCCAAGGTAAGCGAAACACTTACCTCACTGGTAGTTACTAAATCTACCGAAATTTTATGCTCAGCTAACAATGTGAATAACTTCGCCAGAAATCCATGCTGATGGAGCATTTCCAGACTTTTCACAGTCATCAGGGTTTGATCTTTTCTTAGAGAAATCGCGCGGACTACAGGCTCTTCATTGGCTTTGTCAACAATTAATGTCCCTGGCAAATCCGGTTGCTTACTGGATGCGACCCTGACTTTCACTCCTCCTCGAATTGCTGGTTTAAGCGTCGCCGGATGAAGTACTTTCCCCCCAAATACAGAGAGCTCGGCTGCCTCATCGAAAGTAATTTCTGATATAGGTCGGGCTTCTGCAACAATTCTTGGATCGGTTGTATAAACTCCGGCTACATCTGTCCAGATTTCAAGGATATCCGCTTTCACAGCCTCTGCAAATAATGCAGCAGAGTAGTCACTCCCACCTCGACCTAGTGTGGTGGTATTTCCAAGCTCATCACGACCAATAAATCCCTGAGTAAGATGTCTTTTCTCAGAGTTGATCATTTGCGCTGCTAATTGTCTTGTGGTAAGGATATCCGGATCAGCATTTCCGAAGGTTGAATCCGTTCTAAGCACTTCTCTGGCATCCAGCCATTCTGCATCTACCCTATGTTCTTTTAAGACTTCAACAAAGATTCTGGTAGACATCAACTCTCCGAAAGCATACAAGGTATCTTTCCATTTCTTATCTCTTCCGGGTTGTTCAAGATGTGATCTTAGTTCGGACAGTTGTACCTGAAATTTCTTTGCCAATTTTTCTTTTAAAACACATTGATTGATAATCGAAAGGTGCCGGTTTTCGATTTCCTGAAGTATAACTTCTCTGGAAGTGGAGTCAAGATCAGGATTTTCAAGAGCAACCAAATTATTTGTCATGCCTGAAATAGCACTTATAACAATCAGTTTTCGGTCCGGATTTTCTGCGACAATAGATGCACTATGCTGCATAGCTTCGAACGTTCCAACACTGGTTCCCCCGAATTTAGAAACAATCATATTTTTTTAAGTTGAGTAGAGAGTGAACTCTTAAAATAATGACTCGTTAACTAAAAGCATGAAGAAATAATCTAATATTAAGTATTGCTAGTTTTCAGACTTAATAGTTCTAATTATTGAAACTATTATAACCTGAAACTATATCTTAGGCTCCAGGTAAAAGTGGTAAAATTTGAAACTAATTCATTTATGAAAAGACTCCCCCTGCTGATACTTGCAATTCTTTTGATCTCCTGCTCTTCAGATGAGAATGAGCTGGCACCCTCAAAAATTGATCGCCTGTTAACTCAATTGCAACAAACAGCATCAATTTCTGATGAAACAATCAGGGAAACCAGAATAGATGGTATTTGGGATTCCCTCACCGTAAACAAACTAATCCCTGTAACTGAAGACACCACTGCATTATTCCTATTTCGAGGAGAGGGTGAAAATGTAAACTGGAATGGTGATTTCAATGGTTGGGGTGGTAACAAATGTATTGATACACAAGGAAGCAACATTGTGGGAACGGATATCTGGTTCCTTAAAATGAACTTCCCTTCTGATGCGCGACTGGATTATAAAATCACCATAGAAAATGAGAACTGGATTCTTGATCCGGCTAATCCTTATCAACAATGGAGTGGATTTGGACCAAATTCAGAACTCAGAATGCCGGACTGGAATGAAGAGTATTTAATAAAACCTCTGGAAGATGCAGCCAAAGGAAGCATTTCTGCACATAAAATCATCGAGAGTGAGAACTTGGGTTATGAGATTCAATATCGGGTCTATACTCCAGCGGGATACGAAAATTTCCAAAATATACCAGTGCTTTATGTTACCGACGGACAAGAATACGCTGATGAGCAACTTGGTGCTACACCCATTGTATTGGATAATCTGATTCATCTCCAGCGAATTGAACCTGTTATAGCTGTGTTTGTGGATCCGTTAAATCCGGATAATACCGATGAAAACCGTCGTATGGATGAGTTTGGAAATAATGAAGAATATCTGGCTTTTTACACAGAAGAGTTGATACCGGAAATAGAACGGAACTATAAAGCAAAAGCTGACAGAGATAATAGAGCTATTTTAGGAACTTCTTTGGGCGGGTTAAATGCCACTTATTTCGCATTTACTAAACCAGATGCTTTCGGCGCTGCCGCAATTCAAGCACCAGCCTATTGGTATCAGGAAGAAATATATACGTTGGTTCGTGATTACGAAGGAGACCAACCAAAACTCTTTATGAGTACAGGTACCATTGGAGATAACACCGAAGAAGCACGTAAAATGAAATCAATCTTAGAAGACAAAAACTACTCCTTTGAATATCTTGAAGTTAATGAAAGTCATTCATGGGGAGCATGGGCTGCTCAGATGGATGACATTTTGATTTATTTATTTGGAAACTAGTTATTGGTTATTCATTAATTGTAGCTTCTTCCAATTAAGGAATAACAATTAACCAGCTTTCGCTTTTTTGAGCCGCAGTCCCTATCCTTAGGCAATTCTGAACCAACGCCTAACACATGCCTTTGATAACTAACGATGCTGTGGTCTTTGGACTACTGATGGCTACACTGGCCGCTATTTTTATTACCTCTCACAGTGACAAACCAGGTTGGAAGAGGTTCTATAAGTTTGTGCCATCCCTTCTTTTATGTTATTTCATTCCATCGTTGTACAGCACCTTTGGTATCATCGATCCGGAGCAATCGAATTTATATTATATGGCATCACGATACCTGCTCCCTGCCAGTTTAGTGCTACTTACACTGAGTATCGACCTGAAAGGAATTATGAGCCTTGGCTGGAAAGCAGTGGCAATGTTTCTGGCCGGAACAGTTGGAATTATGATTGGAGGTCCGTTAGCAATGCTGCTGATCGGAGCGACTAATCCCGATATTTTAGCCGGAACAGGAGCAGATGAAGTGTGGCGAGGATTAGCTACTGTCGCAGGAAGCTGGATTGGAGGCGGAGCTAATCAAACAGCAATGCTGGAAGTATATCAACCTAGTTCAGAACTATTCAGCGCAATGGTTACAGTTGATATTATTGTAGCCAACATCTGGATGGCCTTTATTCTTTATGGAGCAGGCATTTCAGAAAAAGTCGATAAATGGTTCAAAGCCGATGCTTCTTCGATATCTCAGGTCAGAAAAAATATAGAAGACTATCAGGCTAGTATAGCCAAAATCCCTACCCTCGTTGATTTTACTAAAATAGCAGGAGTGGCTTTTGTAATTACTGCAATTGGTCATGCTGTAGGCGGATTTGTTGGCCCATGGATTGATGAAAATGCCCCGAAGCTAGCTGAGTTCAGCCTTAACTCTTCTTTCTTCTGGATTGTAGTTGTAGCAACAACGGGTGGACTCTTGGTCTCCTTTACTAAAATCCGCTACCTCGAAGGTGCCGGAGCTTCTAAAATAGGAAGTCTTTTTCTCTATGTATTAGTGATGACTATCGGGATGCAAATGGACTTGGGTGCTTTTCTTGATGTGCCAGGATACTTCGCCATCGGTTTTGTATGGATCATCATTCACGTAATAATTCTCCTGACCGTTGGAAAAATAATCAAAGCCCCGTTCTTCTTTGTAGCAGTTGGAAGTCAGGCCAATGTAGGTGGTGCTGCCTCCGCTCCTATTGTGGCTTCCGCCTTCCATCCATCACTTGCACCGGTCGGTGTTTTATTAGCCGTCCTGGGCTATGCACTTGGCACCTACGGCGCTTACGCCTGTGCAGAGATTATGCGACTGTTGTATTGATCTAGGAGAGGTTTGTGGTGAGTGTACGCAATGAATTTGATGCATTTTTTGAGTCTAAGTCAAGAACTTAAGCAGTTTCCTTTCAAGGATTTACCTGAATTTAATAATAAGCTCTACACCTTCCATTCTCCAAAAAGAAAAGGCATTCTTGCTATTGCTATCGAGGAAAGAGAGAATGAAGTACTTGTAATCCTTCAAGGTGAAATTCTGCTCAGGTTCTTTAGCTTTATACAAAACCCTTTTGTAGATGGCTTTCGAAAAACAAAAGATGAAGAAATAATTCCAGCTTCATATTCTGATATAAGTTACTATGATTAGATAAAGCCAGTCATCCTGAGGATACCTCCGAAGGATCTAAGCGGGTTCAAGAAACAAGTTAAATCCTACCCCAAAATAACATCAATGAATCTCACTTTGGCGGCCAATACCCCAAAACCTTTCGGTTCAGAAAAGCAAGCGAGGGATTCATCTCCTGAATAATCGCTTCCTTCTTCTTTCTGCTCTTCCCTTTTATGTATTTCTCAGCCTTTATTGCATCATAAGAGGTAGCAAACCCTTCGTAGTAGATTAATTGATAACAATGATACTTCCCTGCAAAGGTTTCAGGATTCCCTTTGTTTTGATAATGTTCAATAAGCCTCCTTTGCAGATCATTGGTAATGCCAGTATATAATGTGGTTCGGTTTGGATTGGTTACGATGTAGACGTAAAATGATTGTTCCATACCAATATGACTTTGTTCAGGAGTATTCCTTACAAAATATTCTTCTGCACTTATCCTTCGGAGGTATCCTCAGGATGACAGGAATTAATCCCAGGGCTATTTTTTTATCGCGATTCAAATCTCCCGAACCAAAAGCTGATAATGGTTGTTTGTTCTTCGTATCTTTAACAGATCGAAAATTTTGAATAAAACCGGATTAAACTCTTGAAGAGAGCGCTCTTATTTCTTGCGGTATTTGTAGTCATAGCTTCAGCAACTTATGCACTGGTCATCATCCCAAATTTCTCAGCTTTTAAAACGCTGTATTCTAATAACGATGGTATGCGTGACGGTTATGAATACATCGAAAGCACCTATTCCCTCAAAGCTTTAACTGAATTTATAGGAGATCATCCTGAATTTATGTCGGTGGTTTCCTTTAATGTGAATGATCCCGACTCGGGTATTTTCTATCAAGCGGATGTGCCCCGTACCCAAGGCACACTTTCGAATTTCTTTTTGATTCTGGAGTATGAACGACAGATTGCTGAAGAAATACTTAATCCCGATGAAGTAATTTCGGATTTCAACAAAATCGAACGATTCTCGCTACCTGAAATCAGTGAAGAATCCCACAAGAAGTCCGTAGAGTTATTAGGGGTTGAAGATGGAAACACCGTCACATTAGATAAACTTGTATCGGTAATGGCTGAGACCAATGATCTTGCAATATCAGACTATCTCTGGTTTAAACTTGGTGGACAAAACATTCAGGCACTCATGGATTCTCTTAAGCTTGAATCCACTGATACTCCCCTTCCATTTTCGGGATTATATTTATCAATTCATCCTGATGTGAGTGATACTTCTTCTTTTATTTCTGATGCAGATGTAATTGCTCTGTCAGAACAAATGTATTTGGATGATCAGTTTGTTTCAGATACCAAAGAACTTTTCGATGATGTGCGGCTTAATCTTAGTTTTATTGAAGAGCGAGATGCACTCGAACATTTTCCTCATACTACTGCTCAGGAAATGGCGAATTTGATGGCCAGACTTTATAGTGATGAACTTTTATCTCCCGAAATATCCCAAAGAGTTAAAGATAAAATGGGATGGGTTTTTGAAGGAGAAGCCATCAAACGTAGCTTTAGCAATTACGGAGCATTATATGATAACCGAATGGGAATGCTGAGTGGAATTGATTTTGGAACCCGAATCTATGATGGTCAACCGTCAGCACAAGCTGTATTCTTTGATAAACTGCCAGTTGCTTTCTGGCTACACCTTTCAGCTAATCACATGCAGGAAGATTATCAGCAGCGCCTGATTTGGGATCCCTCACTTTACGAAACTACTATTGATGAAATAAACAATTAACCCGTCTTTGCGAGGAGCATCCATTATTGATAGTGGCTTTAAGTTTGATCGACGAAGCAATCTCGCAATGACCTATATTGATTCTGAATGAAATACCGCTTCTTATATCTTGTCTGGTTCTTACCTGCTTACCTGTTGTTCATCATGGCTCAACAGGGACTTGTATACCAGGGCACCATTGATACCTACGAAAATGGAGAAAGTATAGCTGCCAACGTGCTAGACTTTGACATCAAACAGATCGCTGCTCAAAGTAATGGGTATGTAGTTATTTCTTTCAGAGATCCATCAGGAGAGTTACAGGAACGGAAGCTCTCCCTTTCCATTCAAATGGCTCAGCGTATTATTGATACGGCGGTTATTCCTATTCGATATCTGGAAGGCAACTTTCAGGATATTGTAATGATCCCTACCTATGATCTTCAGAAAAGTACCTCTCTTTCCAATATCGGGGTAGCTTTTATGGGATTTCTGGCATTAGTATTCTTTTCTGTGCTGGTAACCCGCTTTGCAAACCGAAAAGCTAATAATCTTGATGAAAAGTACATCATTGAACGGGTGGATGTATGAGTAAAGGAACGCTTTATCTTATTCCAACTACGCTTGGCAAAACCCCGGAAAATAATACAATACCTGAGTTTGCACTTAATGTAATCCGAAAGCTTGAGGTACTTGTTGTTGAGAATATCCAAACCTCAGTTAAATTTTTGCAGTGGGTCGAAGATACCATCCCAGAGTATAAAATTGATTTTTATCCCCTCAATAAGAATACTCCGGATCAGGAAATTTATTCTTTTCTAAAACCACTCAAAGCAGGCAAAGACGTTGGAATAATGTCTGAGGCTGGTGCACCTGCCGTTGCTGACCCGGGTTCTAAGCTCGTTAAAATGGCACATCAAAATGGAATTAAAGTAGTTCCTTTAGTTGGACCTTCTTCTATTCTACTGGCGCTGATGGCTTCCGGATTTAATGGTCAGTCTTTTGCTTTCCACGGCTATCTTCCAATAGATGCCAAAGCCCGCAAACAAATGCTTATTCAGCTGGAAGGAGAATCCCGCCGACATGATCGTACACAGATCTTCATGGAAGCTCCATACCGGAATAACGAGATGTTTAAATCCGTACTGGAAACCTGTGGACCCACAACCCGTTTTTGTGTTGCTACCGATATCACTTTGCCCACCGAGGAAATCAGATCTATGGAAATCGGAGAATGGAAAAAAGCTTCTAAATCAGACCTGCATAAGCGGCCTAGCATTTTCATTTTGTACGGAAAATAGCTCCTTCAGGAATTCAGATAAACTTGTAATCTACAACGCTGATACTTTTCCAGAGGTTTATTTAACGGTTGCTACTTTAGGTGTTCATCTAGAAAGACAATAATCTTATCCAGTGCCGGTGGAGCATGAGTTTCAAAGCAACTGCCTAAAAACTCATTGCAGCCAGAATCCAGAAAGGCATGATTATACCCTTCAAAAACCTCCATCTGTACATCCTGACCTGCTTCTTCCAATTTAGATACATAACTTCTGATAGAAGCCTCTGTAGTGGTTTGATCAATACTACCCACATGATGGAACTGAGGAGGTAATTTATATTCACTTGCTTCTGGAATATTGTACACCGGGGAAACCGCCTTATAACGATCGGCGTTATCCTCAACATTATATTCTTTACCCATTACTCCACGGGCTTCTGCTCCACCAATTTGCCAAAAAAAGTTCTGTGGTGATTCAAACCCACCAAGTGCGTTGCCATAAATATCAAAACCTCCATAACTAATCACAGCTGCCTGAACTGCTAATCCATCTTCAGCATCAATATCCTCAGCTGTTTTACCTTCAGGAAGCCAGCTAGGATTAAATCCATAGCTATTTCCGTCAAATCCATCTGACTCCAGATTTCTTCCATGAGTTAAAACCATTGATGCTAAGTGTCCGCCAGCACTGTCGCCAGTAATGGCTACTTTTGATGGATCTCCTTTGTACTTAGTAATATTTTCCTTTACCCAGAGTAATCCACCGAATACATCTTCCACAATTTCATCCATTGTAACGGTATTGTCCAGATCACCTAATAAGCGGTAATTCAGGTTGCACACCACATACTCCCCATTTACCGCAACATACTCTGACATTTCATCCATAATGGATTTGTTATTCATAAGCCATCCTCCCCCATGCCAGATCACTAATACAGGGTAACTTTCCTTTCCGGTATCAGGCACATAGATATCGAGGGTTAAATCGAATCCTCTGGGAGAAGCAAACAAAATATCTTTATGAACGGTGATTTCATTCGTTTTACTTTGATTGGTGTTATCCGATTGGGGATTTACAGTACCATTCATCGCAAAAACAATAATTAATAAAATATATATTTTCATAGCTGATTATTTCTATTGTGTCTTTGTGACATAATAATCTATTTTATGCTTTGCCGAAACAAAAATTTTATTCCATGAATTATTTCGACATCTATCATCCGGGGATATCAATAGACAATGTGATTTTCGGATTTCATGAAAATCAGCTAAAAGTATTATTGATTAAGATGAAAAACCTTAATAAATGGGCTATTCCAGGAGGTTTTGTAAGAAAAGAAGAAGATGTGGATAGTGCTGCAGTTCGTGGACTTAAAGACCGGACTTCCCTTAACGATATTTATTTGCGCCAATTTAAACTTTTTGGAAACCTTAACAGGAATGATCAACAGCATGTTGACAGCATGGTAAAAGATCAGGTTATTGACGAAGAACTCGATCCGTGGTTCAGACAAAGATTTGTAACAGTCGGATATTATTCTTTAGTAGAATATTCAAAAGTAACACCCGTACCCGATCCGCGTTCTGAAAAATGTGAATGGTTCTCTCTGAATGAAATTCCTGAATTAATTCTTGATCATAAAAGCATTATAAATGAAGCTCTTACCTCCCTTCGGAACCAGTTAAGGTTTGAGCCCATTGGCAAGGAACTTCTTCCAGAAAAATTTACAATGACGGAATTACGCACTTTATATGAAACCATTCTGGGAGAGCAATTGGATCGCAGAAACTTCCAACGCAAAATGATTAGTTTTGGAATACTTGATAAACTTGATGAGATTCGAAAAGGGGGAGCGCATAAAGCCCCGTTTTTATACCGCTTCAACGAGGAAAAATATAGCCAGAGTTTAAAGCTGGGTTTTAATACGATTTGGTAAACTGATTTCTCTATGAATAAAAAATCCCGATCTCTTCTTCAGAAACCGGGATGCTAAATGTGTGTATAGATTGCTTTCTTAATGTGCTCCTGCCGCACTCAAGGTGCTGGCTACGGAAGTATGTTGTTGCGCTACCGCCTGGTCTAATGCCGACCATCCGCGATCGTCATGAACATCCACTTCGCTTTCGTTTTCAATCAATAGTTGGACAATTTCGTTAAATCCGTTCGTCGATGCCCAATACAAAGGCGTCGTTCCCCTATTATCCCTTTTATCAACATCAGCCCCATTTTTCACTAGCAAACTCACGATATCTAAATGGCCGTGTTTTGATGCTTTTAATAGTGCTGTGCGATCATGTTCGTCTTTAGTGTTTACGTCAACTCCATCGTTCAGGAGCCCTTTTACTGTCTCGAGGTCGCCATTTTCAGCGGCATCAAGAAATATTTCATCGTTCATAGATTCCTCCTACAGTAATTAATATTTAGATGTGCATTCGCATTGTAATTTTCGACGGAAACAATGTCAAATTAGAATCTACATTGTAGGTGAATATTTGATGAATATCAGCAAGAAACCCTGTTCGCCTGTACACTTTCCGGAACTATCCCAAGGCTGTTGAGCTCTCTTAATATTAGCTCTGTGATTTCACTCTTTAATAAAAACTCATACCGAATGTCCAGTACATAGGCTTTCACTTTAAGTTGTATCACATAATTTTGCTCAAATACTTTATTCTCGGAAACTATTACGATTGGCTTATTCAAATATACATACCGGGAAGAAACTGCAGCTCTTCTGGCTATTTCTTTCACCTTATCTACATTCACCGTTGCAGGAAGAAAAATGGAAGAAACAACCTGACAATCCAGAGCACCAGAATTAGTATTCGATACTGCATTACTGACCAGATCAGCATTTGGGATTGAAACCAGTGAATCATCAGGAGTGACAACACGCGTTGAACGTAAGCCTATTTCTGTTACTTCTCCGTAGTAACCATCAACCTCAATTTTATCTCCCACCTGAAACGGACGATCCATAATAATGATGAATCCACCAAAGATATTTTTTAGTATATCCTGGGCTGCAAAACCAACAGCAATACCTATCGATGCACCAACAGTTAACACCGTTTCAATAGGTGGAGATATAATTCCTGCAATCACTATAAAAATAGCCATCGACCATATCAGCACATTCAAAAATGGAACGACGCGCTTTAAAATGAGGCGATAAGAGGATTGTTTTTCAGCTAATGCGCCAAGAAGAAATGAAAGGATTTTTGTAAAGAAGTAGGTTCCAAACAGAACTACCAGACTTAAAAATATCTTTGTGAATGAAAAGAAATCCTTGATCTGACTTATCTCTGATTCTGCCTTTTGTTGGATAGATGAATCAGGTTGTGCTGTTGCTATTGAATCCTGAGCTACTGAAACCGAGTCTTGGGAAAATACAGGTTCCACCAAAAAAACAACCAAGAACAGGCTCAACATTACTATCGGTATGTAGTTCTTATTTTTCATCAGTGTAAAATATTTCTGCTTTTGAGCATTCTTACTACTTGTCGGTATACAAGATCATTAAGTGCATAATATCCACCTTTGTGAGCAACCAGTAGTCCTCTGGATACCAGTCTGGAAACAATCATTTCTGTTTCCGATTCTGATTGATTTAAAATTAATGCAAGTTCATGTGCAGTTAGTGAATCATGTAGAATAAATGCAGATAGTGCGAACTGCAAATGAGCATCCAAGCCATCCAGGCTGGTGGTATTCATGAACTCAAGTGACTCTATAGTAAAATATACTTCCCCAATTTCTTTGATTGATCGGATCCATAGAATCATTGCCACTGTAGCGTTTCCTTCCGCAAGGCTTGTTAGTTTTTCAAAATACTTATCCTGAAGAAATTCCTGCTCCGCTTCCCTGTCATCCAAATGCTTTTTATAGGCTCTGCTTTTTTTAGTGGATGCATCCGCTATATACTCTAATTGGTACCCACTTGCTTTTTGGCGTTTCAGGATGAGTGACTTCATCTGATCCGTATTCAGGTTATCCGTGGTTATTGAATGTGAAAAATACTCTCCAACATTAAATACCACATTCAGAAAATCCCATGCATATCTTGAACACGTTACAACCCACAGTATTTCACTTTTAGTTGCCGAAATGGTGTAAAGAAGACTTCTCATAGCTGAATAGCCATCCATATTCCTGAGATAGCAATTCTGTAGATTTTCGATAATTACTACACTCCCTTTTCTCTTCTTCTTTATTTCAGCAACCAATTCCTCCTGATTTTTTGATTCTGAAAGCCCTAAAGTTTTCGAAACTTCCTTCAAAATCAGATCATCTTTCCAAAAAGTTTTTGTAAAGGAAAGGTTATAGATCTTTTCATCTTTAAAAACATCCTCAGTAAGAAAACGGGTAAGGGTACTTTTACCACTTCCTTTCTCACCTAATAAATTGATACTGGCCGGAAATCCACCTTTCCATAATTCCAGTGCTTTCCTGCAATTATCAAAATACAACGGATTCTGAATAAAGAAGCCCGGCTCAATATCCCTACGAAAATCAAACAGTCTGCGATAGATAAATGGAAGTTCTTCGAGCTTTTTATCGGTTTCGTGGAGAAAAGTAGCCAGATTAGTACTCTCTACATTATGAGATACCGGCTTTTGAAGCCCAAGGAATCCACGTACAATATCATCATACTGGCGATATTTACGAGTTATAAATCTTCTGGATAAATCCGCCCGATCGACGAAATTTGCCCAGAACACGGTAATTTTAGTACCAAAATCACCTGCTGACTCCGTCACTTTCAACTGAGTATCGGCCCACTTGATTTCACTAACATCCTGTTTAATTAACAGTGCAGCAAGCTTATTGATCAGTACATCATTCTGGGTAAGAACTTTCTCAGGCAGTGATTCCCTTTGTGTCTTTATCAGTTCTTCGATTTCTTCAATGCTCGTATTACTTCGCTCCAAACTCTTTAGCGCAATTGAAACCGGTTCTTCCTCCTCCTTTTTAGAAACTTCATCAATAACATCGAGATTAGTTTCGATGATTTGTACGACTTCCTGATACCGTTCAATATATTGGGCAAGTGAAGCTTCCGGGTTGATAAGAGAAGCATCCAGCTCGGCTGCGATATGCTTGTTCAACATACGTGTTACAAAACGCTGCCACTCTACCTTCTTGATATTGAACAAAGGCTTCTCGCCTTCTATATCGAGGTCCTCAATAATGGCGCCTTGCTCTGGTTGTTTGGATGAATAATTTGTGACTTCTTCCACATACTCATCCAATAATGAACTTAAGTACTTTTGCTCAAGGGCAGATTGTATGGGCTCTATGATTTCCACTCTTGTTATTTCAGAAACCTTAGCATGTAATGACTCACAATGAGCCACAAGATTATCAAGAGATAGCTTTTCAGAAGTCTCCAGTTTTGTGATACCTTCTTTTACAGATTGCGCAAGTTGCTTATGTCCTGAAACAATATTCTCACGATAAAAAGATTGAATATTTTCTTCGAAGTGATCTTCTTTTTCATCAACTCCCTTTTCAAGAGTTTTCAAACTGAGCAAGAGCTCCAGTCTTTGAGTTAGCGCATCCTTGAGTTCTAGCCACCGGGAGTTACTCAGTTTCAGGTCTGAGCTAAATCCTGTTTTTTCTTTCTCTAGGATCTCATCATCAAATTTTGAAGAAGAAAGCTCAACCGTTCCGGCTAATTCTAAAATACCCTTCAACTTTTCTTCTACAGACGAATAGGCCTCGTTAAGCTTTTTTTGTTGAAGATTAAATTCTTCATGATACGTTTCTACCAATCCTGAGAGCAATTCATCATAAGGCTTCTTTTCTTTGGCTTCTTCTTTTTCTGGTAGTGCCTCTTCTTCTTGCTCTGTATCTACCTCTGCTTCTTGTTCTTTGACTTCCTCGGGGTATGACCAAATTTGTATGGCTTCGAAAACCCGGGCTATGAACCGGTATTGTGCCTGTTTCCAGAGAATAATTTCGGGCTTAAGACGAAAAAGTAGAATTCGGACTATATTTTTGAAAGGGACTTCCCGGACGGCAACTTCAAATTCCTCTTCAGGCTTTTTAAACATTCTTCGAAATGCATTGGAAACCGAATGACCAGCTTTTCTTAGACCTCTTCTTACCCTCTTAAAAAATTTACCCATTGAAATAAAAACTGAATCTCCTTCACGAGCATTAAAATGAGACTCGTTTTGAGGAAGCATAATAATTTCCGGAAGATTCGAAGTTGCTTCTTCGATAGCTTCGATCCAGATTTCATCGAGACTTTCCAGCTTTGATTCTTTAAGTGAGGTAAGTTTTTGAACAGCTTCGATTGGAAAGCTTTCATCACTCTCTGCAATGCCAGCTTTCAGCTTTTCATCAACATCTTTCTTTTGAGCCTGAGGGATATGCTCAATAGCCTTTGCAAAAACCGGGAATACAGATTCATTAAAATCGTTAATAAGCTTTTCTACGGAGTACCCCGGTTTCATAAAATTCTTGAGATGAAAATGGTTTGTTAATTTATTGGGAACTGATCACAATAAAATCTAATAAATGCAGTAAACAAACTAATTTAAAAATAATCCAGAGTATGTAAACACTCTCTTTCATTGCAAATGCTAAAAACGTATCTTTCCTATCATCTACAAAAGCTATGACTTACGAATTTAATCCTCTTAAAAGAATACAAAAGTGTTCTTTGTTCCGCATTTCTGCGGTTCTTGTATTCGTATTCTCCTTTATCAGTACTTCGACATTTGCTCAGCCTCATCTTGAAAGAATATCCAAAGCAGAACGTAGCGATGGACTCGGTTACGTGGTTCGCTATCATCTGAGTGCGCCGGTAGACTCCTTTACTGTAATTCAGCCTGCTCCTGATTTAGTTCAAATGGAATTATTCGCAGACAATATTGACACTACCGGAATTCAAATGTTTAATCAGGAAGGTAAGATTCAGGAAGTCCGTCTGTACAAACTTGAACGCAGTTATGGGGTAGATATATATCTGGATCCGGATATATATGTTAAATCAAAAGCATACCCAGATCAGAATGGATCGGATATTTTACTAGCACTTACCAAAGCCGACAAGTATGAAGTTGATGTATTCACACAGCAGTTTTTGGCAAAAACCTGGTTTTTAGGCACGAACCCTGAAGAAGCTCTCAGGATTGAATCAATCCCGGAACCAACACTTGATCCGGATGCTGAATACAATCAGGTTCGGGATAAGTTAAAATTCGATACTATTGTAATTGATGCAGGACATGGAGGTCATGATCCCGGAAACCTTGGGTATCGAAAAAGTACCAAAGAAAAAGACGTTGTTTTAGCTATTGCTTTAAAACTCGGTAGTTATATAAATGAGTATTTACCAGATGTTAATGTAATATATACTCGTGATGACGATACTTTTGTTGAACTCGAAGAAAGAGGCCGTATTGCAAACCGGGCAGAAGCAGATCTTTTTGTATCAATACATGCGGATGGATGGACATCTTCTAAAGTATATGGATCATCGGTATTCTTTCTAGGATTACACCGTTCAGATCTCTCTCTGGAAATCATGAAAGAAGAAAATCAGGTATTTAATAAGCACGGTGTCATTGAAGATTTAACCGAAGAAGATTTGTTGATCTATGAACTTGCTCACAGTGGTATCATTTCAACAAGCGAGCGAATAGCATATATGGTTGAAGACCAATTACGAAATCGTGCCGGAAGAAAATCACGGGGTGTAAGACAAATGGGACTTGTGGTATTATATCAAGCCTCAATGCCGGGAATTCTTGTTGAAACAGGGTTTCTTACCAATCCATCAGAACAACGATTCCTTACCAGTGATTACGGACAATCAATAATAGCTTCTGCTATTTTCCGTGCCATACGGGATTACAAAGTTGAGTATGAGAAAACCGAAACTTTCTCTTCTTCAAACTAGATTTAGATTATGAAACCTTTGGTAATTGGAGTAGCAGGAGGAAGCGGATCAGGAAAAACTACCGTAGTTGATTACCTTTGTGAACATTTTGGATCAGAGAATATCTTACGCCTTGAGCACGATTCTTATTATCGGGATTTAGGTCATCTGGAGTTTGAGGAGCGGATTAAGATGAATTTTGATCATCCTTCCTCCCTTGAAACCGAGCTTCTGATCCGACACCTCAAAGCACTTCTCGAAGGCTATCCCGTTGAGGTTCCTGTATATGACTTCGCCGCACACACTCGTAAAGATGAAACCATCAATGCAAAACCAACACAGGTAATACTGATTGATGGTATTCTGATTTTCAGTGAGCCAGACCTGTTAAAATTGATGGATGTAAAAATCTTTGTGGATACCGATGATGATATTCGTCTGCTTCGACGTTTGAAACGTGATATTCAAAAAAGAGGTCGTTCTGTAGAAAGTGTGATGAAGCAGTATGAAACTTTTGTTCGCCCCATGCATCTGGAGTTTGTGGAGCCCAGTAAGCGCTATGCAGATGTGATCATCCCCAGAGGAGGAAAGAATAAAGTCGCCCGGGAAATGGTGATCTCCCTGATTGAGCGAAAATTGAAAGATTAAGGCTTATTAATTGCATTCTTTGGATGTGGTAAATAAAATCGTATTCCAATTGAAATATTTGTTCCAGCCTGATCTCCGATAAAGTTTGATAGGATTGAATTTGTGTTTGTATATACCCCTTCAGTAAAGACTGAGAAAGTATTTTTATATAACTTTCTCTCTAAACCCCCACCAATAAACCCGCCTAAAAAGCCTCTTCCCTCAGTACTGGAACCTGATTCTGTCGATTCTTCGACATATCTGGTAAATGAAAGTCCACCATTTAAGAAAATGTAAAAATCCGATTTTAAAGGAAAAGATCTTTGAATACCTACATTTTGCAAAGATTGAACCCGTTCGTATTTCTCTCCTTGTGATTTAGATTCAAGTATACGCTCATCTGTAAGTGGATCTCTAGTATAGGCATATGATGTATAATATGCCTCACCGGTAATAATACTTCCCTTTACATAAATATGGGAAAACTTACCAATTGGGAACCCAGCGATTGCTCCAATACTAAAAAAGTAAGGATTATTATACGGCTCTTTAAAATTCTCATCACTTAATATCATTACTCCCGGATTTAAAGCAAATGATAACCGACCCGGTTCTTTTTCCTGTGCACTCAGTAATGGTTTATCTAAAATTAGAAAAACGATAAGAAAGCAAATTGTAAGTGAATATTTCATTGCTAGTATCTCAAAATTAATAGCTCTGAATACCTTCTGAAACTCTTTTCAAACCCATCAACACCAACCATGGGTTTACTTCTCCAACATGTCCTAGTAGTTCATACAATGCAGGAGCATCACCCCCGGTTAAATAAAGTTCAAAGTCCTCAAACTTCTCATCGTAAGATTCCAGAATGGAAATAATTCCATCCACAAAAAAACCGACTTGCCCCCATTGTAAAGATTCTTCCGTGCTTTTACCGGGAAACACTTTTGGAATTCCAACTTTAATATCCGGTAGCTCCGGAGCACTTTCTTTAAAAATATTCATTATGGATTTGAATCCGGGCATTATTACCCCACCGTGAAATACTCCATGCTCATCCATATAATCGATTGTACAAGCAGAGCCTGCATCTATCACCACAACTCCTTTCTTTGAGTCTGCATGAGCCCCAAGACATGCTAAGTAACGGTCGATTCCTAATGTCTCCGGAGTTTCATAATCCAACTTCTCAGATGGAATATCCGCAATCCTTATTTCTTTCAGGTTCTTCGTTTCAATTTCATGCTCAAAAGCATCTTTCACGCTTTCCCTGACACTACTCACATAAATATGCTTAACAGGATACATATGATTGTTAATTTCATTTGCTGCATCCAGTGCAGTTTTATGGGTATGAACCGTCCATTTATCATTACTCAAAAATCCAATCTTTACAGACGAATTTCCAATATCTATATAGATTAATGATTCCTGTTTTTCTGAATCGAAATTGCTCATGTTTTTGTAGTACATTATTGAACACTAAAATATAACATTCGAAGTGTAGATTGTATGAATTTAAAAGGAAAAACAGCGATTGTAACCGGAGCCAGTAGCGGGATAGGAGCAGAGTTTAGTAAAATACTTACTGAAGCTGGTGTAACTGTATATGGACTTGCCCGAAGCCTCGACAAATTAACTTCAATAAAAGAACATTTGGGTGATTTGTTTGTTCCCGTAAAGATGGATGTCACCCAATATGAGGAAGTTGAACAATGGGTTGAGAGCACCTTCGATGAAAAACGTTCACCTGATATTCTAGTTAACAATGCAGGTCTCGGCTATTTCGCTGATGTTGATGAACTAAGCCTTGAACAATGGCATACTATGGTGGATGTAAACCTTTCAGGAGTGTTTTACCTAACCCGTTTAATTGTTCCATTGATGAAAGAAAACGATGCTGTATGCCATATCGTGAATATTGCCTCTGTTGCCGGTTTGATGGGAAACCCACAGATTTCCGGTTACAATGCAACTAAGTTTGGTTTGCGGGGATTCAGTGAGTCGTTATTTAAAGAGCTGCGTTATGATGGAATTAAAGTCACCTGTTTTTTCCCAGGATCAATCGCTACCAGCTTCTTTGATTCAATTGATGCAGTGGAATTACACCAGAACATGATGCAGCCTGTAGACATTGCTAAATCACTTAAATATGTACTCGAAACTCCTGATAACTTCCTTATTAATGAAATGACGATGAGGCCTTTGAACCCAAAACCCCCTTCCGATTAATATGCAGAATTGGCTTCCTGTTTTATCAATTTCTCTCTTGATTTTTTTCACAGGTTGTGAGGAAAAAGAACTGGTTCCAAAACCTGAGAACCTTATTCCTGAGGAAACCTATGTAAAGGTGATCACAGAACTACAGCTACTGGATGCCTGGGTATACACTAGTGAAGAGGTTTTAAATCCTGACTCCATCATGCAAGAGATGTTCTCATCTTATGAAATCACTGAAGCTCAGTTTGAGCAATCTCATGCCTATTACCAGAGTAATCCTGAGAATCATTTAGCCCGTGTCGATTCGGTATTAAGTATCCTCGAGAAAGAGCAAAAAAAATTGAATCAATTATCGGATGATGAGGCCGACTTTGAAAGAAGATAGTGCCCCTCTTTTTCAGGGTCTGAAATGATCATCTCTTCTTCTACTAAATATTGCAGACAACTGATGATCCGCTCTTTGTGCCAACCTGTTTCTTTTTTGAGATCAAAAACACTTTTTCCTTCTTCTATCAGGGTATTAAATGTTCTCCTGATATCTTCCGTTGTAATCTCTTCATTTACCTCGAGTCCTTTCTCGCAATTATCACAATGACCGCAAGCTTCTGCCTCTGTATCTCCAAAGTAGGTACGCAAATAAACCTCCCGACAGCCTTTAGTTCTTGCATAGCCATTCATCAGATCCAGTTTTTTGAGCAAATTCTTTCTGTATGATTCTACTTCAGGCTTCGAAACTGGAACTTCTTTAGAACGGGCTCCCAGCAGTTTAATAAGGTTTCGTTCCGGATAGACAGTAAACATCAGTACATGATCATTTTGCATCAGCACATTTAATGCTTTAATCAATGCGTTTTTTGTAACTGAAAGCTTTTCCATGACCATCTCTAACTCCAGATCAACCATGTCAGCGTACGCATGATGTCCAAACATACGCTCCAACTTATCCACAAATTCTGCTTTTTCCGGGTTCTGACAGCGTTCTTTAAACTTACCCATCATTTCCGGGCTTAGCGTAAACTGAACACTCGCCATGGGTGGAATTTCGGATTGAGTTACCAACACGCCGAATTGTTCCATTAATCGAATAGAAGAAATACACACAGACATTGGCAAATGGGTTCTCGATTGCACTTTTGAAAGCTCAAAAGCAGTCATTTCTCTCATCTCTGAGCCCACAGCCAGCATCAAAATATCACACAAAATGGTATATACTTTCTGGAGCTGTTCCCAATTGGGGTAGTTCTCTTCTACCCTTTTTTTTGCTTTGATGTAATCAGAATTTCTGTAAAATAGGATCGGAAAACTTTCTTCCCCATCTCTTCCGGCACGTCCTGCTTCCTGATAATATGCTTCAATGGAATACGGCATTTCCTCGTGAATAACATACCGGCAATCCGGTTTATCAATACCCATTCCGAACGCATTGGTTGCCACTACTAACGGAGTATCTCCGGAAATCCATCGTTCCTGAATCGCTTTTCTAAGTTCACTTTCTATACCAGCATGATAAGCCTCAGATTCTATCCCATTTTTAGAAAATCGATCTGCCCAAAATTCACAATTCTTCCGGGTTCCTCCATAAATCAATCCATCCCCTTTTACAGATGCTTTTTTTACAGAGCTGAATAGCTTCTCTTTTTTATTCTCTGTCTTAAACACCCACCACTTCAGGTTAGGACGGCTGAAGCCTTTGAAAATCACTTCCGGTCCTTCAAAGCCAAGCGAAGTTATTATATCTTCTTTTACTTCAGGAGTGGCCGTAGCGGTTAAAGCAATCCATCTTGAGTTCTCTGCAATACTTTCAAGATTGCTCCTTATTTCCCTGTAAGCGGGGCGAAAATCATGTCCCCATTCAGAAATACAATGTGCCTCGTCAATCGCTACCAAATCAATATTCAGCCTTTCCAGTTCAGCCTGAAACAAAGGAGAGCCCAAACGTTCTGGTGCGCAATACAATAACTTATACATTCCATTTCTGGCGTTTACCAGTCGTTGTTCTACCTCATAATTTGGAATGGTGCTGTTAATAAATGTCGCAGATACTCCATGATTCTTTAGCTGCTGAACCTGATCCTGCATCAAAGCTACTAATGGGGATATTACTAAGGTCATCCCTTCAAAAACCGTAGCAGGAACCTGATAGCATAAAGACTTCCCGCCACCGGTTGGAAAAAGTACAAGGGTCTCACTTCCATTTAAAACAGAACGGACTACCTCATCCTGTCCTGCTCTGAAATCAGGGAATCCCCAATATTTTTGCAAATTCTGTTGTGCTGATTCGAAAGAGTATTGCAATATTTTAGTTAAATTTCGTTTAGCCTGAAGGTATCAATAACAACTAACTGACCAAAGTGCTAAGAATAAAATCGATCACCATATTTACTGTTCTTCTGCTTTTTACTAATTCGGGATGTGCTCAGATTAAGAATAGCATGGACTACAAAGAAGAAATGAGAAATTTTGTTGAGGAAATTTCTGAGTATGGGAGAAGCCAAAACCCAAACTTTATTGTAATTCCTCAAAATGGAGTGCAGCTGGTTTCTGATAATGGTGAATGGGATGGAAAACCGGATAGAGATTACCTTGATGCTATTGATGGCTTAGGTCAGGAAAGTCTTTATTACGGCAGTTATGGAGATGACATTGATACCCCAGTTGATTTAACAGAATATCTTGAGTTCTATCTGGATATTGGGAAAGAGGCCGGTAAAGCTATTCTCGTAACGGATTATACTTCTATCCCAAAAAAAATGGATAGTTCTTATGTGATGAATGAAGAGAAAGAATATATCTCTTTTGCAGCAGACGAACGGGAACTAACTACCATTCCTCAATATCCCGAAGAGATTAAAGATGAGAATCCATATCCGGTTAACAGACTTTTTGAAGCGGAAAACTTTTTGTATCTGCTAAACCCGGAAGACTTCAACTCAAAAAGAGACTTCCTTAATTCAATAGCTGAAACCAACTATGGTGTCGTGATTATTGATGCTTTTTATATGGGTGAGATTCTAACTAAAGAAGATCTGGAAATCATAAAAAATAAAGCCAATGGGGCTCAAAGATTAATAATAAGCTATATGAGTATTGGAGAAGCTGAAGATTACCGATACTACTGGAAAAGTGATTGGAAGCCGGAAAATCCAGATTGGATTGTTGCTGAAAACCCAAACTGGGAGGGCAACTACAAAGTTAAATACTGGGATCCTGGCTGGAAATCATATATATATGGAAATCAGGAATCCTATCTTCAGAAAATCCTGGACGTTGGTTTTGATGGAGTGTATTTAGATATCATAGACGCTTTCTACTACTTCGAGCAGTTAGATAACTAATTCCAGGTTTCATTTTTCAGATCCTGAATAGCAGCCATTACATCACGCTGGCTAATCTGTCCAACAAGTTTACCCTGATCTAATACAGGGAATCGACGGAGTCTTAGTTTGAGGAATAGGCGTGCAATTTCGAAGATATTTTCACTGGGACCTACAGTAACAGGATCGGCCGTCATATAATCTTCTACAACCCCCATCATCTGTGGACTGTTATTATATTTTCCCTTTACCACTTCCTTCAGACAATCACCTTCAGAAATTACCCCAATCAGAACACCATTTTCATTGATTACAGGTCCTCCCGAGATGCCTTTTGAAATTAAAATCTGAATAACCTCATTCAGAGGCTGTTTAGGGCTGAATGTAATCAGCTTTTTTGTCATGAAATCTTTTGCCAGTATTGCCTGATCCAGGACTTTTTCTGGTTGCTTCTGAGCTGCTTTATAACTGATTACCATGGTACCTCCTTGTGTTTTAGGTACCTATCAATACACTAAAGAATCAGATCAAAGGCAAGTTTCGGTATATAACTATAGTACGGTTGATGACTTTAAGGTTTGTACAAAAATTAACAAGCAGGGGTGATATCTGGCTTCCGGTGGAACATTATTTTGCTATCTGAGCCAAAAGGTACTTGGCCCGATATCAACCTCATTGCTGTTTATAAATCGAGTTGAGTTGGCGCTGCTGCTAACAACCCCGACATTCATATACCTGTTGTTTGATGCATCTAGTCCAAATTCTGCAACCAAATACGTATAGTACTCAGAAGCCCCGCTTCTGAACCAAGGGATAGAGTCACCCCACGCATTTTTTACGGTATCCCCCTCCAGAATATATTCGCCCATATACCCATGTTTTCGATGAATGTGGCCACCGAATACTGCAATAGTATGACTATTGGCAATTAGATTTTTAAACTTCTGTTTGTTTTCACTTATTTTAGATGAATCATTTCCCCAAAAATTTGAAGAATCTCCTGCTGCATGCATATTTAAAATGGTATACTGGCGTGACAAAGTTGGCCAGAAAAGATCCGTGCTAAGCCAATCGAACGCCGTACCAATTTTGTTCTTGCCGTCACATTCAACATTATATGTATTCGGTTCACAGCCTGTTTTGTTATTGTTTAAGTCCACAGAATAACTGGGATTTAAATTCAGTTGCACTATATGATACTTTCCGATATTAATTGAATAGGATTTACTGCAGCTGTCGAAATTAATACCCTCCTGATTGCTGTATATATCCTCTAATGTCTGGACAGCATCCCTTGCACATGAATTAGTTGTCCATGGCCAATACCCCTGACAATCACATACATTGTTCGAATAATCATGGTTCCCCAGCCCGGCATACAAGGGGAAATCCGGAAGCGAATCTTCATTTTCCTGAAAAAAATCCATATACGCTGTTTTTTCATTCGGGTGCCAAAACGCAGTTAAATCTCCATTGGCAATGGCAGCTGCGATGTCATGGATTCGCCCGCCCTGATTGACCTGTATTATTCCCGAATCAGGCCAAATGAGGCGATGTGCCTGGTTTATAGAGTTTAATTGATCTATGTTGCTTTCGGTTCCACACCTTGTTACACAGTCACTATAGGATTCTCCGGGTACTATAGCACAGGTACCGCTGGGTACGGAAGTTACCGTATCGGAACAAGCTCCATCCGGACGATTATACCAATACAGCTGCGGGTCTGAAATAATTACCAAACTAAATGGTTCATCATAAGAAAGAGACGGCGGTGTGACATGCCGCTTTTTGCAACCAAATGACATAAATAAAAATAAGAGAAGTATTGTTGAAAGAGCTGCCTGATTTATTTTTTGATATACCAAATCCATAATCCTCTCGATTTAATACATATATTTATTATAAACTGAATTTAGTATTAACTATTTATTTATAAAATTCAATTTTTCCAGTTACCCGCTTAAGTTTATGAACATGCAAAAAGACAGAATGGAGCTTCAAATCAAAGGCAAACTACCCTCAAATAAATTCTCGAATGAGGTATCGTCATCCAGATCAGATTCAATCAGAAGTGCAATTATATCTCCTACTTTAGAACAGGAAATGAAATCTTCGGGATTGAGATCTGGGGTAACCAATCCTTTTTGAATAACTTTACTTACGGTATTCCTTACCCGTTTAGCTTCATCCAGCATATCAAAACTGTCGAGCAACATGGCAACCGAAAGAATAGTAGCAACCGGATTGGCAATATCTTTTCCAGCTGCCTGAGGGTAACTTCCGTGGATAGGCTCGAATAATGAAGTCTGGTCCCCAACAGATGCTGAAGGAAGTAATCCAATAGAGCCGGTAATCACACTGGTTTCGTCAGAAATAATATCCCCAAACATATTTTCTGTAAGAATTACATCGAACTGATTTGGGCGCTGAATTACCTGCATCGCGGCATTATCAACAAATAAGTATTCGACTTCAATCTCAGGATAATTTTTAGCAATCTTTTGAACGATTTCTCTCCATAACCGGGAAGTTTCTAACACGTTGGCTTTATCTACCAGAGTAACTTTTTTCCTTCTTCTTCCTGCAGCTTCAAAAGCCATGTTAGCGATTCGGGTAATTTCTTCTGTATTGTAATCGCAGTGATCGTAGGCTGATTTACCGTCTTTACTTCTCCCTTTTTTCCCGAAATAAATTCCACCAGTCAGCTCACGATACACAACTAAATCAGTTCCGGAAATACGGTCTTCTCGTAAAGGAGATCGATCAATCAATGATTCGAATAACTGGACAGGGCGGATATTGGCATACAACCCAAGACTTTTTCGAAGTTTCAATAGTCCCTGCTCGGGACGAACTTTTGCTTTTGGGTCGTCATCATATTTAGGATCACCTATTGCACCGAATAACACCGCATCTGCCAGACGACAAGCTTCTATAGTTTCATCAGGAAGAGGATCTCCCGTTTCGTCAATAGCAGCGGCTCCAACCAAAGCAAAATCGTAGGTGAATGTATGTTTAAAACGATGAGAAACGGCGTTCAACACCTTGATGGCTTGCTTTACTACTTCCGGGCCAATGCCATCCCCCGCTAAAACCGCAATGCGTTTTTCCATATCTTTTAAAACTCCACGTGTTCTTTTTCGAACGCCTCTATTTTTTCCTTGTTGTTGATCAAAAAGTCGATATCATCGTACCCATTCAACAGGCACATTTTTTTATAGGGATGAATTTCGAAACTTTCCTTCAACTCTGTGCCTGATATTGAAATTTCCTGCTCTTCCAGATCAATTACAATCTCTGTTTTGTGATCTTCTTCTGATTTATCAAACACCTCTTGCAGGAACTCAGGACTTACTTGTACGGGTAGTAATCCATTGTTGAGTGCATTGCCCTTAAATATATCCGCAAAAAAACTGGATACCACTGCTCTGAAACCATAATCAACCAGTGCCCACGCTGCATGTTCACGACTAGATCCACACCCAAAATTATTACCCGCTACCAATACCGACCCTGAGTAGGTATCATCATTGAGTACAAAATCCTTCTTTTGATTGCCTTCCTGATCAAACCTCCAGTCCCGGAAAAGGTTTTCGCCAAAACCTTCTCTCGAAGTTGCTTTCAGGAAGCGTGCAGGTATTATTTGATCGGTATCCACATCTTCAACAGGAAGTGGTACAACTTGTGTGCTGAGTTTTACAAATTTCTCCATTATGCAGGTACTCCTTCTCCGATATATTCACGTACATCTACAATTTTACCTTCGACAGCAATAACCGCTGCAGTGAGCGGACTTACTAACATTGTTCTTGCTCCCGGTCCTTGTCGACCTTCAAAATTTCGGTTTGAGGTAGAAACACAATATTCTCCCTTTGGAATTTTGTCATCATTCATCCCCAGACATGCAGAACACCCCGGTTCCCTGAGCTCAAATCCGGCCTCAGCAAGTATATCATGAATTCCTTCCTCTCTGGCCTGAGCTTCAACTTGTTTTGAGCCCGGAACAATCATCGCCTGTACATGAGAAGCTTTTTTCTTTCCTTTTACATAGTCAGCGACAATCCGGAGATCTTCAATACGGCTATTGGTGCAACTTCCTATAAATACATGATCAATTTGCTTTCCAAGGAGGCGCTCACCTGGTTCTAATCCCATGTAGTCCAAAGACTTTTGTAATCCGGATGGATTCTTAACTTCCTCCAGTGCAGGAATATTCTGAGTTACCCCAATTCCCATTCCAGGATTCGTTCCATAAGTAATCATGGGCTCTATATCTTCTGCCATGAACGTAAACTCTGCATCAAATTCAGCATACTCATCCGAATATAACGTACTCCAGTATTCTACCGCTTTATCAAACTCTTCTCCTTCAGGAGCGTGCTTTCTTCCTTTCACATAGTCAAAGGTGATCTCATCAGGAGCGATCATCCCTCCGCGGGCACCCATTTCAATACTCATATTACAGATCGTCATTCTCGCTTCCATAGAAAGTGATCGAATTGCTGATCCGGCATATTCAACAAAATGCCCGGTTCCACCGGCAGTTGTCAATTTAGAAATGATGTATAAGATGATATCCTTAGAATAAATTCCTTCACCTAACTCTCCTTCAATATTGATGCGCATCGTTTTGGGACGTTGCAACAACAAACATTGAGTGGCCATTACCTGTTCAACCTGCGAAGTTCCGATTCCAAAAGCGATGGTTCCAAAAGCACCATGTGTTGAAGTATGGCTATCTCCGCAAACGATGGTCATTCCGGGCTTCGTAATCCCTAATTCAGGTCCAATTACATGGACAATTCCCTGAAATTTATGTCCCAACCCAAAAAGTTCAATTCCAAACTCTTCACAGTTTTTGGTAAGCATATCTACCTGAAATTTGGAAAGTACATCTTTAATTGGCAGATGCTGATCCTTGGTAGGTACGTTGTGATCAGCTGTAGCTACGATACGTTCTTTCCTGAAAATATCTATGCCTCTGTTGCGAATACCGTCAAACGCCTGGGGACTGGTTACTTCATGAATTAAATGGCGATCTATATATAGTATTTCTAATCCGCCCTGAACCTTATCTACAACATGTCGGTCCCAGACCTTCTCAAATAATGTTTTGCCCATAAACTCCTGTCAGGCTGTTTTAACTTCTATTTGCGAGAAAAGTACGATTAAATCAGAATCCTGTACCACTTTCTTTTCATCGGCAATCACTAAAAACTGTTGATACAGTTCTTCAATAACTTCACGAGGCACATCAAAACCAAGCTTTTTGGCTCTGTAGTTTAAGGCAGCTCTTCCGCTACGTGCAGTTAATACGATAGAGGATTCATCTACACCGACTTCCAATGGATCAATAATTTCATAGGTCTCACGACTTTTAATCACCCCATCCTGATGGATTCCCGAAGAATGTGCAAAAGCATTTGCTCCAACAATTGCTTTGTTAGGCTGAACGCTCATTCGCATTCTGGTAGAAACCAATTCACTCATCGATTTTAGCAAACGAGTATTAATACCTGTATCTAAATTAATTTCTTTGTGCTGACGAAGAATCATCACTACTTCTTCCAGAGAAGCATTCCCGGCTCTTTCACCAATTCCATTTATGGTACACTCAATTTGAGTTGCCCCATTCATAACACCGGCAATAGAATTCGCAGTTGCTAACCCTAAATCGTTATGGCAATGCGTAGAGATATGCACATTATCTATTCCTTTCACATTCTCTTTCAGGAATTTGATCTTTTCACCATACTGCCAAGGAAGGCAGTACCCGGTTGTATCAGGAATATTTACCACGGTTGCTCCTGCAGCAATTACGGCTTCAATTACCTGAGCCAAATACTCATTATCAGTTCGTCCGGCATCCTCGGCATAGAATTCTACATCTTCTACAAACTTTTTCGCAAACTTAACTGCATGAACTCCACGCTCCAACACTTTCTCACGTGTTGATTTCAGCTTATCAAAAATGTGACTGTCTGAAGTTCCAATTCCAGTATGAATTCGTGGACGTGCAGCATTTGCAACCGCTTCAGCTGCTACTTCGATATCTTTCTCAACAGCTCTAGAAAGAGCACACACAGTAGAGTTCTTGATTATGGATGCAATCTTCTGCACCGATTCGAAGTCACCGGGACTCGAAATTGGGAACCCAACTTCCATTACGTCCACACCCAGACTCTCCAGAGCTTGAGCTACTTCAATCTTTTCTTGAGTGTTTAACTGGCAACCGGGAACTTGTTCCCCGTCGCGTAATGTGGTGTCAAAAATCTGTATTCGCTTGTTTGGCATTATGCTATGGATTTCTAACTTATCAACTTGTCATTTACAGATTTGGTCAGAATCCGTAATTGGTAGCCAAAAGTACTTGGAGTACATCTACTTACGAAACTAGAATCGATGTATATTACAACATCCAACTATAGCCAAAGCAGCACTTTAAATAATCAAGATCAATAAATTCAGTAGTTTAAACATCCTTTTTAGTCCTTTTTTTTACAATGGCCAACCAACCAAATGATCATTTATATCAGTTAATTAAGTCGCTCTCAAAAGCTGAAAAGAGAAGCTTTAAGATTTATGCGACCCGGAATAGCCCCGAAGATGCTAAATTTATTCAGCTATTTGACGCAGTTGATAAGGCGGGAGATTATGATGAAGATGTAATCATTACTAAGATTACTGACCTTAAACGCTCTCAACTATCAAACCTGAAAGCGCATCTATACAAACAAATTCTGACCAGCCTCAGGCTCACTTATGTTAATCATAACATTGATATTCAGCTTAGAGAACAAATCGATTATGCCCGTATTTTATACGACAAAGGGTTATATAAGCAAAGTTTGAAGATCCTTGAAAAAGCAAAGTCTCACTCCTATCAACATCATCGCATCACTCTTACTACCGAAATTCTTGGTTTCGAAAAGCTTATTGAATCTCAATACATCACACGAAGTCTTCGGAACAGAGCAGATCAACTAATTGAAGAAACAGAAGAGTCTGTTGAGGCCGTAACCCGTTACCACGCACTTTCAAATCTGTCACTCAGGCTTTACGGAATCTATATAAAAGCGGGACATGTGCGCAGTGAACGAGATTTTGATATCACTGAAAAATTCTTCGAAAACGCGCTCAAACAAATTGATACAAGGGATATCGGATTCTTTGAAAAGCATTACCTGAACGTATCTTATGCCTGGTATAGCCTTATTGTACAGGATTTCTTGATGCAGTATCGATATGCATCGAAATGGGTGGAACACTTCCGGAAAAATCCTGATATGCTGGAATTGGAGTCGATATGGTATCTTAAAGGGATGCACGTTCTGCTTGAAGCACTATTCATTCTGGGTCATTATGAAAAACATGAGCAAGAGGTAGAACGGCTAAAGGAATTTCTTGATAATCCCCCCTCCAGATCTAACGAGAATCTGGAAACACTGGGATTTCAGTATTACTATACCTCCCTCATAAATCAACATTTTATAGCTGGTACATTCACTAAAGGACTCGAAATTATCCCTGAATTAAATAATCAGATTGATAAGTTTGAAAGCCGAATTGACCCACACAGAATCCTTGTTTTCTACTATAAAATCGCCTGTTTATACTTTGGCGCTGGGAAATTTGAAGAAGCAATCTCATATCTGAATAAGATTATCAACTACCCTGATCCCAGGCTTCGAGAAGATATTCATTGCTTTGCAAGAATATTAAACCTGATTGCTCATTTTGAATTAGGGAACCAAACACTGATCGAATACCAGGCCCGATCAACCTATCGGTTTATCCGAAAGATGAACGACCTTAATTCTGTACAGGAAGAAATACTGAAATTCCTAAGGAATCTATCCTCCACAAACACTCAGGATCTGAAGAAAGAATTCACTTTACTTCGCGATAAGCTTATCCAAATTCAGGAAAAACCATATCAAAGAAGAGCATTTTTATATTTGGACATCATATCCTGGCTGGAAGCGAAAATAGACGATAAACCCATTCAGGAGGTCATTAAGGGCAAGTTTAAGCCCCGAAGCGGAGCATAAGTTCTTGTTGGCCATCCCATTAATTCTGATATTTATTCACCCTTCCTATTGATATTCGGAATTAATAACTCTTTCTTTGCGTGCGTAAAGAAATTATAACTATGCTATCAACAGTCATTTCTTTGGTCATTATTCGAGTCATTGGTATACCATACCGACCAGGGAAAGCTATATGTTGATCATCTGATTTAGAAACTAAAAAGCCTTCCCTAACACGGAAGGCTTTTTTTTTGATGAATATTTTTTAGAACTACAGAATGGCGGAACTTAATAAATACAGCAAACACATTACCCAGGACGGTTCACAACCAGCTGCACAGGCTATGCTTCATGCTCTGGGTTTAAGTGATGAAGACCTCAAAAAACCAATGATCGGTGTTGCGAGTACTGGTTATGAGGGTAATCCTTGTAATATGCACCTCAACGATCTAGCTGTTCATGTAAAACGAGGAATAAATGCTTCCTCGATGACCGGACTTATTTTTAACACGATTGGGATTAGTGATGGAATCTCAATGGGAACGCCGGGAATGCGGTACTCTCTCCCATCACGCGATTTGATTGCCGATTCAATGGAATCGGTAGTTAAAGGGATGAGCTACGACGGAATGGTGGCGATTGTAGGTTGTGATAAAAATATGCCCGGAGCTTTAATGGCTATGCTCAGAGTCAACCGCCCTGCCATTCTTGTTTATGGTGGAACTATTTCACCGGGACATCATAATGGAGAAAAACTGGATGTGGTTTCCGCTTTTGAAGCATGGGGACAAAAAGTATCAGGCTCCATTGATGATCAGGAATTTAAAGATATTGTGATGAATGCGTGCCCTGGTCCGGGCGCCTGTGGTGGAATGTACACTGCCAATACTATGGCATCGGCAATTGAAGCAATGGGAATGACACTTCCTTATAATGCCTCAAATCCGGCTAATTCAAGCTCGAAAGTAATTGAGTGTGAAGAAGTTGGAAAGCATCTCATAAAACTACTGGAAGGTGACATCAAGCCAAAAGATATTCTTACCAAAAAATCACTCGAAAATGCATTTCGATTGGTTACTGTTCTTGGCGGTTCTACAAATGCCGTACTTCACATGCTTGCAATAGCTAAAGAAGCGGATGTCGAATTTACGCTAAAGTATTTCCAACACATCAGTGATACCACTCCTTTTCTTGGGGATTTAAAACCAAGCGGAAAATATGTAATGGAAGATCTGCACAAAGTGGGCGGAATTCCTGCAGTAATGAAATACATGCTGGATGAAGGCATGATTCATGGTGATTGCATGACCATCACCGGAAAAACAATCGCAGAGAATTTAGCAGAAGTTGAGCCGCTCCACATAGATCAGGATGTAATTCATAAAGTTAACAATCCTATCAAAGAAAGCGGACATATTCAGATTCTCTATGGTAATCTTGCCGAAGATGGAGCCGTAGCAAAAATTACCGGAAAAGAAGGCTTGGCATTTTCAGGACCTGCCCGTGTTTTTGATAGTGAAGAAGAAGCCAACGAAGGAATTAGCGAAGGTAAAGTTCAGAAAGGTGATGTTATTGTAATCCGCTACGTAGGGCCTAAAGGCGGTCCCGGAATGCCTGAAATGCTGAAACCTACTTCCGCAATTATGGGGGCCGGACTTGGAAAAGATGTAGCCTTAATTACCGATGGACGATTTTCAGGAGGGTCTCATGGTTTTGTGGTGGGACATGTGACTCCCGAAGCACAAACCGGTGGTAATATCGCGCTTGTTAAAGATGGAGATTTAATCAGCATTGATGCTGAAAAGAATACTATTCATGTGGACCTCAGTGATGAAGAAATTTCATCCCGGAAGGCTGAATGGGTAGAACCTTCATTGAAAGAACAGCGTGGTCAGCTGTATAAATACGCAAAAACTGTTTCATCTGCCTCAGAAGGTTGTGTAACTGATGAATTTTAAAACCTACACTCAATTGTACTCATTATGGGAACTGTAGAAGCACCCGAGCAAAAACCAAAATCAAAAGCATCCAAGACCAACCGGTTAACCGGAGCTGAAGCGGTCGTTCGAATTTTACTGGAAGAAGGTGTCGACCTTGCATTTGGATATCCTGGTGGAGCTATTATGCCAGTGTATGACGCAATGTATGATTATCAGGATCAATTGCACCACGTACTTGCCCGGCACGAACAGGGAGCCAGTCATGCTGCACAGGGGTATGCACGTGCTTCAGGGAAAGTTGGAGTTTGCCTGGCTACATCCGGTCCGGGAGCTACCAATTTGATTACCGGACTTGCTGATGCACAAATCGATTCTACACCAATGGTTTGTATTACTGGGCAGGTTGCTTCTTCTCTCCTTGGTAGTGATGCCTTTCAGGAAACCGATGTGATTGGGATTTCAATGCCGGTAACCAAATGGAATTATCAGGTGACTAAAGCCGAAGAAATTCCGGATGCTCTCGCTAAAGCATTTTATATCGCTCGTTCAGGACGTCCGGGACCAGTATTGGTTGACATCACAAAAGATGCTCAGTTTGGAGAACTCGATTTTGACTATAAGAAATGCACCTCGGTTCGAAGTTATGTGGAAAGACCTAAACTGGATCTCTCCAAAATTGAAGAGGCAGCTGAATTAATCAATACTGCAAAACGACCTTATATTTTATTTGGACAGGGTGTAATTCTGGCTCAGGCCGAAAAGGAATTCAAGGCATTTATTGAAAAAACAGGTATTCCATCAGCATGGACTATAATGGGACTTTCTGCTTTAGAAACCGATCATCCACTCAATGTTGGGATGTTAGGGATGCATGGAAATTATGGCCCCAATCTGCTCACTAATGAATGTGATCTATTGATTGCTATTGGAATGAGATTCGACGATCGGGTTACCGGGAATCTTGAAAAATATGCAAAGCAGGCTAAAGTCATTCATCTGGAAATCGATCCCGCAGAGATTGATAAGAATGTGAAAACAACGGTTGCCGTACTTGGTGATGCTAAAGAATCTCTCATCGAGCTCACTAAACAAGTAAAACCGAACAGTCATGAAGAATGGCTGCAACGTTTCCGTGATTGTGATAAGCAGGAATGGGAAAAAGTAATTGAAGAGGAACTTCATCCTAAAACAGGTATTCTGAGTATGGGTGAAGTGATCCGCATCATAAATGACAAAACAGGTGGCAATCACATTCTGGTAACCGACGTTGGTCAACACCAGATGGTAGCTTGCCGATATACGAAATTCACTCAATCTAAGAGCAATATAACCTCCGGCGGACTCGGGACCATGGGCTTCGGCCTACCAGCCGCGCTGGGGGCTGCTCTGGGCGCACCTGACCGAACGGTAATTGCTGTTGTTGGTGATGGAGGCTTTCAGATGACTTTACAGGAGTTGGCCACCATCTATCAAACAAAAGCCAAAGTAAAAGTACTGCTTTTGAATAATGAATTTTTAGGAATGGTCCGGCAGTGGCAGCAACTCTTTTTTGATAAGCGCTATTCATCCACCGAGATGATTAATCCAGATTTCCAGACCATAGCTAAGGGCTACTATATCCCAACTAATAAAGTAACCGAACGGGAACAACTGGAAAGTGCTATCGAGGAATTTGTAAATCATGATGGAGCTTACTTCCTCGAAGTTATGGTTGGTAAAGAAAATAACGTATTCCCGATGGTACCAAGTGGTTCGGGCGTAGCTGAAATCAGATTGGAGTGATTATCATGCGTTCCTCCTCTCAGACCCTTTCTGTCTTCCCCTTATCGAAGGGGAAGAACTTTTTAAATAAGAATCGAACCATATTCAACGAGCTCCCTTCTCCTTGCGAAGGAGAAGGGTCGGGGATGAGGTCAGATATGACTAGCAAGAAATTCAATATTATTTAATCATGGAAAAACAAGAATTTACGATCACCGCTTATACTGAGAATCATGTGGGACTTCTTCACCGGATTACCATCATTTTTACCAAGCGGAAAATTAATATCGAAAGCTTAACCACTTCCGAAAGTGAAACGGAAGGCATTCATCGCTTTACCATCGCGGTAACCGAAACGGAAGAATTGGTTCAGAAAGTAGTGAAGCAAATCGAAAAGCAGGTGGAAGTTCTAAAAGCAGGGTACTACAAAAAGAAAGAAGTAGTACAACAGGAACTGGCACTGTATAAAATCCCAACTGAATCCTTAACAAACGGACTGGAAGTAGAGCGCATCGTACGAGAACACAATGCCCGTTTCCTCACCATCGAAAAAGATTTTGTGGTGATTGAAAAAGCCGGATACCGACGTGAAACCAAGGCCCTTTTCGATGAACTTAAAGCCTTTGGCATTAATGAATTTGTTCGATCAGGAAGAATTGCAGTAGCTCGCGAAGCTTACGGACTTGGGAAAGAAGTAGAAGAACTCCTTGCTGGAGAATTAGCCTGATGAAGATCAACCAAACACACCCCTCAATCCCCTCTCAAGAGGGGAAGCTCTTTTACAAGGTATCAAAAGAGTTAAAAAGTGTCTCCTCTTGAGAGGAGAACAAGAGGTGTGTTCTTAAGAACTTAAAAGAAGAAACCGAAACGCACTAATAAAAACTAAACACAACAAATGGCACTTTTAAATTTTGGCGGAGTCGAAGAAGAAGTAGTAACACGGGATGAATTCCCGCTCGAGAAAGCCCGCGAAACCCTCAAAGACGAAACCATCGCTGTACTAGGATATGGCGTTCAGGGACCAGGACAGGCTCTTAATCTGAAAGATAATGGCTTTAATGTAATTGTGGGTCAACGAAAAGACTCCAAAACCTGGGATAAAGCCGTAGCTGATGGCTGGGTTCCAGGCGAAACGTTATTTGAGCTGGAAGAAGCTTGTGAGAAGGGAACTATCCTTCAGTATCTACTTTCTGATGCAGGACAAATTACCCTCTGGCCAATGGTTAAGAAACACCTTACTCCCGGGAAAGCTCTTTATTTCTCGCATGGATTTGGAATCACTTATAAAGAACGTACCAATATTGTTCCTCCGGAAGATGTGGATGTGATTTTAGTTGCCCCAAAAGGTTCAGGGACTTCGCTTCGCAGAATGTTTTTGGAAGGACGTGGATTGAATTCCAGCTATGCTATTTTTCAGGATGCGACCGGAAATGCCTTTGATCGGGTAGTAGCACTTGGAATAGGTGTTGGATCAGGTTATCTGTTCAAGACCGATTTCCGTAAGGAAGTGTATTCTGATTTAACCGGAGAACGTGGAACGCTGATGGGCGCCATTCAGGGAATTTTTGCAGCACAGTATGAAGTACTCCGTGCCAACGGCCACTCCCCTTCTGAGGCGTTTAACGAAACTGTAGAGGAACTCACTCAATCATTGATGCCGCTTGTAGCAGAGAATGGAATGGATTGGATGTATGCCAACTGTTCCACTACTGCACAACGCGGTGCTTTGGATTGGTGGAAACCTTTCAAAGATGCCACCAAGCCTGTATTCGAAAAACTATACAGCGAAGTAGCAGCAGGTAACGAAGCTCAGAAAAGTATTGATGCGAATTCGAAAGAAGATTACCGTGCAGGACTCGAAGAAGAGCTAAAAGAACTCCGTGAATCCGAAATGTGGAGAGCCGGAGCAACGGTTCGGAAACTAAGACCTGAGAATAACTAGATAACCATTCACGAGCAAAGCGAAGTGATCTCAGCATATATTACACAGAACCTGAGATTGCTTCGGTAAATCCTCGCAAATGTCATCTGTCATCCTGATCGAAAGCAAAAGATCTTACGCTTGCAGGGTTGTGGCGATCTTTATTTAACCGGTCATTGCGAGCGTAGCGAAGCAAACTTTAGCAGTCATTGCTTCTCCCGACGAAGGTCGGGAGAAGCAATCTCGTTGTAAATGCCCAATAGATATGAGATTGCTTCGTCGATTTATTTCTAAACTTGAAAAAGTACCAGACTTCTCGCAATGACTTTAATTCATTGTTTTCATAGTCATCCTGAGGATATTTCCGAAGGATCTAATTGGATATCCAACCAGATCCTTCGCTTTCGCTCAGGATGATTTTTCTATTCCCCCCTACCCTTTAAACAAACCAAGCAGCGAGGCAATCCCGCTCTCCGGAGCAAACCCACCGAGATTGCTTCGCTGTGTTTGTGTCTAAAATAGAAACTTGCTATTGCACAAGCGGACGCTTGCCTTTACTATATCCCACATGCTTTATATTCAAAACAAGCAGAGGTAAACTAAGACGCTTGCACTATATTTGGGAAGTTTTTTTGGTATGAATTTGGTTCTCATAAGATAAAAAATACTTTATCTCTCCTTTTTATTCATTAAGTATGTAGTGATTCGGGAATTTCTTCGTCTAATCAAGTAAACGGGGTTGTAAAAAAGGAGAATCCGTGACGAAAGATGAATTTGATAGAATGTTGCATGAACATCAGGGTATTATCCTGAAGGTATGCCGGTCTTTTTCGAGCCAAAAAGAAGATCAAAAAGATCTGTTCCAGGAAATCCTATATAAACTCTGGAAAGGTAAGGATTCATTTAAAAATCATTCAAAAACATCAACCTGGATATATAAAGTTTGTCTTAATCACGCTATTGACCTTTCCAGGAAGAAAAAAATTCAAACTTACGAAAGAGAACTTGAGAATATTCCGGAACCCCGAAAAGAGTCTGATTACGATCTTGAGGCCCTTTACCTCGCCATCCAGAAACTTAGTCCTCTGAACCGGGCGCTCATCGTCCTGTATCTGGATCAACTTTCCTATAAAGAAATTGGCGAGATCATAGGTCTGAGTGATAAAAACGTGGGCGTAAAATTGGTAAGAGTCAAAAAGGAATTGAAAGAACATTATCTCAACATAACCCAAATGGCAGAAACATGAGTAGCACTAACTTTGAAATGATATGGAAAAATCAGCTTGATGATCTGTCAGATCATCAAATGAGTTTGGAAGAGATTAGAGAAACTACGTTGAGTTTTTCTTCCGATGATATTTCAGGAAGCCAGAAATTAGTCAACTTTGATACTGCCTATAAAGGATTTGTCTTAACTGGATACATCTCCCTGATATTTATTGGTACTCTTTCCTTCGCAAAATTGCTGCTAACAACCGTGATTATAACTATCCTGATCTGTCTCATTTACAGGAACCGATCACTCAGTCAACGGCTTACTTCTATCAATGAATCTGAGCCGGTGATGGAAGTTCTTCGAAAACGCTATGATGCTATCATAGCATTTTACCCTGAATATTTTTTCAATTCATCGTTTACCAGTCCATTGTTTTTATTTGCCGGATTTCAGTTCTACCACCTACTCCGGTATGGAGAAGATCGCTTTACTGAGCTTATAGCTGATCCTGTGATCTACATCTTTCTAATATTAGCATTTATAATTCCATACTTCGCATTTAAAAAGACTTATTCTGAAATAATTCAGCAAATGAATAAGCTTTTAAATCCTGAAATAAATGAAATCGAACAGGAAATCAATGTCATCAAGATTCGGACAAGTAGAAGCAGGTGGAAAGTGATATCCGGTATACTGGTTGCTCTTGGGCTCACTCTAATGTTAACCATTTTACTCTCATTCTTATGAAAAGTATCATAATTGACCATTGGCTCCTTCGTATTGCCGCATCATTACTTCCGGTCTTCATCGTTTTTCATTCAGGCATCTATGAGCACCCAGATAAAAGTAAACGAAGAATCCTGCAGCTTTGCCTGATAGTAGGTTTCATCATCTATATCCTGGTGGGATTCATTTTAACAGTAACCTAAATAACTATTATGGAAACAAAAGAGAACAAACAACAACATCGTAATTATGCGATTGGTCTGGCAATCGGAATTCCAATAGGTATGCCCGTTGGATTAGCAATGGGAAACCTAGCATTAGGTCCTATAATAGGATTGATCATTGGTCTATTACTTGGTTTCGTGTTTAACGCCCGTGAAAATCTTGAAGATCATTCTCATCAAGGTGATCAAAAGAGACAGAAAAAGATTTATGCTTATCTTTTGATTCTGGGAATCGTTCTATTCGTTGAAGTATTATTCTTCTGGATTTAGGGAAGTTTTGATAAAATCTGAGTTTAAAAATCTCATTGTCTTATGGAATCACTAAAAACCAATAGATGGATGCCGCTTTTAGCCATTTGTATGTTTCTGATCTCGATATTTATGGCAATTTCGTATCATGGGAAAATCGAGGCTGGAGATGGCGATTCTCTAACAGGAGTAGCTTATTATATATGGATTTTTTTTATCCCTGTTTGGTTAATGATAGCTATTTTTAACTATCGGTTACCCAAAAAACGATAAGGAATAAATGCGTGCTGAATATGTGTTCAAATACTTGAATTGGAACAGTATTTAAATACCGCCCTAGTACAAGTATCTGTTTGTGCTTTCCTAACTTACTCTCTTTATCGGCATTGTTAATTATTTTCTTCTAAAGCATACAGATGAATGGCTTCTTCTTTTCCTCGCAGAGTGATATCTCCTACAGACCGAACCGGAAGTTCAATCTCTGAAAAGAGTGAAATCACCTGACCTGAAATTAATACCGATTCACCCAGTTCATTGCATTTCCCCATAATACGGGCAGTTGTATTCAATACATCCCCGGAATACACTATTTCCCGTTTTATAACGCCCAACTCACCCGACATAACTGGTCCACAATGGATGCCAGCTTTAAATTTTGGTTCAACTCCAAAACGGTTTTTATATACCTTCTTCAAATCATTCAATTTTTCCTGGATACCTTCGTAACAACGAATACAATTCAGGTCTTTAACTCCCTCCTCTGTCGACCACGAAACGGTTACCTCATCTCCAACATATTGATATACTTCTCCCTCTGTTTCAATTAATACCGGAGTGATATCTTTAAATACTGACTGCAGAAATAGGAAATACTGACGCTCTCCCAGTCTTTCAGCAATCCCTGTAGCTCCTTTCAAATCCAGGAACATAAAAATCCGTTCTTCACTGCTAGGTTCAAAGTATTTACCCATCAGAAACTTTCTGAATATGCCCGGCCCGTACTTATCATTTACAAAAAGAGTGATAAGAGTTCCGATCAAAACAATTAACCAGAATGGAAACATGCGGGCAAACTCGTAGCTAAAGAAATAATCAGCTAATCCTGCCAGGTAAGCGTCCATAAATGAGGTACTTCCATCCCAGATCGAAAGAACAACAAATACACTTTGCAGGCATGTCATTAGAAAAAAGAGTACGCTATATACTCCCAACCCTCTTATAATCCCTGCAATATAGGATCGGTTTCGGATCCATTTCTGAATCAGAAAAATGACAATAAGCCCACCAATCAAACCATTCACAATAAACGCGATGGTATTAATCAGAATATAGACAAAGAGTTCATCAGAACTACTCCACCGGTAATCGTATCCATATTCTTCAAGCACTGCCAGTTCATAGCTAAGCTGCGCTATTGAAATGAATGTCCAGCTTAAGGCAACCCAAAATACCGTACGAAATTTTATTTTCAGATCTTTTGAGATGGGCATGATGTGAAAATCATCCAGACTTTAGTTTTTAAATCCCGATATGAATAAGAGCGAGTCATCTCATCCTTTTCGCGATCTTAGCCGCTTTGTCGGCATCACTTGCTTCTTCAGTCTCTTCTTCGTCTAAGTGAAGTTGAATTTTTTCTTTCTCTTCTCCTGACTGAATGGCTTCATATGCCTCACTGGTAACAATGGCTTCCAGGTTTTGGAGGCGTTCAAGGATTTTCTCTTTTTCGGATTCGCTAACCTTCAGGGCCTTCCACAGAGCTTTGGTATCTGAATCCAGTTCACTGGATTTCTTTCCCAGAGTCTTCTGTAGTTCTTTGTATTCCGCTGTTTTTCGCGTTCCGAAGATGATGATTCCCATTAAAATGAGCAGACTCACCATGCTCATCCCCAGAAATACGACTGTAGTCCAATCCATACTTTTTCTTTTTAGTTGCCCGAAAACTTACTCAAATTTTTTAAGTGAAGCATGGGTACGGAGTTTTTATTTATTTAGTTGAGTATTTTTTTACTGCATAGTTATGCACCTTTTGAGCAACCAAAAGGTGCGCAAAAGTCGCCGTAAGAAATGAAGATGTTGTTTTAACCAGCCGTTGATATTCTTCCAGAGGCTGGCTTCTACTTTACTCTAACTAAATACTTACCGCATTTCTTCCGGTCTTTTTTGGGATCCATAAAAGAATTCCGCATTAGAAATTAGAATTGATGAAGTTTAATCTTCGGCCTAATAAATTTTGATGAAACAGGATGAAACGGAGTGAGTGTCTCCGCAGGAGGAATAAATTCACACAGGCTCGGAAGGATTCTCTGGATGGAAAGAACGAAGACCATTGAATTTATTAAACGAGCATAGATGAATCCCATCAAAATTTATCAGCCTTGATCTTTTGGTACTTTTGGATCAAGGTAAAAGTACATAAGCATACAATTAGCTCATGATATCGAAACAGGTCCCGGATCAAGCCCGGGATGACGACCAAAATAGAGATTAGTGCAAAAGAACATTGTTTTTTGTTTATTCATAACCATGAAAATAAAAACACTCTCCTTAATACTGATCCTTATGAGTACAGGAAGCCTAAAAGCTCAACTCACAGGAGTCATCAACTACGAACAATATGGAATTTCATTTACTATTCCGGAAGGTTGGGTTGGGCAAGAACAGGCAGAGTCTATTCTTATGCAGTCCCGGACTATCCCCGGAATTGGGGTCATCACTACCCATACCTATACCAAAAGTGAGCTTGAAGCTGAAGCAAAAAAGGGGCTGAAAGAAGGCTTTGGAACTAAAATGCAATTACAGGGAGAGTTGGAGCATCTTTCTGCAACTGCAATTGGTGGCGTTTTTGAAGGAAAACTGGAAGGAAGTAATGCCAAAAGCTATATGATTGGTATCGAGAATCCAAATGAAGACGGATTAGGAATCACCATCATGATTGCTACCTACCCTAACCTATTTACTGATGAACATATAAAAACTGCAAACGAGATTTATAAATCATTCACGTTCAAAAAAGTGGAGATAAGCGACGAAATTGTAGAATGGGTTGAGTTTTTTCAGGATGTAAAACTCACTTATATGGACTCTTATTCTTCCTCTTCCGGGGGTGGCTATAGCTCAGAAGAAGCAATTGATTTGTGCAGTGAAGGTTATTTCATTTTCGGAAGTAGCAACACGATGACTTTGGGAGGCTCCAACTATTCCGGATATAGCGACAGTCAGAGAGCTGGTTCCGGAACGTGGGATGTTGTTCCGGGTAATAATGGAACTCCCCTGCTTGTACTTACCTATTATAATGGTTCACAGGATTCATATGAACTAGAATATGAGGATAGTAAAACATATCTGAATGGTTATCGGTATTTCAGAACGATGGAAGGTGAATATGCTCCGAGCTGCCAGTGATTCCCTGGTTGGCAATCCGTTTTGACCCTAAATTAATCTGTAACTACTTATTATCTCTTCAGTCTTCTTTACGAACTAACTATTGATCAGGGCTTAATGCAACGTTTTCTCCTCCTCTTCATTTTAATAATAATGCTATATGCAATAGGGTGTAATCAGAAAAGCTGGTATACCCCCGTCTTTGAAGAACAACAACAAACCCTGTTTAATATTCCTGCAAACCAGGAATATACTTTCGGGTACCTGACCGTCCCTGAAAACCGTTCGGTCGAAGGTTCCCGGATGATTAAACTCCCGGTTTTTATTTTCAAAAGCAGAAGTGAGAATCCTGCTTCAGATCCTATTATCTATACGGTAGGCGGTCCCGGTTCATCTACCATGCCATCTGCCCAGTACATGAATTATTACCAGTATCTGGATAACCGGGATTTTATTCTGATTGAACAGCGGGGCACACAATATGCTCAACCACATCTTTCATGTCCGGAATGGGCCGACGCTTTATATAAGGGGAATCAACCTTATGTTAAAGAAGAAGAAAAGAATCAGCTCCTCGAAGAAGCAGCACTATCGTGCAGAAACAGACTAACTAATGAGAATATCGACCTGAATGGCTATAACACAAACGAAATTGTAGAAGATATCGAAGATTTAAGAATGCTTTTGAATATCAAAGAATACAATCTGCTGACTATTTCCTATAGTACCAAAATAGCACAGGTATTACTGCGGGATTATCCTGATCCAATCAGAAGTGTGGTGATGGATTCGCCCCTTCCACTGGAGGTTAGTTATGATGAAGAGAGTGTTCAGAATTTGCTTGAAATGATCCGACAGACTTTTGCCTATTGTGAAGCATCCGTTCAATGCAATGCCCGTTTTCCCAATATTGGTAATCGGTTCTTTAGTTTTCTGAATGATATCACATCTGAGCCAATGGAGGTAGCTGTCGAAGACCCTCAAACTGGTATCGAGCGTAATTTTCTGCTAAAAGGGAAAGACCTGATTACAATGATCGCTTCTGCTCCAGCTTCTGATATACCACTGGAAGCAGCTAAGGTGTTAGCAGGTGACTTAAGTAGTATTCGTTATGTACTTTCCGGAAGACTACAAGAGCCGGGTTCGGGAAATGGTATCGGGATGCGCCTATCGGTATGGTGTTCTGAGGAACTTCCTTTTGCGTCCAGAGAAATTATAGCTGATGAAACAAACAAGTATCCCGAAATTGAAGGGCTCTCCCCTACTGTATTTAAACCTGAAATCTGTGATATCTGGAATGTTGAATCTGCGAAAGGAAAAGAAAATGAATTTATACGAAGCCCAATTCCGGTACTTATTATAAATGGAGAACTAGATCCGAATACGCCTCCAAAATGGGGAGAAAAACTTTGGTTTAATCTTTCTTTTGGATTTCATAAAGTATTTAAAGGATGGGGACATACCCCAACAACTAATTGGGGTAACCAGTGCGCTATGGAAATGGCAAATGAGTTCTTCAATCACCCATGGGATGAACCTCAAACCGAATGCTTTTCTGAGATTGAAGAGATTGAGTTTAGATTGGAGTGATAATGAAGGGAACGATTTTTATAGAATTGACAGTTTATCACTCACAATGCAAGCTGAAAGCACAAAAATACTACTTGATATCCAGTCTCCTCCGAGCGGAAGCTATGAGGTTACTTCCTCTAATTTAGAAGGATTTAATGCCACCAGCACAACTATTCTTGAGGCTATTGAACAAGCCATTTCAGCTTCAAAAGAAGAGTCTGAAATTAATTAAAGGAAGCTATTCCCCTGAGTCTGAGTTAACACCCTCAAAACCACACTTCTCCATAATTTCATCTAATTCGCCATTCTCTATTAACACACCGAGAACTACGCCAAGGGCTATCCACAACCCTATATTCCCTGATACTACTCCTACTGCAGTTCCAATAGCAATTCCAATTGCGATACCTGTTCCCTTTTCCATGACGTTCTCCTTGGCTTGATGATTAAACACTAACACCCGTACGGTTTTATTTAGGTAAAAGTTGCCAGTGTTTTTTAGTTTATCGAAATCTTAACTCCAAAGAATGTCAGATTACAAAGCACTCAAAGAATTTCTCACCTCTTCACATCCGGTTCCTGATGACATTCTGGATGAGTATGTTTCACGCTGGAAAGAATATTCACTTCCCAAAAAAACGGTAATGACTGCTCCGGGGCAGACTGAAGAGTATTTGTATTACATACTCGAAGGCGTTCAGAAATCATACTATCTGCACAACGATAAATTCTACGTAATTGCATTTACGTATGCACCGGGGTTTAGCGGAATTATCGACTCAGTTCTTACTGGCCAGCCTTCTAAATATTATCTGGAAACTATTTCTGACAGTCGGTTTCTCAGAATACCTGTTTCAACTCACGAGAAGCTTATAGAGAAACACCGAAGTCTCGAAACTATGTATCGAAAGTACAATGAACGAGTGCTGGTTGGCTTGCTGGACCGTTACTTCGAACTAATGGCCTTTGATATCGAAAGCCGTTTTAAATCGTTCGTAAAAAGAAGTCCACACCTCTTGTCAATGGTATCCCAGAAGGATTTAGCATCCTACCTTCGCATAGACGCTACGAACTTCAGTAAGCTCATCAATTCGGTTCGTATCTGAAAAGTTGGTCTGTACCAAGTCTTTTTCGTTTCTATTTCCAGACCTTATTCCTGAACAATAAAACACAGGAACATGATGATTAATGACTTGATACAACGAATCGACAAAAATACTTCCCTTTTTATAGAAAACTTCGAAGGGTTAATGAATAAAGAACTGAACTGGAAACCGGATCAGGCTACCTGGAGCATCGGGCAGAATATTCAGCACCTAAATCTTCTTAATGAAAGCTATTTCGAAATTTTTTCTAACCTCAAATCGGGAACTATTAAAATACCTTTTACAGGGAAAATCGGTTTCATTAATTCCTTTTTCATGAAACTGATTTCTCAGGCAACAGATCCATCAAGGGAGAAAAAAACAAAGACTATGAATCTCTGGAATACCAGTAGCATGGATGTTCCTGATGAAGTCTTTACGCGTTTTACCTCCAATCAGGAAGTCTTTAAAAGGTATATAACTGAGCTGGAACAACACATCAGGAACAAGGATATCATCCATTCCCCACTGTCTAAATCACTCACCTTTCCCGTTGATGAATTTATTGAGGAAATGGTAAACCATGAGTTAAGGCATTTCAATCAGGCTAAAGAAGTTTTGGGAAAGCTTAATGCTGAAAATAACCGGGCTGCTTAAAAAAACTAATCACTTCCTGACATAGGGTTGTCAGGTTTAGTCACGATTTTTATTCTACTTTTAGCATAGAATACATAATCATGGCAGAACCTCTTAAAAACTTATACAACGAAACCTTTTTTGAAATCCTGACATCGTCTTGTGAGGAAGTGATACCAACATTCAACACTCAACGGTTTCTTAAAGATATTTATGATAGTGAATGGGAAAACCGGGAGCTGAAAGACCGTTTAAGGCATATTACCATCACCCTGAACAAACAACTTCCGGATGATTACAAAGAATGTATTTCAAACATCATCAAACTTATCCGGGTCCTGAAATCACATGGTGCTCCCTCCGGTTCTTTTGAGTATACCTTTTTACCTGACTTCATTGACCAGTATGGTTTGGAGGATTACGAAACGTCTATACAAGCGATGGAAAAGGTTACGCAATTTGTTACCTGTGAATTCGCTATCCGTCCCTTTCTTATTCGTTATCATGAAGCCATGTTGAATCAAATGCTGATTTGGTCAAAGCATATTCATCCTTCTGTAAGAAGACTTGCCAGTGAGGGGTGCCGTCCACGACTTCCCTGGGCTGTGGGGGTCCCATCTCTCAAGAAAGATCCTTCACCGATTTTTCCAATTCTCGAAAACCTTAAAAATGATCCATCTGAAACTGTCCGAAGAAGTGTTGCCAATAACCTTAATGATATCTCAAAAGATCACCCGGAACTTGTAATCAAAATTGCTGAACAGTGGATAGGTAATACCGAAGAAACCGATAAACTGGTAAAACATGCTTGTCGTACGCTGTTAAAGCAGGGAAACCAGGAAGTGATGGCTTTATTTGGCTATGGCTCACCTGATGATTTTTCAATTTCTCACTTTAAGATGTTGACCCAAAAAGTAACAGTAGGTGAGCTATTGGAATTTTCTTTCGAATTAGAGAACAAGAGTGAAAATGAACAAAAAGTACGACTGGAATATGGAGTCTATTACCTGAGATCTAATGGTTCACACTCAAAAAAAGTGTTTAAAATCAGCGAAAAAGAGTATTCCCCAGAATCCAAAACTTTGATTAACAGGTCACAATCATTTCAGAAAATTACAACCAAAGTATTTTATCCGGGAAAACATTTTTTGTCAATAATTCTTAATGGGATTGAATTCGAGAAAAAGGAATTCATATTAAATATTCAAAAATAGATTTCTTTATTCTTTTGGAGAAAAAAACTAATCTGTTATTTTCTGTTTAAGTAACTAACAACAGGGGTTTACATGAATAACTACAAAGTAGAAACGCTTATCTACTACACTAAACTTTTCGCCAATAAAAATCATATAAAGGAAAATTCTCATAGAGATATTCAGCAGAAACTTGATGAGTATTCCAAAGCCGGCTATTCCCTTGTTTCTACCGACGCTACCAGCTTTGGCGCTGCGGTTTATATTTATCTATACTTCGAAAAAACTGATTTTTGAATTATGAAAGTAATGACCTGCAAACAATTAGGTGGAGCCTGCAATCTGGAATTCCATGCAGAAACCTTTGATGAAATGGCAAAATTGAGTCAACAGCATGGAAAAGAAATGTTTGAGAAAAAGGATGAAGATCATCTTAGAGCCATGCAGGAAATGGGAGAACTTATGAATGATCCGGAAGCAATGAGTAATTGGATGGAGATTAAACGTCAGGAATTTGAAGCGTTACCTGAAGAATAATAAAGAAAGAAAAGGTACTGTAATGTAGGATATAATGTTAATTACTAACTTTATTAGACTAGTAATTGGAATTGTAACCCTTTTAATGAAGCTACTCCGGAATAAAATCAAACTAGATTGCATAAAAAAAACCACTTTAAAATAAAGTGGCTTTTTTTTAATTAGCGAACTTTTACTATTTGTAAGCTTTTTTAGCTGACTTTTCATCAGCAGATGCTAGTGCTTCTTTAATACTTGGTGGAAGAATTACCGTGTCAATTACATGTACTACTCCATTAGACGCTTTTATGTCTGCCATAGCTACCGTTGCATTATCTACATTCACTTTCCCATACTTAATAGTAACTGTAGCTTCTGCACCGTTTACAGTTTCAGCTTTCATATTATTTGACAGGTCTGTAGACATTACATTACCAGCAACAACATGGTAGGTTAAAACAGCTACAAGTTTGTCCTTATTCTCTGGCTTTAAAAGCATATCAAGTACTCCGTCAGGAAGTTTTGAAAATGCTTCATTAGTTGGAGCGAATACTGTAAATGGTCCTTCGCTTGATAACGTCTCTACTAAATCACCAGCTTTTACAGCAGCTACTAAAGTTGATAGTGACTCTGTTTCAACTGCTAATTCTACAATTGTTTTTTCCTGAGCCTGTGCATTTACTGATAGTATTAATGTTAGCACAAATACTGTCAGGATTTTATATAATTTTGATGTGTTCATTATTTATTTGATTTAATTGATTGAATAGTCAATGGCATAAATCAATTGTTCTTAGAAAACATTTCAATTTTATATTAATAAATGTAAATCAATTACTTACGCAAAATTCTAAACCTCTCTAACCATAAGGGAGACATACTTTTTACCACCTTCGGAAAATTGCTGTTCCACTTCTTCAAATCCCAACATCTGATGGAATTGTATTGATTTCAGGTTCGGAGGTTTGATGTTCACTTCGCAGGTAACACGGTTTTCTTTGGTATGCTCAAAGAGATATTGATATAACTTGGTACCCAATCCTTTCCCTCTGAATGCTTCTCCAATTACAATTCGGTCTACATAGTCAAAGCTTTCGAAGTTAGATGAAAAATATTGATAGTTCTCGCTATCATAGCTTTGCCCGTGACCGAGCACAATCATAAAACCTGCAATATTTGCTTCTTCTTCAATTACTAAAAAGAACGAACTCATTTCAAGAAATTCTTCGAAATCAGAAATTAAAATGCTATTCACATGTGGAAGTGCGGCTTCATTTAGCGTTCGTATTTCCCTCAAATTGTTATGTGTTGCCGGTCGTATCAAAAAAAATTTAACCCTTTGTAATGTTTTATTGAATTCAGATACTCATTAGTTAAAATGAGGTATTCATCATGTTTGAAATTAGCGAAATCATATTTTGGATAGCAATCTTTTATATCATATTTGCAGAAGATGAGCTATCAAAGTCATGTACTTTGACAAAAAAAAATAAATGGCGATTCAAGAACAATTTACAAGATTAATTCAGGAGAACTCGGGCATCATTCATAAAGTAATTCTTCTTTATGTAGATGATGATCAAGAGCGTGCCGACTTGTATCAGGAAATCCTGCTTCAGTCTTGGAAATCGTTCGGGAGTTTCAGAAGAGAATCCAAGTTTTCAACCTGGTTATATAGAATAAGCCTGAATACGGTTTTTACATATAACCGGAAGACTTCAAAACAACCGAAGACTTCAAGCTTTGAAGATATTGAGTACAAAGAACCGAGTGAGTTTTCAGAAGAAAGAAAAGATTCGAAAAATGTTTTGATGATCCTGATTAAAAAGTTAGATGAAGTAGATCGGATGATTGTTTCACTCCACCTGGATGGATATAGCAATAAAGAAATTGCTGAAATAACAGGCTTAACAGCCAACAATACCGGAGTAAAACTGCACCGAATCAAAGAACGACTAATAATTCAAATGAAAGGTGAAATAGCATGAGTAACGAGTTAGAAATCGCCTGGAAAGAACTTGAAACCGAAATAAAATCACATAAACAGATTAAAAAGGAAGAAATTATGGTAGCAATTACTAAAGAATCCAAGAATCCAATGGAAAGGCTTAAGAAAGCAATGAGCATAAAGAAGAAATGGTGCATATTTTTTACTGTTTTCTGCTTAGCTGGTTTTCTTTTAAGCTATAATTACCCACAGGCAATGATGATCTGGTTTTTAGCCTTTGCATACTATGGAGGCGGCTGGTTACTTATCGATTTAAATTTGAAGAAACTCGAAACACCATTTGATACCTCTATTAAAGCATTGCTCAAAGAGTATTATCAGCGAATTAGCAGAATGATTAGTATTGAAGAAGGTGTTGGCGCTTTTGTAATCCCAATTTTTGTAGTACTCGGTTTTATGCTTTATGGAATCTATGACGGAGACAGTATTCAGGAAATTTTTAGTGATGGAAGAGCCATTTCGATACTTCTGGGACTTACCATTTTTTATGGAGCCGGTGGATTAATAATCGCAAAAAAAATGAACAAAAAAGCATTCGGAAAATATCTTGAACAGTTAAAAACCAATATTGATTTATTGAATACAATTGATGGGTGAGTAAATATTAGATAGGCCAAAATTAAAAGTCATTCTGAGCGAAAGCAAAGGAACTAAGTACATATTCACTAAGATTCTTCGGAAGTAAACTCAGAATGACTTTCCTTGATAAATAAGCTTCATCATTCCTCGCAGAAAGCTATATTCCAAGGCTCACAATCATCGAAAACTCTTTTGTTGGAATAATGGCAGATACCATTGAATCGAAATTAGTCAGCGTTACAAATATTGATCAGGCAGCGATCACATTAAAAGACATCGCCACGCATACCCCTCTTATAAAAAATCATCAGCTCTCGGAAGAATATGAAGCTGATATTTGGTTAAAGCGGGAAGATCTTCAAGTGGTGCGTTCTTACAAAATCCGGGGTGCATATAATAAAATTGATCATACTCCGGCAGAAGAACTTAAGAAGGGTGTAGTCTGCGCGAGTGCGGGAAATCATGCACAAGGAGTTGCTCTGGCTTGTTTTAAGAAACAGATTAAAGGCACCATTTTTATGCCGGTTACCACTCCTGAACAAAAAGTGAAACAGGTGAAAATGTTCGGTAAGGAGTTTATTACTGTTGTTCTTGAAGGCGATACCTTTGATGACTCTTTTGCCAAAGCCAAGGCATTTTGCGATGAAAAACAAGCAGCGTTCATCCCTCCTTTTAACGATCCTAAAATTATTGCCGGGCAAGGAACTGTTGGGAAAGAAATATTAGATGATGCATCTTTTGATATTGACTACCTCCTGCTTCCGGTGGGTGGCGGCGGACTTTCAGCTGGAGTCGGTTCTTATTTCAGTGACAAATCACCTAACACTAAGCTAATTGGTATTGAGCCGGAAGGCGCTCCTGCTATGAAAAAATCTATCGAAAAGGGAGAAATTGTTACACTTGATCACATCGATAAATTTGTAGATGGTGCTGCCGTAAAAAAAGTAGGGAATCTAACTTTTGATATCTGCAAAGAAGTACTGGATAGGGTTATTACCGTACCGGAAGGTAAAATCTGTGGTGATATTTTAAAGATGTATAACGAGCAAGCCATTGTCGTAGAACCCGCCGGAGTCATGTCTATTACTGCTTTGGATTCTGTTCGTGATGAAATTAAAGGCAGGAACGTGGTCTGTATTGTAAGTGGTAGTAATAACGATATTACCCGTACTTCTGAGATTAAAGAGCGCCATATGATGTACGAAGGTTTAAAACACTACTTTATTGTGGATTTCCCTCAACGTGCCGGAGCTCTGATGGAGTTTCTTAGTGATGTACTTGGACCAACCGACGACATCTCCTACTTCGAATATTCCAAGAAAACCAACCGGGAATTAGGACCTGCACTCATTGGATTGGAAATCAAACGGAGAGAAGATTTGCAACCGCTCATGGATCGAATGAAAGCAAAAAATCTAAGTTTTGAATATGTGAACGATCAACCAAGATTGTTCCGGTTTTTGACTTGATTAATTTTAATGGTTCGGCATCATATTCGTCATCCTGAACTTGATTCAGGATCTTATGCTTAGAATTCTTCTTTAAAGCCGTACGGGCGGATGGCCATCCGCCCCAAACTATATTCCTAAATAAATTTGGGATGACGTCGAGGCAGGAATCAATTATCTTCCTTAGATAATTCTAAAACACACCCCTAAATCCCCTCTCAATAGGGGACTTTCTGTCGCTTATGAACTCCCAGAAACATCTCTTCTCTATCGATCCTGAAGTTACCTATCTGAATTGTGCGTATATGTCACCGTTAATGCATTCGGTAGTAGAAGCCGGGATTCAGGGCATCAAAAGAAAACAAGAACCTTGGAGAGTTAAAGGTGAAGATTTCTTTAACGAGTCTAATGAACTGAGAAGTGAGTTTGCAAAACTTATCAATTGCCCGGAACCAAATCGTTGTGTAATAATTCCTTCTGCATCTTACGGAATGGCTAATGTGGCTAATAACCTGGAATTAACTGAACAAGATGAAATTCTGGTAGTCAGCGAGCAATTCCCAAGTAATGTGTATCCCTGGAAAGTAATTACCAAGGAAAGTGGAGCACGTATTATCACCATCACACCTCCTCAAACTACTGAAAACCGGGCGAAACTTTGGAATGAATACATTCTGAATGCCATCACTCCAAAAACGAAACTGGTTGCCTGTGGACATATCCACTGGGCGGATGGATCTCTGTTTGATCTGGTATCCATCCGGCAGAAAACAAAAGAAGTCGGAGCACTTCTGGTTATTGACGGGACCCAATCATTGGGAGCTCTTCCTTTTGATATTCAGCAAATCAAACCAGACGCACTTATCGCTGCAGGATATAAATCACTGATGGGCCCCTATAGTATTGGAATGGCCTATTACGGCGATACTTTTGATTCCGGTAAACCCATTGAAGAAAACTGGATCAATCGCTATAAAAGCGAGGACTTTGCCAACTTGGTAAATTACAGTGATGACTATCAGCCCCAGGCATTAAGATATGAAGTCGGTGAACACAGCAATTTTATTTTAGTGCCCATGTTGCTGCAAGCTATCAAAGTACTAAATAAATGGGTTCCTGATAACGTGAAAACCTATTGTGATGATCTGGTTCGTAAGCCTATTACTAAACTCAGAGAGGCCGGGTTCATCATCGAAAAAGAAGGATTAAGAGCTTCGAACCTATTTGGAATAAGATTGGGTAATCATCACAATATGGATGAGATTAAACAAAAACTGACCGTATCTAATATCTTTGTTTCTTATCGGGGAGATGCCATCCGGGTTTCTCCGAATGTGTATAATGATGAGGCTGATCTCAGTAGTTTGATTAAAGCTCTAATCTAAATTTTTAGACTTTTGTGATTCTTTTGTTTTGCTCAATCATTAGAATACATAAACAGTTTAACGATACTATTTACTCAATACCCCGAAACAAAAAAGCCACCTTTGACTGAGGTGACTTTTTTTATTTGCTATAGAGACGCCCAAAATTTCGACAGAATAGTGGTGTGTCTGACCTCTTTACCAGTATCAATGTTTTCAACAGGTATAGTTATTCTCGTCTTACCCCATTCAGCTACTATTTCGTTGTGATTTGTACGAATTGTTAATTCTTCTACGAATTCCGGATTATACTGCGGTCGTACTTTAAAACTCCCAATCTCCTGCTCTCTTACTTTATAATCAATGTTCTTCCCTAAATGGTTGATAGAGCTGGAAATAAATACTTCCCATTTCCATTTTCCCGGTATAACATAGATTGAGTATCTACCTTTAGGAACTTCAACTTCACCAACCATTAAGTCTTTATTGGTATATAGTCGGGTAGGATCATTTGCCCCAAATTCCCATACCTGATCGTAAGGAATCTGATCTCCGTATATATTTTTTTTATTGGCAGCTACTGTACCATAACAAAGCAATGCATCTGCATCTTCCACATTGACATCAATGCTTTTAAGTTTGCTTTTGTTATCTGAATAAGAAGCTTTGCTTGAAAAGTTCTTTATACATTTACCAACTGTATATTCTACAGGAACATATTGATACCCTGTAAGAATGAATCCCACGCCAAGTACGGCTGGAATCAAAACAAACAGAAGCATTATAAATATCTTCTTTGGTGTTATTAATAGTATCACAACGTATTTTTTCTTTAAAGAAACTAAATAAGTCTGAGACCTACTGTTAGGGGTTATTTAATAAACAAAATCTAATGAGAAGGGTGAGTTATTAGATTTTTATAACCTTCGCTCTATATTTTTTGATATAAAAAAGCCACCTCACAGCATAAGGTGGCTTTAAAATTTATGATGGGTTCTGTTTAGCTAAACATTGCCTTCACATAATCACGTCTCATTTCGGCAATGGCTGATATCGAGATTCCCTGAGGGCATACAGCTTCACATTCTCCATAGTTGGAGCAATCGCCAAAGCCTTCTTCCTTCATTTGATCAACCATAGCTACTACACGATTATAGCGCTCTACTTCACCCTGAGGCATTTTGTTAAGGTGAGCTATTTTAGCTCCGGTGAAAAGTGATGCTGAAGCATTAGGGCAAGCAGCAACACATGCTCCACATCCTATACACATTGCATAATCAAAGGCAGTGTCTGACATCTCTTTTTCAATCGGAGTAGAGTTCGCTTCCTGAGCTGATCCCGTTTTAACGGATACATATCCACCTGCTTCAATAATACGGTCGAAGCCGGAACGATCAACTACTAAATCTTTAATTACTGGAAATGCAGCAGCTCTTGGAGGCTCAATCGTAATGTGATCTCCATCATTGTACGTTCGCATGTGTAACTGGCAGCATGCAGTTTTAGCATTTGGTCCGTGTGCCTGTCCGTTTATCACGAGATTACATGAGCCACAAATTCCTTCACGGCAATCATAGTCGAATTCCACAGGATCTTTCCCTTCTAACTGAAGCTCTTCATTCAGAACATCCAGCATTTCAAGGAAGGACATATGCTCATTTACTGTCTTTAACGTCTTCTCTTCAAAGTATCCCTGAACATCAGGTCCATCCTGCTTCCAGTACTTTAAATGAATAGTCATATCTTTACTCATAGTTCTTCCTTATTTGTAGCTACGTTGTTTTAGCTCAACGAATTCAAATTCTAAATTTTCTTTATGGAGTTGTTCCTTCAGCTCTCCGTTTACTCCCTGATATTCCCAGGCAGCAACATAAGAGTAATCTTCATCATTACGGATCGCCTCCCCTTCTTCCGATTGAAATTCTTCGCGAAGGTGACATCCGCAGGATTCTTCCCGATCCAGAGCATCTTTAGCCATCAATTCTGCTAATTCGAAGAAATCAGCTACACGACCTGCAAACTCCAGATACTTATTGTAGTTATTCTTTTCGCCCGGCACATATACATTGGTCCAGAATTCTTCGCGAAGTTCCTGAATCTCTTTTATGGCTTTCTTCAGATCTTCAGCATTTCTGGCAATACCAATATTATCCCAAACGATTTTACCCAACGTTCTGTGGAAATCTACAATCGTTCTTTTTCCTTTGATACTGAGCAGTTTATCAATCTGAGACTGAGCTTCAGCTGCTGCCTTTTCGAATTCGGCATGATCGGTACCGTAACGTTTGCCAATCTCTTCATCTGCAAGATAATTACCGATGGTTGCCGGTAATACAAAATAACCGTCTGAGAGTCCCTGCATAAGCGCACTTGCTCCCAATCGGTTTGCACCATGATCAGAGAAGTTCGCTTCACCTGTGGCAAATAAGCCAGGAACATTCGTCATCAGATTATAATCAACCCAAAGACCACCCATAGTATAATGTACCGCAGGATAGATTTTCATTGGCTGTTTGTATGGATTTTCCCCGGCAATATTATGGTACATATCGAAGAGGTTTCCGTATTTAGCTGAGATGGTATCAAGACCGTCACGCTTAATGGCATCTCGGAAATCGAGATATACAGCAAGTCCTGTTTCTCCTACTCCTAATCCATCATCACAAACAAGTTTAGCGTTTCTGGAAGCCACATCACGTGGAACCAGGTTTCCAAAACTTGGATAACGTTCTTCTAAATAATAGAATCGTTCTTCATCAGGAATATCGTTTGGATGACGATCATCCCCTTTCTTTTTTGGAACCCATACACGGCCATCATTTCTCAAACTCTCACTCATTAAAGTAAGCTTGGATTGATAATCTCCTGAAACTGGAATACATGTTGGGTGAACCTGCACATAACACGGGTTTGCAAAAAGTGCTCCTTTTTTATGGGCTCTCCATGCAGCAGTTACGTTTGAGTTTTTAGCATTTGTTGAGAGATAAAATACGTTTCCATATCCACCTGTTGCGAGCACTACTGCATCAGCTTCATGGCGAACAATTTCACCAGAAACCAAATCACGGGTAATAATACCACGAGCTTTACCATCAATAATTACTACTTCAAGCATCTCATGTCGGGGGAAATATTCAACTCCACCTTCCTGAACCTGACGCATCATTGCCTGATAAGCACCTAACAATAATTGCTGACCGGTTTGACCACGAGCATAAAATGTTCTCGATACCTGAGCTCCACCAAAGGATCGGTTAGCCAGTAATCCTGAATATTCTCTTGCAAATGGAACTCCCTGAGCTACTGCCTGGTCAATAATGTTGTTGGCAACTTCAGCCAAACGATAAACATTAGCTTCACGGGATCTATAGTCTCCACCTTTGATAGTATCATAAAATAATCGCCATACACTATCACCGTCATTCGGATAATTTTTAGCGGCGTTTATTCCACCCTGGGCTGCAATAGAGTGTGCACGTCGTGCTGAATCCTGAATACAGAAACTTTTAACTTTATATCCCATTTCTGCCAAACTGGCCGCAGCAGCTCCACCGGCAAGTCCTGTACCAACAATAATTACTTCGTACTTACGGCGATTATTTGGCGCCACAAGTTTCATATTCTTTTTATGAAGACTCCACTTCTGTTCAAGTGGTCCTTCAGGTATTTGTCCGTCTAATTTCATTTTCTAAACTCCCTTAATAACTAATTAATGAACCTTCGCCGCCGGTGATATAGATATAAACCGGGATAAATATAAATCCAAGCATCAAAATAATTCCGAAGGCATATGCTGCTAATTGAACTTTTTTCGAGGTTTCTCCATGTTTCATTCCTAAAGATGTAAATGCACTCCAAAACCCGTGGGATAAATGTAAAATTGCTAAGGCCAGAACAAACACATATCCAATCACCACCCAGGTTTTTTGAAATTCCTCAATAACTAATTTTCTTAGATCACGTGCTTCTTCACCATTAATCATCGTTGTATAGTCGGCACCAAATTTAAAGTGAATTATGTGCAGGATCAGGAAAATAAAAATAACAGATCCGGTAATAATCATACTTCTGGAAGCCAAACTCTGATGACTCGGTCCTCCTTTTGTCTTATATGTATCGTATCCTTCTGGTCTGGCCTTTCTTCTTCCCAGCCAAATGGAAACTCCCAAAATGGTATGGTATAAAAAGAAGAAAGCTAGTCCTGCTTCAATCACATACAGAAGTGGACCTAGATCCATTAATGTTTTAGTGTAGATATTGAAGGCATCAGCTGTTCCAAAAATTGTGAGGTTACCGCCAAGGTGACCAATCAAAAAGAGCATCAACCCTATCCCGGTAATTCCGGTCATAATTTTACGACCTACCTGAGAACTTAGAGCTTTTTTAAGTGAAGGCATTAATTTCGTTAGTTTGATTTATAGTGCTTAACACGTCTGAATTCAGCTTAGTTTCAATTTTTTTTGAAACTTTATAATCTGCTTAAATTCGGTACAGAAAATCGGTTTTTCAGCCACGAATGGCAAGGTAGAAAAGCTCTAAATAAGACTGGAACCTTATCATCATTTTAACCGATCTTCTCAATATGAAAACCATCACAAAAAATACAGAAGCAACACTTAGAGAAGTAGGCTCTAAATTTTTGGGATTTCTTTTTTATTGTGAGAATGAAAACGCGTTCAGAGACCAACTTGATCTGATAAAAAAAGAATACTCTGATGCTTCGCACCACTGTTATGGGTGCCGCATTGATCCCAATAATATAGTTGAATTTAGTAGTGATGATGGTGAACCTTCAGGAACAGCCGGACTCCCTATTCTGAACCAGCTTAAATCTGCGAACCTGATCAATGCAGGGGCGGTAGTTGTTCGATATTTTGGAGGTACAAAACTGGGAAAGTCGGGTTTAATACAAGCTTATGGAGGAACTGCTGAATTATGTATTTCTGTGGCTTCTTTTAAAACCATTACGGAGGTTCAACTCTTTGAAGTTCAATACCCCTATTCCCAGGAAAACCTGATTCAAAAACTCGAGCTCACTTTTGAACTTACCGAGCAACATTCAGAGTATTTAGAGGAGGTAACTAAAACATATGCCTGCCCTATTGCAAAGGCTGAAAAATTCGTTATTGAATTGGCTTCTTTTGAACACCTTTCCATTCGATCTAAGATGTTATACAAAAGTTATATTTCAGTTAGCATCTGAATCTTATTATAATGATCGATTATTATTATTAAAGTTGACAGTATACAGATGCTATTAAGAGAATTAAAAATCAGTAAAAATTTCCATAAAAACGGCAAGTTTGTTGATGAGCAGACTACCGCGAAAGGTGAATCCCGGGCCTATGTAGATTTGGTTAAACTCGAAACACTCTGGATTAATACCGGAACCCGCTGCAATCTTGCATGTGAAAATTGCTACATCGAATCTTCCCCTACCAACGATGAACTTTCATTCATCACCTTTGAAGAAGTGAAGGATTATCTGGATGAAATTGAAGACCTCAACCTTGGCACAACTAATATTTCCTTCACGGGTGGAGAACCTTTTCTGAATAAGGAAATCATTTCTATTCTTGCCCTTTGTCTAGATCGTGGATTCAATGTATTGGTGCTCACTAATGCCTATCGTGCTATAGACAAGCATTTTAGAATTCTGGATGAGTTGAACCGAGCCCATCCGGGAAAACTAAGGCTCCGTGTTTCTCTCGATCACTATACCCGGGATGCACACGAAAAAGAAAGAGGTCCTAAAACTTTTGTGCGGACTCTTAAAACCATGAAAACGCTCTTCGATCTGAACTTCAATCTCAGTGTTGCTGGGCGTTCTTTGTACAACGAATCTCCGAATGAAGCACTTGAAGGATATCAGAAATTGATGAATGAGTACCAAATTGATCTCAATCTTTCCAATGGAGATAACATTTTAATCTTTCCTGAGATGTCAACAGAAAAGGATGTTCCAGAGATCACAACAGCATGCTGGGATATCCTTAATGTACATCCAAACCAGCAAATGTGTGCTCATGAACGAATGGTTGTAAAGCGAAAAGGAGATGAACATCCGGTAGTATTACCATGCACGTTAATAGCCTACGATGAAAATTTTATCCTTGGCACAACACTTGAAGAATCTTTTCAAAGGGTTTATTTGAATCACCCGTATTGTGCTCAGTTTTGTGTTTTGGGTGGCGGAAGTTGCTCGGCTTAACTACTCCCAAACCGTCTCAGGAAAGACAACAGGATTGAATATCTCAGGGTTTAGAGTATCCTGAATGACTATCTGGGTATATTCTTCAAGAAGCCCCATAAATCCGTTTGCTTTAAAAACTACTTCCGGAGCAATCCATCCCTGACCTAGTCTCTCGTACTTGTTAAACTGGACTTCCTGAATAGTATTTTGTCTTCCGATGGTGAAATTTCTGACAAAATATAACCGCTCTTTATCAATCCAGAATTGTGGAATTGTTGTATCAGGTTCACTTGTACCTATCACATACACCAGCCTACCCCGCCACTCATCTTCATACATTTTTTCCAGATTAAATCCCTGGTTTGTAAGCTGGGTAGCTGTGATATCCGGAGACTGGTGATATACATCAAAACCCAGAACCAGTAATTCATGCACTCTTTCGGCTTCCTGAATAAGTTGTCCATTTGCATACCCATACTGAATTCCATCATTAAAAAGGATTCCATTATTACTATCTCTGGTATCAAATCGGATAGCTAGTTTTCCCGGAAGGCTTAGCGCCTCGTACCAATCCTGAGTTCTGGCAATGCTTCCATCCTGAGCATAGAAAGTCGTTTTTTGAGTAAAAGTTAAATGCTCATACCATTTCCCATCATACTTGGCATGCATAGCTTGTAGCACCTCATACCCGTTTTCAATTTGTCGCGCTTCAGCAGACGAAAAAGTGAGGATGCATAAAGTAAAAAAGAAGAAGAATGGCCGTTTCATAGAATTAATATTTTTGAACGATAGTACTGGGATTTTTTTTTGTTTGCACAAAAAGGATGTAAATAATAACTGCTCAAACGAAGCAAAAATCCTCAGAATATGTCCTTTCAAACACCTATTTTTTTAAAAAATATTTATGAAGATTTACACTAAAAAAGGCGATTCAGGTAGCACCTCTCTTTATGGCGGACAAACTGTATCCAAAAGCTCAAAGAGAATTGCAGCCTATGGTACCGTTGATGAACTTAATTCTGTATTGGGGATGATTCTGGCGGAAGATCATTCAAACAAAACTAACTACTTCTTGACTGCCATTCAGGAACAGCTCTTCGTTCTTGGCGCTGATCTGGCCACCCCTTTTTCGAAAGAAACCCGCATCAGTAGGATTTCTAATGAAGAGATTTCCTTTTTAGAGAACAGCATTGATGAAATGGAAAATGAACTTCCACCGCTTAAGAATTTTATTCTACCAGGAGGAACTAAAGCCGGAGCTGTTATACATTTTTCAAGAACGGTTTGTCGACGAGCGGAACGCCTTGCAGTTGAGTGCGCTAATGAAGAGTATCTTTCTCCTGAATCAATAATCTATTTGAACAGACTATCCGATTTTTTGTTCGTTCTTGGCAGATATGAAAATCATATTTCAGGAACTAAGGAAACGTCTTGGATTCCAAAGAAATAGCAAATGACTAAGAAGACTAAAAAGAATAAGAAAAATCTAAAACCGCTCTCTAAAAAGCGGAAAACAATATTCTATGCGATTACTTTTTCAATCCCTATTCTTTTTTTCCTGATCCTTGAAATCTTTTTAAGAAGCATAAATTATCTGGGAAATACTGACTTATTTATTGATCCGAATGTTCCTGATAAGGAATTTTTGATGCCCAACCCTAATTTTGCTGGTAGATATTTCTTTTATACGAAAACTATTCCGAATCCATCCATAGATGTGTTTCAAAAAGAGAAGCCTGAGAACGGTTTTCGGGTATTTGCAATGGGTGGCTCAAGTGCGGCGGGCTATCCCTATGGATTTAATGGCACCTATTCTCGGGTTGTACGAGATGTACTACAAGATGCAATGCCCGATCGTGAAGTTGAAGTTGTAAACGTAGGTATTTCAGCAATAAGCTCTTATACTTTATATGATCAGGTTAATGAACTTATTGAGCATGAACCGGACGCAATTTTATTCTACGCTGGTCATAATGAATTTTATGGAGCCTTAGGTGTAGGTTCTAACGAAAATCTGGGGGCATTTCCTGGATTTGTTCGTTTTTATCTTAAGCTTCAGCGTTTCAAAACATTTATGTTACTCAGAACAATAATTGTTGATTCGGGTATCTGGTTTTCTGAAACTTTTTTAGGGGAAAAATATGATCAGACTGCTACCTTAATGGAGCGGATTGTTAATTCCAGATCTATTGAACTTGGAAGTCCTCAGTACGAATTAGCTATGGCTCAATTTGAAAGTAATTTAGATGCCATTACAAAGGCTTTTGGTGAAGAAAATATCCCCGTTTACATTGGTAGCGTTGCCAGTAACTTAAAAGATCATAGCCCATTTGTGAATATCTCTAACGGCGAACAACCTCCTGCACAAACAGTTTTTAGAGAAGCCCAACAAGCATACGACAGTCTTGATTATCAAACCGCATTGCAGAAATTTACACTCGCCAAAGATTTAGATGGTCTCAAATTTCGTGCACCTTCTCAAATCAATGAAATAATTCGTAAATCAGCTTCTTCGCTTGATCATGTACACTATGTTCCCTCAGAGGAAGAACTAGCAGAGAATGTTGAAGATGGGATCATTGGTTTTGAACTAATGTTGGAACATCTTCATCCTAATCAACAAGGGTATTTCCTTATTGGAAAAGCATTTTCTGAAACATTACTCAATGAATTAAATATTTCTGCAGCTAAAGATTTGGATTATTATAAGAGCCAAATGTTCTTCTCAGAATTAGATCACAGGGTTGCATGGCATCGTGTTGCAACTCTTAAACAAAGTTTTCCTTTTGTTCTGGGTGAAAAACCTACTCCTTATTTTAGAAACTATAAACACATAAGTAAGGCTGATAGTCTCGCGTTTAAAATAGTTCATTCCAATAAAGTCTGGGACTTAGCTAAGGTTGAACTTGCTGAATTCTATGAACGACAAGGGCAACTTGATAATGCCATTCTGGAATATATGGGCTTGATTCGAAATCAACCCTGGAGTCTACCTCCGTACGTCTACGTATCCAGAATTTTGCTACGCATGGAAAACTATCTGGCTGCTGAACAGATTCTTCTTAAAGCAAACGAGATCAGTCCCACAGATGCGTATATCAATAAAATGCTTGGATCAATTCAAATTCAAAAAGAAAATCCATTTAAAGCAATTAGATACTTAGAAGCTGCTCGTAGAGCTCTTCCAAATGATCCTCAAATGCTTTATAACCTCTCCGGAGCTTACTATAATAGTGGTAAATTAGAAAAAGCGATTGAGATTGCTAATCTTGGATTAGAAGTTAGCCCAAACTTTCCAGGACTTAGTGAATGGAGACAACAACTGGAAATAGTTAAAAACCAACGGAGAAGAAATTAATGGCTTTAATGGTATCAATATCGGGCATTCGTGGAGTTTTTGGAACTGATTTAACTCCCGAAAATCTCGCTCGTTTTACAGCAGCTTACGGAACCTGGGTAAACGGTGGAACTGTAGTACTTGGACGAGATTCCAGAGTAACCGGACAGATTTGCGAAGACATCGTTGCTTCTACACTCATGAGCGTTGGTTGTGATGTAGTTAAGGTAGGAATCGTCCCTACCCCAACTGTAGCGATAGGTGTGCTAAAGTATAAAGCAGCCGGAGGGATTATCATTTCTGCCAGTCATAATCCTGCTCAATGGAATGCATTAAAATTGCTCAATTCCACAAGTGAATTTATGGATGCTGTACAGGGATCAGATATGATTGCGGTTTCTGAAAGTGGAAAGTTTAATTATCAGCCCTATGATAAAATAGGAGTTTCGTGTGAAGACGATTCTTTGCTCGATTATCATATAGATGAAATTTTAAATCTGGATTACATTGATCCTGACATTATTGCTGGAGCTAATCTATCTGTTGCAGTTGATGCAGTTAATGGCGCCGGGTCAATTGCTGTTCCAAATCTTCTTGAAAAGCTTGGAGTGAAAACCATCCACAAAATTCATTGTACTCCGAACGGACTTTTCCCACATAATCCCGAACCTCTGCCGGAACATCTCACTGAGATTTGTGATTTGGTCAAAGAAACCGGTGCTGATATTGGTGTTGTGACCGATCCGGATGCAGACCGACTTGCACTAGTTGATGACACAGGAATCTTATTTGGGGAAGAATACACACAAGCCACTGTATTTGATTTTATTCTGAGTAAAAAACCAGGAGTAACTGCTACTAACCTCTCCTCTTCAAGGATTGCAGATGAAGTAAGTGAAAAATATGGACAGAAGTGTCACCGTTCGGCTGTGGGTGAAATCAACGTGGTTAAGAAAATGCAGGAAGTGAATGCAGTAGTTGGAGGAGAAGGAAGTGGTGGAATTATAGTCCCTGATTTACATTATGGGCGTGATGCTTTGGTTGGAATTGCCTGTGTAATTCAACATCTGGCAGAGAAAAAAATATCTTCATCAGAACTACGGGCTGAGTTTACCAATTACTATATGAGCAAAAGCAAGATTCAGCTTGACGAATTAGGTAAGGATGCGGACGAAGTTCTTGAAATGGTGAAAACGCATTATGCAACACTAAACCCAAATACTGTGGATGGTGTTAAAGTGGATTTTGAGGAAGGATGGGTTCATCTCCGGAAATCTAATACGGAACCTATTGTACGAATCTATTCGGAAGGGAAGTCGCCTGAAGCAGCAAATAGTTTTGCGAATAAGATCAGAACGTTGTTAAACTAATTTCTATTAATATTGTCAACCTGAGCAAAAGGGAAGGATCCTCAGAATGACACCTTCATTTTCTAAATATTTACTATGCTAACTTGGAAAGACGTACTCAAATTTGCTAAAAATGGTAATCCTGACCCGGATCAACGAGTAGAGAAAACCGAAGAAGAATGGAAAAATAAGCTCACTGATGAGCAATATGCTGTAACCCGACTAAAAGGAACCGAACGTCCTTTTTCCTCCGAAATGTGTAGCAGGTTTGAGCCCGGCGAATATGCCTGCATTTGCTGCGATACTCTTCTTTTTGATTCCAACACTAAGTTCGAGAGTCACACTGGGTGGCCGTCTTTCACCCAACCTGTAAAAGAAAACGCAGTCGCTTACGAGGGAGATTTCAGTCATGGCATGACCCGGGTTGAAATCCTTTGCAATACCTGTGATGCTCACCTCGGACATGTATTCCCTGATGGACCCGAACCAAGCGGACTTCGCTATTGTACCAATGCGGTAAGTTTAAAGAAGATCGAAAGCGAGGAAACCAAATAGTTAATAGTCATCCTGAGAATACTTCCGAAGGATTTAATTGGGTTTCCATTTTGGATCTTCGCTTTCACTCGAAATGACTGTTTAGTACATTAGGAGATATATCAATATCAAAATCCCATACCATGCTATCACAAACCCTTTCAGAACTCTTCCTGCGGGATATCGCACGTATAAAAGAAGAAATCGAAGCCTACTCATCTGAAGAAGCTATTTGGCAAAAAGCGGTTGGAATTAATAACAGCGCCGGAAACCTAAGCCTTCACCTGTCAGGCAATCTTCAACATTTCTTCGGTGCCATTTTGGGAGAAACCGATTATGTACGTGACCGGGAGTTTGAGTTCAATGGTACGGTAACCCGAAAAGAACTTCTTGATGATTTGGATGCAGCCGTTATCTCTGTGAAAAAAACCCTGGCCGGAATGACCGACGAAGACATCCAAAAAGATTATCCTGTTGAGATTTATGACCGGGTGCTAAAAACCGAATGGTTCTTACTTCACCTTTATAGCCACCTTTCCTACCATTTGGGACAGATTAATTATCATAGAAGGTTGTTGGATAAGTGATTATGAATTACAAATTTTGAATTGCTGTTTTACTAATCCAAAATTTTGAATCTATAATTTTTAATTCAGCCGAAGGCGGCCCTACCAAGGCTTCTCTAGGTCTTCCTTTGTATATGTCTTCTCTCTGATTTCGTACATGCTTCCCTTATTGTCTTTCAGACGCATGGGATCATTTCCGAATAAACGAAACAGAATGGCAATCGGGGAGATGAAGATGAAATAGACAATTCCGAGTACGAGCGGATTCATCACCCGACTTAAAATCAGTGCCAGCTTGTACCATCCCCACACAATCCAATGACCAGCGGGAGGAATCACAAGACAAATCAAGCCAATAATCAGCGATGCATATGCGATTATTTCATTATCCAGAATTGCAGCGATCACTAATAACCCAACTACAATAACGAGCTGGGTTTTTGGTGTTTCCGAATCACTTCGAACAAAGGCTATGTCCCTGACCGGCATCATATCAAAACAGCGTATAAATGAACGGTGCGATGGAAGACCCGCCTCCAATCACAATCAAAAATCCAAGTAATAATAAAATTACGATTACCGGGGCAAGCCAGAATTTCTTCCGCTCTTTCATAAAACCCCATAAGTCTTTTAGTAGATCCATTTTATTTCATTTTAAGTCATTCTTTGCTATCGCGAAGGATGACAATTCTAGTTGGGATTGCTTTGCGACTTTGTCACTTTGTAACCCTTTCACTTCTTAATCAATCCTTTTCAAATTCAATTTTCTTATCCCAATCAGGTTGTTCTGACTTAGCAAAAACATACTCACCTATTACCAGATAATCCATCTCTGTATTCATAAAACATCGATAGGCATCTTCCGGAGTACATACAATGGGTTCTCCTCGCACATTAAAGCTGGTATTTACTACCATCCCACATCCCGTACGTTCTTTAAAGGCAGAAATAAGATTCCAGTATTCCGGATTGGTTTCTTTATGTACTGTTTGAATTCGTGCTGAAAAATCAATGTGTGTAATTGCAGGAAATTCTGATCGCTTTACAGCCAGCTTCTCACGTAATGGCATTGCATTGTAGCCTTCAGGTAGTTTTTCGCGGATTTCCTCCTTCACCGGTTGCACCAATAACATGTAAGGAGAATCAGATTCCATCTCAAAATAAGTTGAAACTTCCTCAGCCAAAACTGAAGGCGCAAAAGGTCGGAATGACTCCCGGTATTTAATCTTCAGATTCAGCTTCTTTTGCATATCTGTTCTTCTCGGGTCAGCAATGATACTTCTTCCACCCAGTGCACGAGGACCAAATTCCATCCTTCCCTGAAACCAACCAACAACATTTCCATCATCCAAAATTTCAGCAACCTTTGGATACAGCTCCTTTTCATCTAGCAGAGTGTACTTTGGCTTAAACTTTCTAAGAGCTCTTTCAACATCAATAGAATGAAATTCTGGTCCAAGATAAGCCCCTTGCATAGAATCCGGCGATTGAGGCTCTCTTTCTTCATCAAAATAGATATGCAATGCTGCAAGTGCTGCTCCAACAGCTCCACCGGCATCACCAGCTGCGGGTTGAATGTAGACTTCTTCAAAAATACCTTCATTCTGAAGTTTCCCATTCGCCACACAGTTGAGTGCAACTCCACCCGCCATACAAATTGCCTTTGCACCGGTAAGTTCTTTTGCATGAGTAGCCATTTTAACCACAATTTCTTCTGTCACCTTTTGGATAGCAAGCGCCAGATCAGCCTCATGTTGTTGTAGCTCGCCTTCACCCTCGCGCTTAGGGAATCCAAAAAGAGCTTCCCATTTTTTGTCGTTCACCATTCTGAGTCCGGTAGCGTAACTAAAGTATTCCTGATTTAACCAGATTGAACCATCTTCCCGGATATCAACGAGTTCTTCTTTTATTTTGGTGATGTATTCCTCTAAAAGCTTAGAATCCGGATTTCCGTAGGGAGCCAAGCCCATAAGTTTATATTCTCCTGAATTAACTTTAAAGCCAAGAAAATAGGTGAACGCGGAATACAACAATCCAAGGGAATGTGGAAATTGAAGTTCTTTTAGAATGGTGATCTCTTTTCCTTTACCATGACAGATAGAAGCTGTAGCCCATTCCCCTACACCATCTATGGTAAGGATCGCAGCTTCTTCATATTTGGATGGATAAAAAGCGCTGGCGGCATGGCTAAGGTGATGTTCAGGAAACAACAGATTCACCTCTTCTTTCTCGTACTCACCCACTTTTTTTAATTCATCATAAATAAGTTTCTTCAGGAACATTTTTTCTTTCAGCCAAACAGGGATCGCTGTAATAAAAGAGCGGATTCCTTTGGGTGCAAATGAGAGGTAAGTTTCCAACAACCGCTCAAACTTCAAAAAGGGCTTATCGTAAAAGACAATTGCATCCAGTTCATCGATCGAAAGTCCGGCGAGCTCAAGACAATAGGTAGTTGCATGCACCGGAAATCCTTCATCATGCTTCTTGCGAGTAAACCGTTCTTCCTGAGCTGCTGCTACAATCCTACCATCCTGTATCAGGCAAGCAGCCGAGTCGTGATAAAATGCTGATATTCCGAGTATGTTCATAGATTTTTCCAATGGCGCAAAAGATAATAAAAAGCTTCATCAAGCCAACGACTTTGTTTTTTTAGCATCTCACACTTTTGTACCTTCTGTTTCACTTAGACTTATTACATCTCTAGCATTAAAATCATCTATGATTATCTCAATGACGGGTTTTGGGCGAGGTGAGGCCGCTGATAACGGACTCAACGCCACAGTCGAACTCAAATCACTTAACAGCCGCTATCTGGATATTACCACAAGATTGCCGCAACGACTTCAAAACAAAGAACTAGCAATAAAAGAGCTTGTTCAGAAATTAGTAAGCCGGGGCAAGCTGAATATTACCGTTTATGTTTCTGAGAAGGACTCCGGCGAACCTTCTATCCAGGTTGATGAAAATAAAGCTAAGGCCTACGCAAAGTTATTGAACCAACTCCGTGAAACAACCGGAATTGAGACTCCTCTAAACATCAAGAATATTACCAGTTTCAGTGATGTTTTCATTACTCCTGAAGAGGATGAAGAATCCCTGAAAAAAAAATGGGAGTTAGTTAAAAAAGCACTGGATATCGGTCTCTCTAATTTGATGGAGATGCGCACACAGGAAGGAAATCAGCTTAAGAATGATCTCATTGACAGAATCAACGCGATTAACGGGGCTTTGGATGAAATCCTGGTAATTACTGAAGGGCGTAGTGAAGAAGTGAGAAAGAAACTTCATGAACGAATCAAGCAACTCATTGATGACGAAAATATTGATGAGGAACGCCTCGAGATGGAAGTAGTTATTATGGCTGATAAAATGGATATCACCGAAGAAACAGTTCGACTAAGAGCTCATTTAAAATTCTTCATCGAAGCTATTGAACAACCCGAGCCAGCTGGCAGAAGATTGAACTTCCTTACTCAGGAAATCAACCGTGAGCTGAACACCATTGGTTCTAAGGCAAATGATTCGGGTATCGCTCATCATGTAGTAAAAGCCAAAGAAATGCTGGAGCAAATACGCGAACAAGTACAAAACGTGGAATAAGAAAATTGAACGGTAGAATTTAATTTTGACCCATTGAAAGAAGGTAAACTCATCATATTAGCAGCACCCAGCGGAAGTGGAAAATCTACTCTGGCAAAGATGTTGTTTGATGATTTTGAACAGCTGAAGTTCTCAGTGTCTGCCACAACCCGCTCTCCACGCGAAGGTGAAGAAAATGGCATCCATTATCACTTTTTGAGTAAGGAAGAATTTCAGGAAAGAATTGATGCAAAAGACTTTCTGGAATGGGAAGAATTCTACAGTGGAACCCGATATGGAACACTGCGATCAGAAGTTGATAAGAAGCTAAAAACAGGCTATTTTATTCTGCTTGACATCGACGTGAAAGGTGCGGTAAATGTGAAACAACTCTATGGCGATAATTGCCTTAGCTTGTTCATTCAGCCTCCATCACTTAAAGTGTTAAAACAGCGTTTAGAAGCCCGTGGCACCGAAAATGAGTATTCATTAGGCCTCAGACTCGAACGTGCAAGTGAAGAACTTGAATACTCTGATCAATTTGATCAGGTAATTATTAATGATGATTTGGACACTGCTTATGCTCAGGTTAAGCACGCAGTATCGAAATTTATGAATCTTATTTAATCAGAAATTATGCCGATTCGTACCCTTGACATTGAAAAGCTTAAAGAAGTAACTGGTAATAAATACGAGTTATTGGTGATTATGGCGAAAAGAGCTCGCCAACTTGCTGCACAAGAGAAATTAGAACTGGACGAAAAACTTCAATATTTCGAAGGTTTTGATGACGACGACGAGTTCTCTTTCAACGAAGAACAAGAGCAAATCTCAAAAGCTTTTGAGAAACTTCCACATGCCGTTCAGCGCTCAGTATCTGAGATGGAAGATGACACGATTTACTACCGTCGACCTGAAGTAGAATAATTTATGCTCTCCGGTAAACGCATCATTCTGGGTGTAACCGGAGGAATTGCAGCCTATAAAGCTGTTTTTTTACTTAGAGAATTTCAAAAAGCGGGTGCCGAAGTTAGAGTCACAATGACTCCTTCAGCAACCCGCTTTGTTGGTTTAGAGACCTTCGCCTCCCTTTCCGGTCATGATGTTGCTGTTGAAATCTTTCCTGAGGAACAGGAAAGCGCTACAGAATGGACCCGTCACATAAACTGGGGAGAATGGGCTGATCTGTTTGTAATTGCTCCCTGCACAGGAAATACACTTGCTAAAATTGCTAATGGCATTTCCGATAACATGCTCACTGCAACCGTGCTGGCAGCACGTTCTCCGATTTTGATTTGTCCAACCATGGATGGAGAGATGTATGAATCCCCTTCCGTTTCTGAAAATCTAAAGAAAGTGGGTGAGTTCGGATATCATATTCTTGAACCTGAATCTGGTTTCCTTGCCAGTGGTATGGAAGGAAAAGGAAGGTTGCCTGAAATAGAAACTATTCTTGAAAAAGCCAGTGAGATTATCGGTTCTATCAAAGGTCCGTTAGAAGGTAAGAAAGTACTGGTTACAGCTGGCCCTACCAGAGAGTTTATTGATCCGGTTCGTTTTATTTCTAATCCAAGTTCTGGGAAAATGGGTTTTGCCATGGCTTCAGCTGCTCAACGATTAGGAGCCGAAGTTACTTTGATTCACGGTCCTGTTTCACTGGAAGCCCCTGAAGGAGTGGTTACCAAAAGTATTGTTAGTGCTGAAGATTTATACAATGCCGTTCAGCAAAAGGCTGATGCCGATGTAATTATTATGGCAGCTGCGGTATCTGATTTCACGCCAATTGATACCTTCGACCACAAAGTAAAAAAGGGAGATGGTAAAAGCTACGTCAAGCTAAAAAGTACTACGGACATTCTTTCCTGGCTGGGAGAAAGAAAACCCGATCACCAAACATTGATTGGGTTCGCTATGGAGACCGAGAACCTGATCGAAAACGCCAGTTCAAAGCTAAAAAGGAAAAATGCAGACTGGATTGTTGCCAATTCTCTATCTAACAAAAACACGGGTTTTGAAGCTGATACTAATCACGTTCACGTACTCGGAAAAGGTACTGATACAGAGTTCAAAGGCACTAAAAAAGAAGTAGCTGAAAGAGTGTTGAAATTCATATTCGATTCTGAGTAACATCTCTGAATGAAATCACCCAAGAAAATCATCTCCGCACTTTTACTCTTTGCCTGCATTTTAAGTGGAATTATCCTCGCTTACACTCCTTCATTCGTTCCTAATAAAATTACTACCGAAGTTGAACTGGACTCTTTAATTCAGCTTTCTTTGGATGAAGCAGACCTTATCAGAAATCAGATTCGAGTTTATAATGTAGAAATAGATTCCAGTTTTTCCAGAAAAATATATCGGGTTCGGGTTCCTTCCACTTTCTCTAAAACCTCTTATCATTTAGATTTACATGAATTACTTTACCCGATGGGATTTACCTCTCCTACCAGAGTTGTATTTCCTGAAAAAGACATGAACATCTATATTGAACATGAAGGAACTATATTCAGAACTATTCGAATGATTACTGATAACTCAATTCTTATTGAGGATTAACTATGGCAGAAGGAAATGCACTGGTTAAACGATTTCAATTAGAGGAATTTCCTCAACCCGATGTTCTTCATACTAAGTATCCGGTCTTCCTTTGTCATGGATTTGGTGCCATTGGTTCGTTAGTAAAACCCTCTCCTCTGCATGATCCTTGTATGTTGATGAGAGAGCACGGAATCCCTGCTTTTGCCCCAAATGTGGTTCCTTATGCCTCTATCCAAACAAGAGCACGAAACTGGGTGCGCTTAATTAATCAGGTATGTGATGAACATGGCTATAAAAAGGTAAATGTAATTGCTCATAGTATGGGTGGACTGGATATGCGTCATGCTCTTTCCCATTTAGGAATTGAACACAGAGTTGCCTCACTTACAACCGTAGCAACTCCACATCGTGGAACTTATCTGGCTGATTTAATTCTTAAAACACCTGAAGTTATTACTGAAAAACTAAGCGATGTGGTCGACTGGTTTGGGGATAGTGTATATCCAAGGGAGAAAAGCGAGGTGCTGAGTTCCGTAGAACAACTTTGCCGGGGATATATTCAGGATGAGTTCAATCCTGAAAACCCAGATCTGGAAGGATTTCCTTACTTCTCCTATAGTGCCGCTGTTGGAAAAGGTACTAATTACTCTCTAAATCCAGTATTCCTGTTTCAAAACACACAGATTTTTGCTCAGGAAAATATAAATGATTCATTCGTTTCTGTAGATAGTGCAAAATGGGGAACCCACCTTGGTACAGTTGCACTTTCTCATATGAATCAAATCAACGTACAGGTTGGGAAAGAAGCCAAACCACGATATTACGATTTTTGGGTTGGTTCTGTAAAACGATTAGCTGAGATGGGTTTTTAGTAACACAAACTTAACACTCCGTAATCTCTTCTTAATACTAAAAGTCTCACAATAAAGTACATTCAGTTGGTCAAGAACTTTTTATCTGAATGTATTATGTCAAGCACCCTTTTTACAAAAGTATTTCTGGGAATAATTTTATTTCTCGTATTAGCGATGGGAGTTAGAGTCATTCAAGCAGAACAAGCTATTGGTGCTTCGAGAGCTGGATTTTCCTACCTGGTATCGATAGACAATATTGGTCTGATCGTATTGGTAGTTTTTACCACAGCTGCTTTAATTTATCATAAGACAAAGAAGTCATTCCAAAAGAATCATCACTAATTCTTCAAAAATCTTCTTCTCCTAGCTTGCGGAGTAAATCATAATCTGTAAGATCATACTGAATAGGAGTAACAGCTGCGAAACCATCGTTTAGAATATGAATATCTGCATTGCTGCCATCATCAAGTAACTCAAACTTTCCAGTAAGCCAGTAATAAGGTCGATTGAGTGGATCTTTGCGGCCTTCATATTCTTCCACATACCTACTGTCCGCCATCCGGGCCCATTTTATTCCTTTAATCGGTCCTGAGGGCGCGTTCACGTTCATAGTAACCCCTTTAGGCAGGCCTTTCTCCAGAACCAATTTAATCACCTTTCTGGCAGCTTGCTGACTTCCGGATAAATCTGCATCGTTATCATAATCGGTACAACTTACCGCAATAGATGGATACCCCAATACCGTTCCCTCCGTCGCAGCGCTTACCGTTCCGGAATAAAGAATATTGATCCCGGCATTACTCCCATGATTGATTCCGCTCAACACCAAATCCGGTTTTACATCCAGCAGTTGATCGTGAGCTAATTTCACACAATCGGCCGGAGTTCCGTTGATTGCGAATCCTTCAAAACGTTCAGCTATTTTAAGTTTTTGTGCCCGAAGTGGAGTTTCAATAGTAATAGCATGCCCAACTGCACTTTGCTGGCGATCTGGAGCAACTATAATAACCTCACCAAATTCAGCGGCTACTTCAGCAAGAGCTTTAATTCCTTTTGAATAAATTCCATCGTCGTTACTTACTAGAATTAGGGGCTTTTTTGAATCAATCATTAACCGCTGTATTGCTCCTCAGAATTAGGGAAATCTTTACTTTTCACGTCTTTAATATAATTTTGAACTGCATCTGTCATTACCGAATGGATGTCCGCGTATCGACGAAGAAATCTCGGGCTAAAATCTTTATTCATTCCAAGCATATCATGGATTACTAATACCTGACCATCACAACCAACACCTGCACCTATTCCAATAGTTGGGATTGATAATTCGTTAGAAACCTTTTCAGCTAATTTAGCTGGGATTTTCTCCAGGACAATCGAAAAACAACCTGCTTCTTCAAGCAATTTAGCATCCTCAATTAAGGCTTTGGCTTCCAGCTCTTCTTTGGCCCGAACTTTATACGTTCCAAATTTATAAATGCTTTGTGGAGTTAATCCTAGGTGGCCCATTACCGGAATTCCAGCGTCTACTATTTTCTTAACCGTGTTAATAATAGATTTACCGCCTTCCATTTTTACAGCATGTGCACCGGCTTCTTTCATCATCCGCCCTGCTGAAATCAAAGCTTCTTTTGGTGTCACCTGATAACTCATAAATGGTAAATCTGCGATAACCAAGGCTCTGTCAACTCCCCGAACCACACAAGAGGTGTGATAAATCATATTTTCTAAGGTGATGGGAACCGTTGTTTCAAAACCTGCCATCACATTACTCGCCGAATCTCCTACTAAAATGATATCTATGCCAGCCTGATCTACAATTTGAGCCATTGTATAATCGTAAGCAGTAAGCATGGAGATTTTCTCTCCTTTCTTCTTCATCTCCACCACTGTTTGAGTGGTAACTTTAGCGGTACGATTTGATCCGGTTTCTGTACTCATTTATCCTTCTTTAGGAACGATCGCAGCTGATGCTTCTAATTCACAAGCTACTTCACCATTTACTGTGGCTTTACCAACCATGGTAACAAAATTACGTCGCATTGAACCAAGTTCAACTTCTAATACTAACTGGTCTCCCGGAACAACCTGTCTTCTGAATTTACACTTATTGATACCGGTAAATACCATTAATTGGGTCTCAGGATCAGCCTTTTTAGTCATTAACATGATTGCACCGGCTTGAGCCAGGGCTTCTACCTGAAGTACTCCCGGCATAATCGGTTGTCCGGGAAAATGACCATTAAAGAACTCTTCGTTTGCCGTTACATTTTTAATGGCTTTGATGTTTTCATCACCCATTTCCAACACACGATCAACTAATAAAAATGGATAGCGGTGTGGAATAATCTTCTTAATATCTTCTATTAACATGTACTTGATTGATTAAATTTTAGGCAGGAATATACGATTATTCGACTACTCCCACATAGACATAAGCGATTCCACCGGTCAATTTTTCACTCCACTCATCTTTGAAGCATTTTGCTTCTTCCATCAATCTGATGAATTTTTTCCCTGCTGGAAAAGTGGCGCTTGTTCGAGGCAAATAGGTATATGCCTCGCGATTTCCGGTTAGAAGTCCCCCTACAGTTGGCATAATAAACTGGCTATATAAATTATATGGATATTTAATCAATCCGTTAGGCTGACCAAATTCCAAAACTACAACTCTTCCACCTGGTTTAACCACCCTGGCCATTTCTTTTAGTGCTAAAATTGGGTCGTCAACATTTCTAATTCCAAACGCAATACTTGCGATATCAAAACGGTCATCCTCATATGGAAGGTCCATCGCATCTGCAACTTCAAAATCTACACTTAACCCCTTTTTTGCTGCCTTATCCGGAGCAGGTTCTATCATTGGTGCACAAAAATCAGTACCTAAAACATATCCTTTATCTCCAACAGCCTTTTTAAACTCGATGGCCAAATCACCTGTACCTGTCGCACAGTCAAGCACATGATCTCCCGGTTTAGCTCCACTTTGCCGGATGGCTTTACTTCTCCAAGCATGATGGACTCCAAACGAAAGAACGGTATTTACCCGATCGTAATCTTCCGCGATATCTGCGAACATAGATCTGACTTTTTCACTCATACCAAAACATTAGTTATTAGCGACTTCAACAAAAACTGACCTTAAATATACAATATCTTATCAGCTGAGACCTGAATTTTATTCTTCTGCAGACACAGCGATTAGATGATCAATTTTGTTTAGCTCAACGGCTTCAAAACCTGAACCATTCCATATTAAGTGATTAATTGATCCGTTTTGATGTTTAATCAGATGCATGTTTTTTAGCCCCTTTCCAAGGAACTCTGACAACAAAATCCTAATCAAACGACCATGAACTAAGAACACGATATAGTCTTCTTCAGAATTCTCAAGTACCTCAATTATCTTTGAGCCCGCTCTGTCGAAAACCTGACGAGGTGATTCTCCTCCCGGAATTTCTGCATCAACATTACCTTCCATCCACTGCTCGTTAACTTCGTGGATTTGAACTTTAACATCTTTAAAGTAGCATCCTTCAAAATCACCAAAACTCATTTCATCCAGTTCTTTGTAGCGCTCTACTTTTGCTTTTGATTGCTCAATTAAAGGAGTTGCCGTTTCAAGCGTGCGAATCAAACTACTTGTTAACACTTTTTGAATGGGTAAATGCACTAAAGCTTCAGCAATAGCATCTGCCTGTTGTTTTCCTGCCCGATTTATAGAAGCATCTATTCCTCTTCCCTGCAAACGATGATATTTATTGTTATCAGTTTCCCCGTGTCTGATTATGAATACGTGCTTCAAAATTACTTCTTTCTTGTTTTATGATAGTTTGCGATATCAATCAATCGATCCTGCATTTCACTAACTTTCCCTGTCAGAATTCCACTTTTCATCCCATATCTGATAAGAAGCATATTTAAGATGCGATCCTGAATTTCGATGTTGGTTTTTGAACTTTTACTTTGAATAAATCGAATCAGCAACCTCAGTAATCCTACTTTAAAGAGAAAAAAGAGAATTATTCCAATCCAAAGAGCACTGAAATCAACATAAATACCGTAAACAGAAATTAACTCATTGAATGCGATTCCCATTAAAAGAACAGAAGAAGCAACATAAGCAAATCCATCAGTCGTAATTAACTTAATGACCGGGCTTGCTGCTAACACTAAAAATGCACTCGTATTAAAATACCAGATCAGAAAAAATAAAATCGATGTTAATGCTGCAATCCAAGGGGTGACCGAGAGATATACCAAAAGAAAAAATAGAAGTAAGGAAAGTCCGTCTGCACTTTTTACCCAGGCATCTGCCTCTTTAATAATGCGTTCCAAAGGGTATTTCTTTAACAGTCCTGGAGTATATTCTTCAATCTGCTCGCTCGTGATATGATACCAATTACCATTGGAAGTAGTTATTCCGTCTGATAACTCCATCATCTGCCATTTAAACTCACCAACTTTTCGTGCACTCATACCCTAAATATATCCTTATTCCTGCAATGATTCAGGCTTGAGCCACAGTTACTATCATAATTTTACCGGCTCCGCCATTTATCAAAGTATCAGCAAGTTCGAATGCGGTGGCACCTGTAGTAAATACATCATCTACTACAAGGCAGGTCTTATTTTTTATTGCAGATTCATTATTCAACTTAAAGGCACCATTAATGTTCTCCCTTCTTTTTTCCAAAGTGAATCCGGTTTGAGTTTTCGTGTTTTTAATCCTGATTATATCCGAATTATCACACAATTGAATTGAAGTTGATCGCTCAATCCCTTTCGCAATGAATCTGGCCTGATTATAACCCCGCATTCTTCTCTTTTTGGGATGGAGAGGAACAGGAACTAATATGCAATCTTCATCACCCTCAAAAAAAGGATTACTCTTTAAACTATTTCCTAATGCAATGCCCAGATCTACTCCCACCCCAGTTAATCGGTGATACTTCAATGCATGTAATAAATCCTGAAGAAAACCTCCCTTATCAAAATTCCAAAGTGCATGTTGTAGTACCACCCCCTCTGGTAGAAGCGTATCACTGGAAGCTCGTTTCCTCTCGGGATTCGCTACTTCAAATCTGTTTTTCACACAATCGGGACATATGAACTGTTCAGAATCAGACAAAGAAAGTCCACAAATAGTACATACTCTGGGAAATAGTACTTCTATAAACCCTCTCTTTATCGATTTAATACTTGTTAACATTTTAGGATATTTAAAAGGAAAAGCTTGCTTTTGCAGTCCACTTTAATTACTTAGTTTGCTGCCAGAAATACAAAGCAGTAATTAAAATTTTTGCGCATGTCTCTCGGTAAAGATTTATCCGGTATTCGTAAAGAACTTGGGCTCTCATTAGAAGAGATTCAAAGTTCCATTAAAATTCCAATGCTCACCCTTAAGAGTATTGAGAATGATTCTATTTTTGAATCTACCGAACATAATCAAACCTATATAAGAAGCTTTATACGAAGTTACGCAAGAGCTTTGCATTTGAATGATGATGATGTAGTGAAAGCTCTTGATGCAGTTGAAGCTGGGATGTACGATCACGATCTGCTTGCGAAAAATGAAGACGTAGCTTCAACTGGAGGAGACGATACCACTGAAGAAAACGAACCGTTCGATTTAAAAAACGTCACCCCTCCCGATATTGAACAAACTGCTTCAAAACCTAAACCAACTGTTGAAAATGTAAACTGGGCCGATTTAGGAAAGAAGTTCTCACTTCAGGATTCAGGCTCCAAAGGTTGGGTGCTTCTTGTAATCATCCTTTTTGTGCTGGCATTACTTGCAACAGGTTTCATTTTCAGGGAAACCATCTTTGGCTTCTTTGAGAGCGATCCTAACGAAGTTGTAGAGCCAGTTGAAAATAATTTCCCAACACTTCCTGAAGCTATTCCCGAAGCGGATACTTTGAGCATAACTCCACCAATCCAATCGCCAGATCAAAGTACAACTGAAGTAGAAAATGAAGATCAGGTTTCTGCTCCTCCTCTATCTTCAACAAATCTGGATATCCAGATTGATACACTCACTGTTGCTGTTTACGCTATTTTTGACAAGCTGGAGCCAGTCCGTGTTACCAGCGATCTTAACTGGAGAACAAATCCATTCTGGATGGAACAAGGAGAAGCTTATAATTTCGATTTTAATGACTCACTCCTGGTTCGTGGACAACATTCACGCATGCTCTTACTTTTTAATGGTCATGTGATTGATAACCACAGGCAATATTATGATCCTGAAACTGAATCCGTAATAATCACAAGATCGATCCTTGATAATTCCGGTTATTTTGATCCTGCACCGCCAACTTTTCCTTACGAAGAAGGTCCCCCTGATAGTTTAGTGTACCGCATCAATTATTAATACACTAGATAGTTTTGGGGATGAATAAATCAGAGGCGCAAAAAAGGGTTCAGGAACTAAAAGAGCTTCTTAAGAAAGCTAATGAGGCTTATTATCAGGATGCTCAACCTTTCATGAGTGATCAGGACTTTGATGAAAAACTCAAAGAACTTGAAGCACTAGAAAATGAATATGATCTTGCCACTGATGACTCACCGACAAAACGAGTTGGTGGCGAAGCTTCTTCAGAATTTGAGACCGTCCAACATCCGGTTCCACTACTTAGTCTTGATAATACATATAACGAGCAGGAACTCAACGATTTTGATGGGCGTGTTCAGCGTATACTTGAGCATACTGACTACGACTACCTTGTAGAATTAAAATTCGATGGAGCTTCTCTCAGACTCCGCTATGAAAATGGAGAGTTAGTACTCGGAGCAACACGTGGAAATGGTCAACAAGGGGATGATATCACCAGAAATGTAAAAACAGTCCGGGATATTCCATTAAAACTCTCTGGAGATTATCCAGCTGTTGTTGAAGTACGAGGTGAAGCATTTATGGAGCGGGAAGCGTTTGCCCGAATGAATCAAAAGCGGGAAGAAGAAGGCCTGAGTGTATTTGCAAACCCAAGAAACTCAACCGCAGGATCATTAAAAATGCAGGATCCAAAAGCTGTCGCTCAACGGCCCATTCGGTTCTTTGCTTTTGATTTGTTGTTTGATGAAAAGTATGACTCCATTACTCAGGCTCAGAAAGTTAAACTTATTGACGAATTTGGACTCCCTGGAAATGAACATCCGAGAGTTTGCAAAAATATTGATGAAGTTCATGCTACTATAGCAGAGTTCGATGAACTAAGACACACCCTCCCATACGAAACGGATGGAGTGGTTATCAAAATTAATCAGACACACTTAAGGGAGCAGCTAGGCAGTACTTCTAAATTCCCCCGCTGGGCTATTGCTTATAAATTCGAAGCTGAGCAAGCGACAACAATCATAAACGATATTACACTACAGGTAGGACGATTGGGAACCATCACTCCCGTTGCTGAACTTGAACCTGTTTTACTTGCAGGAACTACCGTAAAACGGGCCTCACTTCATAATGAGGAAGAAATTCATAGAAAAGATATCCGAATTGGCGATACCGTTGTTGTTGAAAAAGCCGGAGAAATTATCCCTCAGGTAATCAGTGTAGTTGATCCTGAGCGGGAAGGAAGAAGTCCGGAATTCAATTTTCCTAAGGAATGCCCGGCCTGTGATGCTGAACTCATCAAGTACGAAGGGGAAGTCGCCTGGCGATGTGTTAACCCTGAATGTCCTCCACAGGTACGTATCAAAATAGAACACTTTGCTTCCCGGGATGCTCTGGATATAGAAGGTTTAGGAGAATCGGTAGTTGATCAACTTGTTTCCGAAGGATTGATTTCAAATTATGCTGATTTATATGAACTGGAGATTGATCAGATTATCCCTCTCGAAAGAATGGCTGAGAAAAGCGCTCAGAATCTGATAGATGGAATCAACAAAAGTAAAGAACAGCCATTTGAGCGGGTATTATATGCACTGGGAATTCGGTTTGTCGGGAAAACCGTAGCAAAGGATCTGGCAAAAGCTTTCAAAACAATTGATGCATTACAATCGGCTTCTGAAGAGGAACTCCTGACTGTTGATTCAATAGGTCCCCGAATTGCCGAATCGGTAGTTGAATTCTTCCAACATGAAACCTACTCCAAATTGGTAGAACGCTTAATTTCTTATGGACTCCAATTTGAAGTGGAAGAAGAAGAACTCGCTTCCAACAAATTAGAAGGAAAAACCATTGTACTTACTGGTACACTTCCAACTTTATCCAGAAAAGATGCCTCCGAACTCATTGAAAAACATGGTGGTAAAACCTCTTCTTCTGTGAGTAAAAAAACGGATTATGTATTAGCCGGGGAATCTGCTGGTAGTAAGCTTACAAAAGCACAGGATCTGGGAATAGAAATTCTGGATGAGGAAAGCTTCTTATCAATTATCAATGAGCCAATTAAGAATTAGAAATGTTTATATCGATTAATTAATTCTTAATTGATGCATTCTAAATTGAACATTGAAAACATTATCTTCCGAAAATTAGTCCTAACCAAAAACTATGGATATCAACCCGCTGGATACTGAACAATTAGGGATACAAACGCTTGAAAAGCACCTCCTGCGTACTACCAGCGAGGTATCACTACGAATCGGCATCCCAAAAGAAAATTCTATAGATGAGAAAAGGGTTTCATTAACTCCCGGTGGAGTTTCCGTACTTCGGGCAAATGGACATGAGATTTTTATTGAAAAAGGAGCTGGAGAAGAAGCTAAGTTTACAGATCGTGATTATGCCGAAGCAGGTGCAGAAATTGCGTTAAGTGCGGATGATCTGTTTAAGAAATCTGAACTTATATTAAAAGTAGCACCTCTGTCTCCTGATGAATTTGAACGGTTAGAACCCAACCATACTATTGTCTCAGCTCTTCATCTTGGAAGTCAAAATCAGGAATATTTTGAAGCGTTAAGCAGTAAAAGTGTGACTGGCATTGGCTATGAGTTTATTCGCGGAGCAGATAAAGAGTTTCCCATTGTTCGTATGATGCATGAAATCACAGGTTCCATTGCTGTTCAGATTGCCGCACACTATATGGAAAGCCGAAGCAGTGGTCAGGGAATTATGCTTGGTGGTATCTCTGGTGTGCCACCTGCAACCGTTGTTATCCTTGGAGCCGGAATCACCGGCGAATACGCTGCCCGAACAGCCTTAGGGTACGGAGCTCAGGTCTTTGTGATGGATAATGACCTTACTGTCCTCCGTAGACTTGAAAATGCATTGGATCGCAGAATAATTACGGCAGTAGCTAATCAGCAATATTTAAGCAATGCCTTAAAGTTTGCAGATGTAATTATTGGCGCGGCTATGGCTGAAGGAGAACGTTCTCCTTGCTGGGTCACCGAAGAGATGGTCGCCGGAATGAAAGCCGGAAGCGTAATTGTAGATACCGTAATCGATCAGGGCGGATGTGTTGCTACCAGCAGAGCTACAACTCATTCCAATCCGATATTCTCGGTACATGATGTAACCCATTACTGTGTCCCGAACATCCCGGCGAACGTAGCCCGTACTGCAACCTATGCACTTAATAATGTACTTGTTCCTTACGTATTGGCGATTGGTGATGCAGGCGGGGTAAAGGAATGTTTATGGGACAATGTGGCGCTCAGAAATGGTACGTACGCATACAAAAAGCATATCACTAAGAAATCCATCAGTGAAATGTTTGACATCCCCTACCGCGAAATCGAAATGCTTATCGCGTCACAAATTTAATTCTGAATTATTAATTCTGGATTTTGAATTAGCCTCATTAGATATTTCATGAAGCTAATTCAAAATTCATAATCCAAAATTTCTTGTCTGAGTTATCCCATTCCAATTTTATCCGAATCAGCCTCATCAACTGGGTATTAAGTGTCCCAATGATTGTGCTATTTGCATGGCCTTATTACTACGCGGCTAAACTTCTGGGCATCATGGAAATTCTTCGCTATTTCGGGGCTTTTGTCTTTTCCATTCCGTTCATGATTACCATTATCCACGGACATGTAACCATGGCTTTAGGTTCTCCACATCGCGACCATTACTATGACTGGCTGATTGAACATCCCTATACCTACGGACTCTTTTTCAACCGTATGATGCCCAAAACCCGCTTCCGATTGATACTACTAATCGGAAGTTTGCTTTTTCTTCCGGTTGGGTATTTGCTAAGTTTTTAAATCGCCTTACCATTCTTAATTGCTTCCACCACACTTGGGTCCAGCAAGGTTGAGGTATCCCCCACATTTTCCAAATCATTGGCTGCCACTTTCCTAAGAATTCGGCGCATGATTTTTCCGGAACGTGTTTTTGGGAGTCCGGGCACAATCTGAATTTTGTCCGGCTTAGCAATTGGCCCGATGATTTTAACAACAAGATCCAGTAGTTCTTTCTTGAAAGCATCGGTGTCTTTAACCTCTCCATCACAAATCATAAAGGCATATACCCCCTGCCCTTTAATATCATGGGGATATCCGACTACAGCAGTTTCTACTACCCGATTGTGTTCATCCAGAGCATTTTCAATTTCGGCGGTTCCTAAACGGTGACCTGAAACATTCAGCACATCATCAACGCGGCCTGTTATTCGGTAATAGCCATCTTCATCATGTCGGCATCCATCACCTGTAAAATAATAGCCTTTGTATGTTGATAGATAAGTTTGTTTGTATCGTTCATGATCTCCATATACCGTTCTGGCAATGGACGGCCAAGGGTGTTTGATACAGAGATTTCCCTCTACCCCATTTCCTTCAATTTCATTGCCATTCTCATCCATTAAAACAGGAAAAATCCCCGGTAAAGGAAGTGTGGCAAATCCTGGTTTGGTTGGAGTGATTCCTGCCAGCGGAGAAATCATAATTCCGCCGGTTTCTGTCTGCCACCAGGTGTCTACAATGGAACACCGTCCTCCACCAATATGCGTGTGGTACCAGTGCCAGGCTTCTTCATTGATGGGTTCTCCAACTGAGCCAAGCACTTTAAGTGAGCTTAAATCATATTTCTTTACGAAATCCAGATCATAACTCATTAGTGCTCGAATAGCGGTTGGAGCAGTGTAGAAATGTGTGACTTTGTACTTCTCAACGACTTCCCAGAATCGTCCGGCATCCGGATACGTTGGGGTTCCCTCAAAAATAATTCCGGTAGTTCCAGTAAATAGCGGACCATAAATTATGTAGCTATGCCCTGTAATCCAGCCTGCATCAGCCGTACACCAATAGACATCATCGGCACCAACCTGGAACACGTTTCTAAAAGAATAACTGGTGTAGACCATATATCCACCACAAGTATGAACTACTCCTTTAGGTTTACCTGTTGATCCTGAGGTATATAAAATGAATAATGGATCTTCTGCATCCATCTCAACGGCTTCATGCTCTTTGGATGCATTTCTAATCAGATTGTGCCACCATTCATCACGACCTTCAACCCATTCAATGTCCCGGTTGGTTCTTTGACAAACAATCACACTTGTAACTGAAGGACTGGTTTTCAACGCTTCATCAGAAATATCTTTTAAAGGAACATGCTTATCCCCTCTTCTCAATCCGTCATTTGTTATCAACATTTTTGCTTCACAATCATTGATTCGTTCACTCAATGATTGAGCTGAAAATCCGGCAAATACAATGGAATGAACCGCACCAATTCTTGCACAGGCTAATGCAGCAATTACTAATTCAGGAGTCATCGCCATATAAATACAAACGCGGTCTCCTTTTTTGATTCCCTTGCTGGTCAACACATTACTGAACCGACAGACATCTTCGTGAAGTTGCTTAAAAGTAATCGTTCTGCGAAATGAATCAGGATGGTTCGGCTCAAAAATAAAGGCTGTTTTATTTCCAATCGTATTCAGGTGCCGATCCAGAGCATTTTCAGTGATGTTGAGCTTCCCACCTTCAAACCATTTAATGTCGGCTGTTTCAAATCCACCTGTCTGTACTTTATCCCATCGTTTCCTCCAGTAAAAGGTCCCTGCTTCATGCTCCCAGAATGCTAAGCGGTCTTGTTCGCTTTCATTAAAAGTTTCGTTGTATTCATTGAACGATTTTATATTCAGCCACATTTTTAAATCAAATTCGGTTAGGTTATTAGATCGGCTTATGTTGACGTTTTTTAGGCGGAGAATCAAGACAAAAATCATTAAATGAAATCAAAATCACAGGGGCTTGAAATTGTAGAGCAATGGTTCTCTTCTAAAGGATGGGAAATCTTTCCTTTTCAGTCTGAGGTTTGGGATACTTTTCTTCAGGGAAAGAACGGACTTTTAAACGCCCCTACCGGAAGTGGTAAGACTTTTGCGCTCTGGATGCCTAATGTGATAAAATGGATTAATGAACATCCGGAGGATTACTCGTCCAAAACCAATAATGGGTTAAAAGTACTTTGGATCACCCCTCTTCGTGCATTAGCAAAAGATATCGAAAGTGCTCTTCAACGTTCGTTGGATGAGATGGAAATACCCTGGGAAGTAGGACGAAGAACCGGGGATGTTTCCCAATCCGTCAAACAAAAACAGAATAAACGGATGCCCGAAGTACTTATAACTACTCCCGAAAGCATTCACATCCTGATGGCTCAAAAAAAATATGAGCGCCATTTCAAAAATCTGGATGCCATTATTATTGATGAATGGCATGAATTATTAGGATCAAAACGAGGAATTCAGGTCGAACTCGGACTTTCCCGTTTGAAAGCAATGAGACCAAATCTTTCTGTTTGGGGTATTTCAGCTACTATTGGAAATCTGGAAGAAGCACTGGAAGTCTTGCTGGGTGCTGATCATAGTTCTGAAAACTCTACGATCATAAAAGCCAACATTGAAAAAGACATTCAAATTCATTCTGTCCTTCCTGATGAAATCGATAATTTTCCGTGGTATGGACATCTGGGATTGAATCTGCTTCACAAAATTCTTCCCATCATTGACGAGCATACTTCCACACTCATTTTTACGAATACCCGTGGCCAGGCTGAAGTTTGGTTTCAACGCATTCTGGATGCACGACCGGACCTGGCTGGAACTATTGCAATTCACCATGGCTCCCTGGATCGAAGTGTTCGGGACTGGGTAGAAGACTCGCTCCATGAAGGCATTCTCAAAGCAGTCGTATGTACTTCCAGTCTTGATCTTGGTGTGGATTTCAGTCCTGTGGATACAGTTATTCAAATTGGGAGCCCAAAAGGGGTAGCGCGGTTTATGCAACGTGCGGGACGAAGCGGCCACCAACCCGGAGCTACGAGTAATATTTACTTTGTTCCAACTCATGCTCTCGAGTTGATTGAGGCAGCCGCCTTAAAGGATGCCATTAATAACACAGAGATGGAAAGCCGGGATCCTATTTTAAAACCAATGGATGTGTTGGTTCAATATTTGGTTACGCTCGCGGTTTCAGATGGATTTAAACCCGATGAACTTATTCCTGAACTCAGAAGCACATTCGCATATCAGGACCTTTCAGTTAAAGAATGGGATTGGGCCCTCACCTTTATTACAACCGGAGGAAAATCGCTGGGTAAATATCCCGAGTATTCAAAAGTGATTGTTGATGAAGACGGAATATACAGAGTCATTGATCGAAAGATTTCCCGGCGACACCGAATGAGTATTGGGACTATTTCAAGTGATAGCATGATGCGAGTAAAATATTTGAGTGGCGGTTCGCTTGGATCAATTGAAGAAACTTTTATAAGCAGCCTTAATATTGGGGATAAATTCTGGTTTGCCGGAAGAAACCTGGAGTTGATCCAGATTAAAGAGAATTCTGCTTTTGTAAGGCGAGCCAAAGGTTCTAAGTCCAGAGTTCCGAGCTATATGGGTGGGCGGATGTCTCTCTCATCCAATATGTCCACAATCCTTCGAAGAACTATGCAAAAAGCTATTTCCGGAGATACAGGTATGATTGAACTGGAAACCATTTCCCCGATTTTGGACATCCAGAAAGACTGGTCTATTCTTCCGGGCGAAAATCAGTTCCTGATTGAAAAAAGCTTTTCCAGAGAAGGATGCCATGTGTTCTTTTTTCCTTTTGAAGGTCGATACGTTCATGAAGGGATGTCTGCCCTGCTGGCTCAACGTATTTCCAAAATGACTCCCATTACCTTTTCAATTGCGATGAATGATTATGGCTTTGAGCTCTTATCGGATCAGGATATCCCTATTGAAGAGGCCCTTGAAAATGATGTCCTTTCTCCGGAAAATCTTGTAGAAGATATTCGATCAAGCCTGAATAACTCAGAGATGGCTAAGCGAAGATTCTGGGGAATTAGCCAAGTTGCCGGACTTGTTTTTCATGGCTTTCCCGGAGAGCAACGAAAATCAAGACATCTCAGAATGAATACCAGTTTACTTTTTGATGTTTTTTCAGAATACGAACCCGATCACTTGCTTATTCAACAGGCCTTCGATGAAGTAATGTTTTTTCAGTTGGATGAAATTCGCCTCCGACAAGCTCTTGTGAAAATCCAGAATCAGGAAATTGTATTGAATCACACAGAACGTTTCACTCCTTATGCTTTCCCGATTATGGTGGATAGATTACGTGAGAAACTTAGTTCAGAAAAACTCATTGATCGCATAAAGAAAATGCAGTTACAACTAGAAAAGCATGTAAAATGATTTCAGAAAAAGAAATAGAAATTAAATTCAAAGAACAGAATCTGATCCTTTCAGCTTTAAAGGCCATCTATTGGATTGAACAAAAAGCATTGATTTTATCCGATTTACACCTTGGAAAAGCCGGACACTTCAGGAAATCAGGAGTTGCCATTTCTGGCGAGGTAAATGATGGCAATCTCTCTCGGCTTGATACATTAATTACTCAATACTCCCCAAAAAAAATATTACTTCTGGGAGATTTATTTCACAGTACTAAAAATACGGAATGGGAAACATTTAAGAGATGGAGAACCAACTACCCAAAAATTGAAATGCATCTTGCAATTGGAAATCATGACTTCCACTCTCCGGATGAATATGAAAATCTGGGATTAATTTGCTCCGAAGAAATCGAAGCCAGTCCATTTCTATTAATTCATGATGAAACCAACATTGAGAATACTTCAGAATTATACCCTATCTCAGGACATGTCCACCCTTCGGTAAGGATGATTGGTAAAGGTCGACAAACGAAAAGAATCCCTTGTTTTTATTTCGGTGAGTTGGGAGCTCTTTTACCTGCATTTGGTAGTTTAACTGGAACTCACACCATCAAACCCAAGGTTGAAGATCATGTATTTGGGATAATTGAAGAACAGATAATCAGAATTTCATGATCACTATCAAAAACTGTTACACCCTAAAAAAAATAAAATTTTACCTGCTTTTCGGTACAATTTTATGGATAAGCTCAAATTTGTTACACGCTCAAATTTCTGATTTTGAGGCTAAAAAAGTCTTTGAGCACTCAATTTCTATCCAAAAATCAGGTATGATTGTACTTGGAAGCTGGGCAACCTTAAATATTATTTCGGGAATAGCTGGTACCATTCATTACAAAAGTAATGCTAAATATTTCTACCAAATGAATGCTGCCTGGAATACTGTCAATCTTGGGATCGCAGCTTTTGGTTTTCTTGGTACGATGAATATGGATCTTTCAATAAGCGCTAACGAAATGCTTAATGAGATGAGAAATTTTGACCGCATTCTTCTTATTAATGCAGGATTAGATCTGGCTTATATTGGTATTGGTGCTGTGTTGTGGAACCGAGGTATTTCCAAGCAATCTTCCAGGTTAGTAGGCTATGGAAAATCGATTGTTCTACAAGGAGGATTTCTACTTGCCTTTGACAGTATACTCTACCTTATTCATCATCAGGAAACAAATAAAATTGCCTTTTCTGGTTTAGAATTGACCTTCAATCCAACAGGATTTAGCCTGGCTTTCTAACTACTCATTTGATTTGCGTTTATAGCAATGATGAAGCCTGCTCAATATCCTGGATTTCCGGGTACGAACATTTGCACTTGTAAGATCAAATTCTTCAGTAGCCTCCTCTGTGGTAGCGTCAGGCTTGTCTATAAAGTACTCAATAAAGCGTTTAGACTTGTCTTTGAGTTCGTTTAAGCATTCTTCAAGAATTCTTTGTCGTTCCTTATCCAGTAAATTCTGAAACTGTTCTTCCGGTTCGTAAAGTACATTGAGCGCTTCATCTTCATACTTAAACTTATGCTCTCTTTTAGAATATCTTAAATACTCATGTCGACATGACTTGATCAGATAACTAAAAATATATTTACTCTCTTTAATATTGTCTTTTCTAATCTGCTCGAATACATCCAGAAATGCCTGCTGAACACATTCTCTTGCTGCGTTCCTCTCTGCATTCATCACTACAACAAGATAGTCTTCGAGACGAGGCATAATTTCATTAATTAAATCCCCTGATTTGGACTCATCCCCTTTCTGTAGAGCATCAACCAACTCTGAATAATCTACTCTGTTTTTTGTCAAAAGAAACGACTGAATTTTTAATTATGAACAGCTCCGTATCTAAACCAACTGAGAGCTTGTTTTGGTGAATATAAAATTATGTGAGTTACTAAAAAACAATTATATGAAGTAAAATCAGGCTTTTTTAAGGGGACATTAAAAAAAATTAATAAAAATTTGATTGGGTAGGTTCTTTTGAATTAGGTTTAATCTGTAACAAAAAGAGTAATAAATACTCTTAAACTTAACCTTAATTCTGTATAATAAAATTATACAGAAAATTGAGTTTTTCGTAACAAAACTGATATAAAAGACTCTTTAACTTGACTATAAATTTAACTTATAAACAAATATACAAACTATCATGAAATCACTTAAGTCTCTATTCGCTCTACTTACTCTTGTTGCTGTTTCTTTCGCTTGCGCTCCGGCTCAACAATCTCAGGCTACTGCTGATGCAAACCAGCCCGAAACCACCATCACCATCACAGACGATGCTGCTTTCTCCGGTGGAAATGATCCTAAGCCAATCCTTAACAAGCCAAAAATTTAATTCATACTCACTCAATCTTAATTCAAAAATTATCTCTATCTATCATGAAATCACTTAAGTCTCTATTCGCTCTACTTACTCTTGTTGCTGTTTCTTTCGCTTGCGCTCCGGCTCAACAATCTCAGGCTACTGCTGATGCAAACCAGCCCGAAACCACCATCACCATCACCATCACAGACGATGCTGCTTTCTCCGGTGGAAATGATCCTAAGCCAATCCTTAACAAGCCAAAAATTTAATTCATACTTACTCAATCTTAATTCAAAAATTATCTCTATCTATCATGAAATCACTTAAGTCTCTATTCGCTCTACTTACTCTTGTTGCTGTTTCTTTCGCTTGCGCTCCGGCTCAACAATCTCAGGCTACTGCTGATGCAAACCAGCCCGAAACCACCATCACCATCACAGACGATGCTGCTTTCTCCGGTGGAAATGATCCTAAGCCAATCCTTAACAAGCCAAAAATTTAATTCATACTCACTCAATCTTAATTCAAAAATTATCTCTATCTATCATGAAATCACTTAAGTCTCTATTCGCTCTACTTACTCTTGTTGCTGTTTCTTTCGCTTGCGCTCCGGCTCAACAATCTCAGGCTACTGCTGATGCAAACCAGCCCGAAACCACCATCACCATCACAGACGATGCTGCTTTCTCCGGTGGAAATGATCCTAAGCCAATCCTTAACAAGCCAAAAATTTAGTACTAATTTGTGGTTCAAATAATGATTGACTTAAAAAGATATAGTACATTCACATATGAATTTACTTCTGAGTATTTTTTTAAGTTTAATTTTACAACAAACTAGTTTTGAGAATCAATCTGTTGACCAGGCTATTTTTTATCTCGAAAAAATAGCCGAAAAAGAAAACTTATCTGAAAATTATTGGGCTCTTAATGAATTATATTATTCTTCCTGTAATATCAATAATTCAATTATTCGCATAATTGTTAACTCTGATGCTAATAGAGCAAAGAATTATTTTACTCAAATTCGTTGTGGTGAATCAGAAGCTGAACGTAACTCCAATAGATTAGAAAGAGCCAGATTAATTTCTCTAGAGGAAGGTTTATATGGTCTTGGTGTTTTTTACCTACTTCATGAGACAAAAGTAGAATATCAGAAAGAATTTATTAGAGATTTCAAGTATAAATTTGATAATGAGTTAAACGGAAAAAAAATCTCATTATTTGAATTGATTATTGATTCCAATCGTTCTTATTTGATTGAAAATCAAATCCCTTCTGAAGAGCAAGATTTTATCTATTATTCGATAATTTATAGTCGCCAAGCACGAACTTACTTTGATCTAAATACTCTAAATATCATTACTGATAACTGGACTAAAGAGAACAGTTCAAATCAATCTGAACTAATTTTTAGCTTAAGAAACGCTAATCTGGTTAATCTCTCTTTTGATTTAAATAGGTATAATACTGTCAGAGCTCTTTTACCTAAAGTTTTGAGTGACGAATTTTTCCCTAATTCAATCATTAAAACTCGTTCTTTGAATGCTATAGCCTTTGCTTTATTCACAATTGGTAGATATGATGAATCTCTCACAGTGTTAAGAAATCAACTGATTCCACTTACTTCATATCTTAAACTAAAAAGTTTAACTGATCAAGCCATATTTACCAAAGGAGTTAACCTGTATTCATTAGGTAAATTTGCAGAAGCAAGAGATGTCTTCGAGTCTATATTTTTTGATCCTACTTCTACTATAGAGAAATCCCAGCTTTTTAATAATCTAAGTATTTGCTACCTAAGGCTTGGAGAAAAGAATAAATATCTTACTCATCAATTGAATGCTTTAGAAGAAGCGGAACAGGCTGAATCATACAAAAACAGATTGATTATACTCAGGAATCTGTTTCTTTATTACACATCTATTAAAGATTCTGAAACAGCACTTAGTTATCTAAAAAGAGCCGAAATGATAGCCAGAAATAATAATGATCAATACGAACTTGCTGCCATTCACGCTTATTCCGGTACTTTTTATTGGAATATTTATAATGATGCTGAGAAAGCGCTTCAAGAACTTAGTATTGCTCAGGAAGAGTTTAACCCTACCACAGACTTTACAGATTTCGTAAATGCTTTAAAAGAAGAAGCGTACATATTGGTCTCAATAAAACGGTTAGATGAGGCTGAAACAAAATTTGAAGAACTAAAACAGCTTTCAATACAAAATTCCAATACTCCAAATTACCTGGAATCATTAATTGGTTTAATGGAGATCGCATTATTGAAAGATCAAATTGATCTGGCAGAACATATTCTGGAAGAAATTAAAATTTATCCACAAAATGATATAGACTTCGAACTGTCTGTAAAATATCATACGGTTTCTTCTCAATTGATTCACAAACAGGGCCAAACCAGAAAAGCATATATCAATTTTATCCCAGTAATTGAACAAATCACAGACAGAGCACGAACAAGTATTAATTCCCAAACTGGATATTGGTCTATTGAATCAGAATTTGTTGATGCTTTCAATGCCATACTAAAAATGTTAATTGATCTTGGCGACTATAATAAAGCCATTCAACTACTCGATGAATTGAAGACCATTAATGATGTTGCATTATATAATAGTCCTATTCTGAGAGCCCAACGACTATCTGAAGAAGACCTGGCTCAGGACCAATTATTGAATGATCAGATTGTTAGTCTACGTACAGAGCTGCTTAGCGCCGAATCAAGTGATGAACGATTTAATATAAAAACACAAATAGATCAACTTTCTGCTCAAAGGGAGGAAATTTTAAATAAAATACGCACGAATATTTCTTTGAATTCTGTTTCAATATGGTCAGTTCAAAAACAGTTATCACATGGGAAAATGATTATCCATTATACAGAAATAGGCGACCAACTTTATGCCAGCTATATTACGAAAGATAATCTCAATGTTGAAGTAATCCCTTTCGATACACCAACAAAACAACTTTTTGAGAATGCTGCTAATCAATTAGCTTCATCCAAAACTGATTTAAACTTACTCTTTGATGTTTATAAAGTATTAAATCTGGATACAAGGATTGATTCTGATATAACTTCAATTACAGTTATTCCTGATAATTACTTGTACCGACTTCCTCTTGATATCTTGCCTACTGAACAACCAGGTTCATCCATTAGCTATGGATCAGCTAATTACTTTATCGAGAAATTTGATATCCATTATTTTACCTCAATAAATGAGTTAATAAATAATTCAAGAAAAGTATCAGCAAAAGCGAAATTTGATTTCTCCGCATATGCTTTATCTGACTTCAGTAACTTTGATAATCAGAACTTACCCTCTCTTCCTTTCGCTACTGAAGAAGTGAAAAATATAACCTCAAGTCTTAAGAGTTTTGATACGAAGAATATTTATCTGGAGACAGAAGCAACTAAATCCTCTTTTCTAGAAGGAGCTGCAAATTCTAAAATTGTTCATGTTGCTACTCATAGTGAGGTTTCTGAACAAGACCCTCTATTCTCAACCATTTATTTAAACAATAATACGTCTCAGGAACTAACCTCCCTATATGCATATGAACTTTTTGATGCAGAAATGAATAACGAGTTAATCATGCTTAACTCTTGCAGTTCTGGTTCCGGAGGATACTTACAAGGTAGTGGAATAATGGGGATTAGCAGGGCACTACGTTATGCTGGAGCAAAAAGCCTTGCTCTAAATTTGTGGTCTGTTAATGACAAGACTGCTTCAGAATTTGCGATCACCTTTTACGAATCTATAGATAATGGTACTCCAAAATGGGAAGCAATGAGAAGTGCGAAACTTAACTTATTAAAAACCGGAAATGCTAATCCTTACTACTGGGGAGCTTATATGTTGATCGGGAATACATCCCCTTTAACAGAAAAGCCAGCAAAAGCTGGCTTTCTATATCCATTTCTGATATTCATAATTGCAATAACAGGATATAAGATCAGAGAGAAAAGCGGAGTTTAATTATCTCACACTCTTAAGTGCTTCCAAATTAGTTTTCGCAACTCTACTATATTGACCATCCATATCCAATGTTTTCTGGAATGCATCTTCAGCATCGATCATTCGATCAAGTTGTAAATATGTATTAGCTAAATACCAATACCCTTTTTCTAAAGTTTGCATATCAACAGTACTTTGAGAAACAACTTGTTCAAAGCTAGAAACAGCAGCAGCATATTCTCCATAATTATATTGAATTGACCCTAAAGTAAGAGACATTTCAGCTACTAATTCAGGAGTATTCATTTCACCCAATGTTGATTGAAGTAAACTAATAGCGTCTTCAAAGTTTCCATTATTGGCTAATTCGATGGCTTCTTTGATTACCTCATTGGTAACAGCTGCAGGATTGTCATCAGCTCCGCGAATGTTACCTAAATCAAGTTGTTCCAGAGCTTTTAGCTCAACTGTAGCGGTATTGTTAGTGTAATTAAATACACTTACCACACCAATTATGATAGCGATTGCAGCGGCAGCCCCGTAATTAATAACTTTACGCAGACTGTATACAGGAGCTGATTTCTTAGCATCTCGCTTAGATTCAATTACTGCTTTTAAATTTGCTACACTTTTTGTGTAATCTAAATAATAGCCGTCCTGAATGAGCTCAGCCCATAGCTCGTCTATCTCTTCCTGATTGAGCTTTCCATTGACGTACAAATCAATCTTATACTCCAGGTCTTTTTTTACATTGCTTTCAATCATATTCTGATCTATGAAATTGTTGTTATTTATTCAATTTCGATAACTGGAATTAATCATAGTTAAGCAAAAAATACCGTCTTTTTTTGTTCATAACCTTCTTCTTTAACACCCTAACAAATTCCAACAACACAACTATATGCTCATTAGTTTAGTTGCTATCTTATGAAAAGAGAGAGATGTTATCAATTTGTTACATTCCATTATGAAATTATTTTCCATTATTTATTCACTTATAAGAGAAACAGACTGATCATTTATCACAAACATAAATATATTTTAATAATCTACCTATGCAGGATTTTTACAGTGCTATAATTCGTATGAATACAAAAACATTTCGATCACTATTATTAAGTTTGAGTATTCTTTTTATTCTGAGCTGCAAAAATCAGCCGATTACTACCGTCTCAGGAAGTATTGATTATTTGGGTGACACAGAATTATATATAGAAATCCCGCCCCTTCATTACAAATATTCGTCAAAAGAAAGAATTCCATTAACAGTTAATCAAGGAACGTTCGATACAGAAATAAATATTACCGAACCAAAAGTCATCTGGTTAGTACTACAAGACTTTATTTATCCATTTTATGTGGAACCCGGACTTAACCTTAGTTTTGACATAGTACGATCTGATTTCCCGTATGAAGTACAAATAAAAGGGTATATAACAGACTATAATCTAGCTTATCAGGATTTCCTTAAGGAGACAGAAAGTCTCGATGCAGTAATAAACGCAGAGATGGATAAATTTAAAGTTGGGCAAAGAAATTCAGCTTTGGCTTATTCTGAGATGAAGTTAAAAAGTGCTGAAAAACACCTTAAAGAGACTCCTCTTGAATCAATTTATCTAAAAATTATTGGTGAGGATTTAGTTCTGAGACTTCGTGCTGTTGAATATTCTAATCGGTTTATCTCTGATTACAATGTTAATGCTGAAAGGCAAAAAGTGGTTGATCTGGCTCAAAAGAAAGATTTTTTTAGTCTTGAGTCCTTAGAAGCTCAACGAGCAGGAATTCGGGATTTCAGTCATTATTATTCCCGCACTTTTGGAATTTATGACAGCGTAATGAATGCTTACGGAACATCACTAGCGGAGTATGATATCAAACAAGTCGCCTATGAAGAATTAAATGAAAAAAGAATGCAAGTGATAGAAGTAATCGAAAATCGTGATGCTAAAGCATATGCAGAAATGTTTATAGTAGCCGAGCGAATTGGAGAACAACCTATTTCTATCTCTGAACCCAGCTATTTTAATTATCTGGAAGAGTATGAGGATTATACCGAGTATAAAAACTTCCTTGCCTCTTTTTATAAAGAGATCAAATCAGTATCTCCCGGAGAACCAGCAATCCCCTTCCAAATTGCAGACAGGAGTGGCGAAATTCATACTCTGGAAGAGTACTCCGGGAAGTTTGTATTGCTGGATTTTTGGGCAGGATGGTGTCAACCCTGCCTGGTGGAATTCCCCCATATGCGTGAAATTTATTCTGATTATTCCCGTGATGAATTCGAAATACTTGGAATTTCAACCGAAGTAGATAGCCTCGTATGGATTCAGGATATTACCCGATTCGAAAACCCCTGGCCACAATTATATGGTGGAGATGGAATGGATCAGGAAACTTTTAAAGCATACAAAGGTGGGGGAATCCCATTTTACATTTTGATCGATCCGGATGGTAACATAGCACGGTATAATGATATCCGTCCATCCTTTAACTTTACCGAAGTTCTTGATAGCTTAATCACTCAATACCATCAATAGATCACTTCTCCCGAATGAAGAAAATATACATTGCCTTTTTTACTATAGTACTGCTTTCATGCTCTGCAAAGCCTGTAGAAGACAAACAAAAAGACACTGCTTTCACAGATCGTGAATTAGGTCAATTACTAGTAATAGGATTCAGAGGAACTGAGATTAACCCCGAAAGTGATATTACAAAAGATATAAAAGAGCTGAATATCGGCGGAGTGGTTTTATTTGATTATGATGTTGAAAGCAAAAGTTATGGACGAAATATTGAGTCCGACGATCAGCTATTGAAACTAGCTAGTTCGCTGGTTGCATATTCATCGACCCCTCCTATTATTTCCATAGATCAGGAAGGAGGGCAAGTTGCCCGACTTAAACCAAGTCAAGGATTCCCCAAAACAGTTTCTGCTCAATATCTGGGTGAAATCGATAATGAAGACTCAACCCGGTTTTATGCCAGAACAACTGCTCAGGAATTTATGGTAGTGGGTGTTAATACCAACTTCGCTCCGGTACTGGATGTAAATACAAATCCACAAAATCCTGTTATTGCAAAATATGAGCGAAGTTACTCTTCTGACCCTAAAAAAGTTGCTGAACATGCCGGTTATGTAATTGATGAATTTGACGTAGAGGGAATTTTAACCGTGCTTAAACATTTCCCAGGTCACGGTAGCTCAACTACTGATTCTCACCTTGGAGTAACCGATGTCACAGATACCTGGAGCCCTGATGAGCTTATTCCTTACAAAATTCTTTTTGAGGAGAAGAATATAAACGCGGTAATGACTGCTCATATTTATAATGCAAATATCGACCCGGACTGGCCTGCAACTCTTTCCTCAGCAACCATTAATGGACTCTTGAGAGATTCTCTTGGTTTTGAAGGAGTCGTTTTTTCAGATGATATGCAGATGGAAGCAATTCGCTCTGAATACGGACTTGAAACAGCCATTGAGCAATCTCTTAATGCAGGAGTGGACATCCTAATGTTTGGAAATAATCTAGTATATGAAGAAGATATCGCTCAAAAGGCCATTGATATCGTACAAAAATTAATAGCCGAAGATAAGGTAAGTGAAGAAACCATTCGTACATCATTAGACCGAATTGCGAAACTCAAAAAAGATGTGATCGAAGATCTTTGTACATGTCTGAATTTTTAGAAACCGAAGTTATTCGAAGGACAGAGCAGTTTGTAAAAGACCGCATGGATGGAGATAGCGGCCACGATTGGTGGCATATACACAGGGTTAGAAATACAGCCCTAAGTTTGGCTGAAAGAGAGAATGCAAACACGTTTGTTGTTGGACTAGCAGCTCTGCTTCATGATATTGCCGATCATAAATTCCATAATGGAGACGAAACAATAGGTCCAAAAGTAGCAGAGAAATGGCTGCAATCTTTAGATATAGAAAAAAATATTATCTCTCATGTATGCCAGATAATTAAAGATATTTCCTTTAAAGGCGCTAAGGTTGAATCCAACATGAAAACTATTGAAGGAAAGGTAGTTCAGGATGCAGACCGGCTTGATGCAATGGGTGCTATCGGTATCGCTAGGGCTTTTTCTTACGGAGGGTATAAAAACAGGGAATTGTATAACCCGAATCAAAAACCAACCATGCATTCTTCTTTCGAGGCATACAAAAATGATAATGGGCATACCATCAATCATTTTTATGAAAAATTATTCCTTTTGAAAGATCTGATGAATACCAAAGCAGGAAAGGAACTCGCTGAAGAGCGACATCTGTTTATGGAAGAATATGTACAGCAATTCCTGAAGGAATGGGATGGTGAATAAAGCTAAATAGGCCATTTTCCCTGTTATCACTGCTACATAAAACTGATTTTATCATTTATAGTTAATCACTTACATTAAGACCGGTGGGTTAATTTCAAAATCCAACAATAAAGTCATGAAGAAAACAATACTATTTACTTTTTTTGCAATTCTTTTAATTTCAATTGATTCTTTCGCTCAGACAGGTGGTGGCAATTACGGTCAGTCCTATACTTCTCTCGCTGGTATGCAATTACTCCGTACTGATATCATTATCACAAAAGATGGAGACGGTACAAAAGGAACCCCTTTTTACAATGATAAATTTGTAAAAGGAATAGTTTATTTACCAAATAAGAAAACCACAGAAACTCTCTCATTGGCATTGAATCTTGAAGAAAATCAACTCGTTTATAAAGACGGAGATAAATTCAAGATTTTTAATCCGGAGATCATCGAAGGTGTTGCTTTCCAGAATGAGCGAGGAGAAACTGAAGATTTCTTTGTAACCGGATTCTCAAGCCCAAAAAATAATATAAATTATTCTACTGCATTGAGAGTGATTTATAATGGAGAAACAAAGATGTTTGCTCATCATACTGTTGAATTTGATCGTGGAAATTTCAGAGATCCAATTACTAACGAAAAAGTTCAGGAATACAAAAAAGATGTAGACTACTATATTAGAAGAGAGAACGGCGAATTCAAGAAGACTCGTCTCAAACTTAAAAATCTTATTAATGATCTTGGTGAATTTGAAAAAGAGCTGAAGGATTTTGCCAAGAAAAATAAAATTAATGGTAAAAGTGAATCAGATGCTTTTCGAATTCTTGAGCACTTCGATACTTTAAAAAATAATCAGTCAAATGAGGTTAAAAAATGAGAACTATAATTATAATTGTACTAGCACTATCCTTTCAAACATCCCTTATCCATGCTCAATATTCTGCTAAAGATGCATCTTCCGGAATAACGTTTAGTTCATCAAATTTGATGCAAAATCTTAATCCAACCGATGTAAAAGGCACTGCCTATTACGATGATGAAATCAAAAGAGGGAAAGTTTACTTACCAAACGACAAGAAAACAGAAGTACTTGAATTAGTTTTAAATCTGGAAGAAAATCTGCTTCTTTTTAAAGAAGGTGATATTTATAAGATCTTCAATCCAGCTATTATTAAAGGAATTGAACTTTATGATGACTATAATCAGCCCGAAGATTTTTTCGTGATTGGGTTCTCAAGTCCTGAAGATGATATAACCACCAGTTCTTTTTTAAGAGTTATATATAATGGGAAAACTAAAATGTTCGCACATCATTCAGCCGATTTTGATCGCGGAAATTTCAGAGATCCGGTTACTAACAGAGTTACCGCTGAGTACAAGAAAAAAGAAACCTATTATATTGTTGATGAAAATGGGGATTTCAAGAAAACCCGTTTGAGACTCAAAAATCTTGTCAAAGATATCGGTGAGTTTGAAAAAGAGCTTAAAGACTTCGCTAAGAAAAATAAGATTAAAGGAAAAAGTGAGTCGGATGCTTTCAAAATTCTTGAGTATTATGACTCATTAAAAAAAGAAAACTCATAAGCGAATATTAATAAATGACCCTAACCCAGCTCTCTTATATTGTTGCCGTTGATAAGTACCGACATTTTGCCACTGCAGCACAGAAAATTTATATTACCCAGCCAACACTCAGTATGCAGATACAAAAGCTTGAGGATGAGCTTGGAGTGTTGATTTTTGATCGCTCTAAAACACCTGTTATTCCAACAAGTATTGGCGAACAAATTATTGAGAAAGCGAAAGTGATTCTACATGATGCCAAGCACATAGAAGATATGGCTTCGTTAAGTGATGATGAACTTCATGGGTCATTTAAAGTTGGGATTATTCCTACCGTAGCGCCATACCTGGTCCCACTTTTCCTTCGGGAATTCACCGAAAATTATCCAAAAGTGGAACTGAATTTTCAGGAAATGCTTACTTCGGAAGTACTTGAAAATCTACAAGACGACCAATTGGATGTCGGGATTATCGCTACTCCGACAGACCAGCATTTCTTTGATGAAGAACTGTTTCTGGAACCTTTCCTTGGATATGTTTCCAGTATGCACAAGTTTGCCAGTAAGGATAAGCTTGATCTGGACGATCTTTATAAAGAAAACCTCTGGCTGCTTAATGAAGGTCATTGTTTCAGAGATCAAGCCATTAAGCTCTGTAAAAAGACCAATGAAAAAGTAAACAAAGGGAAAATCAATTTTGAGAGTGGAAATCTTGAAACTCTGAAACGATTAGTTGAACAGGATTTTGGGATTACCCTGATGCCCTATCTTTCTATGCAGGATCATGATACCCGTTGTGCGAATGGAGTTATTAAAGAGTTCAATGATCCGGTGCCTACCCGAAAAATACGATTAGTGTACAGCCGGGAATTTTTAAAGAAAAACCTGATCGGAGCTCTCGGCTCTGTAATTAAAGATTCTATCCCGGAACATCTCAAGTCTCAAAAGGAAGAACTGGTAGTTGAATAAGATATGAGCAGACTTGAATGGTCGTTTAATTTTTTTTCAAAACAAGGAATAAAATTTATCCTGTTGGAGCTTATTATCGTTTTTGTAGGGGTTTACTGTGCTTTTCTATTCCAGAACTACAGCGAACAACGAAAGATTGAAGCTGAAAAAGAAAAGGTAATGATCGGGGTTAAGGAAGATCTTGAGTACTTCCGTATCTATTTTCCTGACTTCGCCGGTTTACCACAAGTAGAGGAATGGCGAGAAACGATTGCTAATGAAAAATATATCGACTTCTCAGGTTGGAGATTCATTCAACCCCAATATGATTATATAGCTATAGAATATGCCCTGTCTGCAGATGCAGAAGTCATCGATTTTGAGCTGAATTCCGCTATCGCTGAAATCTACCAGGAGCTGAGAAAGCTGGAACATGTTGAGCTCATCCTGAATGAGCTCGCAATGAGGTATCAGGCTATTCCTGAAGGAAGCAAAGACAACGAATCGGTTCGAAACGCTCATCTGAATAATTATTCCATTTTCAAGCGATTTACTGAACGCTACGCAGACCGGGCGAGCATCATGCAACGCATTGCTGAAAAAAGTAGCGAACACTTACCAATGATTAACAGCTATTTCTCGCCGCAGGAACTTAAAGAAATAGAAATCCTGCTGATCAGGAAGAACGTTACCGTTCAAAATGAGCAGGAAATCGAATTCTATATCAATGTTTTGAATGAGTTTTTTCCGAATTTAAGTGAGGAGGAATTAAGAACCACTTTACAATCTCTGTAACTCCCCCTCACTTGCAATTGTCGCCAGTTAGGGCAAGTAAGAAATCCCTCTTTTCAATTTGAAAAGAAAATACTTTTCCAGCATTACCTTAAAGAAATCATAGAACACATTAGGAACCATGATTGCGAACTTACGGGGTTTGAACAGAGTGTTACTCACAATCACTACTTCTTTTTTACCGGCATCCATCACACATAAACCGGCAATTTTACCCCAAGGTTTTTCAATCTGTTCAGGAATATGCTGAATGGTATTTATGATGTTATGAGCCACAATTTTCCCGGTTATATCACTTGGATATCCTGTTTTTGGAACACTGAATGGAACCTCTCCCTGTTCAAAAGGAGGCTTCACATCAACTGCTAGTCCTGCTGCCCATACATTCTCAATGGTTTCATGCCGATAGGTTGGTAGAATCGGGATGAACCCATTTACTCCCACATTTAAAGCTTTTGATTTTGACACAAAGTCGACCCCTGTGAACGGTGGCATCAACATTTTGAAATCAGAATCAATCTTTTCTCCATTGCTTAAGTAAACAGCATCTTCAGTTACTTTTTCTACACCAACAGAGGTGTGATAAGTAATATGGAACATATCCATGAACTTCTTGAGCATGGCTTCACCTAAAGGCATCCCATCTATTCCAAAATGACCCAAGTATGGCTCTGGGGTAATCCAGTGTAGATCTACTTTTTTCCTGATTTTCTGATCTCTGAGCCACTTTTCAACGTTAAACAGAAACTCATAGGCAGCTCCCATACATCCGGCTCCCTGAGTTGCTCCGATTACAATTGGTCCCGGATTTTCTTTAAATGCTTCCAGTTTTCTGGCTGTTTCTTCAGCACCCGGAGGAGTCCCTATATAGGTGCAATATTCTTTAAGTCCCGGAACAGCATCAAATTTTACCTTTGGACCTGTGGCTATTACGAGGTGATCATATTCATATTCCCCGTTTTCAGTTATTACTTTATTCTCTTCAGGTATTACTTCCACCGCTGAATCCTGAACAAATTTAATCCCTTTTTTCTCTAATACTTTCTTTCTGGGAATTGTGATCTGTGAGACTTTTCTACGTCCAATTGGAACCCAAATCAGAGATGGGATATATATGAAATCAGCATTTCTGTCAATAAGCGTAATTTCTGCCTGATCGCCTAGTTTTCTTTTTATTTCTAAAGCGGTTGTTGAACCTGCGAAATTGCCCCCTACTACTAATACCTTCATAGCTACCTCCATTTTTATTAACACAATCTAGTGTCGCAAAAAAATGTGAAGGAATAATGAAGCATAAGAACCAATACATAGTCTGGGTTTGCTTAATTATCCTAATTCATTAGTTCTTAAAGTGTATAAATAATAGTCACGAGCTTTATTACTATCTTGGGCAAAATTATTCCCGCATTTTGGATTTAAGAATTCTGATTTTCTTTTTATTTATTTCGAACCCGCTTTTAGGATGGCAAACCCCCGTTGAATTAACCAGTTCAAACCTGCCAATCATTATTATTGATACAGAAGGTCAGGATATTCCATTTTCCGATCCGCGAATTATAGCGAATATGAACGTCATTTTTAATGGTGACGGCGAGCGTAATTCTATTGATGATCCTGCTGACCATTACTCAGGTAAAATAAGTATCGAAATACGGGGAGAAAGCTCCGCTGGCTGGGATATTAAAAGCTATAGTATCGAAACCCAGAATGAGGATGGAAGTAATCGGAATGTACCCCTTCTGGGACTTCCGGAAGAAAATGACTGGATTCTCCACGCTCCTTTCTACGACCGTTCTCTGATGCGAAATGTGCTTAGTTATCATCTTGCCAGAGAAATGGGTTGGTATGCCTCCAGAAGCGTTTATTGTGAGGTAATTCTGAATGGAGAATATCTGGGAATTTATGTGCTTTTGGAAAAAATTAAACAAGACAACAACCGGGTTGACATTGCTACACTTTCACCGGAAGAAATTACTGGTGATGATGTAACAGGCGGCTATATCATCCGGGTTGATAAAGAAGACTGGAAACCTAGTTTTCCGTCCGCCTATCCTCCAAATGAAGCTACCGAGTTCTCGATCCGTTATCAGTATTATTACCCAAAAGCTGAGGATATTGCTCCGGAACAAGAAGCATACATTCAACAATTTATGTACGATTTTGAAGATGTAATGTATGATGGCACGTACGCTGATCCGGAATTGGGTTATTCAAAATATTTAAATGTCGACTCCTTTGTCGACTATGTGATTTTAAATGAATTGAGCAGGAACGTAGATGGCTATCGGCTCAGTACTTACTTAACCAAGCAAAAAGACAGTAACGGAGGCAAACTTTTAGCCGGACCGGCCTGGGATTATAATTTCAGCTTTGGTAATATTGATTATAATGAAGCCGGACGAACCGATGGCTGGCAATTACTATTTTTTGCGGATGATGAAGGCTTCAGTCAAAATGATGTTTTTCAATCCCCTTTTTGGTGGAAGGTTCTTTTCAATGATGGAAAATTCCGGCAAAAACTGAAAGACCGCTGGGCAGAACTCAGGCAAACCACGTTATCCATTGACTCTCTTTACAGCACGATAGATCACTTTGCAAATATTACTGCAGAAGCAAGAGTCCGAAATTTTGAAGTTCGCCCAGCGCCGGGAAGCAACGATTTAGGTGGAGGCTGGTTTCCTTATGATGCTCGAAATGAACAGATTGAGTCTTATGAAGATGAACTGAATCTCACCAAAACATGGATCGCCCAAAGAATTGCATGGATTGATACTAATATCCAATTACTGGTTGCAAATGAAGCGCTGGAACAACCTGCTATTTTTGCCTTACAACAGAATTATCCGAATCCGTTTAATCCTTCTACTATTATAAACTTTGAAGTCCCGGTCGCTTCTTTTGTTCGTTTAAACGTCTATAATCTACAGGGACAATTAGTCCGCCAACTCCTTAACAAAACCTTTACTTCCGGCAAACATGAAGTGGAATTTGATGCTAATACTCTATCCAGCGGAGTGTACTTCTACACCATTGAAACTGGCAGCTTCCGGCAAACCCAAAAGATGTTGTTGATTAAATAGGATTGATTAATTTTCAATGACATAACGTTTTCAGTCCCCTATCCTATCTTCCACAACATTCAATAACCAACAAGGAATGAGCAACACTCAGTTGGAAATTGAATGTTCTTCAATGAATATTGTTTATTGAACGTAAACATTGTCACTCTGAGCGCTACTGTATGTAGTATGGCTTCGGGTGTGTCGCGAAGAGTATCAAATTAAGAACTGGCTGAATTCGACCACATTTGAGATCCCTCGCGAAACTTACCCGACCTGAATTTATTCCGGGTGCTCGGGATGACAGCAAATACCAGGTATTCAATAAATCGAAACAATGATGACATAAGGTTGTCAGTCGTCTCTCCTATCTTCCACAACATTCAATAACCACAAGGAATGAGCAACACTCAGTTGGAAATTGAATGTTCTTAAATGAATATTGATTATTGAACATGAATTGTCATCCTGAGGATACTTCCGAAGGATCTTGTTGGATACCCAATTAGTTTCTTCGCTTTCGCTCAGAATGACTTTTAAAAGGAAACATGGTAAAAATCAAAAAAGCAGGACATCACGGTATACTTCTTCCCGAGTTAAAGATCGGGCTGGATTATAGTGGTACGAAAGCAGATCACTATTTTGTATCGCACGCCCACGCCGATCATATGCCTCGAAATCGTATGTTAACAGTGTATGCAACTCCACCTACTGCCCGATTTATGAAGCTCCGTGGTTTCGGAGGCGAGGTTATAGAACTGGAGTTCGGTACCCCATTGGAAACAGAAAATGCCCGCATCACCTTCTACCCTGCCGGACATATTCTCGGTTCTGCGATGACTTTTGTGGAAAGTGATCTGGGTTCGGTACTTTACACCGGCGATTATCGCACACCACCCTCTCCTGCTACTGAAGGTTTTCAGTTACCTGATGCTCCTATCGACCAGTTTATTACCGAGGCTACTTTTAGTCTTCCTATCTATAAATGGAAACCGGAAGAAGAATTAGTAGCGCAAATCCAGAAGTTTGCTTCTGAATCTTTGGAACAGGGTTATACTCCCATATTCACAGCCTATAATCTCGGAAAAGCTCAGGAATTAATGTACATCCTGAAGGAGCTCAATCATCCCATGCAGATTCATGGCGCCGGATTTAAACTCTGTAAAGTGTATGACGACTTTGGATTTCCGTTAGGGGATTATGAAACCTATCAACGGGAAAACTGTGAAGGTAACATCCTTATTTGCCCCGGTTCGGCATTGGGAACTGGATTTGCATCCAACGTTAAAAAGAAACGAATTGCTTATTGTTCAGGATGGGCCGCTAATGAATCTAGACAGACACAGCTTACCGTGGATGAACTCATCCCCATTTCCGATCATCTGGATTTTTTTGAGTTGATTGATCTTTGTGAACAGATTCAGCCCAAAAAAGTATGGATTACTCACACTCCGAATCCGAAGGTGGTACAGCATTATTTAGATAAGCTCGGAATTGATTCAGGGTTTTTAGATTTGGAGGGAGACGGGCAATGAATCAATTAAGAATGATAAATGGTTCAATTCTATTTACCCCCCCTAAAACTTTTCGGAGTCATCCTGAGGATTCTTCCGAAGGATCTAATCGGGTGTTTGTTCAAAGTTTTCACACCCCCCTAAATCCCCTCTCAAGAGGGGACTTTAAGTTCCCAAATATCAAACATAAGCTCACCCTTTTGAGAGCGAATCAGGAGACTTGTTTGATATGAATAAATCCGATTCAAATACATTTTTTACACTAGCTAAACTCGCACAGAAAATTTCCACTACGCGCGGGAATAATGCTAAGATAAAATTGTGTTCTGATTACCTGGCAAAGTTAGAATCAGATCGGGATGTGGAGCTTGCTACTCAGTATTTAAGTGAAGGAGCTTTCTCCTCTGTTTCGGGGAAGAAAGCTTCCGTGGGTCACCGAACTATTGCTACTTTGGCGGCCGATTTCTGTGAAATTGATTACGAATTGGTATTCAAACCAAGCCGAACCGCAACAGGGAGCTCATCCGAAACTATTCAGCGATTACTGGAAAATATCCCAGAAGCCAGAACAAAATGGAATGCTGAGGATTTAAGCCTTCAGCAAATCGATGATATTTATGAAGCCTTGTATATCACTTCGAAACGAGATGCTAAACAGCAATTGGTTATGGATGCCTGGACAAAAATGACTCCGCTTGAAGTTAAGTACTTCATCCGAATTCTTGGTCAGGGTTCACTGCGTATTGGTTTCGAAACTAAAAGTGTAGAAAATGCCATCGCTAAAACATTTGGAAAGGATTTAGAAACAGTTCGATATGCCCGAATGATCACCGGAAGTGTTGGGAAAACGGCTGTACTTGCTAAAAACGATCGTTTGGATGAAGCGACCTTCAAGATGTTTAGTCCCATAGCCTTTATGCTGGCTTCGCCTATCGAAAGCAGAACAGTGAATGATCTTTCGGAATACATCGCTGAAGAGAAATTTGACGGGATGCGGTGTCAGGCTCATATTTCTGACGGTAAGATCGAGTTATTTTCAAGGGATTTAAATGATATAACCGCTTCCTTTCCTGAAATCATCGAATTCTTTTCGAATCGTGATTTACCCGATACCGTTCTTGATGGCGAGATTTGTGTGTTTAAAGATGATACTATCCTCCCCTTTCAACTTCTGCAAAAACGAATGGGTGTAAAGAAACCGGGTAAAAAGCTTTTATCCGAATATCCTGTTCTTTTTATAGCCTATGATCTTTTATTCCTTGAAGGAAATCCGTTATTTGATACTTCATTAATGAAGCGTAGGAAAAAACTTGAAGAACTGGCCTCAGAATTTTCTCTACCGATCACTTCCCAGATGGAACTGACTACTAAGGATGATCTGGAGGAACTTTTCGAAAGAGCGCTTGCTCACGGGAACGAAGGATTAATGCTAAAAAGAAAAGATTCAACCTACGAATATGGTCAGCGCCGCAAGTCATGGCTGAAAGTAAAAAAACCAAGTGGCTCTCTGGATACCGTGATGTTGTACGCCCATGCCGGAAGCGGAAAACGAGGTGGAACGTATTCTGATTTCACCCTTGGAATCTCAGTCAAAGAAGACGAACGCTACGAGGAAGAATTCATTCCCATTGGAAAAGCTTACGGTGGTTATTCTGATGAAGAGCTCAAAAAAATGAATGCGTTAATTAAAGACATCACGCTTGAGCGTTTCGGTCCCACCCTTTTATTAAAGCCTCAATTAGTGATAGAACTTGAGTTTGAGGATATCCAGGTTAATAAACGAACCAAAGCTAAATACACGCTTCGCTTTCCACGGTTTAAAGCCATCCGTTGGGATTTATCTCTGAAAGATGTAGACACCTTAAAAGATGTTGAACGGATGTATGAAGAAAAAATATCGGAAGAGAGAGAACGCCAGGGTAAAAACCCTTCTTTTGTATTTGGAGATTAGATTATTGGCTAATGGTTGTTGGGCTTAACAATTAACCAATAACTATTACCCAAATAGAATACCAATAATGACAATTTTTTAAAGTATTTAACAACTTTCAGGGAGAGCTTTGTTCCCAAAATGAGTTTGCTTGTGTGTAACTAACTATCAAAAACAGCTTCGGCTTATAAAATGAAATTATCAAAAAGCTTTGTAATTATTATCGCGGCAGTTTTAGCTGCTTGCTCATCTGAAAGTGAGCAAAATGGCCGCCCCGGAGGAGCTCAGAATTCTGTAGTTCCTTCTGTTGAGGCAGTTCAGGCCAGATATGGTTCACTTCCACTTGTAGAGAGATTCAGCGGAAATGTGAGATCAGAAAATCAGGTTCCTTTATATCCTCAAATTTCTGCCAAAATTGAGCAGGTGTTTGTTGAAAATGGTCAATATGTGGAAAAAGGACAACGTCTCGTACAATTGAATGCTGAGCAGTATCGTCAGCAATTGGTACAAGCAGAAGCCGGGTTGAATATTAATAAAGCCAGATTGAAGCAAGCAGAAGCCGCTTTATCGGAATTGAAATCCCGCTATAACCGATCTAAACAGCTTGCTGATAAAGAACTAAGCAGCGCTGCTGAAATTGAACAACTTGAAGCCGAACTTATTTCTGCTGAAGCAGATGTGGAATTAGCCAAAGCACAATTAGCTCAGTCTGAATCATTGGTTGAGGAGCGAAGAGAGCAACTTTCAAGAACTACGATAAAAGCACCTATTTCAGGAACCATAGGTCAACGCAATGCACAGGTTGGAATGCAGGTCTCACAAAATACCCAGCTTTTCATGATTGGAGATTTGTCAAAAATCAGAATTGAAATTGTGCTAACAGAGAATATGCTGAATAAGATTTCGATTGGCCAAACTGCCCGTATCATGGTGGAAGATTATGAAGGAAATGACCGTGTTATTGAAGCCAAACTTTCAAGAATCTCTCCTTTCCTGAATGAAGTTACCCGCAGCACCGAAGCAGAAATTGATGTAGAAAATGACAACGGTTGGCTAAAACCCGGTATGTTTGTTCCTGTAGATATCCTGTTTGGAGAAAGTGAAAAAGCTACACTTATTCCTGTGAGTGCTATTTATACCGACCCAACTTCCGGAGCCCAGGGCGTTTTTGTGGCTTCTTCAATGGGTTCAGAAATTCAACCGGTTGAAAATTCAGAGGATAGTGATTCTCCTGCAATGCTTTCAGAACCAACTCCAGTCCAATTTAAATTGATTGATGTTTTAGCTCAGGGAAGAATGGAAGTTGGTGTTGGTGGACTTGAAAGTGGTCAATGGGTGGTTACACTCGGACAGGATTTACTAGGTGAAGGACGAGAGCAAGCACGAATCAGAACCGTAAGCTGGGATAAGGTAATAGGCCTGCAAATGTTGCAGCGTGAAGATCTTTTGAAAGACGCTTTGAGAGAGTCAGGACGTCCACAAGCAACTACACTGTAAGAGGTTAATCATGGCTATTACAGAAACTTCGATAAAGCGACCTATTGCAACTTCGATGGTCTTTTTGATCATCATTACCCTTGGTGTGATGGGATTTCGGTATCTACCTGTTGATTTACTCCCTCCAATCGAGTATCCGCAACTTACCATCTCTACAGATTATAGTAATGTCGGTCCAGAGGAAATGGAAAATATCATTACTGAAAGGATTGAAAATGCGGTAGCCGGAGTTCCCGGTGTTGAGCGTGTACGTTCCAGTTCCAATGAAGGAAACAGCCGTGTTACCTTAGAGTTCGCTCAAGGAATCAATATTGATGCAGCAGCCAATGACGTTCGTGCAGCACTTGATCGTGTACGTGGAAGTTTACCTTTGGAAGCCGATCCACCACGAATCTGGAAATTTGATCCTAATAACTTCCCCATTGTAATAGTTGGTGCGAACTCTGATAAAAATTTAGCGGATCTTACTCTGCTTCTGGATCGTGAAATAACTAAACGCTTTGAACAGATCAATGGTGTTGGCTCTATCGATATTTGGGGAGGGATCAATCGGGAAATAAAAGTAGATATTAAGCGTGACCGATTGATTGCCAGCGGACTTTCCACTCAACAGGTTCAACAAGCAATTGCCCGGGAAAACACCAATGCCCCAGGTGGTAATGTGAATGAGGGAACATCCAGATTATATATAAGAACTCTCGGTGAGTACGAGAATATTGATGAGATTTCCAATACTGTAATCACTACGATTGATGGCAAACCGATTCGTGTAAAAGATGTGGCAGACGTTTCATTTGGGTATGAAGATCTCGACCGTCTTGTTACCATCGACAAAAAGCCAATGGTGCGATTTGGAATCCGTAAACAAACCGGAGCAAATACAGTTGCGGTAGCAGAAGATATTCGAAAAGAAGTGGAACGGGTAAATGCAGAACGCAATGACCTCGAACTTTTTGTAACAGTCGATCAAAGTACCTTCATTCAGGATTCTATTGATAACGTGCAAAACTCAGCCGTTTGGGGTGCTTTACTTGCGGTACTTGTTCTTTATGTATTTTTTCGAAATGGATCATCCACTTTTATTATTGCAGTAGCTATTCCGATTTCAATTATTGCCACCTTTGGGTTGCTGTATTTTAGTGACCTCACACTTAATCAAATGAGTTTTGGTGGACTGGCCCTGGGGGTAGGTCTTATTGTTGACAACGCCATCGTGGTACTGGAGAATATTATTCGGATGCGTGAAGAAGAAGGTGAAGACCTTGAAACCAGTGCATTAATTGGTACGAAGCAGGTGGCCGGTGCGATCGTTGCATCTACGCTTACAACTATTGTGATATTCCTTCCTGTAATCTTTATGCAGACCATTTCGGGACTCCTGTTCCAGCAATTAGCTCTGGTTGTTGTTTTTGCTCTGCTATGTTCATTATTAGTGGCTTTAACATTAGTCCCAATGCTTTCCAGTAAGTTCTTAACCATCAAAGCCGGAGATAAATCAAAGAAAAAAGGCTGGTTTGCTCGGTTTTTTGCAAACCTGGAAAGACGTTATTCCGTCTTACTAAGAAGTGCTCTAAAGCACCGATACACCGTATTTGGAATTACAGGTATTCTGGTAGTAGGAAGTTTCCTGCTTGTTCCTGTGATTCCGGTAGAATTGGCTCCGCAAACTGATGCCGATGAAATTGATATTGATTTAGATATGGCCGATGGTACTAACATTGCGATTCAAAATCTGTATTTGAAAGAATTAGAAGCTATTGTTATTGCAAATCTACCCATGGATGACGTGAAGAATTTCACCACCGAAGTCCGTGATGGTCGTGCCGAAGTCGAAATAGCAATGGTACCTGCATCAGAGCGATCCAGAAAAACTTCAGAAATTGCTGACGATATTCGGAAAGCCGTAGAAGGTAAAATACCGGGAGCTGAAATACGGGTAAGTGCACAATCTGGATTATGGATATTGCGACGAGTATTCGGAGGTGGTGACGGTAACGAAGCTGTTCAGCTTCAACTGCGGGGCTATGACATTGAGAAATCATATGAGTTAGCTCAGCAAATTAAACTGAAGATGGAATCGATGCCAGGAATTGTTGGAGCGCGAGTTGGACGAAGCGAAGGCAGACCTGAACAACGAATCCGATTCAACAGAGAGAAGATTGCTGACCTTGGACTTTCTGTAAATGAAGTGGCTAATGTAATTCAAACAAACATTGGTGGTAGTCAGGCTGGTGCTTACAGAGATGGTGGTGATGAGTATCCTATCATTGTTCGGTTACGTCCTGAAGATCGATTAAGTGCGTTAGATCTAGACAATATTTCTATTCGGACTCCGGATGGTCGTGTACTTCCTGTTTCCTCCGTAATCGAAAAAGAAGTTGGTCGGGGACCAACCGGTATTAACAGGATTAATGGTCAACGTGTAACTAACATATCTGCAAATCTTGAACCAGGTATAGCACTCGGTGATGCCGTTGACAGAGTACGAACTGAACTGCTCGACTTAAACCTTCCTGATGGTTACAGCATTGTTTTCTCAGGAGAATATGAGGAACAACAAAAAGCTGCAGCCGACTTCAGGCTTTCCATACTTCTGGCACTTGTGCTTATTTATATGGTAATGGCCGGTCAGTTTGAACGATTTCTGGATCCGCTAGTGGTTATGTTTGCAGTTCCATTAGCAACGATTGGTGTAGTACCTACTCTCCTCATTACCGGAACAACATTAAATATTCAAAGTTTGATGGGGATCATCATGCTGATAGGTATCGTTGTTAATAATGCCATTGTACTGGTCGATTATATCAATCTGATGCGTCGGGAAAAAGGACTCAAAGTATTTGAAGCAGTTGTACAGGCTGGTAAGCTCCGCTTAAGACCAATTCTTATGACAACATTAACAACTATACTTGGGCTACTTCCTCTTTCATTCGGACTTGGTGCAGGGGCTGAAATTCAGGCTTCTCTTGCCAGAGTTGTGATTGGAGGTTTGACTGCTTCAACACTTATTACCCTTATATTTATTCCAGTAGTATATATTAGTGCTGATAAAGTTATGGAACGGATTAAAGCTTACAACTGGAATCCTTTCAGTAAAAGCTCTGAGCAAGTTGAGCTGGCCAAATCGTAATAAGTTCATACTAAGTTTCATATTAAAAGCTCCCATTTAATCGGGGGCTTTTTTTATACCTGAAAATTATTGATTAATTGAAACTTACATTCTAAAACTATCTTTGAGTTGATGTTAAATTTCTTCATTTTATTAAAATAATGGAAATTCGCACCTAAATTTGAATCAGTATGAAACCTGTTTTAAGTTTATTATTACTCTCCCTGTCTGTTTGCTTTTTTAGCATCAAACCTATACATGCACAAGTTAAAGTTGATTCAGAAAAGCCTGAATTAGATCATAAATCCCTATATGGGTGGTCAATCAGCAGCCAGTCGGGTAGAGCAATTATTACTGCCCCAAATAAAATCGTAGATGGCATTGATAGTTCCGGGGCTGCTTATTCAATGATTTTATCTGGAGGAAAAAATCCAATTATGAAAATTGAAGCTATGATTGCTCCGGAGCCTATGGAGGGCATGAAATTTGGTATAAGCTCCGCACTTGGATATGTTTCAAATAATGACAATTCTGAATGGTTTATTTATGCAGCAATAGGGGCAGAAAACCATCCGGATAGTGTATCAGGTATTGGTGCTGTATTCTTATATAAAATGGATAGAGAATCAAATGACTGGGTCTGGAAAATTGATTCGGTTATAACCGGTAACGATACTAAAGTTGGTGATAGTTTTGGGCATGCTATTCAGCTTGATAGACATGAAAATACACTCTTCATAAGTGCACCTTCTGCAGATGGAGAAAGTCCAAACAGTGGTGCTGTTTATGTATTCGAATTTGAAGGGGCAACAATGGATTCAAAAACAAAAACTAATTGCAGAAGATGGACAATCTGGTGATCAGTTTGGGTACTCAATTTCAACAAATGAGTACTACTCAGATTATATTGTAATAGGAGCCTATAATGCAGATGGAGAAGTAGCTAATTCCGGAGCTGTTTACATTTTCGAAAAGCAAGACAGTGTCTGGGTTCAAACAATTAAGGTTACTGACCCACAGGGCGAATCAGGTGATCAGTTTGGGTATTCTATTGCACATCTTCAAAGTATTGCTATACCGACAAAAGCAGTTTCATCTAATCAAATTTACTATGACCCAGTATTTGTTGGAGCTCCCAAAAAGCAAGAAACAGGCTCCGTATTCTATTTTAGAAATAATAGTGAGGATGAAGAATTTACCCCCTTTGATATTTCATTCGAAATAAAACAAGACAGTAATCTTGCTTACAGTAACTTTGGTAAATCAATTGCTGCAAATTATGTTCAAGGACTTTTTATAACCGCTGATAGTGCCGATAATTCCGGACGAATTTATCGCTATAGTAGCTTAAATACCTGGTCTTGGTTAAATCCTGAAATTGACCAATTAAATTCTGAAATTTTCTTAGACAGTAATAACGAATCAGAGCACGACTATTCAAATAGCCGGGTTTTTTCTACTTCAGAAATAGCTCTTATTTCTATTAGTACCCCTTACTCTTCGAATGATATGTCCCCTAACACCGGTGAGGTTGAATTCTTTTATACGTTCTTAACATCAACTGAAGAAAATCTGGAAACCCCTGATAAAATTGAACTAAATCAAAATTATCCGAATCCATTTAATCCAACCACAGTCATAAGTTTTGAGCTAACCCAGGTCAGTAATATTGAATTAAAGGTTTTTGATACACTTGGCAGAGAAATTACAACTCTTGTAAATAACAAAGTCAGTACAGGTTACCATGAATATACCTTTGATGCATCAGGGTTGTCATCAGGGATATATTTTTACCAATTAAAAACTGACAACAATACATATTTCAAGAAAATGATGCTTATTAAGTGAATTTGGAAATGGGAATTAGGAATACATTGTATCTGTTGGTACAATATTCCTAATTCTAATTATTCAAATATTCCTAATACACTATGAGTAGCTGGACGCTTAAATCTATCCCTCCTCACGACTGGTTTCTTTGCCTGGATGTTCAATCCTATTTTGATCACGAGCATAACCCTGAAACCATTTTTGAAGAGGGATTTACCCGTCCGATTCCTGTTGGTGAACGGGATGTGATCGTTACTGTTTTCTTTAATGGCGATCCCGATGCTCCTGAATTCAATATTGAAACAACAGAATCCCTTTCTAAGGACGAAATAGCTGAGGCCAATAAAACCCTGTCCAAAATATTCGGGACTGATATGGATATCCGTCCACTGTACGATCAGGCTGGCGATGATCCTGTGTTAGGTGATAAGCTTTCTGCCCTATACGGTTTGAAGAGAATGACGCGGGCTAATCTGTTCGAAGATATCCAGAACCGGATTGTGGAGATGCAGATGAATCATAAGCCTACTGCAAAGAAAATGATGTATGCAATTAGGGAAGCATATGGAACCGCACTGGAATATAAAGGTGGGACGCTGGCAGCATGGCCAAGAGCCCATCAACTCATGAAGGCTGATCCGGCAAATATCCGTAAACTAGGGCCTACCCTTCGGAAAGGTCAGTATCTGGTAGAGCTTGCAAATAATATAGTAGGTGGAAATACAGATATGGATTTTATTTCCAGGTGTGACCCTGTTACATGCTACAATACATTGACCAACATCAAAGGAATTGGTCCGACCGCTGCACAGGATTTGATGATGATGAGGGGAAGAACAGATGCGGTTTTTCCAAGCAATATCAAAAAGGGAGAAGAAAAAGGCCTTCGCAGATGGATCATCTGGAGTTATGGTGAAGATCCTAATTCTACCTCAGAAGATGAATTCCAGGAAATCATCCAAAACTGGAAAGGATTTGAAAGTTCGGCTTTAGAATTTTTGTATGTAAACTGGATTTTGGAAGAGAAAGAAAAGCGGGCTAAGGAGAAAAACTAACCAAAACTTACTATTTAAATTTTGGTTAGTTAAAAGGTTTATCTAAATAGAGTATTCAATTTTGAATAGTCTTAAAATCGAATTTATTATCACTAGAATCAGGTTCTTGCAAAATTAAATTTATAAGGAAAATCGATTTAACTTTTGCCTTGAATACAACTCCAATAGATTCAGCAAATGAATCGAGAGTTAATCCATCTCCAAATTTAACTTTACTAAATTGAATTACAGTAGGGCAATCTAACTCGCTTTTAGCTCCTTCAACTTTAAAGTCATAATCAGAGTTCGATAATTCATATTTCAAACGAAACAAGAATTCTCTTTTCTCATTGGAGGGCATTTCATCAAATGCACGAATGTGATTAGGAGAAATATTTAAACCATTAGCAATAATAATTTGATGTGGTTTTTGCTCAGGGCATACAATATGCATGCGTTGAGGTGATTTGGTAGGATAATCAAATTCAATATGCCATTCTGAATCTTCTCCTACATTATTTACATCTGTGGGAGTAGACCCAATTAATTTGAGCCATTCTACAACTTCTTCTTTTTCAATAAGTAAATCTTTTGTGTTCATAATATATGAGTTTGTGATTTATTGTTTTTATTGTGTGCTTATATTACACAGATTAGATTTATTTGTCAATATTTTTTTTTCTATATTTCTGAACACTTAATTATATATATGAGCTTTGATCAAAGAGGATTCTACCAAGTAACTGGAAAAAAACTAAAAGAGCACAGAAACCGTGCTAATAAGACACAAGAAGAAATAGCAACTGTCTTAGAAATTACTCGAGCAAATTATGCTAATATTGAATCTGGAAGGCAAAGAGCTCCTCTTGACATAATTTGGAGATTATCAATCGAATATGGACAACCAATTGAGAAGCTTGTCCCAGAACCTGTTTCGAAATTAGTTACTAATGAATATGAAATTGAAGAAGCTAGTAAAGATTTAAATATTACAATCAAGAATAGTTCCACAAACACAGAACCAGAGATTTTTTGATTAAATAATTAAACTTGTATCAATAGTTTTTGAGTTTAAAACAAACTGGAAAGGATTTGAAAGTTCGGCTTTAGAATTTTTGTATGTAAACTGGATTTTGGAAGAGAAAGAAAAGCGGGCTAAGGATAAGAAATAGGTTAGCCCTCTGTCTTCGGTAATGTGATAAAGAATACCGTGCCTTTACCCTCTTCACTTTCAAGCCAAATATTACCACCATGTTTTTCTACTATGGTTTTCACAATAGACATTCCTAAACCTGTCGTGCTTTCTCCTTTAGTTCCTAATCTTCTTGCTCGTGAGAATTTATCAAAAATGTAGCCCTTCAGTTTTTCAGGAATCCCAATACCGGTATCCCGAATTTCGATAATCACATTATCTTTATCTTCTTTTGAATAAAGTTCTACTTTCCCTTCATCTGTAAACTTGATTGCATTCCCAACAATGTTTTCTATTACTCTGGAGAATTGGTGCTTGTCAATTGATGTTTCCAGGGATTTAGGATTTATTGTAAGTTTTAACTCAATATTTTTTTGCTCTGCTTTAGGTTTGAACTGCGTCAGAACTCCACGAAGATATTGTTCAAAGTGTACCAAATCGGTTTCCAGATGAAAATCTTCACTTTCCAATAGCGATATATCCAGTAGCTCCTGAATCAGTTTTTCAGCTTTATCACAAGAGTCGATGGACAAATCAATCATTTCATGACTCTCTTCACTTAAATTTTGATCCTCCTCTTTCATTATGCCAAGCATACCCTTAATTCCGGTAAGGGGATTTCTTATATCATGAGCTACTGTTGCTAAAATCCGGTCTTTACTTTCGTTTAATTCTTCGAGCTCCTTTTTACGCCTGTTCAACTCACTAATTACAGGCATAATTATAAACTGAAACTCGAACCATAAAAGTAACAAAGAGAATACTGCTATAATGATTTCCCAATTTCTTAATCTTGAAATATCTAATGCTCCAATCTCTTCAAGTGTATCATAAAGCTCACCGGCTGTTTCGCTGAAAGTATCTTCCAACCTTATTATATCCTCCAGATTAGCCTCTAGCTCTGCCGGGCTTTCTAAAGAACCAATTCGTGTATAAAGTGCATCACGCTGTTTATGTAAACTATCCAGATACAATTGAACCTGTTCCGTATCAGCTTTATTTAAGTGAAGCTGGGAATCCTTTTCTTCTATTTCTACTCCCATTGTATACCATAGCTCATTTTCTTTCTTAAGGAGATCGAAATAACTTGTATCTATGACTGCCCTGAGACTAAGGGTTTCCAGCTTCTGACTCTCCATCGCAAACTGACTGGTTATGTAAGTAGCCTGTTCTTCCTCAGCGATTTTACCTAATAAAAACTGTGCGATAAGCTGGTTTAAAATAATAAGTGCTCCTACAGAAAGAACAATGATTATATAAAGCTATTTCTCGGAAATATTACTAAACCATTTATTTTCCATAGAAATAGTATTGATTTATCGGAAGGGATTTTAAAAAAAGCTGATTGGAGTTTGTACCCAGAGTTCTTCCGATTATTATTAAACTTTTAATATTAGAAAAATTTAATAATCAGTTACTAAACAATCAATCTATTCTATCGCACTTTTCTTCCAAGGAATACATGACTATAGCCAGCTAAAATAATATCTCCGTTTGAAAAGACATCAATGAAGTCAAAATAAGGACCATATTCCTGAGTGGTTTCAGGCTCTATTCTCTTAAAAGAAAGCTCGTCGCGATCTGCAATTTTCAACTCACTGGAAGCTAAAAGAAGGAGCTTATTGTCTGGTATTAATTTAATGAGATCATTGCCAAGACTGGTATTGTAACGCTCCCAATACAGTTCGACCCCCATCACTTTATAGATTCGTTCGTACTCAGATAGATACAGATTGTCGTTTTCATCAATTTCTAACGACCGAAAAAAGTCGGCTGTTTTTGGAACATTTACAGAAACTTTAGCCCAGGTTTCGCCATTATCAAAAGAGGCGTGTAAGCCATCATGAGAAGCAAGAAAAATTCTTCCATCAGAAGTAACTTTAATTTCTTCAATATGATCGCTCAGCTTACTGTATATAAAACTATTTCTAAAGCTTTCTCCGGTCTCTAGGTCAAGAGTTGTAACCCCATGTTTTCTTCCAATATGTAAGCGATTATCATAATAGGTAATATCCTGCATGATATATCCACCGGTTACAATATCCCAGCTTTGTCCGTTATCTTCCGAAACATATACCCAGCTTACAAACCTTCCCCAATCTCCACCGTCTGGTCGATACACATTACCGATGATATATAATTTTCGATTAAGCGTTCTGATTCGAACAATATTCGCAGAATCAGGAGTACTTAGTCTCTGGAAATTTTCTCCACGATTTGTTGACCTGAATAATTTTTCATCTTGTGCAATGAATAAAACATTATCAGGAGTAATCTCAACTGCGGTATTCCATTTATCCCTGAATTGTCCGAACTCTTCCCATTCATATTCAGGTTTAGGCTTTTTTTCTGAAGCATCAAATATCCCACACCCTGAAAAGGTCAGAATCACTACTGATAATACGACCAGCTCTCTCATATATCTGACTATTGTTGATTAACTAATTTAATTAAATCAATAATAATCAAAGATGAAAGGCTAAAATATTATCACTCTTCTTTAAGCTTAAACCTGAGGAAGAAATATCCAAGCAAACCACTTAATAACGACCCCACAAAGATTCCTACTTTAGAATACTCGATGAATTTTGGATCAGTAAAAGCCAGTCCGCCAATAAACAAAGACATTGTAAATCCGATACCGGTTAAACATGCAATACCATAGAAGATCGTCCACATATTTTTATCCTTCGGAAGCTGCACGAATCCCAGTTTATGCGAAATCCATACCGAGAGCATAATACCCACCTGCTTTCCCAGAAATAACCCAAATAAGATACCCAGAGTTAGTGTTGACGAAAATGCAGCAACTGTTTGCTCTGCTGAAAGTGCTACTCCGGCATTAGCAAAGGCAAACACTGGCATAATAAAATAGGCGACCCAAGGATGAAGCTTATGCTCAAGTTTATGAAGGGGACTTTCGAGTTGCTCAATACTTTCTTCGAGAATATGCATAGCCACCTCCTCATCTTCTTCGTCCGGAGTTTCTTCGGCCTCACGGAGCATATCTACCCCGTCTTCAATCTCGTCGAGTACCTTTTCTCTGTCTCTTGGAGATGTTGCCGGAACTAAAAAGCCTAATAATACTCCGGCTATAGTTGCGTGAACTCCAGACTTAAGAACAGCTACCCAAAGGATCAGCCCAAAAATTATATAAACTGCAATTGAACGAACATTGGAGAGATTGAGTGTGATTAAAATAATAAGTGCGACCGCAGAAACACCTAAGGCCATCACTGAAATTTTACTCGTATAGAACAAAGCGATCACCAACACGGCGATCAAATCATCTACTACTGCCACGGCTGTAAGAAATACCTTAGCCCAAAGTGGGGCACGACTACCTAATAATGCTAATACCCCGATTGCAAAAGCAATATCAGTAGCAATGGCTACGGCCCAGCCATCCATAAATTCAGTGCCAGCATTAAAGCCAAAAAAGATTAATCCCGGAATCAGCGCTCCACCAAATGCAGCAATTACCGGTAGCAAGGCAGATTGTAATGTGGAAAGCTCACCAAATTTAACCTCCCGTTTTATCTCAAGGCCGATCAACAAAAAGAAAATGGCCATTAGACCATCATTGATCCAGAGAATCAATGGTTTTGAAATGTCTGCACCATCAAAACCGATTGTAAATTTCATTTCAAATAGACGGACGTACCACTCCGATAAAGGCGAGTTTGCCACAATTAGAGCTAATACTGCAGATACCATTAAAAGAATCCCCGAGAAAGATTCTGCTTTTATAAATTCCATCACCGGAGATAAAGGTGTAGAGGATGAACTTTGGTTCATAATTCTGAATTAAATTTTATGATTGAAATCAGCTATGCTGAAATTATAAAGATTAGATCGAGAACTAACGTTCCTCAAAATGGTGCTGTGGACAGCTAAGCACCAAAGGCAAAGTAAACACTGAAACAGATCTGTCAAACTGCCTTATGTAATTGTTGATATGTGAATGAATTCTTTGCACGACAATAGAATACCTTTATTCGGTTAAAAGAACTGTAAAGGTTTCTTAAAAAGTTCCCGGAATAAATCAGGTTATACTTTTTAGAATTTGCTTTCGGTAGATGTAGATTCTCCAAATCATATAGACTACTGTTGCCGGAACAATTACCCATAACATGCCAAGTTCAATGGATGGAACAAAGGTTGATGAAATTGCATCCAATACCAGATAAGTGAGGTAACTGAAATAATAGAACAGAAAGATGAAGCCATCCATCCGGGTTAAATTGAAGCCGGCTATAAAAATTGGAATACAAGCAATGCTTACAGCAACCATAAAAGGAAGATCAAGATTTATCGCATTGGCAGATACATCCAGCACATTTGGAGCAATTACAAGTGTAAGTCCCAGAGTAAGAAGCACATTGTAGAGATTACTTCCCAACACATTCGCTACCGCAATATCCGCATTTCCCTTTCTGGCCGCCGAGAGTGATGTGGCTACTTCCGGTAGCGAAGTTCCAATAGAAACAATAGTAAGGCCGATTACCAGTTCAGAAAGCCCCAGTACCGTTGCTATCTTGACTGCGCTTTCTACCATCCAGTTGGAACCTACTACAATCATCACTAACCCAATTAACAGTAATCCTGCATTTTTGATGTAAAACCAACTCCCTTGCGCCAGCTCATCAATTGATTTTTCGTATTCAAAAATCTGCTCGGTTTCTTCTTCTTTACTCTTTTGAATATGCAGGTAGGTGTAAATAGAGTAAGCGATAAAACCCACCAGTAAGATCACTCCGTCAATGGTTGTTAGCTTGCCATCAAATGCGAGTATCATAAGAACGATACTAACTGCAATAACGATAGGAACATCAATTTTAATAATCCGACGGGTAATATTGATAGGAGCTATGAGTGATGTAATTCCAAGAATCAGAAGAATATTAGCTACATTACTTCCTATGATATTCCCCAGAACAAGATCAGCACTTCCAGTTGCAGCTGCTTTTATACTGATGGCGAGCTCCGGTGCACCTGTCGCAAACGCAACCACCGTAAGTCCCATAATCAACGGGGAAACCCCCCATTTGAGTCCAAAATGATCTACCGCTTTTAGAAATAATTCTGCTCCGGCTATTAATGCTACAAGCCCGGCGATGAATAGTGCGATAGTTACGATCATAAAATAGAAGTCCTTTGATTAAGCCTAAAGATGCGGATTTTTTGGCTTCCAAGTGAAGTATTCACAAAAATTAAAAAACAGCCCGCTAAATTTTTTAAGTGGATCATTTTCACTTAGATTCTACATCAAAAACTAATGAAAAATCATTCTTTAGCTTTAGGATTAGCGCTGCTACTTTTATCCCCCATTTCCGCTTATCAGGGAATTTCCATTATTCCTAAGCCTGTATCTGTTTTACAAAATGAAGACTCTTTTATACTAAGTGAAAAACTCAACATCTATGTATCGTCTGAAGAACTTATACAGGAAGCGGAGTTTTTGAATGATCTTTTATTTGTGACCAATTGGAAAGGTTATCCTATTAAACAATATGAATCCTACACTGATTCAAACTCCATTTTTCTAAAACTTGATCCGAGTTTGTATTTCAATCATCAAGAAGCCTATCGTATTAATGTCTCGAAATCGGGAGTAGAAATTTCATCCCAAACCCGGACCGGTATTTTTTATGGTATACAAAGTCTGCGGCAACTCCTACCTCCAGAAATTGAGTACACCGATCCATCTTTAGTCCCAAAAAACATTGTTTGGCAAATTCCTGCGGTGGAAATTCAGGATTACCCTAGATTCGAATACCGGGGAATGCATCTTGATGTAGCCCGACATTTCTTCCCTGTCGAGTTTGTGAAGAAATACATTGATTTGCTGGCAATGTATAAATTCAATCGTTTTCACTGGCATTTGACCGAAGATCAGGGCTGGCGTATTGAAATTAAAAAGTATCCAAAACTCACAGAAATTGGTGGCTGGCGGGATTCCACTCTGATCGGAAATTATGGTTCCGGAAAGTATGATGGTATTCGGTATGGTGGGTTTTATACACAGGATGAAATTCGGGAAGTGGTTCAATATGCTTCTGAACGACATATCACCATCATACCTGAAATTGAGATGCCCGGCCATTCCAGCGCTGCACTGGCTGCTTATCCCGAATTTGGTTGTTTTGATAAGGAGTATTCAGTAGCAACCACCTGGGGAGTTTTTGAAGATATTTACTGTCCTTCGGAAGCAACTTTCGGGTTTTTGGAAGATGTTCTGGACGAAATTATGGATCTCTTCCCAAGTGAATACATTCATATTGGCGGGGATGAAGCTCCTAAAAAACAATGGGAAGAAAGTCCGATTGCTCAACAAGTGATAGAACGTGAAGGATTGGAAGACGAACATGAGCTTCAAAGTTACTTTATTGGTCGAATTGAGAAGTATCTGAATTCAAAAGGTAGACAAATCATTGGCTGGGATGAAATCATGGAAGGTGGTTTAGCACCAAGAGCTACTGTAATGAGTTGGCGTGGTGAATCAGGTGGAATTGAAGCCGCTAAAATGGGTCACGAAGTTATTATGACCCCTAATGCTTCGAATTACTTTGATCATTTCCAGGCTGAACCTACTGAGGAAGAACCTATTTCTATTGGTGGATTAACCACCCTTAAAGATGTTTATGAATATGAGCCTGTCCCCGAAGAATTAACAGAAGAAGAAGCAGAGTATGTGATTGGCTCTCAGGGTAATGTATGGACTGAATACATGCATTCCGGAGCTAAAGTTGAATACATGGCTTTCCCAAGAGCCATTGCTTTGTCTGAAGTTCTTTGGAGTCAGAAAGAGTCGAAAGAATGGATTGAGTTTTTAGGAATAAGACTTCCACCTACTTTTGATAGGTTGGATATTCTCGGAGTAAATTTCGCAAAACATTTTGATGTTAAAAGAGCAATACTGAGATAGATTCTACTCAATTTATTTTTCTTTTCTGTCACGAAGTTTCTTTAATGAATAGGCTTCTCCGGCAGTAGCCATGATCCAACTCTTAAAAATTCATCCGAATTTCACATTGCATAATTACTGTGTTCCATAGCATGAATTAATAGAGGAGCACTATGGATCAGATAATTCGAACAATGGATGGCAACGAAGCCGCTGCACATGTTGCCTTTAAAACTAACGAAGTAATAGCAATCTATCCTATCACTCCTGCCTCCCCCATGGGCGAATGGGCTGACGCGTGGGCTGTTAAACGTGAACAAAATATCTGGGGCGATATTCCCAAAATTATTGAGATGCAGAGTGAAGGCGGTGCGGCAGGAACTGTTCATGGTTCACTCCAGTCCGGATCACTGACTACCACATTTACCGCTAGTCAGGGTTTATTGCTGATGTTGCCCAATATGTATAAAATCGCCGGTGAGCTCACCCCTACTGTATTTCATATTGCTGCACGTTCTCTTGCTACTCAGGCACTTTCCATTTTTGGAGATCATACCGATGTGATGGCAGTACGTTCAGCAGGCTGGGGAATGCTCTTCGCAAACAATGTGCAGGAAGTGATGGATTTCTCCCTGATTTCTCAGGCTGCAACTCTTAATACCAGAATACCTTTTTTACATATTTTTGACGGATTCCGAACTTCTCATGAAATTGCCAAAATTGAAGTTCTGCCTGATTCGGTCATTAAAAAAATGATCGATCCTGAAATGGTTAAAGCACACCGCGATCGGGGAATGAATCCTAACAAACCTTTTATCCGGGGAACTGCACAAAACCCTGATGTATTCTTTCAGGCACGTGAAACCACTAACTCCTTCTATAATGATACTCCCGGTTATATGTATCGCTTGATGCGTGATTTTGAAAAACTAACAGGTCGCAGCTATCGGTTATTTGATTATGTAGGTGCACCCGATGCTGAAAGAGTAATTATTATCATGGGATCAGGAGCTGATACAGCAGCTCAAACCGCAGAATATCTGGCTAAGGAAGATGAAAAAGTAGGTGTATTAAAAGTCCGCCTCTTCCGTCCATTTTCAATAAAGCATTTACTTACAGAACTCCCTGAAACCGTACGCTCCATTGCCGTTCTGGATCGAACTAAAGAACCCGGAGCACTCGGTGAGCCTTTGTACCAGGATGTAATTTCTGCATTGATTGAAGATCAATCTTCTGCAAACCCTAAGTTTTCAAGAATCCCGAAAATTACCGGAGGCAGGTACGGACTTTCATCCAAAGAATTCACGCCTGCTATGGTGAAATCGATTTTTGATGAACTGAATGAAGAACATCCCAAAAACCATTTCACCATCGGAATTAAAGATGATGTAACCAACACCTCACTGGATTATGATCCTGAATTCGATATTGAAACTAAAGATACTATCCGTGCTGTTTTCTGGGGATTAGGATCCGACGGGACGGTCGGAGCCAATAAAAACTCCATCAAAATAATCGGGGAAGAAACAGATCTTAATGCTCAGGGATATTTTGTTTATGATTCTAAGAAATCAGGAGCACGTACCATCTCGCACCTTCGTTTTGGTAAAGGAGAAGTAAAACGCCCTTATCTGATAAAAAATGCCAATTTCGTTGGGGTTCATCAATTTGGATTCCTGCAACGCTACGGTACCTTGGAATTGGCTGCCGAAGGAGCAACTGTACTACTAAATGCTCCCTTCAAACCAGATCAGGTATGGAAAAAGCTTCCCAAAAAAGTACAGCAGCAAATTCATGAAAAGAACCTGAAGCTTTTTGTTATTGATGCCTATGAAGTTGCAAAAAAGGCAGGTCTGGGAATTCGTATCAACACCGTCATGCAAACCTGTTTCTTTGCTATTTCAGGTGTGTTACCCAAGAAACAGGCTATAGATAAAATCAAAGAATACATTGAGAAAACATACGGAAAGCGCGGGAAATCTATTGTAAATATGAATTTCGCGGCAGTCGATATGTCGCTGGAGTATCTGCATAAAGTTGAGACTTCGGATGAAGCTAAATCAAGAATCTCAATCGGTACTAAACTCCCTAAAGAATCGCCTGAATTTGTACAAGAAGTGATTGCACAAATCATAAATGGACAAGGCGATGATCTTCCTGTGAGTGCCTTGCCTTGCGATGGCACCTATCCTTCCGGAACTACCCAATGGGAAAAGCGCGATATTGCGATGGAAGTTCCGGTTTGGGATCCGGATATCTGTATCCAGTGTGGAAAATGTGTGGTTGCTTGTCCACATTCTGTAATCCGTGCCAAAGTGGTTGAACCCGCAGAGTTGAAGTCCTCGCCTAAAGATTTCAAACATACTAAAGCCCGGTTCAAAGAATTCAAGGAGCAGGAATATACCTTACAGGTTTCTGTAGATGACTGTACCGGTTGCTCTATTTGTGTGGAAGTATGCCCTGTGAAGGATAAAAGCAATGTGAGTCGTAAAGCACTGAATATGGAATCTAAACTTCCGGTTCAGAAAAAGGAACAAAAGAATTGGGACTTCTTTGTGGATCTGCCGTCTGTTAAGATCAAAGATCATCCCGAAATTGAGTTCAATAAGATTAAAGAGACTCAGCTCCTCGATCCTTATTTCGAGTTTTCAGGTGCTTGTGCCGGCTGCGGTGAAACTCCTTATCTGAGTCTGCTTACCCGTTTATTCGGTGACCGTATGATTGTGGCTAATGCCACCGGATGCTCCAGTATTTATGGTGGTAATTTACCTACCACTCCCTGGTGTACTGATAAAGAAGGAAAAGGCCCTGCATGGAATAATTCTTTATTTGAAGACAATGCTGAATTTGGATTGGGAATGAGACTGGCGGCCGATAAGAAAACCGAAACTGCCTGGAATATCCTCAAACAAATGAAAGGAAAAGAAATTCCTGAATCCTTGGCAGACGATTTAATTAGTGCAGATCAGTCCACAGAAGAAGGAATTCAGGAACAGAAGAAACGAGTCGAAGAGTTATTGAAACGGCTGTCTGGAAAAGCAACTAAAAGAAGCAGAAGACTGGAAGAATTCGCCGATGCCCTTGTCAGGAAATCCGTTTGGATTATTGGTGGCGATGGCTGGGCGTACGACATCGGTTTTGGCGGACTAGATCATGTGCTTGCTTCAGGTCAGAATGTAAATGTTCTGGTGATGGATACCGAAGTCTATTCCAATACAGGTGGTCAGGCTTCAAAAGCTACGGGACTCGGAGCAATTGCTAAGTTTGCTGCGGGAGGAAAGGCAACACCTAAAAAAGACCTTGCTAAAATAGCTATGGATTATGGTTATGTATATGTAGCACAAGTTGCCATGGGAGCAAATGAAAACCAGGTAATCAAAGCCTTTAAAGAAGCAGAGTCCTATGATGGTCCTTCGATCATTATTGCCTACAGTCACTGTATTGCACATGGCATCAATATGTCGAAAGGGATGAATCAACAAAAGCTGGCTACCGATTCCGGTTACTGGCCGATTTATCGTTTTGATCCAAGAGTTCGTGAATTGGACAAAAATCCACTTCAGTTAGATTCAAAAGCACCTAAGTTTCCTTTGCGGGATTACATTTACAATGAGCAGCGCTACAAACTACTTACTCAAACCAATCCCAGAAAATCCAGGGAATATCTTGAGGATGCACAGAAGTGGGTTAATAATCACTGGAAATCTCTTGAAGCACAGGCAGCCGAACCCATAAAACCAACAACCGAAACCGAATAGGAGAAGTCATGGATCTTTCAACACGCTACCTCGGACTTGAATTAAAAAACCCTTTGGTTCCATCGGCCTCTCCTCTTTCCAAAAATCTGGATAGTATCAAACGGATGGCAGATGCCGGAGCCGGAGCAATTGTGATGCATTCGTTATTTGAAGAGCAGATCAATGCAACCAGTATGGAACTGGATCATTTCCTGTCACATGGAACAGAAAGCTTCGGCGAGGCACTGAGTTACCTGCCGGATTTAGAGGAATATGAAGTCGGACCCGATTCTTATTTAGATCATATTTACGAAGCTAAAAAATCAGTGTCTGTTCCTATTATTGGAAGCCTGAATGGAATCTCAAACGGTGGATGGATCAACTTTGCTAAGTTAATTGAAGAAGCTGGAGCAGATGCTCTGGAACTCAATATCTATTATATCCCAACTGATCCTGATAAAACCGGTGCAGAAGTTGAGGCACAGTACCTTGAAGTAATTCGAAGTGTTTGCAATGCTGTTAACATTCCGGTTGCTGTCAAATTTGGAACGTTCTTCTCCTCCATTCCAAATATGGCTAAGCGAATGATTCAACAAGGAGCTAAAGGTTTAGTCATGTTCAATCGTTTTTACCAGCCGGATTTCGATATAAGAGCTATGGAAGTAGTCCCTCACCTTATTCTAAGTAATTCGAGTGAACTCCGCCTTCCACTCCGCTGGGCTGCTATACTTTATAAAAAAGTTAAAGCAGACATAGCTATTACAACAGGAATTCATAACGGATCGGATGTTGTGAAAGGATTACTTGCGGGAGCCAACGTCACTATGATTGCTTCCGAATTACTATTAAATGGAATTGACCGAATTCCTGAAATTCTCTCTGAATTGAAACGCTGGATGGAAGATTATGAATGTAATTCAATCCATGAGTTTAGGGGAAGTATGAGTCATATTCATACTTCAGAACCCGCTGCTTTTGAGCGAGCCAATTACATGAAGGTGCTTCAATCACTTAAACAGGATCCAACTGGGAAATTGTTTTGGTAATTCGTCGAATGTAGATAACTTATTATTCAGAGATCTATATTACTTTCCTTCTTATTCCGAAGCTTTTTCCATGCATACGCTCCACCGGCAGCGGCAAGCAATCCAAGTCCGCCGTCAATTGGGGCTGCAGAAGGAGCTGCCGGAAGTGGGGGTTGAGCTAAAATAATCTCATTTGTGAATAGTACAAGTAAGATTGTAAATGTAAGTCCAAGTAGTGTTTTTTTCATTGGTCCATGCTTGATTAAAATTCTGCATTTAGAATATGATTTCGTTTATTTACAGTGTTGCTTCAGCTTCTCAAAAAGTTGACTGTATGTCTTTTTTACTTAATCAGAGTAAGTTTTTTGGTGAATACCTTACCATTAGCGGCTAAGCGGTACAAGTACATACCCGATGCCAAACTGCCGGCATCAAAAGTAACCTGGTGATATCCGGCCTGAACCTGGGCATCTACTAAGGTTGCTACCTTTCTTCCCAGCATATCAAAAACGGAAAGTTCAACTTTGCTGTACTCCGGCAACTGGTAGTCAATTACCGTACTTGGGTTGAACGGATTCGGATAGTTTTGTGCCATATCGAAGGTCTCAGGCAACTCGTTAAATCCTTCATTGGATACTACATTTGCCGGTGTGATGGTAACCGTAAATCGGGGAGTTGAGGCTTTAGTCTTATTTTTTCCTGATGCTTTAATAACTGTTGGAGCCCATTCTGACACACCCCTCAATCCCCTCTCAAGAGGGGACTCTATACTTTCCTTCTCCTGTAATGCTGTGGAACGCTTGGCGGAAGCCCCTGCTTCCATCTCAAATTTGTATGAAGAAGTTCCTTTCAAATCAATAGTCTCACCAGTTTGATTGTCTGAGAGTTCGATTTTCCAGTTTTCAGGTAAAGATGACCGTTTCCAATTTAATTCCATGCTTATCGGGCCGGATGGCCATCCGCCCGTACTGAAATCAAGATCAATACTTATGGACTCTTCAGATTCAAATGGTAAAGCATTGATATCTAATACTGTTCCTTCTTCTGAATAGCTGAATAAAGAAAGGTATTCAGCTTTTAGAGATTGTAGCTTATAAGCATCCAGAGGGTCTTTCGCTATCGTAGCTGATGCATCAAATGTAAAAATTGTTGAGGAAGACTTTTCATTTCCTTTTAAAGAGAACCGGATCTGAGGAGTCGGTTTTTGTTTTAATAGCTGACCTCCGCTACTTCGAACATCCGGAGTAAGAGTAATCGAAGGACCAGATGCATTCGATTTCACCCAGAATCCTTGCCCGGGAGCTATCAGAGAGTCCGGTAAAGTTCCTGCTATACCATTGTGACTTTGGTACTCCCCGTCAGCAGCATTCCATATATAAAAGGAAGCGTCAACATTTGTCTTAGTCCACCCGGAAGCCGCTGCCCAGTTTATGGGATATGGATACGGATTTCCAACCAGGTTCCAGCCATCATTGGCTCCATCCCCTGTATCCGTAAATGAAATACTCAAACTTTCATCACTGTTCTTTGTATTTCCTTCGAGTATTATTGTCTTCGGGAATCCGTCGCCAGAACCATCATTATCCTGATCATCAAAAGCATACACCAAGATTCCTTTACCAGATTGTATATTATCATCTCCATCTGAACCCTCAACCTGCTGAAATTGACTCGCTGATTCACTCCAATTATAAACAGTATTATCTCCTGATTCTGCATCTGACCCTGTAAATCCCTGAGTCCAGAGGTCTTTCAACAAAGAGTCATATCCAATTTCTTTTACTGGAGACGACATTAGCCTCCAGCCTTCTGAACCACTAATTTCTAAGATATTTGTTCGGTGAGTTCCAACATCTCTCAGAAATGGGAAACTATACCCTTCATAAATATCCCATGTATTAGTGAAGTCCCAATTAACAAAGGTACTATCTTTCAAAAAATTTGAGGTTGGTTCAGGGTACCCACCTGTTCCTGAAACTGAGGAGTGACCAGATGTACTTGAGTTCCAGTAGCTTTCAAATACTACTCCACTGCCATTATTATAGCCTACAAACCCATGAGTGTTGGTAGATCCTTGTACTAATCCCACTGAATAAGAGTAATACACTCCAACATTTGTACCACCTCCATCCATATAACCGACAAACCCACCAACCTGATCATCTCCTGAAACAGATCCAGTTGCATAATTATAAATGATTTCAGATATGACGGTACTTCCTAAAAACCCACCTACTCTATCATCTCCTGAAACAATCGCTGTACTGTAACTTTTTGAAATCTTTCCAGAAAAGATACTACCAATAAAACCTCCGACATGATCAACTCCGGAAACAGAACCTGAAGAATAGCTATTCTCAACGGTTTCATCATCCAAATATCCAATTAAAGCTCCGGTATAATTTTGTCCCGATATATCTACATTTTCTAGTATAATATCAGAAAACTCTGCACCTGAAATATTCACTGGATCTGCATACCCAAACAGACCCACATAGTTTTCCGATGACCTGTTTATGTACAAATTGGAAATAACATACCCATCTCCATCAAATGACCCTGAAAAATTATCTGATGAGCTACTTCCAATAGGATCCCAGCCATTTCCAGTGTTATAAGGAGATGTATTTAAATCAATATCAGAAGTAAGAATAAAATGACTACTTGGATAATTACGAATAGAATCCAGTTGGGCGGGAGTTGCTATTTCCCAGGGATTGCCTGAGGAGCCACTACCTCCATCAAAAGGATATGGGGTTACATTTATTGAGCTGGTTTTAAAACTTTCTCCGCTGTTATATTCTGCGCTGATGGTGTAATTATAGCTCGTTCCGTTAGTTAAACCGGTATCATTATATGAAGTTGAGGTAACCAGACTTCCATTAATTTTGACTGAATTTCGGTACACATTATATCCGTTTGGAGTGTTGATAGATGGAACGGTCCATGAAAGTGATGCTGAGGTATTCCCAAATGAACCTGTAAGCGATGTTGGTGCTTCAAGCGGAATATTGTGGTCATCTGAAGTCCCTTCCCACTGCAGGAATGGATACCTCTGACCTTCATCAATATCCCAGACACTTGAAAAATCGAATCCAGTTAGAGAATCTTCTGCTACCATTCCCAAACTTGTTAATCCGGTCCCTGCGGCTGAAGTTGTAATACCGGATGTTTCTTTATCCCAATAGCTGGTGGCAACGGTACCGGAGTTTGTTCCAACCAATCCACCTATATTGGTAGTACCTGAAATTACTCCGGCATAGTATGAGTCGATAATGGTGTCGGTATTATCTCCGGAAATACCACCAGCAATATCATCTCCTGTTATTGTGGCTACGGAGTATGTATCGGAAAGAGTCCCGTTGTTTTGCCCGGATATCCCAGCCGCATAATCACCTGCATCAACAGTTCCAGTAACATAACTACCCGATATTTCACCATTATTGAGTCCCATAATTCCTGCCACATAATTCTTGCCGGTTATATTCACATCCTCCAAGCCAACATCGAAAATGTTAGCACTTGATGTACTCCCTCGAAACAACCCTACATAATTACTATCCGGAAGGTTGATATAGAGCCCGCTGATTATATACCCGTTTCCATCAAAATTACCACTTACATATTCTATGGGAAGAAACCCTGCACCGGAATTCCAATTCTCAGTATCAGATGCATCGATGTCGTTAATTAGTTCGTAATTATCTCCTAAATAATCATTCATCTCCTGAAGATCTGCTATAGTTGTTATCTGCCACGGATCACCAGAAGTTCCCGATCCTCCCGAAAACTGAGCTAAAACAGGTGATATTATTAGCAATTGAAGAATTAGAAGAAGTGGAGTTATTTTGAGTATTGATTTCATAAGGCTCGGAATTAAATCAAGGTTTTGGAGTGAGTAAGCTTTGAACAGCTTTAATCAGCGTTTCTTCGCTGAAGGGTTTTTTGAGTACATCCCAGTTTGGTAATTCAAGGACATGCTGATCGGTGGCGGGATTCTGGTCTTTCCCACTGATAATCAGAATAGGAACTGACCAGTCTTTGAAAACTGTGACGATGTGTGAGATCAGTTCCAGACCATTCATCACCGGCATATTGAGATCAGTAATCAGCAGCGCCGGCTTTACATTCTGGAGCAGACTCAAGGCATCCTTACCCTGCTCCGCTTCCATCACATGTATACTGATTAAACGCTCTATCAGACAATCGCTGATGTATGTGCGCATATCTGCATCATCATAAACTATTAAAATGGTTAATAATTTGGATGAGTCAGGATGAGGTTTTGAACCGATTCTTTCGTCGGGATGAGACAGCGCTACTTCAAGACTGAGAAAGTCTGAACCGGAACTTTGTAATGTTGTGTTCTTGATCATCGGGAATACTCTTTTGAGTTCCCGATCAGGTTAAGTCAGATATGCGTTTCGTTCTTGACTCAGATTCCTGAGTTTTTGACTGAATGTTTAAAATGTGGTATTTCAGTGATATTCTTTAAGAAAAGAGCGAGGGGTTTGACCAAATTTCTTTTTAAACGTGCGGGAGAAATGTGCCACACTTTTGAAGCCGCTGCTGTAGGCAATTTCGGTAATATTTCCGGCTTTCTTTCTCAGGAGTTCTGCCGCGTACTCGATTCTGATTTCCCAGATAAACTCAGATGGAGTTTTAGATACAGCTTCTTTCATCTTGGTATAGAGAACCGCCCGGCTTATCATCATTCCTTCTGCAAATAGTTCTACGCCAAACTCCTCGTTGTCAATGTGATTCTGAACTAATTCAAGTGCCTGTCTGATAAATTCTTCTTCCTTACTATTTGCTTCAACGTTCAGATTAAGGTTATCTGAAGAAAACTTAGCACGTACTTTCTTGAAAGAACGGATAGTATTCTCCACTTTCAAAAGAAGCTCCGTCATATCAAAGGGTTTCATGATATAGTCATTAGCTCCTATTCCAAGTCCTTCCAGTTTATCTGCCTGCTCCGCTTTTGCGGTAAGAAGAATGACGGGAATAAAGTCAGTCTCTTCATCACTTTTTAGTTTTTTAGTGAATTCATAACCATCCATTACCGGCATCATGACATCACAGATGATCATATCCGGAAGTTCTTTCCCGGCTATTTCCAGACCTTCCTGACCATTCTCAGCTTCAAAAACCCGATACTTTTCACTCAGAAAATCTTTCACATAACTCCTGATTTCTTCATTATCATCGATAATTAACACAGCCGGTCTGTTTTCATCCACTGATTTAAGTTCAGGAGTTGCTTCATCAGTTAAGTCGTATATCAGCTCTTTGGAATCTAAATTTTCGGTAGCACCCTCCTTTGGTTTACCTTCAACAATCTGACTCTCCTCAAAATGAGTGTTCCCTTTTTTGAATGTGATCTTAAAGGTAGTTCCTTTCTCTGTTTTACTTTCAACTGCAATTGTGCCTCCATGTAATTCTACTAATTCCTTGACCAAGGAAAGTCCGATCCCCGTGCCGGCCTGAATAGTTGATACAGATTCTCCGGTTTGATAAAAGCGTTCGAATACATGTTTCAGTTCTTCCTCCGGAATCCCTACTCCGGTATCTGAAACCTTAAGTACTACTTGTTCCGCTTCCGAACTTAATCCCACAGTTATTTTTCCTCCTTTTGGAGTAAACTTGAAGGCATTCGATAGAAGGTTTCCAAGAATTTTCTCCATCATATCCGGATCGAACCAAAGCATCACCATGCCTTCAGGTATGTTTATAGAATATTCAATTGATTTCTTCTCTGATAAACCCAAAAAGGCCTTTGCAATGGATTGACAGTATTCACCGATGTTTCCTTCCGCTACCTTTGCACTCAGATGTCCCGTTTCAATTTTTGAGATATCCAGAATCTGATTTACCAATCGAAGCAGGCGCTTTGAGTTACGCAGAGCCATGTTCGCTTTCTTCGAAATACGTTCCGGTAATTGGTGTCCATTCGTTTTGCTGATGTCTTCCAGAGGTCCGATTGTGAGTGTGAGCGGAGTTCTGAATTCATGGGAGATATTGGCAAAGAACCGGGATTTTGCTTTATCAAGTTCCAGAAGTCTTTCAGCCTGCTCCTTCAGTTGTTGTGTTTGTTCATCAACTTTTTTCGATAGTAACTCCTCTCTTTGCTCCAGTCTCCTTATTCTGCTTTTGTAGAACAGATATCCTATTCCCAAAACCAATAGTGCACATAACAGGTAGAAGACGATGGTTTCATAAAAGTATGGATTAATCGTTATAGTCAGAGTTTTGTCACCTTCCATCCATTCTTCTCCATACACACTGGTCTGAATCATAAAAGTGTAGGTCCCGGCTGGCACATTTGTATAAAAGGCTTCATTCCTTGAGCCTACCTGGTTCCATTCGTCATCATAATCTTCCAGTTTATAACGAAAGCGGATATTCTGGGGATTAATATCATAATTAAATCCAACGAAGCTTAGCTGAAGATTTCGCTGATCTTTTGCGAGTTTAATTTCCGAGGGTAGATAATTATAGGTTGAATCAGCGGTTACCAGTTCTTCGATGCGGGTTATCAGGCTTTCGGATTGTGTTTGAACTTCATTAGGGTTTACCCAGGCTACTCCTGCAACCATCGGAAACCAGAATTCTCCTGCCGAAGAAATAAAGCCTGTAGACTGCATACCTCCATTGGCTTCAACTCCCGGCAGACCATCTGTTTCATCATATACAATAGATGTGACTCGTTCCCTCAATCCTGATGCAACTTCATTCAATTCTGCTTTACTCACCCAGAAGATTCCGCGATTGCAACTCATCCAGAACCGTTCAAAATCATCTTCAAAAATGGTGTGTATGACTCCACCAAATAACCCGTTACTTTCATTGAAATGTGATACCGAGACTTCCTCTTCATTAAACTCAATACGATTCAGACCTGATCCTTCCGTTCCTACCCAATAAATCCCTTGCTCGTCTTCATATAATGACCTTATAATGGTATCTGACAACAAGTGATTCTGCTCAAACTCTTTCAATAACCCGGATTCTTCATCAAAATAGAGCAATCCCATTCCATTGGTTCCAAACCAGATGGTTCCGTCTCTATCTTCATAAATAAACCGGATACTTGGGGTGATTGAGGTGTCAGAAAAGCTATGCTGTAGAATTTCTTCCTTATTATTGATGCTGTACACACCACCGACACCACCGAACCAGATTGTTCCCTCTTCATCTTCCAGCAATCCCCGGACCTGTACTCCCCATTTATAAAATTTCTGCTTTGGTTGAGAACTCCGATCCCAAAAGTATAGTCCCTCACTTACCCCAAACCACATATTCCTGTCTTCATCTTCTAAAAGGGAATACACTCTGTATGTATCTAACTCATAGGTTTCGTTGAATAATGAGAACTTATTATTGGTTTCTGATCGATAGATCTGACCCGAAAGTCCGGTAGCCCATATGGTTCCAAAACTATCCTCAATCATGGAGTATGGATTGACTATCTGATTGTTAATTTCATTCAGATAATTGAATGTAGCTATTCTGATTCTATGGATACTTTCCCTGGTACCATACCAAAAGCTTCCATAACCATCTGTGGAAACCCAGGTTATGTCGTGATCCTGACTTTGGAACACTAATTTCCCATGATGAAACACTTTATTCTGAATATGTACCCATTCGTCTGAAGAGCTATTATTAAATTCATCACCAATTAAATAAAACTCTTTTAAGGAGCCCGTCTCAGAATCAATGAGGTCTCCCGGAATTGTTTGATATCTATCACCGCTATATACAACACTCTGCCCATTATTTAAGTCAATAATTAACCTATCATCGTTAGTTGGATCAACTTTTAGAATACCAGTTAACTTTGTCTTAATATTTTCTGGAAGCTTCAAGTGTGTAATGTCCCCATCTTTAAAAAGATGGATACTCTCTTTTGTACCAATCCAGACTACTCCGCTACTGGAAACTGAAAAAGAACGAATATCATCCGTGGGCAAACCATCCTGCTTACCGATTCTTTTACTTACTCCATTTGATATGTGATAAAGTCCCGTAATCGTACTTACCCAGATGTTATTACGATCTACTGCTTTAAAATCTGAAGTGAATGGATATCGGTTGGTAAAGTATAAATCCGGAAATTCTGAAACCCATCTTCCATCCTCAAAACGAAGAACTCTTCCATCACTTACTACCCAAAACTCACCATTTCTGTCTACTGAGGCACCAATTAATTCCCCTTTTATCCCATCATCTTCATTATAAGTAGTAAATACTCCTTTTTTAAAGTGACCTATATTTGTTGTATTACCCACTTTTTCAGTTCTGAAGAAAAATTCTTCTTCATTTACCACATCAATGCTGATAATTCTGTTGGTTGTAAAACCTGATGAGTTCAGTTTGTTATAGATAGAAAATAATTGTCCTTCTTGTTGTATTGCCCCATTAAAACGAATAAGACCATCATAAGTACTTAACCAAACATATCCGTTTCCTAATACCTCAACATCAGAAATACTGTTAGAGGGCACCCCATTTCTTGAGTCCCAATATTCATAAGTATACCCCGGTGCCACAACTTGTGACAAAGCCTCCTGATTTGAAATGATCAGGAAACAACTAATTAGCGCGATATGTCCCCAAACATACTTCCCCATTCAGGAATTTAGTTTTTTTGAGGCTTTGTCGAAAACATAAAAACCCCCGCTCAACTTAATAAACGAAGGCTTAATTATATGCTCTCCTACAACCCGAATACACGATTTACATTAAATCCGATTCTGAAATCTCTGGCGAAGAAATCGTCTGTTGTTCTGGCAATTAAATGCTGCTCGGTAAACCAGTTTCCATTCATTATAAACATCTGGAATACATGTCCGCCGGTATCAATTTGCCAGGAGATAGCCATAGGGTTTACAGTTCCACCTGTTCGATCTCCAAATACGCCAAAGTATTCTAAGGAAAAAGAGTGTTTTAAACTTACTCTGTATTCTCCTCCAAAGCCCAGTCCATAATGAGTATGTTCCGGGTTCTGATCTGCCGTTTCAATTACAACAGTATTAAAGTGTGAAACCATTGGTGCGATTTGAAAACTAAATGCATCATTGAACTTCCTTGCCACTGTGATAGAGCCAAACATATTAAGACGCTCCTGGAATGTGTAATCGAACCTTCGTTCTGATTGTGTATTAATTCCTAAATCGCCTTTTAAAGAAATTTGTACTGGGATTTTGTCTGATCTCATTTGTTGCAATAAGGTGTATTTAAACCTTAAATCCACATTATCTTCTCTACTGGTTCGACCTATTCCAACGGATAATTTATCCGTTATTCCATAATCAATCCCAAGGCGAACTGCTGCACCCTGATCCAATCCCCAGAACTCTTTTATACCGGTACTCACCAAACCAAAATTATGCATGATGGTACTATTCATATTGTTCTTCTGGAGATTTGAACTAGTAGACATCGAAATCAAAGACATTGTTAAGAATACCTCTACCGGTTCATCCGTAACCGTACGCCTGCGTTCCATTTGGCCAAAAGCAGACTGAGAAATTAACATACCAATGAATAAGAGAGCTGTAATCTTTTTCATAAATCTTCCTTGATGGTCAACGTTGCATTAAGTTCTATTTCCTGCTCCTGATCTACTTTTATGAATAGCAGTTTAGGTGGTTCGATTTCATAATCCTCTAGTAATAGAATCCAACCCGCTGTGAGCTTTATTTGATCTCCATCAGGGGTAAGCTGTCCGTTCACTTCAATATTTTGTTCTTTCCCATGAATCTTGAACACCCCTTCTACTGTTACGGCTTGTGCCTGCTGCAGACTCGGATCAAAATCAGAAGTAATGGAGCCAAAAAATTCAGCAAAAGGATACTTCTCGGTTTCAAGGGTTAATCGCATGTCTTTATCCCTTTTCGCGTTTCCGGTATCAAGCGTTTCCAGATCGATATAAAAATCAACGGTACCATTTTCAAGATCGATCAGCCCTGTAAGGTTTTCTGACGTACCAGAGAATGTATGCAAAGGTACTTTTGAATGGAAGATAGCTGTACCGGAATCGGTAAAGTAGCTTTGAGAATAGCTGTTGATACTGAGTGAGAGATAAAGAACTATGAATATTAATTTTTTCATGATAATGCTTAATTGTTTTTAGCGCCTTCGTTAATCCATCTCCGAATGGTTTGTATTTCTGAATTTGTTAGTGTGCCACCTATTGGCATTCTGGAACCATGATCCGGGTTGGGCTCGATTTTATCTACTAATCCACTTTCATCTGCATTTCCCGCAACTACCAGATTACTTCCGTAGTTATTACCCACACTGTTCATTAATGCCGAGTAGGATGTAAGACTAACATTCCCACTAGAACCATGACAGCTCGAACAGTTCCCATTAAATATTGGCTGAACATCACTTGAATAACTTACCTCTACTACCGGATCATCATTACCTTCATTGCCATCGTCAGGAGCAAGTACCAGATTTTCGGTATTATTTGTACATGATAATCCAACTATAAAAAGTGAGAAAAGCAGTATTAGATTTAGATTTTTCATTATTTGAACGCTTTTTGATTGTTTAGATACATGTGATTGTAGAAAAAAGTACAATTCCGGTATCTCTTTTAAAATCATAATAATGGATTCTACAATAGCAGAGTTATCAGAAAAACGCTAAAGACTAATTTATTTCCGACATCGTAAACCCGACATACTATAACAAATCCGACATGGTTTTAGGTATACGTCTCCTGAAAAGCTGTTGGTGTTTTACCAAACTCTTGTTTAAAACACTTTGAAAAATAAGACGGACTGGAAAATCCGGTTTGATAACATGCTTCTGAGATATTGCTTTTCCCCATTATGATAAGCTCTTTTGCCCGATGCAATCTCACCGATGTAATAAGCTGATTGGGGGTTTTATTTGTTGTCTGCTTCAATTTACGCTGCAGTTGACGCTCACTTATACCTACCTCACGACTAAGCACTTCTACACTAAACGATTCATCCGTCAGATGTTTATCAATACTTTGAAGTACTCGTTCGAGAAGAGACCCTTTAAGAGGGAGTCCATCTAATAACGAATTACTTTGATCTGCTGAACCAACTGCATCTTCATTTACAACATAAAGAGAAGAGATTCCCTGGATAGTTTCCTGATCAGGTAAATATTTATTAAAACTAAGTCCTGCCCCTGATAATAAATTCTTAACTGTTTCTGTAATCACAATTTGGCTGGACTCTATACCCTCTAACAAGGAGTTAAAATAGGTACCCACTCTGTCTTCTTTATTTACAAAAGTCTCTATTGCTGTTTCTTTAATATATGAACCAATTTTCAGTCTCTCTCCAAGCTGAGAAGCTGCTTCAATTAAACTGATTCCGGAATGAACCGCTTTACTTGGACCCTCGAATGCTGCAATAAAAGATGTATTGGTTTGATCAACAATCTTACCCCTGTACTGGCCTACAAACTGGCCAATAAGTCCTTTCAGGTTTGAATCAGGTTTTTCTAAAGAATCAATTCTTCCCCTCACAATTGTAAGAAGCTGTTCATTATAGTTTTTGATGGGTTGCATTGTTGATAGGAAGTTTTTCATCTCATCAAGGATTTCCCGGGTATTTCCTGCCCAGAAAAGATGATCGTCCCCTGGAAATTCAACGAACTTAGCCCCTCCGATCCGATCGGCTATAAAACGACCTTCCTCAATTTTAACGTCAATATCATTCGTACGCTGCATAATTAATGTAGGTACTTTAATTGAACTCAATATGTCGATAATATCTACCTTAGTATTCATCTTTGTAAGTACTAAAGCCGCAGTTGGACTCGCCCCGGATCTAAAATAGTTTGCCAACCATTCCATAAATACTGGATCGTCTGCTTTAGATGGAGCCAGCGATTCCAGTTTCATATCTCCTCCACCCCAACTGTTCTCAATCATGTCGTATACTTCCTGACGTTCTTCATCTGTTGGAGCCCAGGGATAGGATGGTGAATATCTGCGTTTAGCAAAAATACCGAACGTAATTAATGCACTTGTTCTGTTTGGATAGGTTGCTGCAAATAAAGCTGATACAGATCCCCCTTCAGAATGACCAAATAATACTGCCTTATCAGAATCAACAGCATCCATTACGGCACGGATATCATCCATGCGTTCTTCCAGAGTGGATAAGTCCACTACACGATCAGAAAGTCCGGTACCTCTTTTGTCGAATAAAATTACCCGGGCAACCTTAGCCAGTTCTTCAAAAAAATGAACCAATTCCGGGCACTCCCACATAAGGTCGATATTGGAAACCCATCCGGGTATATAAACAATATCAACCGGTCCTTCTCCAAAAACCTGGTAGGCAATATTGATACGTCCGCTCTTTGTGTATTGTGTTACTGGCTTCATGCTGTAAGAATAGTCTTACTATGAAGATACATTAACAATTTGAGAAGCGGAAAATGGAAATTTAGATGTTAGAATAAAAAAGCCCCTCCATGATTGAAGGGGCTTTAAATCTTTCAGAGATTTATGGGAAATGATCTTACATCATTCCACCCATGCCTCCCATTCCTGGCATTCCGCCACCCATTCCACCGGCTGGCATTCCGCCGCCATCGTCGTTATCACTTGGTTTCTCAGAGATAACTGCTTCAGTGGTTAATAATAATCCTGCAACAGAAGCTGCGTTTTGAAGCGCGTTTCTTGTCACTTTGGTAGGATCAATTACACCTGCTTTAATAAGGTCTTCATACACTTCGGTACGAGCGTTGTATCCGAAAGCGCCTTTTCCGTCAAGTACTTTCTGGATTACAATTGCACCTTCCACACCAGCATTGTTGGCAATAGTGCGAAGCGGAGCTTCAACAGCTCTTCGAACGATATCAAATCCTACATTCTCATCTGGATTTTCACCTTTCAAGCTGTCAAGCGCTGAAACGGTTCTAAGCAGTGCAACACCACCACCAGGAACGATACCTTCTTCAACCGCAGCACGAGTTGCATGTAATGCGTCTTCCACACGAGCTTTCTTCTCTTTCATCTCAACTTCAGAAGCAGCACCGATATACAATACAGCAACACCACCACTTAGTTTAGCAAGACGTTCTTGTAGTTTCTCACGGTCGTAATCAGAAGTAGTGCTCTCAATTTGAGACTTAATCTGGTTTACGCGAGCTTTGATATCATCTTCTTTTCCAGAACCATCAACAACTGTGGTATTGTCTTTGTCGATAGTTACACGAGCAGCCTGACCTAAGAAGTCAAGCGTAGCGTTTTCAAGTTTGTATCCACGCTCTTCAGAAATCACAGTACCACCTGTTAGAATAGCGATGTCTTCCAACATTGCTTTTCTGCGATCACCAAATCCAGGAGCTTTTACAGCTGCAATTTTAAGTGATCCACGTAGTTTGTTAACTACTAACGTAGCTAATGCTTCGCCTTCGATATCTTCCGCGATAATCAATAGCGGCTTACCTGATTGAACTACTTTTTCAAGAATTGGCAGAAGATCTTTCATATTGCTGATCTTCTTGTCGAAAATCAGGATATATGGATCTTCCAATTCAGTAGTCATTTTTTCTGAATCAGTTACGAAGTAAGGAGAAAGGTAACCGCGATCGAACTGCATACCTTCTACCGTTTCAAGATATGTTTCGGTTCCTTTAGCTTCCTCAACAGTGATTACACCGTCTTTTCCTACCTTTTCCATGGCATCGGCAATCAGGTTACCAATGAACTCATCGTTGTTTGCAGAAATAGTTCCAACCTGTGCAATTTCGTCTCGTCCGTCGATCTCTTTGCTAAGGTCTTTTAAAGAATCAACAATGGCATCAACTGCTTTGTCGATTCCTCTCTTAAGGTCCATTGGATTTGCACCGGCAGTCACGTTTTTCAATCCTGCACTTACAATAGCCTGAGCAAGAACGGTTGCAGTAGTAGTACCATCACCGGCGTTGTCACTGGTTCTGGAAGCAACTTCCTTCACCATTTGAGCGCCCATGTTTTCTACTTTATCTGACAATTCGATTTCTTTAGCAACGGTAACACCATCTTTGGTTACGTTAGGTGCACCAAATGACTTCTCTATTACAACGTTTCTTCCGCGAGGCCCTAATGTTACTTTTACAGCATCCGCAAGTTTATCAACACCGCGCTTTAGAGCGTCACGTGCTTCCATATCATAATGAACTAACTTTGACATAGTTTTTATCTTCTATTTTTAAGTTTTTGATTTAATTTTTTTGAAGGGATCTGGTTAAGCAAGAATGCCTACAACATCAGATTCACGCATAATTAAGAACTCTTCTCCATCGAGAGTTACTTCTGTACCAGCGTATTTTCCGTAAAGAACTTTATCGCCTTCTTTAACGGTCATTTCAATTTTGTTCCCATTTTCCACTTTACCCGGTCCAACTGCTACGATGGTTCCTTGTTGTGGTTTTTCTTTCGCTGTATCCGGAATATATAATCCGGAGCTGGTAACTTCCTCAGCTACGTCCGCTTTTACTAGTACGCGGTCGCCTAAAGGTTTAATGCTAGCCATAAGTATGACTCCTTTTATTTTGTTAGTTAGTAGTTAAAATTTTTGGGCACTGCCCTTATATTCTGGTAGGGTTAAAGCAAGTACCGTACCAAATCATTCCTGACTGCGAGACTTTTCAAAGAGATGGGCTAAGTCTGCATATCTGTCAGGCGACCAGTTTTCTGCCCGTTCATCGTAGTTAAATCCGTCAGGAAAAAAATCACCCAAAGCGGGCTTTAAAGAATTGCTGAGTTTTTTCCTGCGTTGATTGAAGGCAGTACGAACTACACTTTTCAGTGTTTTATCAGAACAAGGTAATTCGGGTTTGTCAAAAGTAAGGCGAATTACTGAACTCATTACTTTGGGAGGCGGGTTGAATGAGTTTGGGGATACATCAAAGAGTAACTCAGGTTTACTCATCAATTGTGTTTGCACACTCAGAATTCCATAATCTTTAGTTGAGGGTGATGCAACCAGTCGTTGAGCAACTTCTTTCTGCATCATCAGAATTGCCTCTTTGAAATAATGGCGTGATTCTAACAAAGAAAAAAGTATCTGGCTGGTAATATAATAGGGAAGATTTCCAATCACATGGGTTTCACCGGAATCAGAAATCAGTTCTTTCCAGTCAACTTTTAATACATCTATTTGATGGATAGTGAGTCCATCAAGGTTTTCTTTTAGAACTTCCACGGCCCTTTGGTCTACTTCAATGACATGAACATCATTATGTCGTTGAACCAGCCATTTCGTCAAGGCGCCGGTACCGGGACCAATTTCAATTACCCGATCTCCCTCAGTAGCATGTACCGATTTCAAAATCTTCGCGATGATATTGTTATCGGTAAGAAAATGCTGCCCAAGGCTTTTTTTGGTTCTGAAGCTCAAAAGTATCTGAATTTGATTGAGCTGTTAAGGTACGAAGATTGAGACGAAAGCATAAACTGTCTCCCATTCAAGGGAGACAGTAATTAACTCAGTTATTTTAGGAAAAAGTCAATCTTTATTAACGGTTAGCTTGCAACCTTACCGGATTTACCCGGTCACCTCTTCTTCATAAAACTGAGGACGGACTATTAAAAGAGGCTTTTCAATTAACCGGGAAACGTGTTCGGTAGTTGACCCCATTAATACTCTGGACAGACCTGTTCTTCCGTGAGTAGTCATTACCACCATATCTGCATGATCATTGGCATAATCTGCTATTTCATGATATGCTGTTATTCCTTTGATAACAGTACTTCTGAGATCAATATTTACATTATGAGGCCCTTCAGTCGATACCAAAATATCTTCGAAAGGAACCCCGGTTCGTTTCATGTGCAAATCATACTGAGGATGATTAAGCATGTACTCTGTAAGTTTTACGATCAAATTCTCGTAAACAGGTTGTTCATCCACAGAAGTTGGAACATAAGGCACCATGTCACTTCCTGCAGAGTACAATTCCACAACATTAACCAGTTCAATTTTTGCGTCGACTTCTTTGGCTAATTCAAAAGCAGGGATCACAGCAAAAAATGATGACTCAGAAAAATCGACAGGAACAATGATTGTTTTTAAACCTTCGACTTTCATGTCTTCATTTACCGAAAGAACAGGAATTTTACTATGTCGGATTACCTTTTCTGTTGTACCGCCCATTACATGAATGGAATCGTGCTCTCCCCGGGCAGACATCAGCACAAGATCATAATCCCCTTTATTGGCAAGCTGCGTAATTGCTTCTGATGGTTTACGTTCTATTTCAGAGAACAATTTACCTCTGTATTCTTTCTTGATATACTTATGGGCAAGTTTTTCAAGATTTTCATGGGAATTTTCAAGGCAGTGTGGATAGAGGTGTTTTTCCAGTGAGAATGGTACTCCGAGTGGATCCATACTTTCGCTGAAATATTTTAACAGTGGGATGATATGTATCAGGTCGACCGTACAGCCATATAAATCGACGAATTCACCCGCCATTTTAATTGCTACTTCTGATCGCTCAGAAAAATCGGTAGGAACAAGAATATGTTGCACTTTCATAACGACCTCCATGTTTTGTTAATCTCTGCACTCTAATGGTGCAAAATTTTCATGAAGGATTGATGAAGGAACTACTCCTTAATTTCTCTCAACCGATCTAAGCCTCCCACTAACCCAAGTCCAATAACCATACCTATAATTCCTCCCCAAACATTCGGATTTTCTTCACCGGTTGAGCCTATACTTCCCGGGATATAAGGTTCGGTATGAATGAGCTTCTTTTTTACAGTTTGAATTTCGATCGTACCTGATACGCTTTGTTCTCCTAACCGTTCAAACTCCGGTAGATTTTCGTTGGGATTATTCTGAAGCTCGATTACCCGGGCATCTGTAATACTCACTTCTTCCACCTCTCTAACCTGTTCCACAAATTCTCTGTGTTGATAGGGCCAGATTACAAAAAGAGAACCAATCAGAAATCCAATCAGCACAGAAATAGTTTGGGAGTGAAACTTTCCAAGTAACCAGGAAAGGAATCGTGAAAAAAGTGCAATACCGAACAGTGATCCGAGGGTAAAAGGTAAAATATTTATGATGGCTTCAAGTGTATCTTCAGTACCCAGAAGGCTGATATTGCTTAAAAGGAAATCGTATTTCCTCATAATCAATAAAAGATAAGAGCCTGATATACCGGGAAGAATCATAGCACTGATAGCAATCATACCTGTCAGAAAAACAAAAGCAGGATGATCAGGAGTATCGGCCGGGACAAGGCTCACAATCCAAAGTCCAAAGGCAATACCGGCAACTAAAGAAATTACCTCTTTGACTGAAAATCTTCCCAGGGTTTTAATCAGAATATAAATGGAGCCCACGATCAATCCGAAAAAGAGACCATAAACAATCTCGGGATGAGTGAACATGTACACCTGAAGGGGAACTACTTTAGTAAAAAAAGCTGCAGCGCTAAAAATCCCGAAAAATAAAACTCCCAGAAAAAAAATGTGTATCTGACTGTATGCAGCTTTCCACTTAAAGGTGATCAAATTTTTTATAAAAGAGGTATCTGCACTTTTAATGGCATTTAACAGCCGTTCATAAATACCCAAAATTAATGCCATAGTTCCTCCACTCACACCCGGAACGATGTCAGCAGAGCCCATCAAAAAACCCTTTATGGCGAGAAATGGAGCTTCTTTAGGGGTTGTTAGGTCTTTGTTTTCCTTTGGATTTAATTCTTCAGCCAATTCAGTTATCCCATCCTTTTTCGCCAATTAATGGCACAAATTTAAAATTAGCTAGTTCTTCTTGTTCGTATTCTGTTTCAGAAACACGGGTTATTTTCAACATCATCTGTTTTTTATCATCTCCAACCGGAATCACTAAGCGACCACCAATAGTTAATTGATTGATTAAATCCTGAGGAACCACAGGCGCCCCTGCTGTTACCACGATTCCATCATAAGGTGCATAGGTTGACCAACCCAAAGTTCCATCACCTGCTTTTAGCATTGCTTTATATCCCTGAGCCCGAAGCGACTCTTTTGCCCGGTGATACAACTCATTATGTCGTTCCACACTATAAACAGTAGCTCCCATTTCGCAAAGCACCATGCATTGATAGCTGGATCCGGTTCCTATTTCCAGGATCTTATCTCCCGGTTGAATCTCCAGAAGTTCCGTTTGACGGGCTACTGTATAAGGTTGAGAAATAGTCTGCCCCATTCCAATCGGTAGTGCAGTATCATTATAAGCTTTTGAGTGAAGTGCAGTATCAACCAGGGTATGCCTTGGTATTTTGCCAATGGCCATAAGTACTTTTTGATTCTGAATCCCCTTCTCCCGTAGTTCTTCTACCAGTTTTTTACGTGGGCGTGCGAATCGGCGGTCGTCAATCAAAGCTTGAAGTATTAAGGTTAAAAGGTGCCCAAGTATAGCCATTTACGATCAAAATTTGGGTTAATAATTTCTTTATTTAATCCGGTTCTAAATTTCTACTTAGGGTAGTAAATAGAATTCCTCACAACTATCTTCTTTCCAATCCGATTACTATGGAATTTCTTGACTCGACCGTATTTAAAGTTTTCATTTACGCACTAATTACCGCATTAGCTACCGGAATAGGTGCTATTCCTTTCTTTTTTATTAAGAAGATCTCGGATTCTTTTCTGGGTAAAGCTAATGCCATTGCTGCCGGTCTTATGCTTTCAGCCAGTTATAATCTGATTTTTGAAGGTTATCGCGAAGATGAGTTGATGACCCTGATCGGCATGATTTCAGGAGTAGCTTTCGTAATACTGGCAGACAACTGGATGAACAAGTCTTTCGATATAGAAGTTAAAGACCTGGTTGGTGCAGGAAGTAAGAAAATGCTTTTGTTTCTTGGAATTATGACGATTCACTCCTTTGCAGAAGGTGTCAGTGTTGGAGTCTCCTTTGCAAATACTCTGGAATTTGGTGTTTTTATAGCTATTGCCATTGCAGTGCATAATATCCCGGAAGGACTTGCCATTAGTTTAGTAATGATTCCAAAAGGCACTTCCCCGATAAAAGCAGTGGGCTGGAGTATTTTTTCAAGCCTACCTCAACCATTAATGGCTATTCCAGCTTTTCTTTTTGTTGATGCTTTTAGAGAATATCTTCCCCTTGGACTGGGTCTGGCTGCCGGGGCCATGATCTGGATGGTTTTCGCTGAACTGATTCCCGAAGCACTTGAAAAATGTGAACCTCATAAAATTGGCTTTTGGGTAACTATTGCAATCATGGGAATGACAGCCTTCCAAATTCTACTTTAATTCTTCTCAGATTAAAACTTTTTGCAAATGCGTGATGTTAAAACTCGTAGTTTTGAAAATCTAACCAACCATTTGCACTCTTGTTTAAAAAATTCTCTTTTGTTTTCGTACTGATACTATCTTCATCTTTTTCTTTTGCTCAGGAATCCAGCTCGAATAAACCATTATCTGTTTACCTTGATTGCAGAGGTTGTAATAGCACATTTATTCGAAGTGAAATCCAATTCATAAATTTTGTACGAGATCAGTCAGACGCTGAAGTGCATTTAATAATTACTCGTCAAGGTACTGCTAGTGGGGGAACTCAGTATACTTTGGATTTTATCGGTCAGGATGAGCTTAGGAATCAATCGACTGAATTCACCTATACTTCCTATGATTCGGATACCGATGAAGAAGAAAGAAACGGACTTGTACGATACATTAAACTCGGGTTTGTCTCATTTTTAGCTGAATTAGACGCTTTGAATGGCTTTGATGTATCCTACGCAGGAGGAAACACCACAATCACGGATTTACAGGAAAACGATCGTTGGAATAATTGGATTTTTGAATTTGGAGGAAGTACCTGGTTTTCCGGAGAAGAAAGAAGAAATGATTTGAGACTTAACGGAAGAGTTCGGGTTAGAAGAACAACCGAGAACTTTAAAGTCCGGTTCAACTATGATGAAAACTATAATCGGGAAGTGTTTCGAAATACCGATTCACTTGGAGTAGAAACAGAGGATGTTTTCACTACAGATCGTCAAAATATATTCGGATTAGTTGCATGGAGTTTAGGAGACCATTGGTCTATAGGAAGTTATTTTAGCGGAGGATCATCAACCAGGGATAATATTGATTTACGGTATGGAGCAACTCCTTCCATTGAATACAGCTTCTATCCATATAGGGAATTCGCCCGACGAGAAGTCACCCTTCGTTACGGAATTTTGACATCATTCTTCGATTACACTGAACCTACTATTTTTGGGAAGTCCTCTGAAATTCTAGCCAGACAGGAACTATCTTTTAATATGGACTATACCAAACCATGGGGAGGTATTGAAGCCCGTATAAATGGCAGACACTATCTTCATGATTTTTCAAAAAACAGACTTAATCTAAACTTTGAAATCGATATCCGAATTATTCGTGGGGTGTCTGTATTCTTCGAAACCGGATACGCTATAATTAACGATCAACTTTCTTTATCTGCAGGAGGAGTAACAGACAAAGAAGCCATCGCTAATACACGTCAACAAGCGACTTCCTATGAGTTTTGGGGTGGAGCAGGTTTTGAAATTACCTTTGGCTCTATCTACGATAATGTAGTTAATACCCGTTTTTGATAGTTTAAATAAGGTTTATAATTTATATTTAACCGATTGGTTGAATATTAGTTTACTCCGTTTTATATTTAACCAATCAGTTAAATGTTTATGCTAGATTCTACTCTATACGCTTTATCAGATTCAACTCGTCGTTCTATTTTGCTTTCATTAGCAGAGAAGGAACAAACAGTAAATGAAATAGCTGAGCCTTATGATATGTCATTGGCTGCCGTTTCGAAACATTTGAAGGTTTTGGAAAAGGCCGATCTTATTGTCAAAAAGCGGGTAGGTAGAACCATCACTTGTAGAATGAATTATGCCCCTTTAACAGAAGTTGAATCTTTAATTAAAGAGTATAAGCAGTTCTGGGATGCACGTTTGACTGAGCTTCAACAATTTATTGAAAAATCAAAAAAGGATTAAATTATGAGCCGATCTAACGAACATGCCCTCGAAGTCTCTAAAATAATTAATGCTGATAAAGCTTCTATATTTAAGGCATTGACCGATAATAGTATTATGGAAAAATGGTTTTTTGCCGGACCGGACGGCTGGAGTGCTACTGTTGATGCAGAAGTAACAGCCGGTGGCACCTTCAAGATAGATATGCATAGTGAGGAAGAGACATATAGCCACCATGGGAAATACACAGAAGTAGTAGTCAACGAAAAAATTGTATTTACGTGGAATTCACAATCTGTAAGCGATACTGTGGTCACCATCACACTAACCAATGTAGAAGGTGGAGTTGAGGTTAAGCTTGTACATGATTTCATGCCAAATGAGGAGATGAAAACCAATCACACCAATGGTTGGAAAGCAATTCTTGAACGCCTGGCAGCAGCAGTATAAATTTTTTGAATTGAGCCGTTTGGTAAGTACGGTTCAATTCTCACTTTTCTATAACATCTTTTCTACAGAACAAAGCTTAACTACTGATTAGTTATCTTAGAAACAATTGTTAATTAATTTCTACCTATGAAGCTTTGGTCATTTATTATTTCAAGTTTTGCTCTCGTATTATTTATTTCTTCAACTTCTTTTTCTCAATCTGTACCAGATTCGCCAACAGAAGTTAGTCCAATTCTGGTTAACTCTACCATTCCGGATGTTTCTGTCAGATCGATTGAAGATGAAAAACTATCATTACGTACTGTAGTGGCAGAAAAACCAACTGTTCTCATTTTTTATCGTGGTGGATGGTGCCCTTATTGCAGCCGACATATGGCAGAACTTCAACAAATTGAAGAACAAATCGTGGAGATGGGGTATCAGATTCTTGCAGTGAGTGTAGATCGGCCGGAAGTGCTAAAAGAAACACTATCTGATATTGAGCTTTCATACACTTTACTTTCCGACAGCCCGGCTGATGTTATGAAAGCCTTCGGCATTGCTTACCGTGTAGATGATAAAACCGTAGAGCGCTATAAATCTATTGGCATCGATTTTGAAAAGAATACCGGCTACGATCATCATATTCTTCCCGCTCCGGCTGTATTCATCATTGATCAGGAAGGTATAGTTAAATTCCAGTATGTAAATCCGGACTACAAACAGCGCATTAATGGTGATGTATTACTGGTCGCAGCAAAGGCCTATAAATAAGAAGAGCTCATCCTGTTAATTAATAAGATGAGCTATTTAAAACCTGGTTACTTTTCTTTACTTAATAAGAGTCATTTTTTGAGTTTGAGTATGCCCTGTACTTGTTAGTCTGTATATATAAACCCCACTGGAAAGTTGAGAAGCATCAAAATTAATTTCATAAGTCCCAGCCCTTTTTTTCTCATTCACGAGTGTAGTTACCAATCTTCCTGTGGTATCAAACACTTGAAGTGTCACTTCTCCTGACGCAGGAATATTATAAGTTATCTGAGTACTCGGATTGAAAGGGTTTGGATAGTTTTGGGATAAACTAAACTCAATCGGTCCATATTTTTCTTCTTCTATTGATGTTTCTATAGTACCCAGACTAAAAACATATACTGGATCTACAGGAAAGTTAGGATCACCGGATTGAGGTAAAAGAAAATCCAGTTTTCCATCCAAATTGAAATCTCCAATAGCTGATCTTGAATTGGAATATATTCTATTGGAAAAAACAACTTCATCCTGACTACCTAAACCAAGATTTTGGTTTTCACCTTTTACAACTAAGTCTAAGGCTAAAGAATCGGCTTCCCCAGAAAATATTAATGCATTTGTTAAGTAACTGTTTGTACTGGTTCCAATTAATAAACCATTCCGTGAGTTTCCTTCGTAATCAGGAATAGTAGTAAGCTCGCCAATCCAGTAGTTCACATAGTTTGTTTCAACTTCAGAAAGGGCGGTTCCATTTAGAGATCTGAGGTTTGAAATTGGAATCTTCAGACTTTGATCATATAAAGCATCAAAATCTTCGCCACCATAATAAATATAGATAAGCGGACCACCTTCATATTGGTATACCCGACTGTTCAGTCGCTCATCACCTATATACGAAGTACCTGATACTGCCAAATCTGTTATACCATCACCGTTAAAATCCCCAATGGTAGAACTATACCCAAATTGAAGCACCTTTACATCCTGATTATCAAATGAAAAAATAAACTCTTCTAAATTGTATTCGGGAGTATGTGAAAAGGACTCACCTTCACTTTCGTTGAATCCTTCGTAAATGGTAACTACGCTGTTATTGTTGGAAGTCAGAAACTCATTTTTCCCGTCCTGATCTATATCCCCTAACCCTTGAATGGTTTCGATATACAAGTCAATTTTATCATTATGCTGATCAGATATTTCTCCACTGTAGAGTATATAGGTTCCAAGAACTTCATTTCCATTCTGCCTGTACAAACTGGTTGAGAAAGCCAGGTCATCAATCTGGTCACCATTGATATCTTGAATATTTTCAAGAATACTAAACCCGTAAAAACCGGGTTCGAATTCAGTAAAGTCGACCACATTCCTTACTTCAATCGTCTTATCCACTGTATTATCCGGACTACCACCCCCCCAATAAAAATGAATTCCCCCGTCCTGATGCTGATAATTGATTACTATATCTGAAATACCGTCTCCGTTAAAATCTCCCGTGGCCGGATAACTTGGCTGGAAGCCTTGTTCTGATTCAAATATCAAATCCGGACTTTCCCAGTTTGATTTTCCTTCCTCTCCAAAAAAGAGTTCTATTCTTGAACTCTTCTCACTTGTTAATGAATTTTTGAAAAGCACCCCGTAATCTTCAACCCCATCATCATTAAAGTCGCCCGCATTAAAGGTTGATAATGCTTCCTGTGTCGCAGGGGCGGGATGAAATAATTCATGTCGTTGGGTTACGTCCCTTCCTGAGTTCCCAAACTGAAATACTACTCCTTCTCCTAATACATTATCAATTCCAGGAGAATCTTCTCCTTCCGAAAGTTCAACACTGTACATTAAAAAATCGTGGTAGCCATCCGAGTTAATATCACCCAGATATCCATTTGCCGTATTTTCCAGATAATCTCTGTTCCAGTTATTAATGCTAATAAAGCGGTTTTCTAGGCTAAATTCCGTTTCAGTAAACACTCCCAGTTCCGAACCACTAAATAAAATTTTATGTGTATTCTCGTTCAATGGAGTGGTGTAAAGATCCAATACTCCATCTTGATCAAAATCACCGATTGGATACATAAAACTAAGCTTTTGCATTTTCTTATTAATGTCCACATACTCAATTACCTGGATTTCTTCTTCCTTAGTACCTACCTCTATCAGAATATGTGTCTCTAGTCCGTCTGTAATAAACACTTCCTTAAATCCACCGGCTTTGTATTCACCGAAATAAATATCACTATCCTCCTGTAACGGCTGATATCCTAAATCATACTGATAGGGCATATTGTACGCCAAAGCCACTTCGAACCCAGTTGAATCGTTTTGTTCTAAAATTAGAAAATCGCCCGGATTGTATGCTGTAAATTCATTTTCCGAACTTTTGTTATACCCAAAAACCAGGAGTTCAATATCACCATCATTATCTATATCACCTGCAGTCAGCGCCCCTTCCCTATATAATCTTTCACCTTCTATATCATTTTCAGTCAACTCAAAAATCAACTCATATTCTTTATATTTAATCGAATCAACAATCGCTGCACCAAAAAGAATACCAAATTGAAGAGTTCTGTCATAGCCTTCATTTGAATGATGAAACAGTATATCCTCAAATCCATCTCCATCAATATCTACTTCAATAGTATAATCTTTATTATAAAAATTTATTCTGGGGTCAAAACTTAACGTATCGGTAAAAGCTCCACATGAAAAATCAAAGAAAATTAAGTTTGATAAAGTTTCATGATCATCGCAGCCATCTCCGTTTAAATCTCCAACTGGAGTATAACCTGGTAAACTGGATATATTTTCTATATCAAAACTGATCTCAGTATCATAATCCACAATAGGTTCTGTTGAACCGTAGTATATTTTATATTCGAATTTATAATCATATAAATTATCCGTATCAAGGTCTAAAAAACTAGATGATAATCTAAAATCAGCAAGTCCATCTCCATCAATATCTCCTGCATATCTCAATGCAGGGACATATAAGTTTTCGAAACCCTCTGGATATTCCTTTTTAAAAAGTTCAAGAGAATGCTCTATAACCACCGGTTCCTGAGCTTTTAGTATGGACGGGATTAGAAATAAGAGTATTAAATGAATCTTAATTAATTTCATACTGATTATAGTATAATTTCTATTATGGCTTATGCATAATAGAAATAGTAGGCCATTTAAGCTACAAGTCTGTTAAATAAACTGTATTTTTGGGTTTATGAAAAGCCATTCAACTATTCAAAAAACCGATTTAAAATCACTCACTAAAGAAGAACTTCTTACCTTTTGTAAAGAACTGGGACTTCCCCGTTTTAGGGCCGATCAAATCTTTCAATGGCTGTATCAAAAAGGAGCGTCTTCTTTTGAAGAAATGACGAACCTTTCCAAAGATTTGCGATCAAAGCTGGACGAGGTTGCGACCATTAACCGAATTACTGTCGCAAATCAGCAGGAATCGAAGGATGGCACCATCAAGTTTCTTTTTAAGCTGAATGATGAGGATAAAGATTACAAGGTTGAAGCCGTGATGATTCCTGATTTCTATCCGGATGGAGTCCCAAAACGACTCACAGTTTGTGTTTCATCTCAGGTTGGATGTGTATTTGGGTGCTCATTTTGTGCTACTGGAAAGATGGGGTTTTTCAGAAATCTTAGTCATGGTGAAGTAGTGGATCAGGTTCAATACATCAACTCCCTGACCGAAGAAAAATACGATAAGAAAATCACCAATATTGTTTATATGGGGATGGGCGAACCTCTTCATAATTATAAAACAGTAGTTAATTCCGCTTCCATCATTTCTGATCCCTTGAGTATTGAACTTTCGCCAAAGCGAATCACTGTTTCCACCGTTGGATTGACTAAGCAAATCAAGCAACTTGCTGATGATGAAGAACCATTCAATTTGGCAATTTCGCTTCATGCATCAAGTGATGAAAAGCGGGACAAAATCATGCCCATCAATAGCTCGATGAATCTGGATAGTCTGGAAGAAGCCGTTCGGTATTATCATCGAAAAACAGAACGCCCCATTACTTATGAATACCTGCTTTTTGATGGATTTAATGATACCAATGAAGATGCCCGAAATCTTGCTCGCATTGTAAAATGGGCTCCCAGTAAGGTAAATATCATCATGTACAACAATGTAGCCGGAGTTGAATTACAGCGTGCCCATGAAGAACGACTGGATGCTTTTCTGAAAGCTCTCATTAAAAATGATGTCCGTGCCACCGTTCGCCGAAGTCGCGGTGATGATATTGATGCCGGATGTGGTCAGCTTGCAATCAGAGAAGGAGCTCCAAAAGGGAAAACGATAGCTAAGTAGTGAGAGGTGAAACATAAAAAGTGAAAAGTACCGATAAACATTTTCACCTTTATCTTTTCACATTCTACTTATAAATAAGACCGACCACCTACTGGAGTAAGGGATTAATCCCAGGAGCCATACATTGCATTTGGTAAAATCAGGATATCTTTTCCCTGTCTCTTCAAGAATTCATCCAGATTTACATTCTCTTGCGTAGTTCTGGAAAAATCTTTGATGTTATCCCCAATCTGCATAACCAGAATAAATTTCTTATCCCACGAAGATTTTGCACCGGGAAATTCAGCCCAGCAAGTTTCTGCCTTTCCATTTAATATCTGTTGGCGACGTAAATCCTTGTCATTTACAATACCGTTCTCCCCTACTGCACTTATATCTTCCTCCGATCTCCCAATGATGCATGTATTTTTTCGGGTTATGGGTACTCCTAACTTCTCAAGGTTGTTCCAGGTATGTTGATCTAATGTTCTGTCTCTGTTTGTGATCAAAACAATTTGACCACCTGCCAACATCACATTTGAAATAAATTCAGAGGAACCGGGAATAAGTGTGGCTGATTCCTCCCGGACCCATTCCGCCCAACTTTCTGAGGTATATCCTAATCCTAATTTATCTCTTCGTCTGTTGTACTCACTATTATCTAATATGGTCTCATCTACATCCATAAAAACCACCCAAGGTTCGCAGATATTCATTCTCGCCAAGCTTTCAATCGCAGTGTTATAAAGAAACTCAGTTATTAATTTATACTCAGCGCTTTTTTGGGTCCAAAGTACTGCTGAGCTGACAGGAAATTCCTGAGCAAAACTAAAATCAACACTAATCGGACAATGATCGCTCAGCATATCATCTTCGGTCATAGTATCTGCAGTTTTACCAAAATAATGGCTCATTGAACTTCCCGAAACTAAATAGTCAGAGGCATCCGGACTCATTACAATATGATCGATGGGGGCAGGATATCTGGGATGACAGCTAGTTACATTCATCATATTGGTTGTCACCTTAACGAGTGTTCCGTCAATTTCAGTCAGATCTGACCAAAAGCGATTACCTGGATTAGAAAGTCTGTGATTAAAATCACCAAGCACTACAAAAGGTTTATTTTGTTCAATTCTCGATTCCATCCATTCATCCAGAATTGGAGCTTGTTCCTCAAAAGTTTCACAAGCATCTCTGTCAGAAGTAGAATAATCATCAACAAAACAACCACTCTTCAAATGCACAGCCATAACATCTATTGGTTCCGGAGTATCCGTTAACCGGATTACAACTCCGTATCTTAAACCCGGATTTCCAATTGCCAGTTCTTTGAAACTCTCTAACGTTTCATACTCAATACCTTTTCGAACTGCAATTGCTACTCTTTGCTGGGTTGAAGGTCGGCCACTTCCACGACATTCGTAAGAACCACTGGAAGGTCTGTCAGACATTACAATCTCCCATTCACTTTCCGGAAAGACCCTTGCTACTGCTTTGGCGGATTCTACTTCCTGTAATGCAACAATATCCGCATTCATTGTTTTAGCAAACTCGCGAAGAGTTTCGTAATCCTCTTCGGTTCTTGCTACACACCCTTCATCATTATTTTCTGCAAGATGCTCTATGTTCCAGGTGACAAAGCGATAGTCTGAATCTAAGTCTGTATTTAGTAACTGACCGTGAACTAAGGTTGAGCCAAGAATTAAAAAGAGTGCAATGAAGAATAGCTTTTTCATTGATCAAGAATATTTAAAATTAATATGGTTTACTTACCATCTCTAATCCACAAGTTAAAACGGTCGTTAAGGCTTAATTAGAAATATTTGACTATAAAGTCAGGAATCAGGTTTGAACTCAAATTACATGTCCTATACCTGATTAAACCATTCCTACTTTCCTTAATCAATAATGTGAAATACCCGGTTAAACCTTGGCACAAAACCGTCCAAAGACATCCATACGATAAAGGCTTTTCCAATAATGTGATCTTTGGGTACAAACCCCCAGAAACGACTATCCTCACTATTATCGCGGTTGTCTCCCATCGCAAAGTAATAGTCTTGTTTTACAGTGTAGGTATTGGTGCGTTCACCGTTTATGATGAACTCATTTCCATCTCTTTCTACTGAGTTATTCTCGTATCGTTCAACCAAATCCTGATAAACGAACCAGTTATTATTGGTTAGCTGGATTTCCTGCCCTTCAAATGGAACAACTATTTCTGAGAAATGATCGTGATTACGGAAGGCTTTTGAGAAGTTCCCGGAGCTTTGTATGTATTGATACACCGGCTCCGAATCTTCAAACATGAAATAATATAAGGAATCAACTTCTGGCCAGGTTTCTACAACCTCAGCTACATCAGACGTCATATTTACATGATAGGTATTTGCACTTACCTGACGTACATATCGACCTTCCCCACCAATGGTTCCGGCTCCAACCGACTCCATTTTGGCGTTACTTAGTCGAACTCCCTGATTAAGTTCCAGCGTGTAAAATCGTTGAACACCTTCATGATAATCTTCTTGTTCTCCATTTACATAGAGGATTTTATCTTTCAATTCGAGTGTATCACCGGCGACACCCACCGCTCGTTTTATATAATTCGTTTTTTGAGAAATGGGCTTCACTTCCCATGGAATATTGAATACTATTATGTCATTTCGTTCGATATCTCTAAAGCCGGGAAGACGGGTCCACGGTAGCTTTACTCCAGGTAGACATACCTGAGTAAAAGGAATGCATATCGCCATTGGAGTTCGGGCTCCATAGGTAAGATTCGAAACAATCAGAAAATCCCCAATCAATAAATCCTGTTCCATAGAACCGGTTGGAATTTTGTACGATCCAAAAATTAGAGATCTGAGAATAGCTGCTGCTATGAACGCAAAAACAAGTGCATCTACCCATTCTCTTAGCCACGATTTAGCCTGTTTTTCTTCTTCGGCTTTATCCTTCTTACTTCTTTTCCAGAATGGGAGCTTTGATTGCTCTTCTGATTCCGGTGCCTTTTGTTCTTCCAAATTCTAAGTGAGTTAGTTTAATCTTATGTGTGAAGGCAAATCAATTTCTTCCTTCTTATACAATCCGTCAGCGTATGTAACCTTGTACCACTGGTAACGCTCCGGAGAATAAAAATAATCGGTATACTGCTTTGGCTCAACTTCTGTTACAAGCCGTGTAAGTGTTCTTTTAACCTGAGGCATTAAATCGATGTATCGACTTGCCCCAACATACACCAATCCATCTGCAAAAGGGCCATCAAGATCGAGAACCATCATCGGTATTTCGCCATCTATAATAAACCAGTATTCAAATTGGATGGCTTTTCCGGCTCTTAGTTTTCCATCCTCTACAATGTCTTCAATCGTTTTGGTAGGCTTACCAAAAACACCTTCCAAACGGGCACGAATTTCTATGGCAGGAATACGATCCAGGCTGTTGTAGTTAAAACCTTCACCCGTCCATTTAATGTCAGCAAAGCGCTCCTGAAAAGCTTCTGCATCCTCAATTTCTACTTTTTTGATATTGGGTTCTTCAAATTGTGCGTATGCCGTAGATGTTAATAACACCATCAACACAAAAAAGAAAAAGAGTTGTTTTTTTGAATCTCTCATAATTATCGATCGTCCTCGTCCATAGATAGTACAGCCAAAAATGCCTCTTGAGGAATCTCTACTGAACCAACCTGTTTCATTCGTTTTTTACCTTCTTTTTGTTTTTCGAGAAGCTTCCTTTTTCTGGAAATATCTCCTCCGTAACATTTAGCTGTCACATCCTTTCGAAGCGCCCTGATTGAATCACGGGCTATAATTCTGCTTCCTATTGCCGCCTGTACTGCTACCTCATATTGTTGTCTTGGGATTAACTCTTTCAGCTTCGCACATATTTTGCGTCCCTGATAATAAGCTTTGTCCCGGTGAGTAATACTCGAAAGTGCATCCACCGGTTCCCCATTCAATAAAATATCTAAACGGACCAAATCCCCTTTTCGGTATTCAATAAATTCATAATCTAAAGAAGCGTAGCCACGGGTACCAGATTTCAACTTATCATAGAAATCAAAAACTACTTCTGCCATCGGAAGCTCATAGGTAATTTCAACCCGGTTATTCTGCATGAATATCTGGTTGATATAAATGCCTCGTCGCTCCTGGCAGAGTTTCATTATTGGTCCAATAAAATCCGCCGGTGTAATAATACTCGCTTTGATGTAAGGCTCAAAAATAGCATCTATCTCACCAACTTCAGGCATTTGACTTGGGTTATCGACATCTATTTTACCACCATCTTCAAGCTTAACCTCATATTGTACGTTAGGTACAGTGGTGATAATATCAATATCAAATTCTCTATCTAGTCGCTCCTGTACAATTTCCATATGTAAAAGCCCGAGGAAACCAGCACGAAACCCAAAACCAAGGGCTTTTGATGTTTCTGGTTCATAAGACAATGAAGCATCATTTAGTTGAAGTTTTTCAAGTGCACTTCTTAAATCTTCAAAATCTTCAGATTGAGTAGGATAAATACCACTGAAAACCATTGGCTTGGCTTCCATATATCCGGGTATTGGAGTAGTTGCAGCATTTTTTACTGTGGTGATAGTATCCCCAACGCGCACATCCTGAAGTGACTTCACACTTCCAATCACATATCCTACTTCTCCGGCTTTAAGCTCTTTGGTTGGTTGATAAGTCATTTTTAAATAACCTATATCTTCGGCATTGTACTCTTCTTTATTTGCCATAAACTTAAACAAATCACCTTTCCGAAGAATACCTTCAAGTACTCGCACATAAGCCACAGAACCTCGATAGGTGTTGAATACTGAATCAAAGATGAGTGCACGAAGTGGTTTATCAACTTCTTGTTTTGGTCCGGGAACCCGTTCACAAATAGCTTCTAAAAGGTCCGGTACACCTTCTCCTGTTTTACCGGAAACCGTTAATATATCTTCTCTTTCACACCCAATAAGGTCAATAATCTGTTGACCAACTCCATCCGGATCTGAACTTGGAAGATCAATTTTATTTAACACAGGAATTATTTCAAGGTCCTGCTCGATTGCCTGATATAAATTCGAAATGGTTTGTGCTTCTATACCTTGCGTGGCATCAACTACAAGGATTGCACCTTCACATGCTTTCAATGCTCGGGACACTTCATAAGCAAAGTCAACATGTCCGGGAGTATCAATTAAATTGAAGTTGAATATTTCCCCATTGGGACGTTTATAATCCAACTTGATAGCATGGCTTTTAATTGTTATTCCACGCTCACGTTCAAGATCCATATCATCGAGCATCTGCTCCTGCATATCACGTTCAGAAATGGTACCTGTAGTCTGTAATAGTCGATCTGCCAAGGTAGATTTACCATGGTCGATGTGAGCAATAATGCAAAAATTGCGAATGTTATTCATGAATTGTATTCAGTGCGTCTCTTCTTTAAGAGCGCAAAGATACGAAGAAGGTAGGAGCTACTAAAACTATTGTTTTCTTAAAAATAGAATTTATAGTAAAGAATCAATACACTCATTAATATCAGTAACTGGATTATTCCACATAAGCGTTTTGATGGGAGTGTATTCATTGGAAATTCCAAAAAAATAATTTTTTGCATTATCATCCCTAGAAAAAATGATCTTGTCATTTTCAATTGCTATCTCAACAAGATGTACATCTTTAATTAACTCTCTTTTTGTTTTTGGAGAGTCAATAGCTTGGATTACATCTCTTAATTCTTCGAGTTCACATTCTTGACATACGGAAAATTGCTTTTTTGCAATCATACTGGACTGCCATTTGATGAAGAAATTACTTGCATGATTTTCATATTCCCTTTTCAAATCTTTATGTAAAATTAATTTGGACTTTCTATTATAGATTTCTTCCAACAACTTTCTAGAAAGTCTTGAAACAGGATCTTCAGTTTCTCCACACGATCTAGCTATTGATGCGTCGATAACTACTCTAGGCATTATTGAATAAGTTTGACTCTACTGCATCTAAATACTTTTTCTCAAACTTTAAATAAGTTGAATCAAAATCCGAAGGCCATTCATCAACAGAACCATTTTCGTCAAGCGAACTTGTAAAGATTTTTGTATTTCCTAGCCGATTTTTTGAAAACCAATGCAATATGACACTATCTGGTTCTAATTCAATTTCTTGACTAGCAATTATTCCTTGAATACTTCTTATCAATATTGAACTATGAGTTTCAATAATAATTTTTACCCCATTTTTTGCGGCCCTTATCAAAAAGTAACCTAATTCAGCTTGAGCGTTTGGATGTAAATGAATTTCTGGTTGTTCTATGTATACTATTTGTCCAGGCTTAGCAACTAATAAAGACACAATTACAGGAAGAACCTGTGAAACACCTAAACCCACATCCGCTATACTTACAGTATCATTTATTGACTTTTTAGGATTAATAAATCTACCTACTCTAATGTCAACTTGTGTATCAGAAATTGTTTTCGATACTACATTACTAGTAAGATTAAGTCTCCTTAATGCCTCATTTAATAATTTAAGTTTATTTGATTTCTTTTCTTGCCATTCATTGATAATACTGGCCACATAATTTTGAAATAGACCTGGAAAATTATCAGAAATATCTGTCGCTACATAATTCCTTTCGGGGTTCCCCCTTAAACCTGGAATATGTATAATGCTTTCGATTTCAGATCGAAAAATACCGGCAGGGCTTAACTGTAAATCTAATATTTCGTTCTTAGCCCTTTCAATAACCATATAATAAAAACATCTGTCTCTATTTATTATCCATTTTGGATCTTCCTCTGAGTCTTTCTCCTTGAACCTGTCAGTAAAATCTTTTAGTTCTTTCGGTAGAAAGTTTTTGATTTCAGCATGTGTAAGACCTTCCCTATAAACTTCTCTTGAAGAATTACTTGGTCGATATATCATTTCAGATATATAAATCCTTTTCTCTTTTTTAAAGACTAACTCTAGTGAAGTTTTTTTTTCTATTTCAATTTCAACAGAAAAGCTTTCCTTAGGCTTTTTATTTCTGCTTGTTTTAGAAAAAAATTGATCCATATTGGTAATTCTAACATTAGGACCATCTAAAAGAAGTGCCCCAGGATCATATTGTGACTCTAAAGTTTGTTTAAGAAGTAAGAGAGGTTGCATAACACTAGATTTTCCAGAAGAGTTTGCCCCCGAAACTATAGTCAGATTCCTTATATCTAGAGAACATTTTTGCAAAAGAGATTTATAACCTGTAACCGATAGTTTTGTAATTTCAGACATTTAAGTGACGATTTTTAAATATTGACATACCAAATTACAAATAAACGTACATGTTTTTAAATTTTATGCTGTCTCTTTCATCCAATAATCACTAATGCATCGCCATTCGGGGTTTGTAAGCGAAATAAAATCCTGTTTTTTGTTCCGGGGAAGACTCTTCAGATCCGCTTCCCTTTTTATGGCGTGATGGATGTCGGAAGTCTCTTCCACATAGATTAACTTTTCGAATGAGTAGTTCGCTTTAAAGCTATTCATTCTTTTCTCCCGATGTTTTCTCACGATTTCATCTAAGTCTGTAGTAAGTCCGATATAGAGCATTCGGGAGTTGTTACTTAAAATGTAAATGTAGTATCTGTTCATTGTTTTCCTTCGTTTGGAAGGTATGACCGTTCAGAACACTACTCCTTACAAAAAATTAATCTGATTTTTCTTCTACCAAATCCGGATAATTAAAATGCAGACTCCCTTTTTTAAATATTACTGAAAAAGTATTCCCGGTATCTGGTATGGAATGTACTACAACTGATGCATTATGTAATTCTACAAGCCTGGCTACAAGAGGAAGTTCTATACCCAGGTTACTCTGCATTTCCCGCGTCGCTATTTTATCCCTAAAGAGATCAAATATTGAATGCAATTCCTGGTGCGAAATGGCTTTACCATTGTCTGTAATCTTAATGGTACAAATAGAACTTTCCTCAACAACCTGAATCCTCACTTTTGTTACCCCTTCATGATTTACCACCCTGTTGATCAAATTTCTAAAGATGATAAGTACAAGGTTTATATCCAGATGAATGATCACCTGATCGGCATTAGTTGTCAGCTCGATAACAGGATCATCTTCGGACGCATCGTTTTTATGAAGACAAATACTCCTTTTCAGAACTTCCACTAAATCCTCGGGCTTTTGATGCATTTTGATCCCATCAACCTCGATTTCTGTGAGTAAAAGTAACTGATCGATGTAGGACAACATCTTAAACGTTTCACGATCCACGATTTTTTCTAACGGTTCCCTTTCCAATTCAACTTGTTCTCTAAGTGATAAAACAGGCGTTCGAAGATCTTTATTCAGATTAAAAAGAAGTGACTCTTTGAGCGATTTATATCCTCTTAGTCGCGCTTCCAGTTCAATAACTTGCCTTTTTACAGATTCAATTTCGCTATTCTTTTCAGATAAATTCTTTTTAATTCTATTTCGGGTAACTAATAGAATCAGAATAAACTGAATCCCAAAAAGTGCAAGAATTAAACCATAGAACCACTTTGCTTCATAAAAGTGTGGAGGAATTTTAATAGAAACAACTGCACCTTGCTGATTCCAAACTCCATCATTATTACTTCCAATCACTTTAAACCTATAGTTGCCTGGCGGTAGATTCGTATATCGGATACTCCGTTTTTCGGGTGAAGAAACCCAGTCATTATCATAGCCAAAAAGACGAAATTTCAATTTATTCTTTTCAGGCGAAGCGAAGCTTAATACAGAAAATTGAATCTCTATGTCTCTGTCCCCCGTTGTAAGTTCAACAGATCCATTAGTGGGATAGGTTTCGCTGTCTTTTGATATCACCTTTTCTATATGGACAGGAGGTATTTCGATATTCCTTGCTATCAATTTAGGGTCTGCTTTCACTACCCCATCCTGAGTTGGAAACCAAATACTTCCTTCTGAATCTACCGTTCCTGCAGGTTGAATCCCCCCGTTGGCTTCTCTGCTTCTTAACCCATCAACTTCAGTAAATCCAGTAGAAGTAATCTGATCAATATTCCCTTTTACAAATTGATCAACATCATGCTTAAATACCCAAAAAATACCCTGATTCGAACTCATCCATACTCTGCCGAATTCATCGGGAATAATTTTATGTATAACTCTACCAAATAATCCTTCTCCAACACTTAAAGAAACTATATTTGGAAAAGCATCCAGCTCTTTTGTTGAAAGGATATTCAGCCCGCTTTCTTCTGTACCAATCCAGACTTTGTAATCTCTACTCTTCGGAGATTCTTCTATCCAAATACTCCTAATCATATTACTGGATAATCCGGAATTCTTTCCGAAAACCTTAACTGAAACCCCTTTAAGATGAATGAGCCCCTGACCATTTGTTCCGATCCAAAAAGAACCATCAGGAGCTTCTACCAACGTTTTTATACTCGAATTAGAAATAGCAGGAATATCAACAGTTTTCCATTCTTCATTTTCCAAATAATACAACCCTGAGGAGGTGCCAACCCATACTCTTTCATCAGAATCTTCATATAAGCAGAAGATGGAGCTTTCTGTAGGAGTTGGATATTTAACAAAAATCCGATCACCTGAATATCTAAAAATACCTTCATCGAGTAATGCGACTAATATTTCTTCATTTTTTCTACTGAGGATGCTTTGAACAAATATATTTGAAGAAACTCCAGTAAATAGATACCCTTTCGTGACTTCTGACCCATCAATAGTTGCAATACCTCCCCCATATGTACCTACCCAGATGCTTCCATCCTGTGTAGCAGTCACAGGGTAGGTGTTCCTGTTTGGCAGCCCTTCTTCCACACTAAAGGTTTCAAAAAGATTGCGTTTTAACTTGTACAACCCCTTGCTGTAGGTAGCAACCCAGAGAGAACCTTCATGATCGATTAAGACTTCATTAATCTGATTTTCAAGGTCAAGTATTCGCTGACTATGTTTATACAAGACCTGTTGATATGCATTCCAGCTAAAATCCCTTCTTTCTCTCTGCTTTAGTGATTCAGTATCAACACCATGTAATCTCGTAATCTTGCCATCAGAGATTGTATAAACCTCTTTTGAATTGGTTGGAATATAGATATCCCCTGAATCTTTTTGGATAACTCCGGTAAACGAAATATATGTTAATGAATCCGGAAGTAGTATTTGTTCAAATCGCTGCCCATCATAAATAAGAAACTCTGAATTGTTGTTAAGAATCAGCAGCATGTTTTGATAGGCGGCCACTCCTTTTATTCGATTATACCGAAGTGCTGGATACTCTCCTGTTTTGATAGTTTTAAAACTAAACCCATCAAAACGAACGAGTCCATCCGCGGTACCTAGCCATATATATCCATCCTGTGTCTGTGTTACAGACGAAATAGAATTGACAGGTAAGCCATCTCTTGAAGTCCAATTCTGATAGATAAAATTATTGTCAATAAATGAAGGCGGATACTGCTGACTTTGGCCCAATACCTCTGAAAACGTATGTACGTTTAAAAATACACTCAATAAAACAATCCAGCCACTCAGCCTAACCCTCATGAGAAATCTCATAAATATAATCACAACCGTTAATCCCTGGTTTAAAGCCTGATAAAAACGTTGTTTAAAAGAGTGGGTTAGGCGAATTGTATTACATTAAATTGTTCTAAATTTGAATAATTACTTCTCAGGACTAAGTAATTCTATATGGAATCTGAAGCGCTCTTGCTCTAAAGACATGGTATCATATACTTCACGAATCAACTTAAATACAGTATCTGTATCTCCAATAACGGTACTGGAAAGGTACCCAATTTCGATTTTTACATCGTATTGAGCCAGATGTTCAATTAGCTCCTGTACTTTTTCGGTTGGATTATGGGTTGCAAGCGGGATAAAAGTTAGTTGGGCAATTGTAGTCATGTTTGCTTTTTAATCGTAAGACTTAATTCTGATTTAAAGGTCTATGTTATTCAATGAATTTTGAACGCTTTCGCGTTCCTATAAGTTTACGAATTTGAAATAATTTAAAAATGGTTTCCTGATAAATAATCTAATGCCTATATTTGCCCCTGTGAAAAACATCCGAATACATAACGCCTATCATTCTCATCATGGTTTCCATCATGGACACCACTACGTGCATTAATAGCTGCACCTATTGTTTTTCAACCATTTTTCTAACACCTCCTATTAATCCTTTTTATTTACTGATTTCATGAACCGAACGAAAGATTCTTCGACTTCTTTACGCATTGCCATTCAAAAAAGTGGACGTTTAACTGACAAAACCATCGATTTACTACATGGCATCGGGGTAGAGTTTGATAACTACAAACGAAACCTGATGGTTAAAACACGAAATTTTGATGTAGAGCTTTTATTGCTCAGAGATGACGATATCCCCGAGTATGTACAAGACGGTATTTGTGACCTTGGATTTGTTGGCGCAAATGAAGTATTCGAAAAAAATGCAGAAGTAACCGTACTCAGAGGATTGAACTATGGTAATTGCAGGCTTTCTATAGCCGCTCCTAAAGATGGTGAATTACAAAAAGCCACAGATTTTGAAGGTAAAACCATCGCCACGAGCTATCCTTATTTAACCAATAAGTTTTTCGCTGAACAACGAATATCTGTCAATTTAGTTGAGATTTCCGGTGCGGTTGAAATTACTCCTCAGCTGGAAGTTGCTGATGCAATTTCAGATCTGGTTTCTACAGGAGGTACGCTCAGAGCAAACGGACTTGAAGAGCTATTTACTATTCTTGAATCTGAAACCAAGCTCATCCAAACTAACAAAGAACTTTCACCGGGTAAACAGCAACTCATCGACAAGTTTCTGGTTCGAATTGATGGATATCAGCAGGCTAAAAAAAGCCGGTACATAATGATGAATGCTCCATCAGAAAAAGTAGATGTTATCAGTAAAATTATTCCATCTATGAAAAGTCCAACGGTTGTACCTTTGGCTGAGTCGGACATGGTAGCAATACAAACCGTAATTCCGATTAATAAATTCTGGGAAGTAATGGAAGAACTTAAAGATGTTGGTGCTTCAGATATTGTGATGTTACCAATTGAAAGCATGATTTTATAAGCTTCAAAATTCTAATTCCAATATTATGAAGTCATACAGGTATTCATCACTCACAGAAACTGAAATTACCGAGCTTACACAACGACCGAAGATGGATTTCACTTCTGTATTTGGAATTGTGGAGCCTATTCTGAATCAGGTCGAACAAAACGGTGATGATGCTATTAGAGCGCTTACCAAGAAGTTTGAAGGTGCTGATTTAGATGCAGTAACCATCAACCCAAAGGAAATAGATATTTCTCTATCTGGTGATATTAAGAATGCAATAGATACTGCTTTCGAAAACATTTCAACTTTTCACAAAGCACAACAATCTCCTTTGTTAGAGATTGAAACTATGAAGGGTATTATCTGCAGAAGAATGACCCGCCCCATCGAGCGAGTTGGATTGTATGTGCCCGGGGGAACGGCTGTTCTTCCTTCCACAGCTATGATGCTCTCTATCCCGGCTATGATTGCAGGTTGTTCAACAATTGTATTGGCTACTCCACCTCAACCAGACGGAAATATTGCTCCGGAAATTGTTTATATCGCGCAAAAAGCAGGAGTTGGTACCATTTTGTTAGCGGGAGGAGCTCAGGCTGTAGCAGCAATGGCTTTTGGAACTGAGACCGTACCTAAGGTGGATAAAATTTTTGGTCCCGGGAATCAGTTTGTAACCGCCGCAAAAATGATCCTGCAAAACAGCGAAGCTCAGATCAGCATAGATATGCCGGCCGGCCCATCGGAAGTATTAGTTATAGCAGATGGTGAAGCTAATCCTGCTTATGTAGCTGCGGATTTACTTTCACAGGCAGAACATGGAGCCGACAGTCAGGTAGTTTTGGTGGCAACTTCCGATTTTGATTTATCTGCTCTAGAAAAAGAATTAAAAGAACAGTTAGATCAACTCCCAAGAAAGGAAATGGCTATTAAGGCTCTTGAGAATAGCTTCTCATTGACAGTAGATTCTCTTGATGATGCATTCACATTCTCTAACAGATATGCTCCGGAACATTTAATTGTTAATATTCAGGATGCTGAAGGTTATCAGGAAAAGATCGTGAATGCCGGTTCCGTATTTTTTGGGCAGTTTACCCCGGAAAGTGTAGGTGATTATGCATCCGGAACCAACCATACCCTTCCCACCTATGGTTATGCCAGAATGTATAGTGGAGTGAACCTTTCATCATTCCAAAAATCCATCACTATGCAAACATTAACGAAAGAGGGGATTAAGAATATTGGTCCAACGGTCGAAACACTCGCTGAACTAGAAGGACTTCAGGCTCATAAAAATGCGGTTAGCATAAGGTTGAAGGATTTAGAATGAAAAAACAAATCGATATACCATCATTAGTAAGACCAAATATTCTGGACTTAAAGCCTTATCGAAGTGCAAGAGACGACTTCGATTCCGGAATTCTATTGGATGCAAATGAGAACTCTTTCGGTGCTCCTTTTGAAGATGATCTGGAATTGAATCGATACCCGATGCCCTATCAGGAACAGCTGCGGGCAAAGATTGCTGAATTCAGAGAAGTAAGTCCGGAAAACGTTTTTGTGGGAGTTGGTAGTGATGAAGCCATTGATCTTTTGTTCAGGATTTTTTGCGAACCGGGAAAAGACCGGGTTCTTATTACTCCTCCAACGTACGGCATGTATAAAGTCTCTGCTGCTATTAACAACGTTCATGTTGACGAGGTTTTACTCTCTAAAGATTTTCAACTCCGGGTTGATGAAACTCTTAATGCAGTAACTGAGAACACTAAACTGATCTTCCTTTGTTCGCCAAATAATCCTACCGGGAATAGTCTTAATCCAAAAGATATTGTAGATGTTGCGGATGGCTTTGATGGAATTCTTGTGATTGATGAAGCCTATATCGACTTCAGCGAACAAGACAGTTTTGCGAAAGAATTACGGAATCGAAATAACATAGTCGTTCTGCAAACCATGTCGAAAGCTTTTGGATTAGCAGGTATAAGGCTAGGAATCGCTCTAGCCAATCCTGAAATCATAGACTTTATGATGAAGGTTAAAGCTCCCTATAATGTGAATAAACTTACTTCTAAAGCAGCATTAAAGGGATTCAACTATATCAATGCGATGAAAGGGAAAGTTGAACAGATTAAATCTGAACGGGAAAAAGTAATCAAGCGACTTGAAGGCCTCCCGGAAATAGAAAAAGTATTTCCGACCGATGCGAATTTCCTTGTGTTCAAAATTGACGATGCTTTATCTGTTTACAAAAAAATGGCTGAACAAGGTGTAGTGATTCGCTACCGGGGTAACGAACCACATTGTGAAAACTGCCTCCGGCTAACTATTGGAACAGCTCAGGAGAATGAGCGTTTTTTTCAGGCGTTAAAAAAAGTATTAGAGGATTAATCTGCTTTGGAAAATTTCTCTCCAATAACCGGTATATCTGTTCGGTGCATAAATAAAAGCACTGCACAGCTTATAAATACCACAACGGCCATAGCGAATAAAGTACCACCATCTCCTTGCACCTCAATACCAAGTACGGTTAAGTGGCTCATTATGGCTCCGGAAATAACTCCGAGTCCTATCACAGCACCTAACCAGGTAGTTCTGGGAATTAGCAACAGAATTGAAGCGATTAACTCGGCAACTCCGGAGGCATATCTCCCGAACGGCTCCAAACCTACAGTTTCGAATATATATATACTTTCAGGAGCTCCGGTAAATTTAAAAAACAGGGTTTGGAGCATGATGGCTGCAGCAACCAGTCTAAGTACCCAAATCAGAATTTTCATAGCATATCTTCTTACATTGATGTTTCGGAAAGGATATCGATATCCTTTAGTTCAAACATCACAAAAACATAACTTTTTTCAATTTCAATCATTATGAAACTCTGGATTGAAGCTACAAAACTAATAACCGGAGAGTACAAAAAAGTACTTGAACAGGGTTCTATACGATATCTGTCTGAACTTAATGACGATGGATATGGAATTTCAATGGATACTAATTCCCTGACTAAGCAACAGCTTCGCCTCCTCAATCATGAAGAATTAGTGGATGATTTCCCCCGGGATGACGCAGAAGCTATCATCGAATATGATAAAAGCGAAGGAAAATTTGAGTTCTGGGTTGGAGAGAATGTAATTGCTTCTGGATATGATTTAAGTGAGCTGTCCGAATCCTATAAAAAGGGAATCCAGAGAACTGCTTCAATCGAACGAAAAACCAACGAAACCGATATACGAATTTCATTAAATCTGGACGGAACCGGAAAATCCACTATCAAAACGGGACTGAATTTCTTCGACCACATGCTGGAACAGATTTCCCGTCACGGGCTTGTAGATTTGGATTTAACCTGTGATGGCGATCTTGAAGTAGACGAACACCATACGATTGAAGATGTTGCTATTGCCCTGGGTGAAGCAATTACTCAGGCTTTAGGTGATAAAAAAGGAATTGAGCGCTACGCTTTTGTACTTCCAATGGATGAAGCTCAGGCAACAGTCTCAATGGACCTTTCAGGTCGTCCTTTTCTTGTTTTTGAAGGTGAATTCAACCGGGAGTATGTTGGGGATGTTCCTACAGAAATGATTAAACATTTCTTCTATAGCCTTGCAATGAACCTGAAGGCTACGTTACAAATTGAATTTAAAGGTGAAAATGATCACCATAAAATTGAAGCTATTTTTAAAGGATTCGCAAGAGTGTTAAAAACAGCCGTGGAAAAGAATCCGCGAATTAAAAACCAGATTCCGAGTTCTAAAGGGGCTCTTTAGATGATTGCACTTATAAAATACAAAGCTGGTAACATCGCCTCTGTTTCTAATGCTTTAGATCGATTGGGGGCAGATTACTTTCTTGCAGAAACTCCTGAACAATTGGATACCGCAGATGGAGTTATTTTTCCAGGCGTTGGCCATGCGTGGTCGGCGATGGAGTCACTGAAAGAAAATGGCATTGATGAATGGCTGAAACAAACCAAAAAACCTGTTCTTGGTATTTGTGTCGGTATGCAACTGTTGTTCGAATCTTCCAGCGAAGGAAATACCGAGGGACTTGGGGTAATTCCCGGTTCACTGGTTAAGTTTGATGAAAGCAAAGCTAAAGTTCCGCACATGGGTTGGAATACGTTTTCTAAGAGTAATAAGCACCCATTACTAAAGGGAATTGATTCCAGTGAATTTTTGTATTTCGTGCATAGCTACTATGCTCCTGATAATGAATTTGCGGTCGCCAGTTGTGATTACATCAATCCGTTTATAGCGGTTGTTGCGAAAGACAATTACTTCGGTGTTCAGTTTCATCCAGAAAAATCAGGAGCTACAGGTGCTAAAATCCTGAAAAATTTCCTGGATTTCGTTTATCAAGATTAAGATCAAGAAGAAGACTATTCATGCAAGTTATCCCAGCAATAGACCTACTTAATGGGCAATGTGTACGCCTTCATAAAGGTTCTTATGAAGAGGTTACCGTTTATAATGAATCACCACTTGGACAAGCTCAGGAATTCAAGAAAGCTGGCTTTCCTCATATTCATATCGTCGACTTAAATGGTGCCAAAGAAGGACATTTTGTAAACCTTCCACATATCAAACAGGTAATCAAAGAGCTAGGTATTTCCGTTCAGACCGGAGGTGGAATCAGAACTTTTAAAGATGCGGAATATCTGATTGAACAAGGTTTATCTAAAGTAATTTGCAGTTCTATGGCTGTAAAAAATGAACCGGACTGGCTCAAACTGCTAAAAGAATATCCCAATCGAACTATTCTGGGGATGGATCTAAAAGATGGAAAGATTGCTTATGGAGGCTGGCTTGAAACAGCTTCTGAATCTGTAGACTCCTTTGTTTCCAGGATGATTGATCATGGACTTCAGGAAATCCTTTGTACAGACATATCCAAAGATGGAACTTTATCCGGACCCAATCTCGAACTCTACATAGAGCTCAAATCGAAGTTTCCACAAATAAAACTAATTGCATCAGGAGGAGTTTCCTCACTCGAGGACTTAAAAAATCTGGATGCCGAAAATATTGATGCTGTAGTAGTTGGGAAAGCATATTACGAGAAAAGAATCACTCTTAAGGAGATGAAAGAAATCTCTCGTTAACCAATTATACTACCCTTATTTTATCCAATATTAGATTTGTAAATTTGTGTCGGGTTGGTAAACTTGTAGTTAAATCAAAAACGACTGTACCTCATGGGTTTACTTGAAAAAATTGGCTTAGGCAGAAAGAAGAAGGAAATGGTTCCTCTGCTTGGCGAGAAAATGAAAAAAGAGAAGGAAGCATACTCTCTTAGGAGAAATCCTTATCTGCGTGCATTCATTTTTCTATGTTTCATTCTTATCTCTGTTTTTTCTCTTCCCAGAACTTCTGTCCGATCAACATTTAATTACACTGTTGGACAACCCTGGAGAGCCGATGATTTAACCGCACCATATACCTTTGCTCTTAAGAAAACACCCGATGAAATAGCCGCAGAACAGGAAGCCATTGAAGAGCAAATCTCTCCAATTTTTGTTGTAGATGAAGGAGCTACAATAGCTATTCAAACCAGACTTGATTCGTTATACAGAACGCTGCAACCTATCCTTGAAACCTATAATGACTGGCAAACATCCAAAGAAGATAATAGTCCAACCGTTCTTGATGACAGCCTTAGGTTCAGTCGTGAATATGAGCAATCAAACATCGGACTGACAGATTTTTCACTTAATACACTTCTAAGAAGTTATCACGATGTAAAAAACAGAAATCTGCCTGATAACAGATTTAGCGGAATTATTGTAAAACAGGGTCTGGAATCAGTCATTGATGAATTACTCAATCAGGGAATCATCAATGTGAATAAAGCAAACATACAAGCTGATCAAATAACTGTACTAAACCCCTCACAAAGTACAGAACAGCCGATTGATATTGCCCGTGTAAGAGATTTAAGAGGAGCTAATGAATATGCTCAATTTCAGTTAAACAGGATTCTCTCGGAGGATTTAGCCCGGCTTGGGATTGAACTCTACAACAAAGTGATTGCACCAAATTTTAAAATTAGCCAGGAACGTCGACAAGCACGGTTAGATGAAGCAATTGCTAATATTTCCGAAACGAAAGGGGCAATGGCTCAGGGGCAGGTTATCATCAGACGTGGAGATATCGTAAATGATGAAACCGCCAATATCCTTACCAGTCTTGATGAAGCGAGATCGTTAAATGCATCCGATATGGAACGCTGGTTACGTTTTGGTGGTGGCGTGATCCTCGTTATCGTCATTTCGATGGTATTCTTTATGTACCTTTATTTATACCGTCGAAAAATCAGCGGCCACAATGGATTGTTCTTTTTGGTTTTCCTCACACTTAGTTTAATAAGCATTGCGACTGCCTTTGTTGTCACTCTTGATGTAGCTCATCCTTATATAATTCCGGTAGCCATAGCCCCCATAATTTTAACCATTATCTTTGATTCCCGGGTTGGAATAATTGCCTCCGTAACTCTGGCTTCTCTTATTGGATTGGTACACGGTTACAACTTCGAATTTACTATTACCACTATAGCAGCTTGTTCTATGGGGGTTTTCTCTGTTAGGGATGTGAAAGATCGTTCCCAGTTCTTCTTTACAACTCCAGGGATTGTCTTCCTCACCTATGTTATTACAATGGGGGCCTTCAGCCTTGCCAGAATGGATGGATGGGATGTAGTTCTTAATAACCTGATGTATATCGCTATTAACTCAGTATTCATTCTGTTCACTTATCCGATTATTCTTCTTTTTGAAAAATTATTCGGCGTTACTACTGATTTCACCCTCCTCGAACTTGGAGATACTAATCAGCCACTTTTAAAAGAGCTGATGAACAAAGCGCCGGGCACCTTTCATCACAGTTTACAGGTAGCCAACTTGTCTGAGGCAGCAGCTTCTGCGATAGGAGCTAATTCTTTGCTAAGCCGGGTTGGGGCCTTATATCACGACATCGGTAAAATGATTAAGCCGGATTATTTTGTAGAAAACCAATCCGGTGGAGTTAACGAGCATGATAAACTTAAGCCTCAGATGAGTGCTATGGTTATAAAAGCTCATGTTAGCGAAGGAGTTAAAATGGCAGAAGAGCATAAGCTCCCGAAAACGCTTATTCACTTCATCGAAACACATCATGGTACATCAATCATCCGGTATTTTTACGAAAAAGCGAAAAATGATGACAACCTGAAAGAAATTCTCGATGAAGAGCAATTCAAATATGAAGGCCCTCTCCCATCAACCAAAGAAACAGGTATTCTTCTATTGGCAGATGGTATTGAAGCTGCATCCCGAGCAATGAAAAATCCAACCTATAGTAAGTTGGAAACTCTGGTTAATCGTATGGTAGATGATCGTGTAGCTGAAGGTCAGTTAAGTCATTGTCCGCTTACCTTTCGTGATTTACAGGTGATTAAAGAAACCTTCCTCAATATTCTGGTAGGTGTTTACCACAGTCGTATTGAATATCCAGAGGATCAAAAGAGAGAGAAAGAAGAGGCTGAAAAAGAAGCTTCAGCAAAAAAAGACAAAGAAGAAGCGCAAAAAGAAAACGCTACTGAAAATCAGGAATCGCAGGAAGAAGAATCTCAACAAACTTAACCGTGAGATTTAAACAGGAACTGGACTTATACCTTCAATTCATTAAACTTGAAAAAGGACTCGCAAAAAATTCCATTGTTTCCTACGAAAATGACCTGAACCGGTATCTGAAATTTCTACTGGTCGAAAAAAAGATTACCGATTTAGCCGGGGTCACCCTTTCTCATATTGAAGATTTTCTGAACTATCTGATTGACCATGAGCTTCTTTCCGCCGGATCGTTAGCCAGAAATATCTCAAGTATCCGTGGATTTCATGAATTTGCTGTGGTTGAGGGAATTACAGCTGCTAATCCTGCCGAATTGATTGAACTTCCTAAGAAAGCAAAAAAACTGCCTGAGATATTAGATCCTCAGGAAATTGAAGCTATGCTTGAAACACCGGATATCGAAAAACCCGCAGGTATTCGCGATAAAGCTATCCTGGAATGTTTATATGGAACTGGAATGCGGGTAAGCGAGCTTACCGATCTGGAAACCGATCGCATGTTCTTTGAGATAGGATTTATCCGTGTGATTGGTAAAGGGAGTAAAGAAAGATTGGTACCAGTAGGAGAAATTGCTCAGGAAGCTCTGGAGCATTATATCGAACAAGCTCGCCCCCTTTTTTTCAATCCTAAAAAAGCTGAAAAGGCCAAAAACAAAGTATTTCTGAACCAACGGGGAGGCGCTTTAACCCGGATGAGTATTTGGAATATCGTTCAAAAAGCAGCCAAAGAAGCAGACATCAAAAAGAAAGTGTATCCGCATATTTTCAGGCATTCTTTTGCTACTCATTTGCTGGAAGGAGGAGCAGATCTTCGGGCTGTACAGGAAATGTTGGGACATGCATCCATCCTCACAACAGAAATTTATACTCATGTAGATAGGTCACTGCTGCATCAAACGCATAAACAGTTTCATCCAAGGGGATAGCAAATATTAGATGGCATTCAGCACATTATCCGCTGTAACCAACCCATGAGAAGCATGCCATTTCACTTCTCCATTTTTTATCACAAATACTTGTGGTGATTCATGTCTCACTCCCACTTTATCTGCCAGATAGTTAGATATCGGTCTGCTTCGAATCACGTCAACCAGGTGAAGTTTGGAATCTCCCAGTTCCCCTTCAGTTATAGACTCGATATTCTTCTTAGCAAAGTAACTGGTTCCACAACTATTACTATGCTTCAAAATTATTTGAGGAGCATCATTAGACGAAAGGAATACTTCATCTACCTCCTCTTTCTGAAAGAGCTGGTTCCAAACTCCTTTTTCTTTAGGAGTATCACTGCCAAATATTGAATCTAAAAAGCCCATAATTGTTTATTTGCTTTAAGATAACAGATCAGTAACACTAAATCAGTCGGAACTAAGTAATCTTTAAGTACATTATTACAATGAATAAGAACTAACCACATTTTCAACATAATGGAAACAAACGTTAAAGCATTCTGGCTTGGTCATTCAGCTACTAAAATCATTAGTCCAAAAGGTCACATCATTTACATTGATCCTTTTCTAAAAGACAATCCTTCCACCCCGGATGAATACAAAGAAGTAAATGAAGCCGATTTCATTCTCCTCACCCATGGACATGACGATCATGTAGGAGATACTATCGAAATAGCAAAGAATACAGGAGCAAAAGTTGTTGGAATACTAGAGCTCATTGGCTTGCTCACCAAAGATGGTCTTCCGGAAGATCAAGGTGTAGGGTTTAATAAAGGTGGAACTGTTCATTTTGATGATTTCTCCGTAACGATGGTTTCTGCTAATCACAGTTCTTCATATAACGGTCAATACGCCGGTGATCCAGCAGGACTAGTACTTTCTTTTGAAGACGACATCTGCATTTACCATATGGGAGACACCAATATTTTTGCCGATTTAGAATTATATGGACAGCTATACGACCCACATGTTGTACTGGCTCCAATTGGCGATCACTTTACAATGGGACCTGAAGAAGCTGCTTATGCAGTAGAGATGATTGATCCCGAGATTGCTATCCCTGTACATTATGGAACCTGGCCTCCAATCGATGCTGATCCAAATGAGTTTAAAGAAGTACTGGAAGCAAATACAGATACGGAAGCTATTATTCCTGATATCGGACAGGATTTTTTAGCCTGATGGATTTAGAACAAAATAAAGCGAGCGTTATCGCTTTCTACAAAATGGCTTACGAGGGTAATCCCAAAGAAGCCGTGGATAAGTACGTTGGGAATGAATATATCCAGCATAATCCGGATGTAGCAGATGGACCGGAAGGCTTTATCGAGTATTTCGAGCGAATGAAGAAAGAATACCCAACCAAAAGCATCGAGTTTGTACGGTGCATTGCTGAAGGTGATTTGGTCGCTTTGCATACCCATCAAATTTGGCCGGGAAATGATGAATATATAACGATGGATTTCTTTCGCTTTGATGAACACGGGAAAATCTGTGAACACTGGGATACCATCCAGCAAATACCGGAAAATTCCGCCAATCCTAATACGATGTACTGAAACCAGATCTGATTGGGTATTTCTCCTTTTAAGTGGAGATTTTCTAATTCATGTAGTTCACCGCTATCGAAATTGTTCAATAAAGATAAAATCTCCATTGAATCATTGGTTCAAATCTCTTAGCCTCAATGAAAAAGAGAAGCATTGAACCGTATCGACCGACTTACCGCTATTATCATTTTTCTTCAGGGAAGAAAGTTCGTTCCTATTGAAGAATTGGCGGAACGGTATTCCATCAGTGAACGAACAGCTTACCGTGATTTAAGGGCTTTGGAAGAAGCAGGAGTCCCGATTGGGAATGAACCGGGTAAAGGATATTTCATTCTTCGGGGATATCACCTCCCTCCTGTTATGTTTGATAAAAAAGAAGCAATGGCCTTGCTCGCTGCAGAACGTTTGATGCAACGCTGGAGCAATTCAGAACTTGGCCGATCTTATCATTCTGCCTTGGATAAAATTCGTTCTACCCTTCCTGTTGATGAAAAAAAGTATTTCGAAACGATGGATGACCATATCAGAAACTATTATCACTTTGAAGTTGAGCAACCACGACCTCATGATCGTGTGTTCTCTTTTATGCAAAATGCGATCTTCAAAAAGCAACTTGTTGAGGTCGAGTATAAAAGGCAGTATGGAGATGAAGTCACCCGTAGAAAGATTGAACCTTACGGTTTACTGGTGATGGGTAGAAACTGGTATCTCGCAGCCTGGTGCAGATTAAGAGAAGATTATCGCACATTCCGCCTCGACAGATTTGAGTCATATAAAACAACCGGGGATCTCATTGATTCATCTAACGGTCGTTCTCTCAAAGATTTTTATGACCTTAGATTACATAAAGAAAAAGACTTGAAAGAGGTCGTCATCCTGATGGATAAAAAAATGGCACGCATGGTAGGCGACCAGAAACATTGGCACGGCTGGGCATGGGAAAATTTTACAGAGGATGGTGTTGAAATGACTTTCCTGACACCCTCTATTAACTATACCGCTCATTGGCTTATCTCACTGGGTACAAATGTCAAAATTGTTCGTTCAGAAAAAATGAAAGAAAGACTAAGAGAGCTTTCGGTAGAAATTGCTGAGCATTATTCAATACTCGAAAAAGAAATTTAAATTTTTCACTTTTTTGCTGACATAGGGTTGTCAGTCTCAGCTTTTAACTTGGTTCACAAACCTTAACGAACCAACATGAATATGGAAACCATTACTACCGCTGAACTACTTGAACACTGGCAAGGTCATCGCCGACTCACCCGAAAAGTCATTGAAGCTTTTCCTGAAGATAAACTCTTCGACTTCTCAATCGGTGGAATGCGCACCTTTGGAGAGATTTGTAATGAGTTACTTTTGATGGGTGCTCCCCCTGCACATGGGTTTGCAAATCCCGGTGAATGGATTACGTTCAAAGAAATGGAAACCGGTGACCTGAATACAGAACCCAAAACCAAAAAAGATGTTTTAACCCTATGGGATTGGTCCACCGAACAAATCAATAAATACTGGGAGGAAGTTACTCCGAAAAGAATGCGTGAAGAAGAAACTCTATATGGTCAGTACAAAGGTAAAGTATGGTGGCATCTCTTTTACTTAATTGATAACGAAGTACATCATCGTGGACAAGGATATGTTTATCTGAGAGCGCTTGATGTAGAACCGCCTTTATTCTGGGAGCGTTAATGAAAGCTAGCTGCTCTGTATATATCGCAACCAGCCTGGATGGTTTCATTGCTAAAGAGGATGCCGATATTAACTGGCTACATAATCCCTCCTTCATTATAGAAGGAGAGGATTTTGGTTATTCTGAATTTATGAATTCAGTGGATGCACTAATCATGGGTAGAAACAGTTTTGAAAAAGTTATCACTTTTGGAGATTGGCCCTACCAGAAACCAGTTATTGTACTCAGTTCTAAATCATTGACCATTCCGGATGAATTAACAGATAAAGTTTATTACATGAATGGCACTCCATCTGAAGTGCTGGATCAGGCAAAAGAAATGGGATATAAAAACTTCTACATTGATGGAGGAAAGACCATTCAGCAATTCCTTAATGCAGGTTTAATTGAAAAACTCATCATTACTAAAATTCCTGTCATTTTAGGTTCTGGCATTCCTCTTTTTGGTAAGCTTGAAAAAGACCTTGAGCTTAAACTCCTGAATTCAACCGAATTCAAAAATGGCTTTGTCCAACTCACTTACAAACCAAAATATACTTAACCATGAACCCCATAAGTCAAAAAACCGGCTTAAAATGCCTGGTTTTCAGCACTAATATTGATACTAAATTAAAAGCTGCACGTCTGGTTTATGTTCTTGAAAGAACTCAAGAAATACGAGACTGGAATCTGGATATGGACGATCGTGATCATGTCTTGAGAATAGACTTCAAGTCATTAAATATAAGCAGTCTTGAAAAAAAGCTTTTTTCGTTTGATATCAGTATTGAAGAGTTGCCGATTTGGTGAGTATCTAACTATTCAAAGAATCACTCTCTACAGATGCTGAATCAGGTTCAGCGTCACTCACTACATATTAATCTATCTTTTGCTTATTGAATCATTCAGCCCAAAGCCTTACTGTTTTCAAAAAACATTGTGATGGGTAACGAATACAAAGTGCCGTCCAAAACGCGGATTGGACATGTTCATTTAAAAGTATCAGATCTGCAACGCTCTCTTGATTTCTATTGTGGGCTATTAGGCTTTGAGCTAATTACAACCTATGGTGAACAGGCTGCTTTCATATCTGCCGGAGGATATCATCATCATATTGGGCTGAATACCTGGAACAGTCTTGGAGCTTCCCCTGCTCCGAAAAGAAGCGCCGGGCTTTTTCACACCGCCATCCTCTATCCTACCCGAAAAGACCTTGCTGAAATTCTTAAACGGTTGCTGGAAAAGGAATATCCATTATCAGGAGTCTCTGATCATGGCGTTTCGGAAGCTCTATATTTGGATGATCCGGATGAAAATGGAGTAGAGTTATATTGGGACCGACCAGAGATTGAATGGCCCTTAAATGAAGATGGCTCAATAAAAATGTTTACAAAAGCGTTAGACTTTGGGAATTTACTCCAAGAGCTCGAATAACATATGTGCCACATTGAGTTATGAGAAAAGCTTGCCTTTTTATTCTGTTAATAACTATTTCATCGAGAGCCTTTTCGCAGACTTTTCTTTCTGATTCCTTAATGAACGGATACAACTACTACGTTGGAATAGGTATAGGACAAAGCCAGTTAAACATAGATAATAGTTATGGCACTTTTGGAAGAACTAGTTCAATTCCAAGACTAACATTGGAAACAGGAGTCATTTTCAGAACTGCTCCTGATCAACATTACTCAGTTTCTCTTCGGTTTACTTATCAAAATTTATATCTGCATCCGCCAAAAAGTAATACTTCTTACAATGACCGTTTATCTTTTCTTGACGCTCAGCTAAAACCAATGCTACATTTAGGGGGAAAGAGATTTATGGTTCTTCTCGGAGTAAGTATTCGATATCCCATTGCTTCTAAATTCGAGGTCCAAAGTTTAAATGCTCAAGAAGAATCTGAATGGTATCCTTTACCTAATACTTTAAAACCTGCCAGTATAAATCTGGCACCGGAATTAGGTCTTAAAATTAAATTTGATGAGGCTCAGATTGGGTTTATCACCTCATTTACGAAAGGTAATTCTTTTAGGAATACATCAACTCTTTCTTCTTATTTAATTGATGAAGCCCAATACTACACTCTTGAAGCTATAATTTATCTCCCACTGAATTTATGACTTTTAAACTGTCTACTTTTTCAATCATTCTTGCCTTTTTATTTCTTGGAGATCCAAGTTCAACTACTTGTGGTGGATGTGAAACATTTATTAGCAGAGCTGGAATATTACCGGATACTACTTTATCACAAAATGCTGTTTGGAAAATAAATGTTAAGGAAGAACTTTTCCGGTTAAGCTCTGATTGTGATGATGAGACTATTTATTACTCACCAAAGGTATCTTATAAACTAGAGAAACAAATAATAACCTTGGTTCAAAGTGGCGATACTCTTTATATAAATCCTACTAAAACAGGTAGCACATCTCTTTTGCTATCTGCATCAGCAACCAGCAGCATAGATCCTGATATTTTTAATCAACATTTAACTATTTCAGTACAATAGATAACCCTCTTTTTAGTAAGTTATCTACCTCATTTTTTCATTTAAATAAATCTTATGAAAATCATTTTACTATTAATTCTCACTCTTTTCATTTCCAGCAACTCCTCTGAAGAAGCACGTAGATGGGGACAAATTGGTCACCGTACTACCGGGCATATTGCAACTCAATTATTAACCGATACTGCTGCTGATGAAGTTCATCGGGTTCTAAATGGTAATTCGTTAGCTGAGGTGAGTACCTGGATGGACGAAATCCGGTCAGACCCGGATTTTCGATATATGAGCCCGTGGCATTATTGCACCATTCCTGAAGGCATGACTTATGAAGAAGCCGGAACTCCTGAGGAAGGAGATATCATCTGGGCTATAGATAAAATGATAACAGAATTAAAGTCTGGCGAGTTATCGTCTGAACAGGAAGCCATCAATCTTAAAGTTTTGGTACACCTCGTTGGAGACTTACACCAACCACTGCATGTTGGAAATGGCACCGATCGCGGAGGAAATGATGCCCGTGTTCAATGGTTTGGAGGTAATTCGAACTTACACCGGGTTTGGGATTCTGAAATGATCGATGGAAAACAACTAAGCTTTACTGAGCTTGCTGACTTCATTGATGATCAGTTAGATGAAGAAACCGTTACTGAATGGCAATCTACTACTGTTCTTGATTGGGCATACGAATCTAAGGAACTGCTTCCACAGGTATATGAGTATCCGGAAAATGGCCGACTTGGATATGAGTATTCTTTTCTCAATTTTGATACTGTAGAATTAAGACTACTCCAAGCTGGCGTTCGACTTGCCGGAATAATTAATGAAATCTACGCTGAATAATTATCACCCAATTTATTTATATGAAAAAAAGTAGCCTAAGAAGTACCGGCATGCTAATGCTTGTGGTTCTTTTCATCGCTTCGTGTACACCAAAAGAAGAACCTAAAACTAAAGACTGGAAACGAGGTCAGGACTTCAGTACCGTTTCTTTTTCTGTGGAAGGCTTTGACGGACCGGAAGCAGTGCGATATGATGAAGAACTGGATGTATACTTTGTTTCCTGTTTTGTGGGATCCACTTCCGGTGATGCAAATGGGTATATTTCAAAGGTTTCATCTTCGGGAGAGATTCAGGAACTCGAATTTATGACCGGAACAGAAGAGTTTCCTTTTGATGCCGGGCGCGGGATGTATATCACGGGAGATACACTTTGGGTTGCCGATCACTCAGGAGTTCACTACTTCAATAAGAAATCAGGGGATCATCTTGGTTTTGTCGATTTCGGTGCATTTGAAAATGGATTTATCAATGATATTGTTCAGGGTACAGATGGATATCTTTATGTAACCGACACCGGAGCACGATCATTATTCAGGATTAAAAACTTCGAAGCTGAACTAGTTAAAGATGAATTACCGATCATGCCAAACGGAATAGCCAGGCTACCTTCTGGTGATCTTGCTTTTGCTCCCTGGAATGATGGTCCCGAAATCTATCAATACAATGTAGAAACCGATATGCTTTCAGTATATGGTACGGCCTCAGGGAGTGACAACTACGATGGAATTGAATACTTTGACGGAGGACTTATAACCTCAACCCAATTTGATTCCAGCCTGCATTTGATGATCGATGGAAGTGATGAGTTATTCATCAAATTACCGGGTAGGCCTGCCGATATTGCCATTGATCCGAACCGAAATATGGTAGCAGTACCTTACGTTGCGTTAAACAGGGTTGATTTCTGGTTGCTTAAGGAATGATTATTTAGTTAAGTTCGCTTTCAAGAAAAAGTTCTTTTCGAATAATTTCTTCTCCTCTAAGTATTTCCAACCTCAGTTTTTTTCCTTCTTCTTCAAAAAGCTTATTAAGTTCACTTAACTGATAGTATTGACTTCCTTTTCGGTTAATTTCGACAAGGATGTCACCTTTTCTAATGTCCGCCTTATGTGCTGCTGAACTGTCTCTTACATGGGTTACTGAGTAAACTGGCACATTCGGATACGGTGTTGCTATTTCCATCCCGGATATATTGTAGGAAAATTTTTCATTAAAAAACCGAGACGGCTTCATGATCATAGTCCCTTCTTTATAATTAATGAAAACTTTAAACCTCTTTAAAACCTCTGCCCCAATACTACCATCTCTTTCACTGTAGTTAAGAGCTCGTCGAATCCCATCCTCATCAGGATATGAAACCACAATATCTCTTAAATCATACTTATCAATAGAAAGTGTATCTATTCGCCCAAGATATCCATGGATTTCTCCGCTTATGCCACTTCCTAAAAACGACCTGATTCTTCTTTCTGGTAAATGTATTCCTTCATTTGCAGAATGATATAAAGCCATACCGTGACTTGCGCCCGAATCAAGCAGCAGTTTTACTCTTAACTCAGAGCCATCTTTCTGAACTAAATTGACATCTAAATAAGGTTTTTGTCTGTAAAGGCTAATCGGAGCTGTAATCCATTTATCACTTTCACTTTTAGCTTTATATTTGGCTTCATATTTATGATGTTCGTGAAGAATTACCCGCTTCTCACGATAATCGAGTTCCACGATAAAATCTTTGAAAAGACTGTACCCTATTAATCCATTTACTTTTTTCCCAAGCAAACTGGAGAGATGAAAAATATCTTCTTTCAAGATCAGAATATCCTGATCCGACCCTATTGCTTTACCTATTTTAATCTCGTTGCCTGGAGCGTAGTACGCTTCTGTTGACTCTCCTTTTCCTAAACCGCTTATTTTTACTGTTCTTATATAGTTTAGTGGGATTACATCATCTTCTCTCAACTCAGTAATTAGCGTAGAAGAAACACCTGTATCTAAAATAAAATGAAGAGTGTCAGAATTATTAATTGAAATTGGTATTACAATCAGGTTATTAATGAGATCGAATGGTATAACTACTTTTCTATCTCGCCAGGTATCAAGCTCAAATTTTCCAATTTCATTTAGTTGTGAGTGAACATTAGTCCCAAACAGTGCCAGTAAAAGTACTAGCATACATAATTTACGTGCAATCATAATTTCAAGGGCTTACTCCTATTCTCCGATTTACCCTACCCACAGTCTATTATAATAAATACTTTTCCCTCTGGATACTCTAAACACTAATTTTTTAATCCTTAGTGTATTTCTTACCATCAATCGAAATCTATTCTAAAAAACAGTTCTTATGGTTGATAAAAGAAAAATTAAATGGGGAGTATTAAGTACAGCTAAAATAGGAGTCAATAATGTGATTCCATCTATGCAGAAAAGCCAATTATGCGAAATAGTTGCGATCTCATCCCGAAACCGTAAAAAAGCTGAATCCGTTGCTGAAGACCTTGGGATCCATAAATCATATGGTTCTTACGAAGATCTACTTGCAGACCCTGAGATTGAAGCAATCTATAATCCTCTTCCCAACCATTTACATGTGCCATGGACCATAAAAGCTATGGAAGCAGGAAAACACGTGCTTTGTGAGAAACCCATTTCGATTACAGCAGAAGAAGCTCAATCACTGCTGGATGTATCAAGAAAATATCCTCATTTAAAAGTAATGGAAGCTTTTATGTACCGTTTCCATCCACAATGGGAAAAGGTAAAAGAAATCATCAAAAGCGGTGAAATTGGTGACATTCGTTTCATTAACTCAGTATTTACTTTTTTCAATATAGACCCTGATAATGTTCGGAATAAAGCTGATATAGGGGGTGGAGGTATTCTTGATATAGGGTGTTATTGTATCAACCTATCCCGGTTTCTATTCGAAGGTGAACCTGTCAACGTTCAGTCTTTTGTAGATTATGACCCGGAATTTAATGTCGATCGGTTGGCTTCAGGAATACTGGAGTTCGAAAATGGAACCGCTAATTTTATGTGCTCCACTCAATTGGATCACAGACAATCCGCCATCATCTATGGAACCAAAGGTCATATAGAACTAAATATTCCATTCAATTCAGCTAATGAAGCGACACGGAAACTCCACCTTCAAAAAGGAGGAGAAACCGAGACAATCTTCTTTGAAACCTGTGACCAGTATACATTACAAGGTGATGCCTTTTCTAAAGCAATACTGGATGACACTCCAGTTCCTACCCCACTTGAAGACGCCTTAGCCAATATGAAAGTGATCGATCAAATTATACATAAGGAATAATAATGGGAGACATTCTTGGAATACTTGCATTGCTAATCGGACTGGAACTCGTACTAGGAGTAGATAACATCTTGGTTATCAGCATTTTTGTAAGCCGACTTAAAAAAGAACAACAACAAAAAGCTCGAATAATAGGACTTTCTCTGGCGATGATTGCCCGAATACTATTACTTTTCTTGTTACTTCAACTTACTGAACTTACTAATCCGGTACTTTGGCACTTCTCCGTCAGGGATTTAATCCTGGTCATTGGAGGATTGTTTCTGATCTATAAAGCGGTAAAAGAAATCCATCATACCGTTGAACTAAAAGATGAACTTATTGATGAAGCAGAAGCCGCTAAAAAGAATACCTTTCGATCAGTAATTACCCAGATTGTTCTGCTTGATATTGTGTTCTCTGTCGATTCAGTAATTACTGCAATTGGATTAACAGATCAGGTTTGGGTAATTATTACCGCGGTTATCCTTTCCTTCATTGGGATTTTGATCTTTGCCAAACCAATTGGAGAATTTATTCTGGAAAACCCGGCTTTAAAGATTCTAGCGCTTTCATTCCTGATTAGTATTGGAATTACCATTTTTATGGAAGGTTTTCACAAAGAAGTACCTAAGGCTTACATCTATCTACCAATGGGATTTGCCTTAGCAGTAGAATTGTTGCAAATGCGCTATGCCAAAAACCGGAGAAAAATCACGCCAAATGATCTTAAATAACTCTGTTTTTTAAGTCGATTTAACGGCATAATTGATTTACCTGAGTTGCCATTATTTATAAATAAATTATAATCGAATGGTTAGTCATTCAATTAGGTTTACTATGCAAAATCGAGGTTAAATTCGTATTTTAGATAGATTATTAAATTTTAAAAACTCGTTGATATGCCATCTCTAGTTACGTTCAATAATAAAATTGACAAGGAGTTCAGCAAGGCTGTTAAAAAAAGGGTAAATGAATACTTTGAGAAGAACAACCTCTCAAAGCACGCCAATGCTGCAATGGTCATTAAAACAATCGTTATTTTAGCTACCTACTGGGGTGCTTACGCTTTAATTATGACCGGGCTTTTTAGCCTTACCCAAATGTGGCTTCTTTGCGCAGTTATGGGTATTGGAATGGCCGGCATAGGTTTTTCAATTACTCATGATGCTCTTCATGGAGCTTATTCTTCTAATAATACTGTAAATAATTTTTTAGGGATTTTCTTTGATCTGGTAGGGGCCAACGGATATATCTGGAAAATCACTCACAATATTATTCATCATACCTACACTAATATTCATGGCCATGATGAAGATCTAGAAGTTGCTGAATTTATCAGACTTTCTCCTCATACAGAATATAAATCAGTACATCGCTTACAACATGTACTTGCATTTCCAGCATATAGCTTTGCTACCTTCTTCTGGGTATTCGTTAAAGATTACTGGTATTTCTTCAAGTCGCCACTTGGTCCTTATGAAAACAAAAATCATCCAACTAAAGAATGGATTAAGCTAATTGTTACAAAAGTCTTCTACTACACCGTGATGATTGTGCTCCCACTTTTATTGCTTGATATTGTTTGGTGGCAATGGCTTATTGGGTTTGGAACACTTCATTTAGTTGCCGGTTTAATTTTGGGTATTATATTTCAATTAGCTCATGTGGTGGAGTCCACTACTCATCCTATTCCCAATGAAGATAATATGATTGAAAATCATTGGGTGATTCATGAAATGTTAACTACGAATAATTTTGCGCGAAGAAATAAAATACTTTCTTGGTATATAGGTGGATTAAACTACCAGATTGAACATCACCTTTTCCCTAAAGTATGCAGCATTCACTACCCAAATATTAGTCCGATTGTAGAAGAAACTGCAAAGGAATTTGGTATTCCATATAATTGCCACGAAACCTTTAGTGAAGCAGTTGCATCTCATTACCGAACCCTTAAAAAGTTCGGAGACCCTGATTTTAAGTGGTCACCAGCTACTGCTTAATTGATTAAAGTAAACACAAAGCCACGCTAAAATGTGGCTTTTTTTGTTCTTTTTTCAATACATTGGGTGTATCTAATACGTCATAATCTTCCCATTGAATACACTCAAAAAGTACTTTAGGGTCCTTGTAATTTTTTTTACGCTCTCACTAATTTTTATTGAGAGTAATGCCCAGCCTGTAGTACAACGTGGGATATTAGATTTATCAGGATATAATTTTGATGATTCTGAGCCAGTAAAACTGAATGGTGAGTGGCAGTTTTTTTGGAATGATTTGATTGAACCAGGTACACCAATTCGGAAAATGCCAACTCTGGTTCCATTTCCTCATCTTTGGAATAACTACCCTGAGCTTGGTTCTTTTGGATATGCCACATATAAAATGAAGATTATTCTTCCTCAAAGCTATCCTAATCTAGCTCTTACTATCCCTGATATGTATTCTGCATATGAATTATTTATAGATGAAGACTTAGTTTCCAGTAATGGGACCGTTGCGACTTCCAGAGAAGAATATATCCCAAAATGGTTACCCTCTACCATTCCTTTAAATGATTTTGAGTCTAATGAAATTGATGTAACACTTCACATTTCAAATTTTGACCACAGCAAAGGTGGAATCCGACTTCCCATTTTATTGGGAGAAGAAGAGCAACTGCAACGGACTAGAGAAATTGAGCTCGGTTATACCTTCATTCTTACCGGTAGTTTAATCATGGGAGCTTTATTTTTTATCGGATTATATTCATTTGGAAAACAAGAAAAACCTATTCTATACTTCGCTCTTTTTTGCTTTGTATACAGCTATCGTATTATTGGTACCGAATTATATCCTTTGCATTTTTTATTACCGGATCTGCCTTGGATTCTAACAATTAAGTTCGAATATATATCACTCTATTTGTCTGCAGCTCTTTTTGGAATTTTCATTAAGCATCTTTATCCCGAGGAAGTTTCAAAATATGTAATGGACGGGTTCAGTTATGTTTTGATAGTATTTAGCCTTGCTGCACTTTTACTCCCTCCATTTTATTTCACCTATTTGATCAACTCCTTTTTTATCATGCTTGGTGCATACATTCTTTATTCTTCCTATGCACTTATAAGAGCCCGGATGAATGATCGTGTTGGGTCTAACTTTGCTGTTGCAAGTCTGGTTGTTGTATTTATTGTATTTATCTATGATTTACTTGAATATTTTGTAATCGCTGAGGAAAATCTTTTTGTGAATTTCATGGGCTATATCACCTTCTTTTTTCTTCAATCTCTCACACTTTCTAACCGTTTTTCACATACTCTGAATGAAGCTAAAGAACAAGCAGAAAGTGCTTCAGTAGCTAAAACACACTTCTTATCTACCATGGGGCACGAGCTTCGCACCCCTCTGAATGCAGTTATCGGATTCTCAGAATTATTGCTGGATAGTAAATCAGAGAAAGAGAAAACTCAATTTGCCAAAACCATCAAACGAAGTGGAGAAAACCTGCTTAGTATTATCAATAACATTCTCGATTTCACTAAAATTGAATCCTCTGATGTTGAATTGGAATATTCAGCTGTTCATATACCTACCCTGTTAGCTGATACTGTAAAAATGTTGGGGTCTTTAACCGATCCAAAAAAAGTAAAGCTCAGCTTTCGTTTCGATGATTCTCTTTCTGATTATATCGAAGTTGATGGTACACGTCTGCGACAAATTCTGATTAATCTCATAGGTAATGCAATCAAATTCACTGATGAAGGTGAAATATCAGTTCAGGTTACAACAACAGAATCCATTTCTGAAAAAGGTCAAATCCTCTTTATAGTGAAAGATACTGGTATTGGAATCCCTGAAGACAAAATGAGTCTTCTATTTGATCGTTTTTCTCAGATTGAAGCAGATCGAAACCGTAGATATGGGGGAACAGGTTTGGGACTTGCAATAAGTAAAAGATTGATTGAGGGAATGGGTGGACGTATTTGGGTTCAAAGTAAACAAGGTTCAGGAACAACCTTTTACTTCACTATAAAATCAATTCCAGTGCCTGAATCAAAAATGGAAGAACTCGATAAAAAATTGGGCTCTTCTAAGCCATTATTAGCTAATAAAAACATTTCTATTCTGGTTGTAGAGGATAATCTCATAAACCAAAAAGTAGTTATGAAAGTATTAGAACGCCTTGGCTTTACTGCAGACATAGCTAATAATGGGTTTGAAGCTGTAGAAAAAGTTCAGCAAAAGAACTATGATTTAGTATTTATGGATATGGAAATGCCAGAAATGGATGGCATTGAAGCCACTCAGAAAATTCGAGAACTGAAAGATAATGCCTCCTCTCCAACTATAATTGCTATGACCGCTAACGCAACTTCGGAAGATAAAAACCGTTGTTTTGAATCAGGAATGCAGGATTTCATCTCAAAACCCATCACGTTACATACTACTGAAACTGCACTCATAAAATGGTTCCCTATAGACGTATGATTTGATTAGCTTGTCTGATATTTTGTTGGTTTGGACAGTCTAAAAAATTCAATATCGATTAAGCAGCTACTGCAGACTATAATTATCCTTTTTGCGGTATCAACTTCTTCTTTTATAGAAGTGAATGCACAAGAACGTATACAAAATGCCGTACTGGATTTGAGTGCACATAGTTTCGATAAGAATGAAGTGGTAGCACTTGATGGTGAATGGGCTTTTTATTGGAATCAACTTCTTAGCCCAAGCAGTGCAAATTCTTATCAGAACTTTGATCTGATTGAGTTCACTACACTATGGAACTCGGTTGATTCACTCTCTTCCATAGGAATAGCTACCTACAGAGCAGAAATATATCTTCCTGAAGACTATCCTCCACTGGCCCTTGATATACCTGACTTCTATTCTTCTTACCTACTTTATTTGAATGGGAAAGAAATATCAAGAAATGGAGCACCTGCTTACACCAAAGAAGCGTACACTCCATACTGGCTTCCAAAAATTGTTTCCTTAGGTGAAATTCAGTCAGATACGCTGGAAATGGTGCTTCAGGTTGCAAATTTTGATCATCAAAAAGGAGGTGCCTACTTACCTATTAAAATCGGCACTGCAGAAAAACTGTATAATTCCAGATCTATTGAATATGGTTATGCCTTTCTGCTAACTGGTGCTTTATTAATGGGAGGTTTGTTTTTCTTTGGATTGTACCTGTTTGGGCGCCATGAAAATACGATTCTATTCTTTTCTCTTTTTTGCATTGTATACAGCTATCGGATTATCGGATTTGGCTCTTACCCGCTTCACTTTCTAATTCAGGATCTGCCATGGATCGCAACACTGAAATTGGAATACATCACTTTGTTTCTTTCGGGATATCTATTTGGTATTTATACCTTCAATCTGTATCCCAAAGAAACTTCTAAAAAGTTAATCTTTTTTTTCTCGGGGATTTCTATCCTTTTTGTGGGTATTTCATTGTTCTTACCTCCCCGGATTTTCACGTATTTAGTTACACCCTATTTTGTGGTGTTAATTGCCTATATCTTCTATGCGTTTTATGTATATACAAAAGCCGCTATTAATAAAAGTATTGGTGCAGGATTTGCACTCGCAAGTACCGGAGTTGTATTCATTGTATTCCTATTTCAAATCATGGTCTACTTTGGGATTTTCGAAGAAATACTATTACTCAACTTTTTAGGATATTTAAGTTTCTTCTTCTTCCAATCGTTAATTCTATCATTTCGCTTTGCCGAGTCTCTGAAAATTGCCAAAATCCAGGCTGAGGAATCCTCAAAAGCTAAATCTCAGTTCCTATCTACTATGAGTCACGAAATCAGGACTCCATTAAACGCTGTGATTGGACTATCAGGTTTACTTTCTGATAGTGAACTAAATGAGAAGCAAAAGGAGTTTTCTCAAACCATTAAAACGAGTGGTGAGAGTTTATTGAGTATCATCAATAATATTCTGGACTACTCTAAGATTGAATCAGGTAACCTCGAACTTGAGGAGAGTGAATTTAATTTGAGAGAAGTTATTGAAAATGTTTTTGATCTCACTTTTTCTGCAAACTCCAAAAAGGAACTCGAACTGATTTATCAGCTACAAAATGATGTACCTGACTTTATAATAGGTGATTCAATCAGGTTACAACAAGTATTGATTAACCTTACAACAAACGCTATCAAATTTACAGAGTCGGGTGAGATTCTTATCAAAGTAAGAGTATTAGAAAGAAAATCGAATCGAATCACTCTTGAGTTTGAAGTAAGTGATACGGGTATTGGAATACCTGAAGACCGGATGAATCGTTTATTCCAAAGTTTCTCTCAGGTTGATGCAAGTTCCACTCGAAAATATGGCGGAACCGGTTTAGGACTTGTGATTAGTAAACGTCTTGTAGAATTCATGGGAGGGTCTATTTCAGTAACTAGTGCTATAAATCACGGTAGTACTTTCACCTTTAGCATTAAAGCTATTTCAAGTGACAGGGAATATTCTGTACCTCCTTTCGATGCTCTTAAAGGAAAGAGTGTTTTCATTTTGGATGATAATGTAACCAATCTTTCCATACTAAAAGAACAGCTGGAACAAGCTGAAATGAACGTTACGACATTTAGTAATTCCTCTGAATTTCTAAAGATTATTGATAATTTATCTTCCTATGATTTTGGAATTTTGGATATGCAAATGCCTGATTATGATGGTATTGAAGTAGCTAAAAGAATCAGATCAACATTGGCAAAAGATACATTCCCATTAGTACTTTTGAGTTCTATTCATGAGTTGGAGAACAATGAACAAAGAACTATGTTTAACCTGTATTTAACCAAACCTGTAAAGCAAACTAAATTGCTTACAAATCTGGATCGTATGTTCAGTAATAAGGAAGGCAAAATCAAAAAGGCTACAGAAAATGATAAAGGAGAACTTTTTGACAAGGATTTATCTATTCTTTTAGTTGAGGATAATCTGATAAATCAAAAAGTAGCTACTAAAATTCTGGAGAAAATCGGGCTAAATACTGATATAGCAAATGATGGTGAGCTCGCTATAAAAATGGTCCAGAATAAAGCATACGATCTGGTATTTATGGATATGGAAATGCCTGTTATGGATGGCCTTGAATCAACAAAAGAAATACTAGCAATTTCAGATGAATTACCTGCGATACCAAAAATTATCGCTATGACTGCCAACGCTTTACCGGGAGACAGAGAACGTTGTATGGAAGCCGGGATGAACGATTTTATTTCTAAGCCTATCACTGTTGAATCGGTAAGAACTATCCTCAAAAAATGGTTTAGGGATTTTTAACACCCGCTTACAATCGTTTACTTCAATTGATAATTGAGATAAGTATTTTCATTTACAAAAATAATTCAGAATACGGTCTTTCATTATGCGCTCTTCAAATAAAATAACCCCGTTCTTGTTGGTTGCACTTCTTTCATTTGGCTTTCTTCAAAGCCAGTGTACCCCTGCTTACGAACCAACTGAGGAAAGCGTATCTGAAATTCTTAAAACGCTCAGTTCTGATGAGATGAGAGGTCGACATGCACTAACTCCCGATGTTGAAAAAGCCGCAAATTTTATTGCCAAAGAATTTACTCAGATAGGATTGAGTACTTTTTCAGATTTGAATGACTATAAACAGAAATTTTATCTACAAGAGATCTCTATTGAAAATGCTTCTATCCTTGTCAATAAAAATGAAGTGGCTGATTCCGATTTTCTTGCACTTTTAAACGGAGAGACGATTAATTGGGAAGAGAATTCAATAGATATTTCAGTGATAAATTCCGGTGATAATTTCAGGCAAAAATTCCGGGAATTCTCTTCTTCAGATAAAGACCATATTGTTTTTGTTGATCCATCATTCTCTGACGTTTTCAGTCGCTATAAAATGTTTTTTTCACGTCCTACACGTATTATGGAAGGTGAAAAAGGTACAAATACCATCTTTATTCTTGCCAGACCTATATCCTCATTTTCTATTCAAATTATACCGGAAATTCACAAAAAAGAGCTGGCAAATGTAGTTGGAGTAATTGAAGGAAACCGAACTGATGAATATGTTCTTTTCTCTGCACATCACGATCATATTGGAATTCGAACCCCTGTTGAGGGAGATTCTATTGCAAACGGAGCCAACGATAATGCTTCTGGAGTAACAGCCGTCATAGAATTAGCTAAACATTTCAAAAGTTTAGGTACACCTGAAAGAACACTGCTGTTTGTAACTTTTACTGCAGAAGAAGCCGGAGGTTATGGGTCTCAGTATTTTTCCAAGCAACTAGATCCTGATGAGATCGTGGCTATGTTCAATATTGAAATGATTGGTAAACCTGCTGTTTCCGGACCAAATACCGCATGGATTACAGGATATGAACGTTCAAATTTTGGTGAACTACTATCTAAAAGTGCTGAGGGTACTATTTATGAATTTTACCCGGATCCTTACCCTCAACAAAACCTATTTTACCGATCAGATAATGCAACTCTTGCCCGACTTGGAGTCCCTGCCCATACAATCAGTACAACGCCTATTGACGTAGACATTGATTACCATCAAGTAACCGATCATTTTGAGACCATAAATATCTCTCACCTTACTAATACTATTAAAGCGATTGCAAAAGCAGGTCAAGGTATTGTTTCAGGGGTAGATACACCCACACGAGTTGATACTGAATTGGTTGATTAATTCGAGGATTTTATCAAAGCCTGATCAATATCCTCAATTATATCTTTAATATTTTCCAAACCAGTTGAGATTCGTACCAAACCTGGTGTTATTCCAACAGTTTCACGTTCTTCATCAGTAAGTTTAGAATGTGTTGTAGATGCGGGGTGTGTAGCAATACTTCTGGTATCTCCTAAATTTGCAGAAAGAGAAAGCATGTGCAGAGCGTCTAAGAATTTTCTACCCTGTTCTAAGCCGCCTTTTACTTCAAAGGTTACAATGCCTCCTCCCTGCCTCATTTGTTTTTTAGCAAGCTCGTGTTGAGGGTGAGATTCCAGATAAGGATACTTCACCATTTTAACCTGTTTATGGTCACTTAAAAAGGTCGACAACTCAAGCGCATTTGAACAATGCCGGTCCATTCGTACTGCTAGGGTTTCTAAACTTTTAGAAAGTATCCAGCCATTAAAAGGAGACATAGCCGGTCCGGTGTGTCTTCCCATAAACATAACTTCATCAATAAGCTCTTTTCTTCCTAAAATTGCACCGCCCAGCATTCTCCCTTGTCCATCTATAAATTTGGTAGCAGAATGGGTAACAATATCAGCCCCCCATTCGGTTGGGTTTTGCAAATAGGGTGTCGCAAAACAGTTGTCTACGTTTACCAGAATGTTATGCGCTTTCGCAATTTGAGAAATTTTCTCGATGTCAATTAAATCAAGCGCAGGATTAGATGGTGTTTCAAAAAAGAACATTTTTGTTTTTGGAGTTATGGCCTTTTCCCATCCGTCTGTATCGTGTATATCCACATAGGTATGAGTAATTCCCCATCTTGGTAATAATTGAGTTAAAATCTGATGAGTTGACCCAAATACAGAACGACATGCCACAATATGATCACCCTGATTCAAAAACGAAGCAATACTTACAAACATCGCGGCCATTCCCGAAGCAGTAGAAATTCCAGTCTCTGCTCCTTCAAGAAGACAAAGTTTATCTATAAATTCATCGTTATTAGGATTTGAATAGCGGGAGTATACATTTCCTTCAGCTTCTTTGGCGAATAAAGCTCGTGCATGCTCGGCATCCTCAAACATATAACTTGAAGTAGCAAAAATGGGTACAGAATGTTCTCGCTGCTGTGTCCGTTCTACCTGATGCCGAATGGCTTTGGTTTCAAATTCTTTGTTCTTCATGTCCGTTTAAAATAAATGAGGAAGTGATTTTTGCAGTTTTCTCCAGTGTTTTGGTTACCGAGCAATAGGTTTCCATAGAAAGTTTAATGGCTCTTTTGATTTTCTTCTCATCGATATCTCCATTAAACTCAAACCGCACATGGATATCAGTAAATAAGGAAGGCACAGCATCAGGTTCTCTTTCTCCATCAACAAAGACCGAATAACTATCTATGGTTTGTTTCTGTTTTTGGAGGATGGACAACACATCCATAGAGGCACAAGAACCCAAAGCTACCAGCAACATTTGCATAGGACGAAAGCCAAGGTTTTCACCGCCTATCTTTTCCGAACCATCAAGTTGAACTTCATGCCCGTCTTCGTTCAATGCTTTTAAATGAACGGCTTTATTCTGCCGGTGTAACTGAATCTGCATAAGTCTTCGTTTGAGTGAGGGTGGAATATACAGGTATTGCAGAAGGAATTTTAATTCTGATAAGTTTTGTTAGATTGAAGGATTACAAACTCAATCAATCTTTTCATTATGAAATTGCTTCTTATTTCTCTGTTTTTTCTAAGCACGCAGGTAATCGCTCAGGATTACGCAATTGAACAACTAGAAAATTCACCCCGTCATCATGAATGGGTTGAACTCGAATCGAATGGAAGAACCCTACACACCTTTGTTGCTTATCCTGAAGTTTCAGAAAATGCTACGGTCTTAATTGTTATCCATGAGAATCGTGGGCTAAACGACTGGGCGCGTAGCTTTGCTGATCAACTTGCAGAAAAAGGATTTATAGCTGTTGCACCGGATTTAATCTCAAATACAGTTGATGGTTTTGAAAAGACATCAGATTTCCCAACTTCGGATGAGGCACGATCAGCTATCTATGATCTTGATCCGGATTTTGTGACTGAAGATTTATTGAATGTTCATGCGTATGCTAAATCCCTGGATGCAGGTAACGGCAAAGTTGCTGTTGTCGGTTTTTGCTGGGGTGGATCTCAAACCTTTCGCTTTGCAACCAATGCTGGTGATGGTATCGAAGCCGCACTCGTATTTTATGGAACCGGTCCAAGAGAAGAAGCACAATATGAAACCATTGAAGCTCCGGTATTTGGTTTTTATGGAGGCAACGATAATCGAGTTAATTCAACCATCGAATTTTCTGAAACTGCTATGGCTGAATTTAAGAATCCTTTTCTATACGAAATTTATGAAGGAGCAGGACATGCATACATGAGAAGTGGAGATAATCCCGAACTGGAATCTGACCATCCTAACAAACTGGCTCGTGACAAATCCTGGGAGCGTCTGGTAGAAATTCTGGAGAATATTTAAGTCATATTCTTTGAGAAAATTTATATATAGTAAATAAGGAAGCTGTTTTTTATGTTGTGTCGCTTTTTATAACCAACCAAAAAGGGCGATGGCAAATCAGAACAAACAAAACAATCTTTATATCACGCTAATCACAATGGTTGCAACTCTTGGTGGGTTGCTATTTGGATTTGATAGTGGGGTGATTAATGGAACCGTAGACGGACTTCAGGAAGCCTTTAACTCAGATAGTGTAGCAACCGGCTTTAATGTAGCTTCAATGTTACTTGGTTGTGCGGTTGGCGCTTTTTTCGCTGGCAGACTGGCTGATAGATTTGGCCGCCGAACGCTACTGATAGGTGCTTCTGTTTTTTTTATAATTTCGGCCTGGGGCTCTGGTATTGCTAATGCTTCATTGCCATTCATTTTCTTCAGAGTGATTGGTGGCCTTGCTGTGGGTGCCGCCAGCGTAATGTCCCCTGCCTATATTTCTGAAATTGCTCCTGCTCATTTACGGGGTAGATTGTCTTCTATCCAGCAGGTAGCAATTATCACGGGCCTCTTCGTAGCTTTTTTGAGTAACTATTTTCTTGCTGATTTTGCAGGTTCCGCTCTTTCTGAATTCTGGTTGGGATATGAAGCGTGGAGATGGATGTTCTGGATGGAATTAATTCCGGCAACTGTATTCTTCTTTGCACTTTTATTTATTCCTGAAAGTCCACGTTTCTTTGCAGTTTCCAACAACCAGCCAAAAGCTATGGAAGTGTTAACTAAACTTTTTGGTGAAGAAGACGCTGAAGTAAAACTTGCCGAGATTAATGAGTCATTGGGTAAGCATGAAAAGCCAAAGCTTTCTGACTTACTTGATGCTGTAACAAAAAAAATTCGCCCTATTGTCTGGGTTGGAATTGGATTAGCCGTATTCCAGCAGTTAGTAGGTATTAATGTCGTGTTTTATTACGGAGCCGTTCTTTGGCAATCGGTTGGATTTTCAGAGGGAGATGCACTTTTGATTAATGTGATTTCCGGAGCGGTAAGTATTGGTGCAGTATTAGTTTCTATGGCGCTGATCGATAAATTAGGTAGAAAACCTCTGTTATGGGGAGGCTCCATTGGAATGGCTATTACCTTGACTATCATGTGTGCGACCTTTTTTACAGCCACTCTGGATGCTAATGGAGACCTTCAACTTTCAGGAGCAATGGGTATTTTGGCACTTATAGCGGCTAATGCTTATGTAGCTTTTTTCAACGGTTCCTGGGGACCAGTTATGTGGGTGTACCTTGGCGAAATGTTCCCGAACCAACTGCGAGGCTCAGGTCTTGCTGTAAGTGGACTATCACAGTGGGTAGCCAATTTTGCAATCACTATGACCTTCCCAATCTTACTCACGGGAATAGGCCTGTCAGGTGCTTATGGTATCTATGCCTTCTTTGCTCTGGTATCCGTCTTTTTCATATTTAAGATGGTTCCCGAAACAAAAGGACTTAAACTCGAAGAAATGAATAAACTTTGGGGGATTGACTAGGTCGATCTCCTGATTATTTACCGTACTTCAGGTAAATATCAATTTTAGACATATCAAGATTAGGAGTAGCACCATTTCGGCTGGTTACAAATGCACCTATTGCATTTGCAAAACAAGCAGTATCATAGGCATCCTTACCTTTGATGATACTATAAATAGCGCCAGCCAGAAATGCATCCCCTGCTCCTACGGTATCTTTAACTTTTACATAATAACGACCTTTCTTCCCTATCTCTCCATTGTGAAGAATATACGCACCCTTCTCTCCTCTAGATAAAAGAATAGTTTCAATATTATATTCTTCAGCTAACCAGCTTAAGGCTTCTTCGTGGTCTTTATCTAAATTTTTCCATCCTAAAAATTCACCAAATTCTATTCTGTTGAACTTCACAATATCAGCCAGATGAAGGATCTCGTCTATTAATTCTTCTGAGTAAAATGGTTTTCGGAAATTCACATCTACAATTACTTTCCCTTCATAATCTTTAAGAAGTTCTTTAATGGTATCCCCAGTACTATTTCGGAAAGGGAGCGAACCGAACATTAAATAATCTGACTCCTGAACATGCTGTTTTATTTCATCCGTAATTTGAATAAAGTCCCATGCTGTATTCTCATGAATAGTATAAGTTGGAATCCCTTCTTCATCAATTTCAACTTCGGCTAGTCCGGTCGGATGCTCGTTAATTTGAATCAGGTCTGTATCTAAGCCTTTGTGCTTAATTGACTTTAAGGCGAGCCCACCCAATCTGTCTTTTCCCACAGCGCTAATGATTCTGGTATTTATTCCCAGATTATCCAGATTTAAAGCTACGTTTATCGGAGCACCACCCAAATAAATACCTTTTGGTAAGGCATCCCATATTACTTCTCCAAAACAAATTACTTTTTTCATAATCACACTTTAATAAATACTAATTACCCCTGTTTTATCGACCCGATATGATCCTATATTTTTCTTGAAATTGCTAGCAATTTTTAAACCGTTTTCAAATATAAACACCAACTATACTAACTAGAGAATTTTTTTGTTATTACTTAGATCAATCTTACTAATCAAATCTGTATTTTGGCAGTTCAATTTATTCAATAAGCAAGACCTTCTTTGAAAAAACAATTCTTTATAGCAATAGCTTCCCTACTTTTAGTTTTGGGGTGTTCATCTTCTAAAAGCAATACCGAAACTGCGTCGGCTCAGGAAAATATAATTGCTAAGGAGTTTTCTGAAAACTCTAATGTCTATGAACTAACCCAAATTTCAGGCGCACTTAATTATTCCGGAAATGAGCCCTTCGCTGTTCCAACCATTTTCGTTTCAGACACACTATCCTATAAGCTGATGGGTGATAAAACATTTATCAAACAAACTTATCCTGATATAAATGGTTCCAATGCTAAACTCTATGGAAACATCATCCAAAAAGGTTCAATTACTTATTTCCAGATTCACTACTACACGATTATTACTGAATAACATGAAGAAGATTTTTTTAATATTCACTTTTGTCGCCTTCTCTCTCCCTGTTTTATCACAAACAAAACCTGTTAAAGAACAGGTTGTAAATAAAAAGGCAAAACCGGTTCCTGTCCATGTTTCTGACAAACTGAATTCAGCAGAATTTTTAAAAACTCTTACCCCTTTACAACGCTCACAAAGGAAAGTAGTAACAGATGAAGTTGGACAAATTAAAAGTTTCTGGGTAAGTAATCTCGAGACCAATGAATTCGAATCAAGAAGTTTTAAATTAATGCGTAAGGGAACTGCAACTCAGGTTTGGTTTGAAGTCGCAGAAATAAATAACGGTCACATAAATGAAGATGTAGCTGATAGTATTTTTAAATATCTGGAAGATATTTCTGCACCAAATTCATACGATCCATCTAAAGGAATTATTGAGCTTTCGAATGAAGTTTTTGGAGATGCCCCCGATGTAGATGGTGATGGATTAGTTGATTTTTTAATTACTGACATAAGAGACGGATGGACAGAAGAAAGTAACAGCGGTTATACAGCAGGATTCTTTTACAGTGTAGACCAGTACTCTACATTAGAGTTGCCTGCAGGATATGAAAGTAATCAAAGAGACATTTTATATATAGATTCCTATCCCGGCATATTTAACGGTGAAGAGATTAATCCGTTAAACCCCTTAAATACATTAGCACACGAATATCAACATCTCATTCACTTTAATTATAATGAGCGACTTAATAAAAATGAATTCACCTTCATAAATGAAGGGCAGTCTAATTTTGCAGCGTTACTTTCAGGGTATTTTCCTCACAATAGCTTTGGCGATTATCTCGAATCTTCGAATGTCCCTATATTCCGTTGGAACCGTAGTGGAAGTACCCTTCCTGATTACGGCCGAGCTGCTTCTTTTGCCAGTTACTTATGGGACCGACTAGGTTTCCAAAACGCAGGCCGACTTACCCGTTCCGCTGCTTCCGGCGCTACTGGTATCAATGATGTCCTGACCGATTTAAACTCCGGGCTATCGTTTGAAGATATTTTGGTGGATTGGGCGATCGCGAGCCTTATTAATGACAAAGTTAATGCAGGAAACACTGCCTATGGATTTGGGCATCCTTTTTTAAAAGGATATAAAAGTTCTGATATAGATAATACAGGTTCAAACTTCACAGATAAGGAAGTCTATGTACAACAAGGTGGAATTTCCTATATCGGTTTGGGGCAGGCAAGCAATTTGAGTGTGACTGTTTCATGGAATGGTGAGAATGGCGAAGCAAGACTCATCACACAAATAGGATCAAAAAAAACAGTTTCAAAACTCAATAACGGAGTCACTTTTAATACCCAAAACGGTGTGGAGTATGACAACTCGTTCATTGTTCTGGTAAATACTCAGGCCAGCCCAAATGAGTCAACAAATACTACTACCTTACCTTTTACAATTAACTCTTCTGGAGAACAGGCCTTCGCCCTTAGATCGGACAGTACCTTTAGTACTACTCCAAAATTTTACTGGGCTCTCCCCTACTATAATGCAAGTCAGGTTGGTCGTCTTGGATTTTCAAATAAATATACTGCTCCATTAAACGGCATTATTTATGCACTCGAATTGTTCGTAGTATCTGGAGAAGGAGCAAATAATGAGCTTATTGAAGTTAAAGGTTCAGGAACTCTCCAAATCTCTCTACATAACGATAATAGCGGCCAACCAGGTGAAGAATTGGCTTCAACCTCGGTCAGATTTGATGAAATCGGCTCCGGTTGGCAGCGGTTTAATGTTAAAGACTGGAATCTATCCGTCAGTCAGGGACAAATTCTCCATGTAGTCTATGAGTTTGATGTTCCAACCGTTGATCAGGATATAAATTCAGTACCTCTTCGGCTAGATAACGGTACCGGGAGTCAAAATGTAAGCTTCATTATTACAGCTCCAGGCACTTATTCAATAATGTTTGATTCAATTGATGATTCAGATCCTGATAATCCGATAGTAATCGGTCAACACGGAGTTTGGAACAAGGTTGTTTACGGGCAGGCTTTGGTTACCAATAATGAAGAAGGGATAAAATCCACACCGTCTGAGTTTTCTCTAAATCAAAACTATCCCAATCCATTTAATCCAAGTACCAATATTGAATTTCAAATACCATCTTCCTCATCAGTTTTGCTCTCAATATTTAATTCTTTGGGGCAAAAAGTAGCTACCCTCGTTGATGGCACTTTAGCATCCGGTACTCATACAGTTATGTGGAATGCACAAAATGCTCCATCGGGAATTTATTTTTATCAGTTGAAAGCAGGAGATTTTGTTAAAACGAACAAAATGATTCTTCTTAAATAATCTCCAAACTCCTTCTACCTTAGAGAGTTACAACTTCGTTAAAAGTCGTAATCGTATGACAACTTTGTAGTAATGGTTGATATATTCGTACTCCAACTTTAACGAAATTCTGATTCTTTGAAAAAAATATCCTCTCTTCTTTTGATTGCCGTACTTCTTTCAGGTACTACGATTGCCCAAACTACCGAAGAAGTGGTAGAAAATATTATCAGTGAAGCAACAGAAAATAGTCACCTCAAGAAACTTGCTCATGAATTAATGGATGTTATCGGGCCAAGACTGGTCGGTACCCCACAAATGGATAATGCTCATGATTGGGCAGTTGAAACTTTTGGAGATTGGGGTATTTCTGCCGAGAATCAGGAATGGGGGAAATGGCAGGGATGGCAAAGGGGTGTTACTCATGTTGATTTGATTGAACCGCGGGTCGTTACTTTGGAAGGAATGCAAATGGCGTGGAGCCCTTCTACAAAGCGCGGCGGAGTAACTGCTGAAGTTGTTCACCTACCTATGTGGGAAGATAAAGCAGCTTTTGATACATGGCTTCCATCCGTGAAAGGAAAAATTGTACTAGTGTCAATGCCACAACCTACCGGAAGACCTAATTATAATTGGGAGGAATACGCTACTGATGAATCATATTCAAAAATGACAGAAGAACGACGTGCCCAAACTCAGCAGTGGAATGAGAACATAGCTATAAGTGGCTTTAACAGCCGAACCATCATTGCTGAAATTGAAAAAGCCGGAGCGGCTGCTATTTTTCAATCACGTTGGTCAAACGGGTTTGGAGTTAATAAAATTTTTGGCGCCCGAACCGAGAATATTGCAATGGTTGATATCTCACTCGAAGATTATGGATTGCTTTGGAGACTAGCCGAATATGGTAACAAACCTAAGGTTAAACTAGTAGCTGAATCCAAAGATTTAGGTACCGTTGGAACGTTCAACACAATTGCTACCATACCCGGCACAGAAAAACCAGAAGAATATGTAATCCTTTCTGCCCATTTCGATTCATGGGATGGAGGAACCGGTGCAACGGATAACGGAACAGGAACCATCACCATGATGGAGGCTGCGCGAATTTTAAAAACAGTTTATCCAAATCCTAAAAGAACCATTATTGTCGGTCTCTGGGGTAGTGAAGAGCAGGGTTTAAATGGATCGGGAGCATTTGCTGAAGATCACCCTGAAATCACCGATAATGTACAGGCGGTCTTTAATCAGGATAATGGAACAGGTAGAGTTGTTCGAATTTCAGGACAGGGATTTCTTCATGCTTACGATTTTATTGGAAGCTGGCTGGAGGCAGTTCCCCGTGAATATAAAAACGAAATTGAAACAACTTTTCCCGGAACACCTGCTAGTGGCGGATCTGATTATGCATCTTTCCTTTCAAGAGGGGCTCCAGCTTTTTCTTTAAGTTCTTTGAGTTGGGATTATGGTACCTATACCTGGCATACTAATCGTGATACTTACGATAAAATCGTATTTGATGATGTTCAGAACAATGCCATTCTAACTGCCATTTTAGCTTATATGGCTAGTGAAGATCCCGACAGCACTCCAAGAGATAAAGCGGTATTGGGAATCAATCCGCGAAATGGTGAGCAAAGAACGTGGCCTACTCCCAGAACAATTAACCGGGACGGTGGTAATTAATTTTAAAGCCTCAGAAATGAGGCTTTTTTTATATCTGTCCTATTTAATAAAAATTTTTTACTAAATAATATGCAATCAAACTTGTCATTTCCTACGAAAAGTGTACTTTCATGAAAGCGCTTCTAACCAATTTTATTTTATGAAACGACGAGATGCACTAAAAACCCTGATGATTGCATCAGGCGGAGCAGTAACTTTGCCTTCATGGGCTTTTGGCTGGAAAGCCGAAAGTATATTGAAATACAATACAACATTTACAGACTACGAAATTTCTATAATCGCCTCTATTGCAGATACAATTATCCCTTCAAATGGAACTATTGGAGCACTATCTGTGGGTGTTGACTCTTATTTGGTGGGGTTAATCAGCCAATGTTATGAAGAGGAATTCAGGGGTAAAATACGTGCTAATCTTTATGAGCTTGATGGCGCTGCAAAAGACATGATTGGCAAGGCATTTGGTGATTGCAATCAAAAAGAACGAAAAGAACTGTTATTAAAAATGAGTTCAGGTGATAACGAAGACAATGAGGATTTCTTCAATTTTATGAAACGACAAACTATACGTGGCTTTGAAACCTCTGAAGAAGTAATGGTTAATTATCATGGCTGGGTATTGATGCCCGGTTACTATGATGGAAACGTAGATGTGGAGGCTTAAGATGGTAAACCTGAATATCACCTCAAAAAAACAGCGAACGTATGATGCCATTGTTATTGGATCAGGTGCCAGTGGTGGCTGGGCGGCTAAAGAATTATGTGATGCCGGTTTAAAAACCCTATGTCTCGATCGTGGAAAAAATATCAAACACATCGAAGATTATCCTGCCGCTTCGAAAGCTCCCTTTGATTTTGAATTCAGAGGTACTCTTCCTTTAGAAAAGAGACGTGCATTAGGTACCAATTTAAATATGGGGCGGTGGTTAAACGAATCCAATATTCAATGGGCTATGGCAGAAGATGAGCAACCTGTAGTTTTGGAAAAGCCTTTCGCATGGCGCCGGGGATATCACGTTGGAGGAAAATCACTCCTTTGGGCACGCCAGACACAGCGCTGGAGCGATTTCGATTTTGAAGGACCAGACCGTGATGGTTTTGCGGTAGACTGGCCTATTCGGTACAAAGACCTGGCTCCCTGGTACGATCATGTGGAAGCATTTGTTGGTATTTCCGGAGACCGGGATGGACTGGATGTTCTCCCGGATGGAAAATTCCTTCCATCTATTGAGTTAAATGTAGTTGAAAAACATTTTAAGGAAATTCTTAAAAGAGAATATGGAGACTCTAGACATCTTATTTATGGAAGATGTGCACATGTTACAGATCCACAGGAGATTCATATACAACAAGGACGAGGCAAATGCATGCACCAGAATATGTGCAATCGTGGTTGTGTTCTTGGGGGATATTTTAGCAGTAATTCTTCGACCATTCCCTGGGCTTTAAGAACAGGAAATTTAACCATACGTCCTGATGCCGTTGTAGAATCCATCATTTATGATCAGGAAAAAGGAAAAGCAATCGGCGTTCGAATTATAGACCGGTTAACCAAAGAACCGATTGAGTTTTATGCGAATATCATTTTTGTTAATGCATCCACCATCAACTCTAATGCCATTTTATTGAATTCCCGATCTGATAGGTTCCCAAATGGTCTGGGCAATGATAATGATCTGATGGGCAAGTACTTAACCTGGCATAATTATCGGGGGCATGCAGGAGCATCAGTTCCCGGTTTTGCTCATAAAAAAGCTGAGGGCAAGAGATTTACGAATGCCTATATCCCCCGATTCAGAAATGTGGAAAAACAGGAAACTGATTTTCTCCGTGGATATGCTATTGGAGTATCTGCCGGACGTGGAAGCGGATCTGATACCAGTATGATCGGAGATGAACTCCGGGATAATATTCTCAATCCGAAATTAAATGACGAATGGAATATTTCTACCTGGATGATGGGCGAATGCGTTCCTTATGAGGACAATCATATTCGTTTGCATGATGAGTTGGTTGACAAATACGGTATCCCTCAGATTGTGCTTTCTGCGGAATGGAAAGAAAACGACATCAAACAAGCAGATGACTATGTAGAACAATGTACTGAAATGTTCGAAAAGGCTGGATTTACAAATATAAGTGCTAGAAACCGGGATAGCTTGCCTGGGCAAGACATTCATGAGATGGGCGGTGTTAGAATGGGTAAAGACCCAAAAACTTCACTTTTAAATAAATGGAATCAGCTTCATTCCTGCAAAAATGTATTTGTAACTGATGGAGCGTGCATGACTTCGGGAGGTACTCAAAATCCAACCTTACATTTTATGGCGCTCACTGCACGGGCTGCGAATCATGCGGTTGAAGAATTGAAGAAAAAGAATCTTTAACCTTAAGTAAAGCTTACTGAACATCGGGAATGTACTCCTCAGAATAACTTTTTCTGAAGGTGTTTTTACTAGGAAAATGGATTTAGTGAAATAAAGTAACTATTTAAGTTTTGAGGTTTTCTTAGTTTACTCATTTAATATTAAAAGAGACTGACTTAATAAAATTTCTAGTGGCTGATTAGTAGTAATTTAGCTCAATCAGCTATTTATTGTTTTCTTCTTCCCCGAATTCATTTTCGTAGACAATTATATTATTCAAATCTTTAAGCCTTATGTAGTCTATTTCTGCCAAACCAGAGGTTCGGAAATCAAGCCCCTTGATATCACCAAAATCCTCTTTAAAAGTGATTTCATGGATTTCATTTCCATTCAGAAACACCTTTCCTGTTTTATCTTCAACATGAAGTGACAATTCCTGCCAGTTGAAAATATCCGTTCCAAAATCAGAGAAATCATGATCTCTACCCTCTTGATAAACTTCTCCAATTTTAATCGCAAGATTACTCTCACACCCTCTTAAAGTAAGTGGCACAAAATAAATATGCACTTCCGTATGTATTGTCAATTGAATACTTGGGCAAGGATCGAATAGAAACTCCTGATACCTGAACCGTGTCTCAGCTTTAAAATTATGTCCGTTAACTCCTGTGTATTCCCTGATGTTTATAAACCTGAGTTCACTGAATCTTTCGATATCTAAATTGCTATCCAGAATGTCATGCTCGTCTGCTTTTAAGATTCCATCCTGATCCTTGTCATCTGTAATATAAACTGGTCGATCGTCATAATTATAAAAAGCTGCTGACATCCAGCCATCAGTTTGAATATGTACTGGTCTACTTTTAAGAAAGGTTTCGTTTGCTACTAATTTAGCTTTATGATATCCAGGCACATAGTAGATACTTGAAAAGAAGTTATTTTGAGGATCAATTCGGTCCCTATGATTCGGGTTCCAATCCTGCTGAATAAAAAAACTGTCTGCTTGAATTTCACTTACATCGAAATTAAAGATCACCGTATTTGGTACGCCTTTAAAAACTGTTTTATTTCCGGTAAACAAGATCTCTTCTGCATCCGGAAAGGTAGTGTAACTGGTATTTATTACAGCAACCATCAAGACAATTAACACCAAGACAACTCCAAAAACCGATATCAGTTTTCTCTGAATGAAACCAAACAGATTTCTAACTTCGGTATTTACTTTCTCAACAGGCCTATTCTTTAATTTATAATCCAGCCAATCCTTGTATCCCACCAAAGAAACCAAGCCATCTAGAGTACTTGGATGGGGATTCTGGCTTTCTCCTTGCCTCCAGATTCTCTTCAGAGTTGATATGCTTAATTTGATTCCTGAAGTCTCTTCGATCAAATCAATCAAATACTCAAAATCACGCTGCTTCACACGCCCATTACCAATCCCGAAGTGATACTTTTTTTCTATCTCTTTCTTACAGAGTTCCAGCAGTTCCAATTCTTTTTCATCCATATGAGAATTTACTCCGATGAGCTTAAAAAGTTAAGTCACATACATTAAAAACGGTAAATGAACCAAAATTGACCGTTCCATGATTTTGCCCATTACTATCAATTTTACACTATTGATGATTATTACTAAAAATAAATCTATGTATATGAATAAGTTTATTTCACTCAGTTTAACCTTTTTACTTTTTTCAAACTTCTGCTTATATGGACAAGAGCTTAAATCTGTTCCATTTGATTCTGAAAACTGGTACTTGGAAGATTCTCATATTGTAGAAAACTATATGGGTAAAAGTAGTTTAAAGTTGGAAGGTGAGGCAATCTTTTCTAAGAATATTCAACTTAAGAATGGCACTATAATAGTAGATATAAATTTTCCATATTCAGATTTCTTCTTTACTGGTATATTATTTCGGGCATTGGATAATGGTAATGGTGAAGATTTTTACATTAGACCCCATCAATCTGGAAATCCTGATGCAACTCAATATACGCCTGTTTTCAATTCCTATTCTGGATGGCAACTGTATCATGGAGAAGGATACAGTGCTAATGTTAATTTAGAACCGAACACTTGGCATCGGATTAAAATAAATATTCTGGATAATCAAGCAGACATTTACTTCGATGACATGAAAACTCCTATTATTAAGGTAACTGATCTTAAAAGAGATCCAGTTTCCGGAGGTATAAGGCTGAGCTCAAATCAAACTACCTATTTTTCAAACCTTAAATACTCTGAATCGATTCCTACTCTTACTGAACGAGACATTACACCTAAAGAAACACCAAAAGGGCTTATAAAAGAATGGTATATAACCGATGTCGTTTCAGATGCAGACTTTCGAAATAAAACCTCAATAAATTCAACAAGCTTAACCTGGACTAAACAGTCTACAGAAGACTCAGGCACTATCAATCTTGCAAAGTTTTTGCAAAGTGAAGATGGGAAAACAACAGTACTCGCTAAATTGAATATTGAATCCGAATCGGAAACTTATAAACAACTAGACTTCGGTTACAGCGATTTTGTTTGGGTGTATGTAAACGGAAAACCTGTGTACTCAGGACAAAACAATTTTAGATCCCGAGATTACCGATATCTTGGCACCATCGGCTGGTTCGATAGTGTTTACTTACCTCTTAAAGAAGGAGAAAACGAGGTTATTTTTGTTGTTGGAGAAGATTTTGGAGGATGGGGAATAAAAGCTAAAATAGAAAATATGGATGGCATTACTCTCAAGTAAGCCTAAAACTCACCTTATCACCCGCTTTAACCTGCCCCAAACGCCAGAGGTCTTCATCCAGTACTTTGGCAATTCGGGGATATCCACCGATGGTTTGTCCATCTTGCATAAGAATGATAGGATTTCCACTCTTTGGAAGCTGGATGATACCGGGCACTACCGAACTAGAAATCATTTCTTTAGCCGGAACCATGAGGGAAGCTCCCTCTAATCTGATCCCCATTCGATTGCTTTTACTACTCACATCAAACTGAGTGGCTAAAATTTCCTGCTGTGTCGCTTCAGATAGCCAATCCCATTCAATACCCTTCGTTATTCTAACCGTGACTTTAGAAGAGAAATACGGGATTTGGTCTTTGGGGATTTCTTTATGTTCAAATTCTTCTCCATTATTTTTCCATTCTAACACATCTCCTTCCTGCAATACACGTCCTTCAAAGCCACCAAATTTCCCAGTGGTATACGTGGAATAAGAATTCATCACTTTTTCAATTTGTAGCACCCCCTTAATTCCGATATAGCATCGACAACCTCTACAAGAAAAGCCCAGTTCGAGCTCATCACCTGCCTCTATTATTAACGTCTGATTTTGAGCAACCTCTTTCCCATTGATCTTTGGCTTCATCAATGCCCCGGTTATTGCAATAACAGTCTTACTCACAAACCGGTACTTTCCACCTTTCATAGTGCACTCCAGAGCCGGAGAATCTTCCGGGTTTCCTACAAGCTGATTTGCGAGTTTATATGATTTAATATCCATTGCCCCTGAAACAGGTACACCAAATTTTCGAAAACCGTGTCTTCCTGCATCCTGAATAGTGGTAAATAATCCGCCATCAATCACTTCCAGCTTACACACTAAAAAACTCCTCCTCTGAAATAGGAATAAATTTCACTGAGTCTCCAGCTTTTAATTCTGTTGGCGGATTCTCAGAACTATCGAAAAAAGAAATCGGTGTTCTACCGATAATATTCCAACCACCGGGGCTTTCTAAAGAATAGATACCTGTTTGATTCCCCCCTATTCCAATCGATCCGCCTGGGATTACAGTCCTTGGATTAGGTTTTCGGGGTACCGTTAGGTGAGCATTCAATCCATCAAGAAATACAAAGCCGGGAATGAAGCCTATCATTGCAAGAGTATAGGTTTGTGAGCTGTGTAATTCAATAATATTGTCTTTGCTTAAGCTAGTATGCTCAATGACTTCTATCCAATCCAAGCCCAGATCATAACAAACCGGCACTTCAATCAAATTCTCTGGAATCACATTCGATGATTCCTTTTCGGGTAGATCCTCAATTGCTTTAATAAGTGCCTGATGTCCCCACCGGTCCCTATCAAATATAACTGCCAGCGAACTGTAAGCCGGTACTACATCAATAATCCCTTCTAAATCCGCATTCTCAATAACTGAGGTCAATGAATGAATACTCTCCAGTTCTTCTTTTTCAGGCTCTAATAGTAGTGCAGATTCACAAAGTACTTTAGAAAACCATTTTTGGTTATTAAGGTGCAGTGATGGCAACTCCATGTTGATATAGAAATGTGTTAATGGTTTGTGCCAAAGTTCTAGCTCCAGGAGTATCACTATGAAGACAAACAGTTCCTGCTTTGATCCTTTTCTTTGTTCCGGAATGTGTCAACACCTTTCCCTCTAAAATTAAATGACGTAGTTGCGCAATCACATCGGCTTCATCATGTAATACTGCATCGGTAAAGGATCTTGAGCGTAATCGCAGATCGTCTTCATACACCCGGTCCGCAAACACTTCGTATATCACTTCCAGCCCCTCTTCACTGGCAATTTCGGAAGAAACAGAACCTTCCGGCAAATATACCTTAATCGCAGGGTACACCTGCTTAATCGCAGATACTATTATTCTTGCAGTGGATTCATCTTTAACGGCTTGATTATATAAAGCCCCATGAGGTTTAATATGATGAAGCTCGGCGCCGGCTTTATCTAAATACTTTTTGAATATGCTGATTTGCTCAATGATACTATCCTTTAATAGCTGAGGATCAATATCCATTACTTCCCGGCCAAAATTCTCCGGATCGGGATATCCCGGATGAGCCCCTAAAGCAACATCATTTTTTTGTGCTAATTCAATGGTTGTTCTCATTGAATCTTCATCTCCAATATGTCCTCCGCACGCAACATTACAGGAAGAAATGAATGGCATAATATCTTCGTCCAGAGCTGGACCGTTTTTGGTTCGCCATTCGCCGAGATCACAATTCAGATCAATATTCTTTTGGATCATATGAAATCAAATACTGAGTTCAAACTTCGAAAGCTAATCAGTAAAGCCACTAATATTACAATCAAACCAAACACATTTTGTGTGGTGGAATTGATGTATTCACCCAATAGTGATTTTTTATTCATCAGATAAAGAAGGAATACGGCTATAAGGGGTAATAATATTCCATTCGCAACCTGAGCAAACTGGATTACTTGTACAGGATTGATCCCGAACATAGAAAAGAGCACCCCAATAAAAAGAATACTCATCCAAACTGCCTTAAAGCGTTTAGAATGAAGACCTTCCTCCCACCCCAGAATTCCTTTTGTAGCATAAGCCGCAGCCAATGGAGCGGTAATGGCAGATGAAATACCCGCTGCAAAAAGTCCTGATCCCAAAAAATAACCTGCCCAATTTCCAAGTAGCGGCTCTAATTGAGCTGCCATGTCTGCAGCACTACTTATCGTTCTATCCCCAAATAATGTGGTAGCACTTGTAATCACTATACTCATCGAAATGATACCGCCCAAAATAACGGCCGTAGCATTTTCTTTTCTGAGATCTCCCAACTGATCAACTTCTTTATACTTTTTCTGAACGATAGAAGCGTGTAAGAATAAGTTGTAGGGTACTACTGTAGTTCCAATCAAAGCAATCACCGTAAGCATTTGTTCCGGTGTAGCTGAGGGAACTAAAAGCCCTCGTACAATTTCTGCTAAATCTGGCCCGGTAATAAAAGCGGTAGTTAAAAAAACGAAGCTCATGATTAACACCAAACCAATCAAAAAGTGTTCTATAATTTTGGAGCTACCGGAAATTAGCAGGGCGAAAGCAATCGCTCCGATTATTAGCGGTGATGCTGAAATATATATCCCGTTGATATATGTCCCCATATTGAAGAAAAGTTCTTCGAAACCAAGTACCGCACCGGAAATATTCCCTCCTTCATACGCTGCATTTCCAAAAACAATCGCACCAAGAATCAATACAATTCCGAAAAATCTGATGATCGGATGAGTAAGCTCTTTTCGGATCGCTTCTCCAAATCCCTTCTGGGTCACCAATCCTAGCCGGGCAGTCATTTCCTGTAGCACAATAGTCGCAACCACAGAAAAAAGAATAGCCCAGAGTAGCATATATCCTGACCTAACACCCGCTAATGTGCAAACTGTAACTGTCCCTGGTCCGATAAAAGCGGCAGTAACAAGGGTACTGGGACCAAAGTATTTTGAAAGTATTTCTTTCAAATCAGGAAGCTTTTTTCAAATAAGTGTTTAACACCGAATAAATTTTCAGGCTGGTATAGGGTTTTGTAATAAATTCTTTCATCCCCAACTCTTTTGCTTTCGCCATTGCTTCTTTTGTCACATTTCCTGTCACGGTAATTATTGGAGTGGTGATTCCAAGTGATTTAATTTCTTTTGTGGCTTCGAAGCCATCCATCTTAGGCATATGAATATCCATAAAAATAATGTCATACTTGTTTGCTGCCGCTTTACTTACAGCTACCTTCCCGTTTTTTGCACGATCTACTCTGAGTTTATATCGTTCGAGAATTTTCTCAAGTACCAACTGATTCAGCTCCATATCATCTACAACCAAAGCCCTGAATGAAGAAAAATCCTCCATAGAAGTAGTCTCTTCAATAACTTCATTTCTTTCAGATTCAATTTCCGCCAAAGGAAAGTTTAATTCAATCTCAAAAGTAGCACCTTTACCCTCCTCACTTTCCAAAGAAATTCGTCCTCCCATTAACTGGATTATCTGTTGAGTAATAGAAAGTCCAAGCCCGGAACCCTCGTATCGCCTGTTTAAACCTGAATCAATCTGAGTAAATCTTTCAAAAATGTACTGCTGTTTATCTTTCGCTATACCAATTCCTGTATCTTTAAAAGTGATTACCACATTTAAATGCTTGTTAATCTTTTTCCCTGTAACTACAATTTCTAGCCCACCCTTATCTGTAAACTTGAATGCATTACGAATAAGATTTCCAATTACCTGAGTAAACTTCCCTGGATCACCTTTTATACTTTCGTGCTCAAGGTTTGAAAAGTCCGTACGAAGGTATAGACCTTTTTCTTCAAATATCTGTTTCTGCTGGGAAGTTATTGAATCGAGTACTTCTTTTATTTCGAACTCTACCTCAACCAACTCCAGATTTCCTGACTCAATTTTATTGATATCCAGAATATCTCCGAGTAAGGTTATGAGGTTATTGGATGACATTTCCAACAAATCCATATATTTTCTCATCTCATTCTTATTCTCAGCATGTTTCAGGATTTCAATCAGCCCCATAATTGCACTAAGTGGCGTTCTGATTTCATGACTCATATTTGCCATAAACTCGGATTTTACCTTAGAAGATGTTTCTGCTTTCTCCTTCTCAATATTTAAATCTTCGTTCAGAGTTTTAAGTCTCTTCTCAGATGTTTTAGATTCCAGAATAAAATAAACAGCAATTGTTAACAATATGCTTAGTGTTAACCCTAATGCAAGACCAATTCCAATCCTCTGAAAAGCTGTTCTTTCAACAATGCTGGAGTTCGGTTGAAGCGTGAACGTCCATGGTTTATCCTTTTCAAAAAAAGTAAAGGATCTTGTATATAAATAATCCTTGAAATCATGAATTTGACTTGAATCCTTAGAAGCATAAAACCTGTTATTATATTGATCAGAAACTGTGACAAAATACTCTCCTCTTTCCGATAAAATCTCATCGAAGAGTGTATTGAAGTTCATACCTGCTGTTATTGTGCCTTGAAAAACACCTTCATAATAAACAGGTTCGTCAACTAGAAAAGCATTTGGACCTTGTACTAATTTAGCCCACTTAGTCATGTTTATTGCTGAGTCTTTTACAGCTTGATTCCAATCACTTGCGCGATATTCGATATCTCCTATATATAACCCTAGTGCGTTCTCATTACCTTCAACGGGGTTCACTCTTTGAATTACCATGTTTGAATCAATCCATTCTACAAAAAGAATTGACTCTGATTGCGATCTCATCAGTTGGGCATCAAACTCCCAATTTTCAAAATAACTTCCATTTGTCTCTTCAAGTCTCCCTTTTAAATTTTGAAGAGCCTGAATATTTTTGACTACTTCTTCTTTGAATTTCTCACTAATAAACTCACCAGCCTGATCTACATTTATCCTTCTGGTTTCAATAAGCTTTTCATAGTTTTTTGTAAATACTCTTAACAAAAAAAGTAAAGAAACTACCCCTACAATAGTGGTAATAAGAAGATTCTTACGAGAACTCACGTTTTCGCTCCTTCGTTTTTGTAATATTCAAAAACTCGCCCTAACATAATTTTCGCCCTATTTTTTTCGAAAATACTAATACATTTCGAATGACTACTATTTATCAATCTATACAATTATTATCCATTTATACGAACTAAAAAAGCAAAACTCTTAACCGAAAGCAATGTCACAGAATAAAACGGTGCCAACCGGACATAGTGTTTCTGAATACCTGAATTCGATTGAAAACCCTCAAAGGAAGAAAGATTGTTGGGCAATTCATGATTTGATGAAAAAGATTACAGGTAAAGAGGCTCAAATGTGGGGTTCATCAATTGTTGGTTTTGGCACCTACAAATATAGGTATGAAAGTGGACGGGAAGGTATCATGATTACCACCGGATTTTCGAACAGGCAGAAAGCCATAACTCTATATATAATGGATGGGTTTAGTAAACATAAAGATCTGTTAGAGAAAATTGGGCCACACAAAAAAGGTAAATCATGTTTTTACATAAAGAGTTTGTCAGAAATAGACATTGATATACTTTCCTTAGTAATTTCTGAATCATTGAAAGCTGTAGAAAAAAAGCATACTATTATCAATTAATGACAGGAACCATAAGAAGTAATATCAAACCCGGTACAGACGTAGCAATCGTTCTGAAAAAGGATCAAAGATCCGGTACCTTAACTTATGGAACTGTCAAAGATATTTTAACTAAATCTCCCTCTCACCCTTATGGAATAAAAGTTCGATTAACGGACGGACAAATTGGAAGAGTAAAAGAAATAGGATAACATTCGCTGATGGAAAACAGAATTGAGTTAAAAACAACTGTTTCAACTTCGGTTGAAAATGTTTGGGATGCATTAACAAATCCCGATAAAATTGAAGAGTACATGTTCGGCGCCCGATGTGAAAGTGACTGGAAGCCCGGGAGTAAAAGTAATTTCTTTGTAAAACAGGATGATAAAGAAGTTACCGTTGTAAAGGGCGAAGTGATTCGCTCTGAACCTCACAAGTATCTGGAACATACTCTTTTTCCTGCAAACTCTGGTATTGAAGATACTCTTGAAAACTATATCGTAGTGATTTATGAGCTGGAAGCTATCTCAGATAACGAGACCGAACTTACTATAACTCAAAAAGGATATAAGTACGTAGAAAACGGTCTCGAACGATATATTGAAACTCAAAAGGGGTGGAAAGTAGCTCTGCCAAAGCTGAAAGAAATCGCTGAAGGGTAACTTCACTTATGTTCGATTTCCACTCCGATAAGTCCACCTATTTCAATTATCAATATCGGACTGCTAAAGAATATATTATTCCATTTTTGGAAGATTCATTTGAACTGAAAGCAGATTTTAAAGTCTTAGAAATTGGATGCGCCGAAGCAGGCGTTTTAAAAGCTTTTCTGGAACGAGGTCACGAATGTATTGGTATTGAGTTGATGAAATCCCGTGTTAAACTTGCAGAGCAATTTCTTGAAGAAGAGGTTAAAGCAGGTGATGTACGGTTCATAGCCAAGAATATTTACGACATCGATACTGAAAAAGATATTGGCCATAAATTTGACTTGGTAATTCTAAAGGATGTGATTGAACATATCCATAACCAAGAGCTTTTTATTGGAAAACTCAAAGACTTTCTAACTCCAAATGGCAAGGTATTTTTTGGGTTTCCTCCCTGGCAGATGCCTTTTGGAGGACACCAGCAAATTTCAAAAGTAAAATTCCTGAGCCTTTTACCGTACTACCATTTACTTCCAATGAGCGTTTATAAAAAGATTCTTAATCTTTTTGGTGAGACAGAAAAAAGAGTCAATGAACTCATTGAAATCAAAGAGACTGGAATTTCTATTGAGCGTTTCGAGCAAATTTTCAAACAGGAAGGCTACACCCAGCTTCGGCGACAGCTCTTTCTATTTAATCCAATCTATAAGTATAAGTTTAACCTGAAACCACGCAGGCAATTCAAGTTGATTTCTTCGGTCCCTGTACTAAGAAATTTTATGAGCACCTGTGCTTACTATGTGATTGAGGCATGACATGAGCTCTCAACCAAACAATCCTCTTCATGGAATAAAACTTAAACAGATTGTAGAAGATCTGGTGCAATACTATGGATGGGAACAGTTAAGTTTTCATGTGGATATCAACTGCTTCAAGAACGATCCTTCTGTTAAATCAAGCCTTCATTTTTTAAGACGGCATCAATGGGCCCGCGATCAGGTAGAAGCTCTTTGGGTTGATGTTTTTGGGAAATAGATAATGTTCAATGTTCAATGTTCAATGTTCAATGTTCAATTAAAACGATACTTCTTCATTGAATATTCCTTGTTGAGTATTGACTATTCATACTTTCCCTAACGCTTCATCATATTTCTGAATCATCTCTCCCCAATCATACTTCTTAACCAATGATTGATAATCAACCTGTCTGAGATTTATCATATGTTCAATGGCGGTTTCTAAACGTATTTCCAGCTCCCCCTCTTCATATAAATAATCACGCCGGATTTCTTCCGGAAAGTGTCCCGGATAAGCCAAACGGTTTGGTAGAATCGGGTGACAGTTACAATACATCGCCTCAACCACACTTCCCCCAAAAAAATCCTGATTGGAAGTCACTGCTAAAATGTCTGCTCTCCACAACCATCGGGCGTAGGTTTCAAAATCTTCGGCATACCCCCAATGGAGGATTTCATCTGAAAGTTTTTCTTTGGCTTCATCAAAAATGGGAGGATTCACATCATTCTGCTCACCCAAAACAACCAATTTGAAAGCAATTCCCTGTCCCTTTAAACGAAACAATTGCTTAAAGAAAGCTTTGGGACGTTTATCATATTCCCAGCGATGATTCCACAAAATTACGGGAGCAGATTCTTTTTCCTTTTCTGAATCCTGAAACTGATTGAATCGACTTAAATCCATTCCCAGATGAAGCACTACACTTTTTGATTGTATCAATTGAATGTTCTCTTTTCCTCGTTTATCCGGAAATTGCTTCAGAAAACCAGGAAGTGCTCCCAGAAAAGAATCCCTGTGATAACTGGAATTAAAGAACACTTTATCGGCGGCTAAAGCCGATACATAATTGATAAATCCATAATGATTATTCCGTTTCTTCTTTACATCCCGGTCCTGAGGTGACCACGGATAGGTAATCTGATTTTCATGGAAGTAAAGCGCTGTTGGAATACCGAAAGATTTATCTCTGGTTAATGCCAAAAAAGTAGTTAAGTCCAGCATTGAGGAAGCAAGTATCAAGTCAGGCTTTTCCTCCAACTCATTAAACTGTTTAGCCAGTGATACTGCCCCGCCATGCATTCTCCATTTCCAATGCCTCCCGGGCAGACTAAGAATCTCAATTTGATAAGATGAATGTTTTTGCAGTCCTTCTGCCCATTGCCTGTGCGAGCCGGAGAAAAAAGGTTCTAATAATGTAATCTTCAAACTCAATCGACTTCCCAATAATAAAAATTATGATCGGTATCCAAAGTCCATCCGGTAGCCGGATAAAGCTGATTTCCGACATGATTATCTTTTGCAGTCTCTAAAGTCATTCCCAGAGCTCCGGTCTTTCTACAAAGCTCTTTAGTTGCATTGATCAATCCTTTTGAATACCCTTGCCCTCTGTATTTCTTATCTACATATAAATCATTCAGTAACCAGATTCTCCCCATTCTGGTGGAGGAAAAAAGTGGATACAGTTGAGTGAATCCGGTAGCGATACCTGCAGCATCCCTTGAAATAAAAATTACTGATTCTTCATTCTCTATCCTGGCTTTAAGAAAATTCTTACTCGCTTTTTTTTCTGACTTCTTTTTATAGAATACCCGATAAGCATCAAATAGCTCATTGAGATCTTCCAGGTCTTTTAGAGTAGCTTGTGTGATTTTCATATTACTCTGGGAATGAATTCAGCCGTTCATACTTAATTATTAGCCCTTCTCTCTTCCAGATCATTTTGTTCTCGCCCTCGTAATCCAGGTCCCAATACTCTAGTGATCGTTTACCGTCATAAAATAAAACATCCAACACAGGACGGTGCGCATTTACTCTCCATATTCCACTAACTCTTCCTTCTGAAGTAATTTCCTGAAATAAGTTATCCCATCGTACAAAAACGCCCATTGCATGCTCGTTCTTATAGGATTCAGTAACTATTTTCCCGTCATTTATTACCTCAGTAACCATCCATAACCCAATAGCCAAAGTAGCCGGACTTTTTGGGATTTCTTCTATTCGCTTATAATGAACATAAACTAAATCTGCTCCTTCTATTCTTGACCAGATCATACCGTTTTTCCCTTTCATTTCGACTTCAAACGGACCAAATTGATTTTTAAAACCGGTCTCCGTAACAACTAATATCTCTGAACTTTCTGAATCAAATTCCCACGTTCCATCCCCATTTTGAAGCCATCCGTTTCCGGTAGTAAAGCTTCCATTTTCCAGAAAATTGCTCCACTTAGAAATCGGTGTCATCTCTTCCTCATCAACAATAACTTTTGTGACTTCCCAAAGGCCAATAACCTGAGAATAGGTATCAACGCTTATCAGGATAAACCCTAAAATAAGTACTGCTTTTTTCATTTTTTACTCAGTTAAAACTTCAATTGCTCTTTCTAAAATCGTATCGATACCATTTAAGGAATCACTTTCGGTAATCCAAACGGGGATGTCGGGATAGATACCTTTAAAACCACTTCCAGAATTATCACCAGGAAGCCTGAAATCCCAGTTATTCCCTTCCATATACCAATCTTCTTCCACATGATCAAACCAGTAGTTTAATAAATATCCTGCTGTTGTATCTCCAACTACTGTGACATTTGGTATAGTTTTCATTGCTACTATAAAATATTCTGCTCTGTCTTTTGTTTGACTATTAGTTAATATGATTATCGGTTTTGAATACAAAGAAGGTGTTTGATCGTACAACCAAATCGGCTCCCACTCGGAAAAAGAAAGACGTCCATTTTGTAACTTATACCTTTGATACAGAAATACTTCATTGCCATTTCTGAACATATTACCTAATTCTGTAGCCTCTTTGTTCTGTGATGAACTTGGATATTCTAAATACACCGATCTTAAATCAATAATCAGTCCGTCTGTATTGCTAAAATCTCTCATAATTACAGTTTCTATACTATCCACCTGCCAGCCAAGATTAAATGAATTTATTCTGAGATATGCGATGTTCAAATTATTCAAACCCCCGTATTCAATTAGATAGTTCGGAGTAGTATAAGAGCTAAAATAATGAGAAATATCTGGTAGCTTATTTAAAGGCTTTTCATTTAGCCAACCGGAATAAAACATCGTTATTCTTTGATTATCCATCGACAGAATAAGCCTCATATTTGCATCTTCGAAAATATCCAATGTTTCCTGAAACGATGACACCAATTCCTTACCACTTGGATTATTTCTTATTCTATATCTATGGCTATCAAATACAGAATCAATATTAACCTTCAAATATGGAAAGTTCGGAGAATATGCTTCTAAGTGATCGATGTATGATTCATATATTTCTGTTGGTTCAGTATCAACATTATCATCAAAAAGTAGTCCCTCACAGCCAGTAACGAATAACACCGCGCCTAAAACAATAATCCTGATCACCATAATTTTAGAATTCCTCCTATTAAAACAGACTGATTTAGTCTTTTGGTTTCTTCTTTATAATCTGTTCTATCAAATCTTATTAGATATGCAGGTTTTAACGCAACTTTATCATTAATCCAAAAATAGAGTTCCAGACTTGATTGAAATGATCTATAGTAATTGAATCCAAGTCCATAGAAATTTGACTCATTAAAATACCTTGGATCAGTTTCTTCGAAATACCTTACCAAACCTACACCGGCACTATAATTAATTCCGATTTCTCTAAACTGATACTCTAGCCTTCCAATAAGTGACAGATCAGCGTAAACAGATTCAGAAAAATTAATCCTTGAGTTAATAAATTCAGATTCAAAATTTTGCTCAATTTCTGAAAAGAGTCCCCTTAACTGATATCCCAGATAGATATTAACCCCGTTCGAAAACGTTTCTGTTCGAATAAGATATTCTATGATGATTTGATAACTCTCAAGGTTGAAGTAATTATCGAAGTAATTTATTTCTTCGATTACCGGATTCAGAGACTCGTAATTTTGATAGTTAAAATTAAATCTGAGGTAACTCTCTTTACCACGATAAAATAAGTCTGTATTCACTACCGAAGGGGAATACCCTGTGTAATAGTTTTTACTGAGATACTGATTTTTGTAAGCTATTTTCGATACACCTAGATCATAGCTTAAGAATACCTGAGCAGACACATTGGTAAATGTGGTGGAAATAAAAAAGAAAAAAACAGTAAGAGCTACTTTCACTGGTTAAACTAAGTAATGTTAAAACCTGATATCAACCGGCTTGAAATATCTCACCGGTTATTTAATCGTAACTCTTATTTCATTCAATTAAGCTTTGAATTGCTGTTTCTAAAATAGTATCAATACCTGCAGCTGAATCTGATTCAGTTATCCATACAGGTACATCGGGTGCAATCCCAATATATTGATAATCATAGCCTTCAGGCAACTGCTTTTGCGTATTCGATACTCGCATCGACCAACCATTGGGTAATTCCCGAAATAACGGATTTCCACTTCCTCCTCCGGTAGTGTCCCCCATAATGGTAACATGAGGAATGGTCCGCATCCCGGAAACAAACCACTCTGTTGAACTAAAACTCCTCCGGTTTGTGAGTACTATCACTGGTTTCAGGAATCGGTCTCCGGAATGGACATCCGTATTTATATCAATCCAGTTTCCAAATGCACTTCTTCCCGGACCACTTCTTCTTCGTGCCCTGAATGCGAGTCGGGATTCATCATTAAACCGGGAAGTGATCAAATCTGCATTTCTGGAATCTCCTCCTCCATTGGCCCGGACATCAATCACAATTCCATCTACCCCGGAAAGCTGCCCGAGTATAGCATCAATCTGCTCGTAATTTGAAGTCGCTATATTTCCTGTAAAGGTGTTGATTCTGATATAACCCAGATTTGATCCGGAAATCCTACCAAATTCCATCGCGCTATTAACCTGACTATAGGATTGGAAATAATCACTAATATCAGGGATTTGGTTTAGTGGATATCGATCGTACCAGCCCGTATAGCTGATTGGTGTTCTTCCTACAAACACATCGGTATGACCATCAGCCAACAGATCGATCATTTTACCTAAGGACTTCTGCAATTGCTGGTTTGAAGGTTCTGCTTCTAATACTAACCGGTTTGCGAAATAAGCGGAGTCAAAATCAAAACCCAGGTAGTCAAAGAAAGAGAAGTAGCGGTCTGTTTGTTCATAAAAACCATCGTAGGTCACCAATGGATCAGAAGCATCCAAAGGGTCTTCAAAGAAGATGCCTTCACACGAAAGGGTAATAATGAGCAGGGACGCTATAAATACTCTATTTATCATATTCTGATAAATACCCCTATAAAAAAGCTTTGCTTTAACATCTTAAACCGATCGGGCTCTTTGAATGAATAATATCTTAATCGATACTCGGGCTTAAGTAAAAACCGCTCAGAGAGCTTAACATAGCCCACCAAACTATGATGAATCCGAACATATTCACCCCAAGAAAAAACTCTTAGATCAATGACATTTCCTTGTCCATCAGGCCTTGAACCTATATTAAAAACATTCACCCCTGCTTTATAATGAATTAAATTCTCTCCCAGTTGATATTGCATCAATCCATTCACCGAAAAAGCTAACGCTCCCATTTCGTGAGATTCATTTTCATTTCCATAAAATGGCGATCTGAATATTCGGTTATAGTACGAGAAGTGACCGTTGTGTGCTATTCCCAAAAATCCATTTAGAGTAGTAGACAGTGAGACCATTTTTCTGAAATATTCTACATCCAGCTCATAGTTATCAATTTCCAGAAAGTTTGTAGCCTGATAGCCCTCATCCTCCGCTAAATCCAGTCTGGTTACTTTCTTACCAAACCGTGCAAAAAACAAGTTTGATTCTCCCAGATAAAATAAAGATAGATTTAAAATGCTTGCAGTAAGGTTTTCATACTGATGCGGGCCGATATATTCATCTGAAAGATCATAACTAATCGCTCCGAAATCCCCTCCGATGTGGAATTGGGCATTCAGATTGAATGAAGTAAGAATGAACCCAATAAGTAGTATGACTCTCTTCATTCGTTAATTGTTATTCAATATTCGTAACCGCCGCAGCCACCTTCTCTCCATCAATGGCAGCCGAAATAATACCTCCGGCGTAACCGGCTCCTTCACCACAGGGAAATAAGCCTTTTATCCGGATATGTTCCAGTGTTTTACGATCTCTTGGAATCCGAACCGGGGATGATGTCCGTGTTTCGGGAGCATGTACAACGGCTTCATTGGTCAGATATCCTTTCATTGATTTATCGAAGGCTTTAAAACCATTTTTAAGAGACTGATGGATGAAATCAGGGAGCACCTCTTTAAGATCCACGGATGTGATTCCCGGAGCATAAGAAGTATCCGGTAAATCCGATGAGACTTTTCCCTGAACAAAATCTACTAATCTTTGCGCCGGAGCAGTCTGGGTTTTACCACCCACTTCCCAGGCTCTCTGCTCAATGGCTTTCTGGAATTCCATGGCAGCCAGCGAACCATGTTTAGCAAAAGGTTTGAAATCCTCCTCACTCAACTCTACCACAATTCCGGAATTAGCGGTTGAACGAGCTCTTCTGGATGAGGACCACCCGTTGGTCACAATCTCCCCGGGACTAGTGGCACATGGAGCAACCACTCCACCGGGACACATACAAAAAGAATAAACTCCACGTCCGCCTACCTGTTTTACAATACTGTATGGGGATGGTGGAAGATACTCGCCCCGATCTTCACAACTGTATTGAATCTGATCAATGAGTTGTTGGGAATGCTCTACCCGGACTCCAATGGCCAAAGGTTTGAGTTCAATCTCGATTCCTTTATGATGTAGCAATTCAAAGATATCACGGGCTGAATGTCCTGTTGCCAGAATTACCTTTTCGGCTTTATGGGTTTCTCTTTCAAGGGTTTTCACTCCCTTTATAAAATCTCCTTCCAGAATAAAATCCGTCACTCTGGTATTAAAATGGATCTCACCGCCATGCGCTTTTATGCATTCCCTGATTTCCGCAATAATACCGGGAAGTTTATTGGTTCCGATATGAGGATGAGCCTCCACAAGAATATTCCGAACCGCACCAAATCCTACCAGTAATTCCAGAATCCGGTTTACGTCGCCTCTCTTTTTGGATCGGGTGTATAACTTTCCGTCTGAATAGGTTCCGGCTCCCCCCTCTCCAAAACAATAGTTCGAATCTTCGTTTACGATGTGATCAACATTAATACCTTTCAGGTCTTTAATTCTGTCCCTTACATCCTTGCCCCGTTCCAGAATGACTGGTTTTTTCCCAAGTTCAATCAAACGAAGTGCCGCAAATAATCCGGCCGGCCCCGCTCCAATAACAATTACTTCTTCCGCATTGGATATGTTTGGATAGTCAGGTAACGTGATCGGTTCTTCCTGAAACTCTTCATTTACATAAACCTTTACCTTCAGATTTATAATGACCTGCTTTTGACGTGCATCGATAGAGCGCTTTACAATTTCTATATGCCTGATTTCATCTTCCGGAATTCCTTCGTTCTGAGAAATGAATAGTTGAAGCTGTTCAGGTTGACCGGCTATCTCCGGTAAAACTCTGAGTTGTAGTTCTTTTTGCATGCCCGAAGTTAAGGATTCCTGAACAGAACCGTTTTACTCTATCCAGAAAGGTATTTCTTCTTCGTAGGTAAGTAAGCGGCCTAAAGAATCCCTTTCGGCATCGGCTTCATCCAGTAACGGGCGATACACTCCTAACTCATACTTTCCGGTATTCAGCGTATCCGAAAGCAGAAACATACTTTTGAATCCATCCTGACCGGTTCTGCTGTGACTATAAAACATAAAATCAGATTCCAGAGTATCCTTTTTATTGATGATCACCGAAAAGAAACGGTTGGTACATTCAATATTTTGCTGATTGATGATCTTCCGGCGTTCATACCTGTTTAGAGAATCCGCGGGAGAGGCTTCTTCACAGTAATTCAAGAGTTTACGGTCCAGCATTTTGTTGTATGGAATAAAGAGTGAAAAATATTCCCCTTTCTTTAAAAATGGTGACGAGATAGCCGGTTTTTCGAAAAACATTCCGTTAAACTCCGATTCGTAATTCTCCGGTACGATAGTGGAGGCCTCTGATCTTGCGGAATAAAAATCGCGCGACTGAATCAGATTTACCTCCATCAGATTAAAGATTGCCCCCATAAACATGGTCATAAAACCAACAAAGAAAATTGCCCCATACATCGAGTTTTTTTTCTTCGGAAAATTAGACTGAAAAGTCAGTATTAAATACAGAATCGGTTTATAAATGAGCGGATAAAATACATACCCGGCATACCAGCTTAGTTTAAAATGAAGCTTCGCAAACTTTTCGCGGTTTCTGTACTTCTCCATATTAAGTACGATAGATAAAACGGAGACACTAATTAACACAATGGCAGCCACAATCAATATTATCGTAGAGTATAAATCAAATACTTCTTCCGAGACCATTAACTTCACCCCGTTCATCATCAAAAAGAATACGGTGTAGACCAGACCTACCCCAAACATGTAGAGCACAAATAAAAAGGCTATTGAAAAAATGAGACTGGCCAGACGATCTGTAGCCAGTAAAAACGAGTCCTGAGATCCAATTCTCTTCTTCATTTCTGAACGGTACAGCTCACTGTACTCAAGTTTGTCGTATTGAATTCCATCACTGAATACCGACCTCAATCCCATCAATCCAACCCAGAAAGCTCTAACGATAAAATGGAAGATAAATGCGAAACTGAGCACTTTCAGGGCAGTAAGTATCACCCCAACAACAAGCATTGGCATCAGTTCATCGATAAATCCGGTATCCAGTTGAAGGTTGTAGCGGTAGTACTGATAAAATTCCCGGATGTAAGCAGGAATCTGTATGGTAGCATAAATCGCCAGACCCGAAATTAATAATTCCGGTTCCCAGCTTTGTTCTGCTACCCGCTGTAGCCAACTTCGGTCATGACTTTTTTCTTCTTCTTGTTCGTCTCTCACCTTACCCTGTGATTAATGAATGAATAATAAACGAAAGTGCGGCAAAGCCCTAAAAAAGGCAACCCATTTTAAAAGTTATTTGAATGATGATGTAAGTTTGATGGTTAATTGAGGAAATCAATTTCAAAAAAACACTATGAAAAACTCTCTACTTACTCTTTTACTTCTGACTTTTCTTTCCATTTCTGCTTTTGCACAACTTTCCAATTCGCCGGATACTTTTGAGACTGAAATGGGAGAATTAACCGTCTATCCTATCAATCATGGAACAGTGGCTTTCACCTTTGATGGTAAAACTATTTTTGTAGATCCTTTTGGTGGAGCGGAAAAGTTCGCTGATTTTGATGCGCCTGATATCATCTTCATCACCGATATCCACGGAGATCATCATAATCCAGAAACGCTGGACGGTCTTGATACAGAAAACACCACCTTTGTGGTACCGCAAGCTGTGGCCGATGCCATGAACGGTAAATATGAAGGTCAGTTGGTAATTCTGGCTAATGATCAAACCAAAGAAGTGATGGGAATGAATGTAACCGGAGTGGCAATGTACAATCTTCCTGATGACGAAAGCTCCCGCCACAAAAAAGGTCGTGGAAATGGTTATGTGATTGATTTCGGTGGAAAGCATGTCTACTTGTCTGGTGATACCGAAGATGTTCCCGAGATGCGAGCACTCGAAAATATCGATATCGCTTTTGTATGCATGAACCTTCCTTACACGATGGATATCTACCAGGCTGCAAGTGCAGTGGTTGAATTTCAGCCGGAAGTGATGTACCCCTATCACCACCGTGGACAGGATATTCAGAAATTCAAAACAATCGTTGGTGTAGCCGGCATTGATACAGAGGTTAGATTGAAGGATTGGTACAGTAACTAGGGTAAAATCCAATCTTCAAATATCAAACCTTCCTGAGTGAGGCCAAGGATTTTTGACCCTTCATTGTCTTACACCTTTTGAGCGACCCCCGTTCTACAACGGGGCAGGCGCCAGGGCGCAAAAGTCGCCGTAAGAAATGAAGATGTTGTTTTAACCAGTCGCTGATATTCTTCCAAGGGCTGGCTTCTTCTTTGCTCCAACTACATTTTTGCCGCATTTCTTCCGGTCTTAGTTTGGGATACTGTTACAAATAATTGCCTCACATTTAAATCCGGCATTAAAATTATTCAGCGAAAGTATTTTGAACCCTAAAGGAATTCATATTCCAAACATTGTTAAACGATTAGATCCTTCGGAGGTATCCTCAGGATGACTATCCATTCAGGTCATCCTGAACTTGTTTCAGGATATTATGATCTACCCACTAATTTTTAAGCTCTCTGTGTTCTTTCAGTAAACTTTATTATTGTGAGACATGAGAGCTTTTTTCTTATCTATATTTTTCCTGATAACCACGTCATCAGTAAGTTATGCTTGTAGTTGCGGGGAATGGGATTTTGATGAAATTGACGAGATCTTTTATGGAAAAATTACTCGGGTTTATTCTCCTAATAATCTACTAGAGGATCATGGGGACTCAGTCTATGTATTTAGCGTCTTTAAAAAATGGAAGGGTGAGAAAGAAGATCGCTTAAAGATTTATGACTTATATAGCTGTGGATATGGACTTGAAGGAAGAGAATCAGATAGCCTAATTGTGTATGCGTTTAATTATAGTTTTATAGCTGAGTTATTATATCCAGATTATATTGATCAAGAAATGTTCGAAAAGATTAGTGCTTTAGGATTTAGAAAAGCGACTACTCATTGTATTTATTACCCAAATAGAATTACATATAATGACTCTACTAATAAATTTAAAACACTTACTTTTGATGAAGAAATTGCTCTTTTAGACAGCGCCTTTACCGAACCGGTTACTCTCCGACCCTATTACCTCAACTTTACCAATCTCTTTCTCTTGATTGGGGTGATTCTTGCGGGTATCTATGTTGGGAATAAGAATCAAAATAAAAAGTCTTCCTGAGTGCTCCACCTATTGATCAGTATTAAAAGTGACTTCACGAAGGATATCAAATAATCAATCTGTTCCGGGCTTGACAACGTTTGATACCCTTCACTATGCAACTTCCGACCTCCCCTTTTTCCCCTCCTTTGCAAGGAGGGGATGCCCTTTGTCTAGCTCCATTACCAGTTAGAAAGTCCTTCCCCTTGAGAAGGGGAAGACAGATGGGGTCATTGTTTGAAGGGATAAAGCATATTTAACACCCAAAGTCATTACCCAACCAAATCCTACGGAAGTATCCTCAGGATGACGAAGAAAGAAGGAGCTTTCATAAGCTCAAAATACCTATTTCGCTCTCCCCTAGACATTTACCTCCGAATTAACCAAATTGCGTTGCAATCACAGACGGATAGGGCCGTCTATGCAATAAATAAATATTCGGGTTATGAAATTAGCACTAAAAATTATCGGGGGATTACTGCTTCTGGTCGTCCTTTTTATTGGTGGAACACTTATTTATGTCTCCACTGCTTTACCAAATGTGGAGCCTGCTCCCAACCTCACCGTTGAACTAACTCCTGAACGCATCGAGCGTGGTGAGTTTCTTGCAAAGAATGTCTATGTATGCATGGATTGTCATTCAAGTAAAGATTTTTCCAGATTTGGTGTTACCATCGACGAAAGTACACTTGGTAAAGGGGGTAATTTATATGGACAAGAGCATGGTTTTCCCGGTGATTATTATGCCAAGAACCTTACTCCCTATCATTTAGGTGATTGGACAGATGGAGAAATTTTCAGGGCTATTACTACCGGAGTAAGTAAAGACGGTAGTGCTCTGTTTCCAATTATGCCTTATCCGAATTACCGCAGGGTAGACAAAGAAGACATTTATGATATTATCGCCTACATCAGAACTCTGGAACCCATTGAAAACGATGTTCCGGAATCCTCTTCAGCCTTTCCGATGAATTTTATCATCAATACCATACCCGAGAAAGAAACAGCATTTACAAAGAGACCTGATATCAGCGACCGTGTAGCTTACGGGAAATATTTGACCATAGCGGGAAGCTGTGGTGATTGTCACACTCCGAAGGAACAAGGCTCTGATATACCAGGAATGGAATTCGCCGGAGGCTTGAAATTTGAAATGCCTACCGGTGGTACCCTTTATTCTGCTAATATTACCCCACACGAAACTACTGGAATCGGGGCCTGGACTGAAGACATGTTCATTGCTCGCTTCAAGCAATTTCAGGATTCAACTAACGCAATAAACACAGCTCTTGTTGAACCGGGTACTTTTCAAACTGAAATGCCCTGGCGCTACTACAGTAAAATGAGTGAAGAAGAATTGGGAGCAATTTTCTCCTACCTGCAAACACTGGAGCCCGTGGAACACTCGATGACACGATTTGTAGCTGAGGCGGAATAAGTTAGATTATCGGAATGTTGATATCCGTGTTATCTGATGAGTCCTGTTATTCAATTCAGTTATACTTTTCCGTTTTGTAACTATAATTACATATTCTTATTTCTGAACATACCTGACCGAATAACTTTGACTTAGCCATAATAAATAGGAATTAAGTGAGCTAAATTATTATGTTAGAGCAGTAAGCGATCTAATCCTCACAAAATTTGATGTTATCTGAAGTGATTATCCGTCTTACACGATGGATAACTATTTGAAATAGCCTAATTATTACTTTTTGGAAGGGATTCAGGATATTATCCTTCACAGGATATCAAACCGCTCATACAACTAATAATATGTTATAAGGCAAAATAAAATGTCTAACATTTCTTCAATATCCTCATTAAAAGCAACTTGTCCATGTTGTCATTATGTGGCAATTAAGGAGCGAAATATTTATGAAATTTGCCCTGTTTGTTATTGGGAAGATGAAGGAGAAAAGTGGGATTTAGAAATTGACTTAGAGTCAGGAGCAAATCATGGTTTAACTTTACGAGAAGGTCGTAATAACTTTGCTGAATTTGGTGCCAGCGACAAAAAATGGGTTCATGAAGTGGTATCAAAAGAAAACAGAACTAAGTTTGAATTTAATCCACCAAAAAATGCCTTATAACAAGCGTTTCAAACGGACTCGGTTAGGGTTCGAACCTTTAATAAATTAAACCAGACTCGCCGCTTAAACGCCGGGTCGTTATACTGCTAAATAAGTCTGCTACATGTTTGAACTTATATTCGGTGTCATTCTTGTAATTGCTTGTCCAATCATTTTGGTCAAAACTTATATGAATTGGCGAAAACACAATGCAGGTTATCGAGAATCAAAAGAAGCTAGTCCAAATACCAATTATTACGACGTTGTTTCTCTTCGTGGTTTTCTCCTGGGTGGTCTTGGCTTTTTTATTGGGCTTTATTTTATTCTAAATTACTTCAACCTAAATTAATCTATGTCGCAGTATAACAAGCGTTTCAAGCGGACTCGAACGCGGTTCGGGTCTTTAATTTTAAACCCCAGACTCGCCGCTTAAACGCCGGGTCGTTATACAACCTAAACACATTTTGAAATGAAAAGTATATTTTTTTTTCTCTTTCTGTTAATTGGTTGTAGTGGTTCCAAAGAACTTCGCTTTGATAAGCCTTATGGTAGAAGTGGTGATCGTTACTTTGTAAATCTTGAACTAAGGGCTGATAGCACTTTCACACTAACCAAAGCTTACATTGAGTGGCCTAAAAAATGTTCGGGTTCATGGTCTAGTTTGGGAAATAATCAGTACAAACTTGTTTGTGATCCAGAAGAACCATTAGCACAAATTACAACTGGCTATATGCAACAAAGAGAACATACTGTCACAGTTCTAGATAACAGAAAGGTTAGAATCGAAAAAGAAAATACTATCTTAAAAATAAAATGAACCGGTTGTATAACAAGCGTTTCAAGTCGGACGCAGGTAGGGTTTGCAGGAAAGCTTGTGAGCAATAAAAATATTCAGTTACTTCAATCAAAACCGAAGACCTGCGCCGCTTAAACGCCGGGTCGTTATGTGCCCGGTCAGGCTATTCCTTTTGGTGTTTCGCTTTTGGGTAACTCACTGTTCAATCTCTGCTAAGTAAATGTGTCATCGCTGTTTGTGGCGTGCCCCTTTTTCGTTGGTAATTTGCGCTCTTCACTTTTATTGGCTGTTAAGTCGGTCGGTTTTCTTCTCCTTTTAAAATTTCCGAAGCGCTCGGGGCGTTGTTGGCTGGCTCTTACTCCACAGTTCCGGTTTAGCCTGTCCGGTCAACGTAGGCAAATCTCAGCTTGCGCTAGTCCATTGCTTTTCCCACATTTACGGGCAGCTTGTTGGCTGGTCAGTTTCCACATAACAAGCGTTTCAAACGGACTCGAACGCGGTTCGGGTCGTTAATTTTAAACTCCAGACTCGCCGCTTAAACGCCGGGTCGTTATACCCACTAAAATATTTCAGAAACAGGTTTGGAGAAAAGAGCTAATAAATTAGTCGCCGAGTTGATCAGATTTTTTTCTGGTGCTGTTTTAAGTTTTTTCTTTTTTATGGTTCTTAGTGAAATAGATTCTAATCCTGAAATGGAAGAAAACTTAACTAATTGGATTGGTGCCATAAGCGTTATTGGTTTTATGGCATCTTACATTGTCGGTTTTATAATTTTAGAAAGAGATGAGATTAGAGAAATCAATTATAAAGACCTCCGAATTTATATTTACGCTCTTTTTATTCTGGGAATTGAATATTTATTGTTACCAGTAATTCTTTAAATCAGAACTAAAGCCGTGGGTATAACAAGCGTTTCAAGTCGGACGCAGGTAGGGTTCGCTGGAAACTTTGTAGCCAATAAAATAAATCCGTTACTTCAAACAAAACCCGAAAACCTGCGCCGCTTAAACGCAGGGTCGTTATACTGCTAAATAAGTCTGCTACATGTTTGAACTTATATTCGGTGTCATTCTTGTAATTGCTTGTCCAATCATTTTGGTCAAAACTTATATGAATTGGCGAAAACACAATGCAGGTTATCGAGAATCAAAAGAAGCTAGTCCAAATACCAATTATTACGACGTTGTTTCTCTTCGTGGTTTTCTCCTGGGTGGTCTTGGCTTTTTTATTGGGCTTTATTTTATTCTAAATTACTTCAACCTAAATTAATCTATGTCGCAGTATAACAAGCGTTTCAAGCGGACTCGAACGCGGTTCGGGTCTTTAATTTTAAACCCCAGACTCGCCGCTTAAACGCCGGGTCGTTAGCCGCCTTAACAGTTGGAATGTTAGATTTTAGTAAATACATATATCCAAAGCATATTTATGAAAAAGAAGGCAAAGAACTACTCTCTGCCTTAAGAGGCTTAGTTCTGAAAATTCTTATCGGAATAGATATAATTTACACTCCATTTATAATTCTTGGTATATCTGGTGTTTCAATCAATAGTGTTGAATATTTCGGAGTAATTGGCATGTTACTGCTTTTGGCTATGAATGCTCTCTTTTATTTAATTTTACCATATGCGATGTATGCTCAAATTGGAATTGATAAAGGGCCAAAGGTCGGCTAACAAGCGTTTCAAGCGGACTCGAACGCGGTTCGCACCTTTAATTCAAAACCCCAGACTCGCCGCTTAAACGCCGGGTCGTTATACTGCTAAATAAGTCTGCTACATGTTTGAACTTATATTCGGTGTCATTCTTGTAATTGCTTGTCCAATCATTTTGGTCAAAACTTATATGAATTGGCGAAAACACAATGCAGGTTATCGAGAATCAAAAGAAGCTAGTCCAAATACCAATTATTACGACGTTGTTTCTCTTCGTGGTTTTCTCCTGGGTGGTCTTGGCTTTTTTATTGGGCTTTATTTTATTCTAAATTACTTCAACCTAAATTAATCTATGTCGCAGTATAACAAGCGTTTCAAGCGGACTCGAACGCGGTTCGGGTCTTTAATTTTAAACCCCAGACTCGCCGCTTAAACGCCGGGTCGTTAGGCGTACTTTCAAAACCATGCGAATACTCATTCTGTTATTACTTTCTCAGTTAATCATCCTTGATGTAAAAGCTCAAGCATCTTGTGCAGAAAAATTAGAACCATCTGAGTTAGTTAATCAGCGTAGTTCGTCTTCTTTAGACGATTCTGGTGCATGGGGATATAATCGTAGCTATTCTAAATCCGATTTAAATGGCGATGGGAAGGCTGAAACCATTCATTTACTTGCCAATGTCGAAGTTATAAATGGAGAGCCAGCATGGGATGATGGTCAACCTTGGGAAGTAGTAATTGAAGAACAAAATGGAACAAAAACATCTGTTTTTTTGGATTATGTTCAATTGGGTTCTGTAGAAATAAACCTGATTAACAAGAAAGCAAATCAGGAATTACTTCTAATTGTCAGACAAGGTGCTGGTATAAAAATTCTAACCATCACATATAATGGTCCTGATAAATTTTCTGGATGTAAGCAATTCAATGGAGTTGTAGATACGTACTCCAAGAACTGGAAACAAAACTAGAAATCTACGCCTAACAAGCGTTTCAATGGGACGCAGACGGAGTACGATCAATAACTTGTGTGCAATAAAATAAATCAGTTACTTCAAAGAAAACAAAAACTCTGCGCCCATTAAACGCAGGGTCGTTATGTGCCCGGTCAGGCTATTCCTTTTGGTGTTTCGCTTTTGGGTAACTCACTGTTCAATCTCTGCTAAGTAAATGTGTCATCGCTGTTTGTGGCGTGCCCCTTTTTCGTTGGTAATTTGCGCTCTTCACTTTTATTGGCTGTTAAGTCGGTCGGTTTTCTTCTCCTTTTAAAATTTCCGAAGCGCTCGGGGCGTTGTTGGCTGGCTCTTACTCCACAGTTCCGGTTTAGCCTGTCCGGTCAACGTAGGCAAATCTCAGCTTGCGCTAGTCCATTGCTTTTCCCACATTTACGGGCAGCTTGTTGGCTGGTCAGTTTCCACATAACAAGCGTTTCAAACGGACTCGAACGCGGTTCGGGTCGTTAATTTTAAACTCCAGACTCGCCGCTTAAACGCCGGGTCGTTATACGCCTCAAAATGAAATCAACTTTAGCTTTCTTATTCTTTGTATTCTTTTTGAGTAGCTGTGATTCGAATCGTAGTCTAAAGCAATTGACACACCCAATAACTGATGAAATTATCACATTGCTTATTCTTGGAGGCATAAGCGATGACTATACTTATGTTATTCAAGGCGAGTACAAAAGCAACGAAATACCGAAGGGTCATGTGTTTGCAGCTTTTCGTGATTCATTTGGAATTTCATATAATGACACTTCTTGGGTGATTTATCATTTAGGAGATATTGAAGAACAAAATGATTTAGACCGAATGAATATCACTTTTCATAAGCTAAACAAAGTTGAATACCGAAATTTAATTGATAGTTCAGAAACAGAATTTATATATAGTTACTATTTTTAAACTTAGTACCTGGCGTATAACAAGCGTTTCAATCGGACTCGGACAGGGTTCGAAACTTTAATAAACAAAACCAGACTCGCCGCTTAAACGCCGGGTCGTTATACCAATGATCCAATACAGACATACTTCCAATAATGGTTGAGTTTTTAATTGACATAAGACAACACATCATCTACATAATACTTGGGCTATTTGGAATCTTATTTATCTCTTTTTTTCTGTTCTATAAATCTAAACAGATTGTAAAAGTTCTTATTGGAATCGGAGCCCTCTTTCTAATTGCTATTTTTGCTATGCTTCTGAATGTAGCTATTAAAGATTTACTTCGTTCAGAAATTAAAGACATGGCTGAATTAGCATTGAATTCAGAATCAAAAGTCTTGATAAACGGAAAAGATTTAAATGCTAATTCTGATCAACTACTTACTGATTTGGCTAATATTAACGGGTTATACTTCACAAATAAGTCAGAACCTCAAACTGTTTTTTTGGTTACCATTATTTCTCAGAATGATACTTTAGATGTTAAGCTTATGAGAGACTCCAAAAGACCTGAGAAATACTGGACTTTTTTACCAAAGTATGATTTTGAATTAGAATTAGATTTGATAGAAACTTATGTTTTAGACGGTATCAATTAATAACCTTAAATTTAACATTGGTATAACAAGCGTTTCAAGCGGACTCGGTTAGTGTTCGGAACTTTAATAATTAAAACCAGACTCGCCGCTTAAACGCAGGGTCGTTATACAACCTAAACACATTTTGAAATGAAAAGTATATTTTTTTTCTCTTTCTGTTAATTGGTTGTAGTGGTTCCAAAGAACTTCGCTTTGATAAGCCTTATGGTAGAAGTGGTGATCGTTACTTTGTAAATCTTGAACTAAGGGCTGATAGCACTTTCACACTAACCAAAGCTTACATTGAGTGGCCTAAAAAATGTTCGGGTTCATGGTCTAGTTTGGGAAATAATCAGTACAAACTTGTTTGTGATCCAGAAGAACCATTAGCACAAATTACAACTGGCTATATGCAACAAAGAGAACATACTGTCACAGTTCTAGATAACAGAAAGGTTAGAATCGAAAAAGAAAATACTATCTTAAAAATAAAATGAACCGGTTGTATAACAAGCGTTTCAAGTCGGACGCAGGTAGGGTTTGCAGGAAAGCTTGTGAGCAATAAAAATATTCAGTTACTTCAATCAAAACCGAAGACCTGCGCCGCTTAAACGCCGGGTCGTTAGGCATCTTGCCTGGATAAAATACTAATACTTAAATCTATTCTAAATCAATGTTTTATGAGCGAATACATAATTGATTTATTTGAACAAGTATCTAATTTCTTATCCTCTGCTGGATTTGGATTTTACTTTCCAGCAATTTCACTCATTATTTCTATTATAATGCTGACAATTGCTATTTGGCAGGTTTGGGAAACTAGAAAACAAACTTTACTACAATACAAAAGTTTAAGTAGCAAAATTGACAAAATTGAATCAAGAAAAATTATTGATGAAGACCGTTCTTATTCTATTTCATATGCAATTAAAAGTAATAAGGCTATTCGGGTTGCTCATGTAATTTACCCTCCGTCTTGTATTAACGATCATACAAATACAGAAAGACCGACCGGAATTGGACCAGATATACTTTCTAATATTGCAGAGAAGATGGGCTTAACTTTAGAATGGACATATGAGGTTAAATGGGAAAATATGATTACTCATCTTAATGAAAACAAATTTGATATACTTGGTACATTGATTTGGAATACGTTAGAGCGATCACAATTTGTTGATTTCTCAATTCCATTATACTATACCCCAATAAATATTTATTCATTAAAAAATTATAAACGAAAACTCAATTTTGATGCTAGTAGAAAAAAATTTGATTCAGAAAAGTATAGGTTTGGTGTAATCCCAGGGGAAATTTCTGATACTATGCATAGCAGTTACTTTCCAAATGCCGGTAGAGTGGAACTCAACAGTTCAATGAAAAATTTGGAAATTTCTAAATATCTAGAGAATGAATCTATTGATTTTTGTTTTCTTGAGCCTTATGTAGCACAAAAATCAGATTCAGAATTGTTTCCGATTAATAAAATAGAAAATTCCCTTTTAAAAGATGACCGGGTACTTCTACCAAACTCATTTATTATGAGAAAAAATGATATGCTTTTCTCAAAAAATTCAATATATCTTTAAATGAGTCAATTAGAGAGGGTATAGTGGATAAAATAATCTCTTCGTACTATGGTAATCTGGAAGATCAATACAGGTTCTAGAAATTGAAAAAGTAGTAAAAGATCTTCTTAAGGGTCTCACTTTAATTGTTATTATCATCTTCATAGCAAATAAAATATTAAGATACCTACTAACCGTTTTAAGTCGGTCTCGTTTAGGCTTCGGATTAATAACTAAAACCAGACTCGCCGTTTAAACGCAGGGTCGTTATGTAACCTAGTTTTCTCTTGTTCCCAATAGTGGAACTTTCTATATTCTTATATGCGAGTATTTGCCCGAAAGACATTACGAGAGTTTTGGAATAATCATTCGGATAGTGAAGATGCTTTAAAAGCGTGGTTTTCTGAAGCGGAGAATTCCCAGTGGGAATCACCTTCCGACATTAAGAGTAAATATCCACATGCCAGCATTCTTCCTGACAATCGGGTGGTTTTCAATATCAAGGGCAATAACTATCGGTTAGTAGTCAAAATAAATTATGACTACGGACAGGTATTCATACGTTTTGTAGGTACTCATGCTGAATACGACAAAATTGATTCAACGAAAATTTAAAGCGGATATTAATTATGCAAATTCATCCCATACATACCGAAAACGATTACAATAAAGCATTAGATCGTATTGATGAAATTTTCGATGCCAAACCTGGAAGTAAGGAAGGTGACGAATTGGAAATACTGGGAATTTTAGTGGATGAATACGAAAAAAAGCACTTTCCTATTGAAGCTCCTAAACCGATCGAAGCAATAAAATTTCGAATGGACCAATTGGGTATGCAACAAAAAGATTTAGCCAAAGTTTTGGGGTCAAGATCACGAGCAAGTGAAATACTTTCGGGTAAACGCTCGCTTTCTCTCCGGCATATCAAATTGTTGTACAAAAAACTTGGGATTCCTGCCGAAGTATTAATCCAAGAACCAGAACCGGTTACATAACAAGCGTTTCAAGTCGGCTGTTATTACTCATTTCTTTCTCTGACCCATCCCTGTCCCTTCCCTTTTTCAAGGGAAGGGGACTCCTGAATTTCTTTTTTACCGGTTAAAACGTTTCCCTCTCTAAGATACAGGGAGGGAACAAGGGTGGGTTTGTATTTCTGTTGTATCTCTTTGTCAGGGCACCATTGGTGAATTTTCATAATTCTCATGACAGAACGTTTTTTTCTTGCTTATAACTCTTCAAACTTGTTGCTCGCTGAATAATTCAGTTACTTCAACAAAAACCGAAAACCTGCGCCGCTTATTTGCCAGACCGTTATACGCCATGAATTTTATTCCATCTGATAAATCTGATATTCAAGCGTGCAAACAACTTGAAATTACTCCCCTAAACGAAGTTCGGCCATTTATTTCGGAATTATTGGTTTGGCTCCAAGATTTTAATTGGCCAGTTGCTGTATTTGTCAAACAAAAGCTAATTCAATTCGATGAAGAATTAATCAAGCCAATAAAAGTAGTCCTATCTGGAAATGATGTTATTTGGAAATATTTCATCTTAACAGAGTTGATACCTGAAGTAAAAATTAATGTCATTGATTCTTTACAACCTGAACTAAAACAAATAGCTTATTCTCCTTCTGATGATGAAAAATCTAAAGAAGTTGACAAACTCGCTTTAAAATACCTCAAACAGTAATCGGCGTATAACAAGCATTTCAAACGGTCAGGCTTTGGCACTTAACTTTTACAACACTCGTTCATGAAATATTCGGTCCTTTATCTTGCAATTATTCTTACTTCTATGACTTCTGCCTGCCAATCGCCATCAAATGAAAAAGAGGTTCCCATCGATAATGGAGGCATTGAGTTAATCCCCACGCACATGTTTGTGGGCACGTATACCAGAGACGAAGGCTGGGTGAATGGTACCGGTGAGGGAATTTATACCATCAAAATTGATGAAAACGGATCTCTTTCTATTACTGATTCTGCCACCGGAATCATCAATCCTACTTTTCTGGCGCTCTCTCCTGATCAGAAAAACCTGTATGCAGTTAGTGAGTTGGGTAGGTCCAATGAGCCCACAGGTTTTATACATGCTTTCTCAGTTGAAAGTGATCGAAGTCTCACTTTTATTGATAAATATCCGACCAATGCAAAAGCACCTGCTCATGTAAGTGTGGATCAAACAGGGACCTTTGTTTTTGCCGCAAATTATCAAGGTGGCGTGGTGATGGTTTATGAACGAAATAGTGATGGAAGCCTGAGTGTTCTTCAGCAACTGGATTTCCCGGGATCAAAACCACATGTTCATATGGCGAAAGTAAGTCCTGATAATAAGTTTCTGTACGTACCTGCCTTAGGTAGTGATAAAATCTGGAGTTTTTCTATTGACCATGAGGCAAAGACTCTAACCAACACAGAGGAGAAGTTTGTAAGTACAGCTTCCGGCGCCGGCCCCAGACATATGGATTTTCATCCCACCCTGGATGTTGCTTATTCCATCAACGAATTAAACAGCACAATTTCCGTTTTTGATTATGATCCCGAAACCGGTGCGTTAACAGAAAAACAAGTTCTTACCACCTTGCCGGAAATTTTCAGCGAATGGAATACTACGGCGGACATTCATGTGCATCCGAACGGTAAATTCCTGTATGGATCTAACCGGGGTCATAACAGTATCGCCAGTTATTCTATTGATGATTCCAGTGGAGAAATCAGCTTTTTGGCGCACACATCCACTGAAGGTAGAATCCCGAGAAACTTTGCGATCTCCCCTGTCGGCAATGTAGTTTATGTTGCAAATCAGGACTCCAGAACTATCACTATTTTTGATCTGAATGAAGATACGGGGGCGCTATCCTTTACCGGTAATTCACTATCTGTCGGCACTCCTGTATCTATCGTTTTTTATAAAGAACAAGTAGTCACTAACTGAATCATTCTTTCTTAGAAAAGGTTATCAGAGTGAACTATTTTTTCACTCATGGATGATCAATTTATAGAACAGATTTACAACGCACACAATGAGTGTGTTCAGTGCCCCTCTAAAGAGGAAGTGAGCGATTTTTATAAAAGATTGCTGGGCACGCTTTTTCCGAATTATGCTACCCAGTCTTTTGATTCGCTTACAAAATTCAATCTGCATATTCTGAATTTAAGGGAAGAACTTTATGAAATGTTGTACACCCAGCTTCGGAATTCTGAGGTAGATGCTCATGAAACCACCAAAGCATTTTTTGATTCCATCCCAATGGTATATAAAAAGCTTCAGCAGGATATCGTTGCGATGTATGAAGGTGACCCCGCTGCGACCAGTACGGACGAAGTAGTTCGGTCCTATCCGGGATTTTATGCCATCGCGGCCTATCGCCTGGCTCATGAACTGGCGAAATCAGGTGTTGAAATCCTTCCCCGAATGTTTACCGAACACGCCCATAGTGTTACCGGAATTGATATCCATCCTAATGCCCAGATTGGAAACTACTTTTGTATCGACCATGGTACCGGCATTGTAATCGGAGAAACCACGGAAATCGGAGATCATGTCAAGGTTTATCAGGGAGTGACACTTGGAGCTTTGAGTGTGAAGAAAGAAGATGCCAAGACCAAGCGACATCCAACCATACAAGATCATGTAGTTATTTATTCAGGAGCTACAATTCTGGGCGGTAAAACGGTAATTGGTGAGAAAAGCGTAATCGGCGGAAATGTCTGGATTACCGAAAGCGTGCCAGCCAACACAAAAGTCCATTATTTAAATAAAGTGATTACTGAAGGCGAAGAACACATCGATACTCATATTATTAAAACCAAAGCGCCATGACTTTAGAACAACTCATCGGAAACACCCCACTCGTTAAAATTGAAAATCTGAATCCGAATAAGTCAGTGACTATTTACGGAAAGCTGGAGGGACAGAATCCGGGCGGAAGTGTAAAAGACCGTGCTGCGTTGAATATGATCAAGAGTGCGCTTCAGCGGAAAGAAATCGCCGTTGGAGATAAACTCGTGGAAGCAACCAGTGGAAATACGGGCATTGCGTTGGCGATGATTGCACAGGCGCTGGGCGTTCACATGACTTTGATTATGCCTGATGGAGCGACTCCGGAACGCATCAAAACTATGAAAGCCTATGGAGCGGAAGTAATCCTCACTCCTGCTGAGAAAACGATTGAATATTCACGGGAACTCGCTGATGAAATGGCTGCATCCGGGGAATATCATATCCTGAATCAGTTTGCCAATCCGGACAATTACAAAATGCACTATAAAACCACCGGGCCTGAAATCTGGAACGACACGGAAGGTAAGATAACTCACTTCATTTCAGCTATGGGAACCACGGGTACCATTATGGGAGTCTCACGTTATCTGAAAGAACAAAATCCCGATGTTCAGATTGTGGGAACTCAGCCTACCGATGGTTCACGCATACCCGGTATCAGAAGATGGTCACCTCAATTCTTGCCAAAAATCTACGAACCAAAACGTGTGGATCGTATTATTGATGTAAGCACGGATGAAGCAACAAACATGACTCGCCGGCTTGCTAAAGAGGAAGGAATCCTCGCCGGAATGAGTAGTGGTGGTGCGATGACAGCCGCTCTTAAAATCGCTTCTGAAATAGAAGAAGGTGTGATTGTTTCTATTGTTTGCGACCGTGGAGATCGTTACCTGAGCAGCGAGTTGTTTGAGGAGTAAGTAAAGACCTCCTCTGTCTCCTCCTTCACAAGGAGGCGGACTTTTTAAAACTGACCACCTTTATCAAATCAACGAGCTCCCTCTTCTTAATAAATGCAGGGATTGTAGTGAGGTAAATTGGCGGTGAGTTATTCGGAGACTAAGTTTTATCTTAACAGAAAAAATTTCATAAACGCATCGATGTTAACATCACTTAAAGCAGTTCTTATTCTTTCCTTCTTTTCTTTGCCTTTGTACGCTCAAAGCGAGTTTCGTGCATTTGTAGTTGATCATGAATCTGAAGAACCCCTGATTGGAGTCACCGTATATATTCCTGAACTGGAAAGGGGCGGAACCACCAATTCAGAAGGATTTGTGGAGGTTAGAAATATCCCGAATGGAGAATTTGAAATTACCTTAAGCTATGTAGGATACGAAACAGTATCGATTACACGTATTTTTCCGCTTGCTGATGAATTTCAGAATCAGGTTTTTGAACTGGATCACAGCCATGAAGAGCTGGAAGAAGTGGTGGTAAATTCAACCCGTAGCAGCAGAACCATTGAGGATAGTCCGACACGGGTAGAATTCATAGCCGGGGAAGAACTCGCTGAAAAAGGAAATATGAAACCGGGCGATATCCGGATGTTGCTGAATGAAAGTACAGGTATTCAAACTCAGCAAACTTCGGCTACCAGCTATAATTCCAGTATTCGTATTCAGGGATTGGATGGAAAGTATACTCAACTGTTGCGTGATGGACTTCCTCTGTATTCAGGGTTTTCGGGTGGATTGAGTTTAATGCAAATCGCTCCACTGGATTTAAAACAAGTGGAAGTTATCAAAGGAGCTTCTTCAACACTGTATGGAGGAGGAGCTATTTCCGGTTTGGTGAACTTAATCACAAAAGAGCCTGAGTTTACCCCTGAGTTTAGTGTAATGATAAATGGAACTTCTGCACTTGGTCTCGACATCAGTTCTTTTGTATCTGCAAGAAATGAGAGAAAGGGCGTTACCGTCTTTGGATCTTATAATAGAGGCACTGCTTATGATCCGGCTGATATCGGACTCACTGCTATTCCCGAGTTTGATCGGTTAACACTAAACCCAAAGCTTTTCTTTTACCTCGATGAAACAACCATCAATGTTGGAGTTAATATCGTAACTGAAGAAAGGCTGGGTGGGAATATCGCCTTCATTGAAGGAGAAGATGTGGCTGATCCTTATTTCGAGGAGAATGAAACCAATCGTATTTCATCCCAATTTCAGCTGCAGCATTCTTTAAATTCGGATGCTACCTTCACTTTAAAAAACAGCGTGAGTTGGTATGATCGCTCGGTTGAAATTCCTGACTATATATTCTCCGGAACTCAGCTTTCTTCTTTTAGCGAAGCCAACCTGAGTCTTCTGAATGAAAATACCGAATGGATCCTGGGTCTAAATCTCTGGACTGATACATTTGAACAATCTGAAGGAAGCAATGGAAGTCCTCTGGATTTCTCGGATTTAGTATTCGGAGTATTTGCTCAAAACACAACTCCTCTGAATTCTCTGTTTACCCTTGAAACAGGCTTCCGATTGGATATTCATAATGAATATGGAGTGTTCCCTCTTCCTCGTGTTTCTTTACTCGCTGAACCCTCAGATCAGCTCACGCTGCGACTTGGTGGTGGACTTGGGTATAAAATTCCAACAGCTTTTTCTGAAGATGCAGAACGCATTCAATTCAGAAACATCCTCCCACTGGATACTAATAATCTGACCGAAGAACGATCTGCAGGCGCTAATTTTGATATCAACTACCGATATCCAATTACGAATGAACTCATCCTCTCAAGTAATGTGCTGTTTTTCTACACCCGAATTGATGATCCCCTTGTACTAACTCCATCCGGATCAAATTTTGAGTTTACTCAACCTGATGGATTTGTAGATACCAAAGGAGTTGAGGTAAATCTGAAGTGGAGTTATAAAGACCTCAAACTATTTATCGGCTACACTCATGCAAATGTACAGCAACATTATAATGGTCAGGTTACTGATTTCCCTTTGGTAGCTGAACATCGTTTGAATAATGTACTGATGTATGAGAAACACGGAGATTTCTGGATTGGTCTCGAAGCCTATTATTTCAGTCCGCAAACCTTGGGTGATGGTTTCACCGGAAAATCATACTGGATCACAGGCTTGATGACTGAAAAGAAAATACTCGAACAACTCTCGGTATTCCTTAATTTCGAAAACTTCCTCGATACCCGCCAAACCGCCTTTGATACTATTTATACCGGCAGTATTGATAATCCACAATTCCGGGATATTTACGCGCCGGTGGATGGCTTTGTAGTGAATGGAGGGGTAAAACTTAGTTGGTAGGTTCAGAAGTGGTTTACAATAACGAGCCACTCCCATCCTCCCTCTGATTTCACACAAGTGTAAAATCTTTCTCCCCCCAAGGGGAGACAGTTTCCAGCTTTTAAGGGTTTTCTTTCTTCAAAAAATTTCCCTTCCCTCTCCTATCTCTTTTAATATCATCGTAAATTACTTCTTTTAAACATCATTCAGACTTAGGATCAGGAATAGTTATGGGTAGAATTTTTGAAGTACGTAAAGCAGCAAAGTTTGCACGCTGGGATCGTATGGCCAAACAATTTTCCAGAATCGGAAAGGAAATTGTAATCGCGGTAAAGCAAGGCGGACCTGATCCGGAAACCAATCCTGCATTACGCCGGGCTATTCAGAACGGTCGTGGGGTAAACATGCCCAAGGATCTTATCGAACGTGCGATTAAACGTTCGTTAGGGAAAGACTCCACGAATTATGATGAGGTTCTATTTGAAGGATATGCCCCGCACGGCGTGGCAGTTCTGGTAGAAACAGCCACCGATAACAACACCAGAACCGTTGGAAATGTGCGGCCAATTTTTACCAAAAACGGCGGGAATCTTGGGAACTCCGGAAGTGTTGCCTTTCAATTTACCCAGGTCGGATCGTTCAAAATCAAACCCGGTGATTTTGATGAAGAAGAATTGGAACTGGAACTCATCGATCATGGACTGACTGAAATGGGGGAAAGTGAAAATGAAGAAGGCGAACGCATTCTGGTTGTTCGGTGTGATTTTACCGAGTTCGGCACCATGCAACATGCATTGGAAGAAATGGGCATTGAACCACTTAGCGCCGAAACCGACTGGATTCCTCAATCCACTGTTTCTCTGGATGAAGAAAAAGCCGAGGAAGTCTTAACCCTTATCGATAAACTGGAGCAGGACGAAGATGTCCAGCGGGTATTCCATAATCTGGTTTGAGATAAAAGCTAAACAAGTGTCCCTCCTTGGGGAGGGACAGACTTGCGAAAATTGAGCAAGTCAGGGAGAGGACAGGGCCAGCTCGTTTTAACTTGCCACACCCGTCCTCCCTCTGATTTCACACAAGTGTGAAATCTGTCTCCCCCCAAAGGGAGACAGGCTTAATTCCCCAAAACGTTCATACTGCCCACATAGAAATCGGGATCAACCATCAGCTCTGTGCCGAAAGATTCTAAACCCTGCCAGGTGGTCGTTGGCGTAAGTCGGATTTCTTTTCCATCAATAAATACATCCACCGGCATATTGAATCCCGGAACGGCATTACCCCAGCGATACAAAAACACTCCTTCTTTAAAACTGTATTCCAATATTGGAATCCGTACATCTCTAAGGTATTGATCAAAAATTGGGGTTAAATCTCTTCCCGCCTTTTCGTTGATGTATCCTTCCACCTGTTCTGTTGAAACCGTTTGATGGTAGAACTCTTCATTTAGTCCGCGCAGGGTTTCTCTCCAAAGTTCGTCATCATCAAAAATCTGGCGGATCATGTGGAGCATATTGCCTCCTTTATAGTACATGTCACCAGAGCCTTCATTATGTACATTATAATTACCTATGATTGGGATATCGTTACTGATCCGTAAGCGAACTCCTTTCTGATATTCACTGGCAGCTTTCTTTCCGAAGTGATATTCCAGAAAGAGATATTCGGAATAATGAGTAAAACTCTCATGAATCCACATATCGGCGATGTCGGCATAAGTAATACTGTTGGCAAACCACTCATGACCGGTTTCATGCACTATGATGAAATCGAATTTCAATCCCCAACCCGATGCGCTTAAATCATTTCCCAGATAACCATTCTCATAATTGTTACCATAAGTCACCGAACTCTGATGCTCCATTCCCAAATATGGAGCTTCTACCAGTTTATAGCTGTCTTCATAAAAAGGATACGGACCAAACCAGTGTTCCAGCGCTTCCATCGTTCGGGGAGCATCAGCAAATTGCGCGATGGCTTTCTCTTTATTATAGGAAAGCACCCAGTAGTCCATATCCAGCTCGCCCTTCTCCCCTTCATAAATTTCTTTGAAGTTCACATAATCCCCGATGTTAATATTTACTCCATAGCTGTTGATGGGATTGGATACAAACCAGTTCCAGGTTTTGGTTTCATCGCCATTTTCGTCCACACTACGAAGTCTGCCGTTTGAAACATCCACTAAATCTTCAGGAATGGTAACACTGATCAGCATGCTGTCCACTTCATCGTAGGGATGATCTTTATTTGGCCACCAGATACTTGCTCCAATTTTTTGATTGGCGCTGGCTATAAACGGATTTCTGTTCTGGTCTCTTGTCCAGGTGATTCCGCCATCCCACGGCGCTCTCGGAGCAACCAGTGGCTGACCGCCAAACCGAACTTCCAATTCTTTTACTTCCCCTACGCTCTGATCTTCTTCTAAAGTTATAAACCACGCATTCCCATCTTTCTCATACTCCAGGTTTTGTCCGGACTGAGTAACTCTCAAAATTTTCATCGGCGGCTGAAGATCGATCTGCATTCGATGTGTTGTGGTCGAGTCCACAAGATATTGAATCAGATTGGAACCAAATATAGTACTGTCTTCCAGATCTACAGTAACATCCAGGTGATAATAGGTCACATCCCACCAGGCTCGTTCAGGTGTGATGGAACCACGTAAAGTATCCTGCCTTGTGAACTCCTGTTGGTTCTGGAAGAATTGTGCATGTGCTAATGGCGATACAATTATCAGAAAAAGTAAAAGAGATAATCGTTTCATAGATATTTTTAGATAATTAGCCCATGATTTCAATCATGGGTTTATTAGTAATTTAGAATTCCAAAAAATAAACGGTTTTAACCGTTTTCCAATCCATGTAGTAAAAGAAACTCTTCATATTCTTCCTTAAAGCTTTTGATTCTGTGATGCTCTTTCTGATTAGAAATATATTGATGGACTTTATTCCTGATAGATTCACTCACAGAATAACTTGCATATCCTGTTTGCCAGGAAAACTTCTCAGAAATTAAATTGTTCTTATTTATCCAATGTGATGAGCTTCCCTTGATTTGCTTAATTAAAGAAGAAATGGATTGATTTGGACTCAGAAGAAAAAGACAATGTATATGATCGGGCATCCCATTTATACTTTTCAAAGGACAATTCAGATTATAAAACTCATCTGAAATGAATTTGAATAAGCCAGATTCTATTTCAGAAGTAATCAATGGTTGTCTGTTCTTTGTCGACCATATAGCATGAATCCACACCAAGCTTTTGGAATGAGACATTTTTCAACTAAAATAAACCATTGAAATGGTTTTATCTAGATCAGAATACTAAACCAACCCATGATTAAAATCATGGGCTTTTTTTTATCCTCACCCAAAACTCTTCAACAAAATAAAAACCAACACTCCGGTAACAGAAACATATAACCAGATCGGGAACGTCCACTTAGAAACTTTACGGTGAGTTTCAAATTTACCGGAGAATGCAAAAAAGAAACTGGTTAGTACAAGCGGCACCACAAAAGCAGAAAGTACAATGTGGGAAATCAGAATAAAGAAATAGATGGGTCGGATGAGCCCTTCACCTAAAAACTTTGTATCGCCTACAAAATGATGATAAATCACATAGCTCACCAGAAATAAAGAAGAAGTCACAAATGCACTTATCATATAGTTCATGTGCTTAGCAAAATTCCGGCGTTTTATTTCACGAAATCCCAGCAACAGAAACATGGTACTGAATGTGTTTAAGGTAGCATTAATAGCCGACAGGTTTTTAACCCATGGGATTTCAGAAGTGGCAGGAGCTTTAAAATAAATAAGCCAAACCAGAAACAGGAGTGCAGCTACACTCACTGCGATTATCAATGTAATTGCTCGCTTTGTATTAATTTGTTCAAAAGCCTTAATACTTTCCGGTAAATTCAAGTCGTCAGTCATTCTAATAAATTCTAATATTTTTCTCTTTTACTGAGTGCCTTAAAGTTACGGTAATCCTTCGGCATTATTCAGTTTATTTGAGATTGTAACCAAGATTTTTAACGAAATGTTCTTATCTTCGAATTCGAAAAAACTAACTAAAGTCTATGTGGATTTTTTGAATTTTATTTAGAACGAATTTAAATAAGAAGCAGGTGCATCTTTAAGTACAATTCGAACTAAAAATTCGATAGTTTTGCCCGGCTTCTTAATTAGAGTTAGCAACTCGGATCCACAAACTTAATCAGCAAATTTTTTATGGCGCAGATTTTCCCGAAGTGGACAAATCAAGTTCCTCGCAAAATACTTATTGGATTGATTGTCACAGCAAATGTGGTGATCCTTGGGATTTGGTACTTTTTCTCCCCTGAATATACTGATGTTGGATACGCTCCGACTCAACCCGTTCCTTACTCTCACAAAATTCACGTAGACAAGCTCGGCTTAGATTGCCAGTATTGTCATACTTCTGTATTTGAGTCAAAGCAGGCAAACATTCCTCCTACTCAAACATGTATGAATTGCCATAGCCAGGTATTAACAGATAGTGAAAAACTGGAGCCAATTCGTGAAAGTTGGGAAACCGGAAAAGCAGTTGAATGGGTTCGGGTGAATAACCTTGCTGATTATGCCTACTTCAATCACGCTGCACATGTTAATGTAGGTGTGGGTTGTGAAAGCTGTCACGGCCGAATCGACAAAATGGAAGTTGTGTATCAGGCAGAGCCATTAAGTATGAGTTGGTGTCTGGATTGCCACCGTGCTCCTGAAAAATATTTACGCCCTGTTGAAGAAGTAACTACTATGGGCTATGAAGTTGAAGACCAGGTTTTACTTGGAAGCGAATTAGTTAAGAAAAATAATGTAAGCCCTCCGCAGTACTGCCAGGGCTGTCATTATTAATAACAAAGGATTTTGAACCTATACATCACCAGATGAGCGAAGTAACACAGAATACCTACTGGAAAAGCTTAAACGAATTAGCTCAGAATAAAGAATATCAAAACTTTGTTGAACGAGAGTTCCCTGAGAATGCTACTGAATTAACTGATGGAGTGTCACGTAAGGGATTCCTTCGTGTGATGGGAGCTTCAATCGCGCTTGCCGGGTTTGCCGCATGCCGACGTCCTGTTCAAAAAATTCTGCCGTATTCCCGTCAACCAGAAGACGTAGTTCCAGGTGTTCCTTTATTTTATGCAACTGCAATGCCTTTTCAGGGTAACCTGACAGGATTAATTGTAGAAAACCATGAAGGACGACCAACTAAAGTAGAAGGAAATGACCTTCACCCCGCAAGCTGGGGTAATACTAATGCCTATCACCAGGCAACTATGCTGGAAATGTATGATCCAGATCGATCACGTTCTCCACTAAGAAATGGTGATAAAGCTTCAACTAACGATTTTGTTGTTTTTGCTCAGGAATACTTTGCTGACAGAAACAAAAGAGTAGCATTTATTTCTGAGGCTAACTCCTCCCCTACTTTTCAGGCATTAAAAGAAGGCGCTCTTCGTAAATTTAACAATGCGAAATGGGTTACTTATGAGCCATTTGGAGAAGATAATAGTATAGAAGGAAACCGAATCGCATTCGGAAGCCGCCTCAGAACTCATTATGATTTTACTAATGCAGATGTAGTGGTCTCTCTGGATGATGATTTTCTTGCAGCCACACATCCCAATAATGTAGAATATGCCAAGCAGGTTACTGGTCGACGAAAAGTGACAAGTACCAGCGACAGCATGAACAGAATTTATTCTGTTGAAAACGGATTCACATTAACAGGTTCCTTTGCTGACAACCGACTTCGTGTTAAAGCAAGTGAAGTTGAAGCTTTTGCAAATGCACTTGCAGCAGCTCTTTCAAGTCGAATTAATGGCCTGAATGCTTTCTCTGGTGTAAATAATCAATTTTCAGGAAGTGATTTCTTAACAGCAATGGCTGACGATCTTGCTTCCCATGCCGGAAGAACTGCTGTTTCTATCGGACTTTCTCATTCTGCTAACGCACATGCCGTTGTAGCTGCCATTAATGTAGCATTGGATAATGTTGGTAGCACGGTAAACTATTTAGAAGTTCCATATTTCGATAATCAGAATAACAAACAGGCCTTCGCCGATGTTGTTACTGAAATGAAAGCTGGAAATATTGATGCTGTCGTAATGATCGGCACAAACCCAAGCCTTACAGCTCCTGCAGATCTTGATTTCGCTAGTGCTATTGGCAATGTTGATGAAGTTATTCACTTTGGAACTTATCGTGATGAAAGTTCAAAAGGTGCAAGCTGGCACGTAAGTCGTTCACATTTCCTTGAAACTTGGGGCGATGGTTATTCTTTCGGTGGTGCACGTTCTGTGATTCAACCACAAATTCAGCCTCTACACGATTCTATGAGCGAAATTGAGCTCTTGAATACCATAGTATATGAAGAGCGTGTTTCAGGATATGAATTAGTCCAGAATACCTTTAAAGGTTATTACCGTAATAATTTTGAAAACCGTTGGAAGGATATCCTTCATGATGGAATCGATATCAAAGATGGATACAGCAGAGCAAATGTAAGACTCCGTTCTGTATCTCCGGCTCAGACTTCTGCTGTTGATGGATTAGAAATTGTAATCCGCCCGGATGCCTCTGTTTATGACGGACGTTTCGCAAACCTGGGATGGTTGCAGGAGCTTCCTGACCCAATGACCAAAATTACCTGGGATAATGTTGCTCTAATGAGCCCTGCTACTGCAGCTCAACTTGGTGTAGAGAACGAAGACCTCGTAAACATTGCAGTAAATGGAACTCCGGTAGAAATCGCAGCATGGATTCAGCCGGGACATGCCGACGATTCCATCACTTTACATGTTGGATACGGACGTTCCGGAATTGGTCGTGTAGCAGATGTCGACTCCGATACTTCTCAACTTTTTGATAAAACAGTTACTGCCGGTGGTGTTAATGTTTATCCACTTCGCAGAACTGCAGGAATGCTTTTCACAAGCGGGAGTATTTCCAAAGCTAGTGGAACTTACAGTATTGCTTGTGTTCAGGATCACCACAGCCTTGAAGGTCGTGATATGTATCGTCAGGCTACGCTTGATAAATACAAAGAGACTCCTGATTACGCATCTTTTAAATATGTTCACAAATATGCAGTTCCGGGAATGAAGGAAGCTGCTGAAATGGGTGAAGATCAACCGATTTCGCTGTTTAATGAACAAACATACCCGGATAGTGAACCTCAATGGGGAATGGCCATTGATCTTAACTCTTGCTTTGGTTGCGGAGTTTGTGTGATTGCCTGCCAGAGTGAGAATAATATCCCTGTTATCGGGAAGCGTGAAGTTGGTCGTGGTCGTGAAATGCACTGGATCAGAAATGACCGCTATTATATGGGTGATGAGCATGATCCACAAGCTGTTCACCAACCAGTGCCGTGTATGCATTGCGAATTAGCGCCTTGCGAACAGGTTTGTCCTGTTGCTGCTACTACCCACAGTGATGATGGAATGAACCAAATGACGTATAACCGTTGTATTGGTACCCGTTATTGCGCAAATAACTGTCCATTCAAAGTTCGAAGATTCAACTTCTTCAACTATCCGAAAGAATATTTAACAACCGGTGAAGATCCGGATATCATCCAAATGGCGATGAACCCTGAGGTTACTGTACGTTTTCGTGGGGTTATGGAGAAATGTACTTACTGCGTACAAAGAGTTAACCGCGCTAAAATCAGTGCTAAAATCGAAACAGGTTCTCCAAAACCTGCTGATGGCACTGTTAATACAGCTTGCCAGCAAGCATGCCCCGCCGATGCCATTTACTTCGGTGATCTTACTGACGAAAATAGTGAAGTTGCTAAAATTAAGCGTAACGAGCGTAACTACTTGATGCTTGAAGAGCTCAATGTTCGTCCTCGTACTTCATATGTAGCTAAATTGACCAACCCGAATCCGGCATTGGTAGACGAAACTAAAATGGAACCTGCCCACTAATGAGTAAATACGAATACATACCTGAACCAGCGCTCGTAAAAGGCAATCATAGCTTTTCCAGCATTACTAAACTGGTTACTGATGTAAACTTAAGACCTACTCCGAAGCCATGGTATGCAGCCATGCTGCTTGCAAATGCTTTTCTGGGAATTTTCCTGGTTGCTGTTGCCTACCTGATCTGGGAAGGAACCGGTATTTGGGGATTGATGAATCCTGTTGGCTGGGGTTGGGCAATCATTAACTTTGTTTGGTGGGTTGGTATTGGACATGCCGGAACACTGATTTCAGCTATTCTATTCCTATTCAGACAGGATTGGCGTACTGCCATTAACCGTTTTGCTGAGGCAATGACCATTTTCGCCGTAATTTGTGCCTTGATGTTCCCTGGCATACACGTTGGTCGAATCTGGGTAATCTACTGGGTATTCCCAATCCCTAATCAGATGGCAATGTGGCCAAACTTCAACTCGCCTCTTCTTTGGGATGTGTTTGCTGTATCAACTTATTTCACTGTTTCTCTGTTATTCTGGTATGTTGGATTAGTTCCTGACCTTGCAACCCTTCGTGATAAAGCAAAAGATAAAATCAGAAAAATTGCTTACGGTATCGCAGCTTTAGGCTGGACCGGAAGTGGTCGTAACTGGTGGAATTATGAAAAAGCGTATATGATTCTTGCCGGTCTTGCGACTCCACTTGTACTTTCAGTACATACCATCGTATCCTTTGACTTCGCGGTTTCGATGATTCCAGGATGGCACACAACTATCTTCCCTCCCTATTTCGTAGCTGGTGCGGTTTTCTCCGGATTTGCAATGGTACTTACGCTTATGATTATCTGTCGTAAGATATATGGTATGGAAGATATCATGACCGACGACCATATGGAGAAAATGAATATCATCATCCTGGTAACCGGTTCGATGGTAGGATTCGCTTATATGATGGAATTCTTTATTGCATGGTACAGTGGTGTTGAATACGAAAAAGCCATTTTTATGCTTCGTGCAACCGGACCTTATGCATGGGCATACTGGATAATGATGTTATGTAATGTGATTTCACCTCAGGTTTTCTGGTCTAAGAAATTAAGACGAAATGTGAATTTTACATTCTTCATTTCAATAGTTGTAAATATTGGTATGTGGTTCGAGCGATTCGTGATTACGGTAACTTCCCTCGCCAACGATTATCTTCCTTCATCATGGGATTACTTCTCTCCTACTATTTGGGATGTGTTGACTTACGTAGGAACATTTGGAATTTTCTTCACATTATTCCTTGCTTTCCTTCGCTTCCTTCCTATGATTGCGATTGCGGAGATCAAGGCAGTTATGCCACAGGCTGATCCTCATAATTATGATGAAAATCAGGAATATCATCCACATGAGGTGGAAATTCCTAAACCTCAAGCTGAGACGGTTTAAAGAATATGAGTACTAACGATCAAAACACTGAATTATACGGTATCCTTGCAGAGTTCAAGAACCCAAAGGCATTACTTGATGCTTCTGAAAAAGTAGTTGAAGCCGGATACGATAAATTTGATACCTATGCCCCCTTCCCTATTCACGGGATTGATAAAGCTATGAATCTACCCAAATCTAAATTGGGCTGGATTGTACTGGGTCATGGAATACTGGGATTCACTGGGGCTCTCGCTATGATGTATTTTATGTCCGTGATCGACTATCCGATCAACATTAGTGGTAAACCATTTTTTAACGCACCGGCTTGGGTGCCCATCACTTTTGAATTAACCGTACTTCTTTCAGCGTTTGGTGCGGTTTTTGGAATGTTTTTCTTAAACGGACTTCCAAGATTAAACAACCCTCTTTTTAATGTCGAACGCTTTAAAAAAGCTACTGACGATGGCTTCTTTGTATGTATTGAAGCTGCTGACAGTAAATTTCAGGAAGATTTAGTTCGCCAGTTGTTCGAAGAAGCAGGTGCTACTCATATTGAGGAAGTGTATGACTAAGAGTAATTATGGAATATCATCGTTCATGAACACAAACGGATTTAGAAAAATCGTCGGAGTATTTGTGCTCGGCGCTGTATTAGTTGGATGTAGAGGAACTATCTCCGAGAAACCCGCGATCCATCCAAATATGAACATGGATCAACAGCCACGTAAAGAAGCACAGGAAGAAAATAACTTCTTCGAAGACGGTCGCTCTATGCGTCAACCTGTTGAAGGAACAGTGGCTCGTGGTTTCAGAAAAGCAGATCTCGCTTATTATGAAGGGGTTGATGAAGACGGGGACTGGGTTACTGAAGCCCCTGCAGAATTCACACAATCTTTCCTTTACAGAGGAAAAGAGCGTTACGAAGTGTATTGCACCCCATGTCATGGCATAACTGGTAATGGCCAGGGAATTATCATGACTGGAGGTTATGGATACGTTCCAGCTCCAACTTTTCATCAGGATCGCCTACGGGAAGCTCCAGATGGAGAGATTTATTCCGCAATATATAACGGTGTAAGAAATATGCCTTCTTATGCACATCAAATTAAAGTGGAAGACCGATGGGCGATTGTTGGGTACATCAGAGCTCTTCAAGCCAGCCAGAATGCTACTGAAGATGAAATTTCAGAATATGATATCGATCTGGATGAGATTAAAGCAGAATTTGAAGCCGAACAACAACGACTAGCTGATCTTCAGGAAGCAAGAACAGCCTCTCAAGGGGAAGTTGTTGCCACAGCTGAACGAGGAAAAGAAGTTGCAGCTACTTATGCATGTAATACCTGCCATTCTTTAGACGGTTCAGTTGTTATTGGACCTAGCTGGTTAAATTTATATGGAAGTGAAGGACAGGTTACCACCGAAGACGGTGAAACGATAACAGTAGTGAAAGAAGATGAGTATCTGATCGAATCTATTGTTAATCCTTATGCTAAAATTACTGAAGGATTCGATCCATTGATGGCCGATGCGTACGGATCACTTTCAGAAGCTGACCTCCAGTCATTGGTAGAATACATCAAAACTATAAGCGATAACTAAGAGATTTGCTTAATAACACAGAATATGAGTCATAAGCCTAAAATAACCGATTCTTTACAATTTTCAGCTGATAGCAAAGTCCCTCAGGTTTTACTTGTTGTTGGAGTAGTTGGACTAATTCTTAGTGCAATTGGTGCTTATCTAAATACTGATCAATTTTTATTCTCTTATTTAGTAAGCTTTACTTTCTTTACAGGAATTGCACTAGCATCTGTATTTATGGTGATGTTTCATCATATAACTAAGTCAAAATGGGGCGTAGTTGTTCGCCGGATTCCAGAAACTTTTGGCTCTAACTTAAAGTGGTGGTCAATTGCTTTTCTACCCATTCTTGGAGGGATGACAATTTTATACCATCATTGGACAGACCCTACCCTCTTTGATCCAAATTCACCCAATTTTGATTATATCGTTGCAGGTAAAGAAGCTTATTTAAACATTCCGTTCTTCATTATCAGACAAGTAATTTATTTTGCAATCTGGGGATTTGTAGGCCACAAATTATACAAAGCTTCTGTTGATCTTGAAAAAACAGGAGATTGGGGCATCACTTCTTTAATGAGAAAAGTTAGTGCTCCTGCAATTCCAATCTTTGGTTTATCAATCGCTTTTGCAAGTTTCGATTGGTTGATGTCACTTGATCCGCATTGGTTCTCAACTATGTTCGGAGTGTATTTCTTTGCTATTAGCTTTCAGAGTTTCTGGGCTGTTATGATTTTGATGGTATTTTATCTTCAAAGTAATGGCTACTTAAAAAATACTATTGGTCAATCTCATATTTATGACCTTGGAGCATGGCTTTTTGCATTCACTGTATTTTATGCATACATCGCTTTCAGTCAGTTTTTACTAATCTATTATGCCAACCTTCCGGAAGAAACACTTTGGTTCTACCACCGACTTGAAGGTGGATACCAGTATATCGCATATGGATTACTTCTATTCAGATTTGCACTACCATTCCTTGTATTATTAAATAGAGAGCAGAAACATAAGCGGTCCGTGCTGGCATTTGTCGCTATAGTAGTGGTTACCATCCATTTTCTTGAATTACATTGGATTGTAAAACCTGCTCTTCATCCGGAAGAAGCCCATGGATTTAGCTTTAGCTGGATGGACTTCTCGACTTTCATCGGATTGGGTGGAATTTTCTTCTGGTTGTTCTTTAACCAGTTTAAACAAAACAGCATGATTCCAGAGAATGATCCAAAATTGGATGAATGCCTCGAAAAAACTTATCACCAATAATTGATTGATGGCTATGTCTTCTAAGCACAGCGCAGAGTTTAAAGCAAAAGTCGCTCTCGAAGCCGTTTCAGAGCAAAATAATATCTATGCTGAAATAGCTAAGAAATACGAAATTTCAATATCTGAAGTATCTACCTGGGTTTCTGAGCTTAAAGAAAATGCAACCAATGTATTTGACGATTCTCCAATGGAGTCTTCTTTGGTTGAAGATGTTAGTATAGAGTCTGATAATTCCGATTTTGTCCAAGCTGTAAATCATGGTGTGAATGCTGATACTATGGACTATGGAAAAATATTTTTCTGGTCTGGTTTGGGAATTGCAACGGTAGTTGTTTTTGTTGTAGCATTGATGTTTTTCGCACAATTCAGTTTTTCAAACGCATTGAGAAATGCATCAGAGTCCAGTACTTATTTGGAAATCACTAAACTGGAAGCAGATCAAAATGAACAACTAAACTCTTTTGGTGTTGTTGATCTGGAAGACGGTGTTTACCACATACCCATTGATGAGGCTATTAATAAAGTAGCCGTTGATTAAATTTTATATGAAACGCATTGCGCTGTGTTCAACTTATTTGTTTGCAGTGCTTTTTCTCCCCTTTAACGCTGTAGCTCAGCTAAATCAAGGACAGCCGGAGGCACTGCAAGGCGTCGGCATAAATGAACAGTTGGGAGACTATATCCCACTTGATGCCACTTTTGCTACTTCTACTGGAGATAGCGTTACTATTGGTTCATTACTTGAGGAAGGCAAACCGGTAATCCTTAATCCAATGTATTTGGAATGTCCTATGCTGTGCGGATTGGTTATTGATGGAGTTCTGAATGTTGCTGATCAATTAGCATGGACTCCCGGAAATGATTATCAGATTATATCCTTCAGCATAGATCCCGAAGAAAAGCACGAACTAGCCGCTGAATACCGAACTAAATTTGTTTCAAAGCTAAATAAAGACATTCCTGACAACGGTTGGTATTTTCTGACAGGAGAAAAAAAAGAAATTGATAAAGTTATTGATGCTGTAGGTTTTCAATATAATGAAGTAGAGGGTACCGGTGAATATGCGCATAGTGCTGCAATCATCATGTTGAGTCCGGGCGGAAAAATTACCCGCTATCTCTATGGCATCCAATACAATGAGTTTGATGTACGCAATGCACTCTACGAATCGGCGGACGGAAAAATAGGTTCCACTCTCGATAAAGTACTAATGTATTGCTATCAATATGATCCAAATTCCAATAGTTATGTACCAATTGCTATCAATATTATGAAGATTGGTGGCTTGGCTACACTAATAATTCTTGGTATCTTCCTGAGCCTTTTTTGGCTCCGCGAAAAAGGTAAAAAAGTAACTTCTAACATCGACTACCAATAATGGGCAGACTATTCGATTTTATGCTCCCGGAAAATAAATCTCCGCTTACGGCAGATCCAACCGACGGGCTTTTTCACTTTATTAATGAAGTGAGTTTAATATTTCTAGTAGGGATTACATTCGCACTTATTTATTTCGCTTTTAAATACAAGCGAAAGTCGGATAATGACTACACTCCGGTAATTACTCACAATAATACACTGGAAATTACCTGGTCTGTAATTCCACTCCTAATTACTCTGGTCGTTTTCGGATGGGGGTATTCAGGCTGGCTTAATCTCAAAGCAGTTCCTGATGACGCTTACGAAATCCAGGTAACTGGCTTTAAATGGAACTGGGCCGTTAATTATGAGAATGGCGCTCAAACTTTAAATGAAATTCACGTTCCTAAAGGACGTCCGGTAAAAATTGTTCTTCAATCCAGAGATGTGCTCCACTCTTTCTTTGTGCCCGATTACCGGGTAAAGCATGATGCGGTTCCGGGTCGATATACTTATGTCTGGTTTCAGGCCGAAGAAGTTGGCGAATCTGTGGTTTTTTGTACAGAATATTGTGGAACCAGCCACTCTGATATGTTAGCGAAGATTATTGTTCACGAGCCGGAGGACTTTGAAACCTGGCTAGAGCTTAACGGAGGTGGTCCTTCAGGAACACCAGTTGAGCAAGGCGAAGCACTTGTAAATCAACAAGGATGCCAAACTTGCCACTCTGTAGACGGTTCAGCCGGGCTTGCTCCTACTTTCCAGGGATTATTTGGTCGTGATGAACAGCTTGCTGATGGAAGTACCGTACAGGCTGACGAAAACTATATCAGAGAATCAATCCTCAATCCTGGGGCAAAAATTGTAAACGGTTATGAAAACATCATGCCTCCTTATGAAGGAATTTTAAGCGATGATGAAATCACGAATATTATTGAATATCTAAAAACACTTGAGTGATATGGCAGTAGCGGAAACAAAAAATATGACTACACTACAAGTAAAGAGGTTTAAGCCTTCGGAGAATCCTACCAATACCTACCTGACTGATGAGAAAGGTGTTTGGGCATGGATGACTACCGTAGACCATAAGAAGATCGGTTTGATGTATCTTGTGGCAGTGGCTTTCTTCTTTGCACTGGCAGGATTCCTGGCCATTGCTCTTCGAACTGAGCTCTGGACTCCGGCTAAAACTTTTATAGAAGCAGACACCTACAACCAGTTGTTCACCCTTCATGGTGCTATGATGGTATTCTTCGTACTGGTACCTAGTATCCCTGCTGCGCTCGGAAACTTTGTATTACCAATGCAACTAGGTGCTAAGGATGTAGCCTTCCCCCGCCTTAACCTTGCGAGTTTATACATCTATGTGATTGGAGCAATATTCACCTTCATTTCACTTGCTAACAATGGTTTTGACACAGGCTGGACTTTTTACACTCCTTACAGTTCTGATACTAATTCTCTTGGTGTGATTTGGGTAACCCTTGGAGTATTTATTCTTGGATTCTCCTCTATTTTAACAGGAACCAACTTCATAACAACCATCCATAAGTTGAGAGCTCCGGGGATTACCTGGGATAAACTTCCTCTTAACATTTGGGCTTTATACGCTACTTCTATCATTCAGGTACTAGCAACTCCTGTACTTGCGATTACCATTCTTCTTCTTTCTATGGAGAACATTATGGATATTGGAATTTTTGATCCTGCAAAAGGTGGAGATCCGGTTCTTTATCAGCATTTCTTCTGGTTCTATTCTCACCCTGCAGTGTACATTATGATTGTACCTGGATTCGGAATTATCTCTGAAGTTATTTCAACCTTCTCTAAGAAAACTGTTTTCGGATACTGGGCAATTGCACTTTCTTCATTAGCGATTGCATTTATTGGATTCCTGGTTTGGGGTCACCATATGTTTACTTCTGGTCAGTCTGCAGTTGCAACTACTGTATTCTCATTCCTGACATTCCTGGTTGGTATTCCAACAGGTATTAAGATCTTTAACTGGATCGCGACCTTATACAAAGGTTCCATCGATATGAAAACACCAATGTTGTATGTATTTATATTCCTGTTTCTATTCTCAATTGGTGGATTTACAGGAATTATGTTAGGTGCTCTTTCTGTGGATATTCACCTTCATGATACCTACTACGTTGTTGCTCACTTCCATTATGTGATGATGGGCGGTACTCTTATTGCATTACTTGCAGGTCTCCACTACTGGTGGCCAAAGATGACCGGTAAGATGTACAATGAAAGACTTGGTAAAATTTCTGCTGTATTGATATTTATCGGCTTCAACATGACTTTCCTTCCTCAATTCATTATGGGAGCACAGGGAATGCCGAGACGATATTACAATTACATTGATCAATTTCAGCCATTCCACCAAACTTCAACCATAGGATCTTATATCCTTGCAGTAGCTTTCTTAATTATCTTGTATTATTTGGTAATGTCTCTGATTAATGGAGAAAAGGCTCCTTCCAATCCCTGGAAAAGTCGCGCGTTGGAATGGCAATCAACTTCACCCCCAGACTTCCACAACTTCGCACACACTCCGGTTGTGATCAATGGCCCTTATGACTATCACAAACCAATGGAAGAATTTCAACTTGGTTTAGCTGTTGAGCACAACGGCCATGGAGAACATCACGAAGTTGAAACTGAAGAAACAGAAAAGCTTAATTAACCTAAAACCGACACTATAAATGGCGAATCATTCAGCATCTCACCCGGCTCATGTTCAGCACCATTTTGTAGATTCAGACCAACAGTTTGAATCAGCAAAAATGGGAATGTGGGTATTCCTGGTGAACGAAATCCTCTTTTTCGGCGGGCTTTTCTGTGCGTATATCGTATTCAGAGCCTGGTACCCAGAGCTTTTTACACAAGCAGCCCTTGAACTTAATAAGGTTTGGGGTGGAGTAAATACAGTTGTTCTTATCGGTAGTAGTTTAACGGTAGCAATGGCTATTCGATCTGCTCAAAAGAATCAAATTCGTGGACTCCGAATCAACCTGTTGATTACCATCGCACTGGCATGTGTGTTTATGGTAATTAAGTATTTTGAGTATGAGCATAAGCTTCATCTTGGTATTGCACCAGGATCGTTCTGGAATCCAACACCTGAAGTACTTGCAGAATTAAGTCATCCAAAGGCAAACATCTTCTTTGGGATATATTATATGATGACCGGCGTTCACGGATTACACGTACTGGTTGGTATTGGCTTGATGATCTGGCTGTATATACGTGCAGGTAAAGGTCACTTCAACAGCGAATATTACACACCGGTTGAAATCACAGGTCTTTACTGGCACTTAGTTGACTTGATCTGGATTTTCCTATTCCCACTACTTTATTTAATTGAATGAGAGGTATTTGAACATGAGCGAACACAATCACGAACATCACGTTGCAACTGCTAAACAACTCTGGTTGATTGGTGGAGCATTATTTGTACTTACGATTTTAACCGTAGTGGTTTCTTCTATACCTATACCTGCCCCATTTGATATTATCTCTGCATTGGTAATCGCTTTTGGTAAAGCTTACCTGGTTGCAGCTTTCTTTATGGGATTGTATTGGGACACTAAATTCAACTCATTGCTTCTGATAGGAGCACTCGTATTTTTCATTCTGATGGTTACCGTAACCTTACTCGATACCATGTATCGGCAGGATGTAGTTCCTTCTTTCTAAAAGAAGAACAAACCAAATTCAAAGCCTCATACTGATAAAGTGTGAGGCTTTTTTGTTTCAAACACTGTTGGAATTTGGTCCTTGGAATTTAGAACTTCACAGAAAAAGGAGTCTGATTGAGCTTATCTAAAACTACCCTCGGAGATTTTGAATTATACACTATCGAGACCGGAGATATCAAACTTGACGGTGGAGCGATGTTTGGCGTGGTCCCTAAAACCTTATGGTCACGTGGAATTGAAGCAGATGAAAAAAATCGCATTGCAATGGCGATGCGCTGCCTGCTTATCAAGTCTAATGCTACCGGTAAAGTTTACCTGATTGATAACGGAGTGGGTACCAAGTTTAATGAAAAGATGATGAATATCTACCAGATCGACTTCTCCGAAAAAACGCTGGAGGGTTCCTTAAAAGCTCAGGGATTCGACTTTAGTGATATCACAGATATCATTTTCACGCACCTTCATTTCGATCACTGTGGGGGAACTTCTTTTTTTAATAAAGAAGGCGAACTTGAATATGCTTTCCCAAACGCTACCTATCATATCAACATAAGACACTGGGAAACAGCAATTAACCCCAATGCGAGAGAACATGCCAGTTTTCTAAAAGAAAATATTCAACCCCTGAAAAATTCCAGTCATGTAAATCTGGTCGATGATTATTTTGAGTTTGAGGCTGGTTTAAGTACACTCATAGCAAATGGACATACCTTAGGTCAACAGCTTCCTAAAATTGAAGCCGATGGGAAAACCATTATTTTTGTAGCTGATTTACTTCCTACTCATGTTCATCTTCCCCTTCCATGGGTAATGGGATATGATATGCGACCTATTGATACCCTTAATGAAAAGAAGGCTTTTCTGGATAAGGCTGTGCAGGAAAATTGGTATTTATATCTGGAGCATGATCTTGATAAAGAAATCATCACGGTTGGTAGCGAAAATGGTCGGTATTTTATGAAGGACACACTAACACTTTCTGACATTTAGATCGCAATTTTAACCAACATTTATAGTTTTTGATTAGGCAAAGCTGTTTCTTTATAGCAACTATTTATGTCAAATAAAAACTCTACACATACTGCTGATCAACTCCGGGAAAAACTACTCGGCATACATTCTTCTCTAAACCGGAAAGAGCGCCAAAATGCATTGTATAGCGGTGTGATTCTTTTTCTGGTCTGGATTACTGTTCTAATCTTTATAGAAGAGATCTTCTACCTGGCTCCATCTGTAAAAATCACCTTTCTAAGTTTACTTATTGGAGTGACAGGAATAAGCATCTGGAGTGGTTTACGATCTATAAAGAACTCCTCCTTCATTGAGTTTTACAGATCTTTCGCACGGTCTTCAAATCTTAAAGAACTTTCTTACGCACTCGATTTGGAGAAATCTTCAAATGCTAATCCCAGACTTGTTGAAGCTGCGATTTTCAAAAACCTGGAACAGGTCAATGAACAAGCATTAGAAGAGAATCTGACTTCATTCCTGAAAAACTCCAGAGTATCAAATCAGCTCAAGTTAAAGCGAAATATTGGGTTTGCCTCACTGGTTATTTTATTGATAACAGGCTTTAGTTTTCAATCTTCTTCGTCCCGGCTCGCTCAGTTCTGGGAAGTGTTCGAAAAACCAAATCCATTTACCTTTACTGTTACTCCGGGAAGTGTAACTCAGGAACAGGGAACTCCATTTACAGCCTCCGTTACTTTTGATGGAGCGGTACCAAAAAGAGTTTCATTGATGGTCAAAACTCCTGTTGAAGATGAGTTTCGATCCCGAAATATGGATGCAACAAGGTCAATCTACTCCTCTCTCCCTTTCGATTTAAATAGTGACTTAGAATATTACGTTAAGATGGATGGATATAAGAGTCCAACATATAATGCCCGGGTTCAGCTCCGTCCAAGGTTTTCCGAGCTTACTGTGGTTATCACTCCTCCTGCATATACTCAGCTGGATTCTACGATACTTCGTTACCCATTTTCTTTAGTTCAGGGATATCAGGGATCCCAAATCAGTATTTCCGGCGTCACTAATAAAGCGCTGGATGAGTTTTCACTTTTCAGAAATAAAGATCGAACTGATCTCCAAGCAAACGACTCACAAGCTTTTAATTTTTCATTAGAACTTACTGATCCCGACACTCTTTCTTTTATGCTGTCTGATGAAAACGGGTTAAGAAATCAGAATCCATTTCAATTCACGATTGATCCTATTCAGGATGAGTATCCATACGTTGAGCTTTTACAACCGGCAAGTTCTTTTGAAGCGGTAGATCCTTCTTCAATTGATATTCTTTTCCGACCTTCCGACGATTTCGCCCTTACTTCAGCTTCTCTTAATTACGAGCTCCGTAAGGCATTTGTAGAAGAACCGATTACAGGTTCAATCAATCTTGACCGACCCAGAAACGGAGTACTTCAATCTTTTTCCTGGGATGTATCAAGTTTGGAATTGAAACCAAAAGATGAGCTTTTGTTCTGGATTGAAGTTTCTGATAACGATGGTTACCAGGGATATAAAACCTCACGGTCAGAATTAATAAGCCTTACTGTACCTTCTCTTATCGACTATTTTGATGATTTAGGCGAGCAGGAAGATGATGTGGAAACAGATCTTGAAGATATTTCAGAAGCTTTTGATGAGATGTCTGAACAGTATGATACGTTTAAAGAACAACTTAAAGAGAATCCCGAAACGAACTTTGAGCAACAGCGACAGCTTCAGGAAGTACAGCGTCAACAGGAAGAAATTGAAAAACGAATTGAAGAGTTGAATGAAAAATTCGACGAGATTAAAGAAGAGCTGAGCGAAAACAGTATGCTTTCTGAAGAAACTATGGAGGCCTATGAAGAACTTCAGGAATTGATGGAAGAAATTGATGATCCAGCTTTCAGGGAAGCACTCCAAAAGCTGCAGGAACAAATGAGTGAAATGAGCCCTGAACAACTTAGGGATGCACTTCAGGATGCAGAGTTCAATGAAGAATTGTACAAACAACGACTGGAACGAACTCTGGAGCTCTTCAAACAACTTAAACTCAATTCTGATTTAGAGAAACTGGCAGAGGCTTATGAAGACCTTGCAAGACAAGAGGAAGAGCTCGAAAATCAGTCAGGAGACTCCCAAAAACAGGAGGAGCAACGTAAGTCAACGCTGGAGCAAACGGAACAGCTAAAAGAGCAAATTGAGGAGTTATCGGAGAATACCACCGGTAAAACAGAAGAGTCTGTAAGTTCGTATCAGGAAATGTCTCAAAAAGAATTAGAGAGGATTCAGAAGGAGCTAGAAAAAATGTTGGAAGAGCTTCAAAAGGAAGCCTCCGGACAGAACTCAGAATCTGATGAGAATGGAAGTAATGAGCAGAATGATTCCGGGCAGCAATCGGGTGATCAGCCTCAGCAACAAGAGAGTCAGCAAAATCAACAGCAGCAAAAAAACCTGAAAGAAGATTTCCAAAAGTTGGCGGAGATGACCCGTAACACCATGCAGCAGATGCAGCAGCAACAGATGAATATAAATATAGCGGGGTTGCAATACGTTCTATATTCTTTACTGAACCTTTCTGTGGAACAGGAAGAGCTGGTGGAATATGCTAGCTCCACAGAAAACCGTAGCCAGGCCTATATCGAATATGCCAGAGAACAAAAGAATGTAGAAGATATCTTCATTTCATTATCTGATTCTCTTTTTACACTATCTAAAGATATTCCCCAATTTTCAAACCAAATCAACGAAAAGAAAGAAGAAGTTGAACGAAGGCTGACAAATTCTCTGGAGCAAATGGCTGAACGGAATCAAAACCGGGCTTCAGTTGCTACGCGCCAGGCTATGGGCGGAATCAATGAAATAGCATTTATGCTTGCGAATTTACTGGAACAACTACAGGGATCTTCCAATGGTAGCGGTGGAAGTGGTGGGATGAGTACGCAGCAAATGATGGAACAAATGCAACAAATGGGCGAGAATCAGCAGCAGCTAAATCAACAAATGCAGGACCTGATCAATGATATGCAGGGAGAGCGGCTTACTCAAGATCAGATGGAACGCCTCAACCAGCTTTCAAAACAACAAAATGCAATCAGGCAACAACTTCAGGAGCTTCAGAGAAATGGAGAACTTGAGGGTGGAGACAAGTTAGGCAGTGAAATTGAACGAATGATTGAAGAAATGGAAGATACCATCAATGATCTTCGGGGAGGGGCTGTTGATCCAACCTTAATTGAGCGCCAACAAAATATCTTATCCAGAATGCTAGAAGCAGAAGAGGCTCTACAGGAACGTGATGAAGAAGAAAAACGGGAAGGAACTACCGGACAGGATGTTCCTCAACCTACGCCCCCAGATTTAACGCTGGAAGAATTAGAGAAACAAATACGGAATCGTTTGAATGATCCGAACTTCACCAAATATTCAGCAGATTACCAACGGTTGATTGAACGTTATTTTGAGCTCTTAAAACTCATACAGGAACGGGAAATTTAATAGCTAAAATTTAGAGCAATTTTATCGACCTAGCTCTTCCCTGTTTCTCTCAATCATTTTTTGATAGGCTTCTACCACTCCTTTCGTGGATCTTGCTTCTGTAACTTCGGCCACATCTTTAGCTACCTGAGCGGCATTAGACGGCGCAAAAGGCATTCCAACAATTTTTAATCCGGGTACATCTCCACTTGAATCGCCAATATAAGCAAGTTCATCCAGGGTTAATCCGAAATGACCGGCCAACATCTTTATCCCCTCTCCTTTATTTGCTTTCTTAAGAATAATATTAACTGATACCTCCGTTTTGTGAACTTCAAACCGCTCATAGTTTAATGAAATATATTCCTGGCATTTATCAGCCATCTCATCAATAGTTGGTGTATCCTGATGAATAATTCCAATATCGGTGAATTTAGCAAATTCAGAAATCGCCGAATCGTACTGATCAATCAGGTTCTCCTGAGACCATGCTTTTATCTCCTGAACCTGAGTTTTTGCTTCATCATCAAGATCGGGGGTCCATGTGATTTTATTTTTAACCACATCATACATTCCCCCTCCGCTTTCAAAAACAAAAGGAAGACGAATTCCTAAAATTTGAGCCTGAGCTTCAGCATATGGCATAGGTCGTCCGGTACAAATACTTAAAGGAGGAATACTCTCGTCCTCTTTACTAGCTAAGTTTAATGCTCTAAGCTTTGTATACGCTTCCCAATCAGGGGTGATAAATGGATCAGTTACACACCCATCCAGGTCTGTGACAAATAGTTTAATCATGTATAATTAATTCTTCTTTTTATAACCGGGAATCATCACAGAACAAATAAAACAAAGAAGTCCCAGTGAAGCCATCCATTGATATTGATTCTTGAAATCAGCGTATTCCTGACTTGAAAACTCCCCTTTTTCAAGTTCATCAACTCTAGCCAGAAAAGCATCGATCCCATCATTTCCACGTTCTATTTCATAATAATTTCCATTTGATTTAGACGCGATTTGGCGAAGTGCATCTCTCTGCAAACTTGTAGTTACAACTTTCCCTTCTCTGTCTCTTTTGTAACCGATTAACTGCCCGCTCTGTTGCTCATACAATGGAATGGTTGTTCCCTCAGTTGTTCCAATGCCTAAGGTATATACGGCTATTGAATTCTGAGTCAAATCAGTCAGGGCTTCATCATAGGACTGACCATGGTCTTCCCCATCTGAAATGATAAGTAACACTTTAGCAGCTTCTGTTGAATTTTCATTTTCTTCTAAAGATTGAAAAGCTTCTAATGCGGTTTCCATAGCTGCTTTAAAGTCGGTAGCAGAACTCGGCATTTGATCGGTATCTACGATCTCAAGAAATAAGCGTAGGGCCGAGTAGTCAAGTGTCATTGGACTTTGTAAGTAAGCTTCCCCGGTAAAAACTACTAATCCAACTCTATCCCCTTTGAGGCGTTCTATTAAACGATTGATTTCAAACTTAGCTTTTTCCAGCCGGCTTGGACGTACATCTTCTGCATTCATACTGGCAGAAAGATCAAGGGCAATCAACATATCGATTCCACGTCTTTTTACTTCCCGAACCTCAGTCCCAATTTTTGGGCCGGCCAATGCTACCAATACAAACACCAATCCGGAAATAAATAAAACTGTTTTAAGAGCCGTTCCGGTTGACCAGTAGCCCTTTCTTAATCCTTCAAAAACAGATTTATCGAAATACTTTTCCTGTACTTTCCTGATGGACTTATTCTTGAGCCATAACCCAATAACCAAAGCTGGTATTACCAATAAAAGCCAAAGATATAGTGGTTCTTCCCAGATCATTTGTTAATTATTAATTGAATACTTGTTAAAAACCTGAATCAAAAAGAGATATAAAGATAAGTCCAAGAAACTCTTCACTCAACTACTCAATGATTACAACTTGTAAATCCATTAAGTTCTTTCCCGTAGGTCCGGTTTTAATCAGAGTACCCATTTGTTCATGAAAATGATAGGAATCATTATTCTGCAGATATTCTTCAGGGCTGATCTTCTTTTTTCTTGCCAATAAGGTGGTTTTTGAATCAATAATAGCTCCCGCCGCATCTGTTGGGCCATCAATACCATCTGTTCCAATACTAAGCATCGAAATGGAGTGTTGACCTTCTATAGAAATTGCTGAAATAAGGGCTAATTCCTGATTCCGCCCGCCCTTTCCTGCACCCTTTACATTCACAGTACTCTCCCCATAAAAAATCAGGGCAGCGGGTTTTTCAACTGGCTCATTCCTACTTAGTATAGAAATAGCCTTACTGCATATCATCTTTGATACTTTCCTGACATCTTCATTATAAGCTGAGTCAGCGACCCAGATATTAAAACCTTCTTCTCTCAGTTGATTAGCTACAACATTCGCAAATAAAGAAGCTTTGGAAATTATTTTTACAGTATGATTAGGATGCTCGTTAATTCCGGGTTTTGGGGTATCTGGAATATCACCGCTCATTCCTTTAGCGATGTGAATCCGAACTGAATGTGGAACTTCATTCCAAATCTGATATCGCTTTAATATCTGGAAAGCATCTTTAAAAGTTGAGGAATCACAAATTGTAGGTGCACTTCCAATAGTTTCTAAATCATTGTTTGGAACATCAGATTCTATCAGTGTAATTAAGTTCGTATGATGAAGAGCTTGTGCCAGTTGCCCTCCCTTCAATAAACAAACATGTTTTCTTACGATATTTATATCATTGATGGCTGCTCCACAATTAAGCAAAAGTTTATATGTCTCTGCTAATTCATCTATCTCAATCCCACTTGGAGGAATACAAAGCATCGAAGAAGCTCCACCTGACAAACAAAAGACTACCGTTTCTCCAGCAGGAATTCTTTGTGCAAGTTCTAGTAATTCATAGGATGCCGATACAGAGTTTTCATCAGGGTACGGATGAGAGCCTTTGAATACCTGAATCCCATGGAATGAAGATTGATTTTCATTCGATATGATAATCCCGTCTTTAATCTTTAGATCATAAGTCCTGATGACTTCACGAGCATGAGATAAAGAGCCTTTTCCCGCTCCAAGAATATATACTAGCTGTCCTTTTTTAAAACCTTCAATCGTTATCTCTTTCTTATCCCTAAAGTTTTTGAATTCCTCAACCAGTTCTTGCAATACCTGATTTTGTTTTTCTAAACGTTCTTTCATTCCTCAGCTTCTTCCTTTTGTTGAATATAAGCTAATGCAACCAAACCTAAAGAACAGAGTGGGACCATATATCTACCTATAAGATCTATAGGTATCAGTAATATGTTTATACATTGATGAATTCCAATTAGTAAAAAAATTAACGCAATAACAAAACCTGTTAATGGGATGATTGTTAACAATCCCAGATACTTCCAGTTATTTTGTAAGATGAAAGCAATTGAGGAAATAAAGAAAGTTATATCATATGGCATCTTTAATGGATAAACTTTTATGCTATCAACTAATCCTAAAACTAATATTCTCCCTTGCAGCTTAAAAAAAAAGGTATCCAAATTAGCAACTGAAAGATAGTTATAGATGTAATATGCTAAATGATTTCTAATAGGGATTATTATCAAAAAATAAATTAATATAAAAAAAGCTACTAAAAGTGACTTTTTAAGCAATCCTAGCATCTTTACTATTAATAGGGTTTAATTCTTTTTTTAAAGTTGAAAAATCCACATCATTAAACTTAACCCAAGTCATCCAGAGAAGAAAAATTACGATATAAAAAATAGTAGTTGTTGAATAATCATGAGTGATATCGAAGAATTCGATCCATTCTTCCTGGGTAATTACTAAAACAACTATTCGTAATATATTTACAATATATATAACTCCAATACCCAATAAAGAAAAGCTTATTCTATTCTTCCAATCGCCCGGGTAAGCAAAAATAAAACCTAGAAAAAGACCAATAGCAGAAATCCCTGTACATCCATCTACTAATTCAATCCCACCATTTTCATTAATACCAATAATACGATTAACCGACCAAGCTTCATACCCAAAGAGTTCAACAATTCCACGGCTTACCTCCACTATATTAAGGGAGATCCAATTATCAAGCCTTCCATCAGGGAGTAACCAAAGCTCATAAACTACATACCAAACAATAAATATTACCAATGCTTTGACAATAAACTTAGCAATTGAAGTGTTCATTTAGTTCTTAATTTAGTAGTTTACAATTATATCTTAAAAAACCAATCTGCAGCAATTTATGAAATCCCTCTCTTCAAGAGAAACTTTGTCTTTTATAAGATTCATTTCATGTGTTTTTCTAACCGTTCTATTTTTAATTACTCCGGTATTAGTAACGGCACAGGATATCGGCAGTATCGATTTCAAAAATTTAAGATCGGAGAATCTATCTGACCAACAAATTGTTCAACTTTTTGAAAGAATGGAGTCTCAGGGTTTAACAGTTTCGGAAGTAGAAGTTATTGCCAGAGCCAGAGGAATGAATCCTTCTGAGATTAGTAAACTTAAATCTAGGCTAAATCAAATTGAACAAGAGCAAAATAGCTCTGAAAATTCTGATACTGGAATTACAAGGTTAAGATCTTCTTCAACTAATTCAGATAATGAAGATGATACAAATTACACCTCAGCTGATACCTTAAATTTGTTTACTGAACGAGTAGAATCCAAGGTTTTTGGATCCAATATTTTTCAGAATGAAAGATTAACTTTCGAACCTTCATTAAATATTCCAACTCCAAAAAACTATATACTAGGACCTGGGGATGAACTTCTAGTAGACATTTGGGGTGCCGCAGAAAATACCTATCAGCTTACAATCTCCCCTGAAGGTTCTGTAAGAATTCCCAATTTAGGTCCAGTTTTCCTTACTGGTCTTTCAATTGATGAAGCTTCTGAAAGACTGGTTTCAAAATTATCTACTATTTACTCAGGCTTAGCAGGTAGTAATCCTAATACATATGCCCAAATAAGTTTGGGTAATCTTAGAAGTATTCAAGTGAATATTATCGGCAATGTTAATGCTCCAGGTTCCTATACCTTAACCTCTTTTGCTACAGTATTAAATGGACTTTACTATTCCGGTGGACCTACAGAAAATGGCACTTACCGAAAAATAAAAGTTATTAGAGACGGTAAGATTTTCAAAGAAGTGGATCTCTATAATTTTTTAATCGGAGGAGATTTAAGTGATAATATTACACTACAAGATCAGGACATTATCAAGGTAGATCCTTATGAAAATAGAATTACAGTTGTTGGGGAAACAAAACGTACTGGTTTTTTTGAAACACTAGATGAGGAGACCTTTGAAGATTTATTAAGTTTTACAGGAGGGTTTAATGAATATGCTTATACAAAAAAAATTACTATTCAGAGAAATACTGAGACTGAAAGAAGTATTATCGATGTCAATTATCCAGAAGAAAAAAGTACTGTACTTAAAAATGGGGATCATTTAACTATCGGAAAGATACTAGATCGATATGAAAATAAGATTGAAATAGAAGGTCCGGTTTATAGACCAGGAATGTATCAATTAAATAAGAATCCAACACTTTCTGTACTATTAAAAAATGCGGAAGGGCTTATGGGAGATGCTTATAAAGAAAGAGCCATTATTTATAGAACAAGACCAGATTACTCTTTAGAAGCAATCGCAGTGAACTTGGATGAACTATTGAATAATCCTTCAGAAAATGATATTGAACTCCAGAAGGATGACTTGGTCAAAATTTCTTCCATCTTTGATTTAAGAGAGAATCGTACGATCTCAATTAATGGTTCTGTAATACAGCCCGACACCTATGAGTATGTGGAAGATATTACATTGAAAGATTTGGTATTTGAGGCAGGAGGATTTACCGAGGATGCAGCTCCTTACAATATTGAAATTGCTCGTCGTATTTTGGACGATGGTACTGGAACGGTGCGTAATCAAATCGCAGAAATATTAACGGTTAATATTGAAGATGGTTTAAACTTTCAGACCAAGCTTCAGGAAATCACTCTTAAACCATTCGATCAGATTTTTGTCCGAAAGTCACCAGCATATGAAACCCAAAAACTTATTACGATTACAGGAGAGGTGAACTTTCCTGGTACTTACGCACTTGAAACAAGAGATTTTAAACTATCAAACCTGATAGATAAAAGTGGTGGCGCTACTGAATATGCCTATCTGGAAGGAGCTTCTCTAGAAAGACAATTTAGATTAAATCAAGATGAATTAGAATTGAACCTTGCGGATTCATTAACTGAAAATGTAGATGAAACAAAGTCTCTTTCAAAAGTAGGCATCAATTTAAAAGAGGCCATTGATAACCCTAATTCAACTTCTAATATCCTTCTTCAGGAAGGTGATGTAATAAACATCCCTAAAAAACTAGAAACTGTACAAGTAAGAGGTGAAGTACTTTATCCTGTGAATATCAGATATAATGATGGTGATAAATTCAAAAATTATATTAATTCAGCAGGCGGGTATACAGATATCGCAAATAAGAAACGAGCTTATATTGTTTATGCTAATGGGGATGTGGATAGGACAAAACGCTTTCTTTTCTTTAAGTCTTATCCAAAAGTTAAACCCGGAGCTGTGCTTATAATACCTCCAAAGGAAGAAAAAAAATCACTTTCTACTGCGGAACGAATTACCCTTTATTCTACAATTGTATCATTAGCAGCTATTGTTACAAATACCATTTTCCAGATACGAAATAGTAATCCTTAATACAGACTTTATTTCTTTAAAAGTGAAAGAAGCTTGCTATCGTGTTGACCACATAATGAACCTGTTCAGCACTTAATTCTGGATAAATTGGAAGTGACAAAGCTTGTTGGGATGCTTTTATGGCTTCTGGGCAATCTTTGTTTGAATACTCAAGATTTTTAAAGCACTCCTGAATGTGTAAAGGAACCGGATAGTAGACTGAAGTACCAATTCCCTTTTCTGATAAGAAGTACTGCAGTTCATCTCTTTGATTCGTTCTGATGGTATATTGATGATATATATGTCTCCCGCCTTCTTCTGTTTTACCTGTAGTAACGCTTGGTAATATTATACCTTTTGAAGTAGAGAAATTATCATCAACAACAACTCCAACAGAGGAGAGCGCTTGGTCATACATAGAAGCAATTTCAAATCTGGAGTTTGACCAACTATCAAGATAATTTAATTTCACTGATAGTATAGCGGCTTGTATTGCGTCTAAACGACTATTGATTCCTACATACTTGTGATGATATTTAGGTTTAGCTCCATGTAACCTTAATATGTCAACTTTTTCTGCTAATTCTGGATCTTTTACCGTAATCAGGCCGGCATCACCATATGCCCCAAGGTTCTTGCTTGGGAAAAAACTAAAACAACCAAAATCACCAATACTTCCTACCTGAGTTCCTTTGTAACTTGTACCAATTGACTGAGCCGAATCTTCGATTACGCTTAAATCAAACTCTTGCGCTAATTCCATAATTGGATCCATATCAGCAGATTGACCATACAAATGAACAGGAATTATGGCTTTTATTTTTTTGGGGTCAGCATTAATCCTTTTAGAAAGATCATCTGTCCCTTCTAAAAAAGCTCTGACTTTGTTTGGATCTATATTAAAACTATCCGGCTCTATATCAATAAAAACTGGAATTGCACCTAATCTTGAGACTGCTCCAGCTGTTGCAAAAAAAGTGAACGGAGAAGTAATTACATAATCCCCGGGTTTGATATTAATGGCCATTAATGCCAATAAAAGAGCGTCAGATCCAGAAGCACAACCAAATGCAAAATCAGCTTCACAATATTCAGCAATTTCTACTTCAAACTGTTTTACTTTATCCCCCATTATAAAATACTGGGATTCCATAACATCCAGGACTGTTTCCTGAACTTCCTCTTTTATCGATTCATACTGAGCTTGTAAATCAAGTAAAGGGACTTCCATAATCTGGCTATACTAAATAAACTGTATTATTTTTTAACTGATACTTTTCGCCTGTTTCTGCACATTCTGCCTTCCCATTATTATCAAAATTCAATCTGTGCCCGACTTTCGAAACCCAACCAATCTGTCGACCAGGGTTTCCAACTACCAGAGCAAATGCTTTTACAGGTTTTGTTACTACAGTACCTGCACCAATAAATGCATATTCTCCAATCTCATTTCCGCAAACAACTGTAGCATTAGCTCCGATTGAAGCTCCTTTCCTAACATAGGTAGGATTATACTCATCTTTTCTTTGGACATGACTACGTGGGTTAATGACATTGGTGAAGACCATGCTTGGTCCACAAAAAACATCGTCCTCTAAAAAGACTTCATCATAGATAGAAACATTATTCTGAACCCTAACATTATTACCAAGAATCGCCTTACCAACAAACACATTTTGCCCTAAAACACAGTTTTTACCTATCTCTGCATTACCCATGATATGGACCCAATGCCATACTTTAGTACCAATCCCAATACTGGCACCTTCATCAACAATCGCGGTAGGATGAATAAATATTTCTGACATTATATGAATTGAGCTGCTTTGTAAATACGCTCAATAATACTAACAACTTTCATTCCTTCAAAAGAAGAAGCAGTAGGCACTGTACTACCTTCTAAAGTCTCCACGATATTTTCGAAAACGTAGTGGTGATTGGCTGCGCTACCTTTATAAGGGCCATAATCATTCGGGGGATTGGTCTTCTGAAGTTCTGGCATTTTATAGTCTTCCACATGACAGTATTCGACCTCATTCATATACTGTCCTCCAACTTTAAAACTACCTTTCGTACCGACCACAGTAATGCTGCTTTCCATATTTTGTCCCCAGCAAGAAGTAGAATAATTAATTGAGCCTATTCCACCATTTAAAAATTCAAACTGTGCAAAACCTGAATCATCAAAGTCTTTCAGATCCGGATGAGTAAAGTTCTTAACTATTGCTTTAGGATCTTTTATATCTCCATATACCCAATACATCAGATCCAAAAAGTGACTGAACTGAGTAAATAAAGCTCCACCATCCAACTTTTTATCACCTTTCCAACTGTTATTAAGTTTATAATAGCGGTCATCCCTATTCCAATAGCAATTAACCTGAACCATTAAAACATCACCTATGATTTTATCATCTATCATTTGCTTCATCCAAACAGAAGGCGGACTATATCGGTTTTGTTTTACTACAAATACTTTCTTTCCTGTAGAATTCTCAGCTAGGATTACTTTTTTACATTCTTCTTCGGATAAACCCATTGGCTTTTCTATTAGCACATGATAACCGGCCTCTAAAAGTCGAATAGCATATGTTGAATGAAAAGAATTTGGAGTAGCTATTGTTACTACATCAGATTTGTTCTGATCAGTAGAAATAAATTTATCCAGAGAATCATACTGATTAGCCGTTAAGCCAAGTTCATCCGATGAATTAAATTGAGCTGAATCAACATCCACTACTGATATCAATTCGATTAGCTCAAATTCATTAATAATTTTAGCGTGACGTTTACCTATTCGTCCAAAACCAATGACTGAAAAATTTAGTTTATTCATCTGTACTGACTTTTATCTTCAGTCCGAAGATAGGGAATTTAGTTTTGAGTTTTCAGCGCTCCAGATGATTAATGCAGTTGTAATTATTCATATCTAATAAACTCAAAACTAAGCACCCAACAATATTACTCTGGTAAACTGATTCAGTCCTTCCCAAAAAGATCTCTTGTATATACTTTTTCTTCCACATCCCGGATTTCATCTACCATACGATTAGCAACTATGATATCAGATATCTTTTTAAACTCATCAAGTTCCCGAATTACTTTGGAATGATAAAACTCTTCCTGCTCCAAATATGGTTCAAAAACTACAACTTTAATGCCTTTAGCTTTGATCCGCTTCATAATTCCCTGAATTGCACTCGCTCGGAAATTATCGGAACCTTGTTTCATAACAAGGCGATAAATTCCGACAACTTCAGGATTCTCTTTTATGATTTGATCCGCAACAAAATCTTTTCTTGTTCGGTTGGCGTCCACAATTGCCTTAATGAGGTTATTAGGAACGTCCTGAAAGTTAGCTAGTAACTGCTTCGTGTCTTTAGGTAAGCAATATCCCCCATATCCAAAAGAAGGGTTATTATAATGATCTCCGATACGTGGATCCAACCCAACTCCATTTATTACCTGTTTAGCATTTAAGCCATGAGACTCGCAATAGGAATCGAGTTCATTGAAATAAGCAACCCGCATAGCAAGGTATGTATTCGAGAATAGTTTTATAGCTTCAGCTTCTGTTGAATCGGTAAATAAAACAGGAATTTCTTTTTTTTCTTTAACAGCACCTTCAATAAGAAGCTCAGCAAATTTTTCAGCTCGTTCAGATTGCTCTCCAACTACAATGCGTGACGGATGAAGGTTATCGTATAATGCTTTACCTTCCCGAAGAAATTCCGGAGAGAAAATCAGATTAACAGTTCCAAATTGTTTCCTTGCTGTCTCTGTATATCCTACCGGTACGGTAGATTTGATCACCATTACTGCTTGTGGGTTAATGGACAATACATCCTGTATCACAGCCTCTACAGATCGAGTATCAAACTCATTAGTTTCCGGGTCATAATTAGTCGGAGTAGCAATAATAACAAACTCTGAATTGGAGTAGGCCTCTTGAATGTTCATTGTTCCCTTCAGATACAACTCTTTTTTTGCTAAATATGATTCTATTTCCGGATCAGTGATCGGAGATCTTCTGTTATTGATCAAGTCCACTTTTTCCGGGATAATATCTAATGCAAAAACTTCGTTATGCTGGGACAACAAAACTGCTAATGATAGACCTACATACCCGGTTCCGGCAACAGCAATCTTCATATTTATTTAATTTGATTGATTTGGAATAAAATGATTATAAAGGTAGGAAATTCAGTGGTGGTTTGCAGTTTTTTAGGACTGGTATTCCGGTTACATAAATACTGGAGATATAAAAATAGCAGGCTTACTCCTAATCTACTCAGTTCTACAAAAACAGGCGAAATTTATTAATGTTTTAAGCCTTAAAAATCTTCTCACCAATTAAGTCATGCCCACCCGGATATACATTCCTTGAATCAACGATACAGGAACTACATTCCAGCAATTGAACATAATCAACGTCTTTGTGGTCGGTGACGATGATCACAGCATCATGATCCGAAATAATTGAAGGTTCCCAGGAAATACTCTTCACCCCTTCCCAGTTCTTATGCTCACGGGTGGCAGGGATGACCGGGATCCATGGATCATAATAGCTTACCTCAGCCCCTAAACGGACGAATTTGTCCATAATTGTAAAGGAAGGGGATTCCCGCATGTCATCCACATTGGGCTTATACGCCACTCCCAGCACCAGTATTTTACTTCCATTCACCGCTTTACCCTTGGTATTCAATGCCAGCATGGCCTTATCGATCACATACTGTGGCATCGCGTTGTTGACCTCTCCTGCCAGTTCAATAAACCGGGTATTCAATCCATACTCCCGGGCCTTCCATGTCAGATAAAAAGGGTCGATAGGGATGCAGTGCCCCCCCAGTCCCGGCCCCGGAGTGAATTTCATGAATCCGAAGGGCTTAGTAGCTGCCGCTTCGATCACCTCATGGATATCGATCCCCATGGCATCCATCACTAATTTCATTTCATTGACCAGTGCGATGTTGACCGACCTGAAAATATTCTCAAGTAGTTTTGATGATTCCGCAACTTTAGCGGAAGAAACGGGTACAACCCGGTCTATCGCCGCACTGTATAAAGCAACAGCAATGGTTCGGGCGTCTTCTGAAGAAGCCCCCACAACTTTAGGTATAGTCTGAGTATCAAAATCAGGATTCCCGGGATCTTCCCGTTCGGGACTGTAAGCAATAAAAAAGTCCTTGCCTGCCTTAAGTCCCGATCCCTTTTCAAGAATACGGCTCATCAATTCATCGGAAGTCCCCGGCCAGGTAGTGGATTCAAGCACAATAAGTTGGCCTTTTTGCAGATACATGGAGATCGTGCGAGCGGTATCTTCCACATAGGTCATATCCGGTTCCCGGTAATGATCCAGAGGCGTAGGGACACAGATCAGAATAGCATCTACCTTTTCAAGCTCTTTAAAATCGGTGGTCACCCTGCAACGATCTGATGAAGAAAGCTGCTGAATATCCTCATTCTTAAAATGCTTGATATAACTCTTTCCAGCCTCAATATGTCCGATCTTTTTAGGGTCCACATCAAAACCTTTGACCTTTAGCCCTACCTGATGAAAGGTTTTTAACAAGGGGAGCCCAACATATCCCAATCCGATAATTCCGACGGTAAACTCTTTGTTATTGATCCTCTCCAGTACTTCCTGCATGTATTTAATTCCTTAAAATAAAAATGGCACGGAATGAAGAGTATTCCATGCCTTAAATCTTTACTAAGCCGATAAACTAATTTCTAAATAAATAGTAATTAATACTCATCTAAATTAATCCGCTAATGTGCTCCATGCCTTCTAAATACGATGTATGCAGTTTTAACAAGCAATTTTAAATCTAGAAACAGAGACTGATTTTCTACATATAATAGATCAAGATATTTTCTCTGAGGATATTCAATTTCACTACGTCCTGATACCTGCCATAACCCTGTGATACCAGGTTTAACCGATAAAAACTCTCGTTCATGTCCTTCATACCGTTCAAGTTCTTGCGGTACAATTGGTCTCGGACCTACATGTGACATATCCCCTTTTAACACATTAAACAACTGTGGCAGCTCATCCAATGATGATTTCCTTAAAAAAGCTCCAAACTTCACAAGGCGTGGATCTTCATTAGGAGGTAGCTTATAATCATTATCGAGATACTTTTGATATAATTCAGGATCTTCTTTTAATATGACCTCGGCATCTTTCCGCATAGTACGGAATTTAATAATCTCAAAAGGTTTCCCGTTTTTCCCTAATCTTTTTTGCCTGAAAAATATAGGTCTACCATTGGAAGCAAATACAACCATTCCAACCCCTAACATAATAGGTAGTAAGAGAACTATTCCGGTAACAGCTAATGTTATATCAAGTAACCTTGAAATAAATCGGTATACCCTTCTTTCCCTATATCTTAAATAAGATGTGGCAAGAATTTTTGATACGTCTCCCCTTATTTCCTGATCTAATTCGTGTAGCATAAACTTGATTACATTAAAAATTTAATCTACGAATTTATTTACACTTTTAAAATTAATCTGTAGCAATACCCCAATAGACAAACTTCAGAGTTTCTCCCTTGTCTGCATGTAAAGAATGCCTTTTTTTAGGTGGAATTTCTAAAAAGCACATTTCTTCTAAATCATAAGAAACATTATCAATTAAATAAGTTCCTTTCCCCTCTAAAAAAAAGAAATACTCGTACATCGTTGAATGAACATGTTCTTCGCAAACCTCTCCCGGCTCAAATTGACCAAAAGCAATTTGAGTTGATGCATTAGACATCTGATCATTAGATCTGAAAACGAATTTTTGCCCGGTACCGTGTGCAGTCAGTACCGGACTTAATTCAGATAGTTTCTTTATAAGATCAGGTTCAGGCATTTGCCGTTTCCCGTTCTTTAATCCGCTCCACGATCCAGTTATAGGTAGTTTCAACCCCTGTTCGAAGTGGCTGACTTGGGGCCCAACCCAATTTCTCCTGGATCAATGCATTATCAGAATTGCGTCCTGCAACCCCGGTAGGACCTTCAATATTTTTAATAGAGAGATCTTTCCCAGAGATATCGATAACCATTTTGGTAAAATCCTGAATGGAAATCATTTCCTCTGAACCGATATTTACAGGTCCAGAAAAATCAGATTCCATCAACCTTCTGACCCCTTCCACACATTCGTCGACAATCAAAAAGGACCGGGTCTGCTTTCCTGTCCCCCATACTTCCACATGGTCGCCGCCTTGTGCCATCGCTACTTTTCTACATATAGCAGCAGGGGCTTTCTCACGCCCTCCATCCCAAGTCCCTTGTGGGCCAAAAATGTTGTGGAAGCGGGCCACTTTTACATCAATACCATGATTACGCTCATAAGTAAGATAAAGACGCTCACTGAATAATTTTTCCCAACCATATTCACTATCCGGAGCAGCAGGATAGGCACTATCCTCTGAACACTTAGGATTATCCGGATCCATTTGATTGTATTCCGGATACATACAAGCTGAAGAAGAATAAAATATTTTTTTAATCCCTTTGTTCTTTACTTCTTCAAGCACATTCAGATTACAAAGCGCACTGTTGTGCATGATGTCAGAATCATTGTCCCCGGTGAATACAAAACCTGCTCCTCCCATATCCGCCGCCAGCTGATAAACCTCATCAAGTTCTGCAGTCACAACATTACGCACGATCTGTATATCACGCAGATCACCAATCACAAATTCATCGGCATCCATATTACCATATTCATTCTCTTTAAGATCAACACCTCGAACCCAATAACCTTCTTCTTTTAATCGCTTTACAAGGTGCCCACCGATAAATCCACCGGCTCCACATACTAATGCTTTTTTCATGTATAATTTTTTTTTTAGGATTGAAATTTTAAAGTATGGTTTTACAATAATTTAACGAAATATAATTAAATTATGTTAAGTATATTAGCAAACTTTTTTGCTATTTTTTCAACATAAAAGTGTTCTTCAGCATATTGACGAGCGTTATTTCCTAACAGATCCCTAAGTTCATCATTCTTTTTAAGTTGTATGATTTTTTCACATAATTGATTTACAGGATTCTCATTATCAATGATAAAACCTGCATTTATGTTTTCTGTTATTCGTGCTGCAAGATTCTGAGCAGGCATAACCAGCAGAGAAGGGCGTTTTGCGCAATAAGCCGACCATACTTTAGAAGGAACACTGAAAATACCCGCTTTAGGTTCCAGTAAGGTAACTAAACAATCCGCACTACCCAAAACTTTAGGAAGCTCTTCAAACGGCTGAAAAGGGAGCAGCCTCAAGTTTTCTAATTGCAGATTACTTTTAGCTTTTTTCAAGTATTTCATTCCCTGCCCTTCTGAGATTACAACAAACACAATATCAGGCTCATTCTGTAGTTTTTTTGCCGCTTCTGAAATTATAGACGGGTTATGCTTCATACCCATGGTACCAGAATAAAGAACAACGAACTTATCCTCTATTCCATGGGCTTTAGAAAATGGGTTTGATTTTGGATAGACCGGCATTTCCTCAATTGGTGCCCAGTTTGGAATAGTAGTAATCTTAGAATTCTCTACACCCCATGGTATTATCACATTTTTAAAATCCTCTGCTATTACTACTACATGATCAGAATCTTTTAACACCGAACGTTCAACTAATTTGTAGTACCAAGATATCATTGAGCCTATAAATCCCAGCTTTCTTTTTAGGATACTGTCCATTGCCACACTTATAATATCTTGAAGCCAAAATATAAAGGATATGTCATTATTTTTACAAAATCGAAGTAACTGCTTTTGTGCATCCAACGGCGTGTTTGCTGAGATCACAACATTAGGATTTATACTTTTGAGCTGCTTAATCAGCTCCTTTCCATAATTAATTTCTTGTCCTCTTCTTTTGAATAAATTAGCTTTATCAATTTTATCAAGCTGAAGATCAATAATTCTCAGATTTTCAACTGAATTAAAACCACCTTTAGGCCCGCCACTTGAAGATGTGTAAATATGTGTAACATCAAATCCATTTCTGGCAAGTTGCCGACTTAAATCAATTTGAAAAGGATGACCTGCGTAATCATGAACAACTACTTTCATATAATTTGTTTTATAATTTATCTCAAGTAACCTATCTAAATTAGGAGATCACAAATTTCAGTTGTAATATCCCAATTCTGAATTTCTGATTTTAACTGATCTGAAATTATGATCAGCTTGTCCGCTTGACTGTAACATCTTTTCTCAATCCAATGATAATACTCGCCGATCTCCGCCTCTAAAAAGTGGGATTTTATTTTTTAAAATAGCCTTAATTACAACGCTTAATAGATCCCGAACCCATATTACTTGTTGAAGATGTGAAAGTTTATCACTTATAACCTTCTGGGCATCAAGTGGAGTATTTGTCAATATCAGCATATCCAACATTACACCTTTTGAACAATCAACTGCTTCTCTTCCGTATTGTGTCTCATTTTTTTCCGAGTGAATAAATTATCTTTATCGTGATTGATTTTTCCGAGTTCAATAACTTCAGGACTCTGCTCAGAGGTATAATCTGAATTAGCACCACCACTTGAAGAACTGTATATATAGATTACCTTCAATGACTTAAACAGTTCATAAGCAAGCTGGTAGATGAATCTGTATCCTCCGTAATCCTGTAATACAATCGTTTTCAAAGTATTTTAAATATGTGATTTTATAAAAGATAACTCAGCCTGTCTTTGCTCTTCCAGGAAGTCTAAATCTAAGGTAACTGGTTTTAATCGTATTTCTTCAAGTCCCAATCGTGAAAATAACGCTTGTCGTGGTGAAATTGTAAAAAGCATTGCCGGATTACCGTATGCAAGAGACATCACGCAGGCATGTACCCGGTCTGAAAGGGTCAGAGAAGTTCCTGCATATATTGAGAAATAGGTAAATGTCTCATCTGAAACAAAGGAATTAGGATGTTGATAAATTTTATGTGTCATATGAGGCGTATACCGATGTTCCGGACGAATAACAGTATGTTCATTTAATTCAGAAGGCAACTTTCTCCGATCGATCAGGTGTCCAAAATATGCCTGAGCCTTGCCAAGTTTGGAAAAAAAATACTGTGTACTCGGAGATTTCAATTCCCACTTATTTCCATCAAAATTAAACTCTTTTACTAATGAATCTAATGGAATATTACCCTTCACTGCTGATTCTACTGATAGTTGAATATCCGGTTCTGGAAACCGATCAAAAGTGAATGTATAAAAGGGATCGAATTTAAATCGAAGTGGATTGAATGCTTTCGGAACAAAAAAGGCACTATCAATTCCATCATGTGTATTAGGGATCCAGTCTTTGATAACCTTATAAGTCTCACTATCTCTGGTTGAAATCAAATGCGGCGGATACTTGTCAAGGAAGGAACGTACTGAATTGATTTCTTCATCAGTGTATTTAAAGAAAGCACACCCAATAAGCATAACTTTTATACCGCTCGCTTTGAAAATTTTAAAGGCATCTCCCCAGATATCAGCAAATGTTTTAGTCAAACATGGCCCTTGCAATACAATGTATTCCACATCCAGATGATGTACAAGTTCTGCATAGTTCTTAGGATTCCCTTTGCTTTGGTTGTAGAAAGTCCGATACGGTGGCATATCCTGAATAAATTGCACCTCATCTTTTCCAAATACCTGATCCAGTATCCATTTTCCACCTATATTAAAATATGCATTACCTATGTTCTGAGCCCAGAAGCCTGAAACAAGTGCTACTCTTGGTTCTTTAGTAAAATTACCTAGTAATTGAGTTTCCATTAAAAATTAACCATTTATATGTTGTTTATAATAATCATTTAAAGCTTTTTTGAGTTCTTCTTTATCATTTACAATAAGACCATGCCCTTCTACTTGGCTTTTTATACATCCTCGGTCATAGGTGATTATATATTTGCCAAATTCCATAGCTTCGTAAAGAACTAACGGTTGTGCTTCATTCTTGTACTTGGTTGGAAAAACAAAAACATCAATTTCAGAATAAAATTTATTCTTGAGTTCACCTTGCACTGGGCCATAGTATATTATCTCTTCTTTTTTGACAAATTTTCGATCATCACTATTGACAATTGGACCGGCTAAATGAAATTCAAACTTATCAAGACTGAGTGACTTAACTAAATACAAAAAATCAAATAATCCCTTTTCCTTATTTAAATTACTTAAGAGGCCGACCTTTAATTTAGCGCTACTACCAGCCATTATCTGTTTCGGTTTAATGTCAAAGAAATTCTTATTATTGATAATAATCGAGTTGACTTGGCCATACTTGTCAGTAAACTTATCTCTCATTTTGTTGCACAGAAAAATATGAACGACATTCTTATAGTTAGATATTTTTGAAATAAGATAATTGTGTTTGTTTATATAACTAAATACATGATGATGCAAATAAACTCTCCTTTTAGTTAGAATAGATAGGCTCATAATTAAGTAGGTGAAAACTATGCCTTTGCCGCTTTCTGAAACTATATATAACCATTTCTTTCTTCTGAAAAGCAAATAAGAGATTAAGTTTCTGAATAGATCAACCCATTTCTGCAATAGCCAAAATGACTTACGTTTAAATTTTTTTCTTACAATAGCATATTCATTATTATTTATAGAACCATATTTATCGATAATATAAGAACTAATCACAGTCATTCCGTTAACGGGTGGTTTACCTACAACTAGAAAAAAAGTATCCCTGAACTCAAGCATAATTTGAAATTCTTTCTCTTTTAACGTAAAACATAATCATGCTATAAACCTCGCCAAATAAAATTGATACTGCAATTATTGGAACTATATTTCGAAAATTTCCTAATATTAACACGAGAATGAAAAGTGATGTCACCCTAATAAAAAGAGTAATTAAATTAACTTTCTGTAGTCCTACTGTATTAAACACATGATAACAAATACTCGAAAATCCCATAACAAAATATGGAATAATTAATGTGTAAAATATTAAGTCGAATTCTTCTGCACCAATTTGATTTTTAAGCAGTATTTTTTTTATTACTTCCAAACAAAAATAAGTAAGGCTGTAAACGAACAGAGAAGCAAAAATAGATCTTATAATTTTATCTTTAATATATATTTTCTTCTCTTTTATATTAAATAATTCACTTAGAACTGTTTCATTATACGAGGAAAGCACTAGATGTAATTTAGAAAATATTGTATATGCTATAGAATATATCCCAACATAAGACATGCTTGTAAAGAATAGGAGTAAATACTTTTGCCCTTGCACAAATGATATGTTCAACAAATTTGCCCAGCCTATTTTGAAACTATAACTGTATATATGCTTTATGGCATTCCAGTCAAATATGATTTTGAATCTCTTTAAAGTTAAAAAAACAATAAGCAGGGCGAGTGGGTACGACATGCTATACACAAAAAAGAATTGCTCCAAAGAGATCTCATATATAAGTATCAGAATAAGGGGTAATCCATAATTTGATAAGGCTAAGATTATGGAAACAACGCTATGTAGCGAATAATTGTTTTGTCCTTTAAATGTGGCTTGAGTTATTATAACTATCAAATTCGAAAACCCAGCTGTAGCGAGGTAGTATTTATATTTCAGTAATTCAGCTAATACACCATGTGCTTTGAATGGTAGTAGCATAAAAATCATAGCGATGAGCCAAATAATCACGAATAAGTTTACAAGTGAGTAGTAATAAAGATCCTGATCTGTTTCATTTTCTGATACATATTTGATTAGACTCACATTTGTACCAAAGCCAATTACCGGAACTGTGTAGATTACTGAATTTATTATAGAATATAGACCAAAGTTTGATATTCCGTAGTTAGAGATAATTATTGGCATAATAATTACCTGAAGTGCTACTGGAAAACCGACCCCTAGAATGTTAAAGAATTGATTCTTGGACAGTATCTTCAATATAATCTTCAAATTTAGTGTCCAAATTATTACTTATTCCTTTCAATAATTCCATTTCATGCTCATAATTTTCCAAAATGTAATCAGCCTTTTCAATAAGTTCTTCAAGTTTAATATTATTAATATCAAGACAATTCGAATCCAAATTAAGATCCCTTAGTATACCACTTGTCTTTGGCAAATAAGCAATAGCAATAAAGGGTGTATTGGCCATCATTGAGAATACACATGAATGAAAACGTGATCCTGTAAATAATTTAGCCTTGGAAATTTCTGAAATAGTTTGCTTGAAATCTTCAATCTTGTATTTTTTCAGATAACTCTTATCATAGTCAAGTAAATCGGAAAATTGTTTATCTACGCTAACCTGATCATAAATAAGAGTTCTAAATCCATATTTTTGGTGTAGATATTTATAATAATTATTTAGTGTCCATATATAATTATTAATCTGATAATCCACAGATTCCATATGTGGGAAATTCCAACGAACTACAGTACTGAGATGCAAATCCTCTTCCCTTTTTAAAATTTGAAAAGAATGAAACTTACTCGAATGCAGTGCCACATCTGTGGTTTTCGTTATTAAATTTTCATTCACCCCTAAATCTATAAGGAATTTGTAACTGAAGGATTCTCTAACAAAAATATGATCAAAGCCTGAAAGTATCTTCTTCAAAAAAAAGCGCCCGATTTTACTTTTTATTGGGCCTATACTTTGAGGAGCAATGATACATTTTTTACCTCGTATTTGAGCATGATGCATCTGCAATAACCCAAGTAAATAAGATAGATTCGAATCCTCCAGAAACCCACCAGGACAGGATATTACAATGTCTGATTCTCTAACTGCATCAAGATACTCCTGGAAACGAGAACTAAATGAGATTCCAATTCTTAATGAAAGTTCCATGTAAACTATTACAAATATATAGTAAAAGACCCTATAAAAAATATTACGAGAATTTAATTTCGTTGGCTGCTCTATAATATTAACATCCAGATCAAAATCTTCATAGAACCTTGCTACAGCTGAAATATTGGCGTTACTATTTTTTGATTTAATGATATGATAAAGGGTTTCGAACAGTGCCTTATCACCTTTATTTAAATCACCAAATACATTAGTTATTAAAATGTTCAATTAATTCTTTTGTTTTCTTTTTAAATTTTATTGCTGAAAACTCTTCATTAAATAATTCAATAGCATCATAATGGTCAGATAATCTAAATTTTTCAATACAATCAAAAAAAGATCTGGGCAGCTCGTTGTATTGAAATGTAAGACCAACTCTATGCCTTTTTACTCTGTAACCTACCAAGCCATGTGCAGTTGCTAAAACCGGAATTTTCTTTTTCATTGCAGTAGCTAAAACTCCACTCGAACCAATAAAAGTGTTCGAATATGGCAATACAATTACATCTACGTAATTAAGCTTCTGATTAAGTTCTGCATCGGTTAAATATTCTGTGTAGTAATCTACGTTTGGGAGCTTTTTTATTATATTTTCATAGTTTTTATTTTCAATTTTACCGAAAATACTGAACTTGTAATTGCTTGATTCTGGACTAACCAATACAGATATAAAATTATCAATTCCCTTTCTTTCATTTTGTTTACCTATCAAAGCAAGATGCTTGATCTCATTATTATTAAATGGTTTAGGGTTAAATTCCCCAGGCTGAATATCTGGGAACCAGAAAATATTAGCATTGATATCAAGCAATCTTTCATCCAAAGCTACTACATTAATTGATAGAATTTTATAAAGATATCTTTTAATCTGCCTTTTAAATAAGGATTCATCAATGTTATAATTATAATCGATTACAAATTTGTAACCTTTGAAATTGAAGAGAAACAATAAAAACTTAAATTTAAATAGCTCATTAATACCGTTTATAAACAGATTACCGCCATTAATGCTTACAAGTTTAGTCAAATTAGCTATATCTTTATTATTTAAGCGATAATACCATTTTTTTTCAGACAACTTAAATGACCTTACTGAGTGGACTCCATCAGTTGTATCAAAATCTTCGTTTGTAGATCTAATTAATTCTACTTGTTTGCCAAGCAATATAAAATGCTCAATAAACAAATCAGTAATGTATTTCCTACTCCCCTTATAAAATGGATCAATTATTTGGATTGACATATCTATTCTGAACAATATCCAACTAGAATTGCAGTGATAATAACGTCTGGTAAAAAAAGTAAATAGTAATCATTTATCATGTTGATCACGTGAACTAATATAATTGATAACAGCACCAGATTATCTAATCCCCGTGTGTTTACATATTTTAATACACGATAAATTAGTAAAATTAAAAACGAGATATAAATTAGAATTCCAAAGAAATAACCATAATTAGTATTTAATCCCAATAAAGTGCTATCAGCTATGTTTAATCCATTTCGTATATAAGGCACCTCAACAACTCCAACTGGTAGAAGACTAATTGCTTCAAAATTTAAGATTGGAATAGCATTATCAAATAGAATACTTATTCTCAAGACTACATCTGAAGAAAAAATTCCTTTTCCAGATATTTGTTCAATAAATTCTGGATCATTAATTATAATAAATCGGAATAAATAAAATATCATTAACAAACTTAATACGAATATAACGATTTTGATGGCGGGCTGCATTTTTGACCTTGGCATCAAAAATACTGTACCTATTGATAAAATGTAAGCTAAGAGAACACTTCTCATATTCGATTCGAATGCCAAATACCCAGTAGCTAATATTATGAATGAGTATCCTAATTTTTGAATAACCCCAGAACTTATTCTTATATTTGAAATAGAATACAAAACAAGTGGAGGAATTATAAGTGGTGTAAATTTATATTTTTCCTCCACGGCAAACCTCAAGGAATTAGAAAAACTACTGCCATAGATTTTTGACAAGCTTCTAAATTCTTCTACAGTATTAAATAACATTTTTGTTGAAATAACGTACACTAATGTACCGATCATAGATGCAATACAAATCTGATAGAGAAACTTACTTAACTTAGCATCTTTTCTTTTTAGTGCGATACCGAGAAATAAAAATATTGGAAAATAAACGTAGTATCTTACTAGTGTAAAATTGTCTGAAATATTTTTGGACATTAATAATAATGCAATATTACTACTAATATATAATATTAATAGACTAAAAGTAGTTAAATTTACACCCTTAAATATTTTTGATTTATACAAATAATAAAGGCAAATAAAATTAAAAATTACCTCTAATAATAATTTATATTGAAGTGGTATAATTGAAAGAAATAAAAAAAATAGGCTACCTAATAAACCAATCAGAAATAAAAATGTATATTTTATTGTCCTATTATGACTATAATAATCAATTTTCCGATCTTCAAGGACTACTAGCTTCATATGACCATAGCTTTAATGGTACTTATAGAGAAAAGGAAGACCTATATATGTAACTCCAATTGTAAAGCTCATCAAAATAAACAATACTAGTATTAATAATCCACTTGTTGTATCATTTACAGGTACTTGTACCGGCTGCAGGACTTTAAATACCGGTGTTTCTTCCTGTACTTTCAGCTTGGCTTCTTCATATTGTTGAGTTAGGGTATTGTATACATTAAAAGCAACATCATATTCCGAATTAAGACGCTGCTCTTCGGTTCGGGCCCGTGCCGTGAGGGTGCCCTGGTTACTGTCTCTGAATTCTGCCAGTGCCAATTGTGCGGTTTCGAATCTGTCCCCTGCTACCATCAGCTGTTCTTCAATATAATCCAGATCCCGTTGTACTTTTTCCGTTCGGTAATCCGTCAAATAGATCGTTAATTCTTCGATGGTATATTTTGCAACCTTAGCTGCGAGTTCCGGATCACCCATTTGTGCTGAAACAGATATAATTCCCGACTCCTCATCCAGGCTGGCAGATACTCTGGAACGCATATCTTTTATTACCTTCATTTCATCTTCACTCAGGCGGACAATCCCGTCTTCTATGGTTTCAACTGCTTGCTCCTCCTGTTGAAAAGCCCCAATAATTAAACCGGGTAACCCGATCGTATATTTTTTAATGGCTCCAATCAAGCCCGGGGATTGAATTTCCAGATAATAAGCATATATGGAAGCCGTGGTATCATACTCTGAAAAATAGAAGGGTTCTCTGGACAGTTGATCCTGAAAAGTGAGACTGGATACAATCTGTGGATACAGATCCACACGAATGGCATTACTGGATGAATTGTATGTTCCACCACTTAACCCAATTAATCCTCCGTATTGTTGAAGTAAACTGGAAGCTCCACCCTGACTTTCGGCACTGTATTCCGGCATCAGGGTGGCAGAACTCACGTATTCTTTCGGGCTTAGCAAGGCCACTAAAACTCCAAGTATGGCACCGACTGCGACAAACTTATAAATGGTTTTTCGGCTGCCCCAGATCGTTTTAGCGAGTTCGATCAGGTCGATCTCGACTTCATTATTTCCTTGCGCTCCATCAAACTGATCTGCCGGTACCAGGCGGTACTCCTGCATAGGAAATTCGCCCCCGGAGTGTTGTTTCTTGTTTTCCGATCCGTCGTTGTTTTGATCTTGGTTAGTCACGTTTCGTCGCTAAATGATTAATTAGTAATAATAAGGATTAATTAAGGATTTAGAAACAGATTTTTACTGGATATACAAGGATACATTAAACAAATCACAGACTAACACTTTTCGTTTTTTTTAGTTCCCCAATAAAACCAGAAAACCTTGTCAGTTAATTTTTCTCTAGTAACTTAACTGAAAAAGCTTTCCATGATCGCACCCACCGCCTCATCTACGCTCACCTGATCCGTATCGATAATCATGGCTGGTGTTTCGGATTCTTCATGCTCTGCATCAAAGCCGGTAAGATTAGATATCTCTCCTTTTTCTGCTTTGGCGTACAGTCCTTTCGGATCTCGTTTTTTCGCGGTATCAGGAGAACAAGTTATCTGAATCTCTGTGAATTTTCCTTCAGGGAATAACGCTTCAACAGCTTCGCGATCTTTCACAAAAGGTGACACAAATGTACAGAGTACTATATTTCCGTGCTCAAAGAACAATCTTGCCACTTGACCAACACGGCGAATATTTTCACCTCTATCTTTTGGACTAAATCCAAGATCACCATTTAATCCATGCCGAACCTGATCTCCATCTAACAAGACAGTCTGTTTTCCCTCATTCCAAAGTCTTCGTTCAAGCTCTTTTGCAATAGTACTTTTTCCAGCTCCCGAAATTCCGGTAAACCAAACTACTTTTGCTGAATGACCATTTCTCTTTTCGCGTTCTTCCCTTGGAATGCTCCATGGTTCCCAGGTAACATTTGGGGAAATAAGTTTTTCTGCATCAGCTTTATCATCATCTTTAGAAACAGTAGACCCGGCACGTATCATCCCAGCCCCAACTGTAACATTAGATGCCGGATCAATAATTATAAAACTTCCGGTTTTCTGATTAATCTGATATGGGTCAAAAAATAGTGGTTGACTTGTCTTAAGCTTAACTCTGCCAATTTCATTAAGGTCCAGCTTATTAGCATCTTCACGACTTAAACTATCTACATTTATTCGATAAAGCAGATTTTCGACAAATACCTGAACTGTCCTACTCGTATGCTGAAGAATGTACTGCTTATTCAGTCCCATCGCTTTTTCATTCATCCAGCACAAATAAGCTTCAAATTCATTTCTCATCGTTGGCACGTTATTCCTACGAACAATCATATCTCCACGACTGATATCAATCTCATCTTCCATTGTAAGGGTGATCGAATCACCAGCATAAGCAGCTTCAAGATTTCCATCCCTGGTAACAATATCCTTTACTTTTGTGGTAAGTCCGGATGGAAGTACTTTTACTTCATCACCTGGACGAACATGCCCTGAGGCAACCTGACCTGCAAACCCTCTAAAGGTTCGGTTTGGACGAATTACATATTGCACAGGCAATCTGAAATCGACTACGTTCTCTCCTGCATCTACTTTTACATTTTCAAGATGATGTAAAAGTGTGGAACCTTTGTACCAATCTGTATTTTCACTTTTATCCACCACATTATCACCTTTTAATGCAGAGATGGGAATAAAAGTGATATCTGTAACATCAAGCTTGTGAGAGAATTCCCTAAAGTCATCAACAATGGTATCAAATACCTTTTCATCATAATCGACTAGATCCATTTTATTTACAGCAACTACCAAATGCGGAATTCTTAATAATGATGATATAAAAGCGTGACGTCGTGATTGTGTCAGGAGTCCTTTAGAAGCGTCAACTAAAATGATAGCTAAATCGGCTGTTGAAGCCCCGGTTACCATATTTCGAGTATACTGAGTGTGCCCAGGCGTATCCGCAATAATGAACTTCCTTTTGGGAGTAGCGAAATAACGGTAAGCAACGTCTATTGTGATTTTCTGCTCTCTTTCTGCCTGTAGGCCATCAGTCAAAAGAGCCAAATTAACTTCTTCTTCCCCACTACTTTTACTAGTCTTCTCAATGGCTTCCATCTGATCTTCAAAAATCGATTTTGAATCATACAGAAGACGCCCAATTAATGTACTTTTTCCGTCATCTACGCTTCCGGCGGTAGTAAACCGGAGAAGATCCATATCCAAATATGTATTCTCTTCGTAATCTTTTGTTTTAGTATGACCGCTTTTAGAACTAGAACTCATTGTACTTTATTTCTGAATTTATTTTAGAAGTAACCCTGTTTCTTACGGTCTTCCATTGCCGTTTCACTTCTCTTATCATCGTGGCGGGTACCTCGTTCTGTTTCTCTGGCAGATGCCACTTCCTGTATGATACCTTCAAGACTTGAGGCCTCTGACTCAACTGCACCGGTACAGGTGGCATCTCCAATGGTTCTGAATCTAACGGTCCTTGTTTCTACTTCTTCGTCATCCATCTTATTCACAAATTCTGTATCCGCTAACCAAACTCCACGCCTGTTAAACACCTCACGTTCATGAGCGAAATAAATAGATGGAATTTCTATTTTCTCTTGAGCGATATACTGCCAAACATCCATTTCCGTCCAATTACTAATAGGAAAAACTCTGAAATTCTCGCCCGGTTTTTTCCTCCCATTAAACAAGTTCCAAAGCTCCGGTCGTTGATTTTTTGGATCCCATTGCCCAAATACATCACGATGAGAGAAAAAACGTTCTTTAGCACGAGCCTTCTCTTCATCCCTACGACCTCCTCCTAATGCAGCGTCGATTTGATGTTTTTTTAAAGTATCTAATAATGTAACTGTTTGGAGAGCATTTCTTGATGCATCCGGTCCAGTTTCTTCTTCAACTCGACCTTCATCAATTGAATCCTGCACCGAGCCTATGATTAAATCAACACCATATTTATCAACAAGACGATCTCTGAATTCAATCGTCTCAGGAAAATTATGCCCTGTATCAATATGCATTAAGGGAAAGGGTATTTTACCTGGATAAAATGCTTTTAGAGCTAGATGAAACATAACAATAGAATCTTTACCTCCTGAGAAAAGAAGTACGGGGCGATCAAATTGTGCTGCTACCTCCCTCATTATATAAATCCCTTCCTCTTCGAGCTGCTTTAAATGAGAATATGATTTTAATGCTTTCATTTTATAAGGCTTCTGCATCTATGAATTCTTTGTTTCCTATCACAAAATAAGGATTTAAAAGATTTTCTTTATTGTAAACTAATGGGGAAGATTTCTCTCCGTTTTTAATCGAATATCTGTAAACAGCATCAGCGGCTGCAGTATCCCACTCCATAGTAGGACCAAGTCGGGGATAAATATCAGCTTTACCCTCTGCTACCAAGCAAAACTTAATAGAACTACCTGATGGAACTTCTTCTATCACACTAATTCCAATAGAATTAAGTTTCATTTTGGTAGCGTCATCCCCATGAGATCTGCTAACAACAATTCGAGCATTACCTGGTTTTTTAAAAGGTTGGACATCAAGCTGAATTTCATTTAAGTCTTTTGATTTCTTAAATGAACCCACTCCTTTTTTACCATAATAAAGTAAATCGAGCGCGGGTGCGTAAACTACTCCTAAAGTAGGCACACCATTTTCAATCAATGCTATATTTACGGTAAATTCGTCATTCCGTTTAATAAATTCCTTGGTACCATCTAATGGATCAACCATCCAGAAGGCATTCCATTTTTTTCTGGTTTCGTAATTAGGAACCCCTGATTCTTCAGAGATTATTGGAAGATCAGGAGTAAGTTTACGTAAACCATCTACAATAATATGATGCGCAGCTAAATCTGCTTTTGTAAGTGGTGAGTCATCTTTCTTTAAAGTGACATCCATATTCTCGGTATAAAATTCCAGTATAGCTAACCCTGCTTCTCTGGCTAATTCAATAATATTATTTAGCATCAAATTGATTAGTCAAAAACTCCAAATTTTAGGAACCAAAAATACGGTTAATGCAGCCACGATCAAATTAAGAGGAAGGCCTATTTTGATGTAATCAGTATACTTATAACTACCAGGGCCATAAATCATGAGATTTGTTTGATAACCAACGGGAGTTGAAAAACTTGCTGAGGCTGCCATAATAATGACAATAGCAAAAGGAATAAAATCTACACCTAATGATTGAGCAATGGAAAGGGCTATTGGAAAAACCAAGACTGCTGCTGCATTATTAGTAATTAACTCAGTCAAAATCCATGTTATGAAGTAAGTTATTATTAAAGCAGTCAATGGATTTGAACTGGCAAAAGAAAGCATACTTATTGCTAAATATTCAGCTACACCTGTTGAAGACAATGCACTTCCGATTCCCAGTGAAGATGCAATAGCAATAAGTACTCGCCAATCTATTGTTTCGATACCCACAGAATAACGTATTGCTTTAGTTAGAATCATAATGGCCCCTGCAAGAAAAGCTGCCTGAAGCATAGAAAGAATTCCAAACCCTGCTAATAAAACCATCCCAAAAAGTATTGATAAAGCCAATCCGGATTTATCATAATTAGTTGATTGAACATCTTTAATTGGGCTGATTAAATAGAAATCGTTTGAGTTTCTATATCTTCTCTGAAATGACTTTTTAGCTTCCAATAAAAGAGTATCTCCCGTCTTAAGGGTGATATCTCCAATTTTTTCTTTTACCCGCTCTCCACTTCTTGATACTGCCAAAACTACTGCATTATACCGATCCCTGAATTTTCCCTCTTTTATTCTTCTTCCTTTAATGGGATTTGAGTTAGATACTACAGCTTCAAATAGTACCCGGTCATCTTTAGGAGCGTCTAGTTTAAACACCTGATTAGTTGCAGGAACCAACCCTTGCATATTCTGTAAATCAACGATAGAATCAACTATACCAGCAAAAATCAATCGGTCGCCTTCTCGTAACCTTTGATCTGGCCCAACAGCTGGTAATACGCCATTATCTCTGTAAATTTCTACTAAAAACAAACCGGGCAATTGTCTTAGCTCTGCTTCCTGAATAGTTTTCCTTGCTAAAGGACTTCCTTCAGTTACCATCATTTCAATAGTATATTCTCTTGGATCTTTAAAGCTCTCAAATGCTTCACCTCTTGAAGGCAGGAGTTTATCACCAAATAAAAAGAGATAGATAAATCCGGCTATTGCACAAGGAACTCCAATCCAAGCCGGTTCAAATAAACCCAAAGCCCGGGTACTTCCTTCTTCAATAAGTAGCCCATTCAAAATAAGATTGGTGCTGGTACCAATTAGTGTACATGTTCCTCCCAGAATTGCTGCATAACTTAATGGTATGAGTATTTTCGAAACAGGGATTCTTGTTTTTTTACTCCAGTGCTCAAGCGCCGGAATGAAAGATGCCACAATCGGAGTATTATTTAAAAAAGCACTCATTACCATTACCGGCATCATAATACGGGTTTGCGCTGTCCTGACGGTACTTGCATTACCCATCACTTTTTGTGTGATATATCGGATGGCACCCGTTTCCTTGAGTCCAGCAGCCACAACATATAATGCCGCTACAGTAAGCATACCTTCGTTAGAGAACCCAGAAAGAGCGGCTTCAGGTGCAACAATTCCTGAAACCAGCAAAATAGCTAGCCCGGCTAATAGTACCAGATCCACAGAAAGATTTGTTGTGATAAGCAGTACTAAGCACCCAACTATTACACCAACAACAGACCAACCTTCGAACGTCATAGGGAGTGAGTTTTAAATTTGGCTAAATATAGCGATTAGTTTGGAGTATTATTAAGGGATAACCACTTGGTATTTACTTATCTAATACTATCCCTATTGTGCCAATATCAAGAATATATATTAAAGGCGGTCAACTAATACAATTATGGTAAGCGAGGCTGTTATAATACTAATAGTTTCACCAAAATATTCGCTAAACTTACGTTTTTCAGATTCTGGCTTGGGCTCCTCATAAATAACTCGTATTACTGCACCATCCTCAACTTCAGGATTTTGCTTAAAAAGTCCCTTTCGTCTTACCCTATAAGTTGCACCATTAGCCTGTGTAAGTTGAACATATTTATAACTATTTGGCTGAAGTCCACCTGCCCGGTCTAAGTAATAGCTAACCTTTGCTCCCGGTTCATGCTTAATAAAGCCATCCAAACCTACATTACCAGTAATTAAGACTACGTTCGGATCTTTGGGAATATTGATAGAGTCCGCGCCTTTAATAAATACATCTGCGTCCCTATCTCCTTTAATAATCTTATCTAATTCAATCACTACGTCTGTACTGTCCCTTATCAAACGAGCACCTTTAGCATACCCTTCTTTGGTTAATCCTCCCGCCCTGTTTATAAAGCTAGAAAGCTTTTCATTTTCATTCAACAAGGTATAGGTACCTGGAAACCTTACTTCCCCAGAAATTGTAATTGTTTCCTGATTTTTAAAAAGCGGATTCGACCTTATATAAATACGGTCACGATGTTGAAGCTTGAACTCTTTTGCTCTATCCAATAAATCCCAAAACAGATCATTTGAATAGAACCTATATTTTTCAGACTCATCCTGAAGCAATTCAAATGTAAATTTTCTTGCTTTTTCAGATTCTAATTCTGGCCTTTCTGTCCTTGTTATCTCTACTTCACCCAGAAATGCATTTTCACCAAACCCCTTTGCATTCATTATCAGATCTTCAAGAGTCATGTTCTCGTTGAAGCTGTAACGACCGGGTGACTTAACTGCTCCGGATATTACAACATACTTATCCGTAATAAGCTGGACGGTATTTTCATAAACTTCAATACGATCGTACGGCTGCATAATCTCTAATCCAAACCCTTCTTCGTTCAAAGCTTCTTCTAAATCAAAACTAATGATATTAGTAGTTCTTCCATCCTCATTTCTTCTAATAAGATCAGCCCGGGTTAACAGAATTTTTTCTCTGTATTCAGGGTCAAACAGTCCACCTGATTTAAATAAGACATCAAACACTCTCAAACTATCACGCCATCTGTATTCGGTTGGATTTCGTACAGCCCCACCAATCGAAACCGTTGAATTTTGCTCAATCTCTAATCGTGAATACACTTTAAAGCGATCACGTTTTCGTAACACAAGATTTTGAGATGGATCATCATTCATTACTGACCTGAGGTCAATAGAGATAAATGTTTGAGTTGAATCTTCGTCTGTTCTAATAATCTCAGCTTTTTGTAAAAAAGCATCACCTGTAAGACTGTCTGCTGCTAGAACTAAATCTCTAATTGTTCTGATAGAATCAGATAGTTGATAAACTCCCGGTTGGTCTACAGCACCCTGTATACTTACGATATTATCAAGTACATCTGTGATACTATAAATACGTACTTTATCACCATCCTGAAGATCTAAGCTTTTACTCCCGGAAATTATTTCTGCCAATGAATTATCCAGGACTTCTCTTGCTTCACTTGGATCTGTTCTCTCATCAAAAGGAACAATTCTTCTTATTTGAAAACGATCAGAATAGGCTTCCGGCTTTAAGCCACCAGAAAACTCAATAATTTCTTTTACACCTTCGTTTTCCTTTAGTTCAAAAATAGCTGGTCTACGAACCGAACCTGAAATTGAGATTTCATTCTTTCTTGGTGGAATAAATATACGGTCGTTATTCAGTAGAGGAATTGTTGATGGATCAATCCCTTTGAGTAGTAAATCATACAAATCAACGGAAGCGACTACTTCACCATCTCTGATAATTCGTATATCTCTCAAAGATCCGCCTACAGCAGGACCTCCTACTCCATAAAGGACATTAAATATGGATGAATTACTAGTGAATGTATATCCACCGGGATTTTTAACCTCACCCAATACAAATACTCTGATTGGTTTGAACCTTGTGACTGTTAAGTCCATAAAGATTGTAGGAGGATCTTTTACCAATCCGGAATAACTTTTTGATAGTGTAACCTTTAAAGATTCTCTTAAAGTTTTCAGACTCTGACCTGCTAGTGTTACTAACCCAATATTAGGGATGAACGATCTTCCTTCCGCATCCACAGAAATATCGTATTGGAATTCAGTTGCACCCCAGATAGTCAATCTTAATTCGTCATCCGGACCGACAACATATCCTTCATCAACCGGTCCACTTGCATTAGGTTTAAATGCATCTGGTGTATCTCCAAAAATCTGATACCCAAAATAAGGTAATCCACTTTTCTTCGGAGTGCTTGGTTCAGGCCCTTCCTGAACAACATTCATTGGAGCTTCAGACTCCTGAATTTGGTCTGATGTTATTGAAGCCCCTGTTAAATCTGTTACATTTGCATCAGATGTTGAAGTATCTGAATTTTGACGCTGCCTTAATTGAATAAGATATTGTTGAATCTGAGCTTCTGGAACCCCATTATTTCTAGCAAACCGAGCCAGTTCATCCGGATTATTTGGATCAACGCCAGATTGCCTGGCTAGTCTTTGAGCTTGTTCAAAACTTAAACCTCTTCTAGCAAGTTCCTGATCGATGGTTTGACTGTAAGCTTGAGTTGGCACAACAAAACTTAATGCCAATATTAACAATAGCACCCAATTAGATTTCAAACTTCTTTTCTTTTAATATGATTCTAATAATACCCTGTAGTATTGATCTAAAATATGCTTATTAAGCGAATGATCAAATCCACCAATCAAAATTTATACAAATTTAATGCTAAAGGCTCTTAAAATTTAATTTAAAAACTGAAATAAGTTAATTTAGAATTGTACTCTAGCCTGTATACCTAAAAAACTTCGCTGATTCCCTTGAATTTCCCCTAACCCACTACTTAAAGATTGTATATCTTCGATGGTTGTGACTGAATATTTCAACCAGAGGTCCAGCCATTCAAAGGCTTCATATTTTAAAACACCATACACTCTTTCTCCCCTACCACTCAGAGCTACATTCGAAAGCACATACAATAAATCATTTTCGAATTGATACACTCTGGTATCGAAACTCTCGGTATCGAAAAGAGTTACCCGTGCATCGAGTTGAAGTTTTCCAGAGAGTTGGAGCCTGACATCCTGATAGATTAAAAAACCTGTCTCCCAACCTTTGCCTGGACTTTGATAACGAACTAATTCTCCTCTCGAACGGAGCCTTACTTTTCTGTTTAACTGATATTCAGTTTGTAGGCGAACGCTTGTTCTTTTTTCTTTTCCCAGTACTCGCTGTTCTCTTCCTGAACCAGCCTCAATCACATACTCATCGTCTTTGATTTCATTTCTTAACAAGATGTAAGCATCCAGACTGCTTGTAATGCTTCCTTCAATCAATCCCAAAACATCATACCCTTCTGTGGATTGTGTTGTTCCAGACCTGGGAGCTTCGAAGCGGTATTGATCAACATATCCACTTATTGAGTATCCATTTAGCAAGCGATGAGAAATACCCACATAAAATCCTGCTTCATTATTCGGATCTCCGGATGTTTCACCAAAACCAGTTCCCATAAATGACTGGAAGTCTTTTTTATAATTCCGGTATAACAGTGCTAAATCGGTACTAAACCCTACTGAAGCTTCTACTCCAGCTACTCCACCAATACCTCCATTTTCACTCCGAGCCATCTCAGCAAAAACTAACGAGCTTCCTATCAGTCCTCGGTAATCGATACCAAACACTGAATTACTTCTTCCTTCAAATTTATACAGATCACTTAAGGAATTTCCTTTTCCAATATAAGCACTGAATTCTGTTGAATATCCTGTTATTCCAATCAAACCAATAGGTGTGTCGGCCTTTACCCTTCCACCAAATGTTTTTTGATCAATATTATTTCTTCGATTGAGTTCTAATCGGGTTCGATGAAACCCACTTGAAGATGGAAACCGTGTGGTATCTCCTTCTATTACAGATGCCGTTCTTGGTCGATCAGAATAAAAAGCAGTGAATTCAATCTGATCTCCATAGGTTGCTGCAACCCCTCTGAAGAAATCCGTTTCCTGAGCAGATCCATAAGCACGCAACCCTCGTTCATTCTTACTAATGGTTCCTGTTACTTCTCTTCCTTTTCCAAACGCACCTCCCGTCCAGATTACTAAACCCTGCCCAAAGCTAAGGCTGTAGTCTCCTATTACCAGACTTTTTAAGTTTCCATTCTCTGTGAGTGCCAAATGCCATGAGTTATAATCAAAGTCTGAAATCCCGGTGAGCTGTTCTCCGGCATCTTTTTCCTGTGTCAGGTTAATGGATAGATGATCACTTTGCATCCTAAATCGCTGATAGTATTTCACAGGATTTCCAAGATAACCTCCGGTAGAATCGGGCCTGATAAATCCTTCCTGATCCTCAAGGTTTTGTTGAAAACGGGAAATAGCTTCAAATTTATTACCTGATAACCAATAGCCCGGACTGGTATAAAAATTCCGAAAACGTTCATTTACTCCCCCAATAGTGATGTAAGGTCGCATTCGTTGCAAGGTAACCGAACCGACTCCCCGGACTTCCAGAATTTCATTAACCGACTCAAAAGGTTTCGTTTTACGGTAGTCAATTACTGCACGAGCTATTATCAAATTAAAGCCGGGTATCTGAAGTAACTCACTTACTCCTGCTGAGTTGATGTTAATCGGGTTGGAGGCTAAATCTTCCAGAAACTGTGTGAGTTGCTCTCCAGTCAATCCTGATTCCTCGGTATCAAGTTCTTCAAAAGCTTGTTCAAGTTGTCTTTCAACTTCTACTTTAGATGAATCCTGTGCAAAGATTGGGATTGGTAACATTCCTATCAAGAGGAATAAAGATATTACCTGACACCGTTTCATGATCAGAACTTGAATAGTAAATCGAACCCGGGACTTAATCCTAACAAATGATGTTGTTGAACTGCAAGATTGATACCCCAAAATTCCCTACCGTAACCAAGGCCAAATGAATAGGTGAGCGGTTCGGTAGTAATTCCAATTCTCCCTTTTAAATCATCTACAATATTAACTTCCAGTCCACCCCGATATGAAACCGGAAAGCGAACATCTTTCACAACATCCATCAGAAATAAAGCTGTTTCCTCCAGTGAATAGCTGAACCCAATACTGAGTTCACGTTGCAAATCTTCTTCTGTACCCGAAAATTTATAAGAAGGATGATTTAAATTCGTGGCCTTAGCTCCCAGCCAAAGCTGGTCAAGAACTTGCGCCGCAATTCCCACATCAAGTCCGAAAGCTCCTCCTGAACCATATGGACCTCCAAAAGAAATGTGATTGTAATTCAGAGCAAACCCGAAGTGAAGCTGTTCCCATTCGTTTTTGTACCCCAGCCTTACCCGGGTTTCACTGAATAAATTATCCCCGTATCGATGAAATCCAACAGCACCAACTCCGAAAGATGTTAAAGCACTTCCAAAAGCAGCCATATCCGTGATTTCAGCAAAGCCATAGTTTCTCAGACCATAAAATCCTACAGAAACTGATTCTGTATTTAATAAAGCAGGGTTTGAAAAGAGCGACCATTCATCACTATCCAATGCCGAAGTAGCTTGCCCTAAACTCAAGGCCCTTGCACCCATCGAATTTTGACTATACACAGCAGTCGATATTCCCAAAAAAAGGAAAAGAAAAGAAATTTTATATCGAATGAAACGTATTCGTATCATTGGCTTAAGTTTATTCCCTACAATATGATATATCTGACACCAATAAAGAAAGCATTATCGTTGAAATTTCATGGTTTAGTAATATTGCTATTATTACCAGTCATTTCCATCGCTCAAGAGTTTAATTGTGAAGTTGTAATTGATGATACCAATCTGGAAGGAACTTCATTTGAATATGTGAAAGAAAGTCTGGGACCGGAACTTGAGAATTACATTAATGAGTACCGCTGGACGGAGATTGAATTTACTGAACAGGAAAGGATAAACTGCCAAATCAATATTGTTCTGACAAGCGGAAATTCGGATTTCTTCTTCTCTGCGGAAACGGTTTTGTCGGCACGGAGACCTATTTATAATACCATGACTGAGACCACTACCATGGTACTTGGCGATCAGGCCTGGCAGTTTGCTTATCCTGAAGGAAAAAGCCTTATTCACGACGAGCTTCAGTTTGAGAGTCTTACCGGTTTTATCGACTATTATATGTATTTGCTACTCGGTTATGACTTTGACAGCTTTTCACCTCTGGGAGGAACCGCGTATTTCGATAAAGCCCAGAATGTAGTAGATCTCGCTCAAAATGAGGAAACAATAGGATGGACCCGAAACAGTAATAACCAGCGAAACAGGTTTGTTTTAGTTTCAGACTTATTGAGTAACAATTACGAGCCTTTAAGAAATGCTTTTTATACCTACCACCGTCTAGGATTGGATACGTTCACACAAAATCCATCGCAAGCCCGGGAACAAATAATTAATGCACTCACAGAAATTCAAGCTGCCAAACGTCGATCTACCAGTAATTTTTTATATGATCTTTTCTTTGATACCAAATCAAGAGAAATCACAACTATTTTTCTGGATGCAGACAGTCGAGTTCAGCTTCGGGCATACAATATTCTCAGAGAAACAGATCAAGGACATTTAACTGAATATGATCAGTTACAGAATTAGTAGAAATTATCTCTTTTCTCCTGATTATTTCGGAACCATTTTTGTATATTATTTGCTTCAGAAAAGCGGTTCCACAAGAACAAACATCAAGACGAAAATACCCAACGAATGAAATTTTATGTATGTATTAAAATGGTGCCGGACGTAGCCGCGCCATTCCAAATTAAAGACGGGGAATTAATTATGGATGCAGACCGGATGGTGCTCAACGCCTATGATGCCTCTGCTGTTGAAGAAGCCCTTATACTCACAGAACAACATGGCGGAGAAGTTGAAGTTGTTTGTATCGGTCCGGCTAAAGCCTCTGAAACTATCCGAAAAGCTTTAGCTATGGGTGCAGATAAAGGAACCCATATTTCAACTACTGGTCAGGAAGGATTTGATTCCGGCAGCTATGCTGCTATTCTTTCAGCCTTCTTCAAAGACAAGGAATATGATATTATTTCACTGGGAAAGCAGTCTCAGGATACTGACTCCGGATTAACCGGAAGTATGGTCGCAGAAATGCTTGGTTTACCATATGCGTCAAATGCGGTTGGCTTAGGTATTGAAACCGGGAGCCTGGTTGTAAAACGTCAGGGTGATTCCGGACAGGAGATGATTGAATTGCCAACACCTTGTGCAGTTACGTGTTCTAATGATATGAATGAACCTCGTATTCCTAATCTGAAAGGAATTATGGCTTCAAAACGAAAGCCTTTTGATACTGTAGAGCTTTCTTCTCTTGGACTTTCTGAAGAAGAACTAAAACCAAGCTCAAAAGTTACTTCTTATGAACATAAGCCTGCCCGAGAGGCCGGAAAGAAGTTTGAAGGTGAGGCTGATGAAATCGCCCGCGAAGTAGCACAGTTATTAGATACCGAAGCAAACGTCATATAATTTTAAATGCGTAATGCTAAATGTTAAATCAAAGACGATATACATTTAGCATTTAAAATTAAGAATTTAATATTTCCCATGAGTTCAATACTTACACACATAGCCATATCGGATGGCAAAATTAAACGATCATCTCTCGAAGTTCTATCAAGAAGTAAAGCAATTGCAGATGCTAACGACCTTACTTGCGAAGCTGTCATCATTGATGCTAATGCGTCATCTTTTACAGATTCTGTACAGCAATATGGTGCGTCTAAAATTTATGTAGTTGAAGACCCGATCTTTGATCAGCACAGAAATGCTTCTCTCCTTTCAGCTTTATCTAATCTGATGGAGAAGGCAAACCCCAAAGTCGTAACCTTTGCATCAACCGAAGGAACCAAAGATATCCTCGGAGCCCTTGCCGCTAATCAAAATGCAGGTGTGGTAGCCGATGTTTCTTCTTTTGATGTCTCTTCAAACAGGGTAACTGCAAAACGTCCTGTTATGGCTGCCAAAATAATGGGAAATGTAGAAGTCTTTGGTGATACCGTGTTAGTTTCTGTTCGGTCCGGTTCCTATGATTTGGTAGAATCTCCGGCAACTGCTGAAGTTGTGAATATTGATTTCTCAATGAGTGAAGCAGATTTGAAAGCTAAACTACGTGAAATCATTTCGGCAACAGGAGATACCATCGATCTGAATGAAGCTGAATCAATTGTTGCAGCTGGCCGCGGAGTTAAAGATGAGGAAGCAAAAAATCTGATTTCTGAATTAGCTTCTGTATTGAACGCAGGAATTGGCGCCTCAAGAGCCCTGACAGAGGCTGGGGTGTATGATCCAAGCCTCCAAATTGGTCAAACCGGAAAAGTGGTTTCTCCACAATTATATATAGCAGTTGGGATTTCCGGAGCGATACAACACGTTGCAGGTATGGCTAACAGTAAAGTGATCGTAGCGATTAACAAAGATGCCGATGCCCCTATTTTTGAGGTAGCAGATTACGGTATTGTAGGAGATTTGTATAAAGTACTGCCTCCCTTTATTGAGGAATTGAAGAAGATCAGAGGATAAATTATTAATTATGAATGTTGAATTTTGAATTGGTTGTGAACAGCCAAATTCAAAATTCATAATTCAGCATTCAAAATTTCCAAATGGAAGATAAATTTGATTGTATAGTTATTGGCGGTGGTGTTGCTGGGTTAGCAGCTGCTATGACCCTTGCCCGAAATAACATGAAATTTCTACTCATTGAAAGAGGCGAATTTGCTGGGGCTAAGAATGTTTCCGGTGGCGTTTTATGGGGAAGCGATCTTGCCAAACTTGTTCCAAATTACTGGGAAGAAGAAGATGGAGGTTGGGAACGGTTTATAAATCATCGCCGTCTGACTTTCATGGATGAGCAATCCACTTTCTCTTTAGATTTCAAATCCAAACACTTCAATGAAACCCCTTATTCCGGAGTTGTAGTTCTCCGTTCAAAATTTGATAACTGGCTTTCCGGAAAACTTCAGGAAGCTATTGATGCAAGCGATTACGCCATGGATTCCTTCATCGCTACGAACATCAAAGTGGATGAAGTATTGATGGAAAATGGCAAGGCAGTTGGAATCAAAACCGGAGAAGATGAATTTCATGCTGATTCTGTAATCATTGCCGAAGGAGTAAATAATCTGCTTACACGACAGGTTGGACTTCAGGATAAATACGTACCGGCCGATCATATGCTCACAGGTATCAAAGAAATTATTCGTTTTGATCAAAAGGTGTTAGAAGATCGTTTTCAGCTAAACGGCTTAAGCGGGATGAGTAACGAATTTGTTGGATGGGGAACCGATGGCGTAGAAGGCGGTGGATTTCTATACACTAACCGGGATACCATTTCCCTTGGGTTAGTTTTGGGTATTAAAGATTTACGTGAAAAGAAGAAAAGTCCGCACGATTTACTAAATCATTTTAAAACTCACCCAACAGTAGCAGATGCTATTAAAGGCGGAGAAATTATAGAATACTCAGCACATGTTGTATCCTCTGGAGATTCAAGAGCGATGCCAAAAGAATTGTATAAGGATGGAATATTGATTGCTGGTGAAGCAGCAAACTTATTAATGAATGCAGGTAAAGCCATTCAGGGAATGGATTATGCTATGCGATCAGGAATTCTTGCAGCAGAAACTATCGTAAAAGCAAAAGAAAGAAATGATTTCACTTCAACTACTTTAAAGGAATACCGTTCTGCTTTAAATGACAGCTACGTGATGAAAGACATCAACAACTTTCAGGATGCTGTTCATTTGCTTCACACTGATACTATGCAGAATAAAGTACCAAATTTAGTCTGTGATTTTGGGCGACAGTTCTTCACTATTAAGAATGAGCCTACACCTAAATCAGAGAAAATGTTATTGGGAGCTATTAAGCGTCATGCCTCACTTTGGGAATTACTGAAATTAGGATTTAAAGCAAGGAAATCTTTATGAAGCTCTTAAAACTAAGTGAACGCCTTGGCCTTGTTAGTTATCGAAATCAGGCCAAGTCAGAAATTAAACCTCACATCATCGTTGATACCGACATCTGCAACTCCGGATGTCCTCACAAATGCACTACCTGGGTTTGCCCGGCAAACTGCTACACTTTGGATGAACATAATCAGGTCCATTTTCAGGTTGAGGACTGCATCGAGTGTGGAACCTGCATGTACGCCTGCGATCAGGGCGCTGTAGACTGGAATTTTCCGGACCCGGAAATTGGTCGTGGAGTAAACTGGAACTTTGGGTAAATCCCGAAATCAATATATAAATCAACAGATGGAAACTATTTTAGAATCAGGACTTTCTTTTGAACTGAACGAAGATCAGAAAATGATCCGCGACAGTGTAAAAGATTTTGTTGAACGCCATGTGGCTACAACCGTGATGGAACGAGATAACAGCAAAGAATTCCCAATGACTATTGTAAAACAGCTGGGAGAAATGGGGATGCTGGGAATTTATCACCCCGAACAATATGGTGGAGCCGGGTTTGATACTCTGAGTTTCTGTCTGGCAATTGAAGAAATAGCTCGTTGGGACGCCTCCCTTGCACTAACCGTTGCCTCACATTCCTCACTTGGAACCGGACATATTGCTATTGCTGGAAACCATGATCAGAAATTGAAATACATGCCTGAATTATGCTCCGGAGAAAAACTAGGAGCCTGGTGCTTGACTGAACCTGGATCCGGTAGTGATGCCTCAGGAATGAAAACTACTGCTGTAGAAGATGGGGATCACTGGATTTTAAATGGTTCAAAGATTTTTATCACTCAAGGGTCTGTGGGTGATACCTATGTAGTACTTGCCAAAACTGATGCTGATAAAGGAACCAAAGGAATTAGCGCATTTATTGTTGAAAAAGAGTGGGCGGGTGTAAAATCTGGTCCTGGAATGCATAAACTAGGGATGAATTCGTCCGACACAACAGAAGTAATTTTTGAAAATGTAAAAGTACCAGCAGAGAATCTTCTCGGTGAAGAAGGCATGGGCTTCATCGATACTATGAAAGTTCTCGATGGTGGCCGGGTCGGAATAGCCGCTCTTTCGGTTGGTATAGCCCGTGGTTCATTCGAAGAATCCCTTAAGTATTCCCAGGAAAGAAAACAGTTTGGCAAACCCATTGGTGATAACCAATACATAGAAGGAAAACTGGTAGACATGGCTACTGAAATTGATGCCGCCCGTCTACTGGTATGGAGAGCTGCCACCTTAAAAGATCAGGGAAAATCGTATACAACTGAAGCGTCTATGGCAAAGCTGTTTGCTTCTGAATTATCAGTAAAAGCTGCACTTGAGGCTGTCCAGATTCATGGTGGATATGGATATACCAAAGAGTACCACGTGGAGCGATTCCTTCGTGATTCTAAACTAATGACTATTGGTGAAGGAACTTCTGAAGTACAAAGATTAGTAATTGCCAGGGAATTGAAAAAGACTCTTTCTTAAATGTTGAATTCTTAATGCTCAATGTTAAATAGGTATCCAATTTAACATTGAGCATTTAACATTTATCACTTTTCAACTACTAAAAGAAATACACTTTCCGTACCATTCAAAAAATTAATTCAAACACCGATTTCATGTCCAAAAACCTATTCAATATCGACGATGCACTCCTCTTTGAATCTGAACTAAATGAGGAAGATCGTCTGATCATGGAAACTGCCCGGGATTATGCTCAGGCAAATCTGGAACCCCGTGCGCTGAAAGGAAATACGGAGGAATATTTTGATCAGGATATCGCCAAAGAAATGGGTGAAATGGGATTATTGGGAATTAATATCCCGGAAGAATATGGGGGCGCCGGAGCCAGCTATACCGCTTATGGATTAGTTGCGCGGGAAGTAGAACGAGTCGATTCAGGCTACCGCTCTTTTATGAGTGTACAATCTTCATTGGTGATGTACCCAATTTCAATTTTTGGAACTGAAGAACAAAAGCACCGATTTATACCAAAACTCGCTTCCGGAGAAATGATTGGCTGTTTCGGATTAACGGAACCCGATCACGGTTCTGATCCTGGCTCAATGGTAACTACTGCAGTTAAAGTAGATGGCGGATGGAAAATGAACGGCGCTAAGATGTGGATTACCAACTCACCTATTGCCGATGTAGCTGTGGTTTGGGCAAAAGCGAAAGAGAACAAAGATGATGAAGGAGTAATCCGAGGTTTTCTGGTTGAAAAAGGGATGAAAGGGTTTTCTGCTCCACACACTAAATACAAAATGAGTCTGCGTGCTTCTGAAACCGGTGAACTGGTTTTTGATGATGTATTCGTACCGGATGAAAATGTATTCCCAGATATCAAAGGACTAAAAGGTCCATTCATGTGTTTAAATAGTGCTCGTTATGGGATTGCCTGGGGAACGATCGGATCTGCCGAATTTTGCTATCAAAAAGCCAGACAGTATGTACTCGACAGAAAGCAGTTTGGAAAACCATTGGCTGCGAATCAACTAATTCAGACAAAACTGGCAAATATGCTGACTGATATTACAGCGATGCAGATGCTGGCTCTTCGGTTAGGAAAACTCAAAGATGAAGGCCGTGATCATCCTTCTATGACTTCTCTTGCCAAACGAAACAACTGTGGCAAAGCATTGGAAATTTCCAGAATTGCGCGTGATATGCACGGCGGAAATGGTATAACCGGAGACTACCGCATCATTCATCATATGATGAACCTGGAATCCGTAAATACCTATGAAGGCACCTATGACATTCACGGATTAATCCTTGGAAGAGAAATTACCGGAATACAGTCTTTTACACCAAAAGGGAATTCTTGATTTTATTTTTGAATGATCTTTCAATACTATTCTGATAATTCATTATCACAAAAGTTTTAGATCACAATGATCAAAAAAATACTTCTCGGACTCGCAGCAGTACTTCTTATTCTTCAATTCTTTCAGATTGATAAAACCAATCCGGAGTATGATAGCCCAAAGGATTTTATGGCTATGTACCCTCCATCTGCTGAAGTCGCGAGCATCCTTAAGGCTGCCTGCTACGATTGTCATTCTTATGAGACTGAATATCCATGGTACACCTATACCCAGCCTTTAGCCTGGTGGGTAAAAGACCATATTGATGAAGGCAGAGACGAATTAAACTTTTCTGAGTTCGGAAACTATAATCCACGTCGCGCTGATCACAAACTGGAAGAAGGAATAGAGTATACCGAAACTGAAGAAATGCCTCTTCCCTCCTACACCTGGGCTCATGGGGATGCTCGCCTAACCTGGGAACAACGTGAGTTACTCATAGATTGGTTCGCTGAACTTCGCCCAATTGTTTATCCGGATAGTTTGAGAAACGAAGATTCTTAAGACTTTTTTACAAAACATCTTTTCTCTTTAAACGTAGTTTTTTCGGACTATTTATCAAATCTCAAATAACAACGTCATGAGAAAAGAATATTCAAGCACAATACTAATTGTAATTTTTCTGAGCCTCCTAACTCTGTCTTGTAATGATGACGGGCTATCAGCGGATGATATAACCGGAATTTATACCGCTAAAAAAATCGGTTCACCTTCCACATTTCCATTAACCATTTACAGTAATGGTATAGAAGGCACTATGGTAGAAGCAGAATGGACTAATTCATTAGTATCAATTCCCGTTCAACTTACCGATGATGGTTTTAAAATCGATACCCAATTTTCTTCAAATACGATTGGAGGTAATGCCACTTTTGATGATAATGTAATTACGATTTATTACTCGATTAATGGCGGCACCACTTTTACAATAATCGCAAGCAGATAAATAATTTACTCTACAAAATTCATGTCCAAAAAAGGCATTCTGAAGCATTCAGAATGCCTTTTTTTATTCAATAAATTCTTTCTCTCCTTAATTAGGGGTAATCTATATCTCAGGTGTACTAAAGTCGAAACACCAACCATTTCAATTACTCATGAAGAAAAATTTCGGCTTTTTCATTCTCGTCATTTTTGTTCTCGCTTCGTGCGAAGAACTTCCCGGCACCAACTCTGAAGATCAACTAGAAACTGAAGAAGCGGCAGTTCTGGGTCAGTTTTTAACTATACCCGACCAAGCAGATAACTACGCCGATCCGGATCTGCCTGCTTTCTTCAATCTTCAACCAAATACTCAACAAGACAACACTCCCAATAACAATCACATAACCGACTGGGGTGCTACTTTAGGCCGTGTTTTATTCTATGATGTGAACCTATCTGCAAATAATACTATTTCATGTGCTTCCTGTCATAAACAGGAAGCCGGTTTTTCAGATAATGTTGTATTAAGCGAAGGGTTTGATGGCGGACTCACTGGTCGAAACTCAATGGGGCTTTCCAATTCACAATACTATGAAAACGGCCATTTCTTTTGGGATGAACGCGCCGGTTCGTTAGAAGAACAAGTCTTGATGCCGATTCAGGATGAGGTTGAAATGGGCCTAACGCTCGATGAACTCGAAACCAAAGTGGAAGCGCAGCCTTATTATCCTGTGCTATTTGAACGAGTGTATGGTGATGAAGAAGTAACCTCAGAACGTATTTCATTTGCACTTTCTCAATTCGTGCGCTCAATTGTTTCCTATCAATCTAAATATGATGAAGGACGGGCTCAGGTAAACCGTCCCGATGATGATTTCCCTAATTTTTCTGATCTGGAAAACTTAGGAAAACGCGTATTCTTTTCACGAGATACTGAATGTGCTACGTGCCATACCTCTGATCTTTTTGTTGGGGATGAAGCCCGAAATAATGGACTTGATGCTGTAATTACTGATTTAGGATTAGGTGAAGTTACCGGAAGAAATCAGGATAATGGAAAGTTCAAAACCGGATCCCTAAGAAATATCGAACTAACAGCACCCTATATGCATGATGGCCGTTTCGAAACTCTGGAGGAAGTTGTTGAGCATTACAATTCCGGTGTGCAGGAAAGTCCTACTTTGGATAATCGTTTACAAAGAAATGGCAGACCGATAAGGATGAATTTGAGCGATCTGGAAAAAGAAGCACTAGTTGCATTCATGAAAACACTTACCGATCGCGAACTTACTGAAGACGAAAAATTTTCAAATCCCTTCATAGAATAATGACCACATGAGATAAGTACCCAAAAGGTGTGAGTGTAAAAGCTTACACCTTTTTTAATGGTTTTCAGATTTTTTTCGATAACTTGGCATTAATGTTTTAAGTTCTTTTTTACGTTTTCTGATGTTGGAATATTAATACGTTAAAGGCACTAACTACTTTGGGGATCAATCGAAGTAATAACCGATTGAATTTGAAATTACTACCACATGAATACACCTAAGAATCTTTTTCTGAGTTTTTCTGCATTCTTACTGTTCTTTTTTTCTGTTACAACCGGAAGCGCTTCTGCCCAGGAAGTTACCCGTACTAATATTACTTTTGATAATGGTCGCTTCACCCTTCATGGTGAGCTTGTAATACCGGATACTTCTGATCACGCACCCGTTCTTGTTTTTCTAGTAGGATCCGGAGCTAATTCCTCACACCGAACTTTATATAAGGACTTTGTAAAAGAGAATATCGAAAACCTGTTTCTACAGGAAGGTATAGCTATACTATATTTTGATAAGCGCGGGGTAGGGAAATCAGAAGGGAGATGGCAACGTACAAACTTATATGAGCGTGCCAGCGATGCCAAAGCTGCTATCGATTTTTTGAAAACCCAAGGACGTATAGATTCAAACCGAATTGGTGTTATTGGTCATAGTCAGGGCGGTTGGGTTGCCCAGATTATGGGGGATCGATATAGAAATGATATTAAGTTGATTGCCTCTCTGGCTGCACCAACCTTCACTACTAAACTTCAGCTAACCAACGATTATTACAGCCGGTATTTATGTGAAGGAGATCCCGACAATGAAGCTTTCGATAAAGCAAGCAAAAAGGCAATTTCGGACATCAACTGGGTTACCTGGTTTCCTGTTACTAAAGCCTGGAGACAACTTCGGGAAATTAGCGACTTTGACCCCGCTCCTCATCTTTTAGAATTAAATATTCCTTCCCTTTTTGTATTCGCTGAAAATGATTACTACGTATATCCGGGTTGGGCAATAGGAGCTTTAAATGAGACTTTTGATCATTCTATCCCAGAGAATTTCAATCTTCAAATCATCCCCGGTGCTAATCACGATTTCAGGCTTACGACCAAATGTACAAGTGATTCAGAAGCAGCTGAAGAACCCTATTCTAACTACTTCCAACAAATATTTAAAGACTGGGTTTCAAGTAATCTCTAAAGCTCCCGAATCCAGATATTACGAAATCGCATAGGATCTCCATGATCCTGAAGAGCTAATGGAAGTTTTGGCTTATGCGCCACATAATATGGAGTTCCTATGTAACAGGTTGGTCCTAGTAACTCTACATTATTCTGAACCAATACTCCATTGTGAAATACAGTCACTTTAGCCGGGGAAACAACTGTTCCCTTATCTGAAAACTTAGGCGCCATAAAAATAATATCGTATTCCTGCCATTCACCTACCGGCTTCGATGCATTCACCAAAGGAATATGCTGCTTGTAAACCGAGCTAGCCTGTCCATTATTATAAGTCGGGTTTTCAAAAGAATTGAGTATTTGAACTTCGTACATCCCCATAAAAAAAACTCCGCTGTTGCTGTATAACTGTCCGCTTTTACCTTCAGCCGGTGGTGCAAGCCATTCTATATGAAGTTGAACATCACTAAATCCTTGCCTTGTCTCGATAAAGCCTGTTCCTGGTTCCACAACTAATTCATTATCCTCAACTTTCCAAGGCGCTGCACTTCCTTTACCTGATGCATTAAATCCTGGAATAACTTTCTTCAAGTCAATCATACTTCCAGCTCCGATTCCCGGCTGTGCGCTTTGCCACATCTCAAGGTTTGAACCGTCGAATAAAACAATAGCATCAGACGGGGCGTTTGTTCCTTCTGCTGGTGTAACTTTTTCCACATCAACATAGAGTTCAGTCGCTTCAGGAACTTGTTGTTGGGCGTATAAAGTTGCGCTTAGAAATAATGAGAGACTTAGTAGAACGAAATTCTTCATTTGCTATTTAATTCGTTGATTTTGGGTTTAATATAAAATTTTCAGATGTATCCCAGAGCCAGAATCATAATTCCCAGTACATCTTCTCCACATAATCTCCCTGGATAATCCTGTCGACCACTTCCATCCCCTCAATTACTTCGCCAATAATAGTATAACGACCGTTTAAATGGGGATGCCATTGATTCATTACAAAAAACTGGCTTCCTTCGGTATCCGTACCGGCACTTGCTATACCTACAACAGCTCTTTTATACTGCTTAGGACTCGCTTCTGTTGGAACCAAATAATCAGGTCCGCCAAAGCCATCCTGTGTTTCAATATCTCCACCCTGAATTACGAAGTTAGGTACTACTCTGTGAAAAGGAACTCTATCATAAGCTTTTTCAGAAATCAAACTTTGCATACCTGAGATTGTTGCCGGAGCATTTAACACATCAAACAGGATACTGAAATCTCCTTTATTGGTCTCCACTACTAATATTGGATAGGCACCTAATCGGGTCAACTTTTTCCAGTCTGGTTCTCTGAATTTAGTTTGTGGCGCTTCCTGTTCAGGGATGTCCCATTCCTGATTTAACAAAGTTTGATTAAGTGCTCCATTACCCATTGCAGCAAGTGAGTCAATTAAGGGTTTGGCTTCACTTTCAAAACGCTCTTTTAGTACGGATGAAATCACCTGATACACCTCTACATCGGCCGGAAGTGCAAATCTGGATAACAGATTCTCGAATAATGAAAACTCTGAATCTGAAATAATCTGATCATCTCTAAACAAAGAACTCATCATATAAATCATTGATCGGTCGGCTGAGCTCATATTTTCAATGACTATCGACCGGACCTGGTTAGAAAGGCCTTCTGATTTTACTTCCTCCTCAAGTCCATCCCACCAGCTAGCAAGCTCCTGAAGTGCAAAAAACCGGTCTAACCTTTTTCCTGATTCTGTATCTGTTTTGATCTGATCAAGAAACTCCTCTTCAGATAGAATTTTTTGAAGTACATCATACCTGATTGGATTTGAGTACGCATCATCCTTATCCAGCTCATATACTAAATCCTTGTATTTTAAAGGATTTGTAATTGAGTTCAATGCCTCTAAACGTAATGAGGGCTGTATTCCACGGATTAATCCGATTTTATTGAGTACTGCACGATCTAATTCAGACCCCAAATCATCCAGTCGATTTCCAATTGCTCTCAGAGCTTCCAAGGTCACATTATGATTTACGTGATCGAGCATAGCATTTAATACAACTATTGAATGTTTAGTTAACTCATATCTGGAAATTCCCTGAGCCAGTTCTATCGCAAGCTGTACATCCATCGTTTCAAATTCATCCAGTTCAAACCTAAAAAGGGCTGCGTCCATGTTATTATTCACCATTAAAATCCGGCTTATTGTTTGCTCACCAGCCGGACTATCGGGGTAAAAATTTTCCAGACTATCTTTAAATGCTTCAAGATTACTACCATTAAGTTCTTTTCTGGACCTGTAGAAACCGTATAAGTAAGACTGAATGAGTTCGCTGTTTGTACTTTCTAATGATTTATTAAGAATCAAAAGTTCTTCATCAGAAGTAAGTTCTGCTTGCATGGAAAGTCGGCCTATGGCAAGCGCTGTTTCCAGCCTCATATCATAATCCAGAGCTTCCGGAGTATTTAACAGCATATCTAAGGTCTCATCATCACCATGAAATCCAAGAACCGTTGCCAGCCCTTTTCTTAGTTCAGGATTAGTTTCCCAAAGTTGTTCTAGCCATTCTGTCTGCTCCTCGTTTAATTCCTTATACCAAAGTGAAGCCCACGCTTCGTCAGTATTTGCATCAATTACCAGTTCTATAAGCTGATTGATGTCTTCCGTGTTTGTGCTTATCAGAGAATTCCAGGCTTGTGCTCTTAATGCTTCTGAATCTGAATCAGTAAATTCAAGAAGAGCCTGAGCATCTCTCTCAAAAACTGCCTGATATAATTCCGGATACTCTTCTAACAATAGTTGTGTTTGTTCCGGTGATGTTCGGGTACATCCCACCATAAGAAAACAGAAAAGCAAAAACATATACATGTATTGCACACATTTTTTATTGACCTTCATTCAAAAACTCCTTTTATTACACATGTTTCACACATAAAGTAAATATCACTATGGATAATGCACATTTAACCCGAAAACAACAGGAATTTTTTTCCTTCATTGTTGACTATAAAAAAGAATACGATGTTTGGCCAACCTATCGTGAAATTGCCGATCATTTCGGGTATCGATCACCAAATAGTGTAACACAAAATATACAGGCATTACTTAAAAAGGGATATCTCGTCAAAAAAAATGATGAAGAATATGATCTTCCATCTGACAAGAAGAGCATGCTCGGAGATGATTCTGAAGAGCAAGGTATTCCAATTCGGGGCCTTATTGCCGCAGGTTATTTACAAGAAGCTGTTGAAGCGGATTTAGGAAGTATCACAATGTCTACCCTATTTCCTAATCTCGATAAATTATTTGCACTTCGTGTTTCAGGTTTTAGCATGAAAGATGCCAATATTTATGATGGTGACTTTGTACTCCTGATGGATACCAAGTTGCAAAATGGTGAAATCGGAGCGGTTTTATACAATGGTGAAACCACACTCAAAAAAGTATTTTGGGATGATAATGGTTTACGTTTAGAAGCAGCTAATGAAGATTATGATGATATCACAGTCTCACCGGATGTTTTTGAAGAGGTTAAAATCATAGGTAAGTACATTGGTCATGTAAACAGACAAGGCTTTCAACGGGCTGCTTCTAAAGTAGCTTAATTTACTTTCCGGTGATATTGTCCATCAAATAGGGTAACCCAGCTTTCCCCCCCGTCAGCTGACTGTTCCCATAATTGGCGAACATGGTTATCACTTACATGAAAGAACGTAAATCGGAAATCCACTTCAGCTCCATTTTGCCCAATACCCTTTCCTGTATAATCCATAGATTTTCTTTCAGAATTATACTCACCTACAAACCGAATAGGTATACCGTTACTACCCATCCACAATTGATGCCATTTATTGTCCTGTAGGTCGTAAAAGTTCATACTCTTACCTGTTACACCCCTACTGTTTGTCCAGTTTTCCAGAATCAGGCAATCGTTTACAACCAACTCAATCACACTATTGCCTACTACAACATCATTTGGGTTTCTGACTTCCCACTCTCCTACCCAAAAATCAAACTGACGGTATTCCGGCTGTGATTTACATCGATTTTGTTGAGCTTGTTGGGCAAATACATTTAATGGCAACATCATTAAAACGACAATCATTGCCCCGAAAAAAAACCTCATAATTATTCCCTGTTATTTTACTGTCCTAACTTATAGTTGGCTATCAAGTTATTAGTTATGAATCTTTAAAAAAATATAGCTCAACACTTTATTAAGCTTTTTGCCACTTTCTTAAAAAATAGAGTTCTTTTCTCTTTCATTTAAAAGTGTATTCCCTTATCTTTGAAAGCTCTGATAAAATCGCAAAAGAAAGAAATTATAACATTATGTACGCGATCGTAGAAATTGGCGGACATCAATACAAAGTAGCAGAAAAAGACGTTTTGTTTGTTGATAAACAAAACGTAGAAGGCGATAGCCTTTCATTCGATAGAGTGCTTCTTGTAAAAGATGAAAGTGGCGTTAAAGTAGGAACTCCTGTTGTTGAAGGAGCTGAAGTATCAGCTACTCTTCTTGATACTGTTAAATCTGATAAAGTTCTTGTCTTTAAAAAGAAACGCAGAAAAGGATATCAAAAGTTAAATGGTCACAGACAACTAATGTCTCAAATCCAAATTGAGGGTATTACACTTGGTGGCAAAAAGAAAAAAGCAGCTCCTAAAAAAGCTGAAGTCAAAACTGAAGAAGCAGCTCCAAAAGCAGCGACTTCCAATTTAAGTTCTCATACTGTTGCTGAACTTAAGGAGATGGCGAAAGAACAAGGAATTACCGGCTATTCAAGCATGAAGAAAGCCGAATTAATCGAAGCGTTAAGCTAAAATTAAGGTATAATCAATGGCACATAAGAAAGGTCAGGGTTCAACAAGAAACGGTCGTGATTCAGAAAGTAAACGACTTGGTGTAAAAAGATTTGGCGGTGAATTTGTTCGCGCTGGTGGAATTATTGTTCGCCAGAGAGGAACTAAATTTCACCCGGGTAACAACGTGAAAAGAGGTGGAGATGATACCCTGTTCTCTACTGCTGATGGGCACGTTGCATTCACAACTACTACCGGTGGTAGAAAGTTTGTAAATGTAGACCCGGCAAACTAAGATTTTATCATCTATCTAAAAGCCCTGTACATTTATGTTGTACAGGGCTTTTTTTATATCTTCGAACAATGAAGAATCCAATTATTCCCGGACTTAGTATTCCGGTACATACCATTTTTTGCATTGGTAAGAACTACGCAAAACACGCAAGAGAATTAGGAAGTGAACCTCCCTCTTCTCCTATCGTGTTCCTTAAACCCTCAAACACCATTTGTTTTGATGGAGATGCGATCCAACTTCCAAAACTGAGCAAGGATGTTCATCACGAAGTTGAATTAGTTTTGGCAATAGGTAAATCCGGGAAAAATATCACAAAAAAAAACGCTTTGGAATATGTAGCTGGCTTTGGAATAGGAATTGATTTTACTGCCCGGGACTTACAACAGAAAGCGAAGGAAAAAGGTCACCCCTGGAGCATTTGCAAAGGGTTTGATCAATTTGGACCTATAAGCACTTTCATCCCCTTTAACGACGACTCTTTCCCAAACTTAGATTTAGAGCTGACTATAAATGGAAGAACACAACAAAAAGCTTCCACTTCAGATATGATTTTCGATATTCCCACATTAATCAGTTATCTGTCTGAAATATTTACACTAGAAAAAGGTGATTTAATTTTTACGGGAACTCCTGAAGGTGTATCGGCTGTAAAAGAAGGTGATAAAATCACAGCTAACCTGAGTAATAATCTTACTTCTCTAACTGTTACTATCGAAAAGTGATCTTCAGAGCTATTTTCTTTCTTTTTTTTACTATTGTCTTTTCCAACTTTGGTTTTGGGCAACAACAGGATTACTTATGGCCCACTGATGCGAGTCAACATCTTACCTCCACTTTTGGAGAAACCCGCTCTGCACACTTCCACTCCGGATTAGATATTAAAACCTGGGGTCGAGAAGGCTACAAAGTATTCGCTTCAAAAGATGGGGTGGTATATCGTCTTGCCGTTTCGGTTGAGGGTTATGGTAAAGTAATCTATTTGAAACATAATGATGGAAGTTTTACAGTATACGCCCATTTACAAAGATTTAATGAACAACTTCAAGCATATATCGATTCTGTTCGGATGCAGGATTATTCGTTTGAAACTGATGTAATGGTTGAAGATTTGGGAATAGAGGTTTCTCAGGGTGATGTAATAGGTTTTACTGGTTCAACCGGGGTTGGCCCTCCACATCTGCATTTTGAAATAAGAGATTCGGAAGATAATCCTATCAATGCACTCAGGAGTAACCTAAAAGTTGAAGACACCATACCTCCTACCATTTCGGCGATGTTGGTTTTTCCACTTTCTCCGGAAACTACCATAAGGGGCTCTAAATTTCCTCAGCTTTATTATCCTTCTAAGGACGATTCAGGAAATGCAAGCTTTGGTACTATTGAAGCTAATGGCCCCATTGGAATTACAGTATCTAATTTTGATGAAGCAAACGGAGTAACCAATAAGTATGCAACCTACGAACTTGGTTTATTTCAAGATGAAGATACCTTGTTCTTTGAACGTCTGGATCAGTTTAAATTTGATGAAGATGATGTGATGTTCACCGATCGTATTCCAGCTATGGGTGCATCAAGAAGGGCTTATCAAACACTTTACAAGAAAGATGGCCCTGATAATCCATTTTATTTAACTGTTACTCCGGAATCTATACTCACCCCGACTGATTCCAGCAAGATTTATACAGTTTTCGCAAATGACTTTTATGGAAATCACTCCTCAGCTACGTTTTCAGTTGAAAAATCAGAGCAAAATATCGATTCAGGCATCTACCAACCTAAATTTATGCATGAATGGTTTTGGACCGAAGACTGGGTTCATAACGGTATGGAAACAATTTTTTTAAAAAACCCTGATTTCGGCACTAATTGGATTCCTGAAAGAAATCAAAGACTCATGTTTGATGGTGAAAAAAAGATCCTTTGGGGTAGAATAACACCTTCCCAAACATATAAACTAAATACTTCAGACTGGAATTTATCCCTCTATTTTTCCAGAGATACTTTTTTTGATACGCTTAGTATTGCAAGTTATACGGGCTTATTGGATGGATATCCGTACATGAATATTCAACCAGGTATGATCCCAGCCAGAAAAGAATTTAAGATTGAATTTTATCTGGAAAATAATTTTGAATCAGGTAATCGGTACCAGCTTTTCAGAGTAGACCGAACTCGTGATCGACTCACTCATGTGGATTCTGAATTAATTGGACGAACGGTTCATGGTTATCCCTCAGATCTGGGTGAGTTCATCATTATGCCCGATAATGAACCACCCGTTCTGGAAACTCCAAAAATTATCAGAACTGAGTATGGGAAATGGCTTATATATATTCCTGCTGAAGACGTTCTTTCAGGAATCAATTTTCGAGATTCTTATGCATATGCAAATGGAGAAAGAGGTATTTTGGAATATGATAATGAGGAAGACTTACTAATCTACTATCACCCTCAGTTTATTCCCAAAAAAGAAAATATTATCACCCTGACCGTTTCTGATAAAGCAGGCAACAAAATCACTCAGTCCTTTAAAGTAAATCAAATGTAGGCGATACAGCTGATTTCAACTAAAACTTCTTTCGGTAACGTTTGCACCGCTACGGTTTCTCTTGCAGGAGGATCTGCTTCGAAGTAGCTTCCATATACTTCGTTTACTTTTCCAAAATCCCCCATATCATCAAGAAAAATGGAGCATTTTATTACTTTTGAAAAATCACTCCCTGCTTCCTTGAGTACTTCGTTGAGATTCTTCATCACCTGCTTTGCCTGAGTAGTAGCTTCATCCCCTACTATGGTCATAGTTTCAGGATCTAACGGGATTTGTCCTGAACAGTATATTATACCGTTATGAATAATCGCCTGGCTGTATGGGCCAATAGCTGCGGGTGCTTTTGATGTGGATATTCTTTTTTTCATAACAATTGACTTAAAAATTCGGTTAAATCCTTGTCCGTACTTTTATTGCGGAAAGTTCATTATATGGTTACTTTGTAAAACTTAATAAAGAATCCTTAATCATCCACTTTCAATTTCGATAAAAAAATGAAAAAGCATTTCTATAGTCTCTTCGCTGCTCTTTTGGTTGTTTTTTTTGCAGCCAGTTGTGAATCGGGCAATCCACTTATCAAACCGATACAAGCAGGAATAGATTCGCAAGATTACAATGCCGCGTTATCCGCTGCTGACACACTAATTTTAAAGGAACCTGCTAACCCATTAGGCTATTATTATAAGGCAGTCGTTTTGGGTAAAGTGGCAGAAGCTGAGCCTGTCGCATCAGAACGTGCTTCAAATTATGAAGATATGCGTTCGAATTTAGATGAAGCTGAAGAATTATTCGCAGCGCAGGAAGAACCTGCATCAGAAGCAGATCAAGTAACACCATTAGTTTTAAACTACTGGAGTATTGAACATAACGAAGGAATTCGATACGCTACTGATGATAGCATAATGGCATCCGTAGATAACCCTCTTGAACTCTCAATTGCTCACCTTGAAAATGCTACTACAATCAACCCGGATAGCGTTTTATCTTTTGATGTATTAGCTCAGATTTATTACATGAATAGTGATTTTGAAAATGCTGCAGAAGCACTTACTACTGCAATAGAACTTCAGGATCAGGGAAAAGCATCTGAGTACGACCGTTTGGGTTCTTACTATTTCTTAAGCCAGCAACCAGAAAAAGCTGTCTCAATAATGCGTGAGGGTCTTGAATTTTATCCCGACAGTGTAGGTCTTGTTCAAAAATTAGCCGATGGCCTGTTCCAAATTGGTGAAACTGATGAAGCACTAGATGTGATGAATGGCTTAATAGAAACAGACCCAGACAATGCAAGGTATCATCTTGTGGTTGGATCAAGGGTTTACCAAAGAGTATTAAACCTCACTGACCAATATACTTCAAACTCTGACAAGATATTTGAACTTGAAAGAAATGATGGATCAGAAGAAGAGATAAATCAACTCAAAGCTGAAAATGAAAAGCTTGATGAACAAATGGCTTCACTTACAAATAGTGCAGAAGAAGCTTTAACTAAAGCAGCTGAGTTAGATGATACAATTCCTGCTACATTTAACACACTTGGAGTTCTATATCAGAATAAAGCGGCTAACCTTTATGATAAGAGGAATTCAACTAATGACTTTGAAGAATCTGATAAATATGATGCATTGGCAAAGGAAGAAACCAGAAAGGCAATGGTTAATTACGAGCGCGCAGCTGAATTAGATCCAGATAATACCTCCTACTGGGCTTCACTTTTCCGTATTTATACCCTGCTTGATATGCGTGAAGAAGCTGAAGCTGCTATGGAAAAAGCAGGAATGTAATCCACGCTTATTTAAAAAATAACTTTATGAATATTTCATACAATACCCGATTAGCAAGCCTGGTACTTGCTATCGGGTTTTTTTTCGCTTGTTCTTCCTCTAAACCATCTATCGACTCATTGATAGCTGAAAATCAGTATGAGATAGCATTAACTCAAATTGATGAGCAGCTTGCCAATGATCCGAATCAACCAGCATTGCTGATTAAAAAAGGACAGATTAATACCTTAATCGCGGAGCCACTAGATCCAAGAGAACGAGGTGAGTTGTATTCTGAGGCTATATCTTCTTTTGAGCAGGCAGCCGAAGTTGGAATTGATTCAACTCAAGAAGCTCAGGTTGAAACAATTAAAATGAAGCTTTGGTCTGAAGAGCATAATGCTGGTACTGCAGAATTCAATAACAAGGAAGAAAGTAATGACTTCTCATTAGCAGAAGCTCACTTTTCAAATGCAATCATATTAAAACCTTTGGAAGCAAGTAGTCACCTTTCACTTGCAACCGCTCAATTTTCTACCGGCAATGTTCAGGAAGCAATTTCTACCTTAAACATTGCCAAGAATACATTAAGTGAAGTCCCTGCTAAACTCTATGAAAATCTTGGGTTTTTGTATTTACAATCTGGAGAACCTGATCAATCAGTATTCTATTACGAACTTGCAAAAACGGATATCACTGAAAGTAAAAATATCGCTTTTGGGTTAGTTAATGCCTATATCTCAAGCTCAAATAATGAAAAAGCAGTTAACCTGCTAAGCGATCTGGTTGATAAATATCCAAATGATGCTGCTCTTCGAAATGTTTATGGTACACAGCTTTATGAAATTAATGCTTCTATTATGGACGATCTTTACCGGGCTTACCAAGCTCAGGATTCAGCACTCGTATCGCAAATCAGATTTGAAGCTGAAGGTGTTGGTGAGCAAGCTGAGCAGGAATTAATTCAGGCATATAGCCGGGATACTTCTAACACAAGCTATATTGAAAGCCTTGCAGTATTCTATAACAATTTAACCGGAAAATATTTAGCGGTATACGAAGTTGCGTTTGAAATTGATAAGCAGGCACTTCATACTAAAGCTGAAATATTACTGAACTTTGCCATTGAGTATTATGGAAAACTCATAGAGATTTCCCCACAAGATGAAACAATTCAAGCTACTTTAGAAGGTCTGATGACACTCAAAGAATCACGATTTAGTTCTTAGAATGCGAATGAAATTTAATACTAAAGCGATCCACGCCGGTCAGAAATCAGAAGAAACTTCTGGCGCGGTAATGCCCCCCATTTTCCAAACTTCTACGTACGAGCAATCAGCTCCTAATGTACACAAAGGGTATGATTATGCACGTGTCGGAAATCCAACCAGAACGGCACTTGAAAAACTTATTGCCGGTTTAGAAGGAGCTGACGAAGCCGCTTGTTTTGCAAGTGGAGTTGCGGCAATGGATGCTTTATTAAAAATGTTCAGACCCGGAGATCATATAATCTCGTCTGATGACTTATATGGCGGTTCTTATCGGTTATTTACTTCTGTTTTTGAGCCTTATGGAATTAAGTTCTCTTTTATTGACATGACCGACCTTGAGTTGGTTGAGAGTACAATCACACCTCAGACAAAAATGATGTGGATTGAAACTCCAACCAACCCTCTACTTAGAGTAGTCGATTTAAAAAAACTTATTAGTATTGCTAAATCGAATGACATTCTTACAATTGTAGACAATACCTTTGCTTCACCTTATCTGCAACGTCCACTAGAATTCGGAGCCGACGCAGTATTACACTCTGCAACAAAGTATCTGGCTGGACATTCTGATGTAATTCATGGAGCAGTAGCTACTTCAAACAAAGAGATTCTGGAAAACCTGAGATTTCAGGTAAAATCAAGTGGAGCAGTGCCCGGACCCATGGACTGCTACTTAACACTTCGTGGAATTAAAACACTTGCGGTTCGGGTAGAACGGTCGGTACAGAATGCAAAGAAAATTGCTGATTTCCTGAACTCTCACCCAAAAGCTGGAAAAGTGATTTACCCGGGATTAGAATCTCATCCTCAGCATAGCCTTGCTAAAGAGCAGATGGATGATTTTGGAGCTATGCTTTCTTTCACTCTGAAAGATGATTCCATTGACGCCGCTGTAAAGTTTATGAGTAGCACAAACATTTTCACACTTGCTGAAAGTTTGGGTGGTGTAGAATCATTGATAAGCAATCCTGCTTCTATGACTCATGGATCTATTCCAAAACACTTGAGAGAAAAAGCTGGACTTAGCGATTCTCTGATTCGTATTTCTGTAGGAATCGAAGATGCTGACGATTTGATTGCCGACTTAGATCAAGCATTTTAACATTTCCTTTTCTTTACTATTTGTATCTTTAGTGAGCCGGAAAAGCGCTTACAATTGAAATATTTAATTCTATTCGTCCAATGAGAAATGTAGTTATTGTTGCAGCAAAAAGAACCCCAATCGGAGCCTTCGGAGGAAGCCTCGCTTCATTCACAGCCCCTGAACTCGGAGCTACCGCTATTCTGGAAGTCATTAAGTCTGCAGGTATTTCTCCAGATCTGGTTAATGAAGTAGTAATGGGCAATGTATTAACTGCAGGAATTGGACAAGCTCCTGCAAGACAAGCAGCATTAAAAGCAGGCCTTTCCAAATTGACCCCATCCACAACAATAAATAAAGTATGTGCTTCCGGGATGAAGGCAATAATGATTGGAGCAGATCAAATACGGCTTGGTGATGCTGAAGTTATTATAGCCGGTGGTATGGAGAGCATGAGTAACGTGCCTTACTATCTTCCAAAACACCGTTTCGGTTCCAAGTATGGGCATGCTAAAGTTGAAGATGGTATCCAGAAGGATGGGCTTTGGGATGTATATAACGACTATGCAATGGGTAATGCAGCTGAATTATGTGCTAAAGAATGCTCTATAGGTCGTGAAGAACAGGACCAATATGCTACACTTTCATATAAACGAGCCATTGAAGCACATGAAGAAGGATACTTTTCCAATGAAATCATAAAGATTAATGTGAAAGACCGAAAAGGAAACGTTACCGAAGCAATTGAAGATGAAGAACTAGCTCGTGTTAATTTCGGAAAAATTCCATCTTTACGTCCCGTATTCGATAAAGAAGGAACCGTTACTGCTGCAAATGCATCAAGCATCAATGATGGTGCAGCCGCTGTACTTCTTATGAGTGAAGAAAAAGCAACTGAGCTCGGTCTTACTCCCCTTGCCAGAATAATAAGTCATGCAAGTGCTGCTAAAGCCCCTGAATGGTTTACAACTGCACCGGCTGATGCAATTCCTCTCGCTCTTAAAAAGGCTCAACTCACCAAAGAAGAAATCGATTTATTTGAAATTAATGAAGCCTTTTCTGTAGTGGCACTTGCCAATAATAAGATTCTAGAATTAGATCCTGAAAAAGTAAATATACATGGTGGTGCGGTAAGTATAGGCCACCCAATTGGTTGCTCAGGTGCACGAATAATAGTTACCCTAATTCATGCACTTCAAAGAACAGGTGGAAAGTATGGTTGTGCAGGAATTTGTAATGGCGGCGGCGGTGCTTCTTCCCTTGTATTAGAAATGTTCTAATCATCGTTTTTAGGTTGACATTATTACATTCCACTGCTATAATTAGCATTCATCTTTAACAAACCAGATATACCATACAAAACAGCTACAAATTCATTTTTTAATTCAAAAAAAGAACATTGTTACTGTATGGTTTTAATAGCCAATCCTAACTTTAAAGATCAATCTGAAATCTGGTTTATTCTGTTTCGCTAGATTTTTCTAATCTGGCAATAACAGTTGTTATATCTGGTTTAATACCCTGTATGCTTCAAAGATTTTCATATATCGGTTCGCTTTTCTCTCTGCTCTTCTTCTCTGGACTAGTAAGTGCTCAGGAACTTCGTAAAGTTGCAGTAACTGATTCCTATACTGAATATGAAATCATAAACAATGATCTGGGTATTTATCCTTCGTATGAGTTTATGGTTCCGGTTGAAAATGGGTCAGCCAAATATGAGGTTATTAATCAATCGGTTGTATCCACAAATGAATCTGTATCTGATGCTAAAAAAATTGGTTTGAATTTAAGCTCAGCTGAAGCACCGGTAGTAGAAGTTACCAATCCAGGCATGTATCGAGGTAAAGAGGTAGCATCATTGCAAATCCACCTCACCCGTTTTTCTTCCGAATCTGTTTTACATACTAAATACATTCGATTCCGAGTGTATAAAGTAACCAATGAAGTCCCTCTTACTTCAATTAAGAGGAAAAACTTATCTATTGAAGACCATCCCCTTTCAACTGGTACTTGGTATAAAATCCCAATAGGTAAGCGCGGAGTATATCAACTGAATACCAACTATTTATCGCAACTTGGAATCGATGTTGATGCAATCAATCCAAGAAATATTCAGCTTTGGGGCACTGATGGATACGTACTTCCAGAAAGTAATAGCGATGAACGTCCGGAGTTTTCTCAGATTCCAATTCTTGTTGAAGGTGAAAGTGACGGAAGTTTCGACACAAGTGACCGTGTAATTTTTTATGGGAATAGCCCCCATGAAGAATTCAGAATTGGAAATTCTTTTACCCATTCTATCCACCCATATAGTGATAGTACTTATGTATTTCTAACGGTTGGTAACTCTCAGGGAGACAGGCTCTCAATAGTAAATTCGGGATTAACTCCCACCAGAACCATCACTTCTTTCGATGATTTTATTTGGAAAGAAGAAGAGCTTACTAAAACAGAAACTAAACAGAAGTCCGGAAGATACTGGCTGGGTCAAACCATCCCTGCTACCGCAACTAACCAACTTGTTAATGTTTTTCAGGATACTTTACCTGATATCGATACCACAGTTCCTGCACTGTTATCAGGTCAAATTTACCTGCGCTCAGAAACTACTGCTTCGTTTGACATGAATTTTAATAATTCTCCATTCAGAAGTTTTTCTATTGGTCGTTTATCAAGTGATTATGGTTCCTATGAAGGCGCTTCAGCACGGAGCTACAGATTTAACAATCAAGAAGCTGTCTTAACAAGCAGTGATGGCATACTTAGCCTAGATTTAATGATGGAAAATACTGATTCCGGGACAAATGCTTTTATCGATTATTTTAGATTAGTTGTACATCGAAAGCTAACAGCAAAGAATAACCGGCTGTTCTTCTTTGCTCCCTCTGATGGTTCTGCTACAGAAATGACAGACTTCAGGATAAGTGGATTTTCGAATATACCCTATGTAATGGATGTCACAAATCCAACTCAACCTAAACTTCTTGAGGTTACTTCCTCAACAGAGGAGTATAGCCTTGTTTACAATTCAGATCCCCAAACTAAAATCATAGCTCAAAGCGCTCTTTTTACTCCAGTTATGGGGACTTCTATTGCTAATCAAAACCTACATGCTACTTCTTTCTACCCTGACTATATAATTATTACCTCTGAAAGATTTCTTGACTATGCAGAGGAGCTGGCCAATCATAGAGCTCAAAGAGATGGCTTAACTCCAGTGGTTGTAACACAAAATCAGATTTTAAATGAGTTTTCGTCAGGTGTTAAAGATCCTACCGCACTTAGAGATTTTTTGAAGCATCTTTGGGATGTTGCCGTCGCTGATGGCGAAAATCCTCCTAAATATCTCCTTCTTTTTGGCGACGCAACCTACGATACCAAAAATATTATTTCTAACTCATTTACCAACGATGTACTCACTTTTCAGACATCTGAATCTATCCATAGAACCAATTCATTTGGGAGTGATGATTACTTTGGCTTGATGGATGATTCTGAAGGAACACTGAATAGCTCAGCACGGATAGACCTGGGAATTGGGAGGATTTCAGCACAAACAAGAAGTGAAGCAGCCATAGCAATTGATAAAATTAAACGATATGAAAATCCTGCTAATGACGGAGATTGGCAAAACCTATTCACTTTTGCTGCAGACGACGATTTACCCGAACCGGAAAGAAACAAAGATTTACATGTAGAAAATGCAGATGGCACCGTACGAAGAATGAATTTGAATGAAGTTGGAGGCAGGGCTAAGAAAATTTACTTATTTGATTACCCTGAGGAAATAACCGGAGCAGGAAGACAATTACCCGCTGCAACACGTGATTTTATCAATACCATAAACTCCGGAACATTGATAATGAATTATTCAGGGCATGGTAACGCCCAAAACTTAACTGATGAAGAGTTATATAGTTCGGATTATATTTCTCAGTTAACAAACCGAAACCGACTTACCGTATTTGTAACTGCAACCTGTCAGTTTGGTAGATATGATGATATAAATAATCAATCTGGAGCAGAAAGATTGGTATTTACTGATAATGGTGGTGCTGTAGCTAGTTTTACAACAACGAGAGTTGTGTATACAAGTGGAAGTTCAACCTCGCTTAATTATGGATTGAATATTCAGCTGTCTCAAAATATGATTGCCCGAAACGATGAAGGGGAATCATTAACTTTTGGTGAAATCTTCCTGCGTACAAAAAATACTCGTGTAGGTTCTGAAAATAATAGTAGAAAATTCATATTAATTGGTGACCCTGCTCTAAAATTCGCCTTACCAGATAAAAAGGCAGAGGTTGAAGCAATAAATGGAATTGATGTAGCCTCGGAAGACACTGTATTAACCATAAAGGCACTTGATCAGGTTACTTTAAACGGAGCTATTAAAAACGCTGAAGGCGAGATTGAATCTGATTTTAATGGTGAGGTAGTAGTCACCCTTTTTGATGCACCCCGAACCGTAAATATCCCAACAGATCGCGAATGGTATGATGAACCTAACGATTGCTATCTGAATAGTGGAACAGTTAGAGAATGTACCTATGAAGTTGAGAATGATATTCTCTTTAAAGGCAAAACACTTGCTGAAAATGGCCAATACTCTCTTACTTTTATAATCCCAAAAGACATCAGCTTTTCAGACAGTTTAGGTCGAATACTCATTTATGCTAAGAATGGAGAAAACACCGCTTCCGGAGCATATACAAACGTTATTTTCAATGGCGTAAATACAGAAGCAGTTGATGATGGCAAAGGACCTAAGTTAGATGTTTACTTAAATGATCAAACTTTTATTAACGGGAGTCTTGCTAACGATTCCCCAAATCTAATCGTGGAGCTAAGTGATAGCTCCGGAATTAACACTACAGGAACAGGAGTAGGACATGAAATAATTGCTACAATCGATACAAAACCACAACAAACCTTTGTGCTTAACGAATTTTTCGAAGGCACATTGAATGACTATACGAGTGGGCGTATCGAGTACCCACTGGAAAATATTCCGGAAGGTAACTACGCACTAAAAGTTCGAGCCTGGGATGTACACAATAATCCATCTGAACAAGAAGTTTTCTTTCAGGTGGCTGATCAGGAAGATTTGGTTGTAGATAACATCTACAATTATCCAAATCCAATGAATAATGTTACATCCTTTACGTTCGATCATAATCAACAGGGTAATCCGCTTGATGTAGATATCCGTATTTACACCTTAAGTGGTAAGCCTGTACACCGTATTGAAGAATACATACCACCAAGTAATACACTTAGTTCTTATGCCAGTATTCCATGGAATGGCCGTGACAGGGATAATGATCGCCTGGGTAACGGTACTTATATTTATGTGCTTCGGGTTGCAACAGATACCCCCGAAGGACGAAAAACAGCCGAAAAAATCGAAAAGCTAGTAATTATTCGATAAGATTAACCAACATATATGTATCTTTAATCCGTTACATTACGGATCTAACTATTTATCATCTATGAAAAAAGTATTTTTGTTAGCAATAGCTTCGTCGCTATTTGTATTTCCATCCGTCTCTCAAGCTCAGGTAGCTATAACTGCAGTTCCTTTTTTGCAAATTGAGCCAGACTCAAGAGGAGCTGCAATGGGTAATACCGGTGTAGCCATTGCAGATAATGCAGCTGCAATGTTCTGGAATCCTGCGGGACTTGCATTCCAGACGGACAACCAGATCAGCATTACACACTCTAATTGGTTAGCCAACTTCAACGTAAGTGATTTATTCTACGACTACCTTGTTGGTAAATACTATGTGGAAGGAATCGGAACTATTGGGGCTCACTTAACCTATCTAAACTTAGGTCAACAAGCTCAAACGCGTGAAGATAGTCCTGATATTATATCTAAATTCAATAGCTACGAGTTAGCACTTGGACTATCTTATGGCTTTGAAGTCAATAAAAATCTTGCTCTTGGAACTAGTTTACGACTTATTTATTCCAGTTTAGCTACCGGAACTACTGTTAGCCGGCAGAAAGTTAATCCGGGTAGTAGTGTTGCAGTAGATTTAGCCATGCTTTACAAATCAAATCCATTCCAGATTGGTGGAAATGAGGCACGTTTTAGTGGTGGATTCAACCTTTCTAATGTTGGGCCTGGGATGCAATACACTGATAATGCCCAAAAAGATCCTCTACCCACACTACTTCGTTTTGGTTTAGCATTTGATTACAACCTTGACCCTGAAGGTTTCAATAGAATCACGATTGCATCAGACGTAACGAAAATAATGGCTCGCAAAAAAGAAGTTATCAGAGAGCAAGCCGGAGTTTCTGATACCATGTATGTAGCATCCGGTCCTATCGAAGCTTTATTCGACTCCTGGGGAACCTTTGAGAGAAATAATGGGCAGGAAATTGTTGAACTTGGCTTGATTCAGCAGTTTATGATTGGTGCCGGAGCGGAATACTGGTATAACAACTTATTCGCTCTTCGTGGAGGGTATTATTATGAAGACCCCGAAAACGGAGACAGAAAATACATCACCTTTGGTGCAGGACTCCGATACAACTCTTTTGGAATTGATTTCAGTTATATAAAAACATTAGAGTCCGATCACCCGTTAGCAAATACACTACGATTTAGCGTTCTCCTGAATTTTTAAATGGAATGAAATCCAACCCGTTTTTTTCTAAGAGCATGTTAGCTATAGTGGGCATGCTCTTTTTATTTGCCCTACCCTCATCCTTCGCTCAGGAAATTGAGCTTAAGCGAAGTCATGCCATTGCTACCCCTACTCCAAAAATTAATGCAGCACCTGCGGTAGGTACACTTAATGTAGTAGCAATCATGGTAGAGTTTCAGGAAGATGAAAACCGACTTACTTCCGGGACGGGAGTATTTGGTGAAGACGGATTAGATGGTCTCCCCTATCTCACCAATCAAGAGAATACATTTATAGATCCTCTGCCTCACAATCAGGCTTACTTCGAAGCCCACCTGGAATTTGCTAAAAACTATTTTGATAAGTCTTCAAGGGGGCAACTCAATATTGATTACCAGGTTCTTCCAACGGTATATCAATTGGATAAGCCTATGGAGGAATACTCACCAATTGGAGAAATATTTACTACCGAAAAATTGGCGCTTTTCCTTCGGGATGTCTGGACAGAGGTAGAAAGCTCAGGCGGATTTGACGCTAGCGGACTAGATCCTAATAATACCGCTTTTGTAGTTTTCCATGCCGGAGTAGGGCGCGACGTGGAACTAACCGGTACAAGTCTCGACATCACCCCTTTCGATATTCCTTCTATCTATATGAGAGAAGCCGATCTGGAACAGTGGCTTGGCAATGATTTTGATGGCTTTTCCATCAACAATGGAGAATTCTTTGTGAAAAACTCCATGATTATTCCAAGAACAGAATCACGACGTGGTGAAGATATCTCCGAAAATGAAATTGTATTCCCACTTTCAATTAATGGGTTACTCTGTGCTTCTATCGGGAGTCATTTAGGGTTACCTGATTTATTTAATACCGAAACCGGAGACCCAGCTATTGGTCGCTTTGGATTGATGGATGGTGCGGGTTTCTTTGCCTACAATGGTCTTCTACCCCCTGAGCCTTCTGCATGGGAAAAAATTTATCTTGGCTGGGAAACTCCTTTTTTGATTACAGAAGATTCAACCAACGCTATCACATTACCAGCTGCTTCTCTTAACCAGCCTAACAGCATCGCTAAGTACGAACTGTCTTCTACCGAATATTTTTTAGTAGAGAATCGTCACCGTGATCCAAGCGGAACCGGAGTAGTAATCACAACACGACGGCCGGATGGAACAGAAGTTCAGAAAACATTTACCAACAACAACGAAGCTTTCATCTTTCAGGAGCAGGGATTTGATAGCCTTCTTGATGCCGGTACCATTGTTGATGTAAGTAATTTTGACTGGAGCCTGCCCGGTGGACTCGATGTTGGATCCGATGAAGAAGAAGGAACCGAAGATGATCGTGAGTTAAATGGTGGAATGCTTATCTGGCATATTGATGAGGCTGTCATCAATCAACAACTGGAAAACGGAAGAGTGAACATTGACCCAAGGCGCAGGGGAGTTGACTTAGAAGAAGGTGATGGGGCACAGGATATTGGACTGGACGTAGGACTACTCGACAATTCTCCAAGTTTTGGCTATGCTTTCGACTTCTGGTGGTCAGGTAATAACTATAGGGTTATTACAGACAATGGAACGATTGATTTAAATCCCGATAATATTTTTGGACAGGATACTTACCCGAACAATAACAGTAACTCGGGAGCGAAATCTTTTTTTGAGTTGTATGAATTCTCGGATAATCTGCCCGTTGCTTCTTTTAGGATTAAAAGTATTGAGAATAAGTTAGGTTTTGAAGAAATAGTTTCAATACAACAACCTGATGAACAATTTATTTCTACTTTTTTGGATTTTTATCCCCTGGCAATATCAATTCACCAAACTTCATTTGACACAACATTGGTAATTACAGGAGTAAATGACATTTATTTGTACGATCACTTAACTCCTAACTCAAATACTGGGATTAGTTTTGGTCAATTTTTATACCAACAACCATTGCTTCTTGACCGGATCATAACAGGAACTAACCCTATTTCCTTTAACAATTCAATGATTGTTAGAGGAATTGATCTCAGAACAAATTCATCGTGGCAAGCAACTACCCCACCTAATAATGCTTTCGTAAGCTCACAAGATGGCTCTATAATTGATCTTGATTTTACTGAGACTTCTATAGACACCTCAGATGGCTCTATCATCGAAAATACATCCGGTTACGAATTTCGCTCTGAAATTATAAATGGAAATTTCGTCGGGATAAATGGTAATACCGTTTCTTTTGTAGGCGAAAATCTTTCTGATTATACAGCAAGTGCTTCTGATCGATTATTTGCTGGTACAATAAGCACTAATACAAATAATCTTTACTACCTTTTCGAAGATGGACGATTTTCCATTGTGAACTCACAAGCAGATGAACCCTTCACCCTCATTTTTGAAGAAGAAAAAGCAGAATGGCCTGCTATAGTTGATGAAGGATATATTTATCGGGTAAACCGGCTTGAAAATACAATAGAAGGTTATAATCTGAACGGAGCTCTGCTTTCAAATACGCCAATTATAGCTCCGGAGGGGATTCAATTTATTGGTACCCCATTACTTGCAGATATCACAGGTGATAATATTCAGGACTTAATTGTTGTTGGTCAGGATGATTATTCAGTAAATATTTTCGCTTATGAAACCAACGGGAATCCAATTGAAGGATTCCCTTTATACGTTGGTGGTGCAGTTGGAGAAGATATCCAGCCCATACATCCTGTATTTTTTGAAGACAAACTGTATGCAGTCAGCCATACCGGAGACTTAAAAGCATGGCAGTTCGAAAACTTCACTTCTTCTCAATGGCCCTCAAGATATGGATCGAATCCTTACAACAAAGTGTCCGCTTACATCACTATTAGTGAAAACAATCAAAGTACATTTACTGTCCTGAACTCAGAAGAAACCTATAACTGGCCAAATCCAGCAGATGATGAGACTAATCTTCGTTTCGAACTGGAATCGCCGGGAGGTACTGTTGAAATCACCATTATCGATTATGCTGGGCGAGTTATTTTTGAAAGAATTATTAATGCCAAAGGCGGAGCTCCTGAAGAAATCACGATTTCTACTGCTGACTGGGGAAGCGGTGCTTATTTTGCCAGAGTAAAAGCAACTGTGGGTGGTAAAAGCGAATCTAAACTCGTTAAAATAGGAGTAGCTCACTAATGAGACGAATACATATATATCTCCTTCTTTTACTTTGTTTCGGGTTTAGTTTACCCTCATTTGCACAAACCGACCCTCAGTTTTATGATTACCCTCAGAATCACCTGAAATGGTTTTCCATAGAGAGCGATCATTTTATTGTGCATTTTCAGGAAGGAAATAGCAGATCCGCACAGGTTACTTCACGAATTGCAGAAGAGATATACGATCCCATAACTTCGCTTTATATGTACGAACCTGACGAAAAGGTAAGTATCGTGCTTAAAGACCGTGAAGATTACTCTAACGGAGCGGCTTATTTCTTCGATAATAAAATTGATATCTGGCTTCCATCGCTTGATACTCCACTTCGCGGCTCTCACAACTGGTTGCGCAATGTTATTTCTCATGAATTTGTCCATATCGTTCAAATTCAGGCATCTTTAAAACGACAAAGGAAGTATCCCGCTCTTTATCTGCAGTGGCTTTCTTATGAAAAAGTACGACGACCGGATGTACTTTATGGTTTCCCTAACGGAATTGCATCCGTTCCATTTGCATCGATTAGTATTCCTGCCTGGCTAGCGGAGGGAACAGCTCAGTATCAACGGGCCGGGCTTTTATACGATACTTGGGATTCTCACCGGGACATGATTCTAAGAACCAGAATTTTAAGTGACACCTATTTCTCACTGGCAGAAATGGGAACCTTTTCATCCAAAACAAGCCTGGAACGGGAAACCGTTTATAATCAGGGATATGCTTTTGTGATCTATCTCGTTCAACGTTTCGGGGAAGATGTTTTGCGTCGGATTTCTGAAGCTTTAGGTGAAAAAGGAGTTTATAAAGTAGAAGATGCCATTGAAATAGCGACCGAAATTCCCGGTAATCAGGTATTTGATGAATGGATTGCTGAACGAAAAGAATTTTATACTCAGGCTACTTCGAGCTTAGAGTTCACATCTTCAGATTATATTGAGAAAACAGGGTTTTTCAATTTCTTCCCAAAACGATCTCCCGATGGAGATGCCATCGCCTACATCTCTAATCGTGGTAAAGATTACTCTCTTCTTTCACTATATCTAAAAAAAGATGGCGAAGAAACTGAAATCGCCCAGGTTGATGAACGCAGCTTTAATATCCCTGATAATCATGCAGATGCGTTAAAACCGCTTATCACATTTCTAAGCACTTCTTTCTCCTTTTCTCCCGATGGAAGTCAAATTGTGTATGCCATCAATAAGAAGAACAAATTTGGAGAGTTTTACAGAGACCTTTACGTGTACAATATTGAAAGCTCTGAGTCAACACGTTTGACGAATAGCGCAAGAATTGAGTCCCCGGCCTGGAGTCCTGATGGAAATTCTATCGTAGCTATTCAATACAAAACCGGAACTCAGAATCTGGTTTTGCTTAACCCTGATAATCCATCAGAAATAACTCAATTAACTGATTTTATAGATGGTGAGACGGTTTTTTCTCCTACCTGGCATCCTGACGGAAGCACAGTTTATTACGCAATGGCAGACTACTGGAATAGAAATCTGTATTCAATTGATCTGAACTCAAAAACCATTTCCACGGTTCTGGAAAGTGAGTATATCGATTACCGGGATCCCGAAGTAAGTCCTGATGCAGAGTTCCTGTATTTTGCCTCAGATTTGGATGGTATTTTTAATATCTATCGTAAAGCTATTGGCTCGAATACTATTGAACGAGTGACCAATGTGCTTGGTGGAGCATTCATGCCAGAGGTTGACAAAAACACGTTGTTCTTCTCTGAATATGAAGCAGATGGTTACAAAATTAAAGAAGCCAGAATCAGCAATGTTATCACAAATCCGGGCAGAGGAAGTTATGATCCCATCATACCTGAGTTTTCATTCGATCCGGATTCTGTACCAGCTATAAGTTATCTGAATGAGTTTGATGATAAAGACCTAAATCCGCTTTCTACGGAAGAATTGGCTATCGCTGATACCGGAAGCTACCAATTCGAAATTGAAAGTCGATATGCCTCTGATGCACGCGTTTATCGTCCGTATGAAGATACCTTTACGAGCTTCTCCTTTTTCCCTGTCCTTCGTTTTGACAATTATTCAAAGCCTAACGGCCAAAATGGGACTCTTATTAAAAACGGTCAAGTGGGCAAACTTGGAGAAAACCTGCTCAGAGATATGAAACCAGGTGTATACTTTGCATCTCGTGATGTGCTTGATAAGCTGAGCATTTTTGGTGGAATTATGTTGGGTGTTGCTTCCCGGGAAGCAGAGAGCATCGGTAGTTTTTTTCAACCTGATCGATTATTAAAACTTGACCGCGATGTTTTCTTTATCGCCGAATACCGGGGGCTTCCATTTATTAAGCGTAGCTGGTCACCTACCGTATCAGTTGAAATCTATAATCTCCACCGAAATGTAGATGATGGGCTTTCAATTGAGGAATTTCCGTGTACTTCCTGTACTCCTGATACTGCTTATGTTGATATTGGATATGAAGTTTGGGAAGCGAACTTATTCCTGAGAAGTAAACTAAGCCGAAGAAGCTTACTGGAACTTGGAATTGGATATTCTCCATATCGGGTTCAAACGGATAACTTCTTCTCCAGAGAATTACAGGCTTTGATTTCAGGTTCTTCTTCTCAATACTATAAAGCAACCACGCTTTCTGCATCCTATACATTTGATTACTATGAATTCAGCACGGATGGCGATATTGCTCCCATCGGCTTAAAGGGATATTTGAGGTACCAATATCAACCTTCAGAGTTGCTGGAAGAGTATGAAATTAAAGAAGGATCTCTTATACCAATCTTTAAGACTTCGAAAAATCATTCTACGGAACTCCATCTTCGTTATGGATTCAGGACATTTGGGAATCAGGCTTTTCAGGCCAGAGTTCGTGGGTTTACTTACTTCAACAACCCGGATGATGCTTTCTTTTCAGATTATGTTGGAGGATTTCTGGGTATGCGAAGTTATCCCTTCTTTGCGATTGGTGGAAATACAACCGCATTTACCAGTCTGAGTTGGTTCACTCCTATTTTTAAAGACATTAACAAGCAAATCGGACCTTACACTTTCGATAAACTGTATGCCCGCTTCTTTTTTGAAGCCGGAAATGGCTGGTATCCGAAAAGTGCCACAGATAATAATCCGGATCTACTTGATTCAGGCAAGAATCTGAAAAAAGGAATTGGTGCTGAGTTAAGGTTAGCCAGTAGTGGATACTACTTGTTTCCGCTCCGCTTTTTTGTGAGTGCCTCGTATGGATTTGATAAGTTTACATTAACCCTTCCGGATGACTTCATCACTGGATCACAAAGTAATCGCGTTACTTACGGGCGTGAACTTCTATTTCATTTTGGTCTAACCTTTGATTTTGAGTTACTATGAAATCATTGAGCGCTTTTTTAACCCTTTTTATACTGGTTGCTATCCCTACCAAAGCACAACCGGTGTCGAAATCATTAACGGGTTCTATTGTAGTTGAGGACTTAAATCAAACCAAAGAAACCTACACTCTGAATATTGAGGATTTCAGATATATTCCTGAGCGTGGACTGAGCTCGAAAAAAAACGGTTATTTTGAGTCTACCCGAACTAAACCGGGTCTTGCTCTGCTTTCTTCTGCTATTATACCCGGAGCCGGTCAGGCTATGAATGGGAAATGGGGACGTGCAGCTGCATATTTTCTGGTAGATGTAGCCAGTATTCTCTATTACGTTGACCGTAATAATACCGCAAAAAGAAACGAACGAGCCTATGAACAATACGCCAACCAAAACTGGAGTGTGTTAGCATATGGACAATGGCTGGTAGAGTACTCCAGAGCTAATGACATCCAAAACGGATATGACAAGCCCGGTGGATTACAGGAGCAGGTTTTTGGAAAAGACCCAACCTGGGGAAATACCCCGAATGACTGGCAGGAAATAGATTTAGCTACCATCAGGGAGGTTGAGGTTCAAACGCCTTTTTATTACTTAAACAGCATAGCAAGCAATTTCTCACATGTAGTTCAGGATTACGGCTCCCAACAATATTACGAGCTGATGAGCAAATACTATCAATTCCAACCGGGCTGGCAGGATTTTCATACTCAGAGACTTGCTCAGGGAGATGATCACCTTTACCGATATACCTGGGACGAACGCATGCTCACCGCTAACTTTATGGAAGGAACCGTAAGGGCTGAAGAATTCAATAACAATTATCGACAAGCAGGGAACATTCTTAAATTGATGCTGGTAAACCATGTTGTTTCAGCCTTTGATGCTTATTTCACTGTAAAGCTGAAAAACAGCAGAATCGAGACTCAGGCAAATTTATTGCAAAGGGAATCATTTTCTGTAACATGGCACTTTTAACATCCTTCATCTTCCCGTATTTTTAGCATATGCTTAAACAAATACTCACGAACAAGTATCTTTACATAAGTCTTGGGATATTGATTCTTCTTGGATCAGTTACCTTATTTACACTCGATAAGTTCGTGATGCCGATGTATACCAATTTTAATGAAGGGGTTACTGTTCCTGATGTAACCCGAATTTCCCTTGATGAGGCACAGGAACTGTTAACCAGTAATGGACTGAGGGTTGAAGTTGCAGATCGTAGAGCAAATTCAGCCTTTCCTGCTGACTATGTGATTGATCAATCCCCCTCCCCTGCCGTAATTGTGAAACCAAACCGTAAGATTTACCTCACGGTTAATGCCGCTGTCAAACCTCAGGTAGTTGTACCAAATGTGGTGAATCTATCTCTAAGGAATGCTCAAATTCAACTTCAGAATTATGGATTGGAAGTGGGATCCATTAGTTATGAATCTTCGAGATTCAAAAACGCTGTTCTACGTCAATCCATCCCCGAAGGAACTACCGTCGAAAAAGGAAGAACGATCAATCTGGTAGTTAGTGATGGTCTGGGAGACAAAATTGTTGATATTCCTGAAATTGTAGGCTTACGATTGCCTGATGCTCAGCTTAAACTCCGTGAGATTGGATTACGTGTTGGAGAAATCCGTTTTCAACCAATTAAAGATGTGATTCCTAATACGGTACTTGATTATACTCCAAAAGTCACTCAACTTGTAGAAGGTGGCACATTGACTCTGGTAATCTCTGAACGTTTTGAAGCTGTTGAAGTTATCGAAGGCGGTGCCGTGATAGTTGACTCAACCGGTAATCAATCCCCCACACCACAACAACAAAATAACGAATGATGAATTTTAACCTGCCCGCTCTCGCTCCTTCCATTTTGGCTGCTGATTTTACCAATCTCGAATCAGATATAAAAGCAGCATTAAAAGGCGGTGCAAACTGGGTTCATTGTGATATTATGGATGGACATTTTGTTCCCAATATCAGCTTTGGTCCAAATGTGGTTAAGCAGGTTAGTAAAGTGGCTCCGGATGCTTTTATCGACACTCACCTCATGATCGAAAATCCGGATGAATATATCGATCTGTTTGTAGAAGCTGGCTCAGAAATGATTACGGTTCATTTTGAAGCATGTACTCATCTTCACCGAACTATCCAGAAAATTAAAAGTCATGGCATCATGGCCGGAGTGGCTATTAATCCTGCTACTTCTTTATTCAATATCGAACCTATTCTATCAGATGTGGATATGGTAGTAGTTATGAGTGTAAATCCTGGTTATGGCGGGCAAAGCTTCATAGAAAGCAGTTACAGCCGCTTACAGGAACTTGCTGATATCAGAGAAGCAGGAGAATACGGTTTTCTCATTCAGGTTGATGGGGGCGTAAATCTCAAGAACATCACCAAAATTGCTAAAGCCGGTGCTGATATCTTAGTTGCTGGAAATACTGTTTTTAGTGCTACGGATATTACTGCTCGTGTAAAAGAACTCATCGATACACTTTCTGATTGAATCCCTATTTCTTCTATTCCTTTGAGATTACACAATCTTCATCGAAATCCTTACCTTTAGAAGCTAATACAAATTCAAAAAGAGTACTGCTATAGAAGACGCCCGCACACTTTTAGAACAAGTCATTCAAATAGAAGAAACAGATCCTATAACCCTTTTTGGGGTTCATGATCACAACATCCGGATACTGGATAACTCCTTCCCCGAAACTAAAATCAATGCTCGGGGTGAACGCGTAAAAATTACCGGTCCCGCTGAGGAAGTTGCTTTAGTGAGTGAAGTCATCCAGGGAATGATTGAGGTCATTAGAAGAAAGAATAAGGTCACTGAAGACGATATTAAAACACTCATCGCTCTGAAAAGCGGAGAGTTCAGAGCTAAAGAACGCAAACACCCTGCTTACACCGGAGATGGAGACCTGATTCTTTATACACATAAAGGTGAGGCCATTCTTGCTAAAACTCCAGGTCAAAAAAGAATTGTTAAGTCGTCAGCAGCAAATGATATTGTATTTGCAATCGGACCTGCAGGAACCGGTAAAACTTATACTTCTGTTGCACTTGCAGTAAAGGCTTTGAAAGAACGTAAGGTTCAAAAAATTATTCTTGCACGACCTGCCGTTGAAGCAGGTGAGAATCTTGGGTTTTTGCCCGGTGATCTAAAGGAAAAGATTGATCCATATCTGCGCCCGTTATATGATGCACTCGAAGATATGATCGATCAGGATAAACTAAACCTGCATCTCTCTAAAAATGTGATTGAGATCGCTCCTCTTGCTTATATGCGTGGTCGCACATTGAATAATGCATTTGTGATTCTTGATGAAGCTCAGAATGCAACCAATACACAAATGAAGATGTTTCTAACCCGTATTGGTTTTAACAGCAGAGCGATTATTACAGGTGATGTCACCCAAACTGATTTACCCCGAAAACAACAATCCGGACTCATTTCCATTCAAAAAATTCTTAAGGATGTGGAAGGAATAGAGTTTGTGTATTTAAAGGATGAAGATGTAGTTCGTCACAAGCTGGTTAAGGATATTATTAATGCATACGATCGTTTTGATTCTGAAGAGAGTAGCAAAGAGGCAAAGTAACAGAGTTACAAAGTAATATGGGAGCTATTAAAACATATAGAGATTTACTTATCTGGCAAAAGTCTATGGAATTAGTAACTGAGATTTATTCTTGGACTAATTCTCTTCCTGACTCCAAAAAATTTGGACTTACTTCTCAACTCAGAAGGTCATCTGTTTCTATACCAGCAAATATTGCTGAAGGATTTGGAAGAAACTCTTCAGGTGATTTCAAGAGATTCTTAAATATATCAATGGGTTCTCTTTTTGAACTTCAAACCGAATTTGAAATAGCAAAAAATCTGGGCTTTATCTCAGAAGAAATATTTAATCAGTTTTACGAATCTAGCCGGGAAATCGAACGAATGATGAGCAGCTTTATATCAAAAATATGAATTTATCTTTCTTAGTCACTCTGCTTCTTTGCCACTTTGTAACTCTAAAGGGAACGAAGTGACTGGAACACCGAAAACTTACTCTTCCGCCTTATACGAAGGCACTTTTTCTGTCGGACTAGATCGAAAATTTAATCGGATTCCAAGGGATGGAAAACCTGCTAAAGGAGCTCTCAAGATCTCACTCAATCCCTTTTTGATTGTTACCCCGGATAAGAACCTCCTTTTTGATTGTGGAATTGGAGAATTTGGAGAAGATACCGGCCCTCATGTAATCCGAAAGAACCTTGAGGAACATGGACTCACAGAATTTGATATCAGCGATATTTTTCTCAGTCACCTCCACTATGATCACATTGGAGGTCTTGCCAACAAGGAAAATGGCTATTGGGAACTCACTTTCCCGGAGGCCAGAATCTGGGCTTCTAAAAAGGATTGGGAACAGGCGACTTCTAAAGAAACCTGGTACGATGAAGAGAAAACGGAATTCCTCTCTTTTGTGGATGCCCGGGCGGATCTGCATTTTCTGGACGAAACTGATCAACCTTATCCGGAAATTAACGTCGAAAAAATCGGTGGTCACACAGAGTTCCATCAGGTGCTATTCTTCAATGATGGAAATGAAAAGTATATGCAGGCCGGGGATGTAATCGCTACACGGAGCCAGATTAACCGGAAGTTCGCCGCTAAGTATGATTTTGATCCGGAAACCAGTCAGAAGCAACGTGAACGACTCGCAAAGCTGGCCTATGAAGAAGGATATACCATCTTATGTTTTCATGATGATGAGCATCCAATCGTAAAAATTACTGGTTTTGATGAGAAAACAGGCTATGTTACTGAAGTAATTAAATCGCATGTCCCTTCCTGATCATATTCATACCATCCATTCTTTTCTCGTTCAAAACGGACTTCCGGAAACTATCGATGCAGCCGTTATACTTGGTTCAGGCTTGGGTAGTTTTGGGGATGAAATCCAGAATTCTAAGATTATTTCTTATTCTACAATTCCTGAATTCCCTCAGTCAACCGTTGAAGGACATTCAGGTTCTTTGATCTTTGGAACCATTGAGTATAAAACCGTTTTAGCTTTCTCTGGTCGATTCCATTTTTATGAAGGATATGGATTCGATAAAACTGTATTGCCCGTTCAGTTGGCACATGCCTTTGGGGTTGATACGCTAATCATCTCCAATGCAGCCGGTGGTATTAATCTGGATTTCCGGGTTGGAGATCTGATGATTATCGATTCGATTTTGAGTCCGGCCAAAGAACTGGATCACATTGAGTCTTCTAATATCAATGATACATTATCGGATCAATCTATTCAGGTAAAACAAATTGCTGCTTCATTAGGCATTGAAACTCAACAAGGCAGCTATCTCTATGTTACCGGACCCAATTACGAAACGAAGTCTGAAATTCACGCTTTTCGGTTTTTAGGAGGCGATGCCGTTGGAATGAGTACCGCGCCGGAATTAATTGAAGCTGCCCGATTGGGCACTAAAGCCGTTGCTATTTCACTTATCACCAATGCCGCTGCAGGAGTAACTGATCAGAAACTGGATCACGCCGAAGTAAAAGACGCCGCCGATGCTAAGAAGGATGTCTTTGCAGAGCTGGTTAAGGGGTTGATTAAAGGGTTATAAGCCAAATCTCAAGATCCCGGATCAAGTCCGGGATGACCTGTAAAAGGCTTTGAAAATAGTTTTCAAAAAAATGAAACTTTACCTAATTGACTTAGGTAAGAGCATTCCGCATATTTACCTAGAAGAATTAGGTATAACTATTTTCAATTATGATTTCACGAGAACTTAAAGCGGCATCATCAAAACCAGTAATTTTGTCCATCCTGGCTAAGGGTGATAGTTACGGATATCAAATCCTACAGGACATTCTTGAACTTTCAGGAGGAAAGTGGGAGTGGTCGGAAGCAATGCTATACCCCGTATTACATCGCCTCAATTCGGAAGGACTTATTCAATCCAGATGGGAAGTACAGGAAAACGGACGAAAAAGAAAGTACTACGGGCTCACTGATACCGGACGAGAAGCACTCGTTACTGAGCAAGCTCAATGGATGAATGTTCATAATGTTTTAGTTCAGCTTTGGAATCCAAATACTCAACGTTCAACGGAATAACGATGGCATTCGACTTAGATACCGAAGTAAAGAAGTGGGTAAGAAAACTCAAAAAGCATAGCGATTTAGAACCGGGAGACGTCGAAGAACTGGAAAATCACCTATTGGATTCTATTGATGCTTTAGTATTAAACGGAATGAACCCGGAAGAAGCGTTCAATCAATCAATAAAAAAAATGAAGTCTGGCTTCGAAGAGGCGATTGAGGAATATAGGTTTACAAGCGCTACTCATGAGCCAAAATCAAAATGGATTTCCAGTTGGTGGATTCCCGAATTGCTTCCAAATATTGTTAAAGTCTTTCTACGGAACTTTAAGCGACAACCGGGATATTCATTTATAAATATTTCGGGGCTGGCTATAGGAATGGCTTGTTGCATGATTATTTTTCTGTTTGTTCAGAATGAACTTAGCTATGATACCTTCCATGAAAAGTCTGAACGGATTTTTCGTGTGGATCAAACCCTGATCTGGAATGATTTTGATGGGATATTCTCTTCAACCGGACCGGGAGTTGCAGCAACCTTAAAAGCTGACTTTCCAGAGATTGAAACCACCGTTCGAATCAACAACTTACCCGATCAGTTGATCACTATTCAGCACTCTGAAAATGATATCCGTTACTTTGAAGAACACAAGATTCTCGCCGCTGATTCTACCTTTTTTGACATATTTACCATTGATTTCGTAGAAGGTAATCCTGAAAACGCTTTAGTAAACCCATCCTCAATTATTATTACAGAGGAAACAAAATCACGATATTTCCAAAGTAATGAACCAGCCCTGGGTAAGACCATAACTATTGGTAATCCGGGACAACAGGTAGATTATTTGGTGACCGGAGTTGTTCATGAAATGCCTTCGAATTCTCACTTTACTTTTGACTTGTTAACCAACCTTTCATCTAATTCTCAGTTAAAAAGACGTGAATCAACCTGGATTTGGACCGTTTTTGTTACCTATTTGGTATTGGAAGAAAACACCGACCTGGCGTCTTTCCAGAAAAAAGTAAATGAGAAAACTCAGGATTATGCGAAGGCTAACATTTCTCCCTTTTTTGGTGATGAAGTTGAAACTGCAAAAGAATACGAGCTTTTTATTACTCCACTTAGTGAAATTTATCTCGATATAAATCAGGCCGGTAACCGGATTGGCCCAGTGAGTGATTATTTCTATATCTATGTTTTTTCGAGTATAGCTTTGATCATCATTTTATTAGCGGCTATAAACTTTATGAATCTGGCATCGGCCAGATCAGTACATCGGGCTAAGGAAGTTGGAATTCGAAAAACACTAGGGTCCCAAAAAGGCAGTCTAATAAGTCAATTTCTTTCTGAGGCGGTTCTTTTTAGTACAATGTCAATGTTTCTGGCACTCGGGATTGTCTATATAAGTATGCCCTTTTTCAATGTTATTGCAGCCAAGGAACTGACCTTTTCTGATCTTCTGAATGGCATAAATCTGGTACAAATTACCGGGCTTACCTTAGCTACCGGTTTACTGGCTGGAATTTATCCTGCACTGTATCTTACCTCCTTCAATCCTATAGAAGCTTTCAAAGGGAAAATATCTTCGTTTACTAATAATAAGTTCTCCTTCACCGGATTAAGAAATACACTGGTGGTTTTTCAATTTGCCATATCCATTATGCTAATATCATGCAGTGTAATCATCTATCAACAGCTTAATTTTCTGCAAAATAAAAGCCTTGGTTTCGATAAGGATAATGTACTGATCATTGAAAATGTCGAAAAGCTTAATGATCAAATTGAAACTTTTAAACAATTGATTGAGCAGAAATCCGAAGTCCTGAATGTTGCTAAAACCAATGCTGTTCCTCCAAACCTCTGGTATGAGGATTTCGCTACGGTGTATGGAGGAGATGGAAACAGCGTTCCCCTTAATTCCATGAATGTTGACTCAGATTTTATCTCGACCTATGATTTAGAGGTAGTTAAGGGGCGGGAATTCGAAAAAGAATCATCTGCGAATCAACACTATGTAGTTCTTAATGAAACGGCCCTTGATCACCTTAACTGGACCAACGGATCAACTAATAATCCCGACTTCCCTCTTGGTGAATCTATTTTATTTAGCGGTCTAGACACTCAGTATGAAATAATTGGGGTTGTCAAGGATTTTAATCTTACTTCGCTCCATTACAACATCCAACCGCTGGCAATTTTTCATGATGAATCACCCGTATGGAAAGGTGATAACAGGTTTCTAAGTGTACGAACCAGCAATGGCTCAAATTTAATATCGTTAATCAATTTAATTGAAAGTGACTGGACTCAACTCTCAGGTGGTCTGCCTTTTGATTTCACTTTCCTTGATGACCAACTCGCTTCTCAGTATGAATTTGAACAACGAGTTTCTCTATTAGTAACCATATTTACAGGGCTTGCGATTTTTATTGCTTTGTTGGGATTATTAGGATTGGTTTCCTTTGCTATCGAAAAACGTACCAAGGAGATTGGTGTACGAAAAGTGATGGGAGCCTCTTCTTCAAGTATCGTATTTCTGCTTTCCAAAGACACGTTAAAGTTAGTTCTGATATCCCTCCTTCTTTCCATTCCTGTATCGTGGTACCTGATGGAAGATTGGCTTCAGGACTTTGTTTTCAGAGTCGATATAAACCCGTTAGTTTTTATTATCTCCGGAGTCTTCTCAATTCTTCTAGCTTTTGCTGTACTTAGTTATCAAACAATAAAAGCCTCTGTCCAGAATCCTGTTAAAAGTCTGAAAAGTGAATAATGAAACCTGTTGAAAATCTGATTTTCTTATTCAGGAATTTGCAATGTGTAACTCGAAATCAAAGCATTTCTGCTTGCATTATTTTTTAAAACGTAATGCATCCGCTCTGCCTGGCCTTTGGTAAACATATTCATCACCTCATCATCGGTATAATTCATATAGTTTTCTATTTGAACTTCCTCACCTGTACAACCAAAGAACTTACTATTCCCAAACACTTCTCTCACTACTGCGGGTGTATCTTCTACAAAGTCATTGGTTGCGCATGTCTTATTACCCCATGGATGTAGCAAACCCAGAAAATGTCCCATTTCGTGAGTTAGAGTACGTCCAAAACGCGCATGACAATTTATATCTGACTCTCCAAAATGAGACCAGTTTATAAGTATTCCATCTGCATCTTCAGGACCTGGAATAGCCAAATACTCTGTTCCCGGAAGGTCTGTATAAGGTCCAGTTGAGGCTCCCAGTACTAGGCACTCTGCCTCATCTGGTAGTGGCGTGACCCAGATATTTATGAATTTCTCATGATCCCAATAAACATATTGGGAATAATGATTTTGATTATAGCCAAGTTCTTCAACACTATGCTGATTCCTATTTATCCGGTTTATACCGTTTGAAAGTTCTCTACCCGGATTCTGTTTTGCTAATACAAATTCAATCTTTGTATCTGCTCCATCAGGATGCTCATTGAATCCTCGGGTATGTTCCTTTCTTCTGAAATCAGAATTCAGAATTTCAATCTGTCGTTCAATTCTTTCCTGAGAAAGGTTAGTTCCCTCTCCTATTGGTTCTCCTAAATGGATTATATGCACTACAATGGGTAGAGTTACTACATCAATCTCTGGTTCAGGGTGTACAACTTCCGGTAACTCCGGATTGTTTATCCCTTCAGTTTCATTACATGATGAATTAACCCCGAGTAAGATTACCAGTGTCACCAATATTGTAAGAAAGTGGCTTTTATTCTCGATCATTTTTACTGAATTTTTAAAAAAACCGCGATGGAAGAACCCCATCGCGGTTGGCTTTTATCTCTCTTAACTTGTTAGGGTACTATTTACTCATTTTAAGTACTACAACACTCTTGATTCTTCTAAATTGATGTCTGCCCATTTCCAGACTTCTCTGAATTTATCCAAGGCAATAGCTGCCTTTTCCTTTTTATTTTGTTGCTGGTAACTCTGATATAAACCATAAAGCGACCAACCATTATCGGGGAAGGTCTCTAAATCTTCTTTATAAGCTTTTTCAGCTTCTTTAGCTTTTCCGGCTTTTAGCAGAACTGCTCCAAGTGTCTGGCGGACTGGAGAATGCCAATCGGATGGTTCATTATAGTTCAGATTATCTTCCAGTGAAGCTGCTTTTCTTAAAATGGAAATCGCTTTATCATAATTTTCTGATGCTGCATAAATCTCGCCTTCAAGACTTAGGGAGGCGATTGTAAGTACATCGGTAGCGTTGTTTATTTCCCAAACAGTAACATCCTGAAGGCGTATATCTTCGCGTACTTTATTTAATTCATTCAGTTCCTTTCTTGCTTCCACAATATTATTCTGAGCGATATGTGCCATGCCTTGAGCATAGCGCCAGACTCCTACAGGATATACTAAATCATCAGCAGGTTTTGGAGTATTCAAAATCTCATTCCACTTGCCAAATTTTACATAAGCATATACCGGAGTTACCCAATAATGCTGAAGGGTACCCAAGCCAGGAATTCTCATGTTCTCTTCATTAATATGACTTGCCATATGTTCAGCTGCCATAATTGCTTTTTTACTGTTCCCCTGAAGAGTTGCCATTGCCCATAAAAAGTGTCTGTTATGTGGCACATAAGCCAAAGGATATATTCCCTGCTGCCGGCATTGAGCGATATAGTTATTATCAACAAGTATAGCGCGCTCGTTAGCTTCAACTCCTTCCTGATATTTACCGGTTCTGATATAGATATGGCTCGGCATATGAACTAAATGCCCTGAACCGGGAACCAGATCTTCCATGGTTTTAGCATATTCTAATGCTCTTCCGGGTGTTTTTGAGGCTTCCACTGCGTGAATATAATAGTGAATCAAGCCTGTATGTCTGGGATAGTCTTTTAATCCTGTTTCCAGTACTTCAAGAATTTCAGGAGTCCATTCTTTTGGATGACCATTCCATTGCCAAAAATCCCATGCATGAATTACCATCAAAGCTTCGGCTAAAAGAGTTCTTACATTTGGATCATTAGGGTATTTGGTAATCAGTTTTCTCATAGCATCTGCATAAGCATAGTCCAGAGTTGTACGATCTGATAGTGTTTCATCATCTGAATATCTTTCAGCTAATGCATCAATCAAGTCTCTTTCTTTTTCTGAGGCGTATCTCTTCAGGCTTTTTGCCTTTTGAATAGCTTCATAAGCTGGCTTTACTGAAGATGATTCCATTGCTACGTTTAGATTAGGTCCCAGAACAAGTGCCTGCCCCCAATATGCTATGGCTGAATTAGGGTCAAGTATTGCCACTTGCTCGTAAGAACGGGCAGCTTCTAAATGATTAAACCCATACGTTAATGCAATTGCCTGATTGAAGTAAATATTTACGAGTTCATCCTCTGATGATATTTCAAAATTGTGAATCCCCATGCCCTCAAAAAGTGGTGCATGCTGGCCTTCAAATAAATTGTCACCCTGCATAGGCTGACCTAAAGCTAATTCTAATTGTGTTGATATCAATATGATCAACACACCGATTATTATTCGTTTCATTCTGTCTATCTTTATATATGTTTTTTGATTGTTGATTGTTTTCTTGACGCTCCATTTCTGTTGCGCACAAAATTACGGGGTTAGACTGAATGGGATGCGGATCCTTAAGTCAACAATAAGTGTACAAACACACTGTGGATTAGGTGAACATCAGGTGAGCAGGGCAAAAAAGATGTTCTAAAATTATTTTAAAGTTCTACTTTAGCTGACTTCTAAAGATTCCTTTTCCAGCTGGAGCATAAACTCAGTAAGGTTGTCTTCAGTATTCATATCCAGCTTTTTTCGAAGTCGATATCGAGCTGTTTTAACACTATCAGGGGTTATCCCCAAAATTGCTGCCATTTCCTTGATGGTTAAGTTTAGTTTTACTAAAGCCGAAAGACGCATTTCATTTGGGGTCAGATCAGGATATCGGTCTTTCAGGGTATGATAAAAACTAGTATGAACCTCCTCGAAATGCATCTGAAATTGCTTCCAGTCCTCATCAAGAGTATCACTGTAATTCAACAACTGCGATAAGCTGTTGAGTTCACGAGATGAACCTTCTTTCTTTAAACTCTCGACCTTTTCTTTCATCTCTTCCATCATTTCATTCTTTTGTACCATATTGAGACTCTGGGAAGTAAGCTGCTTATTTTTGAATTCGAGATCACGTGCAAGCTCCTGACTTTTAAGTTTCGAAACTTCCAGTTCTGCTTTACTTCTTTGTATTCTTAATCGCTGACTTCTCACAACCAGAAACCCAATCAACACCAAAAAAATTAGCCCCCCAATTAATGAGGATTGGATAAAAGCTCTACGTTCATTTTCCATTTGCAGGGTGGCGATCTCTTTTTCTTTCTCTTCAACCCTGAAACGAGCCTCAAACTCGAGCATATTCTTTGCCCTTTCTTCATTATAAATGGAATCTCTGACCATTAATAGCTTTTCATGATTGGATGCAGCTTCCTGAAACTTATTCTCTCGCTTTAGTACTTCTATTAGTACTTCCAGAGTATTCTCTGCAACCATCCAGTCACTACCTGCTATGGCTAAGTCCACTCCCTTGGAAGCTACGCTTTCTGCCTCTCTCAGATTATCCATTTCCAAATGGGTATGTGCGAGTTTATTAAGCAGGGAAAAAGTTGTATTAGTATATCCAGACTCTTCTGCTTCTTTTATTCCCTCTTCAAGAATTCCTACAGCCTTCTCAAACTCTCCAAGTTTTTCATAGATTTTGGCTACATCATCGAGACTATGCAGCGCTAAAAATTTATTATCCAATGAATCTGCCAACTTTACTGCTTCATTAGCAACAGCAAGCGCCTCATTTAAACGCTCTTCATCTTTTAATACTCTGGCCTGACTTAACATAAGCTGTGGAATCGCATGCTGATACCCCTTATTCTGGAATAGGTCAATAGCTTTTTGATAGTATTCGGCTGCCTTTTCAAAATTTCCATTTCTTTCCTCTAAAAACCCTGCTTCAGACAGAGCTAATGTTTCTCCTGCCCAGTCGTGAATTTCCTGTGCCTTATGAATGGCATCATGTAAAAACCTCTGAGCAATGCTATAATCGTTCAGATTTTGTTGAACAATTCCAAGTTTGGTGAGAGCAAAAACTTCTCCTCTTTCATTTCCAATATCCCTTGACAACTCCAGGGCTTCAAATAAACTTTGTGATGCTTTTTCATATTCTGATATTTCTGAGTATACCGACCCTAAAATCTGTAGTACTCTTATCTGATTCCTAACTGATCCCATTTCTCTGAACAGGAGTAACGCATCAAGATAGTTAGTAATAGCTACCCCTTTTTCATCTGTGAATCCCATTACCATTCCCAATTGATAATGACTTTCTGCTATCAAACTATCAATGCTAATCGCTTTTGATAAATCCAATGCTTCTTCAGCATAATTCTTAGCAGAGGCTATATTCTGAAAACTAAGCTTAGAAGAGAGTTGATGAAGAAGCATTATTTCTTCAATTCCGGAAACAGAATTTAATTCTGCTTCCAGTTCCTGTACCGAAATTCCGCTATTTCCGTGTTGAGCAAATCCCAGCTCAACCAAGAGTATGGATACCAGTGTTAACCAAATAACCCGTAATGTTCGCATAACCCTGACTCAAATTAGTCCACTAAAGATAAATGAGGAGGTTCTAGCGAACAAATGCTGTTATTGTTTCGCTGGAACTCTGGGAATGGTCATTATTTCTTTTTGTCGGCCATCAATGTACCAAACACCTGATTCATCAAAGAAGGCGTCTTCCTCCAACATGATTCGTATTTCTTTACCCCATTCTTCAATGTAAGTCGCTGCATTCAGTTCAATAGAATAGGCTGTATTTAAATGAAGTGGGTAATCTCCATCTCCCGGAACTCCACCTTGTGAATCCCACATTCCAAGCGTAGTTCCTGCAGCATGGCCATGATAGCCAATCGGATGAGTATATATTGAAGGCTTAATTCCTTCATCAATAGCCTGCTCTCTGGACATTTTCAGCACTTCATTTCCAGTTCTTCCTTCTTCGAAGTTTCCGGTAAAAATATCCTGGAGTCGGTTTCCATTATCAAAAGCCTGATTTAAATACTCGGGTACTTCCGTTTCTCCGGGTTTAAGCACGTAAGCATGCTGTTGTGTGTCAGTATTTAATCTCAGATAGGTGATTCCAAAATCGACATGAAGAAGATCGCCTGGTAAAATGATATTCTCGTCAGGTCTGCTATCAAAAGTTCGAAGGTGATCAAATGATTCGGGATCAGCTCTTTGAATCGATACACTCGGATGAAACCAGGTAACCAATTTGAGTTCTCTGATCTTTTCGCGATACCACCAAACCACATCATCTGTGGTAGTTACTCCCGGTTGAATAACTTTATCGGAAAAACCTTCAGCAATAATTTCATGAGCGATTCTCACAATATGAGGATAGATCGTCATTTCTTTTGGAGATCGTGTTTCCAACCAACCCACGGCTACTTTTTCAGCTGAAACCAATCGATTCGAATACTTTTGTCCAATTCCATCCTTTAGTTCTTCGTAATCGGTAACCACCATTCCATCTGCGTGTTGCCAGATTTCGGAGATGTTAATTCCAATCTTCTCCGGATCACGCTCTTCTATAATCTCCAAAAGCCTTGCCCACTGATCAGGCTGCATTTCTTTATTCCAGGCTTTTTTGAAGGTTTCACCGACATCATACCGGGCAACAGCCAAAGTTTCCAGACCTTCTTTTTCGCCTCGGTCATAAACTACCAGAATAGTTCGGCGCCGGGCAGCAAGCCAGGTTGCCGGTAACATTGTTTTTATTACCGGATCTTCATTGTATTCTCTGGAAATGATGAGCCACATATCAATGCCTTCCCTACGCATGATATCCGGCAAAATGGTTTGAATTTTATCAGCCAACAAATCATCAATGACTTGTGCGCGCTCCTTCATAGGAAGAACTTCAGGATAATTTTGTCCAAACGCTGACAAAGTTATTGAAGAAAGGATAAGAATTAATAGTACTGGTGTGAATTTCATGGATGCCCCGATATGTTAAAGCATCAAAGAAAGCTCAAAACACACACTTATTCAACTATCAACTTTCAATTTATTAACCATCTCCATTAATCCAGTTTGCTCTTCGCGCCCGAGCCTGTCTGTTTGCACGATTATCAATTTCAGTTTTGATTCGATCAGACTCCATTAAAGTAACTCTCACTCTTTTTTCTTCTCCCCATCTGGAATAAACAATTTCAACGGTTTGACCAGGCCTCCTTCGATTCAGGATTTCATCTACTGATTCTACCGAACTAAGTCGGGTTCCTCCAATTGAAATAATCTCATCTTCTGCTTCTATTCCTGCTTCATAAAGTGGACTCCCAATCAATGCATTTGACGTAAGTCTCCAAACTCCACCTCTCGCTCTGATTGTGCCACCTAAACTTGCTTTCCCGGGATTCTCTAATTCGAAATCAACTCCAAACTCACTTAATAACGTTCTGTAATCCGGCATCTCGCTGTTATAGATATATTCATCAAAAAAAGAATCTCCAAATTCCTCTCCGGCATATTCCTTTAGTGCAGCTTCTAAGTCTCTTATTGAGTAAGGGATTTCTGTTTTCCCGTATTTTTCCCAGACCAACTTCATGAAATCATCTAAATTCAACCCATTGTTGGTCGTTCTTAGCGAAAGATCTAAAGCTAAACCAAGCACACTTCCATACGAGTAGTAAGACACAAAAATATTGTTGTTATTAGTTGGGTCTATGGAGGTTGCTGCATCCACAAAAGGAGCCCTATAGCTCATCTCTATAGGATTAAAAAACTGCCGACCCGGAGAATTGATTACGTAGTTAAGTGTACCATCGAGTCCTTCTACATATTCTTCATGAGTTTGGATTCCGGCACGAGCTAACATCAATCCGGTATAATAACTGGTAAAGCCCTCCGCGAACCATAGTTCACCACTCATATTGGCCTCTTCAAAATCGAACGGTTCCAGAGAAGCGGGACGAATTCGTTCAACATTCCATGCATGAAAAAACTCATGGGAAATGGTACTAATTCTATACTCGCCGAGCGGCTCATCCAAATCTTTTGCGCCTGTTACAATGGTTGAATTACGGTGCTCCATTCCATCTCCACTCGCATTGGGCATGTAGCAGGAAAGGAAAGTATACTCACCGTAATCGAAGTCAGGGAGTTCTCCATAAACATCTTTTTGTGCTCTAACGATATCCATCACCTTACCAAAATATTCGTTAACCTCACGATCGCTTGCCCGAGTATGAAGTGCCAATCTTATCAATTGCCCATCTACCATTTCTTCCCTGAGATGAAAATCCGCAATTTCAGTGGGGCTGTCCATAAAGTAGTATGTATCGGGAGCATAATAGGTATCGCCATCCATTCTCTTTAACTGGGTAGCGACTTGCCAGTTTAAATCTTCGCGAACATCAAAAGTGACATGAACGGGACGATGTTGATAATCTCTGGGGAATACGAATGTAGCGGGAATATTCAAATGGGCATGGCTTTCATCTACCTGAGAATAGGTTCCTCCTCCCCTGTTCGCATATAATGTATATTCGAAAGTAACAGTTCCATCATGCCCATGAACATCCCATTGTTGTGGGTTTGGGCGTGTTATTTCCAGTTCATTCCCATCTTTATCGTATGCTTTCACTCCATATACATTCTTAGCAAAATTATGAATTGCATAACGCCCCGGAGAAGTACGGCTCATTCTGATCTCCAAAGGCTTAAGATCAAGATTTGAAAAAGTGGCCTTTATGTTAGCCTCATGGTGCACCGCATTTTCAAAAGATATAGTGTATTCATTAACGGTTTGGGCATCAGCTCGGGTACTTACAAAAAGCGTAACTACTAGTAATAGCAATATTTTCGTATTCATAAATTTATTCATTTTTGGACGGAAGAATATGATCACCAAAACAATCGGGTGCAAGGCGATACTGTTAAAGAATTAAAACAAGAGGTTCCAATTCCATCAAATTTCGTCTATTTTGAAGTATGGATGGATCAGTTACACTAAGTATTTCAGATAACATAGGAACTATCGAGTTTTATCACCCAAAGGGTAACTCGTTGCCTAAGAGTTTATTACACAAACTTGCAGAAACCGTTTCAAAAGCCGGGCACGATAGCAGTATCACTGTTATAGTATTAAAAAGTTCCGGTAATGGAGCTTTTTGCGCCGGAGCTTCTTTTGATGAGTTAATGGCTATTAACAATCTGGATCAAGCTAAAGAGTTTTTCTCAGGTTTTGGAAAAGTAATCATGGCAATGAAAAACTGTCCAAAATTTATCATTGTCAGAGTTCAAGGAAAAACCGTTGGTGGTGGAGTCGGGATAGTAGCTGCATCCGATTATGCCATTGCAAATGAACATGCATCCATCAAGCTTAGTGAACTAAGTATTGGAATTGGCCCTTTTGTAATCGCGCCGGTGGTTCAACGAAAGATTGGAGTATCAGCACTTTCCTCGCTCAGCATTAATGCCACCGAGTGGAAATCTGCCGAATGGGCTCTCGAGAAAGGATTGTATAACGATGTGGTTGAGTCTGATAATAGTTTAGATACAGCTGTTCAAAAACTTGTAAAGCAACTTTCCAGTAGTAATCCGAAGGCTATGAAAGAAATAAAAAAAATGCTTTGGGAAGACACCAATAATCTTGAACAGGTTTTGCTAAAAAGAGCAGAGATTAGCGGGGAATTATCACTGAGTGATTTTACCAGGAATTTTCTGGAAACTTTTAAGAGCTGATTTCTTTTTCTGAAAAACTCACTATAAAGTGAGCTCCTTCTTTTCCAGAATATGATACTTCTCCATTTATTTGAGATGTAAGGGATTTAACGAGTGTAATCCCCAAAGAAGAAGTATTCTTCTCAAGAATATCTTCATTCGAGCCTATTCCATTATCCTTTATTTCCAGACTATATTTTTGGGATTCCTTTTTAAAAGATATAAGAATACACCCTCTTTTAACCTCATTAAAAGCATGCTTATAGCAATTACTAAGAATTTCATTCACAATTAACCCCAGTGGTATTCCCACATTTACATCTATCAAAATATTTTCTATATCAAGTTCTAACTGAATATCATGATCCCTCTTTTTCATAGTTTGTGAAACAGTCTGAATTAAATCTTCCAGAAATTTTTTGAAATTTACCTGAGCTAAATCATCATTTTGATACAAACTTTCATGAATCTTGGACATTGCCAATACACGCATTTTGCTTTCCTGAATCGCATCTTTGGCTAATCCTTCTTCAATATTCCAGCTTTGTAATTCCAAAAGACCAGAAACTACAGCAAGATTATTCTTTACTCTATGATGGATTTCTTTAATTAGAACTTCCTTTTCATCGAGGGCGGACTGGAGATCTTTAGTCTGCTCATCAACCTTCTTTTTAAGGTTTTTCTTCTCTTTTCTTTCTACATAGCTACGCACAATTATTCCCACAATTAGCCCAAATCCTATGATCATCAAAACCGGAAACCAAATGGTTCTCCAAATGGGTATATCAATTTCGATAGAAGCCAGTTCTGTAGTAGCACTCCAACCAGACTTAATGGATTTACTTTTCATTAAAAAAGTATATTTCCCGGGTGGGAGATTAGTATACCGGACTTCTTCGACATTATTCTCTGATTGCCATTCCTCATCAAAACCTTCTAATTTATATTGATATGCTATTCGATTCGGGTCTTTGTAGGCAATAGCATTGAACAGAAAATTTAAATTATTCTGATCGTATTCAGTTTTTAAGGATCCTGCACTATCATCCTCAAGTGAGTTATAGATAACATCGTTGTTGGCAAGAATTTGCCGTAAGTAAATTTTTGGAGGGTTAGCAGGGATTATCTTGGTTTCTTCCTTCGAAAATGAAAAATTAATCAACCCTTTTGAGTTACTACCAAACCAAAGAGTACCTTCATCATCTATTAAAGAAGCCCAGCCATTAAATTCAATTCCATATCCATAATCATTAAGCGCAAAGTGCTGTTGCTCTACAATACGATGTCCTCTCCATAATGATAAATCAAAATAGTTAAGCCCGCCATTAGTTCCCTGCCATAAGTTACCATATTGATCAAACTGCAAAAATATAGTTTCCTGAAGGTGGAAATTCTCGGTTTCAAATTTAATCACCTCTTGAGGAAACCCATCTTCATCAAAATCATAAAGTACATTAATGGCTTCGTTGGTTCCAACCCACAGATGACCATGTTCATCTTCTTTTACATCGTAAATACTGTTTCCAATAAGTCCATTTTCTTCTGAAAAGTATCGGAAATTTTGGCCATCAAATTTTGCCAACCCTCCCCCTGTACCTATCCATAAATAGCCTCTGGAATCTTTAGTTATAGAAGATAGGGTTGTTTGCCAGTAATGATCGTCTGGCGGATTAAACTTTTCCAGATTACCATCTTTATATTTTAATAACGACTGAAAAGCTGCAAACCAAATGCTTCCGTCATCATCCACAAATATATCACTCACATAATATGGGTATAGTGAATCGAAAAAATCCGGCCGGTAAAATTTGCTACCATCAAACTCAAGGATATCATAATTGTAGGTAAGCATCACCAGATTACCATTAGGTCTCTCTTCTATATCCCAGATTTCATCTTCATTAAATAATCGCTCAGGTAGGGTATAATTATTAAAGTTTCCGTTCTTATAGCTACTCAGTCCGTTCTCAGTACCAAACCATAAAGTACCATCTGAAGCTTTGATTGCACTATATACAGAATTTGCTTTGAGTTCTGAACTACTATCATACGCTTTGAAATTACGGTCTTTAAAAATACTTACTCCATTTCCATCAGTAGCAACCCATATAGTACCGTCTTCATCTTTGATTAATCGATATATATAGTTACTACTCAGTCCGTTTTTCTTGGTTATATGGGTATATAATTCTCCATCAAACCAATAAAGTCCGTTTCGCTCAGTACCAATCCAGATAACCTCATCGTCATCTTCAGCGATATTAAATACATAATCGAGTTCTTTACCATTTATCTCTGTAATATTTTCGACGCTGTTATCCGGCATTATAACAGAAATCCCATTACTTGTTGGTACCCATTTCTTGCCATCACTTGCCAGAAGCACCTGATAGGTAAGCTCTCCTGCTAATCCATTTTCATTCGTAAATACCTGAGTTACTCCTCCATCTTGTTCGTAAAGAGCAACTCCCGAAGAAGTAGCTATCCAGGCTTTGCCTTCTTCATCAAATACTAAATCCCAAATCTGGTTATCCGGCAAGCCAGTTTCTTCTGTAATTTTTTGATGGAGACCTTTCTCTTTATCCCATTCATAAATTCCATTTTCATTACTCCCAAACCAAAGTGTTCCATTAGGTCCATCAGCAATAAAGTTTATAAGCACGGAATCAAGAGCTGACAGTTCAGGAATATATATTGCGGAATCACTTAAGAACTTTGCTATACCTCCAAACTCAGTTGAAATCCAGAAATTTCCTTGTACATCTTTGTGGATATCGTAGATAAGAGCGTCTTTTAACCCATTCTCTTCGGCATAGTTTTTAAACCTTTTACCATCATACTGGACCAATCCGTTTGCTGTAGCATACCAAACATAGCCTGTTTCGTCGATAAGTACGTCATACACGAAACTGGAGGGGAGTCCTTCGTTTACTGAATACGTTTTAATATTGTACTTCTGCGCGTACCCCAGCGCATACCCCAGAAATAAAAATACTGATAATAAAATGAATTTCTTTGTAGCCACTCTAATAAATCAAAACCTGAGCTCAGAATATCTGTAAATCCAACCTTCTAAACAGTTAATAATAGCTAATAACTAGAGGTTTTGAAAAAACTCGTGAAAGATTATAAAAATTAACTCATCAAATGGTATTATCAATTTAAACTAACCAACGATATTTATGAGACTGATTCTATTTCTTTGTATCACTTTTTTTATTCCCACATCCATTTTTGCTCAGGATTCCTGGGATGTATCTAATCCCGATCTTGGAGAAACTACCCCTCTTTCATTCACTACTGATGAAGGAACCTGGATGAACCTGGATGTTAGTCCGGATGGAAAACACATCGTTTTCGACCTTTTGGGTGATATTTACATCATGCCTATTTCTGGAGGAAAAGCAGAACTTCTTAGAGGTGGACATGCCTATGAAGTACAACCTCGTTTTAGCCCGGATGGGACACATATATCTTTTACCAGTGATGCCGGTGGTGGTGATAATATCTGGACCATGAACGTAGATGGCTCTAATGCTACCCAGATTACTGATGAGAGCTTCCGATTGCTCAACAACTCAACCTGGATGCCCGATGGGGAATACATTATTGCTAAGAAACACTTTACCTCTTCCCGTTCTTTAGGAGCCGGGGAAATCTGGATGTTTCATAAAACCGGAGGTGCAGGGATTCAGCTCGTTGAAAAGAAAAATGCGCAGCAGGATATCGGCGAACCGTCGGTTTCTCCGGATGGTCGATATATTTACTACAGTGAAGACAATTATCCTGGAGGCTTTTTCCAGTATAACAAAGATCCAAACAGCCAGATTTATGTGATCCGCCGCTACGACCGCGAGGAAGGCGACATCGAAACCGTAACCGGTGGAAATGGAGGAGCTGCCCGGCCTCAAATCTCTCCGGATGGAAATACTCTTGCCTTTGTTCGGCGAGTAAGAACTAAGACGGTTTTATATCTGCGTGATATGGAATCGGGAATGGAGAAACCACTTTTTGAGAACCTTAGTAAAGACCAACAGGAAGCCTGGGCTATTTTTGGAGTGTATACCAATTTTAACTGGACACCCGATGGCGAACACATCATCATTTGGGCGAATGGTAAAATCAACAAAATTGATGTTGAAACCGGTGAATCAGAGATTATTCCTTTTGAAGTGGAATCGAATCACGAGATTGTTGAGGCGGTTAGGTATAAGCAGGAAGTTGCTCCTGAAACCTTCACTGCCAAAGCTATTCGTAACGCGGTGACTTCTCCTGATGGAAAAACCATTGCATTCAGTGCGGCTGGATACATCTGGATGAAAACCTTGCCAGATGAAGATCCTGTCCGACTTACCCGTGAAACTGATTTTGAGTTTGAACCAGCTTTTTCACCAGATGGTCGTTTATTGGCATACGTTTCTTGGAGTGATGAAGAAATGGGAGCTTTGAATATCGTGAATCTCAGAACCCGTGATCGTTTCAAGAAACCAACTAAACTCACTTCAGAAAAAGGAATTTATCGAGAACCTTCATTTTCTCCTGACGGTGAAACTATCGTATTCCGCAAAGAAAGTGGAAATGGCCAACAAGGTTTTGCTTATACCTTAAACCCTGGAATATTTACCATTCCTGTTGAGGGTGGAGAGCCAACTCAAATTACTGAGACTGGAGCTTTTCCAAGATTTAACGCTACAGGAGACCGTGTTTTTTATCAAGCCGGTGGCTACCTCTTTGGTTCAATTGAAAAGTCATACCGGAGTGTGGATTTAAACGGTAATGATGAAAAAACACACTTTACTTCCAGCTATGGACACGAGTTTGTTCCAAGCCCGGATAACAAATGGATTGCGTTCTCGAATCTCTACAAAGTATATCTGGCACCGCTAACTGATGCCGGTAAACCTATTGCAATTTCTCCTGCAACCAAGTCTATTCCAGTAAAAGAAGTTGCCAGTGAAGGTGGGTATCATATGCATTGGTCAAATGACAGCCAGAAGCTGCATTGGACACTCGGACAGGAATACTTCACTATTAATCTGAAAGATGCTTTTACTTTTGTGGAAGGTGCTCCGGACAGCCTACCCGAACCTCCTAAAACAGGAATCGATATAGGACTTGAATTAGATACCTATGTTCCTGAAGGAAGCATCGCTTTTACTAATGCCCGTATCATTACTATGAATGGTGATGAAGTAATTGAAAACGGAACTATTGTAGTGGAAGGAAACCGAATCACTGCAATCGGTTCTGACGTGGAAGTTCCGAATAACGCTAAAGTTGTGGATGCCTCCGGCAAAACTATCATGCCGGGAATTGTTGATGCTCACGCCCACCTTGGAAATTTCCGACTTGGAATCAGTCCACAGCAGCAATGGGAGTATTTCGCGAACCTGGCTTACGGAGTGACTACTGCCCATGATCCTTCTTCGAACTCAGAAATGATTTTCTCACACTCTGAAGCTATCAAAGCTGGCAATATGATCGGTCCAAGGGTATTCTCAACAGGAATTATTCTGTATGGCGCTGATGGTGATTTCAAAGCCGTAATCAACAATTATGATGACGCTCTTTTCGCGCTTAAAAGAACTAAAGCCTTTGGCGCATTTTCAGTAAAAAGCTACAATCAACCCAGAAGAGAGCAGCGACAGCAAGTAATTAAAGCCGCAAAGGAACTTGAAATGATGGTGGTTCCTGAAGGCGGTTCGTTCTTCTTCCACAATATGAGTATGATTCTGGATGGACATACAGGAGTTGAGCATAATGTACCAGTTGTACCTTTGTATAAAGATGTGCGTGAGCTTTGGAGCGCAAGCGAAACTGGGTATACACCTACACACATTGTTAATTACGGAAGTATGAGTGGCGAGTACTATTTCTATCAAAAGTATAATGTTTGGGAAAATGAAAAATTACTCTCCTTCACTCCAAGAAGTGTAATTGATCCACGTTCCCGTCACAGAACTATGATTCCGGATGAGGAATACGATAACGGACATATCTTTACTGCAGAGTCTTCGAAATTACTCACTGACGCAGGAGTGAAAGTTAATCTCGGAGCACATGGCCAACTTCAGGGTTTAGGCGCTCATTGGGAGCTTTGGATGATGAGTCAGGGCGGAATGACCAATATGGAAGCTCTTCAGGTAGCTACCATAAATGGAGCTCACTATCTGGGTTTAGATGATGATATCGGTTCTCTGGAAGTGGGTAAACTTGCTGATTTGATTGTACTGGATGAAAATCCGCTGGTTGACATCCACAACACCAACTCTGTTCGATATACGATGGTTAATGGCCGTCTGTTTGATGCCGCTACTTTGAATGAAGTTGGTAATCAGATGAAAGAACGTCTTCCTTTCTGGTGGGACCGAGATGGTTACGGCGAGCAATTTGATTGGCATGCCATTACTTTGGAAGCCGCCGGACTTGAATGTTCTTGTTTCCAAAGACATTAATTAATCAGATCATTAGTATCTTTAAAAGCCTTCTAATCAGAAGGCTTTTTTAATTTATAGCGGAGAGCATATCCAAAGGTCTACATTAATTGGCGTTATTATTACGGTTGTTGGTTTTATCCTGTACTCATCCAAAGCAGTATTGGTTAAGCTTGCCTATCAATATGATATTGACTCTATAAGTCTGCTGCTTTTCAGGATGTTGTTTGCAATTCCATTCTATATTGGGGTATGGCTATATCATAAGAAGAAATGGAGCACCAAAACTCTTTCAAAAAAGGAACGCTTAGGAATCCTGGCAATAGGAATTACAGGTTATTATTTATCCAGTTTTTTTGATTTTAAAGGACTGAGTTACATCACAGCAAGCCTTGAACGACTTATCCTCTATACCTATCCAACCATGGTGCTTATTCTAAGCGCTGTTTTTTTGAGGAAAAAAATCTCGTTGGGAATGATCATTTCCATTTTATTCACTTATATCGGTATGGTCATTATTTTTACAGATAAAGGAGGAATATTAACCGGAGACAGTCAGGATCTGCTACTTGGAACTATTTTCGTGGGATTAAGTGCCTTCTTTTATGCCAGTTATATGGTAATTAGCTATGCCGTAGTTTCAGGAATTGGGAGCATCAGGCTTACCACTTACTCGATGATCATTTCCTGTATTCTGGTATTTATTCATTTCTTTATTACCACTAATTCCAATCTCTTAGGATATCAAACTGAAGTTTATCTGTACAGTATAGGGATGGCTATTTTCGCCACAGTAATTCCTTCTTTTATGATTAATGAAGGCATCAAAAGACTAGGAGCTCCAAATGTGTCTATTATTGGAACTATAGGTCCGGTTTCAACAATCACTCTGTCTATCATTTTGCTTGGAGAAATGCTGACTCTCAAACAGTTTGGAGGTGCACTTATTATCATTGGGGGCGTTGCTTTCCTGACATGGAATCGTCGGAAATGATTATGAAAAAATGCGAGAACCGTCCTGAACTAAGCCATTAAGACTTTGATGATTTTATCCTAAAACTACCTAGCCAGCGATATTTAATTTTTCAGGAGCGTTAGCAAATCTAACCGTTGTTTTTGTTCCTTTACCATCTTCGCCTTTTTCCATTTTAAAGGTCCCTTTAAGCTGAGAAGTCAATGTTTTAATAAGTGTTGATCCAAGTGAACTGGCATCTTCGATTTCACCTTCTTCTATCCCAATCCCATTATCCTCTATAACCATATGTATCACTCCGGCTTTCTCTTTCATTGTTACCATAACTTCGCCTTTTTCAGTATCACTGAAGGCATGCTTATAGGAGTTTACGATGATTTCATTTAATAATAATGAACATGGAATCGCCTGATTTATATCTAATGAAATGGGTTCAATATCTGTTTTAAAAGTAATCTCTTTCGATTCATTGATGTGCATACTACTAATCGCCTGCATCAAGTCATGCACATAGGTTCTGTAATCAATAAAGGCGAGTGTATCACTTTGATACAACATTTCATGAACCAGTGACATTGATTGAATTCGACTCTGACTTTCAGTTAAAGCTTTATTTACCTCTTCATCGTCTGTTTCATAGGCCTGAAGTTGAAGAATACCGGAAATTACTGCCAGGTTATTTTTTACCCGATGATGGATTTCAGACAATAGAACTTCTTTCTCTTTCAAAGACTTCTTTAATTGTTCATCAGCCTTCTTCTTTTCACTAATATCAGCAGCCACACATACACTGCCTACTTTCTTCCCGTGCCCGTTAATTAATTCTGATTCTGAAAATATAACCGGTATACTTCTTTTCCGTTTAGTGAGTAAGCTGAATTCGAATACATTACCATTCTTACTTTTCTTTTCGTACACGCTTCCCATCGCACTAAAATCGAAAAAGTCTTTTATGGGAAGTCCCAGGATTTCTTCTTTTGTATAATGAAGCATTTCGAGGCCGGACTGGTTAATCCCTACAATATTCCCTTCTTCATCAGTAACAATTAAGGTTTCCTGGATAGATTCAATAATATTGTCCAGATAATCTCTGGCTAAAGTCCTTTTCTTCAAATTTGAAGCCATTTCATTGAACGAGGATGCAAGCTGTCCAATCTCATCTTTATTTTTAATCTCTATTTGCTCATCCAAATCCCCTTTACCAAGGCGCATAGCACTTTCATTTAGTTTAATGAGTGGATTAGCGATGGATCGATACACATAAAAAGCAATAAGGATTGCAAGTAATACACTAACAATAGATACAATGGTAATTCCAAAAGTAGCTTGATCCAATTTTTCAGTAAGAGCAGCATTTTCCAGAGTTTGTTTCTCTATAGTGTGCTCTCTGAGATGGGATATAACTGGAATTACTCTGTTTCTAAAATGCGGACTAATAGAGGTGTTGAATAAAATATCTGCCTGTTCAGGGTCTTCCCTCTCCAGATTCAACCAGTCTGTTGAAAGACTAGAATAGAGTAATACACGATCCTCGAGGCGCTTTAAATACTCAATAGTTTCAGAAACTTCTATCATGTTACCATTCATGATAAACTCTCTTATCAAACCTACTGAAGTATCTATTTCTGCAAGTTGATTATGAAACTGATCGGTCATTAATGAGACTGTAGGTTCATCAATGGTAGTTTGTCCATCCAGATTAGTATCTGCTTCTTTTATGGCAGTGAGATAGATAAGCGTTTGATATAAGCCTCTCTCAATATTTGCAGTTATTTCAACCAGCTTAGTTGTTTCTATGTTATTTGAAACCAGCTGATTTTGAACAGAGTTCGAGTACCATTGCGATACGATCCCGACGGTCGCAATAAGCATGCTTATGCATACAAAACTGACTATTATTTTGTTTCCCAGCTTCAAAACGTATTCTTTTAAAACAAGTTATTAGAAGTAAGGAGCAATAACCACGTTCCGAGATTAGAAAAAAATTATGTAACATTTGAAAGACTAGCTCACTTTTTAAGGTGAGGGTTATGTCACTTGCCATATAGGCCTTTTACCACGCACAAAAATCCGGCTAACCTTCTATTTGATTAATGTTTAGACCTTTCTACTGAGTAAGCTCTGTGCGCGAATTTCTCCTCAGCTGGTTTGTAATACTTTAATGAAAGCTCTTTTAAAGTGATACATTTCCTTTGGAAGACCAATTGTTACACGAACACAATTTGGTAAACCAAAAGCATTTATTCTTCTCAAAATCACTCCTTCTTCCAGCATCTTTTGTGTGAAGAAAATAGCCTCATCTTCGGTATCAAAAATCATCATTACAAAATTAGAAATAGAAGGTATATACCGGACATTCTGTTCATCAAAAAATTGATATAACTCTTCCTTTCCCTGCTGTACTACTTCCCGGCTTTTCCTTAAAAAATCGTGGTCATGATAAGCTGCCAATGCTGCGGCCTGACCAAGTCCACCTGGTTCGAATGTAAGCTTTGTTTTCAGCATGTAATCGATTAATTCCTTTCGAGCAATTCCATATCCAACTCTGAATCCCGCTAATCCATATCCTTTTGAAAAGGTTCTCAGAGTAATCACATTTTCAAAATTATAGCTTAATACATCCGGGTAATCCGGAACATCATGAGCAAACTCGTAATAAGCTTCATCCATAATCACCAATACATCCTTTGGAACATTGTCCATCAACCATTCAAATTCTTGGGTAGTAATGTAAGTACCGGTTGGATTGTTTGGATTAGCGATATACAGCATTCGGGTATGTTCATCAATGGCATTAACCATCGCTTTCACATCAAACCGAAAGTCTTTATTTACTGGAATTTTCTTGATCCTAACTCCTCTTATCTGAGCCTGTACATACATTCCAATAAAAGTTACATCAGCAGTAATGATATTCTGCTTATTCTGAAAAAATGTCTTACAGAGAATTCCCAATAAACTCTCTGAACCAGATCCAACAATCAGGTTCTCAGACATTACACCAATTCTATTTGAAATAGCCTTTCTTAATTCCTTAGAAAGTGGATCGGGATAATCATGAATAACTTTCAAAGCTTTATTTACTGCTTCATCTACCAATACACTATGCCCAAGACGGTTCTCATTGGATGCTAGTTTCGATATCTCGTCCGGGTAATACGCTTCAACTACTTCAGCAATGGTTTTACCAGCAACATATGGTTTCAATTGTTCAATATTTGCAGGTACTATTTCTTTTTCTGTAGATGAACTCATTCTCAATATTTTTTTGCTTTAAAATTACGATTAAAAAAGCGCTTTTTATAATTCCAAAACTTCTATTCTTTAGGTTTTAGATCGTTTATGCATTGTTTATTTTCCGACTATGAAAAACATACTTATTACCGGAGCCAGTAAGGGAATTGGTTACGCTACCGCATTATATTTTGCTCAACAAGGTCACAAGGTTTTTGCACTTGCCAGATCTGAATCTAAATTAAACAAGCTTGCCAAGGAAGCTACAACAGGAGAAATCATACCTATTGCTATCGATCTTACTTCACAAGAAGAAGTTGATGCTCTTTCAGAAACTCTTGGAGATGATACCTACATCGATATCCTGATAAATAATGCAGGTGCTTTAATCAATAAATCATTTACTGATACTGAAATTGAAGATTGGATGTATCAATTGCAGGTAAATCTACTTGCTCCGGTTCGACTGATAAAAGGAATTAAAAATCTTTTAGGTAAAGGCAGTCATATCGTTAATATCAGTAGTATGGGGGGCTTTCAGGGAAGTGCCAAATTCCCTGGACTGGCTGCATATAGCGCTTCAAAAGGAGCCTTATCTATTCTTAGCGAATGCCTAAGCACTGAATTCTCAGAAGATGGAATTGCAGTAAACTGCCTCTGTCTTGGAGCTGTACAAACTGAAATGTTGAACGAAGCTTTTCCCGGATATGAAGCTCCTACCCAACCTGATGAAATGGGAAAGTTTATTGCTGACTTTAGTTTAAACGCACATTCTTTTATTAATGGTAAGATAATTCCCGTGGCTTTAAATAATCCTGGATAGCACATGGGAAAGCCACTTAATTTTGATTAACTTTGTCAAAACCAGAACCACTTACTCTTGCAATGAAGAATATTCTACTTAGCCTACTCTTCTTATCTATACTTACTGCAACCTCATCGTCGTCTTTAAAAGCCCAGACAGTTGAACTGCTAGCCGGTAACACACTTAACGGAGCGATGAATGGAGTGCTTCTTGGCGGTGCAACTATGGCCATTAGCAATAGCGATGACTTTTACCCTCTTCAGGTTGGACTTGGATTGGGAACACTATATGGAATAGGAATGGGAGCTCACGACATTGTTCAGGGCAAAGGTAAAGAAATCCTGGTTTCTGGCCTGTTTAATGATGGAAGCAACAGCTCAATTATTGTTCTTCTCGATACTTTTTATGGGGCAGCAGCGGGTTCAATTATCGTTACTTCAATTATGCTCGTAGCTAATGAACCACTCATTGACGGACTACAATATGGGGCCGGAATTGGAGCTTTTGCAGGTTTTGGCTTCGGTATTTTCGATACTTTTTTCCTTGCTAAAAGAACATCATCATCTATAGCCAGTGTTCATCAGCCTAATAATAATGCTTCTGGCTTATTGGGGATGGATTTTAATAATGGTACTTCTCTGGGATTTGTGAATCCAACATTATTCAGCTCAATAGAGCTGGATATAAACACATTCAGCAAATCGATAAATCCAGGAGTAGAGTTCCTAAACGTTCGTGTTAACTTCTAGCCTGAACTTCAACCAACGTTTTTAACACTTCTCTTACCGTATTAATATGGCCACTCAATGATGGGTGAAGTCCATCCGTAAGATAATTCCAAGCTTTTGGCTCACTTTCTCCCATTCTAATTCCTTTTGGATCTACAATTCCACCAGTCTTTCCTGAAACCAATTGACGGACTTGTTCCAGATCTTCGGCATCAATAGTAAATTCGTAAATAGGGTTTTCTGATAACAGTTCTGAAATTACAGGAGTTGGAGTAATCCAAACAGTAGGATTCTCAATTTGATTTTCCAAAATTTCATGAATGGTATTCAGATTCTCCCATGTTTCTGAAAGGGGGATCAGAGTTCGCTGTTGTGCGATGTTAAGACGTTGAGTGTCAAAAGTTCCCAAAGAAACGAAAACCCAATCGGGTTCGTGAAGTAATACATCCCGATCCAGTCTTTTTAAGGCATCAGTAGTGGTATTATAAGCAACACCAGAATTAATGAAAGTGAAATCTGCATTCTCAAATGAAAACTCTAGCAAGTGCACCAAAATTGAAAACCATCCCTGAGCATCTTCTGTCGATGAATCACCTAAGGCAACAATAGTTTCTTCTCCATCAAAAGGCAGCTTATCAATCATGTCTATGATTTCATCTTCCTTTAAGAGCTCAAGAGCAGCCTGCTTGGCATTCTCTTCATAATTTTTCCTGAAGGTTTCTAACTCTTGTTCAGTAATCCCTAAAAGTCTTGCTTCTGCTTCTGTACTGTTTCTACCCGGAAATAATACATGTCTCTTTTCTGCATGAAAAAAAGGAATCATAAATTGTTCTAGTACACTTTTCTCTTCTTCGCTTAATTTCTTAGTCATTACTAAATTTTATTTTTTCAATATTTCTACGATTTCAGGAACACCTTCAGTAGCTGTTTTCCTGATATGAGTCCAACCTTTATAGCTAAATAATTCAGGATTGGATGGATCCACAATATATTTTGGTATCCCTTCTTTAGCATAATTTACTAATCCGGCTGCAGGATAAACGGCTAATGAAGTCCCTACAACTAATAAAACATCTGCTTCCATCACTTCTATTGCAGCCTTCTCTATCATAGGCACCATTTCTCCAAACCAAACTATTGCTGGTCTTAACTGTGATCCATCTTCAGACTTATCTCCCAGTTTTATTTCCTGATATCCGATTTCAATAACTTCATCGGGGTTGTCTTCACTTCTGGCTTTAGTTAACTCTCCATGAAGATGAATGATATTAGATGAACCTGCTTTCTCATGGAGATCATCTACATTCTGAGTGATAACTATCACATCAAAATATTCTTCTAATTCAAGTAGTGCTTTATGCCCTTTATTAGGCTGGGCTTCTGATGCTTGTTTTCTACGAAGATTGTAGAAGTCTAGTACTTTACTTCGATCCGCTTGCCAACCTTCTATTGAAGCAACTTCATGAACATTAAAACCTTCCCATAGACCTCCGGAATCTCGAAAAGTAGCTAAGCCACTTTCAGCACTAATTCCAGAGCCGGTAAGTACAACTAGTTTTCTATTTGGCATCAACAGTCAGTAGCCTGAACCAGTTGCTATCTTCTTTATAGGTATCTACAACTTCAAGAACTGGACTGGCATTGAATGAATTCAGAATAGAATTTATTTCTTCCTGAAGAACATGTACTGCATTTTGTATCAACTCGGAATTGAAACCCTGGTCTCCAAGGTTTAAGGTAAATTCCATCGATACCATTCTACCAAGAGCTCGTCCCAATTCAACTAATTTACGCTGAGGCATTTTTGGATCAATCTCAAAATTAGTCATATCCTTAAAGTAATCTGATGATCTGACAGTAAGATCATAATCCTTTAGGAAATCATAAAGGTTTGAGCTTTTAACCTTACGCATCATCTTTAAAACAGATTCTGAAATTTGTTGATAAAGGATATCATTGGAACCTTCAAAAATCTGGAAAGGACGACTATCAACCGTAGATCTTCCTGCAATATGATCCAATCTGTATCCCTTAGCTCCTGTTAGTTGTAACAAAGATTGAGAAGCCTTTTGCATATAATCTGTAACCACAGATTTGATTGAATTAGCTTCCACATCCATTCGGGATGTATTTTTCGTTAACGGTACATTAATACTTGTGAAGCTACACATTGCCGAACATACAGTGAAATATGACTGTAATTTGTTAATTCTCGCTTTCACCTGATCATAATCAATCAGACTTTGACCACCCACAAATCGTTCTCTACAGTGATCTACTGCTTCTTCCATCATCCGCTTTAAAAAGCCCATTCCCATTCCTGGAAATTGAAGCCGGCTTCTGTGAAGAAGATCAAGCATTAAGGTAATTCCTGTTCCTTTTGGCTCTAGCTTATGTGTTTCAGGAACTTTGATATCAACCTTGTTTTTCCCGTATGGAAGCATATACAAACCGAGATTATTGTAATATTCCTCTACCTCAATTCCACCATTTCTGGTATCATGAATGAAGAAAGAGATATCACGTCCTAACTCACCTTTGTCATTCACACCACGGGCAGTCATTAGCCAGTAATCAGCCATTCCAGTCAAGCCACCCCAGTGTTTAGTTCCTTTTATATGATAGGCACCTGTATTTGGGTCTTGTGAGTATGAGGTTTGCATCTTCAAAGCTTCAGAACCGAAATCAGGTTCAGTAATCATCAAGCCGCCCATCTTATTTGCGTTGATTACCCGATCATATACTTCTTTTTTTACGGATTCATCAGCGTAATTAGCAATAGGCTGCAGAAATAAAGCTCCGTTTATTCCCATCATTAATGATAGAGGAAGAGATTCATAAGAACTAGCCTCTAACATTGAAAGAGCTTCTGCAGTATTACCTCCAAATCCACCATATTCAGAAGGGATAAAAGCTGCCAACGGTGTAGTATCCAAAATCTTTGTGAGTGATACTTCTGATATTCCTCTTTCTAGTGCTTCTGCATTTAAATCTTTTTCAGAGGAAAAGATTTCGGATAGTTTTTTCTTGTATTCTTTTAGAAACGATTCAAAATCTAACATGCCAAATGTCTTTATTGATAACTTTTAGTGGGGTTAATATACGATTTATCGTTACTAAAAGTGCTTATATCATGTAAATAAAAAAACCCTTCCTTGTGGTACAAGGGAGGGTTTATAAAAAAAGAAGAGGCGGCGACCTACTCTACCGCGTAGCAGTACCATCGGCGCTGCAGGGCTTAACGGCCGTGTTCGGGATGGGAACGGGTGGGGCCCCTGCGCAATGGCCACCTCAATCTAAAGTCTTCACTAAAAAAAAGAGTTCTTTGACATGTTCCGACTTCGCCAAAGCTAAGTCGGATAAAGAAGAAGTAATTGGTAATCATAAAGGCGTGTAGTGTGTAGAACTTTGCTTGACCTGCGCCCGCGGTAAGGCGGTGCAAGCCATATAAACAAAGCCAATGGCCTGATTAGTACGGCTCGGCTAAACATGTCACCATGCGTACACCTGCCGCCTATCTACCCGGTCGTCTTCCGGGAGGCTCATAGGGAATACTTATCTTGGAGCGTGCTTCGCGCTTAGATGCGTTCAGCGGCTTATCACTTCCGAACATAGCTACCCTGCGATGCATGCGACCACACAACAGGTACACTAGCGGTTCGTCCACTCCGGTCCTCTCGTACTAGGAGCAGCCCTCCTCAATATTCCTACGCCCACAGCAGATAGAGACCGAACTGTCTCACGACGTTCTGAACCCAGCTCGCGTACCGCTTTAATTGGCGAACAGCCAAACCCTTGGGACCTTCTCCAGCCCCAGGATGCGATGAGCCGACATCGAGGTGCCAAACCTCCCCGTCGATATGAACTCTTGGGGGAGATAAGCCTGTTATCCCCGGAGTACCTTTTATCCTTTGAGCGATGGCCCTTCCATGCGGTGCCACCGGATCACTAAACCCCACTTTCGTGCCTGCTCGACCTGTATGTCTCGCAGTCAAGCACCCTTATGCTTTTACACTCTACGCACGATTGCCAACCGTGCTGAGGGTACCTTTGGGAGCCTCCGTTACTCTTTAGGAGGCGACCGCCCCAGTCAAACTACCCACCATACACTGTTCCCCGCAAAGGGTTAGACTTCACCTGTATCAAGGGCGGTATTTCAAGGGTGACTCCACAACGCCTGGCGACGCCACTTCAAAGTCTCCCGCCTATCCTACACATGATACAGCTAAAGCCAATGTAAAGTTGTAGTAAAGGTTCACGGGGTCTTTTCGTCCCGCTGCGGGTAATCGGCGTCATCACCGATACCACAATTTCACCGAGCTCATGGCCGAGACAGTGCCCAAGTCGTTACACCATTCGTGCAGGTCGGAACTTACCCGACAAGGAATTTCGCTACCTTAGGACCGTTATAGTTACGGCCGCCGTTTACTGGGGCTTCAGTTAAGAGCTTCGCCGAGGCTAACTCCCTTCCTTAACCTTCCAGCACCGGGCAGGTGTCAGTCCCTATACATCGCCTTGCGGCTTAGCAGAGACATGTGTTTTTGGTAAACAGTCGCTTGGGCCTTTTCACTGCGCCCATCCAGAGGATGGGGATCCTTCTCCCGAAGTTACGGATCTAATTTGCCTAGTTCCTTAGCCATGAATTACTCGAGCACCTTAGGATACTCTCCTCACCCACCTGTGTCGGTTTGGGGTACGAGCTGGTTGAACAAACTACGACGCTTTTCTTGGCAGCATGATTACCTCCACTATCCCTTCATCGTGAGAATCCGGGTACTGTCGGGGTTCAGCCTTAATGGGAGGCGGATTTGCCTACCCCCCGGCCTACGCCCTTTAACGTGCATTCGTCAGCACGCGGGAGTTTCACTTCTGCGTCACGCCTTAGCCTAACGTTCACCCAGGTAGCGGAATATTTAACCGCTTTGCCATCAGCTTCCCCGGCTATACCGGGTACACCTTAGGTCTCGACTAACCCTGATCCGATTAGCGTTGATCAGGAACCCTTGGGTTTACGGTGGAAGGGTTTTTCACCCTTCTTATCGTTACTCATGCCTACAGTTTCGCTTCCAGTCGCTCCAGCACGCCTCGCGGCAGCACCTTCGATGCAACTGGAATGCTCCCCTACCGAATTATTCATTCCCACAGCTTCGGCAAATGGCTTATGCCCGATTATTATCGACGCCGAGTCGCTTGACTAGTGAGCTATTACGCACTCTTTAAAGGAATGGCTGCTTCTAAGCCAACCTCCTAGTTGTCTGAGCAACTCAACTTTCTTTGATCAACTTAGCCATTATTTAGGGGCCTTAGCTGGTGGTCTGGGTTGTTCCCCTCTCGCCGTAGGACGTTATCACCCCACGACTGACTGCCTGGTGGCTCTGTGCCGGCATTCGGAGTTTGTCAGGGGTTGGTAGGCGGTGAAGCCCCCTAGCCCTATCAGTGCTCTACCTCCGGACAGACAATACCAGACGCTATACCTAAATATATTTCGGGGAGTACGAGCTATCTCCAAGTTTGATTGGCCTTTCACCCCTATCCACAGCTCATCCCAAGACTTTTCAACGTCAACGGGTTCGGGCCTCCATGGCGTTTTACCGCCACTTCACCCTGGCCATGGATAGATCACTTGGTTTCGCGTCTACCCCGCTGTACTGCGCGCCCTGTTCAGACTCGCTTTCGCTACGGCTCCACCCCTCAGGGGCTTAACCTCGCACAACAGGAGTAACTCGTAGGCTCATTATACAAAAGGCACGCCGTCATCCACATAAATGCAGACTCCGACCGCTTGTAAGCACACGGTTTCAGGTACTATTTCACTCGCCTTCTCGGCGTTCTTTTCACCTTTCCCTCACGGTACTGGTTCACTATCGGTCATACAGATGTATTTAGCCTTACCGGATGGTGCCGGCTGGTTCACGCAAGGTTTCACCGGCCTCGCGCTACTCAGGATACCCGCCCACAAACACTCCGTACACCTACAGGGCTTTCACCTTCTGTGGCGCTGCTTTCCAGGCAGCTTCGATTTAAGAGTCTTTGCTTTATGCAGGTCCTACTACCCCGCACCCCGTAGGATGCGGTTTGGGCTGTTCCGCGTTCGCTCGCCACTACTTGCGGAATCACTGTTGTTTTCTCTTCCTCCCCCTACTTAGATGTTTCAGTTCGGGGGGTATGCCTCCTCGAAAGGATACCCTAATTAACTTAGAGTGGGTTGCCCCATTCGGAAATCCACGGATCACAGTTCTTATGCAACTCCCCGCAGCTTATCGCAGCTTTACACGTCCTTCATCGCCTCTGTATGCCTAGGCATCCACCGTGTGCCCTTACTCGCTTTTCTTATATGGCTTGCACGACCCGCTCGCGCGGCGTACAAACCTAGCTTTTTGGTTCTATTGTGGGCCAGATGGGGACGAACCACATCTGGCTACCTTGGCGCATTACACGTAGCTCGCGCTACATGCAATACTGAGTTTAATACTTTGCAGTATTAGACCTTTATTTTACATTGTTACTTCTTCACCATGTCAAAGAACTGCCCGTTCGACGGGCGGCGTGTTGCGGCTTGCCTTCATGGATGGTTACACATCCAATCCTTCAAACCTAAAACATTCCTTCTGGCAAGCATTGGGACTATCATCCTCTCAGTTACTTACCTCTTCAATCTTTCAAAAAAAATCTGTGGAGCTACCCCGGCGTCCGGGGAAACAGCTTGAGCGAGGCGTCACTTTCCGACCCATCTCAATCAAACTTACTCACTTCACTATATCAAATTCTGTGGAGCTACAGGGATTCGAACCCTGGACCCCTGCCTTGCAAAGGCAGTGCTCTAGCCAGCTGAGCTATAGCCCCAAACACTTGTGGGCTTGGGAGGACTTGAACCTCCGACCTCACGCTTATCAGGCGTGCGCTCTAACCACCTGAGCTACAAGCCCCCGTTGGGCATCTCGCACAGGCAGCCTGGCCGCCTTCCGGCGAGCTCCTGCCCGCTGTATAAAAAGAAGCAATAAACAGATTGTTTGTAACGAGCTTGCGCAGGTTCGTCGATTACCAAAGTAATCCGCTCTCCTTGAAAGGAGGTGATCCAGCCGCACCTTCCGGTACGGCTACCTTGTTACGACTTAGCGCCAGTTACCAGGCTTACCCTAGGCAGCTGCTTCCCGAAGGTTAGCGCACCGACATTAGGTACTCCTGACTTCCATCGCTTGACGGGCGGTGTGTACAAGGCCCGGGAACGTATTCACCGCGTCATTGCTGATACGCGATTACTAGCGATTCCAACTTCACGGAGTCGAGTTGCAGACTCCGATCCGAACTGAGATTGGTTTTATAGATTTGCGCCCCATCGCTGGGTGGCGACCCATTGTACCAACCATTGTAGCACGTGTGCAGCCCTGGACGTAAGGGCCATGATGACTTGACGTCGTCCCCACCTTCCTCACTACTTGCGTAGGCAGTCTGGCTAGAGTCCCCACCATTATGTGCTGGTAACTAACCACAGGGGTTGCGCTCGTTGCGGGACTTAACCCAACACCTCACGGCACGAGCTGACGACAGCCATGCAGCACCTTCCATAGCGTCCCGAAGGAACCCTCTGTTTCCAGAGGTAGCGCTGTGGATTTAGCCCAGGTAAGGTTCCTCGCGTTGCATCGAATTAAGCCACATGCTCCACCGCTTGTGCGGGCCCCCGTCAATTCCTTTGAGTTTCATCGTTGCCGACGTACTCCCCAGGTGGCATACTTAATGCGTTAACTGCAGCACTGGCCCCGAAGGACCAACACCTAGTATGCATCGTTTACGGCGTGGACTACCAGGGTATCTAATCCTGTTCGCTCCCCACGCTTTCGTGCCTCAGCGTCAGTTGTAGACCAGCAGGCCGCCTTCGCCACTGATGTTCTTCGTAATATCTATGCATTTCACCGCTACACTACGAATTCCACCTGCCTCTTCTACACTCAAGACTACCAGTATCCAGGGCAATTTTACCGTTAAGCGGCAAGATTTCACCCCAGACTTAGCAGTCCGCCTACGCACCCTTTACACCCAATGATTCCGGACAACGCTTGCACCCTCCGTATTACCGCGGCTGCTGGCACGGAGTTAGCCGGTGCTTATTCACCAGGTACCGTCACAGGAGATCGAAACCTCCTCGTTCTTCCCTGGCAAAAGCCGTTTACAACCCATAGGGCCGTCTTCCGGCACGCGGCGTGGCTGCGTCAGGCTTTCGCCCATTGCGCAAGATTCCTCACTGCTGCCTCCCGTAGGAGTCTGGGCCGTGTCTCAGTCCCAGTGTGGGGGATCATCCTCTCAGACCCCCTAACTATCATCGCCTTGGTAAGCCGTTACCTTACCAACTAGCTAATAGTACGCAGACCCATCTTTACCCGGCCGAAACCTTTAACAACTATGGCCATGCGGCCCCGCTGCATTATGCGGTATTAGCACCAGTTTCCCAGTGTTATCCCCCAGGCAAAGGCAGGTTATCTACGCGTTACTCACCCGTCCGCCAGTCTCCAGTAATAGCAAGCTACTACCTTCTCCTTCGACTTGCATGTGTTAAGCCCGCCGCCAGCGTTCGTCCTGAGCCAGGATCAAACTCTCCATTGTAATATATACATATAACGTTTTGAGCCGATCCTGCGCTCACTCTTCATTCAAAAGAATTTTCCGAGCTCTCGCTCGCACAAACAATCTGTCTATTGCTTCTCAATATGTTCAAAGAACTTGCCTTTCAGAGATAAAAAAAGCTGATCAAAACATATGTTTTTAACCAGCGATTTCATTTCCTCGAAAGGATTACAAAGGTACGGCAAAGAGAGGGTTTATAGCAAGTTTTATTTGAAAGAATTTTGTCTTTTTTCGCTAATAATTTCTAATGAATTCTCTAAACCATTAATAGGCTCGATTTACCTCAGGGTCTTCCTCAAAGTCTTTGAATAATTTAACTCCGACATACATAAGAGGAGTATCAAATAAAGCAAAAAAGAACTTGAATAAGTATGAGTTCAAAATGAGAATAATTACTGCACCTATACTATTAATATTGTCTCCAAGATTTCCAGCCATATATAGAATGGTTATAATCGCAGTCGAGTCAACCAACTGACTAAACATAGTAGATCCATTATTTCTTAGCCATAGGTGTTTGCCATTAGTTTTCTTTTTCCAGAAATGATACATACGAACATCTGCACTTTGAGCAATCAGATAAGCAATCATACTTGCAATCACATTCCCCACCATGAACTCATACACTCCTTCGAACAAATCGAGTCCGCCACTTACTCCTAAAGAATTTGGAAGCCAATGATTCACAGTCATCAAAAACAGCATAAAGAAGTTCATCGAAAAACCAATCCATACTACAAGCTGGGCTTTCTTTCTACCAAAGAGTTCTGATATTAAATCAGTTGCCAAAAAGGTAAACGGATATGCAATAACTCCAGCAGGTACACTCATGGTATAATGCGCTCCATTACGAACAAGCTCTGGAGTAATCGCCTGCAACCATCCCGGCAAATCCATTTCAAAGATTGTTACAAACTTTGTGGTACCTATCACATTTCCCAAAACCAAAGAAGTGAGGAAAATTCCAGTCAATGTAAGAAAGAGTGCATCCCTTTTATGGCTCATCAGTATACGTTTACTGTTTTAAAATAGTAGTCCCAATTAACAAACAGTTTAAAACAAAAACATATAAAATTAGTTCAGAACGAACTAGACTATATTTAGGTTTGTTTGCCTGTAAAACTATTCATTATGACTGCAGAAAAAATTAATTCAAAAATCGAAATTACATGGAAGGCTGTCGAGCTTTTCGAAAAGAAAGGAAAAGTTTCTATACCTGATCTGGTTGATGCCACAGGCATGACTGCTACCGAAATCTACTCCTACTTCCCCAATAAGAAAGCTATTCTTTCTTTCTATTATCAGGCTTTAGTATATCAATATTGGGCAATGATTGAAGAGATTGATGGTTTTGAGGATTATTCTCTTAGTGAGAAATTTTCAAATTTCATTTACACAATTTTCGATATGATGAGTGAGAATCAGGTATTCGTGACGGAAACTTTTGATACATATGTATTCCATAAAGGCTCCGGATCAGAATTTCATAAAGAAGTAACTAGTCTTTTTAAAGACTTCCTCACTTCGGATGCAGAGATCGCTGTGAGCGCAGGTTTTTTCATGAAAGATTATTTCTATTCATTACTCACTTCACAGTATCTCTTCCTTATCAACTTTTGGAAGAAAGATGATTCTGAAGGTAAGGAACGCACGCTGGCTCTATCTGATAAATTAACCTCTCTTCTTGAAGAGGCAGTCTACAACAAAACACTCGATAAAACTTTCGACCTAGCAAAATATGTATTCGGTTCGATTGGTATTGGAAAGGATATCCCTTTTGTAGGTGATTGCCTGACTGATGTATTTGGTGATAAAGAACAAGAAAAAGAGGTCGACGAAGATGAGTGATTTTCCATCATCGAAATTTGAACGAAGTAAAATTATTGCTAGAACAGGAATTAAGGTTGGAACCAATTATGCTCAGCGTTATATAAAGAAAAAAGTTGGAGCAAATAGTGGGGATGACAAAGACTTCCATACTAATAACGCAAAAGAAGTATTTAAAGAGTTTACCAAACTGCGTGGAACTGCATTAAAGATAGCTCAGGGAATGAGTATGGATCAGGGATTCCTGCCTGAGGAATTTGCAGAAGTAATGAGTCAGGCACAGTACTCGGTCCCTCCTATTAATAAGGCTCTTGTACGCACTATTATTAAACGTGAATTAGGAGATTATCCTGAGAAGCTTTTTGCTAAGTTTGAGCCCGAAGCATTCGCAGCTGCATCTATTGGACAGGTACATCGGGCTGAGCTAAAGGACGGTCGGAAAGTGGCTGTTAAAATCCAGTACCCTAATGTTAGGGAAACCATCAATTCGGATATGGCCGTAGCTAAATCTCTGGCTAAGCGTATTATCAAAAAAGGGCAGCATATAGACCCCTATTTTAATGAGATTAAAAGCACATTGATGGAGGAAACTGATTATACGCATGAAGGTTCTCAGATTGATCAATTTAAAAAGCGATTTGGCAGTGAGGAAATCATAATTCCGGAATGGATTCAGGAATTTTCTACTGATAAAGTTCTGTGTATGAGTTTTGTGAATGGTCGTCATCTGGGTGATTTCCTTAAAGAAAATCCAAGCCAGGAAGAACGGAATCATTTCGGCCAATTAATTTGGGATTTCTTCCATGAAGAAATTCGTGTAGGTGGCTATGTACATGCCGACACTCATCCTGGTAATTTCCTCTTTACCTATGATGGAAAATTAGGAGTGATTGACTTTGGCTGTGTGAAGCTTTTCCCTGAAGAATTCTTCACCAATTATCTGAAGCTTCTTCCTACTCACCTTGCTAATGATCAGGAGGCTATTCGTGATTTGTACATCAAGCTGGATGTAATTAATCCTGATGCGAAAGAGCAGGACAGGGAAACTGAATACTATAACTTCGCAAGAAACTATGGCATCATGTTTTCCAAGCCTTATAAATATGATGTTTTTGACTTCAGCAATCCTAAATTTGATGAAGAAATTCGTCACTTTACGAAGGAAGCACCGTTATCGAATGAGCTGCGTGGTTCTAAACACTTCCTGTACACCAGTCGGGTTCATACAGGGCTATACAGTATTTTGATTAAGCTTGGTGCCCAGATTGATACAACCGGGGCAAAAGTGATTCTCAGTGAATTACTGGATATGGAGTTTGCTGAGTATGCCGAAGTCTGATTAAATAAATTTACCTAAGGCCTCTTTGAGCTCTTCAATGGTAACCGGTTTACTTAGATAACCATCAATGCCGGCCTCTTCATATTTTTTTTGATCAGTGATCATGGCGTTTGCGGTTATGGCTATAATCACAGGCTTTTTATTTCCTTTAAAGTGATCAGAAATCAGCTCTGAAGCTTCTAAACCGTCCATTACAGGCATTTGAATATCCATCAAAATCACATCATACCAATTTTCTTTTATTTTCTGAAGAGCTTCTTCACCATGATTTGCTATTTCAATTGATTTTAACCCAAAGCTTTCGAGCATTTTTTTGATGACAATCTGGTTAATCTTTACATCTTCAACGATCAAAATATTGATTTCCTTAAGCGACTTCTCTTTTAACTGTATATCTACTTTCTTTTCAATTCTCTGTGATAAGGGGGTGAATGGTAATTCAAAGAAAAAAACTGAACCAACCCCTTCTTGAGAAGTAAAACCAATCTCACCTCCCATCAAGGTTATCAGGTTTTTAGAAATAGACAATCCAAGCCCCGTACCTTCAATATTAGAATCCCCGCTTCCTTTAAAAAATTTATTAAATAACTTTGACTGACCTTCTTTTGAAATCCCCCTACCAGTATCACTTACCATCAATTTTACAAAGACCTTCTCTTCCGATGATGAAACTACCTCAGATTTTATCTTAATTTTACCCTTATCGGTAAATTTTATGGCATTGTTTATAAGATTTAAAAGTACCTGTCGAAATCGAAGTGGGTCTCCAATTAGAGTTTCAGGGATTTTATCATCATGATGAATGGTCAGTTTTATCTGTTGTTCTTTCTTCTCCAGACGAGGCCTTACGATATCAACAAGCTTAATTATTTCGTTCTTGATGTTTATCTCATTAGAATGAATAACTAGCTTCCCGCTTTCTATCAAGCTTACATCCAGAATATCACTTATAAGACTGCGAAGTAATTGGCTACTATAGGTCAGATTAGAGATTAGTTCTTCTTGTTCTTTTCCCGGCTTTGTCTCTTTCAATAGTTGTGAAATTCCTACAATTCCATTTAATGGAGTTCGCATCTCATGACTAATGGTTGCCAGAAAATCAGACTTTGCTTTATCTGCTGACTGAGCTCTTTCTTTTTCAATTTCAAGTTCTTCTATGGTCTTCCGTAGCTGTTTACGATCTCGGATATATTCTTTTTTGAACATATACAATGCAAAACCTATGGAGACTATGGAGATGATACCAGCTATCCCAAAATCACGGATTCTGGTAAATTCATTCAAATAAGCAGCTGCCAAATCATTAAACCTTAGTTCTATTCCAAAATAAATTCCCACTAAAAATAGACTTACTAGTATGTAAACAAGAAATACAGGAAGAGGAAGAACCAGCAAACCGGAGACAAAGATCATTACCAACATAATCAGAATTACACCGGTTATTCCCCCTGCAGGCAACCATGCATATGCTAAAATGATTAAGATCAGCACATAGTAAACCGTAGCCAGAATATTAAGAGAAACCCCACGGTAAAAAGCTACGAGCAACCCAGAATAAACAACAAAACAAACTCCGTATGTAAGTTTAATTATATAGGTATAGTCTGCAATCATCGCGATCACCCACCAGATTCCAAACACTGCAATAGTTATCCAAAGTGTGACTTTGAATAGCTTATACTCAACATCTGTTTTTTCACCGAAAGAAGGAATTTGGGGAATGTCGCTCATCTGGATAGGGGTGAATTAATTCATTAACCTTTCAATATAATTTTATTATCCACTTATCTTTCAAGCACTTAACGCAGCTACTTCTTATTCATAACTAAGAACGGTTCTGTAATCTACTAATAAAATATCCTCAGTTGACAGGATATATATCAAATCATATTCAGAAGATGTTATAACACCCTCCCGAGTTAGTCCATCACTAGAAATAAATTTTTTCTTGATTTCACCTGAGTTCAGATTATAGATTCCAAACTCATCATTTAAATCGGTTACATAGAAAAGATAATCTTCATACCCTTCTTTATATATATAATCAAATAATGGTCCGGTTGACACAGTAGATAGTGGTCCATAAACCTCCTGCTTATTCTTAATTAGATAATAATTTTGTCCTACAACGGTGGTAATTATATCAAGTTCTTCATGCCCTTTTTGATAAAGTATTCTATCAAATCCATCTTCATTTATTTCAGTACTTATACTATTGGAGTAAAACCTATGATATGTTTCACCTTCGGACCATTCCATATTTGCTATGAATACCGACTGATAATCTAAATATGATAAAGGTACCGGTGTACTATTTAAATCCTGAAATTTAATTATCGAGTTTCCATCTCGGGTATCAATAATATGGAGCTCATTTTGTATTGGAGAAAAATATCCTTTTCCCTGGTCATCAAAGTCTATTTCCCAAAATCTGGGAGTTCTTCCTTCTGGAATATCTGGCTCTATAGTATCCACTAAATTTCCTGTTTCCAGATCAAATACTTTAATATCCCGGCTAGTGATATAAACAAACCCATTTACAGGATTAACCCCCATTTTAATTGCTCCTCCTGGCAAATTAATAGTACGCATCACGTCAAGCGTAGCAGCATCATAAACAGTCAATTCTGAACCCGTAAGAAGCAATAACTTAGATTTATCGATTGAAAAGTCATAATCTTTAAGATTTTCAAAACCTAGTTGCAGTCTTTTTTTATAGGTTTTGAAAGGTATCTGCTCAATACTCTCGTTATCGGCTGAATCTGTAACAACTGAAGTCAATATATAATCAGTGCCAAGATGCAGATATACTTCTTCCTGAAGAAGAGTTTTTGAATTACCTATCAATTTTGGAGAAAACTCAATCTCCGCAACAATTTCTCCACCTAAATAAATACTATATTCTTTAATCTCACTATCATAATCTATGCTAATCGGATTTGTCAAAGGATAGCTTAATGAATCTTCAATTACTGATGAACCCACAATTTTTGGAGGGATATTATCATGAATTATTGAAAAACTAAGTGTATCACTGCTTCTTTCAAATTTATCTAACGCAAAGAGAGTAATATAATTCACCTGATTTTGTACAGGAAAAACCTCGACTCTAAAAAAAGTACTATCTCTGAATTCCTCTTTATATACCTGTCCTTCAACTTCGGCGACAATATGAGTATAGCCTCCACGTAGATTCCCACTCAAATACAAATAATCCTCATTTAAGTACTTTGGTATCTCTTGATTTATATTTAGTTCAGTTTCTGTTAAAGGAGGTGGACCGGACTCTGGATTAACAGAACAGTTGGTATAGATAAGACAAATCAGAAAAAGAATAAATATGGGTTTTTTGTACATATTTAAACATAGCCAGTTCAAAAACAAAAAGCACGAGACTAACTCGTGCTTTCATAAATTTATGATAAAATTTGAATTCAGGTTTTATTGATCAATTGAATTCAGGTATTTATAGAATTCACTATTTGTAGAAATAATAAGTGAAGTTTCTGAATCAATGGAATTACGATAAGCTTCCATACTCTTCGTGAAGGAATACAAGTTTCTTGCTGCTGAAGTACGATTGTAAGCTTCATTATAAATAGCAGCTGCCTCGGCATCCGCTCTACCACGAATGGTTTCTGCCTCACGGAAAGCTTCCGATTGAATTCGAAGAAGTTCTCGTTCTTTTTCACCATTAATTCTGGATGATTCACCCTGTCCTTCAGATCGAAATTTATCAGCGATTCTGTTACGTTCAGAAATCATACGATCATACACTGTACGGCGTACTTCTTCTGCGTAGTTGATTCTCTTGAATCGAAAATCAAGAATCTCAATTCCAAGATCTGACGCACGCTGATTGGCAAGTTCAACAATCTGGTCCTGAATTACACCACGACCCACTGAGATAGATTGCAAAGAGTCTTGTGCTATGTCTGCAATTACTCCTTCCTGAGAAGCTTCACGGTTTGTGCTTCGAATCAATTCTACCAAGTCATGACCTGCAACAGCATTACGTGTTTCACCATCCAAAATATCATCAAGTCGGGATTGAGCACCACGCTCATTTCCAAGTCGTTCAAAGTATCTTAATGGGTCAGTAATCTGCCATCTTGCGTACGTATCCACATAAATGAATACTTTATCTTTGGTAGGAACCTGATTCGGATCACCATCCCATTCGAGGTATCTTTTCTCAAAGTAGTTCGCTTTTTGTAAAAACGGAGTTTTAAACTTCAAACCAGGTTCTGTTACAGCTTCACCTCTGGGCTCACCGAATTGAGTAATTATAACCTGATTAGTTTCACTTACTACATATAATGCCTGAGTTGCCACCAATGCGATAGCACCCAGGATAACAAATAGTCCTATTCCTTTAAGTTCTTTCATTTTATACCTCTTAATTTTGACTATTGTTTGTTCTTTTCATGCCATCCATCTGAAGCTGGAGAAGTGGAATTACACTATTTCCTTGTTCATCGGTAATAATCTTCTGCCCCATTTGAGGAAGAATATCTTCCATGGTTTCGAGGAAAATTCTTCTCTTTGTCACTTCCGGAGCTTTGATATACTCAGCATATAGATCATTAAATCGGGACACTTCACCTTCTGCACGATTAACACGATCTAAGGCATAACCCTCTGCCTGCTGAATAGTTTGCTCGGCTTCACCAGCTGCTCGTGGAATTACACGGTTATAATCAGCACGAGCCTGATTTATGAGTGTCTCACGCTGTTGCTGAGCCTCATTTACCCCATTGAAGGAAGGCTTTACTGGATCTGGTGGATTTGCATCCTGAAGAACGACCTGTTCAATTTTAATTCCCATTTCATATTCATCACTAATACCCTGTAGTACGATCTCCATCTCTGAAGCAACTTCAGCACGTCCTACCGTAAGTACCTCATTCACTGTTCGATCTCCCACAATCTGACGCATCGCTGCTTCTGAAACATCACGAAGTGTTTCATCTACATTTCGGACCTTAAAGAGATAATTATATGGATCATCAATTCGGTATTGAACTACCCATTCAACATCTCCAAGATTCAAATCACCGGTTAGCATAAGCGATTCACCACCGTATCCAGCCTTACGATAGGTAGAGTTTACCCCCGCTGAAGTGGTTCGATACCCGAATTCTTGTTTAAGTTGTCGCTGAACTGGTACATATTCAACCTGATCAATAAAAGGGATCTTAAAATTTAATCCCGGTCTTGCTTCTGATACGTATTTTCCAAAGCGCATAATCACTCCAACTTCTTCAGTTTCTACTGTAAAGAAGGAAGACATAGCTGCTGCGAATACCAGAAAGCCGGCTATAATCAGCCGGATATTTTTTGTAATCTTATCAAACTGCGGAGGCAGATTGAATTCGATATTTGGTTCTTGAGCCATTGTTTTGTTTGTATTGGTTAGTCTGTTTTAACTGTATGCGATAACCCAAACACTACGCCAAAAAAGGCGGCTGTGCTAAACTGTCAGTAAAGCCCTAAACTTTAAGACAAATAACCGTAGTGTCGTCAGCAAGCTGGTAGTTACTGAATTTTTGGACCGTTCGCTTGATTTCCTGAGCTATTTCTTGTGAAGACAACTTCTCGGTATGAATACGTTCCAATAAGCGTGGAACTTCTTCAAAACCAAAGCGCTCGCCCTGACCATTTTCGGCTTCGGGGAGTCCATCAGAATAAAGAAGAAACACATCACCCTTTTTGAGTTTAAACTCCTGAGAATTATAAACGGTATTTTCCCTGAACCCAAGTGGGAATCTGGGATCCGGAGTTTGAATAAAATCTGCCACACCGTTTCTCTTTAACACGGGTTTGCAATGTCCGGCATTTACCACCGAAATTATTTTGGATTCCAGATCGTAACGAGCCATTGCACAGGTTATAAATGTACGTTTATCTGTACGGGTAAAGATTGGCTCGTTTACATTTGTAAGTGCTACTTCCGGACTATCCTCTTTCATCCGGGCTAGTAATAATCCACTGGTAAAGATTGCTGGCATCGCTGCTCGCATTGATTTCCCTGAAACATCCACAACAACCATAATGAGTGCCTCAGGATTGTCCTCCTCATCCTTTGAAAGAACATAATCGAAGTAGTCACCTCCTACTTCGAAAGATGGAAGAAAAAAACCATAAACATCAAATCCCTCTCCAGTTGGTGGCTGAACTGGCATAAGCTTATACTGACTTTCACGAGCAATTTCTATTTCTTTTTCAACTCGTAAATGTTGGGCAATTCGCTCTTCATATTCCGGAATATAATCTCCTACTTCTGAAACCGGAACTCCATATCGATAGGTAACAAATCCAAAAATGGGAATCCCAGCTATCAGGAAGCTTTGAACCCACCAGGTAGACGCCATTTCCACACTTTGTGATCCAATGTAAGGCATCATCATAATTACACAAACAAATACCCACCAGGCAGTGTTCACCGTAACAATTCCAAAACTATGGTATACAAGAACAATCGCTACTGCAAGCGCGCTGAATATGATTAGATCTTTCCAGATTTCTACAGGGGTAGCAACCAGACGGCCAAGTAAACTAATAAGCAGAGCAGTGAATAAAATAGCTACAATTATGGAAAGAATATTGTTCTTAATCCAATGCCTACAAAAGCCGTAAACAAAGCCAATTTGTCCAAAGCCAATCAACCAAACCGTACTCCAGGCCGTCATGTTAATGGTGAGAATTTTTAAGCGGATACTTCCTTCAGAAAACCCAAATTGGCTGTCACTTTGCATGAAGAAGATATCCTGGAAATACACTCCTAATGCAAATAAGCCAAGTAGTAAACCCCCAATAAAAAATCCATGTATCAAACTGGCCCCGGTTTCTTTTATAAAGAATTTCCGTTGCCAAAGTGCATCTACTAATTCAAGCTCCCCATTTTTCTGGCTTCTGGCAAATGCTTCCCAACTGATATAAGCCATGGCTGCGTATAGCCCCATAACTAATCCATAAAGTAAATTATTAAGCGAAATCATAAACAAACCTTCGCCGTCTAACAGATCTCCAAATACATTGGCATAAAAGATTTCACGCCATCCGAAAAATACACTCGCCATTAACACGAAAATCGCAAGAGATCTGCGCCACTCTACTTTCCCTTTAAAGATATTCCGAACTCCTACTGCAAATACCAGAATAGCCAGTATTACCGCCATTACCACCAAAATGTAAGTGAAAATTGGAAAATCAGAGAAGAAATCAGTATTCAAATCTTTGGGTTCTATGTCATTTTTAGCTACAAAAGAACTAATAGTGTATCCGAACTTTGTATTAAAACCCGATACTGTTTCGAATTCTTTTATTACCGGCTCCAGTGATAAAGAAAGTGTTTCAGGTCCGGATTCCGCAGTTGGACTTCTCCTCCACTCAATGTCGATAGTGGGAGAGTCTGAATCTTCGGCATCATTGATTGGCTGAGTAAGAACCTCTCCTTCCACGCTAAAAGTCAGTGAATCACTTTCCCCAGAGTTTAATTGAATGTAATCGTCCAGATCGTAGCCAAAAACATCGCCCACAACTTTATGTGCGACCGCTTCAATAGAATCTCCCTGAACGAAAGTTGGGTTTGAGAAATTTGGGTTAGAACTTAATCGAATCACTTTCCCGCCGTTAGATGTTCTAAGTCCCAGTTTACCCACAGATTGAAATGCAGAGTTTATAGTCAGCACCATATCATCGAGAGTACCAGGTGTTGCAATTACCGTAGACCAGCTCTGAATATGAGCACCACGTTCATTCATAAGCGCCGGTGAAACTTCTCCGGGTACAGAGTCTTCCAACATCCTCATGTAGTCGGAATGCTGCTCAAATAATGATGCGGTAGCAAGGCTGTCCATTGAGAAACCCAAACCTTTAGCAATTTCTGCAATCTGTAGGTCTATATTTGAACTGCTTTGAGTTATTGGACCTTTAGCATTGAAATCAATTTCGGATCTAAGCATCCAAAATGTAATCACACCTATCAGACCTAAAGCAAATAATATGTATGAATTTCTTTGTATCACTACCCGGTTTATTTCCAAGTATTTTAGTTTAAAAAAGTAAAATCAACAGCGAAAAGCTACGACTTAACCATGACTTTGTTACCCTTTTTTAAGGATATAGCGAATCCTTGTTGTTAATTTGTGTAATAAGGATTAAAACCTGAATGTAAATACCGTACACCCTTTTTTGCTGGTAGTTACATTAAGTGTTCCGCTGTGCATTCTCATTATTTGTCTTGACAGGCTCAACCCAATTCCCGAGCCTCCGTTTTCTGTATTGGATTTACTTGTCGTGTAAAAAGGAACGAAAATCTTTTCCTTTACCGAGTCTTTTATTCCAGGACCGTTATCTTCAACTTCGAGTATAGGATGTCCGGATCCATCAATTCTTCCCCTGAGAATGATCTTTGGATTTGACGTATCTGATAATGCCTTAAAAGCATTTTTCACGATATTAATGAGCGCCTGATCAATAAGTTGTGCATCAGCAGTGATTTCAAGTGTTTCAGGATTAGCGATCACTTCCATTTCCACTCTGCGGCGAGTGGCTTCTCCTTTCATCAGGTTTCTAACCCGCTCTAATACTTCTTTCACTGCAAGTACTTCAAAAATCGGCGTCGGGATCTGAGTAATATTTCGATATGAGTTAACAAAACGCATTAAGCCCAAACTTCTCTTGTTAATTGTTCCAAGGGCGTCCTTAACATCTTTAAGTGTTTCCTGCGGGATGGGCTCGGGCGATTCAGAACCAAACACATCTCCCATCAACATGGAGTTGACCGTATCCGATAATGAAGCGATTGGTGTAATTGAGTTCATAATTTCGTGTGCTAATACCTGGGTCAGGTTTTGCCAGGCTTCCATTTCCTTTTCATCCAATTCCGAGGATATATTTTGAAGTGAAATCAGTTTATAATTATCACCCTTCATTCTGAATTCAGTTGCGTATATAGCTAATTGAAGCTTTTCAGATCCAATCGAGCAGTTCAACAACGTTCGGGCTCCACTATTTAAACCAATAACCGTTTCAAATAAATTTGTACTAATCTCCTTTAACTGCTCAACATTTCTCAACACAGAAACATCTAGCAATCTTTTTGCCGCAGTGTTAAAAAGCTCTATATCCCCTTTCTGATTGTATGAAAACAACCCTATTCCCACATGCTGAACCACCGTTTGCAGGTACCGATAGCTTTCCTCACCTTTCGATCGCTCAGTTTTAAATTTCTCGATGATATCGTTGAAGGCATCGTTGAGTGAAGCAAATGATTCATTACCTGACCGATTTGAAAAGGTTTGAGAAAAATCATTATAGCTTATTGCTTCAAAAAAACGCTGCAGCTGTTTGTTGGTAGTTTCCACATAACGAATCAGATTAAATAGCAGGGTGATAATTAATACGCCTATTAGCGCACTACTCACAAAATATTGAGTGTTCATCACCATATAAATGAATAGCCCACCTATCCCGAATAAAAAAAGGACCCGGGTTATCACACCTATTCTGAAGCGAGCTATCATCTGTTTTCCCTAAAATTCATTTAGCCTATTTTTTTTGATCGTACTAAAGCTTCAAGACTAACTTAATTTACAATCCATATTTATCAAGTCTACGGTAGAGTGATGCCCGAGTCAATCCTAATTCTTCTGCTGCCTTTGAGATATTTCCTTCATGCTTTCTAAGTGCTTTACGAAGCACCATCTTTTCTACTTCTTCTAAATTGTAATCTTCTATCTCAACTTGCTCACTTTGGGACTGAGCTTCATGAAGAAGAAAATCACCCGGTAATAAGATATCAGATTCAGCCATGATTACTGCTCGTTCCACAGCATGTTGTAATTCCCGAACATTGCCAGGCCAGGAATATCCCTTCAGCTTGTTCAAAGTAGCTTTATCTAAACCTTTCATTTGTTTTTTATACTTGCTCGAATACAATTTAATGAAGTGATTGACCAGTAGTTCTATATCTTCTTTTCGGTCTCTTAGTGGAGGAAGTTGGATTTCGATTGTATTGATCCTGAACAATAAATCCTGGCGAAAAGAACCTTCTGCTACCATTTCTTTTAAAGACTGATTAGTAGCACAAACAAGCCTGATATCGATTGGTTTAGAAGTTACTGCTCCCACTCTGTTCACTTTTCGGCTTTGGAGTACCGTTAGTAATTTTGATTGAAGAGAGAGTGGCAGGTTTCCTATTTCATCCAAAAATAGTGTCCCTCCGTTTGCCACTTCAAACCGACCTGCTCTATCCTCTTTTGCATCTGTGAATGCTCCTTTTACATACCCGAATAACTCGCTTTCGAACAGGTTCTCTGTGATTGCGCCCATATCTACGTTAATAAATACACTTTCTTTTCGGCTTGAGCGCCGATGGAGTGCCCGAGCAATCATCTCCTTTCCGGTTCCATTCTCTCCTAAAATGAGTACGTTGGCATCAGTAGCTGCTACTTTTTCGATTGTTTGAAAGACCTCCATCATTGCCGGACTTCGCCCAATAATTTCGCGGTAATGATGATCGATATCGCTGCTTATTTGTTTTTGTTGCTGCTTTAAAGCCACTACTTGCCGGAGACTCGTTGTAAGCTTTAGTGCTGATGAAACAGTGGCTAATAGTTTCTCATTTTGCCAGGGTTTGAGAACAAAATCAGTGGCTCCATTTTTAACAGCTCGAACAGCTTTGTCTACATCTCCATAAGCAGTAATCAAAATAACAGCAATGGATGGATCGATTTCCAGAATCTTATCCAACCAGTAAAACCCTTCTTCTCCGCTACTCACATCATCCGTGAAATTCATGTCCAGAAGAATCATATCGTAGCTGTTATTCTTTAGTAAAGTAGGAATAGATTTTGGGTCTTTCTCTGTCTCTACTCTGGCAACATGTTGCTTTAAAAATAAGCGGGCAGCCTGAAGCACGTCTCCATCATCATCTACAACAAGAATCCGGCCTTGATTAACATCCATATTTACAATCGTTAGTTACATTCAAATAGTTAAGGAACTCATTCACAAATACCGTACCTAAATTTTTAAACTTCAAAAAAAATAAGGTGAAGACTATATATATGGAGGCTCAGTATTTGACTGTTCGATATCGGACAGTAAGTGTATCAAAATGAACGGTCATATGCTACAAAAGCATCAATATTTACTTTAAACCGTAACTTTTTTTATTTGGCACAGTAATTGACTTAATGTGATGCAAAACGATTAATCGATACACATTAAAAAAACATCTCGCGGATTTTATGGGAATGGATAGAAAAATTAAAAAGAAAACCTGGACTACAAACCGCATTATTATGCTTGTAGTGGGCGTGGCTGTGATTGGCTTCTTTGTATACACTTTTATATTTGCTGATTTCAGGTCTACATTAAATGTTGACAGAGATAAGCTCACCATTGCAACTGTTTCAGAAGATTCATTTCAGGAATTCATTCAGGTTACAGGGAATATTCAACCAATTAATACCAGTTTTTTGGATGCTATTGAAGGTGGGGTTGTTCAGAATGTAGTGTTAGAATCAGGAGCAATGGTTTCTCCTGGAGATACAGTTCTGATTTTAACTAATTCAAATTTGCAGCTATCAGTTCTCAATCAGGAAGCAAGTTTATATGATCAAATCAACAATGTACGTAACTCCAGACTGAACCTTGAACAAAATAGCCTTCAGATTAAAGAACAATTAGCCAACGCTGAATATCAGTTGGACCTTCTGAAGCCTCAGTTCGAGCGATCACAAAGTTTATATGAGCAAAATCTTATCTCAAAACAGGATTTTGAAGCAGTTGCAGAAAATTACGAATACGAGAAAAAAAGATATGATCTCACCTATGAATCTTTCATTAAAGATTCTATACAAACGATAAACCAACTACGCCAGCTCGACGATTCGGAATCACGTATGTATCGCAGTTTGAGTGCGGTTCAGGGAATTCTTGATAACCTGGTAATTACCGCTCCGCTTGAAGGTCAGCTTACTACCATTGAGATGCAGCCGGGACAATCTATTTCTCAGGGTGAACGGGTAGGTCAGGTAGATATGCTTGATAATTTTAAAGTCCGTGTGGGTGTAGATGAATTCCACCTTTCAAGAATTACCACAGGCCTTAAAGGAACATTTGACTTTGCCGGCTCAGAATATGATCTCGTTATTACAAAAGTATACCCGGTAATTACAAATGGACAGTTTCAGGTGGATATGGAATTTGTAGGAGAAGCACCAACAGGTATTCGTCGTGGACAGCGTGTTCGAATCCGACTTGAACTTGGAGATGCCTCAACAGCAGTTTTACTTGAAAAAGGTGGTTTTTTCCAGACTACAGGAGGAAGCTGGGTATATAAATTGAATACCGATGAAACCAAAGCCGAGCGGCATAATATTCGTCTTGGACAACAAAACCCGGAATATTTTGAAGTAGTTGAAGGACTACAACCTGGTGACAAAGTGATTATTTCCAGCTACGATACTTTTGGCGATAACGAAGTTTTAGATTTGGAATAAAGAATACTCAAGTAACCTTACAAAACAAATTAAACACATACACATAACCAATAGAACGATGATTCAAGCAAAAAACCTAAAGAAACTCTACATAACTGAAGATGTAGAAACTACCGCACTAAACAATGTCAATGTTGAGATTAAAGAAGGTGAATTTGTTGCCATCATGGGACCTTCCGGATGTGGGAAATCTACTCTTCTAAATATCATGGGCCTTCTGGATAACCCTTCCGAAGGTGAGTATAGTTTTCTGGGGCACGAAGTTTCTTCTTATAGCGAACGGGAACGTGCTCAGCTAAGAAAAGGGAACATTGGGTTCGTCTTTCAGAGTTTTAACCTGATTGATGAGCTTACAGTTTTTGAAAATGTTGAGCTTCCACTATTATACTTAGGTATGGATGCTTCAGAGCGAAAAGAAAAAGCCGAGGCCGCGCTGGAGCGTATGAGCATGATGCATCGCCGTAATCACTTTCCTCAGCAACTCTCCGGTGGTCAGCAGCAACGTGTTGCAATTGCCAGAGCGGTTGTTGCAAATGCAAAATTGATTCTCGCTGATGAGCCTACCGGTAACCTTGATTCTGATCATGGTAATGAAGTAATGAAACTTCTTGAAGAATTAAATGAAGCAGGAACTACCATTGTTATGGTAACTCACTCCCCACATGATGCCGACTTCGCTACTCGTGTTATCCATTTATTTGATGGACATGTTGTAACTGAGAATATGAAAGAAGGCTTTCACGTATAATTAAGCTTTCAAATAACTTCGCTCAGCTTTTGGTAAAGATACTACCAAAAGCTGATGACAAATAGCTGATTACTTTAAGTTGCAACACAATGCTTAAGAACTACTTCAAACTCGCCTTCCGGAATATTGTCAAATATAAAAGCTATTCTGCGATTAATATACTGGGGCTTGCTACAGGGGTAACACTATGCCTGCTCATATTAACCTATGTTAATCATGAGCTAAGCTACGATAACTTTCATAAAAAAGGTGATCGTATTGTGCGGATAAATATGGTGAATGAAGTAGAAATGGCAGTAACTCCATCTATGGTTGCTCCCTCACTGGCATCAATTGCACCTGAAATAGAAAACTGGGTTCGGTTATATGAACCAACAAGATATAGGCCGGTAATTATTGGAGTTGCCGATCAGAAGTTCCAGGAAAACAGCTTTTTATATGCTGATTCTTCATTCTTTCAGGTTTTCGACTTTCCATTCTTAAATGGAGATGCTAAAAATGCTCTCAACAAACCAGGTACGGTGGTTTTAACAGAATCGATTGCTCTAAAGCTTTTTGGTTCTTTGGATGTAATCGGGGAAACCGTTTCTGCACAAATCTTCAGTAGCGATACTGATTTTGAAGTCACTGGTGTGATTAGAGACATGCCTTCAAATTCTCATTTTAGGTTCGATTATATTGGATCACTTTCTTCCAGAAGTTCCTGGTCTCAATTGAGTGATTCGGAACTCAGGTCAGCAAATTTCTACACTTATTTGGTGTTGAATTCGCCACAGTCTCTTTCTTCACTTCAGGAAAAAATCGACACTTTTGTAGAGGAACGGGTTAAAGAACAACAGGATATAGGATTAAAACTTCTTCCCCTTTCCGATATCTACCTTAAATCTGATAGCGAATCTGACATTGCTCCAATGGGCAATATCTACCGTGTGTATGGATTTATGCTCATGGGATTAGTAGTACTGCTGATCGCCATCATAAACTACGTGAACTTATCCACCGCGAGGTCTTCCCGGCGAGCAACGGAAGTTGGCATTCGAAAAGCATTGGGAGCCTACAGAAGTCAGTTAATCAGACAGTTTTATGGCGAATCAACCCTTACTACACTAATATCGGTTGCAATCTCCCTTATTGTGGTTGAATTGTTTAACGAGCAATTTTTTGCCTTAATGGGTAAATCCATTCAGTTCACATTACTAGATAATTATTCCGTATGGATTTTAGTTGGAGGAATTGTCTTCGTTACCTCACTACTGGCAGGGAGTTACCCGGCAATCCTTCTTTCTTCATTCAAACCTGTTACTGTATTAAAGGGAATGATCAATAGCTCTTCATCAAGTTCAATTCTCAGAAAAGGACTGGTCATATCTCAGTTTTCCATTTCTACTTTTTTGATCATCAGCACCTTTGTGATTTATCAGCAAACTGAATTTGTTATTTCAACCAGTTTGGGCTTTGATAAAGAATCTATGGTTGTACTTCCAGCCAGTGATCAATATTTATCACCAAAGCAGGACGTCCTTAAGTCAGAGATACTGAGACAACCCGGTGTAATAAGTGCCACATACATGTCTAACATCCCTGGGAAAGTATTTGGTGGATATAGCGCTCAACACACCCCCGGAACAGAATCTGTAAATACCCAAGCAGGAGCGGCAGATAAAGATTTGGTTGAAACCCTTGGAATAGAATTGCTTGCAGGAAACGGGTTTCCGGAATCAGACGGCTACAGCAGAGAACAGGGTTATGTATACCTTATTAATGAAACTCTGGCAAAAAAGTTTGGATGGACTCCGCAAGAAGCTTTAAATCAACCCTTTAATGTTCTGGGAAATCGGGAAGGGGAAGTTGTTGGTGTTGTAAAAGATTTCAATTTCGCATCTCTTCATAATGAAGTAAATCCCCTCGCACTTTTTATTAATGAGGATATGTACAACTATCTGCTCATTAAAATTGCTCCAACTACTACACGGGAATCTCTGGCGGCAATTGAAGGTGTGTGGGATAAATTGGCTCCTCATCGACCTTTTGAGTTTGAGTTTTTAGACCAACAACTGAATCAACTATATGAGCAGGAAGTACAAACCCGAAATCTGATTTCATTATTCTCGGTACTTGCAATTTTTATTGCATGCCTTGGTCTTGTTGGACTTTCCTCATTTCTGATTGAACGCAGAGCTAAAGAAATTGGCATTAGAAAAGTACTTGGTGCCTCAGTAGCAAACGTAGTCGCTTTACTTACTACAGACTTCCTTAAGCTGGTAAGTTTTGGTTTTATTATTGGTGCACCTTTAGCCTGGTATGCAATGGAGAAATGGTTAACCGGATTCGCATTCAGAATTGAGATAGGATTTGCCGTGTTTTTCATTTGTGCACTACTGGGAATTCTCATTGCTTTCTTAACCGTAAGCGGACAATCTGTGAAAGCCGCTCTTTCAAACCCCGTAGACAGCTTAAAAAGTGAATAACAGGAGAACCCATGCTCAAAAATTATCTCAAGATTGCATTCCGAAACCTGATTAAAAATCCGGGATACTCCTTCATTAATATTTTTGGGCTGGCACTAGGCATCACCGCCTTCGTGCTTATTCTTTTATTTATAACAGATGAGCTGAGCTACGATAAGTATCATGAAAAATCAGATCAGATTTATCGCGTATCCAGAGAATGGCTAAACCCGGATGGTGAAACAAGTCTCCATCTCGGTCATGTTGCTCCACCATTCGCAGAGTTAATCAAGGAAGATTTTCCGGATGATGTACAAAATGCTGTTCGATTTTTTGATGTCTCTCCCCTAATTAGTTATCGGGAAAAACACCTGATACAGGACCGATTTTTCTTCGCTGACGCTGATGTATTTGATGTGTTTTCATGGAATATGATAAAAGGAAATCCTTCAACAGCATTAAGCTCTCCAGATGGATTAATCATTACTGAAAGCATGGCTGAAGTCTATTTTGAGGATGAAGATCCAATTGGAAAAGCCCTTGAATTCTCTCTACAGGGTACTGAAATGGTATTTCAGGTAAATGGAATAGTTGAGGATGTCCCGGAAAACTCACATTTCCACTTTGACTTTTTAGCCTCAATGCAGCCGGTTGTACAGTTCTATGGCGGGTATGAACAAATGATGCAGAATTTTGGGAGTAATAATTTCTCGACCTATTTGTTGCTTTCAGATCAAACCAGCTCCGAGGAATTAGAAGCAAAGTTCCCTGCTTTAATAGATAAGATTTTTCCTCCTCAGGAAGCACAGGAAGATGCCAGAGCTTCTGATTTCATGAAGCTTCATTTAATGAATGTAACTGATATCCACCTTCATTCACACCTGGATTCGGAAATTGAAGCCAATGGAAATATCGAATATGTTTATATATACATAGCGGTAGCTATCTTCATACTATTCATTGCGTGCATCAATTTTATGAATCTATCCACAGCTCGATCTGCCCGCAGGGCAAATGAAGTCGGATTAAGAAAAGTGATGGGAGCTCAACGTACTTCGTTAGTTCGACAATTTATGGGGGAGTCATTTCTTTTAGCTTTTTTAGCTTTAATACTCGGAATTGTATTCATTGAAGTACTCATCCCGTATTTCAATGATTTTGTAGAAAAAGATCTGGCTCTCAATTATTTCTCGGACTGGAGATGGACTTTTAGCCTTTTAGGGATCGTGACATTTATAGGATTGGTAGCCGGAAGTTATCCTGCTCTCTTTTTATCTTCCTTTCAACCTGCTACAGTGCTAAAGGGCTCATTTAAAACAGGAGGAAAACATCAATGGTTTCGTTCCGGATTGGTCGTACTTCAGTTTACCATTTCAATCACCTTGATAGCCAGCATGGGCATCGTATACAATCAGCTGGAATACGTCCAGAAAAAGGAATTAGGCTTTAATCAGGATAACATCGCAGTACTTCCTGTAAGTCCTGAGATTGAGAACAACTATGTTGATATCCGAAACCGACTTATTCAGCAACCGGGCATTCTGGATGTATCTATGCAAAGTCGTGTTCCGTCAGGTCGGCTACTTGATTCTCAAGGGGGAACAGTTGAAATAAATGGTGAATTAGTAGATATCGATTTTCGTATAGCCGATATCCATGTAAGCCACAATTTTATAGATTTATTCGGACTGGATATTATAGCCGGCCGGAGTTTTGATATCAATTTAGCAAGTGATTCTACGGAAGCATTTGTCCTTAATGAGTCCTCCATATATCGTTTAGGATATACCTCTCCAGATGCTGCAATTGGAAAGCAATTCAACTATGGAGGTCGACAAGGATTCATTACCGGTGTTGTAAACGACTTTCATTTTGAGTCTCTACATCAAAGTATTGCTCCTATTGTATTTGTAATATCTAATGGTAGAAATAATACCATTGCAGTAAAGTTCAGTGAGACCTATCAGGAAGAAACTATCGCTTATCTGGAAAATACATGGGCTGATTATCGCCCTAACTATCCCTTCACTTACTCTTTAATTGAGGATAATTTTGCAGAGCAATATCAGGGTGAAGAACGCCTGGGAAAAGTATTCGGATATTTTGCACTCCTTGCTATTATTATTGCCGCCCTTGGACTTTTCGGATTAGCTTCTTTTACCATCCAACAACGTGTAAAAGAAATTGGTATTCGAAAAGTTTTGGGAGCGTCAGTAAGCCAGATTGTATATCTGCTATCTACCAACTTTGCAAAGCTTGTTTTGGCAGCTTTTCTGCTGGCAAGCCCGATTGCTTATTTTGCAATGAGCAAATGGCTTGAAAACTTTGCTTACTATGAGGGAATAAGTCCATGGATTTTTGTTTTAGGTGGAGGAATAGCACTTGCTATCGCTTTACTTACAATCAGCTATCAGGCTATTAAATCTGCCCTGCTCAATCCTGCTCACACCTTAAAAAGTGAATAGTTAATTAACTATGGGTAAACAGCATTCAGCTTTTGATATGTATATAAGCTGAATGCTGAAACTTATTACTGATTTAGCAGACTGTTCAATAACGTACACCCTCTGTATAGAATTGAACACCTTCAATCTTTAAATCAACGTTTTTAGGCTATTTGAGAAGGTTTTAGCACTTTGGTACGGTTGTTGGAATAGAATGTATTAAGTATTCAACCCAGATTAATTTATCGTACCGATGCTAAAAAATTACCTAAAGATCGCCTTTCGAAATCTTATCAAAAATAAGAGCAATACTATTATAAATGTAAGTGGACTAACTCTGGGGGTTGTCTGTGCTTTGGTCATTTTTTTAGTAATTCAATTTGATCTGAGTTTTGACACATGGCACAAAGATGGAGACCGGGTTTACAGAGTTGTAAAATCCGACTCTGAATATGGAGATATTAGCTATGATCGCGGTGGACAATACCCTCTGGCTAAAGCAATAGAAGAAGAAATTATTGGAGTTGAATATGTCTCTATTGCAGATAACAACTATGGGAATGATCCTGTAATCTCATACATAGAGGAAGGGGTTGTTCAAAATAAATTCAAAGAGAGTAATCTTGTATTCGTTGAACAGGATTTTTTTAATATTCTTACTTATCAATGGTTAGCCGGTGATTTAGAATCTGCTCTGAATCAACCCAATACTGCAGTTGTTACCAAAAATTTTGCTGAAAAAATGTTTGGTCATACGGACGTACTTGGGGAAATCCTCGTGTTAAGTATAAGCGGCTCCTATGCTGATCTGGAAATAACCGGTCTTGTAAATGATCAACCTGAGAATTCCGACTTCCCATTTACAATTCTGGCTTCTTCTCACTCTAAAAACAGAGATGGAGAAAGCAATGAAAACGACAGCTGGAGTAGCAGCTCAAGTTCTATTCAAACCTATGTTAAACTTAAGGAAGGGGTAACAGCTGAATCGGTAAATGCCCAGTTTGAAGATTTGATCATCAAGTACAAAGGGGAGGAAGAAGCTCAGTATCTGGAATATTTTCTTCAGCCTTTATCTGAAATTCATTTCGACAGCAGATTTGGAAACTATAATGGCCGTACAATTGAAACCCGCATTCTTTTCGCCCTCGGTATAATAGGTTTATTCCTGTTAATCACAGCTTGTATCAATTTTATTAACCTGAATACAGCTATTGCTGTTGGGCGTTCAAAAGAAGTTGGTCTTCGAAAAACGTTAGGAGGTACCAAAACCCAACTTACCTTTCACTTTCTTGGCGAGACTGCCTTTATAACGCTTTTATCAATCATCCTTGGAATAGGCTTCACCGAAATAGTGCTCCTGAAAGTTGAGCCATTGCTTGGCTTTACCCCCGAATTCAATCTCTTTACTAATACAGAAGCCTTATTATTTCTCGCAATTCTATTTGTAGTAATTACGCTTGCCGCTGGATGGTATCCGGCCCAACACCTTTCAAGCTTTAACCCTATTGAAGCCATTCGAAATAAAATTAATACCAGTTATGGAAAAGGGATTACACTTCGAAGAGGCTTAATTGTGGTGCAATTCACAATTACGCAAATATTGGTAATCGGTACTATTGTAATTGCAACTCAGATCAACTATTTCCAAAATCAGGATCTTGGATTTGAAAAGGAGGCTCTTGTTGAAGTCCCACTGCCAACCAGAGACAAACAAACCCTTTCAACCTTTAAGAACCAGTTACTGAATCAAACAAATATTAAGCATGTAACTTTTTCAAATACAGGAACCACATCTAGCAATACCTGGGGAGGAAACTATCTAGTTACTATTGATACGATAAGATTTGAAAATAATGCTCAGGTTAAATTTGTCGATGAAGACTTCATTGACACCTATGGGCTTATACTATTAGCAGGTCAGAATCTCATTCCTTCTGACACAGTCTATCAATATCTGGTTAATGAAGCCTTCGCTGAACAAGTTGGATTTGGAGATGATTATGAGGGATTAATTGGAAAGACGAACCTTTTTTGGGGAGAAGAAGCACCAATAGTTGGGGTAGTGAAAGATTTTAATACTCAATCTTTGCATGATGGACTTAGCCCGGTAGTTATGACAACCCGAAGAAGCTATTTTGTTGGTGGCATAAAAATTAATACTACTCAAACCTCAGAAGCTCTGGCCGCCATTGAGCAATCTTACAATCAGGCATTTCCCGATTACATCTTTGAATATTCCTTTCTTGATGACAATATATCCGAAATGTATGAGGACGAGCAACGCACTGCGAGAATAATGAATGCATTTACGCTTATTGCAATTTTAATCGGTTCGCTTGGCCTCTTTGGACTAGTATCCTATATGGCAACAACCCGAACCAAAGAAATCGGAGTTCGGAAAGTATTAGGTGCAAACATCCTGGATATCCTGAAAATATTCGGATTCGAATTAGCTTTGTTAGTCGGAATCTCCTTCGTAATTGCCGCCCCGGTTTCATGGTATTTGATGCAGCAATGGCTCGCTGATTTCGCGTATAAAATCGAGCTAGGCTTAGGCATCTTTCTGCTCTCCTTAGCCGGAACAATTTTAATTGCTGTGTTAACTGTTGGCTATAGAACGATGAGAGCAGCTCTGGCCAATCCCGTAGATAGCCTCAAAAGTGAATAAAACCAGTCTAAACCTAATTCCTTAAAGCTCAAAATTATGTTTAAAAATTACCTGAAAATCGCCTTCCGTAATATTACCAAGCAAAAGTTGTATTCACTGATTAATATCGTGGGTCTTACACTCGGTATCACCTGCTGTATTGTGATTTATCTATTTATTCAGGATGAGTATTCCTACGATAGATTCCATGATAATAGTGAAGATATTTACCTGGTTGAGGAGATCAACTATTACGATATAAAAGAAAACATTGAGCCCTTACCTTTCTTCGACACCCGGACTCCGGAAGGAATAAGAAAATCTCCCTGGCTTCCACTTTCCTTAGGACCAGTGCTAAAAGATCGCATCCCCGAAATCAAAGATTTTGTTAGAGCCGACCAGTTTACAACGATTCTCAGAATAGGAAATGAATCCTTTGAAGAGGAACTTACTTATGCTGATGACTCTTTCTTCACAATGTTCTCTTTCCCCTTACTACAAGGTAATCCTGCAACCGTGCTTTCAGAACCCGGTAGCTTAGTACTCACTCAGGAATTTGCCACAAAATACTTTGGCGAACGAAATCCAATGGGAGAAACGATCTTCGTTACAGTTCGAAACGAAGACAAACCATTTACGGTAACAGGAATTGCGAAAGCTCCTCCGGCTAATTCGAGCACGCCATTTTCTATCATCACAAATCTTAAAGAAAGTCCTTATTACGAGCGGAACCTGGATCAATGGAACAGATTCAATACACCGGTATTTTTGCATCTTGAACCCAATGCGGATATAGCCGCAGTTAATGAAAAAATAAATGAATTTGTAGTTGAAAAATGGAGCGAAGACTGGGAAAACGACAGAGAAAGACGAGGACTTCCTGCAGGTGCCGATGTAATGGAGTTCGGCCTTGTTCCCTTAACTTCCCTGCACCTGGATGCATCCATTGAATGGATAAATTCCAGTAATCCTCTCTATTCCTATATTCTTGGTGCTGTTGGGATTTTAATTCTGCTGATTGCCTGTATCAATTACGTCACACTGGCTCTAGCCCGGTCATCAAGCAGAGCAAAAGAAGTGGGAATACGAAAAACATCAGGGGCTCAAAAAAATCAAATCGCACTTCAATTTTGGGGAGAAACCCAACTATTAACTGTCTTGGCTATGATTCTTGGAGTTTGTTTCGCTGAACTTTTACTTCCCTATTTTAATTCTGTATCAGGAAAATCGCTAAGTATTAATTACCTGCAAAATGCTGACTTCTTAGGTGCTCTTCTGAGTATTACCGTCCTAACTGGTTTGATTGCAGGCAGTTATCCCGCTCTTATTTTGTCACGTTATCAACCTGCAAAAGTGTTAAAAGGGCTGAGTAGTTTCCAATTCAAACCCCGCCTTACAAAAGGGCTACTTTTAGTTCAGTATAGCCTCTCCATCTTTCTCATCATTAGTTCTGTAATTATGTTTAAGCAAATGGACTACGTGAGTGGCAAAGACCTGGGATATAATGAGGAACAGGTATTATTTATACCTACTCATACGGGATGGAATGAAGAAGGCACAAAGCTTATGGAGCTTTTCCGAAATGAATTAAATGGTGTTTCCGGTGTAATGAGTGTAAGCGGAATGGCTCCATCGTTCACACAAGGCACAAATAGATATGGTTTTCAGGTTAATGAAGAAGAGTTCAGATCTTACATTTATTTTGTGGAAGAACAACTTATCCCCACTCTGGGATTGGAGCTTATCTCGGGGCGCAATTTCTCAGAAGATCGCCCCTCCGATGAAACAGAATCAATCATTGTGAATGAAGCTTTAGTTAATGCACTGGGCTGGCAGGATGATCCTATTGGAAAGCTTCTTCCATGGAAGGGCGAGGAAAATCCTTCTAGTGTAATCGGTGTAGTGAAAGACTTCCATTTTCAATCTCTGGAAGTAGAAATTCAACCTATGCTGATGCACATGGATCACAATCAGGGTGGCGTGGCTTCGATTGCAGTTAAAATTGAACCAGGAATGATCGGAGAAACCTTACCGGTACTTGAGGAAAAATGGGCAGAGGTTGCTCCACTACGACCGTTTAATTTCTGGTTCCTCGATGATGCTGTAGCAAGTCAGTATGAAGACTATCAACGCTGGCTTCAAATTATGGGAACCGCAACCTTCTTAGCGATTTTAATTGCTTGTTTAGGACTATTTGGATTGGCCGGACTTACAGCGGTAAACAAAACCAAAGAAATTGGAATCCGAAAAGTACTAGGCGCGGGTATAGATCAAATCGTTCTTTTGTTGAATAAAGACATCGTGCTACTGGTTCTCATCTCCATGCTGATCGCAGCTCCAGCTTCGTGGTATATCATGGAGCAATGGCTTTCGGATTTCTCTTACCGAATTAGTATAAATGCAGGTGTGTTTGTAATCTCCACAATTGTAGCGCTAGCTCTGGCAATACTAACGGTAAGTTATCATTCAATAAAAGCTGCTTTAGCAAATCCTGTGGATAGTTTGAGGAGTGAGTAAAATAGCTATTAGTTAGTAAGCCTATAGCGGTTAGTTGCTCCATAATACTAACCGCTGACCATTAAGGACTAATCTGTCCGATAACGTACACCTTCTGTATCAAATCGGACAATTTTCTTCGAAAAACCTCTACTATAGTACATATAATCAATGTTTATCACTTTGGTACGATTGTTGGAATACCTTACTAAGGTATTAAACTTTAGTTAGAGGGTAACGAATATGTTTAAGAATTACTTCAAAATTGCATTTCGCAATGTTACGAAGCAAAAAGGGTATACAATTATTAATACTCTTGGTCTTGCAATTGGGATGGGTATCTGTCTCTTTCTCTTTTTGCTGATGCAGTATGCTTTCACTTTTGATCGGTATCATGAAAATTCTGATCGTATTTATAGAGTAGCCGATAAAATTACCCAGCAAAATGGAAGTATCCTCGATGTTGCTATATCTGCCAGTCCCTGGGGTAACGCAATGGTTGACGATTTCCCGGAAATAGAACATGCTACCAGATTTCTTGGAAGAGGGGCGGCAGTACAGTTTGAAGATAAAATTTTGCGCCAGGGTATCACCTATGTTGACGAGCATATCTTTGATATTTTTTCCTATGAATTTAAATATGGTGTTCAAGAAGGTGCACTCTCTAACCCAAATAGTATTGTTTTAACCGATGAGATGTCGGTTCGATACTTTGGAGACATTAACCCTGTAGGTGAAATTCTTCTTGTTGATAAGAAACCATTTGAAGTTACCGGAGTACTTCAAAAACTAAACCCAAGATCCAGTTTCAGATTTAATTCCCTCCTCCCATTTTCAGCACTTACTGAAGAAACTTATTCTTCTATTTACGACTGGAGATCTCATAATTTATATACCTATTTACTTTTAAAAGAAGATGCGAATGTGGCTGAACTTGAGGCAAAGTTTCCTTCATTTGTCGAACGCCATATTGGGGAAGAATATGTGCAACGGTACGACATACACCTTCAGCCATTAACAGATCTTTACTTACGATCAAGTCTGTATGCGGAACATGGAGATAGTTTAGATATTTCCTATATCTACATTTTTATGGCTGTAGGTTTACTAATTCTCATAATTGCATGTATTAACTTTATAAATCTTTCTACTGCACAAGGACTTAAACGGGCAAAAGAAGTTGGTGTAAGAAAAGTAATGGGAGCATTTAAAAATCAGCTCGTTTTTCAATTTCTGGCTGAGGCTCTAATTCTTGCCTCTTTTGCAGTTTTAATAAGCCTTGTGTTAGTTGAACTTGCTCTTCCATGGTTCAACGATATAGCAGAATGGAGTGTTGAAGCTTCTTACCTGGAGAACCCGCTTTATTATGTAGCCATATTTTTAATTGTGATTTTAGTTGGCGTTCTGGCTGGTGGATATCCCGCTTTTGTACTTTCTGCCTTTAAACCGGCTGCCGTTTTGAAAGGAGAAAGAACCGGTACCGGTGGGAAGTCAGTGCTTAGAACCGGCTTGGTTATCACCCAGTTTTCTGTAGCAATCTTCATGATCATCAGTACTCTGGCTGTAGATAATCAGCTTTCTTATCTGAAGAATAAAGATCTTGGTTTCGACAAAAACAACGTTCTGGTTGCAGGGATACCTGATGAATTAAATTCAGGTTCTTATGAAACGGTTAGAGAAGAAATCCTGAAAATACCAGGCGTTTCGAACATATCTTTTAGTTCAAACACTCCAGGAAACGAGTCTGGTAGTCGTGTTCAGTTTTATCCGGAAGGAGTATTTGGTGAAGATGGTGCCCTTGTAAATACCTATTCTATTGATGAATATTTCGTATCACAATTCGGACTTGAAATCATCCAGGGAAGAGATTTTAGCGCTGAAAGGACCGGATCGGAAAATAACTCTGTGATTCTTAATAAGGCAGCAGTCGCTAAATTTGGATGGGATGAACCTGTAGGAAAAACCATCACCCGAAAAAGAGATGGCGAAGAAATATTGTATACAGTAGTAGGTGTGGTTAAAGATTTTAATTATGAAACACTACACTCACGCATACAACCACTCATAATTCGTAATAATCCTGATGATTATTATGACCTCACCGTACGTATAAATAGTGCCGAATTTAATACAGTAGCTACTCAGGTTTCGGATATTCTAAAGACATTCAATGAAGGTATTCCTGTTTGGTATTACTTTCTGGAAGATGATATTGCAACGGACTATACCACTGAAGAAGTAATAGGCGAAATGCTCAGGTATTTTGCTTACCTCACTATTTTTATCGCATGTCTGGGTTTACTAGGTCTGGTTTCGTTTACGGTAGTGAACAGGAAAAAAGAAATTGGTATCAGGAAAGTATTAGGAGCTTCAGTAGCCAGTATTGTAAAATCTATTTCAACAGACTTCTTAAAGCTTGTAACTATTGGGTTCCTGATTGGTGCTCCACTTGCTTTCTTCCTCATACAACAGTGGTTAAACAGCTTTGCTTACAGTACAAGTCCGGGCGCACTAATTTTTGTAGGATCAGGAGTCGCAATCATTGTTATTTCACTATTCACTATAGGCTATCAGGCAATAAAAGCTGCATTGGCCAATCCTGTTGAAAGTCTAAAAAGCGAGTAATATTATGCTAAAAAATTATCTTAAAATTGCCTTCCGGAATTTATTTCGAAATAAGTCATATTCATTCATAAATATTTTCGGTCTGGCTATTGGTCTGACCTGTACTATCCTTATTGGACTGTATGTAATTCATGAATTTTCATACGACAAATTTCATGAAAATGGCGACCGAATTTACAGGGTGGTCGAAAGCTATAATAGCGAACACGAAGAAACGTGGTATGCAACTACTTTTTCGGCTTTAGCACCAACTTTAAAAAGTGAGTTTCCTTCTATAAAACGGGTAACACACGTTTATCCTACCAATGGATTAGTTACAGGTGGAGACAATCAGAAGTACCAGGAAGACACCATTATTTATGGAGACTCTGCGTTCTTCGAGATGTTTTCCTTTCCACTGCTTGCTGGTGATCCCGCTTCGGTACTTAATCAACCATTAACAGTGGTGATTACCGAAAGTGTGGCGTATAAGTTCTTTGGCGATCAAAACCCAATTGGTGAAAGTATTTCCTTCAAAGGTCAAAGAAGTACGTTAGACTTTGAAATAACCGGAGTGGCAGAAAACCCTCCTTCTAATTCTCACATTCAGTTTGAGTACGTATTCTCTTATGAAAGTTTAAGAAATCTTCGCCCCTGGGAATACAACAAATGGTATTACCCGCCCATGTATACCTATGTTGAATTGGCCTCCAATGAATCGAAATCTGATTTAATCTCTGCATTCCCTTCGTTTCAGGAAAAATATGTTGGCGCAGAAGCACATCTTCGTAACCTGGATCTTCAGCCGATTGATAAAATCCGGTTGCATTCAGATTACCAAAACGAACTTTCTACAACTTCTGATATCACCTATATCTATTTATTCTCTGCAATCGGGATATTCATTCTTCTTATTGCCTGCATTAACTTTATGAATCTGGCTACTGCCAAATCTATGAAGCGTTCACGCGAAGTTGGCATGCGGAAAACCCTTGGAGCCCGTAGAAAACAGTTGATCTGGCAATTCCTTGGGGAAGCCTTCATCATCACATCTATCAGTTTAACACTTGCATTCCTGATAACTGAGATAGCACTCCCTTATTTCAATAGCATATCCGGTAAAGAACTTACTCTTGGAGCACTTGGTACTGTCACCTGGGCACTTAGCATAGCCGGAGTAATCCTTATTGTAGGATTAATAGCCGGAAGTTATCCCGCGTTTTACCTTTCATCTTTCAAACCAATTACAGTATTAAAAGGGATTAAAGATACAAGCAGAAGCTCCGACTCTTTCTTCCGAAAGGGGTTGGTAGTTTTTCAGTTTTTCATTTCCACCGGACTCATTTTCGGAACATTTATTGTAACCCAACAGCTGGACTTTCTTCAAAACGAACGGCTTGGCTTCAACAAAGAACAAGTAGCAATTATCCCGGTTAGAGAAACTACCGATCAATTCAATATCAAATCTCTTAAAGAAGAAATACTCAGAATTCCAGGAGTAGAATCTGCTGCGGCTGTATCCGGAGTTCCAGGTATCAGCAGTGGAATTCATGCTTTCGGGGCAGTACCGGATGATAATAAAACCGACACGCTAGGAATTATGACTATCACAAGTGATCATTCTTTTGTTGAAACTCTTCAACTCAATCTTCTTGAAGGAAGAGATTTCTCGGAAACGTTCAGTACAGATGAAACACAGGCATTTATTATCAATCAAACCGCAGCTGAAAAATTTGGTTGGGATAACCCTGTTGGAGAAGAATTAACACTGCGTTTTTATGTCGAAAACCTGGTAGAGAAAAAAGGAACAGTCGTCGGAATGGTTGAAGATTTTCAATACCATTCTCTCCATTCGGATATCGATCCGATTCTGATTCAAGTGTTTTCGGCTACGTTCTATCACGACTATCTGGCTATCCGGTTTACTTCGGATAATTTGCAAGCTTCTCTTCAGGATGTAGAAGAGAAATGGAGCGCATTTAATCCGGATCGTCCTTTCGAGTATACCTTTCTTGATGATACCTTTGATTCTATGTACAAAGCAGAACAACAACTGAGTATGATTTTCAACATGTTTGCAGTTATTGCCATCGCTATTGCTTGCCTGGGACTATTTGGTCTTGCCTCATATAGTACTGAGCGACGGTTAAAAGAATTAGGAATCCGAAAAGTACTTGGTGCCTCTGCAACAGACATTCTTACACTTCTATCCAAAGACTTCCTGAAACTTGTGGTAATTGGCTTCCTTATTTCTGTTCCATTTGCCATTTATTTTATGAATAAATGGCTTCAAAATTTCTCCGACCGTATTGAAATCAACTTCGGCTTATTCTTTTTCGTAGCTGTGGTTGCTATGTCTGTTGCCATTATTGCGGTGAGCTATCAATCAATTCGTGCTGCCGTCATGAACCCTGTGGACACCTTAAAAACCGACTAATATTATGTTTAAAAACTATCTGAAAATCGCCCTGCGCAGTCTCACCAAGAATAAAGCTTATACAATCATAAATATCCTGGGACTTTCTTTTGGCCTCGCATGCTGTATTATGATTACCCTATACGTTCAGGAGGAGACTTCATATGATACGTTTTATGACAATGGAGATGATATTTACCGAATGGTACTGGAAAGGAAATATCCCGATCACGTAAATAACTTCGCTATCATTCCTGCAGGATTTTCGGAGATTCTGGCTGATGAAATTCCCGAGATTAAACAATCTACACGGCTGATTGGTTTCCCGAACTTTTCAAATATTGTTCGTTATGAAGACAAGGTTTTTGAAGAATATTACGCGTTCTCAGCCGATTCAAACTTCTTTAGCGTACTGGATTTTGAGATGATCCAGGGAGACGCCACAACCGCACTTAAACGTCCCAATACGGTAATACTTACTCGATCTACAGCTCAGAAATATTTCGGCAATGAAAATCCGCTTGGTAAAAGTGTTGAATTCAATGGCAATCCCATTGAAGTGGTTGGAGTGATGGAAGATGTTCCTGAGAATTCCCATATCAAATTTGATTTCCTGAGTTCTTCTACAAACCTGGGTTTTCTTAATAACCCGAATTATATCTCTTTCTCCTCCTACACATACCTGGAATTGGAACCCGGTGTGGATAAAGAAGTTGTAGAGGCAAAGCTTTCCGGAGTAGTAGAAAAATATGCCTCAGGACAAATCGAACAAAACCTTGGACTCTCTTATGCCGAATATCAGGAAGCCGGAAATGGATATGTATACACGCTGCAGCCTATTGCTGATATTCATCTCACTTCTAATCTTGAAAGTGAAATCAAACCGAACGGAAATATTATGTATGTGTACATCTTTATTTCTATAGGAGCTTTTATTCTATTGCTGGCTGGAATCAATTTTGTAAATCTTGCTACTGCTAAATCTGCAGAACGTGCCCAGGAAGTAGGTTTACGTAAGGTAATGGGTTCTGACAGAAAGCACTTAATTATGCAATTTTTAACCGAATCTACTTTTATCACTTTTATAAGTTTAATCATTGGGATTGCTGTAATTCAGTTAGCTCTTCCCTACTTTAACGATTTGGCCGGAAAGTCTCTTGAACTAGGATTATTCTCAAGTCAGCTTACCATTCCAGCACTTATTTTATTTGTTCTGATTGTAGGAATACTCGCCGGATTATACCCGGCTTTATACATTTCTTCGCTTCAGCCCATCGAAGTTGTGAAAGGAAAGTTCAAATCAAACAGTAAAGGAAAATGGTTGCGAAACGGTCTGGTTGTATTCCAGTTTTCCATCTCTATGATTTTGATATCAGGAACTCTCGTTGTTTATAATCAGATGGAGTATATCCAGAATAAACGGCTTGGCTTCAACAAAGAAAATGTACTTGTGGTAGAGCGTGTGAATGTAGTTGAGCAGGAAGAATCGCTTAGAAATGCTTTGCTTAATATCCCTGAAATTACATCTGTTACTACAGCTTCAACTATGCCGGGAGGGTATTTCTTCGGATCTCAATTCCAGAAACCGGGTGAATCCGATGTTCTTACGACAAAAAGTCTGGCGGTAGGCGATCACTATTTTGAAACTATGGATATTGAAATCACCGAAGGCCGTAGTTTTTCAGAAGATTTCAATGACTCTTTGAATATCATTATCAATAAAACAGCTATACAAACCTTTGGGCTTGAAGATCCTATTGGAGCGATCTTAACAATAAATAATCCCGATCAAAATGGAAATATCATTACTACCAACTATACAGTGATAGGCATAGTGGATGATTTCAATTTTGAATCTCTTCGATCTAATGTCACTCCGCTGGCAATATACAGCGCTGAAAGTTCTGTAGGCTTTACCTCCTTTATGCCTGTTCGGTTTGAGTCTTCAAATATTCAACAAACCGTATCAAGTATTGAAGAAACCTGGGAGTTATATGCTCCCGGCGAACCCTTTCTGTACTCCTTTCTTGAAACTGATCTGAATCAAATGTATCAATCTGAAACCGTTTCAAGTACATTGTTAGCATTTTTCTCTATTCTGGCTATTATTATTGCCTGTGTGGGATTATTTGGGCTGGCTGCTTATATGGCTTTCCAAAGAACAAAAGAGATTGGCGTTCGAAAAGTATTAGGAGCCTCTGTGGTTGGCATCATCGTTCTTCTGTCTAAAGATTTCACCAAACTGGTTGGAATCTCCTTTGTACTTGCCGTTCCGGTATCCTGGTACCTGATGAATAACTGGTTAGATAATTTTGCTTATCAAACCGAGCTTTCTATCTGGACTTTCATTGTATCAGGAATTCTTGCTCTTGGAGTAGCAATATTTACAGTGAGCTGGCAATCTATCAAAGCAGCTCTTACAAACCCTGTGGATAGTTTAAAGACAGAGTGATTTATTTTTTAATGTAACCATAGGTTTATTTTTCCGTGTTAAACGAAAACTTTAACACTAGGGATTATTCATGCTTAGAAATTATTTGAAGACAGCTTTTCGGGGGTTCAGACGCCAAAAAAGTTCATTTTTTATTAATCTTGCCGGCTTATCCATTGGGCTCACCTGTAGCTTTCTCATTTTCTTATGGGTAATAGATGAAATGAATATGGATCAATATCATGCCGACTCTGATCAGATTGTTCAAATCATGGAATTTCAGGAATACTCTGATGAAACCTTTGCTACACAATCCACCCCTGGGATCCTCGCACGAACTATTAAAGAAGAATTTCCGGAGTTCGAATATGCGGCAAATTACACATGGAATACAGATCGGTTATTCTCTAAAGATAATCTTAACTATTACGAGAATGGATTAGATGTAGAAAACGATTTCTTCAAGATTCTAAGCATTGATTTAATTTATGGAAATCGAGATGAGCTTCTCACGGAACCGAACACTGTTGTACTTTCTCAAGAAACGGCAGAAAAATATTTTGGCGAATCCAATCCGGTTGGGCAGGCAATCACTTATAATAATACCACGGAATTAATGGTAACTGGTGTTTTCAGAAATATGCCAAAAAATTCCACTTTCCAGTTTGATGTGTTACTTAATTATGACGATTGGCTGGAAACAAATGAATGGGCAACTCAATGGGGTAATAATGGTCCAAGAGCTATTGCTAAGCTTGTCCCAGGCAGTGATCAAGAAGAATTAAACTCCAAAATTGTAAACTACATTAAAGGAAAAGATGACGAGGGAGATTCAAATGTAGAGGTATTTGTATATCCTTTCGCACAGCGTTATTTGTATGGCCAATTTGAGAATAAAGTACAGTCCGGTGGCCGAATTGAATATGTTCGTTTATTTATTATTGTAGCAATTTTCGTGCTTTTAATAGCATGTATTAACTTCATGAATTTGAGCACTGCAAAAGCTACTAAACGTGCCAAAGAAGTCGGAATCCGTAAATCTATTGGGGCAAGTCAGGGATCGTTAATTGGACAATTTATTGGCGAGTCTATGATTATTAGTTTCTTCTCGCTGTTTATTTCCATCATAATGGTAGAGCTGTTCTTACCGGTTTTTAATAACATCACGGGAAAAGAAATTTCTGTGGACTATTCTAATCCACTCCTTTTATCCATTTTCGTTGGTACAGTATTAATCACTGGCCTGGTTTCCGGAAGCTACCCGGCTTTTTATCTTTCATCCATCGAAGCCGTTAAATCTTTGAAAGGCTCTTTAAAGTCTTCTTTTAAAGAAGTATTCGCCAGAAAAGGACTTGTTGTATTTCAATTCAGTCTCTCTGTCATCCTCATTATTTCGACTATTATTATCTACCGTCAGATTCAGTTTACTCAACAAAAAAACCTTGGGTATAAAAAAGAGAATTTGGTGTTTTTCACGGTTGAAGATGAAATCTATGACAGATGGGAGACCTTTAAAGAGCAAGTAGAAGGAATTCCCGGTGTACAACATATATCCAGAAGCAGCTCTACTTTTCTTGGCCGAAATTCAAATACATCCGGCCTGGACTGGGAAGGTAAAGATCCTGATTCACGTATTCTCTTTGAAAATGTGTTAGCTGATTACGACTTGAAAGAAACCATGGGTTTCGAATTAGTTGATGGGCGCTTCTTCTCTGAAGAATTTGGCATAACAGATACCTCTAAGATTGTTTTTAATGAACGAGGAATTGAGGTAATGGGTCTTGAAGATCCTGTTGGAAAAGTTATTACCCTATGGGATGACTATGAAATGGAAATAATTGGAGTAGTTAAAGACTTTAATTTTCAGAGCCTGCGAAGTGAAGTAGAACCTCTGTTTTTCCGCTATCGCGAAAATTCAGGGTGGCGAGGATTTGTCCGCATAGAAAGTAGCAATATAACTTCTACCCTTGCTGCTTTAGAAGAAACATACAAATCTTTTAATGCTAACTACCCGTTTGAGTATAATTTTATGGATGACCAATACGCTGCACTCTACCGCAGTGAAACCAGAATCGGGGAATTGGCTAAGTATTTTTCCATCTTTGCCATATTTATATCCTGTTTGGGGTTATTTGGACTTTCAGCATTTACGGCTGAACAAAGGTCAAAAGAGATAGGTGTCCGAAAAGTCTTAGGCGCTTCCGTACAAAGTTTGGTACTCCTAATATCAACTGACTTTACAAAGCTTGTTCTGATTTCAATAGCTATTTCTATTCCGATATCCTGGTACTTAATGAGTCTATGGATTGATGATTTTGCTTACAGCTCAGGAATTGAATGGTGGGTATTTGTCGCAGCCGGGCTGTGCGCCCTGATCATTGCCTGGTTAACGGTAAGCTGGCAGTCGGTTAAAGCTGCCTTAATGAATCCGGTTAAGAGTTTAAAAAGCGAGTAGAAACTTAACCTTTAAGTCCACAGCATTCAGCTTCTATAATAATTTTATAAAACTGAATGCTGAACTCTTCCCAGCTAGTTAGCATACCTGTTCGTTAACGTACACCACCTGTATAAAACCGAACACGTTATAAAGCTAAATCAACGTTTTTAAGCTTATTTCGTGCATTTTAATAGTTTGGTATGATTGTTGGCATAGTTGATATAGTTAACTAAATCAGCTGATGTTATGCTAAAAAATTATATCAAAATTGCTTTCCGCAATCTCTTCAAAAATAAAACCTATTCAAGTATTAATATTTTTGGGCTTGCAATAGGTATCTGTTGCTGCGTTCTCATTGGCCTATATGTAAATAATGAGTGGAGCTATGATGAATTTCACTCAAAGGCAGATCGCATCTATCGTGTATGGTATGAAGAAACTACCAGTGATCAACGAGTATTAACGAATACTGCTACTCCTGTAAAGCTTGGACCAACGATACATGAAAATATTCCCGAAGCTGAATATGTTACTTACCTATATAATTTTAACAATCTTGTGACTACCTCACAGCAGCCTGAAGCCCAAAGTGAAAGCTTTCTGGTTGTTAATAATGATTTCTTTAACATCTTTGATTTTGAATTATTACAAGGAGAAGCTTCCTCAGTATTCAATAATCCTTCCTCGGTAGTGCTTTCTGAGTCTGCAGCACAGCGTGTCTTTGGGAATCAGAACCCTTTATTGCAAGCTTTGTCAGTTCGGATGGGTAATGAATTTTATGAGTTCACAGTAACAGGAATAATTGAAGACTCACCTTCAAACTCAAGCTTATCCTATAATATCCTAATGCCTATTGAAAACCTTAACATGCTTATTGCTGAACGGGGAAGAGAAAGTTGGTTCAACATATATGGGAGTACTTTTATCACTTTAATGGAGGGAACAAACCCGGAACAATTGAAAAGTAAGTTTTCTTCAATGATGGAGCGTGAACTTGGCTCTGAAACCTATGAAGAAACTCAATACACTATTCATCTTCAGCCAATAAGCGACATTCATTTAAACACAGAACTTGGTGGTGGTGGAGTAATTTCTGTTAGTGATCCTGTTTACTCCTATATCCTTAGTGCAATTGCACTGCTTTTACTGCTTATTGCTTGTATCAATTTTATGACTCTTTCTATTAGTCGTTCTACCAGCAGAGCTAAAGAAGTAGGCATCAGAAAAACAATTGGGGCATACCGCCAGCATCTGATGTTTCAATTCTGGGGCGAAGCCCTTCTTATGACTACCATAGCCTTTCTTTTGGGACTTACATTTGCTGAACTTTTACTGCCTTTTTTTAATGACTTATCCGGTACTGAACTTAATCTGATATATAGCCCACTATCACTTCTAATCATAGCTATAACTGCTGCTGTGATAAGTGTGTTTGCCGGTATATATCCGGCACTTGTTCTGTCTGGATTTAAACCTGTAGAAGTACTTAAAGGCAGAATCAATATGTCTTCAGGAAAAGGACATTTCCAACAGTATATGGTTGTATTTCAGTTTGCTCTTTCAATCGCTCTGATCATTGGAACTATAACAATCCAAAACCAGATGAATTATGTTCAGAATAAAAATCTTGGTTTTCAGAAAGATCAGGTGTTAGTAATTAATAGTGGTGCTACTAATACCTCTCAAAGTGATCCTGATGAGGTATTAAAACTTGCAATACGTAATAAAGAAATACTTCAGAGCCAATTAGATATTAGCCAGGGCGTAAGTGCGATTACCACATCTTCATATACGCCTGTGCAAACAGGTGGATGGTTTCGGATGGGTTTCGAAGATGATCAGCAACAAGTTCGCAATATTCATGGAAATGTTGTGGATGCAGATTTTATCTCAACACTTGGAATTTCAGTTAAACAAGGTCGTAACTTTTCCGATGCAAATACAAGCGATGAACGACAGGCTATCATTGTGAACCAGGCATTGGTCGACTACTTTGGTTGGGAAAATCCAATTGGAGAAAGATTACCAGGACCAGAGTTTATCGATCATGAAGTAATCGGAGTAGTCGAAAACTTTCATTACGAATCGCTCCATACTTCAGTAGAACCTCTCGTACTTGCAATGTCTTTTGAATTACTTTTCTCGGGTATCCAGAACCTGTCGTTAAATAATTCCTTCAATCCCCGAATATCGATGACGCTTACCACTGAAAATCTTCAGCAAACTGTTGATAATATCCGGGGTGAATTCGAAACGATCATGCCAGGAACCCCTTTTACCTACACTTTTCTGGACCAGGCTCTGGACAACCAATATAGACAGGAAGAACGGCTCAGTCGTATTGTAAGTGCCGGTTCTTTGCTTGCTATCATAATCGCCTGCCTTGGTCTTTTTGGATTAGCTTCCCTTATGGTTGTTCGTAAGACTAAAGAAATAGGAGTTCGGAAAGTATTGGGTGCTTCCTCATCACGTATTTTATTCTTGATGAATAAAGAATTCACAAAACTGGTAGCCATTGGTTTTTTGATAGCAACCCCTATTGCCTGGTACGGCATGAATTACTGGCTTGAGGGTTTTGCTTATCAGGTAGGAATTAGCATTTGGACATTCATAATTGCCGGCTTTAGCTGTCTGTTTGTTGCATGGATTTCTGTGGGTTATCAATCTTTCAAGGCTACCGCCATCAATCCTGTAGAAAGTCTTAAAGGAGAGTAGTTATGTTTAAAAATCACCTCAAAATCGCCTTTCGAAACCTGAAAAAACATAAATTATATTCTTCTATTAATGTAATTGGCCTAGCAGCCGGTCTTGCCTGTTTTTTTCTGGTCGGATTGTATATCAGTTATGAGCTCAGTTTCGATCAATATCATGAGAATAAAGATGATCTTTATCGTCTAGTTGCCACAGGTGGCAGAGATGATAATTATGAAGGAATAGCCAAAGTTACAGCTCCATGGGGAGAAGCGGCTTTAACTGAGATTCCAGAAGTTGAAGCCGTGACCCGATTCGTATTTCATGGCACAACCCTTATGCGGTATGAAAATAATAGATTTTTTGAAGGTGATGGCTTTTTTGCGGATTCATCAGTTTTGGAAATGTTTAGCTTTACATTGATTGCAGGTGATCCTACAACGGCTTTGGATCAACCTAACTCTATTGTAATTAATGAGGAATTCGCTGCTCGCTTTTTTGGGGATGAAAACCCCATGGGAAAAACCTTAATTATAAGTGAAGAAACTGAATATACAGTTACTGGTATTCTGGAAGAAATCCCTTCAAATAGTCACTTTACTTTCGAATATTTGGTTTCCCTTAATACCTACACTCATCCTGATATCGATGATTGGATAGTTTGGAACCAGTTCTATACCTATGTTCAACTAAAAGATGGGGCATCCATTGCTTCCGTTGAAAGCCAAATGCAGGCAATTCTTGAACGGAACCTTGGTGATTTCTATGAACCTGAAAGTAAAGCTACACTACAACCCATTACATCCATTCACCTGACGTCCAATTTGTGGAGAGAGATGGAACTGAATTCTGATACTTCTTCACTTTATGCCTATGGAATTGTGGGATTTTTTATCCTGCTTTTGGCATGTATCAATTTTATCAACCTGATGACGGCAAGAGCATCTACCCGACTTAAAGAAGTTGGAATTCGAAAAACTATAGGTGCTCAACGTGGCGCTTTGATACGGCAATTCCTGGGAGAATCATTAATTGTAACTTTTATTGCATTGATTCTGGCGTTAATCATTACCGACCTGTTCCTTCCAACGTTTTCGGAGCTTTCGAACAGTCCGTTTGATAACTCCTTTTTGCTCGATCCCATGATTTTGGGTGGGATTGTTTTAATTACTGTTTTAATTGGATTCTTTTCCGGTATGTATCCTGCATTTGTACTCTCCTCTCCTAAACCTTCCTCTATTCTGAAAGGTGTTCAGAAAATACAAGGAAATGTGCTCCTGAGAAAAGGCTTGGTAGTATTCCAGTTTACTGCATCTGTAGCGTTAATATGCTCTACCTTAGTGATGCAGAAGCAATTCACCTTTATGCAGAATAAAGACCTGGGTTTTGACAAGGAACAAATCCTCACTATGCCGATCAGAGATTTCTCCATCAATCCTCAATTCGAAACGATAAAAGCAGAGTTTCTACAGGTACCCGGAGTTACTGAAGTGACTTTTTCAGGAAATATGCCCGGAGGCAGCGACTGGGGTCTTCCTTATCAGGCCGAAGGAATCAGTGATGAAGAAGAACCAACCATCAGAATGTTGGCCGTAGACCACGATTTTGTAGAGACTTTTGGAATGCAAATTGTTGAAGGAAGAGATTTCTCTACCGAGTACAGCACTGATCAACAAGGCGGTTTCTTACTTAACCAGGAAGCTGCCCGGCAGCTGGGCTGGAGTGATGCCCCCTTGGGAAAAACAATCACTATTCCTATTGATGTACTTGAAATGGAAAATAAACCGGTAATTGGAGTGCTGGAAGATTTTCATTTCCGCTCGATGAAAGAACAAATTGCGCCAATTATGCTCTTTATTCCTCCTAGCGGGTGGTTCTCACGTATTTCGGTGAAGATTAATACAGATCAAACAGAAGAAATACTGGCAGGACTTGAGGAAGTCTGGGCTAAATTTGATCCCGTAAATCCATTAACCGCATACTTTTTTGACGAAAGTTATGGAAGACTCCACCAGGTAGAAGAAAATGCAGGAACTTTATTGGGTTATCTAACCGCAGTAGCGATTTTGATTGCGTGTTTCGGCCTGTTCGGATTGGTTGCCTTTTCAGCTCAACAGAGAACTAAAGAAATCGGAATACGAAAAGTACTCGGTTCAAGTGTTCAGGGTATTGTAGGTTTACTTTCCAAAGAATATCTGGCCCTGGTTCTGATAGGTTTTATAATCGGTATTCCACTTTCATATTACTGGATTAAAAGCTGGCTGAATGAGTTTGCTTATCAAACTGGTATTGGGATTGACATCTTTGTATTCACCTTTGGTATTACTGTACTGGTAGCTATGATGGCTGTTTGTTACCAGGCTATTAAAGCTGCCCTTCTTAATCCCGTTCAAAGTTTAAAAAGTGAGTAATTATGCTTCAGAATTATTTTAAAATAGCGATCAGAAATCTAACCAAGCAGAAATTATATAGCTTCATCAATGTATTTGGTCTGGCTATTGGAATGGCTTTTTCGATACTGGTCATTCTTTTTATCTCAGATGAGCTTAGCTTCGATCGCTTTCATGAAAAAAAAGAAAATATTTACCGGGTATACCGACAGCCGGTTCTTGAAGATACTCCTTTTACCGTAAATCAATATACACCTCTTCCTCTTGGTGAGGCTATGAAAACTGATTTTCCTGAAGTAAAAGACTTTGCCAGAATTACTCCTTTTGGGAGCTTTATAGTCAGAACAGAAAATGGAGAACTAATTGAACAGGATGGTTTTGCTTTCGCCGACCCATCTGCCCTCTCGATGTTTTCTTTTCCATTATTGTATGGAGATTCAGGTTCAGCACTTAATAACCCTACCTCTATAGTAATCTCTGAAGAAATGGCTCTTAAATATTTTGGAAAGACGGAGATATCCGGAAATGTGTTAACTATAAGAGTAGCAGATCAATTTCAGGACTTTACGATAAGTGGCGTACTGGAAAATATTCCCTCCAACTCTACCATTCAGTTTAATATCCTTTTCCCCATTCAAACAGTATTTAATAATTTCGAGCGATACGGGAGTATGCAGAATCGCTGGGATGGAACACGGACAGTTACTTATGTTCAGCTTGCTCAAAACGCAAGCGTTAAAACTTTGCTTCCCAAACTTCCCGAGTTCATGGAAAAGTATCAGGGTGATATGCTTAACATGATGCGACAGGAAGGTCGTCTTGGAGAAAATGAAATTCCTTCTGTTTTCAATTTACAGCCTTTACTTGATATCCATCTGAATCCTGACATACCCGGAGCATTTCAGGCCTCAAGCAACCCTATGTATTCCTATATATTGGGAGGTATTGCTTTAGCGGTACTGCTAATTGCTTGTTTTAATTTCATGATTTTAGCTATTGGTCGTTCAGCTAAACGCGTTAAGGAAGTAGGCCTTCGGAAAGTAGTGGGTGCGCAACGATCTCAGTTAATGTTCCAATTTTGGGGAGAAGCATTCATTATCACTTTCTTAGCTTTTCTTGTAGGCTTTGTATTAGCTGAGTTTTCTTTACCACTTTTTAATGAACTTTCAGTTAAGGAACTTCAAATGCTAGATCTGTTTTCTAGTGGAACTGTTTTAATCGGCTTAATTGGAATATTTATTTTTACCAGCCTTATTGCCGGAAGTTATCCTGCATTGGTGTTGGCGAACTTCCAACCAATTGAATCTTTAAAGCAAAAAATAAATTTTAAAAGCTCTAACAACTTCACAAAGGGATTGGTTGTCACCCAATTTGGTCTCACTATTTTTCTCATAACTTCTACATTTATAATGTCCCAACAACTAAGTTTTATGCAAGAGAAAAGCCTTGGGTTTTCCGGAGAACAGATGGTTGTTATACCGACAACTGGACTTGATGGTCAACGAGTAATGGAAATTTATCAAAATGAATTTATTAGTAACCCAAATGTAGTTAATATATCAGGTGCAAACGCCTCATTTGCTAGCGGGCTTTGGAGACGTGGATACCGATATCAAGATGAAGTTCATCAGGCTGCTGTTTTTAGAGTAGCACCAAATTATATCGAGACAATGAAGATGAATCTAGTATCGGGGCGAAACTTTGATACCCTACTCGCTTCCGACTCAACTCAAAGCATCATTGTAAATCAAACTTTTCTGGAGAATCATAATCTGGATTTATCGGCCGTTGGTAGTTCTTTTCCAATAGATTGGGGCTGGATGGTTGATCCTGTAATTATCGGAGTTGTTGAAGATTTCAATTATCAATCTTTGGAAAATGATATAGCACCAGTGGTTATATATATGAATCCAAGAGATCCGATTTTGAATTTAATGGTAAGAATCCGGCCTGAACAAATTCAGGAAACCATTGCAGAACTTGAAAAAACGTGGACCAGTATCACCAACGAAGTTCCCTTTAATTACAGCTTCCTGGATGATGACATGACTAATTTGTATGCAGAGCAGGATCGGTGGAGCAGAGTCGTTAGCTACAGTTCCTGGTTAGCTATTTTAATTGCCTGCTTAGGGCTCTTTGGGCTAGCCGGATTAATAGCAATTCAACGCCAAAAAGAAATTGGCATTCGAAAAGTTCTGGGTGCAACAACTTCTAGTATAACCGTAATGCTTTCCTCTGGATTTGCTAAGTTAGTATTACTTGCGCTTTTTATCTCTTCTCCGATTGCATGGTATGTAATGAACAATTGGTTAAAAGATTTTGCATATAGAATTGAAATAAGTGTATGGATTTTTATACTATCAGGACTTATTGCTTTAGGAATTGCTTTACTTACGGTAAGCTATCAATCTATTAAAGCGGCTGTGCAAGATCCTGTAAATAACCTTAGAAGTGAATAGATTTTATGATCAAACTTAAAAACATCGACAAATACCTGGATAAAAAATTCCAAAGAACATTCATCCTTAAAGATATCAACCTGGAGTTAGAACAAGGTGAATTTGCATCTATTATGGGACCGAGTGGCGCCGGGAAATCTACACTACTAAACATTCTTGGTTTTCTGGATGATGCCAATAGTGGCGAGTACCACTTCTTTGACGAACCGGTTCATAATCTTTCTGAAAAGCAGAAGTCACAATATCATAAATCTCATATCGGTTTTGTATTTCAGGCCTATCACCTGATTGATGAGCTTACAGTGTATGAAAATATTGAGATGCCCCTCCTCTATCGCAAGGTTAAAGGAAGTGAGCGAAAAGGAATGGTTGCTGAAGTTCTCGATCGTTTTAATATGGTTGCTAAAAAGGATCTATTCCCTCATCAGCTTTCCGGTGGACAGCAGCAATTAGTTGGAGTTGCACGGGCATTGATTGGAAGTCCTAAGCTTATTCTCGCAGACGAACCTACGGGGAATCTTCACTCCGATCAGGCTGCTGAGATCATGGAATTATTCCAGAAGCTGAACCAGGAAGAAGGTGTAACGATTGTTCAGGTAACTCATTCTGAGAAGATGGCTTCCTATGGAAATCGAATCATCAAAATGCAGGATGGGATGTTATTAGAAAACTTCCCGCATATGGCGGATTGAACAGTAGAACAAAGAACTTAGAACATTGAACTTCGAAGTTGAATGTTCAACGTTCGATGTTCAAAATTTCTTGCTCTCGGCTACTGCCAGCTGGTCTACTCTTTCATTGAGTGGCAGCCCTGAATGTCCTTTTACTTTGATCCAGCTAACTTTGTGGCCGTTCATCGCTTTAAGCATCTGCTCCCAAAGTTCTTTGTTTTCAACCGGTTTCTTATCCGCTTTACGCCATCCTTTTTTCTGCCAGTTCTCAATCCAGCCTTTAGTCATGGCATTGATAATAAGCGCACTATCACTATGAATCTTAACATGGCAGGGCTTCTTCATCGCTTTAAGGGCTTCAATCACCGCTTTCATTTCCATGCGGTTATTCGTGGTTTGAGGATCACCACCAGAAAGCTCTTTTTCTTTTCCTTTGTAAATTAAGATTGCCCCCCATCCACCGGGTCCTGGATTTCCCGAACAAGCTCCATCGGTGTATACAATTACTTCAGGAAGTGCTGACATACTGCTCCGTTATCTTTGAAATTCTGTTTTTCATCGTTTTTGCACTTTCTGCAACATGTTCAATCCAGTTCTCCTGATCCGAGCCTGCATAGATAATCCCCCTGCTGGAATTGATGAGTGGAATTCCCTCATGATCAACCAATGCTTGCGCCAATTCATCAATGGATCCCCCTTGTGCTCCAATTCCGGGTATCAGTAAACTTCCATTGGAGTGATGCTTAATGACTGACTCAGCTTCATATGCCTGTGTTGCTCCTATCACCATACCCAAATGTGTTTCAACCTGAACAGATCGTTCGAATAACTCATGAGCGATGTATTCCGCCATCATATCAAATCCTTCAAAAGGTTTCTTAAGGAAATCAGACGCCCCGGGATTAGAAGTCAAAGTAAGTGCATAAACAGCTTTGCTTTCATCATTTGCAAAAGCATCAAGTGTTTCGAAGCCCATCAATGGACTTAGTGTAATAGCGTCCACATTAAAACCGTCAAAGAAAGCCTTTTTATAGTGTTCAGCGGTGGAACTGATATCTCCTCTTTTGGCATCAGCTATAATAATACGATCATTTGGAATGTGATTAACCACTTCCTGAAATACAGCCAATCCGTGGATTCCCAGTGCCTCAAAGAAAGCAAGATTGGGTTTATAAGCAGAACAAGAATCATAGGTATAATCAATAACCATTTTGCAAAAAAAAGCCACTTGTTCTTCCGGCGTATCGAATTTGGCTTTAACTGCATCAGGCAGGAGTTCAAGGTTAGGATCCAAACCAACACATAAAGTTGATTGAGATGCGTTAACAGCTTGTTGAAGCTTTTCTAAGTAGGTCATTTATTAGTCTATAATTTTCAACAAAAATAGACAACAAGAAGCTTCGATGCGACCTTTTTTGATAAAGTGAGAGTTGAAAGGTGATTTTCATTTATACTCACCTTTCAACTCTCAACTATCACTTAATCACTACATGTATTTAGATGTAAAAGGATTTGGCGTATACCTGTTTTTCTTTAGCTTCCATGATATTCAAATTAACTACGTACAATGCCTTCGAAAAAACTCTCTTTAACAGCATATTTTGCTTTTTCAATCATACTATTCGCTTTCACAACCACCACATCCGTTTTTGCACAGGATGAACCTGCTGAATCCGATTCAACAGAAGAAAAAATCAGTAATGGCGATCTGCCATTAGAAGCCGGTCGAACTTTTTCTTTCGATTTAAATGAGGGATCATGGATTTCCCTCGATGTTAGTCCTGATGGCGAAACTATTGTATTCGATTTCCTGGGTGATCTTTACACCCTTCCAATTTCAGGGGGTGAGGCTACTCAAATTACAGAAGGCATGCAGTTTGATAGCCAGCCACGGTTTAGTCCCGATGGTGAAAAAGTAGTCTTTATCTCTGATGCCTCAGGTGGGGAAGGCGTCTGGACTATTGATCTTACTTCAGAGGACATGGAGAAAAAACAGATCACTAAAGGAAAGAGCAACGAATATCAATCACCGGAATGGGCTCCGGATGGCAAGTATATCATTGCATCAAAAAACTCTCCCGGTAACCATAAAATCTGGATGTATCATATTGATGGTGGTTCAGGAGTTGCCCTAGTAACAGAACCCGGAAACTTAAGAATGACTGAAGGTGCTTTCAGTCCCGATGGTAGATACGTATGGTTTTCCAGAAGAAGTGGAACCTGGAACTACAATGCTTCAATGCCTCAGTACCAAATTGCAACCTACGATCGTGATACTGGTGACATCACCACCCAGGCTTCCCGATACGGGTCTTCATTCCGTGCAACTCCTTCAAATGATGGAAACCATTTAGTGTATGGTTCCAGATACGATGAACATACTGGTTTAGTGATTCGCGATCTTAACACCGGAGATGAACGATGGCTGGCATATCCGGTACAAAGAGATGATCAGGAATCCAGAGCTTCCAGAGATGTATTACCCGGAATCTCTTTTACACCCGATGACGAGTTTATAGTTGCTTCTTACGGTGGAAAAATCTGGAAAATACCAACTTCGGGTGGAGATGCCATCGAAATACCTTTTTCTGTAAATGGATCTATTGAACTGGGCCCTGAGTTAGATTTTGAGTATCCAATATCGGATAGTGAAGAATTCATCATTACTCAAATCAGGGATGCTGTCCCATCTCCTGATGGAAAGAAAATTGCCTTTACGGCACTTAATGAAGTGTATACTATGGATTACCCAAATGGGACTCCCCAAAAACTTGTGGATTTGGATGAAACTCAGGCACAACCGGTTTGGTCTCCAAATGGGAGATGGATTGCCTTCGTAACCTGGCAACCTGAAGGCGGAAAAGTATACAAGGTTCAGCCCAATGGTAGAAACCTGACTCAACTTAATGAGGACAACGGGGTGTACCAACAACCGGCTTGGAGTAATGATAACAGTAGAATCGTGTTGGTTAACGGTGATTCTGAGGGCTTCAGAAATGCTACCCGAAGAACAGCATTCAGAGGAACTTCTAATTTAGTCTGGATTAGCGCTGAAGCTGGACCTGATAACTTTATTGCTTATTCAAATGGACGTTCTAATCCTCATTTTGTGAAAGGAAATGATCGAATATTCTTATCCGGTTTTGATGGACTTACTTCAATTCGATGGGATGGCACCGATGAAAAAGAGCACCTGCAGGTTCAGGGAAGCCCGGCTCCGGGTTCCTCATTCAGCCCAAGAGCATCCTGGATCAGAATGGCTCCGGAAGGTGATCAGGCACTTGCTCAACTTGGATATGATCTCTATGTAGTAACCGTTCCCCAAATTGGTGGCGATGCGCCAACAATCAGAGTAGGTGGATCCAGTTCATTTCCAACGAAAAAACTCACTGATATCGGTGCTCAGTTTCCGGCCTGGGGATGGGGAGCAAATAACATTCATTGGTCTATTGGAAATGCACATATCCTCTATAATCTTGATGATGCGGAAGCCTACTTGGATAGTGTTGAAACAGCTAAAGAATTAGAAAAAGAAAAGAAAGAAGAAGTTAAAGATTCCGATGGCGGGGAAGAAAAACCTGAAGCTGACACTGAAGATGAAAAGGAAGAAAAGAAGGAAGACGAAGAATATAAACCTCTGGAAAAAAGCATCGAGGTAATGGCCAAAAGAGATACTCCGGAAGGCGTTATTGTTCTTCGTGGAGCGACCGCAATTACTATGAATGGAGATGAGATCATTCGTAATGCAGATATTCTTGTTGTAAATAACAGAATTGAAGAAGTCGGTGCCCGTGGTTCTTTTACTATTCCTGCTGGAGCTGAAATCATGGATATATCCGGTAAAACTATACTTCCGGGATTTGTTGATACTCACGCGCATTTCAGGCATCCGGTAAATCTCCACCGTGGACAATTTTGGTCGTACTTAACAAATCTGGCTTTTGGCGTTATCACTACACGTGATCCACAAACCGCAACTACCGATGTACTGACCTATGGAGATCTGGTTGACGCTGGTGAATTACTCGGACCTCGGGTCTACTCAACCGGACCGGGTGTATTTAGTAGTGAGAATATCAAAAGTCTTGAACATGCTCAGGATGTTCTGATGAGATACAGTTCCTACTACAATACTAAAACGATCAAAATGTACGGCGCTGGAAATCGTGAGCAACGACAATGGATCATTGAAGCTGCACATGATCAGAAACTGATGCCGACTACGGAAGGATCATTAGATTTCAAAGAAAATCTGACTCAGGTTATTGATGGATATCCGGGTCATGAACATTCCTTCCCAGTTTTTCCTCTTTATAATGATGTAGTAGATTTGGTTGCATTTTCAAACACTGCATATACTCCTACTCTGCTTGTGGCTTATGGCGGTCCTTGGACAGAAAATTATTTCTATGCTACAGAACGTCCACATGACAATGAAAAACTAAACCGTTTTATGCCTCATGAAAATCTGGATTCACGATCCCGAAGAAGAAATGCGGGTTGGTTTATGGAAGAGGAGTATGTACATGAAGAGCAATCCAAAGTGCTGAAAGACATCGTTGAAAAAGGTGGTCTTGCCGGTGTTGGTAGTCATGGTCAATTGCAAGGACTTGGATATCACTGGGAATTATGGGCTATCCAAAGTGGCGGGCTTAGCGAACACGATGCTTTGAAAGTAGCCACTATTCATGGTGCTAAAGCTATTGGATTGGAAAGAGATCTCGGGACCATCGAATCCGGTAAACTCGCTGACTTTGTGATTCTTGATGAAAACCCATTAGAAAACATCCGGAATTCTAATACGGTGAGCTACATCATGAAGAATGGCAGATTATATGATGCAAATACACTTGATCAGGTATTTCCTGTTAAAAAAGAGCTGGGCACATTCTGGTGGCAGAATAGTGCACCAGTAAATGTTCCGGGAGTTAAAGAGTAAGCTTTGATACAGTGATAGTTGATAGTTAAGATTGCCTGACCGTCAACTTTCAACTATCACTCTTTTATCCACACTTACAATCCGGTCCGCAATCGTGGGTGGTAGAAGAGGTAGAAGAAGCCTTTGACTTTTGAAATGGCTTAATTACAAATCGATTGGTCAGGTAGACTAACACGATACCTAGCATGCCAAATGCTACTCCTGTCTGAAAATCCAGTTCCATTATAAGTTACTCCCTATCTGAAATGCTATAAAGGAACTTAAGTAGGCTAAGGCTGTCATATATACAAACATTGCAGTTGGCCATTTCCAGGAATTAGTCTCTCGTTTCACAATAGCAATAGTACTCATACATTGCATAGCAAGTGCAAAAAAGATCATCAAAGAGATAGCTGTTGCAATAGAATATACCGGTTTCCCTGTTTCAGGATTTATATCATTAATGAGTTTCTCTTTCAAGGTTGAGCTATCACCGTCTTCTTCTTCAATGCTATAAATCGTATTTAGCGTCCCAACCATTACCTCACGTGCAGCAAAGGAAGTAATAAGCCCAATTCCAATCTTCCAGTCAAAACCTAAAGGTTCAATTACAGGCTCTATGATTTTACCAAAGCGTCCTGCAAAACTATGACGTAATTGATATGACTCCGGGTTCTCTGTTATATCAAAAGAAGAATCATATTCTGTGGAGTCTGTTTGAGAAATTTGCGGCATTTCAGTTTTAGGAAAAGAAGCCAGAAACCAAAGTACAATTGAAATCGCTACAATGATTTTCCCCGCTTCCGTAATAAAAACTTTTCCCCGTTCAGCCGTATTCTGAAAAACCACTGACCATTTTGGCATTTTGTAAGCCGGGAGTTCCATAATGAACGGAGTTTGCTGCCCTGTTGGGAAAATACGTTTCATTACAAATGCTGCAAGAATCGCCATCACTATTCCAAAAATATATAGCCCAAAAAAGGTGATGCCCTGAAGGGTGAATATCCCCAATACTGTTGTTGAAGGAATAAAAGCAGCAATCATAAGCGCGTAAACAGGCAGCCTTGCAGAACAAGCCATGAATGGGAGCACCATAATTGTGATAATACGATCTCTCCAGTTTTCAATCGTCCGGGTAGCCATAATTCCTGGAATCGCACATGCAAAGCCAGACATCAATGGAACTACAGAACGTCCATGTAATCCCACTTTGGTCATAAATCCATCCATTACAAAAGCTGCACGAGCCATATAACCTGTACCTTCCAGAATGTAAATGAAGAAGAACAAAAACAGGATTTGTGGAAGGAAGATTACAACCCCACCAAGACCTGCGATTACACCATCAACAAGCAAATCATTAAGCATACCTTCCGGCATTGTATTGGCTACCCAATTCCCTCCTTCTACAAAAAGGAGATCAATCATATCCATAAAAGGAGTTGCCCAGGAAAAAATTGCCTGAAACATAAACAACAGAACCAATGTGAAAATAATCGGTCCGGCTATTTTATGAGTAACAACCGAATCAATACGGTCGGTGATAGATACTTTGGTTTGAGCTGACTGCGTTGAAGCTTCGGAAGTAGATTCCCCAATAAAATTATATCTGCGCAGAACTTCAGCGGCCATCGGATTTCCACCACCTTGTTCTATAATTCGTTGAGCCTTTTTAATTACTTCCCTTCCCTTCTCCACATCCTGTATCGAGTAAAAAGCATCTTTAAAATCTCCCTCGCTTATCAACCTGAGTGCCTCGATCGAGTGTGCACGTTCCGGGATATTCGTATGAGGTTTTATCCATTCGTCAGTAAGCAGACTCATTGCCTCTTTTAAGCTACTGTCCGGATTCCATTTCAGTGCTTCAGGCTTATCAAGATCAAATCCTCTGATTTCCTCTTTCAGCTTTTCAACATCCGCTTTATTCTTAGCAGAAATTGCAATAACCGGCACTCCCAATGAAGAAGATATCAACTCAGGATTGATGTTAATTCCTTTGCTTTCTGCAACGTCAGTCATGTTTAGCACCAGCATTACAGGAATTCCCAGATCCATCACCTGCGTTGCCAGATATAAATTACGATCGAGATTACTGGAATCGACAACTACCAGCACTAAATCCGGTACTTCTTCGTGCTCATAACTTCCAATCAGAGTTTCATAAGCGATCCGTTCATCCAGCTTTTTATAGTTGAGGCTATAAGCTCCGGGAAGGTCAATCACCTTGTGAAGTACTCCACCAATGATAGTGGTCCCAACTTTTCGCTCTACGGTAATACCCGGATAGTTCGCAATTTTTTGCCGAAGTCCGGTAAGGGTATTAAATATCGTAGATTTTCCGGTATTCGGGTTTCCAACCAATGCTATCGATAACGGTTCATTCCTCATCTCAACCCTCGATCTCTATGCATTTGGCTTCTGATTCACGTAGAGACAATAGATACCCTCGTATCTTAATCTCGATTGGAAATCCTAAAGGTGCTCGTCTGACCACTTCAATCTCAATTCCAGGAGTAATTCCCATCTCAAGTAAACGGGTGGTATCTACTCCCTGGATGTTTTTTACTCTGTATGTATCGGTCGAACTAATATCCGAAAGAAAAAGAGCCATTATTTATTGAGGACTTACCAGAATAGTTTTTGCAAGAGTAGACGCAATGGCCAGGCGGGCTTCACCAACCTGTAAAATTACACTCTTTTGATTGGATATGATGCGACCTTTTGCTCCTTCAACACAGCCAAGTTCATTTAAACGACAAACATCATCGCAATGACAGTCCAGACATCGGACTACAACCTCTTCTCCTTCTTTGCCATTACTAAGCGGGTGCATCATAATTTTTCTTATTTAAAAATGATCTAAATAAAGATAAAGATTAATCTGCTTTAAAGGAATCATTTTTTTGATACAAAAATCAAAGAACCGACTCTGGAAAAACTTCCTCGAATCCATGGGGTGGTTTAGCTAAAGCCCAGGTTTCAAAATAGAACTGTTTCTCGTTTGAAAGACGTTTCCCATTTATGGAGAAAAAGCGAAAGGCATCTGGTAAAAGCTTCTGTAAGGGATAAAAGAAGCTTGTGTAGATATTCTTCCTGCTGAACATATGCAGGTCAAACCCGTCTTTTGCTTCTCTTTTATAGATGATGATCCAGTCTTTCTCTAATACATCCCTCAACATTTTTCTGGTGAAGGAATGAATGATATTGTGATTGACCTCTTCCCTGGAAGCCACCAACGCTTCGTTCATTTCCAATTCCTCTACTGCTTTTTTAAGTGATTTCAGCTCCCATTCTTTAGTATTAAAGGTTAATCCATCTAAGCCTTTGTCTAAAGCTTCTATAAATGCCTCATATTTTGAAAGTGTATTGATTCCAAATTGCTCTTTCTCCAAATCACTTGCTGAAAAATACAGCGTGGAATAGGTCGGGTCTGGCTTAGTAAACGCCGCCAGTGGGTTATCATCAACTGATTCTGTTGAAGGAGCCAGATCATCAAGCCGTTGATCGTGATGAAAAATGAGTTTAAGGATATCGGTTTGAGGCATAACTTTTTTCTTAGGTAGTATGGTACAGCGTAAGGGTAATTCATGAATTACCCTTACGCTGTACCGATTTGATTATAAAAAAAATCCCGGCTACATCATTGCAGCCGGGATTTTAAACCGTTTAAGTTTGATTAAATCATGGTAGCAATTACAAGCGCTACAACAGACATCAACTTTAGAAGAATGTTTAGTGATGGACCTGAGGTATCTTTGAAAGGATCACCCACAGTATCACCAACAACAGCTGCTTTATGAGGCTCAGAACCTTTTCCGTACTGAACGCCATCAATTTCAACGCCTTCTTCAATCATTTTCTTAGCGTTATCCCAGGCTCCACCAGCATTTGATTGAAATAATGCCATCAACACACCAGCAGAAGTAACACCAGCTAGTAATCCGCCAAGCATTTGCGCGCCTAGAGCAGGGGTATCACTTATGAAACCAGGAACAAATCCAAATAATACAGGAACAATAACTGCTAAAAGACCTGGAACAACCATCTCACGGATAGAAGCTGTAGTAGAAATTTCAACACACTTCTCGTATTCCGCTTTTCCATCAGCAGCTTCAAAAGTAGTCTGATCTTCTTTAGACCATTCTTTGAAATCTTTCTCTCCGTTCTTGTTCATTACATCAAGAGCAGCTCTTAACTCAGGAATATCTTTGAACTGACGGCGAACTTCTTCAATCATACTCATTGCTGCACGTCCTACTGCGTTCATTGACAATGCAGAGAATAGGAATGGAAGCATAGCTCCAACAAACAGAGCAGCCATAACAAATGGATTAGTAACATTGATGATTACTTCTACTCCTGGATTCACAGCTTCATAAGCAGTGATGAAAGCGGCAAACAGCGCCAGAGCTGTAAGTGCTGCAGAACCAATCGCAAAACCTTTACCAATTGCAGCAGTTGTGTTACCAACAGCATCCAGTTTATCAGTACGCTCACGTACTTCAGGCTCAAGCTCAGCCATTTCAGCAATACCACCTGCATTATCTGAAACAGGACCGTAAGCATCAACAGCTAACTGAATTCCAGTATTAGCAAGCATTCCAACTGCAGCGATCGCAATACCGTAAAGACCTGCGAAGCTGTATGCTCCAATAATTGCAACTGCAATAATGATGATTGGAATCGCTGTTGAAATCATTCCAACTCCCAAACCGGCAATAATATTAGTAGCCGAACCAGTAACTGATTGCTTTACGATAGAAAGAACTGGTTTAGTACCTGTACCTGTGTAGTGCTCAGTAACAAAACCAATTGCAAGTCCGGATAGAAGACCAAAAATAGTTGCAATAAATACACCAGTACTTGTGTATTCAATACCACCGAATGTCCAGCTACCAGGTAGCATCCAGGTAATGATAAAATAAGAAGCAACAAGCATTGCAAGTCCTGAGAAAAGCTCTCCCATGTTCAATGCTTTCTGCGGATCTCCACCTTCTTTTACTCGTACTAAAAAAGTACCCACAATTGAAGTCAGGATTCCGGTTCCTGCTAATACCAGTGGAAGTAATACCGCTGAAAGACCTTCAAATCCATCACTCCAGTTTGGAATCGTCATGAAAGCTGCACCTAATACCATTGTACCAATGATAGAACCTACATAAGATTCGAAAAGGTCAGCACCCATACCGGCAACATCGCCAACATTATCACCTACGTTATCCGCAATAGTTGCTGGGTTTAGGGGGTGATCTTCAGGAATACCTGCTTCTACTTTACCTACAAGGTCAGCTCCAACATCAGCTGCTTTGGTATAAATACCGCCACCAACACGAGCGAAAAGTGCGATTGATGATGCACCGAAGGAGAATCCTGTTACTACTGCTAATACCTTATTTACAGCACCTGCACCTTCAATTCCGAAAATAGACGAGAACAGAAAAAACAAGCTTGATAGTCCCAGAACACCAAGACCTACTACACCAAGCCCCATTACAGAACCACCGGCAAAAGCAACTTCAAGACCTTTACCTAAACTCTCACGAGCAGCATTAGTAGTTCGTACGTTAGCTTTGGTAGCAACTTTCATTCCGATGAAACCAGCAAGTCCCGAACAGATAGCACCTACTATAAAAGAGATAGCTACCATCCAGCTTGATGTAACTGCATCTGCACTTACTGCTAAAATGATGGCTACAACGATTACAAAAATTGAAAGTACGCGATATTCAGCTTTAAGAAATGCCATAGCGCCTGCAGCAATACTGTCTGCGATACGCCCCATTCTTTCGGTACCTACTTCCTGCTTTGTTACCCAGGAAGATTTTAATGCGGTAAAAAGAAGAGCAATAACTCCAGCCGCTAATGAGAAAAAGATTATGTTTTGCATAATTCCGCTTGTGTTAGTTTACGTTTAGTTCCGTATCCCGAAACTTAATTAAAAAAATTCATTGCTCTTTCAATGCCAATATTCACAAATGCAAGAGCAGCATCGTGAGCTTTTTGAACAGAGGCTTCAACCTCGTCCAGTTCTGATTGATCGAAAGGAGAAAGTACAAAATCAACTTGTCTTCCCCTTTTAAAATCATTTCCGATACCTACTCTTAATCTGGGATATTCTTTACTACCCAGTTTTTCGTTGATATCTGCAATTCCATTATGACCACCGTCACTTCCGCCGGGCTTCATTCTTGTAGCTCCTACCGGAAGATTCAGATCATCATAGATAATGAGGCAGTCTTTTTTATCAGTTTTATACTTGGCAAGTGCTTTCTTTACCGCTGTTCCACTTCTATTCATATAGTTAGTGGGTTTTATCAGGATAATCTTCCGCCCTTTATGCCTCCCTTCTGCAACTACAAATGGACCATTTCCAGCTCCAAAGTCAACAGAAAGTGTTTTCGCCAATAAATCAACTACATCAAATCCGATGTTATGGCGGGTACCTTCATATTCCTGTCCAACATTTCCTAATCCTACAATTATGGACATGATTTCAGGCTCCCGCTAAACAACACCATCTTATTCTTCTGATTCAGCTTCTTCGCTTCCGCCTTCTTCAGAACCTTCGCCTTCAGCACCTTCTTCTGCTTCTTCAGCACCTTCTTCCGTTGCCTCCTCATCTTCATCATCACCAAGTACATCGCTAACAAGCGCGCCTTTCGGTGGACGAATAGTTACAATAGTTCGGCTAAGTGCATCCAGAGGAATAATGCCTTCAAGTTCTAAATCTCCAACATGGAAAGAATTACCAATATTCAATGAACTTACTTCCACTTCAAATTCAGATACTATGAACTTAGGAAGTACACGAATACGAATAAACTTCATCGGCTGGAACAGACGTCCACCACCTTCAACAACTCCACGAGGAGTTCCTTTAATTCTTACAGGAACACGCAGAGTTACTTTGTGATTATCTGAAAGAACATAAAAATCAGCGTGAATCGGCCGATCTGTAACCGGATCAAATTCAGTTCTTTTTAAAAGGGTCTTGTATACTTTACCATCGATGGTAAGCTCCTGAAGCTTTGTTTGGGCTCTTCGAAGGATTTTTTCCAACTCAAGTTCATCAATAGAGAAGTGAATATTTTCTTCCACTTCAGGACCGTAAAGTACGGCTGGAACTCTTTTTTCAGCTCTTAAAGCACGGTTAGCTTGCTTAGAAATCTCACGTGGAGTTCCTTCCAATTTTACTAATTCTGGGTATGCCATTTTTTTTCGTTTACCTTATAAACATTAATTATCAAACAATGCACTGATGGTATCATTCGTATGAATACGCTGTATTGCTTCCGCAAAAATATTCGCAACACTCAGCACTTTAATCTTTTCAGAAGGCTGGCGTAGCGGGATCGTATCCGTAACTAATAATTCATCAATGGGCGAATCCTCGATTCGCTGGAATGCCGGTCCCGAGAGTATCGGGTGCGAACAAATCGCAGAAATATTTAACGCACCACGCTCTTTCATAGCGGCGGCAGCATTTGTAAGTGTACCGGCGGTGTCGATCAAGTCGTCCACAATCAACACATTCTTGCCTTCCACTTCACCAATGATATTCATGATCTCCGATTCATTTGGTTTGGGGCGGCGTTTGTCGATAAAAGCCAGGGTAGCATTCAACTTCTTAGAGTAAGAACGAGCCATTTTCAAGCTGCCTACATCAGGTGCTACCACCACCAAATTTTCAATCGGATGCTGGGTGAAGTGGTCGATAAATACCCGACTTGCATATAAGTGGTCGAGTGGTATATCGAAGAAACCCTGAATCTGTGCAGCATGTAAATCCATCGTAAGTACCCGATCGGCTCCGGCTTCAACCAAAAGGTTAGCCATCAGTTTTGATCCGATTGAAACTCTGGGTTGGTCTTTACGGTCCTGGCGAGCATATCCAAAATATGGAATAACCGCAGTAACTCTTTTTACAGAGGCACGTTTGGCTGCGTCTAACATCAATAATAGCTCAATAATGTTATCGCCGGGAGGAGGAGTGGGTTGAACAATAAAAATATCCTCACCGCGAATGCTTTGCTGAAACTTTACATAAAGTTCACCATCAGAAAATTGCTTACTGGTAACTTTACCCAAAGTGGTGCCATACTCCTTAGCTATGGCGCGAGCCAAAGCCGGATTACTGCTACCGGAAAATATTGCGAGAGGACTGTCCAAATTAGTTTTGCTAGCACTGAAAAATTTCAGGATTACATAAAACAAAAGGATGCATCCTTAATCATCCTTCTGAGTGTTGTTGCCCGGGGAGGATTCGAACCCCCACATACTGGACCAAAACCAGGTGTCCTGCCATTAGACGACCGGGCATTTTCGTGTCATCGACAGACACCAAAGATAGGGACATATTCAAAGCTGATCAAGACGAAATTACTTTTTTTAGTACGATGCATGCATGGCATCTGCGCGGCTTACAATAGGCACGCATTTGATGAACAGCTCCCAGTTTATAAGAATAGATTTCAGGGGGAATTTGCTGATGAGCAGTAAAAGGTTTTGTAACTGAAGACGGAATATCAGTCCTGATTTTTTTCCATTCATTCAAAGCTTCCTGTTTTATTTTACTTACCGCAAATAAACTCCCTAGTGTATGCATAGCAGGAATAAAGACGATTCCATATATAATCTTCAACTTAGTACTTTCTGAAAATTCCATCATGTTTAACCAGTTTTTCCAAATCGAAAAAGTAGGTTTTTCCAAAAATATTTCAGTAGGTGTTTGTTGAATCTGAGCGGCTAAACGAACTGCCTGTGGAATACGTGCCTTTGGATGATTTGCAGGATATATTCCTTTATAGTTCCAATGAAGGTTCGATTTTTTTGTGCCGAAACCGGCAAAATGTAGCGCTCCCTGAACTAAGACTTTATCATTTTGCTCACTAATTTTCTGATTTAAAAACCATTTACCTACTTCAACCATAGATGTGCGGTTGTGGGTAATCCCAAACCCATCAAAGATGGAAAGTATTAAAGCTTCTTTCCATGCCCTCGAAGGCACCAAATTGGGATTGTAGAACTTTAGAAAATCGTTCTCCTTTTTTTCCAGGTATTCATGGTGTGCCTTTTCTATCTGTTGCTGAAAGGCTTGCTTTGAAATAAAGTTAACACTGGAAGCGCATGGAAGCTTATTTGAATTCGCAATATTTCTAACAAAATGATGGAGGTTTTCGGGTAAATGCGGAAGCAGGTTAAGTGTTGGAATGCTCCCTCCATCTTTTCTTTGTACAGAATCAGGGTTATGTTCGGCAACTACATGTAGTATTACCTGATTGTACTTTTTATCTCGATGATGACCATGTTGTATCCATCCTTTTGACTTCAAATGTAATTCTACTGATCCTACCCAAAGTATTCCGTCAATTCGAATACGAGCGTTTCGAAAATCCGGACCATCGGTTTTGTTTAGCGTACCAGGGTCGAGAATCTGAATCTCAAATCCTTCAGAGGTTTGAAGCACACGGGTATCAAAAAGTTGTTCTTCCCAAATCCATTGAAGAATATCTTCAGAATATGAGAAGCTAAAATCAGGCATCTTCTTCGAACTGTTCTTCCTCAAACAGGATAGACTCGGTAGCTTCGTATAAATCAGGAATAATTTCTTTTACGTTGCTGGAAATTTTATGTAATCGCTCTTCGCTTTCTTTTAGAATTTTGCTTCCATGATCTTCTACCCAGTGCTTTGCCCCACCGGTTTTTTTACCAATCCATTCCCTGTTTTCTTTCCCACTCTTAGGAGATAATAGTAAACCAAAAACTACACCGGCTGATAAGCCTGCCAGAGTTACCATCAAAGTTTCTAGTGATCTGCTCATTTCTCTTGTGTTTTGCATTAGGTTAACAGTGTTAATATACAGCTTTAACATACAATTTAATCTTTCATCATTAAAATAGTAGAATAAAATATTACCTTTCTTTTTTAAAAAATTAACTATCCAAGTATGCCTGAACAACTTGTCTTAATGAATCATGACCGGATATCACGAACCCTTAAGAGACTTGCTATACAAGTTTGGGAGCGTCTTGAAGAAAATCAGGAGCTTGTCATTATTGGATTAAATGAACGGGGTTTTGCAACAGCTAAGGTTTTACATACTCATTTAATGGAATTTTCAGATAAGGATATTGAACTCTTTCAATTTGATGTTCAAAGTACCGGACCTAAAACCACACTCCCCAATTGTACTGAAAAATATGTAATCATGGTTGATGATGTGATTTTCTCAGGCAAAACGATGTTCTCTGCAATTTCAACGCTGTGTTATTCCAATGAACCAACTAAAATTGATGTCTTAACCTTGGTTGACAGAGGCCATCGAACGTATCCGGTACTTTCTGAGTTAACAGGAATTGAAGTGCCTACAAAATTCGGAGAGCATATTGAAGTAATACTTAATGCCAGTGAATTGGAGCAAGTGGTACTTTTTAAAAATATATAATCAGACTTACTATCATTTAATTTATAGCTATGAAAACAAGTATAAAACTATCGGTAGCCGGATTTTTATTATTTATACTAATAAGCCCGATTGCAGCACAGCCTATCGTGGTTCCTGAAGATCAGGAAGCATGGGCACAAACATGGGTTCTGAACCTGAATGGTTCTCAAGCCTCATACGACAACTGGAGTGAAGGTGGAGTGAATACCATCAGCGGAACTTTTTCTACGGTATATTCCAAATTATACCGCCAGGACAGAACTTCATTCGGTTTCAGAGTAAACCTCAGATATGGCCAATCCAGAATAGATGGGGATACTCGTAAATCTGACGATCTTATTTCAATTAGAAGCAGGGTTACTTATGATTTATCTGATGGAAGCCCGGTTGCAGCTTACGGGGCAATCCAATTCAAAACCCAGTTTGCTGAAGGGTATGACTATGGTGGCGGACCATTTGGTGAAGATGTTTTAATTTCAAATTTTATGGCTCCGGGTTATTTCATTGAAGGAGCTGGTATTGAATACAATGCAAGTGAGCATTTACAGATGGCAGGCGGTCTTGCTCTAAAACAGACTATAGTGACTGATGACGCCTTATTACCAGCCTATAATATGACCGACAATCTTCGGTCTGAGGGTGGTTTATCTACAGGTATTACCTATCAAAACACCCTTGCTGAAAATATTCAATATTCCAGTAGCCTTGAAACCTTCACTAACTTCCTCCTTCCGGTTAATGAAACTGATGTCATCTGGACCAATGAAATCACCGGACAAATCAATTCTATTGTAAGTGCTTCTTTCCAGTTTGAATTGAGATATGACAACGATTTCTCAAGTGAAATCCAGTTAAAACAAGTTCTTTCTGCCGGAGTTACTGTAAACTTGTACTAATCAATTTCTAACTATGCATGTCTTAATCTATGACATGCATAGTTTTCTGATTTTCGATATTTTAATCCCCAACCAGATTCCATGTTTTAGGGAATCATTTTTAGCTTTTTGAAGGACAATCGGCTTTTTAAAATTTATCGAAATACGTTTAAGCAAGGAATGACCAGAACGCTCTTATTGCTCCTCTTTACTCTCTCTAGTTTTAGTTACTTCTCAAATCTTTCTGCCCAAATTATTGTTGTTCCAGACACCCTTCAAGGGTGGGATCAATCCTGGATTGGTAATTTTAATGGCGCACAATCAAGCTTCAATAATTGGAGTGAGGGTGGGGTTAATACCGTTAGCGGAACTGCCTCGACAGTATTTACTAAATTTTATAGAGATGGCCGATTTACGTATGGGTTTCGTATACATCTTCGATACGGTCAATCTAAAATAAATGGTAATGACATCCGCAAGACTGATGATCTTATTTCTGTCAGAAACCGTGTTACTTATGAACTAAGTAAAGAGAGTATTTATTCCGCCTTTGGAGCAGTTCAGTTTAAAACCCAGTTTGGTGACGGTTTCGATTATGGAAAAGCTGCTGCCGGTGGAGATTCATTAATTTCGCGTTGGTTTGCTCCTGCCTATTTTATAGAGAGTTTTGGGCTGGAGATAAAACCAAGTGAGAACTTCAGCATGGAAATTGGTGCTGCCTTAAAGCAAACTATTGTTAACGACGAACGACTCAATACTCAATATCAAATTGATGAAGGAAAGAAATTAAGATCGGAAGGTGGTATTTCACTAGGAGCGCAATACAAAAGACAAATTATGGAAAACACTGAATTCGCTACTAGTATTGAAACCTTTACAAACCTATTGGTACCACTGAATCAAACTGACGTGTATTGGTCAAACCACATAAATGGAAGAATAAATAAGTACCTGAGTGCTGTTTTCCAGTTTGAACTTCGTTATGATCATGATTACTCTACTGAAGTACAACTTAAGCAGGTTTTTGCTGCCGGAATAACTGTCAATTTTTACTAAACGTGATGAACATGCAGGTTAATGAAACCCTTACTCAAGCTCTTGAAAACCTGCAACAATGGAAAGATTCATTTGGTAATTGGGAGGCTGATGAATCACTTTCTATTAATAAAAGTAAAGTCGAGTCCGTTTTTGGGGATCTTAATGATCGACTAAAGGGCAACTACCCATTCCATCATCCCGTGTATGCCGGACAGATGCTAAAACCTCCTCATCCGGTTGCCTGGGCTGCCTATGCCATGGCGATGTCCATCAATCCCAATAATCATGCGCTGGATGGCGGACCTCCATCTTCCGAAATGGAAAAAGAGGTAATGGCCAAACTCGCTGTTTTTTTCGGTTACGGAGAAGAGTTCCTAGGGCACCTGACCTCCAGCGGAACCATTGCAAACCTGGATGCACTTTGGGTATCACGAAAATCTCATCCCGAAAAAAAAATCATTTTTTCTGAAAATGCGCACTATACCCATGGCAGGATGTGTGAAGTGCTGGGTGTGGAATCAGAAACAATTTCTATGCTTGATGATGGCCACTTTAATTTGAATTCCATCAACATAGAAGAAATCGGGACGATCGTAGTTACCCTGGGTACAACCGGACTTGGCGAAGTGGAGCCATTGGATCAAATTCTTCCCTGGGCAAAAGAGCATGGTATTCGCATACATATCGATGCAGCCTACGGTGGTTTTTTCAGAACATTGAAGGATTCTGATTTAATTGACGGGACCAGTTGGAAGCTAATGCAGGAAGCAGACAGCATCGTAGTTGACCCACATAAACACGGTCTGCAACCCTACGGTTGTGGCGCCATACTTTTTAAGGACCCGGCAGTTGGAAAGTTCTATAAGCACGATTCTCCTTACACCTACTTTACCTCTGATGATCTTCATCTTGGAGAAATTAGTCTGGAGTGCTCACGCGCCGGAGCTGCAGCTGTTGCACTTTGGGCCACTCTTGAATGTTTTCTTTTAGAAGAAAAAAAGGGATTCGGGCCGATTCTGGCTAAATGCAGACAGGCAGCTTTAACCGGTTATTCGTTAATGGTAAATAGTGAGAAGTTGGTCCCTTATAAAAAACCTGAGTTAGATATTCTTACTTACTTTCCGGTTAACGATTCAACGATTAACGTTTCTCAGATTTCAAAGCTTTCTAAACAAGTGTTTGATGCAGGAATGAGAGATAAAAGCTTCTATCTTTCACTCTTCAAAGTGCCCTCCTCCACTTTTGTGAAATTACATCCCGGCTTCAAAGCAGATGAAGAACAGGTAACTATTCTTCGTAGTGTGTTAATGCGCCCTGAACAAGCTGATTTTGTGGGGGAACTAATCGGGAGAATTGAAGCTAGTTTTTAATTAGACACACCCTTAAATCCCCTCTCAAGGGGGGACTTTCTATAAACCTTCAAATAATTTAGTAGCCTGATTCTGAAGAAGGTTTTGAAAAATATTGAATGAAATAGAACCGCCTTTTTCTTTCACAAGTGCTAATGTTTTCTTCCAAACCGTTTCTCCAGGTTCCGATGGTCTCCGTCGGAACCTATGTATTTACCAATAATTTCGCTCTAACGTAGAGCATTGGAGCGAGGGAAACTGAATTTAAATCAACACCCTGAATTTTAATTCTTAATTGATCAATTCTCAATTGAATTAAACATCAAAAGAAATACCCTGAGCTAACGGTAACTCGTCTCCCCAGTTGATGGTATTAGTTTGGCGACGCATATAAGCTTTCCATGCATCAGAACCGGATTCTCGTCCACCACCGGTTTCTTTTTCTCCACCAAAAGCACCGCCGATTTCTGCACCACTTGTTCCGATATTTACATTCGCTATTCCACAATCAGAACCATGTGCACTCACAAAGTTCTCAGCTTCACGCATATTCAAGGTAAACATTGCAGAGCTAAGTCCTTGCTTCACTCCGTTGTGGTAGCTCATTGCTTCATCAATGGTTTTGTATTTGATTAGATAAAGAATTGGAGCAAAGGTCTCTTCCTGAACAATTTTATATTCGTTCTTCACTTCAGCCAATGCAGGACGCACAAAATGTCCTTCACGATCCAGAACTTCTCCACCGTAAATTACTTTTCCACCTTCTTTTTCGATTTGCTTAAGTGCCTTCTGCATAGCATCAACGGCAAGTTCATCAATCAACGGACCTACCAAAGTATCCGGTTCAAGAGGGTCACCTATCGTTACATTTTCATAAATGCTTATGAGTCTTTCTTTAACCTGATCATAAACAGATTCATGAATGATCAAACGTCGGGTTGAAGTACATCGCTGTCCGCAGGTTCCTACAGCTCCAAATACAGTAGCTCGAATAGCCATTTCTATATCAGCATTTTCTGAAATAATAATGGCGTTATTTCCTCCAAGCTCAAGAATGGTTTTGCCAAGTCTTCCGCCTACTGTTTTAGCAACTTCTTTCCCCATACGGATAGAGCCGGTAGCAGAAATAAGAGGTACACGTTCGTCTTCCGTCATCCACTCGCCTACTTCACGATCTCCGGTAATCAGATTAAAAATTCCCTCAGGCAGATCATTTTCCTTAAGCACTTTGGCGATGATTTTTTGAATTGCCACACCACAAAGCGGAGTCTTTTCTGAGCCTTTCCAGATCATCACATCACCACAAACTGCAGCTATCATTGCGTTCCAGCTCCAAACGGCTACCGGAAAATTGAACGCTGAGATGATTCCAACAATCCCTAACGGATGCCATTGCTCATACATTCTGTGTTGCGGTCGCTCGCTGTGCATTGTTAAGCCATATAGTTGGCGACTTAACCCTACCGAAAAATCACAGATATCAATCATCTCCTGAACTTCACCCAGACCTTCCTGGTTGATTTTACCCATTTCGTAAGTCACCAGTTTACCAAGTGGCTCTTTAAATTCACGTAACTTCTGTCCAATCTGACGAACAATTTCCCCACGCTGTGGAGCAGGCATTTCTCTCCATACTTTGAACGCTTTCTGAGCCGTAGCAACCACTTCTTCATATTGCTCTTTCGTGGTAACCGACACATTAGCAATTTTTTTTCCATCTACTGGTGTAAAGCTACTGATCGACTCTTTGCTTTCTAAATATTTTTGTCCTGTACTTGTTCCGGCGTTGACTCCTTCAATGCCTAATTTCCTTAAAAAATCCATTTACTAATCTATGATTCAAATTTCTGATGAAGATAGTTATTTATGAATTTATAATTTAGAGTGCAGCGATATTTAGTTATACCAAAAGTGCAGTATCCTAAATTCTAAATTCTTATCCTTTATCTATGAAGGAAGCGTCTAAAGCCCAAATTAAACTTATACGAAAACTGTCTCAGCGAAAACATCGCGAAAAAGAAGAATTGTTTATTGTTGAGGGTGAGCGTGCGGTTGAGCAGGTTTTGGAAAATGAGTTCCTTAAAGTTGAGAGTATTTTTATTGAGGAGAGTAATACTGAAAGCTTTAATATGATAGCTAACAGCTTCTCTTTGGATAAAAGTACTTTTAATGAACTTGCGGATACTGAATCACCTCAAGGTGTGCTAGCGATTTGCAAAATGCCCAAACCTATTTCATTAGAAGAACTCCAGAAACTTGAATTTGGGGTAATTGTTGCTACTGATGCTATTCAGGATCCTGGTAACCTTGGCACGATCATTCGTACAGCAAGCTGGTTTGGCAGCTCAGCCCTTCTTCATGGGAAAGGAACCGTTGATGTATTTAATCCGAAAGTAGTACGTAGTACTGCCGGAGCTACAGGAGCACTTCCTTTTATATCAGGAGATTTGGAAGATTTCCTTGAAAATTTAGAATCTTCCGGATGGAATGTCCTTCTCCTTGATGGAAATTCGGGCGCACAGCCAATTACATCTATTCCCAAAAAAGAAAAAACCATTCTGGTGGTCGGCAACGAAGCGAACGGGATTGCCCCTTCCCTCATCAACCCAAAAAGAAAGCGCGCTCTAATTCCCTCGGGAAATAATTCTGACGCTGTAGAAAGCCTTAATGCAGCTGTTGCATTGAGCATCGCTCTGTGGAGTGTGAATAATTAAGTTGATAACTATGCAAATAAAAGCCGGTTTTTACTCTAATAAATTTTTTTGAAATAGTTTTCCACATCCGTTGCATATGGCTTTCCCAATTCATTAATTCAGGGAGCCGTTCTTTTACATCATTTACAGAAGGCCAAAGGTTAAGCTTGAATTTAAACCAGATTTGCCCATGCCGAAGAAGAAAACGAAGAAGATTTTCGTGCTCGATACTTCCGTTCTTTTATATGACTATGAAGCCATTAAAAATTTTGAAAAAAATGACGTTGCAATACCGATAACAGTTCTCGAGGAACTGGATACGTTTAAAAAGGGGAATACAGTAACAAACTTACATGCCAGGGAATTTATTCGCTATCTGGATGGAATCTCCGATGACAATATGCTACTCGACTGGATTCCTTTAAACGGGCGTTCTCATGGTAACTTAAAGGTGATTACGAATGGAGGTGATCACGTGGATGCCAATAAGATGTTTGGCTCCAAAAAGAATGATCATGATATCATTAATGCTGCGCTTCGCCTCAAATCTGAGAACCCGGATGAAAAAGTAATTCTGGTTTCGAAAGACATCAACCTTCGACTCAAAGCTCGTGCTCTAAGTCTTGATGCCGAGGATTATGAAACAGTTCAAGTCAAAAATATAGAGCAACTTTATAAAGGGAAAACAGAGTTAGAGCTGGAAGATCCTTCGCTCATCGGTAAGTTCTATGAGAAAGGAAAAATCAAACCGAAAGAACTGATGGAGGTTGCCCCAACAAGCAATCATTTCTATATCATGAAAAGTCATGGTTCTTCTGCACTCGGGTGCTTTAATAAGAAATCCGGCTACATCGAAAATATTGAGACTTCTAATGCTTATGGCATTGTACCAAAGAATGCTGAACAAACGTTTGCTATGCACGCGTTGATGAACCCAAATATTATGCTTGCAAGTATTACCGGATCAGCCGGGACCGGAAAAACGTTACTTGCTCTTGCAAGTGCTCTTGAACAGCGTAGTGAATTCAAACAGATTTATCTAGCCAGACCTATTGTTCCACTTAGTAATAAGGATATTGGGTATCTCCCGGGAGATGCCAATCAGAAAATTGATCCCTACATGCAGCCGCTCTGGGACAATCTGAGCTTCATCAAAAATCAGTTTAAAGAAACCAGCAAGCAGTACAAGAAAATTGATGAGATGATCCAAACTGATAAACTTCGTATAGTGCCGCTTGCTTATATCCGGGGTCGTAGTTTATCAAATGTGATTTTTATAGTGGATGAAGCTCAAAACCTTACTCCTCACGAAATCAAGACCATTATCACCCGGGCAGGTGAAAACACCAAGATCATTTTCACAGGTGACATCTTCCAGATTGATACTCCTTATCTGGATGCTCAAAGTAACGGGTTAGCTTATCTGGTAGACCGTATGCACAACAATCCAATTTATGCACATGTGAATCTGGAGAAGGGAGAAAGATCCGAACTGGCGAACATAGCAAGTAAGTTACTTTAAAGGTTGTTTTTCTTACAATTTCCGTGGGAAAAATTATCTTTTCAATTTTAATCAATTCATTTGATATTATAGGTAAATCAACCTGTAGGTATCATGAATTTTCCCTCCACACGCTTATTAATTACATTTTTTATTGCTCTTTTTGCAACCGGTTCAGTTTCTGCTCAAAGCAAGAATAACAAACCTAAACTAAATCAACTAGGTTATTACCCTGAGGGGGTAAAGCTTGCCATAACTCCCGATAACAATGCCACCAAATTTCATATTCGTGACTTCGAAACCGGTACCGTCGTTTTTCATGGAACTCTATCCTCATCCGTGTACTATGATCATTCTGATGAAACAGTTAAAACAGCTGATTTTTCGGATTTCAATAGACCCGGGAAATATGTTCTTTATGTAGATGGTAGCTCTAAATCCTATCCATTCGAAATTGGAAATAATGTATTTGATGGTCTTTCAAATGGATTGATAAAAGCGCTCTATTTCAATCGGGCATCAATAGCTCTGGACGCTCAATATGCGGGTAACTGGTCCAGAGCCGCAGGACACCCGGATGATAATGTGTTAATTCATCCCTCTGCAGCCACTGAAAAACGTCCTGCCAACTCAACGATTTCTTCACCCGGAGGCTGGTATGATGCCGGCGATTTTAATAAATACGTGGTTCCAATTTCATCAAGCATCAACCACATCCTTTTTTCTTATGAGCAATTCTCCGGCTATTATACTGACCGCGAATTAACTATCCCGGAAAGTGGAGATAATGTCCCTGATGTTCTGGATGAAGCTTTATATGCATTGCGATGGCTGCTTACCATGCAGGACCCCGATGATGGCGGAGTGTATAATAAACTCACCACCACTAATTTCCAGGCTAACGTGATGCCCAATGTTCCAACAGCTTCGAGATATGTTGTGCAGAAAGGAACAGCCGCTACCCTGAATTTTGCCGCAGTTATGGCTCAGGCAGCCCGGATTTACGATCCATTTTATCCGGATTTTGCTGATTCTGCATTAGCTGCAGCTGAACTAGCCTGGGCCTGGGCAGAAGCACACCCAAACCTTTCCTACAATCAGGGGACCATGAACAACAATTTTGATCCTGATATAAATACCGGTGCTTATGGAGACAGTGATTTTTCTGATGAATGGTTCTGGGCCGGAGCTGAGCTATATATTACTACGCAGAATGACGATTATTATCCTGATAATGGATGGAATAATTTGGGTGTATCCGGCTGGGGAAATGTTCAGGCTCTTGGAGTTTTTTCTTTGGTTCACCACCGAAAAAGTCTTACGGCAATTGGCTCAGCTGATACAGCAGCTGTTAAATCGGCTCTTATCACTGCTTTTGACTGGTACATAAACAGCGGTTCTAACTCGGGATACCGTTCTCCTTTTGGAATACAAAGCTGGCAATTCAACTGGGGTTCCAATGGGACAGCCGGGAACTTAGGTATGGGTATTTTTATGGCATACCAGATAACTGGAAATCAAAAGTATTATAACGGAGCTCTTCATATTCTGGATTATTTACTAGGAAGAAATCCGGTTGGGTATAGTTATGTAACCGGATTTGGAGATCAGAGCCCGATGAATATTCACCACCGCCAGTCCGAAGCTGATAATGTAACAGCTCCCGTACCGGGATGGGTAGCTGGAGGTCCAAATCCATTTAATCAAAGCCAGGATTGTGGTGAAAATGCCTATAGTTCGAACTTACCTGCCGCGTCCTATCTGGATGACTATTGTAGTTATTCCACCAATGAAGTTACTACTTACTGGAATTCTCCATTTATTTATCTCGTAGCCGGATTAGAACATACAACTCCTGAATTTACAACGGAATTTACTGATCCAATCCGTATTACTTCATTATTTGGAGAAGGTTTTTATGATATAGGTGATAGTCTCACTATAACATGGACAACCGAAGATCCAACCTCAGTGAATGTACTTTATAAACAATTTTCTGAAGATAGCTACACCGAACTTGCTGCCAATATCTCTTCTGAGGATACCTCTTTTACCGAATTTGTAATTCCTAATCTCCCTGGAGACTCATTGTTATTCCGAGTGGAAAGCAGCTCAGATTCAGATATATGGACAGAATCTTCCGTTTTGAAGATTAAACCCGGAAAAAGAATTAACGTTGAAAGCGTAAATGCAGCTTTTTTATTCAGGCCAGGTAGCAGGGCCTCTGTTACCTGGAACTCTGCTTTTGTAGATACATTAGATATTTTTGTAAGATTAAGTTCAGAAAATGAGTTTTCATTAGTAGCAGAGAAAATCCCTGCTTCTAAAGGATTTTACGATCAGATAATTATCCCTGATGCCCCAGGTGACTCGCTTATCGTACGATTGCAGGATTACATAGATGACTCCCTTTATAGTGATTCCGAACCACGGGAAATAGTCTCATTAGTAAATAATGAAGAAGACCCTCTTGCAGTTAAAGAGTTCAGGCTGGAGCAGAATTATCCAAATCCATTCAATCCAACTACTTCTATCTCTTTTACTCTTGTAGAAAGATCAAAAGTTAAACTGAGCGTTTACAACACTATGGGGCAACAAGTAGCCATACTTGTTGATGGTGTAAAATCTTACGGATCACATAATGTTCAGTGGGATGCTTCTGGCTTTGCAAGTGGGGTATATTATTATCGGATTACGAATGGACAAGAGGTTTTCACACGAAAAATGACCCTGATAAAATGAAACTTATACGATTCTATCTTCTTCTGATTGTTGTTGGGATTCTACTCTCAAATGATTCTGTAGCTCAGGATGGAGCTCCTAAAGTAAACCAATTAGGATACAAGCCCGGGTTATCAAAAATCATTATCACTCCTGACACTGAAGCTACCTCCTTCTTTCTTAAAAATACCGAGTCCGGTGAGGTAGTATATACTGGAACACTTACAGAAGGGGGTTTTAATGAGCCCTCAAGTGAAAAAGTAATGGTAGCGGATTTTTCAGACTTTGATGATCCTGGAACTTATATCCTGGAAATTGAAGATGGGACTTCTTCCTACGAGTTTTCAATCAGTAACGGTGTTTTTGAGGACGTCACTAAGGCAGTTTTGAAAGCTTATTATTATATGCGGGCTTCAACCGCACTTGATGAAGAATATGCCGGGCGTTGGGCCAGACCTATGGGACATCCCGATACGTTGGTAATGATCCACCCATCAGCGGCCACCGAAAGCCGTCCTGAAGGAGTTATTATATCATCCCCAAAAGGCTGGTATGATGCCGGAGATTATAACAAGTATGTGGTTAATTCCGGTATTAGTACCTATACCCTTCTTTTCGCATATGAACAATTCCCTGAATTCTTCAATATGCAAACTCTCAATATCCCCGAAAGTGGAAATGCTATCCCTGATATACTGGACGAAGTACTCTGGAATCTGAGATGGTTGCTAACCATGCAAGATCCTGATGATGGTGGAGTGTACCATAAAGCTACAACTGCCAATTTTGAAGGAGCATTAATGCCCAAAGATGCCGTAAATCAGCGATATGTAGTAATGAAGAACACACCTGCGACGCTCGATTTCGCCGCAATGATGGCCCAGGCAGCGAGGGTATATCAACCCTTTTTACCTGAGTTTGCTGATTCCGCACTGACTGCTTCAAAAAAGGCCTGGCTATGGGCCGAAGAGAACCCGAACCTATTGTATCGTCAAAACCAGATGAATCAGCAGTATGATCCTGATGTGGTAACGGGTGCCTATGGAGATTTCAATGCAAGTGACGAGTTTTTCTGGGCTGGTTCAGAGTTGTTCATTACAACAGGCGAAAATTCTTATTACAACGAAAGTGGGTGGAGAGAAAGCGATATAGGAATTCCTTCCTGGAATAGTGTGAGAGCACTTGGTTTATATTCCCTTGTTCATCATCGTAATGAATTGAAAGGCCTTTCAGAATCAGATAAATCTGCTTTGCAGGAAACCCTTGTTGCACTAACTGAAGAAATGGTTACTGCATCTTCGACAGCTCCTTATCGCTCTCCTTTTGGGTATGATAACAGTCATTTTTTCTGGGGATCAAATGGTCATGCCGGTAATGTTGGAATGGCTATTCTCCAATCCTATCAATTAACCGGGGAGAAAAAGTACTATGATGCCGCTCTTCATGTGGCTGATTATCTTCTTGGAATGAATCCTACCGGGTATAGCTATATTACCGGGTTCGGAGATAAACTGGTCATGAATATTCACCACCGTCCTTCCGAAGCAGACAATATCAAAGATCCGGTACCAGGATTGGTTTCCGGTGGTCCAAACCCTCGTAATTTGAATCAGGACTGCGGTGAAGATCTTTATCCATCTACCCTTCCTGCGCTCGCGTTTCTGGATGACTGGTGCAGTTATTCCACCAATGAAATTACTATCAACTGGAACGCACCTGCAGTTTATCTGTTTAGCGGGTTGGAGTATTTAGGGAAGGAGTAATTTTCTGGAAATTCAACCACCATGCTATGACTTCCATCCGTTTTAAACTAGTTCAATCCTTGGGTGGTTAATTAAAAAACCCCGTGATAAATCCCGGGGCTATGTTTAATAGGATGCTCTTCAGCTTTAAATCCGAATCAATTCGACCAGCTTAGATCTGCTCCTACCTCATCAGAACCGGTAATATCCGGTTGCAGATTTTCAATCAGATAGTTTAAGCGTAGTTTTTGATAATGCTGACCGTGCGCACCCCGAATTCCATGTCGGTTTGCAGGATAGGTCATCAAGTCAAATTTCTTATCGGCTAAGATTAAAGCATTCTGCAACTGTACCGTATTTCCCGGATGAACATTATTATCAATGGTTCCATGAACAAGGAGGAGTTTACCTTTAAGGTTTTCAGCATAGTTCATCGCAGAACCATTTTCGTAGCCTTCAAGGTTAGCCTGAGGGGTGTTCATGTAGCGTTCAGTATAAATGGTATCATAACTTCTCCAATCGGTTACCGGAGCGCCTGCAATACCTACATGGAATACTTCAGGATAGCGAAGCATAAGTAGTGAAGTTGCATATCCACCGTAAGAATGCCCATAAACCCCTACCCGACTTTCATCTGCGTAATCTCGTTTAGTAATTTCTTTCACAACATGCGCATAATCATCAATTTCGATGCTACCAAGCTTACCATAATGAAGTGTGGCAAATTCTTTTCCACGATTGCCTGAACCACGGTAATTAGCCCGCACAACGATAAAACCAAGTTGTGCTAAACGCTGATAAGAATCCGCGTTCTTATAGGTATTGGTCACATCCTGATACTCAGGTCCACCATACAGTGGAAGCACAACCGGATATTTTTTATTCGGATCGAAATCGACTGGTTTATATACCAATACAGGAAGATCTTCAGAGCCATCCGCTGATTTAACAGTTACAAGCTCAGGCTTACTAAGATTATTCTTCTCAATATTTTCAGTGTCTGCCTTTAATAAATTGCGAACCAGTTTACCATTCGAAGTATAAAGGTTTACTTCATAAGGATGATCAAAGGAAGAAAAACCATCGGTATAATAGGTAGCAGCTTCATTCATTGAGATAGTATGGCGACCCGGTTCATCCGTTAGCTTCTTCATCCCTTTTCCATTGAAGTTGACCACATAGAAATAGTGATCAAGTCCCATATTCTGATAACCCGTGAAGTATATCTTTTTATTCTTCTGATCTACATTTTCGATGCTTCCTACCGGCCACTCTCCTTTCGTTATTTGATTTATAAGAGTCCCATCAAAATTATAGTGGTAGATATGATTATATCCGCTTACTTCGGAAGTCCAGATAAAGGTTTCGTTATCTTCTAACTGGATAAAGTTATCATGCAAACTGATGTATGCATCTTCTTTTTCTTCAAGAATTGTTCGAACTTTTTTGTCTTCAAGACCATAAGCTAAAAGCTCCAGATGATCTTGTTTTCTGTTTAAACGACGAAAGGTTAATTCGCTACCATCATTTCTCCAGATTGGACGAACAATGTAAGTATCAGGTCCACTATTGGTAGGAACCTGCTCAATTTCACCTGATTCAATATCAACAATAAATAATTTAACCGTTGGGTTGGTCTCTCCAGCTTTTGGATATCTCATCAGTTCCAGCCCTGCTTCAAACTCGGTTTCATGAATTACAGGATATTGGAATACATCTTTTTCGTTGTACTGCAGGTAAGCTATTTTAGAATCATCCGGCGAAAACCAATAAGCTTCACGTTGCCCAAACTCTTCAGGGTATACCCAGCTTGGCTTTCCATTCATTTGTTCTTCGCTACCGTATGTAAGACGCTTTTCTTCTTTAGTCTCAGTATCAACAACATAAATATCGTACCCTTTCACATATGCAAATGTTCGATAATCATGAGAATAAGTACCGTTCCAAAGCTGACTGGTTTCCATTCTACGCATCAGTTCATCGTCGTACTTAAAACGCTCAATTTCAGGCTTATAAAGTTTTCTAAGGTTCTTTTCATCCAAGTGAAAAAGAAAATCCGTGTCATCGATAGTGAAGAAGATAGCTTCATCATCCATCACAAATTCAAAGCTTTTGAATGGCATAGCTTCTAAATCGCTATTTGTAACATCGTTATACTGTTCTATCAAAGCTTGCTCAGTACTCGCATCAAAAAGAGGCGTTCTTTTCTGAGATTTTGGATCAACTTTGTAGAACTCAACGCCTTCTCCTGTACTTTCGGTCTCAAAATAACCCATATTTCCAGGGAGCCAGGAAAGACCAGACACGCCTTCATAATTTACGAAACCACGCTCTCCCATTTCGGTATATAAATCCAGCCCTACACTCTGAGAAATACCCTGCTGGGCAAAAAGAAGTGCAATGATCAGAATAAATGTGCTTTTAACTGCTCTTTTCATAAGAATGATGTTTGATATCAATTTAATTTCAGGCTCATAAGATAAACGGACTAACATTAAAGACGAAATCAAAAGAAGTAAATGAGAACCGGATAGTTTAGACAAAATTTATTGTCGTTAATTCGCACCACTTTTTTACATTCACCACCTATGAAACCATTTCTTCTCTTACAACACCGCTATCTGGATGAAGCCTCTGATAAAGAATACGAAGCAGTACTACAATATGGTATGCTGGAGCGGGAAGAATTGGTCCGAATTCGAATGGAACAGCAAAGTATTTCGCATCTCGATCCTCGGGATTATAGCGGGATTATTACCGGAGGCGGGCCTGCAAATATAAGTGATGCTACAGTTGATAAGCCTTCAGCACAGCTCCGTTTTGAAATGGAAATGGAACATCTCTATGAAACGATCTTCAACTATGATATTCCTTATCTGGGAATGTGTTATGGCATGGGATCCATCACCCGCTATTTGGGAGGAGAAGTTTCTGGAAAACAGTTTAGCGAACCAGTAGGAAGCGTCCGGATTCAGTTGGAAGCGAACGATCCAATCCTAGAAAATCTACCCACATCCTTTGCCGCTTTTGTTGGGCATAAAGAGTCTTGTCAGTCGTTACCAAAAGGTGCTGTTTTGTTAGCCAGTTCGCCTACCTGCCCTATTCAGATGATCCGCTGTAAGAAACATTTCTATGCCACCCAGTTTCATCCTGAATTGGATGTTCCCGGAATAATATTAAGAATCCGATCCTACAAAGATCATGGGTATTTTAAGCCATCAGAAACTGAATCGTTAATAGATTCTGTTAAAAACGAAGTTATTCGCTACCCTCAGAAAATATTGGAGAACTTCATTTCATTACATCGCGAAAGCTAACAGGTTTACTTTCTTTCTCTTCAATCTCTAATAAAACAGAACGCTGTTTTGTAAAGGAATGTATAGGTTTCTCATAACTTAAAGTGAGTCTTTGTAGTTTGTATCCTATGCTGAAAAAATTTCTTCTTCTTTCTTTTCTAATCATTTCCCCAACATGGCTTTATGCACAAGCTCCAATTGATACGTTAAAAGCGGAGCTTGACGATGTTGTGGTGGTAGGATATCAGGGAAACAGGAGTATCCTCGAATCCCCCGGAAGTATTTCCTATATCACCCCACAAACCTTATCCGCATTTGACAATTCTTCTTTGGTCTATGGACTTCGAACGGTTGCCGGAGTTCGAATGGAGGAACGTGCCCTGGGAAGTTATCGGATCGCAATTCGCGGGAGTTCTTTACGCTCACCTTTTGGAATCCGTAATGTGAAAATTTACTGGAATGAAATACCACTTACAGAACCAACTGGAAGCACCTTTTTAAACCTCCTTGCCCCCTTCAACATGCAAAGTATAGAAGTGATTAAAGGTCCCGGAGGAAGTTTGTATGGCGCAGGAAACGGGGGTGTATTATTGATTAACAGTACAGCTCCGTTTCAACAGGATCAATTGACCGCAAATTCATCAATTGGTTCGTTTGGAACTTTCAGATATGATCTTGCTTATCAGGATAAGATTGAAAACGGAGGACTATCTTTCAAATATTCTAAAAGCAAAAGTGATGGGTACAGGCAGCAGGCTTATCTGGACAGAGAAGTAATCGAGGTTTCCGGAGAGACCGAATATATGGAGGGAAGAAGTATAGCGGCCAATATTTTATACAGCAATTTAAACTACGGAATACCCGGTGGACTAAATGAAACTCAATTTCAAAACGACCCTACCCAGGCCCGCCCGGGAAATCCTTTTGTACTTGGAAGTGTAGATGCAAATTCGGGCATTAAGCATGAATCTCTTTTGATGGGCATCACACATAAATTTCAAATCACAGAAAAATTTTCGAATGAAGCATCAGCCTTCGGGACCTTCAGCGATTTCGAAAATCCTTTCAATTTTGATTATAAAATCGACAGTCGTAAAAGTGGCGGGCTCCGATCAAACTATTCCTATGAGACACCAATTGGAGCTGTGGATGCAAAATTTACACTTGGGACTGAGATGCAGGCTTCCAGTTATGCCGCGCGTAATTTTGAGAATGATTCCGGAAAAGTAGGTACCCTTAATTTTGATGATGAGCTGAAGGTGAAGTCCAACCTGTTTTATTTAAATACCCAGTTTGATTTACCCAATGATTGGTTTTTGACCGCAGGAATCAGCTACAATAATCTGGAGTATGATATAAACAGGCTATTAGCAACAGATGGTAACGGAGAGGAAGGATTGGTCGAGAAGGATTTTGATCCTCAGTTTATCCCCAGAATTGGAATTGCAAAAAAATCACGCCACAACTTACGGCACATGCCAGTGCCGGACTCGGTTTTTCTCCGCCTACTATTGAGGAAATCCGAACCAATGAAGGAAGTATTAACCTGAATCTGGAAGCTGAAACAGGAACTAATTATGAAATGGGAATGAGAGGCAATGCATTGGAAGGAAGATTGGGTTTTGATGCAGTTGTATTTCTCTTCAAGCTCGATGACTCCATTATTCAGCAAGCCAATCCCGATACCACTCGCGATACTTTTGTATTTCGAAATGCGGGTAAAACAAATCAACGTGGCTTTGAGTTGAATGCAAACTATATACTGATAGATAATTACTATGGTTTTTTAAGACGAGCTCAACTCAATCTGGCATACACCTATCACGATTTTGAATTTGCGGATTACAATACAAGCGATGGAGATTTTTCAGGCAATGATATGACCGGGATTCCACCTCATTCCTTTTTTACTTCCCTCAATATTGAGACCGAACCGGGATTGTATGCAAACCTGTCTTATTCTTTCATAGATGAAATTCCTTTAGAGGATGATAATTCTGTGTATTCAGATTCCTATCAATTGGTTCAAACT